>NZ_CM132923.1:7897500-9731581 GCF_054031055.1 Kitasatospora sp. cg17-2
GGGACGTGGTGGAGCCGCTGGACCAAGTCTGTACTAGGTGAGCGATGGGGTGACGCAGGAAGGTAGTCCAGCCCGGGCGGTGGTTGTCCCGGGGTAAGGGTGTAGGGCGTTGTGTAGGCAAATCCGCACAACACGTAGCCTGAGACCTGATGCCGAGCCGATTGTGGTGAAGTGGATGATCCTATGCTGTCGAGAAAAGCCTCTAGCGAGTTTCATGGCGGCCCGTACCCCAAACCGACTCAGGTGGTCAGGTAGAGAATACCGAGGCGTTCGGGTGAACTATGGTTAAGGAACTCGGCAAAATGCCCCCGTAACTTCGGGAGAAGGGGGGCCATTCCTGGTGACGGTACTTGCTGCCAGAGCTGGGGGTGGCCGCAGAGACCAGCGAGAAGCGACTGTTTACTAAAAACACAGGTCCGTGCGAAGCCGTAAGGCGATGTATACGGACTGACGCCTGCCCGGTGCTGGAACGTTAAGGGGACCGGTTAGCTCTGATTCGTCGGGGCGAAGCTGAGAACTTAAGCGCCAGTAAACGGCGGTGGTAACTATAACCATCCTAAGGTAGCGAAATTCCTTGTCGGGTAAGTTCCGACCTGCACGAATGGCGTAACGACTTCTCGACTGTCTCAACCATAGGCCCGGTGAAATTGCATTACGAGTAAAGATGCTCGTTTCGCGCAGCAGGACGGAAAGACCCCGGGACCTTTACTATAGCTTGATATTGGTGTTCGGTTCGGCTTGTGTAGGATAGGTGGGAGACTTTGAAGCCGTGACGCCAGTCATGGTGGAGTCGTCGTTGAAATACCACTCTGGTCGTGCTGGATGTCTAACCTGGGTCCGTGATCCGGATCAGGGACAGTGTCTGGTGGGTAGTTTAACTGGGGCGGTTGCCTCCTAAAGAGTAACGGAGGCGCCCAAAGGTTCCCTCAGCCTGGTTGGCAATCAGGTGTTGAGTGTAAGTGCACAAGGGAGCTTGACTGTGAGACTGACGGGTCGAGCAGGGACGAAAGTCGGGACTAGTGATCCGGCGGTGGCTTGTGGAAGCGCCGTCGCTCAACGGATAAAAGGTACCCCGGGGATAACAGGCTGATCTTCCCCAAGAGTCCATATCGACGGGATGGTTTGGCACCTCGATGTCGGCTCGTCGCATCCTGGGGCTGGAGTAGGTCCCAAGGGTTGGGCTGTTCGCCCATTAAAGCGGTACGCGAGCTGGGTTTAGAACGTCGTGAGACAGTTCGGTCCCTATCCGCTGTGCGCGTAGGAGTGTTGAGAAGGGCTGTCCCTAGTACGAGAGGACCGGGACGGACGAACCTCTGGTGTGCCAGTTGTCCTGCCAAGGGCATGGCTGGTTGGCTACGTTCGGGAGGGATAACCGCTGAAAGCATCTAAGCGGGAAGCCTGCTTCGAGATGAGCACTCCCACCTCCTTGAGAGGGTAAGGCTCCCAGTAGACGACTGGGTTGATAGGCCGGATATGGAAGCCCTGTGAGGGGTGGAGTTGACCGGTACTAATAGGCCGAGGGCTTGTCCTCAGTTGCTCGCGTCCACTGTGTTGTTCTGAAACAACGACCCCCATACCTGGTCACGGTGTGGGTGCGGTTGACAGTTTCATAGTGTTTCGGTGGTCATAGCGTGAGGGAAACGCCCGGTTACATTCCGAACCCGGAAGCTAAGCCTCACAGCGCCGATGGTACTGCAGGGGGGACCCTGTGGGAGAGTAGGACGCCGCCGAACAATCATTGTGAAGAACCCCCGTCGGGAAACCGACGGGGGTTCTTTGCGTTGTGCATGAATTACCGCGGAGAAGAACTGTGCCGAGAACTCAGCCCTGCGGCTGCGGTTGGGCGGTGCCCCAGCTGGGGCGGCTCTCCCCGTGGCCCTGGGGGTCGGTGAGCCGGGTGACGGTCGAGCCGTCGGCGCGCATCGTGTACAGCTCGGAGGCTCCGCCGGCGGGGGCCTGGTCGAAGGCGATCGCGGTGCCGTCGGGTGAATAGGAGGCGGCTCCGTAGGTGACGTCGGACGGGCCGGGGGTGAGCGCCTCGACCGCCGTGCCGTCGGGGTGGACGGTGTAGATGCCGCCGCCGGGGGCGTTGTCGGGGCCGGCCGGGTAGGTGGTGAAGACGATCCGGCTGCCGTCGGGGGACCAGTCGGCGCGTTCGCCGGCCCGCAGTTCCCACGGGGTGAGTCGGCGCAGGCCGGTGCCGTCGGCGTTGACGATGTAGAGGGAACGGCCGTTGGCGGGCTGGCCGGTGGCGCTGGTCCGGTAGGAGAAGACGAGCTGTTTGCCGTCGGGGGACCAGGAGGGGTCGGTGACGGCGCCGGAGTACGGGGTGTCGTTGGTGAGGAAGGTGAGCCGCTGGGCACTGGTGCCGTCGGGGGCGATGACGAAGAGGTCGCTGTACTGGATCTGTTCCGAGCCCGGATCGGAGCGGCCCCAGCTGCGGGTGAAGGCGATCAGTTTGCCGTCGGGGGACCAGGCGGGCGCGGTCTCCGTCTCGTTGACGCAGTCCGGGGCGCCGGCCTCGCAGAGCGGGCCGAGCTGACGGGCGTTCCGGCCGTCGGAGCCGGTGGTCCAGATGCGGCCGGGGGAGTCGCCGCCGGTGCGGTCGAAGGCGAGCGCGGTGCCGTCGGGGGACCAGCTGGGGTGGTCGTCCCGGGTCAGGTCGGCGGGCTGGGTCAGTTGCTGCCGGGTCCGGCCGTCGGCCGTGACGGCGAAGATCGCGCTGGTGAGGCGGTCCTGGTCGAGGAAGGCCCGGCCGGCGATGAGGCCGTTGTGGGCCGGCGGGGCGGTCGGGGCGGCCGCGGCCGCGTCGACGACGGCGGCGGTGCCGTTGGCGACGGCCGCTTCGACGGTGGGGGTCGGGCTGGGCGACTCGGCGCGGATCTCGCTGAGCGGGATCTCGCCGGGCTGGGCGCCGCAGCCGGTGAGCAGGGCCCCGGCGAGCAGGAGGCCCGCACCGGCATGAGGGCGGGTGCGGGCCTTGGCGGGGGTGGTTCGTGAGAGCCGTTTGCGCGTCATCCGCGTGTCATCTCCGTCTCCGATCCGCCCGGCGAGTCCGGACGTGATGCCCCCCGAAGGAGCTGTCACTTTGTCAGATCGGGGGGTGCGGAGCGGGGCGACACGCGACGGTCCGCGTCCGCCCGGCGGCGGAGAGTCGCCCGTTCGCGCGGAAGTACGGCGGCTCGGCCGAACGGTGACGCGGCGGGACGGTGACGCGGGGTCAGCCGCGGGCGGCCCGGCGTTCGGCCTTGGCGAGGGCCTCCGCCTCGTCCTCGGCCTCGGCCACCTCCAGGGTGGGCGCGGTGCCGCCGAGGTGGACGGGCAGCCACCAGTTGTCCTCGGGGCCGGAGGGCTTGCCGGGGTACTCGCGCTGGGCGCGGTCGAGCATCTCGGTCATCGCGGCGCGCAGGCGCCGGGTGACCATGACGGGCTTGTCCTCCGGCGTCAGCACGATCGGCTCGCCGATCATGATGGTGACCGGGACGTGCCGCTTGGTGAGCGTCTTCGGGCGGCCCTTGGTCCACAGCTGCTGGGTGCCCCAGAGGATCACCGGGAGCAGCGGGGCGCCGGAGTCGGCGGCCATCCGGGCGGCGCCGGTCTTGAACTTCTTCAGCATGAAGGAGCGGCTGATGGTGGCCTCGGGGAAGACGCCGACGACCTCGCCGGCCCGGAGGGCGCGGACGGCTGCCTCGTAGGCGGGCTGGCCGTCGGTCCGGTCGACCGGGATGTGCTTCATGCCGCGCATCAGGGGCCCGGAGACGCCGTGCTTGAACACGTCGTCCTTGGCCATGAAGCGGGTCTTGCGCTTGCCGCCGCGGTAGGCGCCCAGGCCCGCGAAGAGGAAGTCGAGGTAGCTGATGTGGTTGCTCACGAGCACCGCGCCGCCCTCGGCGGGGATGTTTTCGGCGCCGACGATCTTGATGCGCACGTCGAGTGCGCGGAAGACGGTCAGTGCGGCGCCGATCACCGGCGGGTAGACGAGCTCTGCCACGGTCAGTCCTGACTTCGACGGGCCTGGCGGCCCGGTACGGCGGGGCCCCGGGGCGGTGCGTGGGGGCCGACCGGGAGCACGGCACACCGCGGCGGCCACGGGCGATACACGGAGATGATCCCCCGAAGGAGTGCCTGCTGTCACCTGAGGGGTGCTGCCTGGCGGAATGTGAAGGTGTGACGTACGTGATGGGCCCGGCCGGGAACTTTTCCGCTCCGGCCGGGCCCCGCTCCGGGGCGGTGGCGCGGCGCGGTCAGGCGGTGAGGTCCACCCGGCCCTGTGCGCGGCGGACCAGCAGGTACATCTCGCAGCCCAGGCAGTAGCCGAAGGCGGCGTTCAGGAAGGCGGCGGCCAGCGCGAACCCGGTGGCGAGCAGGCCGAGCCAGGCGGCGCCGGTGAGGAAGCCGAGCACGCCGACGAGGGCGAAGACCAGGCCGACAGCCTGGGCGAACCGGGGCGGGCGTTCGTCCTCGGTCTCGGCCGGCGGCGCCAGGCGGGGCCGGACCAGCGTGCGGTAGAGCCATCCGTAGGGGGAGCGGCGCAGCCCGCCGAGGGCTCCGAGGGCGAAGACGAGGGCCTGGGCGGCGAGCAGGGCTCCGCTGCCGGTGAGCAGGACGGCTATCAGGACGACGGTGGTGAGCGCGGCGGCGAAGCGCGGGCCGCGGGGATCGATCTGCACGGGGACTCCGGGAGGGGACGGCGGTGGGCTGACGGCTGGGGAGCGTCAGCGACAGCGCGAGGCCGTGGCCCGGCACAGGTCGACCACCCGGCGGGCGGTCAGCAGCGGCTGTGCGGGGCGGTCGGAGTCCACCCGGTGATCGTACGCGGGCCTCGGGCCGGTGGTCGACCGTTTTGCCGGGGCCGTTCCCGGAGCCCCGGGGGCCTGCCGCAGACTGGGGGCATGACCGGGTTGGTGGTGTGCGTTGTCGTGCTCGCGCTGGCGAGTGCGTTCGGGCTGCTGCGGGCCAAGCGCGACGGGAGGCTGAGGGTGCGGGCGAAGGACGGGGCGGTGGGGCTGTCGGCGGCCGAGCTGGGGGTGCCGCTCGGCGAGCGGGCGACCCTGGTGCAGTTCTCCACGGCTTTCTGCCAGCCCTGCCGGGCCACCCGCCGGGTGCTCGCGGAGGTGGCCGGGATGGTCGACGGGGTGGCGCACGTGGAGCTGGACGCCGAGGAGCGGCTGGAGCTGGTCCGGCGGCTGGACATCCTGCGGACGCCGACGGTGCTGGTGCTGGACGCGGGTGGCCGGGTGGTCCGCCGGGCGGCCGGGCAGCCGAGGCGGGCGGATGTGATCGCGGCGCTGGGCGAGGCGGTCTGAGCGGTCCGGCGCCCCGGCGCGGAACGGCGCGTTCCGCGGTCGCGGTGGGTCCCGAGGGGGAAGGAGCGCCCCCGCGGGGTGGAGCAGGGGCCGGGCTGGGGCAGGATGGCCCTGACGGCAGTGCGTCCGTCCCGCGGTCCACCTGGGCCGACGGCCTGCTCGGGGCTGCCGGGAGGGCCCGAGGGACGTTCGGTCGGGACCGCGCGGCGTAAGCTACTGGCGAGTAGTGACCGTCGTACTACTGGCGAGTATGCTGCCAGGAAGTTCCGGACCGGCACGGGAGCACGCTGCCGGGAGCAGGTGCGTACCGTGTTCCGCGCCCGCTTGCACAGCCGCAGCCGCCGGACGAGACCAGTACAGGAGACAGGCCGTGAGCTTGAGGATCGTTGTCTGTGTGAAGTACGTGCCGGACGCGACGGGTGACCGTCGTTTCGCGGACGACCACACCACCGACCGGGAGGGCGTGGACGGCCTTCTGTCGGAGCTGGACGAGTACGGGGTGGAGCAGGCGCTGCGGATCGCGGAGGCGAACGAGGGTGCCGAGGTGACCGTGCTGACGGTGGGTCCGGACGACGCGAAGGACGCGCTGCGCAAGGCGTTGTCGATGGGTGCGGACAGGGCCGTGCACGTCAATGACGAGGACATCCACGGTTCCGATGTGATCGGGACGTCGGCGGTGCTGGCGAAGGCGCTGGAGCGGACCGGGTTCGACCTGGTGATCGGTGGTATGGCGTCGACGGACGGCACGATGGGTGTGCTGCCGGCGCTGCTGGCGGAGCGGCTGGGTGTGCCGCAGGTGACGCTGCTGTCGGAGGTGTCGGTCGAGGGCGGTGCGGTGAAGGGCCGTCGGGACGGCGACTCGGCGACGGAGCTGGTGGAGGCGGCGCTGCCGGCGGTGGTGTCGGTGACGGACCAGTCGGGCGAGGCGCGCTACCCGTCGTTCAAGGGGATCATGGCGGCGAAGAAGAAGCCGGTGGAGTCCCTGGACCTGGACGACCTGGGCATCGAGGCCGGTGAGGTCGGTCTGGCGGGCTCGTGGACGGCGGTGGAGTCGGTGACGGCGCGTCCGGCGCGCACCGCGGGCACGGTCGTCAAGGACGAGGGCGAGGGCGGCAAGGCGCTCGCGGGCTTCCTCGCCGACCAGAAGTTCATCTAGTCCCACCCGTTCGCGCATCCAACGATCGATCAGGAGCAATGAATCATGGCTGAGATCCTGGTTCTCGTGGACCACGCCGACGGCGTGGTCCGCAAGCCGGCCCTGGAGCTGCTGACCCTGGCCCGCCGCATCGGCGAGCCGTCGGCGGTCGTCCTCGGCGCCGGCGACAAGGCGGCCGAGCTGGCCGCCAAGGCCGCCGAGTACGGCGCCGCCAAGGTGTACGTCGCCGACGGCGCCGAGTTCGCCGACCAGCTGGTCGTCCCGAAGGTGGACGCGCTGGCCCAGATCGCCAAGGCCGCCGACGCGGCCGCGGTGCTGGTCACCTCCTCCGGCGAGGGCAAGGAGGTCGCCGCCCGCGTCGCCCTGCGGATCGGCTCCGGCCTCATCACCGACGCCGTCGACCTGGAGGCCGGCGACAACGGCCCGGTCGCCACCCAGTCGGTGTTCGCCGCCTCCTTCCAGGTGAAGTCCACGGTGACGCACGGCGCCCCGGTCATCACCGTCAAGCCGAACGCCGTCGCTCCGGAGGCCGCCCCGGCCGCGGGCGCGGTGGAGGACGTCACCGTCGCGTTCACCGGCAACGCCGCCAAGGTCGTCTCGCGCACCCCGCGCGTGTCCTCCGGCCGCCCGGAGCTGACCGAGGCCGCGATCGTGGTCTCCGGCGGCCGCGGCGTCGGTGCCGCCGAGGGCTTCGGCGTGGTCGAGGAGCTCGCCGACGCCCTGGGCGCGGCCGTCGGTGCCTCGCGCGCCGCCGTCGACGCCGGCTGGTACCCGCACAGCAGCCAGGTCGGCCAGACCGGCAAGCAGGTCTCCCCGCAGCTCTACATCGCGGCGGGCATCTCCGGCGCGATCCAGCACCGGGCCGGCATGCAGACCTCGAAGACCATCGTGGCCGTCAACAAGGACCCCGAGGCCCCGATCTTCGAGCTCGTCGACTACGGCGTGGTCGGCGACCTGTTCGAGGTCCTGCCGCAGCTCACCGGCGAGGTGAAGGCCCGCAAGGCCTGACACCCGATCCGGTTCCGCCCTGACGGCGGGTGACGGCGCGGGGGCGCGCCCGGGAACTCCCGGGGGCGCCCCCGCGCCGTCGTTCGCCCTGGCCCGCGGGTGACGGGCCCGGGCCCGTAGAGTCGGTCGGCGGCGCCGGTCGCGGATCCCCGCGGGCTCCGTGGGACCCGCGAACCCCGCGGGTCCTGCGGACCCTGTGTGCACTCCGTGGCCCGGCGCTCAGCGGACCGTGGGCATCCGGCCCACCGTGGACAGGGGCGAGGGCAGACGCATGACACTCTTGACGGCGCTTCAAGGCGGTTCCGGCGACTCCGCCGACGCACTGCGGATCTCCGACGGGCCGGGGCTCTCCCGCGAGCGGCTGCTCGGCGCGGCCACGGCCGTCGCCGACCGGGTGGCCGGCGCCCCCGCCCTCGCGGTGCTCGCCCGGTCCACCGCCGAGACGGTGGTCGCGGTCGTCGGCGGCCTGCTCGCCGGGGTCCCGGTCGTCCCGCTGCCGCCCGACTCCGGGCCCAAGGAGCGCGCGCACATCCTGCGCGACTCCGGTGCCGCCCTGCTGGCGCACGCCGTCGGCGACGCCCTGCCGGAGGACGCCGGCGTCGCCGGGCTGCCGGTCGACCTGCGCGAGCGCTCCGCCACCACGTACGCCGAGCCGGACCCGTCGGCGACCGCCTTCGTGCTCTACACCTCCGGCACCACCGGCCCGCCCAAGGGGGCGGTGATCGACCGCGCCGCCGTCGCCGCCGACCTCGACGCGCTCGCCGACGCCTGGCAGTGGACCGCCGAGGACACCCTGGTGCACGGCCTGCCGCTGTTCCACGTGCACGGGCTGGTGCTGGGCGTGCTCGGCGCGCTGCGGACCGGCAGCCGGCTGGTGCACACCGGCCGGCCGACCCCCGCCGGGTACGCGGCCGCGGGCGGCAGCCTCTACTTCGGGGTGCCGACCGTCTGGTCCCGGCTGGCGGCGGACCAGGAGGCGGCCGCCCGGCTCGCCTCCGCCCGGCTGCTGGTCTCCGGCAGCGCTCCGCTGCCCGTCCCGGTGTTCGAACGGCTCGCCGCGCTGACCGGCCACGCCCCGATCGAGCGCTACGGCATGACCGAGTCGCTGATCACCGTCTCCACCCGCGCCGACGGGGAGCGCCGTCCGGGCAGCGTGGGCCTGCCGGTGGCCGGGGTGCGCACCCGGCTGGTCGGCGAGGACGGCGGGCCCGTCCCGCACGACGGCGAGAGCGTCGGCGAACTCCAGGTCGCCGGGCCCACCCTGTTCCGGGGGTACCTCAACCGGCCGGACGCCGACGCCGAGGCGTGGACCGCCGACGGCTGGTTCCGGACCGGGGACGTCGCGGTGATCGGCGCCGACGGCTTCCACCGGATCGTGGGGCGGGCCTCCGTCGACCTGATCAAGAGCGGCGGGTACCGGATCGGCGCCGGTGAGGTGGAGGCGGCCCTGCGCGACCACCCGGCGGTGGCCGACGCCGCCGTGGTCGGCGCGCCGGACGCCGACCTCGGCCAGGCGATCGTGGCGTACGTCGTGCCGGACGGTCCCGTGACGGGTGAACAGCTGACGGACTTCGTGGCGTCGCGGCTCTCGGTCCACAAGCGGCCGCGGCGGGTGGTGCTGGTGTCCGAACTCCCCAGGAACGCCCTGGGGAAGGTGCTGAAGAAGCAGCTGCTGGAGAACTCGGCACACGGGTGACGGGCGGTCACCCGGCGCCGGGTCGGGTGACGGTCGCTCACCTTCCGTGAGCCTTCCTTTGGCGCACTCCACTGCGCGCCGTGACCGGACGCGTGCCTACCGTGACAAGCGGCGCGGACCGGGGCCCCAGGGTCCCGCGCACCGCGTCCAGCGATTGGCGACCAGCGTTCGGCGCGACCGAGGCGATCGGCGCGACCGGCGCGATCAGTGAAGGAAGACAGCAGCATGACGACCGTCAACACCGGCGCACCGGGTGCCGCCGACGACGCGACCGGGCAGCCCACTGCCACCACCTCCCCCCGGCCGGCGCGTGGCGCCCGCCCCTCCCGGGCCGCGCGGGTCCGCCGGGGGATAGGCATGGTGGCCGTGATCGCTGCCGGTGCCGGCGTGATCGGCCTCGGCACCGGTGTGGGGACGGCGGCGGCCGAGCCGGCGCCGGCCCACGCCGGGTGGGACGGTTCGCGGTACTGGTTCAAGAACAGTGCGGGCCAGTGGCGCTGGACGACCCACTACGACGTCTACCTGGCGCGGACCGGCGGCTCGGCCCCGAGCACCGCCGCGGCCGCCCCGGCGTCGCCGACGGCCGTCCCGTCGGGGGGCATCACCCAGGGGTGGGACGGTTCGCGGTACTGGTTCAAGAACAGCGCGGGCCAATGGCGCTGGACGACCCACTACGACATCTACCTCGCGCGGACCGGGGACACGTCCTCGGCCCCGAGTTCCGGATCCTCGGCCGACGCGGCGGCTCCGGCGGCCCCGGCGGCGGACGGTGACGTCGAGGCGGCGGTGCAGTTCGCGCTGGCGCAGCTGGGCAAGCCGTTCCGGACGGCCGGCAACGGTCCGGACGGCTACGACTGCTCGGGTCTCGTCCAGCAGTCCTTCCGGCGCGGCGACATCGAGCTGCCCCGGGTCGCCAACGACCAGTACGCGGCCACCACGCCGGTGACGGCCTCCCAGCTGCGGCGCGGGGACCTGCTGTTCTGGTCGGACGACGGCTCCGCGCGGGGCATCCACCACGTGGCGATCTACCTGGGCAACAACCAGTACGTGGAGGCCGCCCGGCCCGGGACGCTGATCCGGATCTCGGGGATCAGCAGCGGCTACTACCCGACCCACATGGGGCGGCCCTGACGCCTGCTCGGTCGGCCCGGACCGGCGCCCGGACCGCGGTGGTCCGGGCGCCGGTCTGTGGGTGCGGGCCGGTGGCGCCGGTCCGTGGGCGCTTCGGGAGCGGGTGGTCAGGAGGGCCGGGCGGCCGGGTGGGTGAGGTCGGTCGGGCCGGTGAGGTCGGCCGGGCGGGGGAGGGCGCCGCGGGCGCCCAGGGCGGTGACGGCGAAGGCGCCGGCCGCGACGGCGGTGGCGGCGGCCTCGCGGAGGGACGCGCCCTGGGCCAGCCGGGCGGCGAGCGCACCGCAGAACACGTCGCCGGCGCCGGTGCTGTCGACGACGGCGACCTCGGGGGCGGGGAGGCGGTGGAGCGCGCCGCCCGTCGCGACCAGGGCGCCCGCCGCGCCGAGGGTGACCACCGCGCCGTCGCCGAGCGCCGCCAGCGCGGTGGCCGTCGTGGCGGTGCCGTCCGGGCTGTCGTCGGTGGTCCCGGTGGAGTCGGCGGTCCCGGTGGAGTCGGCGGACCGGCCGGTGAGCTGGGCGGCCTCGACGGCGTTGGCGACCAGGAGCGGGCGGCGCAGACCCGGGCCGGACCAGTCCGGGAGGACGCCCGCGGGCGCCGCGTTGTGGATCCAGCGCGGCCCGGCGGGCAGCGCGGAGGCCGTCGCGCGGATGCACTCCTCGGGCACCTCACCACTGGTCAGGACGGTGTCGGCGGAGGTCAGGGCGAGTTCGGCGAGGGCCCGGGCGACCTCGGCGCCGGTCAGCCGGGCATTGGCGCCGGGGACGACCACGATGCTGTTCTCCCCGGCCGGGTCGACCAGGACGACGGCCAGCCCGGTGGGCGCGTCCGGGTCGGTGCGCACGGCGTCGGTCGCCACTCCGGCCGCCCGGAGGTCGGCCAGTGCGGCCCGGCCCTCGGCGTCGGCGCCGACCCGGGCCACCAGGCGGGTCGGCGCGCCCATGGCGGCCGCCGCCACGGCCTGGTTGGCGCCCTTGCCGCCGAAGCCCTGGGTGGAGCCGGCCGCGAGCACGGTCTCCCCGGGGGCGGGGAGCACGGGGCAGCGCAGGATGCGGTCGATGTTCACGGAGCCGATGGCCACGACGCGGCCGGGGGTGCTGGGTGCGGTCATCGTTCCTCTCTAGGCGTTCGGCCGCCGATGGGCAAGCACGGGCCCGGCCCGGCGGCGCGCGTTCGGGGTGGCGTGCAGGGCTCCCGTGCGGTGGGGTGTACGGCTCCCGCGCCGCAGGGTGTACGGACGGTGGGGCGTGCGAGGTGCGGAGGGGGCGCGCGCCCTGGGGTCGGACTCCGGTGTCCAAGGGTGCGCGCTCCGGCGCGGCGGGGGTTGTACCGGCCCTGTGGTAAGCCCTCTGACCTGGGCACATGCCGCTGTCAAACGGAACCGGGAACCGCCATGAGCCGGGCAGACGTGGAGGTATGGGGAACGGCGCGGCGCGGGTACCACCTCGGGTGGCGCTGGTTCGGCTGACGGGGGCGCCGCCCGGTGCGAACGGCACCGGGGGAGGTCGAGAAACAGGGGACGTTAGTGATCGTCTGGGTCAATGGCACGTTCGGGGCGGGCAAGACGAGCGCCTGTCGCGAGTTGGTGGAGCTGCTGCCCGGCAGCATGCTGTTCGATCCCGAGCTGGTCGGCTTCGGGCTGCGGGCGATGCTGCCGGCGGACCGGATGGCGGCGGTGTCGGACTTCCAGGAGCTGCCGGCCTGGCGGCGGCTCGTCCCCGAGACGGCGGCGGCGCTGCTCGGCGAGGTGCCCGGGCCGCTGGTGGTCCCGATGACGCTGCTGCGGGAGGACTACCGGGACGAGATATTCGGTTCACTGGCCTCCCACGGCATCGCGGTGCACCACCTCGTCCTGGACCCTGAAGAAACGATCCTGCGTGCGCGCATTGCGCAGCGGGAGGAGGTGCCCGACGACCCCGCGCGCAGCGAACGGATCCGGCAGTGGTGCCTGGAGCACGTGCCCCGCTACCTCGCCGCCCGCCGCTGGCTGCGCCGGGACGCCCGGCTCGTCGACACCTCCGGACTCACCCCGGGCGAGACCGCCGCCAGACTCGCCCAACTGGTGGGCGACGGGTCGGCCCGCTGTCCGATCGTGCAGAGCCCCGACCCCACCGGGGACACCGTGGCCGCCGCCGTCCTGTTCTTCGACGAGCAGGACCGGGTGCTGCTGGTCGACCCGGTCTACAAGCCGGACTGGGAGTTCCCCGGCGGGGTGGTCGAACGCGGCGAGGCACCGACCGACGCCGCGCTGCGGGAGACCGCCGAGGAACTCGGCCTGCGGCTGGACCCGGCCGCGCTGCGGCTGCTCGCCGTCGACTGGGAGCCGCGCACCGGCCCGCGCCGGGGCGGGCTGCGCCTGGTCTACGACGGCGGCCTGCTGGACGCGACCGCCCGGCAGGGACTGCTGCTCCAGCAGGACGAGCTGCGGAGCTGGCGCTTCGTCAGCCTGGAGGAGGCGTCCGGGCTGCTGCCGCCCGGGCGGTACCGGCGGCTCGCGGCGGCGCTGGACGCCCGCCGCTGCGGGGAGCTGCGCTACCTGGAGGCCGGGCGGCGGGCGGGGGTGGGGCTGGCGTCGACGGCGGACGCGGCCTGAGCGGACCTGCCGATCGGGTTCGGGTTCGGAACCCGGGTTCGGAACCCGGGGTCGGGGCCCGGGGCCGGAGCCCGGGGTCGGGCGGCCGGCGGTCGGGGCGGTGGAGCGGTCGGTCCGGCGTCCTCGGCCGGGCCGGCCGTTCCGGCGTTCCGGGAGTAGTGGGCGGTGAGGGGCCGGGCGGGCCGTGCGGGGCGGGTGCGGCGGCCGTGGCCGGGGGCGGCAGGATGGGGCCATGCCGTTCACCCTGAGCCACCCGGCCGCCGTCCTGCCCCTGCTGCGCCTGGCGGGGGAGCGCGGGCCGCTGGTCGCGTCCGCGCTGGTCGCCGGCTCGATGGCGCCGGACGTGCCGTTCTTCGCGGAGTCGCTGCTGCCCGGGGTCTACCGGTTCGGCGGCGCGACCCACCGCTGGTGGGGGGTGCCGACGGTGGACGTGGCGCTCGCGGCCGGGCTGGTGGCGGGCTGGCACGGGTTGGTGCGCGGGCCGCTGGTCGCGCTGCTGCCGCCGCCGTGGTCCGGCGCGGCCGAGGCGCTGACGGTGCGCCGGGCCGGTCGGGGGCGGCCGTCCGGGGCGGACCTCGCCTGGTTCGCGGCCTCGGCGGCGGTCGGCGCGGCGAGCCACGTCGGCTGGGACGCCTTCACCCACCACGACCGGGCCGGGGTCCGGCTGTTCCCGGTGCTGGGGCGGCCGGTCGCGGGCGGGCCGCAGCTGTGCGAGGTGCTGCAGTACGGCACCTCGGCGCCCGCGCTGGCCGCTGTGGCGGGGTACGCGGTGCGGGCGGCCCGGGCGGTGGAGCCGGTCCGGCCGGCCGTCGAACTGTCCGGCCGGGCCCGGCAGGCGGGCGCGGCGGTACTGGGCGCGGCCACCGCGGCGGGGGTGGTGCACCGGCTCGTTCCGCTGCGGCGCGGGCTGGTGGGGGAGCTGTGCTTCGGCGCCGGGGCCGGGCTCGCGGTCGGCGCGGTCGGGTGGGCGCTGGCCCGGGGCGCGGTGACGGGGGCCCGGGGTGGTACGGACCGGGCGGCCGGTGCGGCCGGGGTACGGGCGGCGCGGGGGTGGCGGCCGACGGCGCACAGGTGGAACGGGGTGGTGCGGGGAGTGTGAGCGGGGCGCGGCGACCCCGGGACGCGCGGGCGTGCGGCAGCGCGGAGCAGGCGTGCGGGGAGGACCTGCCGGGTGCGACCCGGGACCGTGCCGCGTACCGCTGAGGTGGCGCGGGCCGCGCCGTCGTGGTGGACGGCGCGGCCCGCGCGGCCGGGGGCGGACCTCAGCCAGATCTGAGTCGGACCTGAGTCGGACCTGAGTCGGACCTGAGTCGGACCTGACCCGGACCTGACCCGGACCTGCGTCAGACCGAACGCAGCTCGGCGTAGCGGCGCAGGAAGAGCGCCTCGGTGAGGGCCATCCGCTCCAGCTCCAGCGGGTCGACGCTCTCGTTGACCGCGTGGATCTGGGTGGTCGGCTCCTCGACGCCGATCAGCACGATCTCGGCCTCCGGGTAGAGCGTGCGCAGCGTGTTGCAGAGCGGGATCGAGCCGCCCTCGCCGGAGGCGACCATCGGGGTGCCGAAGGCCTCGGCCATCGCCTCGCCCATCGCCTCGTAGGCCGGACCGGAGGTGTCGGCGAGGAACGGGGAGCCGTTGCCCTGGCGCTCGACGGTGACCTGCGCGCCGAACGGCACCTGGGCCTCCAGGTGGGCGACCAGGGCCTCCTGGGCGGCGCCGGTGTCGGTGCCCGGCGGGACGCGCAGGCTGACCGAGGCCTTGGCGAAGGACTGGACGGAGGAGGTGGCGCCGACCACCGGCGGGGCGTCGATGCCGAGGACGGTGACCGAGGGGCGGGCCCACAGCCGGTCGGCGACGGTGCCGGTGCCGGTGAGCGCGACCCCGTCCAGCACCTTGGCGTCGGCGCGGAACTGCTCGTCCGGGTACTGCACGCCGGTCCAGGTCTGATCGGTGGTCAGGCCGGCCACGGCGACGTCGCCGTGCTCGTCGTGCAGCGAGGCGAGCACCTTGACCAGGGCCTGGAGGGCGTCCGGCGCGGCGCCGCCGAACGCGCCGGAGTGCAGGTTGCCCGCGAGGGTGCGGACCGACACGTCGACCACGGTCATGCCGCGCAGCGAGGCGGTGACGGTGGGCAGGCCGGCGGCGAAGTTGCCGGTGTCGCCGATCACGATGGCGTCGGCGGTGAGCAGCTCGGGGTGGGCCTCGGCGTACCGCTCCAGGCCGCCGGTGCCCTGCTCCTCCGATCCCTCGACGATGATCTTCAGCCCGACCGGGTAACCGCCGTCCGCCCGGCGCAGCGCCCGAAGGGCCGTCAGGTGCATCAGGATGTTGCCCTTGCAGTCGGCGGCGCCGCGTCCGTACCAGCGGCCGTCGCGCTCGGTCAGCTCGAAGGCGGGGCTCAGCCACTCGTCCTCGGCCAGGGGCGGCTGGACGTCGTAGTGCGAGTAGAGCAGGACGGTCGGGGCGCCGGCCGGGCCGGGCAGCTCGGCGTAGACGGACTGGGTGCCGTCGGGGGTGTCGAGCAGCCGGACACCGGTCAGGCCCTCGGCGGCGAAGGCCTCGGCGACCCAGTGGGCGGCCTTCTCGCACTCGTCGACCGGGAACTGACGCGGATCGGCGACCGAGCGGAAGGCGACCAGTTCGGCGAGGTCGGTGCGGGCGCGGTCCATCAGGGACCGGACGGCGTCGGCCAGGGGCTGCTGCGGCATCGGGTGTGCTCCGGGTAGGGGTGGTCCGTCCGGGGGGTGCTTCGGGCGAACGGCGTTGACGTGGGGTAACGCCGATCATAGGCGGACACGAACGGACGGCCCCGGGGGGAGCGGTGTCAGGAACCGTCCGCGCGGCCGGTGCGGGCCGGTGCGGGTCCGTCCGGGCCGGTGCGACCGTGATTCGTTCGCGCGTTCGGTGCGGTGCGGCCGACGTCGGCGGGGACGGACGCATAGGATTGTTGCCCGTGACTGACTCCGGAAGCCCCGATTCTCGTAGCCCGATCGACGCCGAGGCCGCCGGGCCGGACCGGCCGGACCCGTTGGAGCCGTTGGACCCGTTGGACGGCGTCTGGGACGTCGTCGTGGTCGGTGCCGGACCGGCCGGTTCCTCCGCCGCGCACGCCGCCGCCGCCCAGGGGCGGCGCGTGCTGCTGCTCGACAAGGCCGAGCACCCCCGGTACAAGACCTGCGGCGGCGGCATCATCGGCCCGTCCCGGGACAGCCTGCCGCCGGACTTCAAGCTGCCGCTCCAGGACCGGGTGCACGCCGTCACCTTCGCGTACGGCGGCCGGTTCACCCGCACCCGGCGTTCCAAGCGGATGCTGTTCGGCCTGGTCAACCGGGACGAGTTCGACCTGCGCCTGGTGCAGGCGGCCAAGCAGGCGGGCGCGGTGCTGGTCACCGGAGTGACCGTCACCGGGGTCGAGCAGCGCGGCGGCGAGCACCGTACGGCGCTGGTCACGGCCGCCGACGGGCGCAGCTTCGAGGCCCGTGCGGTGGTCGGCGCGGACGGCAGCGCGAGCCGGATCGGCCGGCACGTGGGCGTCTCCTTCGACCAGATCGACCTCGGCCTGGAGGCGGAGATCCCCGTCCCGGCCGAGGTGGCCGCGGCCTGGGCCGGCCGGATCCACCTCGACTGGGGCCCGCTGCCCGGCAGTTACGGCTGGGTGTTCCCGAAGACCGAGTCCGGCAGCCTGACCGTCGGGGTGATCTCGGCCCGCGGCGACGGCGAGCGGACCAAGCAGTACCTGGCCGACTACATCCAGCAGCTGGGCCTCGCGGGGTTCCGGCCGAGCGTGGAGTCCGGGCACCTGACCCGCTGCCGGGCCGAGGACTCGCCGCTGTCGCGCGGCCGGGTGCTGGTGGCCGGGGACGCGGCCGGGCTGCTGGAGCCGTGGACCCGGGAGGGCATCTCGTACGCGCTGCGCTCGGGCCGGCTGGCCGGGGAGTGGGCGGTCAAGGTCGCCGAGTCGGCGACGGCGGCGGAGGTGCGCCGGGAGGCGCTGAACTACGCCTTCGCGATCAAGGCCGGTCTCGGGGTGGAGATGCGGGCCGGCAAGCAGATGCTGACGGCCTTCGAGCGCCGGCCGTACCTGTTCCACGCGGCGGTCTGCCTGATCGACCCGGCCTGGCGGGCCTTCGCCCGCACCACCCAGGGGCACACCACCTTCGCCCAGGTGATCCGCCAGTACCGCTCGGCCCGCCGCCTCGCGGCCCTGGCCTCGCGCTGACGTGACGCCGGGTCCGGCGGGTGGGTACCCGCCGGACCCGGCGTGTGCTGACTCGACGTGCTGTTGAGCCCGTGCGCCCGGACCCGGCGTGCGCCGGGCCGATGTGCCGGGGGTGCTACTTGAGGCCGTTGTCGATCGCCGTGATCAGGGTGCCGCCGGGGGTGTCGCCGGTCATTTCCCAGATCATCGCGCCGAGCAGGCCCTTCGATTTCAGGTAGGCCGTCTTCTTGCCGATCGACCAGGCGTCGTCGAAGGTCCACCACTGGCCGCCGGCGCCGGTGTAGCCGTAGGTCGCGACCGACTGTTCGTCGTGGTAGACGGCGAGGTTGGGGAAGGTGGTGATCAGGCTGTTGTACCCGCGGGTGCCGGCCTCCTCGGCGAACTGGCCGGGGGCGGCGCCGGTCGCGCTCTGCCACTCGCCCTTGACGCCGCCGTCGGCGACGCCCTGCCAGCCCCGGCCGTAGAACGCCAGGCCGATGGTGAGCTTGCGCGGGTTGACCCCGGCGTCGAGGTAGGGCTTGACCGCCGTGTCGACGCTGAAGTGGTTGGTGTACGGGTCCTGGGCGTCCGGGTAGAGGTTGCCCTGGTGGCCGGTGCGGTTGGGCTCCCAGGAGTTGTCGCTGCCCGCGCCGTGGAAGTCGTAACCCTGGACGTTGGCGATGTCGAGGTAGTTGAAGATCTTCGAGAGGTCCCAGCCCTGGTTGATCTTCACCGGGTCGGCCGGGGTGAAGGCGGTCAGCAGCTTGTGCGAGCCGCCGAGGGCGTCCAGCTGCTTGCGGAACTCGGCCAGCAGCAGGGTCAGGTTGGTCTTGTCGTTGGCGCTGTAGTGGTTGCCGGCGTGGCCGTCGGGCGAGCCGGGCCACTCCCAGTCGAGGTCGATGCCGTCGAAGATGCCGGCCGCGACGCCGTCGCCGCCCGCGCCGTTGTAGACCGGCAGGTTGCCCTTGATCCACACGTCGAGGCAGGACTTGACGAGCTTCTGCCGGGAGGCGTCGGTGGCCGCCGCGTCGGAGAAGTACTTGGAGTACGTCCAGCCGCCCAGCGAGACGACGATCTTCAGGTTCGGGTACTTCGCCTTCAGCTTCTTCAACTGGTTGAAGTTGCCGCGCAGTTTGCCCCAGCCGTCGTCCGCCACGCCGTCGATCGACTGGGCGGCGCTCATCGGGCGGGCGTAGTCGGCGTCGGCGTCGCCCGCGCCGGTGCCCTGGTCCGGGTCCTGCGGATCGGCGGTGGTGCCCTTGGTGACGCCCGCCATGCAGGTCAGGTTGACCGGGTCGATGTTCTCGAAGGCGTAGTTGATGACGTCGAGCTTGGCCGCGCTGCCCGAGGTGTCGAGGTTCTTGACGAAGTACTGGCGGCCGTAGATGCCCCACTGGGTGAAGTAGCCGACCCGGGCGTACTTCCCGGCGCCGACCAGGTCGGAGGTGGTGACCTTCAGCGGCGCCGAGGCGGGCGAGGCGTTGTCCGCGCCGTCCCTGGCCTTGACGGTGAAGGTGTAGGAGGTGGACGGGGAGAGGCTGCCGACGGTGGTGGTCAGGGTGGAGCCGGTGACCGAGCGGACCAGGGCGCCGTCCTGGTAGACGTCGTACGCGGCGACCTTCAGGTTGTCGGTGGCGGCGTTCCAGGCGAGCGTCACGTCGCTCGAACCCACCGCGGTGGTGCGGAGGTTGGTGGGCGCGGTGGGCGGCGTCGGGTCGGTCGCCGGGTCGAAGGTGGAGGCGGTGACCGGCGCGCTCGCCGGGCCGAGGTTGCCGCGGGTGTCCTTGGCGCGGACGGTCAGCGTGTAGCTGGTCGCCGGGGTGAGGTTGCCGACCACGGCGTCGGTGGTGGTGCTGCCGCCGACCACGGTGCTGCCGTTCAGTACGTCGTAGGAGGCCACCGGGAAGTCGCCGCCGGTCGCGGCGGGCCACTTCAGCGCGAGGCTGTGCGCGGTGGAGTCGGTCACCGCGGGGGTGCCGGGTGCGGAGGGCAGGACGTCCGAACTGCCGTCGCACTTGTCGCCGTTGATCCGGCAGCCGGTGGGCGTGCCGACCGGGCCGTTGGCGACGAACCAGAAGCTGTACGGCTCGGTGGTCTTCCCCGCGGGGACGTTGGCGTTGTAGAACGCGGCGACGGCGGTGACGTGGCGGCCGCTGACCGTCGCGGTGCCGTTGTAGCTGTTCTGGATCGTGACGCCGGCCGGGAGGTCGAACTCCAGGGTCCAGCCGTTGACGGCGGTGGTGTTGTCGTTCCTGACGATGTAGGTGCCCTTCCACCAGGAGCCGTTGTTCTCGGTGGTGAAGGCGGCGGTGAGCTTGCCGGCCGCGTTGGCCGGGGTGGCCAGTGCGGTGATCGCGGCCAGCGGGAGGAGCAGGACGGAGAGCAGCGCGATCAGCCGGTGGCGGCCTCTGCGCGTGCGGGATCGAACGGACATGGTTCTCCCTGCGACTGTGGGGGTTGGACAGGGTGACGCCGAACCGAACGGGGTGGTGCCGGGGTGGTGCGGGGGGTGGTGCCGGGGTGGTGCGGGGTTCGTGACATGCCCACCGCCGTGGGGAGACGGGGGCATGGGCACTGTAGGAGGTACAGACCAATGCGTCAACAGGTCTGTACCACTGGTGAGTTGATCGAATGCGGCGGACCGGGGCCGTCAGCCGCGGCGCGGGTGGCCGGACAGCTCGTCGCCGAGCGGGCTGCGGCTGTACAGCACCGAACGGCCGTGCCGCGCCCGGTTCACCAGCCCGGTCCGGTGCAGCACCGCCAGGTGCTGGCTGACCGCGGCCGGCGTCACCCCCAGCCGGTAGGCGAGGTCGGTGGTGCTGGCCGGCTCGGCCAGCAGCGCCAGCAGCCGGGTCTTCGGCGCGCCGAGCAGCTGCTCCAGTGCGCGCGGGGTCGTCGGCGACGCCGGGGCGGTCATCCCCGCCTGCCCCCGGGCCGGGTAACTGATCTGCGGTGCCCGGTCGTTGCTGATCATCGTGATCGCGCCCCGGGCGAAGAAGGTCGGCACCAGGACCAGCCCGCGCCCGTCCACCGTGATCTCCCCGTCCCACTGCTTCCAACGGCGGTCGACCGACAGCAGCCCGTCCGACCAGCGCAGCCGGTGGTCCAGGTCGGCGAACAGCGCGGCCGCGCCCTGCTGCGCCAGCACCCGGGAGCGGTAGACCAGGTCCGCCTCCAGCACCGCCCGGGCCTGCGGCCACCAGCCCGGCGCGAGGCAGCACTCCCAGTACTCCTCCAGGGCGTCGGCGATCCGCGCCAGCAGCCGGGCCGGGTCGGCCAGGCCCGCCGCGAGCAGCGGGGGCAGCGACCGGTGGTGGGGCAGGAAGGTCTGCTCCAGCTCGGGCCGCAACCGCTCGGGCGGCAGCGCCCGGACGGCGGCCAGCTCGGTGCGGAAGTCCGGCCACGGGGTGGCCGGGCGGGGCGTCAGGAAGTCCGGGATCCAGCGGTGCACGGAGACCAGCGAGAGCAGCAGCGCGGAGTCCAGCCGCTGGAAGGCGGGGCGCAGCCGCTCGAAGGCGGCGGACTGGAGGGGGAAGTACCCGGGGTGGGTCCACATCCGTAGGCTGAGCGCGGCCTCCTGGACGGGGGAGCAGGCGAACCAGGTGGTGGCGAGGTCGGCCAGGCCGAGCTTGAACCGGTGCACGCGACCGCCCGCCCCCTCTTCCCGTCCGCCCGCCGCGCGTCCCCGCGGCCGGTCCGTGCCGCCGGTGCGCTGCTGGTTTAAGCCCGAGCCTAAATGATTACTGCCGAGCGGCGACGCCGGGGTGTGATCGTGACCATGACCACCCCACCGGCGGCGACCGCCGCGCCGAGCTCCGATCTGCCCACCTCCGGGGCGTCACGCCTGCTGCACCCCGATCCGACGGTGCGCCGGCTCGCCCGGATCACCCTGCTCAACACGGTCGGCAGCGGCCTCTCGCTCTCCGTCGGCGTGCTGTTCTTCACCCGCTTCCTCGGCCTGAGCGCCGGTCGGCTCGGTTTCGCGCTCACCGCCGCAGGGCTCTGCGGGGTGCTCGCCAGCGTCCCCGCCGGGCGTGCGGCCGACCGCTGGGGGGCCAGGCCGGTCCTGGTCGCGCTGGTCGCCCTCACCGGCCTCGGCACCGCCGGGTACACCCTGGTGGACGGCTACCCGGCGTTCGTCGCGCTCGCCTGCCTGGTCGCCGCGGCCGACCGGGGCTCGGCCGCCGTCCGCAACGCCCTGTACGCGGAGGTGCTGCCCGCGGACAAGCGGGTGGCGGGCCGGGCCTACCTGCGGGTGGTGACCAACGTCGGGCTCTGCCTCGGCACCGGGGTCGGCGCGATCGCGCTCCAGGTGGACTCGCGGGCCGGCTATCTGACGGCGATCCTGGCGGACGCGGTCTCGTACCTGGCCGTCGCGGTGATGTTCCAGCGGCTGCGGGTGCCGGGGTGGTCGGGTGCGGCGTCCGCCGAGGGTGCCGACAAGGCCGTGGCGGAGGCCGTAGAGCGGGGCCCGGCCGGGGCGAGGGAGCGCAATCCGGCGCTGCGGGACGGGCCGTTCCTGGTGGTGACCGCGCTCGGCTCGGTGCTCGCCCTGCAGTTCGCGATGCTGGAGGTCGGGGTGCCGCTGTGGATCGTCCAGCAGACCGACGCGCCCCGGATCACCGTGGCCGGCACCCTGATCGTCAACACCGTGCTGGTGATCGCGCTCCAGGTCCCCGCCACCCGGGGCACCGAGCACCCGGTCGCCGCCGCCCGGGCCTGCGGGCGCGCCGGGCTGGTCCTGGCCGCCTCCTGCCTGGTCCTCGGCCTCGCCCACGGCATACCCGCCGCGCTCGCCGCGCCGGTGGTCCTGGCCGGCGTGGCCCTCCAGGCGGTCGGCGAGGTCCTGAGCCAGGCCGGCACCTGGGCGCTCAGCTACGACCTGGCCGGCGAGCGCGCGCACGGCGCCTACCAGGGGGTCTTCAACGCGGGCATGTCCGCCGCGCTGATGATCGGCCCGGCCGTCGTCTCGACCGCGGTCATCGGCCACGGCCTGCTGGGCTGGGCCGTGCTCGGCGCACTGCTCGCCGGCGCCGGCCTCGCGATGGGCCCCGCCGTCCGGTGGGCCCGGCGGCGGGGCGAGGTTCCGGCCTGACGCGCCGGGGCCGGGGCGGGCGGCCCGCCGGCTACTCCGGGAGCACCGCGAAGGCCTCGATCTCGATCAGCACCTCCGGCAGGAACAGCGCCGCCACCTGCATCGCCGAACTGGCGGGCAGCGGCAGGTCGCCGAACGCCTCGTTCCGCGCCTCGCGGACGGCCGGCATGTCCGCGATGTCGGTCAGGAAGTACGTCAGCTTCACGACGTGCGAGAAGTCCGCGCCCGCCGCGGCCAGGCAGCGTCGCAGGTTCTCGAAGATCTGGCGAGCCTGCGCCGCCGGGTCGCCCTCGCCGACCAGCCGCCGCTCCTCGTCGAACGCGACCTGCCCCGAGATCGCGACCAGCCGCCCGGTCGCCGTGACCACCTGGGTGTACCCGGTCCCGGGAGCGACCCCGGGCGGCTCGGTGATGTGGGTGGGGCCGCTGCTGGTGGGCTGTGATTCCGTGGTCATGCGCCCATCGTGGCCGACAGCCGATCACCGCACCACGGAATTCCGAGGACGGCCACGGAGCGTCTGGACGGTCCGGCTCCGACCTGGACACTTCCCGCGTGGAGGGTGGGCATGTCAGAGTCGTCCGGGCGCCGCCGTCCACCCGTGGTGGCGGCCCCGTTCCGACCCACCCTCAGCCGGAAAGCAGGACCGCACCGATGAGCAGTGAAGCGCCCTTCGTCCGTGTCGCCACCGAGGACGCCGTCACCACGCTGACCCTCGACTCGCCGCACAACCGCAACGCGCTGTCCCGCCGGCTGATGGCCGAGCTGACCGCCGGGCTGGCCGGGGCGGCCGCCGATCCGGAGGTGCGGGCGGTGGTGCTGACGCACGCGGGCAAGGTGTTCTGCGCCGGGGCGGACCTCTCGGAGGCGACCGGGGCGGACCCGACGGTCGGGCCGCGCGGGCTGGTCGACCTCCAGCGGGCGATCGTGGACTGCGCCAAGCCGGTGATCGCCGTCATCGACGGGCACGTCCGGGCCGGCGGGCTGGGGCTGGTGGGAGCGGCCGATCTGGCGATCGCCGGCCCGGCCGCCACCTTCGCGTTCACCGAGGTCAGGCTCGGTCTCGCGCCGGCCGTGATCTCGCTGCCGCTGCGCCCCAAGCTGGACCCGCGCGCGGCCTCCCGGTACTACCTGACCGGCGAGGTGTTCGACGCCGCCGAGGCCGCCCGGATCGGTCTGATCACCCGGGCGGCCGACGCGCCGGAGGCGGCCGAGGTCGCGCTCAAGGAGCTGCTGGACGCCCTGCGGCTGGGTTCGCCGCAGGGCCTCGCGCACTCCAAGCGGCTCGCCAACGCCGAGGTGGTGCGCTCCTTCGAGCGGGACGCCGACGAGCTGGTCGAGCTGTCGGCGCGGCTGTTCGGCTCGGAGGAGGCCCAGGAGGGCATGCGGTCGTTCCTGGAGAAGCGGCCCGCCCGCTGGGTGCGGTAGGGCCGGACCTCGGACCCGCGACCGGGCTCAGCCGATCGTGGCGGTCTCGCGCCAGAGGGCGAGCAGTGCCTCGTCGCCGGAGTGCTCCACCCGACCGGTCCCGGCGGGCAGCCGGTTCCAGAGCAGCAGGTAGAGGTCCCGGGCCGGGCCGGTGAGGGTCAGGTCGGCCGGGGCCTCGGTGAGCTCGACGGACAGCGGTTCCTCGCTGACCGTCGCCAGCCAGCGGCCGGGCCCGTCGGTCGTGCTGATCTGGACGGTGCGCGGCCGCTCGCTTCGGAGCGTGGAGCGGCCGCGGGACAGGAAGCCGCGCAGCAGTTCGTCGATGCCGTCGAGCGCGAGCTCCGGCGCGGTCGCGGGGCCCTCGGCGCCGGTGGCCGCGTCGGCGTCGATCCGGTGCACGGCCGTCTCGTGCGCCTGTCGGCGGGCCCAGAACGCGAGCGGGCCCGTGGCCGTCGGCAGGAAGGTCCAGCAGTCCAGGTCGGCCGGGGCGGCGAGGAGGGTGTCGACCAGCGCGCCGTGGCCCGCGCGGAACCAGTCGACCAGGACGGCGTCGTCCGGCGTCTCCGCCCAGATCGCCTGCTGGCTCGCCTCGTCCATCGGCGTCGGCCGACCGTCCCGGAGGTGGGTGGTGGCCCAGCGGTGCACATGGCCGGTGTGCAGGACGAGGTCCCGCAGCCGCCACTCCGGGCAGGTCGGGACGGGGGCGTCGAGCTCGGTGCGGGCGGCGGCGTCGGCGAGCAGACCGCCCTCGTGGCGCAGGGCGTCGATGTGTGCGGTGATCTCCATGATCGGGATTCTGGCAGCATCGGCGGTATTCGGACACGCGTTCCCATGGATGGGTGGCGAAAATGTCGCACGGGCGTGTCGACGCGGCCCGTGTGACCTTGGCCGCCTCCGCGCCGGGCGGACCGTACGGACCGGTAACGTGAGCGCATGTCGATCACGCGTTCCCTGTTCAGCGCCGCCAGGGCCGGCGGTCGGCGCGCTGCGGGGCGGCTCGTCCACCGGGGCTGGCAGTGGGTGCAGCGGGCCGGCGCGGTCTCCAGCGAGAACCCCGGGCCGTACCGGTTCGGCGAGCTCGGCGCGGGGACGAAGCTGAGCTTCCCGCTCGGCGCGGTCTTCAACGAGCAGTGGATCACCATCGGGCCGTTCTCGATCATCGGCGAACGGGTGACCATCAGCGCGGGCTTCCTCCCCGGCCTGGACCTCGGGCCCGAGCCGATCGTGCGGATCGGCGGCGGCTGCGTGATCGGCCGCGACAGCCACATCGTCGGCCACCAGTCGATCGTGCTGGGCGACGACGTGTGGACCGGCCCCGGCGTCTACATATCCGACCAGGCGCACGAGTACCGGGAGACGGACCTCCCGATCGGCAAGCAGTGGCCGCGCAACGAGCCGGTGGAGATCGGCTCCGGCAGTTGGATCGGCACCGGGGCGGTGATCCTCCCCGGTGCCCGGCTGGGCCGCAACGTGGTCGTCGCGGCCGGCTCGGTGGTGCGCGGCGAGGTGCCGGACCACACGGTCGTGGCGGGCGCGCCGGCCAAGGCGGTCCGCCGCTGGACGCAGGAGGAGGGCTGGCAGCCGCCGTTCCGCAACGAGCCGCCGAGGCCGCTGCCGGACGACCTGACCGCCGCGCAGCTGCGCGCGCTGGCGGGCTGGGACCTGCGGCTGCCGGGCGAGTCCGAGGTCTGAGGCCGGGCGGCCGGGAGCCGAGCGGCAGGCCCTAATTCGGTTGCCGCCGCTCCGCGGGGTCGGATAGGAAGCTCGCATGCTTCGAGGAGAGAAGATCGGGCTGCGGGCCCGGCACGAGGACGACATCCCGGTCCTGCTGACCGAGCTCCACGACGACGTGGCCAACTCCTCGCGGGCCGAGAGCGCGCCGTGGCGCCCGATCCCGCCCGGCTCGAAGGAGTCCCGGGTCTCGCTGGACCGCACGGACGACGCGGTCGTGCCGTTCTCCGTGGTGGAGCTCGACAGCGGCGCGCTCCTCGGCAGCGCGAGCCTGTGGGGCATCGACAACCACAACCGCACCGCGCACCTCGGCCTCGGGCTGCGCCCCTCCGCCCGGGGGCGGGGCCACGGCAGCGAGGTGGTCGCGGTGCTGTGCCACTACGGCTTCGTCGTGCGCGGCCTGCGGCGGCTGCAGGTCGAGACCCTCGCGGACAACGCCGCGATGCTCCGCGCCGCCGAGGGCAACGGCTTCGTCCGGGAGGGCGTGCTGCGCTCCTCCGCCTGGGTGATGGGCGAGTTCCTGGACGAGGTGCTGCTCGGCCTGCTGGCGCAGGACTGGAAGGCCCGGGGCTGAGGAACGGCCCGGGGTCAAGGGGCGGCCCGGGGCCGAGGAACGGTGCGCGGCTAGGGAACGGTCGGGGTGCCCGGGGTGTGCCCCGCGGCGGCGCGTTCGGCGTCGCGGGCGGCCAGGGCGGCCGTGATCCGGGGCAGGTCGGCGGGCCGGGTGGGGTCCAGGTCGGTCCGGACGGCGATCCGGCGGAGCCGGTAGTCCACGGTGTTGGGGTGCAGGTGGAGCACCTGGGCCGTGTGGCGTCTGCTGAGGCCGCCGGCGAGGTGCACCCGCAGGGTGGTGAGCAGTTCGCTCGCCTCGTCCAGCGGCGCGAGCAGTGCGGCGAGCCGTGACCGGGCCCGGCTGGGCCGGCTGAGCTGGTACTCGACCAGCAGGTCGTCCAGCCGGTGCAGTCCGGGCGGCCGTCCGACCGCCAGGGCGACCTCCAGGACCTCCGCCGCGAGCGCGGACGCCGCCGGGACCTCGGCGGGCACCGAGGCCGACCCGCCCGCCCGGACGGTGACGCCGGCCGCGCGGGCGACGCGTCGCAGGGTCTCGGCCAGCCGCTCCCAGACCTGTTCGGGCACGGCCTCCGGGTCGTGCTCCAGCGGGACCAGCACCACGCCGCCGGCGGCGGTGAGCGCGGACAGCGCCGACTGCCGGGTGGCGTGGTCGAGTTCGGTGCGCAGCCGGCGCAGCTTGCGGTGCCCCGCCACCGCCCGGTCGACGTCGGGGGAGCGCTCGTCGGGGTGCTCGGCGACGGCGAGGCGCAGCACCGCGTAGGCGGGCGGCAGGCCGATCCCGGCCCGGGCGGCCGCCGACTCGGCCCCGGCGGGCGCGCCGTCCAGCAGCGCGGCGACCAGGGCGCCCCGGGCGGCCCGCCGTTCGTCGGCGTCGCCGCGGCCCTCCGCCAGGTATCCGGCGCAGGTCGCGGCGGCGGCCCGGCGCAGGTGGTCGAGCATCAGCCGGTTGAGCAGCAGCAGGGCGGCGGCGTCACCGTGGTCGGCGTTCCGGGTGATCAGCTCCCAGCAGACCTCCATGCCGAGGTGGTGGGCGAACAGGACGGCGTCCAGCGGCACGCCCTCCTCGGCGCGCCGGGCGGCGGCCTCCCGGACGGCGGCGAACTCGCCCTCGGGGGCGGGCAGTCCGGTGCGGACGGCGTGGGCGAGGGCGCGGATCCGGCGTGCGGCGACCGGGACCAGTTCGCCGGTGGCCAGTTCGCGGGGGAAGCGGCGGTAGGCCGGCACCCGGTCCAGCAGTGCGGCGACCACGGCCTCGGCCAACTCCGGTACGGCGCTCAGCAGACGCTGGTCGGCGGCGGTGCCGCCGATCACCGGGATCCGCCAACCGGCGGCGGTGGGGGGTGAACTGTGACCGGTCACAGAGAACTCCGTCGAGGTCTGGAAGCCGCCCGAGACCCAGGTCGGAGGGGCGACCGCAGGATGGAGGCACTCGGGTTACCTGTTGGTAACAAACTTCCGCTCCGGAGGCAACCGTTGAGAACCCCACTTCTCCGCTCCGCCGCAAGGCTGGTGCGCCGCAGGCTCCTTGGGGCCACTGGTGCGGCGCTCCTGGCCGGCGCGCTGCTCGTCGGCACCCCCGCCGGCGCGGCCCGGGCGGCGGACGCGACCCCCACCGCGCCCGCCGCCGCTGTCGCCGCCCCGGCTGCCGCAGGTGAACTCCCGCCCGACGGCGACACGGTGGCCTCGCCGCCCGGCGCCAACGACTGGACCTGCCGACCGACCGCCGCCCACCCGAACCCGGTGGTCCTGGTGCACGGCACCTTCGCCAACCGGTACGAGAACTGGCTGGTGCTCTCGCCGCTGCTGAAGAGCCTGGGCTACTGCGTCTTCGCCCTGGACTACGGCACGGTCCCGGGCATCACCTCCTCCGGCAGCGGACTGCTGCTGCCGATCGGCGGTCTCGCCCCGGTCGCCGACTCGGCGGCCCAACTCGGGCGATTCGTCGACCTGGTGCGCGGCGCGACCGGCGCGGCCGAGGTCGACCTCGTCGGCCACTCGCAGGGCGGCATGCTGCCGAACTACTACCTGAAGTTCCTCGGCGGCGCGGCCAAGGTCGGCAAGCTGGTCGCCCTCGCGCCGTCCAACCACGGGACGACGCTGGACGGCATCACCAACCTCGCCCCGTACTTCCCGCGCGTCGCCGAACTGATCTACACGGCCTGCGCGGCCTGCCGGGACCAGGCGGTCGGCTCCGACTTCAACCGGCGGATGGCCTCCCGGCCGGACACCGTCCCCGGTGTGCGCTACACCGTGATCTCCACGGTCTACGACGAGGTCGTCACGCCGTACCGGAGCCAGTTCCTGGACGGCGCGGGCGGCGCCGGCGCGGCGGCCGTGGACAACGAGGTGGTCCAGGCGCACTGTCCGCTGTCGCTCGCCGAGCACGTGGCCGTCGCCTTCGCGCCGACCGCGCTGCACCTGGTCACCAACGCGCTCGACCCGGCCCACGCCACCCCGGTGCTCTGCGGCTGAGGCCGCCACCACCGGGGCCGCTCAAGGCCGTTGCCGCCGCGCGGGAAGTCGGACGGGCCGACCTCCCGCGCGGCGGTCCGGTGTGCCGGGTGTCGGTGGGGGCGGGGATACTGCCGTGGACCGAGGACAGGAGAGTGGCGTGGGTTTCGTCGACGAGGTGCCGGTGCCGGCGTCGGAGGACTGGGCGGACTGGCTCGTGTACGCGCGGGCGCTGAGCGGGGCCGGTGATCCGCGGGGGGAGGCGATCCGGCTGGAGCACCGGGGAGTGCCGGCCGACGACCCGGAACTCGCGGCGCTGTACCGGCGGGTGGAGCGGGAGTCCGGGCTGGACGGCCTCCGGGCGGACGGGTCGTGGCAACTCGGCTGGTCCCGGGGCTTCCTCGACACCGCGGTGTTCCGGCTGACCGAGGAGAACGGCCCGACGGGCGAGGCCGGCCCGGCGGAGGGGACCGGTTCGGCAGGGGAGACCGGCCCGCGCCGCCGGGCGCTGGTGCTCCGGCTCCTGGCGGAGCTGCCGCACGGCGGCACCCACGACCCGGACGACCCCGAGCAGTGGGAGGCTGTCCTGGTCGACGTGCTGCTGCGCCACCCCGCCGCCGGGCGGCTGCGCAGGCTGGAGCTGCACCTGACGGACCACCACCACTCCGCCGGACGCGCCGCCGCGGCGCTCGCCGCCCGGCAGCGGCCCCGGCTCGCGGAGCTGTACCTCGGTCACCACTACGACACGCTCTTCGAGCTCCACCGGACCTCGGCGGGCCGCCCGTTGGAGGTCGAGCGGTACCTGCACGACCCGGTGGTCCCGCACGGAACGGGCCGGGCGCTGTGGCCCGCGCTGCCCGCCCTGCGCACTCTGGAGCTCGAAGGCGCGTTCCTGTTCGACGACGTCGTGCACGAGGAGTTGACGCACCTGCGGACCAGGGGCGCGGTCTTCTCGGACGGTTCCCTGTTCGGGACGTCCACGCCGGGCCTGGTCACCCTGGAGGTGGAGATCGACCACGACGTGCACGGCACCGTCGGCAGCAACCTCCAACTGGAGGAGCTCGCCCCCGCCGGGTACCCCCGGCTGCGGCACCTCGACCTGGGCGCGGCGGTCTTCGAGCCTGAGGAGGACGGTGACCTCGTCCTCCTCGCCGGGAGCCCGCTGCTGCCCCAGCTGGAGAGCCTGACCGTCCGCGAGCTGGTGATCGAGGACACGGGTGCGGAGCCGGGCCCGTTGGAGGTCCTGGCCGGGCTGGCGCCCCGGTTCGCCCACCTCGAACTGCGAGTGGAGGGCGACATCGAGGTCGAGGGGGCCGACGAGCGGGAGCTGGAGCGCGTGCTCGCCGCTCTCGGTCGGGAGCCGGGCGCCCCCTAGACGGCGCGCAGGGTGAGCACGGCGGTGGTGCCGGTGGGGTGGAGGGCGTGGGTGGCGGGGGCGGTGAGAAGGGCGGCGTCGTAGCGGGCGAGGGCGGTGGTGGCGTCGAGGGCCGCGGTGCCGGACAGGCAGACCAGCAGCACGCTGGTGCCCTCGGCGACCACCAGTGTCCGGGGCTCCGTCACGAGGGCCAGGTCGGCGGTGGCGCGGCCGCGCCGGGTCATCACGTTGAAGTCGACCAGCGGGCCGCCGAGCAGCCGGCAGTCGGTGGCCGCGTCGCCGGAGAAGGCGAACGGGCGGAACGGCGCGTCGACGACGTGCTCGGTGCCGTCCACGGTCAGGGCCATCCCCGGGCCCTCGACCAGGGTGATCACCCGGTCCACCCCGGCGAAGGCGGAGAACGGTCCGGCCGACCCGACGTCGGCGAGGCTGACCCGCCACGCGAAGTCGTCCAGCCCCGAACCCGCCGGGTACCCGGCGACCTCCCTGGTCACCCCGCCGCCGTTGCGCCAGGCGGTGGCGGGGCGTTCGGCGGCGCGGAGGAGCTGGACCGGTCCGGTGCTGTTCGTCATGGCGCGATCCTCGCACGGGCCCGGAGACGCGGGGGAGCCTTCCGGCGGGCCCCGCGGTCGGCAGGGCTCAGCGCCGCCGGACGGCCAGCGGGAGCAGGGCGGCGGCGGTGGCGGCGACCGCGACCGTGGTGAGGGCGAGCGGCAGGCTGGTCGCGTCGGCCAGGAAGCCGATCACCGGCGGGCCGATCAGCATGCCGCCGTAGCCGAGGGTGGAGGCGAGGGCGACGCCCCGGGGACCGCCGACGGCGCCGGCCTGGGCGATGGCGAGCGGGAAGAGGTTGGCCAGGCCGAGGCCGACCAGCACGAACCCGGCCAGGGCGAGTGGGACCAGCGGCGCGAGCGCGGCCAGCAGCATCCCGGCCGCCGCGGTGAACCCGCCGAGCAGCATCACCCGGTGCTGGCCGAGCCGTACGGACAGCCAGGTGCCGCCGATCCGCCCGGTGGTCATGGCGAGGGCGTAGGCCACGTAACCGGCGGCGGCCGCCTGCGCCCCGGCCCGGACGTCGTCCGTCAGGTGCACGGTGGTCCAGTCGGCTATCGCGCCCTCGCCGTACGCGGTGCAGAACGCGGTGAGGCCGAGCAGCAGGACCAGCACGCGGCCCGCACCGGCGGTCCCGCCGCGCGCGGAGGAGGAGGAAGAGGAGGCGGCGGAGGCGGTGCCCACCGGTCGCGCCGCGGGGCTGCGGAGCAGGGCGGCACCCGCGAGCGCGGTGACCACGAGGCCGAGCAGTCCGGCGGCCGCGAGCCACTGGGCGGCCGTCAGGGTGCCGGCGAGCAGGCCGCCCGCACCGGCGCCGAGCAGGCCGCCGAGGCTGTACCCGGCGTGGAAGCTGGGCATGACGGGGCGGCCGAGCTCGCTGACGATCTCGACGGCGGCGCTGTTCATGGCGACGTTCGCCCCGCCGTACCCGGCGCCGAAGAGCAGCAGGACGCCGCCGAGCGCGGGCACCGAGTGGGTGTGCGCGGGCAGCGGGACGGCGACCGCGAGCAGGGCGAGCGAGGCGACGGTGATCGGCCGGGAGCCGTAGCGCAGGCAGAGCCGGCTCACGACCGGCATGGTGGCCACGGCGCCCGCCGACACGCAGAGCAGGGCGAGGCCGAGCGCCCCGTGCGAGGCGCTGACCTGGTTGCGGATGTCGGGGATCCGGACGACCCAGGCGGCGAAGAGCAGGCCGTCGACGGCGAAGAAGGCGGTCAGGGCGAGCCGGGCGGCGCCCCAGGTGGAGAGGGCGGACGCGGGGACGGTGCGGGATCGGGCGGAGATGCTGCGAGACTGGGGGGAGGGCCGGTCGGCGGGGGCATGGGGACGAATTTTGTTTCGGAGCGGCACAAAGTAAGAATAGGGACGTGCAGCTCTCACCTTCAAGTCCGAAGCCCGGGACCGGGGCCGAACTCGACGCGCAGCGCGACGCCCACCGCCGCGCGGCCCCCGACCGCGGCCGGACGCTGCTCGGTCCGGCGCTCCAGCTGATCCACACCGGCCAGACCCCGACCCGCTCGGCGCTCACCCGCGCGCTCGACGTCACCCGGGCCACCGCCGGCGCCGTCACCGCCGAACTGGAGGCGCTCGGGCTGATCACGGTCGACTCCCGCCCGGCCGGCGGCGGCCGGGGCCGGCCCTCGCACCGGCTCGCCATCGACCCCGCGGGCCCCGTGGTGGTCGCCGGACAGATCCACGCCGACGGCCTGAGCGTCACCCTGGCCGGCCTCGGCGGGCTGCTCGACCCGCCGGTCCACCTGCCGCTGCCCGCCGCCACCGACCCGGTGCGGATGCTGCGCGCGGTGGCCCAGGCGGGTGCCGAACTCGCCCGCGCCACCGACCGCCGCTGCCTCGGCGCGGCGCTCGCGCTGCCCAACCCGGTCACCGAACCGGACGGCACGGCACTGGCCGCGCTGCACTTCGCCTGGCCCAGCGGCACCCCCGTGGCGGACCTGTACGACGTCGAGGTGGGGCGCGCCGAGCACGGTCCGGGGGCGTTCGACCCGCTGCCCACCTCGATCGCCAACGATGCCAACCTGGCCGCCCTGGCCGAGTACCGGCACGGCGCCGGACGCGGCGCCCGGCACCTGCTGCTGGTCACCTCCGGCCATCGCGGGGTCGGCGGCGCGCTGGTCATCGACGGGCGGCTGCACACCGGCAGCGCCGGGCTCGCCCTGGAGGTCGGCCATCTGACCGTCGATCCGCAGGGCCGCCCCTGCCCGTGCGGCAACCGGGGCTGCCTCAACTCCGAGACCGATCCGGACGCGCTGTTCGCCGCCGCCGGTCTGACGCCGGACCCGGACCGGCCGCTGCTGGACCAGGCCGGTGAGGTCTGCCGGGCCGCCGCCGTCGACGAGCGGGCCCGGGCGGCCGTGGAGCACGTCATCGACCGGCTCGGGCTCGGGCTCGCCGGGGTCGTCAACATCCTCAACCCGGACCGGGTGGTGCTCAGCGGGCTGCACCGCGACCTCCTGGACGCCGCGCCGGACCGGCTGCGGGCGGTGGTGGCCGACCGCAGCCTGTGGGGGCGCAGCGGCCGGGTGCCGATCGTCGGTGCGGAGCTGGCGCACAGCGCGTTGGCCGGGGCGGCGGAACTCGGCTGGCGCCCGTACCTGGCCGATCCGCAGTCGGTGCAGGTGGGGTAGCGGGTCCTTCGGATCCCGACCGGCGGCCCTCGGGGGCCGTCGGTCCCGGCGGTCGATAAGCGGAGCCTGGGGCTTCGCATAATGTCACTTATCGTGACACTCGTACACTCGTAGTGAGCGCATCGGAGGGGGGCTTCGAAGAACTCGCAGAATCGCAGAACTCGCACGAGGAGAGTGGCAGGCCATGGGCACCGAACCGACCGTCGACGTCGACCGTACCGACGCGGAGTACCGGAGCTGGCTCAAGGAGGCGGTCCGCAAGGTCCACGCGGACGCGAACCGCTCGGCCGACACCCACCTGCTGCGCTTCCCGCTGCCCGCCGAGTGGGGCATCGACCTCTACCTCAAGGACGAGTCCACCCACCCCACCGGCTCGCTCAAGCACCGGCTGGCGCGCTCGCTCTTCCTCTACGGGCTCTGCAACGGCTGGATCCGCCCCGGCAAGCCGGTGATCGAGGCGTCCAGCGGCTCCACCGCCGTCTCCGAGGCGTACTTCGCCCAGCTCGTCGGAGTGCCGTTCATCGCGGTGATGGCCAAGTCCACCAGCCAGGCCAAGATCGACCTGATCGAGTTCCACGGCGGCGAGTGCCACCTGGTGGACCGGCCCGACGAGGTGTACGAGGCCTCGGCCAAGCTCGCCGAGGAGACCGGCGGCCACTACATGGACCAGTTCACCTACGCCGAGCGAGCCACCGACTGGCGCGGCAACAACAACATCGCCGAGTCGGTCTTCGCCCAGCTGCGCCTGGAGCCGCACCCCGAGCCGGCCTGGATCGTGGCCACCGCCGGCACCGGCGGCACCTCGGCGACCATCGCCCGCTACGTCCACTACATGCAGTACGACACCCGGATCTGCGTCGCGGACCCGGAGAACTCCTGTTTCTTCGACGGCTGGGTGCGGGAGGACCCGGACGCGGTGTGCGACCGGGGTTCGCGGATCGAGGGGATCGGCCGGCCCCGGATGGAGCCGAGCTTCGTCCCCGGGGCGATCGACCGGATGATGAAGGTCCCGGACGCCGCCTCGATCGCCGCCGTCCGGGTGCTGGACGGGGTGCTCGGCCGGAAGGCGGGCGCGTCCACCGGGACGGGGCTGTGGAGCGCGCTGCGGATCGTCGCCGAGATGCGGGCGGCGGGGGAGCGCGGCAGCGTGGTCACCCTGCTCTGCGACCCGGGCGACCGCTACCTCGACAAGTACTACGCGGACGAGTGGCTGGCGGGGGAGCGCATCGACATCGCGCCCTACCGGGCCGGGCTGGAGGCCTTCCTGGCCGGCGGAGCCTGGACGGGCTGACGGGCTGACGGGCTGACGGGCTGACGGGCTGACGGGCTGACCGGCTGACCGCCGGCGCCCGGCCCCACCACCCCGTCGAGCTACGGCACTCGGGGCGCCGGCAGGTCGGTGGGGACGAGCAGCTGGAGGTCCTCGGTGGACGGGTCGTCGAGCTGGGCCACCCGCATGGCGTGCCGCTCCACCATGGTCTCGAAGACCTGGCGGGCGGTCCGGCCGTTGCCGAAGGTCGGGCCGCGCTCGATGCCGGCGAAGTGCTCCAGCAGCGCCAGCGCGGTGGTGTCGGCCAGCGCGTACTCGTGCTCGGCGCACTGGGCGCGGGCGATCTCCAGCAGCTCCTCGGCCGTGTAGTCGGGGAAGGTGACGGTCCGGGAGAAGCGGGAGGAGACACCGGGGTTGGCGGACAGGAACCGCTCCATCTCGGTGGTGTAACCGGCCACGATGACCACCACCTCGTCCCGGTGGTCCTCCATCAGCTTCACCAGGGTGTCGATCGCCTCCCGGCCGAAGTCGCGGGCGCCGTCCTCGGGCGCGAGCGCGTACGCCTCGTCGATGAAGAGCACACCGCCGCGGGCCCGGTCGAAGGCGGCGGCGGTGCGGATCGCGGTGGAGCCGATGTGCTCGCCGACCAGGTCCACCCGGGCCACCTCGACCAGGTGCCCGCGCTGGAGCACCCCGAGCGAGGCGAGGATCTCGCCGTAGAGCCGGGCCACCGTGGTCTTGCCGGTGCCGGGGGCGCCGGTGAAGACCAGGTGGCGGCGGAGCGAGGGGGCCTTGAGACCGGCCTGCCGGCGCCGCCGGCCGACCGAGATGAGGTCGATCAGGGTCCGGACCTCCTGCTTGACGGTGGCCAGGCCGACCAGTCCGTCGAGTTCGGCCAGCGCCTCGTCGGCGGGCCGGCAGTCCGGGATCGGCCCGATCACCGCGGGCGCGGCGGAGGCCAAGGAGCCCGTGGAGGCGGCGAGTTGGGCGCGCGGGCCGGGGATCTCGGTGGTCGGCGGCGGCAGTGCCGCCACATCGTCCGAGGTGCAGCCCTCCACCACCGGGCCGGGCTCGGAGAACTCGAAGCCGGCCCGCTCGTTCTGCTCGGCCCGGCACCGCGTCAGCACCGTGCGGCAGCCGTCGATGATGTGGAAGCCGAAGCCCTTGCCGTGCGAGACCCGGCAGTCCTCGAAGGTGCCCCGGCCCTGGGCGGAGACATAGACGCCGGCGTCCGATCCGGCCCGGACGGTGCAGTCCCGGAACACCGGGTCGGCGCCCTTGGTGACGATCACCCCGGTCGCCACGTCGGAGATCTCGCACTTGGTCAGCAGACCGCCGCTGCCGTGGTCGCGGAACCACAGCCCGGTGCCCGCCTCCTGCACCCGGCAGCCGCTGAGCGTCACCGTGGCTCCGCCGCTGACCGACACCGCGGAGCTGCGGATCCGGCTGAACGAGCAGCCCTCGGCGACGGCGGCGGAGTCGCGGTCCAGCACGAACAGGGCGTCCGGCAGGTCGTGCAGGGCGCAGTCGGTGAGGGTGAGCCGGGCGCCGTCGCTGACCCACAGCGCCGGGTACTCGCCGTTCGAGCCGTGGATCTCGCAGGACTCGGCGCTGGCCTCGGTGCCCTGGTCCCAGACCGAGAGCGCGCCGCGCCCGAAGTCCCGCACGGTGGAGTTGGCGAGGCTGAGCCGGGCCCGGCCGCGCAGGTCGGCCGCGTTCTCGGGCAGGTCGTGCACCCGGCAGCCGGTCAGGACGAGTTCGGCCTCGCTGTCGAGGGTGAGGCCGTTGCCGGTGACCCGGTGGATGTCGCAGTCGACCAGCCGGCCGCCGGCCCGGTCCTCGGCCTGCACGCCGCTGCCGCGGATCTCGTAGATCTCGCAGCCGGTCAACTCGGCGGCGCTGCCCGGGTCGGAGATCAGGACGCCCGCGCCGGTCGCGTGGTGCACCCGGCAGCGCTCCAGTGCGGCGGTCGCGCCGCCGAGCACGGCGAGCCCGGCCTGACCGGCGGAGGACACCTCGCAGTCCTCGAACGCCGCCGCGGTGCCGGGACCGCGCAACCGCAGTCCGAGCCCGTCCGGGTTGGCCACCGTGCAGCCCCTGAGGGTCGGCCGCGCGCCGTCGACGATCTCGAACCCGGCGGCGGAGCGGGTCTCGACCCGGCAGCCGGTGAAGGAGGGGGCCGCGTCCGGGCCGGACACCAGCACGGCGGGGGAGGAGCGGTCGCTGCCCTCGATCACCAGGTCCCGGACGGTGGCCGAGGCCGTCACGGTGAGCGGGACGCCGCCGGGAGGGTCGATCCGGACGGTGCCGGGGCCCTGGGCGGGGACGATCGTGACCGCCTTGTCCACGACCACGTTCTCCCGGAAGGTGCCCGACCGCACGGTCACCGTGTCGCCGGGTTCGGCGGCCGCCAGGGCCTCGGTGAGCGTGTCGTACTCGCCGGCGCGGCGCCGCCAGCGGGATGCGCTGTCCTGGGTGACCCGGACCCTGTGCTCAGCCATGACGGTTTGTTGTCCCCACCTTCATCGAGCCGGCGATCTGCGGACCGGACGCACGCGGGCGCCGTTCGCCCGGACGCGGCGCACGGGGTGCGCGGGTCGTCCGCCCACCGTAGCGCGCCCGCACGGGTGCTCCCGCCGTTCCGTACCGCTCGGTGGCGGGCGGGGCCGGGCGCCGTCGCGGGTTCACCACATGCTTCAACGAGTGCGCACAGTTCCGGTTCCGGGACGCGGGTGCGGAACCGGTCTGGGGCCGGTGGGGCGCGGGTGGGGTGAAGCGGGGGAGCAGCGGTTGCGGGGCCGGCCGGGAGCCCCGGATGCGGCGGCCGCGCGCGGGTTCCGGCGCGTGGGCGCCCGCCCCGTGCGCCGGGAGCGCGCGGTGGCGGCCGCCCACCGGGGCCGGGCGGTCAGACCAGTCGGTCGGACGGCCACTCCATGCCGTCCTCCAGGACCTCGACCTCGTCGCCGAGCCGCAGCGTGCCCAGCACCTCGCCCTCGACACCGGCCGGCCGCTCCGGCACGAGGTTCTGCCCGAACGCGGCCTTCTTCAGCAGCCGGTGGTGCCGGGCCAGGGTGCGCAGCGGCTCCGGGCCGCGCCGCTCGCCGCTCTCCTGGTCGGTGGTGGTGACCACGCAGCGCCCGCACGGCTTGACCACGCGGAAGGTCAGTCCGCCGATCCGGATCCGGCGCCAGCCGTCCTCGGCCCAGGCTTCGCTGCCGGAGACCACCACATTGGGGCGGAAGCGCTCCATCGGCAGGGTCTCGTGGCCCTCCGGATGCTCCTCGGCGATCAGGGCGTTGAGCTCGGCCAGCGAGGCGGTGGTGGCGAGCAGCAGCGGGAAGCCGTCGGCCATCGAGACGGTGTCGCCCGGCGAGGAGAAGTTCGGGTCGACGGGCCGGGCGCGCGGGTCGTCCAGGTGCACCAGCCGGTAGTCGCCGAGGTGCTCGGCGATCCACAGCTGGGCCTCCTTCTCGGCCTCCGCGGCGTGGAAGCGGGTGCCCCAGACCTCGACGTCGGCGAGCTGGTCGCCGAGCGCGACCGAGGGGGCGGGGATCTCGGCGCGGGAGCCGCCGGGCGTGGTGAGGACGAGGGCGCCGGTGGCGGTCAGCTCGGCGCGGACCTGGCCGAGGGCGGGGTTCTCGCGCTGGCTGACGAAGCGGCCGGTGGCGTCGGCGAGCATCCAGCGGCGGTCGCCGGCCAGGCCCCACGGTTCGACGCGGGCGCTACCGGGGCTCAGGCGGTACATGGACTTGACGGGGTAGACGTGGAGTCCGGTGAGCTGCATGCCTCCATCCTGCCAGCCCCGTCCGGACCGGCCGCGGGTGAGTCCCGCGTCGCCCGCGGACCTCGCCCGGAGTCGCCGGACCCGTGCCCGGAGTCGGGACCGGACCCGCCCCGGAGTCCGTGCGCGGACCCGCGGCCGGAAGGCGTCGGGGGCGGTCCCGCCGCAGACTGCCCCGACACGCTGCCCGAACGCGCACGGACCGCCCGGAACGCCGCGTGGGGCGGCGTTCCGGGCGGTCCGTGGATGACCCGTTCTCCGTACGCCCGGCGTCGTTCGGTGCGCGCCGGGTGGTGCTCAGGTGGTGCGGGTCCGGGCCGGGTGGGGGTCCGGTCCGGGGTGGTGTCAGTAGCCCTGGGCCTGCGGCTGGTAGCCCTGCTGGTACTGGCCGTGCTCGCCGTACGGGCCGGGCCGCTGCGGCTGCATCGGGCGGACCGGGGCGACCGGAGTGACGGCCGGACGCAGCTGGGCACCGCCGAAGGACTGGTCGGCCGAGCCGCCGAAGCCGCCCTGGTTGCCGCCCTGGCCGCCGAAGCCCTGCGGTCCGCCGAACGACTGCTGGCCGCCGAAGGACTGCGGACCGCCCTGGGGCTGGCCGGCCGCGCCGTGCTGACCGGCCGGCTGCGCGCCGAAGGTCTGCTGTCCGCCGTTGCCGCCGACGAAGGTGTTCTGGCCGCCGAAGCTCTGGCCGCCGGAGGGCTGGTACCCGCCGGTGGAGGCCTGGGTGAAGCCCTGGGACGGGGCCTGCGGGCGCTGGCCCGGCAGGTAGGGCTGCGGAGCGCCGTACCCGGGGACCGCCGGCTGGGGCGCGGCGGCGTACGCGGGGGCGGGCTGCGCCGGGATGTACGTGGTGGCCGGACCGGAGGGGGCGCTGCTCGGGCCGGGGCCCAGGGCGAGGCGGGCCGGCGGCAGGGCGGGGAGGTTGCCACCGGGACTGTCGTACCCGGAGCCGTACCGGTTCTCGTAGGACTGGGCGGGGAGGCCCGATCCGTAACCGGTCGACATGGCCGGCGGCAGGGCGGCCGGCACGTTGATGGGCGCGATCTGCGGGACACCGCGCTCTGCGACGAGGCTGTCGTAGATGGGCGTGCCGGAGGAGAAGGACGGAGAGGGGTAGCCGACTCCGTCGTAGGAGCGGGGCGAGGTCATGGGGCATACGGTAAGCCCACAACGAGCCTACTGAGGAGACTGGGAGGCGGAGCAGTTCGAGTGTTTACACAAGCTTCGCTCGAACAAAGGTTTCGAAAGTAGTAAGAACGGACAAATTGGCGATGACTTCAGGCCACCCGTTGCCCGCTCCGGGGGCTCGAACGGGGCCCGGACGCGGCCGCCGAAGCCCCGTGCGGTGACGGGGCGGTGGACGGTTCGGGGACTGTCGAAGAAACTTCTGCGGGCAGGGCGTGTACCGGCGCATTCGAGCCCCCGCCGACGGCGCGGCGGGGGCTCGTGAATGTTTCGGGGATAAAGTCCCCATCAGAGCTTTCGCGGGGTTTGTCCGGGCCGCGGAGGGCCCGCGGAGGGCCCGGCGGCGGCCGGATCCGACCGGTCGGATCCGCTGAACGCCGCTGGAACGCCCCCGACTTGCCGTCGGCCCGGTCCCGACCTGCCGTCGGACGGCTCCCGGCCCGCCGTCGAGCCGCCTTCGGCCCGTCGTCCGGTGGCCACCGAACGGCCACCGGACCGTGGTCCGGGTCCGCTCAGTGCACCGGGGCCGGCCGGGGAGTGCCGCCGTTCTGGGCGGGGAAGCCCGGCAGGCCGGCCACCTCGGAGGTGCAGAACGAGCAGCGCACCGCCGCGACCGGGATCCTGCTCAGGCACTCCGGGCAGTCCGCCTTGGCGACCGGCGCCGGCTTGTCGCCGTCGAGGCGCGCCTGGAGCTTGCCGACCGGCACCACCACGATGAAGTAGATCACCGCGGCGACCAGCAGGAAGCTGATCAGCGCGTTGATGAAGACGCCGTACGGGAACCGGGTGCCGGCCACCTCGAAGGTCTTCAGGGTGAAGTCGCCGACCGCGCCGGTCGCGACCCCGATCAGCGGGGTGAGGAAGGCCGTCACGAACCCGGTGACCACGGCCGTGAAGGCCGCGCCGATCACGATGCCGACCGCGAGGTCGACGACGTTTCCACGCAGCAGGAAGCTGCGGAATCCCTTGAGCACCGGGAACTCCAAATCCGTACGGGGAGAGGTGGGACGGGACCACGGGCCCCGGCCGGACATCCTGCCGACCGGGGGTGCCCCCGGTCCAACCGCGTTCACCCGATCCGCGTAACGGCGACCCGGCCCGGCGCGGTCGGATCAGGCGGAGCGCAGACGCTCCGCGTACGGCTGGATCCGGACCACCGCCTCGGCGATCCGGCGGACCGTCGGCGCGTCCATCTGGGACCACAGCGGCACGGTCAGCACCGAGTCGGCGAGCCGGTCGGTGAGCGGCAGGGTCTCGGCCTGGCCGAGGTGGGCGTAGGCCCGCTGGCGCTGCACCGGCGGGTGGAAGTAGCGCCGCGAGTCGATCCCCTCCGCCCGCAGGGCGTCGGCGAGTTGCCGCGAGTCGAGGCCGAACGCCTCGGCGTCCAGGATGAGCGTGAGGTCCTTGAAGGTGGAGGTGTCGCCCTCCTCCGGCAGGGCCAGCCGCAGCCCCGGCAGGCCGGCCGTGACCGCCGCGAACTCGGCCACCAGCGCGCCCCGGTGGACCACCCGTTCGGGCAGTCCGGCCAGCCAGTTGAGGCCGACGGCGGCGTGCAGCTCGCTCATCCGGGCGTTCAGGCCGGGGAACAGCGTGTCGTAGTCGCCCGGGTTGCCGTAGTCGCGGGCGGTGCGCAGCCGCCGGGCGAGCGCGGCGTCCCGGGTGGCGACCAGGCCGCCCTCACCGGCCACCGCGACCTTGGTGGGGCTCATCGAGAACACCTCGGCGTAGCCGAAGTTGCCGATCGGCACGCCCTTGCGGCGGCTGCCGAAGCCGTGCGCGGAGTCGTACACCAGCGGCACCCCGGCGGCGTCGGCGACCTCCTGGAGGCGCTCGACCTGGCAGGGCGTGCCGTAGACGTGGGTGGCCATGAGCGCGGCCGGGCGGTCGGCGGCCGCCAGCCTGGCGGCGGCGTCCTCCGGGTCGAGGGTGATGTCCCGCTCGCGGGCCTCGGCGAACACCGGGGTGCCGCCGGCCCAGTGGGCGGCGTGCGCGGTGGCGGAGAAGGTGAATCCGGGCATCACCACCGCCCGTCCGCCGTCCACCTCGGCGGCCTGGAGCACCAGCATCAGTCCGGTCGTGCAGTTGGAGACCGCCACCACGTGCGGCACCTCCAGCAGCGCGGCGGCGGCCTCCTCCAGTTCGGCGACGGTGCGGCCGTTGGTGAGCTGTCCGCTGTCGAGCACGGTGCCGAGCCGCTCCAGCAGCGCGGCGCGGTCGGGCACCTGGACCCGGGTGAGCGGCAGCCCGTCGGGGAAGGCGGGAGTGCCGCCGAGGGCGGCGGGCAGGGCAAGGGTGTCGGTGGTCATGGCGCGGTCGATCCCCCCTGGGACGTTGACGGTGACGGTGACACGATGGACGACGGTGGAGCGGTGGACGGTGGTGAACCGTTGGACGGCGGTGGGGCGGTGGACCGGACGGTCGGTGCCGCCGCTGCCGCCGCCGCCACGGGTGGGGCCGGGAGCCCCGGTGGCTCGGGTGTCCGCCGGGCGCCCCACTGCCCGGGCGAGACCCGCCAGACCGGTGGCGGCCGGCGGGCCGAGGTGCGGCCCCGGCCCGCGGTGGTGGCCGGGACGACCAGCAGCACCAGGGCGAGCGGCAGCACCTGGACCCGTTCGCGGGACAGGATGCCCATGTTGTTGATGGTCGAGAAGGCCCAGCAGAACAGCAGCGTGTAGACGGCGGCGAAGGCCACGTACGAGCGCTGCACGAACAGCCGGGGCAGCCGGGACAGCCGTGGCCAGGCCCGGACGAACATCACCAGCAGCGCGAAGCACTCCACCGACTGGATCAGGTTCTGGATGTTGGACGCCTCGAACGGGAACGGCCGGAACAGCACGCTGATCACCGCGACCGGCAGCCCCGCCGGATTGAGGCTGAACTTGGGCGCGGCGTCCTCGGGCGCGGTCGCGTTGATCATCGAATTGCCCTGGCTGGTGCGTCTGGAGGTCTCCGAGAGCACCTGGTTGACGGCGTCGCCGCCGGTCCCGTCGGTGCCGAAGAAGGTCGAGACCTGTTGGAGCATCAGCACCGCCATCGCGCCCAGCACCACGGCGGTCAGGATGGTGCGCAGCGGCCCCAGCGCGCTGACCTGCTGCGGACGGCGGCGCAGCACGTACGCGACCATCAGCCCGGCCCCGGCCAGCGCGGTGACGTGCGGGCGGACCATCGCGGTGCCCACCGAGCCCAGCACGATGCAGACGAAGGCGCCGAACCGCCGGTCCAGCAGCCGCGCGGTGCCGTAGGTGGTGAGGCCCAGACAGAACATCATCCAGGCGTCCTTGCCGATGCTGGACGGCCAGAACAGCAGCGAGGGCAGGAAGAAGACCAGCTTGGCGTACTTGCGGGTGTCCGCCTCCGGGAAGGCGATCTGCAGCGCCCGCCAGAACAGCAGCAGGCCCCAGAAGCCCAGCCAGGAGAAGACCAGGAAGCCGCCGATCAGCGAGGGGCCGGTGATCGCGTACACGATGCCGGTGACGATGATGACGAAACCGGTGCCGGCGACCTTCATGCCCAGGTCGTAGTGGACGCCGCCGAGCAGGTCGGCCTGGTCCAGGTAGGCGGCGAGCTCGGTGCCCTTCTGGTGGTACATCTTGGCGTCGGCCGCGCCCCCGTACAGCACGAAGGCCATCAGGTAGCGGGGGAAGGCGCAGAGCAGTTTGGCGGTCATCGCCAGCAGCAGCAGCCGGAAGACGTCCCGTTCGGGATTGGCGGCCGCGATCCGGGCCAGCAGCGGGGTGCCGATCGCCATCAGCGCCGGGAGGATCAGCAGCGCGCCCCAGGTGTCGTACGAGGTGTGCACCGAGGCGAGCACGAAGAGCGTGACGTAGCCGGTGACCAGGGTGGCGGCGAGGGCGGACGGCCAGGGGACGCGCCGGAGCACCGCCGACGCGGCGCCCGTGGCGGCGGTGCCCGTGGCGGCGGTACCCGGTCCCCCGGGCGCCGCCGCCATCAGAACACCTCCAGGTCGCCGAGGCTGAACCGCCAGTCGGCCAGGGTGAGCGGGGTGGCGCCGCCCGGGCTGCGGGCGGCGAGGGTCATCCCGGTGCGCGGGGCCCGCAGGTAGCCGGCCCGCAGCGCGGCGTCGGCGGCCTCGGTACCGGGGGAGAGGTGGGTGGCGACGTGGTCGCAGCCGGACTCCCGGGCGGCGGCGCGCAGCAGCCGGACGGCGCTGTCCCGGTCGCCGGGGCGGACCACCAGGTCGGCGAGGGTGAACTCGGCCAGCGGGCCGCGCCGTCGGGGCCGGCCGACGGCCAGACCGGTCAGCTCCTCGCCGCGGTGCACGGTGAGCACCCGGTAGTCCAGGCCGGGGGCCTCGCCGTACCGCCAGCGCAGGAACTCCGGGGTGCGGTGGACGGCCAGCCGGCGGTCGGCGGCGTCGGCGGCGGCGCGTTCGCGCAGCAGTTCGGCCAGCGCTCCGTGGGTGCCGGTCACCGCCGGATCGGCCAACCAGTCCCGGGCGGTGGGCAGTCGGCAGTCCGGGGGGCCGGTCGGCCCGGCGGCCGGACGGCGGGCGAGGGCGGCCCGCGCACCCCGGGCGAAGGCGGCCGGGCGGACGGCGCGGACCGCGATCGGCACCCGGCCCAGCTCCTGCCAGCCCATCTTCCGGTAGCCGGGCAGGCTGTTGCCGTTGGGTGTGTTGAACACCAGCTCGGTGTCCCCGGCGACCTCGTCGAGCAGGTCCAGGGTGAGCCGGCGGAAGATGCCGCGGCCCTGGAAGTCGGGGTGGGTGGCGGTGTCCACGGGCCGGACGGCGTCGACCGTGCGGCCGTCCGCGCCGCCCGTCCGCCACTGCCAGCGCAGGAAGAGGCGGACCCCGGCCAGCCGGCCGTCGGCGGTCTCGGCGACCAGCCCGGGGCTGGCGCCGAAGGGATTGTGGAGGTGCTTCCAGGCGAAGAACTCGGCGGTGCGGGTGCCGGTGGGTCCACCCGCCAGTGAGGCGGTGAGCAGGTCGAGCACGGCGGGGAGGTCGGGCTCGGCCGGCGGGCGGAAGGTCAGCTCGGCGGGGGCGGGCAGGGCGCTCACGTCCGGACTCGCTCTCCCATCGGTGGTCGGGGGGTCAACGGGGAAACGTCGGTGCTCCGGAGTACTCCGGGCGCGGGTGGTCCGCTCAGTGCCGCAGGACCCGGGCGTACACCGCCTCGACGGCGCGCTGGGCGCCCGCCACGTCGAAGCGCTCGGAGCGCTCCCGGGCGGCGGTCGCGAGCCGGGTCCGCAGGTCGGGTTCCTCGGCCAGCCGGGCGAACGCGTCGGCCAGCGCGGACGGGTCGCCGGGCGGGACGAGGTAGCCCTGCTCGCCGTCGTCCAGTACCTCGGGCATGCCGCCGACCCGGGTGACCACCGAGGGCAGTCCACTGGTCATCGCCTCCATCAGGGCGACCGGCAGGCCCTCCTGGCGGGAGCTCAGGGTGAACACGTCCAGCGCGGGCAGCAGTTGCGGCACGTCCGAGCGCGACCCGGTCATCAGGACGGCGTCGGCGATGCCCAGTTCGGCGGCCCGGGCGCGCAGTTGCCCCTCCAGCGGTCCCGTGCCGATCAGCACCAGCCGGGCCCGGGGGTGGCGGCGCAGCAGGTCCGCGTGGGCGGCGAGCAGGGTCGCCTGGTCCTTCTTCGGGGTCAGGTTGCCGACCGTGCCGACGACGAACGCCTCGTCCGGCAGGCCGAGTTCGGCGCGGGCGGCGGCCCGGGCGGCCGGTCCCCCGGACGCTCCGGCCAGGTCGGGGCCGTGGTGCACCACGGTGACCCACTCGCCGGGGCGGCGCCGGCCGGGCGGGACGGTCCGGGCGACGGCGTGCGAGACGGCGATCACCGCGTCGTTGCGCCGGTAGGTGAGCGCGTTGGCCCAGCGGGTGGCCGGGCGGTAGCGCTCCCAGACGTTGTGCTCGGTGTGCACCAGGCGCGGCCCCCGGCCGGTCAGTGTGGGCGCGAGCAGCCGGGCGGCGGCGGCCGGCACCGGCATGTGGGTGTGCACCAGGTGGTACCGGCGCTGGGCGAGCAGCCGGCGCAGCCGCAGCGGCCAGCGCGGATCGGCCCGGCCCGGGGTGCCGGGGACACCGCCCAGGCAGTGCACGGCCACCCCGGCCTCGGTGAGCGCCGGGGCGAGCGCGTCCTTCCACGGCAGGACGTAGGCGACCTCGATCCGGTAGCGCGAACGGTCCGCGTGGCGGGCGCAGTTGAGCAGCAGTTGCTCGGCGCCGCCGCGGCCGAGGCCCTTGGCGAGCCACAGCACCCGGACGGGGGCGTCCGCCGGCCCGGGGCCCGGGGCCTGTTCCGGCACCCGCTCCGGCACCTGCTCCGCCGCCCGCGGGGAATCGTCCAGCGGCCCGCTCATCGCTCCTCCGCCTCGCGCAGCAGGGCCGGCTCGCCCTGGCCGCCGCCGGGCCCGTGGCCGTTGGCGCTGTTCGGACCGGTGCCGTTCGGACCGGTGCTGCCGGGGCCGGTGCTGCCGGGGCCCGCGCTGTTCTGACCGGCGCCGTCCGGGCCCTCGCCGTTCGCCCCGGCCGAGCGCCGCGCCCAGCTGGGAGTGGTCCGTCCGCCGCCGCGCTCCCCGGGCGGTTCGGCGGCCCGCTCCGGCCCGGGGGCGGACGCCCGCTCCGTCGTCGGCCCGGACTGGCGCGGCAGGGCCGCCTGCTGCGGCTGCTGCTGCCCGCCCCGCCCGGCCGGTCCGGACGCCCCGGCGACGCCCGCGGGCCCGCGCCGCCGCCGCCCGGAGCGGCCGTAGGTGCCGAGCAGGGCCACACCCGCCACCGGCACCCCGGTCCGGGAGAGCAACTCGGCCACCCGGTCGGCCTGTTCTGGGGTGACATTGCCGCTGCGCACGGTGACCAGCACCGCGTCCGCGTGCTGCACCAGGTCGTAGGCGTCGTTGGCGTGCAGCAGCGGGGAGGTGTCGATCAGCACGACGTCGGCGTGCGGCCGGACCCGCCGCAGCACATCGCCGGCCCGCAGCACCAGGGCGGCCGGGTACGCGGTGGTGTTGCCGCCGGTGATCAGCGAGACCCCGGCGACATTGGTCGGCCGGATCAGCTCGTCCAGCTCGTCGAGCCGCTCACCGCTGAGCAGTTCGGCCATCCCGGGCCCGTCGCCCACGCCGAGGTGGGTGTGCAGCTGCGGGTGGCGGAAGTCGCAGTCCAGGACGAGGACGCCGCGGCCGGTCTCGGCGAGCGCGGCGGCCAGGTTGGCGATGGTGATGGTCCGGCCGTCGCGGCTGCCGCCGGAGGCGACCAGCACCACCGGCGCCGGCTCGGTGAGCGGACGCGGGGCGGCCCGCTTCGGGTCCCGGTCGTCCCCGCCGACCGGCCGGGCCAGCGTGTCCGGGCCGGTCAGCAGCAGGGTGGAGCGCAGCGAGCGGTAGGCCTCGGCGGCCGGGTCGGACGGCCGGGCGCGCACCAGCGGTTCGCGCACCCGCCGCTGCCGGCGGGACAGGAGCGGCACCTCGCCGATCACCGGCAGGTTGAAGGCCTCCTCGACCGCGTTGCGGCTGCGCAGCCGGGTGTCCATCCGACTGAGCATCAGCGCCGCGACCACACCGAGCGCGAGGCCGAGGAACACCGCCAGGCCCAGCCGCACGCTGCGGCTGGGGGAGGAGAGCAGGTTGCTGGTGCCCTGGCGGGCGTCGATGCTGCCCCACTGCTGGATGGCGTCGGTCTGGGCGCTGTTGGCCAGCTTGCTGATCGTGGTGAGGGTGGTGGTCAGCGCGGTGTTGGCGGCGGTCAGCTTGGGCTGGAGCTTGGGCTGGTCGGCCGGGGAGGAGCGGTTGTACTGGGCCTGGATGTCGTTCAGCTGCTGCTGCTGGGCGTCCGCCTGGGCCTGCAGCTTCTTGATCGTCTCCGCGGCGCTGCGGGCCGACTCGTCGCTGTAGCCCTTGATGATCGCGGCCGAGTAGGCGGTGGCCAGGTCGGAGCAGGACTGCCCGGTGGGGCCGGTGGTGGCGATGGTCAGCATCTGGGGGCTGTCGGCGGTGACGGTCCGGCGGGCGAGCACCTCGGAGGCGTCGCCGATGCCGAGCTGTTTCGCGGCGGCCGCCGCGACGTCCGCGCCCTGGGCGTAGGAGAGCACCTGGTCGGCCCGGACGGTGTCGCGGCGGCGGCGACCGGGGTGATCGCGACCTTGCACTTCCATTTGGCGTTGTCCACCGTGTCACCGGTCGGGGTCAGCAGCCAGCCGACGACGAGCGCGGCGAGCGTGCAGCCGACGAGCAGGCGCCAGTAGCGCCGCAGGACGGTGAAGTGGTTTGCCGGTTCCACCGGTTGGATCCCCTCGCGTTCGTGGTGCGGTGGTGCTGTCAGCGCCCGTCGCCCCCCTGTCCGGGAGCGCGGCGGGTCCGGGTAGCGCTGGTCGGGTCACGCCCCGGGGCGTGACCGGCACACCCTCGCGGGCACGGTGGAATCCCTCGGCTGATGTCGCAACCCGCCCCCCTGACGACTCGCGGACAACGTCCTGAACGACGTACTCCCCACGGCGCGGACCGGCCCGGTGGTGCATCGCGTGCGCCGCACGCGGACCGCCGCCCCCGCCGGATCCCCTTGCGATGCTTCCCGAGCCCCGACGTGCGGCGCAACCGCTTTGGCGATACTGGTCCGGGAGATCGTGCGCACCGGCCGCCGACCCGCCCGGATCCGGACAGAACGGGCCGTCGGCGGTGCGCCCCACGCCGCTCGGCCGGGGGCGCGCCGCCGAGGGGCCCGGGCGGGCTCAGACCGTCCGCAGCCGCAGCGAGCGCTCGTAGAACTCCACCATCTGCGCCGAGACCTGGTGCAGCGTGAACGAGGTCAGGAACCGGGCCCGCGCGGACTTCGCCCGCACCCGGGCCGAGGCCCGGTCCTCCAGGGTGTCGGTGAGCGCCGCCGCCAGCGCGGCCGGGTGCTCCGCCGGCACCAGCCGGGCGTAGTCCTCGGAGCCGACGGTCTCCCGCAGGGCCGGCACATCGGCGGCCACCAGCGGCACCCCGACGCCCATCGCCTCCATCGCCGCGCTGCCGAGCCCCTCCCAGCGGGACGGCACCGCGAACGCGTCCGAGGCCGCCATCAGGTCGAACACGTCGTCGCGCGGCCCGAGGAACCGCACCCCGCGGGTCGCCGCGGCCAGCGCCCGCAGCCGCTCGCTCTCGGTGCCCTCGCTTCCGGCCAGCAGCAGTACCGCCTCCGGCTCCGCCCGCAGCACCTCCGGCCAGGCCTCCAGCAGGACGTCCAGGCCCTTCTGGTACTGCTGCCGGGCCGCGGCCAGCACCACCGGCACGTCCTGCGGCAGCTCCAGCGCCGTGCGGACGGAGGCCCGCCGGTCCGGCGTCACCGAGCCGAGCAGCTCCGGGTCGCGCCCGCGCGGCACCACGTCGATCCGCTGCGAGGGCACCCGCAGCCGCCGGGCCATCGCCCCGGCCACGTACCTGGTCAGGGCGTGGAAGCGCCGGGTGCCCTGCGCGGTGGTGGCGTCCACCGCCTGCGCGGCCCGCACCTTCCACGGGCTCAGCCCGCGCGCGTTGCGGTGCTCCGGTCCGTACGCCGCGTTGACCAGGCTGGTCACCACCGGGGTGCGGGCCGCCAGGGCGGCCGCCCGGCCCAGTACGTCGGACTCGTAGAGCGTGGTGTGCACGAGGTCGGGCCGCCGCTCGCGGACCAGCCGGTGCAGCGCGGCGACGGTGCTGCCCCGGGTGGGCCGGCCGACCCCGAACACATCGGCCCCGGCCGAGGTGAGCTCGGGCTGGAAGCCGCCCGGCGAGTCCTTGAGGTACGCGACGTCGAGCTTCACCCCCGCCCGTACCAGCTGGGGGGTCATCGCCACCAGGCCCTGCTCGGCCCCGCCGACCCGGCTCACGCTGTCGATCACATAGAGCACATGCACAGGCCAACCCCCGCCCTCCTGGGCGCCCCCGGTCTCCCGTGCCGGGAAAGCGCCCTGACTGCCGCTCAGCATCGCAGGTCGCGGACGGCGCCCGCCAGCGGTTCGGTCAGACCGGCGCCGGGGCGGGGCGGGCCGCCGGCCGGGCGCCCCGCCCCGGACGCCGGCGAACGGTCAGGGGGCGGTCGACAGCGCGGAACGGGGCGCGCACACCACCGGCGGGGCGTACGACGGCTCCCGAGCGGCGCCCTTGCGGAGGCCGCACGCCGACCAACGGACCACCGCCGGGTTGCGCGAAGGGGTCGTCCCTGACGGGAGGCTGTGCCAAGGTCGTTGCCATGCCCGAAGCGACACCGGTCAGGACGGCCGGAACCCGCCCCCGCATCCTTCACCTCATCACCGATCCACGCCGTCGCGGCGCCCAGAACCTCGCCCGCGACCTGCACCGCGAACTCCGCCGCCGGGGCCAGGCCTCCGCCCTGCGCGCCCTCGCCCCGCACCCCGACGCCCACCCGGACGCCCCCGACACCCGCGCCACCGCCGTACTCGGCCCCGGCCGGCTCCACCCGCGCACCCTCAGTGCCCTGCGCACCGCCGCCCGCACCGCCGACCTGGTGGTCGCCCACGGCTCCTCCACCCTCCCGGCCTGCGCCCTCGCCCTGGCCGGGACCCGCACCCCGTTCGTCTACGTCTCCATCGGCGACCCCCGGCACTGGACCGCGGGACCGGTCCGCCGACTGCGCACCGGCGCCCTGCTGCACCGCGCCGCCGCCGTCACCGCCCTCGCCGACGAGGCCGGGGAACTGCTCGCCGAACGCTTCCGGCTGCCCGCCGGCCGGGTCCGCACCATCCCCAACGCCCGCGCCGCCGACCGCTATCCGCCGGCCGCCGACGAGGCCGACCGCCGCGCCGCCCGGCAGGCGCTCGGCCTGCCCTCGGACGGCCTGCTGGTCGCCTGGCTCGGCGCGATCGCCCCCGAGAAGCGCCTGGACCTCGCCCTCGACGCCCTCGACCGGCTGCCGGACGTCCGCCTCGCGGTCGCCGGCGACGGCCCGCAACGCTCCGCCCTGGAGCGACATCCGGCCGCCGCCCGGGCCCACTTCCTGGGCACCCTCGCCGACCCGGCCCCGCTCTACCGGGCCGCCGACGCCGTGCTGCTCAGCAGCGACAGCGAGGGTGTGCCCGGTGTGCTGATCGAGGCGGCGCTGGCCGGCCTGCCGGCCGTGGCCACCGACGTCGGCTGGGTCGGCTCGGTGGTCCGGGACGGCGTCACCGGCGCGCTGGTCGCCCCCGGCGACCCGCCGGCCCTCGCCGAGGCGCTGGCCAAGGTGCTGGCCGGCGACCGGGCCGGACTCGGTGCCGCGGCCCGGGCGCACGCGCTCGCCCACAACGAGCTCGACGTGGTGGCCGGCGCCTGGCAGCGGCTGTTCGGCGAGGTCTGCGGACACGGCGGCGGCGCGGCCTGGCCCGCCGGACCCGGGGCGGAGGCGGACCCGGTCGGTGCGGCGAAGGACGGCCCGGACGGCGGTCGCGGCTGACGCGTCCCGGTGCGCCGGGCCGGGTGCGCCGATCGGGCGAATCCCGGCCCGACGCACCGGGACGACCTGGCCGATGACGTTCCGTCACCGCCACACTGCCCCGTGTGAAGTCGATCCTTCGAACCACCCTGCTGCTCGCCGTCGCCGCCGGGATCGCCGCATCCCCCGTCCAGGCCGGCGCCGTCACCCACCAGCCGCCCCGTGAGGGCGCCCAGTACGTCCGCCTCGACCAGCCGCAGCCGGTGCGCGAGAGCGCCCGCACCGAGGCGATCGAGTTCTTCTGGTACGACTGCGGTCACTCCCAGCAGCTCGAACAGCCGCTCCAGGCCTGGACCGAGCGGCACCGCGCCGACGTCGACCTGCGCCGGGTCCCGGCCATCTGGCAGGGCAGCCGCGAGGAGACCGCCCAGCGCGGCCACGCCCGCCTCTACTACACGCTGGAGCGGCTGGGCCTGGTCGAGCGCCTGCAGGCCGCCGCCTTCCGCGCGGTCCACAGCAGCGAGCAGGACGTCACCACCGAGGACACCGCCACCGACTGGGCGCTGCGCCAGGGCGTCGACCAGCAGGCGTTCCGCGAGGCCTACCGCTCCGAGGACACCCTGCGGGCCGTCGACGAGGCCGCCGCGCTGTTCGTCCGCTACGGCATCAACGAGCTGCCGACCGTGGTGGTGCAGGGCGAGTACCGCACCTCGCCGACCAACGCCGGCGGCGTCGAGGCGATGCCCGAGGTGATGGACCACCTGGTCGCCCAGGACCAGCAGCGCCACCCGCGCGCCCACAAGCTGTACTGACCTCGCCCCACCCCTCCCGACCTCCGACGGGCGGGCCGGTCGCACCGCGACCGGTCCGCCCCTTTTCGGTCGTCGGCCGGGGCGGGGCCGATCACCTTCACCGAACCGACCCCCGGCGGCCACACTCTGTGCCAGAGTGGGGCCGGGCCGCACCGCGACGGCGTCAACAGCCGTTGTGACGGGCCCACTTCTCGATACCGCCGGTACCGGAGAGGGCAGGTGTCCGTGGGGGGACAACGCGCGCAGCTCGTCGACGAGCGCGACAGCCAGACAACGCAGGCCCCGGGGCGACGCCCGTCGGCCGCCGACGGGCCGCCGCCCGAGCTGATCTTCAAACGGGGGCTCCGCCCGGCCCAGGTGGCCCGTGAGCTGTGGGGTGCCCGCGAACTCGTCCGCGCGCTCGCCGAACGGGACCTGCGCGCCCGCTACAAGCAGGCGGTGCTCGGTTTCGCCTGGGCGGTGCTCACCCCGCTCGCGCTGTGCGCCATCTTCACCCTGGTCTTCCGCCGGGCCGTGCACGTCGAGACCGAGGGCGCCGCGTACCCGCTGTTCGCCTATGTCGGCCTGATCGTCTGGCAGTTCTTCAGCAACACCATGAACCAGGGTGCGCTGAGCCTCGCCAACAACCTCAGCCTGCTGAACAAGGTGTACTGCCCGCGCGAGGTGTTCCCGCTCGCCACCATGCTGGTCGCCACCGTCGACATGCTGATCGGCACCGCGGTGCTCGGCCTGCTGTTCCTGGTGTTCTGGACCGCCCCCGCGGTGACCTTCCTCTGGGTGGTGCCGCTGCTGGGCATCCAGTTCGCCTTCACCTACGGCATCGCCCTGGTGCTCTCGGTCGCCGTGGTGTACCTGCGCGACGTCCGCCACCTGCTGCCGATCATCACCCAGATGGGAGTGTTCGCCACCCCCGTCGCCTATCCGCTGGCCCAGATCCCGGAGCGCCTCCAGGAGCTGTACGTCGGCGTCAACCCGCTCGGCGCCGTGATCGAGGGCTACCGCAACGCCCTGCTCTACGGGCAGGCGCCGGACGCCGCGCTCACCACGATCGCCGCGGTCTCCTCGGTGGTGTTCCTGGTCGGCGGCTACCTGCTGTTCAAGAAGCTGGAGACGGGGATCGCCGATGTCGCCTAGCCAGACCCTCCCGCTCGGGACCATCCGCACCGACCAGGTGTGGAAGCGCTTCAAGGCCGACCAGCAGCGGATGCTGCTGCGCGACAAGGTCGACTCGCTGGCCCGCCGGCTGCGCGGCGAGAAGGGCGAGGACTGGCGCTGGGCGCTGCGCGACATCTCGATGCACATCGAGCCGGGCGAGTCGGTCGGTCTGATCGGCTCCAACGGCTCCGGCAAGTCCACCCTGCTGAAGATGCTGACCCGGGTGATGTACCCGTACGGCGGGGTGATCGACGTGCGCGGCCGGATCGGCGCGCTGATCGAGATCCGGGCCGGCATCCACCCGGACCTGACCGGCCGGGAGAACATCTACCTGTTCGGCGCGCTGCTCGGCCTGCGCCGGCGCGAGGTGGCCACCCGCTTCGACGACATCGTGGAGTTCGCCCGGCTCGGCGGTGCCATCGACCGGCAGGTGAAGTTCTACTCCTCGGGCATGCAGATGCGCCTCGGCTTCGCCGTCGCCGCCTACCTGGAGCCGCACGTGCTGCTGGTGGACGAGGTGCTGGCGGTCGGCGACGCGGTGTTCCAGCAGCGCTGCCTGGACCGGATGCGCGAGGTCGCCGAGCAGGGCACCACCATCGTCTTCGTCTCGCACGACCTGCCCGCGGTGGAGTCCATCTGCCGGCGCGGCATCTGGCTGGAGCAGGGCTCGATCCGGGTGGACGCCGGGATCAAGGACGCGATGGCCGGCTACCGCGACTCGATCGAGGCGCAGTCCGAGGCCGGCGGGCGCACCGGCGAGCCGATCCAGCTGCTCAAGCACGAGGTGCGCGGCGAGGACCGGGACAGCCTGACCACCGACGAGCCGATGACCGTCGAGCTCACCCTGGGCGGCGAGTACCGGGGCGACGCGACCCTGCACCTGGGCGTCAGCGAGGGCACCTCCAGCCCGATCTTCCAGATCAGCCACGAGATCCGGCTCACCGGCGGGGACCGCCAGGTCGCCTGCGTGGTCCCCCGGCTGCCGCTGCCGCGCGGCCGGTACACGCTCTGGGCCGGCGTCTACAGCATCGGCAGGACCGACGGCGGCACGCTGATGAGCTGGCACTCGGTGGGCCAGTTCGACGTGTTCGGGCCGATGCTGGACTCCCCGCCGCGGGCCGTCGTGCTGGCCGCGCCGGTGTTCGTCCCGCACCACTGGGAGGAGTGAGGCGTGAGATCGGTCCGGGTGCTCGTCCATCTCAACAACCTGGCCCTGGGCGGCGCCCAGTTGAACGCCGTCGACATCGCCCGCACCCTGCGCGACCGGGGTCACGACCCGGTGCTGTTCGCCCAAGGGGTGGACGGCCCGGCCCCGTTGGTCGAGGTCGCGGCCGGCCACGGCCTGGACGTGGTGGTGGCGGGCGGCCCCGACACCCCGCACTCCGAGGTCCGGCGCCGGCTGGGCCGGCTGGCCGCCGAGCACGGCAGCCAGCTGCTGCACGCCTGGGAGGTCCGAGCGGCCCGCAACTCCTACTTCGGGCCCGGCCGTTACGGCCGGATCCCGGTGGTGACCACCTTCTACGGGATCCGGATGCTGCGCGGACTGCCCCGGCACCAGCCGCTGGTGCTGGGCCTCGGGGCGCTGCTGGGCGACGGCCGGGCCTTCGGCCACCGGGACGTCAGCCTGATCGAACCGCCGGTGAACACCGCCACGGACGCCCCCGGCCTGGTCGACGGCACCGCGTTCCGTCGTCAGCACGGCATCGGGGACGACGAGTTGCTGCTGGCCATCGTGACCCGGCTGGTCCCCGCGCTGGAGAAGGACGCCGGTGCGGAGCTCACCGTGGACGCCGTCCGGCACCTGGACGACCCCCGGGTCCGGCTGGTGATCGTCGGCACCGGTCCCAGTCTGGAGTCGCTGCGGGCCCGCGCGGCCGCCGTCAACGAGGCCCTCGGCCGCCCCGCGGTGCTGGTCCCGGGGCAGCTCGCCGATCCGCGCCCCGCCTACCAGGGCGCCGACGTCGTCCTCGGCATGGGCGGCTCCGCGCTGCGCGGACTCGCCTTCGGCAAGCCGGTGGTGGTGCACGGCGCGGCCGGGTACGCCGCGGTGCACGAGCCGGGGCCGCTGGTCGAACCGCACGCCTCGCGCTGCATGTACGGCTTCGGGGACGGCTCGCGCGCGCCCGAGGCGCTGGCCGCCCAGTTGCGGGGACTGCTCGACGATCCGGCGCGCCGGGCCGAACTGGGCGCCTGGGGGCGGGAATGGGTGGTCGGCCGGTTCTCGCTGGAGAGCGTCACCGGCGCCTTCGAGGAGCTCTACGCCCGGGTGCTCGCCCGGCCGGGCCGCGCGGTCGGCTGGCTGAAGGACCTGGAGCAGATGACCAGGTACGAGTTCACCAAACCGACCGCGCTGCGGCTGCTGGGGCGGTGACGCCGGCGCCGCCCCTGATCGATGCTGCCCCTCGACGCTGCCCTTGATCGACGCTGTCCTTGATCAGCTCTTCCTCTAACCGTTGCTCGGGTGTTTAATGGTTAGCATGAGCGAGCTGACGATCCCGCACATCCACCACCGCCACGTCGACGTCGACGGCCTGCGCCTCTTCTACCGGGAGACCGGGCCGGCCGACGCCCCCGTGCTCCTGCTGCTGCACGGATTCCCGTCCGCCTCCCACCAGTTCCGGCGGCTCTTCGACGCGCTCGGCACCCGCTACCGGCTGATCGCCCCCGACTACCCCGGCTTCGGCCACAGCGACAGCCCCGCACCCGAGGACTTCCGCTACCGCTTCGACACCCTGGCCGACGTCGTCGAGGGCTTCTGCCTCGCCCTCGGCCTCGACCGCTTCGCCCTCTACGTCTTCGACTTCGGCGCCCCCGTCGGCCTGCGGCTCGCCACCCGCCACCCCGAGTGGATCACCGGCCTGATCGTCCAGAACGGCAACGCCTACGAGGAGGGACTCTCCGCGCAGGCAAGGGAGTTCATCGCCAACCGCCCCGGCGTCGAGGGCGCCGCCGAACGCGCCCGCGCCATCCTGGTCGAAGAGATCACCCGGGCCCAGTACGAGGGCGGCACCGGCGACCCCTCACTGGTCGCCCCCGACGGCTGGACCCTCGACCAGCACCACCTCGACCGGCCCGGCCGCAAGGACGTCCAGGTCGAACTCGCCCTCGACTACCACAGCAACGTCGAGCTCTACCCCGTCTGGCAGGAGTGGCTGCGCACCCACCGGCCGCCGGCCCTGGTGGTCTGGGGCCGCAACGACCCGTTCTTCACCGAGCCCGGTGCCCGCGCCTACCTCCGCGACCTGCCCGAGGCCGAACTCCACGTGTTCGACACCGGGCACTTCGCGCTGGAGGAGAAGCTGCCCGAGATCGCCCCGCTGATCGACGACTTCCTCGCCCGCACCCAGAAGTAGCGGAGCGGCCTTCGTCAGTCCCGGCGCAGCACCAGGGTGACGAAGCCCAGCGTCCCCCGGTAGCCGTGCAGCCACTCGGCGCGGTGCAGGTCGGCCGCCGCCCGGGCGTCCGCCGCGTCCGGGTGCCCCGGGTGGTCCAGCGCCCACGCGGCCAGCGAGCCCGTCCAGGAGAACTCGTAGTCGTCCCACTCCGCCGGGCTGCTGACATGGCCGAACACCGGCGTCCACCCGGCCGCCACCACCCGGTCGACGGTGGTGGCCAGGTCCGCGTACTCCTCGCGCGCGGCGCCCAGTCCGCCCAGCGCCGCCGACGAGGGCTCGCGCTCCCAGAAGCCCTCGCCCACCAGCACCCGGCCGCCCGGCGCCAGGTGCTCCCGGGCGGCGGCCAGCGTCGGCAGCAGTCCGCCGAAGGCGTGCGTCGCGCCGACGTTCAGGACCAGCCCGAAGGGCTCGCGGTCGGTGAACTCCCGGGCGTCGAGGTGGTGCAGCCCCAACCGCCGCTGCACCCCCGCCGCCTCCGCGGCCTCCCGGGCCCGGGTCAGCGCGCCCGCGTCCAGGTCCACCCCGACCGCCCGGCGGCGCGGCCGCGCCGCCAGTGCCCGCAGCAGCCAGCCGCCCTGCCCGCAGCCGAGGTCGAGGACCCGCCCCTCCGGCTCCGGGCCGAGCGCCCGCTCCAGCAGCGTCGCCACGGCCTCGTCGGAGAGCGGCGCGGCGATCGGGTGATGGGCGTGGGCGAGCCGGGAGATCGTCTGACGGTCCATTCGAACAGTGTGGCCCACCCGGTCCCCGCCCGTCCGCTCTTCGGCAGTTCGCCGTTCGGCCGTGCACCCGTTACCTGTCCGCCCGTTGCCCGTCCGCTATTTGTACGTCCGTTGCCCGTCCGCCCGCTACTTGTACGTCCGGCCCTTCCAGGCGGCACCCCGGCCGCGCCAGTGCTGCACCGCCGAGTCGACCGTCATCAGCAGGTACAGCGCCGCCGTGAACGGCAGCAGCAACGCGGCCGCCGCCGGCTGCCGGTAGTAGCGGAGCATCGGGACGAAGGTGCCCGTCATCAGCGCCCAGGCCGCCCCGCCCGCCACCGCCACCGGCCAGGCGCCCGCCGCCACCCCCGTCAGAACCGCCACCGGCGGCACCAGGTACACCAGCGTCAGCCCCAGCACCGTCCCCAGCAGCAGCACCGGCGAATGCCGCAGCTGGGCGTACGCGCTGCGCGACACCATCCGCCACAGCTGCGCCAGCCGCGGGTACGGGCGCACGCTGTCCACCTGCTCGGCCAGGCCCAGCCAGATCCGGCCCCCGGTGGCCTTCACGGCCCGGGCGAGGGACACGTCGTCGATGACCGCGCCCCGGATCGCCGCCACCCCGCCGGCCCGCTCCAGCGCATCCCGCCGCACCAGCGAGCAGCCGCCGGCCGCCGCCGCCGTCCGGGAACCGGGCCGGTTGCTCCACCGGAACGGGTAGAGCTGGGCGAAGAAGTACACGAAGGCCGGCACGATCAGCCGCTCCCACCCCGTCTCCACCCGCAGCCGGGCCATCTGCGACACCAGGTCCAGCCGGTTCGCCTCCGCCGCCGCGACCAGCTCGGCCAGCGAGTCCGGCCCGTGGGCGATGTCCGCGTCCGTCAGCAGCAGGTACTCCGCGTCCGCCCCCGCCAGCTCCACCCCGTGCCGCACCGCCCACAGCTTGCCCGTCCACCCCGGCGGCAGCGGGGGAGGGGAGGCCACCGTCAGCTCCAGGCCCCCCGGGGCGGCGAGCGAACGCGCCAGCGCGCCGGTGCCGTCCGTGCTGTGGTCGTCCACCAGCACCACCCGGGCCCGCCCCGGGTACTTCTGCGCCAGCAGGCTCGGCAGGGAGAGCGGCAGCACCTCCGCCTCGTCCCGGGCCGGCACCACCACCGCCACCTGCGGCCACCGCTCGGGCGGACGGCGCGGCGGCAGACGGACATCGGTACGCCAGAACAACCCGTGGCAGCCCGCCAGCCAGAGCCAGACCAGCAGGGAGAGCACAGCGATCCACAGCAGGACGGTCACCCGGGCAGTCTGCCGCACCGAGGGCCCGTGGCGGGTCATCGACTAAAGTCTTGAAGCGTGAAGATCGCACTGATGGACTCGGGAATCGGCCTGCTGGCCGCCGCCGGCGTACTCCGGACCAGGCGCCCGGACGTCGATCTGGTGCTCTCCTCCAACCCCGCCTCGATGCCCTGGGGCCCCCGGACGCCCGAGGAGATCACCGAACTCGCCCTCGGCTGCGCCCGCGCCGCGGCGGCGCACGAACCGGACGCGCTGATCATCGCCTGCAACACCGCCTCCGTGCACGCGCTCGCCGCCCTCCGGGCCGAACTGGAGCCCGCGCTCCCGGTCATCGCCACCGTCCCGGCGATCAAGCCGGCCGCCGCGCTCGGCGGCCCGGTCGCCATCTGGGCCACTCCCGCCACCACGGGCAGCGCGTACCAGCGCGGACTGATCCGCGACTTCGCCGGAACCGCCGCCGTCACCGAGGTGGCCTGCCCCGGCCTCGCCGACGCCGTGGACCACGGCGACCAGGACGCGATCGACGCCGCCATCGCCGACGCCGCCGCCCGGACCCCGGCCGGAACGGCGGCCCTCGTCCTCGGCTGCACGCACTACGAACTGGTCGCCGAACGCATCCGCGCCGCCGTCGCACCGACCGCCCTGCCCACGCTCACCCTGCACGGCTCGGCCGAACCGGTCGTCGCCCAGGCCCTCCGCCGCGTCGCCGACCCCAGCCGCCGCGGCACCGGCACCCTCACCGTCCTCCACGCCGGCACCCCGACCACCCTCCCCACCGTCGCCCTGGCCTACCCCGGCACCGCCCTGCTCGGAGCCGCCCCGCTGGCAGCCCCGGCCGCCTGAGGGCCCGGCCTGCCGACCGGCCCGGACGCCCTCGGGACCGCCCTGGTCTATCCCGGCACCGCCCTCCTGGGAGCCACCCCCCTGGCTGCCCCGGCCTGCCGGCCGGCCCGGACGCCCTCGGGACCGCTCCCCGGATCGTCGGGCGTCTTGGAAGCCCTCACGGCTGCCCCCGCACCGTCCGGCGGCTCGGCGCCGTCGCCCTGCCTGCACCTTGACGGCCCCGCTCGCGACCGGGGCGCCCTGGCATCGAAGGTCAGGCCGCCCCGGGACTGGCTGACACGCGCCCCCGGTGGCTCGGGGCCGTCGCCTCGGTTGTGCCTGGGCGGCCCGGGACGGCTTACCGATGGCTCCCGGATCGCCCGGCACACACCCCCAACGGCTTGAGCTCGCTCGCCCGGCTCCTCCCCGGATTGCCCGCCTTGTCGCCCTGCGGCTCGGGGTCGGCCGCTCGATTGTTCTTCGGATTGCCCACTGCTTCTCGGCCCGGTCGGCCTGGACGCTCTCCTGACGGTTCCCCGGACCGCCGCCTCAGCTGCCGGAGCCGGCCCGCCGACGGTGGGCGCGGCCGCGCCCACCGTCGGCGGGCCGCACCGCCGTAGCCCGAGGTGCCGCACCTGGAGCCGCCCCGATCGCCAGCCCGCCCGTACCCACCGCGCCCCGCCCGGCTCGCGCCCCCATGGTGGGTCGGCGCCCGCGCGGGCCGTGGCGGATGCCTGGTCCTCCGTCGGGCGGGGCGGGGGCGTGCGCAGGAAGTCGGCCTGCTCGACTTCCTGCGCACGCGGTGGTGGTCGACGGGTCTCGCTTCTGTGCCGTGGGCTGCCCGCGATCGTCACCGGTGGACGGAGAGAGGTGCTTCGAGCCGCCCCGCCCGGCTCGCGCCCCCATGATGGGTCGGCGCCCGCGGGGGGCGTAGCGGATGCCTGGTCCTCCGTCGGGCGGGACGGGGGCGTGCGCAGGAAGTCGGCTGGCGCGACTTCCTGCGCACGCGACTCTTCGCGCGTGTGCGGTGGGTCTGGCCGCAGGAAGACGGAGACCAGCCGCTTCGAGCCTCCCCGTTCGCCGCGTCCGCCGGCCGCGTCCGCCGGGTGGTCTCTCTTACGCCGCCACGGCCATCCGTCGGGCGCGGGAAGTCGGCCGCCTCGACTTCCCGCGCGTCCGGATCCGGCGGGGCGGCCGGCCCCGACGCTGGCGCGGGTGCGGATCCGTCGCCGGGTGCCTCCGGAGCGGGAAGTCGGTGGGTCCGACTTCCCGCGCGCGGGGTGGTCGGTGGGCGGGACCGTCACACGGCTGCCCGGAGGCCGTCGCTCGGCCGGGGGCTCGGGTCCCGGCACAGGAAGTCGGTGGGCCGGACTTCCCACCCATGTGCTGCCCAGGTGAATGTGTCCGTGTTTGAGCCGCCGGCGGATGCGGAGGTCGGCCGGTCCGACGTCCCGTGCACGTGGCGGTTGCCGTGGGAGCCGTCGGGCGGCTGCCCGCAAGCGATTGCTCGGCCCGGCGCTCGGGTGCTCGGCACAGGAAGTCGGCGGCTCCTACTTCCCGTGTGCGCACCCACCCGGCCGTGACCCCCGGGACCGGCGCGGGAAGTCGGCCGGGCCGACTTCCCGCGCGGGTCAGGCGGCCTGGCCGCGCCAGCGGCGGTAGGCGGGTTCGAGGCCGGACAGGATGGTGTCGAAGCGGCGGGTGCTGGTGGTCGAGTCGACCTGGAGCCGGCTGATCTGGAGCGGGTGGGAGGGGAGCCGGGGGCCGAGGCGGTGGTCGGAGAGGAAGCCGAGCCGGTAGCCCAGCTCCTGGAGCACGCCCTCGGCCCGGACGTCGTGGCCGCCGTCCGGGTAGGCGAAGGCGACGGGGGGCTCGCCGAGCCAGCGGGTGAGGGCCTCGTGGGCGCCGGTGATCTCGGCCCGGACGGTGGCGTCGTCGCAGCGGCCGAGGCACGGGTGCCCCTGGGTGTGGTTGCCGATGGCGACGCCGCCCTCGCGGAGCGCCAGCAGGTCGGCCGGGGTGAGCTGCTCCTGGCCGGGCGGGCGCCGGTCCGCGCTCACCCGCAGCTCCTGGAGGCTGCGCCGGCGGTCCGGGTCGGGCATCGCCTTGAGCCGGCGGAGCAGCTGCGAGGGGTGGCCGCAGTCGAGCGAACGGGCCCGCCCGCCGTTCCGGGCGAGGAAGTCGGCCTCGTGCCACCAGAACGGCCGCTCCGTCCCGATCAGCTCGGAGATGACGAAGGCGGCGGCCGGGATGCCGCGTTCGATCAGCGCGGGCAGCGCGTGCGTCAGGACGCTCCGGTCGGCGTCGTCGAAGGTCACCAGCACACTGCGGGCGGGCAGCGGACGTCGTTCGGCGACGGCTTCCTGCACGGCTGCGAGCGAAACGGGTGTCGCGAGTCTTCGCAGCCGGTCGAGCTGCGCGCCGAACGATCGGGGGTCGGTGACCCCGTGGTAGGCGAGCACGGCGAGCCGCTGCGCCGCCCGGGCCCGGAACAGCGGCTGGACGGGCACGAACCGCAGCCACTCGCCCCGCGCGTCGGCCGGGCTGCCGGCAGGAGCGCCGACGGGACCCACGGCGGGACCGACGCCCTGGCCCTCGGCGCGCCCGGGCTTGCGCCGCCCGGGCGCGGCCGGGGGCGTCGCCGCCGGTGCGGGCGCCAGGGCCCGGGCGGGCCGGGAGCAGGCGCGGGCGGCCGGGACGGACCGGGGGGCGGCAGAGGCCTGCCGGCTCCGGCCGCCGGGCTGGGTGGCGACCGGCTGCCCGTCGGTCGGCACCGCAGTGGCGGGGGACGCGGCCGCCGGTCGCGCGGGGCCGGGCGCGGGCGGCGGGGCGGCGGTCGGTGGCGGCCGCAGGTCCGACAGGGCGGTCACCACGGCCCTGTTGAACGCGGTGAGGCCGGAGGTCGTCGTCGTGGAACGGGACTGCGGCACGGTTCCCCCTCGGTCGCCGATGCGGCGTGGCGGTACCGCCGGAGGACAGAGCCCGGCCTCCGACTCCAGGGCACGGCGGCTCCGCCCCCTGGGTATCTCCGGTCCACGGCGGGGACTCCCAACCCGCACCGCGGACGGCTCCTGGATCGCTCAATGTAATGGAGACAGCTACGCCCCGTTGATGGTTGTACCGGACCGGCAAGGTTTTTTCGCAGCGCGGGAACAATCCCGGGACGACGCCGGAACGAACTCGGGACGACACCCGATCGGGCGCCGGATCGGAGGCCGGACCGGGCGCCCGGACGGACACCCGGCGCGCGCCGGGGCGCACCGGGGGAGCGCGTGCGCGGCCCCGGCCGGCGGGCGTCGACGGTGACCCGGTGTGGCCGAAAGGTCACGCCCTGCGGGCTGCTCCGGCGGCGGCCCCGAGGTACCTTGGGCTCATGGCAGACGCGGAACGTGATCACCGCCACCCGCACGGCGCGACCCGGACGGCGCGGTTCTGGCACGGTGGTGCCCTGGTCACCCACCAGGTGCCGCTGGCACTGGTCGGTCTGGCCTGCCTCGCGCTGGGCATCGTGGTCGCGGTCGTGGTTCCGGACAGTGACGGACCGGCCTGGGCGATGGCGGTCGCGGGCTGCCTCGCCGCCGGGGTGCTGCTGCTCGGCCGGATCGGCGTCGCGGTGTTCCGCCGGCACCGCCGCGCGGCGGCCTGAACCGACCGTCCGAGAACGCCCCGGCGCACCGGCCCGGCCTCCCGGAGCAGCTGCCCGGGCCTCGCGGCCCGCGGTTTTGTCGAATTCCGCCGTAACCGCCCGCGCACCGAACTCCCGATCGGATCCGTCCGGTCGGATCGGCCGGTTTTCGGCCCAACTGCCAACTCCTTCTCGCTTCTTTCACAATTCCGGGGCACCAGCCCCACAGTTCCCCCTACTGTGATGTCGGTCCGGGGCGCCAACTGCGCCGGATGCGAGGCCACTTGCCGGCGCCGGGGAGGGTGCCGCAGAGGGGGGAGCAATGAGCGGCACCGCCGTGCCCGGAACAGCCCCGGTCGCCGGGGGGATCCGGGCCCAGGTGAAGCGCCAGCTGGCGCGCCGGGTCGGGAGCAGTCCCGGCGAGGGCGCCACCGTGCTGATCTACCACCGGGTCGGTGGCGGGAGCCCGGACGAGCTGGACGTCTCCACCGCCGACTTCGCCGCCCAGGCCGACCTGCTCGCCGCCCTGCCGCCCGGTCGGGTGGTCTCCCTGGACGAGGCCACCGACCGGATCGAGTCCGGCCGCCGCACCCCGGGCGTCGTCCTCACCTTCGACGACGGCTTCGCGGACGTGTTCGAGAACGCCTGGCCGCTGCTGCGCGAGCGCCGGCTGCCGTTCACCGTCTACCTGGCCAGCGGCCACGTCGGCGGCGAGATGCGCTGGGAGGGATCGACCGCCAAGGCCGCCGGCGCCCCCGCGCTCAGCTGGGAGCAGCTGCGCGAGATGACCGCCTCCGGCCTGTGCACGGTCGCCAACCACACCCGCACCCACGCCCGCCCCGAGCTGCTGACCACCGCCGAGCTGGACGCCTGCAACGACGAGGTCGAGGAGCACCTGGGCGTCCGCCCCAGCCACTACGCCTACACCTGGGGCGTCCCGGTCCCGCACATGGAGCCCGCGCTGCGCGCCCGCTTCCGGACCGCCGCCACCGGCGAGGTCGGCCGCAACACCCCCGGGGTCGACCCGGTACGGCTGCGCCGGGTGCCGGTCCGCCGGACCGATCCGATCGACTTCTTCCGCGCCAAGCTGCACGGCCGGCTGATCCCCGAGCGCGCCTACGCCAGGATCGTCGCCACCGCGAAGGCGGTGGGCGCCCGTGCCTGAGGACCGGATACCCCCGCGTCTGCGTGGCCCCGGCGGCCGCCCGCTGCGGGTCGCCCACCTCACCACCGTCGACATGAGCCTCCAACTGCTCCTCGCCACCGAGCTCAAGGTGGACCTGGAGGCCGGCTTCGAGACGTACGGGATCAGCGCCCCGGGCCCGTACGTTCCCGACCTGGCGGCGATCGGGGTGCGGCACGAGCCGCTGCACGCGCTGACCCGGGCCTGGGAGCCGAGGGCCGACGCCGCCGCGGCCCGCGAACTCCTGGCCGTGCTCCGCCGGATCCGTCCGGACGTGCTGCACACCCACAACCCGAAGACCGGTGTGCTCGGCCGGGTCCTGGGCCGGCTCGCCGGCGTCCCGGTGGTGGTCAACACCTGCCACGGGCTGTGGGCGCAGGCGCACGACCCGCTCGCCAAGCGCGCCTTCGTGCTCGGGGCGGAGGCCCTCGCCGCCCGCTTCTCGCACGCCGAGCTGTACCAGAACGGCGAGGACCGCCGGACCCTGGCCCGCGCCGTCCCGGCCCGCCGCTCCCGGGTGGTCGGCAACGGCGTGGACCTCACCCGCTTCGCCACCGATCCCGGCGAACGCTCCCGTGCCCGGGCCCGGCTGCGCGCCGAGCTGGGCCTCGGGCCGGACGAGCTGCTGGTCGGCGGGGTCGGCCGCCGGGTCGCCGAGAAGGGCATCGGGGAGTTCGCCGAGGCCGCCCGCGCCCTGGCCGGCAAGGCCAGGTTCGTCTGGATCGGCCCCGACGACCCGGACAAGCCGGACGCCCACGGCGCCGAGTCCGGGGTCGCCTTCCTCGGTCCGCGCGCCGACATGCCCGCCGTCTACGCCGCGCTGGACGTCTTCGTCCTCCCCTCCTACCGGGAGGGGTTCTCCCGTTCCGCCATGGAGGCCGCCGCCGGCGGCCTGCCGATGGTGCTCAGCGACATCCGGGGCTGCCGCGAGATCGGCACCCACGACGAGCACCTGCTCCTCGCCCCGCCCGGGGACGCCCGGGCCCTCACCAGTGCGCTGGACCGGCTCCTCACCGAGCCCGGCCTGCGCGAACGCCTCGGCGCGGCGGCCCGCCGCCGGGCCGGGGCGGCGTTCGACCAACGGGCGGTCGCCGCCGTCTCGCTGGCCACCTACGCGGCCGTCGCCCGCGTGAAGGGGCTGCCCTGGACGGTCGGCTGAGCCCGCCGACGACCACACCACCGCATCAGGGGAAGGACCGTCATGAAGCGAGGGGGGGACCTCGCGATCACCGTCCTGACCGGGATCGTCGCGATTCCGCTGGGTCTGGTGATCGCTCTGCTGATCCGCTGCACCATGGGCGGACCGGTGCTCTTCCGGCAGACCCGGACGGGGCTGCGGGGCAAGGAGTTCGAGATCCTCAAGTTCCGCACCATGCGGGACAAACGTTTCCCGGAGGAGCCGGACGCTCCCCGGATCACCCGGCTCGGGGACCTGCTCCGCCGGACCAGCCTGGACGAACTGCCGCAGCTGTGGAACGTCGCGCGCGGCGAGATGGGAGTGATCGGGCCCCGGCCCACGCTGCCCGAGCAGGTCGTCCACTACTCCCGCCGCCAGCGCGGCCGGCTCGACGTGCGGCCCGGCCTCACCGGCTGGGCCCAGGTCCAGGGCCGCAACTCCATCACCTGGCCGGAGCGGATCGAGCTCGACCTCTGGTACGTCGGGAACCGCTCGCTCGGCCTCGACCTGCGGATCCTGCTGCTGACCGTCAAGGTGCTGCTGAACCCGGCCGGGATCACCGCCGCGGGCGGGGTCAACCCGGGCTTCCCGGCGCCGACCGAGCCCGCGGAGACCGCCGAGCCCGCCACCGTCACCGCGGTCGCGGCCCCGGAGGTCGCGGCCCCCGCGGCCCCGGTCGCCGAGCCGGTTCCGGCCGTGATCGGCCTGCCCCGGCAGGCCACCGGGCCGAGGACGGTCCCGCCGCTCCGCGCCCGGCCGTCGCGCCCGGCACCGGTCGGCGCCGCCGTCGAGGAGGCGTCCTGACCATCGGACCCGGCAGGATGATCCCCATGCCCTCCGCCACCGACCCGCCCGCACTCTGGATCGCCGGCGCCGGCGGCGTCGGCCGCGAGGCGCTGGACACCGCGCTCGCGGCCGGCGTCCCGGTCGCGGGGTTCCTCGACGACCGTCAGCACGGCGCCACCGTCCGGGGCCTGCCCGTCCGCAGGCCCGCGGACCTCGGACCCGGCGCCCGCTACCTGGTCGGCATCGCCGACCCGGCCGTCCGGCAGCGGCTGTCCGCCCTGCTGGACGGCCTGGGGGCGGAGCCGTTCACCCTGGTCCACCCCCGGGCGCTGATCGCCCCGGACACCCGGCTCGGCCCGGGCTGCCTGGTGATGGGCGGCGCGTACGTGTCCAGCAGCGTGCGGCTCGGCGCGCACAGCCAGGTCCACTACAACGCGACGGTCGGCCACGACACGGTGTTCGGCGAGCGGGTGACGGTCTACCCGGGCGGCAACGTCTCCGGCGCGGTCCTGCTGGCCGACGGTGCCACCGTGGGCTCCAACGCCGTGGTGCTCCAGGGCCGCAAGGTCGGCGCCGGGGCCTTCGTCGGCGCGGCCGCGGTGGTGACCAGGGACGTGGCCCCCGGCGAGGTGGTGGTCGGTTCCCCGGCCCGCCCGCTCCGCCGGGCCTGAGCGCTCCGCCGGGCCCCCGGCGGCCCGTTCGGCGCCCGCCGCTCCGCCGGGCCCCGCCCGTTCCGCGGGCGCCGAACGGGCGGGCCCGGCCCCCCGATAGGCTTCGGGACATGGCGATTCCGAAGTTCCTGGCCGATCTCCGCGCGGTGGTCGGCCCCCGCAAGCTCTGGCTCAGCGCCGCCGCCGCGGTCGTCCTGGACGAGGAGGGCCGGGTGCTGCTCGTCCAGCGCGCCGACGACGGCAACTGGGCGCCCCCGGGCGGCATCCTCGACCCGGGCGAGCAGCCGGCCGACGGAGCGGTCCGGGAGTGCCTGGAGGAGACCGGGATCGCCACCGTGGCCGAACGGCTCGTCGCGCTCACCGTCTCGCCGGACATCACCTACCCCAACGGCGATGTGACGCAGTACCTGGAGGTCGTCTTCCGCTGCCGTCCGCTGGGCGGGGAGATCGAGGCGGACGAGGACGAGACCCTCGCGGTCGGCTGGTACCCGCTGGACGCGCTGCCGCCGATGGGCGAGCGCGAACTCGGCTGGATCCGGCGCGCGGTGTCCGGCCCGGCCGAGACGGCCTTCCAGTGGGACGGCGCGCAGCGCTTCTGAGCGCCTAGAGGGTGCGGAACCAGGCCGCCGTCCGCTCCAGGCCCTCGCGCAGCGGGACCGGGCGGACGTCGGGGAACAGCTCGCGCAGCCGCGCGTTGTCGGCCTGCGAGTCCCGGACGTCGCCCGGCCGGGGCTCGGTGTGCGCGACCTCGACGGGGTGGCCGAGCACCGACTCCAGCTCGCCGACCAGTTCCAGCAGCGAGGTGCGGGTGCCGAAGGCGAGGTTCACCGGGTCCGGGCTCACGACCCGGCGCAGCACCGCGTCGGTGATCACCTGGGTGACGGTGCCGACGAAGGTGAAGTCCCGGCTCTGCCCGCCGTCCCCGTGCACGGTCAGCGGCCGCCCGGCGAGGGCGGCGTCCAGGAAGGCCGGGACGACCGCCGCGTAGGCGTGCCCCGCGGGCTGCAGCGGGCCGAACACGTTGAAGAACCGCAGCGGCAGCACGCCCAGCCCGTAGCAGTGGTGGTAGGCCGCCAGATAGGCCTCGGTGGCGAGCTTGCTGACCGCGTACGGGCTCATCGGCGCGGTGCGCATGGTCTCGCGCTTGGGCAGCTCCCGGTTGGCGCCGTAGACCGAGGACGAGGACGCGGCGGCCACGTAGAGGCCCCCGGCGCGGCGGGCGGCCTCCAGGACCTCCAGGGTGCCGGTGGCGTTGGCGTGGTGACTGGCCAGCGGATCGGCCACCGAGCGCGGCACGGAGGGCAGCGCGGCGAGGTGGACCACCGCGTCGGCGCCGGTGAAGGCCTCGTCCAGCAGCTCCGGGTCGAGGATCGTGCCCTCGTGGAGCACGGCCCCGGTGCCCTCCAGGTTGGCCTTCTGCCCGGTGGAGAGGTTGTCCACGACCCGGACCTGGTCCACCTCGGGCCGGGCCAGCAGGGCCCGGACCAGGTTGGCCCCGATGAATCCGGCTCCGCCGGTGACGACCACACGCATGGCTGAGGTTCCCCCCTCGCGACGACCCGGCCCGCTCGGCCGGCCCCGCGCCGATGGTAGCCGCGCGGTCACCCGCCGTGTGCCGGAACGCCCGAGAACGGTCGGAGGAGGCCGGAAGCGGCCGCCGGGGGCCGCCCGGGGCCGTCGGCGGCCCCGCCCCGTCGGCGCCCCGGCCCGGTCAGCCCTTGGGCTGGCGGTACGCCTCCTCGGCGGCGTCCAGCACCGCCGAGAGGTCGCCGCCGGCCGTGGCGGTGGCCACCGCGGCCACCGCGCCCTCGACGAACGGGGCGTTGGCGAACCGCACCGGGAACGGCAGACCGTGCTCGTCGGCCTCGGCGAGCAGTGCCCGGACGGTGGTCACCGCGCCGCCGAGGTCGGCCAGGACGACCACGCCGTGCCCCTGGTCGACCCGGCGGGTGGCGGCGGCGACGAGCACCGCGCTGATGCCGGGGCCGGCGACGAGGTCCCCGCCGGTGCCGGCCACCGGGGCGGGGGCGCCGTCGGCGGTCAGTCCGAGTGCCAGGGCGCGGACGGCGTTGGCGAGTTCCTGGCTGTGCGAGACCAGGACGACCCCGACCCGGCCGTGCACGGGCGGCCGGCCGGGGGTGGGCCGGGGCAGCGGGGTGGGTGCGGGCGGGGTGCGGGGCGCCGGCGGGTGCGCCGAGGCGGCCTCGGAGATGGGGATGACATCGGCGCGGGTGCCGTCCCGGCGGCTCATCGGTTGCTCCTCGGGGCGTTCGGTCGGGGGCTCCCCACACTCTGGCAGTTCGCCAGCCGCGCGCGAGCGCGGGACACGCGCCCCCCTCCACGACACGCGCCCCCGAGGGGTGCGCCGGGGCGCGGGGCGTCGTCGGTGATCCGCCCTCCGCCACCGGTGGAGACCTGGTGATCCCGCTGACCGGGGTCGCGGCGGTGACTAGGCTGGGCGCGTTCAGGCCGTCGGGAGGAGAGCAGCAGTGGCAGCCAACAGCGGGACCGGGGTGGAGGCGACCGAGGCGGTGGAGCCGGCCGCGAGCGGGAAGCCGAAGGTGGACTTCACCGGGGCGACCTGGCTCTTCAGCAGCCAGGGCGTCGGGGACGTCCAGATCGCCTTCGTGGACGGGTACATCGGCATGCGGGACGGCCGTCAGGAGGACGGCCCGATCCTGGTGTTCACGCCGGGGGAGTGGCGGGCCTTCGTGCTGGGCGCGCGGGACGGCGAGTTCGACCTCGGCTGACCGGATCCGGGGCCGGGGCCCCTCGCGGGGCGCCGGTCCGGGCGGCCGAGGCGGCACCCGGCTCGGCGGTCAGATACCCCTCGGGGGTGTCCGAGGGACGGTCGTACGCCCCCGAAGGTCTCCGGTGGTCATCATTCCGATCACATTTGAACGTGCCCCGTCATAATTTCTGTTGACTGCTGGACAAACGCAGCTCAGAGTATGAGCACAGGCAGACGCCGTGCCCACCGCCCCCACGCGGCCAGACACGGCGCCTGCTGTGCGACCCGGCAGCGCTGCCGAGCCTCCTCCCAGTCATCCCTCTGCGCACCGGGGGTGCGTCGGCCGGTCCCGGCCCACAAGGGGCCGGCAGTCGCCGGGAGGATGGCGCCGGTCCCCGAGAGCGACTCAGGGGCGGCACCGTGCTCGGGACCCGCACGCCCCCACGCGGCGGCGTCCCGAGCAGGTCTGCGGGAGCGACGGGCCGGGGCCCCGCAGGCCTTGCCTGTGAAACATGGAACTGTTGGCTTGTGTACTGTGCGGCGCGACGGCGGAGCTGGGTGCTCGGCACGACGGTGTGCACAGTGAGGGAAACGCGTGTAGGGCCGCGTTGCGACAGGCCGTCCCCCCGGAGGGTGAAACCCAGAACGGCTGCCGTGCTGAACCGAACGTAGCCCGGACGGTTGCTCAGAGTCAACATTGGTCTCTGAGCGTGGATCTCCGTCCGGCGCCCCACCCACCCCGCGAGCGCGGTGTGGCGGGCACGTACGATGTTCCCATGTCTTTTCTCCGCCGTCGCTCCGGTCAGCCCACCGGCCCGGACTTCGACGTGCTCGCCATGGACCCGGGCGACTGGCCCGGTGACTTCGGTGCAGCCATGATGACCGGCCCGGACGGCGCCTGCCAGGGGATTTTCCTGCGCTACGACCTGTTCGGCGGCAGAGGCCCGGCGATGTTCATCGGCAACCTCCCCGAGGGCTCGCCGGCCCGCGAGACCGGCGACAGCGTGCCTTTCGAGGTGCGTCAGTTGCTGGCGGCCCTGGAGAACGAGGAACCGGTCGACTTCGTCTCGGCGGAGGACTTCCCCGTCATGCTCGGGGACGATCTGCTGATCGTGAAGAAGGTCAAGGTCAGCGAGGGCCGGGTCTTCTGTGCCCAGTTCGGCCGGAGTGACGGCGTGCAGGTCACCATCGCCTCCTGGGACCGGCCGATTTCGGACGATCTCTACCAGTTGCTCAAGCCGCTGCCCGCGGACATGTTCCAGCAGGGCTGAACAAGCCGGGGCGACGGCCCGGAGGGCGGCGTTCCGTTTCCCGTTCGGCCACCCTCCGGGGCGTCCGTCGGGCCGTCGGCCACGCGTGCAGCCACGCGTACGGGCATGTGGCCGACCCGGATGTTCACCCAGATGTTCATCGGGACGCCGGCCGCGAGGTCCGCGGTGGCGCCCGCCGGGGCGACCGTCGCGATTTCCGCCCCGACCTGGGCCGCTCCGCCCCGTCCGGGCCCCGGACGCTGCTTGACGGCTTCGATCACGGCTTCGTAAAGTCGCGAACATGCCGTGCCCTCTCCCGCTGCTGACCCGTCGCAGCTACCTCGACCTGCGGCGCACCGCCAGCGCGGCGTGTCCGGGTCACTGAGGGGGATTCGTCCCCGAGGCAGCGGGTGTCCGGCCGAGCGGCCGGCGCCGATCCGGGGGCGGCCCCTGTGCCGGGCCCCGGATCCCGGGGTGGGCATCGAGCCGGAGTCCCGGGCCGCCACCAGGTACCGCGCGCCCGTCCCGGCGTGCCGCCCGCCATTCCCCGCACCAGTCGACGGGGGTGCCGGCGCCGACAGTGGAACGGCCGAGCCCCCGACGACAGCGGAGGCGTGGCCGCGTCGACCGTCGGCACCGGGCCCGAGCCCCGTCGGCGGGTACGGACCCCGAGCCCACGCTGCCGCCCCGGAGGCCCCAGCCCCATGAGTACCGTCGCTGCCGACCAGTCGCCCGCCGCCCCGTCCCCCGGCCCCGCTCCCTCCGCCGTCGAGGCCGCCCTCGCCGGACTGCCCCGGGTCGTCGACCTGCTGGCCGCCCGGGCCGAGGAGCACGACCGCGACGCGACCTTCCCCTACCAGGGCATAGAGGCGGTGCACGAGGCCGGACTGCTGACCCTGACCGTCGGCGCCCGCTACGGCGGTCCCGGCGGCACCCTCGCCGACACCGTCCAGGTGCTGGCCCAACTCGGGCGCGGGGACGCCTCGGTGGCCGTGGTCACCGCCTTCACCCTGCTCCAGCACGCCGAGCAGGCCAGGACGTCGGGCTGGCCGACGGCCGGCTACCGGCGGCTGCTCACCGAGTCCCGGCGCGGTCCGGCCCTGGTCAACACCCTGCGGGCGGAGCCCGGGAGCCGCGAGGGCGAGCCGCCGGCCACGGTGGCGAGACGGGACGGCGAGGCCTGGCTGCTGACGGGCCGCAAGACGTACTGCACCGGCGCCGAGGCGCTCGCCTGGATGGCGGTGACCGCCCGGACCGACGAGCCGGTGCCCCGGACCGGCACCTTCCTGGTGCGCGGCGAGAGCGAGGGCCTGGAGGTCGATCCGACCTGGGACCAGCTCGGCCTGCGGGCCAGTGCCAGCCACGACGTGGTGCTCGACGAGGTGCGGGTGCCGGCCGAACTGGCCCTCGGCCTGAACCCGCCCGGCGGCTCCGGAAAGGGAGCGGCCGCTTCCGCCGCCGCTGCCGTCCCGGCGGCCGAACTGGCCCGGGCCTGGCACGATCTGGCGCTCTCCGCGGTGGCCGTCGGGGTGGCCCGCTCGGCCCAGGACTGGCTGGTCCGCTTCCTGCACCAGCGAACTCCGGCCAATCTGACCGAACCGCTCGGCAGCCTGCCCCGCTACCGCAGCGCGCTGGGCGAGATCGAGGCCCAGCTGATCGGTGCCGAGGAACTCGTCCACGGTCTGGCCGCGCGGGTGGACCGGGCCGAGCCGGAGGCGGTGGCCCGGACGGGGCCGGCGCACCTGCTGGCCACCCGGGCGGCGACGGCCGCCGTCCAGCAGGCCGTCTCGCTCACCGGGAACCCGGGGCTGAGCCGGCGTCACCCGCTGGAGCGGTACCTGCGGGACGTGCTCAGCAGCCGGGTCCATCTGGCCCCGGACGAGGCCGTCCTGGAGGCCGCCGGTCGGGCCGCCCTGGAGCGCGGCGCGCGGCACTGACCGGCGGGCCGGGGCGCCGTCCGGAGGAGCGCCGGACGGCGGCGGGCCGGGCGGGCCTCACCGTGTCCCGACGGCGGCCCGGACGGCCCGGCGGGCCAGCGCGGCGTCGTCGTAGAGCCGGCGGATCATGATCCGCTGCTCCTCGCCGGCGCCCGGCACGTCGTAGAGCCGGATCTCCCGCATCAGCACCAGCACCAGGTTCACCAGGAACGCGTCCCGGGCCATCGTGCCGCCGCTCTGGGCGAGTTGGCTGATCTGCCGACGGGCCGCGGTGTCGCCGGAGAGGACGCTCCAGAGCACCGCGAGGTCGTAGCCGGGCAGGTACCAGCCGGCCTGCTCCCAGTCGACCAGCACCGGTCCGGACGGCGCCAGCAGCATGTTGCTGAGCAGCGCGTCGCCGTGGCAGAGCTGGAGCGGACCGTGGCCGAGCCCGTGCAGCAGACCGCGCAGGTCGCCGGCGTCCCGGTCGGTGAGCTGGCCCACCGAGTGGTAGCGGGCGATCTCCAACTGGTAGTCCAGCCGCGGCTGGAAGACGTCGGTCGGCGGGCGCCACAGGTTGAGCGTGCGGACGGCGGTGAGCAGCGCGCGCACCTCGCCGGGCGTCGGGGCGTTGACCGGGTGGCGCTCCCGGGCGGCCGGCCGCCCGGGGACGCGCTCCATGACCAGCACGCAGCGGTCGTGGTCGGCGGCCACCAGCCGGGGCAGCCGCACCGGCGGACGGTGCCGCACGAAGGCCCGGTAGACCGCGACCTCGTGGTGGAAGTCGGCGACCAGCTGTTCGAAGTACTCGCTCCGGACGGCCTGCGGGGCGAGGCACTTGGCCACCACCGGCGCCCGGCCGATGGTGCCCGCCACCAGGATGTGGCGGCTCCCCTCGCGCAGCACCTGGCGCGGGGTGAAGGCGGGGCATATCCGCGCGACCCCGGCGAGCGCGGCCCGGACGGCCGGGGTCTGGAGCGCGGAGGGGTCGATCCGCTCCTGCGTCATGGGCTGGCCCGGGCGGGTCGGCGGCCGCAGCAGCCGGCCGTCGCCGGGGCGGACGGCGGGGATCCGGGCGCCGGGCAGGCGGGGGCCGGCGGTCTCGGCCGGGCGCAGTCCCAGCGCGGTCCGGGCGGCCTGGCCCCGCGCGTCCCCGGGCCGGCCGTCGGCGGCGCGCGGGGCGGCGGGCCGGGACGGCGGCGGGACCTGCTTCGGGCCGGGACGGCCGACGGCTGCGGTGGGGGGGCGCAGCGCGGTGCGGGTCGTGGTCGGCGTCGGGGAGGTCGCTGAGGAGTACATGGGGTGAGGGTGGTCCCTTCCTGTCCGTCTGCGGGTGCGGCCCCGCAGGGGGTTGCGGGGAGGGCCGGTGCCGCGTGCTTCCTGGCGTGACGGCGGCCCTGGCTCGATCGGTCGGGTGGTGCACGGGCGCCGGGCACGGACGCCGGGGCCGGAGCCCCGTGCTGCGGCGGTGGACCGGCCGTCCGCACCCTGGGGAATGCGGTCGGCCGGTACTGCCGCGGCCGTGCCCGGCGCTCCCGCGCCACCCGGCCGCGCCACCCCCTCGGGTGAGGACCGGGGGTGCCCCGTGACCCGTGCGGGGGAACCCCGTACCGGCCTGGGACACCGCCCGACCCGGGGGTCGAGGTGGCGCACCTCTACATCACACCCGGATGCCGGTGGTTGGTAATGTGGCGGACCCTGGCGAAGCCTGGCGAATGCTCGCCCGGCACATGACGGAGCCTCTAGCCTCGAACCAGCCGAGGAACCTGGGGGCTTCACGTGAGCAGGGGACCCAACACCCGACTCGCCGATCTGTTCGTCCTGACCGGATGGTCGAAGGGCGAGCTCGCACGGCTGGTCAACAGGCGCGGTGCCGCGATGGGACAGCAGCAGCTGTCCACCGACACCTCGCGGGTGCGGCGGTGGATCGAGCAGGGGGAGATCCCGCGCGATCCGGTGCCGAGGGTACTGGCAGCCGTGTTCACGGAGCGGCTCGGCCGTGTCGTCACCACTGAGGACCTCGGTCTGGAACGACACCGGCCCACCAGGACCGGAGCGGCGCAGTCCGCCACCTCGTCACCATGGGAGCCGGATCGAACGGCCGCGGTCCTCACCGAGTTCACGGGAATGGACCTCATGCTGAACCGACGTGGATTGGTGGGCGCGGGTGCCGCGCTCACGGCGGGGGCGGTCGTCGCCGACTCGCTGAAGGGCTGGCTGGGAGGGGCCGAGGTCGCCTACGCGGCCTCGGCGCCCGGCCCGCGTCCGGTGCTCGCCCAGGGCGGTGCCCGCCCGGTGGTGGACCTGTACGACCCGGGCCCGGTCGGGCTCGACGAGGTGGAGGCGCTGGAGCGCTCGGTGCACGTGTTCCGGGCCTGGGACGCGGCCCGCGGCGGCGGCCTGCAGCGCAAGGCGGTGGTCGGCCAGCTCAACGAGGTGGGCGGCCTGCTGACGCACCGGCACAGTCCGGCCGTGACCCAGCGGTTGTGGCTGGTCGCGGCCAACCTGGCGGTGCTGGCGGGCTGGATGTCGCACGACGTGGGCCTGGAGCCGACCGCCCAGAAGTACTTCATGCTGGCGGCGGACTCGGCCAGGGAGGCCGGCGACCGGCCCCGGGCCGGGGAGGCGATCTCCCGGGCGGCGCGCCAGATGGTGCACCTGGGGCGGGCGGACGAGGCGATCGGCCTGATGGCGGCGGCCAAGGCGAGCGGGGGCCGGATGCTGCCGAGGACGCGCGCCATGCTGAACACCGTGGAGGCCTGGGCGCACGCCTCGATCGGGCAGTCGCAGGCGACCTGGCGGCTGCTGGGCGAGGCGGAGGAGCTCTTCACCGAGGACCCGGACGGTCCGCCGCCGTCCTGGATGCAGGTCTTCGACGAGGCGGAGCTGCGCGGGATGCAGGCGCTGGTGCTGCGGACGCTCGCCGAGCACGACCTGGCGGCCGCCGAGCAGGCCCGTCGGCACGCCGAGCGGGTGATCCGGCTGCGGGAGGGGACGGGGCAGCTGCGGTCGGCGCTGTTCGACCGGATCACGCTGGCCTCGGTGCACTGGCTCACCGGGGAGCCCGACGCGGCGGACACCCAGTGCAAGCTGGTGCTGAACCTGATCGGCCAGAACTCCTCGCACCGCACCTGGGACCGGTTGCGGGAGATGTACCGGCTGACCGCGCGCTACCGGGGGGTGTCGGTGGTGGACGAGCTGCGGGAGCAGCTGGGGCGGGAGCTGCGGGCGGCGGACGCGAAGAAGCGGCCCGCGCGGGCTTGACCGGGCCCGGCGGCGGCCGGGTGCCCGGGGCGGGAAGGACCGGTGGCGCGTGCCGGTGCTGTGCGGCCCGGTGCTGTGCGCGCCGGTGCTGTGCGGACCGGTGGGTCAGGAGGGGTTCGCGGGGCGCAGCAGCATGCGCAGTGCGGTGACGGTGCCGTCGAGGCCCAGTACGGGTTCGCCGGTGCACTCGATCATGCCGAGCCCGCCGTCGGGCCGCCGGACCTGGAGGGTGCCGAAGGCGTACCGGCCGTGCACCAGCGCGTCGGTCATCATCCGGCGCAGCTGCGGCCGGTCCGCCTCGCTCAGGCGGTCGGGCAGCCGGTCGAGGCTGAGCGGTCCGTGTCCGGGGTCGCAGCCGAGCAGCCGGTAGGCCTCGGCGGACCAGCGGACGTCGTCGGTGAGGAGGTCCCACTCGGCGGAGCCGATGACGGCCGCGCCGGTCGAGGTACGGATGGCGCTGTCCACTCTTTCGCCCACCGGCCCCTCGCCGTCCGTCGCGCCCTCGTTCGGGGGCGCGACGGGTGGGCCGGTCGTGGGCGACTTCTGCATGGTGAGTCCAGTGGTCCGTTCGTGGAGAGCGGCCGGTGCGTGGTGGCATCGACTGTCGCACAGCGGTCTCACCCTTGTGGGCGATTTGGACAGATCGCCGTCAAAGTTCCCCCGGCATATGCCAGTGCGCACAAAGGGCCGGTCGCCCTGTGTGCGACGGGCTGCCCGAGGCGGTAACCTTCGGTGATTCCGGCGCCCGGGCGCCCACCGCAGTACCCACCACAGACCCCGGCGACGGAAATCCCGTTGCCACTACGACCGCCGCAACGGATGCTGACCTCATGTTCGAGCCAGTGATAGCACCCAGTGCCAGCCTCCTCGGCCTCCTGCAGCGAGGTCGCGGTGACGGGCAGCTCCATGCGCTGGCCGCCGACCGCACCGAGGCCATCGCCGCGCTGGAGGAGTGCGTCACCAGGGACCCGCGGGCCGACTGGCAGGTCGAGAACCGTTCCCTTTACTACGCGCGCCTCTACATGGAGCTGGAGGCGCCGCTCGACGGGATCGAGGACCACCTCCACTCACCGGAGGACCTCCTCGACGAGGACGAGGCCCGCACCGGCCTCGCGCTCTCCGTCCTGGGCCACCTCGCCGCGTACGGCCGGCGGGACGCGCTGCTCATGCTCCGCGAGTACGCCGCCACCGGCACCAGCTGGGCCTGGGCGCTGGACGAGCTCGCGCTGCGCGACGACGACCGGGGCCTGCTGCTGCTCGGGACGGCGGTACTGGACCGCTTCGCCCCGGGCCCCGAGGGCGACGCCGAGCTGCGCGAGACCGTCCGCAGCGCGTACGAGCCCAGGCCCTGGCGGCTCTGGGCCGCCTACCACCCGAGAGTCGCGGCCGCCAGTGAGCAGGCCCCCTTCGACGTGTGGCAGCGCCAGCTGAACCGCAGCGGTGTGACCCCGGGCTGGTCCACCACCGATGTCCTGGCCTGGGCCGACCAGGGCGAGCTCGGCAGTCTCGGTGCCGCGGCCTTCGCCGGCGGCCCGGTGCGTTCCGGCGCCTCGCACGACGGCGGCCCCGGTCCGGACGCGGTGGACCGCCGCGCCGCCGCCGCCGCCCGCTGCCTGGCCGCCGTGGTCCGGCCGGAGGACCGGCCCGAGGTACTGGAGGCGGCCCGCACCGGCCTGCCCGGTGCCCGCCGGGCGGCGCTGCGCCACCTCGTCGACCGGCAGGATCCGGCCGCGGCCGGGCTGATCGAGGCCGCCGCGGCGGAGGTCGACGACCGGCTGGTCCGGTTCGCCCTGGAACTGCTCGGGCGGATGCGCGGTCCGGAGGCGCTGGCCCACGCCCGCCGCTGGGCCGATCCGGCCACCGGGGGCGCCGACAGCGCCCTCGGCGAGGCCGCCGTCCGGCTGCTGGCCGACGCGGGCGAGCCCACCGACGCCCCGCTGGTGGTGGGCGGGCTGCGCCGCTGGGTCCTGCTGCACGGGGTGTCCGGCGCCGACGCCGGGCTGGGGACGCTGGTCGACGGCGCGGGGCGGCTGACCGCCACCGAGGCCGTCCCGGTCCTGCGCCACATCTACGGTGAAGCCGTCTCCTCGGAGCTGCGCGGCCGCGCCGCCCGGGCGCTCGCCGCCACCGATGTGCACTTCCCGGAGGGGCCGGCCGTCGAGTGCCTCTGGGACTGCGAGGAGTCCACCCGGGAGCTCGCCGCGAGGCACGTCGCCACCACCGGCGACGCCCGCGTGCTGGAGCGCCTGCGCCGCCTCGCCGCCGATCCGGCCGAGGAGGCCGAGGTCCACGCCGCCGTCCGCGGCCGGCTCACCTCGGCCCGCGAGCGGAGCCGGTAGGCGACCGAGCCGCAGAACGACGGAGCGGGCCGGTCCACCAGGGGTGGACCGGCCCGCTCCGTCGTTCCCGGGGTCCGGGTGATTGGAATGGAACCCGGTTCTACTTCGCGACCACGCCGGCGTCCGGCGCCAGGGTGCCCACGGACACCAGGACGATGATCAGGATGCCGAGCGCGATCCGGTAGATCACGAACGGCATGAAGCTGTTGTTCGAGATGTACTTCAGGAACCAGGCGATCGCCGCGTATCCGACCACGAAGGCGATCCCGGTGGCCAGGATGGTCGGCCCCCAGGCCGGTGCCGGGCCCTCGCCGATCTTGAACAGCTCCAGCAGGCCGGAGGCCAGCACGGCCGGGATCGCCAGCAGGAACGAGTACCGGGCCGCCGCCTCGCGGCTGTAGCCGAGCAGCAGACCGGCGCTGATCGTGCCGCCGGAGCGGGAGACGCCGGGGATCAGGGCGAGCGCCTGGGCCATGCCGTACGTCGCCGCGTGCGGCAGGGTCAGCTCGGAGATCGGCTTGGCGTGCCGGACCGCCCGGGTGCGGTCGGCGATCGCGAGCACCACACCGAACAGGATCAGCGTGCTGCCGATGATCCGCAGATCGCGCAGGTCCTGCTCGATGGTGTCCTGGAACAGCTTGCCCAGGATGCCGATCGGCAGCGTGCCCATGATCACGAACCAGCCCATCCGGGCGTCCTGGTGCGAGCGCAGCGCGGGCCGGAACAGCGAGAGCGTCCAGGTCTTGATGATCGCGGCGATGTCGCGGCGGAAGTAGATCAGCACGGCGGTCTCGGTGCCGAGCTGCGTCACCGCGGTGAACGCCGCTCCCGGGTCCTGCCAGCCGAACAGGGCGGGGAAGACCCGGAGGTGGGCGCTGGAGGAGATCGGGAGGAACTCGGTGAGCCCCTGGATCAGGCCTAGGACGGCCCCGTGGAACCAGTCGATCACCGGACACCCGCCCGGGGTATCCGTCGGTCGATGCGCATGAAGCGTTCCTTGTTGGTCGGTGCGGGAACGGCCCTGCGAACCGGTCGGCGCGGTCCAGCGGCGCGGTCCGATGGCAGGCGAACGACCGGTCCCGCCCGGCGCTCGGGCCGCGCGCGGGCCCGGCGTCCGCCTGATGCTACGCCGTTCAGGTGACAGCTTTTCGCCCGCCCCACCTCCGGCGCACCGGCCGTCGCCCCGTTCCTCCCCGCTTCCTCCCCTTTCGCCCGGGTGCGGCCCGGTCGCTGCCCGGCCGCCGCCGAGCCGCCGCCCGGGTACGGCTCAGCCGGCCGTCGGTCGGGCCCGCACCCAGGTCCGGTCCGCGGTCAGATAGGTGTCGACCGTCAGCCCGGCCTCGGCGAGCGACCGTTCGAACTCGGGCCGGTCCATCGGGCGGGACGGGAAGGTCTGGGTCCACCGGGCGTCCGGGAACTCGTACACCACGTGGACCCGGTTCACCCCGTCGCCGATGGGTGTCACCGAGTCCACCCTGACCAGGCCGTTCTCCCCGAGCGCCCGCTCGCGCGGGACGTTCGTCTGCCAGTCCTCGCCCTCGCGCTGGACGAGCACGCAGCCGTCCGGGGCGACGTGCCGGCGGCAGGTCTCCAGCAGGCCCCGGCGGACGGCGAGGCTGCCGGCGTGTACCAGGAAGGAAGCGAGCAGGACGACGTCGAAGCGTTCGCCGAGGTCCAGCCGTTCGATCGGGGAGAGCGCCGTGCGGGCCCCGCGGATCCGCTCCAGCATCGGCGCGGACTCGTCCACCGCCGTCACCCGGAAGCCCTGCTCCACCAGCGGGTGGGTCATCCGGCCGACACCGCAGCCGAGTTCCAGCAGGCTCGCGCCGGGCGGCACGGCGCCGGCGATCACCTCGACCTCGTCGCGGACCGGCAGTCGTTCGTACATCTCGACCGCGCATCCGTCCGGGGTGATCGCCCCGGGGCCGGTGCCGTCGTATCCCTCGCGTCGTTCGTCGGTCATGCGAACCATCCGAGCACGGGCGGCGCGCGGTGGGAAGAAGGCGGGTCGAACGAGGCTTGGCAGATACCCCCCGGGGGTATACAGTCATCGACGAGCCGGGCAGCACGGCGAAGGAACGAGTACCTGGAGGACGACATGGCGCACCCCGCCCAGCACGAGCGGCAGCACAGCGGTCACGACCACCACGAGCAGCACGGGCAGCACGGGCACGGTGCGGGCCACGAGCGGCACGAGGAGCATGGGCAGCACATGGACCACGAACAGCATCAACATCACGCGGAGCACACGCACCACGCACACCACGGGCACGGCGGCGGGGGCGTGACCTGGGCGGCCGCCGCGCAGGCGACCCTGCACTGCCTCACCGGCTGCGCCATCGGCGAGATCCTCGGCATGGTGCTCGGCACCGCCTTCGGCCTGCACAACGGCGGCACCGTGGTGCTCTCGGTCCTGCTTGCCTTCGTCTTCGGCTACGCGCTGACCATGCGCGGCGTGCTCAAGGCGGGTCTGGACGTCCGCACCGCGGTGAAGGTCGCGCTGGCCGCCGACACCGTCTCGATCATCGTCATGGAGATCATCGACAACACCGTGATGGTGACCGTGCCCGGTGCCATGGACGCCGGTCTCGGCGACGTCCTGTTCTGGCTCGCACTGGCCGGTTCGCTGGTCCTGGCCTTCGTTCTGACCGTCCCGGTCAACCGGTGGATGATCGGCAAGGGGCGCGGCCACGCCGTGGTCCACGCCTACCACCAGCACTGATCGCTCCGCCGGTACCGACCGGTCCACCGGCGCTGCCCGCCGCACCGGACGCCGCGGCCCGCGCCGACCCCTCCGTAGGGGGTCGGCGCGGGCCGCGGCGTTTTCGTGTGCCCGGAGGCCGGGCCCCGTTCAGGCCGGGCGGTCGAGCTCCGCGAGGGTCGTGCGCAGCCAGTCCCGCTCGGCGGCGGTGGTCGCGCGGGCGATCAGCAGGATCCCCCGGCGGAACGGGTCGGTGGTCTCCTCGGCGCCGATCGGCCGGTCCCCGTCGTAGAAGAAGCTGGCCGGTTCGTCGAGGAAGGCGAGGCGCCGCCGGAGCACGGCCGCCTGCGCGGCGGGCTCGCCGTCGAGGTGGCGGAGGAAGGCGAGCACGGTGAACCAGCGGTTCTCGTCGCTGACGTCCAGCTCGTCCGGGGTGCGCAGCCGGTCCAGCAGGGTGGACCGGCCGGCGTCGGTGAGCCGCAGGGTGTGCCGGGGGGCGGCCGCCGCGCCGGGTTCGGTCGAGCGGACGAGGAGTCCGTCGGTCTCCAGGCGCTTGATCGCCGGGTAGAGCGTGCCGTCGCTGATCGGCCGCACGTGACCGGTGAGCGCGGCGAGGTGGCGGCGCAGTTCGTAGCCGTGCAGGGGCCGGTCGTGGAGGAACCCGAGGATCGCGAGCTTCAGCATGGGCCCACTCTGCCAGATCCACCGAGATATATCGGTATTGCTGTACCTCGACTCCGAGGTATGGTCGCTCCGCCGCCCCGGGAGGACCCGGAAGGCGGCGGCCCCGGGAGCGACTGCCGGAGCCCTTCGTCGACAGCAGAAGGAGTACGACCGTGCGCGATGCCACCGTCACCCCGAACGGCGACCGGATCCGTTGGGTGGAGGTCCCCGGCAAGGAGCCCGTCCGCCTCTACCTGCACGGCCTCGGCTCCAGTTCGCCCGTCTACTACGCCGCGGCCGCCGCGCACCCGCTGCTCACCGGCCACCGCGCGCTGCTGCTCGACCTGCTCGGCTTCGGGATCAGCGACCGGCCCACCGACTTCTCGTACACCCTGGAGGCGCACGCCGACGCCGTCGCGGCGGCCGTCCGGACGGCGGGGGCGGAGCGGGTCGAGGTGATCGGCCACAGCCTGGGCGGCGCGGTGGCGATCCTGCTCGCCCACCGGCACCCCGGGCTGGTCGACCGGCTGGTCCTGGTCGACTCGGTCCTCGACCCGGTCGCCCCGGCCCGGACCCCGGGCGGCAGCGGGCTCGCCAGTTTCACCGAGGAGGAGTACCTGGCCGGCGGTCGGCAGCAGGTGGAGCGGTGGGTCGGCCCGTTCTGGTGGGCCACCATGCGGCTCGCCGGGCCCGAGGCGCTGCACCGCACCGCCGTCCACCGCTGCCGGGGGACGGTGCCGACCCTGCGCGAGCAGCTGCGGGGCCTGGACGTGCCGCGCACCTTCCTCTATCCCGAGGCCGACGGCGAGCCGGCCGGGGCGGAGCCGCTCCGGGAGTCGGGGGTGGCGCTGGTGGCGGTGCCGGACTGCGGGCACAACATCATGATCGACAATCCGGACGGCTTCGCCGAGGTCACCGCGGCCGCCCTGGCGTAGCGTCGTCCTGCCCGTCCTGCCCGTCCTGCCCGTCCTGCCCGTCCTGCCTGTCCTGCCCGTCCGCCGTCCGCCGTCCGCCGTCCGCCGTCGGCGCGTGGGCCCGTCTGTCCGCCGCCCGACTTCCGCGAGGAGTGTTCCCGTCGTGCCGATCCAGGTCCCCGAGGCGCTGGTCGCCTCCCTCGTCGAGTGCCACGGCACCGACGGCCGCGTCTGGGCCGAGGGGCTGCCCGCGCTCGCGGCGGCCGCGGCGGACCGCTGGGGGCTGCGCCCCGACGGCCCGCCCGCGCACGGTGCGGTCGCGCTGGTCCTGCCCGTCCGGCGGGCCGACGGCTCCCGCGCCGTGCTCAAACTCCAGCGCGTGGACGAGGAGACGGCGGGCGAGCCGCTCGCCCTGCGGGCCTGGGGCGGCCGGGGCGCCGTCCGGCTGCTCGACCACGACCCGGCGACCGGGTCGATGCTGCTGGAGCGTCTCGACCCGGCCCGCTCCCTGCTCGCCCTCCCCGACGACCGGGCCGCCACCCTCGTCCTCGCCGACCTGCTGGCGGAGCTGACGGGCCATCGGGCCCCGCCCGGGCTGAGGACCTTGGCCGAGGTCGCGGACGGCCTGCTGGCGGAGGTCCCGGCCGCGCGCGAGCGGCTGGCGGGGGAGGACGACCGCCGACTGCTGGCGGATCTGGCGGCCGCCCTCCGCGAGGTCCGGCCCGAGCCGGGCGACCGCCTGCTGCACTGGGACCTGCACTACGGCAATGTGCTCGCCCCGACGGCCCCCGGTCCCCGGGCGCCCTGGCTCGCCATCGATCCCAAGCCGCTGGCCGGCGACCCCGGCTTCGAGCTCCTCCCGGCCCTGGGGAACCGCTGGTCCGACCTCGCCGCCACCGGCGACCTCCCGCGCGCCCTGCGCCTGCGCTTCGACCTGCTGACCGACCGCCTCGCGCTGGACCGCCCCCGTGCCGTCCGCTGGACCCTCGCCCGCGTCCTGCAGAACGTCCTCTGGGACCTCGCGGACGGCGGGTCGGTGATCGACGGGACGCAGCGGACGATCGCCGAGGCACTGTCGGGTCGCGAGGACGGCTCGCGGATCACCCGGCCAGGACGGTGAAACGCAGCGGGGTGCCCGGGCGGGACTGCGCGGCGGCCGCGAGGTCGGCGGCGGGCACCACGCCGACGACGGGGTAGCCGCCGGTGGTCGGGTGGTCGGCCAGGAAGACCACCGGGAGCCCGTCCGGCGGGACCTGTACGGCGCCCAGCACCATGCCCTCGCTGGGGAGTTCGCCGACCCGGGCGCGGACCAGCGGCGGGCCCTCGGTGCGCAGTGCGATCCGGTTGGCGGCCGGGGAGACCCGGTAGGTGTCGCGGGCGAGCCGGGCGAGGGCGTCCGGGGTGAACCAGTCCGCCCGGGGGCCGAGCCGCAGTCGCAGCACCAGCTCCCGCGGGGGAGCGGGCAGCGGGACCAGTTCCGGCGTCGCCCGGTGGGGCGGCCGGGGGCCGACCGGCAGGCGGTCGCCGGCGGACAGCGGGGCCGGGCCGAGCCCGGAGAGCAGGTCGGCCGAGCGGCTGCCGAGCACCGGCGGGACGGCGATCCCGCCGGCCACGGCCAGGTACGCGCGCACCCCGGCGGTCGCGGCGCCGACGTCGAGCACCGCGCCCGCGGGCACCGGGACCGGCGCGCCCCAGGCGGCGGGCCGGCCGTCCACCCGGACCGGGCAGGGGGCCCCGGTCACGGCGACCAGCAGCGGCCGCAGGGCCCGCACGGCGACTCCGCCCAGGGTGGTCTCCAGGGCGGCGGACCCGGGTCCGTTCCCGAGCAGGCGGTTGGCCGCCCGCAGTGCCGGTTCGTCCACCGCCCCGGCCCTCGGCACCCCGAGGTGCGCGACGCCGCGCCGTCCCAGGTCCTGCACCGTGGTGAGCGGTCCCGGCCGCAGCACGACCAGCCCGTCCGCCACCCCGTCCGTCCCGGTCGCCCCGCGCACCGCCGCCGTCCCGGCCGTCATCGGGCGCCTGCCCGGACCGGGGTGAAGCGGACCCTGGTGCCCGGGGCGAGGAGCGCGGCCGGGGTGCGGCCGGTGTCCCAGAGGGGGAGGGCGGTGCGGCCCAGCAGCTGCCAGCCGCCGGGGGAGGAGCGCGGGTAGACGCCGGTGTAGGGCCCGGCCAGGGCGACCGAACCGGCCGGGACGGCGCTGCGCGGGGTGGCCCGGCGCGGCACCTCGTACCGCGCCGGCAGACCGGTGAGGTAGCCGAAGCCGGGGGCGAAGCCGCAGAACGCCACCACGTACTCGGGCGCGATGTGGATCCGGACGGCCTCCTCGGGCCGGACGCCCCACAGCGCGGCCACCTCGGCGAGGTCGGCGCCGTCGTAGACGGTGGGCACCTCGATCAGCGGACCGACGGCGGTGGCCGCCCGGTCCGGACGGGCGGTGCGCAGCAGTCGGGCGAGCGCGGGGACGTCGGCCACGCCGTCCAGCAGCACGGTGTGCGCGGCGGGCACGATCTCCTCCACCGGCGGCAGCTCGCCGGCCGACTGCCGTTCGCGCAGCCAGCCGTACAGGGCGGTGACCTCGGCGGCGCCGGGCAGCTCGACCAGCAGCGCGCGCTCCCCGACGGGGCGCAGCACCGGACCGGGGCCGCCGGCGGCCGGGTCGTGAGCGCCGCCCGACGTCACGCGAAGGCCTCCACCCGGACCCCCGCCGAGGCGAGTGCCCCCCGGATCCGCCAGGCGAGCTGGGCCGCCCCGGGGGTGTCGCCGTGGACGCAGAGCGAGCGCGCCTCGACGGCGATCCGTTCGCCGCCGATCGCGTCCACGGCGCCGTCGCGGGCGATGCCGACCGCGCGGGTGATGACCGTCCCGGGGTCGTGCACCACGGCGTCCGGTTCGCGGCGCGGGACGAGGGTGCCGGCCCAGGTGTAGGCGCGGTCGGCGAACGCCTCGGTGACCACCGGCAGTCCGACGTCCCCGGCGACCGCCAGCAGCCGGGAGCCGGGCAGGCCCAGGACCGGCAGCGGCCCGTCGCAGACCGCCCCGGCCCGCAGGATCCCGGCGACGACGGCCTCGGCCTGCTCGGAGTCGGCGACCACCCGGTTGTAGAGGGCGCCGTGCGGCTTGACGTAGGAGACCCGGGAGCCGGCGGCGCGGGCGAAGACCTGGAGGGCGCCGATCTGGTAGGCGATCTCGTCGGCGAGCTCCTCCGGCGGCACGTCCATGGCCCGGCGGCCGAAGCCGGCGAGGTCCCGGTAGGAGACCTGGGCGCCGATCCTGACGCCGCGTTCGGCGGCCAGTGAGCAGACCCGGCGCATGGTGGACGGGTCTCCGGCGTGGAAGCCGCAGGCGACATTGGCGCTGGTGACGACCGAGAGCAGGGCCTCGTCGTCGGTCAGCGTCCAGCGTCCGAACCCCTCGCCGAGGTCCGCATTGAGATCGATCACCGCTTCGGTCACGCCCGTCCGCCTCCCAGCAGCTGTTGAGGCAGATGGTAGGGCCTGCGCCCGATCGTCCCGCCCCCGGTGACGGTCGGTCGGCCCTCCGGCAGCGGTCGGCCCGCCCCGGGTGACGGTCAGCCCGCCGCCGGGGCCGTTCCGTGTGCGGGCCCGGTCGGGTCGGTCGACCGCGGACCTTCGGGGAGCCGGGCCACCCGCGCGGCCGCCTCGGCCCGTTCGACCAGCGGCCGCAGTGCCCGCAGCACCAGCAGCAGCGGGACGACGCCGACCACTCCGAACGACATGTCGATGAAGCGCCAGTACAGCGGGATGCCCCGGAGCGGCCCGCAGATCAGCGCGAGCGGGAGGATCCCGGCGCAGGCCAGCACGGCCCAGCGGATCACCCAGACATTGCGCACCGGGTCCTTGAGCGGCCCCACGAACGCCGCCGCGATCACCAGGTGGGCGAAGGCGAGCCAGTCGGTGCCGTAGGCGAGGAAGGGGTAGCGGTCGTTGGTCTCGGCGATGCCGTCCCGGACCCGGACGATCCACTCCAGAAGGGCGGGGAAGCGCTCGGTCACCGGGGCGCCGGGGCCGGCGGCCAGGTCGGCGAGCCAGCGGGTCTCGCTCTCCAGCGGGAAGGCGGTCAGCCCGCTCAGGACCAGGCAGACCACGAATGCCCAGAGCAGGCGCCGGACCCTTCGCAGGGCCGTCCGGTCGTTGTCGGTCGCGTCGTTCATCTGCGTCCACCCCATGCCGAGGAGAGGCAGGTCGGGCTGCTCCCGCCTGCACGGGAGTGACTCTAGACCTCGCAATTGAACATGTTCAACTTGCTCGGGCGGAGGTGCCCCGGGGGTGCCGCGGAGGCGTCCCGAAGGCGGCCGGACGCACTCGGGCCCGGTGCCCGTGGCGGGTACCGGGCCCGAGTGGACGCTCGGGAGGGGCCGGGGTCAGGGCGTGTAGGTGAAGCCCGTCGGCGTCGCGGCGGAGCCGCCCGGGGTGACCAGGGTGACCGGGACGGTGCCCGAGCCGGCCGGGGCGGTGACCACGCACGCGGTGTCGGTGCAGCTGCCGCTCGCCGGGGTGTTCCCGAACAGCGCGAAGCCGTTGGTCAGACCGGTGCCGGTGATCGTCACCGCGGTGCCGCCGGCGGCCGGGCCGGTGCTCGGCGCGAGCGCGGTGACGGCGGGCGCGGCCGGGGTCACCGGCGCCTGGAGCCCGCTGCCCAGCAGGTAGCGGGAGACGTTGTCGGACGGGTCGACGTCGTCCTTGTTGGCCGCCGTGACGGTGATCACCCCGGACGGCCGGGTGCCGTGCGAGCTGACCTGGACCTTCATGAAGTCGCTGCGCCCGGGCGCCCGGGTGCCGGTGAACACGGCCTCCAGGCGGCGGCCGTCGGGGGAGACGGTCTGGGTGAAGGTGTAGTCGTACGGGGTGGAGTACATCAGCGCGCCGGTGGTGGTGAGGCCGGGCGGCAGGTCGACGGTCAGCCGGGTCACCCCGGTGACGTCGGTGGTGCCGGTGGACTTCCAGGTCACGCCGAAGTTGGTGTTGTCGACCGGGAAGATCGGGTAGTTGCCGGCCTGCGTCACGGTGACGTTCGGGCCGCTCACGGTGGCCGCGACGGCGGTGGGCGCGGCGGTGGCGACGGTGGCGGCGGCGACGGTGAGTGTGGTCACGGCCAGTGCGGCGGCGAGGCCGCCTCGAACCAGTCTGGTGATCATACGAAGCATCATGGCCGAGCCCGGGGATCATCGGGAGGCTTTTCTCGAAAGCGAGTTCTAACCGCGGGTGGCCCGGAGGGGCCCCGCCCGCGGGCCTGTCCGGAAGGTCCGTTTCGGTCGATGTCGGGGCCTGCCTCTACTCTTGTCCACCGTGACCGTCATCGCCGACCAGCCCACCGAGCACGGCCCCCGGCCGCCCGCCGGGCCCGCCGTCGCCGCCGCGCGGCCCGCGCCCGGCCCCGCCGCCGACGAGGGCCTGGCGCGCCGGCTCAAGGCGCTGGCCTGCACCGCGCCCCTGCACGACCTGGACAACCGCAAGGTGATGCTGGCCGGCGAGTACGGCGGCTACGCGATGGCCGAGGTCGGGCTCGCCGCGATCGACCTCGTCACCCTCAACATGGACTTCGACACCGGCGCCGACCGCGAGATAGTGCTGGCCCGGCTGCTGCCCCGGGTCGCCGCCCAGGCACCCGGCCGCCCCGTCGCCGAGCACCAGCGGGTCGGCCGCTGGGTGCTGGAGTCCCTGATCAACGTCGGCAGCGTCGACCGGGGCTTCCGCGCCGTCTACGGCACCTTCGGCGCCGACGGCGAGTACGTCCGCCGCGACTACGACTTCAAGCTGATCGAGGAGGTCCCGGGCCCCGACGGCGGCGTCTACCTGCGCACCACCGACGAGGCGGTCAACGTCCTGGTCGGCGCGCTGGACACCGACGTCACCTCCGCCCAGATCGCCGCCGAGGTCAAGCTGGAGGTGCTGATCCGGCGCGGCCGGCTGGCCGACGCCCAGCTCGCCGCCGAGCAGGCCCGCTACCGCACCGTCCAGTACGCCGAGACGCTGCGCCGCGCCCTGGAGGCCACCCGCCGCAACGTCCGCGCCGTCGACTGGATGCAGGCGATCCCGGACCTCATCGACGAGGCGCTCGACCACATCGCCGACCGCTACCGGCACGAGAACGCGATTCTCACCAACATCCGCAAGGCCCGCGACGAGGCCGAGGACCCGGAGCACAAGCGCCGCGCCGCCGAGCTGGTCGACATCGTCAAGGACTGCATCCGCCGCCACACCCAGTTGCAGACCAGGCTGCTGGAGGCGGGCCCGCTGTTCCGCGCCGAGCAGGACCGGCAGGCCTTCGCCACCCCCGGCGCCCGCAGCGGCATCGACCTCTACGGCCAGCTGCTCGCCCCGGTGCTCCGGCTGCCGATAGCGCAGGCCGTCCGGCCCACCGGCGCGTTCTTCGCCCGGGGCACCGGCCTGCGCACCCCCGTCTCGGTGCGCGTCGCGGACCTCGTCGACCTGCTGCTCACCCCGCCCGTCGAGCGCGAGCACCTCGGGGCCGAGCTGCCCGACCCGGACCTCGTCGCCACCCCGGACGACAGCCGGTTCTCCGAGGCCCAGCTGGAGGCCGCGCTCGTCCTGCTCGACCTGCCCGCCGACGCGCCCCGCCGGCTCTCCGGACTGCTCGCCGAGGCCCGTCGGCAGGACCCGGAGCTCCCGTACCTGGTCGCCCTGCTGGCCGTGCACGCGGCCAGCCCGCCGGTCGGCACCGCCTACCGGCAGGGCGAGGAGCGGCTGCTCTTCGCGGTCGACGACGGCACCCCGCTGCACGACCCGGAGTTCGGCGGCGCCGACCTCGTCGTCGGCAGCGCCCTGCTCGACGCGGTCGGGATGGCCGCCGACCGCAAGGACGCCGGCTGACCGCCGGCCCGGGCCGAGGCCGCCCCGTACCGCCGGCCGTACTGCCGCCCGTGAAGCACCCGCCCGTGAAGCACCCGCTCGTGAACACCCGCAACGCCCCCGAGGAGCACCGCCCGTGACGACCCACCACGACACGTCCTGGGCGCCCGAGACCGAACCGGCCGCCCCCGCGCCGATCACCCCGGCCGACGTCGCGGACGCCGCCCGCCTGGTCTCCTTCGGCCTCCAGGCCAAGCTGCTCCCCGCCCGCGACACCGAGTACGCCGAACTCGTCCGCCGCCACCGCGAGGACCCGCCGTTCGCCCGCCTCGCCGACGCCGTCGCCACCGGCATGGGCCTGGTCGTCCTGGAGGTCTCCCCGCGCGCCGGCATGGCCGTCGCCGCCGCCGAGGACTCCCTCTTCGCCGTCCGGATGGGCGACTACTCGCGCCGCGCCGCCTCCGAGTCCACCGACCGCTTCCTCCACGGCCTGGCCCACCTGGCCGTCGCCGCGATGGCCTTCCCCCGCCCCGAGGACCTCTCCGACGACGGCTACCTCGGCCGGATCACCGTCAACGGCGTCGACGCCTTCGTCCGCCAGGCCTGCCGCCGCCTGGAGGAGCAGGCCGCCGCCGACGGCGACAACACCGACCCGCAGAGCGACGCCCCCGGCCTGGAGGCCGCCTGGCGGGTCTGGGCCCGGCGCACCGCCACCGGCGCCACCAAGGACGCCCGCCGGCTCTCCGGCTCGACCATCGGCATCGTCGCCAAGGCCGTACTGTTCCTGGTCGACTCGGGCTTCCTGCAGAAGGTCTCCGACGACGCCGGCGGCACCTACCGCACCACCGCCCGCTACCAGCTCCAGGTCCGCGACCTGGCCGGCGGCGCCGCCATGGCCGAACTGCTGGACCTCGGCATCGTGCCGGTGTCCGACGGCAGCGCCTCCCTGCTGCCCCCGGACACCGGGGACGACCTGGTCGCCGACGCCGGACTGCCGTTCCACTCGCTCTAGTCCCGACACCCCGGCCCAGCCCCAGCTTTCAGCCCCCAGCCCTCTGCCCCGGCCCCCACCGGACCGCCCCAGCCGACCCATCCACCCGCCTCCTGGAGAACCGCCGCACATGTACGAGCTCAACCGGGTCCGCCTCTACTCGATCGGACCGGCCGGCGCCCGCTACGCCGACACGGTGCTCGACCTGCGCGGCGTCGGCGAGCCCGTCGCCGACCCGGCGCCCCAGCAGATCGGCCTGTTCGGCGAGGAGCCCGACGGCCCGGTCCGCCGCCCCGCCCCGGCCGGCGTGCTCTTCCTGGAGAACGGCGGCGGCAAGTCCGTCCTGCTCAAGCTGATCTTCTCGGTCATGCTCCCCGGCCACCGCAACACCCTCGGCGGCGCCAGCTCCGGCGTGCTCCGCAAGTTCCTGCTCGCCGACGACTGCGGCCACGTCGCCCTGGAGTGGCAGCACACCGTCACCGGTGAGCCGATCGTGGTCGGCAAGGTCAGCGAGTGGCGCGGCCGCCAGGTCTCCTCCGACCCGCGCAAGTTCGCCGAGACCTGGTACTCCTTCCGCCCCGGTCCCGGCCTCACCCTCGACTCCCTCCCGGTCGCCGAGCGGATCAGCCTCGCCGGGGACCAGAAGGCCCGGGGCCGCCGCCGCACCATGAAGGGCTTCCGCGACGCCCTCACCGAGGCCGGCAAGGCCCACCCGCACCTCGACCTGGTCTTCGAGGACGGCCACGACCGCTGGACCGAGCACCTCGGCGAACTCGGCCTCGACCCCGAGCTCTTCCGCTACCAGCGCGAGATGAACGCCGACGAGGGCGAGGCGGCCGGCCTGTTCGCGGTCAAGCAGGACAAGGACTTCACCGACCTGCTGCTGCGCGCCGTCACCGACACCCGGGACACCGACGGCCTCGCCGACCTCGTCCACGGCTTCGCCGCCAAGCTCGGCCTGCGCTCCGAGCTCACCGCCGAACGCGACTTCACCGCCGGCTCGCTGGACCTCCTGGAGCGCATCAGCGAGGCCACCGCCGCCCGCGAGAACGTCCGCGAGTCCCACCGCACCGCCGAACGCCGCACCCGCCGGCTCGCCCACGCCCTCGCCTCGCGCGCCGCCGCCGAACGCGACCGGGCCGAGGACCTCGCGATCGAGGTCGCCGCCGCCGCGGGCGCCGTCACCGCCGCCGAGACCGACCGCACCCGGCACACCCTGATCGCCGCCGAACTCACCCACCGGCACGCCACCCTGGCCCTCGCCGCCGCCACCGCGGAGGCCGCCGGGCTGCGCCGCGAACTCACCGAGGCCCGCACCCTGCACTCCGCCTGGCAGGCCGCCGAGGCCGTGCTGCGGCACCGCGCCGCCGCCGACCGGGTGACCAGGGTCGCCGCCGCGATCCGCGAGGCCGAGCTGGACGCCGCCCCCGCGCTCGCCGCCCGCGCCCGCGCCGCCACCGCGCTGGCCCGCGCCCTGGAAGCCGCCGCCGGGGCCGCCGAGGACCGCGCCGACACCGAGGAGCAGCGCGCCGCCGAACTCCAGGCCGACGGCAGCCGGGCCCAGACCGACGCCACCGAGGCCGCCACCGCCGCCCAGAAGGCCCGCAGCGAGGCCGAGCACCTGCGCCAGCGCCTCGCCGAGGTCGAGCAGGAGACCGCCGCCGCCGTCGAGGCCGGCTTCATCGACTCCGACGGCGACGTCGACCCGGCCAGGGCCGCCCTGCACGCCGCCGACGTCGAGAAGGCCGCCGGCGCCGCCCTGGCCCAGGCCCGCACCGCCGCCGAGAACGCCGCCGCCCGGCTGCGCGAGGCCGCCGCCGCGACCGGCCGCGCCGAACTCGCCGCCGCCCGCGCCACCGACGCCCGCAAGGCCGCCGGCCAGTCCCTCGCCACCGAGCAGCGCACCGCCGCCCTGCTCGCCACCGAGCCCCGGCTCGCCGACCTGCTCTCCCTGACGCCGACACCTACTGATTGGAGCGAGGACGGGTCAGACGCCGAGGAGGACGCCGGCTTCCTCACCCCCGCCGTCCTCGACCGCAACGCCGAGTACCTGCGCGAACTCCTCGACGAGTCCATCGCGACCGCCGAACGCACCCTGTTCGACCTGCGCACCGCCGCCGCCGACGACTCCCGGATCCTCGCCGCGCTCGGCGACGGCGGCCTGCTGCCGCCCGGGCCGGACGTGCTCGCCACCGTCGAGTACCTCGCCGAGCACGGCATCCCCGCCCTGCCCGGCTGGCGCTACCTGGCCCAGTCCGTCGACCCGGCCGACCACGAGGCGATCCTCGCCGCCCGCCCCGAACTCGTCGACGGCGTCGTCGTCACCGACCCGAGCTCGCTGGAGCGGGCCCGCGAGGCGCTCGGCTCCGCCGCCCTGCTGCCCCGCTCCACCGTCGCCGTCGGCGCCGCCGCCTCGCTGATCGCCCCGATCACCGACGAGCCGGCCTTCTTCCTCGTCCCGCCGAACCCGGCCATGCACGACGAGTCCGCCGCCGACGACGAGCGCCGCGAACTGCGCGCCCGCGCCACCGCCCGCGAGGAGCACATCCGCGAACTCGCCGCCCGCCTCGGCGGCGACCGCGCGCTCGCGGCCCGGCTCGCCTCCTGGCACGCCAGCTGCCCGCCCGGCACCCTCGCCGAACGCGCCGCTGCCGCCGAGACCGCCCGCGAGCACGCCGAGCAGGCCGCCGCCGCCCTCGCCACCCTGCGCGCCGACCACGACGAGGCCGAGGCCGACCACGCCGCCGCGGCCGCCGCCCACGAGGAGCACCGGGAGGGCGCCCAGCGCGCCCGCCGCCGCGCCGACGCCCTCTCCGGCCTCGCCTTCCGGCTGCGCGAGCGCGCCAACTGGAGCCGCCGCCGACGCGAACTCGCCGAGGACACCGCCGAGTGCGACCGCCGCCGCACGCTCTGCGACGAGCGCGCCCGCACCTGCGACGAGGACCGCCGGGCCGCCCAGCGCGCCGCCGACGACGCCCGCCGCACCGCCCGCACCCTGCGCGCCGAGCGGGCCGAGATCGCCGCCGCCGAGCAGTCCGAGGAGCCCGCCGACACCGCCCCCGCCGCGCTGCCCGCACTGCGCGAGGCCTACCGCGCCGCCTCCCAGCTCTACGAGAAGGTCGGCGTCGGCGCCGACCTGCGCGCCGAGCAGGCCCGCGCCGAGGGCGACGAGGCCGCCGCCGCGATCGAACTCGACCGCCTCACCAACAAGGTCCGCACCCGCGCCGAGGAACTGCTCGGCAGCCCGGACGGCGCCGACGGCCCGGCCCGTCAGGCCGCCGCCGCCCGCGCCGAGGAACTCGTCGCCACCATCGAGACCCGGGCCGCCTCGGCCAGCGAGCAGCTCGGCCGGCTCCGCGGCGACGCCGAGCGCTCCGCCCCCGCCGACGGCGAGGCGCACACCGAGCTGCCCGAGGAGCTCGTCCCCACCGACCCCGAGCACGCCCAGACGCTGCTGCGCACGGCCACCGGCCGGCTCGCCGAACGCCGCGAGGCCGTCGACACCGCCCGCACCGCGGCCGCCGACCTCCAGCGCACCTTCGACGCCGCCCAGTCCGCGGCCGCCGACTTCGACGAGCACGCCGGGCAGCTCCGGGACGGCCTGCGCGAGCAGGAGGAGGACGGCCCGGCCGTCGAGCCGTACCTCGGCCCGCTCGCCGACGCCCGCACCGCCGCCGCCGAGGCCCGCCGCGCCCTGCGCACCGCCGCCGGCGAGCTGTCCGCCGCCGAACTCGCCGTCCGCGACGCCTCGGACGCGCTGGTCCGGCACGCCAACGCGGCCCGCTACGAGGCCGTCCGCACCCCGGCCCGGCAGCAGATCCGCGAACTGCCCGCCTCCGCGCTGCCCGACCACGCCGCCAACTGGGCGGTGGCCTTCGCCCCCCGGCTGCGGGTGCTGACCGACGAACTCACCCAGCTGGAGCGCAACCGGGGCTCGATCGTCGACCGGCTGCGCGGACTGGTGGAGTCCTCGCTGACCACCCTGCGCGCCGCCCAGCGGCTCTCCCGCCTCCCCGAGGGCCTGGGGGAGTGGTCCGGCCAGGAGTTCCTCCGGATCCGCTTCGAGGACCCGGACCACGCGACCCTGGTCGAGCGCCTCGGCGAGGTCATCGACGAGGCCACCCGCGCCGCCGTCCGCAAGAACAGCGACCTGCGCCGGGACGGCATGTCGCTGCTGCTGCGCGGGGTGGCCGCCGCGATGGGCCCCAAGGGCGTCTCGGTGGAGATCCTCAAGCCGGACGCGGTGCTGCGCGCCGAGCGGGTCGGCGTCGGCCAGATGTCCGACGTGTTCTCCGGCGGACAGCTGCTCACCGCCGCCATCGCGCTCTACTGCACGATGGCCGCGCTGCGCGCCAACGACCGGGGCCAGTCGCAGCTGCGGCACGCGGGCACCCTGTTCCTGGACAACCCGATCGGCCGGGCCAACGCCACCTACCTGCTGGAGCTCCAGCGCGCGGTGGCCGACGCCCTCGGCGTCCAGCTGATCTACACCACCGGCCTGTTCGACACCACGGCGCTGGCCGAGTTCCCGCTGGTGATCCGGCTGCGCAACGACGCCGACCTGCGGGCCGGCCTCAAGTACATCTCGGTGGAGGAGCACCTGCGGCCGGGCCTCCCGGCCCCGCAGGACCCGGACGGCCCGGCCGTCCACGGCGAGATCACCGCCACCCGGATGTTCAAGCGCCCGGCGGAGGTTCCCGCCACGTCCTGATCGGCCTACGGTGGACCGCATGCTGACGATCGTTCACTTCAGTGACATCCATCTGGGCCAGGACCACCACGGCGACGCGGGGGAGCGGGCCCGCCGGCGGGCCGAGCGGGTGATGGCGTACGTGGACGCCCTGCCCGGCCCGGTGGACGCCGTGCTGGTCACCGGCGACCTCGCCGACAACGGACTGCCGGCCGAGTACCGGGAGGTCGCCAAGGCGCTGACCTCCCGGTACCCGGTGCTGCTCTGCCCCGGCAACCACGACGTCCGCGAGCCCTACCGCGAGGTGCTGCTCGGCGAGGAGCCGTCCGGCGGCCCGGTGAACCGGCTGCACGCGCTGCCCGGTGCCGACGTGCTGATGCTCGACTCCTCGATCCCCGGCCGGCACGACGGCCTGCTCGACGAGGAGACCCTCGGCTGGCTGGACCGCACACTGGCCGAGGGCCCGGCGGACCGTCCGGCGCTGGTCGCCTTCCACCACCCGCCGGTCACCCTGCACCTGCCGTACGTGGACCCGATCCGGCAGTTCGGCGAGGAGCGGCTGGCCGAGGTGCTGGGTCGTCACCCCCGGGTGCGGGCACTGCTCTGCGGCCACGCGCACACCGCGGCGGCCACCGTCTTCGCCGGGCTGCCGCTGCTGGTCGCGCCGGGCGTGGTCTCCACCGTGCCGCTGCCCTGCGAGGGCCTGGCGGAGATCGTCTTCGAGCAGCCGCCGGTGATCGCCTTCCATCTGCTGGACGACGACGGCCGACTGACCACCCACTACCGGGTGGTCGCCCCCGCCTGACGCGGCCCGGGGCCGCCCGGGTAGGGCGGCGGCGTCCCCGGGCGCTGCGGCGGCTGTGCGTACGGCGGCTGTGCGTACGGTGGCTGGACGTACGGCGGCCGGGCGAGGGGTGGCTGTGCGTGCGGCGGCTGCGGGTAGGGCGGCTGGGCCTGCGGCGGCTCCGCGTACGGCGGTCGGGCCTGCGGCGGTGGCTGCGGTGCCCGGGGGCGCGGCTGGGCCTGGGGTTGGGGCTGGGCCTGCGGCGGCGTCCGGTACTGCGGCTGCGGCGGGCCGGCCGGAGTGCGGCCGTCCCCCATCGGCGAGGCGGAGTTCGGCGCGCGCACCCGCTGCGCGGCGACCTGGCGGGAGATCAGGATCTCCAGCAGGCACCACATCGTGCCGAACACCCCGAGCCCCATCGCCATCAGCGCCGGTGTCATCAGCCAGCTGTCGGCGTACGAGGACAGCACCGCCAGCACGATGCCGACCAGGGTTAACGCCAGACAGAGCACCGCGCGGACGACGGCGGTCCGCACCTCGTCGGGAAGTCGGCGGCGACGGCGGGCGGTTGGCATCGGGCGACCCCCAGGCACGGAGCGGCGGCGGACGAGCGGCGGACGGTACGGCGGGCCACGAGCGGGGCGCGCGCCGCGAACACGCCCCCGCGCTCCACTCTGCCCAGTCGTACCCGGACTATGCGCACGAATCCCCCGAACTGCTGCCAAATCGTATGATCCGGCTCGGACCGTACCGAACGGCTTCCCGAATCCCCGGCGCGCTCAGCCGAGTTGCTGGTTCAGCTCGGTCAGCGCGCCCTCGACGATGGTCCGCATCGCCCGCTCGGCCCGTTCGGCGTCCCCCGCGCAGACCGCCTCGGCGACCTCGCGGTGCAGCCGGATCGCGTACGGCTCCGGCTGATGGGGCATCAGATGGTACTCGGTCCGGCCGGTCAGCACCGCACCGACGGTGTCCCCGAGATGGGCGAACATCTCGTTGCGCGAGGCCTGCAGCACGGTGGAGTGGAACTCGATGTCGTGCCGGAGGAAGGTGGCGAGGTCGGCGGCGCGCGCCGTCATGGTCAACTCGACCGCCAGCGCGCTGAGTCGGCGCCGCTCGTCGTCGGTGGCGTGCCGCGCGGCGAGCGCCGCCGCGGCCGGTTCCACGGCCAGTCGCAGCGAGCCGAGCGAACGCAGCTGCGCGGAGCGGTCGGCACCGGCCAGCCGCCAGCGGATCACCAGCGGATCGAAGACGTCCCAGTCCGACCGGGGCTGCACGGTGATGCCGACCCGCCGGCGGGAGGCCACCAGCCGCATCCCCTCCAGGATCCGGACCGCCTCGCGGACCACCGTCCGGGAGACGCCGAACCGCTCCTCCAGCTCCTCGGCGCGCAGCACGCTGCCTTCGGGGAGCTCCCCGGACGCGATGGCCGGCCCCAGTTCCGCGAGCAGTCGGCCGGGCAGCCCCTGGATCTCCATCCGGCCAGCCTAGTCGTCGCGGCCCGCCCCCACCTCCGTGCCCCCGGCCCGGCCGCCTCCACCCGTCCGGCAAAAGTATGACGATTTGGTTTCCGGCACTTGAATACGTCATACCTTTGAGGCGATAGTGGCGGCCAGGCAACGAAGGAGCACCACCTCATGGCTCTCAGCGTCGAGAACCAGGACACCCCCAGCGCGCCCCCCACCGTCGTGGTGATGGGCGTCTCCGGTGTCGGCAAGACCACCCTGGCCCGCCTGCTGGCCGAACGCCTCGGCCTCCCCTTCGCCGAGGCGGACGACTTCCACCCGCCCGCCAACATCGCCAAGATGTCGGCCGGGATCCCGCTGGACGACGACGACCGCGCGCCCTGGCTGCGCGCCGTCGGCGCCTGGCTGGGGGAGCGCGCCGAGGCGGGCACCGGTGGCGTCGTCACCTGCTCGGCGCTGAAGCACGGCTACCGCGACATCCTGCGCGCGGCCTGCCCGGACGCCTGGTTCCTGCACCTCAGCGGCCGGACCGGACTGGTCGAGGACCGGCTCGCCCGGCGCACCGACCACTTCATGCCGCCGTCCCTGCTCGGCTCGCAGTACGCCGCCCTGGAACCCCTCGGTCCGGACGAGCGCGGCGCCGTGCTGGACATCGGGCCGAGCCCCGAAGAACTCGTCGAGAAGGCCGCCGCCCTGCTGCGGCCCGTCAATGGAGACCTCGCGTGACCCCCACCCTCACCGTGCTCGCGGCCGCCCCACCGGTCCTCCCGCACACCGACAGCGACGGCCGGCTGCTGGTCGCCGTGCTGCTCGCCATCGGCGCCATCGTGCTGCTGATCACGAAGCTCAAGCTGCACCCCTTCCTCGCCCTGACCCTCGGCTCCGGGCTGCTGGCCGCCGTCGCGGGCGCGCCGTTCGACAAGCTGCTCAGCAGCTTCTCCACCGGCTTCGGCGCCACCGTGGCGGGCGTCGGCCTGCTGATCGGCCTGGGCGCGATGCTGGGCAAGCTGCTCGCCGACTCGGGCGGGGCGAACATCATCGCGGACACCGTGCTGTCCCGGTCCCGGACGAAGGCGCTGCCCTGGGCGATGGCGCTGATCGCGGCCGTGCTCGGCCTGCCGCTGTTCTTCGAGGTCGGCGTGGTGCTGCTGGTCCCGATCGTGCTGCTGGTGGCCCGGCGCGGCAACGTCCCGCTGATCCGGATCGGCATCCCGGCGCTGGCCGGCCTCTCCGTGCTGCACGGCCTGGTGCCCCCGCACCCCGGCCCGCTGGTCGCGGTCGACGCGCTCAAGGCCGACCTCGGCGTCACCCTGGCGCTCGGCCTGCTGATCGCCGTCCCGACGCTGATCGTCGCCGGTCCGCTGTTCGCCCGGGTGGCCGAGCGCTGGGTCGGCCCGCTGGAGATACCGGAGAGCGACACCCCGGTCGAGCCCGCGAAGCGCGAGCACACCCCCTCCTTCGGCGCCGTGCTGGCGACCATCCTGCTGCCGGTGGTGCTGATGCTCGGCAAGGCGCTGGCGGACGTCGTGATCGACGACCCGAAGGCGCTGCCGCAGCGGGTGCTCGACTTCGTCGGCTCCCCGTTGATCGCGCTGCTCGCCGCGACCCTGCTCGGGATGCTGACGCTGGGCCGGGCGGCCGGGTTCGACAAGGCCCGGATCTCGGAGACCGTCGGCTCCTCGCTCGGCCCGATCGCTGGCATCGTCTTCATCGTCGGCGCGGGCGGCGGCTTCAAGCAGACCCTGATCGACGTGGGCGTGGGCACCGCGGTCAGCGACTGGTCGTCGAAGTGGCACATCCCGGCGCTGCTGCTGGGCTGGTTGATCGCGGTGCTGATTCGGCTCGCCACCGGTTCGGCGACGGTCGCCACCATCACCGCGGCCGGCATCGTCGCGCCGTTGGCGGCGGACATGTCGTCCACCCACGCGGCCCTGCTGGTGCTCGCGATCGGCGCCGGCTCGCTGTTCCTGTCGCACGTCAACGACGCCGGCTTCTGGCTGGTGAAGGAGTACTTCGGGATGAGCGTCGGCCAGACCCTGAAGTCCTGGTCGGTGATGGAGACGGTGATCTCGGTGGTCGCGATCGCCCTGATCATGCCGCTCAGCCTGATCGTCTAGCCGGGTCCGAGGACACGGAAAGGGCGGGCGCTCCCGAGGGAGCGCCCGCCCTTTCGTCGTCACACCCCGGCCGACGGGGTCACGGCACGGCCGGCGGCAGCGTGCCGCCGGGGGTCGCCGGCGCCCAGGTCGGCGGCGCGGCGGCCTCCTGAGGATCGGTCTCGCGCAACAGGACCCGCCAGCCGTCCGCGCCCCCGTTGCCGTCGAGGCGCAGTTTCAGCTGCTTGACCTGCCGGCTGCGCTCGAAGTAGAGCACCACCGACTGCCGGACCGAACCCTCGCCGTGGAACTCGGCGGTCACCGGGCCCTGGGCCCCCTGCTGGAAGCTCCGGACCCAGTTCGCCGCCGTGGTGCCGGCCTCGGCGGCCGACCCGTCGGAGGTGGCCAGCGCCGCCAGCCCGTCGCGCGAGCCGTCGGCGAGCCGCCACACCACCTGCTGGGTCAGCCGCAGGCTGCCGGTGGACGGGTACCCGACCACCCGCAGCGGCTCGTGGGCCGCGTAGTCGTCGGCGTAGCGCAGCTCGTCGTCGCCGGAGAGCCACCAGGCGGTGGTCCCCGAGGCGAGGACGGCCGCGGCCAGCGCCGCCGCGGTCGGTGCCGCCCACCGGCGGGCCATCAGGAGCTGCCCAGCGGGCGGACGATCCAGAACCGCTCGACCGGCGTGCCGAAGCGGCGCTGGCGGGCCAGGGCGTCGTACAGCGTGGTCTGGTCGGTCAGACCGTGCTGGCGCAGTTCCATCTTCCGTCCGTAGCTGACCACGACGGCTGCGTGGTTGATCCCCCGGTCGGTGTACCACTTGAAGAACACCAGGTCGCCGGGCTTGGCGGAGTGCACACTCATGATCGACTGGGTGTAGCGGTAGCCGGTCAGGTGGTTGTAGAGGTTCTGCGCCGCGGACCAGGTGTAGCTCTTGAAGGGCTTCCAGAACAGGTAGCCCTTGTCCCACCAGGCGTAGTCCCGCGTGCGGTTGCCCTGGCGCAGTCCCATCCCGCCACCGTAGTACAGCGCCTTGGAGACGAAGTTGGTGCAGTCCTGGTCGTACTCGCGGTGGACCCGGATGTTGCGCCGGGCCCAGTCCGCGGTGCCGTTGCCGTAGACGGCGGCGTAGCTCGCGGTGGTCACGCCCGCCGGGGCGGCCGGCTCGGGCACCGGGAAGCCGTCCGCGCCGAGCGGGACGTCGCCGCTGGTGGGGGCGGGCGTCTGGTCCGCGCTGGTGACGTCGACCTGCGCCGCCGCGGCGGCGGAGGAGCCGAGCTTCTGCTCGGCGGAGTTGTCGTCGGACTCCGAGACGAGCTTCACGGTGCCGCCGTTGACGGCGAACTCGAAGCGGCGGTTGGTGATGTTCTCGGTCGGGGTGTCCACCCCGGCCTCGCGGATCTGGGTCACCTCCTTGACGGTCGCCCGGACCACGACCTTGGCCGGGTTCTGCTGGTCGACCACGACGTCGGTCAGCGTCGACCCGGCCGCCACGTAGGCCTGGCCCTGGGTGGCGAGGCCCTCGCGGCTGCCGACGACCGCGTCCTCCTGGGTGGCCAGCAGGTCCACGAAGACCGTGCCGTGCGCGGCTTCCGCGGCGGCGTCGGGCACTGTCGCCCCGGTCGTGATGCGCACCTTGTTGCGGGCGTTCAGGTACTCCTGCACGAAGCCGCGGTAGAGGTCGCTGCCGCCGGCGGCGGGCTTGCCCTTGGTGTAGCCGGAGGCGGTCGCGGGGCTGGCACCGAACGAGTTGTTCGTCGTCACGACGAGCCGGTAGCCGCGGGTGTTGTCCAGGCCGGCCGCCACCGCGCGGGTCTCGGCGGTGGTGAACTGCTGGACGACGGCGCCCGTGTCCTGCGCCTCGACCTTGACGGTGTAGTAGAGGTCCTCGCTGGAACCGTGGTCCACCGGGCTGTTCCAGCCGCCCACCAGGCCGGCGTCACCGATGCCGACCGTGAGCTGCTGGGGCGCGGCGGGCGCGGTCGGCGCGAGGTAGTCGACCTTCAGCCGGGGCCGCTTGGCCGGGTCCGTGGCGCCGGCCGAGTGGTAGGCCGCGGCGGCCGCGCCGACGGCCGGGCGCAGGGCGATGCCGAAGGGCTGGCCCCGGTCGGCCCAGGACTGCAGCACCGACGCCAGGTCGAGGTCGGCGAGGGTGGTCGCCGCCGCGTAGCTCTCGACGCCGGACGCCGTCACCAGCTGGGCGCCGGTCTGGCCGGGAGCCCACTCGCTGCCGAGCTGGAACACGTCGGTGGCGGTCGCCGGGCAGTCCGCGGCGCAGTCCGAGCGGGTGAGTTCCAGCTTGGCCGCCGTGATCCGGGCGCTCTTGGGGAGCGCGGTCAGGTCGGGCTTGAGCCAGCTGGACCAGGAGGTGCCGTCGAAGGTGCCCACCCGCAGGGTGGCCGGGTCGGCGGCCGGGCAGGCGCCGGTGTCGCAGCCGGTGCCGGCCGTGGCGACCGAGGCCGAGACGACCAGTGCGTCACCCACGTTCAGGACGACCGGGACGGGCGGGGCCGGGGGAGCCTGGACGCGAACGGCCAGGTCCTGGTCGGCCGTCCAGGCGGAACAGCCCACCGGGGTGCAGGCCCGGGCGGCCCAGCGGTAGTTGCCGCCGTCGGCCAGCGCGCCCTCGGGCACCTGGACGGTGGCGCGGGCGCCGCTCTCGGTGGAGGCCGGCGGAAGGGTGGTCGGCAGCGGGGTGCCGTCCGCGTTCTTGAGGACGAACTCGGTCTTGACCCGGGCCTGGTTGGGACTCGTCGCCAGGGCGGAGAGCAGCGGGGTCAGGGTCTCCTGGGCACCGGTCTGCAGCGCGGCCGGCACGTCCGGCAGCGGGCTGACGCTGAAGGTCACCCAGGGGGACCAGCTGAGGTTGTAGTGCAGTCCGTCGTAGGGCGAGCTGCGGAACCGGTAGGTGTGCCCGTACTCCAGCAGCCCGGCCGGGACGGTGACCTCGGAGGGGGTGCCGCTGGGCACGTAGCCGGAGACGTTGACGGCGCCCACCTGGGCCCCGGAGATGGCGTCGACCAGCTGGAAGGTGCCGGTGACCTTGTCGCCGTCGGGGTCGACGAAGGTGTCGCGGAGCACCGGGGTGGTGGTGTCGACCCGCCAGGTGCCGGTGCCGTCCTGGAGGAACGGCGGGCCGGCCTGCTGCTTGGTGCCGGTGCGCGGGCGGTAGTTGTAGTTCACCGTCAGCTTGGGCACGTTGCTGGAGGCGTTGGCGGAGTTCACCTCCTTCCAGTACTTGGTGGAGACCTCGTCGGGCGCGCGCAGGCCCAGGCCGGAGGTGCTGTTCTTGGCCGAGGCCCAGGTCTGCACGAGGTCGGTGACGTTGGCGTTGATCCAGCCGTCGCCGCCGCAGGCGTCGCGGCCCTTGGTCTCGGTGGAGCTGCCCTTCTTGGCCTTCCAGGCCGGCTGGGCGGTCCAGCGGGAGGCGGTGGACGCCAGTCCGGTGTCCCAGACCTCCCAGGTGTACGGCTGGCAGTCGCTGTTGCCGGAGTGGAAGTTGTACAGCGACAGGGTCGCGCTGGAGACCAGGGCGTCGGCGATGCCGGCGGTGTTCCAGTTGATGAAGGCGCGGGCCTCGCGGGAGCTGCCGTCGGCGTTCTTGGTGCCGGAGTTGCCCCAGTAGATCTCGGTGTCGGCCGACCAGTCGACCGTCTCGCCCTTCTGCACCCGGGTGTCGAAGGCGTTGCCGAGACCGGCGGTGGCCGGGTCGACGGTCACCGGGTAGACGGTGGCCGGGTCGGCGAGGAAGGCCGCGTCCGGGGTGAAGACCAGGTCGACGGTGTCGCCGCGCTGGACGACCTCCAGGCCGACCCGGGCCGACCGGGGGTGCTCGCTGGAGCCGGGCGTCGTGGTGGCGTCCCACATCACCGGGGCGGGCAGCACGGCGCGCTTCTGGCCGTTCTTCCGGTCGGTGAACAGCACGCTGCCGTCCGGCTGCGCCTCGGCCCTGGTGCCCTTGGCGCGCAGCGGCATGGTGTAGGTGTAGCCGCCGGTCGCCGGGCGCTGCTTGAGCAGCACGAACTGCTCGAAGCCGGTGCGGGTGGCCTCGACCACGAGGTCGCCGGCGCCGTCGCCGATGGCGTCCCGGTAGGTGGCCCGGGTGCCGTCGAGCTGGGGCTTCGGCAGGCCGCCGCGCCACTCCAGGGCGAGCTGGTCGTCACCGGAGCCGAGCGAGACGAGGGTGCGGGCCGCGTCGGTGCCGGCCGCCTCCGTGCCGGCCGGCGCCGCCTGGAGGGCCTTGGACTCGGCGAGCGACCGGGGGCGCTTGCCGCCCGCGCCGGCCAGCTTGAGGCCGTTGGGGTGGGCGGCGGGTGCCACCGAGCCGTCGGCGGCCGTCTTCAGGGTGAGGTCGACGTCGGCCCACTTGCCGTCGCGCAGGAAGCGCACCGGACCGGCCGACATCTCGGTGGTGAGGGTGCCGTCGGGGTTGGCCCAGGTGGTGGAGGTCTCGTCGCGCTCGGAGACGGCCTCGACCCGCTGGCCGGTCTTCTGCGCGACGGCCCGGGCGGTGCCGATGCTCAGTCCGGGGTCGAGCGCGGCGGCCGTGGGGGGCTTGCCGGAGGAGGGCTTGGCCGGTGGCTTGGCCGCGAACGCGACCGGGGACCCGGCGCCGAGCACCAGGGCCAGGGCCAGCGCGGCGGCCGGTGGACCGCTCAGGGTCCTTCTTGAGACGTGCATGGGGGCTCCTTGACTCGCCCTTGAACATGGGCGATGCGCGGAGCATAGGAAAGATCAAAAGCCAAGATGATCATGACAAAGAGGGCAAAGCGGCCCAATTTCTGAGAATTTCCTGAGAATGGTGATCCGATCGAGACACGCCGTACGTCATGGACAACGACGTCGCCGCCGACAACGACGTCGTCGAGAACGACGCAGGGCGGGCACCCCCGCTCCGGGGTGCCCGCCCTGCTGACCGGGTGACCGTGCCGGTCACCCGCTCCGTGCTACGTGGTCCTGCGGCTACTTGGTCCCGCGCTTCGCCAGGAAGGCCTCGACCTCGGCCCGGATCTCCGGGGTGTCCAGACCGCGGACGGTCATCGTGGTCCGGCGGCGCAGCACGTCGTCGGCGGTGTAGGCCCACTCGTTGGCGGCCGCGTAGGCGACCTGCGCCCAGACGTCCGGGCCGTCCTCGTGGATCGGCCGGCCCAGCTCCGGGTTCTCGTCGATCATCCGGGCGATGTCGAAGGACAGCGTGCCGTAGTGGCTGGCCAGGTGCTTGGCGACCAGCGGCTCCATCCGCGAGCCCGGGTCCCGGTCGATCAGCAGGCGGTGCGCGACGGCGTTCGGCGCGCCGACGCCCGGCAGCGGGACGGTCGGGGCGATCGGGGACATGTCCTCGCCGAGGGAGGTGCCGGGCACGTGGGCCAGCTTCTCCAGCACGGTGCGGCCGATGTGGCGGTAGGTGGTCCACTTGCCGCCGGCGACCGACAGCATGCCGCCCTTGCCCTCGGTGACGACCGTCTCGCGCTTGGCGGCGGCGGTGTCGCCCGGGCCGCCGGGCAGCACCCGCAGGCCGGCGAACTTGTAGGTGATCAGGTCGCGGTCGATGTGCTCGTCACGGATCGCGTGCGCGGCCTCGCCGAGGATCTGGTCGACGTCCGCCTCGGTGGCCCGGACGTCCTGCGGGTCGCCGGTGAACTCCTCGTCGGTGGTGCCGAGCAGGACGTGGTCCTCCCACGGGATGGCGAAGGAGACGCGGTACTTGTCGATCGGGATGGTCAGCGCGGCGCGCCACGGCGAGCGACGCTTGACCACCACGTGGGCGCCCTTGGACAGCCGGATCGACGGCGCGGCCCCGGTGTCCTCCATCCGGCGCAGGTGGTCCACCCAGGGACCGGTGGCGTTCAGCACCAGGCGGGCGTCGACGCCGAACTCGGTGCCGTCCAGGCGGTCCTTGAGCTCGGCACCGGTGACCCGGCCGCCGGTGAAGCGCAGGCCGGTGACCTCGGCGTGGTTGAGCACCACGGCGCCGGCCTCGACCGCGGCGCGCACGGTCATCACGGCGACGCGCGAGTCGTTCATCTGGTGGTCGCCGTAGACGGCCACCGAGCGCAGGCCCTCGGTGCGCAGCGCGGGCACCTGCTGGGCGGCGTGCGCGGCGGTGGAGACCCGGCCCATGCCGTCGCGGAAGGCGGACAGCGCCGAGTAGAGGAAGACGCCGGCGCCGAGCTTGGGCGCGCTGTGCGGGCCGCCCTTGTAGACCGGGACGAAGAAGGTCAGCGGGTTGACCAGGTGCGGGGCCACGTCGGTGGAGAGCACCCGGCGCTCCTTGTGGTTCTCCGCGACCAGCTTGACCGCGCCGGTCTGCAGGTAGCGCAGACCGCCGTGGACGAGCTTGGAGGAGGCACTGGAGGTGGCACCGGCGAAGTCGCCGGCGTCGACCATGGCGACCTTCAGGCCGGCCTGGGACGCGGTCCAGGCGACAGCGGTGCCGAGGATGCCGCCCCCGATCACCAGCAGGTCGTAGGTGGCCTTGCCGAGCAGCTCGCGGGTCTCGGCGCGGGAGGCGGTGCGGCCGGCGGTGCGCTCGGCGCCCAGGGTCGGGATGGTTGCCATGGTGTGTGTACGGCGCGCGGGTCGGGCGGCGCCGTTACTCCTCTCGGTGTGCGTACGGCCTCTGTGCGGAGAGACCGGGTCGGCCCGGTGCGACGGGCCGGTGAAACGGGAGCGGGCCGGCCGGGGCACGGGGCCCCGACCGGCTTCGCGATCAGTTGTTCTCTTCCTCCTCCACCCAGCCCATGGTGCGCTCGACGGCCTTGAGCCACTTCTTGTACTCGCGGTCCCGGGTGGCCTCGTCCATGCGGGGCGTCCACTCGGCGGCGCGGTGCCAGTTGGCCCGCAGGGTGTCGAGGTCGTTCCAGAAGCCGACCGCCAGGCCCGCCGCGTAGGCGGCGCCGAGGGCGGTGGTCTCGGCCACGTACGGGCGCTCGACCGGGGCGTCCAGGACGTCGGCGATGTTCTGCATGAGCAGGTTGTTGCTGGTCATGCCGCCGTCGACCTTGAGGGCGGTGAGCTCGACCCCGGAGTCCTTCTGCATGGCGTCGACGACCTCGCGGGTCTGCCAGGCGGTGGCCTCCAGGACGGCCCGGGCCAGGTGGCCCTTGGTGACGTACCGGGTGAGTCCGGCGATCACACCGCGGGCGTCGGAGCGCCAGTACGGGGCGAACAGGCCGGAGAAGGCCGGGACGAAGTAGGCGCCGCCGTTGTCCTCGACCGTGTTGGCGAGGGTCTCGATCTCGGCGGCGGTGGAGATGATGCCGAGCTGGTCGCGCAGCCACTGGACCAGCGAGCCGGTGACGGCGATCGAGCCTTCCAGGGCGTACACCGGGGCCTGGTCGCCGATCCGGTAGCCGACCGTGGTCAGCAGGCCGTGGTACGAGTTGACGATCTTCTCGCCGGTGTTGAGCAGCAGGAAGGTGCCGGTCCCGTAGGTGGACTTGGCCTCGCCCTCGTTGAAGCAGGTCTGGCCGAACAGCGCGGCCTGCTGGTCGCCGAGCGCGGCGGCGACCGGGACGCCCGCCAGGTCGCCGACGGCCTCGCCGTAGATCTCGGCGGAGGAGCGGATCTCCGGCAGGACGGCCATCGGCACGCCCATCGACTCGGCGATCTCCTCGTCCCAGGCCAGGCTCTTGAGGTTCATCAGCATGGTGCGGCTGGCGTTGGTCACGTCGGTCACGTGCTTGCCGCCGTCGACGCCACCGGTGAGGTTCCAGATGACCCAGGTGTCCATGGTGCCGAAGAGGATGTCGCCGGCCTCGGCGCGCTCGCGCAGGCCCTCGACGTTGTCCAGCAGCCAGCGGATCTTCGGGCCGGCGAAGTAGCTGGCCAGCGGGAGGCCGGTCTCGCGGCGGAAGCGGTCCTGGCCGACGTTGCGGCCCAGCTCGCGGCAGAGCGCCTCGGTGCGGGTGTCCTGCCACACCAGCGCGTTGTGCACCGGCTCGCCGGTGTGCCTGTCCCACAGGACGGTGGTCTCGCGCTGGTTGGTGATACCGATCGCGCGGATGTCGTCCTTGGTCAGGCCGGCCTTCTCCAGCGCGCCGCGGACCACCGACTGCACCCGGGTCCAGATCTCGGCGGCGTCGTGCTCGACGTAGCCGGGCTGGGGGAAGATCTGCCGGTGCTCCTGCTGGTCGACGGAGACGATCCGGCCGTCGGCGCCGAAGATGATGCAGCGGCTGGAGGTGGTGCCCTGGTCGATCGCGGCGATGTAGTTGCCAGTGGAGGTCATGAGGGTCCTCGGCTCAAGAGGTTGGCGGGGGGGCGGTGGGCCTGACTCTCAGGTCAGTCCCCGTGCTCGGGTGGGGTGGAAACCCGGGGGATCAGAACGCGACGTGGTACAGGCCGCCGGCCAGCAGGCCGCCGATGACCGGACCGGCCACCGGGATCCAGGCGTAGGACCAGTCGGAGCCGCCCTTGTTGGGGATCGGGAGCAGCGAGTGGACGATGCGCGGACCCAGGTCGCGGACCGGGTTGATGGCGTAGCCGGTCGGGCCGCCGAGCGAGAGGCCGATGCCGACCACGGTGAAGGCGACGATCAGGATGCCGGTGCCGGAGAGGCCGAGGCCCTTGGTGAGGCCCTGGGTGAGGATGGCCAGGCAGAGCACGAAGGTGCCGATGATCTCGGTGAGCAGGTTCTGGACCGGGTTCCGGATCTCGGGGCCGGTCGAGAAGATGCCGAGGGTGGGCTCCTGGTTGGCCTGGAACTGGCCGAGGTAGGTGAGCCACACGAAGACGGCGCCGATCATCGCGCCGAGCAGCTGGGAGCCGAGGTAGACCGGAACCTTGCTCCAGTCGCCGCTGTCGACGGCGAGGGCCAGGGTGACGGCCGGGTTCAGGTGGGCGCCGGACTTCGGAGCCGACATGTAGGCGGCGATCATCACCGCGAAGCCCCAGCCGAAGGTGATCGCCAGCCAGCCGGCGTTCAGGGCCTTCGACTTCTTGAGCGTCACGGCGGCACAGACGCCACCGCCGAGAAGTATCAGGGCGGCGGTGCCGAGGGTTTCGCCGACGAAGATGTCGCCGTTGGAGAACGCGGACACAAAGACTCCCTTGTCCATATGGCCCGGAGGTGCGGGTGGGGGCAGGGGCCGGGCGGATCGCTGGGCGGGTGAGCGCTCTGTGGGATGGATTCGCACGGCCATCGTTCGACAATGTCGACCGTCATGCGGAAGCTTCCTCCCCGGGTCGCCCTCTCGTCAAGGCCGGGTTACGCAGCTGTGACCCTTCGCTCGCCGCGCTACCCGTAGTCACCGAACGGATCGTCGCAATTTTGGACAAAACGGTAAGGCGCGAACGGGCATTTCGCCCGTCCGCGCCTCAGCGTGAACGTTTTCCGTGTTGTCGCCGGCCTGCGGCCGAGCCGTCGGGAGTGGTCGGAAGCGGTACGAACCGGGTGGCCCGGCGCGGTCAGAACCGCCCGGCGCCCAGGTCCCGGGAGATCGCCCTGGCCGCGCTGCGCACCGAGGCGACCAGCGAGGGCTTCACGAAGCCGTCCTCGCAGACCCGCTCGACCGCGCCGCTGATGCAGACCGCGCCCACCGGATTGCGGCGCCGGTCCTGGATCAGCCCGCCGATCGAGGCCACGCCCTCCCAGGTCTCCTCCACCGCGTCGGCCCAGCCGCGCTCCCGGGTCAGCGCCGCCTCGGCGTCCACGTCCGCGGCCTCGGTCAGCGTCCGCGCGGTGTACGACTCGAACGGGCCCTCGCCCAGCTCGCCGCGCGCCACCGGGTCGTAGGCCAGCAGCACCTTGCCCAGCGCGGTCGAGTGCAGCGGCTGCATCGAGCCGACCTCCAGCACCTGCCGGGTGTCGTCCGGCCGGAAGACATGGTGCACGATCAGCACCCCGCGCTGGTGCAGCACGCCCAGGTAGACGGTCTCCCCGGACGCCCTGGCCAGGTCGTCCGCCCAGACCAGGGCCCGGGCGCGCAGCTCGTGCACGTCCAGGTAGCTCTGGCCCAGCCGCAGCAGTTCGGCACCCAGCTGGTACTTGCCGCTCTCCGGGTCCTGCTCGACGAAACCCTCCTGCTGGAGGGTGCGCAGGATCCCGTGGGCGGTGCCCTTCGCCAGGCCCAGCGCCGTCGCGACCTCCGACAAACCCAGGCGGCGCTCGCCGCCGGCCAGCAGACGCATGATCGCGGCGGCCCGGGAGAGCGACTGGATCGGGCCGGGCATTGGTACCTCCGCGCGGACAGGCGGTCGACATTGTCGACCGCAGTGGTAACGGCACGAGTCTGCCAGGCCGTCGCCGTTCCGTGCACCTTCCCCCTCGGTAACCTGCGTCGGCCGGCCCGGTCGTGCGCCCGCGCACCGCCTCCCGTCCGGTCCCGCTTGCCTAGCCGCGGGTGACCCGCTCCCCGGTCGCGGCGGCCACCCCGGCGGCCACCGCCCGGATTCCGTCCGGTCCGACCCGGCAGCAGCCGCCCACCAGCCGCGCCCCGTCCGCCAGCCAGCCCGCCACCCTCGCCCGGCCGTCGGCCCGCGGAGCCCCGGCCGCCCCGAAGGTCGGCTCCCCGCACCACGCCCCGGCCGCCGCGTCCCAGCCCTCGCCGCTGTTGGGATAGACCACCACGGGCTTCCCCGACACCCGCGCCGCGAGCGCCACCGCCCGGTCCGCCTCCTCCGGCGCGCAGCAGTTCACCCCGACCGCCACCACCTCGTCCGCCCCGGCCGCCAGCGCGAACGCCTCCGCCAGCGGCTGCCCGGCCCGGGTCCGCCCGTCCGCCGCCGCGAACGACAGCCAGACCGGCACCCCCAGCCCGCGCACCGCCCGCAGCAGCACCTTCGCCTCGTCGACGTCCGGCACCGTCTCCAGCGCCAGCACGTCGGGGCCGGCCGCCGCCAGCACCTCCAGCCGGGGCCGGTGGAACGCCTCCAGCTCGGCCGGCGTCAGCCCGTACCGGCCCCGGTACTCCGAGCCGTCCGCCAGCACCGCGCCGTACGGGCCCACCGAGGCCGCCACCCACCGGCGCGGCCCGGGCAGCCCGCGGGCCGCCTCCCGGGCCAGCTCCACGCTGCCGGCCATCAGCCGGGCGGCCGCCGCCCGGCCCACCCCGCGCCGGGCGAAGCCCGCGAAGCTCGCCTGGTAGCTCGCGGTGATCGCCACCCGCGCGCCCGCCTCGAAGTACGCCCGGTGCGCCGCCACGACCGCCTCCGGGGCGTCCGCCAGCAGCCGGGCCGACCACAGCGCGTCCGTCAGGTCGAACCCGGCCGAGGCCAGCCGTTCGGACAGCCCGCCGTCCAGGACCAGCGGCCCGGCCGCCAGCGCGGCCGCGAAGTCCGGTGGGGGAGGGGCGGCGGCTCCGACGGCCCGGTCCATCACGTCCTCCTCGGGGCGGGCGGCGTCCCGGCTGGTCCGGAGGACGCCCTGGTCACAGGGTAGGAGCGGGCGGCCGGGGCCGGGGTGGAAAACCATTTGCCGCAGAGTCAAGCGGTCGCTACGTTGTGCTCAGACCGAGAAGGACGGCCGCCCGTCACCGCGGGCCCGGCGGGGGAGAGGAGCGCACGGCGTGGACACCACCGAGCAGGAGTGGCTCGCCGCCTACGACCCGCGCGCCTTCACCCCGGTCGCCGTCACCGTGGACGTGGTCGCCCTGACTTTGCGCCAGGGCCGGCTCCACGTCCTGCTCGTCGAGCGCGCCCTCCCGCCCTACCAGGGGCGCTGGGCCCTGCCCGGCGGCTTCCTGCGGGCCGGCGAGGAGAGCCTCGACGACGCCGCCGCCCGCGAGCTCGCGGAGGAGACCGGCCTGCCCGGCACGGTCGGCGCCGAGGCCGCCCTCAGCCGGATCCACCTCGAACAGCTCGGCAGCTACGGCGTACCCGACCGCGACCCGCGGATGCACGTGATCTCCGTCGCCTACCTCGCCTTCGCCCCCGACCTGCCCGACCCGCGGGCCGGCAGCGACGCGGCCCACGCCGCCTGGCACCCCGTCACCGACCTCGACCTCCGGCCCGTCGGCCGGCCCGAGTCCGCCGGTGCTCCCGCCGACACCCACGGGGGTGGCGTCGGCGGGAGCACCGGCCCCACCGAACCGGAGCGGCCCGGCGATCCGGCCGAGCCCCCGGCCGCCGGGGCACCCACCCCGATCGAGCTCGCCTTCGACCACGCCCGGATCCTCGCCGACGGCCTCGACCGCGCCCGCGCCAAGATCGAGTACAGCCCGCTGGCCACCGCCTTCCTCCAGCACGACTTCACCATTCCGGAGCTGCGCGCCGTCTACGAGGCCGTCTGGGACGAGAAGCTCCACCCGGGCAACTTCCACCGCAAGGTGCTCTCCGTCCCCGGCTTCGTCGAGGGCACCGGCACCACCACCGAGCGCGGCGGCGCCCGCGGCGGCCCCCGGGCCCGCACCTACCACGCCGGCGACGCCCGACTGCTCCACCCCGCCCTCCTCCGCCCCGCCCAGGGCGAGCAGCCCCAGGAGCCCCCGGAGGAGCCGCTCCAGGCACCCTCCCCGGGCCCGATCACCTGACCACCACCCCGCTCCCGGCCGCCCGCACTACCATCCGGCCATGACGACTCAAGAGGCCGGCACCGTGCGCCAGCAGCCCAACTCCCACTGCCACTTCTGCGGATCCCCCTACCCGCCCGGCACCGACGGCTGGCCCCGGACGTGCTCCGCCTGCACCGAGATCAGCTACCGCAACCCGCTGCCGGTCGTCGTCACCCTGCTCCCCGTCACCCGGGGCGACAGCGCCCCCGGCCTCGTGGTCATCCGCCGCACCATCGAGCCCGGCTACGGCGAACTCGCTCTCCCCGGCGGCTACATCGACTACGGCGAGAGCTGGCAGCAGGCCTGCGTGCGCGAGCTGCGCGAGGAGACCGGCATCCTCGCCGAGCACACCGACATCACCCTGGTCGCCACCGACTCCGACACCCGCGGCGGCTTCCTCTGCCTCTTCGGCCTCCTCCCCGCCCGCCCGCTCGCCGACCTCCCGCCCTCCGTCCCCACCGACGAGACCGACGGCTGGCAGCTCTCCACCCCCGAGACCCCGCTCGCCTTCCCCTTCCACACCCGTGTCTCCCGCTCCTGGTTCAACGGCGAATTCACCCGCCCCTGACCAGCGGCGGCCGCGCCGGGCAGACCCTGGCGCCCCGGCCGCTCACATGGCAGGGTCTGCACCGACAGCCCCCAACCGGACGCGGGCCCTGCCACAAGCGACCCCGTCCGCCCTCATCACCGGCCGGGAGACCACCACCGTGAGCACCCCACCCCAGGACCAGCCGCTCTGGCGCCCGAACCCCGAGCGTGCCGCCGGCACCGGGATCGTGGCCTTCCAGGCCTGGGCCGCCCAGCACCACGGCGCCCCGGCCGCCCCGCTCGCACCCACCGCCTCGGACGCCGAGGCCGCCGCCCGCTACGCCGCCCTGCACGCCTGGTCGGTCGAGGACCTCGACCGCTTCTGGACCGCCGTCACCCAGTGGTTCGACGTCCGCTTCACCCAGGCCCCCGAGGCCGTCCTCGCCGACCCCGCGATGCCCGGCGCCCGCTGGTTCCCCGGCGCCCGCCTCAACTACGCCGAGCACGCCCTGCGCGCCGGCGAGCAGGCCGAGAACGCCGACCGCCCCGCCGTCCTCCACCTCGACGAGACCACCGACGAGCCGCTCGTCCTCACCTGGGCCGAACTCCGCCGACAGGTCGGCTCCCTCGCCGCCGCCCTGCGCGCCCGCGGCGTCCGCCCCGGCGACCGCGTCGGCGCCTACCTGCCCAACATCCCGCAGGCCGCCGTCGCCCTCCTCGCCACCGCCGCCGTCGGCGCCGTCTGGACCAGCTGCGCCCCCGACTTCGGCGCCCGCAGCGTCCTCGACCGCCTCCAGCAGATCGAGCCGGTCGTCCTCTTCGCCGTCGACGGCTACCACTACGGCGGCAAGGACCACGACCGGACCGAGGTCGTCGCCGAACTCCGCCGCGAACTCCCCACCCTGCACACGGTCGTGCACGTCCCCCTGCTCGGCGCCCCCGCCCCCGAGGGCGCCCTGGCCTGGGACGACCTCACCGCCGAGGACACCGAGCCGGTCTTCGAGGCCGTCCCCTTCGACCACCCGCTCTGGGTCCTCTACTCCTCCGGCACCACCGGCCTGCCCAAGGCCATCGTCCAGAGCCAGGGCGGCATCCTGGTCGAGCACCTCAAGCAGGCCGGCCTCCACCTCGACCTCGGCCCCGAGGACCGCTTCCTCTGGTACACGTCCACCGGCTGGATGATGTGGAACTTCCTCCTCGCCGGCCTCCTCGTCGGATCCACCGTCGTCACCTACGACGGCAGCCCGGGCCACCCCGACACCGGCGCCTTCTGGTCCGTGGCCGCGCGCACCCGCGCCACCGTGCTCGGCACCTCCGCCGCCTACGTCATCGCCAGCCGCAAGGCCGACCTCCACCCCGGCCGGGACCTCGACCTCTCCGCCGTCCGCTGCCTCGGCACCACCGGCTCCCCGCTGCCGCCCGACGGCTTCCGCTGGATCTACGAGGAGGTCAAGTCGGACGTCTGGCTCGCCTCCGTCAGCGGCGGCACCGACGTCTGCTCCTGCTTCGTGGGCGGCGTCCCCACCCTCCCGGTCCACCTCGGCGAGATCCAGGCCCCCAGCCTCGGCGCCGCCGTCGAGTCCTGGGACGTCAACGGCCGCCCGCTCACCGACGAGGTCGGCGAACTCGTCGTCACCAAGCCCATCCCGTCCATGCCCACCGGCTTCTGGAACGACCCCGAGGGCACCCGGTACCACGACAGCTACTTCGACGTGTACCCCGGCGTCTGGCGCCACGGCGACTGGATCACCGCCACCTCCCGCGGCACCGTCGTCATCCACGGCCGCTCCGACTCCACCCTCAACCGCCAGGGCGTCCGGATGGGCTCCTCGGACATCTACGAGGTCGTCGAGCGCCTCCCCGAGATCGCCGAATCCCTGGTCATCGGCCTGGAGGAGCCCGAGGGCGGCTACTGGATGCCGCTCTTCGTCGTCCTGACCCCCGGCGCCGAGCTCGACCAGGACCTCATCGGCCGCATCCGCACCTCGCTGCGCACCGAGCTCTCCCCGCGCCACGTCCCCGACGAGGTCATCGCCGTCCGCGGCCTGCCGCACACCCTCACCGGCAAGCGGATCGAGGTCCCGGTCAAGCGCCTGCTCTCCGGTACCCCGCTCGACCAGGCCGTCAACCCCGGCTCCGTCGACAACCTCGACCACCTGCGCTGGTTCGAACAGCTCCGCCAGGAGCGCGAGCGCGCCGCCGGCACCGAGTGACCGACCCCCCGACACGCCGAAGGGGCCCGCTCCACCACCTGGTGGAGCGGGCCCCTTCGTTCTGCTCTGCCGTTGTGCTCGGTCGCGGTGTCCCGCGACCGCTACTCGCCCGACAGCACCTGCTGGGCCGCGGCCCGCGCCTCCTCGGCACTGTCCGCCGCCCGCGCCGCCTCGGCGGCCCGGCGGCACTGCGCCAACGTGTACTTGCCCAGCGCCGTCCGCACGTAGGGGATCGACGCCGCGCCCATCGACAGGCTGGTGACGCCGAGACCGGTCAGCACCACGGCCAGCAGCGGGTCGGCGGCCGCCTCGCCGCAGACGCCGCAGCTCTTGCCCTCGGCCTGCGCGGCCTCGGCGGCGAACGCGATCAGGTCCAGCAGCGCCGGCTGCCACGGGTCCTGCAGCCGCGCCAGCGCACCGACCTGGCGGTCCGCGGCGAAGGCGTACTGGGCCAGGTCGTTGGTCCCCAGGGAGAGGAACTCGACCTCCTGGAGGATCGAGCGCGCCCGCAGCGCGGCCGACGGGATCTCCACCATCGCGCCGAACTTGGCGCTCAGCCCGGCCTCGCGACAGGCCGCGGCGAAGTCCTTGGCGTCCTTGCGGTCGGCCACCATCGGGGCCATCACCTCGAGGTGCACCGGCAGGCCCTCGGCGGCCGTCGCCAGCGCCCGCAGCTGGGTCCGGAGCACCTCGGGGTGCTCCAGCAGGGTGCGCAGACCGCGCACACCCAGCGCCGGGTTCGGCTCGTCGGCCGGGGTCAGGAAGTCCAGCGGCTTGTCCGCGCCCGCGTCGAGCACCCGGACCACGACCCGGCCCTCCGGGAACGCCTCCAGCACCTTGCGGTACGCCTCGACCTGCTTCTCCTCGGTCGGAGCCTTCGCCGAGTCGTCGAGGAAGAGGAACTCGGTGCGGAACAGACCGACACCCTCGGCGCCCGCCTCCAGCGCGGCCGGCAGGTCGCCCGGACCGCCGACGTTGGCCAGCAGCGGCATCCGGTGCCCGTCGGAGGTCGCGCCCGGACCGGAGGAGGCGGCCAGCGCCGCCTTGCGCTCGGCGGCGATCCGGCGCAGCTCCTCCTGCTTCTCCGTGCTCGGCTCGACCAGCACGTCACCGGAGCTGCCGTCCACCGCGACGACCGTGCCCTCGGCCACGTCGGCCGCCCCCGGCAGCGCGACCACGGCCGGTACGCCCATGGCCCGCGCCAGGATGGCGCTGTGGCTGGTCGGCCCGCCCTCCTCGGTCACGAAGCCGAGCACCAGCGTCGGGTCCAGCAGCGCGGTGTCGGCCGGCGCGAGGTCCCGGGCGAACAGCACGTACGGCTCGTCGCTGTCCGGCACACCCGGCATCGGTACACCGAGCAGGCGGGCGACGATCCGGTTCCGCACGTCGTCCAGGTCGGCGACCCGGCCGGCCAGGTACTCCCCGGCCGAGGCGAGCAGCGCCCGGTAGGCGGCGAAGGCGTCGTAGACGCCGCGCTCGGCGCTGCTGCCGACCGCGATCCGGCGGGACACGTCGGCCATCAGCTCCGGGTCCTGCGCCATCAGCGCCTGGGCCTCCAGCACGGCCTGGGCCTCGCCGCCCGCCAGGTTGCCGCGGGCGTTCAGGTCCGCGGCCACGGCCTCGACGGCTGCCTGGGCGCGGGCCTGCTCGCGCGGAGCGTCCTCGGTCGGGATCTGGGTGGCCGGGGGCTCCAGCACCGCGGTACCCATGTGCCGCACCTGGCCGATCGCGACTCCGTGGCTGACACCCACGCCTCGCAGCGTCTTCTCCATGTCTTTCTCCGTGAGAGAGGCGGCCCCGCCGGGTACCGCTGTGTGCCGGGCCGCCCCGACCGGAGCGGTGGGGCGGGTGTGTCCTGTAAGAGGGGAGAGGTCAGCTCCAGCTGAACAGGGCGTCGCCGACGGCGACCTCCCCGCTCTCCAGCAGCTCGCCGAGCGAGTCGGCGGCGGCCTCCAGCGCGACGATCGGCGAGATCGGCGACTTGCCGGCGGCCTCGACGGCGGCCGGGTCCCACTTGATGACGGCCTGGCCGCGGGTGACGGTGTCCCCCTTGTTGACGAGCAGCTCGAAGCCCTCGCCGTTCAGCTGGACGGTGTCGATGCCCAGGTGGGTCAGGACCCCGTGCCCGTCCGCGTCGACGACGACGAACGCGTGCGGGTGCATCGAGACGACCACGCCGTCGACCGGGGCCACGGCCTCGGTCGGCCGACGCACCGGGTCGATCGCGGTGCCGGGGCCGACCATCGCACCCGAGAACACGGGGTCCGGCACGCCGGCGAGCCCTACGACCCGGCCGGTCAGCGGCGACGTCACAGTGGTCATGGATGAGCCTCCCAAGTGCGCAGTACAGGCGAGCGGCCGCGAACGCGGCGAGGTGATCGACTGAAGCCTAAATCATGTCAACTTCGGACATCCGCTGACATTCCGGGCGGCCGGCCGCGCCGTCCGCCCTCACCAGTCAGTCATCTCGTCGACCACTAGTGGTCTAGTCCTCTTGGTCGATGCGCCGCACTCTACAGGCATCTTGGCGAATCGGGACCATTGCTGTATATGCTCGCGAGAGCAACAAATCACGCGTCCGACCGGGTGACACCGGCGCGGCCCGATTCGCGCTCGGCCCGACGACCCGCTATGGTTGGTCGAGTCGCCGCAAGTCGACGGTTAACACCAGATTTCAGAAACGAAAAGCGCCGGTTAAGCAACGGCAAACGGATCTGATAGGCTGGGAACACGAAAGAACGAAGCGCCCGGAGGGCCGGTGTGAAAGCCGCCTGAAGGAAGTGTCCGTTCCTTGAGAACTCAACAGCGTGCCAAAAGTCAACGCCAGATATGTTGACATCCCCGGCCTCGGATTCTTTCGGGGTTGGAGATTCCTTTTGAAGTAAAACACTAGCGAGGACGCAGTGCGCGGGGCCGCCCTATTCCGGTGGTTGCCGTGCCGCTCGACGCGAGTGCTGACCCGATTACGGGTAATCATTCACGGAGAGTTTGATCCTGGCTCAGGACGAACGCTGGCGGCGTGCTTAACACATGCAAGTCGAACGGTGAAGCCCTTCGGGGTGGATCAGTGGCGAACGGGTGAGTAACACGTGGGCAATCTGCCCTGCACTCTGGGACAAGCCCTGGAAACGGGGTCTAATACCGGATATGACCTGGGACCGCATGGTCCCGGGTGTAAAGCTCCGGCGGTGCAGGATGAGCCCGCGGCCTATCAGCTTGTTGGTGGGGTAATGGCCTACCAAGGCGACGACGGGTAGCCGGCCTGAGAGGGCGACCGGCCACACTGGGACTGAGACACGGCCCAGACTCCTACGGGAGGCAGCAGTGGGGAATATTGCACAATGGGCGAAAGCCTGATGCAGCGACGCCGCGTGAGGGATGACGGCCTTCGGGTTGTAAACCTCTTTCAGCAGGGAAGAAGCGCAAGTGACGGTACCTGCAGAAGAAGCACCGGCTAACTACGTGCCAGCAGCCGCGGTAATACGTAGGGTGCGAGCGTTGTCCGGAATTATTGGGCGTAAAGAGCTCGTAGGCGGCCTGTCGCGTCGGATGTGAAAGCCCGGGGCTCAACCCCGGGTCTGCATTCGATACGGGCAGGCTAGAGTGTGGTAGGGGAGATCGGAATTCCTGGTGTAGCGGTGAAATGCGCAGATATCAGGAGGAACACCGGTGGCGAAGGCGGATCTCTGGGCCATTACTGACGCTGAGGAGCGAAAGCGTGGGGAGCGAACAGGATTAGATACCCTGGTAGTCCACGCCGTAAACGTTGGGAACTAGGTGTTGGCGACATTCCACGTCGTCGGTGCCGCAGCTAACGCATTAAGTTCCCCGCCTGGGGAGTACGGCCGCAAGGCTAAAACTCAAAGGAATTGACGGGGGCCCGCACAAGCAGCGGAGCATGTGGCTTAATTCGACGCAACGCGAAGAACCTTACCAAGGCTTGACATATACCGGAAACGGCTAGAGATAGTCGCCCCCTTGTGGTCGGTATACAGGTGGTGCATGGTTGTCGTCAGCTCGTGTCGTGAGATGTTGGGTTAAGTCCCGCAACGAGCGCAACCCTTGTTCTGTGTTGCCAGCATGCCTTTCGGGGTGATGGGGACTCACAGGAGACTGCCGGGGTCAACTCGGAGGAAGGTGGGGACGACGTCAAATCATCATGCCCCTTATGTCTTGGGCTGCACACGTGCTACAATGGTCGGTACAAAGGGCTGCGATGCCGCGAGGCGGAGCGAATCCCAAAAAGCCGGCCTCAGTTCGGATTGGGGTCTGCAACTCGACCCCATGAAGTTGGAGTTGCTAGTAATCGCAGATCAGCATGCTGCGGTGAATACGTTCCCGGGCCTTGTACACACCGCCCGTCACGTCACGAAAGTCGGTAACACCCGAAGCCGGTGGCCTAACCCGTAAGGGGAGGAGCCGTCGAAGGTGGGACCAGCGATTGGGACGAAGTCGTAACAAGGTAGCCGTACCGGAAGGTGCGGCTGGATCACCTCCTTTCTAAGGAGCAATATGCCGCTTGCAGGCGAATGTCCTGCACGGTTGCTCATGGGTGGAACGTTGACTATTCGGCACACTGGGCAAGGGTCCTGTTAGTACTGCTTCGGCGTGGAAAACAGAACACTGGCTGGTGTGTCGGGCACGTTGTTGGGTCCTGAGGGAACGGCCGTGAGGTCGTTGCTTCAGAGATGCCGGTCTCATGCGAGGCGGTCTTCGGGCTGCTGAGTGTGGGTGTCTGGTCGTTGTTTGAGAACTGCACAGTGGACGCGAGCATCTGTGGCCAAGTTTTTAAGGGCGCACGGTGGATGCCTTGGCACCAGGAACCGATGAAGGACGTGGGAGGCCACGATAGTCCCCGGGGAGCCGTCAACCAGGCTTTGATCCGGGGGTTTCCGAATGGGGAAACCCGGCAGTCGTCATGGGCTGTCACCCATACCTGAACACATAGGGTATGTGGAGGGAACGCGGGGAAGTGAAACATCTCAGTACCCGCAGGAAGAGAAAACAACCGTGATTCCGGGAGTAGTGGCGAGCGAAACCGGATGAGGCTAAACCGTATTGGTGTGAGACCCGGCAGGGGTTGCCGATACGGGGTCGTGGGATTTTTCTTGACCGGTCTGCCGGCCGGTCGGCGAGTCAGAAACCGTACAGGTAGTCGAAGGACATGCGAAAGGTCCGGCGTAGAGGGTAAGACCCCCGTAGGCGAAATCTGTACGGCTCGTTTGAAGAACTCCCAAGTAGCACGGGGCCCGAGAAATCCCGTGTGAATCTGGCGGGACCACCCGCTAAGCCTAAATATTCCCTGGTGACCGATAGCGGATAGTACCGTGAGGGAATGGTGAAAAGTACCGCGGGAGCGGAGTGAAATAGTACCTGAAACCGTGTGCCTACAAGCCGTGGGAGCGTCGGACATGCAGCTTGCTGTGTGTCTCGTGACTGCGTGCCTTTTGAAGAATGAGCCTGCGAGTTTGCGGTGTGTAGCGAGGTTAACCCGTGTGGGGTAGCCGTAGCGAAAGCGAGTCCGAACAGGGCGTCTGAGTTGCATGCCCAAGACCCGAAGCGGAGTGATCTAGCCATGGGCAGGTTGAAGCGGAGGTAAGACTTCGTGGAGGACCGAACCCACCAGGGTTGAAAACCTGGGGGATGACCTGTGGTTAGGGGTGAAAGGCCAATCAAACTCCGTGATAGCTGGTTCTCCCCGAAATGCATTTAGGTGCAGCGTCACGTGTTTCTTGCCGGAGGTAGAGCACTGGATAGGCGATGGGCCTCACCGGGTTACTGACCTTAGCCAAACTCCGAATGCCGGTAAGTGAGAGCGTGGCAGTGAGACTGTGGGGGATAAGCTCCATGGTCGAGAGGGAAACAGCCCAGAACACCGACTAAGGTCCCTAAGCGTGTGCTAAGTGGGAAAGGATGTGGAGTCGCAGAGACAACCAGGAGGTTGGCTTAGAAGCAGCCACCCTTGAAAGAGTGCGTAATAGCTCACTGGTCAAGTGATTCCGCGCCGACAATGTAGCGGGGCTCAAGCACATCACCGAAGTCGTGTCATTGCAGCATATAGGGCCAACGCCTGCTGTGATGGGTAGGGGAGCGTCGTGTGCCGGGTGAAGCGGCGGTGGAAACCAGTCGTGGACGGTACACGAGTGAGAATGCAGGCATGAGTAGCGATACAAGAGTGGGAAACTCTTGCGCCGATTGACCAAGGGTTCCTGGGTCAAGCTGATCTGCCCAGGGTAAGTCGGGACCTAAGGCGAGGCCGACAGGCGTAGTCGATGGACAACGGGTTGATATTCCCGTACCCGCTTTGAAGCGCCAACGCTGAACCAGGTGATGCTAAAGCCGTGAAAGGCCCGGAGTCTTCGGACAAAGGGACGTGGTGGAGCCGCTGAACCAAGTCTGTACTAGGTGAGCGATGGGGTGACGCAGGAAGGTAGTCCAGCCCGGGCGGTGGTTGTCCCGGGGTAAGGGTGTAGGGCGTTGTGTAGGCAAATCCGCACAACATGAGCCTGAGACCTGATGCCGAGCCGATTGTGGTGAAGTGGATGATCCTATGCTGTCGAGAAAAGCCTCTAGCGAGTTTCATGGCGGCCCGTACCCCAAACCGACTCAGGTGGTCAGGTAGAGAATACCGAGGCGTTCGGGTGAACTATGGTTAAGGAACTCGGCAAAATGCCCCCGTAACTTCGGGAGAAGGGGGGCCATTCCTGGTGACGGCACTTGCTGCCAGAGCTGGGGGTGGCCGCAGAGACCAGCGAGAAGCGACTGTTTACTAAAAACACAGGTCCGTGCGAAGCCGTAAGGCGATGTATACGGACTGACGCCTGCCCGGTGCTGGAACGTTAAGGGGACCGGTTAGCTCTGATTCGTCGGGGCGAAGCTGAGAACTTAAGCGCCAGTAAACGGCGGTGGTAACTATAACCATCCTAAGGTAGCGAAATTCCTTGTCGGGTAAGTTCCGACCTGCACGAATGGCGTAACGACTTCTCGACTGTCTCAACCATAGGCCCGGTGAAATTGCATTACGAGTAAAGATGCTCGTTTCGCGCAGCAGGACGGAAAGACCCCGGGACCTTTACTATAGCTTGATATTGGTGTTCGGTTCGGCTTGTGTAGGATAGGTGGGAGACTTTGAAGCCGTGACGCCAGTCATGGTGGAGTCGTCGTTGAAATACCACTCTGGTCGTGCTGGATGTCTAACCTGGGTCCGTGATCCGGATCAGGGACAGTGTCTGGTGGGTAGTTTAACTGGGGCGGTTGCCTCCTAAAGAGTAACGGAGGCGCCCAAAGGTTCCCTCAGCCTGGTTGGCAATCAGGTGTTGAGTGTAAGTGCACAAGGGAGCTTGACTGTGAGACTGACGGGTCGAGCAGGGACGAAAGTCGGGACTAGTGATCCGGCGGTGGCTTGTGGAAGCGCCGTCGCTCAACGGATAAAAGGTACCCCGGGGATAACAGGCTGATCTTCCCCAAGAGTCCATATCGACGGGATGGTTTGGCACCTCGATGTCGGCTCGTCGCATCCTGGGGCTGGAGTAGGTCCCAAGGGTTGGGCTGTTCGCCCATTAAAGCGGTACGCGAGCTGGGTTTAGAACGTCGTGAGACAGTTCGGTCCCTATCCGCTGTGCGCGTAGGAGTGTTGAGAAGGGCTGTCCCTAGTACGAGAGGACCGGGACGGACGAACCTCTGGTGTGCCAGTTGTCCTGCCAAGGGCATGGCTGGTTGGCTACGTTCGGGAGGGATAACCGCTGAAAGCATCTAAGCGGGAAGCCTGCTTCGAGATGAGCACTCCCACCTCCTTGAGAGGGTAAGGCTCCCAGTAGACGACTGGGTTGATAGGCCGGATATGGAAGCCCTGTGAGGGGTGGAGTTGACCGGTACTAATAGGCCGAGGGCTTGTCCTCAGTTGCTCGCGTCCACTGTGTTGTTCTGAAACAACGACCCCCATACCTGGTCACGGTGTGGGTGCGGTTGACAGTTTCATAGTGTTTCGGTGGTCATAGCGTGAGGGAAACGCCCGGTTACATTCCGAACCCGGAAGCTAAGCCTCACAGCGCCGATGGTACTGCAGGGGGGACCCTGTGGGAGAGTAGGACGCCGCCGAACAAATTTTCTGGAAGAGCCCCCGCCGGGTAATCGGTCGGGGGCTTTTCTGTTGTAAGGTCGACGTGAAAAGTTGCCATACGTGACAGGAGGCCCCCGGGTGGAGGTCCAGGAGACGCGGGTCCAGACCGATCGCGTCCTCACCATCCCCAACCTGCTGAGCATGGGCCGGCTGGTCGGTGTTCCGCTGTTCCTCTGGCTGATCCTCTGGCCGGTGTTCGACGGTCCGAACAACGACGGGTGGGCGTTGCTGATCCTGATGCTCAGTGGCATCAGTGATTACCTGGACGGGAAACTCGCGCGCAGGTGGGGGCAGATCAGCCGGGTGGGGCAGCTGCTCGACCCGCTGGCGGACCGTCTCTTCGTGCTTTCCACCCTGGTCGGTCTGACCTGGCGTGAGATCCTGCCGTGGTGGCTGACGGCGATCCTGCTGGCGCGCGAGGTGTTTATCGCGGCGCTGCTGCCGATTCTCAACCGGCACGGCTACGGACCGTTGCAGGTGAGTTTCCTGGGGAAGGCCGCGACATTCAATCTGATGTACGGGTTTCCGCTTCTGCTGCTCGGTGCCGGGGACAGCTGGATCGCCCGGCCGGCCGAGATCGTGAGCTGGGCGTTCATCTGGTGGGGTGCCACGCTGTACTGGTGGGCCGCCATTCTTTACGCCGTCCAGGTGCGACAGATCATCCGCGGTGGCCCGACCGCCTCGCCGTCCACGGTCTGAGACGTGATCTGAGAGAAGTCCCACCTCGCCACGGTGCGTCGGACGATACCTTCCGGGTAGACCTCCACTGGAACGGTTTGATGGACCTGAACGGTCCACCACCGCGAAGGAGGACGCACCCGTAATGAAAGCCGTAGTCATGGCAGGGGGCGAAGGCACTCGACTTCGCCCGATGACCTCAAGCATGCCGAAGCCACTGCTCCCGGTCGCCAATATGCCGATCATGGAGCACGTGCTTCGACTGCTGAAGCGGCACGGTCTCTCCGACACCGTCGTGACCGTCCAGTTCCTGGCCTCACTGGTGAAGAACTACTTCGGTGACGGCGAAGAGCTGGGCATGCATCTCACCTATGCGAACGAGGAGACCCCACTCGGCACTGCGGGGAGTGTCAAGAACGCCGAGGACGCCCTCAAGGACGACTCCTTTCTGGTGATCTCCGGCGACGCTTTGACGGACTTCAACCTCTCGGAATTGATCGAGTTCCACCGCAGCAAGAACGCATTGGTCACCGTCTGTCTCACCAGGGTGCCGAATCCCCTGGAGTTCGGTATCACGATCACCGACGACGAAGGCCGGGTCGAGCGCTTCCTGGAGAAGCCGACCTGGGGGCAGGTCTTCTCGGACACGGTGAACACCGGTATCTACGTGATGGAGCCCGAGGTCTTCGACTACGTCGCGGCCGGCGAGTCGGTGGACTGGTCGAGCGACGTGTTCCCGCAGTTGCTCAAGGAGGGCAAGCGGGTCTACGGCTACGTGGCCGAGGGCTACTGGGAGGACGTGGGCACCCACGAGAGCTACGGCAAGGCCCAGGCGGACGTCCTGGACGGCAAGGTCGAGGTGGAGCTCGACGGTTTCGAGATCTCGCCGGGCGTCTGGGTGGCCGAGGGAGCCGAGGTGGACCCGGAGGCGATCCTCCGCGGTCCGCTGTACATCGGCGACTACGCCAAGGTCGAGGCGGGCGTCGAGATCCGCGAGCACACCGTGCTCGGCAGCAATGTCGTGGTCAAACGCGGTGCCTTCCTGCACAAGGCGGTCGTGCACGACAACGTCTACATCGGGCCGCAGAGCAATCTGCGGGGCTGTGTGGTCGGAAAGAACACCGATGTGATGCGGGCCGCGCGGATCGAGGACGGCGCGGTGATCGGGGACGAGTGCCTGGTCGGCGAGGAGTCGATCATCGGGGCCAACGTCCGGGTCTACCCGTTCAAGACCATCGAGGCCGGCGCGGTCGTCAACACCTCGGTGATCTGGGAGTCCCGGGGGCAGGAGCACCTGTTCGGGGTGCGCGGTGTCTCCGGCATCCTCAACGTCGAGATCACCCCGGAGCTGGCCGTCCGGCTGGCCGGGGCGTACGCGACGACCTTGAAGAAGGGCGCGACCGTCACCATCGCGCGTGACCACTCGCGTGGCGCGCGGGCGCTCAAGCGGGCGATGATCTCGGCGTTGCAGACCAGCGCGATCGACGTCCGCGACCTGGAGAACGTGCCGATGCCGGTGGCGCGGCAGCACACCGCTCGGGGCAGTGCCGGCGGGATCTTCCTGCGCACCACCCCCGGGGTGCCGGACTCGCTGGACATCCTGTTCTTCGACGAGCGCGGCGCCGATCTGTCCCAGGCCGGGCAGCGCAAGCTCGACCGGGTCTACGCACGCCAGGAGTACCGGCGCGCGTTCCCGGGGGAGATCGGCGACCTGACCTTCCCGTCGAGCGTCTTCGACGCCTACGCGGGCAACCTGCTGCGGGCCGTGGACACCACGGGCGTGCGGGAGGCCGGTCTGAAGGTGGTCGTCGACACCGCGCACGGCAGTGCGGGGCTCGTGCTGCCGAGCATCCTCGGCCGGCTCGGGGTGGAGGCGCTGACCGTCTCCGGCGGGCTGGACGAGGCGCGGCCGACCGAGGACGCCGAGGAGCGGCGGGCCGGGCTGGCCCGGCTCGGCGAGCTGGTGGCGTCCTCGCGGGCCGCCTTCGGCGTGCGGTTCGACCCGGTGGGCGAGCGGGTGGCCTTCGTGGACGAGCTCGGCCGGGTGATCGACGACGACCGGGCGCTGCTGGTGCTGCTGGACCTGGTCGCGGCCGAGCGGCGCAGCGGACAGGTCGCGCTCCCGGTCACCACGACCCGGATCGCCGAGCAGGTCGCGGCGTACCACGGCACGCAGGTCATCTGGACCACGACGACGCCGGACGACCTGGCCAAGGCGGCCGCCGCCGAGGGTACGGTGTTCGGCGGCGACGGCCGGGGCGGCTTCGTGGTGCCGGAGTTCAGCGGGGTGCTGGACGGCGCGGCGGCCTTCGTCCGGCTGGTCGGCCTGGTGGCCAGGACCCAGCTCACCCTGAGCCAGATCGACGCGCGGATCCCGCAGGCGCACATCCGCCGCCGGGACATCGCGACGCCGTGGGCGGCGAAGGGCATGGTGATGCGTTCGGTGGTCGAGGCGGCCGGTACCCGGCAGCTGGACACCACGGACGGTGTGCGCGTGGTCGAGGCGGACGGGCGGTGGACGCTGGTGCTGCCCGATCCGGCCGAGGCGGTCACCCATCTGTGGGCGGAGGGACCGGACGCCGCGGCGACCGAGGCCCTGCTCGACGAGTGGGCGGCGGTGGTCGACAGCGCCGGGCGCTGAGCCCGGGGAGGGGCGGGGCGGCGGTTGCCGCCCCGCCCCACTGTCCGTTTCGGGCGGTTGGTCGCGTTCCGCCATATTTGGAATATTTGCAGGTCAGGGGGCGTGCGCAGGGCCCTCGCGCGACATGGGACGATGGTCGGCATGTCAGCGACGCCGGGGCAGGGTGCCAACAGTGGACGGTACAACCGTCCGGATGCCTCGATGTCCCTGCTGACCAACGTGATGGACCACAGCCTCGACGAGGGCTACGCCGAGGCGGCTGCCGCGCGGGGCGGGGACGGACCGTACCGGATACCGGGGACGGTGCGCGGGCTGGTCACCCTGGGGGCCGGGCTGGCGCTGGTCGGCGCGGTCATCACGGTCGGGGCGGTGAACGCGCACAAGGCGGAGCCGACCCTGGCCAAGGAGCGCGATGCCCTGATCCACCGGATCAACGATGCCAACGGCTCGGCGGACCACCTTCAGCAGCAGGTCCAGGACCTGCGCCGGAAGGTCGACAGCACCCAGCGGCAGGCGCTCGCCCCGGGCGAGGGGGACCCGGCGGCGCTGGCCGGCGCGGTCGGCCTGGGCGAGGTGACCGGCCCGGGTGTGAAGCTGGTGGTGGAGGACGCGGCCGGGACGGGCGCCGGCGGCAACGTCGACCCGCGTGCCGGGCAGGGCTTCTCCAACAGCGGGCGGCTGCGCGACCGGGACCTCCAGCTGGTGGTGAACGGACTCTGGGCCTCGGGCGCGGAGGCGGTCTCCATCAACGGGCAGCGGCTCACCGCGCTCTCCGCCATCCGCGCGGCCGGCGAGGCCGTCCTGGTGGACAACCGGCCGCTGGTGCCGCCGTACACCGTGCAGGCGCTGGGGGACGGACCGAGGCTGCTGGCCGCCTTCGAGAGTGCCATGGCCGGTCAGTACCTGCGGCTGCTGCAGGAGAAGTACGGCATCAAGTCGACCCTGTCGGCCCAGAAGAGCCTGACGCTGCCCGCGGCCGTCGGGGTGAGCCTGCGGACCGCGCAGCCCGCGGTGCCCGAGGCCTCGTCGACCGGTACTCCGACGGGTGGTGCGAGCGGCTCGGCGTCCGGGAGCCTCTCGCCCTCGCCGTCCGCCCCGGCCTCCTCCGGTCCGTCCGCCGGGGCCTCGCCCTCGGCGAAGCCGAGCGGGTCGGCCTCCACCAAGCGCTCACCGAGTACGCCGGCCAGAACCACCACCTCACCGCCCCCGGCGTCCTCCCCGCCCGCCAAGGGCTCCCGCCCGTCCACCACGACCACCGGGTCGTCCTCCGCAGCGACTGGAGCAGCTACACCGTGATTGCCGTACTGGGTCTCGTGATCGGCGTCGTCGTCGGACTCTTCGTCCAGCCCGAGGTGCCCGACGCCGTGGTGCCCTATCTGCCGATCGCGGTGGTGGCGGCGCTGGACGCGGTGTTCGGCGGCGTCCGGGCGATGCTGGACGGCATCTTCAACGACAAGGTGTTCATCGTGTCGTTCCTGTCCAACGTGGTGGTGGCGGCGCTGATCGTCTTCCTCGGCGACCAGCTGGGGGTCGGCTCGCAGCTGTCCACCGGTGTGGTCGTCGTCCTCGGCATCCGCATCTTCTCCAACGCGGCCGCGATCAGGCGCCATGTCTTCCGCGCCTGAGCCGGGCCGCGGGCGCGCGGTGGAGGAGGAAGTGGACGGATCGGCGGGAGAAGTCGTGCGGGACGAGAAGCAGGGGGAAAGGTCCCCGGACGGGACGGTGACCGTCGGGGTCGAGGACGGCGCGGCTGCGGAGGGCGCCGGGGAGCGCGAGGGGCCGGTGTCCGGGCGTCCGGCCGGACCGGTCGCGCGGACCCCGGAGGTCCGGGTCGAGCCGGAGCCGGAGCGCGTTCACGAGCGTGTCCAGGAGCCCGAGCGGGTGCCCGGGCCCGTGACGCGGCCGGCCCCCGGGGCCGAGGCCGGGCGTACCCCCGGAGCGGCGCCCGTGTCCGGTCCGGGTGCGGCGGCGGCGCCGGCACGGCCCGGGGCCGATCCCGCGCCGAAGCCCGAGCCCGCGCCGAAGCCCGTACCCGAGCCCGAGTCGAAGCCTTTGCCGGTGCCCGCGCCGGAGCTTCTGCCGGTGCCCGCGCCCAAGTCCGCGCCGGAGCCCGTACCCGAGCCCGAGTCGAAGCCTTTGCCGGTGCCCGCGCCGGAGCTTCTGCCGGTGCCCGCGCCCAAGTCCGCGCCGGAGCCCGAGGACGAGCCGGAGGACGAGGACGCGCTCGCGTTCGAGGCGGATCCGGAGGAGGACGAGCCCGCGCCGATGTCGGTGTCCGCGCAGGCGGTGGACCGCCACTCCGGACGCCGGCGGCTCAAGGCGGCGCTGTGGCCGCCGAGGATGTCGCGCGGTCAGCTGGTGGTGGCCGTGCTGCTGTTCTCGCTCGGTCTGGGGCTCGCGATCCAGGTCCGCTCGACCAACGACCACCACAGCCAGTTGCGCGGCGCGCGCCAGGAGGACCTGGTTCGTATCCTCGACGAACTGGACAGCCGTCAGCAGCGTCTCCAGCAGGAGAAGGCGGAGTTGGAGCAGTCCCTGGCCAAGCTGGAGAACAGCTCCAACCAGGCCAAGGAAGCCCAGGAGCAGACCAGGAAGAAGGTGACGGAACTCGGCGTGCTCGCCGGGACCGTCAAGGCCACAGGTCCGGGCATCGTACTGACGGTCGATGATCCCCAAGGGCAGGTGAAGGCAGATATGCTGCTGGACACCCTGCAGGAACTACGAGCGGCGGGGGCGGAGGCGATTCAGATCAACGATGTGCGCGTGGTGGTCAACACCTACTTCACGGACGTGTCCGGCGGCGGTGTGCAGATCGACGGCAAGAAGGTCTCGGCTCCTTATCGCTTCACCGTCGTGGGGAATCCGCAGGACCTCACCCCCGCGCTGAACATCCCGGGGGGTGTCGTCCGTACTCTGGAGAGCCACCAGGCGCGTGCGACGATCTCCCAGCAGCAGAAGGTGGTCGTCGACGCACTCGTCGATCTGAAGACGCCGCAGTACGCCAAGCCGGCTCCGAAGTGACCAGCACACTCGGAGTGCCACTCCCGCCGGCCCGATCCACGACCGGGCCCGCAGTCTGTCCGAGGTTCTCACCCTGCCCCACGGGCGGGTCTGTCACACGCAAGGGGATTCGCCCGTGAGTTTCTTCTCGAAGTTGTTCGGTCGTAACAAGGGCCGCGACGCGGCCGCCGCGGAGGCGCCGACCGCGCTGCACCGCCGTGACGACGAGCCCGGTGTGCCGGGCATGCGCTCCGCCCCGGAGGGCGCGGAGTACGCCGAGCGCCCCATGTTCCGGGACGGTGCCGGGGCCCAGTACGCGGGGAATCAGGCGGGCTACGGCGCGTCGGTTGACCCCTCCGGCGCGCCGCGCATAGGTTTCCCGTCAGCACCCTCAACCTCTGGTGGAGGGTTTGCTCCGGACCCGTACGCCGGGCACAACCCGTCGGGTGTGCCGCGCCAGGAGGCTGTGAACATGGCTGGCCCCACTCCGTGCCCCAGGTGCGGCAACCAGAACCCGGCCTCGGCCCGGTTCTGTTCCAACTGCGGTACGGCGCTGCGCGGTGGGCTGCTGCCCGAGGGATCGGCCGAGACCACCTCGACCATCTCGATCTCCGGCCTGGAGTCGTACGACCCCAACACCACGACCGGGACCGGCACGCCGGCGCTCTCGGCCGAGGTGCTGGCGGCGATCGACGCGCTGCCGCCGGGCTCGGCCCTGCTGATCGTCCAGCGCGGCCCGAACTCCGGCAGCCGCTTCCTGCTGGACTCGGACAAGACCACGGCCGGCCGCCACCCGCAGGGCGACATCTTCCTCGACGACGTCACGGTCTCCCGCAAGCACGTGGAGTTCCGGCGGACGCCGGGCGGCGGCTTCACCGTCGCCGACGTCGGCAGCCTCAACGGCACCTACGTGAACCGGGAGCGGATCGACGAGGTCGGCCTGAACAACGGTGACGAGGTCCAGATCGGGAAGTACCGGCTGGTCTTCTTCGCCAGCCACAACCGGGGGTACTGAAACCAACGTCGGCAGGAGCCCGAGTGAGTACGAACACCCCTTCCTCTCCTCTCGGGGCGGCCACCCCCGCGTCGTCCGGTCCCAGGCCGGACCAGGGCGCGCGGGGCGTGGTCGCGGCCCCCAGGCAGCCGGCCCGTCCGGACCGGCCCGTCGGGCGGCGGCGCGGCGGCGACGAACTGCTGAGCATCGGCGCGGTGCTGGCCTTCCTGCGTGACGACTTCCCCGAGGTCACCATCTCCAAGATCCGCTTCCTGGAAGCGGAGGGGCTGGTCGAGCCGCAGCGCACGCCCTCGGGCTACCGCAAGTTCAGCCCGGCCGACGTCGAGCGGCTGGCCTACGTGCTGCGGATGCAGCGCGACCACTATCTGCCGCTGCGGGTGATCCGCGAGCACCTCGACGCGATCGAGCGCGGCGAGGCCCCGCCCGCGCTGCCCGCCGCGGACACCCGGCCGGGCCCCCTGGAGGAGGCCGACCGCGAGCTGACCGCCGGGGCCGAGGTCGCCACCGGGGTGCGGCTGGGCCGGGCCGAGCTGCTGGCGGCCGCCGAGGCCGGCGAGGCCGCGCTGGCCGAGTGGGAGGCCTACGGGCTGGTCGCCCCGGGGCCGGACGGCGGGTACGACGGCGAGGCGCTGCAGGTCGCCAGGCTGGTCGCGGAGCTCGGCCGGTTCGGGCTGGAGCCCCGGCACCTGCGGGCCATGAAGGCCGCCGCGGACCGGGAGATCGCGCTGGTCGAGCAGATCGTGGCGCCGCTGCGGCGGCACCGGAACCCGCAGACCAGGGCGCACGCCGAGGCCACCGCCCGCGAGCTGGCGACACTCTCGGTACGGCTGCACGCGGCCATGGTGCAGGCGGGTCTGCGGGCCCGTTCCTAGGTCCTCGCCCGGATCGCGCCGGACCGGTGGTCGCCGCCGGAGCACGCACCTCGCCGGGGCCCTGACCAGCGCCGTCGGCGCTGCGCTTTCATATCCGGGTCGGGAGCCATAGGGTTGCGTGTGTGAATGAGCTCGACGTCGTGGGTGTCCGGGTGGAGATGCCTTCCAACCAGCCGATCGTGCTGCTCCGCGAGGTCGGGGGCGATCGGTACCTGCCCATCTGGATCGGCCCGGGCGAGGCGACCGCGATCGCCTTCGCCCAGCAGGGCATGACGCCGGTGCGCCCGCTGACGCACGACCTCTTCAAGGACGTCCTGGAAGCCCTCGGCCAGCAGCTCACCGAGGTCCGGATCACCGACCTCCGCGAGGGTGTCTTCTACGCCGAGCTGGTCTTCGCCGGCGGGGTCGAGGTCAGCGCCCGGCCGTCCGACGCGATAGCGCTGGCGCTGCGCACCGGGACGCCGATCTACGGGAGCGAGGAGGTGCTCGCCGAGGCGGGCATCGCGATCCCGGACGAGCAGGAAGACGAGGTCGAGAAGTTCCGCGAGTTCCTCGACCAGGTCTCGCCGGAGGACTTCGGCGGCAGCGGCCCGCAGTAGTCCCGCCGCCGCTCCGCGGTGGCCCCGGGGCGGTTCGCCGACAGCCCGGTGGCGGTCGTCCGCGCGGTGCCCGCGCCCGGGTTTCGGGCTCGCGGGCGATGGCCGTTTTGCCAAAAAACGCGCACCTACCCACACTGGGGGCACGAAAAACCACCCGCCTGAGTGATGTGGTCTGTTCGGCCCGGCGTGGCGATCGTTGACGGGCCATAGGGGACTGCCTACCGTCAGGAGGGGCTGCCCGGGTGTCCGACACCCGCGGCCCGGTTTGCCCGCAGCACGAGTGGACGGAGGTAGGCATGACCGGCACTGGCGACGAAGTGGCCACGGGAGGCCTGTGCACCGTGCACCTGCCGCGCACCGCCCGCACCGTGACCGAACTGCCCCGGACGGAGCTGCCGAGGGTGAGCCGGTTCCCGGCCGTGCAGCCCGGCCAGCCGGCGATCGAGCGGCTCGCGCCGACCTCCGAGCTGATCGGCTACCGAGGGCCGACCGCCTGCACGGCGGCCGGCATCACCTACCGGCAGTTGGACTACTGGGCCCGCACCGGGCTGCTGGCGCCGAGCGTGCGCTCGGTGTACCCCGCGAGCAGCCAGCGGCTCTACAGCTTCCTCGACATCCTGCTGCTGAAGATCGTCAAGCGGCTGCTGGACGCCGGGGTCTCGCTGCAGAACATCCGGGTGGCGGTCGCCCATCTGCAGGCCTCGGCCGAGGTCGCGGACCTGGCCGGGCTGACCCTGATGTGCGACGGCGCGACGGTGTACGAGTGCACGACGCCCCAGCAGGTGGTCGATCTGATGAAGGGCGGCCAGGGGGTGTTCGGCATCGCGGTCGGCGCGGTCTGGCGGGAGCTGGAGCTGACTTTGGCCCGGCTGCACGCCGAGCGGACCGACACCGGTGAGACGGTGGTCGGCCACGATCCGGCGGACGAGCTGGCGCAGCGGCGCAACCGCGCGGTGTAGCGACTCTCCCGCGCGACGCGGGGACTTCGGAACGATGCCGTGGGCCCGGACGGGGAACCGTCCGGGCCCACGGCATCGTCGTGCCCGGTGAGCCGAGAGAGGGAGGGCACGTGCGGTTCGGTTCCGGCATTCCAGGGCTGGTGGCGCGCAGGGCGGTGGGGGTCGGCCGGCGGCTGCGCCGGCGGTCGGCCCAGCGGCGGCTGTTCCAACTGGTGACGCTCGGCTGCTCACTGGCGCTCGCGCCGAGCGCCTGGCTCTGGATCTCGGCCGGCGACCGGGTGGGGACGGTGGCGAGCGCGCCGTCGGCGCCGGTGGCGGTGGTGTTCGGGGCCGGACTGTTCGACGGGAAGCCCTCGCCGTACCTGGCGCACCGTCTGGACGCGGCGGTGGAGCTGTACGAGCGGCAGAAGGTCCGGGCGATCCTGGTGACCGGCGACAACGGCCGGACCAGCTACGACGAGACCGACGCGATGCGCCGGTACCTGGTCGAGCACGGGGTGCCGGAGGTGCGGGTGGTCGGTGACTACGCGGGCTTCGACACCTGGGACTCCTGCACCCGGGCGCACCGGATCTTCGGGGTGGACCGGGCGGTGCTGGTGAGTCAGGACTTCCACGTCCGCCGGGCGCTGGCGCTCTGCGAGGCGGCGGGGATCGACGCGTACGCGGTGGGTGTGCCGGAGGTCAGGGACCTCACCTGGTTGTACGGCGGCTTCCGGGAGGTCCCGGGGGCCGGGAAGGCGCTGCTGAACGCCTGGCTGCGGCCGGACCCGCTGTTCCTCGGGCCGCCGGAGCCGGGTGTGCCGAGGGCGCTGGCGGACGCGGGCGCGGCCGGTGGGAGTGGCGGCGCCGGGGTGGGCTGACCCCCGGCGGCCGGGTTCGGACACGTTGTCGGACCCGTGCGGGATGATCGGCGGGTGCGGTCACTGCCGAGCATCATCCACCTCGACATGGACGCCTTCTTCGCGGCGGTGGAGCAGGCGGCCAAGCCGAGCCTGCGCGGCAAGCCGGTGATCGTCGGCGGGCTGGGCGGGCGCGGAGTGGTGTCGACCGCGTCCTACGAGGCGCGGAAGTTCGGGGTGCACTCGGCCATGCCGATGGCGCAGGCACGCCGGCTCTGTCCGAACGCGGCCTTCCTGGCCGGCCGTTTCGAGGCGTACCGGCGGGCGAGCGGGCTGGTGATGGGGCTGCTGAGGGAGTTGTCGCCGCTGGTGCAGCCGCTCAGCCTGGACGAGGCCTTCGTCGACCTGGAGGCCGGTCCGTACGGTCCTGTGCTCGCCGAGGCGGAGCACGGGACGGGGGAGCGGCTGCTGCTGGCGCTGGCCGAGGACCTGCGCGCGGACATCGTGGAGCGGACCGGGCTGACCGCCTCGGTCGGGGTGGCCGGGTCGAAGCTGATGGCCAAGATCGCCTCCGAGCAGGCCAAGCCGGACGGCCTGGTGCTGATCGAGCCGGGGCAGGAGCGCGCGGTGCTCGGGCCGATGCCGGTGCGGGCGTTGCCCGGGATCGGCCCGGCCACCGAGCAGGTGCTGCGACGGGCGGGGCTGAACACGGTGGCCGAGCTCGCGGAGGCGGGTGAGGCGGAGCTGGTGCAGCTGTTGGGGAAGGCGCACGGCGTCGGCGTCCACGCCATGTCCATAGGGCTGGACGACCGGCCGGTGGTGGCGGACCAGGACGCCAAGTCGGTGTCGGTGGAGGACACCTTCGAGGTCGACCTGGCCGACCGGGACCGGGTGCTGCGCGAGGTGGAGGCGCTGGCGCTGCGCTGTGTGCGCAGGCTGCGCGGGGCCGGGCGCTCGGGGCGGACGGTGGTGCTGAAGGTGCGGCGGTTCGACTTCTCGACGCTGACCCGTTCGGAGACGCTGCGGGGGCCGACGGACGACGAGGCGGTGGTGGTCGAGACGGCGCGCCGGCTGGCCTCGCAGGTGGACATCACCGGCGGGGTGCGGCTGCTGGGCGTCGGGGTGGCGCAGCTGGCCGACTACACCCAGGAGGACCTCTTCGCGCAGGCCGTCCGGGAGGAGGCGGCCGCCGAGGCGGCGGCCGGGGCCGAGGCCGGCGCGGGGGCGGAGGAGGAGCCGGAGCCGGCCGAGGAGCAGGTGGTGCCGGTGCGCCGCTGGCTCCCCGGGCAGGACGTTCGGCATGCCGAGCACGGGCCGGGGTGGGTGCAGGGCAGCGGGGTGGGGCGGGTGACGGTCCGGTTCGAGACGCCGTGGAGCGGGCCCGGCCGGGTGCGGACCTTCCGGATCGACGATCCGGCGCTGGAGCCGGCCCGGCCGCTGCCGCTGCGCCCGGGGTGGCCCGGGGTCGAGGAGGGGGACGAGGCGGAGGACATCGGGGACGCTCCGGGAGAGGGCTGAGCGGCGGCCCCACGGGCTGCGGGAACGAAGCGGCCCCACCCGGCGGGGGAGCCGGGTGGGGCCGCTTCGTGTCCGGGCCGCGGACGGTCGCGATGCCCTCGGCGACCGTCCTGGTCCGGTCCCCGCGCCCTGTCCCGGGGCGCGGGGCGGGACGCCTCGTCAGGCGTCGGTCTTGACCGGCTCGCGGCCGGAGGAGAGGTCCGCCGTCGTGTTGCCGGAGGCCACCGCGGTGGTCGGCCTGACGGTGCGGATCAGGAACGGCACGGCGCCGGCCACGATGCAGACCACGGCGGCGGTCCAGAACGCGTGCTTGTACGCGTCCAGGGTGGGCAGCGCGATCGGGATCGGCAGCTTCATGGTGTCGCCGGTCAGGATGGCGGCCATGACGGCGGTGCCGATCGCGCCGCCGACGGTGCGCAGTACGGCGTTCATGCCGTTGGCGATGCCGCTCTGCTCGACCGGGACGGCGCCGTTGATGTAGGCGGGCATCGCCGAGAAGGCGAGGCCGATGCCGAGGCCGAAGATGGCCGAAGACAGGTAGATGTCACCCTCGTGGCTGTGCCGCAGGGCCAGGTAGGCCATCGCGACGGCGCCGAGGACGCCACCGAGGACCAGCGGCAGGCGCGGGCCGCGGCGGGCGATCAGCATGGCGCCGAGCGGGGCGGCGACCATCGAGCCGAGGGCGGAGGGCAGCAGCATCACACCGGCGTGCAGCACGGTGGCGGTGAAGCCGTAGTGGGCGAACTTCTCCGGGGTCTGGGCGAAGTTGCTGATCACCATGAACGAGCCGTACATGCCGAAGCCGATGAGCAGGCCGGCCAGGTTGGTGAAGGCGACGGCCGGGCGGGACATCATCTTCATGTCGACCAGCGGGTGCTTGACCTTGACCTCGATGACGCCCCAGAGCAGGGCGACCACGGCGGCGACGGCGAACAGGCCGAGGGTCTTGGTGGAGGTCCAGCCCCAGTGGTTGCCCTGGCTGACCGCGACCAGCAGGGCGGAGAGCCAGCCGGCCAGGGTGATGGCGCCGAGCGGGTCGGCGCCGCCCTCCTTGTCGGTGACCGGGTCGCTGGGCACCCGGAAGGCGACCAGGGCGATCGCGAGCAGGCCGAAGGCCAGGCCCATCCAGAAGATCGACTTGTAGCTCCAGTGCTCCAGCAGCAGGCCGGTGGCGACCAGGCCGAGACCGCTGCCGACGCCCATCGAGGCGCTGATGGCGGCGACGCCGCCGGTCACCTTCTGCTTGGGGAGCTCGTCGCGGACGATGCTGATGGCCAGCGGCAGCACACCACCGCCGGCGCCCTGGAGGACGCGGGCGACGACCAGCCAGGTGAAGGAGTGGGTCGAGACGGCGAGCGCGGAGCCCGCGACCAGGCCGGTGAGCGAGATCAGCAGCATCGGCTTGCGGCCGCGCAGGTCGCCGAAGCGGCCGAGCAGCGGGGTGAGCACGGCGGCGGACAGCAGATTGGCCGTCATCAGCCAGGTGATGCTGGAACCGGAGACGCTCAGTTCCTTGGCGAGCGAGGGCAGGATCGGAACGACCGCGGTCTGCACCACGCTGAACGACAGCATCGCCAGGATGAGGGCCGGCAGGACCCGGGCGCTGCTCTGCTTCTCGGTCGTGGTGGTGGGCTGTGGTGCCTCACTCACGGTTGCTTCCTCTCGTACATAGTGAATGAACTGAAGTAACCATGCCGGGAGATACTTCAGTGTGTCAAATATTCATTGGTTAAGCCTTGGCAAAAAGGAAAGACCCCGGCCATGATCGGCCGGGGTCCTGTCGTTCCGGTGGGTCAGGCGAGCGGTCGCAGCGGAGCCGGGCGGGCCTGGTCCTCGACCGCCGGGTGGGCGGCCTGACGGGCCGGCGCGTGCGCGGCGGACGGCGCCGGGGTCGAAGCCGCCGAGGTGTTGTCGTGGACCTCGACGTGCTCGCGGCGCAGCTCGTCCCGGACCACCTCCTCGGCGGTGTACCGCTCGACCACCAGACGGACCCGCTCGATCGGCGCCAGGTACTTGCGGACCACCGGGCGCTCCTCGCGAAGGGTCACCTCCTCCACCGCCTCGGCGATGTCCTTCTCGCTGAGCGCGGCCCGCTCCGCGTCCCCGACCGGCATCCGCTCGACCCGGACCCGCTCGCGGACCACCGCGACCCGCCGCTCCACCGGCTCGCTGGTGACGTACTTGCGCAGCTTGGCGGTGCCCAGCACATGCCACTCGGTGGTGATGTCCAGGCGCTCCTCGCGGCAGGTGATCTCCACCGGGCCGCTGGGGGAGGAGGCGGCGGGGTCGGCCTCGGGGCGCGCGGTGCCCGCGGCGGGAACGGCGGCCGGGGCGGCCGACGGGGCCGCCGGGGTGTGCGGACGCGGCTCGGCGGCCTGCGGCGGGGCGGCGGGTGTCGTGGTGGTGGGCAGGGGCGTGGCGAGGGTCCGCACGGGGGCCTCCGGGGCGGGGTCGGACGGCTTGCCGAGGTCGGCGGCCGGGCTCGGGACGGGGGTGGGGGACTGGTGGAGGCCGAGCGGCTTGGCCGGATGCGCGGTGCCCGTGCCGTTGGTCGTGCCGGTGCCATGGGTGCTGCTGGTGCCGTTCGTGGTGCTCGTGGCGTCGGCGGCGGCCGCGCCCACCGCGGCCGTGCCGGCTGCGGTGCCCCGGTCGGCGGTGGTGCCGAAGTCGAGGTCGGCCGCTTCGGAGCCCGAGCCGTCACCCGCCGACGGCCGGCCGTCCACCGGGGTGTCCAGCCCGTAGTAGCGGTAGAGCTGGAGCTCCTGGGCGGGCGACAGGTGCTGGCCGACGCCGAAGTCCGGTGATTCCTTCACCAGGGACTTGTCGTACGGCACCCGCAGCTCGTCGCCGGAGAACTCGCTCGTGGTCAGGGGGACGAAGGCGTCCCGGCCGAAGATGCCGGTCCGCACGGCCGCCCACTCGGGGCGGCCGGTGGCGTCGTCGAGATACACCTCGTCGATGGTGCCGATCTTGTCCCCGTTGCGGTCGACCGCCTTGTGGCCGATGAGGTCCCGGGGGTCGATGTCGGTCTGCACTCTTTCCTCCAGTGCGGTGATCCTGCGGAACTCCCGCAGGACGACGGCCGGCCCGCCCGCCCGGTCCGCCACTTCACACCAAAAGCCATGAACCGGACCCGCGCGACCGGGGCGGGGCCGGACGGGCGCGGCACTGAGCCGTTGGGGGCAGGCCGGGCGAGCGGGCCCCGGCGGCGAAGTGACCGGACGCACCCGTGATCGCCGCGCCTCCCGCTGGTACCCTGGGCGCGACCGCCGAGCCCGCGCGGGAGAGTCCCCGGCAGTGGAAACCGCTGGTCGGGGCGCCGAAGGAGCAACTCCTCCCCGGAATCTCTCAGGCATCCGTACCGTGCGGGATAGGTCACTCTGGAAAGCAGGGCAGGAACGCGGGCGAGGGAGCCGGCGGACCCCACCCTCACCGACGGTGCAAGCCGGCGGGGCGTCCCACGGCGCCTCCGCGCGGGCGAAGCTCTCAGGTCCCGATGACAGAGGGGGAGGCCTGTCGGGTTCGTCCGACCGGGTCCTCCGCTGTTGTCCGCAGCGGCGAGGCAGCCCGGCGTGCGCACCCCCGCCGGTCCGTGACCAGGAGGCCTCGACCACCATGAACGCCCAGCCGAACTCGGGACGCCCGACCACCCCCGCGACCCTCACCGAGCTCGAACAGGCCAGCCCCTTCGAGAACCGCCACATCGGCCCCGACGCCGCCGCGCAGGAGAAGATGCTGGCCCACGTCGGCTACGGCTCGCTGGACGAGCTGGCCACCGCCGCCGTTCCCGAGGCGATCCGCTCGATCACCGCGCTGGACCTGCCCGACGGCCGCTCCGAGGCCCAGGTCCTGGCCGAGCTGCGCGAGCTGGCCGACCGCAACTCCGTCCTCCGGTCGATGATCGGCCTGGGCTACTACGGCACCTTCACCCCGCCGGTGATCCTCCGCAACGTCATGGAGAACCCGGCCTGGTACACCGCCTACACGCCCTACCAGCCGGAGATCTCGCAGGGCCGCCTGGAGGCGCTGCTCAACTTCCAGACCCTGGTCGCCGACCTGACCGGCCTGCCCACCTCCGGCTCCTCGCTGCTGGACGAGGGCACCGCGGCCGCCGAGGCGATGGCCCTGGCCCGCCGTGTCACCAAGGTCAAGGGCGGTGTCTTCCTGGTCGACGCCGACACCCTGCCGCAGACCGTCGCGGTGATCAACACCCGCGCCGTGCCGACCGGTGTCGAGGTCGTCGTCGCCGACCTGTCCGAGGGCATCCCGGCCGAGATCGCCGAGCGCGGCGTCTTCGGCGTGCTGCTCCAGTACCCGGGCGCCACCGGCGCGGTCCGTGACCTCGCCCCCGTGATCGAGCAGGCCCACGGCCTCGGCGCGATCGTCGCCGTCGCCGCCGACCTGCTCGCGCTCACCCTGCTGAAGTCCCCGGGCTCGCTCGGCGCCGACATCGCCTGCGGCACCTCGCAGCGCTTCGGCGTGCCGATGGGCTTCGGCGGCCCGCACGCCGGCTACCTCGCCGTGCGCGCCGACTACGCCCGCTCGCTGCCCGGCCGCCTGGTCGGCGTCTCCGTGGACACCCACGGCAACCGCGCCTACCGCCTGGCCCTGCAGACCCGCGAGCAGCACATCCGCCGCGAGAAGGCCACCAGCAACATCTGCACCGCCCAGGTGCTGCTCGCCGTGATGGCCTCGATGTACGCCGTCTACCACGGCCCGGACGGCCTGGCCGACATCGCCCGCCGCACCCACCGCTACGCCGCCGCGCTGGCCGAGGGCCTGCGGGCCGGCGGCGTCGAGCTGCTGCACGGCGAGTTCTTCGACACCGTCACCGCGGTCGTCCCGGGCCGCGCCGCCGGGATCGCCGCCGCCGCCCGCGCCAACGGCATCAACGTCTTCCAGGACGGCGAGGACCGGATCTCGGTCTCCACCGACGAGACCACCACCCGCGAGGACCTGGCCGGCGTCTGGGCCGCGTTCGGCGTCGAGGCCGTCGAGGTGGCGGAGAACGCCGACACCCTGCCGGCCGCGCTGCTGCGCGAGGACGAGTACCTGACCCACCCGGTCTTCCACAGCCACCGCTCCGAGACCGCCATGCTGCGCTACCTGCGCCGTCTGTCGGACCGGGACTACGCGCTGGACCGGGGCATGATCCCGCTGGGCTCCTGCACCATGAAGCTCAACGCCACCACCGAGATGGAGTCGGTGACCTGGCCGGAGTTCGGCCAGCTGCACCCCTTCGCCCCGGTCGACCAGGCCGCGGGCTTCCTCACCCTGATCCGCGGCCTGGAGCAGCAGCTGGTCGAGGTGACCGGCTACGACGCCGTCTCCATCCAGCCGAACGCCGGTTCCCAGGGCGAGCTGGCCGGTCTGCTGGCCGTCCGCGCCTACCACCACGGCAACGGCGACACCCAGCGCGACATCTGCCTCATCCCGTCCTCCGCGCACGGCACCAACGCCGCCTCCGCGGTCATGGCCGGCATGCGGGTGGTCGTGGTCAAGACCCTGGTCGACGGTGACGTCGACGTCGAGGACCTCAAGGCCAAGATCGAGCAGCACCGCGACAACCTGTCCGTGCTGATGGTCACCTACCCGTCCACCCACGGCGTGTACGAGACCCAGATCACCGAGATCTGCGGCCTGGTGCACGAGGCCGGCGGTCAGGTCTACGTCGACGGTGCCAACCTCAACGCCCTGGTCGGCCTCGCCAAGCCGGGCAAGTTCGGCGCGGACGTCTCGCACCTGAACCTGCACAAGACCTTCTGCATCCCGCACGGCGGCGGCGGCCCCGGCGTCGGCCCGGTCGCGGTGCGCGAGCACCTCGCGCCGTACCTGCCGAACCACCCGCTGCAGCCGGAGGCCGGCCCGGCCACCGGTGTCGGCCCGATCTCGGCCGCCCCGTGGGGCTCGGCGGGCATCCTGCCGATCTCCTGGTCCTACGTCCGGCTGATGGGCGGCGAGGGCCTCAAGCGCGCCACCCAGGTCGCGGTGCTGAACGCCAACTACATCGCCAAGCGGCTGGCCCCGCACTTCCCGGTGCTCTACACCGGCCCCGGCGGCCTGGTGGCGCACGAGTGCATCATCGATCTGCGCCCGCTCTCCAAGGAGACCGGCGTGACGGTGGACGACATCGCCAAGCGCCTGATCGACTACGGCTTCCACGCGCCGACCATGTCGTTCCCGGTCGCCGGCACGCTGATGATCGAGCCGACCGAGTCCGAGGACCTGTACGAGATCGACCGGTTCTGCGACGCGATGATCGAGATCCGGGCCGAGATCGAGAAGGTCGGCTCGGGCGAGTGGGACGCCGAGGACAACCCGCTGCGCAACGCCCCGCACACCGCCGCCACCCTGGCCGGCGACTGGGCGCACGGCTACTCGCGACAGGAGGCGGTCTTCCCGGCCGGCGTGAACCCGGCAGACAAGTACTGGCCGCCGGTCGGCCGGATCGACGGCGCGTACGGCGACCGCAACCTGGTCTGCTCCTGCCCGCCGATGGACGAGTACGGCGTCTGATCCCGGCGCGCCGTCCGGAGTGGACGGCGAAGGTCGAACGACGACAGACAGGGCCCCGGCGGTGCTTCCGCCGGGGCCCTGCCCTGTGGTGCTCCGTGGTGCCCTGGTGCGCCCCGTGGTGCTCGGCCGAGCCGGTGGCCGCGGCCGGTACGGCCGGTGCTGCCGGGCTGCGGCCGGGGTGGCCGGTGGGTCGGCCCAGGGTCGGTCCGGCGGCTCAGACCGCGCTGGCGGCCGGCCGGCGCGGGGCGATCACCCGGCCGTCGGGCAGCAGCTCGCCGGTGTCCTCGAAGAGCAGGACGCCGTTGCAGAGCAGGCTCCACCCCTGTTCCGGGTGACAGGCCACCGGGACGGCGGCCTCGCGGTCCTCGGACTCGGCCGACGGACACTCAGGACGGTGCTGGCACATACGCGTACCCTCGCTTCGCTCCGCGATCCTCCCCGTGGTGCGGTGCCGCCGGCTGGCCGTCGGGCGCCGCCGCGGCGGTCGGATCCTGTCCTGCGCCGGGCCAGGTGTGGACCGGCGCTCAAGTGGGTAGGACAGGGGGTCCTTCCACGCTGGTTCCCAGTGTCGGCATCCCGGGACCCGCGCGCAGCGATTTCGTGACACGCGCCACAACCCCCGGCCAGAGATCACCCGTTCAGGTGGTGAGCGGCCGGAATCGATGCCGGACGGGCCATGGGGCGGACGGTCCGTCCGGGTCATCCGGGATGGCCCGGACGGGTGGGTCCGGACGGGTGAGCCGAGCGGGTGGGTGCGCGCGGGTGCTCGGCGACGGGTCCGGCCGGACGGTCGGCGACGGGTCAGAGCGCCCCGGAGGCGAGCCGCGCCGGATCGGCGGGGGTGCCGAGGAGCACCGGGCGGGTGAGCGGCGAGCGGGCGAGCGGACCCCGGGCCAGCACCGGCAGCAGTTCGGCGGCCGGGTGGGCGCGGTGCGCGGTGACCCCCATCGGTGCCGGGGCCAGTGGGATCAGCAGATCGGCGCCGGGGCCTCCGTCCGGACTGTGCAGCCACAGCGCCGTCGCGTACTGGCCCGGGAAGGTCAGCAGCCTCGGCTGGCAGCGGGTCCGGGAGGACTGGGCGAGCTGCCACGCCTGGCGCAGCGCTCTGACGGTCGAGTCCAGATAGGGGCCGGCGGTGAAGTGCGAGAAGGTATGGCCCTCGGAGCCCTGCACCACCTCGGCCGCTGCCGCGACCTCGGTGCCGTCCTTGATGAGGAAGCGCCAGCCGGTCCGGCGGGCGGCGGCGAGTTCGGCCCGAGGTCCGTCCAGGACGTGGACGGCGAGCGGGTGTGCGGGGAGGAGCGGCCCGGTCGGACGGCGCAGCGCGGCGGCGGCGGGCTGGCGCAGCGCTGTCTCCGAGTCGAGCGCGGCAAGCACCGCGCGCAGGGCACTGGGCGGGGGCTGGGGTGTCTGCAGAGTCATGGCAAGGTCGCCTCTCCGTGCGAGATCGGCGTGCGAGTGCGGCATACCGGCATGGCGGGTGCGTCGGCGGTGACGGGACCTGGGCCTTGTCCGGTTGGGCAGGATCGCGGTGCCGGTGCGGCGGTCGTCCTCGGGTCTCGGGCGATGACCGGCCGCGCCGTGGCGCAGTGCGAATTCTACTCGAACAGGTGCGCAGGGTGACCTGTTTATCACAGGCGGTGGCGTCGGGCAAGTCGGCAGTTGAGCTGAAATGGCGTCAGTTCCCTTGCATTGCAAGCCATTCGAAGCATTCGGGTATCGATCTTCGGGGTGGGCATGATGCTTGCACGGTCGAGGGCCGGCCGGCTCAGGAGGAGGGGACCATGGGCGAGAAGGTCGTGGCGACTCGAGCGGAACTGTCGGACCGGCAGATGTACCGCCGCAAGCTCCAGTCCTGCCTGGAGACGCTCGGCCGGATGCTCCGCGAGGACCGCTTCGACCGTCCGAAGGCCGTGATGGGCCTGGAGATCGAGCTGAATCTGGCCGACGAGCAGGGCCTCCCGATGCTCAACAACGCGCAGGTGCTCACCTCCATCGGCTCCGCCGACTTCCAGACCGAGCTCGGCCGCTTCAACATCGAGGTCAACATCGCGCCGCACCGGCTCGGCGGACACGTCTTCGAGGAGTTGCGCGAGGAGATCGACACGGGCCTGCGCTACGCCGACCGGCGGGCCGGGGAGGCCGGTGCGCGGATCGTGATGGTCGGCATCCTGCCGACCCTGGAGCTCGACCACACCGGGCTCGACGCGATGTCCCACAACCAGCGGTACAGCCTGCTCAGCGACCAGATCCTGGCCGCCCGCGGCGAGGACATCACCCTGGACATCGAGGGCGTGGAGCGCCTCGAACTGGACTCGATCACGATGGTCGCCGAGGCCGCCGCGACCTCGCTCCAACTCCACCTCCAGGTGACCCCGGAGCGGTTCTCCTCGGTCTGGAACGCCGCCCAGGCGATCTGCGGGCCGCAGCTCGCGCTGGGCGCCAACTCGCCGTTCCTGTTCGGCCGGGAGCTGTGGCGGGAGACCCGGCCGGTGCTGTTCCAGCAGGCCTGCGACACCCGTTCGGCGGAACTCAAGGCCCAGGGCGTGCGGCCGATCACCTGGTTCGGCGAACGCTGGGTGGACTCGGCCTACGACCTGTTCGAGGAGAACCTGCGGTACTTCCCGGCGCTGCTGCCGATCTGCGACGACGAGGACCCGGCGAAGGTGCTGGCCTCCGGCGGGGTGCCGCGGCTCGCCGAGATGCGGCTGCACAACGGCACCATCTACCGGTGGAACCGGCCCGTCTACGACGTCAGCGGCGGCGTGCCGCACCTGCGGGTGGAGAACCGGGCGCTGCCGGCCGGGCCCACCGTGGCCGACACGCTCGCCAACGCCGCCTTCTACTACGGCGTGGTGCGGGTACTGGCCGAGCAGCCCCGGCCGATCTGGACCAGGCTGCCGTTCGAACTGGCCGACGAGAACTTCCGGCAGGCGGCCCGGCACGGCATCGACGCGGTGTTCCAGTGGCCCCGGTCCGGCCGGGCCGGGCGCGGCGGCGGGCCGACCACGATCTCCGCCGTCGACCTGGTGCTCAACGAACTGCTGCCGATGGCCCACCAGGGGCTGGACGCGTGGGGCGTGGAACCGGCCGACCGGGACCGCTACCTCGGCATCATCGAGCAGCGCTGTCTGCGCCGGATCAACGGCGCGTCCTGGCAGAGCGCGACCTTCCACCGGCTGCGCGAGCAGTACGGGACGGACCGGCCGTCCGCGCTCGCGGCGATGACCCGGCGCTACATGGAGCACATGCGCGGCGGCGAGCCGGTGCACACCTGGCCGGTGGGGTAGGACTCCCGGTTCCGCACCCGGGGCCCGCGCGGCGGGCTGTGGCAGGATGACCGCTCCGGTCCGCCGCCGCCGTCCGGCGGTGGCCGGAGCACCGTCCGCCCGCCGCCGTCCGCGCTGGAGCACCCCCGTGACGACCGTTCCGACCGCACCGGAGACCGCGAAGCCGACCCGTCGGCTGCTCGGTGTGGAACTGCTGACCGTCCTCGGCCTCTCGCTCGGGGCGAGCGGGATCGGCGCGCTGATCAGCTTCACCGGCTCGCTCACCGAGACCCTGAAGCTCGGCCAGCAGGTGGCCACCCTGAACGGCTCGCGCGCGCCCGGCCGGCCCTGGCTCGACCTGGTCTGGCAGCTCTACTACATCGGCCGCGGGCTGATGCCGGTCGTGCTGGTCGGCTATCTGCTGGTCCGCGAGGACGTGTCGCTGCGGGTGCTGGGCTTCGACCTCGGGCAGAAGCTGCGCGACCTCGGCCGCGGCGCGGCCGTGGCGGCGGCGATCGGCGGCTCCGGGCTGGTGCTCTACCTGGGCTCGCAGGCGGCCGGTTACAACCTGACGGTCGCACCGTCCGGGCTGCCCGACGTCTGGTGGCGGATCCCGGTGCTGCTCCTCTCGGCCTGGCAGAACGCCATCCTGGAGGAGGTCGTCGTCCTCGGCTACCTGCTGCGCCGGGTGACGCAGCTGGGCTGGACGTGGCCGGCCGCGGTGGCGGCGAGCTCGCTGCTGCGCGGTTCGTACCACCTGTACCAGGGGGTCGGCGGGCTGGTCGGGAACATCGTGATGGGTGTGGTGTTCTGCCTGCTGTACCGGCGGTGGGGGCGGGTGATGCCGCTGGTGGTGGCGCACGCGCTGATCGACACGGTGGCGTTCGTCGGGTACGCGCTGCTGGCCGGGCACGTGAGCTGGCTGCCCACCCCCTGACCGGGGAGGGCGCCGCCGGGCCGGGGGCGTCGGCCGGCTGTCCGGGAGCGTCAGCCGGCTGACCGGGAGCGTCAGCCGGCTGTCCGGCGCCTGACCGGGGACAGCGCGCCGGGGCGCGGCGGGCGGGCCAGCAGCCGGTCCACGTGGCGCCGTTCGAGCCCCTCGCCGGGGTCGATCGGCAGCAGCACCCGGTCGCGCCGCCAGAGCGAGCCGCGGACCAGACGGGGCGGGATGACGTCGTCGATCCAGGCGAACGGGCGGCCCGCCGCGTAGCGCAGCAGGGGTGCCCACTTGCGGGCCGAGAAGAGTTCCATCAGCGGGACGCGCGGGTCGCCGGGCTGCGGGACGTAGCCGGTGAAGCGGACGAAGGGCAGCTCGGGCAGGCCGATCGCCGGGGAGATGTGGGTATTGGCGTGTTCCTCCCACGTGGTTGCCCAGACCAGTTCGTACGTCCCGGCCAGTTCGCGCAGCCAGCTGCCGTGGCGGGTGGAGAGCAGCACGGTGTAGCCGAGCAGGGTGTGGGCGTCGAACCCGGCTCCGGGGTGGGGGCAGACCGGGTTGAGCACGCCGTCGACGTCCAGGAACAGCAGTGGCTTCGGCATCGGGCGCCCCCCAGGTCTCGTGCGTCGTCACCTGGTCGGACGAGCCGAGGCCCCCGGTGGTTGCCCGGCGAAGGGCGCACGCGGGGGCGCACCGGGGGCGCTCGGAGTGGGCGCGAACCCGGCGGAGTGGGCCGCGGTCCGGGCCCACGGTGTTGTGATCCGGCCTCACCGCGCCGTGACGGGCTCCGGGAGGACGTCGGCGGCGGGCGGTTCGGTGGGGCGTCGGGAGAGCCGGCGGACCTGCGGTTCCAGCAGGACGGCGGCGCTGAGCACCAGGGAGACCACCGCGCAGGTCCAGAGCGCGCCGGGGAGGCCGAGCAGGTCGGCGGCCGGGCCGGCGAGGGCGGTGCCGAGCGGTGCCAGCGAGAGCGAGCCGAGCTCGTCGTAGGCGGCGACCCGGGAGAACGCCTCGGCCGGGATCTCCTGCTGCAGCGCGATCATCCAGTTGACGCCGAAGACGGTCACGCCGACGCCGGAGAGGAACATCGCCGCGCAGAGCACCGGCAGCGGTGCGGACACCGCCAGGGCCAGCGCGGGCACACCGAACAGGAACACGCCCCAGTTGCCGACCAGCAGGATCCGGCGCGGCTGCCAGCGGACCATCAGCACACCGGTGGCGACCAGGCCCACGCCGTAGGCCGCCATCGCCAGGCCCCAGTCGGCCGCGCCCCCGAGCCGCTCCTTCGCCACGGCCGGCCCGTACACCGCCTCCACCGCGCCGACGCAGGCGACCAGCACCGAGAACTGGAGCACGACGACCCAGAGCCAGCGGCGGGAGGAGAACTCGTGCCAGCCCTCGCGCAGGTCGCGGAGCATGCCGCCGCCCTCGGCCGGGGCGCCCGGCGCCTGCGGTTCGAGCAGGAAGCGCAGCGCGGCGGCGGCCAGGAAGCAGGCGGCGTCCAGGGCGAGCACCCACCCGGCGCCGACGGCCGCGGTCAGCGCGCCGCCGAGCGCGGCGCCGCCGATCTGCGCGCCGTTGAAGCCCATCCGGTAGACCGAGAAGGCCCGGGCGGCGTGCTCGGGGGTGACGCTCTCCAGGATCATGCCGCCGGAGGCGGGGGAGTAGAAGGCGTATCCGGCGCCGGCCCCGGCCGAGAACAGCATGAGCTGCCAGAGCGTCGGTTCGCCGGTCAGGACCAGGAGGGCCAGGGCGCCCTGGGAGACGGCGCTGAACAGGTTGGCGCCGACCATGACGTGGTGGCGCGGCAGCCGGTCGGCGAGCGCGCCGCCGATCACCAACAGCAGGACGGTGGGCAGCAGCCGGGCCGCGGTGACGTAGCCGACGTCGGCGGTCGAGCCGCCACCGTCGAGGATCGCGAAGGCGGTGGCGATGGGGGCGCCGGCGTTGCCGAGCCCGCTGACCACCGTGGCGGCGGTCTGGATCCGGAAGTTGCGGCTGGCCCAGGCGAAGCGGCCGGCGGGCGGGGGCGGGGTTCGGCTCTGCACTCCGTGACTATGCCGGGGCGGGTGGTCCGTGTCCATCCGATAAACGGACCGGTGCCGGTGCCCCTCGGGGCTCAGCCCAGGTGGCCCCAGAGGAAGGCCAGGGTGCGCTTCCAGGCGATCGCGGCCTGGAGCGGGTCGTAGGTGCCGAGCACGTTCTCCTCGTTCATGAAGGCGTGCCCGGCCGGGTAGAAGTGGAACTCCGGGCGGACGTCGGTGGCCTCGCCGATCCTGATCGCGGCCTCGTCGACGGCGGCCATCGGGAGGTACTGGTCCTCCTCCCCGTAGTGGCCGAGCACATGGGCGGTCAGGCCCCGGTACTCGAAGTCCGGGTCGGGCGGCAGACCGTAGAACGGGACCGCCGCCGCCACCCGGTCGCCCTCGGCGGCGGCCAGCAGCAGGGCGAAACCGCCGCCCATGCAGAAGCCGACCACCCCGACCGCGTCGCCGACCACGCCGTCCAGGCCGAGCAGCAGGTCGACCGCGCCGCCGAGGTCCCGCACCGCCTGCTCGACCGGCAGCTCGCGCTTGAGCCGGGCGCCCTCGGCGCTGTCGTGGGTGGTCGCGCCGCCGAAGAGGTCCGGCGCGAGGACGGTGAAGCCCTCGGCGGCGAACCGGTCCGCGACGTCGGCCAGGTACGGGGTCAGGCCCCACCACTCCTGGACCACCACCAGGCCGGGGCCGACGCCCTGGGGAGGGCGGGCCAGGTAGCCGTGGGCCTGGCGGTCGCCGCTGGGGAAGGTGACGTTCTGCCGGGAGCCGCCCTGGTCAGGCATGGCTTCCTCTCGGGGGACGGGCCGCCGGGCGCGGCGGCGGGTCGGGGCCGGTGCTGTGCAGGCGGCCGGTGCCGGTGCTGGGGCCGGGCCGGTGCCGGGTCGGGGGTCGGTGCTGGGGGTCGGTGCCGGGGCGGGCGGGTGGTCAGCCCATCTCCTCCAGGGCGCGGCCCTTGGTCTCCTTGATGCAGAAGGCCACGAACGGGATGGAGAGCAGCGCGAAGACCGCGTAGATGACGTAGGTGGCCGAGAGGTTCCAGTCGGCGAGGTCGGGGAAGCTGACGGTGATCGCCCAGTTGGCGATCCACTGGGCGGAGGCGGCGACCGACAGCGCGAGCGCGCGGATCCGGTTGGGGAACATCTCGCCGAGCAGCACCCAGACCACCACGCCCCAGGAGAACGCGAAGCAGAACACGAAGACGTGCGCGGCGACCAGTGCCACCGTCGCGTAGGTGTTGTCCAGGGTGGCGGAGTCGCCGGTGCCCTGCCGGTAGGAGAACGCCCAGGCGGCGGTGCCCAGTGCGAGGGCCATCCCGGCCGAGCCGGCCAGGGCGAGCGGCTTGCGGCCGATCCGGTCGACCAGGGCCATCGCGATCACCGTGCCGATCACGTTGACGATCGAGGTGGAGAGGCTGATCAGCAGCGAGTTCGACTCGTTGATGCCGACCGACTGCCACAGGAAGGAGGAGTAGTAGAAGATCACGTTGATGCCGACGAACTGCTGGAACACCGAGGCGCCGATACCGACCCAGACGATCGGCAGCAGCCCGAACCGGCCGCCCAGCAGGTCCTTGAGCCGGGGCTTGTGGGTGGAGGCCAGCACCGAGTGGATCTCGGTCACCCGGGCGTCGAGGTCGACACCCTCGCCCTCGACCTCCAGGAGCACCTTGCGGGCCTGCTCCTCCCGGTTGTCGGCGATCAGATAGCGCGGCGACTCCGGGATGGACATCGCCATCAGTCCGTAGACCAGGGCCGGGATCGTCTCCACGCCGAGCATCCACTGCCAGGCCTGGATGCCGCCGAGGTGGCCGGTGGACTCGCCGCCGGCGGCCTGGTTGAGCGCCCAGTTGGCCAGCTGGGAGACGGTGATGCCGAGCACGATCGCCATCTGCTGGAACGAGGCCAGCCGTCCCCGGTAGGCGGTCGGGGCGACCTCGGCGATGTACGTCGGCGCGATCACCGAGGCGATGCCGATCGCCACGCCGCCGACCACCCGCCAGGTGGCCAGCAGCTCCAGGTTCGGCGGGAACATCGAGCCGAGGCCGCTGATCGCGAACAGGGCCGCGGCCAGCAGCATGGTGCGCACCCGGCCCAGGTGGTCGGCGAGCCGCCCGGCCACGACCGCCCCGGCCGCCGAGCCGAGCAGGGCGATCGCGACCACGAAGGCCGTCGTGCCGTTGCCGACCCCGAAGTGCTTCTGGATGCCCGTCACCGCGCCGTTGATCACGGCGCTGTCGTAGCCGAACAGGAACCCGCCCATCGCGGCGGCGGCCGAGATGAAGACGACGTGCCCGAGGTGCGCCTCGCCGGAGGCCGGATGGGTCTGGGTCCTGGACACGCACGCTCCCCGGGTCGACGGTCCCGTCCGCGCGGCCGAGCGGGCAGGGTTCGGCTCACATTCGACCAGTGCCCGGGCGGCGGCGTCGCGATGAATGGGCCGAACGGGTGACGGAGCGTCAGCTGATTGCGCGGTCCGGGGGAACCGGTCCGGGGCGAGGCCTGCGGACCGCGCCGGAGCGGCGGGCGTTGCGGCGCAGCAGCTGGACGCGGGCCCCGGCGTCCGCGCCCCGGTCCCGCTCGGCGAGCCGGTCGGCCATCGCGTACTGCTCGGCGGCCGGCTTCTTGTCGTCGTACTTGAACTTGGCGCGGACCTCGCGGACGGTCAGGCGCAGCGCGGTCAGGCCGGGGAGCAGCCGGGAGAACTCCCCCTCGCCGGGGGTGACCCGGACGTCCGGGCGCTCCGGCTGGAAGTGGGCCAGCTGGCGGTTGAGGATCTCCGCCTTGCCGGTCGGGTCCGTGACCAGCGACGCGGTGGCGTGGAAGTGCACCGAGGCGTAGTAGCTGGTCGGTGTGCCGGGCTCGCCGCGCCAGTGGCCGGGGGCGAAGGCGTAGTCGTCGGTGACCGCGAGGGTGACCTCCGGGTCGGCGCGGACGGCGGAGAGCAGGGGGTTGGGGGCGGCGAGGTGGAGCAGGATCTCGCCCCGGTCGGCGTCCAGCAGGAAGTGGGTGGGGACGAGCACCGGGCCGTGGCCCGGCCCGCCGTTGGCGGCGAGCAGGCCGAAGTCGCGGCCCTCGGCGAGCCAGGCGCGCCATTCGGCTTCGTCGCCGCGGTCCCAGGAACGGATCAGCATCGGGGCCCCCGGTCAGCCGGCGGAGCGGGTGGAGGCGTCGGCTCCGGCGCTCGGGTCGGAACCGGGGGCGGGGTCGGTACTCGGGTCGGAATCGGGGGCGGGACCGGAGTCGAGCGCGGGGTCGGTGCCGGAGTCGGGGGAGGGGCTGGGCGCGGTGAGCGCGCGCAGGTTCGCGGGGAGCGGCACGGTGGTCGAGGCGTCCGGCAGGGGTGCGCCGTAGCCGCTGGTGACCGGGACCAGGCCGGCCCAGAACGGCAGGTCAAGGTCCTCGGCGTCGTCGGCGGCGGGAGCGGTCCGGCTCTTGGCGGAGACCTCGTCGAGGTCGAGCCGGATCACCGCGGTGGCGGCGAGCTCCTTGGCGTTGGCGGGGCGGACCTCGGCGGAGCGGCCGGGCACGACCTGGTCGACCAGGGCGTCCAGTGCGACGGTCAGCTCCTCGGGGTCGGTGACCTGGTACGCGGTGCCGTGCGCCACCACCGAGCGGAAGTTCACCGAGTGGTTGAAGGCCGATTTGGTCAGCACCAGCGCGTCGACCAGGGTGACGGTGAGGCAGACCGGCAGGCCCTGCTCGCCCCGGGCGCCGCGCAGCGGTCGGCTGCCCGTGGAACCGTGCACGTAGAGGCGGTCGCCGACGCGGGCGTGGATGGTGGGCAGCACGACCGGCGCGCCGTCGACGACGAAGCCGAGGTGGCAGAGGTAGGTGGCGTCCAGGACCGCGTGGATCGCCTCGCGCTCCCAGGTGGCCCGGTCCTTGTAGCGGGTGGGGGTGGTGCGCGGGGTGCGGGCGTAGGACGTGTCGTTGTCCGGTACGGTCGACATGACAACCTCTATGTACTAGTGCATACTCTGTTTTGTGCTAGGAGACTATCGGATGACCGGTCGGCGTGCCAGCGAGATTGCGGCCGAGATCGAGCGAGGGGTCAGCGGCGGACAGCTCGCCCCCGGGACGCCGTTGCCGCCGCTGCGCGACCTCGCGGCCGAACTCGGCGTCAACCCCAACACCGTGGCAGCCGCCTACCGGCTGCTCCGCGACCGGGGAGTGATCGAGACCGCCGGCCGCAAGGGCAGCCGGATCCGTCCGCGCCCCGCCCACACCCCGCGCGACGAGATCCGGCTGCCCGTCCCGGCGCACGCCCGCGACCTCTCCCACGGCAACCCCGACCCGGCGCTGCTGCCCGACCTCACCCCGGCCCTCGCCGCCGCCGCCGAGGCCGCCCGCCGCGACCCGGTCCGCTACGGCGACCCGGCCATCGACCCCGGACTGCTCGCCCTGGCCGGCGCGGCCTTCGCCGCGGACGGCCTGCCCTCCGGCCCGATCGCCGTCGCCTCCGGCTCGCTGGACACCATCGAGCGGATCCTGGTCACCCGGCTGCGCCCCGGTGACGCCGTCGCCGTCGAGGACCCGGGCTGGGGCAGTCTGCTGGACCTGCTGCCGGCGCTCGGTCTGCGCGCGGCGCCGGTCCGGCTCGACGACGCGGGTCCGCTGCCCGGCTCGCTGGCCGAGGCGCTGGACGGCGGGGCCCGGGCGGTGGTCGTCACCAGTCGGGCGCAGAACCCCACCGGCGCCGCCCTCACCGCCGGGCGGGCCGAGGAACTGCGCGCCGTCCTGTCCGCCCACCCGGACGTGCTGCTGATCGAGGACGACCACGGCCACGGCATCGTCGATCAGCCCTACCACCCGCTGGCCGGGGCGGGCTCGCGGCACTGGGCGGTGGTGCGCTCGGCGGCCAAGGCCTACGGTCCTGACCTGCGGCTCTCGGTCGCGGTGGGCGACGAGGACACCGTCGGACGGGTGCTCGGGCGCCAGCGGCTGGGCGCCGGGTGGGTCAGCCATCTGCTCCAGCACACGGTGGCCGAGCTGTGGCGCACCGACGCCGCGCCGGCGGGGCGGGTGGCCGACGCCTACCGGGCCCGCCGCGGGGCGCTGATCGGCGAGCTGGCCGCGCGCGGCGTCGCGGCGCACGGGGCGAGCGGACTGAACGTCTGGGTGCCGGTGCCGGACGAGGCCGTCGCGCTGGCCGCCCTGGTCCAGCGGGGCTGGGTCGTGGCGCCCGGCGCGCGCTACCGGCTCCAGTCGCCGCCCGGGCTGCGGGTCACGGTCGCCCAGCTGGACCCGGCCGACGCCGGGCGGCTGGCGGAGGATCTGGCGTCCGTGCTGAGCGGATGGCACGGGATCACCGGGGCGGGGGCGGACGGGGCGCCGTCGCGGTCGGTCTGAATCGGTCGGGCCCCACCCCGGGGGGAATGGCGGGCCTTCGATTCCAGGTCAATGGCGGGGCCAATTTCGATTCGATCCGGATCGAATCGAAATTGGCCCCGCCATTGACCGACCGGAAATAGTCGAGCCGATCAGTACCGATTGGTAACAAGCCGAGAAATTCACTGCAGATACCTAGCGGTAACAAGCGCGGGCATGTCAGATTCAACGCGCCACCGGCCGGCGGCCTACCCTCACCCCGTGTCTCCCCGCCCCCACCTGCGGGCGAGACCGATCGTTGGAGTTCCGTCGTGCCCGAAAACCGTTCGAGCATTTCCCGCACCAACGCCCGGTGGCGCGGACGGCTGCTCGCCGCCGCGCTCGCCCTGCCGCTCGCCGCCACCGGACTGGTGGCGGGAACCGCCGCCCCGGCCCGGGCCGCCACCCCGAGCGGCCCGACCGCCAGCGTCAGCCTCGGCGACAGCTACATCTCCGGGGAGGCCGGCCGCTGGAAGGGCAACTCCGTCACCAGCGGCGGCAACCGGGCCGGCACCGACCGGGCCTGGACCGGCAGCGGCTACGACCCGAGCCGGATCTACGGCGCCACGTACGCGAGCGGGTGCGACCGCTCGGACGTGGCCGAGGTGCGCAGCGCGCCGACCGTGGCCCAGACCCAGATCAACCTGGCCTGCTCCGGAGCCGTCGCCGCCAACGTCTTCCGTGCCGCCAACGGCGGGCAGTCGTTCAAGGGCGAGGCCCCGCAGGCCGACCAACTCGCCACCGTGGCGCGGCAGAACAACGTCAAGCTGGTCACTCTGTCGATCGGCGGCAACGACCTCGGCTTCGGCGACGTGATCTCGACCTGCGTGCAGGACTACCTCGTCTGGTACTCCTACTGCAACGACGACCAGCAGGCCGCGGTCGACGGCCGGATGCCGGCCGCGATGGCCGGCGTCGGCAAGGCGCTCGACGAGATCCGCGCCGTGATGGCGGGCGCCGGGTACGCGGCCGGGGACTACCGGATCGTGCTGCAGTCCTACCCCTCGCCGATCCCGCGCGCCGCCGAGATCCGCTACCCCGAGAGCGGCTGGAGCCGCTCCGACACCGGTGGCTGTCCGCTCTGGAACGGCGACGCGGACTGGGCGCGCGACTCGCTGGTGCCCCAGATCTCCCGCGCGCTCGCCGGGGTCGCCAAGGCCAAGGGCGTGCAGTTCCTGGACCTGAGCGACATGCTCCAGGGCCGCGAGGTCTGCTCCAAGGCGACCCGCCAGGCCAGCTCGACCAGCGCGCCGTCCGCGACCACCAGCGAGTGGGCGCGGTTCCTGGACGGCGGGCTCAACACCTCGCAGGGCACCCTGCAGGAGTCGCTGCACCCCAACTACTACGCGCAGCAGGCGCTCGGGCGCTGCCTGACCCTGCTGTACGCGCGGACCAGCGGTGACTGGGGGTGCCGCAACACCGCGGGACAGGACGCCAACGGGATGTACCTGACGGCCAAGTAGCCGCCGGGAAACGGACGTGGCCCTGCCCCTCGCCGGTGCGGCGGGGGGGCAGGGCCACGCGCGTGCGGTGCGACCGCCGCCTCCGGTCAGCCCTTGGCGAGCAGCGCCTGGGTGTGCTCCTTGACCTGGTCCCGCGTCAGATAGGCGTCCGTGTACTCGAAGTCGCGGAGCCTGGCGGGCTGGCGGGCGAGGAACCCGGTGCGCACGAAGTCGTCGCCGGCGGTCGCGTTGAGCAGCCAGTTCGCGCCGACCCGGAACTTGGCGGCGTTGGTGCGCATCGCCATCAGGTGGTAGCCGCGCGCCACCAGTTGCGCCGGCACGCCGCGCAGCTCCACCCCGAGCGGCTTGGAGACGGCGTCCTTGCCGCCGAGGTCCACCACCAGGCCCAGGTCCTTGTGGTAGTAGGGCTCCAGTGGCTGGTTGCGGAGCGCGGCGATCACATTGTTGGCCACCGCCCGGCCCTGGCGGGCCGAGTGCTGGGCGGTCGGCGGGCACATCGCGCCGTCGCCCTTGGCGAGGTCGGGGACGGCGGCGGCGTCGCCGAGCGCGAACACGCCCTCGAACGGGGCCACCCGCATCTCCGCCGTCACCGCGATCCGCCCGCGCACCGTCTCCGCGTCCAGGGTGGCGATCAGCGGGCTCGCGGCGACGCCGGCCGTCCAGATCAGGGTTCGGCAGGGGAGCACCCGGCCGTCGGTGAACTTCACCGACTCGGCACCGACCTCGGCCACCGACACGCCCAGCGAGACCTCGATGCCGCGCTCGCGCAGGACCTCCAGGGCCGCGGTGCCGAGGGCGTCGCCGAGCTCGGGCATCAGCTTGGGGGCGATGTCGATGAGGTGCCACTTGATCTGCCGGGCGTCCAGCCTCGGGTAACGGTGGGCGGCGGCCGTGGTCAGGCGCTGGAGGCAGGCGGCGGTCTCGGTGCCGGCGTAGCCGCCGCCGACCACGACGAACTGCAGCCGGGACTCGCGCTCCCGCTGGTCCGGGGTGGCCGAGGCGAGGTCCAGCTGGGCGATCACGTGGTCACGGACGTACGCCGCCTCGGCGAGGGTCTTCATGCCGCGCGCGTAGTCGGTCAGACCGGGGATGTCGAAGGTGCGGGTGACGCTGCCGGGCGCCAGCACCAGGTAGTCGTACTTCTGCGCCACCACCTCGTCGGTGATCTTGCGCACCACGCAGACCTTGGCGGCCGGGTCCACCCCGATCGCGCCGCCGGGGACGATGTGGGTGCGGCGCAGCGAGCGGCGCAGCGAGACGGCCACCGACTGCGGTGTGAGCACACCGGCCGCCACGTGCGGCAGCAGCGGCAGGTAGAGCTGGTAGCTGAACGGGGTGACCAGGGAGATCTCCGCCTCCGCCGGCGAGAGCTTGCGCTCCAGCCGGCGCGCGCACTCCAGTCCGGCGAAGCCGCCGCCCACGATCAGGATCCGGGCTCGTTCCATCGTGCGTCCCTCACAGTGCAGGTCGTTCCGCCGCGGGTCGTGGCGCCGGGGGCCGTTCCGTCACGCCGCGGCCCTCGGTGGGCGCGGAGGTGGCGGTGCGGACGCGGCGGTGCGAGTGCGGTGGTGCGGGTCATGGCCGATGCGGGTCGTGGCCGGTTGCGGGTCGCGGCTGCAGCGTTCCCCGGCTACTGTCCGCCACGTTCGCACGGAGCGGCGGGGGCTGCCACCGGGGCGACCCGGGCGGGCGAGCGGGCCGGGCTGTGCGGCCGGGCCGGGTGGGGGAGCCGGGTGGGTGGGGAAGCCGGGCCGGGTGGGCGAGCCGGACGGCCCGGGCGGGCGAGCGGGTCGGGCGACACCCGCCGCGTGCATATGCCCGATAGGCTGTGCGCCGTGCTCCCCGAGGTGACGGCGGTCCGTTATGTGACGCCACTGCGAGAAGGCGGCTCGATGCCGGGCCTGGTCGAGGCCGACGACCGGCGGCTGTACGCGCTGAAATGGGTCGGCGCGGCGCAGGGCCGCAAGGCGCTGGTGGCGGAGGTGCTGGCCGGGGAACTCGGCCGGCGGCTCGGACTGCCGGTGCCCGAGCTGGTGACCGTCGACCTGGACCCGGTGCTGGCCCGCAGCGAGCCGGACCCGCAGATCCAGGACCAGATGCGGGCCAGCGGCGGACTCAACCTGGGCATGGCCTTCGTCAGCGGCGCGCTCAACTTCGACCCGCTCTGCTTCGAGGTGGACGCCGGGCTGGCCGGGCAGGTGCTCTGGTTCGACGCCCTCATCGGCAATGTCGACCGCTCCTGGCGCAACCCCAATCTGCTGGTCGCCACCGGTGGACTGCGGCTCATCGACCACGGCGCGAGCCTGATCTTCCACCACCACTGGGCCGGTGCCGCCGCCTGGATCCGGCGGCCGTACGACGCCTCCGACCACGCGCTGCTGCGCGCCGAGCCGGACCTGCTCGCCGCCGACAAGGCGCTCGCGCCGCTGGCCGAGGCGGCGATCGAGGAGGCCGTGGCGCGGATCCCGGACGTCTGGCTGGTGGACGAGCCCGGCTTCGACTCGCCCGAGGCGGTGCGCGCGGCGTACCGCACCCAGTTGACCGAGCGACTGGCCGGTCCGCGCGACTGGCTGCCGGAGGTGTCCGCGTGACCGAGTCGATCCGGTCGGCCCTGCCGGCCGTCGCCGAGCTGCACGACTACGAGTACGCGGTGATCCGGGCGGTGCCCCGGGTGGAGCGCGGTGAGTGCGTCAACGTGGGGGTGCTGCTGTACTGCCGGCAGAGCGCCCATCTGGCCGCCCGGACCCATCTGGACCAGGCACGGCTGCTGGCCCTGGACCCGGTGGCCGACGTGTCCGGGGTGCGGCGGGCGCTGCAGGGGATCGAGGCGGTGTGCGAGGGCGGACCGCAGGCCGGTCCGGCGGCGTCGGACAACCCGGGGCAGCGGTTCCGCTGGCTGACCGCGCCGCGCAGCGCGGTGGTGCAGCCGGGGCCGGTGCACACCGGGCTGACCTCGGACCCGGAGACCGAGCTGCGCCGGCTGTTCGACCAGCTGGTGCTCTGAGGGCCGGGGCGACGGACCTTCGGCACGGGTGCGGCGGTTGTCGGCAGGGGTGCGGCGGTTGACTGCCGGATCTTTGCCGTGATCAAAGCTTGAGATACTGAAGCACTCGGTCGTAGGCTGACCTCATGGGTTCGACAGCGACCACGACCGTACCGACCAACGCCGAGCTGATGGAGGCGCTGGCCGCCGTCGGCGCCGCGTACTTCCAGGACTTCGCGGCCGCCGCCGCCAGGCACGGTCTCTCCTCCTCGCAGGCCAAGGCGCTCGGCGCCGTCCAGGAGCCGGTGCCGATGCGCGCGCTGGCCGGGCGGCTCGGCTGCGACGCCTCCAACGTGACCGGGATCGTCGACCGGCTGGAGGCCCTGGGCCTGGCCCGCCGGGAGGCCTCGGCGGGGGACCGGCGGGTCAAGATCGTGGTCATCAGCGAGCAGGGCCGGGAGATCCTGTCGCTGGTCCGCGGCGAGATGAGCCGCACCCACCAGTCCTTCGAGACCCTCAGCGGCGAGCAGCGGAGCGCGCTGCACTCGATCTGCCTCCAGGTGCTGCCGGTGCTCAGCGGCCGGCAGTAGGGCCGGGCACCGTGTCCGGGCGCGGTGTGTCCGGGTACGAGGCTTCTGTACCCGGGAGTGGGGCTGCTCCCGGGCGGCCCTTCGGCCTGCTCCCGTGGCCCGCGGATCGCGGGGGCCGGTCCGGCGCGGGTCGGGCTGACCTCGGCTGTTAGGCTTGCGAAGCGTGAGCGCGAAGCCCCAGATCCCCAATGTCCTGGCCTCCCGGTACGCCTCGGCGACCCTGGCCCAGCTGTGGTCCCCCGAGCACAAGGTGGTCCTTGAGCGCCACCTGTGGCTCGCCGTCCTGAAGGCCCAGCAGGACCTCGGCGTCGAGGTGCCCGCCACCGCCGTCGCCGACTACGAGCGCGTGATCGACCAGGTCGACCTCGCCTCCATCGCCGCCCGTGAGCGGGTCACCCGGCACGACGTGAAGGCCCGGATCGAGGAGTTCAGCGACCTCGCGGGCCACGAGCAGATCCACAAGGGCATGACGTCCCGGGACCTGACCGAGAACGTCGAGCAGCTGCAGATCCGGCAGTCCCTGGAGCACGTGCGCGACCGCACGGTCGCGGTGCTGGTCCGCCTGGGCCGGCTCTCCGCCGAGCACGCCGAGCTGGTCATGGCCGGCCGCTCGCACAACGTGGCCGCGCAGGCCACCACCCTCGGCAAGCGCTTCGCGTCGATCGCGGACGAGCTGCTGGTCGCCTTCCGCCGGCTGGAGGAGCTGATCGCCCGCTACCCGCTGCGCGGGATCAAGGGCCCGGTCGGCACCGCCCAGGACATGCTGGACCTGCTCGGCGGCGACACCGAGAAGCTCGCCGAGCTGGAGCGCCGGGTCGCCGGCCACCTCGGCTTCGACAACGTGCTGATCAGCGTCGGCCAGGTCTACCCGCGCTCGCTGGACTTCGAGGTGCTGACCGCCCTGGTCCAGCTGGCCGCCGCGCCGTCCAGCCTGGCCAAGACCATCCGCCTGATGGCCGGCCACGAGCTCGTGACCGAGGGCTTCAAGGAGGGCCAGGTCGGCTCCTCGGCGATGCCGCACAAGATGAACACCCGCTCCTGCGAGCGCGTCAACGGCCTCGCCGTGATCCTGCGCGGCTACGCGTCGATGACCGGCGAGCTGGCCGGCGACCAGTGGAACGAGGGCGACGTCTCCTGCTCCGTGGTCCGCCGGGTCGCGCTGCCGGACGCCTTCTTCGCCTTCGACGGCCTGCTGGAGACCTTCCTGACCGTCCTCGACGAGTTCGGCGCCTTCCCGGCCGTGGTCGAGGCCGAGCTGGACCGCTACCTGCCGTTCCTGGCCACCACCAAGGTGCTGATGGGCGCGGTGCGCGCGGGCGTCGGCCGGGAGACCGGGCACGAGGTCATCAAGGAGCACGCCGTCGCCTCCGCGCTGGCGATGCGGGCCGGGGCCCGGGAGAACGAGCTGCTGGACCGGCTGGCGAACGACGACCGGATCCCGCTGGACCGGGCCGGGCTGGACGCGCTGCTGGCCGACCGGCTGTCCTTCACCGGTGCGGCCGGTGCCCAGGTCGCCGAGGTCGTCCGCCAGGTCGAGGCCGTCGCGGCCGCGTACCCGGAGGCCGCCAAGTACGCGCCGGGCGACATCCTCTGACGGTTGTCAGACCCCGCTTGCCGGGCCCCGTCACCGCTGAGGTGGCGGGGCCCGCGGTGTGTCCGGGGTCCGTCTCCGCGGGGAGGCTCAGCCCTGTTCCGGGGCCGGGTGGCCCGGGTGGCCCGGGTCGAGGGGCGGGGCGTTGGTGCCGCAGGCGTAGCGGCAGTCCGGTTCGGCCACCGGGTGGTGGTCCTCCGGGGCCAGGACGTTGCCGTGCACGGTGGCCAGGGCGATGAGTCCGCCCGCCACGAGCAGTCCGGCGCAGATCAGCATCGCGGTGCGGAAGGCGGAGTCGACCGCCGACGGCACCTGGTAGGCGTCTCCGCTCAGACCCGCCAGCGCGGGCAGCGCGGCGACCGCCAGCAGACCGGCCGCCCGGGCCGCGGCGTTGTTGACCCCGCTCGCGATGCCCGCGTGCCGCACCTCGACCGCCGCCAGCACGGTCGCGGTCAGCGGCGCGACCAGCAGGACCATCCCGCTCCCCATCACCGCGACGGCCGGCAGTACGTCCGTCCAGTAGGAGGCGTCGGGCCCGATCCGCAGCATCAGCAGCACGCCCACCGCGCACAGCAGCGGGCCGACGGTGAGCGGCAGTCTCGGGCCGATCCGCTTGCCCAGCCGGCCCGCCCGGGCGGAGAGCGCCAGCATGATCACGGTGATCGGCACCAGCGCGAGTCCGGAGACCAGCGGGGAGAAGCCGGAGACGATCTGCAGCTGGACGACCAGGAGGAAGAAGACCCCGCTGAACGCCGCGTACACGGCGAGGGTGACCAGGTTGACGGCGGTGAACAGCCGTGAGGAGAACAGGCCCAGCGGCAGCATCGGCTCCGGGGTGCGGCGCTCGACCACGATGAAGGCGGCGCCGAGCAGGAGCCCGGCCGCGCCGGTGACCCAGACCGTGGGGGAGAGGCCGCTCCCGGCGGCCGTCAGCGCATAGGTGAGGGAGCCGAGCGCGAGCGCGGCCAGTACCGCGCCGAGCACGTCGAAGCGCCCGGTCGAGCTCTCGTCCCGGCTCTCCGGGACGTGCCGGGCGGCCACCACGATCACCAACACGGCCAGCGGCAGGTTCAGCAGGAAGATCCAGCGCCAGCCCGGGCCGTCCACCAGCCAGCCGCCGAGGAACGGGCCGACCGCCGCCGACACCCCGCCGAGGCCGGACCAGAGACCGACCGCCGCCGAACGGTCGTCCGGATGGAACACCGCCTGGAGCATCGCCAGCGAGCCCGGGGTGAGCAGCGCCCCGCCGATGCCCTGCACGGCGCGGGCCGCGATCAGCACCTCGATGGTCGGGGCGGCGGCGCAGGCGGCGGACGCGGCGGCGAACCAGACCACGCCCAGCAGGAAGATCCGGCGCCGCCCGTACCGGTCGCCGAGCGCGCCGCCGAGCAGGATCAGGCCCGCCAGGGTGAGCAGATAGGCGTTGAGCGTCCATTGCAGGGCGGCGAGCTGAGCGCCGAGATCGGTGCCGATCCGGGGCAGGGCGACGTTCACGACGGTTCCGTCGAGCATCGCCATGCTGGAGCCGAGCACCGTCGCCAGAAGTACCCAGCGTCCCTGCGCGGTGCCCAACCGCAGGGTGCCGGCATCGGTGGTGGTCACGGCCCATGGTGGGGCTCCCGGGGCCGACGTGACAAGGGTCACCGGGGGTGTGTCGGAGATGTCCGTTCCGTGAGTGATCGTGTGCGGACTGATGACGACATCGGCGCAGGGTGGTGGATCACGTGCGCGCAGTGAATGGATTGTGTGCGTACTGTGCACATGTCTCATGCGGAGCGTCACCGTGTTCCGGACTTTGGTCCCGGGTTCCGGAGATCGACATTGCTTCACCCGAACGGATGGGTTTTAGTTCAGCGACCGCCCGGCGTCAGCCCGGGTGGCCACCGGGTGGAACGCCTAGTCCTGCCGCTGCCCGGTGGTTCGCAACGAACTCTGTACGGCAGGAGCGGGGGACCCACAGGTAAGTCGCCGGAACCGAATTGACGGTCCGGCTTGGGGTGAAGCCGCATTTCTCTGCGGCCGGGCAACTCCAGCCCGAACCCGACAGCTCACCTCGCAGGCGTCGGAGAGGACATTTCCATGCCCGCACAGGCTCGTCGTATCGCCATGCCCCGCGCCGTCCGCATCGGCATCGCCACCGCCGTCACCGGCGCCGCGTTCGCTCTCCCCCTGGTGACCACCGTCACCGCCCAGGCCCACGAGGCCCCGGCCGCCGGCCACACGCAGCAGACCAGCACCTGGACCGGCGCCACCAGCGTCGACGCCGCGCCGGCCGCCGCTGCCGAGGCCGCTCCGGCCGCTCCCGCCGCCGAGGCCGCCCCGGCCGCTCCGGTCGACTACAAGGTCGTCGGCGGGGACACCCTGTCGAAGATCGCCGACGCGAAGAACGTCGAGGGCGGCTGGAAGGCGCTGTTCGAGCACAACCGCTCGGTCATCGGTGCCAACCCGAACCTCATCTACCCGGGCCAGCAGCTCGCGCTCGGCGCCAAGGCCGCCGAGGCCGCCAAGCCGGCCGCTCCGGCCGAGGCTGCCAAGCCGGCCGCCCCCGCCGCCAAGGCGCAGGCCTCGCAGGACTCGGTGAAGCCGGCCGCTCCGGCCGCGAAGCCGGCGGCCCCGGCCGCCAAGCCCGCCGTCAAGCCCGCTGCCCAGCCCGCCGTTCAGGCCGTCGTCGCCCCGGTCGCGAAGCCGGCCACCGCGGCTCCGGTCGCCGCCACCTCCGGCTTCTTCGCCCCGCTGGCCAACCCGAAGCTCGGCACCGCCTACGGCGTGGCCGGCTCGATGTGGGCCTCCGGCCACCACACCGGCGCCGACTTCGTCGCTGCCACCGGCACCCCGCTGCGCGCGGTCGCGGCCGGCACCGTGGTGAAGGCCGGCAACGGCGGCGCCTACGGCAACGAGGTCGAGATCAAGCTCGCCGACGGCAAGTACGCCGAGTACGCGCACCTGTCCTCGATCGGCGTGTCGATCGGCCAGACCGTCACCGCCGGCCAGCAGATCGGCCTCTCGGGTGCGACCGGCAACGTGACCGGCCCGCACCTGCACTTCGAGATCCGCACCGGCTCGGAGTACGGCTCGGACATCGACCCGATCGCCTACCTGCGGGCGCACGGCGTCGCGATCTGACCTTCGGTCCGATCATCTGCCACCGCTGGGTGCGGGGCGAAACGACCTCCCGGAATGGTCATGTCGGGTGACCGCTGGACCGGGTGGACGCCGCATCTGAGTGGATCGACGGGCGCGGGACACGCCCGTCCTGCCGGCCGGCCCGGCTCGCGAGAGAGATCTCGTGGGCCGGGCCGGCCGTCGTCGTACCGGGGGGCGGAGAGGTGATCGGGGGTCAGGGGTGCTCGGGGGAGGGGTGGTTCGGCTGCTGTCGGGTTCGCTGCGCTGCTGGGTTCGGGGCGGCGTTGGGTTCGGGGCGGCGTTGGGTTCGGGGCGGCGTTGGGTTCGGGGCGGCGTTGGGTTCGGGGCGGCGTTGGGTTCGGGGCGGCGTTGGGTTCGGGGTCGCTGGGCTCGGGGCGCCGGCGGGTTCGGGGCTGCTGGGTTCAGGACCGGTGGGCGGCCGGCTCCTGCTCGGCGGCGGACAGCAGTTGGTGCACCCGGTGGCCGAACTCGTCGGCGTCGCGGGCCGGTTCGAGGAAGACCAGGCGGACGTCGCGGTGACCGTGCGGCTGGTCCAGGCGGAGCACCAGGCCGTACCGGTCGAGCGCGAGCGGACGGACCTCGGGGCGGTCGGCGAGCAGCGCCGGGTCGAGCAGCCGGGTGAGCACGGCGAGCGCGTCGGGGTGGTCGTCGGCGAGGTGGGTGAGCAGTCCGGCCTCGTAGCGGGCCAGCGGGTCGGGGGCGGCCGCCGCGAGGTCGGCACCGGTGATCGCGGTGGTGCCGTACGGGGTCGAGAGCACGGCGTGCGCGACGTCCAGACGGAGGTGCACGCTGAGGCCGTCGTCGGCGAGGTGGGCCAGGTGGAGCCGGCCGGCCAGGGTGAGACGCCCGCGGACCCGGTCGCGGACGGCCACCGGGGCGATGTCGGTCAGGTCGAGCACGACGGCGAGGCCGTCCTGCTCGCGGGCGGTGGCGGAGGTCACCGGGGAGTCGAGCGGCGCGCGCAGCCGGAGCCGGGAGCCGTGCACCGAGACGGGGGTGGAGAGTTCGTGCTGCTCGCCGCCGGCGCGGAGGACCACCGAGGAGGTGGCGGTCAGCAGGCTGCCGATCCGTTCGGCGGCGGTGGGCTCGGGAATCTCGGCGTCGTGCTGCGGGTGCGGGCTCATGGGATCGGGACCTCCGGCGGACGAGCTGACCTTGTAGTTAGGTGAGCCTAACCTAATGAATCGAGGGGATGAGGGCAAGGTGTCGGCGCGGAGGGGTGTCGGCGGGGCGGGGCGTCGGCGCGGGCGGGGGTGTCGGCGCGGGCGGGGGTGTCGGCGGGGCGGGGCGGCTCCGGAGCGCGCGAAGGGCCCCGACTCGGTGTCGGGGCCCTTCCGGTGCGGATGCTGCGCGCGGGTCAGACGACGACCGCCTGGGCGTCGATCTCCACCAGCATCGGCTCCTGCGGGAGCTCGCAGAAGATCGTGGTCCGGCAGGGCTTCACGCCGCCCGGCGGGATGTTCTCCTCGATGAACTCGGCGTAGACCTCGTTCATCAGCGGGAAGTCGGCGCGCTTGGTGAGGTACACGCGGAACATCACCACGTCCTCGACGGTCGCGCCGCCCGCCTCGACGATCGCCTTGACGTTCTCCAGGGTGCGGCGGGTCTGCGCCTTCACGTCGCCGTGGTGGAGGTACTCGCCGGTGGCCGGGTCCTGCGGGCCCTGGCCGGACACCTGGAGGATCGGGCCCTTGCGGACGCCCTGGGAGAACATCCAGGCTGGGGCGGGGGCGCCGTCGGTACGGATCTCGGTCTTGTCGTTCTGGACGCTCATGCGTGCTCACTTCCTCGACGGGCTATGGGTGATGGGTGGTGCGGGGGGTGGTGGTCAGTGGCGCGGGGGCAGGCCGCAGTCGGCGGAGATCGCCCGTGCGGTGGCGAGCAGTTGGGGCAGCAGCTCCAGGACCTGCTCGTAGGGGAGCACGACGTCTGGGACGGAGATCGAGGCGGCGGCGACCACCCGGCCGCTGGCGTCGCGGATCGGCGCGGCCACGCAGTTGATGAACGCCTCGTGCTCGGCATGGTCCTGGGCCCAGCCCTGGGCGGCGACCTTCTCCAGCTCGGCCAGCAGTGCCTCGGGCGTGGTGAGGGTGCGCGCGGTGTGCGGGGTGAAGTCGATGCCGGCCACCACCCGCCGCCGTTCGGGCGTGGGCAGGTCGGCGAGCAGCACCTTGGACACCGCGGCGCTGTGCAGGGCGGCCCGGAGGCCGATCCGCGAGTACATCCTTACCGGGTGCCGGGAGTCGTACTTGTCGATGTAGACCACCTCGCCACCCTCGTACGCGGCCAGGTGCACGGTCTGGCCGGTGCCGGCGTTCAGTTCGGCGAGGTACGGCGCGGCGATCCGGCGGACCCCGCGCTGTTCCAGGGCGAGCCCCGAGAGCGCGAACAGCCCGGCGCCCAGGTGGTAGCGGTATCCGGCGTCGCGGTAGACGAATCGTTCCTCTTCGAGGCTCTGGAGCAGCCGGAGCACGGTCGTCTTGTGCACACCGAGCACCTCGGCCAACTGGTCGAGGGAGCGCTCGCCCTCGCCGAGCTCGGCGAGGATGCGCAGGGCGCGGGTGACGGTCTGGCTCATGGCGCTCCAAGGGCCGGGGTGGCGGCCGGTCGAGGGTCGGGAGCACCGCCCCCTGGCGCGACGGGCGAGGAGCGGTGGGCGTAGTCGGTGGCGGGGGAACGGTGCGGAGAGAGGGGCGGCGGGTCGGTCGGGGAGGCGTCTGTGCTGGTGGGCGCTGCGGGGAGCGCAGGGGACACGATGCCATCCGCCGACACCCGGGTGGCAGCCCAGGCCTCGGGCGAGGCGTCGAGCAGGGCGTCGACCACCGGGTCGGGCGGCAGCTCGGCCTGGTCCCCGTGGGTGGTCAGCGCGCAGGCCGCGCTCAGATGGCCCAGTCGCAGGCGGCGCCGCTGGTCGAGGCCGCGCACGGTGCCGGCCAGGTAGCCGGCGGCGAAGGCGTCGCCCGCGCCGGTCGCCTCGACCACCTCGACCGTCAGCGCCGGCTCGGCGACGGTCGTGCCGTCGCGCCCGATCGCGGTCACCAGCCTGGCCTCGTCCTTGACCACGACGGTGGCCGGCGACGGGAAGAGGCGGCGCAGGGCGTGCGGATCCCCGGTGCCGAAGGCGGCCTCGGCCTCGTCGGCGCCGAGCAGGAGCAGGTCGGCGGCGTCCAGCAGGGGTGGCAGCACCGAGAGGTCGCGGTCGCGCCAGAGCGCAGGGCGCCAGTTGAGGTCGAAGCTGACCAGCCGGCCGGGGCGGCGTTCCGCCAGCAGCGTGCGGAGCAGGGCGAGGCAGTCGTCGGAGAGCGCGGCGGTGATGCCGGACAGGTGGAGCAGTCGGGCCCCGGTCAGCAGGCGGGCGGCCGTCGGGTCGTCCAGCAGCTCGGGGGAGAGGGCGGCCGCCGCCGAACCGCGCCGGTGGTAGTGCAGCCGGCTCCGCCCCGGGCCGAGGTCGTGGCGGTCGCCGGTGGTGCCGCCGACCTCCTTGAGGTAGACGCCGGTCGGGCGGTGCGGGTCGACCGCGACGGCGGAGACGTCCACCCCGCGGGCGGTCAGTTCGCCGAGGAGGCGGCGGCCGAAGCCGTCGTCGCCGACCCGGCTGATCCAGGCGCTCGGGACGCCCAGGGCGGTCAGGGCACCGGCCACATTGGACTCGGCGCCGCCGACGGCGAGCCGGAAGTTCTCCACGGACTCCAGTGGGCCCGCGCGGTCGGGGAGGAGCACGGCCATCGACTCGCCCACGCAGACGGCCAGGGGGGTGGGGGGCGTCGTGGGTGTGGCGGGAGCGGCGGGCGTCGTGGGCGTCGTGGGTGTGGCGGGCGTGGTGGGTGTCGGTGTCTGCGTCCGGGGTGGCGTCGGGGACGGCTCCTGGGTGGCCGGTGTGCGGGGCGGTGCGGCCGTCGGATCGCCGGGCGACGGGGTGGCCTCGCTCGCGGCGGCGTCCTGGCGTGGCATCTGCTGGGCTCCTCGGAGTACTGCGGCCCGGCCGGGTGGGGGTGCTTCGGCGAGCCTGGCTGACCCGCGTGCGGCGGGCGGCTGTCGTTGACCTTCGTCCGGCGCCGATGCTAGAACCGTGTTGCCAGCATGTGCAACCCTCATTGCACATGCTGCAACATGGCAGATGGAGGAAGACGGTGGACCAGACCTTCGCGAGCAGTGGCGGCGACGGCAGTGGGAGTGGCGGCGGCGGTCGCGGGACCGGCGGCCCCGGTGGTGGTGGTGCGGGTATCGACGCCGGCGCGGTGGCGGCACTCGCCGAGGAGGTGCTCGACTGGCGGTTCAAGGCGCTGCCGCCGGCCGCCGACGGCCTGACCGTCCGCCAGTACCTGGCCACCGGACCCACCCTGGCCGACCTGGGTACCCCGCTGCTCACGCTCGACGCCGGCGCGCTCGACCACAACCTCCGCACCATGGCCCGCTGGTGCGCGGACGCCGGCGTGGCGCTCGTCCCGCACGGCAAGACCACCATGGCCCCCGCGCTCTGGCAGGCGCAGCTGGACGCGGGCAGCCACGGCATCACCCTCGCCAACCTGCCGCAGCTCCGGGTCGCCCGCGCCTTCGGTGTGCGGAGGCTGCTGCTCGCCAACTCCCTGCTCGACCCGGCGGGCCTGCGCTGGCTGGCGGGAGAGCTCGCCGCCGACGCCGACTTCGCCTTCGCCTGCTGGGTCGACTCGGTGGAGAGCGTCCGACTGATGGACGAGGCCCTGCGCGCGGCCGGCGCCGAGCGCCCGGTCGAGGTGCTGGTCGAACTCGGCGGCCCCGGTGGCCGCACCGGCGCGCGCACCGTCGACGGCGCGGTGGAGATCGCGGAAGCCGTGCGCCGCGCGCCGACGCTCCGGCTGGCCGGGATCGGCGGGTACGAGGGTGCGTTGGCGCACGACGCGAGCGAGAGCGGGCTCGGCACGGTGCGCGGGTACCTGCGGTCGCTGGCCGAGTTGCACGGGCGGCTGGCCGGGCGGTACGCCGAGGACGCCCCGCCCGTGGTCACGGCCGGTGGAAGTGCCTACTTCGACCTGGTGGCCGAGGAGTTGGGAGCGCTGCCGGAAGCCTTCGTGGTGCTGCGCTCGGGTGCCTACCTCGCGCACGACGACGGCTTCTACCGGGGGATCTCGCCGCTCGCCCGGGGTGCGGAGGAGCCGGGAGCCGGTGGGGGCGGAGCGCTGCGCGGGGCGCTGCACGGGTGGGCGCGCGTGGTGTCCCGGCCCGAGCCGCAGCTGGCGCTGCTGGACGCGGGCAAGCGCGACCTGCCGTTCGACGAGGGCCTGCCGGAACCGCATCTGGTCCGGGGCGGGGCGGAGTTGACGGGCACGGCGGCGCGGATCACCGCGCTCAACGACCAGCACGCGTTCCTCCGGGACGCGGGCGACCTCGCGCCGGTCGGCGCCGTGCTGCGGCTCGGCATCTCGCACCCGTGCACCGCCTTCGACAAGTGGACGATGATCCCGGTGCTGGACGATGCCTCGGCGGCCGAGCCGAAGGTGACCGGGCTGGTCAGGACGTTCTTCTGATGAGCACCAGCGGCGGTGGGAGCGTGCTGTTCCGCGGCGCCACGGTGGTGGACGGCACGGGGGCCGGGCGTTACCGGGCGGACGTGCGGATCGCCGGCGGGGTGATCGTCGAGGTCGGGGCGCCGGGCGGGGCGGTGGCGTCGGGTGCTGCGAGGCGCTCGGGCGGTGGCGTCGGTGGCGCGGGCCGGTCGGGTGCCGGCGCGGCGCGGACGGTCGACGCGGACGGGCTGGTCCTGGCGCCCGGGTTCATCGACATGCACGCCCACTCCGACCTCGCCCTGCTCCGCGAACCGGAGCACCCCGCCAAGGTCACCCAGGGTGTGACCTGCGAGGTCCTCGGCCAGGACGGCCTCTCCTACGCGCCGGTCGACGACACCACCCTGCCCGCGCTCCGCCGCCAGATCGCCGGCTGGAACGGCGACCCGGACGACTTCGACTGGGACTGGCGCACCGTCGGCGGCTACCTGGACCGGCTGGACCGGACCGGCCCCGCCGTCAACGCCTGCTACCTGGTGCCGCACGGCTCGCTGCGCATGCTCGCCATGGGCTGGGAGAACCGGGCCCCGAGTGCCGCCGAACTCGACCGGATGCGCGAGCTGTTGGCGCAGGGGCTGGTCGAGGGCGCGGTCGGGATGTCGAGCGGCCTGACGTACACCCCGGGGATGTACGCCGGGACGGCGGAGCTGGTCGAACTCTGCCGGGTCGTCGCCGGCTTCGGAGGCTTCCACGCTCCCCACCAACGCTCCTACGGGGCAGGCGCGTTGGAGGGATACGAGGAGATGGTCGAGATCGCCCGGCGGTCCGGCTGCCCGCTCCACCTCACCCACGCCACCATGAACTTCGGTGTCAACGAGGGCCGCGCCGATGAACTGCTGGCGCTGCTCGACCGGGCCCTCGACGACGGCGTCGACCTCACCCTGGACAGCTATCCCTACCTGCCCGGATCCACCACCCTGGCCGCCCTGCTGCCCAGTTGGGCCACCGAAGGCGGACCGCAGGCGACCCTGGCGCGGCTCGGCGACCCGGTCGCGCGGGAGCGGATCCGGTACGAGGTGGAGGAGAAGGGCAGCGACGGCTGCCACGGCGTGGTCACCGACTGGGCGACCATCCAGCTCTCCGGCGTCCGGGCCCCCGAACTCGCCGACGCGGTCGGCCGGACCGTCGCCGAACTCGCAGTCGAGCAGGGCCGGAGCGGCACGGAGATCTTCCTCGACCTGCTGCTCCGCGACGAGTTGGCCACCACCATCCTCCAGCACGTCGGCCACGAGGCGAACGTGCGGGCGATCATGCGCCACCGCGTGCACACCGTCGGCAGCGACGGGCTGTTGGTCGGCGCGCGCCCGCACCCGCGGGCCTGGGGCACCTTCCCCCGCTACCTGGCCCGGTACGTCCGCGAGTCCGGCGTGCTCACGCTGGAGGAAGCGGTCGCCCGGATGACCGGTCGGCCCGCGGCCCGGTTGCGGCTGCACCGGCGCGGGCGGATCGCCCCCGGGTTCCACGCCGACCTGGTCCTCTTCGACCCCGAGCGCGTCCAGGACGCGGCGACGTTCGAGCAGCCGAGGCGGCCCGCCGTCGGCGTGGAACACGTCTATGTGAACGGCGTGGCCGTGGTGGAGCAGGGCCGCACCACGGGGGCGCGGCCCGGTCGGGCGCTGCGCCGGACGGGGCGCGGGGCGGAGGCGATATGACGGCCGCGTGCTGTGGAGCTGAGCGCGCCGGTGGCGGAGCGGAGCGGGGTGGGGCGGGCGGGGCCGGGGCCGGGGCCGGGGCCTGTGTCGAGTGCCCCGTGAACCAGAGCGCGCAGTGAATCAGGGTGCCCAGTGAAACCGAGTGGAATGGAAGCGCACGCCGTGAATTCGAGTTCAGTTGGTCCGAGGTCGGTCGACGCGAGGCCGGTCGAGACGCGGTCGGTCGAAGCACAGTCGGTCGGAACGCCGTCGGTCGGAACGCGGTCGGTCGAAGCGGGTTTCGTGGATCGGGAGTCGGCGGGTCCGAGTTCCGGGAGCCCGGGACCGGGGAGCCGCACGCCCTCCGCTGCCGCCATGGCGGCAGCGGCGCGGGCCGCGCTCGCCGCCTCGCCGGTGGTCGCGGTCGTCCGTGCGCCGCGGATACCGGACGCCGCCGCGCTCTGCGCGGCGCTCGCCGAAGGGGGTATCACCTGGACCGAGTTCACCTTCACCACGCCCGATGTGACCACCCACCTGCACCGGGCGGCTCAGGCCGGCCACCGGGTCGGGGTCGGGACGGTGCTCACCGCGGACCAGGCCGAGCAGGGGCTCGCCGCGGGGGCTTCCTTCCTGGTCACGCCCGGTCTGCGACGCGAGGTGGCGGAGGTCGCGCACGCGGCGGGAGTCCCGGTGATCCTCGGCGCGCTCACCGCGACCGAGGTTGCCCAGGCGGTGGACCTCGGTGCCGCGGCGGTGAAGATCTTCCCGGCCCGGGCGTTCGGTCCCGGCTACTTCAAGGATCTGCGGGGTCCGTACCCCGATGTCCCGCTGGTCGCCTCCGGCGGTGTCAACGCGGGGAACGCGGCGGAGTTCCTGGCGCACGGAGCACTCGCCGTCTGCGCCGGGACGGACGTGGTGTCGCCGGAGGTCGTCGCGGCCGGGGACTGGGCGGAGATCACCCGTCGGGCCCGGGCGTTCACGGAGGCCTGCGCGCCCCGTTAGCGGGGCGACCGGAGCGGAGGCGGGGCGTCGTCCCCTTCAGCGGGCCGGTCACGGGGGCTGGTCATGGCGAGGTCCGGTGCGCGCAGGTCCGGTGCGCGGGGATTCGGTGTGCGGGGGGTTCGGTGCGTGGGGGTTCGGTGCGCGGGGAGGCGAGGAGTGTGCCGCCCCGCGCACGACCGGTCCGGACCGGACGCGTGTGGTGCGAGGTGCTCGACGCGCGCGATGGCCGATGTGCGACGTCCTGCGGGGCGGCAGGCCCGGCGCGGCGGGTACCAACCGTGGGGTGTGAAGGAGCGGGAGGGGCTCGGGAGGGCGCGCGGCACGGCTGGGGGCTCCTTCCAGGAGTCCCGCGCCGGTCCGGGAGTGGTCGAGCCGGACTGTTGGGGCGACGGGGAATCGACGAGAATCGGTAGCCCCTCGGTACCCGGTAGGAGGATCCCACCCATGACCTCGACCCGCCCCGGCCCCGACTGGCTGACGGACGCCGTGCTGTACCAGATCTACCCCCAGACCTTCGCGGACTCCGACGGCGACGGCGTCGGCGACTTCGCGGGCATCACCGAGCACCTCGACCACCTCGCCTGGCTGGGCGTGGACACGGTCTGGCTGAACCCGTGCTTCGCCTCGCCCTTCCGCGACGCGGGGTACGACGTCACCGACTACCTCGCACCCGCCCCGCGCTACGGCACGGCCGACGACCTCGCCGCGCTGGTCGAGGCGGCGCGCCGCAAGGGCATCCGGATCCTGCTGGACCTGGTCGCCGGCCACACCTCCGACCAGCACCCCTGGTTCCGGGCCTCGGCCGAGGATCCGTCCGACCACCGCTACATCTGGTCCGACCGGCCGGTGGACGGCTTCGTCGCCTCCCCGGGCAGCCGGGCCGGGTGGTACCGGCCGAACTTCTTCGAGTGCCAGCCGGCGCTCAACTTCGGCTACGGGCGCGAGGATCCGGAACAGCCCTGGCGCCAGCCCGTCGACGCCGAGGGGCCCCGCGCCAACCGTGCCGCGTTGCGCGAGATCATGGCGCACTGGCTCGGCCTGGGACTGGCGGGCTTCCGGGTCGACATGGCGTCCTCCCTGGTCAAGGACGACCCGGGCTTCGCCGAGACGGGCAAGCTCTGGACCGAGCTGCGTGACTGGCTCGACCGCGACCACCCGCAGGCCGCGCTGTTCGCCGAATGGGGAGACCCGGCGGCAGCCGTCGCCGCGGGCTTCCACGCGGACTTCCTGCTCCAGTTCGGCGGCCCGGACCACGGCCTGCCGCTGCGCTCGCTCTGGAACAACAACGCTGGGACGGTGGAGGAGTTCTGGAAGCAGGGCCCGTGCTACTTCGAGGCCGAGGGACGCGGCACGCCCCGGGTGTTCCTGGACGCCTGGCGCTCGGCGGCCCAACTGACGGAGGGCGCAGGGCACATCGCCCTCCCCACCGCCAACCACGACTTCTCCCGGCTCGCGACCGGCCCGCGCAGTGCCGAGCAGCTCGCCCCGGCCTTCGCCCTGGTGCTGACCTGGCCCACCCTGCCCGCGGTGTACTACGGCGACGAGATCGGCATGCGCTACGTGCCGGACCTCCCCGACGTCGAGGGCAGCGTGCTCGGCCCGACGTACAACCGGGCCGGGTCGCGTACGCCGATGCAGTGGGCGCCCGGTCCGAACGCGGGCTTCTCGGCCGCCCCGGCGGAGCGGCTCTACCTCCCGGTGGATCCGGACCCGCACCGGCCGGACGTCGCCACCCAGCGGGCCGACCCGACCTCGCTGCTGCACACCGTGCGGCGGCTGATCGGCTTGCGCCGCAAGCACCCGGGGCTCGGGGCGCGGGGCTCGGTGGAGGTCCGGCACGCGGGGTACCCGCTGGTGTACACCCGTGCCGGGCGGTACCTGGTGGTGATCAACCCGCGGCGGGAGCCGGCGGTTCTCCCGCTCGACGGGCTGCTGGACGGCGTCGGTGTGTCCGGTCGGGTCGACCGGGCGGGTTGGGCGGGCCGGACGGGTGGGGTCACCCCGCTGGACGTCCAGGGTGTGCGGGTCGACGCGGCGGGTGAGCTCCGGGCGGACGGGTTCTCGTACGGGGTTTTCGACCTGGGGTGACGGGCCCGGGTGAAGGGTCTGGAGCGATGGGCCTGGAGTGATGGGCCCGGAGTCGGTGTCGCCGCCCTGCGGGGGCGCGGGCTGATCGGGGGCGGGCTTCGGCCCGCCCCCGAAGTAGTTGTATACTGCATCCAGATAGTTGCATTTACCATCTTCTATTGCCCTCTTTCGCTGGCGACCGCCGGAGGACGGACCGAACTTCATGAGCACAACCCCGACCACAGTCGCAGCGCCCGCTGTGGGGCACTCGCTCAAGCACCTGGCGTTCCACCTGCTCACCCCGCTGCTGATGTGCCTCGGTATGGCGCTCGCCTACCAAGGCGCCTTCCACCAGCCCGAGCCGCACCATCTGAAGGTCGCCGTCGTCGGCGTCACCCCGGAGGCGCGGGCCTTGGCGGGGGCGGTGCAGGGCCGGGCGGGCGACGCTCTGGACGTCACCTCGCTGCCGGACCGTGCCGCCGCCGAACAGGGACTGCTGGACCGGGACCTGGTCGGCGCCTTCCTCCCCGACGCCAGCCGCCCCGAACTCCTGGTCGCGAAGGCCAACTCGGACACCTCGGCGATGGCGGCCGAGAAGGTCTTCCAGCGTGTGACCGCGCAGCAGGGCGTCCCCCTGGCCGTCACGGACCTCACCACCCCGAGCGAGGGCGACCCCACCGGTCAAGGCCTGTTCTTCCTGCTGGTCGCGCTCAGCATCGGTTCCTACGGCAGCGTCGCGGTGATCGGCGCGGCGGGTGCGGCTCTGGCCATGCGGTTCCGGGTGCTGGTCGGGGTGGGCGTGTCGTTGGCGGTGAGCGTGATCGGGATTCTCACCGCAGGGCCCGTCTTCCATGTGGTGGACCACGACCTGGTCGGGGTCTGGGCGCTCGGCTGGCTCTACTCGGCCGGGGTGATCGGGATCGGCATCGGCCTCCACACCTTCCTCAAGCGGTGGACCACGCTGGCGATGATGGTGCTGTTCGTGATGCTGAACTTCACCAGTTCCGGCGGTGTGTACCGGCCGGAGCTGCAGAACGGCTTCTTCGGCGGGCTGCACTCCTTCTGGGCCGGTGCGGGCTTCCTGGAGGGTGCCCGCAGTCTGCTCTACTTCGACGGCGGTGCCGGCTTCGGCGGTCACCTCCTGGTGCTGGCAGTGTGGTTGGCGGCCGCCGGTGTGCTCGTGGTCGGAGCCGCGCTGTACGAACGGCGCGGCCGGGCGGTGACGCCGGGTGCGGTCGCTGCCGTCGATGCGGCGCGCGGGGCCGGGTCGTCGCGCGGGGAGGGGTCCGGGGCGGAGGAGGAGATGGAGGAGTCGGCAGTCGCGATCTGATTGTCCGTCAACTCCGTGCGAGAACTTCACCCGGTGACAGGGGCATCGACTCCGGGTGGGGATCGGCGGCCCGCGACCGGCCCTGGACAAGCCGGTTGCGGGCCCCAGCCGTCGGGACGTGCACCGTCCGCCCGGCGCGGCATGTCGGGTGACCTGCGTGGCGGCACAGCCTGCTGCCTCCCGGATGGCAGGATCGGGCGTGCTCTGCCGACGGGGGACGCCGCCCCGTCCGTTCGCCGTCCCGAGGAGTACCACCGTGCCTCGCCCCTTTCGTTCTACCCGTAACTGTCCGGCGCCTCAGGGCTCTTGTGCGGCCCCTGCGTCCTGGTTCACCCGCACTCCTCGTGCCGGTCGGTCGCTGGGAGCAGTGCCGGTCACCGCCGTCGCTGTGGCGCTGCTCGCCGTGACCCCGGCCGTCGCCGTCGCGCCACCGCTCTCGCAGCCCCGGATCGTCGCCCACTTCGATCTGGCCCAGGGGCGCCAGCCCGAGAACATCGCCGTCGAACCCGACGGTTCGGTGGACCTCACCCTGTCCTTCGCCCGTCAGGTCGTCCACCTCGACCGCGACGGCCGGCTCACCGTCCTGGCCGACATGCCCGCACCCGCTCACCCCGCGACCCCGGTCATCGGTGCCGCCGCCGTCTCGGGCCTGGCCCGCGCCCACGACGGCACGCTCTACTTCGCCTACGCCACCGGCACCGAGGACCTCACCGGGATCTGGAGGCTCTGCCCCGGTGGTGAGCCGGAGCGCATCGCCGCCCTCCCCGCGAACAGCCTGCCCAACGGCCTCGCGCTGGACGAGCGCGCCGGCGTGCTGTACTCCGCCGACTCGGCGCTCGGCCTGGTCCGGGTCGTGCCGACGGCCGGCGGTACCCCAGTGGCCTGGTCGGACGATGCCCGCCTCAGGCCCACCGGCGCTTTCGGCGCCAACGGCCTGAAGGTGCATCGCGGCGCCGTCTGGGTCGGCAACACCGACAGTGGCTCGCTGCTGCGAATCCCGATCGGTCCGGACGGCTCCGCCGGCCCGGTCGAGGTCCGCGCCGACGGGCTCGCAGGGCTCGACGACTTCGCCTTCGTGGGTGTCGGTGACGAGCTGATCGCAGCGCTCAACACCTCCAGCGAGGCCGTCTACCTCCGTGGTGACGGTACTCGGCACACCGTGCTCGACGCCTCGGACGGTCTCTCCAACCCGACCTCGGTCGGGATCCGGGGTGACCGGGTGTACGTGCCGAGTGCGGCCTTCTTCTCAAGGAGCGACCCCAATCTGCTGGCCGCGACGCTGGAGCGGTAGGGCGCTGCGGCTACGGATGCGGGCCGACGGACGGTCCGGGCGTCCGGCCGTCTTCTGGCTCCGTTCGACTCAGGGGCGGCGTGGTGGGCTGGTGAAGCAGCAGTCGCCGCAGACGCCCGCCTGCGGACCGATCCGGTAGTAGAGGCAACAACTGGTGCGTCGGAACCCGGTGCCGGACCGAGCGCCGCTGACGGTCAGGGTTCCGGTCCCGGCCAGGGGCGGGTGGTCGAGCACGTGGGCGACCAGGAACCGGGCCAGCCCCGGAGCCGTGGAGGTTCGGTCGGGAGCCGTTCGCGCGAGGTGGGCGTCCAGCATGCGCAGAGCGCCGGCCAGGGCGGAGGCCGCGTTCCCCCGGAGCAGCCCGTCGGAGAGCGGGACCGTGGAGCGGACGGCCGCCGCCAGCTCCGTCAACTGCCCCTCGACGACGGTCCGGCGGAACCGGTCGGCGAGTCGGCCGGGATCGGCCGGGATCCGTGCGTTCTCCGAGGCGGGCCCTGCCGTCGACGTGGGCGAGTAGGGAGCCCAGAGGTCGATCGGTCCCTGCTCGGGGACGCGGACCCACGCTTCATCGGGAGTCAGGGCGGGCACGTCGCCGACCAGCACGGCGGCGGCGAGGCCCACCGAGCAGAACCTGGAGGCCAGGCCCAGGTGCAGGATCGAGGCCGCGACCCGTGCTTCGGTCGTGCCGAGCCTCCGGCCGACCTCCCGAACCCGGCCCGCCAACAGGCCGTCCTGGCCCGGGGCGTAGAACTCCCGCAGCGGTCGAAAGCCCGGCGGCGGGCCCTGCCCGGGAGCCTCGGCCGCGTCGAGGGCGAAGTACGGGCCGACGGCGGCGAGCCGTCCGAGGCCGGACGCGACACTCATCGGCGGCCGACCGTCGTCGTCGCCGTGGTGCTGCCGGCGGCGGGGGACGCGGTGAGGTGTGCCCGGATCGGGCCGGAGGACGGACGGTGGCGGGTGGGCATCGGCTTGGTTCTCCGGATCCGTGCGGCGAGCTGGGGCGGGCGGTGGCGGTACCGGCGCGCGGCAGCGGGCGGGCCCGGTGCGACGGCCCAGGAGGCACCGGTGCCGGTCCCGATGAACGGTACCTCGCCGCGGTGGTCCCGGACGGGCACCTCGGGGGCCGGTAGGCCTCGGTCGGGGCGGCGGTGGTGCTGAGGCGGAAGCGCATGGAGGGCGTCCTCTCGTGAGTCCGGGTGGAGTTGGTCCGACTCTCTGTTCGGTCACGGACTAACATCCCCCCCTTTCTGGGACTCGTACCTCCCTCGGACGAGGGAGTTTGACCTTGCTTGTGGTGGATTCGGCTCTCTTCGGCAGGAGTTGGTGTCCGGTGGGAGGCCGTCGGCCGCCCGACCGTCGCGAGCTTAGGCTCGGACGTATGCCTGCTGATTCCTCGATGGACGCGGTCCACGGCCGGTCCGCTGTTCCCGTTGTCCCCGCGTCCCGCGGCGGTGTGAGTCGCCCTGCGGCGCTCCGAGGGCCGGTGGGGGTGGTGGCCGCGCTGTTCGTGCTCGCGCCCGTGCTGCTGGCGCACCCGGGTCAGCGTGCCGCGGCGCTCCTGCTGGCCGTCATGGCCGCCGGGGCGGTGCTGGTGGCCGCGGTGCGGTGGCCGAGCGGGCGGGTGACGCTCATCGGTGCGGTGGGCGGGGTGGCCGCCGCCTCGCTGCTGCTCGACCTGGTCTACTCCGGCCCGTTCCGGCTGCCCGCCTTCTGGCTGCCGTTCGAGTGGGTGGCCCTGCTGATCCTGGTGGGCCGGGTGGTCCGGCGGGGCCGGGGCCGGTGGGCCGGGCCGGCGGGTGCCCTGGCCGTCACGGCGGTGGTGGCCGTGCCGCTGCGTTTCACCGTCCGGACCCCGAACGGTGGTTGGACCGCCTCCGTGCTGGCCGTCCTGACCTCGGGGGTGCCGCTGGCCGTCGTGGTCGGGGCGAGTCTCTACCTGCGGGTGCTGGACGCGCGGCGCGAGCGCGCGGTGGCGAAGGCGCGGCGTGAGCAGCGCCTGGAGGTGGCGCGGGGGTTGCACGACTTCGTGGCGCACGAGATCACCGGCATCGTGCTGGAGGCACAGGCCGGTCAACTGCCGGGCGACCATGGAGCGGAGGAGACGGCGGCGCTGCTGCGACGGCTGGAGGAGGCCGGCCTGCGCGCGCTGGACTCGATGGACGCGATGGTGGGAGCGCTGCGGGAGCCGCACGAGGACGGCGGGGACGGCGGCGCGGCCGGCGGAGTGGACCCGCCGGGCGCGATCGTGGGCCCGGCGAGTGCGACCGGTGCCACCCGGGTGTACGGGCTGGCCGACCTGCCGGAGCTGGTGGATCGTTTCGACCGGACCGGTCCCACCCGGGCCCGACTCGAGGGGGCGCGGGACGCCGCGGGTCTGCTGTCGCCGGACGCGGAGGGCGCCGCGTACGCGGTCGTGCTGGAGGCGCTGACGAATGTGCGACGGCACGCTCCGGGGGCCGCGGAGGCGGTCGTCCGGGTGGAGGCCGGGGCGGCCGAGGGCGGGACGGCGGCGGTGGTGCGGGTGTCGGTGAGCAACGACGGCAGGGCGCCCGGCGGCGTCCGTGGACTGCGTCGCCTGCGGGGCGGTGGCGGGAGCGGTCTGCCCGGCCTTGCGGAACGCCTCGCCGTGCACGGTGGGACCTTGGAGTCCGGACCGCTGGAGCCCGCTCCGCTGCGGCCGCTGGGTTGGCGGACGAGCTGCGAACTGCCGGTTCGCTAGGCCGAACGGCAGGGGTGCGGGAAGAAATCGGCCGTAGAAAGGTGCCGTTCGGCAGATGGCAGCGGCTCGATGAGCGGCGAAGCTCGTAGTCGTGATCGACCGAACCTCGTGTCAGAAGGAGGGCCCGCCATGGCCGCCGCACCCGCCCCGGTCTCCACCGGCCGTACCGTGACCGGACGTCAGGACGTCAAGGGGGCAGGGTTCGCCCGAGGCCCGTCGTGCGAGACTTCCGTGCGTGACGAGTCCGAACCCGGAGCCCATCCGTACCCTGATCGCGGACGACCAGGAGGCCGTCCGCCGGAGCGTGCGGCGGATCCTGGAGGCCCAGCCCGACATCACCGTGGTCGGGGAGGCGGCCGACGGGGTCGCCGCGCTCGAACTCGCGGCGGAGCTGCGCCCGGACGTCGCGCTCGTGGACATCCGGATGCCCAGGATGGACGGCCTGGAGCTCACCAGGCGCCTGGCCGCTCCGGGGGCGGTCACGCCCGTGCGAGTGGTGGTGCTGACCACCTTCGACCTCGACGAGTACGTCTATCCGGCGCTGAGGTACGGGGCTTCCGGGTTCCTGCTGAAGCGGTCCGGTCCGGCCCTGCTCGCCGAGGCGGTCCGTGCGGCGGCGGGAGGGGAGAGCCTGATCAGCCCGGCGGTCACCGTGCGGTTGCTCCAGCATGTGACCGCGCCCCGGCGGGTGGACCGCCGGTCGGCCCCCGCCGCGCCGTTGACCGAACGCGAGGTGGAGATCGCCGGCCATGTGGCGGGCGGCCGGACCAATGCCGACATCGCCGCCGAACTCTTCATCTCCCCCGGCACGGTGAAGACGCATGTGGCAAGCATCCAGCGCAAGCTGGGCGTGCAGAACCGGGTGGGCATCGCCGTGCACGCGTGGGAGATGGGGTATGCGGTGCCGACCGCATCGTAGGGACGGAACCGTTGCCGGACCGCCGTTGGGCCGGCACGGAACGTCCGGCCGGTGAGGGGTCCGGCCGGACACGCGGAACCTGCGAGGTGGGGGTGGCCTCCGGACGTCCCGTCCTCCGGCCAGTAGTTCGATCGTCGACCGAGGTACCAGCGGCAGACCCTGATCCGTCTCGATCTGTCGCCACTGCCTCCTGCGGTCGAACCTCCGCGGCTACCTCGCAGGTCCACCACCATGATGCGCCTCGGGCGACCGTCGCACCAGGGGTATCCGGGAAAAATTCCCACAAAACAGACAATTTTCCGATTTCGGTGGTACGGACCTGGTCGGGCTCAGGCGCGGAGCGCGTCCTTGCGGAGGAACCGCTTGAGGCGTTGCCACGGCCAGGTGTTGATCACGTCCTCGGCGGTGAGCCAGGCGCGCTGGGCAGTGCCGATCCCGTACCTGGGATAGGCGAGGTGGGGGGTGGCGTGCGCGTCGCTGTCGATCGAGAACTTCACGCCGTGGCGCTTGGCCCGGAGCACGTCCTCGTCCCGCAGATCGAGGCGCTGGGGAGAACTGTTGATCTCGATCGCGGTCCCGGTCCGGGCGGCAGCGGCGAAGACGGCGTCCAGGTCGACGTCGATCGGTCCGCGCCGGCCGATCCTGCGGGTGGTGAGGTGGCCGATGATGTGCACGTGCGGGTTCTCGCAGGCACGGATCAGCCGACGGGTCTGGGCGTCCCGGTCCGCGCCGAAGTGGGAGTGGACGGAGGCCACGCAGACGTCGAAACCGGACAGGAACTCGGCCGGCCAGTCGACGGTGCCGTCCGGGCCGATGTTCAGCTCGGTGCCGTGCAGCAGTCGCATCCGACGGTGCCGCCCGGCCAGTTCACTCAGTCGCTCACGCTGGGCGAGCATCTTCTCGTCCGTCATCCGCTGCATCACCAGGTCGGGGGCATGGTCGGTGACCGCGAAGTACGCGTAGCCGCGGGCGGCCGCGGTGTCGATCATCTCCTCCAGGGTGGCCAGCCCGTCGGTCAGGTCGGTGTGGGTGTGCAGGTCGCCGCGGAGGTCCGCCTCGGCCACCAGCTCGGGCAACTCGCCGCGCAGGGCGGCCTCGATCTCACCCCGGTCCTCGCGCAGCGGCGGCGCGATCCAGGGCAGGCCGAGTGCCGCGTACACCTCGTCCTCGCTCGCCGACACGATCTTCTCGCCGCCCTCGGCGTCGAACAGCCCGTACTCGGAGAGCTTCAGGCCGGCCCGCACCGCCATTGTCCGGAGCTTGATGTTGTGTGCCTTCGAGCCGGTGAAGTAGACCAGGGCGGCTCCCCAGTCCTCCTCCGGGACCACCCGGAGATCGACCTGGATCCCGTCCGTGGTGCGGATCGAGGTCTTGGTCGGCCCGGTGCCGATCACCTCGGCCGTACAGGGGAGTGCCGTGAGCGCGGCCATCAGGGGCGCCGAATCCTCGGCGGTGGCCAGGACGTCGATGTCGCCGACCGTCTCGCGCATCCGGCGCAGCGAGCCCGCGTGCGCGCAGCGGGTGCACCCCGGTGCTGCCGCGATTGCCTCGACGATCCGGTCGGCCAGCGCGGTGGCGGCGTCCAGCAGCGTCCGGCCGCCGGACTGCCGGATCAGTTCGATGCCGTGCAGGATCTTCTCGCCGCTGCGTTCGCCCAGGCCGGGGACCTCGCTCAGCCGGTCGGCGCGGATCGCCTCGGCGAGTTCGTCGACGGAGGCGATGCCGAGGTCGCGGTAGAGCGCGAGCGCGCGCTTCGGTCCCACGCCGGGGACGGACATCATCGCGCGTACTCCGGACGGGATCTCGGCCCGGAGCGTCTCCAGAGCCTCGATCCGCCCGCCGGTGAGGTACTCGGCGATTTTCTCGGCGGTGGACCTGCCGACCCCGGGGATCTGCTGGAGCCCCTTCACGTCCAGGCCGTCGATGTCCGCGGGGTGGCCGCCCACCGCACGGGCGGCCTTCTCGTAGGCGCGGGCGCGGAAGGCGTCGCCGCCGGTGATCGAGATCAGGTCGGCGTACTCCTGCAACAGCTCCCTGACCTTGTCGTTGAGCCGGGCCATGGGGTCAGTCTAGGTTCGCGGGTCGGATCGGGCCGGGTGTGCGCGGGCGTCCGAAGGTGGGGTGCGGAGGAGTCGTGGTCGGTGCGCGGAAGGGGTGGGCGGCCGAGGTGGGGGCGCGTGCGGACCGACGCGCGCCGGTGTGGTGCTCCCGCCGGTTGCCGGAGGGTGGCCCCGCTGGTCGGCGGGGTAGCAGCGGCTGGTGTGGCACCGGGGCCGGATTGTCACCCGGGCGGCGGGGGCGCAGGCTTGGCGCAGGGCCGGGGAAAGCGGCCCGCACCGGTCCGCCACGGGGTGGCGGATCGGGTCCGCGATGGACGAGGGGCAGAACGATGGCTGGCGGGAAGCTCTGGGGCTACGTCGCGTCGGGTGCCCGGGCGCTGGGCGGGCTCGGCCCGCTCCGGCGGTCCGGGGCGCTGGCGGGCGCGCGGTTGCTCAAGGGCGTGGGTGGGGGCGGTCGGTCGGAGCCGGACCGGCAAGGGGCGATGCTCGCCGCGCCGATCGGGACGGTGGGTGTCGCGAGTCCGGGCCGGTCCGCGGTCGGCGGCATGGCCGGGCCGCAGCTGTTGTCGCGGCCGGAGTTGGAGCGGTTGCGCTGGATCGACCGGGTCGGCGGCTGCGTACCGGACGCGAGGCACGTACAGGTGGCGGAGGTGGTCGGACGGGTGCTGCGGGGCGGCGGTCGGGGAGCCTCCGTGGTGGTCCGGCTTCCGGTGGGGCTACCGGTCGTGATCGCGGACGCCCCGCGGCTGGAGGCCGCCCTGGCCGGGCTGGTCGACCACGCGATCCGCCGCAGTCCGGCGGGGGCCAGGGTGCTGGTCCGGGCCGATCCGCTGCCGGGGCCGGACGGCCTGCTGGGTGCTCGGGGCGGGGTCGGGCGGGGAGGGGTGTTCGGCCGCGGGGCTGCCGGGAAGGGCTCCCTCGGCAAGGGGGTGCTCGGCAAGGGGGCGTTCACCGGGGGAGCGTTCGGCGGGTCGGAGGCGTGGACGGCCGATCCCGCCAGGGTCGAGCTGAGGGTCGTGGACCGGGGGGCGTCGGAGCCGCCGGAGGCCCGTCGGTGGCTGCTCGCCGGGATGTACGGCGAGCCGGGCATCCCGGGTGCCGGCTGGGCGCCGGGCGGCGCGATCGGTGGTCCGGGCAGTGGCGGCGGGAGCGGCTGGGCCATGGGTGGCGCGGGGGAGGAGACCGCCCCCCGGCGGGGGACGGGCGGGCCGGAGCCGGTCGGGCCGTCGATATCGGCCTTGGTGCGTGCGGCCGGGGGCAGGCTGAGGGTGGAGCAGACGGCCGGCGGCGGGCTCACCGTGGTCCTGGTGCTGGCCGTCGCGCGGGACTGAGGCACGGACCGAGCCCGAGCCCGAGCCCGAGCCCGAGCCCGGGCCGACGACGGCCGGTCCTGTGGCGGGGCGCGACCTCCGTTCGAAACCGCAAAGACGTCTTCGCAAAAAACCTTTGCGAAGAACCCTTTGCGGTTCTACGGTAGTGCCATGACCGATGACCGCCGGTGGCCGCACAGCCCGGATCCGCAGACCGATGTAGTGATCGATGCCAAGGGCCTGCGGGCCCTGGCCCACCCGGTGCGGGTGCAGCTGATCGGGCTGCTCCGGAAGAACGGGCCGTCCACCGCCACCAAGCTGGCCGAGCAGTTGGGGCTGAACTCGGGAGCGACCAGCTACCACCTCCGCCAGCTCGCGGCGTCCGGCTTCGTCGCCGAGGACACCGAGCGCGGCAACGCCCGGGACCGCTGGTGGAAGTCGGTCCACCTGGTGAGCTGGTGGACCGACAGCGGCGAGGACCCGGAGGCTGCGCTCGGCTATCTGCGGTCGATCGTCGCGGCCCACACCCTCACGGCACAGACGGCGCTCAATGCCTACGAGACGATGACGCCGGAGTGGCGGCAGGCGATGGACTTCAGCGACATGGTGCTCCAGTTGACCCCGGAGGAGGCCAGGGGCCTGGCCCGAGAGATGTCGGAGGTGGTCGCCCGCTACCGCCGCATCGACCCGGGAGGCCCCGTCCCCGAGGGAACGGACCGGGTGGCCGTGGTCGTCCAGGTGCTTCCCGAGCCGCAGGGCGTCGAAGACGACGAGTCGGAGGACCGGCGATGACCACGGACGCCACGATTCCGCCCCGGGTGCCGTCGCCCGGGTCGACGTCCGCGACCGCCGACGGCCCGGCCGCCAAGGGCCCGGCCACCGGGCCGCGCAGTTTCCGGCCGCTCGTCGGGGTGCTGACGGCGATGGCGATCTCGCTCACCGGTACCCGGGTCTCGGCGATCGCCCTGCCGTGGTTCGTGCTGGCCACGACCGGCAGCGCCACGATGACGGGAGTCGTCGCGTTCGTCGAGCTGGCGCCCTATGTGCTGGTCAAGGCCTTCACCGGCCCGGTGATCGACCGGCTCGGTCCGCGTGTCGTCTCCTGGACGACGGACGCGGTGAGTGCCGTCGCGGCGGGCCTGGTCCCATTGCTGCACGCGTTCGGCCTGCTGCCGTTCTGGCTCCTGCTGGTCATGGTCGCCATGATTGGTGCCGCCCGCGGCCCGGGGGACTTGGCCAAGGAGGTCATGGTCGCCGAGGCGGCCGACCGGGGCCGGATCCCCATGGAGCGCGCCACCGGTCTGTCCGGGGTGACGGAGCGGCTGGCCACCACGATCGGTCCGGCGGTCGGTGGCGGGCTGATCGCCCTGCTCGGTCCGATGGCCGGTCTGACGGTCAACGCGGTCGCCTTCGCACTCGGTTCGCTGGTGATCGCCGTCGCGCTCCCCCGGGGGATGGGCCGCGGGGCCGCTGTGCCGGAGGCATCGGGGCCGACGACCGCTCCGACGGGAGGCGGGGTCGCCGCCGTCGACGGGGACGGACCGGTCGGTTACTGGCGCATGTTCCGGGAGGGATTCGCCTTCCTGCGGGGCGAGCCGCTGCTGCTGACCGTCATCGTCACGGTCGCGGTGACCAACCTCCTGGACGCGGCGTTCCTCACCGTGCTGGTGCCGGTCTGGGCCCGGGAGACGGGCGGCGGCCCGGCCGCGATCGGTCTGACCGGGAGTGCCTGGGGGATCGCGGCGGTGGTCGGCAGCCTGATCGCGGCGGCGGTCGCCCACCGCCTGCCGCGCCGGACGGTGTTCTTCGTCGGCTTCCTGATCGTCGGTGCCCCACGCTTCCTCGTCCTCACCATGGACGTGCCGATGGGACTGGTGGTCGCGGTCTTCGCGGCCAGCGGCTTCGGCGGTGGCTTCCTCAACCCGATCCTGGGGGCCGTGCAGTTCGAGCGGGTGCCCCGCCACCTGCTGGGCCGGGTCAACGCGCTGGGCGACTCGCTCGCTTGGGCGGGGATCCCGTTGGGCGGCCTGCTCGCCGGCGCGGCCGTGTCCATGGTCGGGCTCATACCGGTGCTGCTCGCGTGCGGCGGTCTGTACATCGCCACCACCGCCCTGTCCGGCCTGCGGCCCGAGTGGCGGGAGATGGACCGCAAGCGTGGCCGTGCCCCGGAAGCGGCCCCGGACGCGAGCAGCACCCCGGAGCAGAAGGTCCCGGGCCCGACGGCCCCGCTACCCGGCTGACAACCTCACGGCCCCAGTCACCTGCCGGCCGAATGCCCTCGCCGGTCATGGGCAAAGGGGTTACGAGCTCCGGGGGTCAGGGGCGGGAAGTGGTGAGGCCGTCCAGCGGAGGAGAAGGACGGAGGCAAGGGCGGCGAGGGCACACCAGGTGGAGACGAAAGCGAGTTGCCAGAGGAGGGCACAGACCAGAGCGCCGATTCCGGTCAGCAGGCCGAGCTGACGCAGGCGGCGGTCGCCGCTGAGGAGGAGCGAGCCCACGGTGGCGAGGAGGTAGCCGGAGAGAAGGAGGGCGGGGTGCGGGGCGCCGAGACTGTAGTCGAGCGTGTGGGCATGGGCGGTGGCGCCGACCGGATGGGTGGCGATGGTGTGGGCCAAGGGCACGGCGACGAGGAGGCCGAGGATCACCAACCCGGTCAGCAGTCGCTGACGAGGGCGGTCGACCCGGGCGGCGCAGCGGACGCCGATCGGGACCAGCAGCGGGAGCAGGGGCAGAGCGATCACCGCCCAGGCCGTGCGGGCCCAGCCGGCCGGTGCGGCCGGCAGGTCGCCGTCGGCACCCAACCAGACCGCGGCCTCGATCAGCTGGTGGATCCCGAGGACGAGCGGGAGAGCGGCGAGCGGCAGGCGTTCGGGTCGGCCGGCGCGGTGGGCACGCACGAGGCAGAGCACGCCGACGGTCGTCACGGCGCTGCCGACGACGAGGTCCGCCTGGGCACTCCAGCACATGAGGTCTCCGGTGGTCGGCGATGGGTCGGTCGGTCAACGGTCCTGAGGGTCGGGGATCAGCCGGTGTCGCTGGGGTCACCGGAGCTGGTGCCAGTACTGGTGCCAGGGCCAGGGCCAGGGCCGGTGGTGGAGCTGGAGCCCGGGTCGGGGGCGCCTTCGGCGGAGGCCTCGGACGGGTGCTCGGTCGGACCGACCGGCTCCGGACCGCCGCCGGTGCCGCCGTTGCCGGTGCCGCCCGGCAGGGCGGGGTGGCGGCCGATCACCACGACACCGATCACGATGGCGATCAGACCGATCACCTCCCAGGCCAGCGCGCCCGGGGTGACCCGGAGACGGTCGCCGAGGAAGCCGACCGCGCAGGCGATGCCGGAGATCGGCTGGGCGGCGGTCAGCGCGGGGAGGGACATCCGCAGCGGCGCGGCCTCGAACGCGCTCTGCACCAGCAGCAGGCCGACCACACCGGCCACGACGACGGCGTACGGTTGCCAACTGCGCAGGACGGCGTCCAGTCCCTGATGGTCGAGCCGCTGGGTGGTGGTGCGGGTGAGCGCGTCCTGGAGCCCGTAGAGCAGGCCGGCGGCGAGCGCGAGCAGGGTCGCCTCCTCGAACAGCGGCAGCCGGCGGGCGAACGAGACCAGCAGCAGGGTCAGCCCGACCACCGTCCCGATCACCAGCCAGTGCCGCAGTTCGCTCGCCGGCGGGCCTCCGCCGGTGGGGCGGCCGGCCACGATGAACACCGTCACGCCCAGCGCCAGCAGCACCACCCCCGCCCAGCCGGAGCGTCCGAGCGTCTGGCGGGTCAGCACTCTGGCGAGCGCCATCGCGAAGATGAGGTTGGTCGCGAGCAGGGGTTCGACCAGCGAGACCTCGCCCTGGTTGAGGGCGAGCGCGGAGAGGATCAACCCGATGACCATGAATCCGGTGCCGAGCAGCCATTCCGGCATCCGTAGCAGGTCCAGCAGCAGACGCCAGTGCAGCAGGTCGGCACGAGGGGCCCGCTGTGCCGCGTGCTGCTGGAGGACGAAGCCGAGGCCCAGGAAGCAGGCGGCACTCAATGCCAGGAGGAAGACCGCCACGGATGGACCGCCCGATGGTTGCCGACCGCGCCGCACCGCCGGGCTCCGGGGCCTCGGCGGGGTGCGCCCAGGCGGGTTTCGGTGTTCCGGAGCAGGGTTTTCGCGGCATTGACGCGCTGTGGCCAGCCTACCGCCGGGGTGGGGCGCAGACCCGCGCAACGACCCGGGCGTGGCGCCGGGCCCCGCCGCCCGCCGGGCCTGCTCCGGGCCCGCTTGCCGCTCCCGTGCCGACGGGCGCACGCTGGTGTGAGCGGCCGCCACGGGAGCACTGCCCGGACCGGCCCGAGCGGGCGCGAGGTGCGCCGACGCCAGGAGGTGTGGCATGCACAACCAGTGGGATGTGGAGCTGAGCTTCGAGGAGGACGGTGTTCACACCGGCTGCCAGGCGAGGCTGACGGGCGCCCGGGCGCCGGGTCTCACGGCGCACGGGGAGGCGACCAAGAGCGCGGAGGACCGCCCGCTCGCCAGGATCGGCGAAGAGGTCGCGGCCTCCCGGGCTCTGGAGGCACTCTCGCGCAAGCTGCGGGCACAGGCGACCGGAGAGATCGACGACGAAGGGCACCGGCCCGGGTACCTGATCTACTGAACAGGGCCCACTGACCCGTTCGGCCGAACAAGCAGGCCACTGCCAAGAGGACCACTGCCAAGCGGGCCACGGCCAGGAGGGGCACGGTCGAGAGGGGCAACGCTGCTGTCACAGGCTCAGCAGCAGGTCCCTGACCGCCGCAGGCCGCGACAGGAACGGGTGGTGGCCGGCGTCGAGTTCGACCACGCTGTCGGCTCGGCGGGCGAAGTCGCGTTGCAGCCGGGGCGGGGTGCCTCGGTCCTGGGCGCAGACGAGGTACGTCGAGGGCACCTGCTGCCAGGCGGCCGCGCCGACCGGCTGCGTGATCACGTGCATGCTCTGCCGGGCGAGGTGGCGCCCTGCCCGCGCTCGGTCCTCGGGGTCGCAGTCCTGGAGGAAGGTGTGCACGAGCAGCTCGGGCCGGACGCCGAAGGTGCCGGTGCCGGGATCGACGTCGAGGAAGGGGGCGGGGCCGTCGTCCCCGAAGTCGGACAGGCTCTGCCCGACCTCGGGCAGATAGCTGGAGACCAGCAGCAGATGGCGCACGGATCCGATCCCCGCGGCGGCCTCCGCAGTGACGATTCCGCCGTAGCTGTGGGCGACCACGACGGTCGGCTCGTCGTCCGCCCGCAGCACCCGCCGCACCGCCGCCACATCCTCGGGCAGCCCCGGCCCGTCGGCTCCGGCAGGCCGGCCCGCCTCGCCGCAGCTCGGCAGCTCCGGAGCCACGCTCGGCACTCCGCGTTCCCGCAGCAGTCCGGCGGTTCGGCGCCACCACCACGACCCGTCCCGCACGCACGCCCCGTGGACGAATACGACCTTCATCGCTACCTCCACGTCGATTTCGACGGTTCCCGCCGACCATGCTCGCTCGCTTCCCCGGCGGAGGCCACAGCCACCCGCCCGGCGAGCGCCCCGTCGGACGCGGATACCGGGACGGCTCGGGGTACGGGGCACGGGGCAGGAGAGAGGCTCGCCGGTGCGGCGGCGGCGGTCTTCTCGCAACGCGCGGCGGGCAGCCCTTGAGCGCTTGAGTGGGTGCGCGGCGGCCGATGGGGCGGGTGCGTTTGCGAGGGATCCGTTCGGCCGGGCCCGGAGCGCGGTGGCGATTCCCCCGCGTCCGTCGGCCGGGGATCCCGCCGTGCCGCCGCCGGGATCCCCGGCCTGCCGGCCGCCGGGACCGGCAGCCGTCGCCGCTCCCGAGCGGCGCGGGATCCGGTGGGCGGCGAGGTCGGACCGGTTGTGCCGAGTGGCGGGGTGGCGGAGGGCATCGGCCGGGGCGGGTGGGGGTAGGGGTGGGGTTCTGGGCGTGTTCAGGGACTCCGGGGAAGGGGCGATGAGGTGGAGCCGTCGCAGACGCCGACGCAGCTGATCCGACTGCTGCGCGGGCTGACGTCCGAACTCGACCTGTTCGGTGCCGAGTTCGCCGCGCGGAACGGCTTGCATCCGACGGATCTGCGGGGGCTCGTCCATCTGCTGGACGCCGGGCGGTCCGGGGCCGTGGTGACCCCGGGGCGGCTCGGGGCGGCGTTGGGGTTGAACTCGGCCGGGACGACGGGGCTGGTCGACCGGCTGGAGCGGTCGGGGCTGATCCGGCGCGAGCGTGACGAGGAGGACCGCCGCAAGGTCCGGCTGCTGGTGGAGGAGCGCGCGGTCGAGCTCGGCGAGGCCTTCTTCGGCGGGCTGGTCGCCGATCTGATGGCCGCGATGGGCGCCTTCGGGGAGGCGGAACTCGCTGTGGCGCGACGGTTCCTGGTGGCGATGACCGGGGTGGTGGCCTCGGCCCGGGCGGAGTAGGGGGAGCGGCTACGCCGGGCCGAGTGCCCAGGCGACCAGGGACAGGGTGGCCATCGAGACGAGCGTCGAGGCGAGCACGGAGTCCCGGGCGAAGACGGCGCCGTGGTTGTACTCGCGGGCGTAGGTGAACACGTTCTGCGCCGTGGGCAGGGCCGAGAACAGCACCACGGTGAGCAGTTGGTGGGGCGGCAGGTCGAGCACGAGGGCGCCGACCGCCCAGGCCGTCAGCGGCTGGACGAGGTTCTTGATCGCGACCGCCGTCCCGACCTCCAGGTAGCGGGAGGCGCCGGTGACCGCGGGCGGGTGGCAGATCGACAGGCCGAGCGCCACCAGGGCGGTCGGTACGGCGGCGCCGCCCAGCAGTTCGCAGGAACGATTCAGCTCGGCCGGCGGCCGCCAGCCGGTCGCCGAGAGCAGGGCGCCGAAACCCACCGCCAGCAGGATCGGATTGCGCAGCGGCAGGGTGAGCGCCGCCCGCAGGCCCGCCCGGCCGGAGTCCAGCACGGTCAGCACCGCCGGGGTGACCACCAGGATCTGGAACAGCACCACCGGGCCGACGAAGGAGGCGTCGCCGAGCACCTGTACGGCCACCGGGATGCCGAGGTTGGCCGAGTTGACGTACCCGGCGGCCATCCCGCCGAGCGTCCGTTCCGGCAGCGCGCGGCCGAACAGCCGGTACGAGGCGAACAGTCCGAGCCCGCCCGCCACCGCGGTGCTCGCGGTGAACGCGAGCATGGAGGGGTTGGCGAACCGGTCCAGCGGTGTACGGGCGATCATCAGGAACAGGGCGGCGGGCATGGCCGCGTGGAAGACGAACCGGTTCAGCACCTGCTCGGCCTGGTCGCCGAGCAGTCTGCTGCGGCCGAGGACGTAACCGACACCGGTCAGGGCCCAGATCGGGGCGAAACCGGACAGCAGCGGGTGCAGGCTGGGCATGGCTTCCTCGGCACAGTCGTCGGAGTGGTCGTCAGTGCGGTCGTCGGGGTGGTCGTCGGCATGCTGGTCGGGCGGACGGCCGTGGATCCTGCCGCCCGCGGTGGTGGGACCTCGGAAGTCAATCAGTCGCCTGCACACCGTCAATGGGCAGGCCCCCGCGCGGTCGGCGGGGGCGGGTGCCTACGATGGGTGGCGTGGACTACCTGAGCCTGGCCGAGGTCGAGCGGATCGCCCGGAACGCGCACGCGGGGCAGACCGACAAGAACGGTCACCCGTACGCCGAACACCTGGCGGCGGTCGCCCACGGGGTGGCGGCGCGGGGCGGCAGCGACGAGCAGATCGCGGCCGGTTGGCTGCACGATGCCGTCGAGGACGACGCGCTGACCCGCGAGTGGCTGGCCGAAGCCGCGCTGAGCGACGCCACCAAGGCCATCGTGGACGCGCTCACCAAGCGCCCCGGTGAGCCGCTGGAGGAGTACACCGCACGCATCCTCGCCACACCGGGCGCCATCGTCGTCAAACGGGCCGACCTCGCGCACAACTCCGACCCGGCCCGGCTGGCGAGCCTCGACCCGGCGACCGCCGAACGGCTGGCGGCCAAGTACCGCCGTACCCGTGAACTGTTGGGCCTGGCAGCGGAGTCCGACTGACGCCGCTGCGCACTCGGTCGTCCCCGCGCCGGGGTCGGCCTCCGTTCGGCGCGGGGACATCGCGCGTGGGGCCACGGGGACGAAGCGTCCGAACAGGTCCCCCGCCCCGGGGCAGTGCTCGACGAGCAGCGTGCGGAAGCGGTCGGGCGGGGCCGCCTTCCGGGCCTCCGTCGCTAGTACTTGACCGCATAGGTTCGCCGGGTTGCTTGATCACGCGGCGTGGATGGTCGTCCGCCCCAGCGGATGCCCTTCTCGGAGCGGATGCGAGCGCGTTCTCTGCGCTTGGCGGTCAGGACGTCGGGGTGGCGGGCGTTGGCGTTGCGCCAGCGCAGGTAGCGGTGCAGTGCGCGGGTCCGGACGGTGTGGTCGGGGTGGTTCGAGTTCGCCAGGGTGAACTGACGTAGCGGCCCGAAGTGCGCCTCGATCGGGTTTGCCCAGGAGGCGTTGGTCGGGGTGAAGCACAGGTGGACGTCGTTCCGCTTCGCCCACTGGCAGATCTTGGTGCCCTTGTGGGCGGACAGGTTGTCCAGGATCACGTAGACGGGGCGCCGTCGGGGCGGGTGGCTCGAATGGATTTGAGTGCGGTGAGGGTGTTCGCGGCGCCCTTGCGACGACGGTTGGCGCCCCAGAGAGCGTCGTCGCCTATTGAGTAGCAGCCGTGGAAGTAGGTCACGCCGTGGGTGCGGTGGTAGGTCGCCGGGACGCGGTCGGGCCGGCTCTGCCTGGCCCAGCAGGACCCGCCGGTGGGGCGGATGCCGAGCGGCCCGAACTCGTCGAACGCGAAGGTGCGGTCGGGGAAGCGTTCCAGGACGTGCTCGATCCGGTCGAGCTTGGCGTCGCGGTCGGGGTCGGTTGATTCCTTCCAGGTCTTGGTGCGTTGGAAGGTGACGCCGCGTCGGGCGAGCGGGCAGCGCAGGGCCGCACGGCCGAGGCGGATCACGCGGCCGTGGACCTGCGCAGGTAGGCGGCGAGCTTGCGGATCGACCAGCGGGTGAAGGGCTGTCCGAGCTTGGCAGGTCGGGTGGTGGCCGTCGCGACGACGAAGTCCTCGTCGTCAGGACCGAGCAGGCGGGGACGGCCTCCCGCCCACTGAGGGTTCAGGCAGGCCAGGCCGATCTCATTGAACCGGTGAATGACATCGCGCACGGTGTCCTCGTCGGCCGCCACCAGCTGGGCGATGACCGATACTCGGTTCCCGCCGGCCGACGCCAGCAGCATCATCGCGCGGCGGTGGCGCACCGAACTGGTGCTGCCCCGCCGCACGATCTGCTGCAGTCGTTGTCCCTCCTGGTCGGTCAGTCTTCGGACTCGTACCCGCTCAGCCATCGCATCTCCACGGGCAGTTGGACAGGCGCGTCCGATCCCCGATCCGCGACTCGCCTAGCATCTCCTGCCATGAGCGATTCGGAACATGTCCTCGACTGGCTGCAGGACTGGTACGCCGACCAGTGCAACGAGGACTGGGAGCACGAGTGGGGCGTGAAGATCGACACGCTCGACAACCCTGGCTGGAGCGTCACCATCGATCTTGAGGAAACAGACCTGGAGGAACACGAGTACCCCCGCCAGGACGTCAACCGCAGCACGCACGACTGGGTCTGGGTGTGGACCTCCGAGAAGGTCTTTCACGCTGCGTGCGGCCCCGGCAACCTCACCGAGGCCCTCACGCTGTTCCGTTCCTGGGCGACCGCGAACACTCCCTGAGCCGTCATGCAGCCCGAGATAAAACCCGGCGAATCTACGCAGTCACAGCACTAAAGCTTGTTCCGGAAGGTTCGGGACTGGGCATTTCTCCGGTACGGGTGGGGTGCTCCGGGCTGAGCCGGTTTGGGTGGGGACGTTCACAGGTCTGAGGATGCGGCAGTTTGAGGGCCTGGTGCGGGTGGTGCGCGAGCGCGGTGGCAACGGGCCGGGCGGTGGCAGGCCGTGGTGCCTGCCGCTGCCCGACCGGGTCCTGCTGGTGGCCGTGTACTGCCGGACCAACCTCACGATGCGCCAGCTCGCGCCGCTGTTCGGGATCTCGACGGCCACGGTCTGCCGCGTCGTCCAGCGCCTGGGTCCGGTCCTGGCCCTCGAAGCCGCTCCACGCCCGACCCCGGGCGTGGAGCGGCTGTGGATCGTCGACGGCACCCTGGTCCCCGTGCGCGACCGGAACATCGCCACATCGAGCCGCAACTACCGGTTCTCGGCGAACGTGCAGGTCGTCGTCGACGCCGACACCCGCCTCGTGGTGGCTACGGCCTGCCCCGTACCGGGCAACAAGGCCGACGCCCATGCCTGGCGGGCCTCCGACCTGCCCGTCACCTGCTCCGGCACCACCGTCCTCGCCGACGGCGCCTACATCAACACCGGCCTCGCCGTCCCGCACCGCAGACGCGCCGGCCGTCCCCTCCTGCGCGCCCAGGAGGAGGACAACGCCGAACACCGACGCGTACGCGCCCGCGTCGAGCACACCTTCGCCCACATGAAGAACTGGAAGATCCTCCGGGACTGCCGACAGAAGGGTGACGGCCTGCACCACGCGGTGCAGGCCGTCACCCACATGCACAACCTCGCCCGAGCCACATGAAACCAGCAGGTCAGCCCACATACCGACCTTCCCCCACCCGGGCTTCTGCAACAAGCTTTAGGTCGACCAGCTCGCCGGGATCCTTGGCGAGGTCGAAGAGTTGCTCGCGGTTGTCGCGCCAGGCGTAACAGAGGTACTTGTGCCGGTCGTCCTGGGTCATCCGGCCGAGGGCGTCCTCGAACCCCGGCCGCTCCCAAGGGTCTCCACCACCACGGTCTCCCACGGCTCCGGTGCGAGCACGCTGCGCCCGGGCGTCCGGGCCGTGGCTGCTGTTCGGCCGAAGGCGGAGGAGGCGGACCGGCGGGCCCCGCCCGGCCGGTCGGGCCCGTGAGGTCGGGCGGCAGTGGGACTTCGGTGAGGTCGCAGAGCGTGGGCAGGGGGCCTCGCCGGCCGGGATCGGCCGGTCGTTCACCTTGCCTGCGGCGTCCCCGCCGCGGAGTTGCCGGTCCGCCCGCTCGACCAGGGCGTAGTACGGGTGCCGGAAGCGCCGCCGGTCGTCCTCGCGCCGCTCGGAGACGGGGTGGGTGTGCGGTCGAGCCCGCTGTGCGAGCCGGCGGAGCCCGGCTTCGTACGGCGCGAGGGGCGGGCCGGTCGACACTGTCCGTGCCGTCCGTGCTGGTCGGGGGAAGGCGGCGGAAGCTGCGGCCGCCGGGCGGCTCGTGCTCGGGCAGTTGCCGGGAGCCGGTGTCGGCCTCGGTGAACACCCGGTCGGTCCGGAGCCGGCCCCGTCAGCAGTGGCTCCGGTGCCTCCGGAGGCACCGGAGCAGCCGACCGGTGAGCAGGCCGGCCCGGGACGGTGCGCAGAGCGGCTGGCCGCAAGTACGTCCGGCGGTAGCGGGTTCCGACGGCGGCCAGCGCCCGGGGCCGACCGCGGTCCGACTCGGGGGCGAACGGCCACCGGCGGTTTCTGTCACACCAAGAAATACTCGGGGGAACGGCCGGAACGGCCCCGGGCCGGGGAGCACCGACCCGGCTCAGCGCGTGATGAAGGTGGCCCCGTCGGCGAGCCGGACGGCGGCCGAGGTCGCGCCGACCAGTTCGGTGGCGGTGGCCGGGACCGTCACCAGCCGCGGCAGCACCGGCACCCGGCCCTGGAGGCGGGACTCGATCGCGGGCAGCATCCCGCCACCGCTCTCCCGGAGCAGCCGTCCGCCCAGGGCCACGAGTTCGGGGCCGAGGACGCTGATGGTCCGCGCCACCAGCAGGGCCAGGTCGTCGGTGAACTCGTCCACCAGGCGCACCGCCGCCGGTACGCCCGCCCGCGCCAGCCGGAACAGTTCGGCGACCCGCTCGGCCGAGGTCCCGGCCGCGGCCAGCCCGGCCTCGGTGATCCGCAGGTCGACGGCCCGGTCACCGATCCGGGCCTGGGTGTCGCCGGTGCGCCCGGCCGGTCGTTCCAGGGCCCGGGGGTCGGTCATCAGGTGACCGAGGGCGCCGGCCGAGCCCAGCCGCCCCCGGTGCAGTCGGCCGCCGAGCACGATCCCTGCGCCGACCTCGATCCCGACCGTCACGGCGACGAGGTCGCTCACGCCCGCGCCCGCCTCGCTGTGCTGGACGGCCAGCGCGACCAGGTCGACATTGCTCTCGACCGCCACCGGCACTCCCAGCCGCTCCTGGAGCGGGGCGCGCAGCCGCAGCCCGGGCCAGTCCAGTACCGGCGCGAACTCCACCAGCCCGGTGCCGCGGTCCCGGACCGTCCCGGGCACCCCGACCACCAGGGCGCGCGGCGTGCCCGCGTGGCGCGCGGCCCAGCCGTGCAGGCCGTCCACGAGCGCCAGCAGTGGTCCGGTGAGTTCCTCGGCGGACGGTTCGCGGGTGCGGTCGGGGCCCAGCGCCGGCGCCCACTGCCGCTCGGCCTCGTGCAGCACCCTGCCGTGCAGGTCCGCGACCACGCCGACGACGCGGCGCGGTCGCAGTGCCACGGCCAGCACGGTCTGTGCCCCGGCGTTGTAGCGGATCAGCTGCGGCGGCCGACCGCCGCTGGACGGCGCGCGCTCGGGCTCCACGACCACCAGACCGGATGTGCGCAGCGCCTCGACCAGGCGGTGCACGGTCGCGGTGGACAGTCCGCTCTCGGCCGCCAGCCGTTGCCGGGAGAGCGAGCCGTTGCGGCGCAGTACCTCCAGCAGCACGGTCTGGTTGACCTGCGCCACGGTCCGGGTGGTGGCGGTCGCCGGGCGCGGGGGCTTGGGCACCGGGTGCTCCTCGAACGGGGCGGGGCGGGGCCGGGCACGGCCCGAACGGCGGTGGGACTTCGTCTCGGCCCGAATATATCCGCTGGGCACGACACGGTGGTCGGACACACGACCGGCGGGATCGACAGATCGGCGGCAACCGCAGAGAGAGGGGGAACGGCAGCGCGGCGGGTACGACAGAAGGCAGCGGCAGCGGCAGCGGGAGCGGGAACGGCCGAAGGCCCGGCCGCGCGGATCGCGCGCGGCCGGGCCTCGGTCACCCCGGTGGTCCCTGTCCGACCCCGGGGTGAGGGGGGACAGTTGGTCCGGACGCCGTTCGCCGTGGAGGGTTCCTCGGGTCGGCTTAGTACCAGTGGTGGTTCTGCCAGAAGGTCCAGGCGGCGTTCGGGCTGCCGTAGCGGCTGTTCATGTAGTCCAGCGCCCAGCGGATCTGGGTGGTGGCGTTGGTCTTCCAGTCCGAGCCGTGGGTGGCCATCTTGGAACCCGGCAGCGCCTGCGCCAGGCCGTACGCACCCGAGCTCGGGTTGGTCGCGGTCACGTTCCAGCTGGACTCGTGGGAAATGATCTGGCTGAACGAGGAGAGCTGGTTCGCCGGCACGATCTGCGCGGCGATGGCCTGCGGGGAGGCGGTCGCGGCGGACGCGGTGGCGGGCATGACACCGGCGCCGATGGCGGTCAGACCGGCGGCACCGGCGAGAAGAGCGGCCGAGGTACGCATACGAAGCTTGAAAGTGGGCATGAAGAACTAGACCTCAATCAGGTTGGGCCGGTGCTCGCCCCGCCCGGACCGTGGCCGGACAGGGGCCGTAACGGTCGCGGGGCGCGCACCGGCAGTAGTTCGTGAAGAGCCGCACTCCGGTGGGACAGGTACCGGGTACGGCTGGCGACGAGAGCCATTGTTGGCAGACCGGATCGGCCCCCGCCAAGACCCCTCTGCTACGACGCCGCGTCGTAGTGATCTCGCGTGCCGTCGATTCGAAGGCCGCCCGCGGGCGCTTCTGACCTGCGCCGATCCTGCACGCGCACCGCACCGGCCGTGAGCACTACCGGCCGTCGTGCCGACGGATTCCCTGTGAGCGCACTCACCGTTTGAACGCCGCCCCCGTCACCCAGGGCCTCGCCGTCGGCACGCCACGTCGCCGTTGATCTGAGACCGGCGCCACAGGACGCGGCCACCGCAGCGCCACGGGTCGCCGCCCTGTCCTCAGACGACGAGGTCGCCCAGGCGGCGGTGGCGGGTGGTGCGGGCGGCGAGGCGGTCGGACGTGGGGGTGGCCGTGAGGGCGGCCAGGGTGGTGGAGATGGCGTGGCCGAGGCGGGCGCAGAAGGCGGCGGGCTCGTCGGCGGCGTCGGGAAGCTCGGGGACCACGGTGTCGACCAGGCCGACGGCGGCGAGGTCGTGGGCGCCGATGCCCTGGGCGCGGGCGAGCTCGGGGGCGTGGGAGCCGTCGCGGTGCACGATCGCGGAGGCGCCCTCCGGGGGGAGCGGGGCCAGCCAGGCGTTGCCGGCGGCGAGCACGCGGTCGGCGGGGAGCAGCGCCAGCGCCCCGCCGCCGGAACCCTGGCCGAGGAGGACGGCGAGGACGGGGGTGCGCAGGGAGAGCAGGGTGGTGAGGCAGTGGGCGATCTCCACGGCCACGCCGTCCAGCTCGGCCTGGACGGAGAGTTCGGCGCCCGCCGTGTCGACGACGGTGACGAGGGGCAGGCCGAGCTGTTCGGCGAACCGGGCGGTGCGGCGGACGGAGCGCAGGTCGGCGGCGGTGAAGGGGCGTTCCTGGGCGCCGGCCCGGCGCTGCTGGCCGACGACCACGGCGGGTTGGCCGTCGAGGACGGCGAGGGCCCGGACCAGGGCTCCGTCACGGCCGCCCGGGGAGTCGAGGAGGACGAGTTCCTCGGTGGTGCGGCGCAGCAGTTCGCGGGTGCCGGGGCGGTCGGGGTGCCGGGTGCGGAGGACGGCTTCCCAGGCGTCGGGGCGGTCGGCGGGGGTCGGGGGAACGGGGGCCGGAGGAACAGAGGAAGGGGAGGGGGAGGGCAGGGCGCGGCGGGTGAGGACGGACAGGGAGCGGCGCAGCACCTCGCGCAGTTCCTCGGGCGCGACCACCGCGTCCACCAGGCCGCGTTCGGCGAGCGTCTCGGCACGTTGCACGTCGGGCGGCAGCTGGACGCCCCGCAGCTCCTCGTACACGCGCGGGCCGAGGAAGCCGAGGCGGGCGTCCGGTTCGGCGAGGACCAGGTGCCCGAGGGTGCCCCAGGAGGCGAAGACCCCGCCCATGGTGGGGTTGCGCAGATAGGTGAGGTACGGCAGTCCGGCCGCCCGGTGGGCCTGGACGGCGGCGGTGATCCGCAGCATGCACAGGAACGCCGCCGACCCCTCCTGCATCCGCGTGCCGCCGGAGACCGGGAGGGCGATCAGGGGGAGCCGGGCGGCGGTGGCCTGTTCGACGGCCCGGGTGATCCGTTCAGCCGTGGCCACACCGATCGACCCGCCGAGGAAGCCGAACTCGGAGGCGATCAGGGCGGCCTGCCCCCCGCCGATCCGGCCGATGCCGGTGACGACCGCTTCGTCGATGCCGGTCCGCTCCCGGGCGTGGGTCAGGCTCGCCCGGTACTCGGCGTCGCGCGGCTCGGTGGTCACCGGATCGTCCCAGCTCACGAAGGAGCCGGGGTCGACCAGCAGTCCGATCAGCTGATGTGCCGTGAGGGACATGCTCAACTGCTCCACCCCATCGTCCGGTCCGTGTCCGTGCCGAGGAAGATCACCCTAGGGGGCGGGGGGAGCGCGGTGGGGGATTGGGCGCCGGGTGTGAGGAGGCCGACAGCCCCGGGGAGGCCGGGGACGGGCCCCGCTCCGTTCCGGGTCCGCCGGGTCGGCCGGGTCGGCCGGGTCCGCCGGTCGGTCAGTGAGCCGGTGAGTCGGTCAGCGGGTCAGCGGGTCAGTGGGCCAGTCGGTCAGCGGGCGGCGGCGAGCGAGGCGACCCGGGCCTCGTCGTGGCGCAGGGCGACCAGCCGGGCGAGCGCCTCGTGGGTGCCGAGCGGGGCGCTCGTCCAGTGGGCGCCGGTGGCGGCGGCGCGGTCGGCGAAGAAGCCGGGGGCGAGCAGATGGGTGGCGACGGCGACGCGGCGGTGACCGGCGGCGTGCAGGGCGGCGACCGCCTCCCGCGGGGTCGGGCGGGCGGCGGACAGGTAGGCAGGGACAACCGGACTGCCGTCGCCGAGGCGGTCGGCGAGCAGTTCGGCCGTCCGCACGGTGTCGGCGTTGGCGGCCGGGTCGGAGGAGCCGGCCGCCGCGAGGACCACCGGCCCGGCGCCGGCCGGGCGACCGGCCGCGGCGAGGCGGTCGGCGAGCGCGGCGGCCAGCAGCGGGTGGGGGCCGAGCGCCCGGGCGAGCGGCAGGTGGGTCAGCCCGGCGGCGGCCAGCGCCCCGGGCAGGTCGACCCGCAGGTGGTAGCCGCCGCCCAGCAGCAGCGGGACCAGTACGGCGGCCTGTCCGTCGAGGGCGGCCAGTGCCTCCGGCAGGGAGGGCCGGGCGAGGTCCAGGAAGCAGCAGCGGACGTCGAGGTCCGGGCGCTGCGCCCGGACCCGGTGCAGCAGCGCCCGGTTCGCGGCCACTCCGGCGGCGGAGCGGCTGCCGTGCGCGACCGCGAGCAGGACCGGCCGGCTCCCGTCCGAGGGAGGACACACCGCTACGAGCCCCGCCCCCGTCGGCCCCGCCCCCATCAGGTCGCCGCCAGCCGGTAGCCGCGCTTGGGCACGGTGCGGATCAGCTTCCCGTGCGGCCCGAGCGCCGACCGCAGCCGCCCGACCGCCGCCTCGACGGCGTGCTCGTCGGCCGCCGCGTCCGGCCAGGCCGTGCGCAGCAGGTCGGCGCGGCTGAGCACGTGCCCGGGGCGTTCGGCGAGCGCGCGCAGCACGGCGGCGCCGCGCGGGCTGAGCAGGCGGCTCTCCCCGTCGACCAGGGCGGCGTTCCCCTGGAGGGTCAACCGGGTGCTGCCCAGGTCGAGTTCGCGGCGGCCCCGGCTCGGCAGGGTCTCCGCCAGCAGCCGGACCAGTGAGCCCAGCCGGCCGCGCTCGGGGAACTCCGCGGGCAGGCCGAGGTCGGCGAACGGCCGGGCGCAGAGCGCGCCGACACAGACCGGCAGGACGTCGCCGCGCAGTGCGTCGAGCAGCGCGTCGCGCAGGCCGTCGGCGGCGGCCGTCTCGACGAACGCGACGACCGCGGGGGCGCTGGTGAAGGCGAGCGCGTGGACCTGGCGGCGGACGGTCTGTTCGACCAGCCGTCGCACCGGGGCCGGGTCGTCCGGCGGGGCCCAGCGGTAGACCGGGACGGAGATCACCTCGGCGCCGCGTTCGCGCAGCGCGGCCGCGAAGTCGTCGAGCCGCACGCCGTGCTCCTGGACGGCGATCCGCCGGCCGGCCAGTGGGCGGGCGAGCAGCCAGGTCAGCAGTTCGTCGGTGGCCTCGGAGCCGGGGGAGAAGCCCTCGCCGAGGCCGCTGGCCCGTACGGCGCCGGTGGCCTTGGGGCCCCGGGTGAGGACGACGGCCCGCCGGCACGCGTCGGCGAGGGCGGCACCCCGGCCCCAGCCCTCGGCGGCGCTCATCCAGCCGCGCCAGCCGACGCCGGTGGTGGCGACCACGTAGTCGAGCGGCCCGGCCAGGCAGGACTCGGTGGCCCGGCGCAGGGCGAGGTCGTCGGCGAGCGGCATGATCCGCAGCACCGGCGCCTCGACGACCTGGGCGCCGCGCCGGGTGAGCAACGCGGTCAGCTCGTCCCGGCGGCGGGCGGCGGTCACCCCGATGGTGAAGCCGGTGAGGGGTCCGGGCCGCGGGGTGGGGCGCGGTCCGGTGAGGGTGGTTGTTGCCATGGCCGAAAGGGTGCGGGTCGCTCGTTACGGGCTGATTGCCCGTCCGTCTCCCCGGAGTTAGCGAACCGGTCGCTCCCGTTACGGGGGATGTCCGAAGCCGCACGTCGGGCGGTGCCGGGTGTGAGGCAGGCGTACCGCGGGCGCAACACGGCGGACCCGGAGGCGAAACGACCACCGGCGAAATTTCTCGGCACGACCCCGGGACACCGGGGAGCGGCCCCACCGAACCCGCGCCGCCCGTACCCCCACACCCCTACACCCCCACACCCCCCACACCCCCGGCCCCCTCCGCACCCCAGCCCCCACCCCCAGCCCCGCACCCCAGCCCCGCACCACCCGAGGAGTCACGCATGACGTCGCACCCGGCCGAGCCGCCCGAGCCGCCGCTGGACCTCGTCCTGGTCGGCCACGGCATGGTCGGCCAGCGCTTCCTGGAGGCCTGGACCGAGCAGCCCGGCGCCCGGCGCCGGCGGATCACCGTGATCGCCGAGGAGCCCCGCCCCGCCTACGACCGCGTCCACCTCAGCTCCCTCTTCGAGGGCCGCACCCCCGAGGACCTCACGCTCTGCCCGCCCGGCTTCCTCGCCGAGCACGGCATCGAGCTGCGCCTCGGCGACCCGGTGACCTCGGTCGACCGCGCCGCCCGCACGGTCACCACCCGCTCCGGCGCCCGGCTGCGGTACGACGAGCTGGTGCTGGCCACGGGCTCGGCCCCGTTCGTGCCGCCCGTGCCCGGCCGGGACGCCGTCGGCTGCCACGTCTACCGCACGATCGAGGACCTCGACGCGATCCGCGCCGACGCGACGAAGGCCGTGGTGGCGGGCGGCGGCACCGGCGTCGTGGTCGGCGGCGGACTGCTCGGCCTGGAGGCGGCCGGCGCGCTGCGGGCGATGGGACTCACCACCCATGTGGTCGAGTTCGCCCCCCGCCTGATGGCCGTCCAGGTCGACGAGGGCGGCGGCGAACTGCTCCGCCGCAAGATCGAGGAACTCGGCGTCACCGTCCACACCGCGGCCGCCGCGAGCGGGGTCGCCACCGGGCCGGACGGCGCGGTGCGCGGTCTGCTCCTCTCCGACGGCCGTGAACTCGCCGCCGACCTGGTGGTGTTCTCCGCCGGCGTCCGCCCCCGCGACCAGCTCGCCCGGGACTGCGGCCTGGCGGTCGGCCCGCGCGGCGGCATCGTGGTCGACGAGCGCTGCCGCACCGAGGACCCGGCCGTCCTCGCCGTCGGCGAGTGCGCCCAGGCCGCCGACGGCCGGGTCTACGGACTGGTCGCCCCCGGCTACCAGATGGCCGAGACGGCGGCGCGCGAACTCGCCGGCCGCCCCGGTCCGGGCTTCACCGGCGCCGACACCTCGACCAAGCTCAAACTGCTCGGCGTCGACGTCGCCAGCTTCGGCGACCCGCACGGCACCGCCGAGGGCGCGCTCGACGTGCTCTACAGCGACGGCCGGCTGGGCGTCTACCGCAAGCTGGTGATCGGCACCGACGGAGCCCTGCTCGGCGGGGTCCTGGTCGGCGACACCGAGGCCTACGGCACCCTGCGCCCACTGGCGACGGCCGGCCGGCCGCTCACCGTGCCGCCCGAACAGCTGGTGCTGCCCGCCGGATCCGCCGCCGCCGGCCCGATCGCGCTGCCCGACGACGCGGTGCTCTGCTCCTGCCACAACGTCACCCAGGGCGCCGTGCGCGCCGCCGTCCGGGAGCAGGGCGGCGGCAGCGTCGCCGAGGTCAAGAAGTGCACCCGGGCCGGCACCGGCTGCGGCAGCTGCCTCAAGCAGCTCACCACCGTCGTCACCGAGGACCTCGCCGCCGCGGGCGCCGAGGTCGGGACCGGCCTGTGCGAGCACTTCCCGCAGAGCCGCGCCGAGTTGTACGAGATCGTCCTGGTCACCGGCATCAGCACGTTCTCCGCGCTGGTCGACCGGCACGGCACCGGCGAGGGCTGCGACATCTGCAAGCCGACCGTCGCCTCGATCCTGGCCAGCCTCTCCAACGGCCACATCCTGGACGGCGAGCAGGCCGCCCTCCAGGACTCCAACGACCACTTCCTCGCCAACCTCCAGCGCAACGGCTCCTATTCGGTGGTGCCCAGGGTGCCCGGCGGCGAGATCACCCCGGACGGGCTGATCGCGATCGGTGAGGTGGCCCGTGACTTCGGCCTCTACACCAAGATCACCGGCGGCCAGCGGATCGACCTGTTCGGCGCGGGCGTCGACCAGCTCCCCGCCATCTGGGCCAGGCTGGTGGACGCCGGCTTCGAGTCCGGCCACGCCTACGGCAAGGCCCTGCGCACCGTGAAGTCCTGCGTCGGCGAGACCTGGTGCCGCTACGGCGTCCAGGACTCGGTCGGCCTCGCCATCGAACTGGAGCTGCGCTACCGGGGGTTGCGCTCCCCGCACAAGCTCAAGTCGGCGGTGTCCGGCTGCGCCCGCGAGTGCGCGGAGGCCCGGAGCAAGGACTTCGGCATCATCGCCACCTCCGCCGGCTGGAACCTCTACGTCGGCGGCAACGGCGGCATGACGCCCCGGCACGCCGACCTGCTCGCCGCCGACCTGGACCGCGAGACGCTGATCCGCACCATCGACCGCTACCTGATGTTCTACATCCGGACCGCCGACCGGCTGGAGCGCACCTCGGTCTGGCTGGAGCGGCTCGACGGCGGCCTCGACCACCTGCGCGCGGTCGTCCTCGACGACGCGCTCGGCATCGCCGCCGAACTCGACGCCCTGATGGCCCGCCACATCGATTCCTACCAGGACGAGTGGGCCGCTACGCTGGCCGACCCGGACCGGCTCCGCCGCTTCGCCTCCTTCGTCAACGCTCCCGGCACCCCCGACCCGGCCGTCACCTTCGTCCCCGAACGCGGCCAGATCCGCCCCGCCCGCCCCGACGAGGACGGCCACGTCCTCCCCGCCCCCGCCCCGGTCCTCGTGGCCGGACCCCGACTGGAGGTGCTCGCCAAGTGACCGTGGAGATCCACGACGGCACCCGCTGGCAGCCCGTCTGCAGCCTCGACGACCTGCAACCGGGCCGCGGCGTCGCCGTCCTGCTGCCCCCCGCCGACACCCAGGTGGCGCTGTTCGTCGACCGCTCCGGCGCGCTGTACGCCGTCGACAACCGCGACCCGTTCAGCGGCGCGCACGTGCTCTCCCGCGGCCTGCTCGGCAGCCGCGAGGGCCGGCCGACGCTCGCCTCGCCGATGTACAAGCAGACCTTCGACCTCACCGACGGCCGCTGCCTGGACGAGGACACCGCCCCCGACGGCTCCCCCGCGGTGCTCCGCCGGTGGCCGGTCCGCGCCGCGGCGACCGACGCTCCGCATCCCCGGAAGGAGGAGCGGGCATGACCACCGCCCTCGGCACCCGCCCGGCCCGGCGGACGGCCGGCGCCCCCACCCTGACCCACTGGGACCCGGAGGACCGCGAGTTCTGGGAGCGCACCGGCGCCCGCACGGCCCGCCGCAACCTGATCCTGTCCGTCCTCTCCGAGCACATAGGTTTCTCGGTCTGGAGCCTGTGGTCCGTCCTGGTGCTCTTCCTCGGCCCGCAGTACCACATCGACCCGGCCGGCAAGTTCACCCTGACCGCCCTCCCCACCGCGCTCGGCGGCCTGCTCCGGCTGCCGTACACCTACGCGGTCGCCCGGTTCGGCGGCCGCACCTGGACGGTGGTCAGCGCCCTGCTGCTGCTGGTCCCGACCGGTCTGGCGGCGCTCGTCCTCACCCCCGGCGTCTCCTACGGCACCCTGCTCGCGGTGGCCTGCGTCGCCGGTGTCGGCGGCGGCAACTTCGCCTCCTCGATGGCCAACATCAACTCCTTCTACCCGCACCGCCTCAAGGGCTGGGCCCTCGGCATCAACGCCGGCGGCGGCAACCTCGGCGTCCCCGCCGTGCAGCTGCTCGGCCTGCTGGTGCTCGCCACCGCCGGCGTCGCCCACCCCCGGCTGCTGCCGCTGATCTACCTGCCGCTGATCCTGGCCGCCGCCACGCTCGCCTGGCGCCGGATGGACAACCTGCCGACCCCGCCCCGCGAGCCCGGCGCACCCGCCGACCGTTCGCTGCGCGAGGTCGCCCGCGACCCCTACGGCTGGGCCGTCTCCACCCTGTACATCGGCACCTTCGGCTCGTTCATCGGCTTCGGGTTCGCCTTCGGCCAGGTGCTCCAGGTGCAGTTCCACGACCGCTTCGACACCCCGGTCAAGGCCGCCGCGCTCACCTTCCTGGGCCCGCTGCTGGGCTCCCTGCTGCGGCCCGTCGGCGGCCGGCTCGCCGACCGCTGGGGCGGCCCCTGGGTCACCCTGGTCACCTTCGTCGCGATGGGCGCCGGCACCGCCGTCGTCCTGGCCGCCTCCCGGGCCGGCTCGCTGCCGCTCTTCCTCTCCGGCTTCATCGCGCTCTTCGTCCTCAGCGGCATCGGCAACGGCTCGACGTACAAGATGATCCCCGCCCACTACGAGGGCCGGGCCCGCCTCGCCGTCGCCGACGGCGCCGACCCGGCCGCCGCCGAGGCCGCCTCCCGCCGCCGGACCGCCGCGCTGATCGGCCTGGCCGGCGCGATCGGCGCCTTCGGCGGGGTGCTGGTCAACCTGGCCTTCCGGCAGTCCTTCCTCAGCAGCGGGAACGGCGACGACGCCTATCTGGCCTTCCTCGTCGCCTACCTGTGCTGCTCCGCCCTCACCTGGGCCGTCTGGCTCCGCCCGGGCGCCCGGCGCTGAGCGGGACGCCGGACGTACCACCGGCCCCGGGCACGGACCTCGTGCCCGGGGCCGACGGCGTACGGCCGGTGCCGCGGCTCAGCTGTGCGTGGTCGAGCCGCACATGGCGGAAGGCAGAGCGAGGAAACCGTAGCTGCGGATGAGTCCCGAGGCCGACCGGCAGATCCACCCGTGGACGCTGAAGATGTTGCGCAGCGCCGAGCCGTGGGCGTCCGGGGTGTTCCACTCCTGCTCGCGCACCGTGTTGTAGAGGATGTGCGCGAAGGAGGAGGCTGCGAACGGGGCGTTGATCTGCTTGCTCGTCTGGTTCACCGCCGCAATCCCGTTGATGGCGCGCACGGTGAGGACACCGGCGTCCTCGCCGGGCCGGGTGTGCCCGTTGTACACCTGGCCGACGTAGCGGCCCACGGAGTACGGGACGACCGCGTTCGGGTCGTGCAGGACCGGATCGGTGCCCTGGTCCCCGCGCTGGACGACCCGCACGCAGGAGCGGTCGGTCAAGCCGCCGTAGTACGGCCAAGGGAGGTAGCCGATGGCGGCGAGGAAGTAGGCCGAGCTGTCCATCGCCGCGCCGGCCACGCCGCTGGGGTCCACCAGGAGGTGACCGGCCAGCACCGGCACGATGGTGGCGTCCGGCAGCGAGGGGTCGATCTGCCGCCAGTTGGTGACCTCGCAGTTGTAGATGCCCAGCAACTGGGCCTTGGTCAGGTTGGTCGGGGCGTTCCCGCCGGCGGGGGAGGCCCAACTGACCGCGTCCTTGGCCATCGCCACGAACACATCGCTGCTGGGGTCGGTGGTCGCGGGGCCGCGGGTCGAGCGCGCGAAGTCGACGGTGCTGCTGGTGTTGGCGTTCAACGTCAGGATGCTCGGGCCGCTCAGCTCCGGCCGGGTGATCGGGGTCGCCCCCGTCTTGGTCGTGATCACACTGGTGCCGGTCGAGTCCCAGCTGTACAGCCGGGGCGAGGTGGAGTCCCCGGCGGCGGCCAGTGAGGCGTTGTAGTCGGTGGAGAACTGGTTGAACAGCAGCTCGGTGGTCGCCGCCCCCACCCCGACGATGTCGGTCGCGGCCGGCTGCGGCGGGTCGGCGACGGCGGGGGTGGTGACGGCGAGGGCCAGTGCGGAGGCCAGGGCGAGGGCCGAGGCGGCCCGGGCGGCGAGGCGAAGCATGGGTGGACTCCCGGTCGGGGGACAGCGCGGTCACCGGCAATCCTGGAGCCGCCCGTCCGGCGCCCGAAAGCCCCCACCGCCCTGGGACGCCCGGCGTCACCGCAGGTCGGGCCCGGTCCTCCGGTCGCCCCGCCACCACCTGTTCTTCCACCGGTGGTGTCCCGGCCACCCGTCCGGGCCGGTCGGGCGGCGTCCTCCCGCGTTGTTAGGGTCGGGGCATGGCAGTGAGCAGGACGGGCCTCGACGCTCCCGACGGTCCCGGCGTTCCGGGCCGTCCCGAGGGTGGCCCTCGTCCCCCCGCGCGGTTGCGGCTCGACGCGCGGCGCAACCGCGACCTCCTGCTCGCCACTGCCCGCGACCTGTTCGCGCGGCACGGGCTGGACGTCCCGCTCGACCAGATCGCCAAGGAGGCGGGGGTCGGCAACGCCACCCTCTACCGGCACTTCCCGACCCGCCACGCCCTGGTCGGCGAGGTCTTCGCGAACGCCGCGAACCTGGTCGCCGAAGCCGGGGCGGAGGCGCTGGCCACCGAGGACGCCTGGAGCGCGATCGAGGGGTACTTCGAGCGGATCCTCGCACTGGTCGCCGCGGACCGGGGGATCAACGACCTGGTCACCCGGGTCTCCCCGACCGCGCCCGGGCTGTTCGGGATCAGCCGTCGCAACGCCGCGACGGTCGGCTCGCTGGTCGCCCGCGCGCAGGAGCAGGGCACCATGCGCGCCGACGTCGTCACCACGGACCTGCTGTTCGCGTTCGGCGCGCTCTGCCGGTCCCTGCCCGCGGTCACCGAACTGCGCCCCGACCTGTGGCGCCGCCACCTCGCGCTGCTGCTCGACGGCTTCCGCGTCCGGGCCGCCCACCCGCTGCCCGTCCCGCCGGTCGGCGAGGAGCGGCTGGACCGGATGTTCGCCGAACTCTGGGCGGTCGACGCGCGGGCGGAGGCGCCACCCACCGCTTGACCGCCCCCGCGTCAGGAACCCGTACGGACCGGCCCCGCCCGCGTCAGGGCTCCGTCAACGAACCGCCCGTCCTCCTCCTCCCCGGCTTGGCTGGACCCGACAGCACCAGCCACCACCCGCGAGGACGGACAGCACCATGGCGGACGAGCCGACAGACCTCACCAGTGCGACCGGGGTTCCCGAGGACGACGGCCGGGGCCGGATCGTGGTCGGCGTCAGCGGCTCGCTCGGCAGCCTCGCCGCCCTGCACCGCGCCGTCGCCGAGGCCCGCCGGCTCGACGCCGAGGTACTCGCCGTGCACTGCTGGACCCCGGTCGGCGGCGAGTTCGGCTACCGCCGCTCGCCCTGCCCGCCGCTGCTCTCCGCCTGCCGCGACGCGGCCGCGACCCGGCTGCGCGAGGCCCTCGACCAGGCCTTCGGCGGCACCTGGCCGGGCGTCCGGCTGCGCAGCGTCGCCGTCCGCGGCGAGACCGGGCAGGCCCTGGTCCGCTGCGCCGGCCGGCCGGACGACCTGCTCGTCCTGGGCGCCGGCCCCCGTGGCCTGCTCGCCCGAGCCCTGCACCCGTCGATCACCGCCTACTGCGTGCGGCACGCCGTGTGCCCGGTGCTGGCCGTCCCGAAGCCACCGCTCCAGCGCGAACTGGAGGCCATGGAGCGCCACCCCCGGACCCGGCTGACGGTGACGGTGTGACCGCCCGTCCGACCCCCTCGATGTCCGCCGCGATCGCCCTCACCGCCTCCGCCGCCCTGCTGCCCGTCCTCGCCGTCCTCGGCGAGCTCCGCCCGACCTGGGTCGCGCTCGCCGCCTACGCCGCCCTCTGCGCCGCCGTCGGCGGCCGCTCCCGTCCCGCCGCCGCCGCGCTGATCGGCCCGGCGGCCTGGCTCTTCCACAACGGCTTCGTCGAACACCGGCACGGCGTCCTCGACCTCTCCGCCCCGGCCGCCGAGGCCGCCCACGTCCTCCTCCTCACCGCGGCCGCCCTCGCCGCCGCCCTCCTCACGGCCCCGCGCGGCCCGCGCCCCGGCGGGCGCTACGACCTCGCGGCCTGACGACCGCTGGGCCCGGGTGGGCGGTCGGGCGAGCGACCTATGATGTGTCATCTCGCTGACAGCCGCTGGGGATGGGGAACGCGTTGGTCGAGCAGGCGAAGCACGCGGTCGTGACGATCGGCCCGCCGGCGCGGACGACGAGCGGACGGTGAGGGCATCCTTCCGGGCACTGCTGATCGGCGTGCCGAAGTACCGTGACGAGCACATCACCGACCTCCCGTTCGTCCGGGACGACCTCGTCGAACTGGAGGAGGCGCTGTCCTCGGCCGGCTACGAGGTGGTCGTGCACGAGTCGGACGAGACGGACCGGGAGGGCATCGACTCCGCCGTCGAGACCTTCTTCCAGCAGGCCGCCGCCGGTCAGACGCTGCTGGTCTACCTCAGCGGCCACGGCATCCACCACGACGGCACGGACTACCTGGTCCCCAAGGGCGCGCTCACCAGCGCCCGGGACTTCCGCGGCAAGTGCCTGGCGCTCGACTTCGCCCCCTACGTCGAACAGAGCCCGGCCGGCGACGTGGCCGTCCTCGTCGACGCCTGCCGCGAGGGCATCGTCATGCGGGAGATGGCGCCGAGCGGCAACGCCGTCGGCTGGTCCGAGGCGAAGGTCCGCCGGGTCGGGCGGCGGCACTACTGCCACGTCTACGCCTGCTCGCCCGGCGAACGGGCCCGCTACGCCACGGCGGGCGGGACCACGTTCAGCCTCTTCTCGCGCGCGCTCAGCACCGTGGTGGCGAGCGAGACCGGCCCGCGCACCCTCGCCGACCTCCAGGAGCAGCTCCAGACGGCCGTCGACGCGCTCACGGGCGAACACGAGTGCCCGCGCCAGCAGGTCAGGGTCCGCGCCGAGGGCGAGCTCGACGGCTTCGTCCTGTTCGAGCGGCCGGACCGGGAGCCCGCCGGCGCGGCGGGGGAGCACCCCTGGGTGGTCCGGGCCCGGGAGCACCCGGCCTGGCGGCAGGTGGCCGACGGCCCCGGCGCGGAGGCGATGCGCACGGCCGTGACCGCCCTGGTCGAACGGCTCGCCCCGCTGGCGTCCGCCGACGACCGGGCCCTGGCCGAGGACCCGTGGCGGCCGACCGACCTCGCCGAGCGGATGTCCGGCCGGCTGGGCTGGCTGCTGTCGAAGGTGCTCAACGCCGAGAAGCTGGCGCTCGCCCCGGCCGAGGCGGCGCTGCTGGTGGCCGCGCCCTTCGCCCATGTGGCCTGCGCGAACCGGGTCGCGGTCGAGGCGCTGCCGGTCGGGCCCACCGACCTGGCACCGTCCGCCGCTCCCTCCCCGCTCCGGGCCGGCTACGAGCAGTTCGCCACCGGCCGCGCGCGGCTGGTCCGGCGCGCCGCCCAGGCCGAGCGCGGCGGCGACCCGGCGGGCGCCGCGGGCATCGCCTGGTGGCTGTTCCGCCAGTGGCTGGCGGGCAGGCCGGGCGGCCACCACGAGAACGTCCTCACCGCCCTCTGCGGACCGGTCGACGCGTTCACCGAGCACCTCACGGCACCCGGTGACCGGGACCTGGTCGCCGAACTGTTCGCCCTGGACGCGCTCCCGAGCCTGCTGCGCTCGCTCCGGACCTCCTACGACACCACCGCGATCCGCCCGGTCCGCCAACTCGCCGGCGCCACCGAGGCGGAGCAGTACGTCCGGGAGGAACTGCTCGGCGCGCTGCTCGCCGTCGCGCACCAACTCGCCGTCGACCCGCTGCGGCTGCCGGACGTCGTGGTGGAGCACCTGGGCATCTCCTACGCGGTCGACCTCGCCGAACTGCACGGCACGGTCCAGGGCGCGCGCTGGGACCCGCGCGGCCGGACCAGGGTGCTCACCGCCGCCTGCCACCACCCCGCGGTCGGCCTGGCGCTCCGTCAGCACACCGCCGCGCTGGACACCCTGCTGGGCGCGATCGACCTCCAGGCCGGCGCCGACCCCCAGCTCGCCCCGCTCCAGGACCTGCCGGTCCACGCGACCGCCGACCAGGTCCACGCCGCCGCCGACGAGCGGGGGCGTCCCATCTACGAGTCCACCGACCTGCGGTTCCGGCTCGCGGACGACCGGATCCAGGAACTCCTGATGGGGGAGCAGCTCTACGGCGACCAGGCGCTGGCGATCCGCGAGCTGTACCAGAACGCGCTCGACGCCTGCCGCTACCGGGACGCCCGCACCACCTACCTCCGCCGCCACGACCCGCAGGTGCCCGCGTGGACGGGCCGGATCGACTTCCACCGGGGCGTGGACGAGCGCGGCCAGGCCTACCTGGAGTGCCGGGACAACGGCATCGGCATGGGCGAGCGCGAACTGCGCGAGGTGTTCTCGTACGCGGGCATGCGCTTCGCCGACCTACCCGAGTTCCTCGACGAGCAAGCGGCTTGGCGGGCCGAGGGCATTGAGTTCCACCCCAACAGCCGCTTCGGCATCGGCGTGTTGAGCTACTTCATGATGGCCGACGACATCTCGGTCACCACCTGCCGCCTGGACCGCGACGGCCACCCGGGCGACCGCCTCCAGGTGGACATCGCCGGCCCGGGATCGGTCTTCCGCATCCGGAATCTGGGGCGGGGGCGCGACGCGGGGACCGTGGTGCGGTTGCACCTGCGGAACCCGGAGACGGCGCCGTCCTGCACGGGGTTGTTGGGGCGGTTGCTGTGGATCGCGCCGTACGACGTGACGGCGGAGGACTCGGGGGAGCGGCTGGAGTGGGAGGCGGGGGTGCTGTCGCCGTTCGCGCCCTTGGGGGCGGAGGACCCGAACGACGACGGTACGGTGCGGGGGAAGGACGTGAGGGTCGCTGTCACGGACCGCGCCGACGTGTGGTGGACCGGTGGCTGGGGCGGCATCCTGGCCGACGGTCTATGGGCGGGCCTGCGATTCTACGGGGCCGTGATCGACCTGAGTGGTGCTCAGGCTCCCAGGCTGACCGTCGATCGCACTCGGATCCTGGGCTACAACGCCGCCCATGCGCTCCAGCTGTTGTACCAGCAGATTCCGGCGCTGCTGCGCCAGGGATGCACGATGCTCGACCACAAATGGCTCTCTACGCTGTCCCAGCATCACCTGGGCCTCGCCGATGCCGTCCTGGAGGCGGCGATCGCGCACGAGTACCGGCCGTGGGTGGTCAACGAGCTGGAGGTGGACATCACCGCTGTGGGCTGCCTCCCGGCCGACGCGGGTCTGCTGCCGGAACGCGGAAAGCCTTGGTCCCGGCCCACCTCGATCGGCCATCGGTCCGGTGTACCTGAGCACGTGGTGAATTGGCGGATCCTCTCCCTGACCGTCGCCGGCGGCATCCCCGGTGTGACCGTGGTCGGCGGGAGCGGGCTCCCCGTTGCCAGACCCAGCGATGAGGGCCTCCTGAAATGGGAGTCCGAACGGTCTCGTGGCCGGAAGCCCTGGTACTTGGAGAACGGCGAGTGGGTAGATCCGGCGCGCCCGGTGCCACTGGGGCACGTGTTGTCGGTCGCCCGGCGGACGGGCCGCAGTGTCGCCGGGACGGCCGCCAGACTGGCGGAGCTGGGGTACGTCCTGCGGGAGGGGCAGCCGGTCCCGGAACAGGTTGACGACGTAGATCTCGCGATGCTGAGCTGTGATCTCGACGGGACCTTCCCCTGGCTCGACCCCGTGGAGCCCGTGCCGCTCGGACACGTTGTTCTTGCCGCTCGGAGGCTAGGCCTGGAACCGGAGACCGTGGTCGAGCGGTTGCGTGTGCTCGGCGTCGGATGGGTCGACCATGTGGCCCTCCCGGTGCCGTCCGGCGCGGACGACCTGTTGCTGCCCGGGCGGGAGGATGTCAGGCCGGAGTGGTTGGCCCCCGGGGAGTCGGTGCGGCTCTCGACCGTGTTGGCAATGGCCGCGAGCGTGAAGCGTTCCCCGCAGGAGGTGGCCGGTGCGCTGGCCGAGCTGGGGCACCCCTTCGAGGGCACGGTCCTTCCGGAGAGCGTCGAGAAGAACGACCTCCTCCTGCTGAGTCGTGACCTCGACTCCGGGCGGCCGTGGTTGGAAGACGGAGAGGTGGTCTCGGCCTGGCACGTTCTGACGGCTGCCGACCAGCTTCGGCTGAAGCCGGGGGCTGTCGTGGCCAGACTCGAACAACTCGGTCACCGCGTGGCGGACGGTGTTCGGATTCCGGACTTCGCGGACTACGACCATGTGGTGTTCCTTGGGTCCAGAGACGAGGGCCTTGAGCCTGAACTGAGTACGGTCGGTGCTCAGGCGTCGATGGGTCATGTCCTCTGGTGTGCTACCGAACTGGAATGCCCACCGACGATGGTGGTCGACCGCCTCGCACAGATCGGGCACCGCCTGCCGGACGGTGCCGGGGTGCCCGAGCGGGTACTGTCGGACGACCTCCTGATGCTCAGCGCTGAACTCGACTGGCGGGCGCCATGGCTGTCGGTTGACGAGCCAGTGCCTCTTGGGCACGTTCTCCGGGTCGCGGCGAGACTGGACCTTCCGCCGGCCGAGGTTGCGGCCCGACTGGTCGGGCTCGGCCACAGGATGCCGGAGGGCGTCGATCTGCCTGCCAAGGTGGACACCCTTGACTTGTTGCTGCTCAGCGAGGGACGGGACTGCCAGGCGCCCTGGCTGAAGCCCGGCCAACCGGCCGAGATCTGGCACGTGCTGGCCGCCGCCGATGACCTCGGCGAAGCGCCCGACGAGGTCGCCGCGTGGTTGGCGGACCTTGGCCACTCGCTGCCACCAGGCATGGTGGCAGCGCACAGTGCCGAGCACTTCGCGTCAGCCAGACGCGGCGTCGCACCGAGTCCAGATCGCCCCCTCGCACTGGCAGACGTGCTCGGCGAGGCCGGTGTTCGGCACTCCCCGGCCGACACCGCCCGCCGCCTCCAGGACCTCGGCTTCACGCTCGCCGGCGACGTCGTCTACGAGTGACCCGCAGTCACCCGCCCTTTCCCCGTGGTTCGGACACCCGTTCTGACCTGGTAGTGTTCTTCCTGTCGCGAGGGAGAGAAACACAATCCCTCGCCAGGCGTCAGCGGTGCTACCAGAGCACGTCCCGCTTTCAGCGGGGAGAGTCCGTGCAACCCGGGCCTGGCGCTCCACGGTCGAACGGGCCCGGTACCTTCTCAGGTACCGGGCCCGTTCGCGTTTCCGTCATAGTGCGCTCGTTCAGCGCGCCGTCAGCGGAGCACGCCCCGGACGGCCTCGGGGTCGGTCGGGGAGAGCGGCGCCGCGTCGGGCGAACCTGCCGCCCCGGTGAGGGACTTGGCGGCCGGGGGCGGGGTCACGTAGACCGGGGCGGGCTCGGCGCCGGGGGCGCAGGTCTTGGCGATCCGGCCCTTGCCGCTCGGCAGGCTGCCGTCACGGAGGTAGGCGGTGAAGGTGTCGTCCAGGCAGGCGTTGCCGTGGAACAGGATCTCGTGGAAGCTGCCGCCGTCCTGGACGACGAGCTTGGCGCTGGGCAGCGCGTCGCGCATCGCGAGCCCGCCCTCGTAGGGGGTGGCGCCGTCCTCGGTGGACTGGAACAGCAGCACGGGCGGCAGGCTCTTGCCGGTGATCTTCAGCCGGCCGGCCCGGTTGCCCTCGTACGGCCAGAACATGCAGGCGGCGTTGTACCACATGTTGTTGTAGGTGTAGAAGGGCGCGACCGCGTCCACCTTGGCCTGGTCCTTCTTCCAGTACTCCCAGTCGCGCGGCCAGGCGTTCTCGGTGCACTGGACCGCGTTGTACGCGGGGAAGGAACCGTCGTCGGCGCCGGGGGCCGCGTAGCGGTTGTAGGCGATGGCGAGCGGCCGGGTGTCGTGCTGGGTGACGTACGCGGAGAGCACGGTGGCCATCCGGGGCCAGCGGAGGAAGTTGTAGCCGCCGCCGTAGAAGGTGTCCTCGAACTCGGCGGGGCCGATCTTCCCGACGGCCGGGGCGGCGTCCAGCGGGTCGGTCCGCAGGGCGGCCTCGACCTGGTCGTAGGCGCGCTGGATGTCGGCGGGGTCGGTGCCGAGGTGGTAGACGGAGTCGGCCTTGGCGGTCCAGGCGGTGAAGGCCTCGAAGCGGCGCTGGTGCTCCTTGTCCTGGAGCTTGTTGTGCTCGTACCAGGTGGTGGTCGGGCCGACGATGCTGTCGAGCACCATCCGGCGCACCCGGGACGGGAACAGCTGTCCGTAGGTGGAGCCGAGCGAGGTGCCCCAGGAGCCGCCGTAGAAGTTGATCTTCGGCTCGCCGAGTGCGCGCCGGATGCTGTCCATGTCGCGGGCGTTGTCGACGGTGGTCATGTGGGGGAGCAGCCAGGACCAGTCGGCCGCGCAGTCGGAGGCGTAGCCGGCGGCCTTCTTGAGCCAGGCCTTCGCGGTGCCCTGGTCCGGCTGGTAGTCGGGGCGTTCGGCGTCGAAGTAGTCGGGGTCGCAGACGACGTGGGGCTCGCTGCCGTTGGTGCCGCGCGGGTCGAAGCCGATCCAGTCGTAGGTGGAGGCGACGTCGGCCGGGATCTGTCCGGCGATGAAGGCGGGCATCCAGAGGCCGGAGTTCCCGGGGCCGCCGGGGTTGAGCAGGATCGGGCCCTGGCGCTTGTCCTTGGGCGCGGTGGCCGGGAGCCGGTTCAGCTTGATCCTGATCTTGCGCCCCCGCGGCTCGGAGTAGTCCACCGGGACGTCGAGCATCGCGCACTGGAGTGCCGGCGTGGCCGGGTCCTCGCAGGAGCTCCAGGCCAGGGTGCCCTGGCCGGTGTCGGAGAGCACGCTCCGGTCGTCGAGCCCGTCGGCCCCGGGCTCGACGCCGACGGCGGCGGATCCGCCGAGGACGGCGATGGCGGTGGCGGCGGACAGTAAGGTGAGGACTTTTCTCATGGTGAGCATGATGTGATATGTGCAATGTCACATCCACTCAGCTGACATGACGTTATGAAGCTGTGACGGCGCGGCGGTTCGGTGGCGGTGTTCGTTCGTGGTCCGGCGCACCCGCTCCGACCTGGTAGTGTTCTCTTCGTCGCGAGGGAAACGAACAGAATCCCCCGTCAGGCGTCAGCGGTGCTACCAGAGCACGTCCCGCTTTCAGCGGGGAGAGTCCGTGCAACCCGGGCCTGGCGCTCCACGGTCGAACGGGCCCGGTACCTGAAGAGGTACCGGGCCCGTTCGCGTTCCCCGTTGCTTCCCGTTCGCTTCCCGTTCCCGGATGTGTTCCTGGATGTGCTCCCGGAGGCGGAGAGCGGTCCGAGAGGCGGGCCCGTTGCCGGGCCCGCTCCCGTCAGCCCCGGGCCGGGAGTCCGGCGGCGCGGGCCAGCAGCGCGGCGGTGGCACGGCCGGCCTCGACGGCGTGCGGTGCGCGGGCGGCGACGCAGTGCCCGAGGGCCGGGTCGTACTCGGTCAGGACGACGCCGGCGTGGTCGGTGTCGGGCTGGAGGAACTCGGTCGCCGGTGTCAGCAGGGCGGTGTCCAGGGCCCGGGTGGTGTCGGCGGGGACGAGGTCGTCCCCGGTGCCGTGGACCAGGAACAGCGGGACGGGGGAGGGGCGGTCGGCGAGGGCGGCGAGCGGCGCCTCGCCGGTGGTGACCGCCGGGCGGGCGTAGCTGGAGGCGATGCCGACGGCCGCCGTGGGGCGGCGGTCCTCGGGGAGGTCGCGGTGGGTGGCGAGGGCTATCGCCTCCCGGCCGGACATCGACCAGCCGGCCAGGACGAGGCCGAGCGCGGGGTCGCCGCCGTGGTCGGCCGCGTGCCGGTGGGTGTGCTCCAGCGAGGCCAGCAGGTCGGCGCGGCCGCTGTCCTCCGCGTCGGAGCGCCAGTCCGGGGTGAGCACCAGCAGGCCGTGTCCGGCCGCCTCCCGGGCGAGCGGGGCGAGTTCGAACCGGGAGTCGGGGGCCTTCCCGTGCCAGAGGAGGAGCACGGGCCAGGGTCCGGCGGGGCCGGTCGGCGGGCGGTGGACGTCCAGGAACCGGCCGGGGGCGTACTCGACGGTCTCGGCCGGGATCGTGACGGACATGGGTGGTTCTCCTGCGGTTCGGGCGGGTGTTCCGGACTGGTACTGTTCTTCCTGTCGCGAGGGAATGATCTCTCGTCAGGCGTCAGCGGTGCTACCAGAGCACGTCCCGCTTTCAGCGGGGAGAGTCCGTGCGACCCGGGCCTGGCGCTCCACGGTCGAACGGGCCCGGTACCTGAAGAGGTACCGGGCCCGTTCGCGTTTTCCGGGCCTTCCCCGCCCGCGGGACCGTTCCCGGGTCCGGACGCCGGCGCGGGCCCGTCCGCGTCACCCGACCGGGCGGTCGGAGCCGAGTTCGCGGGAGATCCGCAGGCCGACCTGGGCGACCACCGGGCCGAGGGCGCGGACCCGGGCGGCGGTCATCCGGGAGGTGAGGCCGGAGACCGAGAGGGCGGCGGTGACCTCGCCGGTGTGGTCGAAGATCGGGGCGGCGACGCAGCGGACCTCGGGCTCGTTCTCGCGGTCGTCGATGGAGTAGCCGCGGGCGCGGATGCGCGCCAGGTCGGCGCGCAGGCGGGGCTCGTCGGAGATGGTCCAGGTGGTGACCGGGCGCAGCCCGGCCGCGACCACCTCGGTGACCGCCTCCTCGGGGAGCCAGGCCAGGATCGCCTTTCCGGTGGCGGTGCAGTAGGCCGGGGCCCGACTGCCGACCCGGGAGGCCATCCGGACGTTGGTCTCGTCCTCGACCTTGTCCAGGTAGACGATGCCGGGTGCCTGCCAGACGGTGAGGTGGACGGTCTCGCCGGCCTCGCGCTGCAGGCGGCGCAGGTGCTCGGCGGCGACGCTGCGCAGGTCGAGGGTGGACAGGTAGGCCTGGCCGAGCCGGAGCGAGCCGTGGCCGAGCCGGAACCAGCCGGTCTCCCGGTCGCGGTCGAGCAGGTGCTCGTCGAGCAGCGGGCCGGTCAGCCGCAGCACGGTCGACTTGTTGAGGTCGAGCGCCTCGGCGAGCTGGGCGAGCGGGACGCCGCGCCCGTCGCCGTGGTCGCGGACGTAGCCGAGGACCGACAGTGCGCGGCGCAGTGACGACGACTGGTTGCGCTCGCCCGCCGCCTTCCGCGGTTTCCCGGTGGTGGCGGCGGTCTGCTCCGTCATCGGTCCGTTCCCCTCTCGTTCCGCCGTCCGACTGCGGCGGTTGTCGAACCGTACCCCCTACGGGCATGCGGGCCGCTTTTTCGATACAGCGTTGTGCACTGCAAAACTTCCCGAATCGGCTCTTGTTGGGCGTCCGCGCCCCCGCCTAACGTCCCTGGCATCGAGCAGGCGACGCCGCCCAGACGAGCGGCCGCACTGCCGTACCCACCCGCGTCACCACCCCCACATCCACCATCGGCCCCGGTCAGGGCCTGCTGCGACGTGCCCGTCCACGACGGCGCGTCCCGGCGGCAGCTGTCGGGAGGGGAGGCTTCCCACCCATGCGCATCGTCAGACGGACCACCGCGGCCGCCGTCCTCGCCGCCACCTGTCTCGCCGCCGCCGCCTGTTCGCCCGGCACCGCGGTACCGGCCGGCGAGAAGGCCGCCGACGACAAGACCGGCACCTTGCAGGTCTGGCTGTACAACGAGGCCGGCAACGCCGCCAAGGAGGCGGTGGTCGCCAAGGCGGTCACCGAGTTCCAGTCGGCCCACCAGGGCGTCACCGTCAACGTCAGCTACATCGACACCGACGCCTCGGCCCGCGCCGCCAAGATGAAGGGCGCGTTCAACGACCCCAACAGCGCCCCGGACCTGGTCGAGTTCGGCAACACCGACCTGCCCGGTTACGTCGCGGCCGGCGGCCTCGCCGAGATCGGCGCCGACCTCGACGGCTGGACGGCCAAGGGCGACCTCGACCCGGCGATCGCCAAGACCGCCGTGCTCGACGGCAAGACCTACGGCCTGCCGTGGTGGGTCGGCGTGCGCGCCCTCTACTACCGCACCGACCTGTTCACCGAGGCCGGACTGGCCGCGCCGACCTCCTACGACGAGCTGGTCGCCGCCACCCGGAAGATCCACGCCGCGCACGCCGACACCTTCGGCATCGCGATCGGCGGCAAGTACACCTTCGGCGCGCTGCCCTTCGTCTGGGACGCGGGCGGCGACATCGCCGCCAAGGACGGCGACAAGTTCAAGGCGGCGATCGACTCGGCCGCCTCGCAGGCCGGGGTGAAGCGCTACACCGACCTCTTCGACGAGGCCGGCTGCCCGGCGCAGCAGTGCGCCGACCTCACCGGCGGCAAGACCGTCGACCTGTTCGCGGCCGGCAAGGCCGCCATGGCGATCCTGCCCAACTCCAGCCGCAGCAAGGTGGACGCGGGCGCGGCCAAGGACAAGTACGCGGTCGTCCCGCTGCCCGGTGCCAAGGCCGGCAGCATCGCCCCGGCCTTCGCCGGCGGCAACAACCTCGGCGTCATGAAGGCGGCCAAGCACCGCACCCTGGCGGTGCAGTTCGCCGAGCTGCTGGCCGGCCCCGGCTACCAGGAGCAGATGTACGACGCGATGGGCAACCTGCCGACCCTGAAGTCGGTCAACGCCAAGGTCGCGGCCAAGGACGCCTTCCTGAAGCCGTTCACCGACACCATCGCGGCCGGCACCCGCTTCGTCCCGCTGGACCAGGCCTGGGCGCAGATCGACGCGCAGGCCGTCATCCCGACCATGCTCCAGCAGGTCGTCACCGGCAAGGCGGACGTGGCCAAGGCCTCGGGCGACGCCGCCACGCAGATCACCTCGGCCTTCGCCGCCCGCTGAGCCCGGCCCCGGGGAATCCAGAGAGCAGGTCCCGCACGTGTCCGCACCCACCACGACCGCCCCGGCGGCGCCGCCCTCCCCGAGCGGGCGGCGCCGGGGCGCCGCGGCGGCCGCGCCCCCGCGCGGCCGCCGCCGTACCCCACTGCTGCTCCTGCTGCCGGCGGCGGTCGTCATGATCCCGCTGGTCGCCTACCCGATCTACCAGCTCGGTCTGCTGTCCGTCCTGAACTTCGGACAGGCGCAGGCTTCCGGCGGCGTGCCGACGAGCTTCGTCGGCCTCGGCAACTACCGGAAGATCCTGAGCGACGGGCAGTTCTGGTCGGTGCTGTCGCAGACGCTCGGATTCGCCGCGTTCTGCGTGGTCGCCACCCTGGCCGTCGGCGCCACCCTCGCGGTGCTGCTGACCAGGGTGGGCCGGGTGCCCCGGCTGGTGCTGACCACCGCCGCGATGGCGGCCTGGGCGGCGCCGGCGATGACCGGCTCGACGGTGTGGAGCTTCCTGTTCGACACCAACCTCGGTCTGGTCAACAAGACCCTGGTGAGCATCGGCCTGGACGGCTTCCACGAGTTCAACTGGTTCTACGACAAGTGGACGGCGTTCCTGATCGTCGGCGCCGTCGTCGTCTGGCACTCCTTCCCGTTCGTCATGGTGACGCTCTACGCGGGCATCAGGGCGATTCCGGGCGAGGTGCTGGAGGCGGCGGCGCTGGACGGCGCCAACACCTGGACCACCTTCCGCCGGATCACCGCCCCGATGCTCCGGCCGATCCTGACCATCGTGGTGATCCAGTCGGTCATCTGGGACTTCAAGGTCTTCACCCAGATCTATGTGATGACCGAGGGCGGCGGCATCGCCGGCCAGAACCTCGTCCTCAACGTCTACGCCTACCAGAAGGCCTTCGCCTCCTCCCAGTACGGGCTGGGCGCGGCCATCGGCGTGATCATGCTGCTGGTCCTGGTGATCCCGACCGTCCTCTACATCCGCTCGCTGCGCAGGACGGGGAACGAACTGTGAACGCCCGTAGCCGCTGGCGCCTCGGCGCCAACACCACCGCCCTCCTGGTGGCCGTCGTCACCGCCTTCCCGATCTTCTGGATGGTGCTGTCGGCCTTCAAGCCGAAGGGCGAGGTGCAGTCGCTCGACCCCCGGCCGTGGACGGCCCACCCCACCCTGGAGAGCTTCCGCCAGGTGCTGAGCGTGGACGGCTTCGGGCGGTACTTCGTCAACAGCCTGGTGATCGCGCTGTCCGTGGTGGTGCTGTCCGCACTGGTGGTCTTCCTCGCGGCGGTCGCGGTGACCAGGTTCAGGTTCCGCTTCCGCACCACCATCATGGTGATGTTCCTGATCGCCCAGATGATCCCGGTCGAGGCGCTCACCATCCCGCTGTTCTTCATGTTCCGCGACGCGGGCCGGTTCGCGCCGGGCATCGGCCTCAACACCCTGGCCTCGTTGATCCTGGTGCAGCTGGCCTTCTCGCTGCCGTTCGGGATCTGGATGATGCGGGGCTTCGTCGCCGCGGTGCCGGTGTCGATCGAGGAGGCCGCGCAGATCGACGGCGCGAGCCGGACCAGGATCCTCTGGACGGTGCTGCTGCCGCTGGTCGCCCCCGGGCTGGCCGCGACCAGCGTGTTCTCCTTCATCGCGGCGTGGAACGACTTCGTCTTCGCCAAGACCTTCATCATCAGCGCGACCGAGAACCAGACCCTGCCCTCCGCGCTGCTGGTGTTCTTCAAGCCGGACGAGAACGACTGGGGCGGCATCATGGCGGCCTCGACGCTGATGACCGTGCCGGTGCTGATCTTCTTCATCGCGGTGCAGCGCAAGCTGGTCTCCGGACTGGCCGGCGCCGTCAAGGACTGAGCCGGCAGGGTCGGTCCCCGGCGGAAAGCGCCGCGACGGAGGGGCTGCGGCGGGTGTAGCGTCCGGGCCCGTGGAGGTGGGGTCCATGGACCGGGAACGTGCCGACGGGCAACTCGCGCAGATCGCCGAGACGGTGGGCCTCGCCCGCCGTCTCGGCGTACGTGTCTGGCTGCGGGGCGGCTGGGCGATGGACTTCTTCCTCGGCGCGCGGACCCGTGACCACGAGGACATCGACTGGTTCGCCCCGGCCGCCGACGCCGCCGCGCTCACAGCGGGCCTCGGCGGCCTCGGCTACGCGCCGCTGGCGGGCGCCCCGCCGGAACAGCAACTGGACTTCGTCAAGGACGGCCTGGAGTCGAGCTTCGCCCTGGTGGACCTCGCGCCGGACGGCCGGGTGCTGGCCGCCGGCGGGCCCTGGGCCGGGACGGCCTGGCCGGCCGGGCTGCTGGCCGGGCCGCCGGGGCGGCTCGACGGGCTGGTCTGCCCGGTGGTCGCCGCCGAGGCGCAGATCGAGATCAAGCGGATGATGCCGGTCTGGGACCCGCGCCGCCCCCGGCGGGCGAAGGACGCCGAGGACATCGCCAGGCTGCGGGCGGCTCTGGCCGGGCGGTAGCGCCGGCCTTCGCGGTGGGTGTCAGGAGACGCCGCGCGGCCGGAACTGGACGCTGATCCGGGGCCCCGCCGGCCGGGCCGTCTTGGGCACCGCGTGCTCCCAGGTCCGCTGGCAGGAGCCGCCCATCACCAGCAGGTCGCCGTGCCCCAGCCGGTGCCGCACCACCGGGGCGCCGCCGCCCCGGGGCCGCAGCAGCAGGGCTCGGGGCTCGCCGACGGAGAGGATCGCCACCATGGTGTCCTCGCGTTCCCCGCGGCCGATCCGGTCGCCGTGCCAGGCCACGCTGTCCCGGCCGTCCCGGTAGTAGCAGAGCCCCAGCGTGCGGAACGGCTCGCCCAGCTCGGGCCGGTAGTACCCGCTCAGCGCCGCCCGGGCCGCGCCCAGCACCGGGTGCGGCGGCGGGTCGTCCTCCCGGTAGGAGGCGAGCAGGCGGGGGACGTCCACGGTGCGTTCGTACATCTCGCGGCGCTCGGCCCGCCAGGGCACCTCGGCGGCCAGCTGTTCGAACAGCCGGTCGGCCCCGTGCAGCCATCCGGGCAGCACGTCCACCCAGGCGCCCGCCCCCAGGAGCTCCCGGCGCACCCCGGTCAGCGGCCCGAGGGCCGGACCGGCCGGCCCGGGGTCGTCGAACAGGGACGGCTGGCGGTGGACGGCGGCGGTGCTGCTCATGGCTCCAGCCTACGCCTGGAATCGAACACCTATACGAATAAAGAAGCGGGTGGGAATCCGGGCCGGGGGTCGGTGGACCGATTTCTGACCAGGCGCGATCGCCTGCTACTGTTCATCACGTCGAAAGGAAACGATCTTCGCGAAGCGGGGATCGGATCGGATCGAACATGCGTCAGCGGTGCTACCAGAGCACGCCCTACTTTCAGTAGGGAGAGTCCGTGCGACCCGGGCCTGGCGCTCCAACGGAAGCGGTCGTCCCCCTCGGGGGGCGGCCGCTTCTTCGTGTTGCGCCGGAGCGGCCCTGGGGTCCGGGCGGCCCGGGCGGCCCTGGGGTGCGGGCGGTCGGGCGGTCCTAGGGTCCGGGTGGTCCGGGCGGTCCGGCCGCCTTCGGTCCTATCGCACTCGTGGCTCGAAACCCATCGACGTGGCCGACAATCGGCCAAGGTGCCGTGCCAGGTGGATCGTCCGTTCGTACCGCGTACGGGCGTCCGGGCAGCGGCGATGGCGGGCCTTCCGAGCTGACGAGGCGTCAAAGGATGGCCGAAAACACCGGGTTGTGGTGTGAATATGCCATTGGAATGTTCGTCGTACGAGTTCCGGCAGTAGCCTTCCGTGTCGAACCCGCCACTCGTGGTGGCGGTCCGGTCGGCGCCCGACGGCCACGCCCTGCGCCGTGGCCTGCGCCGCTTCCTCCCCGAACCCCTCCGAAGGAGCCCGAGTGCCGGGTATCGACGAGTGCCTGTCCCAGGCGATGGCCATCGCCGGGGCCCGCGCCGCCGGTCTGATCGACTGGAGCAGCGGACTCGCCCTTGGCAGCGTCGGAGTCAGTCCGACCGGCGACCACGACACCACGGCGGCGGAGGCGACCGACCTGGTCCGGGCGGCCGTCGAGGGAGCCACCTTCACCGCGGCGGAGGACGGCAAGGCACCGTTGCAGGACATCATCCTGACCGCGGGCCGCAGTTACCACCTGCTTTGCTTCATCGATACCGTCTTCGACAGCCGCCTCGTCCTGCACCTCTGGCTGGACCGGGCCGAGGGCAACCTCGCCGGCGCCCGCTACCGGCTCCAGTCGCTCGCCGAGGAACTGGTGCTCGGATGACGAACCCCGTCACCAGCGACCCCGCCGCCGCCACCACCGACCCCGCCGTCACCACCGGCACCCAGGTCGGCTTCCGGCCACCGGCCGGCCCGGTGGCGCCCGTGCTCCCGGTCGCCGTCGACCCCGGCTGGACCCCGGGCGCGGCCGTCGAACGGCTCGCCGCCGAACGCGCCACCGGGGCCCTGCGCGGCCCCGCCGGAACCGTCCACCTCGTCGACGGCCTGGTCACCCACGCCGAGTCCGACCGGGCACCCGACCTCGCCACCCTGCTCACCACCAGCGGCCGGCTCGACCCGGACACCTGGCAGGAGGCGGTCCACCGCTTCGGCCCGTACGCCCGGGTCGGCGAAGCCCTGGTCGAACAGGGCCGGCTCACCCGCGGGGAACTCGAACTCTGCCACCTCGGCACCCTCTACGACGCCGCCTGCTTCCTGCTCGACACCCCCGCCACCCTCGCCTCCTGGACCTTCGCCCCGGGCATGCGGCACTGGCTCGGCCCGGTGGCCGCGGTCGGCGCCCACCGGCTCCGCCGCGAGGCCGAACGGCGGCGGCACCTGCTCGACCGGATCTGGCCCTCGGCGCAGCTCGACACCGTGCCGCTGCGCCGGACCGCCGCCCAGGCCCCCGCCCCCGGGCGCCACGCCCGCCGGGTGCGCCCGCCGACCCGGCGCCAGTACGAGCTGCTGGACCGCGCGGACGGGCGGAGAACCGCCGCGGAGCTGGCCCGGCTGCTCGGCCGGTCCGCGTTCGCGACCACGGCGGACGTCCGCCGCCTCGCCGCCACCGGACTGCTCGCCGGGACCGGAGCCGGAGCCGGAGCCGGAGCCGGTGCCGTCCTCGGCGTCGGGTCCGGAGCCGGGTGCGCGGCGGGGGTCGGGCCGGGGCCCGGACCGGGCCCGGCCGTCGGGACGGTCGGCACGGTGCCGGTGCCGAGGGGGCCCCGCGGTCTGCACCGGCGTGTTCCCGGTGCGGCGCTCGCCGCGCTCACCGGCCGCGCGGCGCCGCCCCCGCCGCCCGCTCCGACGGTTCCGCGTGCTCCGACGGCTCCGTCCGTACCGGCGCAGGCCGGGTCCGGGCCGAGGACCACCGCCCTCCCGCTCACCGCCGCCGACCCGGACATAGCACTGCTGATCCGGGTCCGAACCCTTCTGGAGGCCAGACTTTGAACCACTCCCCGCCCGCGACGCCCCCCGCACGGTCATGAGGCGGGCGCTCAAGCAGCGTGTCGGAAGGAGACAACTGATCGCCTTGGAGACCGAGCTGCTGGCCGAACTCCGCGCCATCAAGCACCGGGTACCGCACCTCGCCGGAGGTCTGGTGGCCAGCGTGGACGGCCTGTTGGTCGCCCACGACACCCACGGGACCGAGCCCTCGGGCCTCGCGGCGATGACCGCGGCCTCGCTCAGCCTGGCCCAACGGCTCGCCGACAGCACCGGCCAGGGCGAGTTCCGGGAGTCGCTGGTCCGTGGTGAGCACGGCTACGTCGCCACCTACGCGGCGGGAGGGAGCTGCGTGCTCACCCTCCTCGCCCACCCGGACGCGAACGTCGGCCGCCTGCACCTGGAGGCCCGCCGTTCCGCCCAGCGCATCACCGCGCTCCTGAACGACACGCTCCTGCCCAAGGACGCCCGGGAGTACTGACACCCGCCCCGGGCCTCCCGGCAGGGCGATCCGTCGACCTACCGCTGGACTGCCCTACCGCTCCACCGCTTCATCGCTCGACCGCTCCACCGATGTACCGATGTACCGACTTTTTCGGCGTAGTGACGCACCGACGAACTGGAGACAGTGACATGACCGACGCCGCAGGCGCGCTCAAGCAGGCCATGACCGTGATCGAGGGCGCCATCGGCGCGGCCCTGGTCGACTACAACAGCGGCATGGCGCTCGCGACCCTCGACGGCCCCGGTGGCTTCGACCTCAACGTCGCCGCCGCCGGCAACACCGACGTGGTCCGGGCCAAGATGCGCACCATGGACATGCTCGGCCTGGGTGACGGGATCGAGGACATCCTCATCACCCTCAGCAGCCAGTACCACCTGATCCGCCCGCTGACCGGCCGCAGCGGCAAGGGCCTCTTCCTCTACCTGGCCCTGGACAAGGGCCGGGCGAACCTGGCGATGGCCCGCCACCAGCTCACCAAGGTCGAGGCCGAACTGGAGGTCTGACCGGCGCCCGTCCGCCGTCGGACTCCCCGGCGGCCGACCGGGCCGAGCAGTGGTCCGGTCGCCCGCCGGGGCGGCGCCGTCCGCGGGCCGCACCCGGGACCGGCGGGACGCCGCCCGCCCCGGGGCCGGACCAGGACGGCTCAGCCGGCCGGGTACCCGCCGACCAGTTCGGCCGGACCGCCCGGCCGGTCCCGTGCCGCCAGCGCGGCCGCCGTCCGCGCCCAGACCGCGGGCGCCAGCAGCGCCCGCGCCTCCGCCGGCGCGCAGAGCCGCCACTCGACCAGTTCCTCGGGGGCCAGCACGATCGACGAGAGCGACGCCTCGTCCACCGTGCCCCCGTCGAACAGGTAGACCAGACGGGCGGTGTCGCTGTCCGCGGCCGGATCCGCCGCGCGCCCCGGCATCCAGTCCAGGGCCAGCAGCCGACCCGGCTCGCGGGACCAGCCCAGCTCCTCCCGGACCTCCCGCCGCGCCGCCGCCCGGGGGAGTTCCCGGTCCGCCTCGACACCGCCGCCCGGCAGCGTCCAGTGCGGCACCTCGCCGCCGGGGAGGTCCCACGGCCGCAGCCGTACCAGCAGCACCCGGCCGTCCCGGTCGGTGAACACCGTGCGCGCCTTGGCCCGGATCCGGGGGAGGCCGGCGTAGTAGGCGTCCCGGTCCAGCGGTGGTGGTGCGTCGCCCTCGGTCGGGCCGTCCGTCGGGCCGTTCGCCGTCGGCGGCCACTGCGCGGACAGCTCCGACAGCCCCGTCTGGCCGGTGTACTCCGGCACCGGGCCGGGCGTCAGCACATCGAGGACGTGCCCGACCGGGTGACCGTCCTCCAGCTCCAGCGGTCCGGCCGCGCGGGGCGCCCGCAGACAGGCCGTCACCCGCCGGGAGAGTCGCGGCGGCAGCGCGCGGCCCGCCTGCTCCGGCGTCAGCCAGGCCCAGCCGCCCACCTCGGCGCGGTCCGGCGTGAACGCCGCCGCCTGCTCCGGCGTCAGCGGCTCCGCCCAGTACAGGTGGGCGGCGATCGGCGGCCGGTGGTCGTCCAGCGTCCAGTCCAGGCAGGCCAGCGGCCCCAGCCGGGGCGTGAAGCCGAGCTCCTCCTCGATCTCGCGCACCGCCGTCCGCCGGGGCGAGTCGTCCCACGGGTCCCAACCCCCGCCCGGCACCGCCACCGGATGCTTCCGGTTGTACGGCAACCGCACCACCAGCACCCGCCCCCGCCCGTCCGGGAACAGCACCCCCGCCGCCGCCAGCAACTCCTGCCCCGAAGCCCTCGAAGCCTCCGCCACCATCCGTACCCCCTCCGTCTGTCCGTCCGTCCGGTCACGTGTCACGACACCCCGCCCCACGGCTCCGGTTCCCCACCGTCCCGAGCGCCCGGGTACAGGGCTTGCTGTTCGACCTCGGACCTCGTCGTCGTCCAACAGGCCGACGCCGTCACCGTGACAACCTGGGCCGGTGGAAGATCTCATCATCGGTACCCGAACTCCCCACCGTCGCCTGATCGATCCTGACGAGGCGATCACGGAACTCGAACGTGCGGTGCCCGGCTTCGGCCCACTTCGCCTCGCGGAGCCGGCGGCCTTCGACTGGTCGGCGCTCGAAGCCGCGTTGGGTTCCTCGGTGCCAGCCGACTACAAGCGGCTCTGCGAGCTCTACCCCCCGTTCGTGCTCGGCGACTTCCTTTCTGTCTACTTCCCGGTGGCCGGCCATGAGGAGAAGTGGCCGCAGGCACTCCAGGAGGATCTGGAGACCGCGGTGGAGTGGTGCGAGGACAACGACCCCGTCGTCCCGCTGCACCCGTACCCTTTCCCGGGCGGCTTCCTCCCGTGGGGCGGTTCGAACCAGGGGGACCTGTTCCTGTGGAGCACCAGCCCGGCGGGCCCACAGGAGTGGACGGTCACGGTCGCCTCACGCAGCAACGTCTGGTGGCACTACACCGGTGGGCTGGTGCAGTTCCTGGCCGACCTGAGCGGTGGAGCACTCGAGCCCTGGAGCCTGCCCAGGATCCGGCCCGAAGCCCGCGCATGGTGAGGACGGCATCGAGCCCGCCCTCGTACCGGTGGCCCGGGGTGGTCCAGGTCGTGCCGCGCGAGCCGTTCACGGAGAGTCGCGCCTCCTGAGGCTTCTACGGCTGCCCCCGGTCGGAGCCGGGCCCGGCGAGCGCGGCGAGGGCGGTGGTGGTGGCCTGGGTCATGCGGTGGTCCTGGCGGTCGGTGGTGCCGCGCAGGCGGGCACAGCCCTCGACGGCGGCGAGGGCCAGCAGGCCGGGGAGGAGGTCGGTGCTGCGGTCGAGGACCCAGCGGGTGCCGCGGGTGGCCATCCACCAGAGGTCGGCCAGGGTGCCGGGCGCGGGCTCGGCCGGTTCGGGGGCGGGGGCGGGGCCGAGGGGGTGGTCGGTGGTGGCGAGCAGGTCGTGGAACCCGCGGGCGATCAGGTGGTGGCCCTCGGCGCTCGGGTGCAGGCGGTCGACGCTGAGCAGTCGGCGCTCCGCCGTCCACGGCAGCTCGGCGAGGTGCAGGTGGACGGCCCGGTGGCGGACGGCGAGTGCGTGCACCACGGTGTTCACCGCGCGCATCCGACGGGCGAGCGGTCGGGCGAGCGGGCGGGGCAGCCGCAGCAGGGAACCCGGGTCCGGCAGGCAGGCCGTCAGCACCACGGCGCCGCTGTCGGTGAGCCGGCCGAGGACGGTGTCGAGGGCCAGGGTGGTGCGTTCGACGTCGAAGCCGGACCGCAGGGTGTCGTTGCCGCCCGCCACCACGGCGGCGAACTGCGGGCGCAGCGCGAGGGCCGCCGGCAGCTGCTCGGCGGCGAGGTCGGTGGTGAGCGCGCCGCTGCGCGCGAGGTTGGTGAACTCGACCCCGGTCTGCGGCGGGGCCAGCGACCGGGCGAGCAGGGCCGCCCAGCCGCGCCAGCCGTCGGCGATCGGGTCGCCGATGCCCTCGGTGAGCGAGTCGCCGAGGGCGACGAAGCGCACTGCTTCGCCGGTCGTTCGCCCGCCCGGGCGGGCCGCTCCCCGTGCGGCACCGGGTACGGTGTCGCCTCCGCCGTCCCCGTCCACCGCCGCGATCGTGTTCATCGCACCTCCCACCGTTCCCGGACCGTCCGGCCCGGCCGTTCCCTGTCGCTGTCGTGCGGATCCGCTGTCCTGCTGCCTGCTGCCTGCTGCCTGCTGCCCGCTGTCCTGCTGTCCCGCTGTCCCGCTGTCCTGCTGTTCGGCCGCCCCCGGTGCCCGCCCGTGCCCGGCCGGTGCCTCAGTCGGCCGTGACCGGGGCCGTCCCGTGCGCGGCGAGGAAGGCCGCGACCGCCGTCGGCCAGCCGTAGCGCTCGGCCCGGTCGCGGGCGGCGGCGCGGCGGGCCGGTTCGGGTCGGGCGAGGAGTTCGCGCACCGCCTCCGCGAACCCCGCGCCGGTCGGCTCGGCGGCCACCCCGGCGGTGCCGACCAGTTCGGGCAGGGCCGAGCCCCGGTTGACCGCGACCGGGGTGCCGCAGGCGAGCGCCTCCAGTGCGGCCAGGCCGAAGGTCTCCACCGGTCCCGGCGCGAGCACCACGTCCGCGCATCCGAGCAGTCGGGCGACGGCCGCCCGCCCGGCCAGGTGGCCGAGGAAGTGCACGGGCAGCCGGCGTCGGGCGGCCGAGGCCGCGAGCCGGGAGCGCAGCGGCCCGGTGCCGGCCACCGCCAGCACGGCGCCGGGTCCGGGCCCGGTGGACCGGAGCGCCTCCAGGGCGTCGAGCGCGAGTTCGGGGCGTTTCTCGGTGGAGAGCCGGGAGCAGAGCACCAGCAGTACCTGGTCCGGTTCCGCGTACCGGGCGCGTTCGGCGGCCCGGGTGTCGTCGTCCGGCGGGCGCAGGGTGGCGAGGTCCACTCCGAGCGGGGCGCGGGCGAGGTTCCGCACGCCCAGCCGGCGGAATTCGGCGGCGGCCCAGTCCGTCGTGCAGATCACCGTGTCGTAGGACCGGGCGGTCCGGCCGTTGAGCCGGTTCGCGACGGACCCCGCGACCGGGCCGGGCAGACCCCAGGTGCGCAGCAGTCCGACGGCGCTCTCGTGCGAGACCATCGCGGAGCGCACGCCGTGCCGCCGGGCCCAGGGGCCCGTCCACCGCAGGGTGGTGCGGTCGGAGACCTCCAGCCGGTCGGGGGCGAGCCGTTCGAGTTCGGCGGCCACCGCCCGGCGGTCGGTGAGCAGCCGGTAGCCGCCGCTGCCGGGGAGCACGGGGCCGGGCAGGGTGACGACCAGGCCCTGCTCGTCCTCCTCGACGGCGCGGCGCTCCCCGGGCACGACGAGTACGGGGGTGTGCCCGGCGGCGCGGTAGCCCGCGCCGAGGTGGCGCAGGGCGGTCCGCAGTCCGCCGGAGACCGGGGTGACGAAGTTGGCCACCCGGACGATCCGGAGCGGGCCGGTGGTCATGCGGGCAGTTCCTCCGTCAGCGGGGCGGTCGGAGGGGCGGCCGGAGGGGCGGCCGGCGGCGGGACCGGGGCCGTGAGCAGCGGCGGGACGGGGTCTGCGGTCCGGGGCGCGGCCGCGACCCCGGCCGCCGCGTCGGCGCCCGTCGGGGTGGGGAGCACGACGTCCGCGACCGTCGCCCCGCGGTGCTCCGCCAGCACCTCGGCGTAGTGCCGCAGCAGCAGGTCCCCGACCGCCTCCCAGGTGCGCGCCGTCACCTCCGCCCGCCCGGCGCGCCCGTACGCCGCCCGCAGCTCCGCGTCCCCGGCCAGGGCCGTCACCGCCCGGGCCACCGCCGCGCCGTCGCGGGGCGGGACGAGCAGGCCGGTGCGGTGGTGCGCCACCAGGTCGAGCGGTCCGCCGGCGGCCGGGCCGATCACCGGGACCCCGCTGGCCATCGCCTCCTGGATGGTCTGGCAGAAGGTCTCCAGCGGCCCGGTGTGCACGAACACGTCCAGGGTCGCGAAACATCGGGCCAGTTCCTCGCCGGTGCGCCGGCCGAGGAAGACCGCGCCCGGCATGGCGGCCTTCAGCCCGGGAGCGGAGGGCCCGTCACCGATGACCACCACCCGGACGCCGGGCAGGGTCGCGGTCTCGGCCAGCAGGTCCACCCGCTTCTCCGGGGCGAGCCGTCCGACGTACCCGACCAGCACCTCGCCGCCGGGGGCGAGCGCCCGGTGCAGCGCCTCGTCGCGGTGGCGGGGGTGGAAACGGGCCGAGTCCACGCCGCGCGGCCACAGCTGGACCCGGGACACCCCGTGCGCGGTGAGGTCCTGGGCGGCGGGGGTGGACGGCGCGAGGGTCCGGGCGGCGAGGCCGTGGACGCTGCGGATCCGGTGCCAGGCGGCCGCCTCGCCGAGCCCGCGCCCGGCCCGGTAGGCGTGCGCGTACCCGGCGAGGTCGGTCTGGTAGACGGCGACGACCGGCAGGCCGAGCCGGGCGGCGACCTGCGCGCCGCGCGCGCCGAGCACGAACGGGCTGGCCAGGTGGACCAGGTCGGGCCGGTGGCCCTGGATCGCGGCGGCCAGCCGGCGGCTCGGCAGCGCGATCCTGACCTGCGGGTAGCCGGGCAGTGGGACGGAGGGCACCCGCACCACCGGCAGCTCGTCCGGCACGCCGCCGGCGCCGAAGGTGTGCGCGGGACTCTGCGCGCCGCGCGCGGGTGCCGGGGTGACGACGAGCGGCTGGTGCCCCCGGCGCAGCAGGTGCTCGGCGGTCCGCAGCACGCTGTGGGCGACGCCGTTGACCTCGGGGGGAAAGGACTCGGTGACGATGACGACACGCATGCCAGTGTTCTGTCCGGGTCCGGCGTGCAGGCGGCCAAAGGGATCTGTCGTACAAACGAACGCGGGTCGGCGAATTGTGCCGCCGACCCGCGTCCAGCCCTCCGTGGGGCATCAGCGCGACGTCACCGAGACGTCAACGAGCCGCTCCGGCCGCTCCGGCGGCCGCCTCCTTCAGCTCCGCGTAGGGCGCGAGCTTGCGGATCGACTCGATGCTCTTGAGGCAGTCGTCCCGGTTCTCCTGCGGGTCGCCGGTCACCACGATCGTCCCGTTGCTCGACTTGAGTCGGAACCGGTGCATGCCACTGTCGTCGGTGTACAGCTCGAACTTGCCGGCCATGGAGTTTTCGCCTTTCCTTCGGTGACCCCCTCGCAAGGCAACGTAGGGGCAAATCCCTTGCCGCGCATGTCAGATGAGGCATCAGGGGGCTACGCCGAACGGGTCCGGCGCCTCGGCCGGCTGTCGCCGGTCCCGTCGGTCCCGCCGGTCCCGCTCCGGTCAGTCGTGGTAGAGGGTGAAGGCGGCCGCCTCGATGGCGTCGGCCGCGGCGTCCCCCAGGAAGAGCCGGCGCAGCAGTCGCACCACGTCGTCCAGGGACACCTCCGCCTCCACCTGCACCCGGATCCGCGAGTCGCTCCGCACCTGGCGAACGATGTCGTTCTTCGACAACTCCCTGCCCATGACTGCTCCCTCGATCGGTCCTCCGGCGCGGTCGGTTCCCCGCGCCGTCGAGGTCGAGCGAATCACCTCACCGGGTGCGGAACTCGGTCAGCTGAGGCAAAGCGGGAAGTCCGGACGCGACCGTTCGCCAGGTGCGGTCGCGGGGCCGCCGCGCGGGCGGCACGACTGGCGGGGCCCCGGACGGTCGGCGCAGGCTGGGAGGGGGACGGCTCGGGGACCGAGGAGCACGGTTCATGGACGACACCGAGACGGAGGTCCTGGTCGTGGGCGCCGGACCGGTCGGGCTGACGGCCGCCGCCGAACTGCGCCGCCGGGGCGTCGGGTGCCGGATCGTCGACCGGCTGGACCGGCCGCAGCCGTACGCCAAGGCCGTCGGCCTCCAGCCCCGCACCCTGGAGGTGTGGGAGGCGATGGGGCTGGTCGGCCGGGTCCTCGACGAGGCGGTGCCGCTGCTCGGCCAGCTCAGCTTCGTCGACGGCGAACCGGGCCCGCGGCTGGAGCTGGAGCTGCCCGCCGAGGTGCCCTACCGGTTCGCCGCGCTCCCGCAGGACACCACCGAGCGGCTCCTCACCGAGCACCTGGCCGGCTTCGGGACGCGGGTCGAGCGGGGAACCGAGCTGCTCGGCCTCGACCAGGACGACGACCGCGTCCGCGCCGAACTGGCGACCCCGGACGGTTCGGCCGTGCTGCACGCGCGGTACGTGCTGGGCTGCGACGGTGCGCACAGCCGGGTGCGCCGCGCGATCGGCGTCGACTTCGCGGGCGACGCCTTCCCGGAGCGGTACATGCTCGGGGACGTCGAGGTCGACTGGGACCTGCCCGGGGGCTACGGCGTGCGCTGCCTGCGCCGCACCGGGGACGGCGCGCCCGACGACGTGCTGGTCTGCATCCCGCTGCCGGGGCGCCGCCGCTACCGGGTGTCGATGCTGGTCCCGTCCGGTCCGGAGGACGCGGCGGACGGCGCGGCCGCCGGGGAGGTCACCCACGGTCTGGCGGGCGGACGGGGGCCCGATCTGGCGGACATCCAGGCGGTGCTCGACCGCCTCTCGCCCCGGCCCGCGACGGCGGGGGCGCTGCGCTGGTCCTCGGTCTTCCGGATCAGCCACCGGCTGGCCGACCGGTACCGGGTCGGGCGGGTGTTCCTGGCCGGCGACGCCGCGCACATCCACCCGCCCACCGGGGCCCAGGGCCTGAACACCGGCGTGCAGGACGCCTACAACCTGGCCTGGAAGCTCGCGCTCGCGCTGCGCGGGGCCGCCGCCGACGGGCTGCTCGACAGCTACCACGCCGAGCGCCACCCGGTCGGGGCGGAGGTGGTCGGCCGCACCGTGCGGCACGCCCGGGGCGAGGCGGACGCCGACGACCTCACCACGGTGCTGCTGCGCCAGGCCCAGCTGCTGGTGAACTACCGGGGCGGACCGCTCGGTGACGAGGGCGGCGCGACCGGAGCCGGACCGCGGGCCGGGGACCGCGCACCCGACTGCACCGGGCTGGAACGGCCGCTCACCGCCTTCCCCCAGCGGCTGTTCGACCTGCTGCGGGCCCGTCCGCACCACGCGCTGCTGCTGTACGCGGGCGCCGGGGCCGACGGCGCGGCGCGGGCGGAGCACCTGCACGCGCTCGCCGACGCGGCCCGCGCGGCGGCGCACGGCCTGCTGGACGTGCACGTGCTGCTGGCCGGGGACGCCCCGGCGCCGCCGGAGGGGCTGCTGCTGCCGTACGCGCGGGACGCCGCCGGCTCGTTCCGCGCCGCCTACGCACCGGCCGACGGCGAGGCGTTCCTCGTCCGCCCGGACGGCTACCTGGGCACCCGGCTGCCCGCCCCGACCCCCGCCGCCCTGACCGGTCACCTGCGTCGCACCTTCCGGTAGCCGACAGCCGACAGCCGCGGCCGCCGCGCCGCAGGTCAGGTGCCCTCACCGGGCGCTGTCGGAGGCACCGCCTAAGGTGGGAGACCCGTCCCGTGGAGAGGTGCCGCCCGCCGATGTACGCCCTGCACGCGCTCTGGCGAGCCGACGGCCGGCTCGCCGTCTGGGCGGAGGACGCGGCGGTCCACCGGGGTGATGCGTACGAGCCCGGCGACCGGGCCGGCCGGGGCGGGACGGCGCACCCGTTCGCCTGCCCGGCCGGGGAGGTTGCGCGGCTGCTGGGGACGGTCGGGCCGGGGCTGGGGTGGCTGGCCGAGCAGGCCGGCGAGCGGTGGACGGGGTTGCTGCTGCCCAGCCTCGGCGGGCGGCCCGTGCCGTCGCCGGACCTGCCGGTCGGAGCCACCTCGCGGGGGGTGGGGCTGAGCCCGTGGCGGGTGCCCGCGCTGCTCTTCGACCGGTCCCAGGCCGCCCAGCTGCTCGGCGCGCTGCACGATCCGCACTGGCCGGGTGCCACCGTCCAGCTGCCGGACGGCACACCGGCCGAGCTGGCGTACGGAGCCTCGGTGCGCTGGCTGGCCGCCGTGCACGATCTGGCCTGGCGGCTGGTCGGGCGGGGGCGGCTGCTGCCGGTGCCGGTGGAGGAGGCGGGGGAGTGGTACGCCCGCTGGCGGCCCGCGCCGGACGCGCCGGCCCGCCGGGAGGCGGCCGCGCTGGTCGCGGGCTGCCCGCCGGTGTGCCGGGCCGAGCACCCGGCGCCGGCCTCCGCCGACGGCCCGCCCGGCAGGCCCGGTGCATCCGGCCGGTCCGGCCCGCCCGGTACGTCCGGCAGGCCCGACCTGACCGCGCCGCCGACCGCCGCCGAGCTGTTCACCGGGGTGCTCGACGCCCTGGTCGACCAGGAGGCCCGGGTCGCCCTGGCCGATCTCGACCCGCCCGCCGAGCCGTTCCTCGCCGCCCTGCACTCCCCGGACGGCCGGCTCGGCCAGGCGCCGCCCGCCGGACTGCCCGAACGGCTCGCGGTCTGGCAGACGGCCCGCCCGGCGGACGGGCCGCTGCGGCTCGACTTCCGGCTCACCGAACCGCTCGGCCACGACGCCGACCCGGAGGTCGCCGGCCCGGCGATCGACGACGGTACGGACCCGGACGCCGCCGACTCCTGGTGCCTCGACCTGCTGGTCCGCGCCGTCGACCGGCCGTCCCTGGTGGTCCCGGCCGCCGCCCTGCGCCCCGGCTCCCGCGACCCGGCCCGGGAGGCCCTGGCCGACGCCGTCCCCGCCGGGGCCGGCGATCCGGCCGAGGCGTTCCGCGAGGAGCTCGCCCGCGCCGTCCGGGTCGCCCCCGAGCTGCGCGCCCTGTTCACCGGCACCTTCCCCACCGAGGCCCGGCTCGGCCGGGCCGGCGCCCTGCGCTTCCTGCGCGAGGACGCGCCCGCGCTCACCGCCGCCGGCTTCGGCGTGCTGCTGCCCGCCTGGTGGCAGCGCCGCCCCCGGCTCGGCCTGGTGCTGACGGCGGGCGCGCCCGCCGACGGCCCGGCCGCCGTGCGGCGCACCGCGCAGGTCGACCGGGACGCCGTGCTGGACTTCGAGTGGCGGCTCGCCCTGGGCGACATCACCCTGACCGAGCGGGAGTTGGCCGACCTCGCCGCCGCCCAGCAGGGGCTGGTCCGGCTGCGGGGCCGCTGGGTCGAGGTGGACCAGGCCCAACTCGCCATCGCCGTAAGGTTTCTGGCCGAGCACGGCAGTGGCACCATGGCGCCGGTCGAACTGCTGCGGCTGGCCGTGGACGACGGCGCGGTGGTGGACGGCCTGCCGGTCACCGAGGTGCGGGCGGCCGGGCCGATCGGCGACCTGCTGGCCGGCCGGCCCGGTCCGGCGGACCGGGTCCCGGAGCTGCCCGAGGGCTTCACCGGCACCCTCCGCCCGTACCAGCGGCGCGGGTTGGCCTGGCTGGACGCGCTCGGCCGGCTCGGCCTCGGCGCCGTCCTGGCCGACGACATGGGTCTCGGCAAGACGGTGCAGACGCTGGCCCTGCTCGCGCTGGAGCGGGAGCGCGGGGCGCGCGGACCGGTGCTGCTGGTCTGTCCGATGTCGCTGGTCGGCAACTGGCGCCGGGAGGCCGCCGCCTTCGCGCCCGGTCTGCGGGTGCACGTCCACCACGGCCCCGACCGCACCGCGCCCGCCCCGGACGCGCCCGGCACCGGCCTCGGCCTCGGCCTCGACGGCTCCGATGGCTCCGCCGACCCCGCCGACTCCGCCGACCCCGCCGACCTCCCCGACCTGGTCATCACCACCTACGGCGTGGTCCAGCGGGACGCCGCCGAACTGCGCCGGATCCACTGGCGGCGGATCGTCGCCGACGAGGCGCAGCACATCAAGAACCGTTCGGCCCGCCAGTCCCGGGCGCTGCGCTCACTTCGCTCCGGCCCGCGCATCGCGCTCACCGGCACCCCGGTGGAGAACCGGCTGGCCGATCTGCACAGCGTCCTGGACTTCGCCAACCCCGGGCTGTTCGGCAGCCCGGAGTCGTTCCGGGAGCGGTTCGCCAACCCGGTGGAGCAGACCGGCAGCGTGGACGCGGCGGCCCGGCTGCGGCGGGTCACCGGCCCGTTCCTGCTGCGCCGCCGCAAGACCGATCCGCAGATCGTCCAGGACCTGCCCGCCAAGCAGGAGTTCACCGTCAGCTGCTCGCTGACGGCCGAGCAGGCCGGGCTCTACCGGGCGGTGGTGACCGATCTGCTGGAGCGGCTGGGCGGACTGCGCGGGGTGGAGCGCAAGGGCGCGGTGCTGGCGGCGATCGGCCGGCTCAAGCAGGTGTGCAACCACCCGGCCCAGCTGCTGCACGACGGCACGGCGGTGGCCGGGCGTTCGGGCAAGGTGGAGCGGCTGGTCGAACTGCTGACGGAGGCGCTGGCCGAGGGGGACCGGGCGCTGGTGTTCACCCAGTACGCCGAGTTCGGCGCGATGCTCCGGCCCTACCTGCGGCGGAAGCTGGGCGAGGAGGTGCTCTATCTGCACGGCGGCGTGCCGCGCGGGCGCCGGGACGAGATGGTCGAGCGCTTCCAGTCGCCGGCCGGGCCGCGGGTGTTCCTGCTGTCGCTCCGGGCGGGCGGCACCGGGCTCAATCTGACGGCCGCCAACCAGGTGGTGCACCTGGACCGTTGGTGGAATCCGGCGGTCGAGGACCAGGCCACCGACCGCGCGCACCGGATCGGGCAGCGCCGGGACGTGCAGGTGCGGCGGCTGGTCTGCGCGGGCACGGTCGAGGAGCGGATCGACGAACTCCTCACCGCCAAGCGGACCCTGGCCGAGGCGGCGCTCGGCGCCGACGAGCAGTGGCTGGCCGAACTCCCGGCCGAGCGGCTGCGGGAGCTGCTCACCCTGTCCGCCGACTCGATCGGAGTGTGACCGCTGTGACCCCTTCGGAACGCCCGCCGGAGTACCGCCCGGACCGCGGCGCCGACCGGCCGCTCGCCGAGCTGCTCGACGTCTACTGGCGCGGCCGGGTGCCGACCCCGGTCGACCCCGAGCAGGCCGGAACGCCCACCGCCCTGGACGAGTTGGGCCCCTCCGGCATCACGGTACGCGGCCGCCCGCTGGAGGCCGGACTGGCCGCCGCCTACCGGCGGTTCACCGGGGCCGGCTGACCCCGGTGGACCGCCGCGCGGAGCCGGAGGCTCAGCCCGCCGTGACCGGGTAGTGGTCGGACAGGTCGTTGTAGGTGTAGCTGGTGCCCCAGCTGCTCACCGTCCAGGGCGCGCTGTGGAAGCGGACCACCGAGTTGGTGTAGGCGGCCGGGCGCGCGTGGTCGGCGCGGTAGAGGACGTAGTCGAGGTCCTCCTTCGGCTCGCCGGGGTAGCGGTAGGCCGCGATCGAGTTGTCCGCGGTGTCGAAGGAGTTGACCCAGCCGTCGCGGGTGGTGGCCGGTGCCACGCCCGCGTTGGTCAGCAGCGACGGGTACTCGCTGCCGTGCGAGTCGATGTTGAGGTCACCGGCGAGCACGATCGGCTCGGCGGCCGGGATGTTCTTGGCGTCGACGAAGGCCTTCATCGCCTTGAGCTGGGCGGCCCGGACGGTGGCCGGCTGGCCGGCCGAGCAGCCGGAGTCGGTGGACTGGAGGTGGGTGCCGATCACGTGGGTGCGCACGCCGTTGACGTTCAGCACGGCGTAGACGAAGCCCTTGTTGGACCACCAGTCCGCCCCGCAGGCGTCCTTGAAGATGTACTGCTCCTTGCGCAGGACCGGCCACTTGCTGAGCAGGGTGACCCCGCCGTCCTCGGGCGTGGCGGAGCTGTAGCTGCCGTAGGTGGCGTCCCAGCCGCTGGTCGAGCGGCCGACGACCGGGGTGTGGTACGGGTACTGCGCCGAGGCCTGGGCCACCAGGGCGTCGGAGGCGGCGTTGTCGAAGGCCTCCTGGAGCACCACGACGTCCTGGCCCTGGAACACGTCGGCGGCCGGGATGGCCTTGGCCCGGTAGTCCTGGCCCCAGTTGGGGTAGAGGTTCTTGCTCATCAGGAAGATGTTGTACGTCAGCACCTTGAGCGGCGCGACCGTCGGCAGCGCGGCGGCGGTGCCCTGCGAAGCGGCGGCGGCGCTGCCCGCCGCGGGGGCGGCGAGGGCGCTCGGCGCGGCGGCGAGCGGGGCGAGCAGGGCGGCGGCAGCGGTGCACACCGCGGCGAGGCGCGCGTCGGGGCGGCGCGTGGAGGGAGTTGGCATGTGCGCAGTGAAGCGAGACCGGGCGGCGCTCGTCCAGACAGTGAACGATAACCATATGAACTCATTGGTAACTTAAAGCTGTCTGGCCAACTCCTTCTCGGGCGGAGGAACTTGTCCGGACAACGCGCTCGGCCACCACATGTGCCGGTCCAGGTCGACGGTCAGCGCGGTCACCAGGACGGAGCGCACCACCAGGGTGTCCAGCAGCACGCCGAGGGCCACCGCGAAGCCGATCTCGGCGAAGCCCACCACCGGCAGGGTGCCCAGCACGGCGAAGGTGCTGGCCAGGATCAGGCCGGCCGAGGTGATCACCCCGCCGGTCGCGGCCAGTCCGGCCACCGCCCCCCGCCGGGTGCCCTGCTGCACGGCCTCCTCGCGCACCCGGGTCATCAGGAAGATGTTGTAGTCGATCCCCAGTGCCACCAGGAACACGAAGACGAACAGCGGGAAGGAGTTGTCCTGCCCCTCGAAGTGGAAGACGTGCTCGAAGAAGAACGCGCTGATGCCCAGTGCCGCCGCGTAGGAGAGGACGACGGTGGCGATCAGCACCAGCGGCGCGGTGACCGCGCGCAGCAGCAGCGCGAGGATCACCAGCACCACGCCCAGCACCAGCGGGATGATGGTCCGGTTGTCGGAGGTCGCGGCCCGGCCGGCGTCCAGGATCACCGCCGTCGAACCGCCCACCTGGGCGTCGGCGTTCGGCACGGCGTGCACGGCGGTCCGCAGCCGGTCCACGGTGTCCTTGGCGGCCTGGCTGTCCGGCGGGTCGGTGAGGGTCGCCCGGAACAGCGCCCGCCCCTCGTGGAACGTCGGCTCGGTGGTGCTCGCGATCCCGGGTGTCGCCCGGGTGGCCTCGCGGACCGCGCCGCTCTCGGCGGCCGCCGAGACGACGGTCAGCGGCGCGCCGGTGCCGGCCGGGAAGTGCGCCTCCAGGGCCTGCTGGCCGACCACCGAGTCCGGTGTCCCGGTGAAGCTGCCGGCCGTGCTGAGTCCGGTGGCGTTCAGCGAGACCAGCCCGACGCAGCAGGCCGCCAGCGCCAGCCCGGTGCCGACCCACACCTTGCGCGGCCGCCGCGCGATCCACTCGCCGACGTGCGCCCAGCGTCCGGAACGGGTCGGCTCCGGTGTGCCGAAGGCGGGCTTCACCGGCCAGAACACCCAGCGCCCGAGGATCACCAGCAGCGCGGGCAGCAGGGTCAGCATCGCGACCAGCGCCACCAGCACGCCGATCGCGCAGACCGGGCCGAGGCCGCTGGTCGAGTTCATCTCCGCGACCAGCAGGCAGAGCATCGAGGCGACCACGGTCGCGGAGGAGGCGAGGATCGCCGGACCGGCCCGGTGCAGGGCGAAGGCCATCGCCTCGTGCCGGTCCCCGTGCCGGCGCAGCTCCTCCCGGTAGCGGGCGGTCAGCAGCAGGGCGTAGTCCGTCCCCGCGCCGAGCACCAGCACGATGAGGATGCCGGCGCTCTGGGCGTTGACGGTCAGTCCGGCGTGGTCGGCCAGCAGGTAGATCACCGCCTGGGCGACCACCAGTGCCCCGGCCGCCGAGAACAGCGGCAGCATCCACAGCACCGGGCTGCGGTAGGTGAGCAGCAGCAGGACGATCACCACGGCGACGGTGGCGGCGAGCAGGGTGGAGTCGATCCCGGCGAAGGCCTCGGCCTGGTCGGCGCCGACCCCGGCCGGGCCGGTGACATGGGTGGTCATGCCGAGGCTGTTCTCGGCGGCGGTGGCGCGCAGGCTGTCCACCGCCGGGCGGAGGTCCTGCCAGCCGCCGGTGCCGATGTCCACCGACACGATGGTCTGCAGGGCCTGGCCGTCGGCGGACTCCACCGGCCCGGTGACCGGGCCGACCACGTGCGGGGCGGAGGCGAAGGCCCGGGCGTCCTTGACCGCCTCGGCCTTGTCGGCGGGCGTGATGCCGCCGTCCCGGACGTAGACCACCACCGCCTGGGCGGTGTCCACCGGCTGGAAGGCGCGCTGTTCGTCGAGCACCTGGGTGGACTCGGCGTTGCCGGGCAGCCAGCTGGACGCCTGGTTGTCCTCGACGTCGGTGAGCTTGCCCGCCAGCGGGCCCGCCACCACCAGCAGGACCAGCCACAGGGCCAGCACCACCCACTTGCTGCGGCGTCCGCACGGCAGCTCGGCCAGTCTCCGGGTCGGGCTCATCGGGGGACCACCGTTCTCGGGGCTGCGACGGCGCGGGTCGGCACCACGCGTCGGCATCGTCCGCTCCAGCCTGGCACCGGCCCCCGGACCCGGCAGCCCGAGCGGCACCGGCGGGCGGCCGACCGTGTGTCGACCGGTGCCCGAGCCCCCGTCCGGCGGAGGCCCGCCCCCGCCCCTGACGCCGCTTCCGGCCCCGCCCCCCCGCTGGGGCAGGTGGGGCGGGTGCGCGCGGACGGTGCGAGGGTGGTCCCGGCGTGCCGTGGTTCTTCCGTCGTTCATACCGCGCTCGCCTCCCGGCGTCGCTCCGTTGGCGGGCCGCCGGGACGGTGGTGGCGCCCTGTCAGCGCTTCCCCCTCCCCCCAGGACGGACATCGTGACCGCATCGCGCGCACCGCGTCGACGCCGCAGCCTCGCCCTCCTCCTCGCCACCGCCCTCGGCCCCGTGCTGGCCACCGGCGTGCTCGGGGTGTCCCCGGCCGCGGCCGCGCCGGCCGACGACATCCGGATCAACGAAGTGGTGACCACCGGATCCGTCGACGACTCGATCGAGCTCGTCAACAAGGGCACCGCCGCGGTCGACATCTCGGGCTGGGTCCTCAAGGACGACAACAACAGCTCCAGCTACAAGGTCGCCGCCGGCACCACCCTCGCCGCCGGCGCGTTCAAGGCCTTCGACGTCCACAACGCCTTCGGCCTCGGCTCCGCGGACAAGGCCCGGCTGTACCTGCCGAACGGCAGCACCCTGGTCGACAGCTTCACCTGGAGCACCCACTCCGCGCCGTCCTGGTCGCGCTGTCCCGACGGCACCGGCGCCTTCGCCCAGGCCCAGCTCACCCTGGGCGCGGCCAACAGCTGCGGCTCCGGCGGCGGCACCCCGGTGGCCTGGCCCGGTGGCAGCGGCATCGCCACCGCCGACGCCTCCAACGTCTTCGGGACCGACCTCAGCGGCCTCTACCAGGACGGCGGCGTGCTGTGGGGCGCGCAGAACTCCGGCAAGCTCTGGCGCCTGCTCCCCGACGGCTCCGGCGGCTGGACCCCCGACACGGCCTCCGGCTGGAGCAGCGGCAAGACGCTGCGCTTCCCGGGCGGCACCGGCAGCCCCGACAGTGAGGGCGTGACCGTCACCTCCGCCGGGGCGGCGGGCGGCGTCTTCGTCTCCAGCGAGCGCAACGGCGACGCGTCCGGCACCAGCCGGCTGTCCGTGCTGCGCTACGACGTGAGCGGCACCGGCAGCACGCTGACCGCCACCAAGGAGTGGAACCTCACCGCGAGCCTGCCCGCGGTCGGCTCCAACCTCGGCCTGGAGGGCATCACCTGGGTGCCGGACGGCGCGCTGACCGCCGCCGGCTTCAAGGACGAGTCGACCGGCGCGGCCTACGACCCGGCCGGGTACGCCGCCCACACCGGCGGGGTGTTCTTCGTCGGGGTCGAGGGCACCGGCGCCGTGCACGGCTTCGTCCTCCAGGACAGCGGCAGCTTCACCAAGGTCGCCTCGATCAGCACCGGCCTCGCCGGGGTGATGGAGGTCCAGTGGGAGCCGCAGACCTCGCGCCTGTGGGTGGTCTGCGACGACACCTGCAACGGCCAGCACCGCACCCTGAAGGTCAACGCCTCCGGGGTGTTCGCCACCACCGCGATCTTCAACCGCCCGACCGGCATGTCCAACCTCAACAACGAGGGCTTCGCGATCGCCGGCGCCGCCGAGTGCGTGGGCGGCAGCAAGCCCGTCTACTGGTCCGACGACAGCAACACCGGGGGCCACGCCCTCCGCAGGGGCACCGTCACCTGCTGATCCGGGGACAGCCGTCCACCCCGCGGCCCCGAGCCACCCGGCTCGGGGCCGCGGCCGTTGCGGGAGGCGCGGGCGTTCACACCGGCCGCGCGGCGGTCGCGCGGGCGTTCACACCGGCAGCGGGACGGTCGCGCGGGAGCGGAGCCGCTTCAGCGCGGTGATGTCGAGGGTGTGGCCGGCGCCCTCGCCGCCGTGCTTGCGGTCCGGGGTCTCCACGATCAGGGGGACGCCGGCCGTGGCCGGGTGCTCGAAGAGCTCGCGGAACGGTTCGGCGCCGATCAGACCGGCGCCGATGTTGGCGTGCCGGTCCTTGCGGGCGCCGACCGCGTCCTCGGAGTCGTTGGCGTGGATCAGCCGCAGCCGGCCCGGCCCGGCGGCCTCGACCAGCGCGTCCAGGGTCGCCCGGACGCCGCCCGGCGCCGCCAGGTCGTGGCCGGCCGCGAAGGCGTGGCAGGTGTCCAGGCAGACCCCGACCTTCGGGTGGCCGTCCAGCGCCTCCACGTACCCGGCGAGGTCCTCCATCCGCGCGCAGAGCGAGCTGCCCTGGCCGGCCGTGGGCTCCAGCAGCAGCCACGGCGCGTCCTCGCCGAGCGCGTCGAGCTCGTCCAGCAGCCGCCGCACGTCCTCGCGGACCTGGGCCATCGCCTCCGCCCGCCGCGAGCCGCCGCCGGGGGCCGAGCCGACCGCCGAACCGGTGTGCAGCACCACGCCGAGCGCGCCGATCGCGTGCCCGCGCCGCAGCGAGTGGCGCAGCGAGTCGGCCGAGCGCTCCCTGGTCACCGGATTGTCCGAGCCGAAATTGATCAGGTACGGCGCGTGCACGTACGCCGGGACCGCCCGTTCCGCGCAGGCCGCGCGGAACTCCGCATCCTGCGCCGGGTTGCCGGTCGGCGTCGCCCAGCCGCGCGGGTTCGCGACGAACACCTGCACCGTCTCGGCGCCCACCCGCCCGGCGTACGCGAGGCCGGTCCCGGCCAGACCCCGGCCGGCCACCGGCACATGGGCGCCGATCGGGTTGCGGAGGCCGGCGGTGGTGGGGGATGCGGAGGCGGTGTCGGCGGCGGGTGCGGCGGCTTCGGCGGTGCTGGTGCTCATGGCTCCGAGCATGGCACGCCGACGACGGTCCGCCGTCGGCCGGGCCGGTGCCCCCGACCGGCCGACGCCCCGTCAGCCCGGCAGCCCAACCCTGGTGGCGGGGCCTGCCGCCCGCCCCTAGCGTCGGTTCGGCCGACACCCACCGGCCGTCACCTCCCGAACACCCCGCGTCATCGTGCCGACGTCCCCGCGAGCGCGCCCCCGCCGTCGGAGCGTCAGAAAGCAGGTCACCACTCATGCCCACGCGACGGGTCCACCACCTCGCCGCGGCCACCGCCGCCGCCACGACCGCCCTGACCACCGTGCTGACCGCCGTCGGCGCCGCACCCGCCCGCGCCGCCGGCGACCTGCACCTGGTCCGGCCCGGCGAATCGATCCAGCAGGCCGTCGACGCGGCACTGCCCGGCGACACCGTGCAGCTGCTCCCCGGCGAGTACCGGGGCAGCGTCCGGATCACCACGCCCGGCCTGACCCTGCGCGGCGCGGGCCGGGACAGCGTGCTGCTGCCCGCCGACGCGTCCGCCCCCGTGCCCGCCGACGGGGCCGCCGTCTGCGCGGCCGCCGGCCACGGCCTCTGCGTGGCCGGCACCGACGACCGGCCGCTCGACGGGGTCACCGTCGAGGCGCTCGCCGTCACCGGCTTCCGCAAGAACGGCATCAGCGCCTCCGGCACCACCGGCCTGACCGTGCGCGCCACCTTCGTGCACGACAACGGCCAGCAGGGCATCAGCCAGGAGAAGTCGACCCGGGGCGTGATCACCGCCAACGAGTCCACCCGCAACGGCCAGTCCGGTGTCTTCCTGGCCAACTCGGTCGACAGCGAGGGCGGCGCCCTCTCCGCGGACGGCACCCTGGTCAGCGCCAACCTGCTGACCGACAACCGGGTCGGCGTCACCGTCCGGCGGCTGCGCGACCTGAGCGTCGAGCGGAACCGGATCCGCGGCAACTGCGGCGGGGTGTTCGTCGTCGGCGACGAGGGCGTGCCCCGGGCCGGCGCCCTCACGGTGACCCGCAACCAGGTCGTCGCCAACAACCGCTACTGCCCGCCGAACCCCCGGCTCGACCACATCCAGGGCGCCGGGATCGTGCTCACCGGGGCCGAGGAGACCTCGGTGACGGAGAACGAGGTCCGCGACAACGTCGGCGCCTCGCCGTTCTCCGGCGGCATCGTGCTCGTCCACAGCGTGGTGGGGGTGGCCAACGCCCGCAACACCGTCGCCGACAACCTCGTGCTCGGCAACGGGCCGGCCGACCTCGCCGATCGCGACACCGGCACCGACAACTCCTTCGCCCGCAACCAGTGCGCGGTCTCCGAGCCGGCCGGCCGCTGCTGACCGGTTCCGACCCCGCGCGCCCCGGGCGCGTCCTCGAACCCACGCCCCCCGACCCCCGCAGAAAGCAGAGACCCGGCCCCATGACCACCGCACCCGCCACCACCCCGCAGGCAGCCATGCGCCTGCGGGAGCTCGTCTTCGGCGCCGCCTGCGCCGCCGCCGTCCGCGCGGCCGCCCGGCTCGGTGTCGCCGACGCGCTCGGCGACACCCCCACCCCCGTCACCGACCTCGCCGCCGAGCTCGGCACCGAGCCCCGCCAGCTGCGCCGCCTGCTGCGCGCCCTCACCTGCTACGGCATCTTCGAGGAGCTCGACGGCGACCGCTTCACCCACACCGACATGTCCCGGCTGCTGCGCGAGGACGCGCCGAACAGCCTCCGCTACATCTCCCTGTGGTGCACCGAGCCGTGGACGTGGGAGGCCTGGCCGAAGCTGGACGAGGCGGTGCGCTCCGGCCGCAACGTCTTCCCCGAGCTGTTCGGCAAGGAGTTCTTCGACTACCTGCACAGCGACGGCGGGGAGTCCGCCAAGGTCTTCGACCGGGCGATGACCACCTCCAGCCGGCAGTCCGCCGCCGACTTCGCGGCCTACCTCGACCTCACCGGGATCGACGCGGTGGTCGACATCGGCGGCGGCCAGGGCCATGTCCTCGCCAGCCTGCTGGAGAAGCACCCGGCGCTGCACGGCACCCTGCTGGACCTGCCCAAGGTGGTCGCGGGCGCCGATGCCCGGCTGCGCGAGGGCGGCGCCTTCGCCGACCGGGCCCGGCTGGTCCCCGGTGACTGCCGGGAGGCGATCCCGGTCGTCGCGGACCTCTACATCATCAAGAACATCCTGGAGTGGGACGACGCGAGCACCCGCCGGACGCTGGCGAACGTGGTCGCGGCGGCCCGCCCGGGCGCCCGGGTCGTGGTGGTCGAGAACCTCGTCGACGACAGCCCCTCGATGCGCTTCACCACCGCCATGGACCTCCTGCTGATGCTCAACGTCGGCGGCGCCAAGCACTCCGAGGCGAGCATGGTCCGGCTGATGACGGAGGCCGGGCTGGAGGTCCGGGAGGTGCGCCCGGTCAATCCGTACCTGCACGCCTTCGAGGCCGTGGTGCGCGGCTGACCCGGTCCGCCGGAACGACGCGGCCGCCGGTCCCCTTCCGAGGGGGACCGGCGGCCGCGTCGTGGGTGCGTGCGTCGTGGAGCGGGGGTTCAGGCCTTGCGGCTGGACTCCAGGTGCGCGAAGACCACCACGTTGTCCAGGTAGTCGCGGCGCTTCTTGTCGTAGGTGCCGCCGCAGGTGATCAGCCGGAGCTGGGCGTCGGGCGTCTTCCCGTAGACCTTCTGGTCGGGGAAGGCGTCCTTGGCGAAGGTCTCGACGGCGTCCACCGAGAACACCGCGACCGTGCCGTCCGCCCGCCGGACCTCCACCTTGTTGCCCGGCAGCATCAGGCTGAGCAGCAGGAACACCGCCGGGCCCTTGGTGGTGTCGACGTGTCCGGCGACCACCGCGGCGCCGCGCTCGCCCGGGGTGACGCCGTCGCGGTACCAGCCGACCAGGTTCTTGTCGTCCGGCGGCGGGGCGTTGAGCTGGCCGGCGGGGCTCAGGGTGAGTTCGGTGAAGGGGGCGTCCACGTTGAGCTGCGGGATCCGCAGCCTGGTCGGCTTGGAGCGCTTCAGCGGCGCCGCCGCCTTGACCGGCGCGGCGGGGGCGGGCGCGGCCGCCCCCGCCGGTGCGGTGGAGGCCGGGGCGGCGGGGCCGGTGGCCGCCGCCGCCCCCGTGGCCGGTCCCGGAGCGGCGGACGCGGCAGCGGCCGGGGGCGCGGCCGCGACGGCCGACGCGTCGTCGGCCGGGACGCTGTCCACCGAGTTGTAGATCAGCAGCAGACCGACCGCGGCCGCGCCCATTCCCGCGCGCAGCAGCCGGGACGTACCCGGGATCAGACCGGCCATCGTCGCTCGTACTCCTCTCGGCGGCCCGGGCCCGGGGTGCCGCGGGCCGGACACGGCGGAGCGCCGCCCCGCACGCCCCCGTCGTGACCGGCGCGCGGGGCGCGGGTCACGACCGGGAGGCGGCGGGAACGGCGCGCGGTCAGATGGCGGCGTCCGCGGTGCGGCGGCCGCGGCGCAGCGCGATCGCGCCCGCCCCGAGGCCGCCGAGCAGCAGGACCGCGCCGGAGGCGAGGCCGCCGCCGGAGAGCGCGAGCCCGCCGCCACCGGTGTGCACGCCGCCGTGCGGGGTCTTCTCCTCGCCCTTGCCCTCGGACCCCTTGCCCTCGGACCCCTTGCTCTCCGAGCCCTTGCCCTCGGAGCCCTTGCTCTCCTCGGTGGCGGAGGAGCCCTTCTGCTTCTCGTCCCAGGTCTTCTGGCCGTCGGGGGAGGCGGCCTTGTCCTGCTTCTCCTGCCAGGTGAGGTTCTTGCCCTGGTCGGCGGCCCCGTCGGCGTAGGCGAGCGGGGCACCGACGGTGAGGACGGCGGCGACGGCTGCTCCGGCGAGCAGGGTGCGTGCAGAACGCATGATGATGATCCTTCCGGCGCGGTACCGCGATCGCCGACACATCATCGGGCGGGGGACTCGCGGAGTGGGCGCCTGATTCACCGTCAACCACCCTGGCGCCCGCTGCCACCGGAGGGCGGCAGCCCCGGCCCGGCGGGTGACCCCTTCGAGTGGAGTCCCGGGCGTGTTCACCCGAGTGCCCTGGGCGATCCGGGTGAGGTGTGTGTACGAGCGGAGGGACTGGCGCCCGGGCGGGCGGGCAGACTCGGCGCATGGTCGAGATCTCGAAGGACGTCCGTGAGCGGGTCGAGGCAGGGCACATCTGGTACGTCGGCACGGTCAACGCCGACGGTTCGCCGCACGTGAGCCCGATGTGGGTGGGGATGGAGGGGGACCTGCTGCTGTTCAACACCTCCGTGGGGCGGGTCAAGGAGCGCAATCTGCGGCGGGACCCGCGGGTCTGCCTGTCGCTCGCCGACCCCGGGGACCCGTACGACCGGGTGCAGATCCGGGGGCGGGCGGTGCGGTTCGTGGAGGGCGAGGAGGCGGACCGGAACATGGACCGGCTGGCGCACAGGTACCTGGGGGTGGAGCGGTACGGCTGGGTCGTCCCGGGGGAGCGGCGGGTGGTGGTGCTGGTCGAGCCGACCAGGATCAGCCGGGTGGTGGGCGTCGAGCCGCTGCCGCCGGGCGCCCCCGGGAACGACCCGGCGGGTCCCGGCTGAGCCGTCCGTCCCGTGCGCCCTGTCCGCACCGCCCTGCCCGGGCCCGGCGCGGCCGTTCCCCGAGGTGGCGGTCGAGGGGTGGCGGCCCCGGGGAACCGTTCGGCCGGGGCCGCGTCTATCTTGAGGGGCCACGGACACGAGAGGGGCGCACATGGGCACGGCCGGTCGGAAGGTGGCCGCCGCGGCGGCGACGGGCGCGCTGCTGGCGGCATTGGCCGCCTGCGGTTCCGGGAGCTCGACGAGCTCCGAGAACGCGGCGAAGGGCACGGCGGGCGCGTCGGCGAGCCCCGGGACGACGGCCGACGCGGCCACCGGAGGCACCGGCGCGCCCTCGGCGGCGGCCGGGAGCGGGACCGCGACGCCGTCGGGCGACCCGGCCGGCGGCGGGGCGGCGGCCGGCGGTACCCCGGCGGCCGGTACGGCCGGCGCGGGCGCGGCCACTGCGGGAGCGGCGGCGGGCGGCTCGTCCGGCGGGACGGCGGGGACGGCAGGGACGGCCGGTACGGCCGGTACCGGTTCCGGCACCGCCGGCGCGACGACCGGGGCCGCCACCGGGGGCGCTGCGGGCGGCGGAGCGGGTGGAGCCGGCGGAGCCGGACAGCCGGCCACCGGGCCCGACTCGGACACCGCGCTGCTCGACTCCGCGCTGCTCGCCCTGCTGCTGCCCGACCAGAAGGCGATGACCGGCTGGGAGGAGGAGAAGCGGCGGGTCGACACCGCCGACCACGCCACGACCTGCACGGCCGCCGCGCCCTGCAAGGGCAAGCCGCTGAGCGGCACCGCGAGGTTCGCCTCCGGCGAGGTGGTGGTGCGCTTCGGCGTCGACACCCTGCCCGGCCGGGCGCAGGCCCAGGACCGCTACAAGGAGGCGTACGGCGCCTACGCCGACGCCACCAAGTACGGCCCGGCCGACATCGGCCTGCTGGGGACGGAGAGTCGCGCGTTCAAGGGCGACCTCGCGGGCCGGGACGGCGTGGCGATCGTGCTGCGCGCCGGCACGGTGGTCGCCACCGTCACCACCGAGGGCGGTCCGGTGGACCCGGCGGGCACCCGGCGGCTGGCCGCGATGCTGGTCTCCCGGATCGAGCAGGCCCAGGCGGGCCGCACCCCGGACGCCGTCCTCGGATAGCCCCTCGGGCCCGACGCCCGTCCTTCGGCAGGCCCCGCGGCCCCCGGACCGACCCCTTGAGTTCCAGGGGCGGTCCGGGGGCCGCGCGCGTGTGCCGATATCACGGCCGCACCACCGCCAGGTGACAGAAAGTCAGCACTCCCTGCGTTCCGGCCAAGTTGAGTGCGGCCGTCCGCTGGCTGAAATCCACGGTCCGAATAGCGGACACCCGAGTGGACATCCCGAACGGGAAGACCGGTCGGCGCGACGCCGCTGGTGGTGCCCGCGAGCGGCTGTTCCGGCCGGTCGCGGCCGGATAAGCGGCAGGTGAGGGAAGGCTGAGCGAGCGGCGGTATCAGGCCGATTCGGGCGGGGGCCGGAATCCGGCCAGCCGGTTGCCCTGTAGCGAATCGGTAACCGAGGGTCGTACTGATGAACGAAACGCCTCACCTGCCCAGTACCGGTCCGTCGGCCCGCCGCGACTTCCGCCTCCTGCTCTCGGGGGCCGTCGCGGCGCAGGCGGGAAGTCAGGTCACCCTGGTCGCACTGCCCCTGGTGGCAGTGGTGGAACTCGATGCCACGCCCTTCCAGGTCGGTCTGCTGACCGCCGCCGAGACCGCCGCCTTCCTCCTGGTCGGCCTGCCCGCCGGCGCCTGGCTGGACCGGATGCGCAAGCTGCCCGTCCTGGTCCGCGCCGACGTGCTGCGCTGCCTCGCCGTCGGCTCGATCCCGGTGGCCGCCGCGCTGGACGTGCTCGGCCTGCTCCAGCTCTACCTGGTGGCCCTGGTCACCGGGGTGGCGACGGTCTTCTTCGACGTCGCCCACCAGTCCTTCCTTCCGGTGCTGCTGCCGCGCGACCGTCTGGTGGCGGGCAACGGGGCGATCGAGACGGTCCGGTCCTCGGCGCAGATCGCCGGGCCCGGCCTGGGCGGCGGGCTGGTCCAACTGCTCGGCGCCCCGTTGGCGATCGTCGCCGACGCGTTCGGCTTCCTCGCCTCGGCGGCCCTGCTCTCCCGGATCCGGGCCGAGGAGCGGCTGCCCGAGCCCGAGCCCGGGCGTTCGCTGCGCGCCGAGGTCGCCGAGGGGCTGCGGTTCGTGCTGGGCCACCCGCTGCTGCGGGTGATCGCCGCCACCACCGCGGCGTCCAACCTGTTCAGCGCGGTGCTGATGGCCGTGCAGACCGTTTTCTGGGTGCGGGTGCTGGACCTCTCGCCGGCCGCGATCGGGGTGCTGCTGTCGGCCTCGGCGGTCGGCGGGCTCGCCGGTGCGCTGTGCGCGGGCCGGCTCGCCGCGCGGATCGGGCAGGCCCGGCTGATCTGGCTCGCCCCGCTGGTCACCGGCCCGTTCGCGCTGCTCTGGCCGCTGGCGGACGGGGGCGCGGGGGCGGTGCTGTTCGCGATCGGCGGGGTGGCGGTGCTGTTCGGCGCCGTGGTCTACAACGTCGCCCAGGTGAGCTTCCGGCAGAGCCTCTGCCCGCCCCGGCTGCTCGGCCGGATGAACGCCACCATGCGGTTCCTGGTCTGGGGCACCCTGCCGCTCGGCGCCCTGCTCGGCGGCGCCGTCGCCGAGCAGGCCGGTCCCCGCACCGCGCTCTGGCTCTGCGCGGCGGGCTTCCTGGTGGTGCCGGTGCCGCTGCTGTTCTCGCCGCTGCGCGGGCTGCGGGACCTGCCGTCCGCGCCACCGGAGGACGGGACCGCGGCCGACGGACCGACGGCGGACGTGCCGCCCGCCGCGGACGGCGACCCGGCCGCCGACGGTGCTGCCGGGCGCGACGCCGCCGACGGTGCTGCCGGGCGCGACGCCGCCGACGCCGGAAGGGCTCGCTGAACGCGCCGCCCGACCGGGCCCGGAACCACTCCGACCCACCGACGCCCCGACCCGAAAGCGGAGACCCTCCCGTGCACTCCAGCATCACGGCCGCCTACCTCACCCGCTACCGGTCCCTCGCCTCCGCCGCAGGGACCGGCTCCGACCCGGCGCCGCTGCTCCCGCTCACCGGCGCCCAGCGCCGCTTCCTGATCACCCGGCACCGCGACCGGCTGGCCCGGACGGACGTCGTCCCGCTGTTCTTCGCCTTCCCCCGGGGCACCGTCGACCTGGCCCGGCTGCGCCGCGCCGCGCTCCGGCTGGCCCGGCAGCACCCGGCGCTGTGCGGCGAGTTCACGGTGCTGCGCGGTACGCCGGTGCTGCGGCTCGGCGAGCCCTCCGTCGAGGTGGCCCGGGTGCCGGTGGACCCGTCCGGGGCAGAAGCCGACCGGGCCGCCGGGGCCGGGCAGCCGGACGGGCCGGCCCGGGCGGCGCTGCTGCGGGCGCTGCTGGACTGGCCGACCGACGGACCGGCGCTGCGGCTGCTGCTGGCGGCCGGACCGCGGGACGAGGAGGAACTGCTCGCCGTCGCCCTGGACCACGCCGCCTGCGACGAGCAGTCGCTCGGCCTGGTCACCGAGGGGCTCGGCGCCGCCTACGCGGACGCCGACGGCGGCGAGGATCTCCCCGGCGCGGGGCGGGCCGAGGCCGTCGAGTCCTACCGGGCCGCGGTGGAGGGCCAGTTGGACGCCGAGGCGCGGGCGGCCGGCGAGGCCGCCCAGCGCCACTGGGCCGCCCGGCTCGGCGCCCTCGCCGACGCCCCGGAGGGGACCGGTCCGGCCGGGGCGGCCCGGTCGACCGGTATGGCCGTGGACCGGCTGCCCGCGGTCACCGGCGCCGCCCGGAGCGGTGTCTTCCCGGCCCTGCTGGACGCCGTGGCCGCCGCCGCGCACCGGCTCGACGGCGGCGACCGGGTGCTCGCGCTCGGCTACCCGTGGGGCGGCCGCCCCGCCGACACCGCGCCCGTGCTCGGCTGCTTCCTCAACACCCTGGTCCACCCCGCGCCGCCCGGCCCGCCCCGCCCGCTCGACACGCTCGGCGCCGAGTGGTGGGACGACCTCGACCACGCGGACACCCCGTACGACGAGGTGGTGCGCGCGGCCCGTTCCGCCGGGGCGAGCTGGTCCGGCGCGCTCGACGGACTGCTCACCTTCGAGGACCTGCACCGCAGGCCGCCGCTGGTGCTGGGCGGGACCGCCGGACGCGAGGTCCACCTCGCGGGCCGTCCGCTGGCCGCGCCGATCGCGGTCTCCGCCTCGCACGGCGAGGACCTCCTGGTCCGGCTGGCCTGGGACCGCGAGCGCTACGCGGACGCCGCGGCGGAGGCGGCCTTCGTGACGCTGCTCGCGACCCTGCGCCACCACCTGGGCGCCGGGGCCTGACCCGCCGGGCCGTTCCGGCCCCGGACCGCCGCACGCGCCGACTGCCGCACCCGCCGGTCGGCCGGTCCGGCACGACCACCCCGACCCGTCCCGACCCACCTCGACCGTCCCGACCCACCACGACTCACCCCGACCCACCCCGCCGGGCCCGCCACCACCCCCGGCGGGTCCCGGCCCCGGGGCAGGCCCCACAGCGCCCGCCCCGAGCCGTCGAACCGAACCAACAACCCGACACCACCTGGGAGTTGCCCATGTTCGCACTCTCCTCTTCGCAGGAGATCGTCTGGCTGCACGAGCAGATGCAGCCCGGCAGTCGCGCCTACAACTTCACCGCCGCCCTCGATCTCTGGGGGCCGCTCGACACCGACGCGCTCCGGGCCGGCCTCACCGCCGTGCTCGCCCACCACCCCGGCCTGCGGCTCGAACTGGTCACCCGCGCCGAGGGGTTGCCGCTCCAGCGGGTCGGCGCCCGGACCGAGCCGCGGCTGCGCACCAGCGACCTGAGCACCGGGGTCGACCCCGAGGCCGCGTTCCGGACCCTGCTGGCCGCCGAGGCCGAGGAGCCGCTGGACACCACCGACGCCCCGCTGCTGCGCTGGCACCTGGTCCGGATCGGTGACGACCACCACCGGCTGATCCACGTCGAGCACCATCTCATCCACGACGGGCACTCGTTCGCGATCCTGCTGCGCGACCTCTTCACCGTCTACCGCGCCCACGTCCTCGGCGAGGCCGACGCCGTCACCCTGCCCGCCGCGCCCTCCTACGAGGAGCACGTGCACGCCGCCGAGGCCGTCCGGGACGCCGGCCGCGAGAGCGGACTCGCCTTCTGGAAGCAGGAGTTGGCGGACGCCCCGCTCGACCTCGCGCTGCCGGGCCTGGCCCGCCCCGGTGCGGGCCGCCGCCACCGCGGCGGCCAGCTGCGCCAGTCGATCGGCGCCGACCTCGCCGAGCGGCTGCGCGAGCGGGCCAAGTCCGACGGCCACACCCCGTTCTCCACCCTGCTCACCCTCTTCGCCGAACTGCTGCGCCGGCACAGCGGCCACCAGGAACTGATGGTCGGCACCGCCGTCGGCAACCGGCCGCCCGGCTTCGAGGGCACCGTCGGGATGTTCGTCAACACCGTGCCGCTGCGCCTGCGGCTGGACCCGGCCGCGCCGGGCACCGAGGCGGTGGACGAGGTGACCGATGTGCTGTTCCGCGCGCTGCCCCACCAGGACGTGCCGGTCCAGGAGTTGACCCGCGCGCTCGGTCGGCACACCAGCGGCGCCGACAACCCGCTGTTCAGCGTGATGTTCAGCGCGCACGACGCGCCGCTGCCCGATGTGCAGGCCCCCGGCCTGGAGGTCTCGCTCTACGAGGGCTTCAACACCGGCACCACCCGCTTCGACCTCGACCTCGTCCTGCTGCCCGACGACCGCCGGGTGGTCGGCGAGAAGCACGGCGCGGCCGGGATGACCCTGGTCTGGGACTACGACGCCGACCTGTTCGGCGAGAGGATCGCCACCCTGCTCTCCGAGCGGCTGCTCGACCTGCTGCGCGGCTACCTCGACGGCCCGGACGCCCTGCTCGCCGACCTCGCGACGGCGCCCGCGACGGCGCCCGTCACGGCCGGCGTCACGGTCGGCGCCCACGCGGACGCCGGTGCCGACGCGCTGCCCGAGCCGGCCGGCCTCGACCCGGCCGCCGTCCACGACCCCACCTCGCTCGCCCTGCTCGCCGGTTCCGAGCGGCTGAGCTACGGCGACCTCGACCGCCGGGTCGGCGAACTGGTCGAGCGCCTGCGCGCCGCGGGGGTGACCCCCGGGCAGCCGGTCGCCACCGTGCTGCCGCGCGGCGTCGACAGCGTCGTCGCCCTGCTCGCCTGTCTGCGCCTCGGCGCGGTGTACGCCCCGCTCTCCGCCGAGGACCCGCAGGCCAGGCTGGCCCTGCTGCTGGAACGGCTCGCCCCGGCCCTGGTGCTGGCCACCCGGCAGAGCGCCCTCGCCCTGCCCGCCGACACCGTCCCGGCCCTGCTGGACGGCCCGGCCTTCCCGGAGGCCCGCCCGGCCGCCGTGCTCGACGGCGCCGCCTATGTGATCCACACCTCCGGCTCCACCGGTGTGCCCAAGCCGGTCCTGGTCGGCCGTACCGCGCTGGCCCGGTACCTGACCGCCGTGACCGCCCGTTACGGCCTGGGTCCGACCGACCGGGTGCTGCTGTTCGCCCGGCCGTCCTTCGACGTGGCGCTGGAGGAGGTGCTGCCCTCGCTGGTGGCGGGCGCCGCCCTGGTGCTGCCGCAGCGCGAGGTCCCGACCGGGCCCGAGCTGGTCGCCGTCCTGGCCGCCCGCGGCGTCACCGTCGCCAACCTGCCGACCAGCTACGCGCTCGCCGTCCGCGAGGACCTGCGCGAGGCACTGGCGGACGGCCGCTGGGCGCCGCGCCTGCTCGTGCTCGGCGGCGAGCGGCTGCCGGCCCGCGCCCTGCGCGGGCTGACCGAGGGCACCGCCGTCACCGTCCTCAACGCCTACGGCGTCACCGAGGCCACCGTCACCTCCACCGTGCACGAGCTCACCGCGGCCGAGCTGGCCCCGGCCGCCGCCACCGGGGACACGGCCGCCGAGGGGACCGACGACACCGCCGAGATCCCGCTCGGCACCGAACTCCCCGGCGTCCGGATGTACGTCCTGGACACCGGCGGCCAGCCGCTGCCGCCCGGCGCCGTCGGCGAACTCGCCGTCGGGGGAGCGGCCCTGGCCGACGGCTACCTCGGCCTGCCGGAGGTCACCGGCACCCGCTTCCCGGCCGTCCCGGCCCTCGGCGGCGAGCGCGTCTACCGCACCGGCGACCGCGGCTACCGCGACCTCGACGGACAGCTGCGCTTCCTCGGCCGCCAGGACAACCAGGTCAAGCTGCGCGGCTTCCGGATCGAGCTGGAGGAGATCGAGGCCGCCGCCTCCGCCGAACTCGGCGGCCGCTCCTGCGCCGTCCTGCTGCACCGGGACGACAGCGCCGGACCGCGCCTGCTCGGCTTCCTCGACGGCGGCCCGCAGCCCGACCAGGCCGCCCTGCACGCGGCCCTGGTCCGCCGGCTGCCCGCCGGACTCGTCCCGGCGAGCTGGACCGCGCTCGACGCCATGCCGCTGCTGCCCGGCGGCAAGCCGGACCGGACGGCCCTCGCCCGGCTGGCCGCCGAGGCACCTGTGGGCGCCCCGCCCGAGGCGGCCCCGTCGGCCTTCACCGACCCCGCCCAGCTGATGATCGCCGAAGCCTGGCGGGAGGTGCTCGGCCACGACCGGTTCGCCCCGGACTCGCACTTCTTCGAGGTCGGCGGCCACTCGCTGCTCGCCGCCCGGCTCGCCGCCTGGCTGGAGCCGCGCCTCGGCAACCGGCCCCCGCTGCGCACCCTCTTCCAGCACCCCGTCCTGGCCGACCAGGCCCGCGCCCTCACCGGAGCCCAGCAGTGACCCTCACCGCCCCCGGCCCCACCGCCGCCCGTCCCGTCGCCCGCCCCGCCACCGGCACCGGCCTCTCCGCGCCGTCCGCCGTCCTGGAGGCCGAGTACCGCGAACTCGTGGCCGCCTTCGAGAGCTTCGTGCGCCGCGAACTCGAACCGCTCGCCGCCGAGCTGGCGGAGTCCGCCGAACAGCCGCCGGCCGACCTGCGGACCTACGTCCGCAAGCGCTCCGCCGCCCTCGGCTTCTACGCCGGCGACTACCCGGAGGAACTCGGCGGCTCCGGCATGCCGTTCACCGCCGTCGTGCTGCTCCACCACGCCGCCGGGCGCAGCGGCTGCCCGCTCGCCCCCTACGCGCTGGCCGGCTCCGACGGGCCCAGCCCGCTGCTGCGGCACGGCACCCCCGAGCAGATCGAGCGCCATCTGGTCCCGCTGGTCCGCGGCGAGCGCACCCGCTGCCTCGCGCTCACCGAACCGCAGGCCGGGTCCGACGCGTTCCGGCTCACCACCACCGCCGTCCGCGACGGCGACGGCTGGCTGCTGAACGGCCGCAAGACCTTCGTCAGCAACGCCGACCGGGCCGACCTCGCGCTCGTGGTCGCCGCCACCGACCTCGGCGACGGCGCCGGGCCGACCGCCGGCGCCACCGCCTTCGTCCTCCCGATGGACCACCCCGGGCTGCGCATCGGCCAGCGCTACGAGGGCATGTCCGGGGAGCCGCTGTTCGAGCTGGTGCTCGACCGGCTGCACGCCCCGGCGGCCTCGGTGATCGGCGGCGAGGACGGCATCGGCGCCGCCACCGGGCTCGCCATGGACAGCCTCTCCCGGGGCCGGCTGGTGGTCGCCGCGATGTGCGACGGCATCGCCGAGTACGCGCTGCGGCTCGGCGTCGAGTACGCCCGCGAGCGGCAGGCCTTCGGGCAGCCGATCGGCGACTACCAGCACATCCAGGACCACCTGGTCCGCACCCGCGCCGAGGTCGAGGCCGCCAAGCTGCTCACCCTCGCCTGCGCCCGGCTCGTCGACGAGGGCACCGAGGCGCCCGAGAACGCCGCGCTCGCCAAGCTGACCTCCTCCGAGACCGCCGTCCGGGCCGTCGACCGCGCGCTCCAGGTGCACGGCGCCACGGGCTGGGTGCGGGGTCACCCGCTGGAGTACCTCTACCGCTACGTCCGGATGACCACCATCATCGAAGGGACCTCCGAGGTCCAGAAGGTGATCGTGGCCCGGGCCATGGGCCTGGGCTGACCCGTACCGACCATCCATCGACGTCCGGAGGACCCCGTCATGACCACCATCCAGGACCGGCCCCTGCCCGGCCTTCTGCCCGGCCTCTCCGTCGCCTACGGCCGCCCGCACCGCGACGGCGCCGTGCTCGACCTCTTCACCAGCTGGGCCCGCCGCACCCCGGACGCGCCCGCGCTGATCGACGGCGCGCTCACCCTGAGCTACGCCGAACTCGACCGCCTCGCCGACGAGATCGCCGGGCAGCTGGCCGGGCGGGTCCGCCCCGGCGACCTGGTCGGCCTCTGCCTCGACCACTCCGCCGCCCTGGTCGCCGCCACCCTGGCCGTCGCCCGGATCGGCGCCGTCCACCTGCCGCTCGGCCCGCGCCCCGGCGAGCGCCGGCTCCGGGCCGTCGCCGAACAGCTGCGCCCCGTCTGCCTGATCGGGGACCCGGCGCTGCTGCCGCCCGCCCACCGGGACGGCCGGCACCACCCGGTGACCGCCCCGGGCGCGACCGGGATCGTGGCCGCCTTCGCCGAGGCCGCGGACGGCGCGGGCGCGGACGGCGCGGAGGCCGTCCGCGCCCCCAGAGGCACCCAGTACACCGTGCTCACCTCCGGCTCCACCGGCCTGCCGAAGGCCGTCGCCGTCGGCCAGACCGCGCTCGGCGCCCTGCTCACCTGGTACCGCGAGCTGACCGGCCTCGGCCCGGGCGACCGGCACAGCCTGCTCATCGGCGTCTCCTTCGACCCGCACCTGATGGAGCTGTGGGCCGGTCTGACCTCCGGCGCGGCGCTCTGCGTCGCCCCCGAGGCCGTCCGCTGGGACCCGGCCGCGCTCACCGACTGGTGGCGCACCGCCGGCATCACCGTCGGCGTGCTGCCCACCCCGCTCGCCGAGCCCGTCCTCGACCGGCCGTGGCCCGCCGACCTGCCGCTGCGTCACCTCACCGTCGGCGGCGACCGGCTGCGCCGCACCCCCGGTCCGGACGTCACCGCGACCGTCCACAACGCCTACGGCCCGGCCGAGGCGACCGTCACCACCACCGTGCACAGCATGGCGCCGGGTGCCGAGCACGGCGCCGGGGCGCCGCCGATCGGCCGGCCCGTCCCCGGCGCGATCGTCCTGGTCGCCGACGAGAACGGCCGCCCGCTGCCGCGCGGCGAGGCCGGCGAACTGCGGATCGGCGGCCAGGGCCTGGCCATCGGCTACCTGGACGCGGAGCTGACCGCCGAGCGCTTCGTCTCCGCGCCCGACGACCTCGACGGCACCGACCGGGTCTACCGCACCGGCGACCGGGTGCTGATGCGCGCGGACGGCGTCCTGGAGTTCCTCGGCCGGCTGGACGACCAGGTCAAGGTCAGCGGGGTGCGGATCGAACCGGCCGAGGTCGAGGCCGCCCTGGAGCGCGACCCCCGGGTGCGGCGCGCCGCCGTCGTCGCCCGCCCGGCCCCGGTCGGCGGTGTCCAACTGCTCGCCTTCGCCCAGCCCGTGACCGAGGGCGGCCCGGTGGACGGCGCCGAACTGCTGGCGGCGGTCCGGCCCTGGCTGCCCGAGCAGGCGGTGCCGAGCGTGCTGCGGCTGGTCGACGGCTTCCCGCTGGACGCCAACGGCAAGATCGACCGGGCCGCGCTGCTCAAGGCGGAGGAGGCCGAGGCCCAGCAGGGCGCCGAGCACTCCGCCGGGGCCGGGGCGGAAGGGGCCGCCACGCCGACCGAGCGGACGCTGCTCCGGATCTGCGCCGGCCTGCTCGGCCGGACCGACCTCGACCCCGCGGACAACTTCCTGGACGCGGGCGGGACTTCGGTCACCGCCGCGCGGCTGCTCGCCGCCCTGGAGGAGGAGTTCGGGGTCCGGCTGAAGGCTCCGGTGCTGCTGCGCCAGCCCGATCTGCGCGCGGTGGCCCGGCTGGTCGACGAGCGCCGTCCGGGCGCCGCCGCGGGCTGACCGGCCGCCGCCCTCCCTCCCGCCCACCGTCGCACGGCGCCCCGGCCCACCGCCGGGGCGCCCGGAAGGCTGACCTCCTATGACTCCCTCCCGCTCCACCGCCGGTACCGCCGACCTCGCCGCCGCGCCCGCCACCGTCCCGGCGCTGGTCGCCCGGCAGGCCGCCGAGCGCCCCGAGGCGCTCGCCGTCACCGACGGCACCACCACCCTGACCTACCGCGAACTCGTCGACAACGCCCGGAGGTTGGCCGCCGAGCTGACCGCCCGCGGGGTCGCCCCCGGCAGTGCCGTCGGCGTGCTCTGCGCCCGCGGCAGCCGGATCGCCGTCGCCCACCTCGCCGTCTGGTGGGCCGGCGGCCATGTGCTGCCGCTCGACCCGGCGTACCCGGCCGCGCGCCTCACCGCGATGCTCGACGACGCCGCCGTCCGGCTCACCCTCGGCGACAAGGCGCTGCTGGCCGAACTCGACCTGGCCGAGGACCGCTCGCTGGTGCTCACCGAGACCGGCCCCGGCGGGACCGGCGACGACGAGCACGGGCCGGCGCCGGTCGACCCCGATCCGGCCGCCGCCGCCGTCGTCTACTTCACCTCCGGCTCCACCGGGCGCCCCAAGGGCGTCCTGGTGCCGCACCACGCCGTCGCCGAGCTGGTCACCGCCGCCGACGGGGTCGTGCTGCGGCCCGGCGACCGGATGCTGGTCCGCACCTCGGCCGGCTTCGACCTCTCCACCCTGGAGCTCTGGGGCCCGCTGGCCAACGGCGCCGCGCTCGCCGTGCCGACCGCCGAACGCCCCAGTGCGGAGGAACTCGCCCGCGACGTCGAGCGGTTCGGCGTCACCCACGCCGTGCTCGCCACCGCCCTGTTCCACCAGCTCGCCGCGCGCGGCTCACGGATCTTCGGGGTGCTGCGGCACATCGTGGTCGGCGGCGAGGCGCTCGCGGCCGAGCACGCCGGGGCCGTGCTGCGGACCTACCCGTGGCTCGAACTGGTCAACGGCTACGGCCCGACCGAGGCCACCACCTTCGCCACCCTGCACCGCGTCCGGCCCGCCGACTGCGCGGGCCCGGTGCCGATCGGCCGCCCGTTCGGCGGCACCGGCGCCGCCGTCCTCGACCGGGACCGCCGGCCCGTCCCGGACGGCACCCGCGGCGAACTCTGGCTGACCGGACGGCTGGCGCTCGGCTACCTCGGCCGGCCCGGGCTGACGGCCGAGCGGTTCGTCGAACTCCCCGGCCTGGGCCGGGCGTACGCCACCGGCGACCTGGTCTCCCGGCGGCCGGACGGCGTCCTCGACTTCCACGGCCGCCTGGACGACCAGGTGAAGGTGCGCGGCTACCGGATCGAGCCCGGCGAGGTCGAGCACGCGCTGTGCGGCCTGCCCGAGGTTGCCGAGGCCGCCGTGGTGGTGCGCCGCGCGGGCCGCGAGGACGCCGCGCTCACCGCCTTCGTGGTCGCCGCCGAGGGCTTCCGCCCGGTCGTCGAGTCGCTGCGCCGACAGCTCGCCGAGCGCCTCCCGGCCCATCTGGTGCCCACCGCCTGGACGGTGCTGGACACCCTCCCGCTGACCGGCAGCGGCAAGGTCGACCGCCGGGCGCTGGCCGCCGAGGAGGAGCCGACCGAGAACGCCGGGCCCGTCTCCGGGTCCGTCTCCGAGCCCTCCGCCCTCGGCCCGATCGAGCAGGTCGTCGCGGCCGCCTGGTCGCGCGCCCTGGAGACCGAAGTGACCACCCCCGACGCGGAGTTCTTCGCCCTGGGCGGCCACTCGCTGCTCGCCATGTGGGTGGTCGACGACCTCCGCGAGGACCTGGGCGTCGAACTGCCGCTCGGCGACTTCCTGAGCCGGCCCACGGTGGCCGGCCAGGCCGCCCTGATCGAACGCGCCCTGCTCGCGGCCGATCCCTCCGACGCGGCTGAGGCTGCGACCGCGACCGCGACCGCGGCCGCCGACCCCGACCTCGTGACCGCCGGTGCCCACGCCCAGGAGTCCACCCGATGACCGCCCCGATCGACCAGGCCGAACTGCTCCGCCGGGCCCGGGGCCGCACCAGGACGACCGCGCCCGGCACCCCGGCCGCCGGCCCCGTCCCGCGCGGCCCCGCCCCCGGCCCGGCCCCGCTCTCCCACGCCCAGCAGCGGATGTGGCTGATGGACCGCCTCGGCCAGGGCGGCCCCCGCTACCACGTCCCGCTCGCCACGCGGTTGAGCGGCCCGCTGGACCGGGACGCCCTCGCCACCGCCCTGACCGGCCTCACCGCCCGCCACCACATCCTGCGCACCCGCTACGGCCACCGGGACGACCGGCCGCACCAGGAGCCCGCACCGCCCGCCCCGGTCCCGCTCCCGGTCCGGGACGCCGCCCCCGAGGACGCCGCCGCCCTGCTGCGGGCCGAGGCGGCCCGCCCGTTCGACCTCGCCGCCGGGCCCGCCCTGCGCGCGCTGCTGCTGCGGCACGCCCCGGACGAGCACACGCTACTGCTGACGATCCACCACATCGCCGTGGACGGCGGCTCGCTGCCCGTCCTCGCCGAGGAACTCGGCGCCCTGTACGCGGCCGCCGTCGAGGGCCGCCCGGCCGACCTGCCCGAACCGGAACTCCAGTACGCCGACTACGCCCGCTGGGAACGCGCCCGCGACGACCGGCTCGCCGAAGCGGCCGCCGCCCGGGCCGCCCGGCTCACCGGCGCCGGACCGCTGCCGCTGCTGCGTCCCGTCCCGCCCGGCACCCCCGAACGCCGCGCCGTCCTGCACAGCGCGCCGCTCACCGCCGACACCCTGGACGGACTGTGCCGGCTCGGTGCCCGGCACGGCGCGACCGCGTTCACCGTCGTCCTGACCGCCGCCTTCGCGGCCCTGCGCGCCGCCACCGGCGGCTCCGACCTGGTGCTCGGCTGCGCGGGCGGCCACCGCTCCCGGCCCGAACTGCGGCGGCTGGTCGGCCTCCAGGTCAACACCCTGCCGGTCCGCGCCCGGCTGCCCGAGCCCGACGGCGACCCGGCCTTCACCGAGCTGCTGACCGTCGTCCGCACCGCCCTGCTGGACGCCCAGGAGCACCACGAGGTGCCCTTCGACCTGGTCGTCGAGCGCCTGGGCGCCGCCGCCCGGGGCGCCGACGGCACCCCGCTGCTCGCCGTCAGCTGCGACCTGGTCCACCCGGCCGAGCCGCTGACGCTGCCGGGCCTCACGGCCGAGGCGGTGGAGGTCGACCTCGGCCTCGCCAAGTTCGGTCTGACCCTGCTGGTCGAGGACGGTCCGAGGCCGCGCTGCCTGCTCCAGCACGACCCGGCCGCCCTGGACGAGGCCACCGCGGCCCGGCTGCACGCCGTCTTCGCCGACCTGCTGACGGTCGTCGCCACCGACGCCGACCGCCCGCTGTCCCACCTCCCCGGCGAGCGGCTGCTCGACGAGCGGCCCACCGACAAGCGGCCGGTCGACGACCGGCACCCCGCCGTCGCCGCCCTGCTCGCCGACCCCCGGGTCACCGACGCCGCCCTGCACCTCGCCGCGCACGGCCCCGCCCTCGCCTACGCGACCGTCAGCGGCCCGGTCGCCCCCAGCGGCGCCGAACTGCGCGCCGCCCTCCGCCGCCGGCTCGCCGGGCCGGAGCAACTGCCGCTCGCCGTCACCCTGCTGGACCGCATCCCGCGCGGATCGGACGGGGCCCTCGACCCCGGCCGGCTCCCCGGCGCGCCCACCCCCCACCTGGACACCGTGCGCGAGGTCTTCGCCGAACTGCTCGGCACCCGGCCGTCGGCCGAGGGCGACTTCTTCGGCCTGGGCGGCCATTCCCTGGTGGCCGTGCAACTGGCGGAGCGGCTCCGCGCGCGCCTCGGCCTGCCGCTGACCGGCCTGGACGTGCTGGAGCGGCGGACTCCCCGCGCCCTGGCCGCCCTGCTCGCCGAACGCGCCGCCGAGCGCGGCAGCGGCGCCCGCCGCCCCGCCGCCGGCACCGGGACCGCCCGCGCCGCCCGGACCGGGACGGTGCTGCTCACCGGCGCCAGCGGCGGCGTCGGCGCCGCCCTGCTCCAGGAACTCGTCGCCCAGGGCCGCCCCGTGCGCGCCCTGGTCCGCCCCGAGTCGGCCCATCTGGTGGCCGGGGCCGGGGTGGAGGTCGCCGAGGGCGACCTCGCCGACCCGGACAGCCTGCGCCGGGCCGTCGAGGGCGCGGAGACCGTGATCCACGCCGCCTGCACCTTCACCGAGCACGCCGTCGACCTCGCCGCCATGCGCGTCCTGGTCGAGGGCTGGCGCGGCACCGGCGGGTTCGTCTTCGTCAGCAGCATCGACGCCTACGGCCGGCCGGAGCCCGGGGAGGTCCCCGAGGGCGGCCCCTCGGCCGGGCCGCTCACCCCGTACGGGCAGGCCAAGCTCGACTGCGAGCGGATCCTGCTGGACGCCGCCCCGTCGGCGGCCGGCCCGGTCGCGGTGGTCCGCTCGCCGATCGTCTGGGGCCCGCACCGGCGGCTGCGCGACCAGCTCCGCTGGGGCGCCACCGGTGCCCTCTACCAGGCCGCGCTGGCCGGCCGCCCGATCCTGCTGCCGGAGCCCGCGGCCGGGTGGGCGGGGGCGAGCTGGGTGCACTCCGCGGCCCTGGCCCGGGCGGTGACGGCGAGCCTCGGCGACGCGCCCGGCCGGATCGTCAACGCCGTCACCGGCCATGTCTCCTGGGCCGAGTTCAGCGCCGAACTGGTCCGGCTGCTCGGCTCGTCGAGCACCGTCGCGCACGGTCCGGACGCCGAGGCCGAGCTGCTGCGCCCCTGGTCCTACCGGGCCGACGCGCTCGCCGGGCCGCTGGCCCCGGAGCCCGGCGAGGACTGGCGCACCGTGCTCGCCGCGATGACGGCACCGCCCGCCGGGACGCACTGACCGTGCCCGCCGGGCCGCGATGACGGCACCGCCCGCCGGGACACACTGACGCTCCGACGGCGGGATACGACCCGCCCGCACGACCCGCCCGCACGACCCGCCCGCACGAGCGGACACCCCGGGGGCCCGAGGCCCGCGGGGTGTCCGCTCGTCGTGTCACCGGTACGCGCTCAGCCGCGGCGCTCCCAGCGGTAGAACTCGCGCGCCATCGCGTCCTTCGGCCCCCGCCAGGTGGCCGGGTCGTACGCCTGGACGTAGGCGGTCAGCGTGTCGCTGAGGGAGCGGAACTCGGGGTGGCCGACCACCTGGGCGACGGCCGGTCCGGGCGGCCGGTCCGCCTCGATGAGGTGCAGGTACACGTCGCCGAACTGGAACAGGCTGCGCCCGGTGACGCCGATCAGATGGGGGAGTTCACCCCGGTTGTCGGAGTCGGCGAAGGCCTCGGCGATGCCGGTGGCCGCGTCGGGCTTCATCCGGGCGACGATCAGGGCGCGGTGGATCCCGGTGGTCCGGTTCTCGGTCGTGGGGGACGTCATGGCTCAGAGCTCCGCGGCCTTCTTCTCGACCTTCTCGCGGATCAGCTGCAGCTGGATCCGGGAGTTGCGGTTGATGTGGTTGACCATGCCGTCGTCGTCGACGGGCGCGGTGGGCTTCATCGCGAAGTCCTGCACCCAGCGCATCCGGGTGCCGGACGGCACCTCCGAGTACTCCCAGTGGATCTCCATGAACTCGAACGGGCCGGGTTCGACCCGCCGGGCCCGCACCTCCAGCTCGGAGCGGTCGGTGGTGCGCTCGGAGACCCAGCTCCAGACCTTGCCGTCGTCGTCCGGGTGCATGGTCAGCCGGAAGGTGACCCGGTCGCCGTCCCGCTCCAGCACCTCGACCGAGGCGTACTCGCTGAACAGCTGCGGCCAGTTCTCCAGGTCGTTGGTGATCTCCCAGACCAGGTCGAGCGGGGCCGCGATGACGATCTCGTTGTCCGTGTGTCCGGGCATCTCAGGCACCCGCCTTCGCGGTCACGGCGGAGTTCACCAGGGCCAGGAACTCGGCCGGGGTCTTGGCCGACTCCGCGCCGTTGGTGACCTTGACTCCGTGCCGGTTCTCCAACTCGCCGACCACGCCGAGCAGGCCGAGGGAGTCCACGCCGAACTCGTCGAAATCGGCGCCGGGCCGCTCCAGTTCGACCGGGTCGATCTCGACGCCGGCCCGGGCCCGGATGAGTTCCGCGAGTTGGGGATAGTTGAGGGTGTTGCTCACGGGGGTGTCCCTTCGTAGCGAGCGAGTGGTTGAGCGGTGGAGCGTGGGGCGTGGAGCGGTGGGGCGTGCAGCGGTGGGGCGTGGGCGTGCCGCGGGAGGACGGTCCGGCGGCGGGGTCAGTCCGGTTCGCCGCGCCGCAGCACCAGCGCCGAGTTGGAGCCCATCAGGCCGCGGCTGAGCACCAGGGCGGTGCGCAGTTCGGCCGGCCGGGCGCGGCCGGTCACCAGGGCCAGGTCGTGGGCGACCTCGGTGACGTTCGGGGTGGGCGGCAGGACGCCGTCCTCCATGGCGAGCACGGCGGCGACCGTGTCCAGCGGCGGCGCGCCGCAGTAGGCCCGCCCGGTACCGGACTTGGGGGCGGTGACCGGGACCCGCTCGGCGTAGGGGCCGAGCGCGTCCGCCAGCGCGAGCGCCTCGGCGCGGTCCGCGGCCGGGATGCCGAGGGCGTCGGCGAAGACCACGTCCACCTCCTCCGGCGAGATCCTGGCCCGGTCGAGGGCGATCCGGATCGCCGCCGCCAGTCCCTCGCGGGACTCCGCCCAGCGGGAGGCGCCGGTGAAGGTGGCGCCGTGCCCGGCCACGTACGCCCGGACGGCTGCCCCGCGTCGGCGGGCGGTGGCCTCGTCCTCCAGCAGCAGCATCGCGCCGCCCTCGGCGGGGGCGAAGCCGGCCGCGTCGGGGGAGAACGGCAGGTAGGCCCGGTCGGGCCGGTCCACCAGGCTCAGTTCGGGGTAACCGAGCTGGCAGACCATCGAGTACGGCGCGAGCGGGGCCTCGGCGGCGCCGACCACCACCGCGTCGGTGCCGTGCGCGACGGACCGGGCGGCGTGCGCGATCGCGTCCAGTCCGCCGGCCTCGTCACTGGCCACCACCCCGCACGGGCCCTTGTAGCCGCCGCGGATCGACACCTGGCCGGTGCTGGCCGCGTAGAACCAGGCGATGGACTGGTAGGGGCCGACGAACTGCGGTCCCTTGCCCCACAGTTGCTGGAGCTCGCCCTGGCCGAACTCGCCGCCGCCGGAGCCGGCCGCGGTCACCACGCCGACCGAGTAGGGGTGTTCGGGATCGGCGACGAATCCGGCGTCCGCCACCGCCTGGTCGGCGGCGGCCATCGCGTAGTGCGTGAACCGGTCGGTCTGCACCAGGTAGCGGCTGTCGATGACGGCCTGCGGGTCGAAGTCCCGCACCTGGCCCGCGACACGGAGCGGGAGGTCCGCGCAGCCCTCGCGCGATATCCGGTCGAGGACGCTCACGCCCTGCCTGGTGGCCTTCCAGAAGGCATCGGCCCCGACGCCGTTGGGTGCCACCACACCCAGGCCGGTGATCACCGCCCGGCGTTCCTGTTGACGTGACGTCATGGATCTCACCCCGTTCTCGTGAGCACGACGGCGGACTGGAATCCGCCGAAGCCGCTGCCGACCGAGAGGATGTGGCGCAGCGGGGTCTCCCGGGCGGTGCGCGGCACGTAGTCCAGGTCGCACTCCGGGTCGGGTGTCTCGTAGTTGGCGGTCGGCGGCACCACGCCCCGGTCCAGTGCGAGGGTGCAGGCGACCACCTCGATCGCGCCGATCGCGCCGAGCGAGTGCCCGACCATCGACTTGATCGAGCTCATCGGCGTCCGGTAGGCGTGCTCGCCGAGCGAGCGCTTCACGGCCGCCGTCTCGTGCCGGTCGTTCTGCTTGGTGCCCGAGCCGTGCGCGTTGACGTAGTCGACGTCGGTGCGGTCGACCCGGGCGTGGGCGAGCGCCTGGTCGATCGCCCGGGACATCTCCAGCCCCTCCTGGGTGAGGCCGGTCATGTGGTAGGCGTTGCCGAAGGTGGCGAAGCCCCCGATCTCGCCGTAGATCCGGGCGCCGCGCCGCCGGGCGTGCTCCAGTTCCTCCAGCACCAGGACGGCGCCGCCCTCGCCGAGCACGAAGCCGTCCCGGTGGGCGTCGAACGGCCGGGAGGCGTGTGCCGGGTCGTCGTTGCGTTCGCTGGTGGCCTTGATGGCGTCGAAGCAGGCGACGGTGATCGGTGAGATCGGCGAGTCCGAGGCCCCGGCGATGCAGATGTCGGCCCGGCCGTCCTCGACCGTCTGGAAGGCGTAGCCGATGGCGTCCAGGCCGGAGGTGCAGCCGGTGGAGACGGTCTGCACCGGTCCGTGGGCGCCGGTGCGCTCGGCGACCGCCGAGGCGAGCGTGCTGGGCGCGAAGGCCCGGTGCAGCTGCGGTTCGGCCAGCCGGTGGTCGACGTCCCAGCGGGCGCCGCCGGCGCTGACCAGGGCGTAGTCGTGCTCCAGCCGGGTGGTGCCGCCGACGGCGGTGCCGAGCGAGACGCCGATCCGCCACGGGTCCTCGGCGGCCAGGTCGAGTCCGGCGTCGCTGATCGCCTCGTCCGCCGCCACCATCGCGAACTGGACGTAGCGGTCGGCCCGTTGGACTTCGTCCGGGCCGAGCCCGTGGGCCGCCGGGTCGAAGTCGCACTCGGCGGCGATCCGGGAGCGGAACCCGGCGGGGTCGAAGAGCGTGATGCCGCGGGTCGCCGTCCGCCCGGCGGTGAGGAGGTCCCAGAACGCGGGGACCCCGACCCCACCGGGCGCGACCACGCCGATTCCGGTGACGGCGACCCGTCGGCGGCTCACGAAGCCACCTTGGCGTGTTCCGGCGGCCCGGCGTTGACCGCCGCCCCGGTCTCCTCGGTGTCGACGTGGCCGAGTTCGGGGCGCGGTGCCAGCGGGCCGAGGTGGAAGACCATCTTGGCCACGGTGTCGCCGACGTTGCGGAACCGGTGGCGCATGTTGATCGGGATCATCAGCCCCTGCTCGGGCTTGAGGATCCGGGTCTCGCCGTCCAGGTCCACCTCCAGGTCGCCGGTGACGACGAAGACGAACTCCTCGGAGTAGGGGTGGTAGTGCTCGCCGATCCGCTCGCCGGGCTCCACGATGGCCAGGCCCATGAACCCGCTGGTGGCGCCGCAGGTGGCGGGGGTGAGCATGGCGCGCAGGTCGCCGCCGCGCCGGCGGTTCTCCGGGGCCTCGGAGACGTTCACGATCCGTGGGTACTGCGTGGACATGGTTTCTTCCTTCTTGCCGGGTGTTCCACCGGGTGGGCCGCCGGGTGCTGCCGGGTGGGCCGCCGGTGCTGCCGTGTGCTGCCGGGTGCTACCTGGTTCCGCCGGGGTTCCGGCCGGTGCCGCCGCGGGCGGCGGTCCGGACCGGAACGGACCGACGGAACGTCAGGAGTCCTGCGAGGTGCGGTCGGTGACCGGGTTCATGGCGCGCGCGGCGAGGAAGGCGCGCAGTCCGGCGTCGGTCCGCAGGTCGACCTCGGGGCCGAGGTCGAGCAGCCGGCCGAGCACGGCGGCCTCGCGCTCGCCGGCGATGCCGAGTGCCGCCGCCGGGTCCGCCTCCGGCGGCACCCGCAGGTCCACCAGCCGGACCACGACGTCGTCCCGGTGGAACACGGTGCTGGTCGCGACCGGACCGGTCGGGTCGACGGTGGCGAGCTCGTCGTACTCGGCGAGGAGGTCGGTGACCGCCTGGCCGTTGCCCGGCTTCACCGGGTACAGCACGGCGTGCCGGTGCGGCCGCCCGGCGGCCGGGGAGCCGGCCACGGCCTGGTTCTCGGCGGGCAGCGCGGCCCGGGCGAAGAAGGCGCGCGCCGCCTGCGGGTCGCCCAGCTGGCGGGCCTCCTCCAGGTGCGGGTTGATCGCCTCCTCGACGGCCCGGACCTCGGGCTGCATGGCGACGTGTCGCAGCGCGTCGCCGAGGCTGCCGATCACCTCGACCGCGCGGACGACGCGGTTGCCGTGCATGAACAGCGAGGTGCGGCGCAGCCGGGTGGTCGAGTCGACCTCGGCCCGGGGGGAGGCGTAGCCGGACAGGATCCGGGCGACCTCGGGCTCGGTGCCGGGCTTCACGGTGAAGGTGAGCGCGTGCCGGACCACGCCGTCCGGGCCGGGGTCGGCCTTCGGCGGGCCGACCTGCCCGGACGGGGCGGTGCGCGGCAGTCCCTCCGGCACGTCGGCCGGGGCCCGGGTGCCGGTGGCGCCGGCGGCGGAGGTCTCGCGCAGGATCGTGTAGCGCATCGAGCGGAAGGTGTCGCTGACGCAGCCGTGCATCGGCTTGACCATCTCGCGGTGGGCCGGGCTGTCCACCCACTCCAGGAAGGTCTCCTGGTCCTCCCACTCGCTGGTGATGAGCCACTGGCGGGGGTCGTTGATGGACTGGCAGAGCTGGTCGCTGACGTGGCCGGGCACGGTGGCGACCTGGTGGCGGAGCTGCTCGTAGACGTCCATGAAGCGCTGCTGGGCGCCGTCCTGGATCTCCAGCATCAGCACTACGCGCAGCCGGGTGTCGGAGGCCGAGTGCTGCCGCGCGGGCGGTTCGGACAGAGTCGTCATGATCCACTTTCTGCTTCTGGGCCGCACGCGTCGGGGGCCGCGTGCGGCGGCTCCGGTGCCGGTCGGGCCGGTCGGCCTCCGGCGGGGAGGGGTGCTGGGGTGGCGTCGGCCACCAGGTCTGAGGTCGATCGTGCGCGGTGCTCCCGGGTGGCGCGAGCCATGCGGGCCATCCGAGCGATGAAGCGCCAGAACGGCCCCGGCGCGGGGGACGGTAGGACCGGGCCGCCGTGTCCGCGGGCCCCTCCGAGGGTCGCGCCGAGCCCCGCATTCGGCCCCGAACTCCCGTACAGGCTGGAGCAATTGATGAATCCGAAGGTGGACGACCGGGTACCGGTCCTGATCGTCGGCGGCTCGTTGGTCGGGCTGTCGGCCGCACTCTTCCTGGGCCGACTGGGTGTCAGGCACCTGCTGGTCGAGAAGCACGCCGACACCTCGCGTCACCCGCGTGGCCGAGGCAACAACGTCCGGACGATGGAGCTGTACCGGGTGGCCGGCATCGAGGCGGCGATCCGCGAGGCGGCGTCCGTCCTGGCCCCGAACCACGGCATCCTGCAGGCCCCCTCGCTGACCGGCGAGGAGCAGGAGTGGCTGTTCCGCGAGATCGACCCGGGCGGGCGGCTGGCCCGCTTCAGCCCCAGCTCCTGGTGCCTGTGCAGCCAGAACGACCTGGAGCCGGTGCTGCGCCACGCCGCCCGGGACCTGGGCGCGGACATCCGCTTCGGCACCGAGCTGCTCTCCTTCGAGCAGGACGACGAGGGGGTGACGGCGCTGCTGCGCAGCCGGGAGACCGGGGAGGAGCGGACCGTCCGGGCGCAGTACCTGGTCGCGGCGGACGGCCCGCGCAGCCCGGCCCGCACCGCGCTGGGCATCGGCCAGAGCGGCCAGGGCGAGCTGTTCCACAACGTCAGCATCACCTTCCGGGCGAAGCGGCTGGCCGAGGCGGTCGGCGACCGCCACTTCATCGCCTGCTACCTGACGAACCCCGAGGCCGACGGCGCCCTGCTGCCGGTCGACAACCGGGAGGAGTGGGTGTTCCACGCACCGTGGCACCCGGAGCACGGCGAGCCGCTGGAGGCGTTCACCGACGAGCGCTGCGCCCGGCACATCCGGGCCGCCGTCGGCCTGCCGGAGCTGGACGTCGAGGTGACCGGCCGGGCGCCGTGGCACGCCGCCGAGCGGGTGGCCGAGAGCTACTCCTCCGGGCGGGTGTTCCTGGCCGGGGACTCCGCCCACGAGATGTCCCCGACCGGGGCGTTCGGCTCGAACACCGGCATCCAGGACGCGCACAACCTGGCCTGGAAGCTCGCCGCGGTGCTCTGCGGCTGGGCCGGTCCGGGTCTGCTGGACACCTACGGGCAGGAGCGCCGCCCGGTGGCCCGGGTGACCAGTGAGCGGGCCTCGGCGCGTTCCGCCGAGCACAGCCACCCGGGCTACGCGGTGGTGCCGGGCGTCGGCCGGCAGGCCGGGGTGCTGGCGGTGGCGCTCGGCTACCGCTACCCGCAGGGCGCGGTGACCGGCACCGACCCGGGGGGCCCGGTGGTCCCGGAGGCCTTCGGGTCGACGGGCGAGCCGGGCAGCCGGGCGCCGCACCAGTGGCTGCGGCGGGCCGGGGTCCGGCTCTCCACCCTGGACCTGTACGAGCAGACCATGGTGCTGCTGACCGGTTCGGCGGGCACCGGCTGGCAGGAGGGCGCCCGCCGGGCGGCGGACCGGCTGGCCGTCCCGCTGGAGGCGTTCCGGATCGGTGCGGACGGCGAGGACGACCTGGCCCCCGAGCCGGGCGAGGACTTCGCCGCCCTGCACGGCATCGGCCCCGACGGTGCCCTGCTGGTCCGCCCGGACGGCTTCGTGGCCTGGCGCGCCGAGGGCCCGGCCGAGGACCCGGCCGGGGAGGTCGAGCGGGCCCTGCGCGAGGTGCTCGCCCTGTAACGCGGTCCAGGACAGCGGAACGGGCCCGCCGGTGCGTACCGGCGGGCCCGTCCTGCTGGGTGGCGGGGGTCAGTGGCCGCCCGCGTCGACCACCTCGACGTCCTCGATGTTCTGCTCGATGACCTCGGCGGGCAGGGCGACCCGGATCGCCCAGAAGTAGATCGCCAGCGAGAACACCGTGACCGCGGCCATGTCCCACCACATCGGGATCCGGCCGGTGCCGTCGCCGAAGCCGCCCTGCCAGGAGACCAGGCCCAGGCCCAGCAGGTAGACCGGCAGCCACTGGGCGGGCCGCAGGTCCAGGCGGGGGGCGTTCGGCAGGCCCTTGCGGGTGGCGTAGAAGGCGTAGCTGCCGAGCAGGCCGTAGCCGACCACGATGGCGATGCCCAGGCGGGAGAGGGTGTGCCAGCCGGACCAGTAGATGATCAGGCTGGAGACCACGAAGGAGGCCGGGGCGATGACCGCGCCGCCGGGCAGGCGGTAGGAGCGCTCGCGGTGCGGCAGCCGGCGGCGCAGCGCGCCGAAGGCCAGCGGGGCGCCGGCGTACATCAGCACGCTGGCGGAGACGATGAAGCCGACCAGCTCCTGCCAGCTCGGGAAGGGCAGGAAGCAGATGACGCCGGTGACGAACGACATGACCAGGCCGAACCACGGGGTGCCGCGCTTGTCGACGCGCTCGAAGAGCTGCGGCGCGTAGCCGTTCTTGCTCAGGCCGTACGCGATGCGCGAGGTCGACGTGGTGTAGATGAGGCCGGTGCCGCCGGGGGAGACGATGGCGTCGAAGTACAGCACCCAGGCCAGCCAGCCCAGGCCGACCACGGTGGCGAGGCCGGCGAACGGGCCGTCGATGCCGGGGAAGTCCAGCTTGTCCCAGCCGTTGGCGAAGGAGGCGGCGGGCAGCGCGGCGATGAAGACGACCTGCAGCAGGACGTAGATGACGGTGCCGATGGCGACCGAGCCGAGCACCGCGCGCGGGATGTCGCGCTTGGGGTTCTTGCTCTCGCCGGCCAGCTGGATCGCCTGCTCGAAGCCCAGCAGGGCGAAGATGATGCCGCTGGCGCTGACCGCGGTGAGCACGCCCTTGACGCCGAACGGGGCGAAGCCGTGCGAGCTGAAGTTGGAGCCGTGGAAGTTGGTCACGGCGAGCACGAAGATCGCGAACAGCGGGACGAAGATCTTCAGCCAGGTGGTGGCGCTGTTGGTGCGGGCGAGCACCCGGACGCCGAGGAAGTTGACCGCGACGAACAGGCCCATCAGCAGCACGGCGACCACGAAGCCGCTGGTGGTGAGGGTGCCGTTCTCGTTGAGGAGGCTCTTCGCGAACTCCCAGTGCCCCGCGTAGCCGATCATCGCCTCGACCTCGATCGGGGCGACGGTGGCGGCCTGGAGCCAGGAGAACCAGCCGAACGACATGCCCGCCAGGCCGCCGAAGGCGTAGTGCGGGTAGCGTGCCGTGCCGCCGGCGACCGGGAACATGCCGCCGAGCTCGGCGTGCACGAAGGCCAGCAGGACGATCGCGACCGCGCCGATGCCCCAGGCGACGATCGCCGCGGGGCCGGCCACGACGACGGCGTTCTTGGCTCCGTAGAGCCAACCCGAGCCGATGATCGATCCGACCGAGGCCCACATGAGGCCGATCAGGCCGACCTCGCGCCGGAGCGAGCGGTGGGTGGTGGTGCCGGCGGTGCCGGTGCTCGATCCGGGCGGAGAGAGCTGGTTGAGGGAAGCCATGCGCAATCTCTCTGTGCTGTGGGAGCTCCGGCTGTACGGAGCGCGGAGAGTTGCCACACAGTAGGCGTATTCATAGACCTCTGCACAGATTTCATTACTGAATGTTTACCTACTTCGCGGGATATTCCCGCAGGTAGGAGGCCATGTGTTCATGTGCCCGTTACGTGACTCGCGAGTAGTTCCGCTATCTGAGCGCGAATTGAGCCTCGCTCCGTACTCGTGCAATATGGAGGGCGTCCGGATTTATAGAAATCGGCTGGAGCGCATAGAAATACCGCTGCGTGGCGTGCCGGGGGCTCTCGCGCGCGGACGCCTAGCCTGGGGCGATGACCGACCGCCAGACCGGGCCGCGGCCGCCGGTCCGCTACCGACCGCTCTCCCCGCTGCGCGAGCACCTGCGCGAGTCGTTCTGGTTCGCCCCGCTGCTCGCCTGCGTCGCCGCCGTGCTGCTGGCCGGGCTGACCGCCGAGCTCGACGAGGCGGTGGTGAGCCAGAGCGTCGCCGACACCGATGCGGTCGACGAGCTGCTGCGCTTCAACAGTGCCGCCAAGTCCGTTGTGTCCACGGTGAGTTCGGCGATGCTGACGTTCATCGGCGTGGTCTTCTCGATCTCGCTGGTGGCCCTGCAGATGGCCGCCAGCCAGTTCAGCCCGCGGGTGCTGCGGCTCTACGTCCGCAGCCGGCTGACCAAGGCCGCCTTCTCGGTCTGCCTGGCCACCTTCCTCTTCGCGCTGCTGGTCCAGTTCAGCTACGACGACTCCACCGACCCGGCCAAGCTCACCTCGGTACCGGTCTTCTCCAGCGTGGTGGCCGTCCTCCTGGTCGTGCTCAGCCTCGGCCTCTTCGTGCTCTACGTGCAGTCCACCATGAGGCTGCTGCGCGTCCCGCACGTCATCGACCGGGTGGCCGACGAGTCGATGACCGTGCTGCTCCAGTACCGGCTGATGCCCGCCGAACCCGCGCCGCCCGTACCCGCCGAGGCGTACACCCTGCTGCACGAGGGGCGCTCCGGGGTGCTGCGGGACGTCAACATCGGGCGGCTGCTGCGGATCGCCCGCAAGCACGACGCGGTGCTGCACCTGGTGCCCAGGATCGGTGACTTCATCGCCCCCGGGACCCCGATCGTCCGAGTGGCGGGCGAGCGCCCGCCGCGCTCGCGGCGGATCGCCCAGGCGCTCAACGTCGGCGTCGACCGCACCATGCACCAGGACCTGAGCTTCGGCTTCCGCCAGCTCGTGGACATCGCGATCCGCGCGCTCTCGCCCGCCGTCAACGACCCGACCACCGCCGTGCAGGCCGTCGACCGGATCCACCAGCTGCTCGCGACGCTGCTCCACGAGAGCTTCGGCGACCTCTGCCACCGTGACCGGAACGGTGCGGTCCGGCTGGTCGAACCGGTGCCGGGCTGGTCGAGCATCGTCGACCTCGCCTTCACCGAGATCCGCCTCTGCGGCGCCGGCCACCCCCAGGTGACCCGCCGCCTGACCGCCGCGCTGGACGACCTGCTGCGGATCGCCCCGGACCTGCGCCGGCCCGAACTCCTGGAGCAGCAGGTGCTGTTGGTCCGCGCGGTGACCCAGGAGCAGGCCGACCCGGAGGTCCGGGCCTTCGCCCTGCGCCCGGACCGCCAGGGCATCGGCTGACCGGCCCGGGCGCCGCGACGCGGGGTGGCCCGGGGGCCCGGGGGCTCGGGTGCACCGGCCCGGGCCCCCGGGGGTTCTCGGGGGCCCTCAGGGCACCGGCCGCAGGGTCGGCCGGGCCGGTACGAGGGCGCGGAGCACCAGATCGACATGGACGTGGGCCGCGCCGGCCCGGAGCAGGGCGGCCGAGACGGCGCGCAACTCCTCCGGTCCCGTGCAGGCCAGCCGCAGTTCCAGATCGGCCCCGCCGGCCAGCGCCAACCCGCTCTGCACCGCCGGGAGTTCGGCGACCAGCCGGTCGAAGTCCAGCGGGACGGGGCCGAAGCTCACCCGGGCGAGGGCGTGGAGCGGCCGGGCCGGCTCGGGCCGGGGCGCCTCGGGGACCAGATGGAGTGCGCTCACCGGCGCTGCAGCCGCGCACCGGACCGGGTGGTGGGACGCCCGGCGCCGGGGCGGGCGGCGCCGTCGGCGGCGGACGGACCGCCAGGGCCGTCGGCCCGGGCGGCGGTCGGCGGGACGGCGGGTGCCACGGCCGGGGGGACGACCGGTGCGGCGACCAGTCGCGGGTCCAGGACGAGCTCCTCGACGCCGAGCGGCGCGGTGAGCGCCCGCAGCGCCGGTTCGCCGAGTTCGACGGCGGCCTGCTCCGGGCCGAGCAGCTCGGCGAGCGCGCCCGCGGAGCTGAAGCCGACGGCGCAGCGGCGCCCGTCGCGCAGGCGGAAGAGGCGGAGGGAGGTGGTCCGTCCGGTGACGGTGACCGGGACGTGCCAGACGACGACGCGGGCCATGCGGGTACTCCCGAGTGGTGGAGAGGGGCCTGCCGGAACTGCACCTCCGACGCTAGGACCGTCGCGGCCGGAGGGAGAACCTTCCTGACGCAGCGTTGACCGAATGCAGCGCCGCGTTGACGAAGTCCTGACGGTCGGGTGCACCGCTCACCGGACGCCCTTCCCCATCCTTCCCTATCGTGACCTGTGTCATGGTAGTTTGCGTAACGAAGCGACAAGGTGAAGGAGGCGGCCGGTGCCGGAGCACCCCCCGGAGTACTTCTCGGTCGAGCAGGTTGCCGAACTGCTCGGACTGCACGTCCGCACGGTCCGCGGCTACGTCCGCGACGGCCGGCTGCGGGCCACCAGGATCGGCAAGCAGTACCGGATCGCCCGCCGGGACTTCGAGTCCTTCGCCGGCGGCCCCGGTGCCGGCGGCGCCGATGCCACCACCGAGTCCGAGGCCCCGCCGCCCGCGGCCCCGGGACCGCTGCACGCCGAGGCGTCCGCCGTGGTGCAGATCGACGCCATCGGCGTCCGGGAGGCCGCGCGGCTGTCGAACACCCTGCTCGCGGCCGTCTCCGGCCCGCGTGGCGGCGGCGTTCCGCTGCGGATCGAGACGCTGCACAACGAGGAGCGCTCGACCCTCAAGGTGATCGTCCTCGGCGCCCCGGCCGACACCGCCGAGCTGCTGCTCCTCGTCCACACCCTGACCACGGAGAACCGCCATGTCTGAGCCGCTCCCGATGCCCGCCCCCGCTCCTGTGTCCTCGGCCGCCCCTTCCCCGGTCGTGGTGCGGCTGTCCGCCGACGGCCCGGTGGTCCGCGCACCGGCCGACGGCATGGACCTGCTCGGCGAGGCCTTCGCCCAGGACGCCGAGTGGCTGGTCGTGCCCGCCGCCCGGTTCGGGGCGGAGTTCTTCACCCTGGGCACCCGACTCGCCGGGGAGGTCACCCAGAAGTTCGCCCAGTACCGGGTCGGCCTCGCGGTGGTCGGCGACCTCTCCGCGTACACGGGGGCCAGCGGCGCGCTCCGGGACTTCGTCCGGGAGAGCAATCGGGGCCGCCAGCTGTGGTTCCTCGCCGACGAGGCCGAGTTCGACGCCCGGATCGACGCGCTGGGCGAGGCCCGGAACGGTGCCTTCCGGCCCTCCCGGTGACCCGTTCGGCTTGCTCCCGGGCGGCATCGGGTCGACCGTGGAGCTGATCCGTGCCGGGGGGAGGTGGAGCGGAGGGCCGGTCACGAGATATCTTGACGTCAAGACGTTGGAGACGTGAAGCGGAGTACCGATGACTGACTCGACCATCATCTATACGCACACCGACGAGGCGCCTGCTCTGGCGACGTACTCGTTCCTGCCGGTCGTCCAGGCGTACGCCTCGACCGCGGGCGTGAAGGTGGAGACGCGCGACATCTCCCTCGCCGGGCGGATCATCGCGAGCTTCCCGGAGCGTCTGACCGAGGACCAGCGGATCGGCGACGCGCTCGCCGAGCTGGGCGCCCTGGCCAAGACCCCGGGTGCCAACATCATCAAGCTGCCGAACATCTCGGCCTCGATCCCGCAGCTCAAGGCCGCCGTGGCCGAGCTGCAGGCGCAGGGCTACGCGCTGCCGGACTACCCGGACGACCCGCGGACCGACGAGGACAAGGACGTCCGCGCCCGCTACGACAAGGTCAAGGGCAGCGCCGTCAACCCGGTCCTGCGCGAGGGCAACTCCGACCGCCGCGCCCCCGCGTCGGTCAAGAACTACGCCAAGACCCACCCGCACCGCATGGGTGCCTGGTCGGCGGAGTCCAGGACCAATGTCGCCACCATGGGTGTGAACGACTTCCGCTCCACCGAGAAGTCGACCGTGATCGGCGAGGCCGGCGCGCTGCGCATCGAGCTGCTCGCCGAGGACGGCACCACCACCGTGCTGCGCGAGTCCGTCCCGGTGCTGGCCGGCGAGGTCGTCGACGCCTCGGTCATGCGTGCCGCCGCGCTGAACGAGTTCCTGGCCGCGCAGGTCGCCCGCGCCAAGGCCGAGGGTGTGCTGTTCTCGGTCCACCTCAAGGCCACCATGATGAAGGTCTCGGACCCGATCGTCTTCGGCCACGTGGTCCGGGCGTTCTTCCCGCAGACCTTCGCGAAGTACGGCGAGACGCTGGTCGCCGCCGGTCTGAACCCGAACAACGGCCTCGGCGGCATCCTGGCCGGCCTGGACGCGCTGGAGAACGGCGCCGAGATCAAGGCCTCCTTCGAGGCCGAGCTGGCCGCCGGTCCGGCCCTCGCCATGGTCGACTCGGACAAGGGCATCACCAACCTGCACGTGCCGAGCGACGTCATCGTCGACGCCTCGATGCCGGCCATGATCCGCACCTCCGGCCACATGTGGGGCCCGGACGGCCAGGAGGCCGACACCCTGGCCGTGCTGCCGGACAGCAGCTACGCCGGTGTCTACCAGGCCGTCATCGACGACTGCCGCGCCAACGGCGCCCTGGACCCGGCCACCATCGGCTCGGTCCCGAACGTCGGCCTGATGGCCCAGGCCGCCGAGGAGTACGGCAGCCACGACAAGACCTTCGAGATCGCCGCCGCGGGCACCGTCCGCCTGGTCGACGCCGCCACCGGCGAGGTCGTCCTGGAGCAGGCCGTCCAGCCGGGCGACATCTTCCGCGCCTGCCAGACCAAGGACCTGCCGATCCGCGACTGGGTGAAGCTGGCCGTCACCCGCGCCCGGGTCAGCGGCGACCCGGCCGTGTTCTGGCTGGACGAGACCCGCGCCCACGACGCCGTGCTGATCGAGAAGGTCAAGGCGTACCTGCCGGAGCACGACACCACCGGTCTGCGGATCGAGATCCTGGCCCCGGTCGAGGCCACCACGTTCTCGCTGGAGCGCATCCGCCGCGGCGAGAACACCATCTCGGTGACCGGCAACGTGCTGCGCGACTACCTGACCGACCTGTTCCCGATCCTGGAGCTGGGCACCAGCGCCAAGATGCTGTCGGTCGTCCCGCTGATGAACGGCGGCGGCCTGTTCGAGACCGGCGCCGGCGGCTCCGCCCCGAAGCACGTCCAGCAGCTGGTCAAGGAGAACTACCTGCGCTGGGACAGCCTGGGCGAGTTCTTCGCGCTGGCCGCCAGCTTCGAGCACCTGGCCCGCACCACCGGCAACGCCGGCGCCCAGGTGCTGGCCGACACCCTGGACCGCGCCACCGGCACCTTCCTCAACGAGGACAAGTCGCCGAGCCGCCGCCTCGGTGGCATCGACAACCGCGGCAGCCACTTCTACCTGGCCCTGTACTGGGCCCAGGAGCTGGCCGGCCAGACCGAGGACGCCGCCCTGGCCGAGGCCTTCGCGGGCCTGGCCAAGACGCTGACCGAGCAGGAGGCGACCATCGTCGAGGAGCTCGGCGCCGTGCAGGGCTCCGCGGTCGAGCTCGGCGGCTACTTCCAGCCGGACCCGGCCAAGGCCGCGGCCGTGATGCGTCCCTCGAAGACGCTCAACGAGGCGATCGCCAACCTCGGCTGATCCCGCCCGCAGCGCGCACGACCCGGGAGGCCCCGGGAATCCGTACCGACGGATTCCCGGGGCCTCCCGGCGTTCCACCACCGCCCGGGAGCGGCGGGGGACTCAGTGCCCCTCGCCGTCCGGGCGGGCCTGCCGGGGGAGCAGGAAGGCGATCACGAAGGCCGCCGCCAGCAGTGCGGCGACCAGGCCGTAGGTCAGACCGGCCGCGTGCCCGAAGCCGTCGGTGCGGGCCCACCCGAAGAACGCGGTGCCGAGCAGGGCGACGCCCATCGAGCCGCCCAGCTGCTGCTGGGCGTTGAGGACGCCGGAGGCGGAGCCGGTCTCGGACTCCTCGACCCCGGCCAGCGCGATGTCGAAGAACGGGGCCATGATCAGGCCGAGCCCGAGGCCGGCCAGGGCGAGCGCCGGCGCCAGCCGCCAGGAGGTGAGGCCGTCGGCGCCGTCCACGGCGGCCCACAGGCCGAGCGCGCCCGCGGCGGCCAGCACCATGCCGAGGTGCAGCACCCGGCGGCCGTACCGGGGAGCCAGCAGGGCGCCGGACAGCACGGCGCCGACGACCACGCCGATCGAGAGCGGGATCATCGACAGTCCGGCGTGCAGCGGCGTCCAGCCCAGGCCGAGCTGGAGGTGGAGGGTGAAGACCAGCATCAGGCCGGAGAGCGCGGCGAAGAACACCAGCCCGGTGGCGAGCGCCGAGACGAAGGCCCGCTTGCCGAAGAGCGAGGGTTCGATCAGCGGGGTGCCGCCGCGCCGCAGGACGCGGCGCTGCTGGACGGTGAAGAGCCAGGCCGTCGGCACCGAGGCGGCCATCGAGAGGAAGGTCCACAGCGGCCAGCCGAGCTCGCGGCCCTGCACCAGCGGGTAGACCAGCAGCAGGACGGCCAGGCCGAGCACGAGCACACCGACCGGGTCGATCCGTCCGGTGCCGGTGCCGGTGGTGCTCCGGCCGGCACGGGCGGGGCGGTCGGTGCGGTCGGCGGGCAGGATCCGCCCGGCGGCGAACACGGCGAGCAGGCCCACCGGCAGGTTGATCAGGAAGACCGCCCGCCAGCCGAGGCCGAACCAGTCGGCCCCGGTGAGGTAGCCGCCGAGGGTCGGGCCGAGCACCGAGGAGAGCCCGAGGATCGGGCCGAACAGGCCGAAGGCGGCGCCGAGCTCCTTGGGCGGGAACATCGCCTTGATCAGCCCGAGCCCCTGCGGGATCAGCAGCGCCGCGAACAGACCCTGCACGGTACGGGCGGCGACCAGGGTGCCGGCGCCGGGCGCGGCGGCGCAGAGCACCGAGGCGAGGGTGAAGCCGGTCGCGCCGAGGACGAACAGGCGCTTGCGGCCGAAGAGGTCGCCGAGCCGGCCGCCGGTGATCAGCAGGACGGCGAAGGCGAGCGTGTAGGAGGCGGTGATCCACTGGATCTGGGCGTCACTGCCGCCGAGGTCCTGCCGGACGGCGGGCGCGGCGACGCCGACGATCGTGGTGTCGAGGAGGTCCATCACCTCGGCGGCGAGGATGACGGCGAGTCCCGCCCAGCGCAGCCGGTAGCCGGTGGACGGCGTTCCGGTGGGCGCGGGCGGGGCGATCTGACTGGTCATGGGGAGGTCTCCGGAGCGAGAGCCAGCGACGAACGGCGTTCGTCATTACGAACACTGTTTTCTAGAACGAACAGTGTTCTCCCATGGAACGGTGTTCGTGTCAAGTACTGTGGGTCCTGTCACCGACCACGAAGGAGCCCCCATGACCAGTGCCGCCCCGCGCTCCGGCTGGCCCGAGCACTGGCAGGACAGGGAGCGGACACCCCGGCGGCAGCCGCTGAGCCGGGAGCGGATCGTCGAGGCGGCGCTGCGGATCGTCGACACCGAGGGCATGGACGCCCTGAGCATGCGGCGGGTCGGCCAGGAGCTCGGCACCGGCGCGGCCAGCCTCTACGCCCATGTCGGTTCCAAGGAGGAGCTGGTCGAGCTGGTCCTCGACCTCGCCTACGCCGACATCGAGCTGGAGGAGGCCGACCCGGCCCGCTGGGAGGAGCAGATCAAGGGCCTGCTGCGGCGCTCCCGCGAGGCGCTGCTGTCGCACCGGGACCTGGCCAAGGCCGCCGTGGTCGCCAACGTCCCGACCACCCCGCACGCGATGGACATCGCCGAGGCCATGCTCGCCGTGCTGCGGGCCGGCGGGCTCGACGAGCAGACGGCCGCCTACGGGGTCGACCTGCTGGGTCTGTACACCACCGCGACCGCCTTCGAGGCGTCCACCCGGGGCGGTGGCAATACCGAGGAGTTCACCGAGCGGGTCCACGACTACTTCGCGACCATCCCGACCGATCGCTATCCGATGATCACCTCGATGGCCGCCGCGCTCACCCGCAACGTCGGCGACGAGCGCTTCGAGTTCGGCCTGGACATCCTGGTCGCCGGCCTCGCCCGGCAGGCCCCGCGCGGCGCCTGAGCCCGTCCCGTTCCTGTCCCGTCCCCGTCCCGTTCCCGTTCGTGTCCCCGTTCCCGGACACGACGGAGCCCCCGTCCGCGATCGGACGGGGGCTCGTCGAAGGTCTTCGGCCGGTGCGGCCGGTGCGGCCGTGCGGCGGGATCAGCCGGCGTCGGCCGCCGGGCGCCGGTTGCGCTGGTCCAGCGAGGCCAGATAGGCGTTGTAGGCCGCCAGCTCGGCGTCACCGCTGCGGTCCTCGGCGCGGTCCTGGCGGCGCGAGAGCCGCGCCTCCGAGCGCATCCACTGGTAGACCAGCGCGATCAGCACGATCGCGGTCGGGATCTCGCCGAACGCCCAGGTGATGCCGCCGGCCAGCTTCTGGTCCGCCAGCAGGTCGGTGCCGGGCGGCGCCCCCTCGGTGGTGAAGGTCTTGACCAGCTGGTGGTTGGCCATCATCACCGCGACACCGAAGAAGGCGTGGAACGGCATGCCCATGAACAGCTCGATGATCCGCATCACATGGCCCGGCCGGTGCGGACCCGGGTCCACGCCCATGATCGGCCAGAAGAACACCAGCCCGGTCGCCAGGAAGTGCACCATCATGGCGATGTGCCCGAGCCGGTACTGCATGAGGAAGTCGAACAGCGGGGTGAAGTAGACGCCGTACAGGCTCGCGATGAACAGCGGGATGGTGAAGCCCGGGTGCGAGATCACCTTCACATAGGTCGAGTGCAGCAGTGCCACCAGCAGCTCGCGCGGCCCGCGCGGACGTCCCCGGCCGGCCGGCCGCAGGGCGCGCAGCGCCAGGGTGATCGGCCCGCCGAGCAGCAGCAGGATCGGCGACAGCATGGAGAGCACCATGTGCTGGATCATGTGCGCGCTGAACAGCACCATGCCGTAGTCGTTCAGCCCGGTGCAGGTGACCAGGATCACCGAGCCGATGCCCAGCACCCAGGCCACCGTGCGCCCGACCGACCAGTTGTCCCCGCGCCGCCGCAGCCGCACCACGCCGAGCAGGTACAGCGCGAGCCCGGCCAGGGCGGCGGCCAGGAACACCCAGTCGGGGGACCAGGTGAGCACATTGGAGAGCGTGAAGGGTCCTAGTTCGGTCATCCCGCCGTGGTGGTGCATGCCTGACATTCCGTCGCCCATCGGCGGGTCCTGCTTTCCGTCCTCGCGGTCCCTGGATGGGTCCGGTTCGCCCGTTTTGCTTCGTCGTACAGCCTAGGCGGGCCTTACCCCGGCCGGTGCCCCGGCCCCCTGTGGGCAGGCTCGGCCCTTCGGGACGAGGGTGTTCTCGTCGGTGCGGCCGTTGGCGTGGGCGTCGACGTCGTGGACGGTGGCCGGTCGGAGTGGGCGAGACGGTGCCGCCGTGGCCGTCAGGTGTCCGAGTACCCGAGGTCGCCGATGGTCCAGCTGCTGATGTCCTCGATGGCGATGCGGTACATGCCGCCGGTGTGGGGCAGCGCGAAGTCGCCCTGAAGGATCTTCGCCCGGTGGAGATGCAGGTGGGTCGGCCGTGCCGGTGGGCCGTCGGCGGGCGGTGCGAAGAGGGCGGCGAACGGCTTCAGGTGCTCCGAGGTCTGGAGGACCTCCGCCACCCGCTCCCACCACAGGGACACCGGTGCGAGCCTGCCGGTGATCACCGCGCCGGGGACCACCACGGTCAGGGACATCTGGTTGCTGTGCTCGGACTCGACCATCGCGGCGATGTCGACGAGCAGCCCGTCGGGGTTCGACATGCCCCCAAGAATAGGACACCGGCTCCATGGCCCGAGGGCCCGCGCCGCTGGGTCACGGCTTCCGGGAGCCCCGGGTCGAGCCTGGGCCGGGCACGGCGTTCGACGCGGCCTCGACGGCAGTTGTCGCGGCCACGGACCGCGGTCGGCGTGCCCGTCGGCGGGAAGCCCTCGACCGGAGCGGCGGGCCCCGCAGACCCGGCCCGGCCCGGCCCGGCGCCCCGGCGCCCCGGCGCCCCGGCGCCCCGGCGCCCCGGCGCCCCGGCGCCCCGGCGCCCCGGCGCCCCGTCGGCTCAGGCCCGGCCGTCCGGGGACGGCAGGGCCCAGCGGATCGTCCGTACCACCATCGCCCCCAACGGGCCGGCCGCCGCGTCGAGTCCGGCGGAGGCCGGGAGTCCCAGCAGGGCACGGTACCGCGGTTCGAGGAGGGCGAGTGCCGAGGCGCAGAGCGCGCCGTGGGCGGGGCGGGCGACGAGCGGGATCGGTGGACGGAGCAGCAGGAAACGAGCGGCGTCCGCGGCGGCGGCGGTCGCCGCGAGTTCGGGGTGGAACGAGCGGAGCACCTCGGCGAGTTCGGTGCGGGTACGGGGCGGGTCGAGGACGCCCAGGTCGGTGGCGACCAGGGCCATGTCGGCCACGTACTCCTCGCAGCCGGCCGGGTCCAGGGGCGTGGCGCCGTACCTCTGGTGGGCACGCAGGAAGCAGTCGGTCTCGGCCGCGTGCACCCAGGCGAGCAGGTGCGGGTCGTCGGCCCGGTAGGGGACGCCTTCGGGGGTCGTGCCGCGGATGCGGGCGTGGACGGATCGGACCCGGCCGACGGCGGCGCGGGCGTCCTCGTCGGTGCCGAAGGTGGTGACGGCCAGGAAGGTGCTGGTGCGTTGGAGCCGGCCCCAGGGATCGCCGCGGTAGCCGGAGTGGGCGGCCACCGCGGCCATGGCCACCGGATGCAGGGACTGCAGCAGCAGGGCGGCCAGTCCACCGACGAACATGGCGGCGTCGCCGTGCACCACCCGGATGGCCCGGCCGGGGCCGAACCGCCGCGGCCCGGGCCGGGTGTGGATGCGGGCCCGCACCGCCGGGCCGTCGGGCCCGGCGATCCTGGCGAAGAGCGCATCGCCGAGCCGGCGGCGGCAGTCGGTGGTGCGGGTCGCGCTGCGCTGCGGCACGTTCGCGGTTCCCGTGGCGGCCGCCCGGCCGGGGGCGGGGTTCACCATCCCGCGATGCGACCGACGGCGAAGGCCGCGACCGCGAGTGCCGTCACCAGGATCAGGGTCAGCGGGATCCACCCGGGCCAGGCGTCGTGGAGCTCCACGGCCTCGGGCACCGAGATCGCGTGACAGGTGGACGCCTCGCACTCCGGCGTCTCGGCGGGCGCCGGCCCTGCGACGGGCTTCTTCGACAACGGTTGCTCTGTGGACATGACGACTCCTCAGTGGCGCGAGTCGGAGCAGGCGGAGGTGCTGTCGGGGGCGTGGGCGATCCGTACGGGCGCCGGGTGTTCCCTGCTCGGACAACCCCGGTTCCCGGCAGCTCGGGCCGGTCGGGCCCGGCCGAACCGGCGGGGTGGCTCGCGCGAAGGGCCGGGGTCCGGATGCTCACGCTGCCAGCCTGCATCGTTTCAGGACCGGAGGCACACTCGCAGCGTTTGTGCACCACCCTGTCCTCGTGGCGCCCGACCCGTGCACACCGTCGCCCCGCAATCCGCAGCAGTGTTCCGGAACGAAGCCACGAACGAAGCTACAACGGGCCGGCAGTCGGCCGGTCCGTGGACAGCGGGAGGAGCTCATGGTCAGAGTGCTGCGCACGGTGACCCTCGACCGGGCGGCGGACGAAGTGCTGCGCTACCTCGCGGACTTCGGCAACACCGAGCAGTGGGATCCGGGAACGGTACGGTGCGACCGCCTGGACGGCGGCTCGGTCGCCGAAGGCTCCACCTGGCGCAACATCTCGCGTTTCCGGGGGCGGGAGACCGAACTGCTGTACCGCTTGGAACGCCTCGCCCCCGACCGGCTGGTGTTCGTCGGACGCAACCGCACCGTGACCGCGACCGACGACATCACCGTACGGGCGGACGGCGCCGGCGCCGTCCTCACCTACCGGGCCGAACTGAGATTCCACGGCCTCGCGCGGCTCGCGGCGCCCCTGCTCCGACGTGAGTTCGAGCTCCTGGCCGACGCGGTCGCCGCGCGCCTGCCAGTGGTCCTCGCCGGCACGTGACGACACCGGGCCGGACCGACACCCGCCGAACCCGAGACGCCGGAGGTCGTTCGTGGAGATCGTGAATCTGAGGCTCCTGGTGGTCGGTGCCTCCGGTGCCGTCGGCGGCGAGCTGGCGGCGGCAGCCGCGGCACGGGGCGCCCGGGTGGCGGTGGCCGGCCGGGACCCGCAGCGCCTGGCCCGCGCCGCCCGGCGTGCCCGCGCCGGCCCCGGCGTCGTCTTCGACGCGTACGACCTGGAGGGTGGCCGCGCCCTCGGACCGAGGGCGGCCGAGCAGCTCGGCGGCCTCGACGCCGTCCTGGTCGCGATCGGCGCGGTCGCGTTCGGGCACTGCTCGCAGCTGGGCCCGGAGATGGAGGAGCACCTGATGACCGTGAACGCCCTCGCCCCCATGGCGGTGCTCGAAGGCGCCCTTCCCCTGATCGGCCCCGGCGGCTCCGTCGGAGCGATCACCGGCGTGATCGTCGACCGCCCGCTCGGCGGCGCCGCCGCGTACCGGGCCTCCAAGGCCGCGCTGTCGGCCTGGCTGGACACCGCACGTGTCGAGTACGCCCACCACGGGGTCTCGGTCCTGGACGCACGTCTGCCCCACCTCGACACCGGCTTCGCCGACCGGGCCCTGGCCGGCTCCGCCCCTCCGCTCCCGCCCGGAGCGGACCTGGACAGCTGGGTCGGCGCCGTACTGGACGCCCTGGTCCAGGGCGTGGCCGTGCTGGCTCCGTACGGGCGGCGGGGCGAACCTGCGGCCTCGCCGTCCACGACGGCCGGGCGCGTCCGGTGAACACCGGGCGCACATCGTGGTGGCGGGCGGCCCCGGGGCGGGCACCCGGTCGGGACTCACCCGGAGTACCCGCCGGCCGCGCGGCGCAACACTGCGCGAACGCCGCGGTTCGGCCGGACCGTTCGGGCTGCCGATGCTGGACGGTGGAGGCGTTCGCCTCCCCGTCGGAGAAGGGGATCGTCATGGACCTCGGTGACGGGCCTCCCGCGGACCACCGCTCCGTTCGGGCGGGTCGCGCGGGAGCGGCCCGGTGAGCGGGCCCCGGCCGCACTGGCTGTTCGGGGACCAGCTCGGCCCGCACTTCCTCGCCCCGCACGGGCCCGGACCGGATCCCGACGCGCCCGTGGTCCTCGTCGAGGCCCGGTCGGTGTTCCGCCGCCGGCGCTTCCACCGGGCGAAGGCCCACCTGGTGCTGTCCGCGATGCGGCACCGGGCCGCCGAACTCGGCGAGCGGGTCCGCTACGTCCGGGCGGAGACCTACCGGGAGGGGCTGCGGCAAGCGGTGGGGGAGAACTCCGTCACGGTCTGCCACCCGACGTCCAGGGCGGCACTCGGTCTGGTCACGGCGCTGCCCCGGGTGGAGGTGCTCCCGCCACGCGGCTTCCTGGTGCCGTTCGGGGACTTCCGCCGCTGGGCGGACGGCCTCGGCGGGCGGCGGCTGCTGATGGAGTACTTCTACCGGCGGGTCCGCAGGGCCGAGCACCTGCTCCTGGACCCCGGCGGGGAGCCCGTCGGCGGCCGGTGGAACCTGGACGCCGACAACCGGGAGCCGCCGCCGCGCGGGAGGTCCGTCCTGCCCGTGCCGCCGCCCCTCTGGCCGGAGGAGGACGAGATCGACGAGGAGGTACGGGCCGACCTCGACCGCTGGGAGCGGTCCGGCGAGGTGCGCTTCGTCGGACGGGACGGCCCCCGCCGCTTCGCCGCCACCCGCGCCGAGGCCGTGCGGGCGCTGGAGCACTTCGCGACCGCCCGCCTGCCCCACTTCGGTCGCTGGGAGGACGCCGTCCTGGCGGCCGACCCGTGGATGGCGCACAGCCTGCTCTCCGTCCCGCTGAATCTCGGCCTGCTCGACCCGGGCGAGTGCGTGCGCCGCGCCGAGGACGCCTACCGCTCCGGGGACGCGCCGCTCAACAGCGTGGAGGGGTTCGTCCGGCAGGTGGCCGGGTGGCGCGAGTACGTCTGGCAGTTGTACTGGTACCTCGGTGAGGACCACCGGAACCGCAACGCACTCGGCCACCGCACCCCGCTGCCCGACTGGTTCGCCGAACTGGACGCGGACGCGGTGCGGGCCCGCTGCCTCTCCCGCGTGCTCGCCCAGGTCCGCGACACCGGATGGACCCACCACGTCCCGCGGCTGATGGTGCTCGGGAACTGGGCCCTGCAGCACGGCTACGACCCGGCTGCGGTCACCGACTGGTTCCACCGCAGCTTCGTGGACGGCTACGACTGGGTGATGGTCCCCAATGTGATCGGCATGTCGCAGTACGCCGACGGCGGCACCACGACCACCAAGCCCTACACCTGCGGCGGCGCCTATCTGAACCGGATGAGCGACCTCTGCCGCCCGTGCGCCTACCGGCCCGGTGACCGGACCGGGGAGCGTGCCTGCCCGTTCACGGCCGGCTACTGGTCCTTCGTCCACCGCCACCGCGCACTGCTGGCCGCCAACCACCGCACCGCCCGCGCCGTCGGGGGGCTCGACCGGCTCGGCGACCTCCCCGAGCTGCTGGCGGCCGAGACCGCCCGCGGGAGCGCCGCCCCCTGACGGCCCTGGGCCCCGCCGTGCGGCCCCGCCGTACGGCAGGCGTTCCCCCGCGTCGACGTCCGGCTCCACTCCGCGGGCGACAGTTGCCGGATCACCGTACCGGTTCGTCGGGAGGTCAGGTCCTCGGGACGAGGGTGTTCCCGTTGGTGCGGCCGGCGGCGAAGTCGTCGATGTTGCGGACGGTGGCGTCGATGATCTGGCCGACGGCGGTGCGGGTGAAGTAGGCCTGGTGGCTGGTGACCAGGACCTGGGGGAAGGTGACGAGACGGGCGAGGGTGTCGTCGGCGATGCCCTCGATGGAGCGGTCGGTGAAGAAGACGCCGGTCTCCTCCTCGTAGACGTCGAGGCCGACGCCGGAGAGGTGTCCGGCGCGCAGGACCTCGACCAGGGCGGCGCTGTCGACGAGGCCGCCGCGGCTGGAGTTGACCAGGATCGCGTCGTCCTTCATCCGGGCGAGGGCGGCGGCGTCGATGAGGTGGTGGGTGGAGGGCAGCAGGGGCACGTGCAGGCTGACCAGGTCGGCGCGGGAGAGCAGTTCGGGCAGTTCGGTGTAGGTCAGGCCGAGGTCGCGGCAGGCGGGGTTCTCCGCGATGTCCCAGCCGAGGAGTTCGGTGCCGAATCCGGCCGCGATCCGGGCGAAGCACTCGCCGATCTTGCCGGTGCCGATGACGCCGACGGTCATGCCGTGGATGTCGCGGCCGAGGAGGCCGTCGAGGCGGAAGTCGAACTCGCGGGAGCGGCTCGCGGCCCGGGTGAGCCTGCGGTTGACGGCCAGCGCCAGGGCCCACGCGTGTTCGGCGACCGCGTAGGGGCTGTACTGGGAGACCCGGGCGACGGTCAGGCCGAGGCCGGCTGCGGCGTCGAGGTCGATGTTGTTGAAGCCGGTGGAGCGCTGGGCGACCAGCCCGGTGCCGCCGGCGGCGAGGACGGCGAGGGTCGCGGCGTCGAGTTCGGCGTTGACGCTGCTGCTGACCACCGGGTACCCGGCCGCGAGCGGGGCGGTGTCGCGGTTGAGGAAGACGGAGAGGCAGCGCAGCGAGTGCCGGCCCGCGAAGGCCTTCTCCAGCAGCGGGCGCTCGTCGGCCTGCACGCCGTACGCGAGGATCTCCATCGCCTGGCCCCTCCGGGGTCTCGTCCGCTCCATTGCGCTCCTCCGGTCACGCTAGGGCGACTCCCGCCGGTCCCGCCAGGTGGACGCGGCCGAGGGTGGTCGTCGGCGTGATCGCCGGGTGAACGCGGGGGTGATCGCTGCGTGGTCGGCAGGTGACAGAAAATGACCGGATTTATACGCAACCCTACGTACCCCCGCCGATCGGCTGTTCCGTAGGTCAACGAGCATTGCGACCATCGAAACGGGTGATTCGATCAAGGAATCACCTTCGTTTAACGATTAACCAATCGTTCGTGAACAGTGCCCGAACCACAGCCCCGGGCACTTGAGGGGGTATCACCATGTCCGAGGACACCCATGCCACGGAGCTGACGCGCCGACGGATGCTCCAGGGGGCCGCGGCCGCCCTGACCGTTGCCACCGGCACCGTCGTGATCGGTCTCGCGGGCCCCGGCGGCGGGGCCGCCACCGCCGCCGACCCGGGCGCGTCCGACAGCTTCGACGAGGTCTTCCAGGGCCGACGGATCCAGGGCCGCCCGGCCGACGGGGGGAGCCACCACCACGGCGGCGCCGCCGGCACCGGCTACGAGGTGCGGATCGACGGCGACGAGCTGCACATGATGCGCAACGCCGACGGCACCTGGATCAGCGTCGTCAACCACTACCAGACCTTCGCGACGCCGCGCGCGCTCGCCCGGGCCGCCGTCAACGACCTCCAGGGCGCCACGCTCGTCCCGGTCGTCACCGCCTGATTCCGGCCACCCGGCCACCCGGCCACCCGAGACCGATACACCACCACCAGAGGGGGGACTCATGGGAGTCCGCAAGAACCAGGCGAACCTGACGGCCCAGGAGAAGCGCGCGTTCGTCAACGCCGTGCTGGCGCTCAAGGCGAACGGCGGCTACGACCCGTTCGTCACCACGCACAACCAGTTCATCATCAGCGACGTCGACAACGGCGAGCGCACCGGGCACCGCTCGCCCTCCTTCCTGCCCTGGCACCGCCAGTACCTGCTGGAGTTCGAGCGCGCGCTGCAGGCCGTCGACCCGAGCGTCAACCTCCCGTACTGGGACTGGACGGCCGACCGCACCGCCACCGCCGGGATCTGGGGCGCCGACTTCATGGGCGGCAACGGCCGCAGCAGCGACGGCCAGGTGACCACCGGTCCGTTCGCCTTCTCCGGCGGCAACTGGCGGCTCAACGTCAACACCGACAGCCGCACCTACCTGCGCCGCCAGCTCGGCACCGGGGTGGCCCAGCTGCCCAGCCGGGCCGACACCGAGTCGGTGCTCGCCATCACCACCTACGACGCCGCGCCGTGGAACAGCTCCTCGGCCGGCTTCCGCAACAACCTGGAGGGGTGGCGCGGGGTCAACCTGCACAACCGGGTGCACGTCTGGGTGGGCGGCCAGATGGCCACCGGGATGTCGCCCAACGACCCGGTGTTCTGGCTGCACCACTGTTTCGTCGACAAGCTGTGGTCGGAGTGGCAGAAGCGCAACCCCGGCAAGACCTACCTGCCGACGGCCGGCACGCCCGACGTGATCGACCTCAACGACCGGATGAAGCCGTGGAACACGGTCACCCCGGCCGACCTGCTCGACCACAGCGGGACCTACACCTACGACACCGGCTTCTGACCGGCTGACCGCCGCCGGTCCGGTTCCGCTCCCGGCGGGGCAGTCGCCGCGAACGGCCCCGGCCCCCGAGACTCGCGCTCTCGGGGGCCGGGGCACCGGACGTACGGGGGCGGGCGGTCAGATGACCGTCTCGGCCTCCAGGTAGCGGTCGGCCGGCACGGTCTTCAGCTCGGCCACCGCCTCGCCCAGCGGCACCAGGGTGATGTCGGTGCCCTGGAGGGCGGTGATGTGCCCGAAGGCGCCCTTGTGGACGGCCTCCACGGCGTGCCAGCCGAAGCGGGTGGCGAGGACCCGGTCGTAGGCGGTCGGGGTGCCGCCGCGCTGGGTGTGGCCGAGGATCACCGGACGGGCCTCCTTGCCGAGCCGGTGCTCCAGCTCACCGGAGAGCTGGGTGGCGATGCCGGTGAACCGCTCGTGGCCGTAGATGTCCTTGCTGCCCTCTTCCCAGTGCATGGTGCCGGGCTCGGGCTTGGCGCCCTCGGCGCAGACCACGATGGCGAACTTCTTCTGGCGGTCGAAGCGCTCCCGGACGACCGCGGTGAGCTTCTCGATGTGGAACGGGCGCTCCGGCACGACGATCGCGTGCGCGCCGGCCGCCATGCCCGCGTTCAGGGCGATCCAGCCGGTGTGGCGGCCCATGACCTCGACCACCATGACGCGCTGGTGCGACTCGGCCGTGGTCTTCAGCCGGTCCAGCGCCTCGGTGGCGACCGAGACGGCGGTGTCGAAGCCGAAGGTGACGTCGGTGCACGCGATGTCGTTGTCGATGGTCTTCGGCACGCCGACGATGGGCAGGCCCGCGTCGCTCATCAGCTTGGCGGCCTTGAGGGTGCCCTCGCCGCCGATCGGGATCACCGCGTCCAGGCCGAGGTCCGCGCAGTACTTCTTGGCGCGCTCGACGCCGTCGCGCAGATGGCTGGGCTGCACCCGGGAGGACCCGAGGATGGTGCCGCCCTGGGCGAGGATGCCGCTCACCGAGTCGAGGGTCAGGGGCCGGTGGTGCCCTTCGAGGAAACCGCGCCAGCCGTCCTCGAACCCGATGATCTCGTCGCCGTGGTCGACCACCCCCCGGTGGACCACGGACCGGATCACCGCGTTCAGGCCGGGGCAGTCACCGCCGCTGGTCAGCACTCCAATACGCATTGCTTTGCAACTCCCGAGCAGAACCGAGGAACGGCCGGACTACAGGCTGGGACGACGGACCACCACCATGACAGGCCGTACCCGCGCCGGGTGGGCGCGGAGATGACCGTCGGGTGAAGGACCGGCCGATTCGGACAGAACATCCGAAACCGGCCGTGGAGTCGAGCATACGGCGCCTGCGTCCGGCCGGGCAGGAGCCGACGCGGGAGCGGCGTCGTCGACGCCCCCGCGTGGAAATGCAGCCTGCTGCCGAGGAGGGTGTGCAGCCGGCAGCCCCGGGACGGGGCAGCCCCATTGTCGTACGTCCCGGCCCGCCCGGGGAGCCCATGACCGCATCGCGGGCACCGGGCGGACGGACCGGGGAGTACTAGGCGGGGCGCGTAGTGGCGGCGATGCGCTCGGCGCGCAGCGCGTCGTACCAGGTGGTGTCGGCCGGCGGCAGGGCGTTCACGTCCAGCGCCAGCTTGAGCAGCATGTCCGCGACGGCGGGGTTGCGCGCCAGCACGGGGCCGTGCAAGTACGTGCCGAAGACGGTGTCCCGCCAGGCGCCCTCGGTGCCGTCGCCGGTGCCGTTGCCCCGGCCGGCGGTGACCCGGGCCAGCGGCTTGACGCCCTGGCCGAGGTGGGTCACGCCCTGGTGGTTCTCGAACCCGGTCAGCTGCGGCAGGCCGAGCTGCGGGTCCACGTCGGCCAGCACGTCGCCGACGCAGCGCTCGCCCTCGCCGCGGGTGGTCCACACGTCCAGCAGGCCGAGGCCAGGCTCGCGCTGCCCGAGGTCGTTGACGAACTCGTGGCCGAGGATCTGGAAGCCGGCGCAGACCCCGAGGATGATCGCGCCGTTCTCGGCCGCCCGCACCAGCCCGGTGTCGTTGCGCAGCCGCTCGGCGGCCAGCCGCTGCGGGCGGTCCTCACCGCCGCCGATCAGGTAGATGTCGCCGCTGGTGGGCACCGACTGGTCGGAGCGGACGTCGATCCGGGTCACGTTGAGATGGCGCTGGCGGGCCCGGCGCTCCACGACCAGGGCATTGCCCCGGTCGCCGTAGGTGCTGAGCAGGTCGGGGTAGACCCAGACCACGCGCAGGCTGCTCTCACTCATCCTCGAAGGCCTTCCATGACGTACGTGCGGTGGGCTGCTGGGGGCTGCGGGTGCCGGTCCGGCATCAGCCGGCCACGACCTTCCGCAGCTGCTGGAAGGCGGTGTAGTTGGCGATCGCCTCGATCCGGCCGGGCGGGGCCATCCGGACCGCCTGCTCCAGCGAGTCCACAACGTGGAACTGCAGCCCGGCGACCTCCAGTCGCACCGCGAGGTCCAGCTTGCGCTGGCCCAGCACGAAGACCGGGTGCCCGGCCAGCCGCTCGTAGTCGACGTCCCACAGCCAGGAGGTGTCGGTGCCGTCCGCGTCGAGCGCGTTGACCGAGAGCACCACCGGGGTGGGCGGGCCGTCGATCAGCGAGAAGGTCTCCAGCCAGCCGGCCGGGTTCTTGGCCAGCAGCAGCCTTATGTCACGGCCCTGGTACTGCACCACGTCGTAGCGGCCGGCGACCGCGCTGACGCTGCGCATCCGCTCCAGGGCGACCTGCGGGGAGACGCCGAACACGGCGGCGACGGCGGCCGAGCTGGTGGCGTTGGCGAGGTTGGCCCGGCCCGGCAGCTGGAGCTGGATCGGCCAGGCGCCGCGCTGCGGGTCGATCACATGGGTGCCCTGGAGCGCCCAGTGCGGGTTGGGACGCCGGAAGCCGCACTCCTGGCAGAACCAGTCGTCGCCGGGGCGCTGCATCACACCGCCGCAGGCGGGGCAGGACCAGGCGTCCTCCTTCCACGCCTGTCCGGCGGCCACCCAGACCACCTTCTTGCAGGAGGAGGCGGCCCAGGTCACCAGCGGGTCGTCGGCGTTGGCGATCACCACGGCCTCGGTGTCCTGGAGGCCCTCGCGCCACTTCTCGGCCATCATCCGGGTCTCGGCGGCGCGGTCGAGCTGGTCGCGGGAGAGGTTGAGCAGGGCGATCGCCTTGGGGCGGGTGTCGCGGGCGACGCCGGCCAGGTACTTCTCGTCGACCTCGATCACGCCGAAGCGGGCCTCCGAGCCGCCCGCCAGGGCGGAGGTGATGCCGGCCGGCATGTTGGCGCCCAGGGCGTTGGAGACCACCGGGCCGGCGGCGCGCAGCGCCTCGGCGATCAGACGGGTGGTGGTGGTCTTGCCGTTGGTGGCGCTGACCAGCACCACGTCCAGGTGGTCGGCGAGGGTGGCGAGCAGATCGGGGTCGAGCCTGAGCGCGACCTTGCCGCCGATCACCGAGCCGCTGCCTCGGCCGGCCTTGCGGGACACGGCGGCGGCCACCTTGCCGGCGGTCACCGCGATCTTCGCGCGTGCCGGCAGCGAGGCGTCGCGTGCGCCTGTGGGCTCCGATTCGGTGCCTGCCATGCTCAGTGGTTCCTCCTTGCTGCGGCACCGCCCGGGGGCCGGACTACGGGCCGTCGGGCGGCGGGGACGGGATCAGCCTACCGACTCCGTCGCCCGGCTCGACTCCCCGGACCCCGTGCCGCCTGCTGCGACGCCCCGGGGGCGGCGGTCCGGGAGGCCCTGACGCGGGGTCGGGGTGGGCGGTGTACGGACGGGCCGTTCGCCGTCGGGGACGCGTGGGCGGGGTGCGGCGGTTCCGCGCGCGCCCCGGGCCGGGCGGCGCGGGGGCCGCCCGGCCCGGGGCCGGTGAGGTTCTTGGTGAGGATGTGGTGAAGAAATGACCGGACGATTACCGGACCTGTCCGACCTGCTCACCGGTACCGCTCGATCGCGGGTCGCGCGACCCCGGGAACGGCCCGGGACCGGCCGCGGACCGGCGCCGGAAGCAGGGCCCGGCGACCGGCCCCCGAGCCCCCCGTTCTCAGCGGCCCGGACGGGTCTGCCAGGGCACCGGGAGCTCCTCGGCGGCCTCCGCCAGATGGGCGGTGATCACCAGGGTGCCCTCGTCCACCTCGTAGTCCAGCGGCGCCGCCAGCCGGCGCATGGTCGCGATCAGACCGGTGTTGGACGACTGGGTGACCGCGTACACGGTCTCCACCCCGGCCTCCAGGGCCAGCGCGGACATCCGCCGCATGAGGTCCAGGCCCAGCCCGCGCCGCTGCCAGGCGTCCTCGACCAGCACCGCCACCTCGGCGCTGTCGTCGTCCCACATCAGGTGCCCGAGGGCGACGATCCGCCCGTCCGCCGTCTCGACGGCCAGGGCCTGTCCGTGCCGGGCGTCCAGCAGGTGGTCCAGATAGCGGTCGGCGTCCCGGACCGGCCCGTGGTAGCGCTTGCGCAGGGTCTCGGGGGAGCAGCGGTGGTGCATCGCCAGCGCCGCCGCCTTGTCGTCCGCGTCCGCGCGTCGCACGGTCAGCTCGGCGCCGGCCGGCACGCTCAGCCGGGCCCGGACGTCCGGCACCCGGGGGCCGAGCAGGGTGTCCAGCTCGACCAGGGCCTGCGCCCGGGCGAACTCGGTCGGGGTGAACGGCAGCTGCGGGCGGGTGAGTTCGACCAGGTCGCCGGAGGGTACGGGCAGCCGCATCACATGGCCGTCCACCCCGGCGGTGCCGCGCGCGGCCGCCCCCGGGTACTGCCGGATGCTGCACTGCCCGAAGAGCTGGCGCAGTGCGATCGGCAGCTCCGCGGCGTCCAGCGCCGTCCGGGTGGCGAGAGCCAGCACATGGGTGGGGACGTCCACCAGGTCGTGCGCGTCGGCCGGGCCGGTCCAGATGTCGTGCCCGCCGGCCCCGGCCACCAGCGCGGTCAGGTCGGCCCGGGTGAGCGAGCGCGGCGCGCGGACGAAGAACTCGTCCACGGCGCCGGTCGGCAGCGGGTGGGACTGCATCGAGACGATGTTCACCTGCCGGCCGGCGAGGGCCGCGCAGACCCGGGCCAGACTGCCGGGGGAGTCCTGCACGGTGGTGCGGACCCGCCACAGCGCACTGCCCTCGAAGTCGTGCAGCGGCCCCCGCAGCGGCTCGGCCTCCGGCACCCCCGGCGGCGCGGGCGCGTCCGGCGCCGGGGGACCGTGCAACTGGTGGCGGTGCGCCCACCAGGTGTGGAACAGCGCGGTGGCGAGCAGCGCGACGGCGGACACGCCGAGCACCGCCGGCCCGTCCGGTCCGTGCACCACCAGCTTGGCCACCAGGTCGGCGGCGGTCACCGAGAGGAAGACGGCGGAGAGCTCCACCGCGTCGCGCCGCCAGCGGTGGTTGCGGAGGCCGCGGCGTTGGGCACGGGAGGGGGTCGTGGTCGGTTCGGTCGTGGGCGTCAGCTGCTCCGTGTGCTCCATGCCATCAATCTGCCGCTTCCGTGTTTCACGATCACGAATCCTCCGTGACCCCGCGGTTAATGGTGCCGTGACTCGATCACCGTCGCCGGTCACCCGGTGTGCTCGCGCCCGGCCGCCTTCACTTCGGCGAGGAGGACGGCGAGGTCCTCCTCGGTGGTGGCGGGGTTGAGGAGGCAGGCGCGGAGGATCTCGCGGCCGTCGAGGCGGGCGCCGGTGAGGAAGGCGCGGCCGCGGCGCTGGACGGCGGCGGGGAGCTCGCGGTTGAGCGCGTCGAGGGCGGCCTCGTCGGCCGGGCCGGCCGGACCGGTCGGTTCGGTCGACCCGGTCGGGTCGGCGGGGCGCAGGCGGAACGCCACGATGGAGGTCTGGACCTCGGCGAGGAGTTCCAGGTCCGGGTCGGCGGTGACGAGTTCGCCGAGCCGGCGGGCCAGGGCGGTGGTCCGGGCGATGTCGGCGGCCAGGCCGTCGCGGCCCCGGTGGGCGATCGTCGCCCAGACCTTGAGGGCGCGGAACGGGCGGGTCTGCTCGGTGCCGTACTCGGAGAACCAGCCGAGCTCGCCGGCCGCCTCGTCGCGCAGGTAGGAGGGGACGAGGCTGAAGGCGGCGCGCAGCTCGGCGGGGTCGCGGACCAGCGCGCAGCCGCAGTCGACCGGGACGCCGAGCCACTTGTGCGGGTCGAGGGCGAGCGAGTCGGCGCGGGCCAGTCCGGCGTAGCGGTGGGCGATCTCCGGGTCCAGGACCCCGAACGCCCCGTAGGCGCCGTCCACGTGCAGCCAGAGCCGCTCCTCGGCGCACAGGTCGGCGAGCGGGTCGAAGGCGTCCACCGCGCCGGTGCCGACCGTTCCGGCCGAGGCCACCACCAGGAACGGCAGCAGTCCGGCGGCCCGGTCGCGGGCGATCGCGGCGCGCAGTTCCACGGGGTCCAGGCGGCCGTCGGGGCCGGTGGCCACGACGCGCAGGTGCTTGCTGCCGAGGCCCAGCAGCTCGGCGGCCTTGCGGACGCAGGAGTGGGTCTCGCCGGTGACGTAGCCGACCAGCGGCGGCATCCCGGCCAGGCCGTCCTCGCGGACGTCCCACCCGGCGTCGCGGGCGGCGCGGTTCCGGGCGGCGGCCAGGCAGACGATGGTCGCCATCGAGGTGCCGGAGGTGAGCAGCCCGCCGCCGGGCGGGTGCGGGAAGCCGACCAGTTCGGCGATCCAGCGGACCACGGCCCGCTCCAGGTGCACGTCCGCGTGGTCGCCGCCGGCCGAGCTGGGGTTCATCGCGGCGGCGGCCAGGGTGGCGAGCACGCCGGCCGGGGCGGGCGCGGAGTTCACCCAGCCGAAGAAGCGCGGATGGCCGTTGCCCATCGGGTACGGCAGGACGTCCCGGCCGACCGAGGCCAGCAGCTCGTCCAGCGGACGGCCGGCGGCGGGCAGCGGGGCGTCCAGCAGGGTGCGGCGGGCGGCGTCGTCCATCGGCTGCCAGACCGGGCCGGCGGCCAGGCCGGCGAGGTGGTCGGCGGCCAGGTCGGCGGCGGTGTGCGCGGCGGCGCGGAAGTCGTCGGAGGTCATGCGGTGGCTCCAGGTGGTGCGGGCCCGGTGGCGCGGCGTCCTCGGCGCACCCGAACGCCGCGATCCTACGGAAACGGGCCCGCGCCGTGCGGCGCGGGCCCGGTATCCGGGACGGCCCGGCGCCGGAGAGGTTCGGGTGACCGGTCGACCGCGAGCGGTGACGGCCCTGGTGGCGCGAGTGATCGCCCGATCGCCCAGCACCTGGTGAACCGCGACGGCGCTCCGAACGGGGCGGCGGTTGCCCGGCGCGCTTGGGGGACAACGGAACTGACATGTCCTCAGAAGAACTTCGCATGCGCCGAATTGCCGGGACCGGGCGGGCAACCTCCGGCGGAGGGACGGGCGTCATCGGGGCATCGGGGCACCGTGCCCCGGGTCTGGAGGAACGACATGGCTGTCGGAACACGTATCCGACTGTCGCTGATAGGCGCGCTCGCCGCGCTCCTCGCGGGCGGGGTCCTGCCCGCCACCGCCTCGGCCGCCCCGGAACCATCGCCCGCCGCGGGGGCGGCGCGCTGGACGGCGGCCAAACTGCCGAGTGGCAACACCGTGCTGACCGGCTCCACCCGTCCCGACGCCCGCACCACCTGGGCGGCCGGCTTCCGGGTCGTCCCGGGCAGCGAGGGGAGCATCGGGTTCGACCCCGTGCTCTACGCCCGCGACGACCGCCGCGACGGGAAGTGGACCGAAGTGCCGACCGCGCCCGCCGGGACCGACCGGATCAACGCCGTCGCGGCGACCTCGGCCCGCGACGGCTGGCTGGTCGGTGACTCCGGCCGGGGTGGCGGGCCGGTCATGACCCAGCACTGGAACGGCCGCTCCTGGCAGCTGGAGCCGGCTCCGATGCCCGCCGACTCGGTCGGCGGCGGCCTGCTGGGAATCGCCGCGCTGACGCCGAACAATGCCTGGGCGGCGGGCTGGAGCCAGGGGCCCGACGGCCACGTGGGCATCGTCCAGCACTGGAACGGCCGCTCCTGGCGGCAGGTCGAACTGCCCGCGCCGTTCCGGAGCTGGGGCCTCGGCGCGATCGCCGCGGCCGGCCCCGACGACGTCTGGGCCGTCGGCAACGGCTACTCCGAGGACGACCGGCCGGTCGCCCTGCACTTCGACGGGCGCGGCTGGAGCGTCGTGCCGGTGCCGGCCTTCGGCGGCCTGTACGGCGAGTTCAACGATGTCGTGGTGAAGGGGCCGCGCGACGTGTGGGCGGTCGGGCGCGTGGTGCTGGACGAGAAGGACCGCGGCCACGCGTTGCTCATGCACTGGGACGGTCGCGCCTGGACCCGGGTGGAGGCTCCCGAGGGTGCGGGCGCCGTGAGCGGCGCCGCCTCCTCGCCGGACGGCATCGTGACGGTGGGCCGGGTCTCGGGCGGCGGCGAGGCGGCCTACGCGCTGCGGGTGACGGGCTCGCGGGCGGCCTCGCTGGACTTCCCGGAGTCCGGCGCGGGCACGGCGTACTGGTCCTGGAAGGTGTCCACCACCGGTCGTGAGGTGACCGTCACCGGCGCCTTCAACTACGAGAAGCAGCAACTCCCGCAGCCGATGGTGATGACCACCCGGCTCTGACCACCCGGCTCTGACCGCAGTGCCCTGACCGCACGGCCCCGTCCGTACGGTCGCGCCCGGTCCGGCGGCCCCGCCTCGGCGGTGGGGCCGCCGGACCCTGCCGTCCCGCCGCCGGTGCGCAATCCCCGCACGAGCGGGCGGCCGTCGGAGTTCCCGCGTCGGCCGGTCGCCGGCACCGTGCCGTGCGTGCCGGCACCTCCTCAGTCGAGCGAGGCGGAGAGCCCGCCGGCGGACCGGCAGTAGCCCTGCATCTCCTTGTCGGAGAACTTGGCGCAGAGCCGGCCGGCCGCGCCCCCGTCGGTGTAGTTGACCGTGTAGTAGCTGACCAGCCCCTCGGCGCAGGCCTTGCGCTGCCAGCCGTCCGCGGCGGTGGCGCACTGCTGGGCGGCCCAGTCCTCGCGGTCCAGGTTGTACTTCATGGTGCGTGAGCCGACGCCCCGGCTGCAGTCGACCGCCCCGCCGGAGGCCTTGCCGGCGAGGCACCACTTCAGGGCCTCGGCGTACACCTCGGGGTGGTTCGGGTAGTCGTGCGAGGAGAGGTAGAAGGTCGGCGCGTAGAAGAAGCAGGCGGACTGGAACAGCGCCGGCTGGTCCTTGCACGGGTACAGCGGGTCCTGGGCGAGCTTGTCGGCGGGGAGGTTGGCCTTGGCCTTCTCGTCCTCCTCGTCCGGGCCGAAGAGCTGCATGAACAGGCCCTCGGAGCAGCGGATCCGGTTCTGGTCGGTGGTGAACTTGTTGCACAGCTCGCGCGCCTTGGCGACGTCCTGCTTGGCGACGAACATGGTGCCGTGGCCGACGCCGTGGATGCACGGGCCGCTGTTCTTGGGCGCGCAGAGCTTGACCAGGTCGGTCTCCGGCTGGGCGGAGGCGTTGAGCATCTCCTCGACCGCGCCGTGCAGGTAGCCGGCCGCGCAGGTCTCGTGCGGGAAGGAGATGACCTTCTGGAAGTCCGCGTTGAACCGCTTGACCGCCGCGTGCCCGAGCTCGTGGGCGATCGGGTGGCAGAACCGGACGGTGTACGGCAGCTGCTTGGTGATCCGGTCGAGGTCGGCCAGGGCGACGCCGGGGTCGCTGGCGTCCATCTCGGCCATCAGCTTGTTGCGCAGCGTCGAGCGGGTCCAGACCGCCGGGTCCCCGGTCGCGGTGGCCGACGCGGCCGGCTGCCCGGTGCCGGCGGGCGCGGCGCCGGCCGGGCCGGTGGTGCCCTCGGTCCCCGGGGCGGCCGGGGCGACAGCCGCCCGGTCGGCGGCCTGCTGGGGCGTCCAGTCGGTGACGGCCACCGATCCCAGGCCCAGCACCCCGAGCAGCAGGGCGGTGAGAATCGCGAAGGCTCGCGGTTGCATGACGGAGATCCCCCGGCGGATCGAGACGGACGGGACGTTCCCCATCCTGACGGCACGGGTCTCGGATTCCGTGTTTTCGGCCGCCATTCGGGAGGTGTCGGCGACGCTATCGCACGTCCCGCCCGGTCAACGAGGCGGGTTCGCGGCGGGTCACCCTCCCCCGGGTGGCGCAACGGCGCACCACCCGGGGCACTCGGCGCGACCGGGCGTCAGAGCTCCAGCGACACCTGGTACTCCGTCAGCCAGGCGTCCAGGTCCAGGGCCAGATCGGCCGCCAGCCGGACCGTCTGCGGGTCGGTGTCCGGGGCGAGCGCGTCGGCGAGTTCGCGGCGGTCGAGCAGGGCGAGGGCGGGGGAGCCGGGGTCGGCGGCCAGTGCGGCGAGTTCGCGGCGGAGCAGCTCCGGGTAGCGCGGGTCCTGGACGATCGGGTACGGGCTCTTCATCCGGTCGGCGATCTCGGCCGGCAGCACGTCCCGGACGGCGGCGCGCAGCAGACTCTTCTCCCGGCCGTCGAAGGACTTCATCGTCCACGGCGTGTTGAACACGTACTGCACCAGCCGGTGGTCGCAGAACGGCACCCGCACCTCCAGTCCGTTGGCCATGCTCATCCGGTCCTTGCGGTCCAGCAGGATCCGCACGAAGCGGGTCAGGTTGAGGTACGACACCTCCCGCATCCGCCGTTCGAACGGGTCGCTGTCCGGCAGCTGCGGGACCTCGGCCAGCGCCTCCCGGTAGCGGGCGCGGCGGTAGCCGGGCAGGTCGAGCTTGGCGAGCAGCTCCCGGTCCAGCAGCTGCTCGCGCGGGCCGGTGCCCGCGCCGCCGAAGCCGCTGATCGCGGTCGCCCACGGGAAGTCGTCGGCGTCGAGGGCCTTCGGGTCGTGGAACCAGCGGTAGCCGCCGAACAGCTCGTCCGCGGACTCGCCGGACAGCGCGACCGTCGAGTGCTCGCGCACCCCGCGGAAGAGCAGCAGCAGCGAGGTGTCCATGTCGCCGACGCCGCCCGGCAGGTCCCGGGCGCGCAGGGAGGCGAGCCGCTGCGCCGGGTCGGTGAGGGCGGCGCTGTCCAGCTCGATCACCGAGTGGTCGGCGCCCACGTGCCGGGCGAGCAGTTCCGCGTACGGCCGGTCCGGGGTGGTGCGCACCGCGTCCGGGTGGAAGTGCTCGCTCTGCCCGGTGAAGTCGACCGCGAAGGAGCGGACCGGTCCGGCGCCCGCCGCGTCCAGGCAACGGGCGGCCAGGGCGGTGACCGCGCTGGAGTCGAGGCCGCCGGAGAGCAGCGAGCAGAGCGGCACGTCCGCCTCCAGCTGGCGGTGGACGATGTCCTCCAGCAGGGCCCGGACGGTGCCGATCGTGGTGGCGAGGTCCTGGGTGTGCCGGCGGGCCTCCAGGGCCCAGTAGCGGTGGACCGAGACGCCGCCGCGCCGCACCCGGACCAGGTGGCCGGGCTGGACCTCGGCGATCCCCCGGTACGGCGTGAGGCCCGGGGTGCGGGCCATGGAGAGCAGCTCGCGCAGCCCGTCCAGGTCGACCACCGGGCGCACCGCCGGGTGGGCCAGCAGCGACTTGGGCTCCGAACCGAAGACCGCGCCGTCCGGGGTGGGGTGGTAGTGCAGCGGCTTGACGCCCATCCGGTCGCGGACCAGCAGCAGCTCCTCGGTGCGGGCGTCCCAGACCGCGAAGGCGAACATGCCGTTCAGCCGCTCGGCGACGCGCTCGCCCCACTCCAGGTAGCCGCGCAGGACCACCTCGGTGTCGCCGCGGGTGCGGAAGCGGTGGCCGGCCGCCACCAGCTCGGCGCGCAGCTCGTGGTGGTTGTACACCTCGCCGTTGTAACTGAGGGCGACCAGCAGCCGGCCGTCGTGCTCGGCCGTCATCGGCTGGGCGCCGCCCTCGGGGTCGAGCACGGCGAGTCGCCGGTGGCCCAGGGCGGCGTGCCGCTCCAGGTGGGCCCCGCCGTCGTCCGGGCCGCGGCAGAGCTGGGTGGCGGTCATGGCGTCGAGCACGTCGCGTTCGAGGGTCAGGTCGCGGTCGTAGGCGACCCATCCGGTGATCCCGCACATCAGCAAGCCTCCGGTTCTTCCGACACTCTTCCGATGCTCCCGCCCCCCTGGTCACCCCGTGGTTCCCCCCCGGTGTGTGAGCAGGTCATCACGCTACGTGGTGGCCCCGATGCGGACAAGACCCCCAGGCTGCGCCGATTGCCGCAGAATCCTGCCCGATTTCGGGCAGGATCTTTGATCTTTCCCGGGATGGCCGCCTAGGCTCACCGACTGTGTCCAGCTCGACCGGTTCCTCGCACCCTCACGAAGACCTCCTCGCCCACCTCACCCGGACCAGCCCGCTCGGGCCCCGGGAGGCGGCGCGGGTGGTGGCGGAGGTGCTGGCGTACTTCTCCGAGACCACCGAGGAGTACGTCCGCCGCCGTCACGGCGAGCTGCAGGCGCGCGGCCTGACCAACGAGAAGATCTTCGCCCGGCTCGCCGAGGAGCTGCCCGCCCGCCGGGTCGCGGCCCCGGAGCTCTCGGCCCGCCAGCTGCGCCGGATCGTCTACGGCTGACCGGCCACCGACCGGAACCACGGAACCTAGGAGTCCACCACCATGTGCGGAATCGTGGCCTACATCGGCCCCAAGGACGCGACCCCCTTCCTGCTGGAGGGGCTCGCCCGACTGGAGTACCGGGGCTACGACTCGGCCGGCGTCGCCGTCGCCGGACGCACCGGCGGCCTCAAGGTCCGCAAGGTCAAGGGCCGGGTCGCCGACCTCGCCGCCGCCGTCCCCGCCCGGTTCAAGGGCTCCACCGGCATCGGCCACACCCGCTGGGCCACCCACGGCGTGCCCAGTGACGCCAACGCCCACCCGCACCTCGACAACGCCGAGCGGATCGCGGTCGTCCACAACGGCATCATCGAGAACGCCGACGAGCTGCGGGCCAAGCTCGCCGCCGACGGCGCGGTCTTCCGCTCCGAGACCGACACCGAGGTGCTCGGCCACCTGATCGCCGCCCACGCCGCCGAGGGCGTCGAGCTGGAGGAGGCCGTGCGGGCCGCCCTCGGCAAGGTCGTCGGCACCTACGGCATCGCCGTCCTCGACGCCGAGCAGCCCGACCGGATCGTGGTCGCCCGCAACGGCAGCCCGATCGTGCTCGGCCTCGGCGAGAAGGAGATGTTCGTCGCCTCCGACGTCTCCGCCCTGGTCCGCTACACCCGCCAGGTGGTCCACCTGGAGGACGGCGAGCTGGCCACCGTCCGCGCCGACGGCTTCCGCACCTTCACCGAGGACGCCCGCACCACCCACCGCCAGCCGTCCACCGTGGACTGGGAGATCGACTCCTACGACACCGGCGGCTACGAGCACTTCCTGCTCAAGGAGATCCACGAGCAGCCCGGCTCGGTCGAGCGCACCCTCGGCGGCCGCCTCGACGAGCGGTTCGCCACCGCCCACCTCGGCGGCCTCAACCTGGACGCCCGCGAACTGCGCGAGATCCGCCGGGTCAAGATCCTCGGCTGCGGTTCCGCCTACTACGCCGGCGAGATGGGCGCCCAGCTGATCGAGGAGCTGGCCCGGATCCCCGCGCACAGCGAGCCCGCCTCGGAGTTCCGCTACCGCAACCCGGTGATCGAGGCCGACACCCTCTACATCGCGGTCAGCCAGTCCGGCGAGACCTACGACACCCTCGCCGCCGTCCAGGAGGTCAAGCGCAAGGGCGGCCGGGTGCTCGGCGTCGTCAACACCGTCGGCAGCGCCATCGCCCGCGAGTGCGACGGCGGGATCTACCTGCACGCCGGCCCGGAGATCTCGGTCGCCTCCACCAAGGCGTTCACCTCCACCGTGGTCGCCTTCGCGCTGATCGCCCTGCACTTCGGCCGGATCCACGACCTCTCGCCCGCCGACGGCCGCCGGATCGTCTCCGCCCTCAAGGCGCTGCCCGACCAGATCCGCGAGGTCCTCGCCCAGAGCGACGCCATCGCCGAACTCGCCGCCGAGTACGCCGGGTCCGAGGGCATGATGTTCATCGGCCGGGTGCGCGGCTACCCCGTCGCCCGGGAGGGCGCGCAGAAGCTCAAGGAGATCTCCTACGTCCACGCCGAGGCCTACCCGGCGAGCGAGCTGAAGCACGGCCCGCTGGCGCTGATCAGCCCCGAGCTGCCCACCGTCGCCCTCGTCCCGGACGACGAGCTGCTCGACAAGAACCTCACCACCCTCGGCGAGATCAAGGCCCGCTCCGGCCGCGTCCTCGCCGTCGCCCACCGCCGGCCCGAGGCCAAGCTCGCGGACCACTGCGTCCTGGTGCCCAAGAGCGAGCCCGAGCTGGACCCGCTGCTGCTCAACATCCCGCTCCAGCTGCTCGCGTACCACGCGGCGGTGGCGCTGGGTCGCGACGTGGACAAGCCGCGCAACCTCGCCAAGAGCGTCACCGTCGAATAGTCGCGGACGTGCCCCGGGACCGGCCGTGCTCCACGGCCGGTCCCGGGCGCCCGCGACGGGCGCCCGCCGTCGCCGGCGTCCGTCGCGGGCCCGGGGGCCGGACGGTCAGGCCGCTCCGCGCACCGCCCCGGCGGCGCGGACGACGGCCTCGGCCAGCCGGTGGTTCTCCGGCCCGAGCGGGAGCGAGCTGAACCGGCGCCGCGTGTACCCGTAGGCGACGCCGCTGCGCGGATCGGCGAAGGACTGCGCGCCCACCGCGCCGCTGTGACCGAAGGCCTCCGCCCCGAGGAACGGGAAGCGGGTGCTCTGCGCCTCGAAGCCGAGGCCGAAGTGGTCCACCTCGCCGGTCACCACGTCGGTGCCGTGCGTGCGGACCGGACCGAACTCGGCGATCGTGGCCGGTGCCAGGAACGGCGTCCGCCCGTCCAGCCCCTGCGCCGCCGCCGCGTACAGCGCCGCCAGACCGCGGGCGCTGCCGAAGCTGCCGGTCGAGGCCGGACCCTGCGCCTGCACCGGGCGGAGGTTGCCGAAGCCCGCCAGGTCGGTGGGCGGGGAGGCGTTCAGGTTGAAGGCGATCCCCATCAGGCTGTCGGGTGCCGGCGGCTCGCCCTGCTGACCGGGGAGGGGGACCGCCGGAAGCACCGGCAGGTACCGCGACTCCAGCTCCGCGGGCAGGCCGAGGAAGAAGTCCAGCCCGTACGGGGCCCGGATCCGCTCCTCGAACAACTCCTGCACCGTGCGGCCGGTCCGGCGGCGGACCACCTCGCCGGTCAGTGCGCCGATCACGTAGGCGTGGTAGCCGTAGGCCGTCCCGGGCTCCCAGTAGGGCTTCTGGACGGCCAGCCGGTCCGCGATCCGCCGGTCGTCCGCCAACTCCTCCGTGGTGAAGCCGCCGTCGACCCCGATCAGCCCCGCGCGGTGCTCCAGCAGTTGCCGGAACGTGAGCGCCCCCTTGCCCTCGGCCGCGAACTCCGGCCAGTAGTGGGCCACTTCCGTGTCCAGGTCGAGCACGCCCTCCTGTACCAGCAGGGCCGTCACCAGGTGCGCCGCCCCCTTGGCGGAGGAGTAGAGCGCGAACAGCGACTCGCCGGAGACCCCCTCGCCGGCCCAGAGGTCCACCACCCGCCGCCCGTCCAGGTGCACGGCCAGCTGCGCACCACCGCCCGCCGGCTCCTCCGCCACCACGGCGGCGAACTCCTCCCGCACCGCCTCGAACCCCGGCGCCACGCTTCCGCCGACGACGTCACTGCTGGACATGCTTCCCCCTGTACGCGATCCTGCGGCCTTGATCACCGGCCTGCCGGGGCGTCAACCCGCCCCGGCGCCGGAGTATTCCGGCGCCGGGTGGGGGCGGGCGGGTCGGTGTCAGTAGTCGGCGCTGGGTGCGCGGGTGGTGGGGCCGAGGTCCGGCTCGTCGCGGATCTCCAGGGCCTCGGCGTGGCGGTCGAGTTCGAGCACCACGAGGGTGTTGCGGCCCGGCAGCCAGAGCGGGCCCGGCGCGTACAGGGTGCGCTGCGGGCCCTCGTCGGTGTAGCGGCCGAGCAGGAAGCCGTTGAGCCAGAGCAGGCCCCGGCCCCAGCCCGGGAGGGCGAGGAAGGCGTCCGCCGGTGCCTCGACCTCGGTCTCGAACCGGTGGAAGACCGGGTCGCCCCCGGTGGCGCCCACGTCCTCGCGGAAGGCCAGGGCGGAGAGGTCCGCGAGCGGCAGCGGCCGGATCTCCCAGCCGTGCAGCCGCTGGCGCTCGTGCTGGACGCCGCGCCGGATGCCCTTGCGATCGTCCAGCTGGGGGCCGTAGTTGGCCCGGCCCAGGGCCTCGACCAGGATGTCCAGGGTGGCCCCGGCCGGGCCGACCGCCAGCGGCAGGGTGCCGCCCGGCTCGTTGCGGTCCAGCACGCCGAGCGGGCGGCCGTCCGCGAAGACCTGCGCGCGGTCCCCGACGCCGTCGATCCGCAGCGGCATCTCCGGGCGCGGGCCGGGGACGTGGGTGCGGTAGTGGATCAGGCCGAGCGACTGGCCGACCCGCTCCATCGGCTCGGTGGTCGGCCGGCGGACGGGCACCGACAGCGCGTCCAGGGAGTCCAGCAGCCGCGCCCGGCCGGTCGCCCGCTCCAGCCGACGGGGCTCCAGCCGCGGCGGCCGGGCCGGGAGTTCGCCCTCGGGGAGGGGCACGTACTTGCCGATGACGGACCGCAGGGCGTGGAACTTCTCGGTCAGCTCGCCCGCCTCGCCGATCGGCGCGTCGTAGTCGTAACTGGTCCCGGTCGGCTCGTAGCCGGCGGTCTCCGGTCCGGTGCCCGAGTGGTTGGCGCCCGCCCAGAAGCCGAAGTTGGTGCCGCCGTGCGCCATGTAGAGGTTGACCGAGGCCCCGGTCGCGAGCAGTTCGTCGAGCGAGGCCGCCGTCTCCGCGACGTCCCGGACGTGGTGCGGCTGACCGATCCGGTCGAACCAGCCGATCCAGAACTCCATGGCCGCCAGCGGCCCCTTGGGCTGCTGGCGCCGCAGCACCTCGAAGCGCTCCGGCGCGCGCGAACCGAAGGTGCCGGTGGCCAGCACGCCCGGGATCGCCCCGCCCTGCTGCATGAAGTCCTCGGAACCGTCGGCGGTGAACAGCAGGCAGTCCACCCCGCGCGTCACCAGCCCGTCCCGCAGGTACGCCATGTAGGCGGCGTCGTTGCCGTAACTCCCGTACTCGTTCTCCACCTGCACGGCCACCACCGGCCCGCCCCGGCTGCCCAGCAGCGGCAGCAGCTCCGGGACCACGGCGTCGAACCAGCCGTCCACCTCGGCGAGGAACGCGGGGTCGGAACTCCGCAGCCCCATCCCGTCGGTGGCGAGCAGCCGGGCCGGCAGGCCGCCGGACTCCCACTCGGCGCAGATGTAGGGACCGGGGCGCAGGATGACGTCCAGCCCGTGCCGCTCGGCGGTCCGGACGAACCGGGAGACGTCCCGCCAGCCGGTGAAGTCGGTCTCGCCGGAGGGGAGTTCGTGGAAGTTCCAGGGGATGTAGGTATCAACGGTGTTGGCGCCCAGCGCACGCAGGCGGGCCAACCGGTCGTCCCACAGCTCCGGGTGCACCCGGAAGTAGTGCAGCGCTCCGGAGACGATCCGGTGCGGCGCGCCGTTGCGGCGGAAGCCGTCGTCGTCGAAGTCGAGCTCGATCATGCGGACCAGCTTTCGGTTGACGCGGTCGTCGGTCGGTACTGCTGCGTCGGAGCCGGCCCGGGGGTGTCGGCCCACCGGGCCCGCCCTCGTCCGGCCAGCGTATACGAGCCGTGTACGGACCTGTCCGTGCCGCCTTCCCCGCCCGCGCGGTCCTACTCGCGTCCCGGAACACGGGGTTTTCCACGTGCCGCTCCACCCCTAGACTGCTCAGCTCGCGCGGCATTACCGACGGGTAGGTACGTATCCGTGGCGCCGCCACCGACTGGCAGGGATGGGGAGTCCGGATGGCCGACGAGCGGGTGCACGCGTACGCGGACGACGCGTTGGGGGAGCACGACGCGGTGGCGCTGGCCGCCCTGGTGCGGGCCGGCGAGGTCGGGCCCGCCGAGCTGGCGGCGGCCGCGGCGGCCCGGGCCGAACGGGTCGACGCCGCGCTCGCCCCGGTCGCCTTCGCCGCGTACGGGCGGCCGCCCGGGGCGGACGGCAGCGCCGAGGACGCCCCGCTGTACGGCGTGCCCAGCTTCCTGAAGGACAACACCGACCTGCGCGGGATGCCGACCGGCCAGGGCAGTTCGGCCTACCGGGCCAGGCCCGTCCGCCGCAGCGCGGGCTTCGCCGAGCAGTTCCTCGGCACCGGCCTGGGCGTGCTCGGCAAGACCAGGCTGCCGGAGTTCGGGCTGAACGCCTCCACCGAGTTCGCCTCCGCCCGCCCGGTCCGCAACCCCTGGCTGACCTCGCACTCCCCGGGCGCCTCCTCGGGCGGCGCGGCCGCGCTGGTCGCCTCGGGCGTCGTCCCGATCGCGCACGCCAACGACGGCGGCGGCTCGATCCGGATCCCGGCCGCCTGCTGCGGGCTGGTCGGACTCAAGCCCACCCGGGGCCGGGTGGTGCCCAACGCCCAGGGCCGCCGGCTGCCGGTGGACCTGGTGACGGACGGCGTGCTGACCCGCTCCGTCCGCGACACCGCCGCGTTCTTCGCCGCCGCCGAACGCCACTACCGCAACCCCGCGCTGCCCCCGCTCGGCCTGGTCGAGGGCCCCGGCACGGGCCGGCTGCGGATCGGGCTGGTGGTGGACTCGCCGGTCGCGCCCAGCGACGCGGCGACCCGGGCGGCGGTCGAGGCGACGGCGGCCCGGCTGGAGGCCCTGGGGCACGAGGTGACCCCGGCCGTGATGCCGTTCGGCGAGGAGTTCTCCCGCGACTTCGTCCTCTACTGGGGCTACATCGCCTTCCTGATCGCCACCACCGGCCGGCTGACCGTCGACCCGGGCTTCCGGGCGAGCCGTCTCGACGGGCTGACCACCGGGCTGCGGCGGCTCTTCCACCGGGAGTTCCGGCGCGTGCCGGGGGTGGTCCGGCGGCTGCGGCGCGCCGAGGAGACGTACGCGGGGATGTTCCGGACCCACGACGTCGTCCTCTCGCCGGTGCTGGCGCACGTCGCGCCGCCGATCGGGTACCTGAGCCCGAACGTGGCCTTCGACGAGCTGATCGACCGGCTCACCCGGTACGTGGCGATCACCCCGGTCAACAACGTCACCGGCGGCCCGGCGATCGCGCTGCCGACCGGTGCGAGCGCCGACGGCCTGCCGATCGGCGTCCACCTGTCGGCGGCGCACGGGGAGGAGCGGCTGTTGCTGGAGCTGGCGTTCGCCCTGGAGGCGGACCGGCCCTGGCGGCGGATTCAGGACTGAGGGCGGACACCGGGCCCCGGTGGTCGTTCAGCCGAGCACCGGGGAGGCGATGGCGCAGGCGGCCCGGACCTCGCTGCGCAGCGGGCCGAGCACATCGGGAGCGGCGGTCGCCCCGCCGGTTCCTGCGCCGGCCGCGTCCCCGTCCGGTCGCGGCAGCGGGGTGCCGGTGCGCAGCGCCCCGGCGAGGGCGGCCAGGTCCGCGGCGATGGCGGCGACCTCGCCCGGCGGCGGCGCCGGCTCGCCGTGCTCGACCCGGACCCGGGTGGCGGTGGTGGCCTCCACCACCCGCTCCACCGCGATCACCAGCGGCCACCACGCCGCCGCCCGGGGCCCGGTCGGCGGGGGTTCGGTGAGCGCGCGCTGGAACTCGGAGCGGACCGCCGAGAGGTCCCGGTAGAGGCGACGGCGCCGGACCGGCCGGGCGGGCCGGTCGTGGCCGGGAGCGCCGGCGAAGGCCAGGGCCACGTACGCGGAGGCGTCCGCCACGGTGTCGGCCAGCCGGTCGCCGATCCGGGTGTGCCAGGACTCCGGCCAGCACAGGTACCCGGCGACCAGGGCGATCCCGCAGCCGATCAGCGAATCGTAGAGCCGGGGCAGGACCAGCCCGAACCCCTGGTGGTTGAGCAGGTCGGACAGCAGCAGGATGACCGGGGTGATGGCCGCGGTCTGGAACGCGTACCCCTTGGCGGAGAAGGCCGGGATCAGCGCGGCCAGCACCGCGACGGTCGGCACGTCCCACCAGCCGCGCGGCACCTCGGCGAGCACCGGCACGGCGAGCAGCAGCCCGCCGGCGGTGCCGAGGGCGCGCAGCACGGCCCGGGAGAACACCGAGCCGAAGTCCGGCTTGAGGACGAAGGTGACGGTCAGCGCGACCCAGTAGGAGCGGGGCACCGGCAGCACCGACACCACCACCTGCGCCAGGCCGATGCACAGCGCGAGCCGCAGGCCGTAGCGCCAGGACGCGCCGGAGAGCAGTGCCGCCCGGGTCGCGCGCCGGGTCCGCACCCAGGGGGCGGCGGGGCGGCCGAGCCGGTCGGGGTCGGCGGCGTGCGCGTGGTCGGGCTCGGCGCCGACGGCGGCCGCGTAGCGCAGCGCCCGGTCAAGGGCGCGTTCCGAGGGGCCGGTCGGCGCGGGCAGGTCGAGCGCGAGGGGCCCGTCCTCGGCGCCGTTCTCGATGCCGTCGGCGAGGGCGGCGACGGCCGCCGGCCAGGCCTCCGGCAGCGGGCCGAGCCGGGCCGGGCGCAGTTTGGCGGCGGAGGCCGCCTCGACGATCGGGATCAGCGCGTTGAGCCGGGCGATCAGCCGGGTCAGCCCGGGGGAGCGGCCGTGCCGGCGGGTGCGGTGGGCGAGCAGCAGGTCGTAGGAGGCGTTGAGCGACTGGGTGACGTCCTGCCGCCGTTCGTCGTGCTCGGGGGTGCCGGCGGCGCGGACGAACGCGGCGACCGAGCGGTAGGAGGCGGCGACCGCCGCCCGTTCGGGGACGCCGCCGCGCAGCGGCCAGCCGAACAGGGTGAGCAGCAGCACCACCGCCCCGCCGGCGGTGAGCAGCAGCGGCGCCGTCCACCACGGGCGGGGCATCGGCAGCCCGGCCCCGACGACGGCGTTGAGGAGGAGCAGGAGGCCGGAGACGGAGGCGACCGAGCCGATCGAGGAGATCATCCCGGAGACCAGCGCCACCAGGGTGAGCACGGCGACGGCGGTCCAGTCGCGGCCGTACACCAGGGTGCCGAGGGTGACGCCGACCGCGCCGAAGAGCTGGGGGACGGCGATGTTGAAGAACCGCATCCGGTAGGCGTCGGCGGTGTCGCCGATGACGCCGGACAGGGCGCCCATCGAGACCAGCGCGCCGTACGCGGGCCGCCCGGCGGCGAGGCCGACGGCCAGCGGCGCGGAGAGCGCGACCGAGGCGCGGGCCACCGCCGCCCACGGCACCGGCGCGGGTCGGGGCCGCAGCCCGGCCGTCAACCAGGTCGGCGGCGAGAGCCGGACGCCGTGTTCGCGCTGTGCCATGGGCCCAACCTACGGCGCCCGCCGGTTCGGCCCCGGGCGCGGCGCGCACGGGCGGGCGGGGTCCGCCGCGGAGGGTCCGTCGCGCAGGTGAGGACCGGTCAGGCGGTGGCGGTGGTGGTGCCGGGCGCGGGCGCCGGCGCGGGAACCGGGTCGGCCGGTCGGCGGACGGTGGGGAGGTCGCGGACCCGGCCGACGGGGGAGAGCAGCAGGACCAGCGCCGCCAGCGGCACCCCGGCCGTGGTGATCCACATCGCCGGGCGCAGGCCCACCGCGGTGCCGAGCACCCCGGCGAGCAGGGCGCCGACCGGGATGGTGCCGTAGTTGAGGACGGCGGCACTCGCGGTGATCCGGCCGAGCAGCTCGGGCGGACAGTAGTGCTGCTGGAAGCCGGACTTGATGACGTTCCCGGCGACCACCCCGGCCGAGACCCCGAACCCGCCGACGGCGTAGCAGAGCACGCCCGCGCCGGTCCCGGTGAGCGGGATCAGCAGGGCCAGCACGGGCAGGCCCAGCTCGAAGAGGATCATCGCGCGCGCCGTGCCGACCCGGGCGGCCACCCGGCGGGCGGCGAACGCGCCCAGGACGCCGCCGCTGCCGGCCGCCGCGACCAGGGCGCCGACGGTGCCGGGGGCGAGTCCGACCTCGCGGACCAGGAAGGCGACCAGGATCGACTGGTACCCCATCAGCGCCATGTTGGAGGTGGCGCCGTAGAGGGTGAGGGTGCGCAGCCAGCGGTCCCGGGCGACCAGCCGCAGGCCCTCGCCGATCTCGCGCCGCAGCGCCCGGTCGGCGCCGCGCCCGTCGCGGGCGGCCGGGGTCTCGCGGTGCCGGATCCGGCCCAGGCAGAGCAGCGAGACCAGGAAGGTCGCGGCGTTGGCGAGCATGCCGTTGGCGGCGCCGGCGAGCTGGGCCAGCAGGCCGCCGGAGCCGAGGCCGACGATCTGGGCGGCGGAGGCGCTGCCGTGCAGCTTGGCGTTGCCCTCGGGCTGGTCGGCGGGGGAGAGCAGGTCGGGCAGGTAGGCGGTGTACGCGGTCTGGAAGAACACGGCCGCGGTGCCGGTGAGCAGGGCGACCGCGAGCAGCAGTCCGGTGCTCAGCCGACCGGCCCAGGCGGCGGCGGGGACGGCGGTGAACAGGACGAGCGAGACGGCGGCGGCCACCAGCATCACGGTCCGGCGGGGTAAACGGTCCACCCAGACGCCGGCCGGCAGGCCCATCACCAGCCAGGGGGCCCAGGCGGCGGCGCTGAGCAGGCCGATCTCGAAGGTGGAGGCGTGCAGTTCGGAGACGGCGATGAGCGGCATCGCGACGCCGGTCACGGAGGCGCCGAACTTGCCGGCCGTCTCGCCGCACCAGAGCAGCCGGAAGTCCCGGTGGCGGCGGAGCAGGCTGCGGCGGCGCTCGTCGCGGGTCACTCGGCGCTCCCGGGTCCCTCGGTGTTCGCGGGCCCGTCGGTGCTCGCTGGTCCGTCGGTGCTCGGGGGCCCGTCGGTGCTCCCGGGCCCGTCGGTGCGGGAACGGCGCGGGAAGGACTGGAGCTGGACGACGATCGGCAGCGCGGCCGGGTCCGGCGCGGCGTCCGGGGCCGGGGTGTGACGCTCGACGACGGCGAAGATCTCGTCGTTGAGCGCCTGGAGCTGGGCCGGGTTCAGCCGCAGCCGGCGCCAGTCCGAGATGGTGCCGACGTTGCGCCACTCGTCCGGCCAGTCCTCGGTGATGTAGTCGTTGACCCGGTTGAAGTACTGCTGGACCAGCTGGTTCAGATAGAGCGAGACCGCGCCGCGGGTGTCCGGGTCGTCGCGGAAGTCGGCGGTGTCGAGCCGGTTGGACACCTCCACCCGGCGCCACCAGCGTTCGCGCTTGGTGCCGCGCCCCGTCTCCTCCTGGATGAAGCCGTGCTCCGCGAGGTGGCGCAGGTGCCAGCTGACGGTGCCGGTGTTCTCGCCGAGCCGCTCGGCGAGCCGGGTCGCGGTCGCGGGCCCGTCGAGGTTGAGGAGTTCGAAGATCTGCATCCGCAGCGGGTGGGCGAGCCCGCGCAGGCTGCGGGCGTCGAGCCGGCGCTGCGGCGGTCCGGGGGGATCGGGAGGTCCGGCGGTGGCGGGTGCGTCCGGGGTGGCGGAGGCGTCGGGGTGCTCGGTGGTCATGCCCGCAGCCTAGATTGCAGAGGATCCTCTGCATAGGGGTGTCTGCAGAGAAACCTCTGCAAGTTTCCGGTTATCCCGAATCGCCTCCCGGACGGTCCGATGATCTTCTAGAGTCGCGTCCGGTAGGACCGTCGGACCGTAGGGCAGTACGACCGCACGGTGCGTTCCACCCTCGCGCACCGGTTCCAGGGAGAGGCAGCACCATGACCGAGCCGCAGCCGAAGCCGTTCGAGCACGTCGACGAGGACTGGCAGAGCGCCCTCGTGGTCGTCGCCCACCCCGACGACATGGAGTACGGCGGGGCCGCCGCCGTCGCCCGCTGGACGGACCAGGGCAAGAAGGTCGTCTATGTGATGGCCACCAGCGGCGAGGCCGGCATCGACAGCATGGACCCGGAGCAGTGCGGCCCGCTGCGCGAGGCCGAGCAGATCGCCTCCGCCGCCGTGGTCGGCGTGGACACCGTCGAGTTCCTCGGCCACCCGGACGGCACCGTCGAGAACGGCCTGCCGCTGCGCCGTGACATCGCCCGCGCCGTCCGCCGCCACCGCCCGGACATCGTCATCACCATCAACTTCCACGACACCTGGGGCGGGCCGTACCTCAACCAGGCCGACCACATCGCGGTCGGCCGGGCCCTGCTCGACGGGGTGCGGGACGCGGGCAACCGCTGGATCTTCCGCGAACTGACCGCGGAGGGCCACGAGCCGTGGAACGGCGTGCGGGCGATCTGGGTCTCCGGCTCGCCGGAGTCCGGGCACGCGGTCGACATCACCGAGCACTTCGACCGGGGCGTCGCCTCGCTGGAGCAGCACAAGGCGTACCTGGCCGGCCTCGGCGGCGCGATGGCGGACGCGCGCGGCTTCCTGGAGGGCTTCGGCCGCGAGGCGGGCACCCGGCTCGGCACCCGCTTCGCCGTCCCGTTCGAGGTCTTCCCGCTCGGCTGAGGTGCTCAGGGCCCGTCCGGCCGGGCTTCCCGGGGCTCGGCCGGGCGGTCGCTCCCGGGCGTCCGGTGCAGGGTGAGGATGGTGAGGTCGTCCCGCAGCGGGCCGTGGTTGTGGCGCCGGACGTCCTCCTCGACGGCTACGGCGAGGGCGTCCGGGGAGCGGTCGGGCAGCTCCCGCAGCCGCCGGTCGATCGGGTAGAACTCGCCCGCGGCGTCCGCGGCCTCCGTCACGCCGTCGGTCACCAGCAGCAGGGTGGCGTCGTCCGGCAGGTCGAACCACTCGGTGGCGGGCACCTCCCCGGCGAGCTCGGCGAGGCCGAGCGGGACACCGGCGTCCAGGGGGACCGTCCCCGGCTCGCCCCCGTCCAGCAGGTAGGGGGCGAGATGGCCGCAGTTGACGGCCTGGACGCCGGTGCCGGGGCCGAAGCAGAACACCGTCGCGGTGACGAAGCGCTCGGTCTCGCCGTTCTGCGCCGCGTAGGCGTTGTGCCGGACGACGGCGTTCTCCAGGGCGAGTGCCACCTCGGTGAGTTCGGGGTCGCGGAACGCCGCCTCGCGGAAGGCGCTGAGCACGGCGAACCCGGCTCCGATCGCCGGCAGTCCCTTGCCCTGGACGTCGCCGACCAGGAGCCGGGTGCCGTACGGGGTGTCGGCGATGTCGTAGAGGTCGCCGCCGACCAGGGTGTCCTCCTCGACCGGCCGGTAGCGGCCGTGCAGGTGGATCTCCGGGAGCAGGACGGGGAGCGGGCGCAGGAGCTGGCGTTGGAGCGCGACGGCGCTCTGCCGTATTCGGAAGAGCTCGCGGTCCCGCCGGATCCGGCGGGCGCAGAGCACCACGACGACCGCCTCCGCGGCGACGTCGCTGAGCAGGGTCAGGGCGCGCCCGGTGACCGACGGCGGCGGGAAGACCAGCGAGCTGACCAGGATGACGCCGGTGACCCAGATCGCGGCGAGGACGGTCTGGGCGAGCGTGCCCAGGCCGCCGAGCAGGGCGGGGACGAACACCAGCAGCAGGACGATCCGGGCGTCCCCGCCGCTCGCCGCCTGCGCGGCCAGCAGTACGGCGGTCGCCGCGAGCACCGCGGCGGCGACGGTCCGGTTGTCGGGTGCCCGGTTCGGGCCCGGGGGCGCGGCGCCCGCGTGGCGGCTGCCGACTCCGATCATCCTCGCCTCCCGCCTGCCCGTTTCCAGGCTCACCGGCGGGGACGCCCGCCGCAACCGGGCCCGGGCGACGGCCTCAGGAGTCCTCCCGCTCCCCGTCCCGCTCGCCGTCCCGTTCCTGCTCCCGTTCCCCGTCCCGCTCCGGCTCCCGCCGTCGTCGCCGGAGCAGCAACTGCCGGACGGCGAGGGCGGCGACCAGGACGCCCAGCGCGATCAGCAGCCAGAGCTGGTAGCGCAGCGCCGTCCGCCAGACCGTGCCGACGTTGGCGCCCGCGACATAACCGAAGCCCGCCCACACCCCGACCCAGAGTGCCGCGCCGAGCACGTTGAACACCTGGAAGCGCGGCCAGGGCATGCCGGTCGTCCCGGCGATGATGCCGCTGGTCTGCCGCAGGCCGTCGACGAACCGGGCCACCGTCACCACCTTGCCGCCGTGCCGGGCGAAGAACACCTCCGCGCGGGCCGCCCGTTCCGGGGTGAGCAGCACGTACCGGCCCCAGCGGTGGACGAAGGCCCGGCCGCCGGTGCTGCCGATCAGATGGCCGAGGGTGTTGCCGAGCACCGCCGCCGTGAAGGCGATCGCCACCACGGCGGCGAGGTTCAGGTGCCCGGTGCCCGCGTAGACGGCGGCCAGGACCAGTACGGTCTGGCCCGGCGCGGGGACGGCGCAGTTGTCGAGCAGCACGAACAGCGCCACCAGCGCGTAGCCGTACTGCTGCAGCAGCGGCGCGAGCGCGGCGAGCGGCCCCGGCAGCTCGGGCGCGGCCTCGGCGAGGAACCGCGCCGTCCAGGGTGGGAGGGACACGGCTCACCGCCCCGGGCCGGACGGGCGCGGGGCGGTGGGCGGTGGCGTCAGCGGGTCGCCCCGCGGGGTTCGATGTTGCAGTCCGGACCCGGGTAGACCAGGCCCTCGTGGCCGTCCTCGAAGCGGACCACGTACGGCGGCGAGCCGTCCTGGCCGCGGACCTCGACGATCTCGCCCTTCTGGTCGATCATGCCCACCGCCCGGCTGTGGATGTGGAGCTGGTCACCTACCGCTGCGTGCATGGTCGTGCTCCTCGGGTGTGTGCGGACATCGGCGGCCGACGGGCCGCCCGGGTCCCCGTCCGCTGTCTCCACTCTGCTGCGGGCGTGCACGGCCCGCAACGGCGCGTCGGGGCGCCGGGCTGTCGGCGGGTCGGGGCGCCGGACCGTCGGCGGGTCCGGGCGTCGCGGGGGAGGGGCGGCTCAGCGGGGCCCGAGGTGGTCGGCCAGGTAGCAGCGGACCAGCCGCTTGCACTCGGTGATCATCGCCGGGTCGCCGTCCCGGTCGCCGCGGAAGGCGAGTTTGAGCACCGCGTCGGCCGCTTCCAGCGCCACCCGCAGGGCGAGGGTCAGCGCGGCCGGGTCGGTCGTGCCGAACTGGTCGCCGCCGAGGGCCTGGAGCCGCAGCGCGACGGCCGTGTTGTTGTCCACCTCGGTGTCCAGCAGGTGCCGGTCGTCGTGGACGCCGCTCGGCGCGACCGGTCCGGAGAGCCCGAAGTCCACCTGGCCGAATCCGGGGACGGTCCGCTTCATCGCGACGAACTCGTCCACCGCGAGGTCGGTGAACCCGGCCGGCCCGTCGGGGGCCTCGGCGCGCAGCCGGTCGTCGAGCCGGTGCAGATAGTGGTCGAGGTTGCGGTCGGCCAGCGCGGCGAGCAGGTCCTCCTTGCCCGCGAAGAACTGGTAGAGGGTGCCGATCGGCACCTGGGCGCGCTGGGCCACCTCCTTGGTGGTGAGCGCGGCGGGCCCGGCCTCGTCGAGCAGCGCGGCGCACGCGTCCAGGATCCTTCCGTAGCGTTCCTGGCTGCGCTGCTGCACCGGCCGTCGCCGCCCGGGGCCGGTCCACCCCGCTGTCCGGTGACTCCTCGTGTCCGCGCTCATGTGGCCACTGTGCCGCATCTGCCGTTCGGCGGGCCAATCCCCGGGCCGATCGCAGGGCCGATCGTCGGACCGAGCCGAGGCGGATCCCGAGGCGGATCCCGAGGCCGGTCCCCGGGCCGATCGCCGGGGGACAGGCCGTAGGCTCGCTGCGCTGATCATGAGGGGCAGGAGAGGAAGCCATGGGGCAGAAGATCATCCGGTTCTCGGACCTGACCGGCCGGCACGCGGAGGACGAGGACCAGCTGGTGCGGGTCGTGGTCCGGGCCCACCCGGAGCTCGCGGACGGGCCGGTCGCGATCGAGGCGCTCGCCGGGGAACTGGCCGAGGTGCGGGGGCTGGCGCTCAACCTGGTGACGATCGAGCTGCACCGCCCGGACGAGGAGGAGCCGGAGACGGTCGTCATGACCGCCGAGGCCTTCGACCGGCTGGCCACGGTGACGCCGATGGCCGAGGTGCTGCGCGGTGCCGAGCGGGTCGCCGCCCGGACGGTGCCGGTGCAGGCCCCGGCCGCCGGGGCGGGGCGGGAGCGGGTCAACTACGCGAGCACGGAGCACGCTGGCCGTCCGCACAAGGGCCGCACCACCGACGCCGAGAAGCAGATCGTCCGGCAGCACCTGGACGAGATCAACGAGCGGCTGGCCGCCGAGGGCGTCCGCACCGTCGACCTGGCCAACCCGGAGCACGTCGCCCGGTACGGCCTGGAGGAGCTGGCCGCCGAGCGCGGCGTCACCCTCGGCTGATCGGGCGCGGCCCGGCCCCCGGGAACGCGGTGGACGCGTTCCCGGGGGCGGGCCCGGGCCGAGCGCGGAGTGGGCCGGGAGTCGCTGACGCTCCGTCAGGTTCCCGTTGTCCGGCGGGTCTCAGCGGAACGCCGGGGCGGTCCGGGCGGCCCAGTCGGCGAACGTGCGCGGTGCGCGGCCGAGGATGCGCTCGACGTCCGGGCCCGGCGTCCGCTCGACGGGCAGCGGTCGGCCGAGGATGGCGAGGGTGCCCTCCACCACCGGCTCCGGCATGAACGCCAGCAGCTGGGTGCGGGCCTCCTCGCGGGTCTGCTCGACGAACCGCACCGGGGTGCCCAGCGCCGCGCCGATCGCCTCGGCCCGTTCGCGCGGGGTGACCGCCGCCGGGCCGGTGAGCTCGTACGTCCGGCCGGCGTGGCCGTCCTCGCGCAGGGTGGCGGCGGCGACCGCGGCGACGTCCGCCGGGTCGACGGTGGGCAGTCCGACCTCGGCGAACGGCGCGGCGGCCGTGCCGTCGGCGCGGATCGAGTCGGCCCAGGCGAAGGCGTTGGAGTTCAGGCCGCCGGAGCGCAGCACCGTCCAGTCGAGGCCGGACTCGCGCACGGCCTCCTCGAACCCGGCGGCGTGGCCGTAGACCTCGGGCCGCGTCCCGACGCCCTGGGAGGAGAGCAGGACGACCCGGCGCACCCCGGCCGACCGGGCCAGCCCGAGGATCTCCCGGGGTGCCTCGCCGGCCACCAGCAGGAACAGGGCCGTGGCGCCGTCGAGGGCGGGACGCAGGCTCTCCGGGTCGGCGAGGTCCGCCGGTACGTGCCGGACGCCGGTCGGGAGCGGCCCCGGCCGACGGGAGACGGCGGTCACCCGCTCGCCGGCGCCGACCAGGGTCCGGACCAGCTCGCGGCCGACATTACCGGTCGCACCCGTGACAACAATCATGGCAAACCCCCTGTGGGGGGCGGTGGTCGGCCGCCCCGATCGAGTTAGTCAGTTGGCTGACTGAGAAGGACGGTAGCCGATGCGCGGGGCGGACGTCTACTCTTAGTCAGGTGACTGACTCAAAGACCTCGAAGACGGCGAAGGCGACGAAGACCGCCAAGGACTCGAAGGCCGTGAAGGCCGTGAAGGGCGCCGGTCGGACCCCGGGCAAGCGCGAGCGGCTGGCCGCGGCGGCGGCGCAGGTGCTGCACGAGAAGGGCGTGGAGCAGACCACGCTCGCCGACATCGCCCGGGTGGCGGACGTCCCGGTCGGGAACGTCTACTACTACTTCAAGACCAAGAACGAGCTGGTCGAGGCCGCGATCCAGGCCCACGGCAGCGGGCTGGCGGAGCTGATCGAGCGGCTCGAGGCGCTCCCCGCCCCCGGGGATCGGCTGAAGGCGCTGCTGGCCGGCTGGGTCGGGCAGCGCGAACTCACCGCCCGGTACGGCTGCCCCACCGGCAGCCTCGCCTCGGAGCTCGACAAGCGTGCCGACGGCCTCGACGTCGCCGTCGCGGAGGTCATGCGCAGGCTGATCGACTGGGTGGAGGCGCAGTTCGCGGAGCTGGGGCGCGAGGACTCCCGCGAGCTGGCGGTCGCGCTGGTCGCCGCCTATCAGGGGATCTCACTGCTCACCAACACCCTTCGCGAGCCCGGGCTGATGCTGGCCGAGGGGGAGCGGCTGGAGCGCTGGATCGATTCGCTGGGCTGATCGTCGGTGTCCGGAACCTGCCAAGACGAGGGGCGGGGACGGGAGCGGACCGCCGGACTCCGCCGCCGACGTGCGCGAATTTCTCGTCCTACCAGGAGAAACGCCGCGGCCGCGGAACGCGTAACGCGGCCGCGGCGGGATCCCCCTTGCGTTGGTGACCTTGACCGCCTTGATTCATTGCGGCAGGATGCCCGATGGTCGGAACGCGCATCTGAGTCGCACGACCCCGTTCCTGCACTGCTGAAATACCCGCAGAACTGCTGCTTTTGATCGCACTTGACGACAAGGGAGCTTTGTGTGAGTTCAGCACAAGACGGTGCCGCATTGGACAGGAAGCAGTCGCTCGCGGGTATGTTGGCGCGTGCTCGGGCCAAGATCACCGAAGGCCCCCGCCCGCGCCAGGACCGGAACAATGTACCGCTCTCGCATTCACAGAACACTTTGTGGTTCGTGGACCGGCTGCAGACCGGTGGGACGACGTACAACGTCGCATTCCTGTTCCGGCTGGAGGGCGACCTCGACGTCGCCGCGCTGACCGATTCCTTCGCGAGCATCGTCATGCGGCACGAGGCGCTGCGGACCCATGTGCTGGTGGAGAACGACGAGTACTTCCAGGGCGTCGTCGAAAATCCCGCGATCGTCGTGGAACGGACCTCCGTGGAATCCGCGGCCGAGGCCGAAGGGCTGATGGCCGAGCTCGCCGGGACGGTGCTGGACCTGACCGCCTTCCCGCTCTGGCGGGCCTCCCTGGTCACGGTGGCCGACGACCTCCACTACTTCGGCTTCCTGGTCCACCACATCGTCTTCGACGGCGTGTCGACCTCGATCTTCTTCGAGGAGCTGGAGCAGGAGTACAACGCCCGCCGGGTCGGCGCCGAGCCCAAGGTCGAGCCCCCGACCGTGCAGTTCGCCGACTTCAGCGCCTGGCAGCGCAAGCGCATGGCCGCCGGGGCCTGGCAGGAGAGCGTGGACCACTGGGCCGCGGCGCTCCGCGGCGTGGACGTCATGGACATCCCCGGCGACCGCCCGCTGCCGCCCGAGACGACCTACGCCGGCGCCGCCGAGGTGACCACCTGGGAGGGTCTGGCGGCCCGGGTGAACGAGCTCGCCTCCGCGCTGTCGACCACGCCGATCACCGTTTACGCCACGGCGATGGCCGTGCTCTACAACAAATACTCGGGGTCCGAGGACATCATCTTCGGAGTGCCGACGGCCAATCGCACCGAAGTCGAATGCGAAAGGACGATCGGCTTCTTCATCAACATGCTGCCGCTGCGGTGCCGGGTCGATCCCGGGGCGACGTTCCGGGAATGTCTCGTGGATGTCCAGCGGCGGTTCCGGGACGGTCAGGCGCACGGCCACCTGCCGCTGGAGGAGATTATCGCCGGGGCCGGTGTGCGGCGTGAGTCGGCGCGCTCCACCCTGTTCCAGTACACGCTGACGATGAACGAATGGGCGGAACCGCTGCGGCTCGACGGAATCACCGCGGTGGAGACCGAGCCGGAGACCACGCACGCGAAGTTCTTCCAGTCCTGGACGGTCACCCGGAACGGCGCGGATCTGGACGTCCACACCGCGTACAACACCGATGTCTTCGACGCCGCGACCATTTCCACGATGCAGCGGGCATTCGTCGGAATCCTGAACAGGGCCATCGCTTTTCCAAACCTTTGCATAGCCGAGGCGTGGGCCCACGACGAGGATTCCCGGGCGGTGCAGTCCGTTCTCGGAAAGGGCCGCGACACCTCGCTCCCGACCGGCAACGTGTTCACGCATTTCCGTGCCGTCGCGGCCGAGCACCCGCAGCGGCCGGCGGTGGTCACCCCCGGCGCGACCCTGACCTACGGCGAGCTGCGGGACCGCGCGGAGGCGCTCCGGGCCCACTTCGCGGCCCAGGGCATCGGCCCCGGCGACCGGGTGGGCGTGGCGCTCGAACCGTCCGGCGACTACCCCGCGACCGTGCTGGCGCTGCTGGCGCTGGACGCCGTGTACGTCCCCGTCGACGCCATGAACCCGCCGGGCCGCATCGCGTCGATCCTCGACGGAGCCGCGCCGAAGCTGGTGGTCTGCGACGCGACCACGGCCGGGGTCGCACCGGCGCTGGAGCACCCGCTCCCGGCGCTGCTCCCGGCGGCCGACCCGGCCCCGGCGGAGGCCCCCGGCGGCGCCGCCGTCGCGTACCTGATGCACACCTCGGGGAGCACGGGGACGCCGAAGGGCGTGCTCGTCACCCACGACAACGTCCTGGCGTTCATCCGCAACGTCCGGACGCTGTTCGACCTCACCCCGGAGGACCGGTTCCTCGGTTACGCCTCCTGCGGCTTCGACGTGTCGGTGTTCGAGATGTTCGGCGCGCTGCTGACCGGGGCCTCGCTGCACCTGGTGCCGGCCACGACGAGGCTCGACCTGGCGGGCGTCCAGCGGTTCCTGGAGGAGCACCGGATCACGGTGACCGACCTGCCGCCGTCGGTGATGAAGCTGCTCGACCCGGCGCCGCTGGACGCGCTGCGGATCGTCTTCGTCGGCGGCGAGGCGTTCTCGCACGAGCTGGTCCGGGCCTGGGGCAGGGGCCGGCGGATCTTCAACGGCTACGGCGTCACCGAGTGCACCGTCACCAGCATCGTCGAGGAGCTGGAGGAGCCGCTGGCGCCGTCCGCGCTGCCGATGGGCGGGCCGATGGACAACCACCTCGCGTACGTGCTGGACGCGCGCAACGTCCCGGTGCCGCAGGGTGTCATCGGTCAACTGGCCATCGGCGGAGCCGGGTTGGCCGCCGGGTACTGGAACAGGGACGAGGACGACCGGCAGCGGTTCATCCCCGACCCGGTCGGTGACGACCCCTCGGTCCGGCTCTATCTGACCGGCGACCTGGCGCGCTTCAACGGCGACGGCCGACTGGTGTACGTCGGCCGGGCCGACAAGCAGGTCAAGATCAACGGGGTGCGGATCGAGATCGGCGAGATCGAGAGCGCCGTCCGCTCCGCCCGCGGCGTGCGCAACGTGTTCGTCCAGGTCCAGCAGGACCAGGAGCACAAGCGGGTGGTCGCCTACTGCGCGACCGGCGGGACCGGCGAGGCCTCCGAGACGGCCCTGCGCGACCACTGCCGCAAGCTCCTGGTGTCCACCATGGTGCCGAGCCGGTTCGTGCTGCTGGACGAGCTCCCGATCAACGCCAGCGGCAAGATCGACGAGCGTGCCCTGCCGGGTGTCGACGACGACGGCGCCGCGGAGCCGGAGCCGGCGGACCGGCTGACCGAGGTCGAACACCGGATGCTGACCCAGGCGTTCGGCCCGATCCTCGGCCGCACCGACTTCGCGAAGAACATCAGCTTCTTCGACCTGGGCGGCACCAGCCTCCAGGCCGCCCAGCTGGTGTCCAAGATCAAGAAGCTCTTCGGCACCGACATCTCGCTGGCCGCCTTCTTCGCGGACTCCAGCGTGCAGGCCCTGGCGCTGGAGGTCGAACGCGCCCAGCTGGCCCGGCTGTCCCCGGAGGAACTCCAGGCGGCCATCGAGGGGATGACCGAAGAGGACGTCGCCCGGCTCCTGGCCGAGTGAGGGCGGGGATGGACCGGGACGGAGCGCGCGGCAGGGACCGCGACGGCAAGCGCGACAGGGACCGCGACGCTGGGGGACATGTGACGTACGACGGCGGGGAACGCCTGAACGCCTATCTCCGGACGAGATCGGCACCGGCGGACACGACGAGTCTCGTCGAACTGGGCCCGGCCGCGGCCGGCCGGGTGGTGCTGTTCGCCCACCCGGTGGGCGGCAGCCTGCTGGCCTACCAGCCGCTGGTGCGGCGACTGGCCGACCACCGGTGCCTCGGGCTGGACGCGACCGCCCGCGCGGTCGTCGAGGCCGGGCCGGCCGGGTCGATCCAGGAGCTCGCCCGGCGGCACGTCGAGAGCTTCGGCGAGCACGGCCCCCGGATCGACGTGGTCTGCGGCTGGTCGTTCGGCGGCGCCCTCGCCTGGGAGATCGCCTGCCTGCTCGCGGAGCGCGGGGAACGCCCCGAGGTGGTGCTGCTCGACTCGACCTGGGCGGGCCGGACGGTCCCGGTGTGGACGCCCGCCGAGGCACTGCAGGGCTTCGTCCAGGACGCGCTGCAACTCGGCGGGCAGGCGGCCGGGTTCACGGCCGGCACGCCGGAGGAGGCCGCCGCGCGGCTGGACATGGACCCGGAGGTGTTCGCCGAGCGGCTGGCGGTCTTCACCCACAACCGGCGGCTGGTCTGCGAGTGGCACCCCACCCCGGGCGACCTCGACCTGGTGTCGGTGCGCGCGGCGGAGTCGCTCACCTCCGACTGGCGCACCGTGACGACGGGTGGCGTGGACCTGCACGACCTGCCCGGCGACCACTACGGACTGCTCGGCGACAGCGGCAACGTCGCCGCGATCGAGCGCGTCCTCCGGGAGCACCGGAGCGCCACCGGCGCGGCACCGGCTTCGGGTGCTGGACCGGTTTCGGGCGCGGTCGAGACCGAGCAGACCGACGAGGCCGCCCTGCACACGGCGCTGGCCAAGCTCGTCGACACCCCGCACTGGCGCGACCTGGTGGTCCGCGCCCGCCGGATGGACCCGGACGCGATCGCCGAGGCCTACCGCGAGCTGGGCCGGCGCGGACTGCTCGCCCCGGACTGGCCGCGCGAGTTCGGCGGCGGCGGCCTGCCCACCCGGCTCGCCATCGAGCTGTTCGAGGGCTTCTGCTCGACCGGCCTGCCGGACCTCGTCCACGCGCTGACCGTGCAGATCGTCGGCAACTTCGTGCTGAAGTCCGGTTCGGAGCGGCTGAAGCGCGAACTGCTCCCGCGCCTCGCCGGCGGCGAGGAGTTCTCCACCGTCCTCTACAGCGAGCCGCGGGCCGGCAGCGACCTCGCCGCGCTCCGCACCAGGGCCGAGCGGCGGGACGGCCGCTACGTCCTCAACGGCGTCAAGGTGTTCAGCATCTACAGCGACATCTCGGGTTCGGCCCTGGTGGCCGCCCGCACCGGCCGGGACGGCCACAAGTACGACGGCATCTCGCTCTTCGTCGTCGACCTGGCCGCCGCCGGGGTGACCGTCGAACTGGTGGAGACGGTGCAGCGCGAGCGGATGTGCCGGGTGCGGCTGCGGGACGTCGAGGTCGAGGACTGGCGCCGGGTCGGCGAGGAAGGGCGCGGCTGGGTGCTGCTGGACGGCGCGCTGGCCATCGAGCGCACCGGCATCGACCACGTGGTCAGGGCGGCCCGCTGGCTGCGGGCGCTGCGCGCGACGGTCGGCCGGTCGCCGGGGCTGGAGCGCCTCGAAGGACAGGTCGAGTGCGCCACCACGCTGGCCCGCGCGGCCACCGAGGTGTTCCTGCGGGCCGACGTCAGGGCGATCGACACCGCCGTCGCCAAGCTGTACACCAGCGAGACCTGCCAGCAGGTCGGGCACGAGGTGCTGCGGCGCTGGAGCACGCTGGGCCGGACCGCCCCGGGCCGGACCCCCGGCGTCGACGACCTGGTGCACGAGGAGCTGTTCTCGGGCCTGACCGAGTCACCGGGGCTCACCCTGTCCGCCGGCACCTCGGAGATGATGCTCTCCACCATCGCGGCGGACCTCAAGGAGGAGTACGAGCGGCGCTGTCTGGCGGTCCTGCACCGCTTCGGCGGGGAGCTGGTCGACACCGTCCTGGAGGTCCTCGGACCGGTGGGCGCCGGGGTCCGGGTGGAGCCGCTGTTCGCCCACTCGCCGGCCCGGCGCGCCGCGCTCGCGGAGACCCTCGCCGACCTCGGACTCGACGGGGTGGAGCGGCCGGAGGCGGAGGGCGGCCTCGGCCTCGGCCTCACCGTCGGCTGTGCGATCGCCCTGGGCCTGGGCTACCTCGGGTACGAGAACGCCTACCGGGCCTGCCGTCCCGACCTCGGGTCGGCCGGGGCGGCGGACGAGGACTCCCACGGCGGCTGCGCCGCCCCCGAGTGCCGGCTGCGCCACGCCGCCCACACCCTGGGCCTCGGCCTCGGGCTGTTCCGGACCGCCTGGGAGCACGCCTCCGCCCGGGAGCAGTTCGACCGGAAGCTGGTCGACTTCGACGCCCTGATGTTCCCGCTGATCCGCGGCTACGCCGAGCTGAACGCCCTCGGCACCCGGCTGCACGAGCTGGCGGAGCACGTCGCGGAGGTGGACGGGGAGGTGCTCGGCCGCTTCGAGCTGGTGGCCCAGGACGCCCTGGTGCGCGTCGTCCGCGCGGCGATGCAGGTGCTGGGCGCCCAGGGAATCACCGAATGGTCGGTCGCCTCGCGCTTCTACATGAAATGCGCGGAGAGCATCGGATTCCTCGACCGGGGGAGCGCGGCGGCCGGCGGATAGGCCCGGACCGTGCGCGTGTGTTGTTCGAGTGTCGGCAATCCCAGGTGAAGGCGGTATTTCGATGCGAATTTCTCCCGCTGGCCCCGAATCCTCCGACCTGCTGTCGTCGGACCTGTTCTCCCCGGACCTCTACGAGGAATCGCAGTACGCGGTCCGGAACATGCATTCCCGGTGGCAGGACCTGCGCAAGCAGGACGGGCTGTCGCTGCAGCGGACGCCGGACGGCCAGGAATTCTTCGCGGCCCTGCGGCACGCGGACGTGTTCGAGGTGCTGAACGACCCCGCGACCTTCTCCTCGGCGTACAGCACCATGCTCACGGTGCGCGGCGCCGGGGACGTCGCGGCCGGGGCGGCGATCCACCTCACGGATCCGCCGCTGCACCCCGCGGTCAAGCGGGTCTTCACCCCGCTGATGACGGCGCAGGCGGCGCAGCGCCTGGAGCGCGGCATCACGGACCGGATGGCGGAGCTGTTCGACACCGTCCGGGGCCGGGAGTCCTTCGACTTCTGCGAGGCCATGGTCACCCTGCCGATGACGATCACCGGCCTGCTGATGGGCATCCCCGAGGAGGAGTGGGCGGTCACCGGACGGGCGACGGTGCGCGCGATGGGCGGGGTGAACGCGGCCGAGTCGGAGCGCCAGCGCCGGATCGACCTCTTCGAGGCGCACACCACCATCATGTCCGTGCTCGGCAACGTCCTGGAGGACGCCCCGGCCGCCGACACGGTGAGCGGCCGCTGCCCGGCCACGGCCGGGGTGGTGGGGGACACCACCGGCCGGGACGTGCCGCTGCTGAACGCCTACGCGTTCCTGATGGGTGCCAATCCGACCGTGCCGCAGACGATCAACCAGATGCTGATCATGCTGGCCGAGGACGCGGACCTGTGGTCCTGGTTCACCCGCCAGGAGGAGACCGACCAGCGGTTCGTCGACGAGGCGCTCCGCTGGGCGAGCCCGGTCAACCATGTGCTGCGGCGCACCACCAGGGACGGCGTGGTGGCCGGGACGGAGGTGCCGGCCGGGTCGCTGGTCTCGGCCTGGATCGCCTCGGCCAACCGCGACGAGGAGGTGTTCGCCGATCCGTTCCGGTTCGTCCCGGACCGCTCGCCCAACCGCCACCTGGCCTTCGGCCTCGGGGTGCACCGGTGCATCGGCCAGCATGTCGCCGCAATCGGTATGAAGATATTCTTCGACCTTTGGCGCAAGAATGTGCGGTCCGTGGCCCTGGACGGCGAACCCGGGCACCTGATCTCGAACTTCCTGAACGGCGTAGTATGTCTGCCGCTCGCCGTGACCTGGAAGTAACCGGCGACCGGGACGGCGACCGCACCGCGGAAGGCAGAAGCGATGAGCGATTTCGTCACCACGATTGTCGGGCCGGGCGACTGGCCGACGGTCGGCGAATTCTTCGAGCCGAAAGGCCTCGTGGAGAACTGCTGGTGCACGTATTTCCGCATGACCTCGAAGGAACGCTCCTCCTGCGGCACCGCGGCGCGCAAGGACCGGCTCCGCGAACTGGTCGAGGGCGGCGAACGGGTGGGCATCCTCGGTACCGTCGGCGGCGTCCCCGCCGGCTGGATCGGGGTCGGCCCCCGGCTCGGCTTCCCCCGGCTGACCAGGTCCCGGGCGGCGAAACTGCTGAAGGGCGACGACCCGGAGCGCATCTGGTCCGTCGTCTGCCTCTACCTCACCCGCGACCACCGGCACCAGGGACTCACCAAGGTGCTCATCGACCGGGCCGCGCAGTGGGCGCGGGACGAGAAGGCCGAGTTCATCGAGGCCTACCCCGAGGACGACCGGGACCCGGCGGCCGCCGTCGAACGCGGCAGCTTCCGCGGCCGGGTCACCACCTTCGAGTCCTGCGGCTTCACCGTCGTCGAACCCCGGTTGCAGAGCAGGGCATTGGTACGGAAGGACCTCCGTTGACCGATCAGACCGACAACACCGATCAGACCGATCACCAGGTGCTCGCACTCGAACCCTTCATGAACAACCAGGCCGCGACCACCCCGGCGAACCTCGCCGACGGCCGCCTCAACGTCTGGCGCAACTCGCTGCCGGCCCAGGACGCGCCGCTGGAACTCCTCGTCGACGGCGTTCCGCTGCGCACCGCCCGGCTCGACGGCCTCGGCCCGGACAACGTCCGCTGCGCCGGGCAGCGGATCGAGGTCCCGGAGCGTCGGTGGGACTGGCTCTACCTCATCGGCTGCGGGGAACGCCGGGTCAGGGACGTGCTCACCTGGCACTTCTCCGACGGCACGGTGGACCGGGACCACCTCGCGCTCTCCGACCTGTGGGAGGGCCGGTCCGACTTCGGCGAGGAGCTCGCGCTGCGCACCGACGTCATCCACTACCCGCACCATGTGCAGGAGCGGATCGGGATCACCCTCTGGTGCCAGCGCGTCCCGGTGACCTCGCGCAAGCCGCTCACCGCCATGTCGCTGCCCAGGAACCCGGCCGTCCATCTCTTCGCCCTGACGCTCGTCGGCCGGCACCTGGGTGCCGGCGCCGACGGCGAACCGCTGATACAGGGAGCCAGCCGTGCACTCAGCTAGGACGACAGGGGTGGCTCCGGGCGGAGCCGGCCCGACCGCCACCGCGCCGCGCGCCGCCCGGTGGAACGGCGCCGCCGGAAGCTACCCCCAGTGGTACGAGGACCCGTTGAGCTGCCTGCAGACCACCCTGGGCGGCGTACTGCTGGAACACGGCTTACGGCCGCTCGAAGTCCTGGGCCTCTCCTGCGAGTTCGTCTTCGCGCCGGAGGACGTCCCGCGCGAGGAGTTCTACCGCCCGGCCCAGGGCGACCGGGGCGTGGCGGGCGACCTCTGCCCCTACCACGAGGTGGAGTCCGCCTGGACGACGGGCGCGGACGCGGACGACCTGATCGGGCTGATCGAGCGGCACTCCGGCGTCGTCGTGGCGGTGGACAACTACCACCTTCCGTTCCGCCCCGCCTTCCACGATGTGCACGCGGCCCACCTGGTGGTGGTGCCCGGGTGGCGGCGGACCGCCGACGGCGCCGTGGAGTTCTATGTCTCCGACGCCCAACCACCGCGCTTCCAGGGCTGGTTGGCCGCCGAGCACCTGCTCGCGGGCTGGCTGTCCGGCAATCCCTCCGACACCCAGGACGTCTTCTTCTCCAGCCGCGAGATCGGCGGCCGGGTGCTCACCACCTCGGTGCGCGAGCGGCCCGGCGAACTCACCGGCGACCGGGTCGCCCTGGCCCTGCGCGGCAACCTCGACCGCTGGACCGGCGGCACCGCCGGCCCCCTGGACCGGCTCTGGACCGGCCGGGCCGGGCTGGGGCGCTTCGTCGAACGGCTGACGGAGCACCGCGACGACCCGGCGGAACTCCGCAGCGCCTACACCCTGGGCTGGTCGATGCAGTCGCAGGCGTTCCTGCACGGCCGCCTGGCCCAGGAGTTCGCGCACCGGGCCGAGCGGCCCCGGCTGCTGGAGGTGGCCGCCTCGGCGGACCGGCTGGTCGCGGCCTGGTCGAACGTCCGGCTGCTCGGCGCCCACGCGGCGGAGACGGCCGGGATCACGGAACTCGTGCCGCGCCGCGGCGCCGAGCTGGTGCACGCGTACGAGCAGCTGGCTGCCGACTGGCAGCTCGCCCTGGCCGAGGAATGGACGGACGTCTGATGGATGGCGGGTCTGTGGGCGGGCTGGCGCTCGCCGGGGGCGAACCCGTACTGGGGTCGCTGGCGCCGGTGGACTGGCCGAGGACGACGGACGCGGACCGCGCGGCGGTGCTGTCCGTCCTGGAGTCGAACGTCTTCGTCTCCGACCGGACGGGGGAGACCGCCGTCGAACGGCTGGAGCGGTCCTGGGCGGACTACCTGGGCGTGCGGCGCTGCGTCGGGGTGAGCAACGGCACCACCGCCATCGAACTCGCCCTGCTGGCCCACGGCGTGGGCCCCGGCGACGAGGTCGTGGTGCCCGCGCTGACCTTCGTCGGGACGGCGATGGCCGTGGTGCACGTCGGGGCGACCCCGGTGTACGCGGACGTCGACCCGGTCACCTTCACGATGTCCCCGGACAGCCTGGCCGCCGAGATCACCGGGCGCACCAGGGCCGTCCTGCCGGTCCACCTGCACGGCCTCAGCGCCGACCTGGACGCGATCGGCGAGGTCGCCCGCCGGCACGACCTCGTGGTGGTCGAGGACGCCGCGCAGGCCCACGGCGCCCGTCACCGCGGGGTGCGGTCCGGCGCCTCCGGCAACACCGCCACCTTCAGCCTCCAGATGACCAAGAACCTCCCCACCTGCGGGGAGGGCGGCCTGGTGGTGACCGACGACGACCGGCTCGCCGACCGGCTGGTGCAGCTGCGCCAGTTCGGCGAGACGATCCGCCCGGACCGCCCCCGCCGCTACGTGAGCCACCGGCTGGGCTTCAACGCCAAGCTGAGCAACGTCCAGGCCGCCTACACCGCCAGCCAGTTGGAGCGGCTGGACGAGTACCACGCGGCCCGGCGGGCCAATGTCGAGGCCTTCCTGGCCCGGCTGCGGCCGCTGGAGGGCCTGACCTGCCCTTCCGAGCCGGACGGCTACGAGCACGCGTGGCACATCCTGCGCTTCGTGGTCGACTTCGAGCGGGTCCTGCCCGGTCTGGAGCCGGGGGCGGCCAGGAACCTGCTGATGCGGGCCCTGCGCGCCGAGGGCATGCCGGTCACCAGGTACCAGATGATGCCGCTCGCCGACCAGCCGGCCCTGCGCCCGCTGAACCGGCAGAGCCCTGACTCCTGGCCGGTCACCCAGGACGTCATCGACCGCAGCTTCACCCTCCAGCAGCGCCAACTGCCGCCGGACGCCGGACCGTTGCTCCAGAGCTTCGCCGACGCCGTGGAGAAGGTCTGGTCGCACCTGAAGGTCCTGCCGGAACTCGCGGAAGGTGCGGGCCGCTGACCGGACCCGAGCACCAGCCGACGACCGAATCCGCGTACCGGCCGACGACCGGGTCCGAGCACCGGCCGACGACCGCCCAGCTGGCGGCCCGCGCCCGCGCCGTCCGCGAGCACATCGTGGAGATGTGCGCGGGGCCCGAGGGCGGTCACCTCGGGGGCTCGATGTCCGCCGTGGAGATCCTGGTCGCGCTCTTCTTCCGGACCATGGACATCGACCCCGCCGACCCCGAGTGGAAGCAGCGCGACATCTTCGTGCTGAGCAAGGGCCACGCGGCGATGGCCCTCTACGCCACCCTGGCCGAACGGGGGTTCATCCCCCGCGCGGAGGTCGCCACCTTCTGCCGCCCCGGCAGCCGGCTGGCCACCCACGGCAATGTCGCCGTGCCCGGGGTCGAGTTCGCCACCGGCTCGCTCGGCCACGGGCTGGCGCTGGCCAACGGCACCGCGTGGGCGCAGCGCCAGGTCGACGGCGCCGCCGAGGGCACCGCCGCCCGTACCCCCGCCCGGACCTTCGTGCTGCTCGGCGACGGCGAGCTCCAGGAGGGCACGGTGTGGGAGGCGGCGCAGGTGGCCCGCGCCCTGAACGCGGACAACCTGGTGGCGGTCGTCGACGTCAACGACTTCCAGCAGACCGGGGCGGTGCGCGAGGTCAGCGACGGCGCTCCGGTCGCCGACCGCTGGGCCGGCTTCGGCTGGCACACGGTCGAGGTGGACGGGCACGACCTGGCGGCGCTCGGCGAGGCCCTCGACGGCGCGGCCCGCGCCCCGGGGCCGGCCGCCGTGGTCTGCCGCACGGTCAAGGCGAAGGGCGTGGGCGTCCTGGAGGGCCGCTCCGCCTCGCACTTCGTCCGGCTCGACACCGAGCGGAAGCTCGCCCGGGTCCGCGGCAGCCTCGGAGCGGCGGCACCCGCCGCGAGCGGCGGAAGGAGGTCCGGCCGTGGCTGAGACCGCACCCGAGCCGATGAGCACCAGGGCGGCGTTCGCCGACGCCCTGCCGGAACTCGCCGCGCGCCACAACGTGCTGGTGGTCGACACCGACACCGGGAGCGTCAGACCGGCCCCCGGGATGGACTACCTCAACGTCGGCATCGCGGAGAACGCCGCCGTCGGACTCGCCGCCGGCGCCGAGCACTGCGGACGCCGCGCCCTGGTCTGCACCTTCGCCGCCTTCTCGGTGAGCCGGGCGTTCGAGTTCATCAAGCTCGACATCGCCTACCCGAGGCGCCGGGTGTGCGTGGTCGGCACCCACGGCGGCGCCAGCGGCGGCTGGCTGGGGCCGACCCACCACGCCACCGAGGACCTGGCGCTGATGAACGCCCTGCCGAACATGCGGGTGGTCGTCCCGGCCGACGCGCGCCAGGCGGTGTCCCTGCTGGGGCAGTGCCTGGAGTACGACGGCCCGACCTATCTGCGGCTCGGCCGCAAGGACTCACCGGTGTTCGCGGGACTGCCGGAGCCGGAGCTCGGCCTCCCGCAGGAGGTCAGGCCCGGCCGCGACCTCGCGCTGGTCGCCACCGGCCCGGAGATCCTGGCCACCGCCCTGGAGGTCGCGCAGGGGCTCGCCGCCGCCGGGTACGACGCCCAGGTGATCAACGCCCACACCGTCGACCCGGAGGCCGCTCTCGCGGTCGGCCGGGCCGTCGCCGCCGACTGCCGGTGGCTGGTCACGCTGGAGGAGGCGTGGACCTCCGGCGGCATGGGCGCGCAGGTCGCGTCGGCGCTGGGCGCGCGCGGGATCCGCTGGCTGCCGGTCGGCGTCCCCGGATTCCTGCCGCCCGGCAGCCACGGGGACCTGCTGGAGGACAGCGGACTCACCGCCGCAGCCGTGCTGCGCCGGGTCCTGGAGTTCCTCGACCGACCGTAGCGACCGAGCGACCGAGAACCGACCGACCGAGAACCGACCGAGCGACCGAGTACCGACCGAGAGAGGACAGAAGAGAGATGGAAGCACTGTGCGTCAGCTGTGACGGCCCGCTGAAGATACCGGGGGACAGCTACCAGGGGGAGATCGTGAGCTGTCCCGGCTGCGCCGTCGAGTTGGAGATCCAGTCCGTCGACCCGCTGGAGCTGGCCCTCGCGCCCGAGCCCGAAGAGGACTGGGGTGAGTGATCGGCGGACAGCGTCGACACGGCTCGGGATCCTGCTGTCGACCGTCCGCTACGAGGAACGGCGGCTCCTGTCCGAGCTGGACCGCCGCGGGATCCCGGTCGCCAGACTGGACCCCCGCACCATGTCGTTCGGCCCCGGGGACACCTCGGAGCTGCGGGGGATGGCGGTGCTCAACCGGGAGATCTCCAGTCAGCGCGCCGCCCTCGCGGGGGAGTCGCTGGAGGCCTTCGGCGCCCGCACCCTGAACGACGCCGCGGCGATCCGGGTGTGCGGCAACAAGTGGTCCACCTACCTGCGGTTGCGGCAGGAGGGCGTACCGACCCCGACCACCCTGCTGGCCCCCACCCCGGAGGCCGGCCGGGCGGCGGTGGCCGCCCTCGGCTACCCCGCCGTGATCAAGCCGCTCAGCGCCTCCTGGGGCAACCGGGTCAGCCTGATCACCGACCGGTACGCGGCCGAGGCCGTCCTGGAGCACTGCGCCGCGCTGCCCTCGGCGGTCGCGCGCACGGTGATCGTCCAGGAGGCGGTCCGGCCGGGCTCGCCGGACATCCGGGGCATCGTCGTCGGCGGCGTGTGCGTCGGCGCCATCACCCGGTCCAGCAGCGACTGGCGCAACAACGTGGCGAGGGGTGCCACGGTCGAGCAGCACGCGCCCGACGAGGAGGTCCACCGGCTCTGCGTCCGGGCGGCCGCCGCCGTCGGCGCGACGATCGCGGGCGTGGACCTGGTCGAGCGCGCGGACGGGAGCCACACGGTGCTGGAGGTGAACTCCCGGGTCGAGTTCCAGGGGTTCGAGCGCGCGACGGGCGTCGACGTCGCCGCCCGCATTGTCGAGGCCTGGACAGCCGAGAAGGTCGAGGTGGAGGAACCGGTATGAAACGCATCGCAGTGGTGGGTGGGCGGGGCTTCGTGGGCGGTGAGCTGCTGCGCCTGCTCGTGCACCATCCCGAGGTGGAGGTGGCCGCGGTCACCTCCGACACCCAGGCCGGCCGCGCCGTGGAGACCGCGCACCCGCCGCTGCGCGGCAGCGGACTGCGCTACCGCCGGCGGTCCGAGCTGGAACCGGTCGACCTGGTCTTCCTGGCCGGGGTGCACGGGTCCACGGCGGAGATCCTCGACGACATGGCCGCGCTCGCGCCCAGGATCGTCGACCTCACCGCGGACTTCCGGATCGAGGACCCCGCGCTGATGGAGCGCTACTACGGCTGGAGCCGCGACGGGGAGCACGCCGCGGCCTTCGTCCGGGGCCTGCCCGAACTGCACCGCAAGCAGATCGTCGACGCGACCCGGGTCGCCGTCCCGGGCTGCATGGCCACCAGCGCCATCCTGAGCCTGGCGCCGCTCGCCGCCCGCGGGCTGCTCCAGGACGTCCAGGTCGACGCCAGGACCGGCAGCAGCGGCTCCGGCGCCTCCGGCGGCGACGCCAACTCCCACGCGCTGCGCAGCGGAGTGCTGCGGGTCTTCGCACCGTTCGACCACCGGCACGAGGCCGAGGTGGCCGAGGCGCTCGGGGTCGACGTGTCGATGACGGTCACCGCGACCCCGCAGGTGCGCGGCGTGCAGACGCTGGCCAAGGTGTCCGTCGGGGACGTCGGCGAGCGCGAACTGCTCGCCATGTACCGCGAGGACTACGGCCCGGAGCCGTTCGTGCGGCTGGTGAACAGCGCGCGCGGCACGTTCCGCTACCCGGACCCCAAGGTGCTGCTCGGCTCCAACTTCTGCGATGTCGGCATCGTCGCCGACCACCGCGGCCGGGCCCTGGTGATGGGCAGCCTGGACAACCTGGTGAAGGGCGCCGCCGGCGGCGCGGTGCAGTGCATGAACCTCATGCTCGGCCTGCCGGAGACGTGCGGGCTGACCTTCCCCGGATTGCACCCGGTGTGACCGGGATGAGAATCGTGGTGAAGTGGGGCGGGAGCCTCCAGCAGAACAGCGGCGCGATCGCCGACGACATCGCCGCCCTGTGGCCCGGGCACCGCGTCGTCGTGGTGCACGGCGGCTCCCGGGACATCGACGACACCGTCGCCGAACTCGGCCTGCCCCGGCGCACCCTGCGGTCCCCGGACGGTATGGTGACCCGGTACACCGACGCGGCGACCCTCGGCGCCCTGATGATGGCGATGCGGGGGCGGACCCAGGCCCGGATCGTCTCCGAGCTGGCCGCCCGCGGCGTCACCGCGGCGGGGCTGTCCGGCATGGACGGCGGGCTGGTCCGCACCCGGCGCAAGGCGGCGGTCCGCGCCGTGTTCGGCGACACCGTCCGGGTGGTGCGCGACAACCTCGCCGGCAAGGTCGTCGGCGTGGACACCAGGGTGCTGGAGGCGCTGCACGCCTGCGACATCCTGCCCGTCGTCTGCCCCCCGGGGATGACCGCCGAGGGCGAGCCCACCAACGTCGACGCGGACCGGATGGCCTGCGCCATCGCGGCGGCCTGGCGCGCCGACCGGCTGCTGCTCTGCACGGACACCCCGGGCGTGCTCGCCGACCGCGACGACCCCGCCTCCGTCGTCCCCGCACTGGACCGGGACGCCGCCGCGGAGCTGGTGACCACCCTGAGCGGCGGCATGCGGATGAAGGTCGCCGCCGCGGTGGAGGCACTGGACCACGGCGCCCTGGCGGTCCAGATCTGCGACGGACGGGTGGAAGCGCCGATCGCGGCCGCCCTGCGCGGCAGCGGTACTCTCATCGGAAAGGGCCGTGGCACGATATGACGATCCATCAGGCCACAACGGAAGCAAGGGCGTTGACCGACAGAGAGGCCGTCGCCCTGCTCGCCGAGGTGGTGGCGGTGCCCTCCGTCTCCGGCAGTGAGCGGAAGCTCGCGGAACGACTCCGGGACATCGCCTCCGCACACGGCGCGCGGAGCCACCTCGACGAGGTGGGGAACGTACACGTCCTGGTCGGGCACGGAACCCGTACGGTCATGCTGCTCAGCCACCTCGACACCGTGCCGGGCGAGGTGCCCTTCGAGCGCACCGCGACCCTGGTCCGGGGCCGGGGCGCCGTCGACGCCAAGGGCCCGCTGACGGCGATGCTCGTCGCCGCGCTCAACAGCCGGGACCTCGGCCTCCGGATCCACTGGGTGGGCGCGGTCGAGGAGGAGACGCTCCACTCCAGGGGCGCCGAGCACGTCCGGACCACCGTCCCCGTCCCGGACGCGGTGATCGTCGGCGAACCGAGCGGGGCCTCCTCGGTCACCGTCGGCTACAAGGGCATGGTCCAGCTCGCGGTGCGCTGCGAGGTCGAACGCACCCACACCGCCACCCCGGGACCGAAGTCCAGCGAGACCCTGGTCCGCGCCCTCGCCCGGCTCTTCGACACCTACGGCGCCCGGGGCAACGACACCTTCGACGGGATCGGCATGGTCGTCAGGGACGGCCGGTTCGAACCCTTCGCCAGCTCCTGCTCGCTGCTCTTCCGGACCCCGCCGGGCGTCTCCGCCGAGGACCTGCTGCGCGACGTCCGGGCCGCCCTCGGCGAACAGGTCGAGGTGTCGGCGGTCTACGAGGTGCCCGCCGTCACCGTGCCGCGCGGCTCCGCCTGCGTCCGCGCGCTCTCCCGCGGCATCGCCGCCGCCGGGCTGCGCCCCGCGCACAAGCTCAAGACCGGCACCAGCGACATGAACACCCTGAGCAGGACCTGGCGGGTCCCGATGGCCACCTACGGCCCCGGGGACTGCCACGAGGACCACACCGACAGCGAGCACATCCTGGTCCAGGAGTACCTCGACGGCATCCGCGTGCTGCGCGCCGCCCTGGCCGAACTGGACAAGACCCTTCCGGAGGCGGCGTCATGACGGAACAGCCGAGCCTGCTGGCGCTGTGGAGCGTGCCGAGGTCGCGCTCGACCGCGTTCGAGCGCGCGATGTACGAGCGCGGTGACTTCCTGGTGGTCCACGAGCCGTTCTCCCGGGTGTGCGACTTCGGCGAGGCGGACGTCGCCGGCCGCAGCTGCGCCAGCCAGGAGGAGGTGATGGCGGCCCTCGTCGGGACGGCGGCCGAGCGGCCGGTGTTCTTCAAGGACACCACCGACTTCCCGCTCGACCGGCTCGGCACCGACCCGGCCTTCCTGCGCCGGTGCCGGCACGCCGCGATGGTCCGCAACCCCCGGGACACCGTGCGCTCGCACCTGGTGATGCAGGCCGACGCCACGTCCTCGGCGATGGGCTTCGGGCACCTGTGGGACATCGTCGAGACGGTGACCGCCGCGGGCCTGCCGATGCACCTCGTCGACGGCGACCGGCTGGCGGGCGGCGCCGAGGCGGAGGTGCGACGGTACTGCGAGGCGATGGGGATCGACTTCCTCGCCGAGGCACTGGCCTTCAAGCAGCGGCCGCCGGCCAGTTGGGAGGCCACCGGGCGCTGGCACGCCGCGGCCGGCGAGTCGAACGCCCTGGGCGCCGCCCCGGCCGGGCGCAAGCCCTTCCCGGTGGAGCTGGAGCCGATCGCGGAGGCGTTCGAGCGGGACCAACTCCCGTACTACGCACGGATCACGGCGGCCCTGGGCGCCCCGGCGCCCGCGACCGGCTGATCCGGTCCAGAACGCACGGCACGCGAGAACGCACCGCACGCACGACACGCACGGCACGCACCGCACATCTGCACGTACGCACGAACAAGAGGAGCGGACATGAGTTTGGGCCCTGGCTTCACCAGGCTGTGGTGGTCGCAGGGGTTGTCGAATCTGGCCGACGGCCTGGTCCTGGCGGCCGTACCCCTCCTCGCCGTGGAGATGACCCGCGACCCGCTGCTGGTCGCCGGGATCACGGTGGCGCAGTTCCTGCCCTGGCTGATCTTCACCCTGCCGTCCGGAGCCCTCGCCGACCGCGTCGACCGGCGCCTGATCATGGTGTGGGGCAACGCGATCCGGGCGGTCGGCTTCCTCCTGCTCGTCCTGACGCTGGCGGCGGACCTGCACAGCATCGTGGTCCTCTACCTCGCCGTGTTCCTGGCCGGCACGGCCGAGACCCTGGTGGACAACGCGGCGCTGACAGTGCCGCCGCGGCTGGTCGAGCGCGCCGACCTGGAACGGGCCAACGGGCGGCTGTTCGCCACCCAGTCGGCGATCAACAACTTCGTCGGACCGACGGCGGGCGCCGCCCTGTTCGCCCTGTCGGCGGTCATGGTGTTCTCCTCCACCGCCGGGCTCTTCGCCCTCGGCGCGCTGGCCGCGGTCACCCTGCCCCGGATGCTCCCCACCGCGAGCGACACCAGCGGCGGCAAGCACTCGGCGGGGGACGTCCTGCGCAGCATCCGGGCCGGCTGGTCCTACTTCTGGGAGCACCGGCTGCTGCGCCGGGTGGCGTTCATCTCCGGCTCGATCAACCTGTTCTCCTCCGCCACCGCCGGTCTGCTCGTCCTCCTGGCGACCGGACCGCTGGGCGTCTCCAAGTCCTGGTACGGCGTCTTCATCGCGGTGCCGGCGGTGGGGGCCGTGATCGGCTCGCTGATCGCGGCGCGGGTGGTCCCGGCCCTCGGCGGCGGGCCGGTCACCTGGCTCGCCGCGCTGGTGCCCGCGGCCAGCTACCTCGTGCTCGGCCTCAGCGGGAACATCGTGCTCTCCGAGATCGTCATGTTCCTCGCCGCCATCTCCACGGCCCTGAACCAGATCGTGGTGAGCACGCTGCGGCAGGCCGCCGTCCCCGACGAACTCCTCGGCCGGGTCACCGCCGCCTACCGGCTGATCGTGCTCGGCGCGGTGCCGGTCGGCGCGCTGACCGGCGGCGGCCTGGGCCGCTGGCTGGGCCCCGAGCACGCCTTCGTGGTCTGCGGCGTCGGACTGGCGCTGGCCGCCGTGGTGTTCGCCTCCCGGGTGACCACGCGCGCCCTGCGCGAGGCCGAGCGGGACGTGCGGCCCGCGAGCGCCGTCGAACCGATCGCCTGAGCCGGCCGTCCGGTCCCGCCGACCCGCCCAGCCCCGCGCCCGCCGACCCGCCCACCCCCTTGAGCAGATCCAGCCGACGAGACAGGCCGAGCAGCCGAGAACAGGAGATCCCGTGACCGAGAAGCGCGACGTCGTGTGCAAGGCCGAGTACGAGCCGCCGGCCGACGAGCTGGAGCAGCAGGTGGCCGACGTCATGGCCGAGGTGCTCGGCGTCGACCTGGTGGGCCGCCGCGACAGCTTCTACGACTTCGGCGGCACCTCGCTGGCGGCCATCCGGATCTGCGCCCGGATCGAGCGCCGGCTCGGCTTCAAGGTCGACCCCGCCTGGCTGCTGGAGTACGACGAACTGGCCGACTTCGCCGAGCAGGTCCGGCTCGGTGCGGAATGACCGCCTCGACCGGACTCCCCTCGACCGGACTCCCCTCGACCGACGTCCCCGCCGCCGACGCCCCGCCGCCGCGCAGTGTGCACGCCGCGGTGGCCGCCCACGCCGACCGGGCGCCCGGCGCCCCGGCCCTGGTCCACGGCGAGGAGCGGATCGACTACCGGACCCTCGTCTCGGCGGCCCGCGCCCTCGCCGGCCGGCTGACCGCCTGGGGCGTGCGGCCCGGGGACATCGTCCCGCTGCTGCTGCCGCGCGGCGCCCAGCTGATCGCGCTCCAGCTCGGCGTGCTGATGAGCGGCGCCGCGTACGCCACCCTCGACCCGCGCTGGCCCGCGGGCCGGCTCGCCGCGATCCTCGGCCAGCTCGACGACCCGGTGGTGGTCGGCCGGCCCGGCGCCGAGCCGCTCGGCGCCACCAGGACGCTCGCCCCCGGCCCGCTGGCCGCGCTCGCGGCCGGGGCGGCGGCCGAGCCGTTCGCCCCGGTGCGGACCGCCCCGGACGACCTGGCCACGGTGTTCTTCACCTCCGGCAGCACGGGCGTCCCCAAGGGGGTGCTGATCCCGCACCGCGCGGTGACCCGGATGTTCGGCCCGGGCGGGCTGGACGGCTTCGGACCCGGGCACACCACCGCCCAGGTCGCCCCCGGCGCCTGGGACATGTACGCCTTCGAGCTGTGGGGCCAGCTGACCACCGGCGGTACCTGCGTCGTGGTCGAGGAGAACCATCTGATGCCCGGCCGGCTGCGGCGCCTGGTCGCCGAGGAGGGCGTGGACACGCTCTGGCTCACCACCTCCCTGTTCAACCTGGTCGTCGACGAGGACCCGGATGCCTTCGCGGGCCTGGGCACGCTCTACGTCGGCGGCGAGAAGCAGTCCCCCCGGCACGTCGCGCGCTTCCTGGAGCGCTTCCCCGACCTGCCGCTCTGGAACGGCTTCGGCCCGGCCGAGAACTGCATGCTGACGACCGTGCACCGGATGCGGCCGGCCGACACGACCGTCCCCACCGGCATCCCCGTCGGCCTGCCGGTGCCCGGAACCACCGTGCTCCTGCTGCGCGAGGACGGCACACCCGCGCCGCCCGGCGAACGCGGCGAGATCGTCGCGCTCGGCCCCGGCGTGGCGCTCGGGTACCTCGACAACGGGACGCTGACCCGCGAGCGGTTCCCGACCCTGGAGATCGACGGCGAGCGGCACCGCGCCCTGCGCACCGGCGACCTCGGCCTGATCGACGAGCACGGGGTCCTGCACTACCACGGCCGCCGGGACCGGCAGGTCAAGCTCAGCGGCAACCGGATCGAGCTCGGCGACATCGAGGCCGCCGCCGGCGCGCTGCCGGAGATCCGCGCCTGCGCCGCCGTCGCGCGGACCGACGCCGGCGGGACGGTCGAGCACATCGCCCTGGTCTACACCCTGGCCGAGGGCGTCGAACTGACCGCGCGGGACGTCCGCAGGAGGCTCACCGGCACGCTCCCGGCCTACGCCGTGCCCGGCCGGTTCGAGCAGCTGGACGAGCTGCCGCGGCGCGAGAACGGCAAGGTCGACCTGTCGGCTCTGGAGAGGCGCCCCCGCTGATGCGCGAGTTCCCGCAGACCTACGAGCAGGAGGCGCTCTGGATCGCCGACCGGTTCCTGGGCGACCCCTCACCGTTCCTGGAGACCTGGGCCCAGCGCATCCTGGGGCCGCTCGACGTCCCGGCCCTGGAGCGCGCCCTGGCCGCCCTGGTCGCCCGGCACGCGGTGCTGCGCAGCGGGTTCGACCTCGGCGACGACGGACCGGTCCAGATCGTCGACCCGGCCGGCACCGTCCCGCTGGAACGCCTGCCCTGGCCGGGCGGGGAGCTGGACCCCGACGATCTGTTCGGGACGCTGCGCCGGGCCGGGCAGCGACCGCTCGACCTGACCGTCTCGCCCGCCCGGTTCACCCTCTACGACCGGGCGCCGGACGAGCACGTGCTGCTGCTGCAGATCCACCACGTCGCCGTCGACGACGCCTCCCTGGTGCTGCTCGACCGGGAACTGTCCGCCCTGTACACCGAGGAGACCGGCGGCGCCCCGGCCGGGCTCGAACCGCCCGCGCTGCTGCTCGGCGAACACGCCGTCCGCGCCCGGGCGGCCGGGATCGACCCGGCGGACCTCGCGTTCTGGGCCGACTTCCTGGCCGGGGCGCCCGCCCTGACCCAGCTGCCGCCCCGCCCGAGGCCGCTCGCCGCCCGGCGCGGCTCCGCCTGCGACACCGTGCGGACCACCGTGCCCGCCGCGCTGGGGGACGCCGTCCGCGCCGCGGCCCGCGCGCTGCGCACCACCCCGCACGTCCTGATGAGCACCTGCATGGCCGTCACCGCGGCGGCGGTGGACAGCGAGGACGTGGTGATCGGCACCCCGGTGTCCCGCCGCGGCGAACCCGACCTCGACGGCGTCCTCGGCTGTCTGACCGACCTGCTCCCGGTCCGCTACCGCGTCCCCGCCGAGGCCGACTTCGCCACGGTGTGCGCCGCCGCCAAACGCCGCTCGCTGGACGTGCTCAGGCACCGCAACGTGCCCTACGCCCGGCTCGGCGGCGGCGTCGGCCGCACCCGGGGCGTGCTGTCCGGCGCGCACCTGGGCCGGATCTGCCTCGTCCTGGACCAGTCGCCGAGCCGGCTGGCGCTGCCCGGGCTGCGCTGCGAGCGGGTGCACGTCGGCGGCGCCGCGGCGAAGTTCGACTGGCTCCAGTACGTGGTCGCGGACGGCGGCGGCTGGGACGTCCGGGCCGACTACGCCCTGGACTTCTTCACCCCGGACGAGGCGGCGCTGTTCCTGCGGCAGTGGCTGACCGCGCTGGCGGCGGCCTCGGCCGACCCCGGGGTGCCGGTGCGGGACCTGTTCGACCGGCTGGCCGCGACCGCCTGAGCCGGGCCGCCCCACCCAAGGACTTCCGGGCTTCCGGACTTCCCGACCTCCAGAAAGAGAGCGACACGCCGGTGGAAACGGAGTTGCGAACCAGCCCGACGACGCGCGCGTGCGAGTGCGGTGCGACGGTGTGGCTGACGGGCCTGCCCAGTTCGGGAAAGACGACGATCGCCCATGCCGCGGCCGAGCGCCTGCGCGCCGACGGCCGCCGGGTCGAGGTGCTCGACGGCGACGAGTTCCGCCTGACCCTCTCCGCCGGCCTCGGCTTCGGCCGCGCGGACCGGTACACGAACGTGCAGCGCATCGGCCTGGTCGCGGAGGTGCTGGCGCGCAACGGCGTGCTGGTGCTGGTCCCGGCCATCGCGCCCTACGCGGACAGCCGGCAGGCCGTCCGCGAGCGGCACGACACCTCCCGCACCCCGTACCTGGAGGTCCATGTCGCGACCCCGACGAGTACCTGCGCCGAACGCGACGTCAAGGGCCTCTACGCCCGGCAGGCCGCCGGGGAGCTGACCGGACTGACCGGCATCGACGACCCCTACGAGGCCCCGACCGACCCCGATCTGCGCATCCCCGCGCACGAGCAGACCGTCGCCGAATCGGCGGCGGAGCTGCTGAACCTGCTGGCGGAAAGGCGGCTGACATGAACCCCCGTCCGATCGGCACGATGACGGACGACCTCTCCGCCCTCGGCCACCTGGACGCCCTGGAGTCCGAGTCGGTGCACATCTTCCGCGAGGTGGCGGGGGAGTTCGAACGGCCGGTGATCCTGTTCTCGGGCGGCAAGGACTCCATCGTCATGCTGCACCTGGCGCTGAAGGCGTTCGCGCCCTCGGCCGTGCCGTTCGCGCTGCTGCACGTGGACACCGGCCACAACTTCCCCGAGGTCCTCGACTACCGCGACCGGGTGGTGGCCGAACGCGGACTGCGGCTGCACATCGCCTCCGTGCAGGAGTACATCGACCGGGGCCTCCTGCGCGAACGCCCCGACGGCACCCGCAACCCGCTCCAGACCGTTCCGCTCACCGAACGGATCCGCACCGAGCGCTTCGACGCCGTCTTCGGCGGCGGTCGCCGCGACGAGGAGAAGGCCCGTGCCAAGGAGCGGGTCTTCTCGCTGCGCGACGAGTTCTCCCAGTGGGACCCGCGCCGCCAGCGCCCCGAACTCTGGCAGCTGTACAACGGCCGCCACGCGCCCGGCGAGCACGTCCGGGTCTTCCCGCTGTCCAACTGGACCGAACTGGACGTCTGGCAGTACATCGCCCGCGAGAAGATCGACCTCCCGGCCATCTACTACGCGCACGAGCGGCCCGTCTTCCGGCGGGCCGGCATGTGGCTGACGGCGGGGGACTGGGGCGGCCCGACGGCGGACGAGCCGGTCGAGACCCGGCTGATCCGCTACCGGACGGTCGGCGACATGTCCTGCACCGGCGCCGTCGACTCCGACGCGACCACCATCGAGAAGGTCATCGCCGAGATCGCCGCCTCCCGGCTCACCGAGCGCGGCGCCACCCGCGCCGACGACAAGCTCTCGGAAGCGGCGATGGAAGACCGCAAGCGGGAAGGGTACTTCTAGACATGAGCAGCCACCGCACCGCCGCCGAGGGCCCGTTCGGCCCGTCGCCCACCACCCTGCTGCGCTTCGCCACCGCCGGTTCCGTCGACGACGGCAAGTCCACCCTCGTCGGGCGACTGCTGCACGACTCCAAGTCGGTGCTCGCCGACCAGATGGAGGCCGTCGAGCACGCCTCCCGCGCCCGCGGCGCCGCCGTGCCGGACCTCGCGCTGCTCACCGACGGGCTGCGCGCGGAGCGCGAGCAGGGCATCACCATCGACGTCGCCTACCGCTACTTCGCCACTCCCCGGCGGCGGTTCATCCTCGCCGACACCCCCGGGCACGTGCAGTACACCCGCAACATGGTCACCGGCGCCTCCACCGCCGAGCTGACGGTCGTCCTGGTCGACGCCCGCAACGGTGTCGTCGAGCAGACCCGCCGGCACGTCGCCGTCGCCGCCCTGCTGCGCGTCCCGCACGTCGTCCTCGCGGTCAACAAGATGGACCTCGTCGACCACCGGGAGTCCGTCTTCGCCCTGATCGCCGAGGAGTTCACGGCGTACGCCACCGCGCTGGGCGTCCCCGAGGTCACCGCGATCCCGATCTCGGCGCTGGCCGGGGACAACGTGGTCGAGCCCTCCGCGCGGATGGACTGGTACGGCGGCCCGACCGTACTGGAGCACCTGGAGTCGGTGGAGGTCGGGGACGGCGCGGCCGAGGGCTCCGCCCGCTTCCCCGTCCAGATGGTCATCCGGCACGAGGGGGAGCGCTACTACGCGGGCCAACTGGTGGGCGGCCGGCTCCGGGTGGGCGAGACGGTGACCGTGCAGCCCTCCGGGCGGGTCACCACCGTCGTCGCGCTCGACGTGCTCGGCCAGGCGGCGGACGCGGTGGCCGCGGGCGCCTCGCTCAGCGTCCGGCTCGCCGACGAGATCGACGTCGGCCGGGGCGACATGCTCACCGCCGGGCCCCGGCCGCCGCGGATCACCAGGACGGTCGAGGCCACCGTCTGCCATGTCGCCGACACCCCGCTCACCGTCGGCCTGCGGGTCCTGCTCAAGCACACCACCCGCACCGTGAAGGCGATCGTCGAGGACATCCCGTCGCGGCTCGCGCTGGACGACCTCTCCCAGCACCCGGAGCCGGGGAGCCTCGTCGCCAACGACATCGGGCGGGTCAGGGTCCGCACCGCCGAACCGCTCGCGCTCGACTCCTACGCCGACTCCCGGCGCACCGGGGCGTTCCTGCTGATCGACCCGGCGGACGGCACCACCCTCGCCGCCGGGATGGCGGGCGAGGCCTTCCGGGCCGCCGCCGCACCGGTCGGCGCGGGGGCGGCGGAGGCCGACGGCTGGGACTTCTAGGACGTTTCCCCGTCGGGCGGTGTCCATTTCAATTTTCTTTCGGCCAACCGTGCGAGAGGTCTGTTCGAGGCCGCAGCACCCCCCTAGAGTGGACCGCGCCCCTCCACAAGTGACCTTTCCGTCACAGGAGTTCACTGGTTCATCGAGCGTTCGGCGCAGCCTGTTCCCACCATCGAGCCGGAAGGGCGGGTCCGTGACACAGGCGTTCCAGTCCCCGGGCTTCGCCGCGCTCGCGGCGGGCCGCGCGGTCGAGACGCGGCTCGTCGAGGAGCGCTGGCAGGCGGTGGCCTGGGACCTCGGCACGGACCGGCGCCGGGTGGTCACCGACCGGCCCGGCGGCGTGCACCTGAGCGAGATCGAGCCCGACGGCGACGCCATCTGGTGGTTCGACTCCGACAGCGACGAGCAGGGCCGCTGGCGGCGCGAGCCGTTCGCCGGCGGTCCGGACGGCGAGGCGCTGCACGGGGTGCCGCCCGGGCGCCCGTACGGTGTCGCCTTCGACCGGACCGGCGCGCTGGCGGCGGTGGCGGTCGGCGTCGACGGGGCCTCGCACTGCTACGTCGGACCGCCCGCGGGCGAGGCGCGGCTGATCGGCTCCGCGCCGGGGTACCTGAGTCTGGCCGACCTGTCGCCGGACGGCCGGCTGCTCGCCCTCGGCGGTCGGCCCGACGGGGACGACGCGGTGCTCCTGTGGCGGACCGACGGCGGCCCGGCGGTCAGCGCGGCCGGGGGCGCCGGACTGCGGCTCTGGCCGATCGAGTTCAACCCGCTCTCGGTCGTCGATCCGGAACTGCTGCTGGTGGTCGAGGAGGACGAGCGCTACACCGTCGCGACCTGGCGGGCCGGCACCGGGCTGCGCCGCTACCCGGGCCTGTCCTTCGACGCGCAGATATCGGCCGGCTGGTACCGGGGGCCGCGCGGGGTGCTGATCCAGCACGAGCGGGCCGGGCGGAGCCGGCTGCTCCTCGCCGAGCTCGACCCGTCGCCCGTCGTCCGGGAGCTCGGCACGCCCGGCGGCACCATCCACGACCTGTCCTGCGCCCCGGACGGCACCCTGCACTGCGTCTGGAGCCGGGAGTCCACCCCGCCCCGCCCGCTGGTCCTGCGCCCGGAGACGGCGGCGGGAGCGGGGGCGACGGACCGCCCCGGCCCCGATCCGGACCACCCCGGCCTGGACCTCGACGGCACCTCCCGCGGCCGCCGCTGGACGGCCCGCCCGTACGGACGGATCCACAGCTTCGTCAGCACCCCGCCCGGCCGGGGCCCGTGGCCGACGCTGTTCCTGGTGCACGGCGGCCCCGCCACCCACGACCGGGACTCCTACGACCCCCGGGTGAACATCCTGGTCGGCCACGGCTACGCGGTGGTGCGCACCAACTACCGCGGCTCCACCGGCTACGGCGCCCGCTGGCAGCACGAGTACGAGCACCGGGTCGGGCTGGCGCAGATCGAGGACCTCGCCGCCGTCCGCGCCGAGCTGGTCGCCGACGGCACGGCGCTCGCGGACCGCACCGGCCTCTGCGGGTTCTCCTGGGGCGGTTATCTGACCCTGCTGGCGATGGGCGTCCAGCCGGAGCTGTGGACGCTCGGCATGGCCGCCCAGCCGATCGCGGACTACCCCGCGACCTACCGCGGCACCACCCCGGCCCTGCGCGCGCTCGACCGGCAGCTCTTCGGCGGGAGCCCCGACGAGGTGCCCGAGCGCTACCGCGCGGCCGACCCCCGGTCGTACGTGCACCGGGTCCGCTCGCCCGTGCTGCTGGTCGTCTCGAAGGACGACGAGCGGTGCCCGCCCGAGCAGGTGGCCCGGTACGCCGCGGACCTGCGCCGGCTGGCGGTGCCGCACGAACTGCTCCGGGTGGACGGCGGCCACTACAGCCGCCGGACCGCCGACCACCGGTCGGTGCTGGCCGCGATGGTCCGGTTCGCCGGACAGGCCTGGCCGGCGCCACCCGCACCAGCCGCACCACCCGCACCACCCCACCGACCACCCCGGGGCGACCGTCCCGGGGGATCCGCCCAGCCGTTGGAAGGAGGTGAACAGCCATGAAGCGTCGCAGCATCCAGAACGACCCGATCGGTACCCCGGAGCGTGACCGTGGCGCGGTGATCGTCCAGAACTTCGCGCTCGACATCACCAAGGCCGCACCGGTCGCGCCCGCCCTCAAGGGGCAGCCGAAGCCGAAGCCGGAGTCCAAGAAGTGATTCCCGGTCGCTCCGGGGCGCCTCGGTGCCCCGGAGCGACACCCCGCGCACCGCCCCCGCGCACCGCCCCTGCCCACCGCCCGTTGCCCGCTGCCCGAGTCCACCGTCCGCGCACGACAGAAGTGGCCATCATGCGTATCGTCCTGCTGCACATGCCCTGGGGTGCGATCGACGTGCCGTCGCTGGCGCTCGGGATCCTGCACACCGCCGCCGCCCGCGCCGGCCACGAGGTCGAAGTGCGGTACGCCAACCTGGACTTCGTGGACTGGGCGGCCGAGACCGCCGGCTTCGGCGTGGACGACTACGAGTACTTCTCCGAGAAGTCCTACTTCCAGGGCGCGGGCGACTGGGCCTTCGCCGGCGCGCTGTACGGCGACGACGAGCCCGGCCCGGGCTTCGCCGAATCCGCCGACGCCGAGCGCTACTTCGAGTACCTGGCCACCAACGGCGCGAGCGAGCAGGAGATGGCCCTCACCCGGGCCACCCGGGAGCTCGCCCCCGTGTTCATCGCGCGACTGGTCGAGGAGCTCGCCGCCGACCCGCCGGACCTGGTCGGCTTCACCACCACCTTCCAGCAGAACACGGCGAGCCTCGCCGCCGCCCGGCTGCTCAAGCAGCGCTGCCCGCAGGTGCGCACGGTGTTCGGCGGCGCGAACTGCGACGGCCCGCAGGGCGCCGCGCTGCACCGCAACTTCCCCTTCCTGGACTACGTGGTGCGCGGCGAGGGCGAGGCGGCCTTCCCGGCGCTGCTGGCGGGCGGCGACCTCGCGGACGTCCCCGGGCTGTGCTGGCGGGACGGGTCCGGGACGTCGACGGCCAACGAGATGTCGAGGCGCCCGCTGCCGCCCGCGGCGATCCTGACGCCCCGCTACGACGGCTTCTACGAGCGGCTGGACGCCTCCGTCGCGGCCGGCTGGGTCGACCCCAAGCTCGTGCTCGAAGGCTCCCGGGGCTGCTGGTGGGGGGAGAAGCACCACTGCACCTTCTGCGGTCTCAACGGCTCCTCGATGGAGTTCCGTTCCAAGCCGCCGGCGGACTTCCTGGCCGAGGTGCTCACCCTCGCCGAGCGCCACCAGCTGCTGGACGTCTACGTGGTCGACAACATCCTGGACATGGGCTACTTCGACACGGTGCTGAAGTCCCTGGCCGAACTCCCGGTCGACCTGCGGCTGCACTTCGAGATCAAGGCCAATCTGCGCCGCCACCAGTTCCAGTTGCTCGGCGACTCCGGCGCGGCCCAGGTGCAGCCCGGCATCGAGAACCTGAGCACCCGGGTGCTGCGGATCATGGACAAGGGGGTGACGGGCTGCCAGAACGTCCGCGCGCTGCGGGACGCGCAGAGCGCCGGCGTCTCGGTCACCTGGAACTACCTCTACGGCTTCCCGGGCGAGCAGCCGGACGACTACGAGTCGGTGATCCGCCAACTGCCCGTACTGCACCACCTGGACCCGCCGACCGGCGCGGGGCGGATCGCGATCGAGCGGTTCAGCCCGTACTTCGACCGCCCCGAACTGGGCTTCGCGATCACCAGGCCGGCCTTCCAGTACCGGGCGACGTACCGGCTGCCGGAGAGCGAACTCAACCAGCTGGCCTATGTGTTCACCGCACCGCCGCGGGGGATCGGCGGGGAGCTCGCGGAGCGGCTGGGCGAGGCGGTGGACACCTGGCTCGCCCGGTTCCCCGACAGCCGGCTCACCTACCGGGAGGCGGGCGGGCGGATCGTGCTCGTCAACACCCGGCCCGGGTACGACTGGCGGGTGGCCGAGCTGACCGACCCGGTGGAGATCGCCGCCTTCCGGCTGCTGGGGCAGCCCCGCTCGCCCGCCGCGCTGGCGGCGAAGCTCCCCGGCGGCGCGGCGGCGGTCGCACCGGTCCTGGAACGGTTCACCGCGCTGGGCCTGCTGTTCCACGACGGGGACAGCTACCTCCAGGTCGCCGTCGAGTCCGACAACCAGGTGCTGATGCGGATGCGGCACCGGCACGGCCCCGCCGCCGTCCTTCCCGGCGCCGGGACCGAGACCGAGGAGGTGCTGGATGCCGTCCCGATCGGCTGAGCGGACCGACGCCGGGGCCTGGCGGGCGGCCGGCCCGGAGGCCGAGCTCTGGCTCGACTACGACCCCGCCGCACGGGAGTTGCCGGGCATCGCGCTCGGCCGCCGGACCCTGACCGGCCCGGCGGCGGAGGAGGTCACCGAACTGCACCGGGCCGGGGTGCGCTGCCTGCGGCTGACCGAGCCGGTGCGGCTGTGCGCCGACGCGCCGGCGGCCTCGGCGCGGGCCCTGATGCTGCTGCGCGAGGCGACCGGGCAGGGGCTGGCCGTGCTCTGGCACGCGGTCTGCACCGACGGCTGCGCGCAGCGGCGGCGGTTCCACCACCTCTACCCGCCGGAGGAGTTGACCGGTGCGGCGGCCGAGGTGGCCGTCGACTGGCGGGCGAGCTACTTCCCGAGCAAGTGCGTCTACCGGCGCGGCCCCGGCTTCGTCGAGGTGCGGGACCGCCGCTTCGGGACGCTGGAGCTGTTCACCGTCGACGAGCCCGGCCATCTGGCCCAACTGGACGCGCTGGCCGACGGCGTGGAGGTCGGGCTGCTGCCGGAGGCGGTGTACCGGGACTTCGCCGAGGCCGGCCTGATCGCCGAACACGCGGGGCGGGCCTGGTTCCTGCCCATGCGGGTGCGCCGCTGGCCCTTCCCGTCGCTGACCGTCTAGCCCGTCCCGGCTGTCCGTCCGACCCGCCCGACCCGCCCGACTTGTCCAGCCCGCCCGACCCGTCCGACCCGTCCGAGGAGAGAAGCATGAGCACCGCGGTCGACGACGCCGCCGCGCGGATGTCCGCGTTCATCCGCGACCCCTACCCCACGCTCGCCCGGATCCGCGAGGCCGGCGCGGTCTCCGTGGTGGAGTTCGGCGAGGGCCTGCCGGTCTACCTGGTGACACGGTACGAGGACGTCCGGGCCGCGCTGATGGACCCGAGGTTCGGGCAGGACGTCCGCCGCAGCCAGGCCATCGCGAGCGGACGGGGCGCCGGTCTGACCCTCGGCTCGGACGTCGTCCACATGCTCAACAGCGACCCGCCGGACCACACCAGGCTGCGCCGGCTGATCCAGGGCGTCTTCACCCGCCGCCGGGTCGACCTGATGCGGCCGCTGGTCGAGCGCATCTCCGGCGGCCTGCTGGACGGGCTGCGCGGGCGGGGCACGGCCGACCTGGTGACGGACTTCGCCTTCCCGCTGCCGATCATGGTCATCTGCGAGCTGCTGGGCTTCCCCCCGGAGGACATGCAGTCCTTCCGCACCTGGTCGACGGCGATCCTGACCCAGGGCGGCGAGATGACCTTCGACCAGGCCACCGGCGAACTGAACGACTACCTGAGGGAGTTGATGACCGCCCGGCGGGCTTCCCCGCGCACGGACATCCTCACCGACCTGGTGCAGGCCTGCGACGCCGGGGAGCTCAGCGAGAAGGAGGTGTTCTCGATGGTCTTCCTGCTGCTGATCGGCGGCCACGAGACCACCGTCAACCTGCTCGGCACCGCCACCCTGGCCCTGCTCCACCACCCGGACCAACTGGCCTGGCTGCGCGCCAACCCGGCGGAGATGCCGGTCGCGATCGACGAGTTCCTGCGCTACGAGTCCCCGGTGAGCATGGCCACGATGCGGTTCACCAACGCCGAGGTGACGGTCGACGACGTGGAGATCCCGGCGGACGAGCTGGTCCTGCTCTCGCTCGGCGCGGCCAACCGGGACCCGGCCCGCTTCACCGACCCGGACCGGCTGGTCCTGGACCGGAACGACCCGGGCCACCTGGCCTTCGGGCAGGGTCTGCACCGCTGCCTCGGCTCCTTCCTCGGCAAGCTGGAGAGCGAGGTGGCGCTCACCGGCCTGCTGGAGCGCTTCACCCGGATCGAGCTGGCCGCCGCGGAGGAGACCCTGCCGTGGCGCAACACGATCATGCTGCGCGGTCTGGAGTCGCTCCCGGTCTCGCTCGATGGCTAGCAGCACGGGCACGGGCGGCAGCACGGGCACGGACCGCGATGCCAAGGGCGGACTGCTGCGCTTCCGCCCCCGGATCGGCCTCGCGCCGCTGCGCTCGCGCGGCTACCGGCTGCTGGTGATCGGCCAGGGCACCTCGGAGTTCGGCAACGCCTTCCAGGTCGTCGCCCTGCCGCTGCTGGTCCAGGCCCTCGGCGGCGGCGCCCGCCAGCTGAGCCTGGTGGTCGCCGCCTACGGCGCGGGACGGCTGGCCGCCACCCCGCTCGGCGGGATGTTCGCCGACCGGTTCGGCGCCTGGCGGGTGATGATGACCGCCGACCTCGGCCGGCTGCTCGCCACCGCCGGACTGTGCGCGGCCGCCGCCGCCGGAACGGCGAACTTCTGGTTGATCGGCGCCCTCGCGCTGCTGGTCGGCCTCGGGGCGGGGGTGTTCCTGCCGGCCGCCTGGGCGATCACCCCGACCCTGCTGCCCGCCGAGGACCTGCACGCGGGCAACGCGCTCAACAGCACCGTGACCTTCGGCGCCGGCCTGCTCGGCCCGGCCGCCGCCGGCCCCCTGGTCGCCTGGCTGAACCCGGCCGTCGCCCTCGGCCTGGACGCGGCGACCTTCGCCGTGTCGGCGGCGACGCTGCTGCTGATCGGCCGCGGCAGCACGGTCGCACCACCCCGCCCGATCTCCGAACGGGCCTCCGTACCAAGGAACTTCCGCGCCCTGCTGCGGGAGTCGCCGCTGCTGCGCGCGGTACTGACGGTGACGGTGATCGCCAACCTGACGGTCGGCGGCGCCACCAGGGTCGCCCTGCCGACCCTGGCCACCGACGGCTTCGCCGCCGGCGCCGTCGGCCTCGGCCTGCTGCTGGCCGCCTTCACCGGCGGCGCGCTGGTCGGCGGCCTGTTCGCGGCCGGCCTCACGGCGGTGCGCTCGCGCGGCCGCACGGCCATGCTCTCCGGTCTGGTGATGGGTGCGGCGATCGGCCTGGTGCCGTTCACCGGCCTCGTCGGTGCCCTGCTGCTCCTGCTCGTCGCCGGCGGCGCCAGCACGGTGACCAACGTCCTGGTCGTCACCGGCGTCCAGAAGAGCACCCCGCCCGCCCTGCTGGCCCGGGTGATGGCGGCCATCACCTTCTGCGGGCTGGGCGTCTTCCCCGTCTCCGTGATCGCGGCCGGCGCGGCGGTCGAGGCCTTCGGCAGCAGCGGCGTCCTCGCGACCACCGGCCTCTGCCTGCTCGGCGCCTTCGGCTACGCCCTGACCCGCCCCGAGATCCGCGAGCTGTGAGCCCACCGCCTCAGCAGGCGCAGGAGATGCCCGAGCGCGGGGCCGTCAGGTCGTCGATCGGCCGCCGCTCGGTGCCCTCGGCGGTCTCGAAGGCGAAGCCCTCACGGACCCAGTACTCGAAGCCGCCGAGCATCTCCTTCACCCGGTAGCCGAGCCGGGCGAAGGCGAGCGCGGCCCGGGTGGCACCGTTGCAGCCGGGCCCCCAGCAGTAGGTGACCACGGTGGCCCCGCGGTCGACCAGCTGCCCGGCCAGCTCCGGGATCCGGGCGGTGGGCAGGTGCAGCGCACCGGGGATGTGCCCCTGCGCCCAGGCGACCTCGCTCCGCGAGTCGACGAGGACCAGCCCGGGCACCCCCGCCGTGAGATCGGCCCGCACGTCCGAGACATCGGCCTCGAAGCTGAGCCGGGAGAGGAAGTGCGCCTCGGCCACGGCCGGCTCGGTGGGCGGAACGGAGAGAACGGCGCTGGTCATGGTGGGCTCCCGAGGACTTGGTCGATCCGTGCTGACACCTCGATCCTGTCGCACCCCCACCCGGGCCCACGAGTGTCGTGATCGCCGCCGTTCGCCAAGATCCCGCCACCCTCTCGCCCCGCCGCAGCCGCGCTACCGCAGCGGCCCGCACTCGTCGACGAACACGGTCGGCTCCGACAGGAACACCTCGGCGTCCACCGGGCCGTAGGCGATGTTGTAGGTGTCCAGCCAGTAGGACCAGTCCTGCGTCCCCGCCGCGCTGCTGAAGCGGTGGTTCAGCTGCCAACGCACCCACTCGCCCGGGCGCAGCCGCACCGCCGGCGGCCTGCGAAGGCGGGGCGGCAGTCCGAACAGCGGGTCCACCCGGGGGAGTACCCGCAGTCGGCCGTCGGCCTCCCGGAGGCCGACGGCGATCCCGCGGAGCTCCTCCTGGGTCTCGCGCGGCGCGAAGCCCTCGCGCTCGGCCATCCGGACCACGTGCGCCGTCCGGACCTCGTGTGCCGTCCGGACCTCGTGCGCCGACCGGACCTCGTGCGCCGAGGAAGCCGGGCCGGAGGGCAGCACGAAGCCGACCGGGGCCGCGTTCCTCCGGGCGGCGCCCTCGCCTCCCCGGGACCGCTTGGTCCACGACGTCCTGACCCACTGCACCGTGTGCTCCACAGCAGCTGCCTCCTCCGACGTGCCTGTTCGACGTTCGACGTTGGACGTGCGGAGTTGGACGTGCGGCGCACGGCGGCCGCGCGGGCGGCCGGCCCGAGGGCCCGCCGCCCGCGCGGGGGGTCAGCCGAGTACGGTCTCCACCGTGCCCGCCGCCACCGTCCGTCCGCCCTCGCGGACGGCGAAGCCGAGGCCGGGCTCCAGCGGCACGGACTGGCCGAGCGTCACCGTGACCTCGACGGTCTCGCCCGGCAGCGCGACGGCGACCCCGTCGGGCAGCCGGACCTCGCCGACCACGTCGCCCGTCCGCAGGTGGAACTGCGGGCGGTAGCCGCCGGTGATCGGTGTCCGGCGGCCGCCCTCGGCCGTCGACAGCAGGCGCAGCCGGGCGGTGAAGCCCGTGTGCACGGAGGCGCTGCCGAGTGCCGCGACCACCTGGCCGCGCCGGACCTGCCCGCGCTGCACCCCGCGCAGCAGCAGCGCGACGTTGTCGCCGGCCTCCGCGGACTCCATGGTCCGGCCGAAGGTCTCCACGCCGGTCACCACGGACTGCACCTCCGCGTCGTGGCCGAGGACCTCCACCCGGTCGCCCGTCCGGACCCGTCCGCGCTCGACCGCGCCGGTCACCACCGTGCCGCGGCCGGTGATGGTGAGCACGTTCTCGATCGGCAGCAGGAACGGCGCGTCGGTGTACCGCACCGGCGTCGGCACGTGGGCGTCCACCGCGTCCAGCAGCCGCAGCAGCGCGGCCGACCAGTACGGGTCGCCCTCCAGCGCGCGCAGCCCGGAGACCGGGACCACCGGCAGGGACGCGCCGTCGTACCCGTGCGCGCCGAGCAGCTCGCGCACCTCCAGCTCGACCAGCTCCAGGAGTTCCGGGTCGCCCGCGTCGGCCTTGTTCAGCGCCACCACGACGTGCTCGACGCCGATCTGACGCGCCAGCAGGACGTGCTCGGCCGTCTGCGGCATGATGCCGTCCCGGGCGGAGACGACCAGGATCGCACCGTCCAGCTGGGCCGCACCGGTGATCATGTTCTTCACGAAGTCGGCGTGGCCGGGCATGTCGACGTGCGCGTAGTGCCGGGTCGCCGTCTCGTACTCGACGTGCGAGATGTTGATGGTGATGCCGCGGGCGGCCTCCTCCGGGGCCCGGTCGATCCGGTCGAACGGGACGAAGGTGCCGCCGTCGCGGTCGGCCAGGACCTTGGTGATGGCGGCGGTGAGGGTGGTCTTGCCGTGGTCGACGTGACCCATGGTGCCGATGTTCAGGTGCGGCTTGCTGCGCACGAAGGCCTGCTTGGCCATGGTTTCTCTCCGGGAGTCGTCAGTGAGCTGACGGGACCTCTGCGACGGGCCGACCTTCCCCGTCCGAGGTCCCGGGGACGACCCGGGGAAGGTCAGCTTCGTGCGCCGTCGAATGCGGCTGCGACTGCCAGGGCAGCAGCCATCGCGCCCGCGACTGCGGGGAATGCGGCGATGGCGTACTGGGACATGCGGTTCATCATGCCGATGCGCGAGGCGGCCCGCGAGCGAATTTCCGCGGGGCACCGGTCGGCGGTGCCACGGCGGCCCGGATCGCGGGCGCCGACGGTGGTGCGGCGCGCGGCGTCCTCGACTCCGGCCTGCCTTGACTGTGGCACTACGACCCGGGCGGGATCCTCTTCAGGGCCCGGGTCTCACCGTCCGGCCACCTGGCCGCCTGGCCGGCCTTCCTCAGCGGTGACTCCTACGCGGATATGTCGAGTGCTCCTCGCTCTCCCCGGACGGGACCGCGTCGCCTACAGGAGGAGGGATCCCGCGCAGCCCGACGACGACCTCTGGCGGCTGTACGTCCTGGACCTCCGCACCATGGCCGAGACCCCCACTGCGGAACGGCGCGGCATCGACGGACCAGGCCCTGTGGCTGGACGGCCGCACCCTCGCCTACGCGATGCCGAGCGACAGCGGCAGCGACTTGCGGAGCGTCCCCACCGGCGGTTCGGGAGCCGGCCCTGCTCGTAGCCGCCGCGCTTGCACCGGCAGTGGTGCGGTGAGGGACCTCCTTCAACGGCCCCGCGGCACGGCCGGGGCCTCCGGTCCGGGCCGGCCCCCGTGTCCGGGCGGGGGTGTCTGACGCGTCCGTCGCCCGTTTTGAATCGGGCACCGATCAGCAGTACTGTTTTCCAGTCGCTCGACAGGGAGCACCGGACACGCATCGGCGCGGACGGTCCCGGGGCGGCCAATCCTTCGAACACACGACTTCCCGTTCCGGGTCGGTCCCGCCATGTGCGCAATCGGCCCGGTGCAGTTCCGGCGTGCTCGTTTTCGGGATTGTGGCCGGATTCGCTTTTCGGAGCGTGGGTCGGCTAAAGTTTTGGACGTCGGACGGGGTGCGAATCCCGGAAAGACATCGGCTGGTCGGGCGAATGAAACTCCGGAAAACGGAGCGGAAAACGTCTGATAAGCTGGGAACACGAAAGAACGAAGCGCCCGGAGGGCCGGTGTGAAAGCCGCCTGAAGGAAGTGTCCGTTCCTTGAGAACTCAACAGCGTGCCAAAAGTCAACGCCAGATATGTTGACATCCCCGGCCTCGGACTTGTTCCGGGGTTGGAGATTCCTTTTGAAGTAAAACACTAGCGAGGACGCAGTGCGCGGGATCACCCTATTCCGGTGGTTGCCGTGCCGCTCGACGCGAGTGCCGACCGGCCCCTTCTAACCATTGGGCCGAGTAATCATTCACGGAGAGTTTGATCCTGGCTCAGGACGAACGCTGGCGGCGTGCTTAACACATGCAAGTCGAACGGTGAAGCCCTTCGGGGTGGATCAGTGGCGAACGGGTGAGTAACACGTGGGCAATCTGCCCTGCACTCTGGGACAAGCCCTGGAAACGGGGTCTAATACCGGATATGACCTGGGACCGCATGGTCCCGGGTGTAAAGCTCCGGCGGTGCAGGATGAGCCCGCGGCCTATCAGCTTGTTGGTGGGGTAATGGCCTACCAAGGCGACGACGGGTAGCCGGCCTGAGAGGGCGACCGGCCACACTGGGACTGAGACACGGCCCAGACTCCTACGGGAGGCAGCAGTGGGGAATATTGCACAATGGGCGAAAGCCTGATGCAGCGACGCCGCGTGAGGGATGACGGCCTTCGGGTTGTAAACCTCTTTCAGCAGGGAAGAAGCGCAAGTGACGGTACCTGCAGAAGAAGCACCGGCTAACTACGTGCCAGCAGCCGCGGTAATACGTAGGGTGCGAGCGTTGTCCGGAATTATTGGGCGTAAAGAGCTCGTAGGCGGCCTGTCGCGTCGGATGTGAAAGCCCGGGGCTCAACCCCGGGTCTGCATTCGATACGGGCAGGCTAGAGTGTGGTAGGGGAGATCGGAATTCCTGGTGTAGCGGTGAAATGCGCAGATATCAGGAGGAACACCGGTGGCGAAGGCGGATCTCTGGGCCATTACTGACGCTGAGGAGCGAAAGCGTGGGGAGCGAACAGGATTAGATACCCTGGTAGTCCACGCCGTAAACGTTGGGAACTAGGTGTTGGCGACATTCCACGTCGTCGGTGCCGCAGCTAACGCATTAAGTTCCCCGCCTGGGGAGTACGGCCGCAAGGCTAAAACTCAAAGGAATTGACGGGGGCCCGCACAAGCAGCGGAGCATGTGGCTTAATTCGACGCAACGCGAAGAACCTTACCAAGGCTTGACATATACCGGAAACGGCTAGAGATAGTCGCCCCCTTGTGGTCGGTATACAGGTGGTGCATGGTTGTCGTCAGCTCGTGTCGTGAGATGTTGGGTTAAGTCCCGCAACGAGCGCAACCCTTGTTCTGTGTTGCCAGCATGCCTTTCGGGGTGATGGGGACTCACAGGAGACTGCCGGGGTCAACTCGGAGGAAGGTGGGGACGACGTCAAATCATCATGCCCCTTATGTCTTGGGCTGCACACGTGCTACAATGGTCGGTACAAAGGGCTGCGATGCCGCGAGGCGGAGCGAATCCCAAAAAGCCGGCCTCAGTTCGGATTGGGGTCTGCAACTCGACCCCATGAAGTTGGAGTTGCTAGTAATCGCAGATCAGCATGCTGCGGTGAATACGTTCCCGGGCCTTGTACACACCGCCCGTCACGTCACGAAAGTCGGTAACACCCGAAGCCGGTGGCCTAACCCGTAAGGGGAGGAGCCGTCGAAGGTGGGACCAGCGATTGGGACGAAGTCGTAACAAGGTAGCCGTACCGGAAGGTGCGGCTGGATCACCTCCTTTCTAAGGAGCAATATGCCGCTTGCAGGCGAATGTCCTGCACGGTTGCTCATGGGTGGAACGTTGACTATTCGGCACAGGAAGAGACCAGGGGCTAGTACTGCTTCGGCGTGGAACGCGTTCTGGGATTGACTGTGTCGGGCACGTTGTTGGGTCCTGAGGGAACGGCCGTGAGGCTGTTGCTTCAGAGATGCCGGTCTCATGCGAGGTGGTCTTCGGGCTGCTGAGTGTGGGTGTCTGGTCGTTGTTTGAGAACTGCACAGTGGACGCGAGCATCTGTGGCCAAGTTTTTAAGGGCGCACGGTGGATGCCTTGGCACCAGGAACCGATGAAGGACGTGGGAGGCCACGATAGTCCCCGGGGAGCCGTCAACCAGGCTTTGATCCGGGGGTTTCCGAATGGGGAAACCCGGCAGTCGTCATGGGCTGTCACCCATACCTGAACACATAGGGTATGTGGAGGGAACGCGGGGAAGTGAAACATCTCAGTACCCGCAGGAAGAGAAAACAACCGTGATTCCGGGAGTAGTGGCGAGCGAAACCGGATGAGGCTAAACCGTATTGGTGTGAGACCCGGCAGGGGTTGCCGATACGGGGTCGTGGGATTTTTCTTGACCGGTCTGTAGGCCGGTCGGCGAGTCAGAAACCGTACAGGTAGTCGAAGGACATGCGAAAGGTCCGGCGTAGAGGGTAAGACCCCCGTAGGCGAAATCTGTACGGCTCGTTTGAAGAACTCCCAAGTAGCACGGGGCCCGAGAAATCCCGTGTGAATCTGGCGGGACCACCCGCTAAGCCTAAATATTCCCTGGTGACCGATAGCGGATAGTACCGTGAGGGAATGGTGAAAAGTACCGCGGGAGCGGAGTGAAATAGTACCTGAAACCGTGTGCCTACAAGCCGTGGGAGCGTCGGACATGCAGCTTGCTGTGTGTCTCGTGACTGCGTGCCTTTTGAAGAATGAGCCTGCGAGTTTGCGGTGTGTAGCGAGGTTAACCCGTGTGGGGTAGCCGTAGCGAAAGCGAGTCCGAACAGGGCGATACAGTTGCATGCCCAAGACCCGAAGCGGAGTGATCTAGCCATGGGCAGGTTGAAGCGGAGGTAAGACTTCGTGGAGGACCGAACCCACCAGGGTTGAAAACCTGGGGGATGACCTGTGGTTAGGGGTGAAAGGCCAATCAAACTCCGTGATAGCTGGTTCTCCCCGAAATGCATTTAGGTGCAGCGTCACGTGTTTCTTGCCGGAGGTAGAGCACTGGATAGGCGATGGGCCTCACCGGGTTACTGACCTTAGCCAAACTCCGAATGCCGGTAAGTGAGAGCGTGGCAGTGAGACTGTGGGGGATAAGCTCCATGGTCGAGAGGGAAACAGCCCAGAACACCGACTAAGGTCCCTAAGCGTGTGCTAAGTGGGAAAGGATGTGGAGTCGCAGAGACAACCAGGAGGTTGGCTTAGAAGCAGCCACCCTTGAAAGAGTGCGTAATAGCTCACTGGTCAAGTGATTCCGCGCCGACAATGTAGCGGGGCTCAAGCACATCACCGAAGTCGTGTCATTGCAGCATATAGGGCCAACGCCTGCTGTGATGGGTAGGGGAGCGTCGTGTGCCGGGTGAAGCGGCGGTGGAAACCAGTCGTGGACGGTACACGAGTGAGAATGCAGGCATGAGTAGCGATACAAGAGTGGGAAACTCTTGCGCCGATTGACCAAGGGTTCCTGGGTCAAGCTGATCTGCCCAGGGTAAGTCGGGACCTAAGGCGAGGCCGACAGGCGTAGTCGATGGACAACGGGTTGATATTCCCGTACCCGCTTTGAAGCGCCAACGCTGAACCAGGTGATGCTAAAGCCGTGAAGCCGGCCCGGAGTCTTCGGACAAAGGGACGTGGTGGAGCCGCTGGACCAAGTCTGTACTAGGTGAGCGATGGGGTGACGCAGGAAGGTAGTCCAGCCCGGGCGGTGGTTGTCCCGGGGTAAGGGTGTAGGGCGTTGTGTAGGCAAATCCGCACAACATGAGCCTGAGACCTGATGCCGAGCCGATTGTGGTGAAGTGGATGATCCTATGCTGTCGAGAAAAGCCTCTAGCGAGTTTCATGGCGGCCCGTACCCCAAACCGACTCAGGTGGTCAGGTAGAGAATACCGAGGCGTTCGGGTGAACTATGGTTAAGGAACTCGGCAAAATGCCCCCGTAACTTCGGGAGAAGGGGGGCCATTCCTGGTGACGGCACTTGCTGCCAGAGCTGGGGGTGGCCGCAGAGACCAGCGAGAAGCGACTGTTTACTAAAAACACAGGTCCGTGCGAAGCCGTAAGGCGATGTATACGGACTGACGCCTGCCCGGTGCTGGAACGTTAAGGGGACCGGTTAGCTCTGATTCGTCGGGGCGAAGCTGAGAACTTAAGCGCCAGTAAACGGCGGTGGTAACTATAACCATCCTAAGGTAGCGAAATTCCTTGTCGGGTAAGTTCCGACCTGCACGAATGGCGTAACGACTTCTCGACTGTCTCAACCATAGGCCCGGTGAAATTGCATTACGAGTAAAGATGCTCGTTTCGCGCAGCAGGACGGAAAGACCCCGGGACCTTTACTATAGCTTGATATTGGTGTTCGGTTCGGCTTGTGTAGGATAGGTGGGAGACTTTGAAGCCGTGACGCCAGTCATGGTGGAGTCGTCGTTGAAATACCACTCTGGTCGTGCTGGATGTCTAACCTGGGTCCGTGATCCGGATCAGGGACAGTGTCTGGTGGGTAGTTTAACTGGGGCGGTTGCCTCCTAAAGAGTAACGGAGGCGCCCAAAGGTTCCCTCAGCCTGGTTGGCAATCAGGTGTTGAGTGTAAGTGCACAAGGGAGCTTGACTGTGAGACTGACGGGTCGAGCAGGGACGAAAGTCGGGACTAGTGATCCGGCGGTGGCTTGTGGAAGCGCCGTCGCTCAACGGATAAAAGGTACCCCGGGGATAACAGGCTGATCTTCCCCAAGAGTCCATATCGACGGGATGGTTTGGCACCTCGATGTCGGCTCGTCGCATCCTGGGGCTGGAGTAGGTCCCAAGGGTTGGGCTGTTCGCCCATTAAAGCGGTACGCGAGCTGGGTTTAGAACGTCGTGAGACAGTTCGGTCCCTATCCGCTGTGCGCGTAGGAGTGTTGAGAAGGGCTGTCCCTAGTACGAGAGGACCGGGACGGACGAACCTCTGGTGTGCCAGTTGTCCTGCCAAGGGCATGGCTGGTTGGCTACGTTCGGGAGGGATAACCGCTGAAAGCATCTAAGCGGGAAGCCTGCTTCGAGATGAGCACTCCCACCTCCTTGAGAGGGTAAGGCTCCCAGTAGACGACTGGGTTGATAGGCCGGATATGGAAGCCCTGTGAGGGGTGGAGTTGACCGGTACTAATAGGCCGAGGGCTTGTCCTCAGTTGCTCGCGTCCACTGTGTTGTTCTGAAACAACGACCCCCACGGCATGGCCTGTCGTGGGTGCGGTTGACAGTTTCATAGTGTTTCGGTGGTCATAGCGTGAGGGAAACGCCCGGTTACATTCCGAACCCGGAAGCTAAGCCTCACAGCGCCGATGGTACTGCAGGGGGGACCCTGTGGGAGAGTAGGACGCCGCCGAACAATCATTGTGAAGAACCCCCGTCGGGAAACCGGCGGGGGTTCTTTGCGTTCTGCGTGAATTACCGCGGAGAACGCCGAGAATTCGGGAAGTGTGGCTCCTCGCGCGATCAGGGGGCGCAGGGCTCAGCGCAGGTACCACTTCTGGTTGGGGGTGCCGGAGCAGTCCCACAGCTGGAGCGGGGTGCCGGCGGCGGTGCCCTTGTCCTTGGCGTCCACGCACTTGTTCGCCTGGGGGTTGACGAGGTCCTCGGGGCCCGCGAGGACGAACCGCTGGGCGGGGCTGCCGTTGCAGATCGCCACCTGGATCTTGGTGCCGTTGACGACCGAGCCCCAGGCCACGTCCATACAGAGCTCGCCGGCCCGGACGGTGCCGTCCGGGCGGAAGTCCCAGGTCTGCCAGGCGCCGCCGGTGCAGTCCTGGAGCTCCAGACCGACGCCGTCGGCGAGCCGGTGGCCGATGGTGCCGATGCAGCGCTGCGAGCCGCGCCCGGCGACGGGACGGCCGGGCGGCGGAGCGGGTGCGGCGGGTGCGGGCGCCTGGGTGGTGGAAGCGGGCGCCGGGGCCGGGGCGGCGGCGGGTGGTGCCGGCGCCTGGGTGGTGACGGCCGGTGGGGCCACCGGGGCGGCCGGTTGGGCCGCAGGAGGTTGGGCCGCGGGGGCCGGGGCGGCGGGGGCCTGCGCGGAGGCCGCCGGTCGGTCGGCGGTGCCGACGGGTGCCGGTGCGCGGGTCTGCGGTCGGGCGGCGGCCGGCGGGGGAGCGGCGGGCCGGTCGGCGCTGTTCCGGTCGGTGGAGCCCGGCCGGTCCGGCGCCGCCTCGGCCGCCACCGGATCGGCCGTCACCGGGGCGGGTTCGGCCGCCGGGGGAGGCGCGGAGGGCACGTCGGCGAACGGCTCCGGCGCGGGCGGGACGGACGGCGGGCCGTCCGCGGGGTCGGGGGTGCCGGGTACGGCGGCGGTCGTCGTGATCGCGGGTCCGACGGGGACGGCTTCCCGGGCGGAGTGCGGTGCGGCGCCGTTCCCGGCGGGCAGCAGGGCGGAGCCGAGGGCGACGGCGCCGACCAGCGCGGCCGCGGCCGCCGTGGTGGTCCAGACCCTGGCCTGCGGCAGCAGCCCGCGCGGCGGGTTGGGGGTGTGGCGCAGGAAGCTGTCGGAGAAGCGCGAGGGCGCGGGGAGCCGGCCCGGTGCCGGGGTGCCGCCGTCCACGTGCGGCCGGGACGCCGCGAGCTGAGGGGACTCCCCGTCGGGCACGGCGGCTGACGGCGGGTCGGACGGTCCGGACACGTGGCCTCCAGGGCGAGGGCGGGCGCTGGGCATGCTCCTCCGGCCGTCCGGCCGCGACATGAACCCGGGGTGTCCCGCGGGTGGCGGCGGCCCGACGTTCATGGCGTGTCCATCTCACGACAGTCCGGGGTGGCCCGGAGTTCACCGAAGGATCGGCCGCCCTTTCCCCCGCAGCGCTACGGTGACGGCCGTCCGGGGGCGGACCCGTGATCCGATCGAGGACGCGGCACCGTCCGGACCGGTCCCGCGAGGAGAGCAAGGCACCATCATGGAGCACACAGCCGACCAGGCCCGGCCGGGGTCGACCACCGCACCGTGGGCGGAACTCCTGGCGGCCGAACGCGAAGTACTGCACCGCTTCATCAGCGGACTCAGCGGCAACGACCCGCACCGGGCCGAGGACATCGTCCAGGAGGCGATGTTACGGGCCTGGCAGTCCGCCGAGGCGCTGGACTGGGAACGCCGGCCGATCCGGCTGTGGCTGTTCACGGTCGCCCGCCGCCTGCTGATCGACGACTGGCGCAAGAACCGCGCGGTGCCGGTCGGCCTCGCGGTCGAGGCCTTCCCGACCCCCGCGGCGGACACCGCCGACCCGTCCGACCGGATCCTCGACCGGCTGGTGCTGGTCGAGGCGCTCCGCTCGCTCGACCGCATCCACCAGGAGGCCGTGGTGCACGTCCATCTCCTCGGCCGCCCCGGCGCGGAGGTCGCCCGCACCGTCGGGATACCCGGCGGGACCCTCAAGTCCCGCACCCACCACGGTGTCCGGTCGCTGCGCCGGCACCTCGCGGACCGGGGCGTGGTCGCCTCGTGACCGGTGCCGTCGTTCCTCTCGTGACCGGGGTCCGCCCCGGTGCCGTCGTTCCCTCCGAGGCCGGTGCGCTCGTCCGTCCCGAGGGCGGAGCCGTCCCCGGCGCCCCGGGCGGGCTCCCGGCCGCGGGGACCGCCGTCGCGTCGTTCCCGCCGGCCGGCCTCCTGCCGGCGATGCCCGGCACCACCACGCTGATCGGCATCGGCGGGGTGGTGCTGCTGCTCGCCGTCCTCGCCCACCTCGCCGCCCGCCGCGCGGGCGGCCGGCGCGTGCTCCAGCGCCGACTGCGCCGTGAACTCGCTCTCACCGCAGGCGCGTTCGCCGCCCCGGTCGCGGCACGCCTGCGGTACGGCCGTCAACTGCGGACCGTGCGGCGGCTGCTGACCGACCGGGCCGGCTGGGTGGACGCCGAGCGCGCCGCCCTCGGCGCCGGCCGGGTGGCGGGGGCGCGCCCGTACGCCGTGCTGCTCGGCGCGCACACCGCCGGGGTGCTGGTCGCCTGCGGCCCCGGCCGGCCGCCCGTCCCGCCCGAACCGTGGGTGGTGGACGAGGCGGACCCGAGGCTCTGGTGGGCGGCCCGGGACGAGCTCAGGTCGACGGCCGCGGAGGGCGGCCCGGCGCCGCTGCTGGCGCTGATCGGCACCGACGGCCCCCGCGCGGTGCTGCTCGACCTCGCGACCGGACCGGCCGTGACCGAGTTCGGCGGCGACCGGGTACTCGCCCGTGCCGTGGTCCAGGCGGTGGCGGCGCAGTTGGACGCCCGGCTCCCCGTGGGCGCGGTGGTGGTCGCCGACGGCGTCCACGCGCGGCACGCGGGTCCGGCGCCGGTCGAGGCGCTCGCCGAGGCCGACCGGTTCGCGGCGGACGGCGAGCCCGCCTTCGCGGTCTGTCCCGCGGCCCCCGACGGGTTCCGCCCCGCGACGGGCGCCCGGATGCTGGTCCTCGGCGGCGCGCGGGGCTCGGCCCGGCTGGTGACGGTCGACCGCGACGGCCTCCGGCTGCGCGGGACGGCGCTGCGGGTCGAGGTGGTCGCACTGGCTCGGGCCACGGCCCGGATCCTGCGGGCCCTGCCGCCCTACCCGGCCTTCGCGCCGGCCGAGTTGGACGACTCCGATCTGGTGGAGCCGGGCGGAGCGCCGGTGGAGTCGGTGGAGTCGGCGGAGCCGCCGGAGCCCGAGGCGTCGCCTGATCCGCCCGAGGCGTCGTGGGAGTCGGCCAAGTCGTCGGAGTCGACGGATCCGGAGGAGCCCGGGGAGTCCGTGGCGGGGCCGCTGCCGGACCCGGAGGCGGCAACGGATCCGGAGCCGTCGGAGGAGCCCGGACCGGACGGTGAACTGCCGGGCGCCGGAGCGTCGGTGGCGCTCGCGCCGCGGCTGTTCCGGGTCGGACCGGTGTACCCGGAGCCGAACGAGGGGAGCGGCGCCGGTGCGGAACCGCCGTTCCGGGTCGGCCCGGTGGCGCCTGACCCGACCGCCCTGCGGCTGCTGCTGCGCGGACCGGAGCCGGCGGAGGAGCCGGTCGGCGGATCCGGGTCCGTCGGCCCGAAGCCCCTTCCGGAGGCGGAGTCCGAGTCCTCGCTCCCGCCGGAGGCGGAATTCTGGCCCCCGCCGAACCCGGAGCCCGATCCGCGACCCGACCCCGAGCCGCAACCCGAGCCCGACCCGCGACCCGAGCCCGAGCCCGATCCGCCATCGGACCCGGACCCGGTCGAGGACGACTTCGCCGAGCCCGACCCCGGGCCGGCCGGGCCCGCAGCGGGTGTCTCCGCCCGTCCGTCCGCGACCGCCCTCCTGCCCGCCGCCCGGCCCGTCGGCTGACCGTACGGCCGGGCCCCGCCCCGGCACCCCGGTGCCCCGGCACCCCGGCCGACGACCTGCCCGCCCCGCCCCGCCTGCCCGACCCCCCTGGAGACCACCCGGTGAAGCTGACCGTCACCGTCGCCGACGGCACCGACCGCCGTGACCACGTCCTCGACCTCCCGCCCGGTGCGACCGTCGGCGAGCTGGCGGCGGCGCTGGACCGGCGGGACCCCGACCCCGCGGAGGCCGTCGGGAGCGCCGGTCCCGGGTACGACCCCGGTCCCCCCGGCGGTGACGTCGAGGCCTTCCTGGCCGGGACGGGCACCGCCGCTCCGCGCGGGCTCCACATCGGGCCGCGGCGTCTGGACCCGGGGACGGCGGTCGCCCGGGCGGGTGTGCGGGAGGGCGCCGTGCTCGGCCTCGGCGCCCCCGCCGACGAGCCCGACCGGGTCCGGAGCAGCGCGCCGGACCGGCGCCCGGACGACCCCGTGGAACTGGAGCTGCACCTCGTCTCCGGCCCGGGGGCGGGGCGGATCTGGCGGCTCGGACCGGGCAGCCACGAGATCGGCACCGACCCGTCCTGCACGGTCCGCCTGCGCGGCTCCGGCGTTCCCGGGGGCGGCCTCTGGCTGACCGTCGGCCCGGACGGCTCGGCGGGCTGGCACCGCGCGCCCGGCGGCACCGCGCGCCCGGACGCCCCCGACGGCGCCGCGGGTGGTACCCCGCCTCCGGAGGAGGGCGACGAGGCGGTCGCGCTCCGCACCCCGAGCCCGCCCGCCACCGACCGGACGGGCCGCACCGGTAGCGATCGCGCCGGTACCGACCGCACCGCCACCGGGGAGCGCGGCACCGCCCCCGCCCGCCGCGCCCGCCGCACCGGCCGGAACGCCCCGCACCCGGACTCCCACCGCACCCACGACGGCACCGCCTGGCCGCTCGGCGCCGACCTCACCGTCGGCGCCGTCCTGCTGCGCCTGGTCGAGCCGACCGAACCGGACGCCGCCGTGGTGCCGTCCGCCGACGGCCTCGGCGTCGACTACAACCGCCCGCCGCGGATCGTCCCGCACCTGGACGCCGAGCGGATCCGGCTGCCCCTGCCGCCGACCGCCCCCTCCCGGCGGCCGTTCCCGCTGCTGCTGATGCTGGCCCCGATCGTGCTCGGCATGGTCATGGTGGCGGTCTTCCAGTCGTACTTCTACCTGGTCTTCATCCTCTTCAGCCCGCTGATGGCCGTCTCCAACTGGATCGTCGGCCGGCGCGGCAACCGCAAGCAGCACGAGGAGGCGGTGGCCCGCTACGAGGCCCGGCGCCGGGTGCTGGAGCAGGAGGTCCGGACCGCCGCCGACCGCGAGCGCCGGGTCCGCGGGGTGGCCGGGCCGGACCCCGCGACGGTCGCGCTGACCGCCACCGGCCCCGGCGGCCGGCTCTGGGAACGGCGCCGGTACGACCCCGACCACCTGGTGCTGCGGATCGGCACGGTCGACCAGCCGTCCGTGAAGGAGATCGACGACCCGGCGCGGGACGAGAACCACCGCCTGGTGCGCTGGAGCATCCCCGACGTGCCGATCGGCATCGAGGTCGCGGAGTTCGGCGTGGTGGGGGTGGCGGGCACCGAGAGTTCCGTCCAGGCGCTGGCCCGCTGGCTGGTCGCCCAGTCCGCCGTCCTGCACAGCCCGCGGGACCTGCGCGTCGTCGTCCTCTCCGACCGCTCGCGCGCCGACGGCTGGGCCTGGGTGCGGTGGCTGCCGCACCTGCGCCCGCCCGGCGGCGGGGCCGGACCGGTGGTGGCCGTCGGCAACGATCCGGAGTCCACGGCCAACCGGATCTCCGAACTGGTCGCCCAGATCCAGGCCCGCCGGCGGGTGCTCGGCTCCTCCATGGGCAAGGCGATGTTCAACGAACCGGACGTCCTGGTGATCGCCGACGGGGCCCGGCAACTGCGGGACGTGCCCGGCATGGTGCAGGTACTCACCGACGGCCCCGGCGTACGGGTCTTCAGCGTCTGCCTCGACGCGCAGGAGCGGCTGCTGCCCGAGGAGTGCGGCACCGTCGTCCTCGCCGCCGGGCACCGCCTCACCGTCCGCCGGACCGGCGCGCCCGACCTCACCGAGGTGCGGGCCGACCTGGTCGGCGCCGGCTGGTGCGAGCAGGTGGCCAGGGCGCTCGCGCCGGTCCGCGACGTCAGTCCCGAGCACGACGCCGGACTGCCCCAGCTGGTCCGGCTGCTGGACCTGCTGCGGCTCGAACCGCCGGACCCCGCCGCCCTGCTGGCCCGCTGGCGCCGCCGCCCGGCCGCCACGTCCTTCGTCCTCGGGACGGGCTACGACGGGCCGCTCACCCTCGACCTGGTCCGGGACGGACCGCACGCCCTGGTCGCCGGGACCACCGGCTCCGGCAAGTCGGAGCTGCTCCAGTCCTTCGTGGCCTCGCTGGCCGCCGCCAACCGCCCGGACGAGCTCACCTTCGTCCTGGTCGACTACAAGGGCGGCTCGGCGTTCCGCGAGTGCGCCGAACTCCCGCACACCCTCGGCATGGTGACCGACCTGGACGCCCATCTGGTGGAACGCGCCCTGGAGTCGCTCGGCGCCGAACTGCGGCGCCGCGAAAGGCTGCTGGCCGAGGTCGCGGCCAAGGACCACCCCGAGTACCGGTCCAAGCGGGTCGCGGACCCGACGCTGCCCCCGCTGCCGCGACTGCTGCTGGTGATCGACGAGTTCGCCACCCTGGTCCGCGAGGTCCCCGACTTCGTCCCGGGGCTGATCGGCATCGCCCAGCGCGGCCGCTCGCTCGGCATCCACCTGGTGCTCGCCACCCAGCGGCCCTCGGGCGCCGTCACCAGCGACATCCGCGCCAACACCAATCTGCGGATCGCGCTGCGGGTCACCGACTCCACCGAGAGCCAGGACATCATCGACACCTCCGAGGCGGTGCACATCCCGGCCTCCGCGCCCGGACGCGCCCTGGTCCGGCTGGGTCACCGCTCCACCGTGCCGTTCCAGAGCGCCTGGGCCGGCGCGGCCCGCCCCGACGCGGCCGGCGCGGCCGCCGCCGAGCGGCCCCGCGGGCCGGTGCGCGCCACCGGACTGTCCTGGACCGGCCTCGGCCGCCCGCTCGCGCTGCCGCTCGCCGCGGGGGACCCCGCCGCCCCCGCCGCGCCCGTCCCGACCGACCTCCAGGCCCTGGTCGCCGCCGCCCGCGAGGCCGCCGCCGCCCTCGACGACTTCACCCCGCAGCCCAGCCCCTGGCTGCCCGCCCTGCCCGAGGAGGTGCAGCTCGACGAGGTGACGGAGCTGCTGCCGCCCCCCGGGGACGCGGCGCTCCCGGTGGTCCCCTACGCGCTGGAGGACGTCCCCCAGCTCCAGCAGCGCCGGGTCGCCACCGTCGACCTGGCCTCCTTCGGCCACCTGTACGTGATCGGCGCCCCCCGCTCCGGCCGGACGCAGGTGCTGCGCACCCTGGCCGGCTCGGTGGCCCGGACGGCCTCCAGCGCGGACGTCCACCTGTACGGGATCGACGCGGCGGGCGGCGGACTGGCCGCCCTCAACGCCCTGCCGCACTGCGGGGCGGTCGTCTCCCGGCACGACCAGGAACGCCTGGAACGCCTGCTGCACCGGCTCACCGCCGAACTGACGCGACGTCAGGAACTGTGCAGCGAGCGGAACGCGGCCGGCCTGAACGAGCTGCGCGCCGCCCTGCCGAAGCCGGAGCGGCCCGCGCACGTGCTGCTGCTGATCGACGGCTGGGACGCCCTGTCCGGGCTGCTGGACGACCACGACAACGGCCGGCTCGCCGACCTGGTCACCCGGCTGCTGCGGGAGGGCGCGGCGGCCGGCATCCACGTCGTCGCCACCTCCGAACGGTCACTGCTGGGCGGCCGGCTCGCCGCGCACAACGACCACAAACTGCTGCTGCGCCAGGGCGACCGCAACGACTACCAGCTGGTCGGGCTCTCGCCGAGCAAGGTGCCGGCCGGCATCCCGGCCGGCCGGGGCTGGCACACTCTCAGCGGCACCGAGACCCAGGTCGCGCTGCTCGCGCCCGGCGCCGGCGGCCGGGAACAGGCCAGGGCGCTGGCGGCGATCGGCGCCGAGAGCACCCGCCGGGACAGCGCCGTGCCCGCCGGGCTGCGGCCCTTCCCGGTCGCCGCGCTGCCCCGCTCGGTGGACTTCGCGGAGGCGTACGCGGCCGTCCCGGAGGAGTCCCGCCGCCCCCTGTGGGGACTGCTCGGCCTCGGCGGCGACGACGCCGGACCGGTCGGGGTGGACCTCGCCGGGGCCGCCGCGGCCTTCGCGGTGCTCGGCCCGCCCGGGTCCGGGCGCAGCACGGCGCTCGCCTCCCTGGCCGTCTCGCTGCTCGCCGGCGGCACCGGGCTGGTCGTCCTCGCCCCGCGCCACTCCCCGCTGCGGGCCCTGGCCCGGCACGCCAGGGCCCGGGTGCTGACCGACGCGGACCCGTCCGCGCAGGACGTGCAGGCCGCCCTGGACGCACTGACCGGCCCCCGCGTGGTGGTGGTCGACGACGCGGACCTGCTGGCGGCGCCCGCCTGCGACCGGGTGCTCAAGGAGGTCGCCGCCTTCGGCCGGGACCGGGGCCTCGGCCTGCTCTACGCGGGGTCGGCGGACGCCCTCCAACTGGCGATGGGCAGCTGGCTCAGCGCGGCCAAGCGGGCCCGCCGGGGTCTGCTGCTGGGGCCGAAGAGCCTCCAGGAGGGCGACATGATCGGCGTCCGGCTGCCGGTGCACCTGATCAGGGCCACCCCGGTCGCGGGCCGGGGCTGGACCACCGGGCGGGGCGGCGAGGCGATGGCCGTGCAGGTGCCGCTGACCGTGCTGCGCACCGAGGACTGAGTCGAGGACCGAGTCGGGGACCGGGTGGGCCGGGGTGCGCAGCACGGAGCTGCGCACCCCGGCCCGTGCGGCAGCGGTGTCAGCTGCTCTCGCGCAGGCTGCTCGCCATGTCCTGGTCCATCTGGTGCATCTGGTCCTTGATCTGGCGGAACTGCTTCGCGAAGCCCTTGATGCCCTCCATCGCGGCCAGCAGGCTGGTGTTGAACTTGTCGTACGCCTCCTGCATCGCCGGGCTGGACTGCTGGAACACCATGCCGTCGCCGAGCAGGTTGTTCACGTTGTTCTTCAGGTCGTTGAGCATCGGCACGATGTTCTCGGCCGCCGAGTCGAGCTGGCCCGAGGTGGTCTCGATCTTCTCGAAGTCGAGGGAGATGTTGGGCATGTCGCGGTCCTTTCGAAGGGGGGATCGCCGGCCGGGGAGGTCGTGGATCCCGGCCGGCCCGGGCGGGGCCCTCAGTCGTCCTGGGAGCTCCCGCCGCCGGTCTGCTGCCACTCCCGGCCCGGCCCGTCGCGGTGGTACTGGGTCGCGGTGCCGTCGTTGTCGGTGACGGTCATGTCGCCGCTGCCGTCCTCGTGCAGGTGCGTCTCGGCGTGGTTCTTGGTGCCGTCCGCGTACAGGGTGTCGGTGGTGAACGAGCGGCCGTGGTCGGAGTAGCTGGTGGTGGAGGTGTAGCTCTGCCCGTCGTGGGTGACGGTGGTCTCCTCCTTGATCACGTTGTGGTCGGCGTCCAGGGTGAGGTGGGTGTGCACCGAGCCGTTCGCGGTGTCGATGGTCTGGTCGACGGGCGGTGCGCCGGGGTCGGTGGCCCGGCAGAACTCCGGCACGCTGCCGTCCGCGCCGGGGTGGCACTGGTCGGCGTGGGCGTTGCGGTACTCCCAGGCGGCCTGCCGGTCGCGCCACTGGTCGAGCCCCATGTTGGCGCCCATCACGCCCAGCCCGTCGGCGATCTGGGCGTCCACGTCGAAGAAGCCGTCGGCGACCGCGCCGAACACGTCGCCGAGCTTCTTGAGATGGTCCACGGCCCGGTTCATCGGGTCCTTGGAGAGCCGGTAGAGGCTGCGGAAGCCGTTGGTGACGTTCGGGTCGCCGAACACCGCCTGGGCGTCGCCGAGCTTCCCCGAGCCGTACTGGGAGAACAGGCTGTCGTGGAGGGTCGGGGAGATCCGGTCGGCCAGGTTGTGCAGGTCCTTGCGGGCCTCGTGCAGAACGCCGTAGTCCATCGAGAAGTCGGGCACGGGATATCCCTCCGGTCGGATCGGCACGCGGTTCCCGGTCGACCACGTGCCGGCGGCCCCCGCGGTTCACCGGACACCGGGCGCCGTCCGTCGTGAACGGCGAACCCTGGACCGCCGTGAACCGCGCGGGACCCCGGCACGTGGTCCTCCCGAGAGGTGCCGCGCGCCGCTGCGGCCGGCCGTGTCCACGGACGAGGAGGAGACGACGGTGCCCCAGCGTCCGACCGACTGGAACGCCATCGGCCTGTCCGCCGACCCCACGCCGGGCGACCCGGACCGGATCGACGAGGTGCAGCGCTCGCTGGCCGACCTCGGCCGCACCGCCCGGGAGATCGACGACGCGCTCGCCGCCGTGCTCGACAAGACCGGCCAGGGCGCGTTCACCGGGCAGACGGCGGACGCCCTGCGGGACAAGATCAGCGGGCCGCTGCGGGCCTTCGTCCAGTCGGTGGCCGACGGCTTCGAGAACTCGGCCCGGGCCCTGACCACCTACTCCGGGGTGGTCCGCGACCAGCAGTGGCGCGCCGACAACGCGCTCTCCCAGGGCCGGGGCCTGGCCCAGGACGACACCCGGCGCACCGAGTTGGCGAGCACCGCCCGCCAGGCCGGCACCGCCCAGGACGAGGCCGGCCGCACCGCCGGCTCGGCCCTGAGCAGCGCCGCCCGGGGGATCAAGCAGCCGGTCTCCGACTGCGACCTGTTCTGGGAGGCGTTCCAGTGGCTGGCGATCGCGCTGATCCTGCCCGCGCTGATCTTCGGCGGGCCGATCGCGCTGCTCGCCATCGGCGTCAACCTGGCGATCTTCGTGAAGACCGCGGTCGACTTCTCCCAGGGCAAGGCCAGCGCGCTGGACCTCTTCCTGTCCGGCCTCGGCATGATCGCCCCGACCACCAAGGGCCTGCCGCTGCTCAAACTCATCAGCGCCGGGGCCAAGTTCACCTGGACCGGGATCAAGGGCGTCGCCCAGGCGGTCGGCGGCTTCTTCCGCGGCGTCTTCACCGGCGGCGGCTCGCACGCCTTCGCCTTCCTGCCGGGCCTCGCCGACCTCGCCCGAATGACCGGCGGCTGGGTGAAGGCCGGCGGCCTCTGGGTGCTGAACGGGGTCACCCGGCTGCCGCACTTCGCCGGCGTCACCTTCCGGGCGAGCGGGATCGCCGTGGTCAACGGCGTCAAGGGACTGCCCGCCCTGGTCCGGGGCCTGCCGGCCAACCTCGGCCGGTTCGGCTCCGCCTCCTGGGACTTCGCGCGCGCCCAGCTCGGCGGCGCCAAGTGGCTGCGGCTGGTGCTGCCCGTCGACGCGGCCGAGATCGGCCGGTACGGGCTGCGCGGCGCCCTGCGGATCGGCCTCTGGGAGCGCGGGGTCCTCGGCAACTTCCGGTACGGCGCGCCGCTGCTCGGCACCGCCGGGCGGACCGCGGCCGCCGTCCCCGTGCCGCCCCCGGTGCACACCGTGGACGCCCTGGTGGACCTCTCCCGCGCCGACCTGGCGAAGGTGCGGGTCGGGGACTGGGCCGGACCGCGCCGCCTGGAGATCCCGCACCTGGAACCGTCCGGCTCCGGCCTCTCCTACACCCGGCCGTCCGACTTCCGCCTGCACAACGACCTCGCCGACCGCCTCTCGCTCGCCCCGGACGCCGTCCGCAAGCTGGACGCGCTGCTCGACACCCCGATCCGCGACCTGCGCCCGGTCGGCAGCTGGACCGGCGGCACCGTCGTCACCCCGGGCGGACTGCACGTGGAGACCGGACTCGGCGTCGGCGCCGCACCCGGCGGCCTGCACGGGATCGGCGGACTCGTCGGCGGCGCACCGGCCCCCGCCCCCGTGCACCTGGCCGACACCCTCACCGTCGGCGGCCCCGCCACCGTCCACGCCCCGAACCTCCAGACCCAGGCCCTGGCCCTGCACCAGACCGGCGGCGCGCCGACCGCGCTCGGCACCGGCGCGCTGCACACCGCCGCCCCGGCGGCCCCGGCCGTGCACACGGCCGACCTGCTCAGCTCCTCCACCGTCGCCGTCCCGCACCTGAGCACCGGCACGCTGCCGACCGCCGCGCTGCACGGCGGCGGCACGGGCCTGCCGTCGGTCGTGACGGGTGCCGTGACCGTGCCCGGCCTCGGCACGACCGGTTCCGGCGCGCACCTGAACGGCGCCCTCGACCTGCTGGCCACCGGCTCCCCGCTGAACCGGGCCGACGCCCCGGTGTTCAGCACGGGCGGGAACCTCGGCGACCACAGCACGCGTGCCCTGGCGGCCAGCCAGGTCAACCTGCACCTGGGGGAGTTCGCGGCACCCCGGGTGACCCCGGCCACGACCGCGGCGCTGCCGCCGGTGCACGCCGTCACCCCGCCCACCGCCCTCGTCGGCGTACCCGGCCCCGGCGGCGTCACGGACCTCGGAGGCGCGGGAGCCGGGGCGCACGGCGGGCTCGGCCGGGTGGACGAGGCGCTCGGCCTGCTCCAGCCCGGCGGCCCCGGGCACGGCCCGGCCCAGGGGCTCGCCGGCCCGGTCCCGGCGGCACCGGCCCCGCTGCCGTCCGTCGTCGTCGGTCCGACGCCGCTGCCGCCCGTGACGCCGCTGACCCAGGGCCCGGTGGCGCCGCTGCCGCCGGTCGCCCCGGCGCACCCGGCCGCCGGGTCGGCGCACGACCTGCCGACCGTGCCCGGCACCGGCGGGCACGGCGGCCCCGAGCGGCTGACCGGTGCCCAGCTGGACCGGCTCTGGCGCGAGCAGGGCGACCGGGTGGCCGCGCTGTTCGGCGCGAGCGACGACCCCGGCCGGGGTGCCCGGCTGGACGCCTGGGCGGACCTCACCCTCGCCCGGCACGACCTCGGCCGGGCCGAGCGCCTGCTGTCCGACCTCCGGGCGCGCCCGGGCGGCGGCTCCCGGCCCAGCCCGGTGGTGATGCACGCCGAGGCGTCGGTGGACGCGGCCGCGTTCAAGGTCGACGTGGCCCTGGACCGGGTCACCGGACTGGGCGTCGACCCCGTCCGGATGGACCGCGACCTGGCCGCGCTGACGGCCGACAGCCTGCGCGAGCGCCCCCGGCTGCTCGGCGGCTCCGAGGGCGGCGGCGGGGTGCCCCCGCACCTCGGCCAGCAGCCCCAGCTCGCGCCGCACCCGGCGCCGCAGCACGGGCCGGCCCAGGCCGTCCAGCCCCCGCAGCACGTCCAGGCGCAGCCGCCGGTCCCGCAGCACGTCCAACCGCACCACGTCCAACCGCAGCACGTCCAACCGCAGCCGCCCGCGCCGCAGCCCGTCGTGCTCGCCCTCGCCGACCAGGGCACGGCGAGCCCCAACGGCCTGCGGGTCGAGTCCACCGTCACCCCGAACGGAACCGTCCACCGGGTCCTCGACTCCCACCACGTGCCCGACCCGATGCTGCAGCCGACGCCCCGGCCCGGCGGCGGCTTCGACCTGTACGACACCCGGCTCGGCACCACCCACTCGTACGACGGCGGGGGCCGTCTGGTCGCCGAGGACCTGCCGCTCACCGGCCTCGACGGCGGCCCGGTCGGCCTGCACGTCCACACCGACTTCGACGCCCAGGGGGCGGCCACCCACCGGGTGCTCGACCCCGACGGCGCGACCGGCCTCCAGGCCGCCCCGCGCCCCGGCGGCGGCTTCGACCTGCGCGACCCCGCCACCGGCGGCCACCGGGGCTTCGACCACGGCGGCGGGCTGGTCGAGGAGGGCCGCCCGCTGCTGCGCGGCGACGGCACGCCGTTCGGCCCGGTCCTGCTGCTCGGGCACGACAACGGAACGGTCACCCGCTCGCTGTCCGGTGGCGGCCACACCCTCACCGAACTGCCCGGCGGCGGCGGACTGCGGGTCACCGACCCTGCCACCGGCAGCTCGGCGCTGTACGACCGCGGCGGGGCCTTCCGGGCCGAGGGCCTGGCCCTGGGCGACGGCGTCGGCCTGCGTGGCCACCGTTTCGCGACCCGGCAGGGCGGCGGGTTCGTGGTGACGGACGTCGCGGGGGCGGTGGTGCCCGGTTCCACGGCGGTGGGCGTCGCGGGCGGCGGGGTGCGGGTCACGGAGGCGGTGTCGGGCGGTTCGGTGCGCTTCGGCGCGGACGGCCTCCAGGTGGAGCGCGGGGTGGCGTTGGCGGACGGGGCCGGGGTGCGGGGCGCGCGGTTCCTGGAGGGGACTCCGCCCCGGGTGACGGATGTGTCGGGTGCGGCGGTGCCGGGTCTGTCCGGCGAGGGCCTGGCGGGTGGCGGCTGGCGCGTCACCGACGCGGTGTCGGGTGTGTCCACGCGGTACACGGCCCAGGGTGGCGCGGTCGAGCGTGGTGTGGCGTTGGCGGACGGGGCCGGGGTGCGGGGCGCGCGGTTCCTGGAGGGGACTCCGCCCCGGGTGACGGATGTGTCGGGTGCGGCGGTGCCGGGTCTGTCCGGCGAGGGTCTGACGGGTGGCGGCTGGCGCGTCACTGATCCGGTGTCCGGGGTGTCGACGCGCTACACGCCGCAGGGCGCCGTGGTGGAGAGCGGGGTCGCGCTGGCCGACGGCGCCGGGGTGCGCGGTGTCCGGTTCCTGGAGGGGAACCCGCCGCGGGTGACCGACGTGACGGGCGGACCGACGGGTCTGTCCGGCGAGGGCCTGGCGGGTGGTGGCTGGCGGGTCACCGATCCGGTGTCGGGTGTGTCCACGCGGTACACGGCCCAGGGCGCCGTGGTGGAGAGCGGAGTCGCGCTCGCCGACGGCGCCGGGGTGCGCGGCGGCCGGTTCGTCGTCCCGCAGGGCGGCGGCGGGCACGCGCTCACCGACGCGGCCGGGGCCGTGCTGCCCGAGCGCGTGGTGGCGCACCCCGGTGGCGGGTTCCGGGTCGAGGGCGCGCCCGCCGTCCCCGGCGGCGGCGCTCCGTACGAGCGCTTCGCCGCCAACGGCACGCCGACCGCGGCGGTCGGCAACTGCTCGACGGCAACGGCACCGTCGTCGGCCACCTGGAGCGCCCGGTCCCGGCGCCCGGCCACCCGGCACCCGCCGGGCAGCCGGCCTGGCTGGACGCCGCCTTCCAGCCGGACGCCACCAGGGTGGTCACCGCCGACGGCGCCGGTCTGCGGGTCACCGCGCCGGGCGGCTCCTACCGGGTCTTCGACGACGCCGGACGCCTCACCGACGACGCGGCCCGGCTGCACGCGCCGGGCGGCGGCGCGCTCGACCAGTGGGTGGTGGTGCACACCCCGCCCGGCGGCCCGCGCACCCTGGAGGTCCTGGACGCCACCGGCACGCCGGTGCCGAACCTCACCGCCGCCGACCGCCCGGGCGGCGGCTTCCAGGTCACCGACGCGGCCGCCGACAACGGCTTCGTCCGCTACGGCGCCGACGGCGGCCGGCTGGAGACCGGCACCGCGCTGCGCGGCCCGGACGGCAACCCGGACCGGACCTTCGCCGTGCTGCCCCCGCCCGGCCCCGGCGGCGCCGCCCTCCCGGGCCACCTGGAGGACGCGGCCGGCCTGCGGATCCCCGAACGGGCCGTCACCGTCCGGGCCGACGGCGGCCTCCAGGTCTCCGTCGACCGGCCGAACGGCCCGCGGCACGGCGAGTTCACCGCCCACGCGCCGGGCGACGGACGGATCACCCACCAGGGCTTCAACGTCGTCGACGGCGGGCGGCGCACCGACCACCAGTACGTCGTCGACCACACCCCGGCGGCCGGCGCGACCTGGAGCCGGCAGCCGCACCCGGCGGCCGCCACCCCGCCGCCCGCCGGCACCGGCGCCTTCCACCACGGCCGGGTGGAGACCCTCGGCGGCGGAAACCGGATCCGGCTCGTCTCCTCCACCTACACACCCGTCGAGGTGTTCGAACGCCGGGTGCTGCCCGGCGGCGGTCTGCTGGACTCCTTCCGCCGCACCGACACCCTGCTGTTCGGCGACCTCGACCGCCGCACGGTCTGGACGCAGTGGGACGCCGCCGGCGGCCTCGGCGCGCACGGCACCCGGCGCTACGACACCTCCGGCTTCGGCTGGCGCGACCTCGACCACCGCGGCAACCCCGTGCACGAGTACCGGGACGGGCTGCAGAAGACCGGCGGGGTCACCGGTCACACCTTCGCCGTCCGCAACGCCGACCGCAGCTGGACCTGGCACCGCTTCGACGGCGCCGGCCAGGAACTCGCGCACGGCCCGCGCACCCCGCACCGGGACTCCGGCTGGACCGACCGGCTGGCCGACGGCACCGTGGTCCAGAAGCAGTGGGGCATGGGCCACGGCCCCGGCAAGGCCGGCCACTTCCTGGAGCACACCTGGCAGGGCGGCGGCGTGCGGCAGACCTGGGAGCGGCACTCCCCGCACGGCAAGGAGGTCGGCAAGCGCGAGGTCCTCGCCACCGACAACGCGGTGCTGACCACCAGCCGATGGTCCGAGCAGCGCCCGCCGCTGTGGGTGCGCCGGCACCTGGTGGGCGCCGGCGGGCCGCAGGGCGTCGCCGCGCACCTCGCCGACGACACCCGCTACCAGGTCTTCCTGTGGGACAAAGCGGGCGGCGTCAACCCGGGCGGCGGCGTCCGCTACGTCGGCATGGACGGCGCGGCGGTCGACCTCGGCGCCGACGGCCGCTTCGTCCGCTCCACCGGGAAGCTGCACGGCGGCACCACGCTCAAGGTCGGCGACCACGCCAACCCGCCCGCGCACCCGCCCACCAACCCGGCCCACCTGCCCTGGGAGGAGCCCGGACGGCGCGGCTACCGGGTCGAGGTGGTCCCGCCCGCCGGGGCCGGCCGCGACCACCCGCTGTGGCAGGACCGGTTCAGCCCGGACGGCGGCGCCAACTGGCAGGTCGCCCGGGAGGGCTCCGCGGACGGCTCGGTCCGCGAGTACCGGGTGCCGCCCCAGGTGGACCCGGCGACCGGCAACGTCCAGGGCCGGGGCACCCACGCCTGGGTCCAGCGGGACGCGCACGGCAACCTGACCGGCAGCCACGACATCTGGCAGGACCCCCAGGGCAACCGGCTGGAGGTCACCGGCACCGGCCGCCCGGACTCCGGGCGGTGGACCTGGACCGCCACCGACCACCTCGGCCACCGGACCACCGGCCGCCGCGAGTTCTTCCGCGGCTCCGACGACCCCCGGCTGCCCTGGGACGACTCCTTCCGGGACCTCGACGCGGGCGGCGCCCTGCTCCGGGAGCGCAACATGCTGGACGGCGGCCGCTGGGTCGACTCCTGGCGGGGCGCGGCCCCGCCCGGCGGCGGGCAGCGCTGGCACACCGCCAAGTACGAGGCCAACGGCACGGCCGTCGACTTCGGCGCCGGGCAGCAGGTCCGCCGCTGGTGGAACGCCGACACCCGGGCCTGGCAGGACGGCTGGACGGCCCGCACCCGGCACTTCCGCGACGAGTTCCGTCCGGCCGCCGGCGGCCCCGCCCTCACCCTGCGCGAAGTCCCCCCGCACCTCGCCCTCGGCGAGGGTCCGCTGCGCGTGCGCCAGTACATGCCCGGAGGTAACGCCCCGCACCCGGCCGGGAGTTGGAAGGAGTTCGACCACGGCGCGGTGGTCCGCGAGCGCAATCCGCTCGGCGACGGCACCTTCCTGGAGAAGGACGCCTGGCGCGGCCAGTGGCGCCGCTACGACCAGCACCAGCGGATCGTCGCCCAGCGCACCGACAGCGGCCTGGTCTGGGAGACCGGGCCCGGCGGCAACCTGCGGGTCACCGGCAACGAGTACGACTTCCGCGGCCCGCTGACCGAGATCCGCGGCTTCGGCCGGCGGATCCGCGAGGCCAACCGGCTGCCCTGGGGCGACTCGGTCGAGGTGCGGGTGCCGCGGATGCAGAACGCCCTCGCCGGCGTCCCCGGGCTGCCGGCGGCGCGCAACGGCGTCGTCCCGCTCGGCGAGGCCCTCTACCAGCCGTACTGGAAGGTGCTGGCGAAGAAGGTCGCGCTGGAGTTCGGCCAGGAGTTCGTCCTGGAGTTCGGGGCCAACCTGGCCGTCAACGGCATCGTCGCCGCCGCCAACAACAAGCCCTTCACCGGCAAGGACGTGCTCAAGTCCTTCGCCAACGCGGCGGTCGGGGCGGGCGTCAAGAGCCTGGTCTCCACCGGCATGCACGAACTGCGCGGCAGCGCGGCCGGCGGCCCCAAGTCGGTGTTCGGCAACGTCGACGGCGGCAAGCACGAACGGCGGCACCCCAACAACCACGACAAGAACTGGGCCAACGAGTGGGCGGGCAACGAGACCCCGACCCGCTGGCGCGGCGGCACCTACGACTTCTTCTACAACGCGGCGCTCGGCGGCGTCGTCGGCTGGGTCAACGGCGCGATGAACGCCTCCGTCTGGGGCGTCACCGGCGCCGACGGCAAGACCCATGTGCTCAGCGGCATGGACGCCTTCCTGGACGGCGGCATCGCCGGCCTGGCCGGTCTGACCACCGCGAGCAGCGCGGCGCTCGCCAAGAACGCCGTCATCGCCGGCGGCGGCAGCCGTCTCTTCCACCGCCAGGGCTTCGCCGAGTTCTGGCTCCAGCTCCCGTTCAAGATCTTCGAGAAGACCGTCACCTCGCTCTGGCTGACCAACGCCTACCGGGCGAGCATCGACCCCGCCTGGTACCGGGCGCCCCTGCCCGCCCCCGCTCCCGCCCCCGCGATGACGCAAGGACAGCAGCCCTGATGCCCCACCGGACCACCCGGACCCACGTCGTCGGCCCGCGCGGCCGAGGCACCCACCGCCTCGTCGCCGACGCCGTGCGGGCCGCGCAGCCCGGCGACACCGTGGTCGTCGCGCCCGGCCGCTACGAGGAGGCGCTGGAACTGGCCCGCCGGATCGTCCTGGTCGCCGAACAGGGCCCCGGCACGGTGGTGCTCGCGGCCCCGCCGGGCGGCGCCCCGGCGCTCGCCGTCCTCGGCCCCGACTGCCTGCTCCGGGGCCTCGAACTGGAGGGTGCCGACCCCGGGGACCCGGCCGTCACCGTCGCCGCCGGGGCCGGCCTCGTCCTCGACCACTGCACCGTCACCGGCGGCCGGATCGAGGTCCGGGGCCCCGAGGGCGCCGAGCCGGGGGACTTCCGCGAGGGCGAGGAGGGGACCTCCGCCGTCCTGCTGCGCGACTGCCGGCTGACCGGCGCCCGGCACGCCGCCCTGCGGCTGTCCGGCGGCGCCCGGGTCCGGATCGAGTCCACCACCGTCGCCGACATCGACGGCGTGGGCGCGGTGCTCGCGGGCACCGCCCGACTGGACGTCACCGGCCTGCGCCTGGAGTCCACCACCGGCTCCGGGATCCGGCTGCGCGGGAGGTCCCGGCTGCGGATGACGGACTCCCGGCTGACCTCGCCCGGCCGCGCCGGGCTGCTGCTGGAGGACACCGCCCACGCCCTGGTCACCACCACCCGGATCGAGACCCCCGGGACCGCCGGCCTCCACCTCGGCGGCGAGTCCCACGCCGACCTGACCGACAGCCGGGTGCTGCGCCCCGCCGCCAGCGCCCTGGTGCTCCAGGACGCGGCCCGGCTGACCGCCGACGGCTGCACCGTCACCGCCCCGGGCGCCAACGGGCTGCTCGCCACCGGTACGGCGCGCGCCGGCCTCACCGACTGCCGGCTGGAGGACTGCGGTTTCAGCGCGGTCCACCTCGCCGACCGGGCCGAGGCCTCGTTCACCGACTGCCGGGTCCGCCGCGGCGCCGAGCACGGCTTCCACGTGGCGGGCTCGGCCGGGCTGGCACTCACCGACAGCACGGTCTCCGGGATCGCCCTGACCGGGGTCGCCGTCACCGACGAGGCCCGGGCCACCGTCACCGGCTGCCGGATCGACAGCGCGCACACCGGGGTCTCCGTCGCCTCCCCGGCCGGCTCCCGGATCGACAGCAGCACGGTGGTCGGAGCCGCCAGGGCCGGTCTCGAGGTCTCCTCCGGCGGCCGCGCCGTGCTGACCGGCAACCGGGTCACCGGCGCGGGCGCCGCCGGACTCCTCTTCGACGCCGGCTCCGAGGCCACCGTGGAGGGCGGCTCGGTCGAGGGCGGCAGCGGCTCGGGCGTCGTCGTCTGGACCGGCGCCCGCCCGGTGATCAGCGGCCTGCGGATCGACGGCACCGGCCGCAACGGCGTCTACTTCGCGGAAGGCGCGGGCGGCCTGCTCACCTCCTGCGACCTGGTCGGCACCAGGCTGCCCGCCCTGCACCTGGCGGCCGGCGCCGCTCCGAGGCTGCGCCGCTGCCGGGTGCTGGACTGCCCGGCCCCGTTCGGCGGCGACGGGTCGGCGGCACCCGTCCTGGAGCAGTGCGACCTCGACGGCGCCCCGCTGGCGTTCGTCGGGGCGCTCCACCCGCCCGGCGTGCCTGTTGGGCCCGGCGCGCCCGGTGCGCCCGCCCTGCCCGGCGCGCCGCTGGTACCCCTCCCGCCCGGCGTCGGCGCCCCGCTACCGCCCGCCGCGGCCCCCGCTGAACTCCCCACCGCGGAGCCCGAGGAGGAGCACCTCGACGACCTGCTGGCCGAACTCGCCACCCTGGTCGGCCTGGAGCGGGTCAAGCACGACGTCCACTCGATGGTGAAGCTGATGCAGGCCGTCCGGCTGCGCGAGGAGGCCGGCCTGCCCGCGCCGCCGCTCAGCCGCCACCTCGTCTTCGCCGGCAACCCCGGCACCGGCAAGACCACCGTCGCCCGCCTCTACGGCCGCCTGCTCAAGGCCCTCGGCCTGCTGCGCCGCGGCCACCTGGTCGAGGTCGACCGCAGCGCCCTCGTCGGCGAGTACGTCGGCCACACCGGCCCGCGCACGGCCGCGGCCTTCAACCGGGCGCTCGGCGGCGTCCTGTTCATCGACGAGGCCTACTCGCTGGCCCCCGAGTCCGGCGGCCACGACTTCGGGCAGGAGGCGGTGGCGACCCTGGTCAAGCTGATGGAGGACCACCGCGACGACGTCGTCGTCATCGCCGCCGGCTACCCGGCGGACATGGCCCGCTTCATCGGCTCCAACCCCGGACTCTCCTCCCGCTTCACCCGCACCCTGCTCTTCGAGGACTACTCCGCCGCCGACCTGGTCGCCATCGTCGAGCACCAGGCGCGCGAGCACCGCTACGAGCTGACCGGTCCGGCGCGCCTGCGGTTGCTCGGCCACTTCGAGACGCTCCCGCGCGGCGCCGGCTTCGGCAACGGCCGCTCGGCCCGCCAGACCTTCCAGGAGATGACCGAACGCCAGGCCCAGCGGATGGCCGAGGCGGTCACCCCCACCCCCGACCAGCTCTCCACCCTCGAACCGGCCGACCTGCCCGCCCCGGCCCTCGGCTGACCGGCGGCGGCCGACCGGGCCGCGGGGTTGATCCCTCCCCCCGGCGCGGGCCAGGATCCCGACTCATGAACGACACCAACGACGTCAACGACACCAACGACAGCAACGACAGCAACGACACCTGGGACATCGTCAGCACCCTCGCGCACCGGCTCGACGCGCACTCCGACCGCACCGATGAGCAGCGCTGGACGCTGCAGGCCCTCAAGATCCAGGAGGAGGCCGGGGAGGTCGCGGAGGCCGTGATCGGCGCCCTCGGCGTCAACCCGCGGAAGGGCTACTCGCACGACTGGGACGACGTCCGCAGGGAAGCCTGCGACGTGGCACTCACCGCCCTGGTGATGCTCACCCGGATGGGCGGGGACCCGCGCCGCTTCTTCGAGGAGCACCTCCGCTCGGTGGCCGGCCGCGACCTCCCCGACACCGCGGCCTGACCACCAGGTGGCGGCCTGGCGCCGGTTCAGCGCCGGGTCAGCGCCGGTTCAGCGCTGGCAGAACACCTGGGACACCGCGGTGAACCAGCCGCCGGACTGCCGCACGTCCGAGGCGAGCCGGTAGCACTGGCTGCGCTGCCACCCGGCCGCCTGGGCGTAGGAGAGGGCGACATTGGTCGCGCTCTCGATGGCCGAGCCCATCGTGCCCCCGGTCCCGCTGCCGGTGAACTTCGCGGTCTCGGTCGCGGCGACCGCCCGGCCCGGGCCCGGCGCGACGGCCTGGGCGGAGGCCGCGCCCCCGAGCAGACAGGCCGAGGCGGCGAGCGCGACGGCGGTGACGCGCAGCCGGACGCTGGACGTACGGATCATGGGAACTCCTCGATGACGTGCGGCTTCTGGCGTGCCGCTTGTGGCGATCGGCGGGCCCGGAACCGGGCCGGCACGCCCAGTCTCAACAGCCCCGCCACGCCCGGCCAACCCCCTTCGACCCCCGTCGAATCCGGGCAGCCGCGCCCAGGGCCGTCGTCCCCCTGGCGTCCCGGCGAAGCGCCAGTAACATGAGCAGTCCTCACATTTCCTTCCTCATATTTCCATCCGGGAGGCTGCCATGCCGGACCGCTACGACCTGCCCACCGGTTTCCGCTGGGGTGTCGCCACCGCCGCCCACCAGATCGAGGGGGCGGTGGACGAGGACGGCCGGGGCCCCTCGATCTGGGACACCTTCACCGCCCGCCCCGGCGCCGTCCGCGACGGCCACACCGGCGCCGTGGCCTGCGACCACTACCACCGGTATCCCGAGGACATCGAGCTGATGCGCGGTCTCGGGCTCGACGGCTACCGCTTCTCCATCGCCTGGCCGCGCATCCAGCCCACCGGCAGCGGTCCCGCCAACCCCGCCGGACTCGCCTTCTACGACCGCCTGGTCGACGCCCTCCTCGAAGCCGGCATCACCCCGCTCCCCACCCTCTTCCACTGGGACCTCCCGCAGGCCCTCGAAGACCGCGGCGGCTGGCTGAACCGCGACACCGCCCACCGCTTCGCCGACTACACCGCGCTCGTCGCCGACCGCCTCGGCGACCGCGTCCCCGCCTGGATCACCCTCAACGAGCCCTTCGTGCACATGGTGTACGGCTACGCCCTCGGCATCCACGCCCCCGGCCGCGCCCTGATGCTCGACGCCCTCCCGGTCGCCCACCACCAGCTCCTCGCCCACGGCCTGGCCGCCTCCCTCCTCCACGAGCACGGCCTCGACGTCTTGATCTCCAACAACCTCACCCCGGTCGAACCGGCCTCCCCCTCACCCGCCGACCTCGCCGCCGCCGACGCCTACGACACCCTCCACAACCGCCTCTTCACCGACCCCCTCCTCCTCGGCCGCTACCCCGACCTCACCGCCTTCGGCACCGGCCCCGACCTCCACGGCGCCGTCCACCCCGGCGACCTCGACCTCATCACCGCCACCCCCCTCACCGGCCTCGGCGTCAACTACTACAACCCCACCCGCATCGCCGCCCCCACCGACCCGAGCCTCCCCTTCACCTTCGCCGAGATCCCCGACGTCCCCCACACCGCCTTCGGCTGGCCGATCGTCCCCGACGGCCTGCGCGACCTCCTCGTCGGCCTCCGCGACCGCTACGGCACGGCCCTCCCGCCGATCACCATCACCGAGAACGGCTGCTCCACCACCGAGGGCCTCGACGACCCCACCCGCGTCTCCTACCTCGCCACCCACCTCGACGCCCTCGCCACCGCCGTCGCAGCAGGAGTCGACGTCCGCGGCTACTACACCTGGTCCCTCCTCGACAACTTCGAATGGGCCGAGGGCTACCACCAACGCTTCGGCCTCGTCCACGTCGACTTCGACACCCAGCAGCGCAGCCCTCGCGCCTCCTACACCTGGTACCGCGACCTGATCGCCGCCCACCGAGCGAAGCTCGCTGCGCGGTAGCGGGGCCGGGTCCGATGGGCTGCGTTCCGGGGCGAGCAGCACGTTCGACGGCTTCAGGTCCCGGTGGACCACGCCGGCGCCGTGGATCGCTTCCAGCGCTTCGGCCAGGGCGGCGCCCAGGGCCAGCACCGGACCCTCGGGCTACGGACCGAGCCGCGCCACCGCGGCACCGAGGTCCACTCCGGGCACGTACGCCGTGGCCAACCAGGCGGGCCGTCCCTCCGGATCGGCATCGACGACCCCGGCGGTGAAGACACCGTTCACGCGACGGGCGGCAGCCACCTCGCGGGCGAAGCGGTGCCGGAACTCGCGGTCCTCGGCCAGTTCCGGGCGCACCACCTTCAACGCCACCAGTCGTCCCCCGGGCGTTCGTCCCAGGTAGACCTGACCCATCCCGCCGGCACCCAGCCGCGCCACGATCCGGTACCGACCCACCCACTCGGGGTCCCCGGTCTCCAACGCCTCGAACGTGCTCATCCCCGTCACCTCTTCGGCATCCCCGCCCACGGTCGCGCACCATGCGCAGCACATCCTTCCCGAAGCCCGGCCCGGGTGGGCGGCTTCTCCGGAAGCGGACGCGGAAGCGGAAGCGGAAGCGGAAGGCGGCACGGCCTCGGCCGCCGGACCCTGGTTGCTGCCTTCGCCCGTAAGACGCCTCGGCGGTCCACCACGGCCGGACGGCGGAAATTCCGTGGGAGGAACCGGCCGCACCGTCCAGAATGGCCGCATGTCCTACGAAGCCGATCAGTTGATCGCCGACCTCGACCCGCTTTCCCACCCGCAGCGCCAGCGCCATGTCGCCCGCAGGGCCCGGGAACTCGCCGTCGACGGCGAACTGGCGGCGTTGCTGGCCGGCCTGGAGCGATCCGGTGTGTACGGTCGTCGGCTGGCCGCGCTCGCCGCGTCGGCCGGCCGCGCCACCGGCTACCTCGCCGAGCGGCTGACCGACCCCGATCCGGTGGTCCGCGGCCACGCGCTGCGCGCCGCTCATTCCCAGGGCATTCCGGACGAGGCGATCGAGGCGGCCTTCAACGGCGCCTCCTGCGTGCTTCGCCGGGAGCTCGCCAGGGCCGTCCGGCGCGGCCGTCGGTACGGGCTGGCGGAGCGGCTGGTGGTCCGCCTGCGTGCCGAGTGGGGCGACACCGAGGCCGCCCGGTTGCTCTCCGCCGGCAGCCCCGGGTTCGTCGCCCGGATCCTGCCCGAGCTCGCGCACGCCGTGCCGCTCGCTCCCCTCGCCGCCCGCTTCCCGGACCAGGTGTTGGACCATCTGGAGCGGGTCCTCACCGAGCACCCCGAGGCGCTGCGGCTCGGGCAGCGGCACGCCTTCGCCGACGCCCTCGGCGCCGCTGCGCCGGCCCGCCCCGGGCGGGTCCTCGACCTGCTGGAACGGCTCGGCCCCCACCTCCCGCTGCGGAACGACCACCTGCCGCCGCTGGCCGCCACGGACGCCGAGCGCACCGTCCGGCTCCTCGCCGACCCGCGACGCGGCACGGTCGGCCCGTACACCACGCCGCCCTCGACCGGTACGCTCCGCCGGCTGGTGCACGCCGACCCGCCCTCGCTCCCCGCGCTGGGCCGCCGCTGGCTCGCCGCGCCCCGCTGCTTCGCCGCCCTGCTGCGAGCCCTCCCGCCGGGCCGGCGTGACGCGTTCCTCGACCTCGTCCACGCCGGCGCCCTCCCGAAGGAGGACGAACTCTCCCTCCTGTTCCCGCTGTTCCCGCACGCCCGGCGCCATGCCGAGGCGCGGCGGCTGGTCGCCGCACACCGCGCGCAGGGCCACCTCTGGGCGCGGATCGCCCCCGCCCTGGCGTACCTGCCCACGGAGGAGGCCCAACCGCAGCTACGGGCCGCGCTCTCCCGCCCGGACGCCGACGATCGGGCCGCCGCCTGGACAGCTCTGTTCGCCAACGCGGCCGCCTCCGCCGACCGGTCCGCCGTCCTGGACGCGCTCGGCCTGTTGCCGCGGCTGCGCAACGAGCAGGACCCGGTGCGCCGCGCGGCGCTGACCGCGCTCGCCCAGGTGCCCGCCCGGCTGGTGACCCGCGAGGCGGTAGCCGTTCTCGACGCCGCCGTGGACGACGCGGTCGACGCCCGCGACTGCTCGTACGGCACCCGCGCCGCCCTGCAACTGCTGGTCACCGAGGTCCTGCGCGAGCACGCCGTGGCCGACGGAACGGAGTTGGTCGCCTGGGCACTGCGGAGCCTGCGGCGGATCGCCGGGCAGACCGGCACGGTGGAGCTCGGCCGGCTGGAGCACCGGCTGCGGCGGGGCCAGGAACACGAGGTGTTCGCGACCCTGCGACCGTGGCTGGACGCCATGGCCGACACCGCGGACTACTGGCTGCTGTTCTCCCTGGCGCGCTCCCTCGGCCGACGCGCCCGCGGCATCCCGGAGCTGCAGGAACTCCTTCTGCGCGCCCTCCAGTTCGGGTCGGACAGCGCGTTCGGGACCGCCGCCGCCCTGTGGTTGGACGATCCGCGCACCAGGGGAGCCCGGGTCGCCGAGATCCTGGAACTCGAGCCCTCCGCCGCCGTCCTGGCTCCGGTGCGCGCCGTCCTGGCCGAACAGCGCACCGACCTGCTCGACCCGCTGCTTGCCCCCACTCCGCCGTACGGGCGGTTCCTCAAGCGGCCGCACCGTGCGACCCTGCTGGAGACCCGGTCGGCGAGCCGCTGGACGCCGCGCCAGTGGCAGGCGGCCGCCCGCCTCGCCGCCGCGGCGGCGAACGACGCCACCCTGCCGCTGTACAGGCGAGCCGAGGCCGTCCATGTCGCCGCCGGTATCCCGGAGTACGGTGAGATGGTTCTCCGCGCCCAACTGGACTCCTCCGAGGTGGTGCTCGTCGAGGCGGCGCTCGCAGCGCTGGCCTGGACGGACCGTCCTGCCGACGCGCTGGGTGACCTGCTGGCCCATGCGGGCGGGGACCGCGCCCGGGTCGCCGTCTACGCGGCCACCCGGGCCGCCCGATTCGCCGCGCCGGGCGAGCTCGCCGAGCGGCTCGGCGACCTGTTCTCCGGGACCAGGGACAGCAAGGTCACCAGCCGCAAGGAAGCCGTGCGGCTCGCCGCGGAGCACCTGCCGACCCGGACCGCCGCCGACGTGCTGGTCGCCGTGTACCGCGTCGAGGGCCAGCACCGCGATGTGCGGTCGGCCGCGGTCGCCTTCGCGACCGGTCTGCTGGACGCCGAACCCGTCTGGGAACTGCTCACCGAGGCCGCCGGGCCGGCCGAGGCCTCGGTGCGCCGCGCCGTACTCCGGGGCGTCCCGGGACGCCTCCCCGAGATCCATCGGGCCCGCTACGCCCGCCTGGTGGCCTCCGTCGCCGCCGCGCCGGATCCGGAAGTCGCCTCGCCCGCCATCGCCGCACTGTCGTGGTGGGCCGTGTGGGCCCCGGAAACCGCGGACGTGGCCCGACGGGTCGCCACCGATCCGGCGAACCGCGGCGCCTGGCGGGAGGCGGTGGGGACCGTCCGCGCGCTCGCCGCCTCCGGACTGCCGCACCCCCTCGGCGGCGCGGCCCCCGGAAGCCTGCTGCACGCCACTGTCACCGAACTCGCCGCCGCCGCGCGGACGGAAGCCGCCGAGGTCGGGGAGGACCGGGACCTGCCCGCCCGCCGGAGGTTGGCCCACCTCGCCGACCTGCCCGCGGACGACGACCACCGGCCGCTGCTCGCCGGCATCGCCGACCTGCTCGCCGCCGAACCCGACCTGGCGGGCATCAGGGCGGCCGCGCTGCGCGGGCTGGTCGATCCCGCAGCCGGTCCGCAGGCGCTGGCGACCGCGCTGGGCGCGCTCGCCGACGGGCATCAGGGCCGCCCGGCCGCGGCAGCGCTCACCGCGCTGGCACTGTCGCGCGAGCACGCCTCGGGACCGCTTCCGCCGCCCGGGACACTTGATGCGCTGGCGCGGACCGCCCGTCGGGACGGCGACACGGGCGCGGCCGCGGGACTGTTCGCCACAGCGCTGACAGAGGTGTTCGGGGGCCGCCTCGGCTGGCCCGGGGAATGGCAGGTCCTTCTGCACGAGCTGCGCCGCCACCCGTCGGCGGACGTCCGCGAGCGCGCCCACGCGGTCGTCACGCACCCGGAGTGACCGGCGGCCGGCTCCGGTGGCACACGAGGCCGGGCCGCCGGGTCGCCCGGGTTTCCGATCCGGCGGCCCGCGTCCGCCGGAGCCCGGCAGCGGCGTTGGCGCCGGTCGACATCGCCGGTCGGGGCTCCGGTGGTCGGCGGTCAGCGGCGACCGGCCGCCGCTGACCGCCGACCACCGGCGTGCACGGCCGCGCGGGTCGCTGCGCACGACCGCGCACGCCCGCTCGCGTCGAGCTGAGCCGTCGGCCCGGTCCGGAGCCGTTTCCCGCCGGGCGTCGCGCTGATGAGTGCTTGCTGAACCGTCCCCGGTCCGTTCGAGTGATGTCGAGTACCGTTCGTGACAGTCGCAGGCGGGCAATCGTGATTCATCGAAGCAGTCATTCGGGCCCAACCAGGGACCACACGTTGCCAGTTCGTCGTCGGACAGTCGGGGGCCCCCGTACCATCGGGGTGGTCGGTGGCGGTGGTGACGCCGGTCGGCTGACACACCAGGGAGGGTTCAGGTGGCGGACGGCAAGCACGAGGACGGCGAGGCGAACCTCTCGGAGCTGGCGGCGCTGCGACTGAGGCTCTACCTCGAGTCGCTCCAGCTCCTGTTGCCCGAGCGGCAGTTCAAGCTTCTGAGGGACCTTCTGTGCGGCTATGCCGAGCTCGGCGGTGGGCGGATCGAGGTGAAGCTGGACGACGAGGAGCGGGAGCTGTTCACGCCTGCGCTGCAGCGCGAACTGCTCGTTCTCCTCGGTCTGCTCGGTGCCCTGGCACCTGGGCATGAGGACCGCGCCGATCGTGTGGTGGCCGACCTCGGTGACGGTGAGTGGGTCAAGGGAGCCATGTCGCTCGTACCGCCGGAGGTCGCCTCCGACCCGACCCGTCTGCGCGAACTGCGTGACAGGTTCGACGCCGTTGAAGGCCGGCGGGCGGGCGACCGTGCGACGGTGGAGGGAATCGCAGAGGTGAGCGGGATGGCGGGGACGGAAGAGAACTGATCCGAGTGCGTTCGGCTCCGCGGACCACGGACTCACGTCTGCGTTCGGCCGGCCGGCCCGGTCGCGTCGGCGTGCTCGTCGGTCCCGTGACGGCGGACCGCGGGCGCCCCACGGCCCCGCGGTCCGCCGCTGCCACTACCGGGCCGCCGCCAGGGGGCGGGGTGCCTCGGTGGTGGGCTTCGGCTGGTAGTACTCCGTGTGTCCTTCGACGTGGAGGTGGGGGAGACGGCGGTCCAGCCAGCCGGGCAGCCACCAGTTGCCGCGGCCGAGCAGGTGCATCACGGCGGGTACCAGCAGCAGTCGGACCAGCGTGGCGTCGATCAGGATGGCCGAGCCCATGCCGACGCCGATGACCTTGATCGGCAGATCGGGGGAGGGGACGAAGGCCGCGAACACGGCGACCATGATGGCCGCCGCCGCGGTGATGACCCGCGCGGTGCCCGCTAGTCCGCTGACGATGGACTCGGCGTTGTCGTTGCTGCGGAGCCAGGCCTCACGCATCCGGCTCACCAGGAAGACCTCGTAGTCCATCGAGAGGCCGAACAGGACGGCGAAGGTCAGCACCGGCACGAACGCCGGCAGCGGGGTGGGGCTGTCGATGCCGATCAATCGGCCGGCGGTGCCGCCTTCGAGGACGAGCGCGACCACGCCGTACGCGGCTCCGACGGAGAGCAGGTTCATCACCGCGGCCTTGAGGGCGACGGCGACGCTGCGGAAGGCCACCAGGAGCAGGAGCATCGACACCGTCACCACACCGCCGACCAGCAGGGGGATGCGACGGGAGATGTTGTCGGTGCTGTCGATCGCGCTCGCGGTCGCCCCGCCGACGTGCACCCGGACGCCCGGGCCGACCGCGCCCGGGACGACATGGTCGCGGAGGTCGCGGACCAGGGCCTTGGTGGCGCCGGACTGCGGACCGCTGTCCGGGACGACGGTGAACAGAAGTGAGCGGCCGTCGGCGCCGGGCACCGGAGGGGTCACCGCCGTGACGCCGGGCACCGCCTTCAGGGCGGCGGGCAGCGCGGCTGTCGCGTCGGAGGGGGTGCCCGGCGCCAACTCGGCGACCAGGATCAGCGGTCCGTTGCTGCCCGGTCCGAAGCCGGCGGCCACCGTGTCGTACGCCAGCCGGTTCGAGCGTCCGGCGGGGTCGTTGCCCGCGTCCGGGAAGCCGAAGCGCACGCCCAGGAACGGTGCCGCGAGCGCCAGCAGGACGACGACGCCGGTGACGGCACCGAGGACGCGGTGACGCTCGACGAGCCTGCTCCAGCGCAGCCAGCCGGCGCCCACCGGGCTGCCGCCCCGGGCGGCGCGGCGCCGGGGCAGGGGGAGTCGGAGGCGCTCGATGTGTCGGCCGAGGTAGCCGAGCAGGGCGGGGAAGAGCGTGGCGGACGCGGCGATCACGACGAGCACGGAGAGGATCGCCGAGACCGCGGCGCCGCGCATGAACGACAGACCCATCGCGAACAGCCCGAGCATGCTGACCACCACGGTCATTCCGGCGACCACGACCGCGCGACCCGCGGTGTCGAGCGCGGCGACCGTGGCGGCCTCGGGTTCGAGCCCCTCGGCACGCCACTCGCGGAACCGGGTGACCAGCAGGAGCGCGTAGTCGATGCCGACGCCGATGCCCAGCATCGCGGCCAGCGAGGTGGACCAGTCCGGGACCGGCATGATCGCGGCGAGGACCGGCAGCAGGGTGGCGCTGACCGCGAGCCCGCCGAGCGCGGTGAGCATCGGCAGGCCGGCGGCCACGACCGAGCCGAAGGTGATCACCAGGATCACGGCGGCGGCCGCGATGCCGATGGCCTCCGAGCCGATCGCGCCCTGTTCGGCCTGCTGGACCGTCATACCGCCGAGGTGGACGCGCAGGCCGCCGTCGACGGGGCGGGCGAGGTCGAGCAGCCGCTGGGTGTCCGCCTTCGGCATGTCGGGTGCGACGGCGACGTCGAGGTGGATCTGCCCGAGGGCGGTGCGGCCGTCCGTCGACACCTTGCCGCGCGGCCCGTACGGGTCGTCGATGCCGCTGACGTGCGGCACCTCGGCCATCCGGGCGAGCAACTCCTTGACCCGGTCGCGGGTGGCGGTGTCGGTCACGCTGCCGTCCGCGCTCAGCACCAGGCTGATCGACTCACCGCCCAGCCCGGGGAAGTCCCGGGCCAGCAACTGCTGGGCCTGCTTGGAGTCCGAGCCGGGCGCGGTGTAGTCGGCGCTGTACTTGGCGCCGAGGCCGGCCGAGAGGCCGAAGGCCGCACCGGCGGCGAGCAGCCAGAGCAGCACCGTGCGGCCCCGGTTCCGGAAGCTCCAACCGGCTATTCGGCCGAGCGGGCCGGGCCGGTGTGGCCCGCTCTCCCCGGCGGCTGTCCGCCGGCCGTCGCGCAGTCCCTGGGACATGTGGTCCTCCGTGCGTCGTCAGGGGCTCCGCCCCCAGACAATGCGTTACGCTTCATAACGCACATGATGAAGCGTAACGTTCCCCTCGGTGGGTACCGATTGTCAACGCGGTGACTGGCGCGGCGGGCGGATGGAGATGCGATGACGGACGGGTCGCCCGACGAGAGCGGTCAGCTGAGCCGCCGTGAACGGCTGCGCGCCGACACCGTGGAGGAGATCAAGCGCGCGGCCCTGGGCCTGATCGTCGAGCGCGGCGCCGCGAACCTCCGCTTCACCGACATCGCCCGCAGTATGGGGATGACCCCGCCCGCCCTGTACCGCTACTTCGCCGACCGGGACGAGCTGCTCACCGCGCTGGTCGCCGACTCCTACGACAGCCTGTCGGACGCCTTGGCGGCGACCCGTGGGACCGTGCCGCCCGACGACCTGGACGGCCGCTTCGAGGCCACCTGCACCGCCTACCGCACCTGGGCGCAGCGGAATCCGGAGCGCTTCGCCCTGATCTTCGGCTCCCCCGTACCCGGGTACGCGGCCCCGCCGGACGGGCCGACCGTGGCGGCCGGCGAACGGGCGATGGCGCACATGGCCGAACTCGTCGCCGACACGGCCGAGCACGGTCGGCTCGGCAGCTCGCTGGCGCCGGACCCGGCGGAAGCCCTGATGCTGGCCTGGGCCACGGTGCACGGCTTCGTCACCCTCGAGGCGCACGGCCACTTCCACACGCTCGACCAGCAGGCGCGGGACCGCCTCTTCGCAGTCCAGGCGGGCGTCGCCGCGCGCACCGCGGGCCTGTCGCCGGCCGCGGACCGGCGGTGATCGGGGCCCGCGCGGCCCACGACGCCGGCTCGGGCGACGAGGGCGGCGCCATCGCGTCGGCCTCGTCCACGTCGACACCCAGAAGCGCACCCCGAGCGCCTCGTACACCTGGTACCGCGACCTGATGGCCGCCCACCGGGCCCCACGGGCGCGGCGGTTGAGGCCCGGTCGGGCTGCGGCGCTGTTGCCCCGGGTGTGACATCGGCCACACCGGGGCCCGTCGGCCGGTGGCCAACTGGCGCTCGCAGGTGCCGAATCCGCAGGTCAAGGGCACAATGCGGAGCTCCGGACGGGCCGGTGCCGGGCGAATGATCTGGCTGGCCGGGGAGGTTTGGGCCTAGCCTGCCCGCCATGTCCCAGAACACGAACACTCCCGGTTTCCCCGGGCAGCCGACCGCTCCGGCCGGCGACTCCGCCAAGGTCCAGCGCCAGGTGCAGAAGCAGGCGGGCGTCGGACCGGTCTCCGGTGGCGGCGGCACCCTCTTCTCCGAGCCCGTCCTGGTGGTGAACCAGAAGGCCAAGCTGATCGAGCTCACCAACGAGTACGCCGTCTTCGACCAGCAGGGCGCCACGCTGGGCTCGGTGGTCCAGGTCGGCCAGGGCGCTCTGCGCAAGGCGATACGGCTGCTCACCTCCCTCGACCAGTACCTGACCCACAAGCTGGAGATCCGCGACGCGCACGGCGCTCCGGTGCTGCTGCTCACCCGCCCGGCGAAGTTCATCAAGTCGCGGGTGATCGTCCAGCTTCCGAACGGTCAGGAGGTCGGCCAGATCGTTCAGCAGAACGCCATCGGGAAGATCAACTTCGCGCTGGAGGTCGGCGGCCGGAAGGTCGGCGCCGTCAAGGCCGAGAACTGGCGGGCCTGGAACTTCTCCATCGTCGACGAGACGGACACCGAGATCGCCCGGATCACCAAGACCTGGGAAGGCCTGGCGAAGACGATGTTCACCACGGCCGACAACTACGTGCTCCAGATCCACCGCCCGCTCGCCGACCCGCTGCTCAGCCTCGTCGTGGCGACCGCGCTGACCGTCGACACCGCCCTCAAGCAGGACGCCCGCGGCCTCGGCTAGCCACGCCCGCAAACCGACCGCAACCCGCCGTCGCCCGTGCCCCGCCCCTCCGTCCGGGGTCGGGGCACGGGCGGTGGACGGAGCGGGCTCGGCCGGGGTGGCGCCGGGTGTCCGCCGCGGCCTGGTCGCGCCGCATGGCGTCGGACCCGAGGCCCTCGCGACTGGGGTCGAGGGGACGGCATTGGGCCGGACCAGCGCCAGCTCGCAGCCGAAGTCGGCCAGCCGGTCGAGGCGTTCGGCGCGGACGGTGCCCGGTACCCGGGTTTTGCGGGACTGCTGGAGAGTCGGCCAGGGGTTCTGGTCCGGCGCATCGGCCCGATCTGCTCGAGGGCGGTCTTGTCGCCGGCGGACGGCGGCGGTCCCACTGCGCGGCCTCCAGCTCCCCGCCAGTGAGGCAGCCGAACGCGCCGACGAGTTCGTTGACCGGCATCCCGGCATCCCGGCATCCCGGCATCCCGGCATCCCGGCATCCCGGCATCCCGGCGAACGGCGCCGGCGCCGGGGTTCCGCTGTGTCCCTCATGGCCGGTGAGCAGTCGGGCGAGCGCCGCTCCGGCCGACGGCCCGCGTGGTGGCCTCCACGATGGCCGGGCTCCGACGTCCACCGTCACCTCATCGATAGGCGCCAGCGCGCCGCGGCGTCCGGGTGTCATCGCTCGGCAGTTCGTCAGAACGACTCCCAGTTCGAAAGAGAGCGGCGACAGAGCCGCAAAGGCATCCGTCACCCAGTGTTTATCGGTCATTGCCGAGTGTTGATCCGGCCACCTTGCCGCGACCCACCTCGAACCCCGGCGCCCGCCCCCATCCTGGAACGTTCGTCACCGACCGAGGGGAGAATGGTGAGCGTTCCACGACGCCATGCGAGTGATCCGGATGTCATCGGCCAGACCGCTGCGCTGGTCGGGTTCCTGCGCGAGGTCGTGCAGAGCAGTCATCAGCGACTCCGGGACACGCGTTCCTGGGGTCCGCTCTGGCTGGCCGACCTGCCGGCGAAGGTGCCCAGGCCGTCCGACGACGACCGACCGTTGTTGCTGCTCGACCACGTCCCGCAGGTGGCCGCACCGGAACTTCCGCCCGTGCTGGAAGGGTGGGTGGACGAGCGGTCGTACCAGGAGGCCGACGCCGAGGATCCACCGTTGGCGGAGGAGGGGCCGGACCGGGCCTGGGTTCCGGGCGTGGGTGCCGCCGGTCGCTGGCAGGACGGCGAGGCGACCGTCGTGAGAGAGGACGCCGAGGAGGTCCTGCGGGCGTACGGGCCGTGGCTCGCGCGCTGGCGCCTGTGGGCTGAACGGGAACGGGCCGAGCGGTCGCATCGGGAGCTCTACGAGAGGATCTATCACTGGCACCAGCAGTTGGCGCAGCAGGACGACCAGTACGAACTGGTCCTTGCCGTAGGCCTGTTGTCGTGGAGCGAGCCCAGCGGTGGCGTGATTCACCGGCATCTGCTCTCACGGCGGGTGGAGACCCAGGTGGACCGCCGGACTGCACGGATCACCGTGCGTCTCACGGGTGGCGGGGCAGTTCGTCTGGAGGACCGTGACTTCCTCGACACGGACGACGGATGGGTTCCGGAACGTGCCGCGGCGTTCGACGAGGAGCTCTCCACGAGGCCTCTCCACCTGCTGGGCGAGGAGGCGTTGGAGTGCCTCTCCCAGTGGCAGGACCTGGTGCTTCCCCGCCCGGTGGCGTTCAGCAGCAACTGGCGCCCGCCGACCGGGCCGGAAGGCGGTGCGCGGCTGACCTTCGCACCGGCGCTGATGATGCGCCCGAGGGACCGCAACGCGGTCCTGGGCTTCTACGACCGCATTGCCGAGAGCGTGGTGTCCGAACGGCAGGCTCCGCTCGGGCTCGCACAGTTGGTGATGTCGCTGGACGCCGAGGACCGGCAGAACTGGGGCGGGAAGTCGGCGCCCGCACTCTTCGGTGACGAGCCGCTGTTTCCCGGGAAGACCAATGCCCAGCAGCGATCCGTCCTCCAGCGACTGCAGCGCGACACCGGTGTGGTGGTGCAGGGGCCGCCGGGAACGGGCAAGACGCACACCATCGCCAATCTGGTCTCCGCGCTCCTGGCGCAGGGCCAGCGGGTGCTCGTCACCAGTGCGAGGGACCAGGCCCTGACGGTCCTCCGGGACAAGCTTCCTCCGGCTGTCCGGGACCTGTGCATCCTCCTGCTCAGCAGCACCAGCCAGGACGGAGCGAACGAGCTCGAACGCACCATCAACGCGTTGAGCGATCAGGTGGCGGCAGGCGACACCGAGCAGCTGCGGGACGAGATCCGCCGTCTGACCCAACGGCGGTACGAGGTGCGCAGCCGGATCAAGCTGCTGACCGAACAGGTGGTCGCGTTGCGGGAGGCCGAGGTCTACCAGCATCCGGAGGTCGCGTCGGGCTACTCGGGAACGCTCGCCGCGATCGTGCGGAAAGTGCAGGACGAGGCGGTGCGGTCGAACTGGATCGGAAGGCTGCCGGACCGGGTACCCGCCGTACCTCCGTTGTCGCCTGTCCAGGCGGAGGAACTGCTCGCCCTGCTGAGGGAGGGCGCCGGGAAGTGGGCGGAGTCCGGGGAGTACCCGTCGGCCGAGACACTGCCGACTCCCGGCCAGGTCGCGACGGCCCTTGCGGCGAGCAGGCTGAGTGTCAACGGGCTCTCTCCGGCGGCGGTCGAGATCAGGAACCTGCTGGCGGCGCTGGAGGCATCCAGGACCGACGAGCTGGCGGAACTGCTCGGCTCAGGTCGAAGCCGGTTGCACCGGCTGGGCATTCCGTGGGAGGCCACGCGCTGGGGCACCGAGAACTGGGTTGCGCGTGCTCTGGCCGATCGGCTCGCCCGGCACAACTCAGATCTCTGGCAGCGCGTCACGGATGTCGAGAGCGTCCTGTCCGACGTCACCGATGCCCTCGAACGGGTCGGTCTGACGACAGTCGTTCTCCCGGATTCGCTGACACCGGATCGTGCCCATCGTATGGCGTCCACGATTCCGGCCCTGGTGGCCTACCTCTCCGGGGGACGCCAGCTGCGTACGCGCTTCGCGTCGAGGGCTCAGCGGGAGGCCGACGAGTTGCTCAGCACCTGTCGGGTGGACGGGAGCCCGCCGGGCTCCGCGGACGACCTTCTTGCTGTGCTCGCCCACCTGCAGGCCCACGCGGCCCTGGTGGCCGTCGCCACCCGCTGGGAGCAGGTGGGCGCGCCCCTGACGGAGGGGCCGCTGGAGGTTCGGCTGGCCGTGCTGCGCGAGCGGCACCGGCAGCTGGCCGAGATCGACGCCTTCGGTCGGGTCCGCGAGCAGGTCGACGAGGTCCTGGTTCGTCACGGCGTCTACCTCGACCTGACCCGGCCGCAGGGGTGGCAGGACTTCGCCGAGGCCGCGTCGGCCTTGGCGGGTCGGCAGCGTGCCGAAGAGGCTTCGGCGTGGTTGGTCCATTGGGAGGGCCTCCTGCGTGGTGAGGACGACCGATCGGCGCCGCCGGCCGAGGCGATCGCCATGGCCCAGGCCCTGCGGGAACGCGACGTCGACCGGTATGCGAAGGAGCTCGAAGTTCTGGCGGCGGCGCAGCAGCGGGACCGACGGCGGCGACGGTGCGCGGAGTTGATCGGTCATCTCCGCGGTGTGTCGCCAGGGCTCGCGGCTCGACTCGAAGCCGAGGCGGACGATCCGGCCTGGGACGAGCGGCTCGGACGGCTCCGCGAGGCCTGGGCGTGGGCGAAGGCGTGCGAGTTCGTCGACGACGAACGTGCGCCGGGCCGGGAGCAGCGCCTGGACGGTGAGCTGACCGAGCACGAGGCGAAGCTGGAGGCGCTCACGGGAGACCTGGCCGCCGCGCACGGCCGGCTCCACTGCCTCGTCCGGATGACCGCGGAGCAGCGCTCGGCACTGCAGGCCTACCGCACGCACATGGCCTCGTTCGGCAAGGGCAAGGGCAAGAACGCGTCGCACTTCAAAGCGGCTGCCCGCAGCGCGATGGACATCGCGCAGGGGGCGGTGCCGACCTGGGTGATGCCCATCGCTCGGGTGGCGGAGATGATCCGGCCGAGGCAGGACGCGTTCGATGTGGTGATCGTCGACGAGGCCAGCCAGGCCGGTATGGACGCGCTCTTCCTCCTCTGGCTCGCGCCGCGGATCATCGTGGTCGGCGACGACAAGCAGTGCACGCCCCCCGTCACCGGATTCGGACGCACCCAGCAGATCCAGGACCGTCTGACCGCACACCTTCCGGAGGTTCCGGCCCACCTGCGGCAGCTGTACATGCCGCATTCCAACCTGTACCAGCTGCTGTCGGCGCTCTTCCCGTCGACGATCCGCCTGCAGGAGCACTTCCGCTGCATGCCGGAGATCATCGGCTGGTCCTCCGCGACCTTCTACACACCGCCGGGCCTCATCCCGCTCAGGCAGTACGGCGGCGAGCGGCTCGACCCGCTACTGACGCACTACATCGAAGGCGGGGTCGCCGAAGGACGCGACAGCCGGATCCGGAACCCCAAGGAAGCCGCAGCGATCGTGGACTGCCTCGCCGAGCTGACCGCGGATCCGACCTACGAGAACAAGACCATGGGAGTCATCGTGCTCCAGGGTACGTTCGGTCAGGTCAAGCTGCTGGAGCAGCTGATCGAGCAGCGCCTCCCCGCCCCGGTCCGGGAGCGCCACCGCATCCGGGTGGGCACACCGGCCCAGTTCCAGGGCGACGAGCGGCACGTCGTCCTGTTGTCGATGGTCGTGGACCGGGTCCGCCGCATCGCAGGCGGCCTGCGCAGCGAACAGCAGGCCTACAACGTTGCGGCCAGCCGGGCCCAGGACCAGATGCGACTCTTCTACTCCGTGCCGCCGGACCAGCTCAAGCCCGGCGACCTGCGGCTGAACCTGCTCGGCTACATGCAGAACCCGCCCGCGGGGCTGGCCGAGGCCGACGACATCGGTCCGGTGCTGCCCGACGTCCGGCGGGCCCCCTTCGACTCGCTCTTCGAACAGCAGGTCTACCTGCGGTTGAAGCAGCGCGGGTACCACGTTGTGCCGCAGTACCCGGCAGGCAGCAAGCGCATCGACCTCGTGGTGGTGGGTGCCAGGGGCCGCCTCGGTGTGGAGTGCGACGGCGACCACTACCACTCGACCCTCGACCAGCTCCGGTACGACCAGCAGCGGGACCGTGAACTGCAGCGGGTCGGCTGGAGGTTCTGGCGGATCCGCGAGAGCGAGTTCAGGTTCGACCCGGACGAGGCCCTGGCAGGCCTGTGGCCGGAGCTCGACCGGCAGGGCATCCATCCGGCCGACTACTCCCGGCAGACCTCCGCGTCGCAGGACGACCAGCCGTGGACGGCGCTCGAACTACCGGCCGGTGACGAGCTCCCCGACGAGGGGGCGGAGGAACACGAGCTGGAGGGAACGCGACGCCCCGGCAGCGCGGCCGGGATGCCTGTGGGATCCGCCCCTGACCCGAACACCGAATCGACCGGAGGAATGGCATGACCCAGTTCCAGGCCCAGCAGCACGGTCTCGTCCTGGACGAGAACACCCTGCAGGAGCTCGCCCGTGTCGTCGCCGGTGACGACGACCTCTACTACCGCCGCGGCTTCGAGATCGCGGGCTTCCTCAAGCGGGCCGGTTGGCAGGAGGTGCCCGAGTACGACGGCCAGTACCGCAGGGAGTGGGCGACCGAACTGCTGATGGAACGGCGCGACCGGCCTGGCGAGATCGAGAAGGTACTGCTCAGGCTGGCCGATCCCCGGGAGTACCTCGACGAGCCCGAGCTGCTCGGTGAGGTCGTGGCAGCGGTCAACACCTTCCTGATCCACGAGGGCTACCGGCTGGAGAACCCCGGTGGCGCTGCCCGGCTGGTGGCGTGCGACCCGGCGCTGGCCCACCCGACGCACTACGGTTCGACCGAGCTGAAGGTGGTGATGGCGGACCTCATCGCGGACGACGGCATGGCCGAGCTCCTGCAGTGGCGGCTGGACGAGGCGCGAACCTGTTACGCCAACGGCGCCCACGTCGCGGCGATCATCATGCTCGGCTCTCTGTTGGAGGGCGTGCTGCTGCAGAGCGTCGTCGAGCGGGACCCTTCTGTCCTGGGGCGGGCTTCGGAGGACCGCGTCTCCCTGCACACGCTGATCGAGGTGTGTCACGACGCTGGGTGGATCGGCGCGGATGCCAAGAGGTTCAGCCACGAACTGCGGGAGTACCGGAACTTCGTCCACCCCAAGGCCGAGGCCCGCCAGAGCCACCGGCCGGACCGCGACACCCTGGGCATCTGCTGGCAGGTGGTCAACGCCGCGCTCAACGACCTCGCTGAGACGCGCTCGGTCCGTGCCGGGTAGCCCCAACACGGACGACCGGCATCAACGACGCGATCCACAACCTGATCAGGGGAGAGACGATGGGAAAGAACGCAGCAGCAGTCCTGAGGGATCTCGTCCAGCCGTGGAACATCGCGATCCACTCGACCTCCGGCCTGGCAGGGAGCGTCGCCGAGGTGTCCGACGCGGATGACAAGGAACGGCGCGGGAAGAGCCAGGAACTGCTCCGCCGGAAGCCGGGGTTGCGTGCCGTGCCCGTGGCGGACCGCGGGCAGTCGATCGAGCTCACGCCGTGGACGTTGCTTCACACGCTCGGCAGGGCGAACGTCCTGGCCAGGCAGGGCGCCGGCAGGGGGCTGGCGGAACACTGGGCCAGCCTCAAGTACTGCCAGGCACTCAACGGCAACCACGGGCGCTTCATGACCCTCTCGGACGAGGGTCGCAACCCGATCCGTCACTACAAGGCGGTCCAGTCGGGTGAGTTGGGTATCGGGTTGGCCCTCGCTGTCGCTCAGGAGGTGCTCCGGCGGCGGTACCCGGACCACTCGGTGTCTGTCGTCGATGCCGAGATCGCCCTGCGCGCGGGGTGGACGCTGACCGGCAAGGAGGACTCGGCACTCCGGGCACCCAAGCGTCCGCACTTCTTCCTGGAGGTGTGGAAGCCCGGCGCACCCTCGAAGGTCGTGCTGGTCGCCTGCAAGGGAACACACGGGAAGCCCGCGCAGGTGCACGCCCAACTGTCCACTGCGGCAGTCCATGTGGAGGCGGTCCACCTCGGCAGGCCGGACGGGACGCCGGCCATGGTGTTCGGTACGGAGATCCCCGGCAAGGACCCCATCACGCTCCACCTGCTGGAGGCGGCCGGGGACGGGTCGCTGCGCCTCCCCACCGGGGCGGGCGCGGTCGATCTGGACATCCCGCCGGAGGACCGCGCCGTCGCACCGGGGATCGACCTCGCGTGGGGGACCGGTGATGAGCCGCGGACGGTGGCCGGGTACCACGTTCGACCGGAGGACTATGGATGGTTCCGTCGCGTCCTCGCACATGCGAACGCGGCCGGTCTGACGGCCTTCAGCGGAGGGGGTGGACCTACCGCGCGGTACCTGTCGAAGCGTCAGGGAAAGCGCCACTTCGAGCAGTACACGCATGCCGGAACGGGCATCGTCCAGGACATCGCGTACCCGGTGCACGGCGTCGACTTCGTGGGCACGGATCACGTCTTCCGGCTGAACGGCACGCGGGTGGAGGCGTTCTCCGGGGTCGCGAGGGACCTCTTCAAGTACCTTGCCGCCGGACGGGTCGAGGAGTACCGGCAAGGCGCCCACGCTCTCCGTGAGGAGTGGTCCGACGAACAGTGGGACCCCAAGTGGAACGGGCCGGTCTCGCTGAGCCGGGACGGTTCGGTGCTGGCGATCCGGGTCCTGGGCTGACACCAGGCTCGGCGGACGACGAATTCGGAGGCTTCGGCGGGAGGTTCGGCCTCCCGCCGGAGCCTCCACCGACCGCGGGCGTGGGTGAGGGGGGAATGGTGCTGTTGGGCGGTACGGGCGGGGCTCGGGGTGCAATCATGTTGGGGCCCGGAGGGCGCCCGGCGGTCGAAGCGAGGTAGGAGCGGTACGTGGCGGACAGGCAGCGGACCCTTCGCAAGCCCAAGGCTGTCCTCGCGGAAGCCGGGCGGCTCCACGCGGCTGCTCTCGCGGTCACGGAGGACCACCGGGATGCCGTCGCGCAGGTGACCCGGGCCGCAAGCGCGCTGAGGGACCGGCTGGTTCGCGAGGAGCTGGAGAGCATCCCCGTCGCACGGCTCAAGGACGTGACCGCGGGGCGCCTCAGGGTCGGCGCGTTGGAGGCCGCGGGTTTCCGCACCGTCCAGCGGATCGTCGAGGCCTCGGCGTACTCGCTGCAGTCGGTCCCGGGAATCGGTGCGCAGACCGCTGCCCAGACCGTCGCCGCTGCTCGCAGGATCGCCGAGGCGGCCGAGCAGAGCGTGGCGGTCCGGCTCGACGTCGACCACCAGGACGCGACGAGCACGGCACTGGTCACCGCGCTTCAGCGGCTCGTCGTCGCCGGTCCCGAGGCAGCCCGCGCCGATGAGGTCGCGCAGCGCGTTGTCGGCGAGGTCGCTGCCCTCGTCGCCACGGCCCAACCGGCGCGGGGAGCCATCCGCGGTCTGTTGGCCGGTCGGCGGCGGAAGCAGGAGGCCCTCGCCGCCGTCGAGCGGCTCACGGCTCTGCTGGCGGAGTCGGAGGCGCAGGCGATACCGATGCTCTTCGCACAGGCTTCCGCGGACCTGCTGCGGCCGCCGGCGTCCGACGTGGAGGCGTGGACGGACTTCGAGCACCGCTCGGCCGAGTTCTACGGCGTTCTCGCCGGGATCGCCGGGATCGCGGGGCTCGCTCCGGACGAGGTCAGCGCGTCCGAGGGCTTCCTCCCCGAGGAACTGTCCGACGGTGTCCGGGCCGAGCCGCTGGACGAGACGCGGTTCAGGGTCTCGCTGCGCGGCTACCAGGCGTTCGGAGCCCGATTCGCCCTCAGGCAGAAGCGGGTGATCATCGGCGACGAGATGGGCCTGGGGAAGACCGTTCAGGCGATCGCCGCGATGGCGCACCTCCGGGCGCGGGGGAGCACACACTTCCTCGTGGTCTGTCCGGCGAGCGTCCTCATCAACTGGATCCGGGAGATCGAGAGCCGGAGCAGTCTGCGCGCCTACCGGTTCCACGGCCCGGAGCGGGAACCGGCACGGGCCGAGTGGATCCGCGAGGGTGGCGTCGTGGTGGTGACATTCGACGGCCTCCGCCAGCTGGAAGTCCCTCCGGAGCAGGCCGTGGGGATGGTCGTGGTCGACGAGGCCCACTACGTCAAGAACCATGCGGCGCAGCGCTCCCGGGCCGTGGCCGCGTGGACCGACCGGGTCGACAGGGTGCTCTTCCTCACCGGTACCCCGATGGAGAACCGGGTCGAGGAGTTCCGCAACCTGGTGCGGTACCTCCAGCCCGAACTGCTGTCCCGGATCGACGACGGCTCGACCGCGGTCGGTCCGAAGGCGTTCCGGAAGGCGGTCGCTCCGGCCTATCTCCGCCGCAACCAGAAGGATGTCCTCACCGAGCTTCCTGACGCCGTTCATGTCGACGAGTGGGAGGAGTTCTCGTCGGCCGACTTCGCGGCGTACCGGGCCGCCGTTGCCGCCGGGAACTTCATGGCCATGCGCCGCGCCGCGTACGCGGATCCCGCACGGTCGGCGAAATTGCAGCGGCTGCGGGAGATCGTCGAGGAGGCTGCCGCCAACGGCCGGAAGGTCGTGGTGTTCTCGTTCTTCCACGAGGTCCTGGCGGCCGTCCGGGGATCACTGGGCCGAGAGGTGTTCGGTCCGATCGACGGCAGCCTCCCGGCGGCGCGGCGCCAGGACGTCGTGGACGGGTTCGCCGCGGTGGCGGGCCACGCGGTGCTGCTGAGCCAGATCCAGGCCGGAGGCGTGGGGCTGAACATCCAGGCGGCTTCGGTCGTCGTCCTGTGCGAACCGCAGGTGAAGCCCACCTTGGAGAGCCAGGCCGTGGGCCGGTCCCAACGCATGGGCCAGGTCAGGCGTGTCCAGGTGCACCGGCTGCTCGTCGCCGACAGCGTCGACCAGCGGATGCTGGAGATCCTGCGGGTGAAGGACCGGCTCTTCGACGAGTACGCGCGCCGGAGCGAGGTGGCGGAGTCGATGCCGGAGGCCGTGGATGTCTCGGAGCAGTCACTGGCGGTGCGCATCGTGGAGGAGGAACAGCTTCGGCTGGCTGCCCTGCCGCTCGACTGAGCCCGGCGTCCGATCCGAGGAGAGCCCACGACGAGCCCACCACGAGCCCACCATGAGCCCACCACGACACCGGCCCTACCGGAGGTCCCAGGTGAACGGCAGTGAGCCGAGCAGCGTGGGGGAGACCTCCGCCCCCGGGGCTCACTGGCGACCGGACGAGAGATGCGACGGCTCGTTCGTCCCACGCAGAACGTCCCGGGCCTCCTCGTCGCGTCCGAGCAGGGAGAGCATCCGCGCCCAGGTCGCCGTTGCGTTGCGGAGTTCGTCGCGGAACCGTTCCGACCCGGTCGCGAGCCATCGGTAGATGGCCACGGCCTCTTCGATCAGGGCCAGCATCTCGGGGAGGTCGCGAGACTGTGCCATGTGGACCCAGGCGACCGTCCAGAGCAGGTGCGCCAGATCGTGAGCCTCGTCCGTGCCGCCCGTCGTCGCCAGATGCCGGCGAATGGAGGCGGCCCGTTCCCAGACCCGCAGCGCCTCGTGATGGCGTCCGACCGTGAACAGCCGTGTGCCGGCCACCGTCAGTGCGAGGGCCAGCTCGACCTCGTGGACACCTGGACTCCGGGCGGCCAGTGTGTCCAACAGCCCGACCGCAGAGGCCGTCGCGGCGAGCGCGTCGTTCTGCAGGCCCAGGGAGAAGCTCGCGGTGGCCAGGCTGAGGAGGGCCACCGAGAGATCGTGCTCGTAGGCGACCGGGTTCACCTCGGCCAGCTCGCGCCAGATCCGGACGGCCTCCGACGCCTCCTCCAGGGCGGAGCGGAAGTGGCCGATCTCGAGTCTGCGGGCACTCACGTTGACCAGCGAAGCGGCGAGTCCGGCCTCGTGCAGGCCCGGGCTCGCGGCGACCAGCTGCCGTCGGATCGCCAGCGCCTGCTGGGCGGCGTCGACTGCCTCCGAGCGTCGACCGGCCCTGGCCAGGCAGACGGCGAAGTTCGACAGCGCTGCGGCCAGGCTCGGGTCGCCCCCGGCAGGTTGGTCGCCCATCGACTGGAAGCGGATCGAGATGGCTTCCTCGATCGCGAACAGGGCCTCTTTCCAACGGCCGGACTGCGCCAGATCGGCCGATTGGTTGGAGAGCGCGGTCGCGAGCCCGTCCCGATGCTCCGTCCGTCCTGCGTCCACGAGATTCCGAAAGGCCCGGACGGCTTGGCCCGTTGCCGTGAGGGCCTCGTCCAGACGGCCGTTCTTGGCCAGGTAGACGCCGACGTCGGAGAGGGACCAGGCGAAATGCGGGCCATGGGCGGAAGGGTTCTGCTCGCCCAGCTTCCGGCGGATCTCCATGAACCGCAGACCTGTCTCCAACGCCTGCGGATGGAGGCCGGCGTAGGACTGGCGCTGGGCCAGTGCTTCGAGCAGCCGTGCCCGCTCCTGCTGGGCCGTGGCGCCGGGGAGTCGTATGTCGGTGAGGCGCTGGACGAGGGAGACGATACCCGCGTTGAGTTCGGGGTGGCTTCCCGCAGGCAGTCGCTGTTCCACGGCGGACAGGGTCGCCTCGTCCAACTGCCGGATTTCGCTGAGGGCAGCCAGGGTGGCGCCGCCGCCGGCCAGGGCCAGCTCGGGCCGTGCACCGAGCAGCGGAGCCAGCTGCCGGGTGGCGACGTGCGGCCAGCGGGCGGCGGCCGCGACGAGGACGGTCATGGCTGTGCCCTGCCACTCGGAGGGCTGTGACAGCAACCGGAGCGGAGCCCCTCCGGTCCAAGGGTCGGGGGTGAACGAGGCGACGTTGTGGCCGGCTGTCATCAGCGCCAGAAAGTCCTCGGCGAGCCGGTCCGGATAGAGCGGCTCCAGCACGGTCTCCGGCGTGGCCGCCGGGTAGGCGACCGCATGGTCCTTCAGGAGTTGGTCGGCGTGCTCCGTGGTGCCGATGCCGATCCGGTCGACGGCGTCGAGCCCGGCGCGGTGGTCGAGCGGATTGGTCAGCACCGCGGTGTAGACGGCCTGCGCGAAGCTGTCGGCAGTGATGCGCACCCGCCCGTTGTCGTGCAACGCCTCCCAGTGCGCGCGTTCGCGGGTGAGGAGGTACGCGGAAACCGCCGCAGCGCCGTCGGGAGCCTCGTCCCGGCGGCGGTGGGCCTCCACCGCGGCCAGCGCAGCCATGTGTACACCCAGAACCTGCCGGTAGTCGGGGTCGCCGGACAGGCCGGCCGGCAGGGCCAGATCCTCCGTACCGGGTACGGCCAGCACCTCCGCGAAGCGCGCCCTGGCCGCCGCGTACAAGGACTCGGGCGAATTCTCCAGGTCGGCGAGCGGCGGTACGAAGAGCTCAGAGGTCGGCAGGTCGAACTCGGAGAGCCGGTACGCCAGGTTCTGCCACCAGGTGCCCTTGGGGCGGGCGACAAGCAGGACCCTGGCCCGATGTCCCTGGCGGACCGCATCGATGATCAGCTCGATGAGGTCCCCGACCGGCCAGCGCTCGGCGTAGTCGGCGACCATCAGCACGCCGGCGGTGTCCGTACCCGGTTTCCCCGGGACAGCCGCGGTGGGGTCGGTCGCGTGCCGGGCCTGCATGACCTGCCACCCCTTCGCTCGGCTCGCGGCGGCGAAGTGCGCGGCCAGACGGGACTTGCCCTGGCCGCCGGGGCCGTGGATGAGGAACACCGAGACACCGTCGGGTCCGTCGCGCCACTCGGCCAGGTCCGCCAGCTCCTGTTTGCGGCCGATGAAGTCGATCAGGGCGTGTCGGGCGTAGAGCAGGCGTGCCGGCTGCCGACGCGCCTGCTCGGTCGAGATGACCCGCCGGTCCAGCGGGAAGGCGTCGATCTTGTAGAGCGGACGCTGCTGGTTGACCGTCAGGCCGCCGTTGACGTCGTTCAGTTGGAAGACCGATCCGTAGATCGTTGAGCCTTCGATCCATTGGCGATGCACAACCACGGGTCAATCATGATGCCTTGACCGCCGCTCTGTTGCTGCTGTCGGCCTCACCGCTCCTTCTCGGTGTCTGTCGGCGTGATGGTCGAGCCGAGCAGCGGAACGGGCGGGAGGTCCGACCGTCTGTGCTCGCGCCGGTCAGTGGTGAAGCCCTCGACCCGACTGACCTGCGCGAGCGTCCGAGTCGCCTGGCGGAGGGGAGGTCGGCGAGGCCGCTGGGGTGCTCCCGATGGGGATGACGTCCGGTCGGATTCAGCAGTCGGCCCGTCTATCTTTGCAAAGCGCTGCCACACCGAGGGCATCGGTTGCACAATGGGTCAGTCCCGAACTAGCCGCCCGTTTGGAGCGTTTGGTGCTCATCGGGCGTATAGGTACCACCAAGAACGGACTGTAATGAGCATGTCGAACGGCAGTCTGATGCCGACTGGTGCGGCACCTCTCCTTCGACTCGCCATCGTGCGTCCCGGGAGAATGCCCGCCTCGGGCCTGATGGCGGCACTTCGCGATCGCTGTCGGCGAGTATCTCTGCAGTGCTGGGCCGGATTTCTGTGTTCTGGTCGCGTGCAGCGGTACGCGGGTCGACATTCCCGCCCGTGACGAGTCCTGTGGGCGGGAGGGTCGGGGCCCGCTTTCCGGGGGCCGCACGAGCTCACCCGTTCTGTGGTCCATTGGGGTGGCGATGGAAGGTGTTGTGTGACCGTATCGGACGTCATTGCCCACCGCGTGTGGCAGCCCTACGATGATGCTCCGCTGATCACCCGGGAGATGATCTCCGGGCTGGACTCCTGCGATCCTGCGGCGCGGAAGCGACTGCTGGCCTACCTTGAAGCGGTCGTCTCTCAGCGTGTCGTACCCGTTCACACCGCCGTGGCATTCAATGCTGTCTACTTCGGGTACGACTTGTCTGCGGGCGGCTACGTCGGTGGCCCCCTGGACATCGGCGACTTCCCCTCGGTTGCTCTCGGCGAACGGGTGGAGGCGCTGCCGGTTGGTGCGATGATCAATATCCGGACAGGTGGGGACCTGCTGCCGGCGGAGGTCGTTTACAAGGAGGGGGCGCACCCCGAACTCGGTCCCTACGGCGAGGTACCTGCCTGGCTCTCCGGCGCCCCGGCGGGAACGCGTGGACCGGGGATACTGGATCCCGGCGAAGCTCCGATCCTGCGTGAGCGGCTGGTGTTCGACACCACGGCGTTCGGTCAGGACCTGGCGCCGACCGCGAATCGGCTTCAGCGGCTGCGCCGTCAAGGTCGGACGGACGAGTTCGAGCACTTGGTGGTCGAGTCCCGGTACGCGCTGGTGGACGCCGACCTGGGTGATGCCGAGTACTACGCGCGCTACCTCGTCACCCGTGGCCGGGCTCAGCTCACCAGCGCGCTGGCGCCGTCGCCGCTTCTGTCGCTGATCGAGCCCGGCAGCGGCGATGACGCGCTCCTGGAAGCGATCAGGGGACTGATGGCCACGGTGCGGCAGGGCCTGGCCTCGCTGGACACGGCGCGCGTGTGGGGGGAGTACGCGTTCACACGCGAATCGATGGCACAGCGGCTCTCGGACCCATTCCCACCGAACCGTGATGATCTCCTCCGGCTGGCCGAGTCGGCCTCGAACCAGGCTGTTCCCCGGGGAGCGCGCCGTGCGGGCGTGGGGCGGCCGAAGCCGGTGTACACGGCGGTGGGGCCTGTGCTGCGCAGTCGTGCGTCGTGGCAGGACCGAATTCGGGGCACCGACTATCCGCTGGCCGTCTGCCATGCCAACTCGGTCCTGTCCGACTATGCGCGGCGCGAAGGCGACGAGACGACCGGGCTGTTGGCCTCGGGGGTGCGACTGTGTCTGGACGACCGCTGGCAGGGAGGTGGTGTCTGGCGCGCGGTCTATGTGGGGGACGCCGTGGCCGAGGCACCGCCGGAGGGTTCGGTGGACGCACCTGTCGGTCGAGGCTGGACCGAGTCGTTCCCGCCGCAAGCAGTCGGTCCGGAGCCCTCACTGCCGCAGGATCACGGCTCGGCGGACACCGAGGACCTGGCGGCGCAGAAGGACGTCGAGGATTCGGATTCTTGGCCCGATGACAGCGATCTGGGCGCTTCGGTTCTTCTCTCGGCGGACGACAGCCAGGTCGAGTGGGCCCAACCGCTCCGACTGAGTCACGTGTTGGAGCAGTATCTGCCGCTGCCCCGGGAGATCGCGGCGGAATTCCGCACAAGTGGAGCCGCGGCCGGTTCGGTCCGTGTGGTGATCCATCACGCCGGGCAGGAGCTGCCGGCAGATCGAGCCTGCCACGACACGAGCATGACGGAAAGCGAGGGGAGCGTCCGGTTCGACGGCCTCGCCTGGCCGCCGGACCTCTTCCCCGGGATCTGGCTCTCCTTCACCTGGCTCCGAGGCAGCAGGGTGGTGTACGCCCGAACGACCCTGCTGCCGCATCCAGTGACCGTCGACGGCGATCTCATCAGGCACCGTTACGATCCGATGGTTTTCACCCGGGACTGGGTTTATGCGCAGCCGGTCTCGGCCCGATCTTTGAATGATTCATTCGAAGAGCGTCTTCTGATGACGGCGGTCCGACGGCTCGGTCTGCTTGACCAGTTCGGGCGGGCCATGCTGGCGCGGGCCGACGTCCCCGCAGCCGTGGACGCGGTCATGGACGGCAGCGAACTGGCTGCCGACCGTGTCGAGGCTGTACTCGTCGGTCTGCTCGCAGCCCGCTGTCTGACCGTTGCGCGCGGCAGCCGGGGGAGCGACGGGAGGACGTACCATCCACCTCGAACGGGTCAGACCCTCGAAGAACTCGTCTGCTACACGCCGCGGTGCGTGAAGACACGGGGCGGGGCATCGATCGACGATCGTGGCCAGGACACATCTGCTGCGGCGGATCAGCAGGTCCATGAGCACGGCGTGGCCGGATTCCTTCGTCGTATCGGGCATCTGGGTCATCAGGCCACCGACGAACAACGGGCGCTCTATCACGCGGACCATCGACGGTTCCGGCTGACCGGTCCGGCTCAACTGCCACCTGGATTCACCTATGTGCGCCCACACAAGCGAGGACGCTGACCAGGGAGCCATTGCTCTCTTTGCCTCCGCACCATTACCTGCCTCAGGAGGAGCCTGCATGACCTTGCCCCGTCAACTCCGTGCTGCCAGCGGTCTGGAGGACGGCCCACCGTTTTCCGTGGATCTCCGATCTCCGGATTCAGGAAACGTGTCCGGGGAACTGCTCGAAGCCCTTGAGGCTCTGTCGACCGCACTGACAGACGCATGGGAGGGGGATCCCAAGCCATTGGCGGTCGCCCTCGCGAGGCTCACCGAGGCGGACGTTGAGCACGCTCTCAACTCGACGCCGGTGCAGTGGCGTCGCAACCTGCTGAGCACGCTCCGCATTCCAGTTGACGGAGCCAGAGTCAACCGGGCCCTGTGCCGCGATGTGCTGACACGCCTGCAGCGGAATCCGGAGACGTCGCGAGCGCGTTCGGCCGCCTGTCATTTGACGTATCCGGTCGTTCACGACCTGGCACTGGCGGGCTTTCGTCACGCCGGGGGTGTTCCGGAGGACGCCTCACGGCCCCTCACACACCGCTGGAGTCCCGCACTGCTGCGGTTGACCGCCTGGACTCGGCTCGAGGTGAGTATCGACGATGCCCATCTGTGGTCGTGGGCCATGCTGCAGCCATGGATGGTCGACATGGGGATCCCGGTCAAAGTCGCCCTGGCGGCTGCCCAGCGGGTGGTGGAGTTGGCTCCGGACACGACAGGGATGGACCGGGACGGGGATCAGGAGGAGCCGCTGAACACTTCCGCTCCCAGATCGACGGACCGGGCCGGCTCCGCTGATGAGGTCGAGTCGGGAGTCGACAGTGCCGCTCTGCCCGACGTCGAGGAGCTGAACAGCTCTTTGCGGCAGGTGGCCGACAAACTGCAGGCAGCCGTCGATCCTGCCCGGCGAACGGCTGAGGCCATAGCCCGGCAGACCCGCCCGATGGACGAGGACTTGGCGGCCTTGCTCGAAGTGGCCGCCGCCTTCGACGCCGCAGTTCTTGCCCTTGCCGCGCATGGCGTGGTGCCGACCACGTCGGACCTGGTGAGCTTCACACGGGCGACCGACGCCGCGGTGAGTCGTCTGACCTCGGCGCCCCTCCGCGAACGACTCGGTGAGGTGGCACGGTTGAAATGTCGGCCGGGTGATGCCGCGCTCGCCCAGGATCTGGAGGCCGCGCGGGAGAGGGCTCGCGTCATCGCGGGGACCGCCGACTGGAGTCTCGCTCACCAGGAGGACGCCGAGGCGATCAACGCGTTGCTGACCATGGTTGAGCTCCACGCAGCCGACCGTCACCCCGCCGAGATCCTCGCGTTGCTTCCAACCGCGGCGAAGAGCCGATGGCTCGCCTATCCGGCCGGGCGCTACACGGAGCTGCTGCTGCAGTCCGGCGGCGAGGACAGGGCGGAGGCCGCCCAGCAGGAGCCTGTGTTGTCGGAGCCCGCACTCGAAACCCCCGTGCCCGAGCCGGAGAGTGCCGCGGCCGCTCGGCGCGAACGCGACTCCACGGCGTCGGTCGGCCGAGGCGGGCACGGCAGCGGTGATGTGACCATGGCTGGTGAAGCAGCGGTGAGCCCGGCCGTCGTCGAGCCGCAGTCGACGGAGCAGCTTCCCGAGACGATCGACCGGGCTCGGTCGGTGGCGGCCGACGCACTGGGCCTGAGTCCGGCGGAGCCCGAGCCGACAGCGGAAACGGTCAGTGCCATCGGCAACGCCCCTTCCGCCCGCCACCAGTCGACGCCGGCCGACGGTTCCGCCGAGGGCCCGAGCCCGGAATCCCGTAAGTGTCTCGCCGGCCTCGTTTCGGCACAGCGCTACGGCCTCGCCGCGTCACTGGCCGCCGGCCTCGGTGAACCGTCGCAGCGGATCGCCGCGCTTCAGCTGGCAGCCTGTGCGGAGGCGGCGCGGTCGGCGAGCAGCGAGAGCGTCTCGCGTATTCGCACGCTGCTCGCGGGCCCGGACCTCGATGATCTGACGGCAAGTCGGGCGGACGCCGCTCTCGCTACCGCAGCGCTTCTGCGCGCCGTGCTCGTCACCGGCGACTCCGAGGCCGGTGCGTCGCTCAGCAGAGTCGCGACCGGGCTTCCACCTGGCCTTGTCCAGGCGGCGGACGAGGTGGCCCAACGCGCGCTCAAGTCCTTGCTGGTGCATTCTCCGCCGCTTGCGCTGGCCCGTGACTCGGCTGAGCTCGAGCGCGCGCTGGAGGATGCCAGGGAGGACTGCAGGCAGGGGCTCGACCAGGCGCCGAGTATCCGCTTTCCACGGGGAAACAAGATCGTCCGTCACTGGTGGGACCCCGAGAAGGGTCTGGTCGGGTCGCTTCTGCGGCACGCGGTCGACGACAACAGAACTGGACTCGAAGCGCTTTCGCGAACTGTGCGCGAGCTCCGCGACCCGGCGGTCATCCAGTCCAGGCTGGACCGGATGGATCGCGAGCTCATGTCACCGGGTGCCCGCAGTCGCCTGGAAGGACCGGCCCGGCAGGATCTGCTGCGGCACACGGCAGACCGGTTGGCCTTGGTCGACAGGTGGTGCCGTCTGGCCCGAGAGCTCGGCGCCCGAGACTCGGACTGGAGTGCCGACCAGGTCCAGGAGATGCGATCCGTAGTACTCGGTCTCCGCGAAGACGTTCTCCGCGAGGTACGCGAGCAGGCAGCCGTAGCGGACGTCGTCGCCGCTGCCACCCTGGAAGCGACCGTGACGTCGCTCGCCCGGACCTTCGACCTGCTGTCGGGTGTGGCGCGGCTCGACGACATCGAGCTCCCGGCGGAGCTCGCTCTGCACGCCGAACTTCTCAAGGTTCCCGGAGCAGTTGTGGATGCTGCCACGGGCAGCGTGCGGTACCCCGAGGTCCCGGCCGTGGAACTGGCGCAGGCGGCAGAGCGCTCTTGGGAGGAGGCGGTCCGGTCCCAGACGGCGCACGAACACTTCGCCACGGCGCATCAGCTCCTCGACCTGTGGACGAAGCGGCAGCTTCCGGGCCTCGGGGAGCAGCCTTCGCCGTCGGAGCGGCTGCGCACAGTCGTACTGGAGAGCGGCAAGCAGGTCGCGCAGGAACTGCGCGAAACCCGCCAGCGCCTGGAGGAGAGCCTCCGGCGGGCCCGTGTGGACGGTGCCCTCACCGAGGAGCGGGAGCGCGCGTTCGAGCGCCGTATCCAGGACGCCGTGCCCGAACCGGACTGCGACCTCGCCGGTGTCCGACGTGAACTCGAGGCCCTCTCGGGGGAGCTCAATCGGGCGCACGTAAGTCATTCGGCTGCGCTGCGTACTCGGCTTCGGGAGATCGATGGACTTCACGCCGACGATCAGGAGCGCGTGGAGCAGCTGATCGACACTGGTGATCTGCTCACAGCCGATGAACTCATCTCCAATCTGGTGAACGGGGAGAGCATTCCCGAGACCCGCTCGAAGGACCGGAGCCTGGCGGCCTTTTTCCCGCAGGTGCCGACCGAGTTGGCCGGGACGGGCATCTCCCGGGAGCTGATCGACGCTGTGCGCCAGCAGAAGCGTTTTCTTGAGCTGGAGGCGCTCGATTACTCCGCCCTGTCGCCTGAGATTGCGGAGCAGAGCGCACAGGCCTTGGCCGGCTGGGCGGACCTGGCGAGTCGGAAGGGCAGCGCGCGAACCCAGGGTGTCCGCGAGAGCGAACTGTTGATGCCAGCTCTTCGGCTGATCGGCTACAGCAGCAAGAAGGGCCCGCAGCGAGTCGACCAGCCGCGCTCGGGCAGCTACCGCTTCCTTGACATTCCGTCCGTGGACTACATCGGTTCGGCCCTGGTGCCGGCGTTCGGGTCTGGCCTGCGCGGGAGCCTCCGGGTGATGCTGGTCTGGGACCGGCCCTCGGCCGAGACGCTGACGTCCTGGATGCAGCAGGACCCCAATGACGACAGCCTGGTCGTTGCCTATTTCGGTACCCTCTCGGTACGCGATCGCAGCGTCCTTGCGGCGCAGAGTGCTCGTGGACGGCGGGCAACAGTCGTTCTGGACGACGCCGCACTTGCTCATCTGGCGGCCTGCGGCAATCAGCGTCTTGACTCCGCGATGCGTGTCCTGCTGCCGTTCTCCGCGGTCAATCCGTACGTCATGGGTAAACGTGCTCCGGTCTCCGAGGAGATGTTCTTCGGCCGTGACAAGGAGCTGAGCTCGGTTCAACGGGCCACCGGTGACCAGGTGGTCTTCGGTGGGCGGGGGCTGGGCAAGTCGGCGCTGCTGAAGCAGGCCGGGCGGAAGTACGAGGCGCAGGTCCCGGACTCGCGGTTCAGCCTGCTGCTCTCGCTCGACTCGACGTTCACCGGCACCAACGCTCCCTCGGCCACGGTCTGGGACCGGATCGGCCGACGGCTCATCGAGCGGGGTGGGCTCGTCCTGCCGCGAAGGGTCAAGGCCGACGGTGTACTGGCCTACCAGCACGTGCTGGACGGCATGAAGGCCTGGCTCAACGAGGACACCAAACGAGGACTGCTGATCATGCTCGACGAGGCCGATGGCTTCTTCGAGTCCGACTCCCCGCAGTTCACCGAGACCCGCAGGCTGCGTGACCTCGGTGCGGAGACGGAGGACAGGGTCAAGGTGGTGTTCGCGGGCCTCCACTCGGTGCAGCGATATGCGAAGATCGCGGTCAACAGCCCGTTCAGCCACCTCGCGCAGCGACCCACGGTGATCGGGCCGCTCAGGCCGCAGGACGCGGCAAAGCTGCTCATCGAGCCGCTTGCCGTGCTGGGTTACGAATTCCAGGAACCCGCCCTGGTGCACCGCATTCTGGGGCACTGCTCGTACCAGCCGTTCCTGCTCCAGATGTTCGGTCATCGGTTGGTGCAGACCATGCATGTCAAGCGAACCAGCGTGGCGTCAGGTCCGCCCTACACCATCACGCGCGCCGACGTGGAGGAGGTCCAATCGGACCGGGACCTCAGGGCGAGCATCACCGAGGCGTTCCATGACACGCTGCGACTCGACTCCCGCTACAACGTGATTGCGAATGTGGTGGCCCACCACGCACATCACTTCGGGTTGGATGCCAAGCTGAGCCAGCTCCAATTGCGGGAAGCGTGCACGTACTGGTGGCCGGAGGGTTTTGAGAACCTGGACACCGACCAGTTCCGTGCCTACCTCTCCGAAATGGAAGGGCTCGGCGTGCTCGCGCCGGATCCCGATCACCGCGGCTGGCACCTGCGCAGTGCCAACGCACTGAGCATGATCGGTAATCTGGGCATGGTGGAGGCCGAGCTGGAGGAAGCGTCGAGTCGAAAGGTGGCGGAGCACTTCAGCCAGTTCGAGGCGCGGCACCGGTCACGGGACGGCCAGTCGCACTCCCCGCTCACTGCGGACCAGATCGCCGATGTGCTTCCCGGGCACGGGAACCAGGCCCGCTTGATCATCGGCACCGTCGCTACCGGGATCGACCGGGTCGGCGCCGCTCTGCGGGACGTCGCGGAAGCCACCGGCTGGGAGATGCCGCATGTGTCGAAGCGATCGGACTTCGATCGCGAGCTCGTCGTGGGTCAGCCGGGCCAGCGGCGGGTTGTGGTGTCGGACCTCAGGGTGAAGACGCCGTCCGAGGAGGCATGCCGGGGCACGTTGGAGAGCGCCGTCCGGCGCACCCCGACTGCGGCCGGTGTCACCCGTTCAGCGGTCATCATCGCCGGGCCCGAGCAACCGCTGCTCTGGGCGATCGCCTACGGTGACAGTCAGGGCCACGGCATCGAGGTCGATTCGGTTTCCCTGCGTCGGTTCACCTCGGACGGGCTGCGCTCGTGGGCCCAGGACAAGGAGGCGTTCACCTCCGAATCACAGTTGGAACAGCTCCGGGACCGGACAGGCGGTTGGCCGGTACTGGTCCACAAACTGTCCGCCGCGCTGGACGAGGGGCTGCACGGGGACAGGGCGCTGCGTCAGGCAACGGCGGGTCTCGAAGACGTCGACGGGGCACGCGAGTTCCTGGTAGAGGCAGGCCTGGTTCCGCAGAGTGCGCAGTGGGCCGGCTACCGGGCCGTTCTGGAGTTCATGACAGCGGACGGCATGACTCTGGACGACCTGCACACCGCGATCGAGGCGGACACCGACGGCGACTCGATGGACGCGGCCTACGCACTCCGTCTGCTGCGTGCCCTCCAGGTCTTCGACGTGGCCGCTGATGGCAAGCACCACCTCGAGGCTGTCCTTCGGGAGGCTTGGAGGCGGGCTGGTATCGGTTGATCAGGTGCGGGTCACTCCACCGCCCGTGTGGAGTGACCCGCATTCGTATTGGATACGTCGGGATCCGCCGGGGCCCGTCCGATCGGCCGGGTGGGTGCCCGTCGGCGCGGGAGCACGGCGTGGGGGTGGTGGACCGGCTATCCAGGGTTCATGCCGCTCTCGCACCCCAGCAGTACCGGAGGACTCCCCGGAAGGCGCTCCGCGCCGGGTGGTGGTGCGGCATGCCGGTGAGGCGGCCCGGCCCTCGGCGCCCGGGCGGACCGGCGGCCGGTTCGGCGACCGGCCCGGCCGGTGCGGGTCCTGTGCTGCGGCGGCTCTCCGACTACGCCTGGCGGCTGCTCGTCGTCGCGGTGGCCGCGTACCTGGTGCTGACGGTGCTGGGGCGGTTCCACCTGATCACGCTGGCCGCCTTCCTCGCGTTGGTGATCACGTCGGTGGTGCGGCCGCTGGTCGATCTGGCCGGGCGGGTCGTCCCGCGTCCGTTCGCCGTGCTGATCGGCCTGGCTGTCGCGATCCTGGTGCCGGCCGGCCTGCTCGCGCTGATCGGCGAGACCGTGGCGGCCGATGTGGACCGGCTGAGCCGGGAGTTCCAGGGCGGTCTGGACCGGCTGGAGAAGGCGTTGGAGGGTGCGCCGCTCCACCTCGATCCCTCGACCTTCGACGACCTCCAGCGGAAGGTCGCCGACTTCGTCTCCGAGCACCGCTCGACGCTGATCAGCACGGCCCTCAGCGGCGCCGGGCGGCTGGTCGAGGTGGGGACCGGGGCCGCGCTCGCGGTCTTCATGTCGGTGTTCTTCCTGCACTCCGGGGACCGGATGTGGCGGTGGACCGCCGCCCAGTTCCCGGCCGCCGCCGGGGATCGCCTCGACCGGGGCGGCCGGGTCGCCTGGCGGACCTTCGCCGGCTACACCCGGGGCATCTTCGTCGTCGCCGCGACCAACGCGGTGATGGTCGGCATAGCCCTGTACTTCCTGGACGTGCCGCTGGCCCTGCCGTTGACGGTGCTGGAGTTCTTCGCCTCCTTCGTCCCGCTGGTCGGCTCGCCGGTCGCGATGCTGGTCGCCTCGGTGGTGGCACTGGCCGCCCGGGGGCCGGTGATCGCGATCGTCGTGCTGCTGCTGATCGTGGTGATCGGGCAGATCGAGGGCCATCTGCTCCACCCGCTGGTGATGAGCAGGGCGGTCAGCCTGCACCCGGTGGTGGTCGCCGTGTCGGTGCTCGCGGGCAGCATCGCGGCGGGGGTCATCGGCGCCGTGGTCGCGGTGCCCCTGGTCTCGGTGCTCTGGGCGGTCTACGCCGACCGGCGCGGTCCGGTGGAGGGGGAGGAGACGGTACCCGGGCCGGGGGCCGCGGCCTCGGTGCCGGTGGGGCGGCGCCGGTGACCCGCGCCGGGCCCGGTCGGTTCAGCGGGCGCTGCCGAGGTTCCGGTCGGCGTCGCTGCCTTCGAGCATGAGGGTGGTCTCCTCGATGCGGCGGAAGCGGCCGTCGGCGGCGAACTCGGCGAAGACGTAGACCTCCATCCGGACGGTGGAGCCGTCCGTCTTGACGACCTCCATGGTGTGCCGGTCGGCGTAGCGGTCGCCGTCGGCGAGCTCGTCGTGCACCGCGACCGATCCGCCGGCGACGACCGTGCGCAGGTGGGCGATGTGGGCGAGGAACTCGGTGCGGTCCGCCCAGCTGCCGTCGGTGCGCTGGCGGTAGTCGGGGGCGAAGTGCCGGTCGGCGGCCTCGTCGAGGTCGAGGCCCGGGGTGAGGAGGAGGTCGGTGAGGGCGGCGCGGATGTCGGTGTGGGTGGCGGTGGCGTTCACGGGTTCCTCCGGTGGGATGACGAGTGTCTCCCTGACACTCGATGCGTGCCTTGAGCACGCTTATGACTGTAGCAGGCGAAGCGTGCCTAGCGCACGCTAATCTGGAGGGGTGAACGATTCGACAGGACAGGACATCGCCGAGGCCCTCGGGCTGCTCCTCCGGCGCAGCACCCGCGCCAACCTCCACGCCCGGCTGACCGAGGGGCTGGGCGAGGGGGTCGACGACCTCACCTACCCGGTCCTCAGCGGCCTCGCCCGCACCGGCCCCCTCAGTGCCGCCGACCTCGGCCGCGAGATCGGGCTCGACCGCACCACCGTCACCCGCCGCGCCGACCGCCTGGAGCGGACCGGCCTGCTCGAACGCCGCCCCGACCCCGCCGACGGCCGCGCGACCCTGCTCGCGCTCACCGACGACGGCCACGCCACCGTCGCCGTGACCCGCCGACGGCTGGCCGCCGACATCGAGACCTCCCTCGCCGGCTGGCCACCGGCGGACGCCCGCACCTTCGCCCGCCTGCTGCGCCGCTTCCTCGACGAGGGGCCGTTCGCCCCCGACTGAACCCGCCACCCGCTGCCCAATAGCCTCTCCACGGGGATCGACCGATGCGACAGGGGTGTCATGACCGGGGGCGGGACAATGGACGATGACGGAACGGTCCGCGAGAGCGGAACAGCGGACGAGCACGGCGGGCGGCCGGCCGAGGAGTCGGCGCCGGACCGTCAGCCGGAGGCGGTGCCGCAGGAATCCGCGCCCCCGGCCCGGCGCCGCTGGTCGCGCGGCAGGCATCGGCTCGTCGCACTCGGACTGCTGGTGCCGGTCGCGCCGCTGGTCGCGCTGATGTACGAGGGGATGCTGGCCAGCCAGGACGGAGGGCCGGCGGTGGTCGTCGAGGTCGCCTACCACCCGCTGTCCGTCGGCGCCGCGATCGTGGTGCTGACCAGCCTCGCGATCCTGATCGGGATCCTCTCCGTGCCGGTCAGGGCAGTGCTGATCACCCTGTTCCTCACCGGCGCGATGGTGACATCACCCCTCGTGATGCTGATGTTCGGCGACATGCCGGAGAAGACCGCGGACCGACCGGCGCCGGGCCGGCCGGACCGCAGCCTGGTGATCCACGAGGGCGCCTCGACGATCGAGCCGATGTGGTGGGTCTCCGTGGACGAGGGCTCCGGGCTGACCGCGCACCGGTGGCCGGCCGGCTTCTTCGACGGTGTCAACGCCGTGAACGCGCTGGCCTCGGCGGAGTGGGACGGCCCGGACCGGATCCGGCTCGCGACCCGGGGCGGCGAGGTGTACGTGGTCGCCCTCGATCCGGAGACCGGCCGACCGGAGCGCAAGGTGCGGGCCGGGTGACCGGGGCAGCAGGTGCGGGCCGGGTGACCGGGCGCTACGCCGCGAGGCTCCGCGCGGCGTCGCGGATGACGTCGAGCACGAAGTCCGGGTGGGACAGCATCGGCACGTGGCTGCTGTCGACGGCGTAGGTCTTCGCGCCCATGCGTTCGGCGGCCGCGCGCTCCAGGTCCGGGTTCACGGTGCGGTCGTTGTTCGCGACGATGTACCAACTGGGCTTCGTGCGCCAGGCGGTGCCGGGGACCTGCTGACCGAACAGGTCCGGGACGGGCACGGCGCCCGTGGCCAGGACGAGCTGCTGCTCCTCCGCCGGGAGGTCGCCGCAGAAGTCGGCGATGCCCGCCTCGGTGAGCCAGATCCGGCCGCCGGAGATGTCGAGGCTCTCGAAGACGGGTGTGCCGGGGAACTTGCTCTGCTGGTCCTGTGAGGTCTCCTCCTCGTCGGGGGCGAGGGCGGCGATGTAGACCAGCGCGCCCACGCGGTCGTGCACGCCGGCCTTGGTGATCAGGGTGCCGCCGTAGGAGTGGCCGACGAGCACCACCGGGCCGGGTACATGGTCGATGGAGCGGGTGACGCACGCGACGTCGCCCGCCAGCGAGTCGAGGCCGTGCTGCGAGCACGACACCGTGTGGCCCTCGGCCTGGAGCGTGGGGACGAGCTTGTTGAAGCACGAGCCGTCGGCCCAGAGTCCGTGGGCGAAGACGATGCTGGCCTTGGTCGTCATGATGTCCTCCTGCGTCGATGTCGAGGCGTGCCGGAAACCGTCGAGGCGTGCCGGAAGCCGTCGGGGCGTGCCGGAAACCGTGCGGGCCGAAGCCCACTCCAGCCTCGGGGCTGCCCCGGACTTCCGCGCCCCCAGCCGGGCGCACGCCGCATCCGAACGGGTGGCCTGGCCGGGGTCGCGGCCGTCCGCCGGTTACCGTGGCCGGAGTTCCGCACCCACCCAGGAGGCCCCTCATGGCGGTCCGGCGCATGGACAACGTCCTCATCGTCGTCGAGGACCTCGACGCCGTCGTCGCGTTCTTCGTCGAGCTGGGGATGGAACTGGAGGGGTCGGGGCCGCTGGACTGGCCCGGGGCGGAGCGGGTCATCGGACTCCACGACGTCCGCCAGGACGTCGCGATGCTGCGGGTCCCGGACGGCCCCGGCCGGGTCGAGCTGGCGAGGTTCCACCGGCCGAGGGCGATCGCCCCCGAGCCGAGGGACGCCCCGGCGAACACGCTCGGCCTGCGCCGCGTCATGTTCGCCGTCGACGACCTCGAGGACGTCGTCACCCGCCTGCGCGCCCGCGGCGGCGAACTCGTCGGCGAGATCGTCCAGTACGAGAACGTCTACCGGCTCTGCTACGTCCGGGGCCCCGAGGGCATCGTCGTCGGCCTCGCCGAGGAACTCGGCCGACCGGGCCGATGACCGCCGCCGTGCTCAGGGTGCCGGGGTCGGTTGCGAGACGCGGGTGAGGGCGTCGCGGAGGGCGGCGCGGGTGGTGATGCCGAGCTTGGGGAAGGCGCGGTAGAGGTGGGCGCTGACGGTGCGGGGGGAGAGGCGCATCTGTTCGCCGATCTCCTTGTTGGTCAGGCCTCCGGCGGCGAGTTCGGCGACGCGGCGTTCCTGCCAGGTCAGCGGGACCGAGGTGGGGGCGGGGGCCTGGGGTGCGACGCCGGCGGCCCGGAGCTCGGCGTGGGCGCGGGCGGACCAGGCGGGGGCGCCGAGGCGGTCGAAGGCCTTCGCGGCCTGGGTGAGCGGGAGCCGGGCGGCCGCGGCGCCGTGGAGGCGGCGGACGGCGATGCCGTGGGCGAGCCGGATCCGGGCCAGTTCGAAGGGGAAGCGCTCGGCGGCCGGGTGGGACTGGGCGCGGGCGTAGTGGGCCGAGGCCTCGACGTCGTCCTCGGCCGTCATGGCCAGGGCGCCGTGGGTGACCAGGGCCAGCCGGGGGGAGAGGTCGGGCAGGCCGGCGTCCCGCGCGGCCAGCGCGTGGGCCCGGGCCTGTTCGGCGCGGCCGGTGTGCAGGGCGGCCTCGACGAGGTCCAGCAGGGTCCGCGAGGCCTGGTAGGCGTAGGGCCGGAACGCTCCCGGCGGCGTGATGCCGATGGCGTGCAGGAACGCGGTCTCGTAGTCGCCGGCGCTCAGCGCGGCGGTGGCGCCGACGGCGTCGGCGATCTGGGTCAGGAATCCGACGCCGCGCGGTCGGGCCCACGCCTCGACGGCGGTCTGCAGCTCGCGGGCCTCCGCCGTACGGCCGCGTACGGCGGCGAGCTGGGCCAGGTAGGCGCGGGTCTGGTGGGCGAAGAGACCGTGGCCGCGCTCGGTGGCCAGAGCGAGGGCGCGGTGCCCGGTGCGTTCGGCGGCGTCCCACTGGCCGAGCGCCAGTTGGTCGAGCAGGACCAGGTGCAGCATGACGATGCCGCTGGACATGGCGCCCGTGTCGAGTTCGCGGTCCACGACGCGCTCCAGGTAGGGGCGCAGCGGGCTCAGGACGTCGAGGTGGTAGGCCGACACGGCGAGGCGGGTGACGTCCCACGGGTCCTGCTCCTCCAGGCCGGCCGAGGCCCGCTCCACCCGTCGGGACCAGCCGGAGCCGTGCCGGACGACGTCGCTCCAGGTGCTGCCGTACATCCACGCGCGTTCGGTGGCGAGGTCGCCGAGGGTGGCGAGGACCTCGTGGGTGCGCCGCCAGGTGGCGCGGTCCCCGGCGTACTGGCTGACGGCGAGCAGGAGGCTGACGAGCCGGTCGAGCACCTCGTCGGGGCGGTCGGGTCCTCGGTCGGCGCGGTCGGCGCGGCCGGGGAGGTCGTGGCGGTCAGCGAGGCCGGGGAGGTGGTGGCCGCGGTCCGGGGAGTCCCGGAGCCGCTCGACGGCCGCGACGATCCGGCGGTGGGTGGCCCTGACCTCGCCGTCCCGGTACAGCGCCAGGTAGGAGTCGGCGAGGACGGCGGCGGGGCTCTCGTCCGTGCCGGGGGCGGCGGCCAGCGCGAGGCTGCGCGCCCGGCCGAGGTGGTCCGTCTGCCCGGCGACGTACGCCGCCTCGCCGAGCCGGCGGGACCGGTCGACCCGGGTCTCGCTCAGTTCCGCGGCGCGGGTCAGCCAGGAGACGGCCAGCCGCGCGCCGCCGCGCCGGGTGGCCGACCGGGCGGCGGCCTCCAGGTCGGCGGCCACGCCCTCCTCGGGGTCGACGGTGGCGGCCGCCAGATGGATGGCGCGCCGTTCCGGGTACTCCCGGTGCAGCTGCGCCAGCACCCGGTGGGCGGCGCGGCGTTGGTCGGGCGTGGCGAGCTGGACGACGCTCGACCGCACCAGCGGGTGCCGGAACGCGAACTCGCCGGCGCCCGGTTCGACGACCAGCAGGCCGCACGCGACGGCCTCGTCGACCTCGCGCATGCGGTAGCGCGCGATCGACGCCGGGCCGTCGCCGGGCCGGGCCGCCGCTCCGTCGAGGGCGCCCCGGAGCAGTTCCGCCCGGACGGTGTCGCCGAGGCGGGCGAGGCGGGCGGCGTAGATCTCCTGGATCCGCCGGGGGAGCGGTACGCCGTGCAGGCCGAGGAGGTCCTGGCCGGCCCGGTCGCCCGGTCCGTCGGCGAGGTGGGCGGGCAGTTCCAGCAGGGCGAGCGGGTTGCCGCCGGCCTGTTCCAGGACGAGCCCGCGGACCTGCCGGCCGAGCCGCGGGTGGTGCAGGTCCAGCAGGCGGGTGGCGTCCGCGTCGGCGAGGGCGCCGATCGGGGCTTCCGGCAGCGCCGCGGTGTCGAACGGCGAGGCGGTGTCGCCGCGGACGGCCACCAGGAGCTTGACGCCGGGGCGGCCGGCCAGTCGGCGGCCGACGAATCCGCACACCTCGGCGCTGGCCTCGTCCAGCCACTGGCCGTCGTCGAGGACGAGCAGCACCGGGCGGCCCTTCGACGCCGTCCAGGAGAGCAGGTCGAGGACGGCGATGCCGAGCGCCATGACCGGCGGTGGCGGTCCGTCGGGCCGGCCGAAGACGGCGTCGAAGGCGGCGCGGGCGGCGGCGCCCAGCTGCGGAGCACCGGAGGGCCGGTCGTCGGACAGCCGGTGGTCGGTGGGCCGGTCGTCGAACGGCCGACCGTCGCAGGGCCGATCGTCGGAGGTCGGGAGCAGCGGGTAGAGGAGCTGGTGCAGCCCGGCGTGCGGCAGCCCGCTCTCCGCCTCGACCCCGGTGGCGCGGACGACCAGTTGCCCGTCCTCGGCCGCGAGCCGCGCCGCCAGGTCGAGCAGGGTGCTCTTGCCGACGCCCGCCTCGCCCCGGAGGACCAGGGCCTGTCCGTCGGGGGCCAGCACGAACGCGGACAGCCGCGCCCGCTCGCCGTCCCGACCGACCATCACCATGCCCGGTTCCAACCCCGGTTCCCTCCCCTGCCCCGAAGGCGCGCGCCCGCGACCATATTCAACTGGACGGTTAGTTGATTACACTGTGGCCCTGGTGAACCTGTCAAGTAAACGGTTAGTTAGGAGCAGGGTGCATGGAGCGCGACGCCGAAGCCACCAAGCGGAGACTCATCGCGGCCGGCCGGGCCGAGTTCGCCGCACACGGGCTGAACGGCGCGCGTGTCGACCGCATCGCCGCCGCCGCGCGGAGCAACAAGGCGCAGATCTACCACTACTTCGGCAACAAGGCCGGTCTGTTCGACGCGGTCTGGAACGGGATCGTCGAGCAGATCGTGGCGAGCGTGCCGCTCGACGTCGACGACCTGCCCGGGTTCGCGGCCGGTCTGGGCGACCTCTACGCCGAGTACCCGGACCTGCCCCGGATCATCACCTGGCAGCGGCTGGAGCACGGTGACGCCTTCAACGAGCTCGCCGTGGCCGAGGTGCACAGACGCAGCGGCGAGATCGCCCGGGGGCAGGCCGACGGCCGGGTCTCGACCCGGTTCGAGCCCGAGGTCCTGTTCGCCCTGCTCGTCCATGTCGCGATGCTGTGGGCGGCCGCGAACCCGGAGGTGCTGACGGTCGTGGACGTCGCGGACCGGGCGCGCGGCCGCGAGCTGATCCGCCGCATCGCCACCGTCCTGGCGGAGTGAGTCGGCCGGGGCCGGGGCCGAGGACCCCGGCCCGGGGCCCTTTCAGCGGCCGCGACGGTGCCCCGCCCACACCGCGGGCCTCCGCTCCGACCACGGGTTCGCCCGTTCGAGCTGTCCGGCGAGGCGGAACAGGCGGCCTTCGAGCCCGTACCCGGCGGCGAACTGCATGCCGATCGGGAGCCCCGTCCCGGTGTCGGCCGCCAGCGGCACGGACATCGCGGGCGTGCCCGCCACGTTGAACGCCGCGGTGAACGGCGAGAGTTCGAGGATCCGCCGGAGCCAGCCGAGGCCGTCCAGGGCCTCCGCGCCCCGGCCGTGGGTGCCGAGGGGCACCGGCAGGTCCGGCACGGTCGGGGAGAGCAGGACGTCGTACGCCTCGAAGGTCCGGGCCAGGCCGCGGGAGACCCGGTTGCGGACCGCCAGGGCCGTCACGAACTCGGTGCCGCCCACCCGCCGCCCGTAGTGGTAGCCGGCGAGTGTGGGCGCTTCGAGGGTCGAGGAGTCGACCGGCCGGCCGAGGGCGGCGGCCAGTTCGTCGATCCAGGCGGTGAGGTTCACCGTCCACAGGCGGGCGTTGGCGAGGACGAACTCCTCCCAGTCGACGCCGAGTCCGGCCTCGGCCTCGGTCACCCGGTGGCCGAGCGACTCCAGCAGCAGCACGGTGCGCGCCAGCGCCTCGGCGACCGGCGGGGCGACGGGCCGCCCGCCCCACGGCCGGGTGAGCACGCCGATCCGCAGCGCTCCCGGCTCCCGGGTGACCTCCTCCGCGTACGGGCGGGCCGGCTCCGGTGCGGCGTACGGGTCGCCCGGCTCGGGGCCCCGGACCAGGTCGAGCAGGGCGGCGCTGTCGCGCACCGTCCGGCTGACGCTGCCGTGCACGGCCAGGCCGTTGAAGATCTCGTCGACGGCCGGGCCCATCGGCACCCGGCCGCGGGTCGGCTTGAGTCCGAACAGGCCGTTGTAGGCGGCGGGGACGCGGATCGAGCCCGCGGCGTCGGTGGCGTGCGCGATCGGCACGATCCCGGCGGCGACGGCCGCGCCCGCGCCGCCGCTGGAGCCGCCGGCGCTGCGGGTGAGGTCCCAGGGGTTGCGGGTCGCGCCGTACAGCACGGGTTCGGTGGTGGTGCTGTAGGCCATCTCCGGGGTGGCGGTGCGCCCGAAGGTCACCAGGCCGGCCCGGCGCAGGCGCGTCATCAGGGTGGAGTCGTCGGCGGCGACCCGGCCGGCGGCGAGGCGGCTGCCGAGCTCCGACCGCCGCCCGGCCGCGTCCACCCCGAGGTCCTTGACCAGGAACGGGACCCCGGCCAGCGGGGTGCTGCCGGGGCGGGGCGCGTCCTCGGCCGGCCAGGTCTCCACGACGGCGTTGATCCGCGGGCCGACCGCCCGCTCGGCCTCCCGTGCGGCCGCCTCCAGTTCGGCGGGGGTCACCTGCCCCCGGGCGACGAGTTCGGCGAGCCCCACCGCGTCGTGGCGCACGTACTCGGTGATGTCCATGGTCCCTCCCGGAAATCGCTGACGGTACCGCCCGGTCCTTGACGATACCGATCGGTATCGCGTGGAACGGACTGGTACCGTAGCAGCACCCTGGGGACGCTCAGCGGCCGCAACCGACCGGAGGCCACGAACAGCCATGACAACGCCCGTCAGAAGGCCGAGCCGGGTGGCGAAACTGCCGCCGCGCGAGCGCATCCTCGACGCCGCCGAGGAGCTCTTCCAGAGCGAGGGGATCCGGCGGGTGGGCGTCCAGGCGATCGCCGAGAAGGCCGAGACCACCAAAATGGCGATCTACCGCCATTTCGAGACCAAGGACGCCCTGGTCGCGGAGTGGCTGCGGATCGTCGCCGCCGACTATCGGGCGGCGTTCGACCGGGTCGAGGCCGAGCACCCGGACCGGCCCGAGGAACAGATCCTGGGCCTGGCCCGCTTCATCGCCGAGGGACTGCCGGCGGTCTCGTACCGGGGCTGCCCGTTCATCAACTCCCTTGCCGAGCTGCCCGACCGTTCCCACCCCGCGCGCCAGGTGATCGAGGGCCACAAGGAGCACCAGGCCCGGCGGCTGACCGCCGTCTGCGCGCGGGCCGGACTGTCCGACCCCGAGCAGGCGGCGGCCGAGATCACCTTCCTGCTCGAAGGCGCGCAGGTCAGCGCCCAGAACGGGAGCGTCGACCGGGTGGGGGAGCGGCTGCTGCGGGCGGTCGGGGGGATCGTGGCGCGGTACCGCCCGGCGTGATCCCGACGGAGGAGGGCTTAGACCGCGCGATCGGCAGGCGGCTCCGCCGAGAGGATCCGCCGCAGGACGCCGAGCAGTTCGGCCCCGTCCGCCGGTGGGCGCGGCGCCCGCCAGGCGATGTGGGCATCGGGCCGGACCAGGACCGCCCCGGTGGCGGGGACGCCGAACGCCCCGGTCCACTGCGCGGCGGTCCCGGGCGCGTCGTCCGCGAGCGGGCGCACGGTCACCGGCAGGCCCGCCGCCCCGGCCAGGTCGGCCTGCCGCTGCCAGGCGGCGTCCGGGGCCGGGGTGAGCAGGGTGAAGCCCCGGCCGAGCAGGTCCAGGGTGGACGCGGCGCCGTTCCCGCCGGCCGGCCGGAGGTGCGGGAGGCGGCTCCCGGGCACGCCGTCCGGGTGCTCGCGGCCCGGGTCCAGCGGCGGCCGCGGCGTCGGATCGGTGCGGGGGTCGGGCGCGGTGTCGGGGATGACGGCCGTGGAGCGGTACGCCGCCGTGAGCAGCAACTCGTCGTCGATCCGATAGCCGTTCCGGGCACGGGAGTTGTCCAGCGAGTGGTCGATGACCTGCCGGGCCAGCGGGCGGCGTTCGTCCTGGTAGCTGTCCAGCAGGGCCGGGCCGGCGGTCCCCGTGACGACGGAGGCGAGCTTCCAGGCCAGATTGTCCGCGTCGCCGATCCCGGTGTTCATCCCGTGCCCGCCGGTCGGGGGCACCACATGGGCGGCGTCGCCCGCGAGCAGCACCCGGGAGCGGCGGTAGGACTCCGCGAGCCGGGCGTCCATCCGCCAGGTCATGGTGTCCCGGACGGTGACGTCCAGGTCCGGCAGGCCGGCGGCCTCCCGGACCAGGCGCGCCAGCTGCCGATGGTCGCCCAGGGCCTCGGGGACTCCGCCGGCCACGGGGTCGAACGGGTACTGGTAGATCCAGTGGCGGTCGTTGTCCACGGCCATGAAGCCGCCGCGGCCCGGCTCGGTGAGGAAGTACGAGGCACTGGCCCGGTCGGCCACGACCTCGCCGAGCGGCGCCTCGAAGCGGACGCTGAGGTAGTGGCCGAGGCCGGTCGGCCCCTCCATCGCGATCCCGGCACCGGAGCGGACGGTGCTCGCCGCGCCGTCGCAGCCGACCAGCCAGTCGGCGCGCACGGTCCGTCGGTGACCGGTGGCCCGGCCCTCCAGGGTCGCCAGTACACCCTGCCCGTCCTCGGTGAAGGCGACCAGGCGGGTGGCGAACTCGACGGCGTCGGGGGCGAGTTCACGGGCCCGGCGGAGCAGCACGGCCTCCAGGGCGTCCTGGGAGCAGATCAGGCCCGGCGCGGGGGTGCGTTCGGCCCCCGCCGCCGCCCCGTCCGCCGTCCTGTCCGTCGGCCCGTGCGCCGCTTCGGTGCGGACGAAGTCCGGGTCGACCAGGCTCCGGCCCCGGTAGAAGCGCACGTGCGAGGCCGGGAGCCCGGCCCGCCGGATCTCCTCCTCCAGGCCGAGGCTCCGGAAGATCTCCATCGAACGTGCCGAAACCCCACGGGCCTTGGGGTGCAGCGAGGTGCCGGGACGGGCCTCGACCAGCAGGTGCCGCACGCGGTGGGCGGAGAGCAGGAGGGACAGGGTCAGGCCGACCGGGCCTCCGCCGACGATCAGTACGGGCGTCGCCGCGGGGAATCGGGATCGCACGGGTCGCATGCCACTCCAGACCGTTGTAACGGCTAATATTCGATTTCGAAGTTACCATGAGCGGGTAGGAGCGGGAGCGCGGCACCGTGGGAAGCTGCGGCGGACGATCGGAGAGACCACGCCATGACCGACGACCTCAGCGGCGGCAACCCCCGCGGCCTGCACTTCGTCACCGAACTCGCGAACACCGTCCGGGCCGACCCGGAAGCGGGCGCCGCCGAACTCCAGGGCCTCCTGGAACGCCACGGCGGGCCGCCCTTCCGGCTCACCGACGCCGACGCCCGGGAACTCCGCACCGCCACGGACCACTTGATCCGCATCCTCGGCACACGCGACGAGGACGAGGCCGCCGAGGCGATCAACACCCTGCTCGACCAGTACCCGGCCCGCCCCCGCCTCGTCCGCCTCCCCGGCCGGCCCTGGTCCCTGCACACCCAGGCACCCCCCGCCGCCGGCCTCACCCACTGGCTGCTCTCCACCGCCGCCCTCGCCCTCGGCCTGTGGCTGAGCGAACGCGGCTCCTGCGCCTGGGGCCGGTGCGCCGCACCCGGCTGCGACCGCTTCTTCATCGACGCCGGCCGCCGCGACCCGCAGCGCTTCTGCACACCGCGCTGCGCCACCCGCGTCCGCGTCGCCGCCCACCGGGCCCAGCGCGCCGGCGGCCGGACCGGGTGAGGGCGAGAGCGGCGGGGGCGTGATTCAGGGGCCCGGAAGGCCCTCGGGGTTCAGCACTGCCAGAGGAACGCCGCGTCGGAGCAGGGGGAGCAGGTGAAGGCGTAGGCCCGGCCGCTGCCGAAGTTCATGGCGGTGAGGGGATCGGGGCCCTCCTGGAGCTGGACGGCGAGCCGCATCGGCTCCGCGCAGGTCGCACAGCTCGGCGTCCGGTCGTACTGGAGCCAGGCGGGTGTGCCGTTGAGCTGGCCGAGGACGTGGTTCCGGGGACGGCCGGTCCGGGCCGCCCAGGCGGCGCGGGCGCTGTCGAAGTCCGGGGCGTCCGGGAGGAGTTGGGGTTCGACGGCGCGGGTGGCGCCGAGGAGCAGGACCTCGTCCTCGTCGTCGTCCTCGTCGTCCTCGAACTCGTCCTCGTCGGGGTCGTTCTCGTCGGGGTCGTCCGGGGTGTCGTCCTCCTCCCCGTTCTCGTCGAGGTCGGCCGGCCCCGGAAGGGGGATCGGCACCAGCCCCTGGGCCGGGAGGACCAGTGCGAGGTTGGCGCCCGAGCGGGCCTCCCAGTCCTGGCAGACACCCGGACGGTTCTGGCAGGCGAACAGCACCAGCAGCCGGTCCTGCTGCCCCGGACCTCCGGTGACGGCGGCGCCGGACCCGTCCAGCACGATCTGCGCGAGGAACTGCAGCGGGCCGCCGCAATCGGCACAGGACGGCCAGGCGGTGCCGGGCGGGGCGAGCGGCACGCCGCCGACGCGGGTGACCGTCGTGTCGGCCGCGACCGGGCCGCCCTCGGTGATCAAGGTCGTCATGCGGCCCGACTGTAGGACACCGCGCCGACAGCGCCGGGCCGGGCGCGGGCACTGCCCGGCCGCAGCCGGGGGGCGGGCTTGGCGGGCGGGAGGGGGAGTCTTGTATCGTTCCTCGCGAATCATCCAGAGGGGTGGAGGGACCGGCCCTACGAAGCCCCGGCAGCTCCCCGTTCGACCCGGCGTCCGAAGTACGCGCCGTGCCGTGCGGGATCAGTGCCAACTCCGGCCTGTCGCCAATGTGGCGCGGGAAAGATGAGGAGACACGGTGCTCTCTGTGCTGTCCTTCCCCCGGGCGCTTCCCGTCCCGGACCTTTCGCGTACCCGTCTCGTGCCCGGCGCAGCCAATCGGCCGACTTCTGCGGCCCGCCCTCGCTGACCACCCCCCGGCTCCCCGCGGGGGGCCTCCGCGAGCGCGCCCCGGGCGGCTCGCGGGACCTGAGACGGAGACATCCCATGGAGAACACGAGCGGCGTCGGCGTGCTCGACAAGGTCACCTCGATCCTCGGCACCCTGGAGGCCGGTCCGGCCACCCTGGCCGGACTCGTCGCGGTGACCGGCCTGGCCCGGCCCACGGCGCACCGGCTCGCCGTCGCACTCGAACAGCACCGGCTGGTCGCCCGGGACGTGGAGGGCCGCTTCATCCTCGGCCCCCGGCTCGGCGAGCTCTCGGCGGCCGCCGGGGAGGACCGGCTGCTGGCGGCCGCCGGTCCGGTCCTCGCCCGGCTGCGCGACGTCAGTGGGGAGAGCGCCCAGCTCTACCGCCGGCAGGGCGGCGTCCGGATCTGCGTGGCCGCCGCCGAGCGACTCTCCGGCCTGCGCGACACCGTCCCGGTGGGGGTCACCCTCCCGATGAAGGTCGGCGCCGCCGCCCAGGTCCTGCTGGCCTGGGAGGAGCCCGAGCGGCTCCACCGGGGCCTCCAGGGGGCCCGCTTCACGGCGACGGCGCTGAGCGGTGTCCGGCGCCGGGGCTGGGCCCAGTCGATCGGGGAACGCGAGCTGGGCGTCGCGTCCGTCTCCGCGCCGGTCCGGGGCCCGGCCAACCGGGTGGTGGCCGCCGTCACCGTCTCCGGTCCGATCGAACGGCTCACCCGCCACCCCGGAGCCCTGCTCTCGCAGACGGTCGTCGAGGCGGCCGACCGTCTCACCGAGGCCCTCCGCGTCACCTGACGCGCCCCGGTCGCGGGGAGGTCTGTCCGCCCCCGCGACCGAGGCCGCGGCCGCACCCCGGCGGTGCTCCCGGCCCGGCCGGGCGCGATTTGTTCTGGGCGCGCAGGCGGAGTACTGTCGCCCAGTCGCCTGGCAGGGAGCACCGGACACGCAACAGCGCGGACGGTCCCGAGGCGGCCAATCCTCTGGAAATAACATCGTCACCCGGCTTCGGGTTTCTTTGTCGTGTCCATTTGTGGGGATTGCGGCCGGATTCGCTTTTCGGAGCGGGGGTCGGCTAGAGTTTGGAACGTCGGACGGGGCGTCAAGCCGCAGAAGACAGCAGCGAGTTGGATGAAGGAAGCGCCGGGAACGGCACGGAAAACATCTGATAGGCTGGGAACACGAAAGAACGAAGCGCCCGGAGGGCCGGTGTGAAAGCCGCCTGAAGGAAGTGTCCGTTCCTTGAGAACTCAACAGCGTGCCAAAAGTCAACGCCAGATATGTTGACATCCCCGGCCTCGGATTCTTCCGGGGTTGGAGATTCCTTTTGAAGTAAAACACTAGCGAGGACGCAGTGCGCGGGGCCGCCCTATTCCGGTGGTTGCCGTGCCGCTCGACGCGAGTGCCGACCCGATTACGGGTAATCATTCACGGAGAGTTTGATCCTGGCTCAGGACGAACGCTGGCGGCGTGCTTAACACATGCAAGTCGAACGGTGAAGCCCTTCGGGGTGGATCAGTGGCGAACGGGTGAGTAACACGTGGGCAATCTGCCCTGCACTCTGGGACAAGCCCTGGAAACGGGGTCTAATACCGGATATGACCTGGGACCGCATGGTCCCGGGTGTAAAGCTCCGGCGGTGCAGGATGAGCCCGCGGCCTATCAGCTTGTTGGTGGGGTAATGGCCTACCAAGGCGACGACGGGTAGCCGGCCTGAGAGGGCGACCGGCCACACTGGGACTGAGACACGGCCCAGACTCCTACGGGAGGCAGCAGTGGGGAATATTGCACAATGGGCGAAAGCCTGATGCAGCGACGCCGCGTGAGGGATGACGGCCTTCGGGTTGTAAACCTCTTTCAGCAGGGAAGAAGCGCAAGTGACGGTACCTGCAGAAGAAGCACCGGCTAACTACGTGCCAGCAGCCGCGGTAATACGTAGGGTGCGAGCGTTGTCCGGAATTATTGGGCGTAAAGAGCTCGTAGGCGGCCTGTCGCGTCGGATGTGAAAGCCCGGGGCTCAACCCCGGGTCTGCATTCGATACGGGCAGGCTAGAGTGTGGTAGGGGAGATCGGAATTCCTGGTGTAGCGGTGAAATGCGCAGATATCAGGAGGAACACCGGTGGCGAAGGCGGATCTCTGGGCCATTACTGACGCTGAGGAGCGAAAGCGTGGGGAGCGAACAGGATTAGATACCCTGGTAGTCCACGCCGTAAACGTTGGGAACTAGGTGTTGGCGACATTCCACGTCGTCGGTGCCGCAGCTAACGCATTAAGTTCCCCGCCTGGGGAGTACGGCCGCAAGGCTAAAACTCAAAGGAATTGACGGGGGCCCGCACAAGCAGCGGAGCATGTGGCTTAATTCGACGCAACGCGAAGAACCTTACCAAGGCTTGACATATACCGGAAACGGCTAGAGATAGTCGCCCCCTTGTGGTCGGTATACAGGTGGTGCATGGTTGTCGTCAGCTCGTGTCGTGAGATGTTGGGTTAAGTCCCGCAACGAGCGCAACCCTTGTTCTGTGTTGCCAGCATGCCTTTCGGGGTGATGGGGACTCACAGGAGACTGCCGGGGTCAACTCGGAGGAAGGTGGGGACGACGTCAAATCATCATGCCCCTTATGTCTTGGGCTGCACACGTGCTACAATGGTCGGTACAAAGGGCTGCGATGCCGCGAGGCGGAGCGAATCCCAAAAAGCCGGCCTCAGTTCGGATTGGGGTCTGCAACTCGACCCCATGAAGTTGGAGTTGCTAGTAATCGCAGATCAGCATGCTGCGGTGAATACGTTCCCGGGCCTTGTACACACCGCCCGTCACGTCACGAAAGTCGGTAACACCCGAAGCCGGTGGCCTAACCCGTAAGGGGAGGAGCCGTCGAAGGTGGGACCAGCGATTGGGACGAAGTCGTAACAAGGTAGCCGTACCGGAAGGTGCGGCTGGATCACCTCCTTTCTAAGGAGCACTATGCCGCTTGCAGGCGAATGTTCTGCACGGTTGCTCATGGGTGGAACGTTGACTATTCGGCACACTTGGTTGGCATCCGCCAGTACTGCTTCGGCGTGGAAAACGGATTGTTGATGGGGTGTTTCGGGCACGTTGTTGGGTCCTGAGGGAACGGCCGTATGGTCGTTGCTTCAGAGATGCCGGTCTCATGCGAGGTGGTCTTCGGGCTGCTGAGTGTGGGTGTCTGGTCGTTGTTTGAGAACTGCACAGTGGACGCGAGCATCTGTGGCCAAGTTTTTAAGGGCGCACGGTGGATGCCTTGGCACCAGGAACCGATGAAGGACGTGGGAGGCCACGATAGTCCCCGGGGAGCCGTCAACCAGGCTTTGATCCGGGGGTTTCCGAATGGGGAAACCCGGCAGTCGTCATGGGCTGTCACCCATACCTGAACACATAGGGTATGTGGAGGGAACGCGGGGAAGTGAAACATCTCAGTACCCGCAGGAAGAGAAAACAACCGTGATTCCGGGAGTAGTGGCGAGCGAAACCGGATGAGGCTAAACCATGAGCGTGTGAGACCCGGCAGGGGTTGCGCTCATGGGGTCGTGGGATTTTTCTTGACCGGTCTGCCGGCCGGTCGGCGAGTCAGAAACCGTACAGGTAGTCGAAGGACATGCGAAAGGTCCGGCGTAGAGGGTAAGACCCCCGTAGGCGAAATCTGTACGGCTCGTTTGAAGAACTCCCAAGTAGCACGGGGCCCGAGAAATCCCGTGTGAATCTGGCGGGACCACCCGCTAAGCCTAAATATTCCCTGGTGACCGATAGCGGATAGTACCGTGAGGGAATGGTGAAAAGTACCGCGGGAGCGGAGTGAAATAGTACCTGAAACCGTGTGCCTACAAGCCGTGGGAGCGTCGGACATGCAGCTTGCTGTGTGTCTCGTGACTGCGTGCCTTTTGAAGAATGAGCCTGCGAGTTTGCGGTGTGTAGCGAGGTTAACCCGTGTGGGGTAGCCGTAGCGAAAGCGAGTCCGAACAGGGCGATACAGTTGCATGCCCAAGACCCGAAGCGGAGTGATCTAGCCATGGGCAGGTTGAAGCGGAGGTAAGACTTCGTGGAGGACCGAACCCACCAGGGTTGAAAACCTGGGGGATGACCTGTGGTTAGGGGTGAAAGGCCAATCAAACTCCGTGATAGCTGGTTCTCCCCGAAATGCATTTAGGTGCAGCGTCACGTGTTTCTTGCCGGAGGTAGAGCACTGGATAGGCGATGGGCCTCACCGGGTTACTGACCTTAGCCAAACTCCGAATGCCGGTAAGTGAGAGCGTGGCAGTGAGACTGTGGGGGATAAGCTCCATGGTCGAGAGGGAAACAGCCCAGAACACCGACTAAGGTCCCTAAGCGTGTGCTAAGTGGGAAAGGATGTGGAGTCGCAGAGACAACCAGGAGGTTGGCTTAGAAGCAGCCACCCTTGAAAGAGTGCGTAATAGCTCACTGGTCAAGTGATTCCGCGCCGACAATGTAGCGGGGCTCAAGCACATCACCGAAGTCGTGTCATTGCAGCATGAAGGGCCAACGCCTGCTGTGATGGGTAGGGGAGCGTCGTGTGCCGGGTGAAGCGGCGGTGGAAACCAGTCGTGGACGGTACACGAGTGAGAATGCAGGCATGAGTAGCGATACAAGAGTGGGAAACTCTTGCGCCGATTGACCAAGGGTTCCTGGGTCAAGCTGATCTGCCCAGGGTAAGTCGGGACCTAAGGCGAGGCCGACAGGCGTAGTCGATGGACAACGGGTTGATATTCCCGTACCCGCTTTGAAGCGCCAACGCTGAACCAGGTGATGCTAAAGCCGTGAAGCCGGCCCGGAGTCTTCGGACAAAGGGACGTGGTGGAGCCGCTGGACCAAGTCTGTACTAGGTGAGCGATGGGGTGACGCAGGAAGGTAGTCCAGCCCGGGCGGTGGTTGTCCCGGGGTAAGGGTGTAGGGCGTTGTGTAGGCAAATCCGCACAACATGAGCCTGAGACCTGATGCCGAGCCGATTGTGGTGAAGTGGATGATCCTATGCTGTCGAGAAAAGCCTCTAGCGAGTTTCATGGCGGCCCGTACCCCAAACCGACTCAGGTGGTCAGGTAGAGAATACCGAGGCGTTCGGGTGAACTATGGTTAAGGAACTCGGCAAAATGCCCCCGTAACTTCGGGAGAAGGGGGGCCATTCCTGGTGACGGCACTTGCTGCCAGAGCTGGGGGTGGCCGCAGAGACCAGCGAGAAGCGACTGTTTACTAAAAACACAGGTCCGTGCGAAGCCGTAAGGCGATGTATACGGACTGACGCCTGCCCGGTGCTGGAACGTTAAGGGGACCGGTTAGCTCTGATTCGTCGGGGCGAAGCTGAGAACTTAAGCGCCAGTAAACGGCGGTGGTAACTATAACCATCCTAAGGTAGCGAAATTCCTTGTCGGGTAAGTTCCGACCTGCACGAATGGCGTAACGACTTCTCGACTGTCTCAACCATAGGCCCGGTGAAATTGCATTACGAGTAAAGATGCTCGTTTCGCGCAGCAGGACGGAAAGACCCCGGGACCTTTACTATAGCTTGATATTGGTGTTCGGTTCGGCTTGTGTAGGATAGGTGGGAGACTTTGAAGCCGTGACGCCAGTCATGGTGGAGTCGTCGTTGAAATACCACTCTGGTCGTGCTGGATGTCTAACCTGGGTCCGTGATCCGGATCAGGGACAGTGTCTGGTGGGTAGTTTAACTGGGGCGGTTGCCTCCTAAAGAGTAACGGAGGCGCCCAAAGGTTCCCTCAGCCTGGTTGGCAATCAGGTGTTGAGTGTAAGTGCACAAGGGAGCTTGACTGTGAGACTGACGGGTCGAGCAGGGACGAAAGTCGGGACTAGTGATCCGGCGGTGGCTTGTGGAAGCGCCGTCGCTCAACGGATAAAAGGTACCCCGGGGATAACAGGCTGATCTTCCCCAAGAGTCCATATCGACGGGATGGTTTGGCACCTCGATGTCGGCTCGTCGCATCCTGGGGCTGGAGTAGGTCCCAAGGGTTGGGCTGTTCGCCCATTAAAGCGGTACGCGAGCTGGGTTTAGAACGTCGTGAGACAGTTCGGTCCCTATCCGCTGTGCGCGTAGGAGTGTTGAGAAGGGCTGTCCCTAGTACGAGAGGACCGGGACGGACGAACCTCTGGTGTGCCAGTTGTCCTGCCAAGGGCATGGCTGGTTGGCTACGTTCGGGAGGGATAACCGCTGAAAGCATCTAAGCGGGAAGCCTGCTTCGAGATGAGCACTCCCACCTCCTTGAGAGGGTAAGGCTCCCAGTAGACGACTGGGTTGATAGGCCGGATATGGAAGCCCTGTGAGGGGTGGAGTTGACCGGTACTAATAGGCCGAGGGCTTGTCCTCAGTTGCTCGCGTCCACTGTGTTGTTCTGAAACAACGACCCCCACGCCTGGTCACGGTGTGGGTGCGGTTGACAGTTTCATAGTGTTTCGGTGGTCATAGCGTGAGGGAAACGCCCGGTTACATTCCGAACCCGGAAGCTAAGCCTCACAGCGCCGATGGTACTGCAGGGGGGACCCTGTGGGAGAGTAGGACGCCGCCGAACAATCATTGTGAAGAACCCCCGTCGGGAAACCGACGGGGGTTCTTTGCGTTTTCGGTCTGCTTTTTCCGAATGTCGAACGGGGTGTTCCGGTGCGTCAGCCGTTGTAGGAGCCGACGGTGGCGTCGTTCAGGGCGTTGATGGCGTCGTCCCCGGCGACCTGGTTGTCGTCGCCGACGATGACCGTCCCGTAGTTGCCGCCGGCCGTCTGGGCCGCGTCGACGGCGCCGCCGCCCACTCCGCTCGAACCGTTGTGGGAGCCGACGGTGGCGTCGTGGCCGGCGTCGATGATGTCGTAGCCGGCGACCTGGTTGCCGTCGCCGACGATGACGGTCCCGTGGTTGCCGCCGGAGACGACGTCGGCGCTCGCCGCGGTCGGGACGGCGGCGAGGCCGAGGGCGGCGAGCAGCGCCAGGGTTCGGCCGATGTGACGGTTCATGAGGGGTTCTCCGCTTCTGTCCGACAATGCTTCTGTTCGGTGCAAATCGGTGCAAAGGTGACAGTAGGTGCGGAACCCGGCGGGGGCGGGTGATGGTCCGCCGCCCGTGGCGTGTCGGCCGGAGGGGTCGGCGGTCGGAGCGGTCGCTGGTCGGAGCGGTCGGTGGTCGACCGTCGGTCACCCGCCGGGCAGCAGGGTGCTCAGGAACCGGGTGGCGGCCGGCAGTAGGGCGAAGCCGTTGTGGGCGAGGCCGGGGACGACCTCCAGGGTCGCCGGGACTCCCCGCTCCAGGAGGTGCTGGTGCAGGGCGAGGGCCTGGCCGAGCCGGGTGGCGCCAAGGGGCCTGCGGAGCGGCCGGGTGTCGAGCTCCCCCACGGTCACATGCACCGGCAGCGGAGGCCGAACCGGTAGCGGCCCGCCCAGGGGGTGCGCGACGCCGAACTTCTCGGCCACGTCCGCGATTCCGGCGGGCCAGGGCAGCGCCGGGTCGAGCCGGGTGATCGAGCTCGGGGCGCCGACGGACACTCCGACCAGCCGCTCCGGGTGCAGATAGGAGAAGCGGAGGGCGAACTGGCCGCCGCCGGAGTAGCCGTGCAGCAGGAAGCGGTCCGATCGCACCGGCCACCGGGCGGCGGCCTCCTCGACCATCCACAGCAGCACCAGGTCGAACCGGACCTCGCGCCGGCGCAGCCGCTTGTAGCTCAGCACGTCCTCCGGTTCCGGGACGCCGACGGGGAACAGCGGCGCGAGGACGACGCATCCGTGGGTGTCGGCGAAGTCCGTGAGCGCGTCCCGGTAGCGCTCGGCGGTGCGGCGGTCCCCGTGCACGACGACCAGCAGCGGCCGGGGTCCGGCCGGGGCCCGGGGCGGCACGTACAGGCAGTAGGAGAACCGGGGGTCCGCCCGGCAGGCGAGGAACGGGGTCCGGCGGCGCTCCAGTCGCTGGGTGTGGCGGACGGCGAGGCTCATCGGACCTCCGGAATCGGTGACGGCACCCGACATCCTGGTGGCTGGGGCGGCGGAGCGCGGTACCCGGTCGACGGAGATCACCCATTGGGGTGAGCGAATATGACTGGCCGTCAGCAGCTGTGCAGACTGGTGGCCGACAAGCCGGAGACCAGGGACTGGAGCGTCATGGGTGGGGTAGTCGAGAAGCCGGTACAGGTACCGGCGCCAGCACCGGCACCGGCACCGACGGCGGCAGCGACGGTGGTGGTCGAGCGGGCGCTCGCGGCCCACCCGGGCGTGCTGGAGGCGGCGGTGGTGCCGGCCGGCGACGGGGTCGGCGTCCTGGTGGTGCTCGACGAGATGTCCACGGCGCTGGAGGTGCGCGAGGACCTGCGCGCCTCGCTGCTCGCCGCCGGGCTGGAGGCCGAGCCCGCGGTGCTGCCCGTCGTCCGGCTCCCCGCGCCGCCGCTCGGGACCTTCGAGGAACTCACGGCAGAAGTGGCCGAGCCGGCCGACTCGGCCGGGGCGGCCGGGTCGGGCGCCGCGGAGGTCTCCCGCTACGAGCCGCCGAGCGCCGGGCCGGAGGCGGACCTGGCGGGTCGGCTGGCCGGTTTCCTCGGCCTGCCGCGGGTCGGCGCCCTGGACGACTTCGTCGAGCTGGGCGGGGACTCGCTGGTCGCGGTGGCCTTCCTGCACGCGGTCCAGGAGGCGTACGCGGTGCCGCTGGGCGTGGTCGAGCTGTTCACCGCCGGTACCGTCCGCGGCATCGCCCGGCTGCTGGCCGCCCGGCCCGCGGCCGCCCCGCAGGTGGCGTGAGGTGCACGCGCTCCGGCTCGCGGCGGCGCCCGTGCTGGTGGACGGCGTCGAGGCCGTGCCCGCGTCGACCGTCGCCGCCGGTCTGGCGGCGGTCGGACGTGGCCTGGCCGGGCCGGACAAGGCGCTGGTCGCGATCCTGACCGGGCGCGGCCCGGCCGGTCTGCTGGTCTACCTGGGGGCCCTCGGCCTCGGCCACGCCGTCCTGGTGAAGGAGCGGCCGGACCTCGCCGCCCGGGACGCCCTGCTCGCGGCCTACCGGCCGGAGTTCGCGCTCGACGCGGGTGACGAGCCCGTCCCGGCGGGGTACCGGCCCGTCGGTGAGCTGTGCGGGGCGCGGCTGCTGGGCCGGACGGAGGCCGCCGGGAGCGCGATCCACCCGGAGCTGGCGGCGCTGATCACCACCTCGGGCTCGCTGGGCCGCCCCAAGGCCGTCCGGCTGTCGTACGCGAACCTGGCGGCCAACGCCGGCGCCGTCGCGGCCGCGCTGGGTCTCGGGCCGCAGGACGTCGGGATCACCTCGCTCCCGTTCGACTACAGCTTCGGCCTGTCCGTCGTGAACTCCCATCTGGTGGCGGGCGCGCCGCTGGTGCTCTCCCGGCTCAGCCCGACCTCGCGGCGGTTCTGGCAGCTCGCCGCCCGGACGGGTGTGACCGACCTCGGGGCGGTCCCGCTCACCTACCGTCTGCTGCACAGCACCGGCTGGCGGCCGGACGCGCTGCCCGCGCTGCGGCTCGCCTGCCAGGCCGGCGGCCCGCTGGAACCGGCCCTGGTCGAGCACTTCGGGCGGCTGATGGCCGGGCACGGCGGCGGGTTCTGCCCGATGTACGGGGCGACCGAGGCCACGGCGCGGATGTGCTGCCTCGACCCGGAGGAGCTCTTCGAGCACCTCGGTTCGGTCGGGCGGCCGGTGCCGGGCGGGCGGATCCGGCTGGAGGGCGCCGGCGCGGACGGCGTCGGCGAGATCGTCTACGAGGGGCCCAACGTCATGCTGGGCTACGCGTCCGGCCGGGCCGACCTGGCCGAGGGCCGCAGCGTGCCGGAGGTGCTGCACACCGGCGACCTCGGGCGGCTGGAGCGCGGGATGCTCTACGTCCTGGGCCGCAAGGACCGGCAGCTGAAGCTGTACGGCAAGCGGGTCCTGCCGGACGAGATCGAACGGCGGCTGGCGGCGGTCGGCCCGGCGGCGGTGGTGCCGACGGCGGCCGACAGCGCCGTGGTGTTCGTCGAGGGCCGCACCGAACCGTTTCGGGACGCGTGGCTGGAGGTGCTGCGCGAGCTCGGACTGCCCGCCGAGTGCCTGGTGCTGCGGGCGACGCCGGGTCTGCCGCGCACCGGCTCGGGCAAGGTCGACCTCGGCCGGTTGCGGGAGTCGGCCGATGCGCGCTGAGGGGGCCGTCGGGGCACCGGTGGTGGAGACCGGCTCGGGCCGGGTGCGCGGGGTGGCGGCGGACGGGGTGGTGGCCTTCCTCGGGGTGCCGTACGCCGCGGGCACCGGGGGCGGGGCACGGTTCCGGCCGCCCCGGCCGCACCCGGGCTGGGCGGGGGTGCGGGAGGCGGAGGCGTACGGTCCGGCCTGCCCGCAGCGGCCGCTGGCCGAGGCCTTCGGGGCGCGTCCGGCGGTGGTGCCGCTGCTGCCGCTGTTCGGCATCCCAACCGAGGCGGGCACGCAGGGCGAGGACTGCCTGGTGCTGAACGTCTGGACGCCGGGCGTCCGCCCGCCGGCGGCCCGCCCGGTGCTGGTCTGGCTGCACGGCGGCACGGACTTCGGCGCGGGCGACTGGCCGAGGTTCGACGGGGCGGCGCTCGCCCGGGCGGGCGGTCTGGTGGTGGTGACGGTGAACCACCGCCTCGGTGTGCTCGGCCACCTGGACCTGTCCTGGACCGGCCGTTCCGAGTACGCCGACTCCGGCCGGGTGGGGCTGCTGGACCTGTGGGCGGCGCTGGACTGGCTGCGGGACAACGTGGCGGCGTTCGGCGGCGATCCGGCGAACCTGACCCTGGCGGGCGGTTCGCGCGGCGCCTCCCGGGTGGCGGCCCTGCTGTCGGCGGGCGCGCCCGAACCGCCGTTCCGGCGTGCCGTCCTGAGCAGTCCGCCGCCGCCCCGCCCGGCCGCCGCGACGTCGCCGGAGGAGGCGGCCGGTGCGGTGCTGCGGCTGCTGGGCGTCCCGGCCGACCGGCCGGAGCTGCTGGCCGCCCGACCGGTGGGTCGACTCCTGGACGCCCAGGCGGTGTTGCGGGCCAGGGACCGGTTCGCGTTCCAGCCCTCGGCCGACGGCGGGCCGGTCGAGGAGCGGTGCTACGCGGACCTGGCGGCCGGTGCGGCCCCGGGCGTGCCGCTGCTGATCGGGAGCGCCCTGCACGAGACCACCCGGACCATCGACGCCGACCGGGCCTCCTGGGAGGGCCTGAGCGAGGCCGGGTTCGCCCGCCGCTGTTCGCGGATCGCCCGGCACGACGTCACCGGGCTGATCGCCGAGTACCGGCGCGAGCGGCCGCGCGACCCGGCGCGGCGGATCGCGGTCGCCGTCACCACCGACGCGCTGTACCGCTTCCCGGCGCTGGACCTGGCCTCGGCCCGGAGCGCCAACGCCACTGCCCCGACCTACGCGTACGTCTTCGCGGGCGGCACCGGCAGCCACGGCGAGGACGTCCTGTTCTTCTTCGACAATCTGCGCCACGCGGCCCTGGTGTCCCGGAACCCGGCCAACGCCGCGCTGGCGCGGGCGGCCAGTGCGGCCTGGATCGGCTACTGCCACGACGGGCGGCCCGAGATCCCCGGCGTCGGACCCTGGCCCGCCTACACCGAGGACCGGCGGGACACCCTGGTCTTCGGCACCCCCACCCGCTCGGTGGCCGACCCGTTCGCCACCCGCCGGGCCGCCTGGTCCGCCGTCCGCCGGGTGGCCGAGCCGGTCGGGTGACGGGGGCCGCCCGATCCGGACGATCGGCGCGGCCCTGCGGTGGGTGCGGTCCTGGGGCGGGCGCGGTCAGGCCTGCGCGGTGGGCCGGACCACGATCTCGCCGACGTCGATCCCCTCCGGCTGCTCGATCGCGAAGCCGACGGCGGCGGCGACGGCGGAGGGCGGCATGGCGATCTCGTCGCGCTGCCTGACCATCGCCGCCGCGATCTCCGGGGCGGCGCCCTTGCCGATGCCCTCGGTGTGGGTGAAGCCGGGGGAGACGAGGGTGACCCGGAGGTGGGGCCCCGACTCCTGGCGCAGCCCCTCGGTGAGGACCTTCACCGCCGTCTTGGTGGCCGCGTAGACACCCTGCGGCGACTTGACGGTGTAGGCCGCGGTGGAGCCGATGGTGACGAAGTGCCCGGAGCGCTGGTGGCGGAAGAGCGGCAGGGCGGCCGCGATGCCGTTGAGGAGGCCGGTGACGTGGGTCGCGACCATGGCGTCCCAGTCGTCCTGGCGCAGCTCGTCGAACGGCGAGACGGCCATCGTGCCCGCGTTGGAGACGAGCACGTCGAGCCGGCCGAACCGGTCGACGGCGGTGTCGGTGAGCCGTCGGAGGTCCTCGCGGCGGGTGACGTCGACGAGGACGCCGGTGGCGGTGCCGCCCCGCGCCGTGATGCGGTCGACGACCGCGTTCAGCCGGTCCTCGCGGCGGGCGCCGAGGACGAGCAGGGCGCCGCGTTCGGCGAGGTGGGCGGCGGTCGCCTCGCCGATGCCGCTGCTGGCACCCGTGATCGCGACGACCTTGCCCCGGATTCCCGACATGGCCGGCCTTCCCTTCCTGGGTGTGCGCCGGTGGTGGGCCGACGTAGAGTGAAAGCGGGGACGCCCCCGTTTTCCCGAAGGCTAAGTGGGGGCGCCCCCGTTTGGCAATCCGACCGGTGGACCGGGACGGGACGAGGAAGGAACGAGGAACGGTGACGGACGACGGGACCCAGCGCCCGCTGCGGGCCGACGCGCGGCGCAACCGGGAGAAGATCCTGGCCGCCGCCGTGCGGGTGTTCACGACGCAGGGGCTGGACGCGCAGATGGAGCGCGTCGCCAAGGAGGCGGGCGTGGGCAGCGCGACCCTGTACCGCAACTTCCCCACCAGGGAGGCCCTGGTCGAGGCGGTCTACCGGAACGAGGTGGCCCGGCTGTGCGAGGCGGCGCCCGCGCTGCTCGCCGAGCATCCGCCGATGGAGGCCCTGCGCGCCTGGACCCACCTCTTCCTCGACTACGTCACGGCCAAGTACGGCATGATCGACGCGCTGCGCGCCGTCGCCGAGGCGGGGGCGAGCCCCTACGGTCGCAGCCGGGAGATGGTCCGGGACGCCGTCGCCACGCTGATGGACGCCTGCGCGGCCGCCGGGGTGATCCGTACCGACCTCGGCCCCGCCGACCTCGCCGCCGCCCTCGAAGGCATCGCCCTCACCTCGGCGGGCGCCGAGCGCCGCCCGCAGGCGGAGCGGCTGCTCGGCCTCACCCTGGACGGGCTCGCCGTCCGGCCGTGAGTCCGTGCCGGTCGTGGGTCCGTGCCGACCCGTTCCGGTGCCGGTGCCGGTGCCGGTGACGCTGCCGGTGTCGGTGGCTCAGGACCGGATGGTGTAGGAGTCGCCGTAGACGGTCCAGCGCAGCGGCGTGGCCAGGGTGAGGTTCCCGGCCTTGAGGAAGACGCGCTGGACGGTGTCGACCCGGCCGGTGTCCTGGTGGGAGGGGTCGGCCTTCATGGCCGCGCGGCGGGCGTCGAGGAAGGCGTTCAGGAAGGCGGTCTCGTCACCGCCCTGGGACGGCGGCTTGGCCTTGCCGAGGGCGGCGGCGCGGATGCCGCCGAAGCTGAGCCGGTCGCTGCCCGGTCCGTGCATCACGATGGCGTCGTAGTACATGAACTGGCCCAGGGCGCGCAGGCCGTCCGCCTTGGCCTGGCCGACGGCCGGGTCGAAGTAGACCCGGTCGCGCTCGTCGTCCTGGGCCCGCTGGAAGGCCGGGTCCTGGGCGGCCCGGTGCCAGTCGGCGACGAAGGACGGGTCCAGGCCGGCGTGCGAGGCGGAACCGTCGACCTTCTCCAGGGCCGGGAGGTAGCGGGCCAGCACGTTGTCCGGCTTCAGGGCCCGGTAGTGCCGGACGAGTTGCAGCATGTCGTGGGTGCCCGAGGTGAAGCCGATGATCCCGCCGGTGTAGCCGCGCCCGTCGTGGATGTCCTCGATGTAGGTGTACTGGGCGCGCCAGTCGAGCGAGGAGTTCTCGGCGCTGGAGACCAGTTGCTGGGCGATGTCCTTCAACCGCGGGTTGTCCAGGCCGGCGCCGTCCACGACGGGGGCCGGGCCGGGGGGCTGGGGGACGGGGGCGGGGACTGCGGGAGCGGGGGTGCCGGGGGCAGGGGGGTTTCCGCCGGTCGCGGGGGCCGGCGGGGCGCCCTGGTCGGGTCCGGCCGGGGCGCCGGGAGCGGGGGTGCCCGGACCGGAGGCGCCCGGCGCCCGGGGCGCGGAGGCGGGGGCGGTGGTGCGGCCGGTGGTGGGGCCGGGCTGGGGCGCCCGGGCCGCGGCTGTGGCCGGTCGACCGGTTCCCGCCCCCGGAGCGGCGGGGGCCGGTACGGCGGTGGCGCCCCCGGCCGTCTTCGGCGCGGCCGTCGCCGTCGCGCCGGTGGCGGCGAGGGGCGAGGCGCTCGGGGTCCCGGCGGGCGATCCCGCCACGGGCGGCGCGACGGCGGGGTCGGCGGCCGGTCCGGTGGTCGGGACGGCCGGGCGGGACGGCCTCGGTGCGGCGGCCGGTGCGGCGGCCGGCGCGGGATCGGCCGAGCCGCCCGCGGTGAGGGCCGCGGCGCCCACCGCCGCGCCGAGGCCGCCCACGACGAGCGCGGCGATGCCCGCCCGCCGCCTGACCGTCCGACCGATCGCTCCGCGCTGCTCCGCCATGCTGTCCGCCCCTTGCCCGTCGCGCAGGTCCCCGCGGACCGGACCGGCGTCCGCGGGTTGTCGTCGAGCAGAGGAACGGACCCGGGCGGTACGGGGGTTCAGCCACCGGGGGCCGTGCTCCCGGGCGCCCTCCGGTGGACGGGAACCGGCCCCGGCCCCGGCTCAGGCTCAGGCGTAGACGCGGGCGTACAGCTCCTCGATCTGGGGGGCGGTCGGCACGGCCGGGTTGTTGGCGGGGGAGCCGGAGGCCAGGGCCTGTTCGGCCATCAGCGGGGTGAGCCCGGTCCAGGCGGCGTGGTCGATGCCGTAGCTGCGGGGGGTGGGGACGTCCAGGTCGTGGCAGAGGGTGTGCAGGGCGTCGACCAGCTTCGCCGAGGCGGCCGCCGCAGGGTCGGCGGTGGTCGCCACCCCCAGGGCGCGGGCGCAGTCGGCGTAGCGCTCGGGCGCCGCGTGGACCGAGAAGGCGGTCACCGCCGGGAACAGCATGGCGTTGGACAGGCCGTGGGCGACGTGGAAGTGGGCGCCGATCGGGCGGCTCATGCCGTGCACCAGGGCGACGCTGGAGTTGGAGAACGCGATGCCGGCCTGGGTCGCGGCGAGCATCATCGCCTCCCGGGCCGCGGCGTCCGAACCGTCCGCGTAGGCGCGGCGCAGATGGCGGCCGATGGTGGCGATCGCGGTGAGGGCCAGGCCGTCGGTGAAGGGGCCGGACTTGCGGCTGACGTAGGCCTCGACGGCGTGGGTGAGCGCGTCGACGCCGGTGTCGGCGGTCAGCCGGGGCGGCATCGAGAGCGTCAGTTCCATGTCGACGACGGCGGCGATCGGCAGGAACGCCGGGCCCAGGCACATCATCTTCTCGTCGGTGGCGCTGTCGGTGATGACGGTGACCTGGGTCGCCTCCGAGCCGCTGCCGGCGGTGGTGGGGACGGCGATCACCGGGAGGGCCGGCCCGAGGTTGACGTGCGGCGCCTTGTAGTCGCGCATCCCGCCGCCCTGCACGCCCAGCAGGGCGAGGGCCTTGGCGGTGTCCATCGGGCTGCCGCCGCCGAAGCCGATCACCGAGTCCGCCCCGTGCGCGCGCAGGGCCTCCAGGCCGGGGACGAGGGAGTCGGTGGTCGGGTCGGGCACGGTGCCGTCGAACAGCGCCGGGTGGAGTCCGGCGCCGCGCAGGATCCCCAGCAGGCGCTCGGCGGCGCCGGTGCCGGAGAGGAACGCGTCCGTGACCAGGAGCGGACGCCGCAGGCCGAGGCCCGCGACGACGGCGCCCAGTTCCTCGGCCGCGCCCCGGCCGATGCGCAGGATCCGGGGCAGGGACAGACTGGCAACCACGGGCAACCCCTCGGCGGTGGGAGGACGGTGGCCCCCGGTACGGGCGGGCTGGTCCGACTCTGCCGCCCCCGCGGTGTGCGTTCAACCGCCAATCGCGCAGAGGGGGTGTGCGGAAATGCAGATAGGCTGCGTCGATGCGCCCCCGCCCCCGCCCTGCTGAAGACACCCCGGCGGCGGCGGAGCGCCCCGGCGGGCCCGAGCCGCGCGACCTGCGCGCGGACGACCTGCGCCATCTGCTCGCCGTGGCCCGCACCGGGCGCCTGGTGAGCGCCGCCGACGCGCTGGGCGTGGACCACACCACGGTGTCCCGCCGGATCACCGCGTTGGAGCGGAGCCTCGGCGTGCGGCTGATGGAACGCGGCACCGAGGGCTGGGTGCTGACGGACGCCGGCCGGGCGGTCGCCGAGAGCGCCCGCACCATCGAGGACGCCCTGGTCCGGGTCGTGGACGCGGTGTCCGGCCAGGACCCGCCGTCGCTGCACGGCACCGTCCGGGTGAGCGCCCCCGACGGGTTCGGCACCTGCTTCGCCACCCCGGCCCTGGCCCGGGTGCGCCGCCGCCACCCCCGGCTCCAGATCGAACTCATCACCGCGACGCGGGAGTTGCCGCTGCGCCCGGCGGGCTTCGACCTCGCCCTGACGATCGGCCGGCCGCCCCGGAGCCGACTGGTGACCGAGCACCTCACCGACTACGCCCTCGGCCTGTACGCCGGTGACGAGTATCTTGCCCGGCGCGCGGCACCGGCCTCGGTGGCCGAACTGCGGGAGCACCCGCTGGTCTTCTACATCGAGTCGATGCTGCAGGTCGGCGATCTCGACATCGAACGCCATCTGCCGGGCTGCACACCGGCGTTCTCCTCCACCAATGTCTTCGCCCAGGTGGAGGCTACCCGGCTGGGCACGGGGGTCGGCGTGCTGCCGGCCTTCCTCGCCGACCGGGCCGGACTGCGGCGGCTGCTGCCCGGGGAGGTCGACATCCGGCTCCCGATCACCCTGGCCGTCCGCCGCGAGGCCGTCACCCACCCCGCCGTCCGGGCCGTCCGGGACGCCCTGCACCACGAGGTCGCCGAACGCGCCGCCGAGCTGCTCCCGCCGCGGGGCGACGGGTAGGGCCCCGGGCCGACCGGGCCGGACACGGGACGGCGGCCGCGGTACCCGGGAGAACCGGGTACCGCGGCCGCCGTCCGCGTCGGGCCGGGTCCGTTACTGGGTGACCGGGCGGAAGAGCCAGTGGAGGCGGGCGGTGCCGGCTCCGGGGCGGGTGATGGTGACGGTGTCGACCGTCGTGCTGCGGGTCAGGTCGAGGTGTTCGTAGGGGCTGGAGAAGTTGGACAGCAGGGTCCCGTTCGGGCCGTCGGCGGTCTTGCACCACAGGTAGCCGCTGTCATTGGGGCGGTAGTCGCCCATGGTGACGGAGTCGCCGTTCTGCGGGGTCCCGGGGTGGGCCGCCGTGGAGTTGGCGTACTGGCGCCCGTAGACCAGGTAGAAGCAGTTGTTGTCGCCGCCCGGTCCTGCGGCGATGGTGCTGAACCGCTGATGGTCGCTGTGCGCGTCCGGGGCCAGGTAGACCGGGTAGGGCGCGGTCTCCAGATCGTCGACGGCGAGTGCCGGGGTCGAACCGCCGGAGTCCGTCGCCACGATCTCGGTGAGCGCGGTGCTCTCCTGGGGGGTCTGCAGGAACCAGCGCTGGCCGGCCGAGCCGTTCTGGTCCCGGCCGACGATGCCGAGACCCGGGCCGAGGTCGGTGAGGAACTGGCGGGTGACGTAGTTCTGCAGGAGCCAGGTGCCGTCGCCCTGGGGAACCGGCTGCCAGAGCTGGTCGGGAGCCGTGTTCGGCCACAGCACCGTCCGGGCGTCCCGGGCCGCGCCCTCCTGGCCGAGATAGCGGCCGGCGTAGGGCGCGTTGGCGTAGTGCAGGCGGTAGAAGCCGCTGTACTCCGGGTCGGGCAACAGGTTGAACACCTGGGTCTGGATTCCGGCCCGGTTGATCGGCTGGTCACTGACCGCGTGGGTGCTGCTGCCGGGGGCGGCCACATTGGTGGTCGCGGCGCTGCGCAGCACGGTGGGGCCCTGCACGGGAACCGTCACCGACTGGGACGCCCGCGGCGGGTTCGGCAGGTTGCCGACATCCATCACGACGGGGTAGTGGTCCGACAGCAGCATGGTGTCGACCCGGTTCATGCCGAGGACGGTGGGGTTCGCGCCGCCGACGGGGACGGCCGCGTAGTCGAGGACGCGGTCCGGAGTGGTCGAGTTCGGCCGCCGGACGGTCGGATGGGTCGGAACCGCCGGGGCGTGCACCGTGAACTCGCCGGCGACCGCGGTGGCGAGCGAGGTGTCCCGCGTGTTCGGGTCGGCCGGGGGCAGCGGCGCGCGGTTGTAGTCGCCCACGGCGATCCAGGGCAGCGGGGTCCCGTTGGGGCCCGCGGTCGCCATCCGCTGCCGGATGTTCCGCAGCAGCCCCGGGTCGTCGCCGCCGCTCCCCGAGAAGCCGTGCACCGTGAAGTACACGACGCCGTCGACGTTGACGCCGAGCGCGGGCCGGCCGCGGGAGCCGCTGTCCACCCCGGCCTCGATGACGTACACGTCCTGCGACGGGACCTGGTAGCGGGTCATGAGGGCAAGGTTGACCCGCCCGGTCTCGGTGCGCGGGTCGGTGTCCGTGTGCAGCCAGTACAGGTAGCTCTGCGGCCTGGCGGCCGTGCCCCCGTAGCGGTACTCGCGGACCGGGGGAGTGCGGCCGATCCAGTCGAAGAACACCGGCGGGTTCTGCGGGATGTCCTGCGAGAACGTGGCGCCGCTGGGCGGGGCGCCGGCCTCCTGGAGGGCGATGACGTCCGCCTGGTTCTGCAGCGCCAGCTGGTTCACCCCCAGCGTGTACTTGTTCTCGTAGGAGGAGGAGTCCTCGCCCGTCCCGCCTGCGGAGCCCGCGCCCTGCATGTTCCAGGTGACGATCTTGCGGTGGTTGCCGGCGCGAGGGTCGAGCCCGCCGGTGTCCCGCAGGAACAGCGACGGCCGCTTGCCGACATCCGTGGGGACGACGCCCTGGCCGGCGTAGTCGAGGGTCTCCCGGCCGCCCCAGTCGGGGATGGCCTGGCCGCCCTGGGCGAGCGGCTGGAACCGGCTCGGCGCGCCGTTGGCGGAGCCGAACTGGTAGGCGGTGCCGCTCCCGGTGCCGTAGGGCGCGTACGGGAGGTAGGCGCCGCCGGGGGTGGTCTGCTTGACCATGGTGTTGTTGTAGAAGACGTTCTGCGGGCCGGAGGAGCCGGACCACTTGACCGCCTTGGGGCCGGCCGCCCACCAGATCGGGTACCACGTCCCCTCGTCGATCTCGCCGCCCTCGCCGCCGCAGTTGGTCTCGCAGCTGCCCGAGCGGTGCTCGTAGGGGACGCGCAGGGTGTTCTGCTCGAACAGGTTGTTGTGCTCCCACCCGCCGTGCAGGTTCAGGTCGGAGTCGAGGTCGTTGCGGAAGGCGACGTTGCCGCTGGCCGACCACTGGAAGGTGAAGTGGCGCAGGTTGCGGCTGAGGTTGTAGGCGTAGAGGGAGTCCCAGACCCGGCTGCCGCGCAGGTAGCCGTTGCCGCCCTTGCCCTTGTTCCAGGCGCCGTCGAAGCTGTTGCGCTCGATCTGGAGGTTGCGGGCGTCCTCGGTGACGATCGGGTGCGAGCCGGTCATCTCGGCCTTCAGCCCGCGCGCCCAGTCGTTGGCGGCCCACTTGAAGACGATGCCGTGCATCGCGTACTCGGGTGCCATGTTGCCGTAGTTGTGCACGGCCTGGGCGGGGGTGAGGTTGTAGCTGCCGCCGCCGAGCTTGGGCAGGCCGGTCATGTCCTGGGTGAAGGCGAAGTTCTCGAAGCCGACGCCCTGGACCACCTTCAGCGGGGTGACCTTGCTGGGGTACGGCTTGTCGCCGAGCGCGGTGGAGCCGTCCGAGGTGGAGTCGACCGGGAGGTCCCACTCCAGCGGGCGGTCCAGGGTGACCGTCCGGGCGGAGGCGTCGATCGCGGTGAGCCGGAACATCTGCTGCCGCATGTGGAGGTTGTCCATCTGGCTGCGGTCGGAGACGCCCTGCTGCTCGTAGAACTTGACGCTGTTGGCCGCGCCGACCCAGACGTAGCCGCCGAGGGCGAACTTCTTCATGTCGGCCTTGGCGTCCAGCTGCACCAGGTTCTGGCCCTGCCGGGCCGCCCAGCCGGGGTCGGCGGCCTGGGCGCCGACCTTGATGCCGGAGGCCCAGTGCTGGTTGACGCTGCCCTCGAAGATGTCCTTGCGGTTCGCCGGGGCGGCCGCCCAGTCGTCCTGGTAGCGCTCGGCGATGTCCCGGGTCTGGACCCGGAACAGCCCTCGGCCGGGCCAGATCCAGCCGCCGGTGCCGACGTCGCTGCCGCTGCCCGCCTTCATGCTGTCCTGGTCCCAGCGGCCGTTGACCAGGGTGTCGTAGCGGGTGTTGAGGTCGGGCCGGAACACCAGACGGGTGCCGCCGTCGCCGGAGCCCTGGCCGCGCAGCACGAGGTAGTCCGCGTCGGCGTAGATCTGCCGGGAGAGGTCGATCCGGCCGGCCGGCAGGGAGATCAGCGAGAGCCGGTCGAAGTTGGCGCCCGGCGAGCAGGCGGACTTGATGTCGTCGATCGCGCGCTGGAGGCCGGTGGTGTCGTCGACGCCGTCGTTCGGCCGGACCGCGTACTGGGAGGCGAGCCGGTCCGGGGTGATCCGGCAGGCGGGGTCGTCGGTCAGGCTGCCGTCGTCGGGCAGCGGCAGGCCGCCCCGGTACCCGGCCCGGGACCAGTCCGGCATGCCGGGGGGAGGGCCGGTCCGGTTGGCGTAGCTCAGGTCGGGGCCCTCCGCGCCGGGGCCGGCCGTGACGGCGGCCACCGGGGCCGCCCCGGCCGCCGGGGCGAGGACGGTGCCGGAGAGGGCGGGCAGGGTGAGGGAGAGCAGCAGGCCGGAGAGCAGCGCGGCCGCCGGTCGTAGGCGTTTCATCGGACCTCGTTCCGTGTCGTGGTGGTGTTCCCGGCCCGGGGAGAGGGGCCGGGAGACCGCACCGGAACGCCCCCGGCACCGTGCGGGAGCCGGGGGCGTCGGGGCGAAACGGCGCCGGAGCGCCGGGTGCGCCGGGCCCGTTACGGGCAGTAGAAGCGCAGGCCGGAGATCCGGTCGTTGAGGTAGTAGGTGCTGGTCCCGGCGTTGTAGTCGCCCTTGGTGCCCCAGCTCCACGAGGACGCGAAGTCCAGCTGGGAGGGGTGCAGCTCGCCGTAGGCGTCGTCCCAGAACTCGATCTGGCACTGGGAGTTGTTGATCCAGGACGAGACCTGGTCGTTGGCGAGGTCGCCGTTGAGGAAGTGGACCTTGGTGAGGCGGACGATCTCGTTGTTGCCGCCGGCCGGCGGCGGTACGACGATCGCCTTGGAGCCCAGGCCGCCGCCGTTCTGGTACAGGCAGAGTGCCCAGGCCGGGCAGCCGTCGTAGGGGGGATTGGCCGCGGAGGCCGGGGTCGCCGTGAGCAGCATGACCGCTCCGGCGACCGCGCCCGCGACGACGGTGGCAGCCGACTTGAACGATTTCAGGGCCACGGTGGAACTCGCTTTCCAGGACCGCCCGGGTCTGGACCCGGGCTGGTTGACAGTACGCATCGTGCGGCGGGCCCCGGGTCGGGGCCCGCCGCACGGTCAGCCTGCGGGAGTGGGAAGCGTGGGCGCATCAGTCATCTGACTGCATGACGTGTCTGTGCAGGTCGGAGCCGGTGCGGTCGGGTGTCGTCAGCTGCGCCCGGGTCGGCGCCGGGTGTCGACCGGTCAGAGGAAGTAGAGGCGGTTCAGCGGGACGTCCTGGGCGGGCTCGGAGTGCAGCGCGGTGCCGTCGAGGGTGACCAGGCCGCGCCGGGCGTCGACGAGGACCTCGCCCAGGCGGGTGTTGCGGACCAGGTCGGCGGGGCCGATGCCGCGGGTGTGGCGGACGGCGACCCGGCGGCGGCGGGTGGTCATGCTGTCGTAGGGGCGGGAGTGGGTGCCCGCCTCGGCGGCGGCGCGGCTGGTGAACGCGACCGAGAGGTCGGCGGGGGTGGCACCGTGGGCGCCGAACAGTGGCCCGAGGACCAGCGGCTGGCAGGTGTCGGTGGCGGCGTTGGGGTCGCCGGTCACGCCGTAGGCGGGGAAGCCGGCCTTGAGGACCATCTGCGGCTTGGCGCCGAAGAAGGCGGGCTGCCAGAGCACGATGTCGGCGAGCTTGCCGGTCTCGATGGAGCCGACCTCGTGGGAGAGGCCGTGGGCGATCGCCGGGTTGATGGTCAGCTTGGCGATGTAGCGCAGCACCCGCTGGTTGTCGTCGTCCGGCCCGTCGCCCTCCATCGGGCCGAACTCCGCCTTCATCTTCCCGGCCACGGCGAAGGTGCGGCGCACGGTCTCGCCGGCCCGGCCCATGCCCTGGGCGTCGGAGGAGGTGATGCCGATCGCGCCGAGGTCGTGCAGCACGTCCTCGGCGCCCATGGTGCCGGCCCGGATCCGGTCGCGGGCCATCGCGGCGTCGCCCGGCAGGTCGGTCTTGAGCGCGTGGACGGACACGATCATGCCGTAGTGCTCGGCGACCGCGTCCCGGCCGAAGGGCAGGGTGGGGTTGGTGGAGGAGCCGATGACGTTCGGCACGCCCGCCATCTTCAGCACATTGGGGACGTGGCCGCCGCCGCAGCCCTCGATGTGGAAGGCGTGGATGGTCCGGCCCTCCAGTACCCGCAGGGTGTCCTCGACCGACAGGCACTCGTTCAACCCGTCGGTGTGCAGGGCCACTTGGACGTCGTGGACCTCGGCGACGGAGAGCGCGGTGTCCAGCGCGCGGGTGTGCGCGCCCATGTCCTCGTGCACCTTGAAGCCGCAGGCGCCGCCCTCGGCGAGGGCCTCCACCAGCGGGGCCGGGTGCGAGGAGGAGCCCCGGCCGAGGAAGCCGATGTTCACCGGCCAGGCGTCGAAGGCGTTGAAGGCGTGCCGCAGCGCCCAGGGGGAGTTGACGCCGACGCCCCAGGCCGGGCCGAACTCCTGGCCGATGATCGTGGTGACGCCGGAGGCGAGCGAGGCCTCCATGATCCGGGGGGACATCAGGTGGACGTGGGTGTCGATGGCGCCGGCGGTGGCGATCAGGCCCTCGCCGGAGACGATCGCCGTCCCGGTGCCGACCACGACGTCCACGCCGTCCAGGGTGTCCGGGTTGCCGGCCCGGCCGATCGAGGTGATCCGGCCCTCCCGGATGCCGATCGAGGTCTTGCGGATGCCCTGGATCGCGTCGATCACCAGGACGTTGCTGATGACGAGGTCGCAGGTGTCCCGGACGGCGGCGGCCTTGAGGTGCAGGCCGTCGCGGGCGGTCTTGCCGAAGCCGGTCAGGAACTCGTCGCCCGGCCGCTGGGAGTCGGACTCGACCCGGACGACCAGACCGCTGTCCCCGAGCCGGACCCGGTCCCCGGCGCGCGGGCCGTGCACGGCGGTGTACTCGGCGGCGTCGATGCTCTGGCTCACGGCCGGTTCTCCTGTCCGTTGTCGGGTTCGTTGTCGCGTCGGCTCCCGGGCCGGTTCTTGGATCCGGTGTCGGGTCCGGTGGCGGGTCCGGTGGCAGATCCGGTGTCGGGTCCGTGCTCCGGTCCGTGGTCGGGCTCCGCCCCGAGGTAGCCCCGCTCGGCGGCGCGGCGCAGGGCCTCCCGCCGGATCCGGGGCGAGTCCAGCGGCCCGTCGACCAGGCCGGCGAAGCCGATCGCGACCCGCTCGCCGCCGATCGGCACCAGGCCGACCTCGACCGTGGTGTCCGGGTCGAAGCGCACCGAGGAGCCGGCCGGGACGGCGAGGCGCATGCCGTAGGCGGCGGCCCGGTCGAAGGCCAGCCTCGGGTTGGTCTCGAAGAAGTGGTAGTGCGAGGTGACCGAGACCGGCACCTCGGCGGTGTTGCGCACGGCGAGGGTGCGGACGGGCCGCGTCGGCGGCTCGGGGCGGTCCTCGGTGAGGACGGCGCCCGGGGCGTCCGAGGCCAGTCCGCCGCCGCCGAAGGGGTCGGTGATCACCGCGAGCCGGGTGCCGTCCTCGAAGACCGCCTCGACCTGGATCTCGGTGACGAGGTCGGGGACGCCGGGCAGGACGTCGTCGGCGCCGAGCACGGAGCGGCCCCGGGCGACGGCCTCGGCCAGCCGGAGGCCGTCCCGGGCGGCCTCGCAGACGGTGTCGGAGATCAGCGCGGTGGCTTCGGGGACGTTGAGCCGCAGGCCGCGGGCGCGGCGGGCGCGGGCGAGCTCGGCGGCGGTGAAGATCAGCAACCGGTCGCGTTCGGTGGGGGTCAGTTGCACGGGTGTCCGTTCTCCCTCGGGTGCGGGCAGGCGGGGTGCGGGCAGGCGGGTGCGGGGCGTGTCCGGGGTCGGGCGGCCGGTCAGCCGGCGGCGGGGATGTCGTGGGTGGCGCAGTGGATGCCGCCACCGCCGCCGGCGATGGTGTCGATCTGGAGCGGGACGATCTCGCGGCCGGGGAAGTACTCCCGGAAGACGTCGTGGGCGTGGTCGTCGGCCCGGGGGTCACCGAACAGCGGCAGGTAGACGCCCTTGTTGCCGAGGTAGAAGTTCATGTACGAGGAGACGAAGGCGTCGCCGCGCCCGGTGATCTTGTCGGGGTCGGGCTGCTGGAGCTCGACGACCTTGAGCCGGGCGCCGGTGGCGTCGGTGGCCCCGTCGAGCACCGAGCGGGCCTGGTCGGCGGAGCGGGACCAGACGTCCGGCGGGGTGCCCGGGAACGACCGGTCGAGCAGGACGACGCCGGGGGCGGCGAAGCGGACCAGGCAGTCCACGTGGGCGTCGGTGATGTCCTTGCCCTTGACGCCGGCCAGCCAGATGACCTTGGTGACCCCGAGCAGCTGCTTGAGCTCGGCCTCGACCTGGTCGCGGGTCATGCCGGGGTTGCGGTTGTCGTTGACGATCGAGCTCTCGGTGATGAGCAGGGTGCCCCGGCCGTCGCTCTCGAAGGAGCCGCCCTCGGCGACCAGCCGGGTCTCCACGCGCTCGATCCCGTACTTGGCGAGGACGCCCCGGGCCACCTTGGCGTCGTTGCCGTGCTGCTGCTTGCGGCCCCAGCCGTTGAAGTTGAAGTCGACGCCCTTGACCTTGCCGCCCTCCTCGACGAACACCGGAACGGTGTCGCGCGCCCACAGGTCGTCGACCGGGACGGTGAGCAGCTCGACGTCGGAGCCGCAGGCGTTGCGGGCCGAGGACTCCTGGCCGGGCCGGACCAGCAGCACCACCGGCTCGCGCTCGCCGACGGCCCGCGCCACCTCGGCGATGTCCTTGCGGACGGCGGTGAGGTGCTCGCCCCAGACGTCCTCGGAGGCGGGCCAGGACATCATGGTCCGCTCGTGCTTCTCCCATTCGGCGCCGAGCCGCCGCCCCTGCCCGGGGGTGCCTCCGGGAGCGCCTCCGGCCGGCCCGGAGGCGGCGGGGGAGGAGGGTTCGGCCGGGTCGATCAGGTCGTCCACGGCGGCGCAGCCGGACGCGCCGAGCGCGATCAGGCCGGCGCCGGCGAGCGAGCGCAGGACGGTGCGACGGGCGAGGGGGGAGTGGGACACGGTGGACTCCGGTGGGGCTGGGAGCGGTTCGGTCCGGCGCCGAGGGGGCGGGGTTCCGGGGAACGCCGGGTGCGGCGCCGGACCGGCGGCGGACGAGTCGTCCGGCATCGCCGTGAACTGCACTGTTGCACTGACTGAAAAATCAGTCAAGCCGAGAGGAGGGGCGAAGCCCCCGGCCGGGAGCAGTCCGGCCGGGGGCTTCGGGCAGGTGCCGCCGCCGCGGCGGAGCGGGCCCGGACGCTGCGGCGGCGCGCGGGTCCGGCCGGGCGGCGGGCGGGTTCGGGCGTTGCGACCGGTCGGTTCAGCCGTTGCGGCGGTAGTGGTCCACGGACACTCTGACCGGCCCCTCGCTGCCCGCGGTGGAGAGCACCCGGACCACGGCGAGCGACCGGCCGTCGGCGGACCGGACGCAGAAGGCTCCCCGGGGGCCGACGGCGGAGAACGGCACCCGCCCGGTCGGGCGGCTGCTCAGCCCCTTGACGCACTCGGCCACCCCCAGGGCGGCGTCCCGGCCGATGTAGGAGTCGGCGGTCTCCGGGACGAGGAACTCGTTCTCGCCCCGGCCCAGGTACCAGGACACGCTGTCGGCCGGGACCACGCTGCCGGTCGCGAGGTCGAACTCGTAGCCGGCGTCCGACGAGGTCAGCTCGGCCGCCCGGTAGGCGACGGCGTAGTCGGCGCCCGGCGTCGGTGTCGGGGCGGCGGACGGGGTCGGCGCGGACGGGGCCGGTGCGGAGGTGGCCGCCGGTGCGCCGGGTGAGGGGGCGGCGGACACCAGGTCCTCGGAGGTCGCGGCCTCCACCGTCTCCGGGGTGTCCAGCAGCAGCACCGTCGCCGCGGCGCCGACGGTCAGCGCGACGGCGGCGGTCACCGCGGTGCGCCCGAGGCCCCGGCCGCGGCGCGGCTTCGCCCGCGCGCGGTGGCCGTCGGTCGGGTCGTCGGCGAGGACCGCCGGCGCGGCCGCCGTCAGGGTCGCGTCCGGGGGCGGCAGCGTCGGCGCCACCAGGGTCGGGGCCGCCGCCGAGCGCGGGGCGAGCACCGTCAGGGCCTGGTCCGGATCGTCGCCGACGGACCCGCCGACGGACCCGCCGGTGGGTGCGCCGGCCGCCTCGGCCGGTACCTGCGGCAGCTCGGCGTGCCGGTTGATCTGGCTGGTCAGCGGGTGCGGCAGCCAGTCGTCGCCGAACCGCAGGTGCCCGGCGACGGCCGGGTGCTCGCGGACGGCTGCGATCACCTCGGCGGTGCTCGGGCGGTCCTCGGGCCGCTTGGCGAGGCAGCCCAGCAGCAGTCCGCGCAGGCCCTCCGGGACCGGTCCGAGGTCGGGTTCCTCGTGCACGGTCCGGTAGAGCGTCGCCGGGTCCGGGCCGTCCCCGAACGGCGGGGTGCCGGTCGCGACGTGGACGGCCAGGGCGCCGAGCGCGTAGACGTCGGTGGCCGGGGTCGCGGGGCGGCCGGTGGCCTGCTCGGGCGCCATGTAGGCGGGCGAGCCGATGCGCAGGCCGGTGCTGGTGAGCGCCCCCGCGTCGGCCGCCCTGGCGATGCCGAAGTCGATCACCCTGGGGCCGTCGGGGGCGATCAGGACGTTGCCGGGCTTGAGGTCGCGGTGCACCACGCCGGTGGCGTGGATCGCCTGGAGCGCCTCGGCGATGCCGGCGATCAGCAGCAGCACCGTCCGTTCCGGGAGCGGGCCGAAGCGCTGCACCACCTGGTGCAGGGACGGGCCCGGCACATAGGTGGTGGCCAGCCACGGGGTGGCGGCGTCCACGCCCGCGTCGACCAGCTGGGCGGTGAAGAGGCCGTGGATCCGCCGGGCGCTGGCCACCTCGTGGGCGAAGCGGGCCCGGAACTCCGGGTCCTCCGCGAGTTCGGGCCGGACCACCTTGAGGGCGACCGGCCGCCCGCCGGGGGTGTAGGAGAGGTAGACCCGGCCCATGCCGCCGGCGCCGAGCCGGGCGAACAGCCGGTAGCCGCCGACCTCGCGGGGGTCGTCCGGGGTCAGCTCCTGGAAGACCGGCGGCGTGGCGAAGGGGGATCGGTCAGCGGACATGCGGGCTGCCTCTCTCGGCGGGCTGGGCTGGGCGGGGCGGGACGCGGGCGCCCCGCCCCGGCCCGGCCGGGCCCGGGAGCGGGCGCGGTGGGGCACGAGCGGGGCAGGGTCGGACGGGCCGTGGGCCGCACGGGCCGGGGGGTCGGACGGCCCGTGGAAGGGACGTCCGGCCTGCGCGGTGCCGCCGAGTTTAGAGGTTGCGTCAGGATCGACCGAATCCGGCCCCGGCCGCGACCGCCGGAGCGCCGCGGCCGGGCGGGCCGGGCCGGTCCAGTTCCGCCCCGATCGCCCCGCGCAGCAGCAGCCGGGCGTGCTCGACCGGCAGTGAGCCGCTGTGCCAGCGCACGCTGAGGCCCTCGACCAGCGCGGTCAGCCGCTCGGCGGCGGCCGCGTGGGCCGGGGCGGTGCCGCCGGGGTCGGCCCGGGCGAGCAGTTCGGCGACATCGTGCACCCAGGTGTGGGTGGTCCGGGCGAGGTCCTCGCGGAGGTCCGGCTCGAAGACCGCGGTGGCCCTCAACTCGCCCCAGGCGATGCTGTTCTCGCGTACGTCGACGGTGTCCTGGAGCTCCAGCAGCAGCACCTGTTCCAGGTCCGCCCTGGGGTCCTCGGTGCGTGGCGCGGGGTCCGGTTCGGCGGTGTAGTGGTCGGCCCGGTCGCTGATGAAGTCGAGGGTCCGGCGCAGCAGTCCGGCGCGGTCGCTGAAGTGGTAGTAGATGAGCGAGGTGGACACGCCGGCCTCGGCGGCCAGCTCGCCCACCCGCAGTCCGCGGACCCCTCGGCGGGCGATCACGCGGGTGGCGGCTCTGAGAATTTCTGTCCGACGGTCCGACATGGGCGCCCACTCTACGCGTTTCCTGGCCGGTCGGACACGTTCCTGATGATCGTTTCAGGGGAATCGGTAAGCCCCGAAGCAAATGCTTGACTGAATTTTCAGTTCGGTGCAGGATGCGGGGCAACCCCACGGGACCACCCTCCCCACAGGGCAACCCCCACGGGCCCGTCCGCACAGGGCGACCCCCCCACACCTCCCACCTTCTGCCAGGGAGCGCGACATGCCCACCCCCACCCCCTCGCGTCGCGGCCTGCTCCGGTTCGGCGCCGCCGCGGTACCCCTGATCGCCCTCGGTTCCGCCGTCCCGGCCGCCGCCCGGGCGGCCGCCGCACCGGCCTCCGCCGACGCCGTCGCCCCGGCCGACCGGGCCGCCGCGCCGCTGCTGCGGATGCCCGCCGAGTCCGACCGCCACGACCGCACCTTCATGGCCTGGCCGGCCCTGCCCTCGGTCTGGCGGACCCAGCTGTCCGCCGTCCGCGACGACATCGCCAAGCTGGCCCACGAGATCTCCCGCTACGAGCCGGTCGTCGTGGTGGCCCGCCCCGGGCAGGCCGCCGACGCCCGCTACTACTGCGGTCCCGGCGCCTACTACCGGATCACCGTGGTCGAGATCTCCAACGACGACCTCTGGATCCGCGACTTCGGGCCGACCTTCGTGGTCGGACCGGGCGCGATCGCCGGCGTCGACACCAACTTCAACGGCTGGGGCAAGGACGGCACCCCCTACTACCAGCGGTACGCCGAGGACGCCGCGGTCGCCGGCACCCTCCTCGCCGAGTACGGGGTGGACCGGATCCGGGCCCCCTTCGTCGGCGAGGGCGGCGCCCTGGAGACCGACGGCGAGGGCACCCTGCTGGCCACCGTCAGCTCCTGGGTGAACCCCAACCGCAACCCCGGCATGTCCCAGGACGAGGTCGAACGCGCCCTGCGCACCACGCTCGGCATGGACAAGGTCATCTGGCTGGACGGCGTGGCCGGCCAGGACATCACGGACGCCCACATCGACTGCCTGGCCCGCTTCACCGCGCCCGGGCGCGTCCTGCTCGACCGGCCGGGACCCGGCACGGACCAGGTCTGGGTCAAGGTCTACGAGCAGGCCAAGCGGGCCCTGAGCACCGCCACCGACGCCCGCGGCCGCGCGCTGACCGTGGTCGAGCTGCCCGCCCCGGACCGCAAGCGGATCCGCGGCCGCGACCTCGGCAAGGACTTCCTCTCCAGCTACAGCAACTTCTACGTGGCCAACGGCGCCGTGTTCGTCCCCCAGTTCGGCCACGGCGCGGCCGACGCGCGGGCCCGCGCGATCCTCCAGGCCGAGTTCCCGACCCGCGACATCGTCCAGGTCGACATCGACAACATCGCCTCCGGCGGCGGCGGCATCCACTGCGCCACCCAGTCCCAGCCGTCCGTCCCGCCGCTCCGCTGACTCCCCGGCGGCCCGTCCGGTTCCCCACGGAGGCGGGCCGCCGGGGCTCCCCGCCCGCCCGGCAGCGCCGGGCCCGCAGCACCGCTCCCGCAACACCGGTCCCGCAGAGCCGCTCCCGCGGTGCCGGTCCCGCAGTACCAGTCCCGCAGCACCCGGCCGGCCCGCGCACCCGACGTGCCGGGCCCGGCCGGGCCCGAAGAGAACGAGGATCCCCATGACCCACCGCATGCCCGCCGAGTGGACCGAGCACGACGGCTGCCTGATGGCCTGGCCGGTCCGGTCGGACCTCTGGGGCGACAGCCTCGACGAGGTGAAGCGCGAGTACGCGGCCGTCGCCCGGGCCATCGCCGAGTTCGAGCCGGTCACCATGGTGGCCCCGCCCGGCCACGGCGACGAGGCCCGCACCCTGTGCGGCCCGGGCCTGACCGTCGTCGAGATCCCCCAGGACGACTCCTGGTTCCGCGACTCCGCGCCGATCTTCGTCCTGGACGAGGAGGGCCGCCGGGCCGGCGTCGACTTCCGCTTCAACGCCTGGGGCCGCAAGCACCACCCCTGGGACGCCGACGACCGGATCAGCGGCCTGCTGCTGGAGCACCTCGACGTGCCGGCGATCCGCTCCGAGATGATCCTCGAAGGCGGCGCGATCACCGTCGACGGCGAGGGCACGCTGATCACCACCGAGCAGTGCCTGCTCCACCCCAACCGCAACCCCGAGCTGGGCCGCGAGGAGATCGAGGCCGAGCTGAAGGCCCGGCTCGGCGTCACCAAGATCATCTGGCTGCCCTACGGCGGCGCCCTGGACACCGAGACCGACGGCCACGTCGACGGCGTCTGCGCCTTCGCCGCCCCCGGCAAGGTCGTGGTGCAGCTGCCCGCCGACCCCGCGCACCCCGACTACGTGCGGATGCGCGCCAACCGCACGGTGCTGGAGCACTCCACCGACGCCCAGGGCCGCCCGTTCGAGATCGTCGACGTCACCCAGGCCGCCTTCGTCGAGGTGGACGACGTCCGGGTCGAGGTCGGCTACCTGAACTTCTACGTGGCCAACGGCGGTGTCGTCGTCCCCGTCGCCGACCACCCCGAGGACGCCGGCGCGCTCGCCGTGATCGCCGCCGCGTTCCCCGACCGCAAGGTCGTCGGTGTGCGGGCCCGGGTGATCGCCTTCGGCGGCGGCGGTGTCCACTGCATCACCCAGCAGATCCCGGCCGCCCGCGCCTGACCCAGCCAGCGAACGGAGAACCACCCTCATGACTCCCACCGCACCCGCCAGACGCACCCGGACCAGGCGCCCGCTCCTCGCCGCCACCGCGCTGCTCGGCGCCGCCGCCCTGGTCGCCGCCTGCTCGGGACCGCCCCGCGGCGGCTCCGCCGACCGGGCCGACGTCCAGCTGTCGCCCTCCAGCCCGCCGGCCGCCGGGGACATCGACTCCTTCACCTGGGCCACCTACGCGGAGCCGCCCACCCTGGACTACCTCCAGGCCTTCGACTACCCGCAGAACACGGTCCTGTCGAACGTCTGCGAGAGCCTGATGCGCTGGACGCCCCAGCTCACCCTGGCCCCCGGCCTGGCCGAGAAGGCGTCCAACCCCGACCCCACCACCTGGGTCTACGACCTGCGCTCCGGCGTGCACTTCCACGACGGCTCGGTGATGACAGCCGAGGACGTCGTGTACAGCCTCGGCCGGCAGATGAACCCCGACAACGCGGCGGCCTGGGCGCAGTCCTTCCAGAACGTCGACACCGTCACCGCGACCGGCCCGCTCCAGGTCACCGTCAAGCTCAAGCGGCCCGACTCGCAGTTCCCGCAGTACATGGCCACCGCCGCCGGCACCGTCGCCGCCAAGGCCGGGGTCGAGGCCGCCGGCCGGGACTACGGCACCAGCGGGAGCCTCGACTGCACCGGCCCGTTCAAGCTCGGCAGCTGGACCAAGGGCCAGTCGATCGAACTCCAGCGCTTCGACGGCTACTGGGGCAACCGGGCCAAGGCCGGCAAGGTCTTCGTCCGCTTCCTCACCGACCCCTCCGCGCGCACCAACGCCATGCTCAGCGGCGAGGTCGACGGCGGCTACCTGATCCCCACCGAGAGCTACGACCGGCTCCGCAACGGCGGCACCGGCACCCTGTACTTCGGCGAGGGCCTCAGCACCGTCAACCTCAACGTCACCAGCATGGACGGCCCGCTCGGCGATCTCCGGGTCCGCCAGGCGCTGTCGCTGGCCCTCGACCGCACCGGCTTCGTCCGCACCGGCCTCGCCGGCGCCGGCACCGTCACCGGCTCGCTCACCACCAGGGCCGCCTGGGGCACGCTGCCCGAGGACGTGCGCGCCACCGCGTTCGCCCACCTCACCCCCACCACCCAGGACATCGAGCGGGCCAAGGCCCTGGTCAAGGAGGCCGGTGCCAGCGGCCGGACCCTCACCGTCGCCACCAGCAGCATCGGCCAGGACGTCTCGCTGCTCGCCACCGCCGTCCAGTCCGCCGGCGCCCGGATCGGCCTCAACATCCAGTTGCGGACCATCGCCCCGAACGCCTTCACCTCGCTGTTCACCGACCCCAAGGCGCGCGAGGGCCTGGACATGTTCCCGGAGACGTACTACGACTCCATCACCGACCCGCTCGACCTGCTCGCCAACTTCCGCACCGGCGCCTACCAGAACTTCGCCGGCTACAGCGACCCGGCCTACGACGAGCTGGTCGACAAGGCCTCGGCCGAGTACGACCCGGCCAAGCGCGGCGCGATCGAGGCGCAGCTCCAGCAGACCGCCTCCGAGAAGCTGCTGTGGATCCCGGTCGCCGAGTGGCCCACCGCCGTCTTCCTGAACAAGCGCATCACCGGCGCCCCGACCACCATCTCCTACCTGTACTACCCGTGGGCCGCCGACGTGGGGGCCGCGCGGTGACCTTCCTGCGATTCGCCGTCCGACGGCTGGTCGAGATGGCCGTCACCCTGCTCGGCGCCTCCTTCGTCGTCTTCGGGGCGATGTACCTGGCGCCGGGCAGCCCGGCGAGCTTCCTGCTGTCCGGGCGCTCGGCCTCCCCGGCCGCCCTGCAGGCGATCAACGAGCAGTACCACCTGGACGACCCCTTCCTGGTGCGCTACCTCCGCTGGCTCGGCCAGGTGGTGCAGGGCGACTTCGGCCGCTCGCTCACCTACCGCACCGACGTGTCGGGCCTGCTCGCCGACCGCCTGCCCGCCACCCTGCTGCTGGTGGCCATGGCCCTGCTGGTGGTCGTCGTGATCGGCCTGGTGCTCGGCTGGGTCGGCGCCGTCCGCGGCGGCGCGACCGACTCCGCGATCCTGGTCACCACCACCCTCGCCGTCGGCACCCCGTCCTTCGTCGCCGCGGTGCTGCTCCAGGGCCTGTTCGCGGTCAAGCTGGGCTGGTTCCCCAGCAGCGGCGCGGGCGACGGCCTGCTCGACATGGTCTGGCACCTCACCCTGCCCGCGATCGCCCTCGCGCTCTACCTGATCGGCATGCTCGCCCGGGTCACCCGCTCGGCGATGCTGGACGCCCTGGAGGGCGAGCACGTCACCGTCGCCCGCAGCCGGGGCGTGCCCGAGCGCGAGGTGATCCGCCGGCACGTGTTCCGCAACTCGCTGGGCACCGTGCTCACCACCGGCGGCCTGATCGTCTCCACCCTGCTGGTCTGCACGATCCTGGTGGAGTCCGCGTTCAGTGTCGGCGGCCTCGGCCAGCTCCTCGAACTGTCCACCACCACCAAGGACTTCCCGACCGTCCAGGCCATCTCCCTGATCATCGTGGCCCTGTTCATGACGGTGAACCTGCTCGTCGACCTGCTCCACCCGCTCGTCGACCCCCGGGTCACCCTCGGCTCCAGGAGGTCCGACGCATGAGTGTCGCCCTCGCCCGGCGGCCCGGCCTCGCCCGGGTCAAGTCCGCCCGCGCCCCGCTCTACCGGATCTGCCTCGGCCTCGCCGCCCTGGTCGTGCTCGCCGCGCTGCTCGCCCCCTGGCTGGCACCCGACGACCCGAACGCCGTCGACCTCGGCAACGCCCTCGCCGGTCCCTCCGCCGACCACCTGCTCGGCGTGGACGCGGCCGGCCGCGACACCCTCGCCCGGCTGCTGATCGGCGCCCGCACCTCGCTGCTCGGGCCGCTCGGCGTGGTCGTCTTCTCCACCGTCGCCGGTGTCGCCGTCGGCCTCCTGGCGGGCTGGCGCGGCGGCTGGATCGACTCCGTGCTGTCCCGCAGCACCGAACTCGTCTTCGCCTTCCCCGGCATGCTGCTCGCCATCCTGATCGTCGCCGTCTACGGCGAGGGCCTGATGGCCCCCGTCGTCGCCCTCGCGATCGCCTACCTGCCCTACGTCTCCCGCCTGACCCGCTCCCTGGTGCTGGCCGAACGCATGCGGCCCTACGTCTCCGCCTACCAGGTCCAGGGCCACTCGGCCGTCCAGATCTGCCTGCGGCACGTCCTGCCCAACATCGCGCCGATCGTGCTCGCCCAGTCCACCGTCAACTTCGGATACGCCCTCATGGACCTGGCCGGCCTGTCCTTCCTCGGACTCGGCGTCCCCGCCCTCACCCCCGACTGGGGCCGCATGGTCTTCGACGGCCAGACCGCGATCCAGCACGGCTACCCGCTCTCCGCGATCCTGCCCTGCGTCCTCATCGTGCTCACCGTCGTCGCCTTCAACGTCGTCGGCGAGCGCTGGGCCGACCAGGTCGCCCGGAGGACCCCGTGAACGCCCTCGACGTCCGGGAGCTGCGTCTGCGCCTGCCCGGCACCGCCCGCCCGGTGCTCGACGGGGTCGACCTCACCGTCGCCCCCGGCGAGACCGTCGCCCTGGTCGGCGAGTCCGGCTCCGGCAAGTCCCTCACCTCGCGCGCCGCCCTCGGCCTGCTGCCGCCCGGCGCCGTCCCCACCGGCGAGGTCCTCGTCGACGGCCGGGACGTCCTCACCATGGACGCCGCCCGGCTGCGCGAACTGCGCACCGGCCGGGCCGCGATGGTCTTCCAGGACCCTCGGGCGGCCGTCAACCCGCTGCGCCGGATCGGCGACTTCCTCACCGAGAGCGTCCGCCTCACCGGCACCATGAGCGCCGCCGACGCGGACCGGCGCGCCGTCGAACTCCTCGACGCCGTCGGCCTCGGGCCCGAGCTGATGCGCCGCTACCCCGGCCAGCTCTCCGGCGGCATGCTGCAACGCGTCATGATCGCCGCCGCCCTGATGGGCGACCCGGTCCTGCTGCTCGCCGACGAGCCCACCACCGCGCTCGACGTGACCAGCCAGGCCGAGGTCATCGCCCTGCTGGACCGGCTGCGCGAACGCTTCGGCACCGGCCTGCTGTTCGTCACCCACGACCTGGGCCTCGCCGCCGCCATCAGCGACCGGGTCTACGTGATGTACGCCGGGCGGATCGTCGAGTCCGGCCCCGCCGAGGCCCTGTTCGAAGCACCCCGCCACCCCTACACCGCGGCGCTGCTCTCCTCCACCCCGCGGCTGGACGGCCCGACCGGCCGCCTCGCCGCCATCGACGGCCAGCCGCCGGACCTGCGGCAGGAGCTCACCGGCTGCGCGTTCGCGGCCCGCTGCCGGTACGCGACCGACACCTGCCGGGAGGAGGCCCCCGTGCTGCGCCCGGCCCCCGGGCGGCCCGGGCAGCCGGCCGCCTGCCACCACCCGCTCGAAGGGAGCCCCGCCGATGTCTGAGGCAGCCACCGGCACCGCCCTGCCGGGCCTCGCGGCGGACACCGCCGCGCTGGAGGTCACCGGCCTGTGCCGGACCTTCGGCGCCGTCCGGGCCGTGGACGAGGTCTCCTTCACCCTCCCCGCCGGCGGCTCGCTCGGCATTGTCGGCGAGTCCGGCTCCGGCAAGACCACCACCGCCCGGATCGTCGTCGGCCTCGAACGGGCCGACGCGGGCCGGGTCCTGGTGAAGGGCCGGGCCCGCACCGGCGGCGCCCGGGGCAAGGCCGAACGCCTCGCCCGGGCCCGCGAGGTCCAGATGGTCTTCCAGGACCCGTACCTCTCGCTGGACCCGCGCACCAGCGTCGAGGCCGCCCTGCGGGAGACCCTGCGGCTGCACTTCCCCGGCACCGACCACCCGGCCCGGATCAAGGAACTCCTCGACCAGGTCGGCCTCGGCACCCGGGCCGCCGAGGCGCTGCCCCGGCAGCTCTCCGGCGGCCAGCGCCAGCGCGTCGCCATCGCCCGGGCGCTGGCCGTCCAGCCGGCCGTCCTGGTGCTGGACGAGGCGGTCGCCGCGCTGGACGTCTCGGTCCAGGCCCAGGTGCTCAACCTGCTCGCCGACATCCGCGAACAGACCGGCATCGGCTACCTGTTCATCACCCACGACCTCGGTGTGGTGCGGTGCGTCACCGACGAGGTCGTGGTCATGCGGCACGGACGGATCGTCGAGGCCGGCCCCACCGCCGAGGTCCTCGACGACCCGCGGCACGCCTACACCCGGCTGCTGCTGGAGTCCGTGCCCCGGCCCGGCTGGGATCCCGACCGGATCGCCGCCGCGCGCCGCGCCCTGTGAGCCCCCCGGCCCGGCAGCCGCTCGGGGTCTGCCGGGCCGGGGTCCCGTCCCCTTCCGGGGGCCGACGGTGGCGGGCCCGGGATTCACCCCGATGGCGGGTACCTGCCGCAGCCGGTCCTGACCCGGCTTTCAGTAGCGTGCGGGACCGTACCCCCTCAGGCACCTACCGGAACGAGGCCCCATGGCTCACCCGGCCCACCCGGCTCACCCCGGGCCGTCCCGCCGTTCGCTGCTGCGCTCCGGGACGGCGCTCGCCGCCCTCGCCCTGACCGCCGGCTGCTCCTCCGACAGCGGCGACGAGCAGCCGCCGAGCCCCGCCGGCACCGCCTCGGCCCCCGCGCCGTCCGCCTCCGGCAGCCCGAGTGCCGCGGCCGCCCGCGCGATGCCGGCCGAGTCGGCCCCGCACACCCGCACCTTCATGGCCTGGCCGGCCCTGGAGGAGGTGTGGGGCGACCAACTGTCCGGCGTCCGGGAGGACATCGCCGGGCTGGCCCGCGCCGTCGCCGGCTTCGAGCCGGTGGTGCTGCTGGCCCGCCCCGACCAGGCCGAGCAGGCCCGGCAGGCCTGCGGCTCCACCGTCGAGGTGCTGGAGCTGATGGTCGACGACCTGTGGGCCCGCGACACCGGCCCGACCTTCGTCACCGGCCCGCAGGGGCTCGCCGGGGTCGACCTCAACTTCAACGGCTGGGGCAACAAGCAGACCCACGCCAACGACAGCCAGGTCGCCCGCAACGTCCTCGACCACTACGGCGTCCCGCGGATCCAGGCGCCGATCACCGGCGAGGGCGGCGGCATCGAGGTGGACGGCGAGGGCACCCTGATGGCGACCGAGAGCTCCTGGGTCAACCCCAACCGCAACCCCGGCAAGAGCCGGGACCAGATCGAGGCGGCCTTCAAGGACCTGTTCGGCGTCAGCACCGTGCTGTGGTTCCAGGGCGTCGCCGGGCAGGACATCACGGACTGCCACATCGACGCCCTGGCCCGGTTCGCCGAGCCCGGCACCGTCGTCATCCACCGCCCAGGCCCGGACACCCCGCCGGACATCTGGACCACCGCCTCCGACCAGGCCCTCCAGGTCCTCGCCTCGGCGAAGGACGCCCGGGGCCGCACCCTCAAGGTGGTCGACCTCCCCGAGCCCGACATCGACCTGATCCCCGGCGCCGGGAAGGACTTCCTCGCCACCTACCTCAACTACTACGTCTGCAACGGCGGCGTGATCGTGCCGCGCTTCGGCGACCAGGCCGCCGACGACCGGGCCGCCGGGATCATCGGCGACCTCCACCCCGGTCGGAAGGTCTCCCAGGTGTCCATCAACCACATCGCCTCCGGCGGCGGGGGCATCCACTGCGCCACCCAGCAGCAGCCCGTCGCCCCCGGCACCAGCCCGACGTGAGCGGGCGCAGGCTGCGGGACCGGCGCTTCCTCCTCGTCCTGCTGATCCTCGCGGTGCTGTGCTCGGCCGGCATCGCCCTGTACCTCAACGAGCGCAACACCCGCCAGCAGACCCGGGAACTCTCCCTCCCCGGCACCGGCGACTGGGTCGAACTCGACGTCACCTCCCAGGACATCGACGCCGCCGGCGGCGAGATGACGCTCTACGTGGTGCCCGTCCCGCACGGCACCCTGGCCCAGGACCCGGAGTCCGGCACCTTCACCCGCCGGGTCGACATCACCGTCCGCGCCACGACCCGCACCGAGCTGCGGGCCGACCCGGGGGAGGCGGCGACACCCAAGCCGGTGTCGGCCAACCTCTACGACGGCACCCCGACCGACTACCCCTTCGACCGCTACCGCTTCGAGGTGCTGTTCTCGGCCGCGGACGCCACCGGCGCCGTCCCGGTCGGGGTGGTGTTCGGCGACGCCGACCCGTTCTTCGTCGTCCGGCCGACCGGCACCCCGTACGGGGCGGAGGGCACGGTGTTCGAGGGGCGGGTGAGCAGGGCGCGGAGCACCTTCATCCTGGCCTGGTTCATGATCGCGGCGATGTGGGCGCTCGCGCTGGCGGTGCTGGCCGGGGCGGAGGTGCTCTACCGGGGCCGGCAGGGCATGGTGTGGCCCTCGCTGGGGTGGATGGCGGCGACCCTGTTCGCGCTGATCGGCATGCGCAACGCGGCGCCCGGTACGCCGCCGATCGGCTCGCTGATCGACTACGTGGCCTTCTTCTGGGCGGAGGGCATCATCGCGGCGTGCCTGGTGGTGACGGTGGTCTCGGGCAGCCGGGTCGAGCACCGAAAACGGGTCGAGGCCGACGGGGCGGCCGGGGCGGGGCCGTGACGGGCGGGCTACCGGGCCCTCACGGCCGCTGGGGTCCGACGGTCGAGGCCAGCGAGTCCAGCAGGGTGCGCAGCACCCGTGCGGCGTCCACCGTCCCGTCCAGCGAGCCGATGGCGGCGATGCCGTCCACGGCGGCGGCGAAGGCCTCGCCGAGCGGGGCGGGGTCGGTGTCGCCGCCGCGCTCGTCCACGAGGGCCCGGAACAGCCGGACGAAGCAGGACCGCCACCGCCCGTACTCGGCCTCCAGGGCGACCCGGACCCGTTCGTCGTTGAGGGCGAGCCAGTGCAGCGCGGCGTGCAGCCGGGCGAGGTCGGGGCTCTCGGGGCGGGTGAGCAGGGTCAGCACGCGTTCGGCCCGCTCGGCGTAGCCGCCCGGGCCGGCCACGGCCTCCTCCAGCGGAGTGATCCACTCGGGCCTGATGTCCGCGACCACGGCCACGATCAGGTCGGTGCGGTCGGCGAAGTGGTAGTGGCACATCCCGTGCGAGACCCCGGACAGCGCGGCCACGTTGCGGGTGGTGAACCGGCCCGCCTCGCCGCCCGCGAGCAGGATCCGGGCCGCCGCGATCAGCCGGGCCCGGGTCTGCTCGCCCTTGGCCGAGGTCCGGGCGCGGCCGGTGCCGGCCGGGCGCGGGGCGGTCGCGCCCTTGGCGGTGCCGGTGACCGCGTCCTGGGTGGTGGCCGGGTCCGCGCCCGTCGCCTGTGTCGCCATGGCGGTCACTGTAACGACTGCCGGGGCCGGGGGAGGGGCCAAAGCTGCGCAAAGTATTGACCGAGCGCTTGGTCAGTTCTACCTTTTCGGTCAACTGCTCGACGAGCAGGGCACCTTGACCCGGAGGTAGAGATGAACGACCGCTCCAGATCCGACAGAGCGACCGGCGGACCGACCGACGCGAGCACCGCCGACAGCCTCGACCGCCGCCGGTTCCTGGCCGTCGCGGGCCTGGCCGCCGCCGGCACCGCGCTCACCGTCGCCACCGGCGGGTCGGCCGCCGCAGCCGCCGGCCGCAGCAGCGCCGGGGCGGACCGGGCCGCGGCCGCGGCCGGTTTCCGGGTGCCGATCGACACCCTGCGCCACACCCGTACCTGGATGGCCTGGCCGGACAGCACCAGCATCTGGCGCAACAAGCTCGCCGGCGTCCAGTCGGACATCGCGCTGATCGCCAAGACGATCGCGAAGTACGAGCCGGTGACCATGTGCGCCAACCCGGCCAGCGTCGCCAAGGCCCGTTCGATGTGCGGCTCGGCGGTCACCGTGATCGGGGACATCCCGGTCGACGACTGCTGGATGCGGGACACCGGCCCGGTCTTCCGCACGGACGGCGCCGGCGGCCTGGACACCATCGGCCTCAACTTCAACGGCTGGGGCAACCACCAGACCCACGCCAACGACTCGCTGGTCGCCGGACGGGTCGCCGCCTACCTGGGCCTGCCGTTCACCGCCGCCGGGCTGGTCGCCGAGGGCGGCGCGGTGGAGGCCGACGGGGCCGGCACCCTGATGGCCACCCGGAGCAGCATCCTCAACTCCAACCGCAACCCCGGCAAGTCCCAGGCCCAGGTCGAGAGCGCGCTGTGCGCCGCCTTCGGCGCCTCCAAGGTGATCTGGTTCGCGGGCATCGCCGGCCAGGACATCACCGACGACCACGTGGACGCCACCTCCCGCTACCTCGGCGGCACCACGGGCGTGGTCCAGATGCCGCTGGCGGGCGACACCGACGCCTGGTCCCAGGACGCGCGCCAGCAGTACCAGATCCTCTCGGCCGCCACCAACGCCCAGGGGCAGCGGTACACGGTCAGCCAGATCCAGGGACCCAACTACAACCTCATCCGCTCCACCGACCCGAACTTCGTCGGCTCCTACGCCAACTACTACCTGTGCAACAACGCGGTGATCTCCGCCCAGTTCGGCGACACCCGGGCCGACAGCGCGGCGAAGGCCACCCTCGCCCGCCTGTTCCCCGGTCGCACCGTCGAGCAGCTCAACATCGACCGCCTCGGGGCGGGCGGCGGCGGGATCCACTGCGTCACCCAGCAGCAGCCCGCCGTGTGAGGGGCACCGCGCAGGGCCGGTGCGTGACGGCCCTCGGGTGCGTGCTGCCCCGCGACTGCCCTCGTGCGGCAGCATCTGCGTGACTGCACCTGCGTGACTGCACCTGTGCGACAGCGGTTGCGTGACAGCGCGAGCGTGACGACGTTCGCGTGACACCCGCCCGGTGGGGGCGGGGCCGGGTCCGGTGGGGCGGACCCGGCCTCGGAGGGGCGGTCGGCCGGTCGGCCGGTCGGAGGGTCAGCCGCTGGGCCGGTCAGCCGACGGCGGGGATGTCGTGGGTGGCGCAGTGGATGCCGCCACCGCCACCGGCGATCCCGTCGATCTTCACGGGGACGATCTCGCGGGTGGGGAAGTACTTCTTCATCACCTGCTGGGCGTGCTCGTCGGCCTTCTGGTCCCCGAACTTCGGCAGGTAGACGCCCTTGGTGCCGATGTAGAAGTTCATGTAGGAGGAGACGAAGGCGTCGCCGCGCCCGGTGATCCTGTCGGGGTCGGGCTGCTGCAGCTCCACCACCTCCAGCTTCCGGCCGCGCGCGTCCGTCGCGTTCCCGAGCACCGAGCGGGCCTGGTCGGCGGAGCGCGACCAGACGTCCGGCGGAGTGCCGGGGAAGGCCTTGTCTAGCACGACGACGCCCGGCGCGACGAAGCGGACCAGGCAGTCCACGTGGGCGTCGGTGATGTCCTTGCCCTTGACGCCGGCCAGCCAGACGACCTTGGTGACGCCGAGGGCCTTCTTGAGCTCCGCCTCGACCTGGTCGCGGCTCATCCCCGGATTGCGGTTGGCGTTGACGACCGAGCTCTCGGTGACCAGCAGGGTGCCCTCGCCGTCGGTCTCGAAGGAGCCGCCCTCGGCGACCAGCCGGGTCTCGATCCGCTCGACGCCGTACTTGGCCAGGACGGTGCGGGCCACCTTGGCGTCGTTGGCGTGCTGCTGCTTGCGGCCCCAGCCGTTGAAGTTGAAGTCGACGCCCTTGACCTTGCCGCCCTCCTCGACGAACACCGGCACGGTGTCGCGCGCCCACAGGTCGTCGACGGTGACCGGGACGACCTCGACGGCCGCGCCGCAGGCCTTCTGCGCGGCGTCCTTCTGGTCGGGCCGGGCCATCAGGACGACCGGTTCCCGGGCCGCGATCGCCTGCGCCAGGCCGGCCACGTCCCGGCGGACCTCCGCGAGCTGCTCGCCCCAGATGTTCTCCGAGGACGGCCAGGACATCACCGTGCGCAGGTGGTTCTCCCACTCGGCGCCGAAGCGGCGGGCGCCGGTCGTACCGGGCGTGCCGGTGCCGGTGGGGGCGGCGGTGGCGCTCGGAGTGCCGGGCGCGGCGGTGGGGGTGTCGACCGGCGGGGTGGTGGGCTGTCCGGACGGCGGAAGGGCGCCGGTGCCGTCGGGGTCGCTCGCGCCGGTGGGGTCGCAGGCGGTGAGGCCGAGGACGAGGGCCCCGGCTCCGACGCCGGCGAGGGAGCGCATCACGGTACGGCGGGACATGGCGTTGGTCATACGGATCCTCCGGCTGGGACGGGGTCGGTGGGGGCGAGGGCGCAGCTGGTCGGGGTGCTGCGGTCGGGGTGCTGCGGTCGGGGTGCTGTGCGCGGCTCGGGCGTGCGCGGGCTACGGCAGGAACTGCGGCAGGGGCTCGTGCATGGTCGAGCAGTGGATGCCGCCGCCCCCGGCCATCAGGCGGTCGACGTCGATCTGCACCACCGTGCGGCCCGGGAAGGCCGCGGCGAGGGCCTCCTTCGCGGCGGCGTCCTTGTACGCGTCGCCGAACTGGGCGGTGATGACGCCGCCGTTGACGACGTGGAAGTTGAGGTAGGAGTCGACGAACTTGGAGCTGCGGGAGCGGACGGTGTCCGGTCCGTGCACGGGGATCACCTGGAGCCGGCGGCCCCGGGCGTCGGTCGCGGCGGAGAGGATGGCGAACTGCTCGCGGGCGTCCTTGGCCCAGGCGTCGTTGCGGTCGGCGGGCGGCAGCTGGACCATCACCACGCCGGGGCGGACGAAGCGCGAGGTGACGTCCACGTGGTCGTCGGTGATGTCCTGGCCCTTGATGCCGGGCAGCCAGATCATGGTGTCCGCGCCGTAGGCCTCCAGGACGGCGTCCTCGATCTCGTCCCGGCTCATGCGCCGGTTGCGGTTCTTGTTGACCAGGCTGCTCTCGGTGGCCATCACGGTGCCGTCGCCGTCGGTCTCGATGGCGCCGCCCTCGCCGACGAAGTCCGCGTAGGTGTAGCGCAGACCGCGCCTGGTGGCGAGGCGCTCGGCGACCAGGGCGTCGTCGTAGTGGACCTGCTTGTCGCCCCAGCCGTTGAAGTTGAGGACCACGGCGTCCAGGCCGCCCCGGCCGTCCAGGCGGAACACGGGCGCGGTGTCGCGCATCCACAGGTCGTCGGTGGGGATCGCGGTGATCACCTCCACCGCGGCGCCGCACCGGTCCTGGGCCTTGCCCGCCGTCCAGTCGTCGGGGGCGCACATCACCACCGGCTCGAACTCGGCGACGGTCCGCGCGATCAGGGCGATGTCCTCCTGGACGCCGCCCAGGCGCAGCCCCCACACGCCCCGGCGGGAGGGCCAGGACATCCAGGTCCGCGCGTGCGGGACGTCGTCCGCCGGCACCCAGGGGAAGTCCTCGGCGGAGCGGTCGTGGCGGAAGCGGGTCATGAGGGTTCTCTCCGATCGTGCGACGGTGCCGGGAGGGGTGCACGGGGCCATCGGATCCACTCTTCGCGCCACTACGCACCGGCGCACCACGGGAACGGCCGACGGCTGCACCCCGCCTGCGGTGTCAGCGTCGCACTGACTGAAAGTTCAGTCAAACTTCTGGGCAGAGTTTGACCCAGCATGCCGAATTGGTCACTCGGAGTGATGATCGGGGGTGTTCTGTCGGTGGATGCCCGGTTTGGCGGCTGCGCTCAGCAGTCGGGCCGGGACTTCGGGGGCTCGCCCCGGGGCTCAGGAGCCGAGCCGGGCCACCTCGGTGTCGATCGCCTCGGACAGCAGCGTCCGGGCGTGCGCCAGGGGGAGGCTCCCGCTGAGCCAGCGCACGCTGAGGCCCTCCAGCAGCGCGGTCAGCCGCTCGGCGGCCCCGGCCAGTGCGACCGCCGAGGACATCGGCTGCAGCATGCCGAGCAGTTCGGCGACCTCCTGCACCCAGATCCGGGTGGCCCGCGCCAGGTCCTCGCGCAGCGTCTCGTCGAACACCGCACTCGCCCGCAGCTCGCCCCAGGCGGTGCTGTTCTCCCGCACCTCGACGGTGTCCTGGAGCTCCAGCAGCAGCGTCTGCTCCAGCTCCTCGCGCGCGGTCGGCGGCGGGGCGTCGGGATCGCGCTCGGTCGTGTACCGCTCGGCCCGGTCGTTGATGAACTCCAGCGTCTGCCGGAGGATCCCGGTGCGGTCCTTGAAGTGGTAGTAGATCAGCGCGGTGGACACGCCCGCCTCGGCCGCGAGCTCCTCCACCCGCAGTCCGCGCACCCCGCGCCGCGCGATCACCCGCGCGGCTGCTTCCATGATCGACGTTTTACGACTGGCCACGATCCACCACCTTACCCGGGCGCCGTACGCCGGTGCGCCCACCGGCTGAAAGTCCCGTCAGGTGGGCATTCGGTGGTGCACGGACGGATTTCGGACAAAGTGGGTCCTGTGACGGACTTTCTCGGGGTCTGCACCAATTCATCACCCGGTGATCACTCTAGGGTTGCCCCGTCCCCGCCGGAGACCCCGGCGTCCGGGACGCTTCTTCGTTCCTCGACCCGACCGGATTGGATCGAACATGAGTACTCATCGGATGTGGAAGCGGCTGGCGGCCGCCGTCGCCGACCGTGGGACCGGCGCCGTCGTGGCGGCCTTCGCGCTGGTCGTGGCCGTCCTCCTGGGCGGCACGGTGGCCGGCGCGACCGCGGCCGAGGCCAAGCCCGCCGGCTGGGGCTCGGGCCGGTGGGCCTGTGCCGGCGAGGCCGTCGACCCCGGGAACGTCAACACCGACCACGATCCCAAGGGCTGCGGCGGCCGCGGCTCCTGGTACCAGGAGCCGGCCAAGGACGGCATCTGGACGTGCTCCGGCTCCCCGGTGGTGGCCGGGTACGTGATCACCGATCACAGCAAGCCCGGCTGTCGCGGCATCGGCGCGTGGCGCCACAGCCTGGTCAAGGACGGCATATGGACGTGCTCCGGCTCGCCGGTCGTGCCCGGCTACGTCATCAGCAACCACCTGCGCGCCGGCTGCGGCGGCATCGGCTCCTGGCAGCACAACCTCCCGCACGACGGCATCTGGACCTGCTCCGGCTCCCCGGTCGTCACCGGCTACGTGATCACCGGGCACCAGCGGACCGGCTGTGACGGCGCCGGTGCGTGGCTCCACAACATCGCCCGGGTCGGTCTGCTGACCTGTCCCGGTTCGCCCGTCCCGGCGGGCTTCCGGTCCACGACCTACCAGGCCGGTGGCTGCAACGGCCTCGGCGCCTGGGTGCTCGCGCGCGCCTGACGCACCGCCGACTCCACTGCGGTGGGGGCCGGCCGGGGTGTGCCCGGTCGGCCCCCGCCCCCCGCGCTACCGGGCCGGGGCAGTCAGGTCCTCCAGGGCGGCCCGCGCCGCGTTGTGCCCCGGGATGCCGCTGACGCCGCCACCCCGGACGGCCCCCGCCCCGCAGAGCAGTACGTCCGGACGGGCCGTCGCGACGCCCCAGCGCTCGGCCGCCGTCGCCCCTTCGTTCGTCCCTTCCGTCGCCCCGGGCTCCTCGGCCGCGAACGGGAAGGCCAGGTCGCGGTGGAAGATGTGGCCGCCCGGCAGGCCGAGCTCCCGCTCCAGCTCCGGCGGCGTCCGCGCCTCGACGCAGGGCCGGCCGTCGGCGTCCACGGCCAGGCAGTCGGCGATCGGCTCGGCCAGCACCGCGTCCAGCTGCGCCAGCATCGCGGCCAGGGCGCGCTCCTTGGCCGCCGGGTCGCCGAACAGCCGGGCGGGCATGTGCAGACCGAACAGGGTCAGCGTCTGCAGCCCCTGCCGGACGGCCTCCGGCCCGAGGATCGACGGATCGGTGAGGGTGTGGCAGTAGATCTCCGACGGCGGCGCCGAGGGCATCCGGCCGGCCGCCGCCTCCGCGTACGCCGTCTCCAACTGCCGGTAGCCCTCCGCGATGTGGAAGGTCCCGGCGAAGGCGTCGCGCGGGTCCGCGACGGGGTCGCGCAGTCGCGGCAGCCGGCGCAGCACCATATTGACCTTCAACTGGGCGCCCTCGGGCGCGGGTTCCGGCGCGGTGCCGAGCAGCCGCGCCAGCGTCGCGGGCGCGGCGTTCACCAGCACCCGGCGCGCGGCCACCGTCGCCTCGCCGTCGGCGTGCCGGTACGACACCTCGGCGTCGCCGCGCCCGTCGCCCGCGATCGCGGTGACCTCGTGCCCGGTCCGGATCTCCGCACCGGCCGCCAGCGCCGCCCCGGCCAGCGCGTCCGTCACCGCGCCCATGCCGCCGACCGGGACGTCCCAGTCGCCCGTGCCGTTGCCGATCACGTGGTAGAGGAAGCAGCGGTTCTGCCGGAGCGCGGGGTCGTGGGCGTGGGTGAAGGTGCCGATCAGCGCGTCCGTCAGGACGACGCCGCGCACCAGGTCGTCCGTGAAGGTCCGCTCGACCGTCTCGCCCAGCGGCCGTTCGAACAGGGCCGTCCAGGCGGCCTCGTCCCCGATCCGCCGGCGCAGCTCGGCCCGTGACGGCAGCGGCTCGGTGAGCGTCGGGAACACCCGCTCGGCGACCCGCCCGGTCGTCCCGTAGAACTCCTGCCAGGCCCGCCACTCGCGGTCGGAGCCGGTCAGCGCCCGGAACGACTCCCGGGTCCGACCGGGGTCACCGGCGTCCACCAGCAGGCCGGTGGGCTTCCCGTCCCGGACGGCCGGGGTGTAGGAGGAGATCCGGCGCCGCCGGAGTTCAAGTCGCAGCCCGAGCTCCCGCACCACCTTCGCCGGCAGCAGGCTGACCAGGTAGGAGTACCGCGACAGCCTGGCGTCGACCCCCGGGAACGCCGCCGCGGACACCGCCGCCCCGCCCGTCCGCGCCAGCCGTTCGAGCACCAGTACCCGGCACCCGCCCCGCGCGAGGTACGCCGCGGCGACCAGCCCGTTGTGCCCACCGCCGACAATCACGGCGTCGTACCGCGAGGACCCGTTGGTAGCCATGCGGTCACGGTACGCCACGGCCCTGCCGCTCCGGAACAGCCGTGCACGGCGGTCGCGGCGGCGGGCTGCCGGTTCGCGGGGTGAGGCTCCGCCCGGCTCGGCAGTCGGGCCTGCCTCCGTCGCGGTGCGGCGCTGCAGCCCTGTGGCGGGATCAGGGCGCGAAGTACCAGCAGTAGAGGTCGAGGTGCATTTCCGTGCGGCTGCCGGCCAGCGCCGCCGCACGTTCAAGAAGGTCCACCGCATCGTCCGGCGAGATCGGATCGCCCGGTTCGGAGGTGGCCTCGGCCCACACGAGGGCGGTGGCCCGTAGCCGGTCCCTTCCCGCGGCGGCCAGAGCCGTGCACAGCGGTTCCGGGACGGCGAAGACGGTGAATCCGTCGTTGGCCAGGGGCACCACATCACGGAGGTTGCTCATGGCGCCCGTCAGTCGGGCTTCCCAGATCTGAACCGCGTCGTCCGGGTAGATGCCGTCGCACCGCACGGCCGGGAAGTCGTGACTGCTGCGGGGGCGCACCTGACGGGCGGACTCGTCGTCCTGGGCGAGGAAGAACTCACCGATGAGCACCATGCTCCGATCTTCGCATCCGCCGGGGGCGGGGGTTCGTCGGTGCGAGGTCGGGCCGGGTGGTTCAGGACTGATCGCCGTCGGGCCTGGTGGTGGGCCAGGCCGTGGGGTCGACGGTGAGCCAGGGGGCGGTGGCGAGGGTGGTGGGGGTGGTGCCGGTGAACGTCCTGATGTCGCGGTGGAGGTGGGACTGGTCGGTGTACCCGGTGTCGGCCGCCACCCGGGCGGCGCTGTGGCCCGCGGCGAGGCGGTGGGCGGCGTCGTCGAAGCGGACGAGCCGGGCCGCGTGCTTGGGGCCGAGGCCGGTCTGGGCCTGGAAGCGGGACCACAGCCGTTTGCGGCTCCAGCCGATCTCGGCGGCGATCCGCTCGATCCGCACCGCGCCCCGGTGGGTGACCAACTGGTCCCAGGCGAAGGCGACTTCGGGGTCGACCGGGCGGCCGTCCGCGTACCGGTCGAGGAGCGCGTCCTCGGCGATCGCGAAGCGCTCGTCCCAGGAGGCGGTGGCGCGCAGGCGCTCCTCGGTCCGCGCGGCCTCGCGGCCCCACAGCTGGTCGAGCCCGACCACCGCGCCGGCCAACTCCGAGGAGGCGCCCAGGATCCGGTGCGCGACCGGCGGGGCGAGCCGGAGCTGCAGGCAGGTGATGGCGCTGCCGTGGCCGCGTACGCCGCCGGGCGCGAGTCCGACCACGACGCTGCCGCACGTCCGGCGGCCGGTCGCGTCGTCGACGGCGAGCGGCGGGTCGCCGAGGTCGAGGGCGACCGTGACGGCCGGGTACGGCACCACGTCCAGCTCGATCGGGGCCAGGGCGCGGAAGCCGGCCATGCCGACACCGCGGATACGGCCGGGACGCGGGGGAGTTGCGATGTCCCACAGCGGCGCGGGGGCGCGGGTCGGACCGACGGGGCGCATACCGCCAGGCTACGCGACATTCGTCCAAGACGCGGGGCCGCGGGCGGCGCGACTCTGAGGTGGGCGGACCCACCGCCCCGTTCGGAGAGGACAGTTCGCGATGAACCCGTCGATCGAAGCAACCAGTACCGTCGCCGCTCCCGGCACCGTCGCCGCCCACGGCACCACCCCCGCCACCGCCTACGGCTCCGCCGTCGAGCTCGCCGCCGCCGTCCGCCGGAAGGAGGTGAGCCCGGTCGAGGTCGTCGAGGACTGCCTCGCCCGGATCGACGCCCTCGACCCGGCGCTGAACGCCTTCTGCTTCCGGGACGACGACGCCGTCCGCGCGGCCGCCTCCGCCGCCGCCGACGCGGTCGTCCGGGCCGCCTCCACCGACGGGCTCCCGCCGTTCCACGGCGTCCCGCTGCCGATCAAGGACCTGCTGGACGTGGCCGGCTGGCCCACCACCTACGGGTCCGCGGGCGCCGGCCGGGGCCCGGCCGAGCGCTCGGAGCCGCTCGTCCGGCGGTTCCTCGCCGCGGGGTTCGTCCTGCTCGGCAAGACCACCACCTCCGAGTTCGGCAGCCTGCCGTTCACCGAGAGCGAGGCGCTCGGCATCACCCGCAACCCGTGGGACCGGGAGCGGACGCCGGGCGGCTCGTCGAGCGGCGCGGGCGTCGCCGTCGCCGCCGGGATGGCGCCGCTCGCCCACGCCGAGGACGGCGGCGGCTCGATCCGCATCCCCGCCTCCTGCACCGGCCTGGTCGGCCTCAAGCCCACCCGGGGCCGGGTGACCAACGGGGCCGTCGTCGTCGAGGGGCTCGGCATCGGCGGCGTGGTCACCCGCACCGTGGCCGACACCGCGGCCGTGCTCGACGTGCTCGACCGCCACGATCCGACCGCCTGGTGGTCGCCCCCGGCCCCGGACCGCTCCTTCGCCGACGCGATGTGGGCCGACCCGCCCGCCGGACTGCGGATCGGCGTCCTGGTGGACCCGCCGTTGGCCGGGATCGCCGTGGACCCGGCCTGCGTGGCGGCCGTCGAGGCCGTGCTGCGCACGCTCGAAGCGGCGGGCCACCACATCGTCGGGACCCCGCTCCCGCTGCCGCCGACCGAGGAGCTGGTCAAGGAGTTCACCGCGCTGTGGAACCTCGGTGCCGCCGGGGTGCCGCTGGCCGACCCGGAGCGGATCGAGCCGCACAACCGGGCGCTGCGCGACGCGGCGCACGCGATCGACTCGTGGGCCTACGCGGAGGGGGTGCGGCGGGCCCAGCGGATGTCGCGGCGCATCGTCGAGGGCTTCGTCGCCGGGTTCGACCTGCTGGTGACGCCCACCATGGCGTGCCTGCCGCCGCGCATCGGCGCCTGGCGGGCCGGTACCGACAAGGATCCGCTGGCGGCGCTGCGGAACAGCTATCCGATGGCGGTGTTCACCTCCCTGTTCAACGTGACCGGCCTGCCGGCCGTCTCGCTGCCGGTCCACCACGACGGGGCGACCGGCCTGCCGGTCGGGGTGCAGCTCGTCGCCGCGCCGTGGCGCGAGGACCTGCTGCTCCAGGTGTCCCGCACGCTGGAGCTGGCCCACCCCTGGGCCGACCGCCGCCCGCCCGGCCTGGGCTGAGTCCACCGGCGCCCGGGACCGGGCCGGGCCCACCCGGCCGCCGGCGGCCCGTGGATACTGATCGGATGCGAACGTACCCGACCGCCGCCGTCGCGGTGAACCTGCTGCTCGGCCTGCCGGCGGTGGTGCCGATCTGGCTGCTCTGGTACTTCGCCGTCAACTGGCCGCTGGCGGAGCTCGGTTGGACCGATCGCAATCCCACGGAGAACGACGGGATGCTGCCGTGGTTCATGCTCGCGGTGCCGGTGCTGTCGGTGTTCGCGGGCCTCTGGTGGCTGGCCAACCACCTGCTGCGCAGCCGCCGTCGGCACCGGTACGCGGACCGGGGCCCGGCCGGGGCGTACTGGACGACCAGCGCGCTGCTGACCCTGGTGCCCACGGGCGTGCTCATCGCCGTGCTGTAGCGGGGACCGGGGCGGTCAGCAGCGCGGTCCCGGCGGCGAGCAGCGCGGTGAGGCCGGCCAGGACGAGCACGGTGCCGGGGGAGGTCCGGTCCACGACCCCGCCCCCGGCCAGCGCGGCGATCCCGATGGTGGCCTGGAACGACGAGGTGAAGAGCACCCCGGCGGCCTCCGGGGCGTGCGGCGCCGCGGCGAGGAACCAGCTGAGCGAGCAGACCGGCACGGCTCCGTAGGCCGCTCCCCAGACCAGCAGCAGGGCGGTGGCGCCCGGCCGGTCGGTGCCGAGCACCGGCAGCAGCAGCGTGGCGGCCGCGAGCAGGACGGCGACCGACACGAAGGCGGGCCGCAGGGCGCGGGCCGCGCGGGCGCCGCCGAGGAGGTTGCCGAGCAGTCCGGCGGCTCCGTAGCCGAGCAGCAGGGCGCTGATCGTGCCGGGCCCGACCCGGGTGACCTCGGTGAGGAAGGGGGTGACGTAGGTGTAGGCGCCGAAGTGGGCCAGCACGATCAGGAAGGTCACCGCGAGACCGGCCAGGGTGCCCCGGCCGGTGAGCAGTCCGCGCAGCACGCCGAGGCCGGTGGTGGTGGCGGGCGGCGGCAGCGGGGGCAGCGTCGCCAGCAGGGCGGCCAGCGCGAGCAGCGTCAGGACGGCCATCGCGGCGAAGGCCGCGCGCCAGCCGGCGAGGGAGCCGAGCAGGACGCCGGCCGGGACGCCGAGAACGGAACCGAGCGGGACGGCCGTGAGGATCACCGTGTTGGCCCGGGCCTGCCGTTCGGCCGGGACGAGGCGCGGGGCGAGCCCGGAACCGATGGACCAGAAGGCGCCGATCACCAGGCCGAGGGCGACCCGGGCCAGCAGCACGGCGCTGTAGGCGGGCGCCACCGCGTTCAGCAGGTCCGCGAGGGCCAGGAGCAGCAGCAGGGCGCAGAGCACGGTGCGCCGGTCGGCCCGCCGGGTCGCGACGGTGACGGCGGGTGCGGCCACGGCGGCGACCAGGCCGGGCAGGGTCATCATCAGGCCGGTGGTGCCGTCGGAGATCCGGAAGGTGGCTCCGATCGGGCCGAGCAGTCCGACGGGGAGGATCTCGGTGGTGACGATGGCGAAGACGCCGGTCGTGACGGCGAGGACGGCCGGCAGGCCGCCGGTCCGGCGCCGGGTCCCGGCCACGGTCTCGGTCGCCGGCTCCGGCAGGTGCACGGGTACGGTCTGCGGCTTCGGCACGGTCTCGGGCACGGCGGAAGCTCCTGTTCTCCGAGGGGTGGGGCGGGCACGGACGCTCCGGCGACGGATCGTGGTCCGTGTCGAAGTCCACCAGGACGGAGGGGGGTCGGTCCGGCGTGAATCGGACGTGAACCGTCCCGCCCCTCGACAGATAGCTCTCACTGAGAGCTAAAATCGGAGACATGAGTGCCGCCACCCCGGACCCGTCCGACCCGGCGCTGGGCGAGGAGTTCTCCACCCTCCTCGTCGGGATCCAGCGCCTGGTGCGACGGCGGCTGCGCGAGGGCCTGGCCGAGCCCCGGCTGCGCGGTGCGCAGGTCGAACTGCTGCGGCTGGTGGCGGACTTCCCCGGCCTGCGGGTCTCCGACGCCGCCGCCGAGCTGTGCCTCGCCGCCAACTCGGTCTCCACCCTGGTCAACCAACTGGTCGGGCTCGGCCTGCTGCGCCGCGAGGTGGACCCGGCCGACCGCCGGGCCGCCCTGCTGTACGTCACCGGCGAGGCCGTGGAGCGGCTGGCGGCCTGGCGGGCCCGGCGGGAGGCGCTGGTCGGCGAGGTGGTGGCGGGGCTGCCCGCCGAGGACCGGGCGGCGCTGGCCGCCGCGCTGCCCGCGCTGCGCGGAGTGGCGACAGGCCTGCGCGAGCGCGCGGGCGAACCGGGCACGGCGGCCCCGGCCGCCGGAGGGAGGACCGGACCATGGCAACCATGACGACCGGGACGGCAGGGCCGGACGACGCGGTGGTCTGCCGAGGCCTGACCTACACCTTCCGCCGGGGCCGGCGGAAGGGCGGCGACACCACGGCCGTCGACGGCGTCGATCTGACCGTGCGGGCCGGCGAGGTCTTCGGCCTGCTCGGCCCCAACGGCGCCGGCAAGACCACCACCATCCGCGCGATCACCACCCTGCTGCCGACCGCCTCCGGGATGGTCCGGGTCTTCGGCCACGACGCGGCCGGACGCCGGGCGGAGGTCCGCCGCCTGCTCGGCTACGTGCCGCAGCAGCTCTCCGCCGACGCCGGACTGACCGGCCGGGAGAACGTCGCCCTGTTCGCCCGGGTCTTCGACGTGCCGCGCGCCGAACGGTCCGCGCGGGTCGCCCAGGCGCTGGCCGCCGTCGACCTCACCGAGGCCGCCGACCGGTCGGCCGGCACCTACTCCGGCGGCATGGTGCGACGGTTGGAACTCGCCCAGGCGCTGGTCAGCGCCCCCCGGCTGCTGGTGCTGGACGAGCCCACCATCGGCCTGGACCCGATCGCCCGCGCGAGCGTCTGGGAGCGGGTCGACGCCGTCCGCCGCGCCACTGGCATGACGGTGCTGGTGACCACCCACTACATGGACGAGGCCGACCGCCACTGCGACCGGATCGCCCTCATGGACCGGGGCCGGATCCGCGCCCTCGGCACCCCCGAGGAACTCAAGACCCGGGTCCACGAGCAGGACACCGCCCTGCCCGATCCCACCCTCGACGACGTGTTCCGCCACTTCTCGGGCCGCGGACTCGCCCGCGGCGAGAGCGCGGAAGGAGACTTCAACGATGTCCGCCGGACCCGTCGCACAGCCAACCGCGTCGGCTGACGCACCCGACCTGGGCCTGCTGCTGGTACCCCCGCCGCCCCGCACCGGCTGGCGCCAAGTGCCAGCCCGGGTCGCCGCGATGTGCGTGGTCGAGCTCCAGAAGCTGCGCCACGACCGCACCGAGGTCTACACCCGGGCGATCCAGCCCGCGCTCTGGCTGCTGATCTTCGGCGAGACCTTCACCCGGTTGAAGGCCATCCCCACCGGTGGGATCCCGTACCTGGACTACCTGGCCCCCGGGATCATCGCCCAGTCCGCGATGTTCGTGGCGATCTTCTACGGCATCATGATCATCTGGGAGCGGGACTCCGGTGTGCTCACCAAACTGCTGGTGACACCGACCCCGCGAGCCGCCCTGGTCACCGGCAAGGCCTTCGCCGCCGGGGTGAAGGCGGTCATCCAGGCCGTCGTGGTCGTACTGCTCGCGGCGGCGCTCGGGGTGGCGATGACCTGGAACCCGCTGCGGCTGCTCGGGGTCGTCGTGGTGGTGGTCCTCGGCTCGGCCTTCTTCTCCTGCCTCTCGATGACCATCGCCGGGATCGTGCTCACCCGCGACCGCTTGATGGGCATTGGCCAAGCCATCACGATGCCGCTGTTCTTCGGCTCCAACGCCCTCTACCCGGTCGACCTGATGCCCGGCTGGCTCCAGGCGATCAGCCTGGTCAACCCGCTCAGCTACCAGGTCGACGCCCTGCGCGGCCTCCTGATCGGCACCCCCTCGCACCTCCTGCTGGACTTCGGCGTCCTCACCTTCGCCACCGCCCTCGGCATCACCTCCGCCTCCGCCCTCCTGGGCCGCCTCGCCCGCTGAGCAGGGCCCGTGGGGGAGGGCGGTGCTACCGGGTGGAGATCCGCACTGCTTCGACGAAGGCGTTGGTGGCATCGTTCATCGCGGCCACGAGCTTGGCGTTGCCGCGATCGTTGGTCGTGGGGGACAGTCGCTCGCGATTGACGATCGCGGCAATGTCGATCGCGACAAGGAGGGCTGGCTGGTATGTAATTCCGTGCGACCGCTGTGCGTCGGTGAGTATCGGTCGGGCGGCGAATCGCGCCCGGTGAAAGGCCGACCGGACCTCGGCAGGTGCGAACAGGTCGAAATCGCTGACCAGGCCGTCGAGGGACGAGCAGTGGGCGGTCAAGGTCTTCAGCTGTCGGCGGTTCGAACCCACGACGCGCCAGGTGATGCCGGAGGCCACTTCGACGATCGCCAGGAAGGTCGCATGGGCGGCTCGGTACGACTCGCGCAGGTGGTTCTCCTGCGCCGCTCCTCCGATGTGCAGGCTGCCGATGCTCCCCGCCTGCACGGCGTTCGCCACCTCGGAACCGTCGATGCTGTTCCGGACCTCCTCGCCGTCGGTCATGCCGTCCCCGCCGTCCGTCCCCGAATCCGTCGCTGTCCGTCCAGAATAGGCCAGCCCTCAGCGGAATTTGAGGCTGAATCAGCTGCCCGGGCTCGGCTGTCGGGCAACGCGGCGGCGGCCTCGGATGCGGTCGCCCGACCACGCCGGGTCGCGGTCCGTGCTGGGCCGGCAGCTACCAGTTCGACGCCCTGCGCGGACTCCTGATCGGCACCCCCTCGCACCCGCTGCTGGACTTCGGCGTCCTCACCTTCGCGACCGCCCTCCTGGGCCGCCTCGCCCGCTGAGCGGCTGCTCCGGTGCGCCCGGCGGCAAACGGGGGAGTGGGTGTCGCCCGTTGGAGTGGATCGCCGGGTCCGTCCGTGCGGGGCGGGCGATCCGCTCGCGAACGGTGCGCTCGGATACGGATCGGCCATTGGGCCCTCATTCCGAACGATCCTGGAGCAACCTGTGCGACGTCCCTCCTTCTTCAAGCAGCCCTTCCCCGTGGCGGTCGCCGCCCTGGTGGTCGGTGCGACCGTCGCGACGGGCGTGCCGGCGCTGGCGGACGGTCAGGACCCGGCCCGAGCCCACCACCGGGCTGTGTCGGTCCCGTGGGTCACCATCAGCAGCAGCGGGTACACCACCGCCCAGGGCGGGGTGCCGCAGGAGCTGGGCAACTCCTTCGGCACCCGGACGACACTCCTCGACCAGTACGGCGAGAACACCATCGGCACGATCTACTCCACCTGCAGCAAGGTCGAGGCCGGCCCCGACCAGCTGTACTGCACCAGCCTGCTCAAGTTCGGCCCGGAGAAGCAGGTCACCCTGTCCGTGGTCGTTCCCCTCGGCGAGGGAGCTGCCAAGGAGTTCGACGGCACGATCACCGGTGGCAACTACGCCTACGAGGGTGTCACCGGTGTCGCCCACTTCGAGCTCAAGAACGGCAACTACGAGGTGACCTTCCCCTGAGTCGCCCCCCGCATCCGCCCGGGGCCGTCGGCGCGCAACGCGTCGGCCGGCCTCAGATGCGGTCGGCCGACCACGCCGGGTCGCGGCCGGTGAGGGCCAGCAGCTGGTCCTCGGCGTCCGCGCCCGGCGGCGCGGCGAACGGTGGGTCGAAGCGGCCGGTGCCGGCCAGGTCGCGGTAGCCGTGGAACTCCGCCAGCGCGTAGCGGGCGGAGCCCGGGGGGATCCGGCCGCGCTCGCCGAGGGCGCGGGAGAGGTCCCAGCTGTGGACGACGGTCTCGGCGATGAGTTCGCGGGCGTAGCCGCCGGCGTCCCGCACGCCGTAGCCGAGGTGGACCAGGAGGTCGGGGGCGCCGGGCCGGGCGAGTGCGCGTTGTGCGCTGCGCGTGGCCATGGTCCAGACGCCCAGCGGGTTGCGGCCGAGGACGTCGCCCTCGAAGCGGTGGCCGATCTGGGCCGGGGTGTAGCCGGCGATCGCCTGGCACACCCAGAGGTGCTGGGCGGCGAGGTGGTTCACCAGTGTGCGCACGTCCCAGTCGCGGCACGGGGTGGGTGCGGTCCAGAGGTCCTCGGGCGCCGAGCGCAGCAGCCGGGCCACTTCGGCGCCGGTGGCCGCGTAGTGCTCGCGGACCTCGGTGTGGAATCCGGGTGGGTGGGGACACTCCATCGCCGGGCCTCCGTTTCTGCCCTGCTCACTCCCAGTAAACCGCTACGGGGCGTGACCCGCCAGAGGGGTGGGGGCCGCTTCTGCTGGGGGTCTCCGGAAGAAGGCGCGGCCCGTGCTCACTGTGCGTGGTGGTGGTGAGGCGCTCTGGTGGAGCCGGGAGGGCCTCTGTAATGTCCACGCCATGACGACCGTTCGGCGCCGGGCCGCCCTCACCGCGACCCTCATCGGCGCTCTCGCCGCCTCGATCCTCCCCACCGCCGCCACCGCCCACGCGGCCGGTCCCGGCTGCCGGACCGTCGAGTCCGCGCCGCTCGACCGGGAACAGGCCCGCACCTCGGACCCGCGGACCGCCGCGCTGACCGACCGCGGTGGCTTCGGCGACTTCGTCGCCCGGTTCCCCGCCGCGCTGTGCAGCTCCCGGAACGCCGACGAGGCCGGTCGGCTCCTCGATGCCTGGGGCGGGGCGCTCTGGCGGGCCGGCGTGGACCGCGCCCAGGGCCGCCGCCCCGGCGGCGACCTGCCGACCGCCGACGACCGGCCGCTCTACTGGACCAGGGTCGCCATGACCGTCCGCCTCGCGCGCTGGCAGCCGGGCTTCACCGTCGACCCGGCCGCGCTGCGGCAGCGCTTCGAGGACGCCTCGCGCGGACTGGCCGACAGCGGGTTCAGCGGCCGCCCGGGCGTGCGGCGGATCTTCATCAGCGGCTTCGACCCCTTCGGCCTGGACGCCGAACCGCGCCGCGCCAACCCCTCCGGCTCGGCCGCCCTGCAACTCGACGGCCGCCGGATCACCCTGGCCGACGGCACCCCGGCCGAGATCCGATCGGTGCTCTTCCCGGTCCGCTACGGCGACTTCGACCGAGGCCTCGTCGAGCGCGCCTACGCCCCGAAGCTCACCCGCGGCCCCCGCGCCGCGGACCTCATCACCACCATCAGCCAGGGCTACCCCGGGCTGTTCACCCTGGAGGCCTGGGCCGGCCGCGCCCGCTCCGCCGACCCCTACCCCGACAACATCGGCGCGCTCTCCGGCGGCACCCGGGACCACCCCGTCAACGCTCCCGGGCTCGGCCCGGGCGCCGAGTTCATCGCCACCAGCCTGCCCACCGGCCCGATGACCGCCGTCCAGCAGCCCTACCCGGCGCGACTGAACACCACCGTCACCGAGATCCCGGCCGGCGGGACCGCGCCGGTCGACCGGGAGGACGGGCCGACCCCCGGTTCGCGGGCGGTCGCCGGCGGCGGCGGGGGCTACCTCTCCAACGAGGTCGCCTACCGCACCAACCGGCTGCGCCTGGAACTCGCCCCGCAACTGCCCGGCGGCCACCTGCACACCCCGGTGCTCACCGGCCTCCCGGACCGGCCGGAGCTGCTGACCGGGCCGGACTTCGAACAGAACGAGGCCGCGATCACCGGCGAGGTCCTCGACATCCTGCGGCACACCTCGGGCTGACGAGAGGTCGGCCGGTACAAGCAGGTGGATGCGGGCGGCGGCCGGGGTGCCGCCGCCCGCCGCCCCACCGGTGGATACGCCTGCCGCGCACATGGCAGAATCGTGCGGTCGCACATGTTCATCGGGGGATGACAGCTCATGTGGTCGGTGGAGAAGGAGCGGGACGTCGGTGTGCCCGACACCCGCGGCGAACGCGGGCCCGGCGCGCGGCGGCCCGTCGGGCTGAGCCGGGCCGAGCTCCGGGTGGCCGAGCTGGCGGCGCGAGGACGCACCAACCGTCAGATCGCCCATGAGCTCTTCCTCACCGTCAGCACCGTCGAACAGCATCTGACCAGCTCCTACCGCAAGCTCGGGGTCAAGCGCCGGGCGGACCTCCCGGTGTACCTGTTGCCGGACGCGAGGGCCGACGTGACGGTGGACGCGAGGGCCGGCGCGGCCGGTTGATCCCGGCCCCCGCGGCGGCACCGGACGAGTGACCGTCCGGGTGCTTCGCGACCGGAGGTTTTCCGGCGGGCGGGCCCGTCCGGAGAACAAATCCCATCGATTTGGTACAAGGTGCCGCCTGCACCAGCATGGGCGTCCGCTCCACCGAGCGCGCAGGACAGGAAAGGCCCGACGTCCCCATGCAGACCAGCCCGGCCGCGACCCGGCAGGCACCCCGACCCACGCGGACGGACCTCGACCCGACGCCCCCGCCCCAGGCTCCGGCCATGCCCCCGGCCGGCCGCCGCTTCGGTCTGCCGACCGCGACCGCGCTGGTGATGGGCAACATCATCGGCGGCGGCATCTTCATGATCCCCGCCGCCGTGGCCCCCTACGGAACGGTCAGCCTGCTCGCCTTCGCCGTGCTGACCGTCGGGGCGATCACCCTGGCCCTGGTCTTCGGCCGGCTCGCGCGCCGCGACCCGCGCACCGGCGGCCCGTACGTCTACGCGCGCGAGGCCTTCGGCGACTTCGCCGGCTTCCTGGCCGCCTGGTCGTACTGGGTCACCACCTGGGTCAGCAACGCCGCCCTCGCCGTCGCCGCCGTCGGCTACCTCGACGTGCTGTGGCCCCTCGGCCGGTCCACCGGCCTCACCCTCGCCTGCGCGCTCGCCGTCCAATGGCTGCCCGCGCTCGCCAACCTGGCCGGCACCCGGTACGTCGGAACCGTCCAACTCGTCTCCACCGTACTGAAGTTCGTCGCCCTGATGGTGGTTTCGGTGGCCGGTCTCACCGCCTTCGACCCGGCGAACCTCGGCCCCTTCGACGCGACCGGCGAGGGCTGGCTCGGCGGGACGACGGCCGCCGCCGCGATCCTGCTCTTCAGCTACCTCGGCGTGGAGTCGGCCGCCATGAGCGCGGGCCAGGTCCGCGACCCGGAACGCAACGTCGGCCGCGCCAGCGTGCTCGGCACCGCCGGCGCCGCGGTGGTCTACCTGCTGGGCACGCTCGCCGTGTTCGGCACCGTGGCCCACGAGCGGCTGATCCACTCCACCGCGCCCTTCTCCGACGCCGTGAACACCGTCTTCGGCGGCTCCTGGGGCGGAACGGCCGTCGCCGTCGCGGCCCTGGTCTCGATGACCGGCGCGCTCAACGGCTGGACCCTGCTCTCCGCCCAGGCCCCCTGCGCCGCCGCCAAGGACGGACTGTTCCCCGCCGTCTTCACCGTCGAACGCCGCGGCGTCCCCGTCGTCGGCGTCCTGGTCGGCGTCACCCTCGCCTCGCTGCTCACGGTCCTGAACTTCGCCTCGGGCGCGAAGTCCGCCTTCGACACCCTGGTGCTGGTCACCACCTTCACCGCGACGGTCCCCTACCTCCTCTCCACCGCCGCCCAGCTCCGCTGGCTGCTGCGCGGCGACCGCACCCGCGTCGCCCCCGCCCGCCTCGCCCGCGACCTCGTCCTCGCGCTGGGCGCCTTCGGCTTCTCCGCCTGGCTGGCCGTCGGCTCCGGTTACGCCGCCATCTGCCAGGGCGCCCTCTTCCTCCTCGCCGGCGTCCTCGTCCACGCGGTCCGGACCGCCCGGACCGCCCGCCGCCGCTGACGGTCCCCCCGCGGGCGGGTCACTCCGTTCAGCCCTGGTCGCTCCGATGGCTCGCCCGGTAGTTCCAGAGGCCGGAGGTCCGGTGGTCGTGCTGCGAGAACACGTCGAGCGGTCCGACCCGCGCGTACGCGGCCTCGGTGCGGGGGTCGTCGCGGAGGGCGAGTGCCCAGGCGGCCTCCAGGCGCAGATTCGCGTCGTCCTCGTCGAGGAGGACGAGGAAGGCCTCCAGGACGGGGGCGCTTCGGTCGTCGTAGCCGGAGAGGGACTCCGCGGCGCGGTGCCGAACGTCGCGGCTCTCGTCGCGGACCAGTCGGAGCAGGGCGTCCAGGGCCAACGGCTCCAGTCGGCGGTCGGGAGTGAACTGCGGGCCGAGGGCCTGGGCGACGGAAGCCCGGACCTCGGGCGCGGGATCGTGGACGAGGCCGAGCAGCGCCGATGCGGCCGCGTCGCTGCGGGCGGTCCGCTCCTGGCTCAGGCACCACACGACCTCGCCGCGGACGCGGGGGTCGGGGTGGCCGACATACCGCAGTCCGATGGTCTCCTGCTCCGGATGGTCGTGGCCGGCGTAGACGCCCAGGACGGCGGCGAGGACCCGCCCGTCGGGCTCCTCCAGTGCCCAGGAGGCCAGGAAGTCGCTGTCCTGGGCGAGGTCCGGCGCGCGGTCCACCGTTCCGAAGAGGTTCCGGTGCCACATCACCTGGGCGATGAAGTAGCGGCGCAGGGGATCGGGGTGCCGCCGTAGTTCGGTGAGCGCGGCCCGGATGCGTGGGCCGCCGCGCAGGCTCGGGTAGTAGGTGGCGGCGAACCAGTTGCTGTCGTCGTCCGGCGTGTGCGGGACGACGCGTGCCATCACTTCGTCGAGGGGCGGGAACAGACCGAAGGCCCATTCGAGGTGGGTGAGGATCGCCCCGTGCCCGTCCCGCACGGTGCGGCCGCCCAGAGACACCTCCTCGATCGTGTCGCCCGCCGGTTCGTCGACCCGGCGGACCGCGGCCGGTTCGGCGGATCCCGTCCGACGGCGCAGCTCCTCGACGACGCCGGTCTCGAACCAGTGCCGCGCGAGGTCGAGGAGTTGTTGCCGGGAGGTCTCCGGCAGACGGAGCCGAGGGGCCGTCCCGAGCACCATGGACACCAACGTGGGTGAGCCCGTGTCGACCGCCCGCAGCAAGGGGGTGCTGCCGTCCGGAAGCTCACGGTCCTGGTCGGCGCCCCCGTCGACCAGGACCTCCGCGGTGGAGTGGTCGAGCCTCGCCACCGCCGTGCAGAGCAGGGGCAGGCCGTCGGGACCCGGGGTGTCCGGTGGTGCGCCCTGTTCCAGACAGGCCCGCACCGCCTCGGTGTCCCCGGTGGTGACGGCACCGGCCAACCGGTCGGCCAGGTCCGACGGCGAATCCGTCATTGCTCCCCCTGATGGTGTTTCGAGGAGAGCAACCTAGTCGAGCGGCGGGCCGGTGCCCGGCCCGGGGTACGCCCCGGGGCCGGTCAGGCGGGGAGGGCGGCCGGGGTGGGGGCGACGAGGCCGAAGAGGTCGGTGACGGTGGTGAGGGCGGCGGCCTGCAGGGCGGCGGCGGGGACGAGGGTGCCGTCGGGGGCGGCGAGGGGGCGGGTGGCGGTGGTGGAGGCGACGACGGTGGGGCGGTAGCCGAGGCGGAAGGCGCCCTGGGCGGTGAAGGTGACGCACATGTGGGTCATGAAGCCGGCCAGGACGAGGTCCTTGCCGCTCTCCGGGGCGAAGCCGAGGCCGGTGAGGGTCGCGGTGAGCTCGGTGGCGTGGAAGGCGTCGGGGAAGGTCTTGACGACGACGGGTTCGCCGGCGACCGGAGCGACCTCGGCGCTGATGGCGCCGATGTCGGCCCGGATGTCGTACGGGGTGCCCGGGCCGCCGTCGTTGACGATGTGGATCACCGGGGTGCCCGCCGCGCGGGCGCGCCGCAGGAGGTCGGCGGCGGAGGCGAGGGCCTCCTCGGCGCCGTCCAGGGCCATCACGCCGGTGCGGTAGGTGTGCTGGAAGTCGATCATCAGGAGGACGGAGTCGGCCAGCCGGGGCAGCCGGTCGTCCAGGCCGATCACGGTGCGCAGGGGAGTGGCCGGGGTGGTGGTGTGCGTGGTCACAAAGGTGCCTTTCCAGGACATTTCGGGTGTTCGAGGGCATGCGGGAGCGCCGCGTGAAGGGAAGGGGTTGTCAGCCGGCCGGGGTGCGGAAGCGGCGGCGGTAGGCGGCCGGGGTGGTGGCGAGCCGGCGGCGGAAGGCCCGGTGGAGGGTCTCCGCCGAGCCGAGTCCGGCCGCTGCCGCGACCTGGTCGAGCGGTCGGTCGGTGGTCTCCAGCAGGCGCCGGGCCGCTTCCACCCGGGCCGCCTCGACGTAGCCGGCCGGGCCGGCGCCGGTCTCCTGGGTGAAGACCCGGGCGAAGTGCCGCTCGCTGAGGCACATCCGGGCGGCCAGGGCCGGGGTGGAGAGGTCGCCGTCGAGGTGCTCGGCGATCCACCGCAGCAGCTCGTCGATGTCGCGCCGCTCGCCGGCCGGGTGGCTCAGCGGGACGGAGAACTGGCTCTGCCCGCCCTGCCGCTTGAGGTACATCACCAGCTGCCGGGCCACCGCCAGCGCCGTCCGTTCGCCCTGGTCCTCGGCCACCAGGGCGAGGGCGAGGTCCAGGCAGGCGCTGATGCCGGCCCCGGTCCACAGTCGGCCCCGGTCGGTGCGGACGAAGATCGGGTCGGGGTCGACCGTCACCTCGGGATGATCGGCGGCGAGCTGTGCGGCGGTCGACCAGTGGGTGGTCGCCGTCCGCCCGTCCAGCAGCCCGGCGGCCGCGAGGACGTGGGCGCCCACGCACACCGAGGCCACCCGGCGGGCGTGCGGCGCGGTCTCGCGCACCCAGTCGACGACGGTGGTGTCGACCTTGGCCACCGGTCCGTGGTCGGTCAGTTCGACCGCGCCCGGCACCAGCAGGGTGTCCACGTCGGCGCCGACCTCGGCGAAGGAGAGGTCGGCGAGCAGCCGCACCCCCGCCGAGGTCCGGACGGCGCCGCCGACCGGACCGGCGAGCCGGACGTCGTAACCGGCCCGGCCACCGGTCTCCCGGTTGGCCAGCGCGAACACCTCGGCCGGGCCGGTGACGTCGAGGAGGTCGACATCGGGGAAGACCGCGATGACGACCCGGTGCGGAGTGGGCATGGCTCCATCCTCGGCCGGGCGGCCGGACGGCGGCAATGACGATTCCCTGTCACATCCGGACACGGCACGGGACGGCGGGAGGTGAGGGCTAGCGGGACGGGGCGCGGGCCGGGCACGGGTCCGGGTCGGTGGCCCCGGGCGTGGACGCAGGCGCTGCCCCGGACGCGGTCTCGGTCTCGGGGCGGGGTGCGGCGGGGGTGCGGCGGCGCAGTGGTGGGAGGCCGAAGCGGTGGGCGGCGGCGAGGGCGAGGCCCGCGAGCAGCGAGACCAGGTGGCCGACGGCGGCGGTGTCGCCGTCCGGGAGGCCGGCCAGCAGCGCGGGGGCCGCGACCGCCAGCATCAGCAGCCAGATCGCCCGCGACCACGCCGGGCGGGCCCGGGTGGCGGCCAGCGTCAGGGCGGTGACCACGACGTAGGACGGGCCGGTGTCCATCGCGTGCGCGGCCTCGGCCGGCAGCGAGCCGTGCTCGATCCGCCACCACACCAGGCCCTCGGTGAGAGCGGTGGCCGCGACGTGGACGAGGGCCACGGAGGCCACCGCCCGTCGGGCGCCGAGCGCCCCGACCACCGCGAACAGGGACAGCGCGAAGACCGGCCAGACCCAGATGGTGTCCTGCGGCACGAACACCGAGACGGTCAGCGACTCGATCGGATGGCCCTCCGGCCACAGGTGCAGATTGCCCAGGTCGGTGGACGCCCAGGTGCGCAGCGCGTGCACCCGTTCGGACGGCAGCAGGTGCAGCACCGGCCACATCGCGGCCAGCGCGGCCACGTACCAGAACGCCGGATTGCGCGGCAGGCGCCGTATCCAGGGGCCGAGCGAGGAGCCGAGCAGGGGGCCGGGGGGCGGGAGCTTCGTCGCCATGCCGGGCTCTACCGGCGGCGACGGGGGGACGTCGAGCCGCCCGCGAGCGCCGCCCCCGCGGCGACCGCGACCACGCCCGCCACCATCAGGCCCCGCCGGGAGCGGTAGGACATGACCGACCACCGCGAGTTCGCGGAGAGCAGCGAGCCGACACTCAGCCACGAGCCGATGGACAGCGCGGAGGCCGCGGAACCGGCCGAGCCGATCGACAGGATGCTGCCGACGGAGCCGACCGACAGCACCGAGCCGACCGAGCCGATGGACAGCACCGACCCCACCGAGGCGAGGGACAGGACGGAGTCCCCGGACGGCAGCGTCCACCCGTGCGAGAGCACCGTCGCCGGGGAGGATGACGAGGAATCACTTCGCTTGCTCATCCGCTGATCGTATGCGGCCGCGGTGACGCCCGGACGCCGCCCCGCCTCCTCCGGGCGTCTCAGCCGCCCAGGTGGGGCGGCAGGCCGCCGGTCACGGGGTAGGGCCGCTCGGCGGGCAGCAGGAGGCGGGCCGCCTCCGGCTCGCCGTCCCGGAGGTGCCCGTGGATCCGCCGCGCGAGCGGGGTGAGATCGGTGATCGACACCGTCCATTCGTCGGCGTAGCGCCGCGCGGCCTCGCCGCCGAGGCCCAGCTGCAGCGAGCGGTACGGCAGCGGCCGCAGGTGCAGGTCGCGCTCCGGGTCCCACTGCACCCGGGCGGGGGAGCGCTTCAGCAGCCGCTGCCAGGTCGCCCGGTCCGGATGGACGCCGCGCTCGTAGTGGGCGAGGCAGGCGTGCCGCAACGCCCACTCGAAGCCGGCCCGGTCGATCTCGACGGCGAGTACGGTCTCCTGCCCCTCCTTGGTGGCCCAGCCGCAGCGGTACATCATCCAGAGGAAGGAGGGCTTGATCCACGTCGTCCGGTTGCGCTTCCAGTGCGCCGGGAACCGGCCGTCGCGGGCGGCCGGCAGGCCGATCCCGGGGGAGTACGCCTGGTACACGGTCACGGTGGTGGCGGTGTGGACGGCACGGATGCGGTGCTTCGGCTCGGGGGCGGGCGCTTCGGGGGCGGTGTCCGAGAGGGCGGGCGCATTGGGGGTGTTGGACAGGGGCACGTCGATCAGGGTGGCGAGGGCCGCAGGTCGGCCGCCAGCGAATTACCCGGGGCGGGGGCGTCGCGTGTCTGCATGATGCAAGGCCACATACAGTTTAAGCCTTTGATTTGCAGGCTGTGATCCCTTGTGGAACCATAATCGCCAAGCACAGGGACGATCGAACACCGGAAAGTGAAGGATCATGTCGGACGGCGCACGCGTCATCGTCGGAGTCAGTGGCTCGCTGGGGAGCCTGACCGCTCTGCACCGGGCGGTGGGCGAGGCGCGCGACCGGGGTGCGGTGCTGGTGCCGGTGCTGGCGTGGACGCCGGCGGGCGGGGAGCACAACTACCGGCTGCGGCCCTGCCCGCCGCTGCTGCGGGCCTGGGAGGACATGGCCGCCGCCCGGCTGGAGGGGGCACTGGACGAGGCGTTCGGCGGGCTTCCGGCCGGGGTCCGGGTCGAGCCGCAGGCGGTCCGCGGACCGGCCGGGCCGGTGCTGACCGGGCTGGCCGACAGGCCGGGGGACCTGCTGGTGGTGGGCGCGGGCCGGCACGGCGCCGTCCGAGGTGCGGTGCGGCGGATGCTCGGCGGCGGCTCGGTGGGCCACTACTGCCTGGCCCACGCGCGCTGCACCGTTCTCGCGGTGCCGCCGTCGGACCTCCAGGACGACCTGCGCGCGCTGCGCCGGGGCGTCGACCTGCGCGAACTCGCGGCCCTCGCCGCCGCCTGATCCAACGCCGCAAGGGGCCCGAGGCTCAAGGCCCCGGGCCCCGAACGGTCACTCGAAGCGGCTGGGGTCGCCGGCCCCCCGCCGGACGATCTCCGGCTCGCCCTCGGAGAAGTCGACCACCGTGGTGGGCACCGTGCCGCAGTCGCCGGAGTCCACCACGGCGTCCAGGACGTGGTCGAGCCGCTCCTTGATCTCCCACCCCTGGGTCAGCGGCTCCTCCTCGCCGGGGAGGAGCAGGGTGCTGGAGACCATGGGCTCGCCGAGCTCGGCGAGCAGTGCCCGGGTGACGGCGTGGTCGGGGATCCTGACGCCCACCGTCTTCTTCTTCGGGTGCAGCAGACGGCGGGGGACCTCCTTGGTGGCGGGCAGGATGAAGGTGTAGCTGCCCGGTGTCGCGGCCTTGATCGCGCGGAAGACGTTGTTGTCGAGCTGGACGAACTGCCCCAGCTGCGCGAAGTCCTCGCACATCAGGGTGAAGTGGTGGCGCTCGTCGAGACGCCGGATGGTCCGGATCCGGTCGAGGCCGTCACGGTTGTCCAGCTGGCAGCCCAGCGCGAAACAGGAGTCGGTCGGGTACGCGATCAGGGCCCCGGACCGGAGACTGGCCGCCACTGTGCTGATGGTGCGCGGCTGGGGGGACTCTGGATGCACGTCGAAGTACTTCGCCATTGGCCGACCCTACGGGATCCCGGCGACCGGCGGGCGCAGCCGCGACGGCCGGCGGCCCGGTGGTGCCGCATCGCGTCGGAGCAGGTGGGGCCGGTCGGGCCGGTCGGCGTGCTGGTCCTCGGCCGGGGCGCGGCGTACGGTCCCTCGGTATGGCCATCGATCAGGCGCGGGCGAACCGGATCTTCCTTCCCGGGACCTATGCCGAGGGCGTGCCGTACGAGCTGTTCCGTGAGCTGCGCGCCGAGGCGCCGGTCTGCTGGGTGGAGGAGCCCGCGGTGGGGCCGTGGCCCGCCGGTCCCGGCTACTGGGCGGTGCTGCGGCACGCCGACGTCAAGCAGGTGCTGCGCACGCCCGAGCTGTTCTCCTCGCACCTCGGCGCGACCCAGATCCGGGACCCCGACTCGGCGGCCGACCTGGACTTCGCCCGCACCATGATGCTCAATCAGGACCAGCCCGACCACTCCCGGTTGCGGCGCGCCGTCGCCGCCGCCTTCACCCCGCGGGCGCTGCGCGAGCTGACGGCGGCCGTCGAGGCGCGCGCGGAGGAACTGGTCGGGGGGATCGCCCCGACCGGTGAGGTCGACGTGGTGCCGATCGCCGCCGACCTGCCGGTGTGGACGCTGGCGCGCATCCTTGGTGTGCCGGAGCAGGACCGCGCGCTGCTGGTCGACTGGTCGAACCGGGTGATCGGCTACCAGGACCCGGACCACGCCCGCTCCAGTACGGCGGACCCGTCCCGGCTCACCGCCATGGGCCGGGACGCGCTCGGTCACCGCCCCGCGGACCTGACCGCGCCCGACGGCCGCCCGCTGAACCCGCGCTCCCGCGCGGCGCTCGCCGACATGTTCGCCTACGCCCACGCGCTCGCCGAACAGCCGCCGCCGGGCAGCATGGTGGCCCGGATGCGGGAGGCCGGGCTGAGCGCCGCCGAGTTCGAGACGATGTTCTTCCTGTTCGCGGTCGCGGGCAACGAGACGCTGCGCAACGGCCTGCCCGGCGCCCTGTACTCCCTGCTCACCAACCCGGACCAGTACCGACTGCTGCGCCGGCGGCCGGAGTTGACCGGCTCCGCAGTGGACGAGCTGCTCCGGTACTGGCCGCCGGTGGTCGAGTTCCGGCGCACCGCCACCCGGGACGTCGTGCTCGCCGGGCAGCGGATCTCCGGCGGGGAGAAGGTGGTCGTCTACCACGCCTCCGCCAACCGCGACGGGACGGTGTTCCCCGACCCGGACCGCCTCGATCTCACCCGCACCCCGAACGACCACGTCAGCTTCGGCTACGGCCCGCACTTCTGCGTCGGCGCGCGGCTCGCCCGGATCCAGATGGCGGCGCTGCTGCGCCGGATCGTCGCCGCCTGGCCGGAGCCGGAGTTGGCGCCGGGGCCGCCTCCGGTGCGGCTGGTCTCGAACTTCCAGAACGGGTTGAAGGAGCTGCGCGTCCTCCGGTGAGGGGCCGCGTGACGGGCCGCATGGTGGGCCGCGTGAGGGGTGGTCACGCGCCCCGGGAGGTGGATATTGACTGAATTTTCAGTTCAAGGCAGGATGTGGCCGCCCCCACCGGCCTGCCCCGGGTGCACCGACGGGACGCCCCACTCGTCCCGTCTCCCGTCCATCGCACCCGGGGCAGGCCGCCCTCACCCACCGGAGGTACCGATGGACAAGCCCGACATCTCCCGACGCCGACTCCTGCGCCTCGGCGCCGCGGCCGTGCCGCTCGCGGCCCTCGGCCCCGCGCTGGTAGGCACCGTCTTCGCGGACACCGCCTTCGCCGACGCCGCCCCCGCGGCCGGCCCCGCGCCGACGCTGCGGATGCCCGCCGAGACCGACCCGCACGTCCGCACCTTCATGGCCTGGCCCGCTCCGAGCGCCGCCTGGGGCAGCCAACTCCCCGCCGTGCAGCGGGACATCGCCAATCTCGCCAAGGAGATCTCCCGCTTCGAGCCGGTCGTGATGGTGATCGGGCCCGAGCTGGTGGCCGCCGCCGCCCCGCTCTGCGACACGGCCGCCGTCCCCGGCTCCAAGGGCATCACCTTCCTGCCGGTCGGCAACGACGACCTGTGGATCCGGGACTTCGGCCCGACCTTCCTGGTCGGCCCGGGGGCGGTCGCCGGCCTCGACACCAACTTCAACGGCTGGGGCAAGACCGGCACCAGCTACGAGCAGAACTTCGCCAAGGACGCCAGGGCCGCCGCCGCGCTGCTCGCCCAGTACGGGATCGCGCGCGTCCAGGCCCCGTTCGTCGGGGAGGGCGGCTCGCTGGAGACCGACGGGCAGGGAACCCTGCTCGCCACCGTCAGCTCCCTGGTGAACCCCAACCGCAACCCCGGACTGAGCCAGGACGAGGTCGAGCAGCGGCTCAAGTCCTCGCTCGGCCTGGAGAAGGTGATCTGGCTGCCCGGTCTGGCGGGCCAGGACATCACGGACGGCCACATCGACTGCGTGGCCCGGTTCAGCGCGCCCGGGCGGGTGATCCTGGACCGGCCCGCGCCGAACAGCACGTCGATGTGGCTCCGCGTCTACACCGAGGCCAAGCGGGTGCTGCAGACCGCCACCGACGCCAGGGGCCGCGCGCTGACGATCGTGGAGCTGCCGGGGCCGGACCACACCAGGATCCGGGGGAAGGGGTCCTCGTTCCTGTCCAGCTACACCAACCACTACACCGTGAACGGGGCCGTCCTGGTGCCGCAGTTCGGGCACCAGGAGGCCGACGACGCGGCCCGGACGATCCTCGCGGCCGAGTACCCGGGGCGCACCGTCGTCCCGGTGGTCATCGACGCCATCGCCAACGGCGGTGGCGGCATCCACTGCGCGACCCAGTCGCAGCCGGTCGTCCCCGCGGCGGTCTGACCTGCGGGCCGACCGGTCGGCTCAGGCCGGTCGGTCGGCCCGGGCGGGAGCCTCGGGCTTGGCGGCCGGTGCCGTCGCGGCTGCGGGCGCGGGCGTGGCTGCGACCGGTGCGACCGGGGCCGCGGGTGCCCCCGGTGCGGCGGCGGTCGGCGCGGGAGCCTCCTCGCGTGCCGGGCCGTCCTCGCGCATCGCCGCCGTCTCGGCCTTCAGGATGCGCATCGACTTGCCCAGCCCGCGCGCCATGTCGGGCAGCTTCTTCGAACCGAACAGCAGGATGACGACCGCCAGCACCACCAAGAGGTGCCAGGGCTCCAGACCGTTGCGCAGCATGTCACTCACCGGGCCTTTCCGTATCGCCGTCGAACCGGACGTCCCGCCAGCGTAGGTGTGACTGATTTTTCAGTCAATGTGACGGTATTCGGTCGTACGCGTGCCTGTACACGTGCTGTATGCGTGCCTGTACGTGTTGCCCGTGCCCGGCGCGTGCCAGGGCGCGGCCGGTCCGGGAAGTCGCTGCCGCGTACGGTTCGTCCACGCCGCTTTGGCCCCAGTGGCGCGCGACGGCCCCGCGGTGGCGGACCTAGGTTCACCGGAACCCGCAGGCGACCGGCGCACCCGAGGAGCGACGCACGTGAACTGGCTGATCCACGACTACCGCGAGGACGACCTCGCCGCCGTCGTCCATCTGATCGACAGCACCGCTTGGCTCGGGCAGGAGTCGGTGTTCTCGCTCGCCGAGTGCATCGGCGCGCTCACCGCCCGCCAGCCCGCCGTGGTCGCGGTGCACGACGGCCTGCCGATCGGCGCCGCCCTCGCCCAGGTGGCGGGCACGGGCGAACGGGCCTGGGTGATGCGGGTGGCGATCGCCCCGGCCTGGCGCGGGCGCGGCCTGGCCAGCGCGCTGCTGCGGGAACTGGAGCGGCGGCTGGTCGAGGCCCGGGTGCGACGGATCGCCTATGTGCTGCCGGCGGAGGAGCTGCTCGGCGAGGGGCTGCGCAACGCCGGCTACGAACGGCGGCCCGCCGCCGCGTACTTCGAGAAGACCGAGCCCGCCGCGGGCCCCGCCGCCGGGGCCCTGGACGAACTCGGCGGGCGGGTGCTGAGCGGGGACCTGTGGGACCGGGTGGCCGGGATGACGGCCGAGAAGGAGCTGATCGAGCGGCGGGTCGTGCTGCCGCTCGCCGAACCGGAGCGCGCCGCCCGGCACGGCGTGCGGCCGCCGCGGGCGATCACCCTGTTCGGGCCGCCCGGCACGGGGAAGACGACCTTCGCCCGGGCCATCGCCTCCCGCCTGGGCTGGCCGTTCGTCGAACTGCTGCCCTCCCGCCTCGCCGACGAGGGCAACCTCGCCGCCGCGCTGCGCGGCGCGTTCACCCGGATCGGCGAGCTGGAGCGGGTGCTGGTCTTCATCGACGAGGTGGAGGAGATCGCGCCCGTACGGGGCGAGCCCGGCCGGGCGGGGGCGACGCACGGGGTGACCAACGAACTGCTGAAGCTGATCCCCGGCTTCCGGGAACGGGACGGACGGCTGCTGGTCTGCGCCACCAACTCGGTCCGCTCGCTCGACCCGGCGTTCCTGCGCACCGGCCGGTTCGACTACGTCATCCCGATCGGCACCCCCGACCCGGACGCGAGGGCCGCGATCTGGGCGCGCTACGCGCTCGACACCGACCGGGTGGACGTGGACGTCCCCGCGCTGGTGGCCGCGAGCGAGCACTTCTCGCCCGCCGACATCGAGCACGCCGCGCGCCTCGCCGCCCAGACGGCCTTCGAGCGCGACGACGCCGTGCCGGGCGCGACCACCGCGGACCACCTGGCCGCGATCGGCGCCAGCCGCCCGACGGTGACGGCCGCCATGGTGGAGGCGTTCCGGGCGGACATCGGGGCCCACGCCCGGTTGTGACCGCAACGGCGCGGGCCGGTCGCGCGGTGGGTCAGCCGAGCGGGTGGTCGCGGCGGACGGCGTCGATGCAGGTGTCCCGGGAGACCGGGCCGCCGAAGCGGAGGCGGTCGTAGGCGGTGAACGGCGGCTCCAGGGCGTCGAGTTCGTCGACCAGGGCGTGGAGGGCGGACAGGTCGGGCAGCCGGTCGGACCGCCCGTCGGCGGGGCGGCCGAGCGCCTCGGTGATGCCCCGGACGAGTTCCGCCTTGCGGCGCATGGTGACCGGGTGGAGGCGGTGCAGACAGACGTTCTGGCCGCTGAGGTACGACTCGTACTCCTCCGCGCCCTCCTCCCGGTCCGCCCAGTGACCTCGGAACCAGTCCGGCAGCTTCGCCAACCCGCCCGCCTCGTCGACGAGTTCGAGGAGGTCGGGGGCGACCATCTCGGTGCCGTCGGAGCGCAGGTAGCCGGGCAGCGGGAGGCGGCCGTCGAGCATGTGGCCGCGGACCTCGTCCGGGTCCTGCCCGTGGCGGGCGCAGAGCGGCTCCAGTGCGGCGAAGTGCCGGTCGACGTAGGCGTCGTCGGCCTCGGTCATCGGGTGCTCGCCGTTGACTTCGAGGTAGCGCCGGGCGACCCGCGCCCTCGCCGTACCGATTTCCGTGCTGCCGGTTCCCGTGCTGCCGGTTCCCGTCGTTCCGGTCTCCGTCATGCCGGTTCCTCCTTCGGACGCCGTGGTGTCCCCGCCGCGCCGGGTCAGCCGGCCTCGACCGCGTCGGCCTCGGCAGCTCCGTCGCCGGTGCCGGTGCCAGTGCCGGTGTCGGCGGGGCCCGGGTCGATGCGCACCACCGGGGAGAACGCGGTGCCGAGGAACACTACCGCCTGCACCACGGCCGCGCACACGAAGAGCGTGCGGGTGGGGGAGGCACCGGAGACCAGTCGGCCGCCGAGCACCGCGCCGAGCGGGATGGTCGCGTAGGCGGCGGCCCGACTGACCGACACCACCCGGCCGATCACCTCGGAGGGCACCACCTTCTGCCGGGCGGTGAACCAGCTGACGATGACCAATGAGGTGGCGACGCCCTCCACGCCCCAGGCGATCAGCACCGCCCACCAGGTGGGCACCAGGGCCGGCAGGACCATGGTGGCCCCGGACAGGCCCATGCCGAACGCCAGCAGCGGGCCCAGCCGGTAGCGGTCCGTCAGGCGGGGTGCGAGCACCCCGCCCAGCACGGCGCCGAGGCCCTGCGCGCCGAGGACGAGGCCGAGCACGACCTTCGGCTTCTCCTCGACCTCCAGGACGAGGTAGAAGAGGCTGCCCTCGATCGTCCACGCGGCGAGGTTGGACAGGGCCATCAGCACGGTGCCCCAGAGCACCGCCCGCATGGTCCGCAGGGCCCGCAGGCCGTCGGCGAAGTCCTTGGCGATCCGGGCGGCCGTGGTCGGCCCCGAGGCGGGGGCGGGGGTGGTGGCGATGGAGGTGATCAGCAGCGCGGAGGCCCCGAAGGAGAGCGCGTTGACCAGCGCGGAGACCGGCACGCCCAGCGCCGCGACGGCGGTGATGCCGGCCACCGGGCCGATGAAGCCGAGCGCGCTGTCGACCGTCTGGGTCCAGGAGTTGACCCGGGCGAGCCGCCGCTCGGGCACCACGTCGACCAGGAAGCCCTGGAACGCCGGGAAGTAGAACGGCCGGACGCAGGCGAGCAGGAACGCGCAGAGGTAGATCGCGGCCAGCGGCGGACGGTCGAGGGTGGCGAGCGCGGTGACGGCGAGTGCCAGCACGGCGGAGGCGAGGTCGCAGAGGATCATCACCCGGCGGCGGTCGAACCGGTCGGCGATGACGCCGGCGAAGAGTCCGATCACAATGTAGGGAATGAACTCGATCGCATAGGCGAGAGCGGTCGAGGTGGCCGATCCGGTGATTTTCAGGACGAGGACCGGAATGGCCAGCCGGTAGATCCAGTCGCCGATTCCGGAGACCAGGAATGCGGCGCGCAGGCGGATGTCCGCCGGGCCCGGGGTCGGACGTTCCTCGATCGGCTTCGCGGTGGGCACCGGCGTTCTCCTATGCACTTTTATCGACGGTGGATCGGTGGAAGGAAAGTGGTTTTCCGTTGTCGTTCCGGGAACGCCCGGAATCCCGGCGGGCGCCGTCGGTACGGCGTTCCCGCCGGGTTCCCGGCCGTTCGCGGGCCGTGGGCTCCGCGGTCGCGGAACCGTGGGGTCGCCGGGTCAGAAGGGGAGCTCCTCCCGGTCGACCCGGGTCAGCCACTCGGCGCCGGCGGCGGGCCGGGCGTCGCGGCAGACGGCGCAGTCGGGGTCGCGGGTCCAGGTCTCGGCCTGGCGCACCCGGGGGTTGTGGAAGGTCTGCTCCAGCAGCCGGCCCACCGCGAGCGGCGGGCAGACCCGGGAGGCCAGCCGGACCATCTCGGAGACCATGTGGGCGGCGGCGACCACCACCAGCCCGTTGAACGCGGCGGTGTCCTCGCCGTAGGCGCTGCCCTCGCGGTCGATGTCGTCGAGCACGTCCAGCACCATCCGCGAGGTCGGGTCCTCCCGGCGGACCTGCCCGTACCAGCACTCCACGCAGCCGCTGACGCCGGGCACCATCGTGTAGTGGATGGCCCGCTGGGTGTCGACGCCGCCGCCGATCAGGGTGGCTCCGGCCCGGACGCAGCCCTCGTTGAGCCAGTGCGCGACGTGCACCTTGGGGCGGTCGACGACGGCGATCACGATGTCCCGGTCGTGCACCACCGCGTGGACGTCGTCGGCGGACATCAGCTTGGCCTCGACCGCGTCGACCCGCACCCGGCTGTTGAGCCGGCGGGCCCGTTCGGCGGCGACATGGACCTTGGTGCGGCCGACGTCGGGCTCGCCGTAGATGATCTGGCGGTTGAAGTTGGAGACCTCGATCTTGTCGAAGTCGACGATCCGGATGTCCGTGAAGCCGATCGCGACCAGGTCGATCAGGGTGTGCGAGCCGATGCCGCCGACGCCGAGCACGGCCACCCGGGCGTCGCGGATGCGGCGCTGGAACTCGTACTTGGAGGTCCCCAGGGAGGCGTAGGTCTCGAAGAAGCCCAGGTTGTTGGACCAGCGCTCGCGGGCGGCGGCGTCGAAGTCCTCGCCCCGGTCGGCGGTGTCCTGCACCAGGCCGCTCGCGTCCAGGTCGTCGACCGCCTCGCGCACGTCCTCGGCGGTGAGGTCGGGGTAGTCGGCGCTGAGGTCGCGGTGGACGGCGTCCAGGTCGCGGGTGCCGTCCAGGAGCTGGAGCAGCCTCAGCACGCGGCCGTCGGTGTCCTCCAGCGAGGTCAGCTCACCGCCGAGGCGGAAGTGGACCGAGCCGTCGGACACGAAGTAGGGGATGCTCGTCTTGAGCGCGGGACGTGCCACGAATACCCCTCCGGGGACTGGGCGACGGAAATCATGGAAATACCGGTCCGGTCATGTGCGGAGGAGTTCCGGACGGGTGCGGCGGGGCGTCGTTGCGAAGGAAGCCCCGCCGCATTTTCAGGCTCAGCCCTTGGCGGTGCTGGCGGCGCTGCTGTAGCGCTTGGTGGACTTCTTGATCATTGGAATCACCTCCCCCCCTCCGATCGGACTCCATGCTATTCATCGCCGAACTTCCCGGACAAGATGTAAGAACACCTTTTCGCGGGGGGATCTTCAGTTCCCGCCGGCCCGGACGGAAAGTCCCAGGTATTCGGCCTGGAAAGCCAGCACATCGGCGAAATAGGCGAGCCGCCCGGTGCGGGCGCGGGCCCCGTGCCCGACGCCGGCCTCCTGACGGAGCAGCACCGGGCGGTCCGAGGAGGTGGCGCGCTGCAGGGCGGCGCACATCTTGCGGGCGTGCAGCGGGTCGACCCTGGCGTCGTCCTCGAACGCGGTCAGCAGCACGGCCGGGTAGGCGGTGCCCGCCGTCACCCGGTGGTAGGGCGAGTAGCCGAGCAGCCAGCCGAGCTCCTCCGGATCCTCCCGGGTGCCGAACTCGTCGGTCCAGTAGGGGCCGTAGCCGCTCAGCTCGTAGCGGGCCATGTCGAGCGGGGCGGCGGTGGCCGCCACCGCGGCGAACAGCCCCGGGTGCTGGGTCGCCGCCGCGCCGACCAGGAGGCCGCCGGCGCTCTGGCCGAACGCGCCGAGCCCGTCGGGCGGACACAGGCCCCGGTCGTGCAGCGCGCGGGCGGCGGCCAGGAAGTCGTCGACGCCGTTCTGCTTGTGCTCGCGCATCCCGGCGCGGTGCCAGCCCTCGCCGTGCTCGCCGCCGCCGCGCACCCGGGCCACCGCGAACTGGCCGCCCTGGGCGGCCCAGGCGAGCGCCGCCGCGTAGTAGTCGGCGACCTGCGGTTCGCCGAAGGCGCCGTAGCCCTGGAGCACGGTCGGCAGCGGGCCGGTCGGGCGGTCGGCGGGCCGGGTGAGCAGCACCGTCACCTCGGTGCCGTCCGCGGAGGCGCAGCGCAGTTCGGAGACCAGGACGGCGGGGATGTCCGGGGTGCCCGGTGCCTGCCACACCGCGGTCGTGCCCCGGCGGGCGTCGTAGTGGTGGACGGTCTCGGGGGTGGTGGGGTCGGAGTAGCCGAACCAGGCCTCGTGGCCGCCCTGACGGAAGGTCAGATCGGTGACGACACCGGTGCCGGGCAGGGGGACCGCGCCGAGCGGTGCGCCGGTGCGCAGGTCGTGCCGGGTGATCCGGCCGTGGCCGCCGGCCGAGCGGAGCACCAGCAGCAGCGGGACCGGCAGCGCGGGGTCGTCGAGGACGGCGAAGGACTCCAGGACCTCGTGCTCGTGCTCCGGGACGAGGGTGCGCGGCCGCTCCGGCGCCGCCGGGTCCAGGAGCAGGATCCGGCCCCGGTCCGCGTCGAGGTCGGTGAGCACGTAGAGCAGGCCGTCGGCGGCGGGCCAGGGGGAGCTCCAGCCGCCGTCCAGGGCGGTCAGCGGGCGCCAGTCCGGCTTCTCCGGGGTGCCGAGGGCCAGGTCGGCGATCCGGATCCGGTTGCCGCTGGAGAGGCCGTCGGCGGTGGCGGCCACCAGCAGCCGGCCGTCCGCGCCGAGCAGGACGTCCAGCTCGGGGGGCGGTCCGTCGTCCGCGTCGGTGTCGTGGTCGTGGTCGTGGTCGCGGTCGGGTCGGTCGGTGGGCGCCGCGGTGCCGGGGACTTCGGTGTCGTCCGCCGGGTCCTCGCCGATCCGGTGCAGGTACAGCCGGGCGCCACCGGTGCCGTCGGCGCCGCCGCCCGGGCCGCCGCGTACGTGGTAGAAGGCGTCCGGCCCGCCCGACCAGGCGACGTCGCCGTACGGGCAGCCGGTGATCGGCCCGTCCACCGTGCGGCCGGTCGCGACCTCCAGCACCCGCAGGGTGAACTCCTCGGCGCCGCCCTCGGCGGTCTGCACGGCGACCAGCGCGCCGGTCGGGTCGGGCGTCCAACCGCCCAGCACGGTACGGCCGGTGGGGTCGTGGCGGTGCGGGTCGAACAGGATCCGGCGGCGGCCGGAGGCGTCGGCGACCGCCAGCGCGGGGTGCTCGTCCGAGGGTCCGCGGACCGTGAAGAAGGCCAGTCCGCCCGCGGGCCGGGGCGGGGTCAGATGCTCGAAGGCGGTCAGCCGGGTCAGCGCGGCCCGGAACGCTTCCACCGCCGGCCAGCCGTCGCGCAGCCGGTCGAACAGCCGTCGCTGGCCGGCCGACCACTCCCGGGTCGCGGGGGCGTCGGCGTCCTCCAGGGCACGGAAGGGGTCGGGGACGTCGCGCCCGCCCAGCCGGTCGACGGTGTCGCCGGGTGCGACGGGCGGGTATTCCGGCCGCCCGGCCGGGTCGATCGGCAGCATGGCCCCCTCCAACCGGCGTGCGGACGGAACGGAGATCGCCACTCGGGGGCGGCCCGCTGGCCGGCCGCCGTCGAGAGCGCCGACATCCTAGCGACGGTTTCCGCGTACTCGTCAATGGCCTTGTCGGGAGCGGTGTTCCTGCCGATCGGCGGGCCGGGACGGGTGCCGTCGGGCGGCGCACACGCACGACTGGTGCGGACCTGGACGTTCGGCGGACGGGCGGCGGTCGTGCGGCGACGGAGCCCGGGCCGCCGGGCGGCGGATGAGAATTCGCGACGAACACGTGTCCGTCCTCCCGCCGTTGCCGGGGGCGGTCGACAGGTCGCCGACGACCTGTCGGGCCGGGTGTGCGAGCCGTAGCGGGCCCGACGGGGGATCCGCTAGAGTCCCTCCGCCCATCATCAAGATCATCGGGGGAAACCTTGCCGTCCGAGGCAACGAAGGAGCGCGGCGGTGCGAACGCACTCGGCTGGGCGCTCACCATCGGCCTGAACGTCGTCGCGCCGATCATCACCTACAACCAGCTCACCGGCCACGGTTACGGTGAGTTCACCGCGCTGGTGATCTCGGCCGTCTGGCCCGCCGTCGATCTGGGCGTCTACCTGGCGTGGCAGCGGCGGGTGGACGAGTTCGCGGCGGTGTCGCTGCTGTTCCTGGGGCTGACCGTCGCGGTCACCCTGGCCGGGCCGGCCGACGCGCACTTCCTGCTGGTGAAGGACTCGGTGATCACGGGCCTGTTCGGAGTGATCTGCCTGGCCAGCCTGGCCGCGCCCCGGCCGCTGATGTTCTACTTCGGCCGCAAGTTCGCCACCGACGGCTCGGCCTCGTCGCTGGAGCGCTGGGAGGGGTTCTGGGCGCTGCCGGGGTTCCGGCGGGTCCAGCGCAATCTGACCGTCGGCTGGGGCGTGGCCTATCTGCTGGAGGCCGGGCTGCGGGTCGGGCTCTCGTACGTGCTCGACACCGACGCGATGCAGGCGCTGAACACGGTGCTGTCGCTGGGTGTGACGGCGCTGCTGGTCACCTGGACGATCGCCTACGCCAAGCGGGCCCGGGCCCGGGGCGCGGCCGCCGGTGCGGAGCGGGCAGTGGCGGGGCAGGCGGCGGCGGGGCACGAGGCGGTGGAGCAGGCCGAGGCGACGACGGTCTGACCCGACGACGGTCTGACCCGACGACGGTCCGACCCGACGGCCGGAGGACTCCGCCGCAGCACCACGAGACCCCGCCGGCGCGCCTTCGGCGGGGTCGAGTCGTGGTGCGGTGCTGTGCTGTGCGGTTCGGAGCGGAGTGCTTCGGTGCAGAGCGGTGCGGTGCGGTGCGGTCCGGTGAGGGCCGGTCAGACCGCCGGGGCGGCGACCGGTGCGCGCTCGGCGGCCGGGGCCGCCGGGGCGAGGGCCCGGTCGGCCAGGGTGCCGAAGAGCAGGGCGAACCCCGTCCACAGCACCACCTGGAGGCCGATCGAGGCGAGCCGGAAGTCCCACAGCAGCGCGGCCGGGAAACCGTCCGGGATCGCGTCGTCGTTGGGCGGCAGGACGAAGGCCAGCACGGCCATCACCACGGCGTAGCCGAGGCCGGCCGCGACGGTGGCGTTCCAGGTGCCCAGGCGCGGGGCCAGGCGCTTGCCGAGGATCACCGCGGCGACGCCGATCAGCACGCTGAGCGCGATCATCAGGAAGAACAGCGCGGTGCGCTTCCCGATGGTGTCCGGATTGCCGACCGCCGGCGGGTTCGCCGGGTACTTGAGGAACGGCACGAAGTAGACGGTGACGAAGGCCGCGCCCGCGACCAGCGCGGCGGTGGCCCGGGGGCCGAACCGGCCGACCCGGCCGAGGGCGAAGCAGAACGCCAGCGCGGCGATCCCGCCGACCGCGACGCCGTACACCAGCACACCGGTGGCGAGACCGGCGGTGGACTGGAGGTCCCGGCTGACCAGTTCCTCCTCCTCACCCCCGGCGTCGGCGGCCTCGTGCTCGTGCGCGGCCGCGTCCCCGGTGCCGGCCGCGGCCGCGGCGCCGCCGCCGTGGTCGTGGTGCCCGGCCGGGGCGGAGTGCGCCTGCTCCTGCGCGATGGAGTCCGAGACGGGGCCCTCGCCGACGGTGTAGGCGAAGACGAAGGCCACCAGCCCGGCGATCAGACCGGCCAGCAGACCGCGCAGCAGGAGTCTGCCCACGGTGCCGGACGGCATGGTTGCGGAGTTGTTCATCGGTGCGTGTTCTCCGGGATCAGTGGCAGGGGAAGCCGAGCAGGTGCCGACCGTCGTGCACCCATTCGTGCACCGTCGCACCGGAGAAGACCGAGGTGGCGCCCTGCTCGGCGCCGACGAAGTAGAGCAGGACCAGCATCAGGGTGCCGAGGAACAGCGCCCAGGGCAGGATCGCGCGGATCGGCAGCGATGCGGGGGCGGAGCCGGCCGAGGGCAGGCTGGGGGAGAGGACGGACTGGGCCATGGCAGGACCTCCTGGGGGAAACACGCGTCCCGTTCGGTGGAGCTCGGACGACGGCCATCGGGTCTGACTTGCCGGGCCCCGCCGTTGCGTGAGGTGGCCTGGTCCGGCATACAGTGGCGCGACCGTGCCGGATTCACACCGGACTTCCGTCTCGCCGTCGTCTTCAGTTGTCGGGGGAGACCGTAGCGCCCTGCGCCGACGGCGCCAAGGGCGCTCACGGAATCGTTGTCGTGGCGCGACCTGCGGATTCGCGCGCCGGGAGGGCACGGAGCACGGCGCTCCGAGAGCCCCCAAGGGTGACAGGTGTACGAAGGGGGAAAACACGTGACGGTACGGGTGATCTTCGTCTCCCCGGCGATCGGACCCGAACTGCGGCAGGCACGGTTCGCCGACGAAGCCTCCGCGTACGGGGTCGGGGCGGCGAACGGCGGCGTGGTGGACGGCGGCGCGGTGGGCGACGGCGCGGCGGACGCTGGAGCGGTGGCCGACGGTGACGCGCTGGACGAGGCCGGGGTGCGCGCCGCCCGCGCCCTCCGGCCGGACCTCCCGGTGGCGTCCCACCGCTTCGTCTCGCCCTCGGCCCGCTGCCGCCGCACGGCCGAGGAGCTCGGCCTCGCCGACGCGGTCGCCGAGCCCGCGCTGCGCGGCTGCGCCGCCGGGCGCTGGCGGGGGCGGACCCTCGACGAGGTGGCGGCCGAGGAGCCCGAGGCGCTGATGGCCTGGCTCGCCGATCCGGCCGCGGCGCCGCACGGCGGCGAGTCGGTGCGGCAGTTGTGCGCCCGGACCGCCGGATGGCTGGACGGGACGGCGGCCGGGCTCACCGGCCGGGTCCTGGTGGTGGCCGAGCCGGACACCGTCCGGGCGGCGGCCGTGCACGCGCTCGGCGTCCCGGACCAGGCCTTCCGGCGCCTGGACGTGCCCCCGCTGGCGGTGGTCGAACTGACCGGTCGGGCCGGCCGCTGGAACCTCCGCCTCGGCTGAACCCGCCTCGGACGGATCCGTCGCGGCCGGACCTGTCGCGGCCGAACCCACCGCGGTCAGAAGCGCTCCAGGTCGAGCCTCCAGTCGTTGCAGCGGATCGGGTGGCCGGGCGGGTACTCGAAGTCCTGCGGCCCCAGGAGTTCGAAGCCCGCCGCCCGGCAGACCGCGTTCGACGCCGGGTGGTCCACCGAGGGGAAGGCGTGCAGGTGGCGGTGCAGGCCCTCGGCCCGGGCCCGCTCCGCCACCGCGCGGGCCGCGGCCCTGGCCACGCCCCGGCCCTGGAAGGCCGACAGCACGGCCCAGCCCGTCTCGTACACCTGCTCCCCGGCCCACTCGCGGTCCCAGAAGCCGATGGCCCCGGCCGTCGCCTCCGCCGCCCCGGCCGCCCCCGCCGACCCCGTCGGCAGCAGCACGATCCGGAACATCCGCCCCGCGCGGGTGCCGTCGGCCGTCAGGTCGACGTACCGGCGGTGGCGGCGGGCGAGCGCCTCCTCGGACTCCGGGCCGCCGAGGTGGGTCATCAGCTCCGGCGCGTTGAGGGCGCGCAGCAGCTCGGCGTCGCCCTCGGACCAGGGCTCCAGGCGTACGGTGGCGGCGCGGTTCTCGTCCATGGCCGTACGGTAGCGGCCGCCTCCGACAGTCGGCCCGGTCCGGCGCTCCGCCCGTCCTGCCGACGGTGGCGGCCGCCCGGTCAGGACGCGGGGGAGAGGCGCACCGGCAGGGCGCTCAGCGCGTTCACGATGAAGGACTCCTGGCGCCGCAGCTCCTCCGCCGGCACCGCGAGCTCCACCTCGGGGTACCTCCCGAACAGCGCGGTCAGGGCCTCCTCCGCCTCCAGCACGCCGAGCGCGGCGCCCAGGCAGTAGTGGCGTCCGAACCCGAAGGCGAGGTTGGCCTTGTCGGGCCGGGTGAGGTCGAAGGCGTCCGGCCGGTCGGGGTGCAGCTCCGGGTCCCGACCGCTCGCCCCGTACGCGATCAGGACCGGTTCGCCGGTGCGGATCAGCACGCCCTCGCCGAGGTCGATGTCCTCGGCGGCGAAGTGCAGCGGGAGGTGCATCACCGGCGCTTCGAGGCGCAGCGCCTCCTCGATGGAGTCCCGCCAGGTCGCCGAGCCGTTCCGGACCAGCGCGAGCTGTTCGGGGTGGGTGAGCAGCAGCGCCGCGGTGTGGTCGATCAGGTTGACGGCGGTCTCGGAGCCGGCGCCGATCATCAGGATCAGGGTGGACACCAGCTCCTGCTCGCTCAGCCGGCTGCCGGCGGCGTCCCGGGTCGCGATCAGCTCGCTGGTCATGTCGTCGCCGGGCGTCTCCCGCTTGGTCGCCACCAGGCGCGCCATCGCGGCGAACAGGTCGTCGAGGAGGGCCTCGGCCCGCTCGGGGGTGGCGCCGGTCTCCAGGGCGCCGTCCACCACCCGCCGCACCTCGGGGCGCTGCTCCTCGGGGACGCCGAAGAGGTCGCAGATCAGGGTGGTCGGCAGCGGGTAGGAGAGCCGGGTGTGCAGGTCGACCGGCGCGCCGGGCGCGGTGTCGCGCAGCCCGTCGAGCAGCGCGGCGACGATCGCGCGGACCCGGGGCCGCAGGGCCTCCACCCGGCGGGGGCGGTCAGGGTGCGCAGCCGGTGGTGGTCCTCGCCGTCGCTGGTGAACATGCTCTCCACCGCGACCCAGCTGGCCAGCGGCCAGTCCGGGCCGACCCGGCCGTCGATCCACTCCGGCCAGTGGCGGCGGGCGTTCTTGGCGAGCCGGTGGTCGGCGAGGAGCCGGCGGGCGACCTCGGCGCGGGTCACCGACCAGGCGAGGACCTTGCCGGGGAGTTCGACCCGGACGGCCGGGGCGTGGGTGCGCAGGTGGGCGGCCTCGGCGTGCAGGTCGGCGGCGTGCGGGTCGAGGACGTGGGTGAACGGGCAGCGGGGTTCCACGGGCCCTCCTTGGTCGGGGAGCGGCGGGCCGGACGGTCGGCCGGTTGTGACCGTACGGCGGGTGCGGTGGCGGGGAAAGGGCGTCCGGTCGGCGTTCCGGGCGCCCCCGGCGGCGCGCCCGCGCGCGGTGCGGAGCGTTCGCCGCCGAGCGCTCGGTACGGCGTCAGCGGTGCCGGGCCTGCGGGCATCCTTATGACAACAGCATTGACGTGTCTCGAAGCCGCCGGTTTCATGGCTCGCACTTCACCCCCACCCCCACACCCCCCCACCAGCAAGGCGGTGATCCCTTGGCATCGACGGCGAAGGTCATGGGCAGCGGTCCGAGAGCGGACAGCAGCGGCCCCCAGGACTCCATGCCCCGCTCCCTGGGCCTTCTCGACGGGGCGGCGATCGCCGCCTCCAGTACCGCCGCGACCAGCAGTATCGGCATCGGTCTCGGCCTGATGGCCGGCGTCGTCGGGCTCCACCTCCCCGCGATCATGCTGCTGGCGTTCCTCCCCGTGCTGGCCATCGCCGGCGGCTACGGGCGGCTGAACCGCTCGGAGCCGGACGCCGGAAGCAGCTACAGCTGGGTGGGGCGCACGCTCAACCCCTGGCTCGGCTTCCTCACCGGCTGGGTGAACACCGTCGGCACCGTCGTGTTCATGGCCTACACCACGACCGTGACCGGCTCCTCGATCGTCCAGCTCCTCGACGAGGCGCACCTGCGCAGCGTCGCCGGGCTGCGGCTGGACGCCGACTCCACCGTGCAGTGCACCCTGATCGGCCTGGTCGTCCTGGTCGCCGCCGCGCTGGTCGCGGTGCGCGGGCTCGGCCTGGCGGCGCGGCTGCAGAAGGCGCTGCTGGTGTTCGAGTACGCCGTCCTGCTCGGCTTCTGCGGCTACGGGCTGTTCGCCGGCGACCAGCCGTTCTCGCTCGACTGGTTCAACCCGCTCGCGATCCCCTCCTTCGACGCGCTGGCCCAGGGCATGGTGCTCGCGGTGTTCTGCTACTGGGGCTTCGAGTCGGTGTTCAGCGTCGGCGAGGAGGTCCACGACCCCCGGGACGCCTCCCGGGCCGGCACCCTCGCCCTGGTCGTGATGCTGCTGCTGTTCCTGCTCGCCGGCACGGCCTTCCAGCGGGTGCTGCCGCTGGACGAGCTGGCGGACAACGGCGCCCACGGCCTCACCTACTTCGGCGCCCGGCTGGCCGACCAGCCACTGGCCGCGCTGCCGCTGATCGCGCTGATGTTCTCCGCGGTGGCCTCGCTGCAGTCCTCGGTGATCCCCACCGCCCGCGGGCTGTTCGCGATGGGCCGGGACGGCGTGCTCGGCCCGGTCTGGACCAAGCTGCACCCCAAGCACCGGACGCCCGCGGTCGGCACCCTGCTGATCACCGCGGTCGCGGTGGCGCTGGCGCTGTGCTCGATCGTCATCCCGACCGTCAACGACCTCATCTCGGCGGCCGTCAACGCGATCGGCATCATCGTCGCCCTCTACTACGCGCTCACCGCGGTCGCGGCCGCCGTCCGGTTCCGCCACCTGCTGCGCACCGACCTGGTCGAGGGGCTGCGCGCGGTGGTCGGCCCGCTGCTCGGCGCGGCGGTCCTGCTGGTCGTCGGCGGCTACCTCACCTGGACCTTCTACGACTCCGCCGACCACTTCGAACTCTCCGCCGACAACGGCTGGTTCGAGCTCACCGTCGTGGTACTGATGATCGTCACCGGGCTGCCGGCGGCGGCCTGGGCGCGCTGGCGGCGGCGCTCGGCGTACTTCCTCGGCGAGGCCGCGGGTACACCCGAGAAGGTCTGAGGACGACCGACGGCGCGGGTCCGGTGCACCCCCACACACCGGGCCCGTGCTCTCCCGCCGTACCGGGCACACCGCACGAAGCACCCCGCATGCCGGCACACCCGCACACCCGCACACCCGCACCACCCGAGAACGGAGTTCCACCCATGACCAAGGCCGATCTGGTCTTCACCCGCGGCCCCGTGCACACCGGCGACGCCGCCCGCACCCGGGCGACCGGTCTGGCCGTCACCGGCGGACGGATCACCGCCGTCGGCCACGACGAGGTCCGGGACCTGATCGGCCCGGACACCGAGGTCGTCGACCTCACCGGCAAGCTGCTGCTGCCGGGCTTCCAGGACGCGCACATCCACGCCGTCTTCGGCGGCACCGAGCTGGCCGTCTGCGACCTCACCGGCACCGTCGGCGTGGCCGACTACCTGGAGCGGATCCGCGCCTACGCCGACGCCAACCCCGACCAGGAGTGGATCACCGGCAGCGGCTGGTCGATGGAGAGCTTCGAGGGCGGACTGCCGACCCGGCAGCTGCTCGACTCCGTCGTCCCGGACCGTCCGGTCTACCTCACCAACCGGGACCACCACGGCGCCTGGGCCAACACCCGGGCGCTGGAACTCGCCGGCGTCGACCGCGACACCCCCGACCCGGCGGACGGCCGGATCGAGCGCGAGGCCGACGGCACCCCGAGCGGAGTGCTCCAGGAGGGTGCCACCGGCCTGGTCGCCCGGCTGGTGCCGCCGGTCACCGCCGCCGACCGGCTGGAGGGGCTGCTGCGGGCGCAGCGGCTGCTGCACTCGCTCGGCATCACCGGCTGGCAGGACGCGCTGCTCGGGGAGTTCAACGGCCAGCCGGACCCGTCCGACGCCTATCTGACCGCCGCGCGTTCCGGCGCGCTGACCGCGCGGGTGAACGGCGCGCTCTGGTGGGAGCGCGAGCGGGGCGCCGAGCAGATCGCCGAACTCGTCGAGCGCCGGGCCGGGTCGGCCCACGGCCGGTTCCGGGCCGGGTCGGTGAAGATCATGCAGGACGGCATCGCGGAGAACTTCACCGCCGCGATGACCAGCCCCTACCTGGACGGCTGCGGCTGCGCCACCGCCAACTCCGGCCTCAGCTTCGTCGATCCGCTCGCCCTGCGCGAGTACGTGACCGCGCTCGACGCGCTCGACTTCCAGGTGCACTTCCACGCGCTCGGCGACCGGGCGGTGCGCGAGGCGCTGGACGCCGTCGAGGCCGCCCGAACCGCCAACGGCCGGCGCGCCACCCGCCACCACCTGGCCCACCTCCAGGTGGTCCACCCGGACGACCTGCCCCGGTTCGCCCGGCTCGGCGCGATCGCCAACATCCAGCCGCTGTGGGCGGCGCACGAGCCGCAGATGGACGAGCTGACCATCCCCTTCCTCGGCCCGGAGCGCGCCTCCTGGCAGTACCCGTTCGGCGCGCTGCTGCGGGCCGGGGCCACCCTGGCGGCGGGCAGCGACTGGCCGGTGAGCAGCCCGGACCCGCTGGCCGGACTGCACGTCGCGGTCAACCGGCGGGAGCCGGAGGCCGAGGACGACCGGGTGTTCCTGCCCGAGCAGCGGCTCGACCTGGCCTCCGCGATCGCCGCCTACACGGCCGGTACCGCCCATGTGAACGGTTTCGACGACGCCGGGGTGCTCGCGCCCGGCCTGCTGGCCGACCTGGTCGTCCTGGACCGCGACATCCTCACCGGCCCGCCCGAGGAGATCGCGTCGGCCCGGGTGCTGCGCACCTACGTCGGCGGCGAGCTGGTCCACGCCGCCGAATGAAGACGCTTCCTGATGAGGCTGTCTGACGTTGCGTCGACTGCCGTCCGGGCCCCGGGGTGCTCCCCGGGGCCCGGCGCGTTCCCGGTGGTGCGTGCTCCGACGCGCCCGAACGGCGAGGGGCTCTGGACTTACTAGGACGTCCAACTATATGGTCGGAACAGGTCCGCGGTGTCAGGGAAGCCGGTGTGAGTCCGGCACGGTCCCGCCACTGTGACCGGGGAGTTCGTCCTCGCAGGAGTTCGGCCACTGGCAGCCAGCCGGGAAGGCCCGGGGGCGCGCGTCGATCCGGGAGTCAGGATACCGGCCGCGGACGGTCCGTGTTTTCCACGAGGATGGAGACGACACGCATGAATCCGGGCTGCTCCCGTTCCATCGCCCCCGGCTCTGCCGTGCCGACGAGCCCCGGGGTGAACCCGCGCTGACGGTTCGTCAGCCGCCGCCGTCCTGCCGCCGGGCGCACCACCGTGCGCCCGCGCACCGGCGCGGCCTCCATTCCTCCTCTCCCCATCCTGACGAGAGAAGGAATCAATGCTCCCCGACCCGACCGCCCCCGAGTCGATCGTCCCCGAACTGACCCATTTCGTCGGCGGCAAGCGCACCGCCGGGACGTCCGGCCGCTTCGGCGACGTCCACGACCCCAACACCGGGCGCGTCCAGGCCCGGGTGCCGCTGGCGAGCCGCGCCGAGGTCGAGGCCGTGATCGCCGACGCGGCGCAGGCCCAGCCCGCGTGGGCGGCCTGGAACCCGCAGCGCCGGGCCCGGGTGCTGCTGCGCTTCCTCCAACTCGTCGAGCAGGAGCGGGACTCCCTCGCCCGGCTGCTCTCCGCCGAGCACGGCAAGACCGTCGCCGACGCCCACGGCGACCTCCAGCGCGGCCTGGAGGTGGTCGAGTTCGCGGCCGGGATCCCGCACCTGCTCAAGGGCGAGTTCACCGACAACGCCGGCACCGGTATCGACGTGTACTCGATGCGCCAGCCGCTCGGCGTGGTCGCCGGCATCACCCCGTTCAACTTCCCGGCGATGATCCCGCTCTGGAAGGCCGCGCCCGCGCTGGCCTGCGGCAACGCCTTCGTCCTCAAGCCCTCCGAGCGCGACCCCTCGGTGCCGCTGCGGCTGGCCGAACTGTTCCTGGAGGCCGGACTGCCGCCCGGCGTGCTGAACGTGGTGAACGGCGGCAAGGAGGCCGTCGACACCCTGCTGGAGGACCCCCGGGTGCAGGCGGTCGGCTTCGTCGGCTCCACCCCGATCGCCCAGTACGTCTACGCGACCGCGGCCGCCCACGGCAAGCGCGCCCAGTGCTTCGGCGGCGCCAAGAACCACATGATCGTGATGCCCGACGCCGACCTCGACCAGGCGGCGGACGCACTGGTCGGCGCCGGCTACGGCTCGGCCGGCGAGCGCTGCATGGCGATCTCGGTGGCCGTCCCGGTCGGTGAGGAGACCGCCGACGCGCTGGTGGCCAAGCTGGTCGAGCGGATCGGCGCGCTGAAGGTCGGCCGCTCGGACGACCCCTCCTCGGACTTCGGGCCGCTGGTCGGCCGGGACGCGCTGGAGCGGGTCCGCGGCTACCTGGACCTCGGGGTCGAGGAGGGCGCCGAACTCGTCGTCGACGGGCGCGACTTCCGGCTGGAGGGCCACGAGGAGGGCTTCTTCCTCGGCCCCTCGCTGTTCGACCGGGTGACGCCGGGGATGCGGATCCACCGCGAGGAGATCTTCGGCCCGGTGCTGAGCGTGGTCCGCGCGGCCGACTACGAGGAGGCCCTGCGCCTGCCCAGCGAGCACGAGTTCGGCAACGGCGTGGCCATCTACACCCGCGACGGAGACACCGCCCGCGACTTCACCCGCCGGGTCAACACCGGCATGGTCGGCGTCAATGTGCCGATCCCGGTGCCGATCGCCTACCACACCTTCGGCGGCTGGAAGCGCTCCGGCTTCGGCGACCTCAACCAGCACGGCCCGGACTCGATCCGCTTCTACACCCGCACCCGCACGGTGACCTCGCGCTGGCCCTCCGGGGTCAAGGAAGGCGCCAGCTTCACCATGCCGACGATGGGATGATCGCCGTGCACGATCTCACCGACGACCAGCGCGCGATCGCGGAGACCACCAGGGCCTTCGCCGACGAGCACCTCGCCCCGAACGCCGTGGAGTGGGACCTCGCCAAGCACTTCCCGGTCGACGTGCTGCGCAAGGCCGGCGAACTCGGCCTGGCCGGCGTCTACGTCCGGGAGGAGAACGGCGGTTCCGGTCTCACCCGCCGCGACGGCGCGGTGGCCTTCGAGGCCCTCGCCACCGGCTGCCCGTCCATCGCCGCCTACCTCTCCATCCACAACATGGTCGCCTGGATGGTCGACCGCCACGGCGACGACGCCCAGCGCGCCCGCTGGCTGCCCCGGCTCTGCACGGCCGAGGACCTCGCCAGCTACTGCCTGACCGAACCCGGGGCCGGCTCCGACGCCGCCGCGCTCACCACCCGGGCCGTCCGCGACGGCGGCCACTGGGTGCTCGACGGCGTGAAGCAGTTCATCTCCGGCGCCGGCAGCGCCCAGGTCTACCTGGTCATGGCGCGCACCGGCGGGCCCGGCCCGAAGGGCATCTCGGCCTTCCTGGTCGACCGGGACGACCCGGGCCTGTCCTTCGGCGCCAACGAGCGCAAGATGGGCTGGAACGCCCAGCCGACCCGGCAGGTGGTGCTGGACGGCGTGCGGCTGCCCGCCGACCGGCTGCTCGGCGCCGAGGGGGAGGGCTTCAGGATCGCCATGGGCGGTCTCAACGGCGGCCGCCTCGGCATCGCCGCCTGCTCGCTCGGCGGCGCCCAGAGCGCGCTGGAGCGCACCGTGGCCCACCTCGCCGAACGCGAGGCCTTCGGCGCCCGGCTGCTGCACGCCCAGGCGCTGCAGTTCCGCCTCGCCGACATGGCCACCGAACTGGAGGCCGCCCGGGCCCTGCTGTGGCGGGCCGCCGACGCCCTGGACCGCGGCGACGCCCGCGCCCCGCAGCTGTGCGCGATGGCCAAGCGGCACGCCACCGACACCGGTTTCGAGGTGGCCGACCAGGCGCTCCAACTGCACGGCGGCTACGGCTACCTGGCCGAGTACGGCATCGAGAAGATCGTCCGCGACCTGCGGGTGCACCAGATCCTGGAAGGGACCAACGAGATCATGCGTGTCATCGTCGCCCGCGGCCTGACCGGGGCCGCCTGATGACCGGGAACGGGAACGGGAAGGTGACCGCGAACGGGACCGGGAACGGGACCGCGGAGGTCCTGCTCCAGCGCGAGGGGCGGGCGGGGCTGATCGTGCTCAACCGCCCCGCCGCCCTCAACGCCCTCACCCATGGGATGGTGCGGCGGATCGCGGCCGCCCTGGACGACTGGGAGCAGGACCCGCGGGTCGCGACCGTCGTCGTGACCGGGGCCGGCGACCGGGCCTTCTGCGCCGGCGGCGACATCGTCGCCATCCACCGCGCCGCGACCGGCGGCGACCCGCGCGAGGTGGAGGAGTTCTGGCGCGACGAGTACCGCCTCAACGCCAGGATCGCCCGCTACCCCAAGCCCTACGTCGCGGTGATGGACGGCATCGTGATGGGCGGCGGGGTCGGGGTCTCCGCCCACGGCAGCGTCCGGATCGTCACCGAGCGCACCAGGATCGCCATGCCCGAGGCGGGCATCGGCTTCGTCCCCGACGTCGGCGGCACCTATCTGCTCGCGCTGGCGCCCGGCGAGCTGGGCACCCACCTGGCCCTGACCGCCGGCTCGGCCGGCGCCGCGGACGCGCTGCTCTGCGGCCTGGCCGACCACTTCGTGCCGGCGGGGCGACTGCCCGCCCTGCTCGACGACCTCGCCGAGTCGACCGTCCACGAGGCGCTCGCCCGGCACGTCGAACAGCCGCCGCCCGGCCGGCTGGAGCGGCAGCGGGAGTGGATCGACACCTGCTACGCGGCCGACACCGTCGAGGAGATCCTCGAACGGCTCGGCGCCAGCGGCGAACCGGAGGCCGAGGAGGCGGCCGAACGGATCACCGCCAACGCGCCGACGGCCGTCAAGGCGACGCTGGCCGCGCTCCGCCGGGCCCGGGAGCTGGGCCCGCTGGAGGCGGTGCTCGACCAGGAGTACCGCAGCTCCTGCGCGGCCCTCGCCACCCCGGACCTCGCCGAGGGCATCCGGGCCCAGGTGATCGACAAGGACCGCACCCCGCACTGGAGTCCGGCCACGCTGGACGCCGTCGACCCCGCCGCCGTGGCCCGCTGGTTCGCCCCGCTGGGCGAGCGGGAACTCGGCCTCGCCGACCTCACCCCCCTGGAGCGCTGGTGACCCACCGGATCGGATTCGTCGGACTCGGCAACATGGGCGGCCCGATGGCCGCCAACCTGGTCGAGGCCGGTCACACCGTCACCGGCCACGACCTGGCGCCGGAGGCCCGGGAGCGGGCGGCCGGCCAGGGCGTACGGATCGCCGCCTCGGCCGCCGAGGCGGTCGCGGACGCCGAGCTGGTGCTCACCATGCTCCCGACCGGACGCCATGTCCTCCAGGTGTACCGCGAGTTGACCGTCTCGGCGGTGGACGCGCTGTTCGTCGACTGCTCCACGATCGCGGTCGGGGACGCCCGGGCGGCCCGGGACCTCGCCCGGACCTCCGGCCACCGGGCCCTGGACGCGCCGGTCTCCGGCGGGGTCCCGGGCGCCGAGGCGGCGAGCCTGACCTTCATGGTCGGCGGCGCGGCGGAGGACTTCGCCGCCGCCGAACCGGTGCTGGCGGCGATGGGTCGCAAGGTGGTGCACTGCGGGGACTCCGGCACCGGGCAGGCCGCGAAGATCTGCAACAACATGATCCTCGGCGTCTCGATGATCGCGGTCGCCGAGGCCTTCGTCCTCGGTGAGAGCCTCGGTCTGAGCCACCAGGCCCTCTTCGACGTCGCCTCCACGGCCTCCGGCCAGTGCTGGGCGCTCACCAGCAACTGTCCCGTCCCCGGCCCCGTCCCGGCCAGCCCCGCCAACCGGGGCTATCCGGCGGGCTTCGCGGCCGCCCTGATGGCCAAGGACCTCGGCCTGGCCGCCGACGCCGCCGACGCCTCCGCCGTGCCCGCCGAACTCGGCCGCCGGGCCTCCGAGTTGTTCACCGCCTTCGCCCAGGGGGAAGGCGCCGGGCGGGACTTCTCGGCCATCATCACCACCCTCCGGGAGAACACCGCATGAGCTACGAGACGATCCGGGTCGAGCGTCACGACCGGGTGGGCCTGATCACCCTGGACCGGCCGAAGGCCCTGAACGCCCTCAACACCCGGCTGATGAACGAAGTCGTCGGGGCCGCCGAGGAGTTCGACCGGGACCGGACGGTCGGCGCGGTGGTCGTCACCGGCTCCGACCGGGCCTTCGCCGCCGGGGCCGACATCAAGGAGATGCAGTCCCTGGACTTCGTCGACGCCTACCTCGGCGACTGGTTCGCCGCCTGGGACCGCTTCGGCGCCCTGCGCAAGCCCGTCGTCGCCGCCGTGGCCGGCTACGCGCTGGGCGGGGGCTGCGAGTTGGCGATGCTCTGCGACGTCCTGATCGCCGCCGACACCGCGAAGTTCGGCCAGCCGGAGATCAAGCTCGGCGTGATCCCGGGCATCGGCGGATCGCAGCGGCTGACCAGGGCGATCGGCAAGGCCAAGGCCATGGAACTCTGCCTGACCGGCCGGACCATGGACGCCGAGGAGGCCGAGCGGGCCGGTCTGGTCTCCCGGATCGTCCCCGCCGACCGGCTGCTCGACGAGGCCCTCGCCACCGCCACGACGATCGCCGCGATGTCCGCCCCCGCCGCGATCATGATGAAGGAGAGCGTCAACCGCGCCCTGGAGACCACCCTCGCCGAGGGCGTCCGCTTCGAACGCCGCCTCTTCCACGCCACCTTCGCCACCGCCGACCAGAAGGAGGGCATGACGGCCTTCGCCGAGAAGCGCCCCCCGGAGTTCCAGCACCGGTGACCCCGCCACAGCGCCGGTGCCCGGGCCCCTCGCCGAAGCGAAGGGGGCCCGGGCACCGGCGTCGTGGGGTCATCGGGGTGGACGGCAAGGCACCCTGTCGGTACTCGGTTCTATGGTGTCTGGATGACATTTCGATCCAGTTCCTCGCTCGTGCGCATGGTTGAGGCGGCAAGAGAGCTGACCGAGTACCCGAGCGTTCTGAAACGCATCGATGCCGTACTGCGCATCATGGGGGTGGACCGGACTTACGGCAAAGGTCGCCCGTTGGTGGAGGCACTGGAGCGTGTGGCCCAGGAGGCGATTCTGTGTGGTGACTTCGGGCTTGCTCAACGCTTCCAGCGATTCGCCGGCTATGCCGATGGAGAGCTGTTCCTCGAAGTTGTGGAGGGGTACTACGACGAGGAAGCTCGGCAGCGCGGCGAGGAGTTCATGCGGAGGATGGCTGCGCTCGGGGCCGACCGGGCGGCTGCGGTTCTTGACGTACTCTGCCGTGATGATCCGGACGCGACAGCTGCGGATGCCCGAGATGTCTTCCGGGGCATCGCCCAGTCTGCCGACCACCTGGGGGTGGAAGCCGGTGAGGGCGGGGTCCGGCTGTCCACTCGGGAAGTAAGACGGCTCCAGCAGTACGGGCACCTGGAGATGGTCCTGCGGAGCTTGCCGCAGTTGGCGTCCACCGAGACTGCCCGACTTGTGGGCGATGTCCTGGCGGATGCCGATGCCGGGCTGCTGGCCCAGATTCTTGAGCTCAAGGCCAGGCGAGCCGCACTTGCGGACCTGCGAGCGGCTGTGAACGACCCGGAGAGTACCGAAAGTACGCTGCATGCCTGTCTGAAGAATCAGGCCTGGATCTTTGGTGGGGCCTATGTCGGTGAGCTGGCACGCCGACAGTACACGCCGGACACCATCCTCGATATCCCACTCCTGCGCGCCGACGGATCCCTGCACGTCGTCGAACTCAAGCGTGCCAACGTCAAAACCCTGGTCGTTCGCCGGAATGGGCATCTGATGCTGGGCGCGTTGCCCCACCAAGCCGTTTCCCAGGCCCAGAACTACCTACGAACCCTGGACGAGGGCAGACGGAGCATCCTCGCCGACTACGGTGTCGATGGCCGAAGGGCCTCGTCAACGATAGTGATCGGTCACTCGCGCTATGTGGGCGGGGACATCACTCCGCAAGAGGTTGCCGAGACCCTCCGCACCTACAATTCGCATGCCACCCGCACGGAAGTCATCACTTACGAGACTCTGCTGGACTCGGCAAACCGAATGCTGGCGCTGTCGGCGGAGCAGGGAGGGCCCGAACCGGTCGAGGAGGACGAGGCATGATCGACACCCCGCCCCTGATCGAGCAACTCCTGGCCCGCCTCTGCGGCGGATCGATCGTGGCAGAGGACTATGTGGGCTACTTCCTAAATGAGCACGGGGAGGAACTCGTCTTCGCCCAGCGCCCAGGGGAGAAGACGGCGAGACTTTGGCACAGTGACATGGACTGGCAGCTCTTCCACGTCGGCGACAACTCCATTCGGGTTGGCGAGCCTATGGACGGGATGATCACCGTCAGCGGTCTGATCATCGACCGGCCCGAGGCGACCTGGCTGTCCTCGTGTCTGGCCGCATCCAGTCACCTGCGCCGACGGTAGACGGAGGAAGCCGACGGCCGGGACCTCAACATGCGGTCCCGGCCGGGGGCATCGGGCGGTGGATCTGTGAGGACCGAAGGCCTGGAGGTCAGGGCGGTGGTTGGTAGAACCGGTCGCGGTCCCTGTCTGGCAGATCGGGCCGCCACTTCCAGATCGATCTGTTGTAGCGGCGGCAGAGATCCCGATGGAGTCGCAGACGGGTCAACCAGCGCAGCGGTCTGACGGAGGCGTCCTGTACATAGAGTGGTGTGGCGACGATGAGCCGCGGAACCATCGCGGCACTCTCGATGTTGAGATCGACTCGGGCGAGCCCTTGTACACGTGCCCGGTGCTGCGGCGAGTGATGCCGTGCGATGACGTCGAAGACCCACCGGGACACCGTTTCAGGGCGGTTGATGCGCGGTGCGGAGAGCGCCGCATGCGTCAGTTCATGGGGAATGTCCGTCGTGCCAGTTTCATCGAGATCGTTGATCTTGAGGATCAACTGATGAAGCCAGTTCGTACCTGATCCCATGCGGCCCGCAGTTGCTGTCCGCTGGAGAAGATGCTCCGTTGATCCGCAGAGCATCAGGTCGACAGGGTGACCGACGGGACTCTCCTCGCGGCCAAGCGAGCCGAAGAAGATCAGCACGTCGTCGAGGTCCGGCAGATCGGTGTCTCTGTGCGTCGTGCTCCACCCCATGCGCAGGTCGAAGTGAATCCACTCCCCAGTGCTCAGGCCAGGGGCGTAGAAGTGCGACATCCTGTTCTCGAGCTCGTTCCTCACCTCGCGAAGCCGGTTCAGTTCGGCTTCGCTCGGCCCCCGAGGGGCCGGTGTACCGATCTCGACGGACGCGCCGGGGAGGGTGGCGCTGATCTTGACGGCGGGCACGGAGCGAGGCGCCCGGTCGGGAAAGAAGGCGCTCAGGCGGCGGCGAGAAAAGTAGATCATGTTGTTCAGGTGCACGGTCGGTCCCCTTCGAGCACGGCTGACGCAGTGTCCCACCTTGAGCTCGGACTCGCCGACGAGGGCTTGTGATCCAGGTGACGTGCCGTTGGCTCCCAGTTCGGCAGAGTGGTCTGATGAACCGGTTTTTCACCCTCGGCACCCAGGGGAAGCCGGTCCGAATCCGGCGCTGACCCGCAACCGTAGATCCGCCCCCGGGCGGATGAGCCGGAATGCCTGGACCGGGGGTCTGTTCTCGAAGTACTTGCGTCGTCGCGGACTACGACGTGGTCATGGTGGTCCCCGGATCTGTTGGGGGCTGCCGGCTGCGCCGTTGCACCCGTGTCGATCGACCAGGGAGTAGCCGGTGAGGGTCAGCAGCAGTCGTGCGCGGCACAGAGGCAGGGGAGTCGTGTCCCTGCTGGCCACCGGGGCGGTCGCGGCGGGCGGTACGGTGCTGCTCGGCAATCCCAAGGAGGGCATGACGGCCTTCGCCGAGAAGCGCCCCCCGGAGTTCCAGCACCGGTGACCCCGCCACAGCGCCGGTGCCCGGGCCCCCTTCGCTTCGGCGAGGGGCCCGGGCACCGGCGCGTGGGCGTGCTCAGGGGCGGCGGGACACCCGGCGCCGGGCGGCGAGCCGTTCCACCAGCAGCACCGTGGCGACGGCCGCGGCCGTGAACAGCAGCGTGTTCGCCACCACTCCGGCCGCGGTCAGCCACGCCGGGGTCGGCGCCGTCCGGCCCGCGCGTCTCCGTGAACAGGCCGCCGACGCCGGTCAGCAGGCCCCGTGCCACGTACACGGCGACCAGGGCGGCCAACCCGATCGGAAGGGTGAGCAGGACGGCCGCCAGGTAGAAGCGCCCGTTCTCCGTCAGCCCTCCCAGGGCGGCCAGCCCGCCGACCGCGGCGACGTAACAGGCCGCCGCCCATCCGGAGATCCCCATCGCTGCCATTCCCCCTGTGGTCCTTCGGTGTTCCGTCGCCGTGTCGTCGGTGCGTGTCGTCGGTGCGCCGTCGTCGCTGCGTGGTCGTCGCTGTGCTTCTGCCCGCGCCGGTGCCGGGCGACCCGCGTCGCCCGGCACCGGCGCGGAGCCGGTCAACTGCCGTAGCGAAGCGAGACGGTGTCGCCCAGGTGGACCGTGGTGCCCCGGGTGGCGGCGGTGGCCGTACCGGCGTCCAGGTCGACCTTCCAGGTCGCCGAGCCGCTGTTGGCGGTGCCGTTGAGCGCGGTGATCGTGCCGGAGCCGGTGGCCGGGGTGACGGAGCCGACGCAGCCGGCCGGGGTGGCGGTGGCGGCCGCGTCCAGGACGTCACCGAGGGTCGTGGTGGTGCCGGTCGGGGTGAGGGTCACGGCGCAGACCTTGAGCGGGGCGGTGCCGTTGTCGACGACCAGGGCCAGCCGGGCCGGGGTGCCGGGGGTGAAGCCGGTGGTGGCCGCCCAGGCCGGCTCACCGGCCGCGCTCGGCGCGGGCGGGGTGGCGGTGAAGCCCGCGCCGGCGACGGCGCGCAGGCCGTCGACGGAGGCGTAGGCGGAGGGGACGGTGTCGGTGGGCAGGTACTTGAAGCCGCCACCGGGCTTGAACTGCTGGGCGATCAGGAAGTCGATCGGGGTCTTGCCGGCGCCGCTGGTGAACTCGGCGCCCTGGGGGTTGATGCCGCAGGCGTTGAGACCGGAGACGGCCCAGCCGTTGGAGTCGGTGTTGGCGCCCCACATCGAGTTGAACGCGCCGGAGGCGACCAGCTTGCCCTTGAGGAAGTTCTTCGCGGCCACCACCGCGGCGTCGGTGTTCGGGACGCCGCCGCTGCACAGGGACGCCATGGCGGCGCCCGTCATGTCGATGTCGCTGCCCTGGGCGAGCGCCGTCGGGTCGCCGGCGGCCTTGCTGTAGTTCCAGCCGCCGTCGGTGTGCTGGTTGGCGCGCACAACGGCGACCGAGGTGTCCAGCAGGGACTGCGGCACCCGCTTGGTGCCGCTCTGGGTCCTGGCGCCGCCGAGCGCGAGCAGGCCGAAGACGGTGCCGTTGAAGTTGGCGGACGGACCGTAGTAGCCGGGCTCGGCGGTCTGCCAGTGGGCGACCAGGTCCGCGATCAGGTTGCGGCCGGGCCCGACGCGCGCGGGGTCGATCCCGGCGGCGTAGGCGTTCAGGGTGCCGCGCTCGTAGTCGGTGACGACCGGCGAGGCACTCGGCCAGCCGCTCGCGGCGAGCTGGTTGCGGTAGACCAGGCGGGCGTTCTTGGTGGCGTCCCCGCCGGGGGTGACGTCCGCCGCGGCGGTGCCGGCCGCCGCCAGCGCGCTGAAGGCCCACTCGTTGGAGAGCCCGCCGCCGGTGACGTAGCTGCCGTCGGCGGCCTGGAGCGACTTCAGGTACGTCACACCGGTGCTCTTCGAGGTGGCTGTCTGGGCCGGGGTGGCGGTCGCCTGCGCGGGAACGGCCGACAGCAGCAGCGCTCCGGCCGCCAGCGGGACGGTCACCGCGACGGCGGCGCGCGAGCGGGTGATGGTCCGCGAGGTGGTGGCTGTCCGCGAGGTGGTGGCGCGGGAGGTGGGGACGGACACGGGCATGCTCCTTGGGGTGGCGGACGCCGACCCGGCCCCGGCCCGTGGCACCCCTGCGGGAGCGCGGCGACCGGAGCGGCCGCCGCCCGGATCGCGTGGGCAGGTTTTCGCCGTGGTGCGCGGCCGGGCGGGCATTCGGACTCGGGGCACCGACGGACGGCACCCCACACCGCTGCGCGTCAGCCCCGGATTCGCACCGGGTTCCCCCGCTCGGCCACCGCGGACGCTACCGCACGTGGCAGGCGCCGACGAGGGCTTGTGATCCAGGTGACGTGCCGTTGACTCCCGCTTCGGCAGCGTGGTCTGATGAACCGGTTTTTCACCCTCGGCACCCAGGGGAAGCCGGTCCGAATCCGGCGCTGACCCGCAACCGTAGATCCGCCCCCGGCGGATGAGCCGGAATGCCTGGACCGGGGGTCTGTTCTCGAAGTACTTGCGTCGTCGCGGACTACGACGTGGTCATGGCGGTCCCCGGAATCGTCGGGGGCGGCCGGCTGCGCCGTTGCACCCGTGTCGATCGACCAGGGAGTAGCCGGTGAGGGTCAGCAGCAGTCGTACACGGCACAGAGGCAGGGGAGTCGTGTCCCTGCTGGCCACCGGGGCCGTCGTGGTCGCGGCGGGCGGTACGGTGCTGCTCGGCAACCCCCGGGCCGCGGTCGCGGACCCGATCGAGGACTGCACGGCGACGACCGGCGCGATCGTCGCCGTCGACTTCGGCCACTGGGGCGGCGGTGTCGTCCGGGGCTGCGACGCCGACCCCAGCACCGGCATGAACCTGCTGCACAAGGCCGGATTCAGCACCGCCGGCACCGAGCACGACGGACCGGCCTTCATCTGCCGCCTGGGCACCGGAGGTTTCAACGGCGGCACCCAGTACCCGACCCCGGCCGAGGAGCCCTGCACCACCACCCCGCAGGCGACGGCGTACTGGTCGTACTGGATCGCGGCCCCGGGCCAACAGACCTGGTCCTACAGCCAGTTCGGCGCCGCGACGCAGAAGCCGAAGCCGGGGGAGGTGGAGGCCTGGGTCTACGGGGGCACCGACATCGGCGGCACCAGCGGGGCGCCGTCCTTCACCCCGGACTCGGTCCGGGCCAGGAACGCCGGGCCGTCGCCGTCGCCCTCGGCCTCGCCGTCCGCCTCGCCCACCGCGACGGCGAGCCCGACCGGTCCGGCCCGCACCGGCGACCCCGCCGCCGCGGCCGCCTGGCTGGCCGCCCGCCTGGTCGACGGCGACCACATGGAGAACTGGGCCTTCGAGGGCCCGGACTACCCCCGCACGGCGCAGACCGCGATCGCGCTCGCCGCCGCCGGGAGCCAGGACCCGGCGCTGCGCAAGGTCCTCGCCTTCCTCCGGGCCCACACCGACGCCTACCTGTACCCGGACGGCCCGGCCGGCAAGCCCGACTCCGGCGCCGCCGCCCTGCTCGCCCTCGTCGCCGGGAGCACCGGGGGCGACCCCCGGTCCTTCGGCGGCCGGGACCTCCTCGCCGCGCTCACCGACCATGTGTGCGCCGCGCCGGGCGAGAACGGCAAGTGCACCGCCGCCGGGGACTTCTACGGCGCCTCCTCGCCCTGGACACAGGCGTGGGCGGTCGTCGCCCTGCGCCGCGCCGGGGTCACGCCGCCCGCGTCGGCGCTCGCGCGGTTCGCGGTGCTCCAGTGCGCCGACGGCGGCATGGCCGGATCGATGATCGTCGCGGGCGGCTACTGCGAGTCCGACCCCGGCTCCACCGGCCTGGCCGTCCTCGCCCTGCGCGGCGCCACCGGCTACGAGTCGATGGCGAAGAAGGCCGCCGAGCAGCTCGCCGCGAGCCAGCAGGCCGACGGCTCCTACGCCCCCTACGCCGGTGCCCCCGGCGACACCGGCAGCACCGCCCACGCGGCCCAGGCGCTGCTGGCCGTCGGCCAGGGCGCCCGGCAGTCGGTGGCCAAGGCATGGATCGCCGCCCGCCAGGGCGAGGACGGCGGCGTCCGCCCCGACGAGGCGACGACCGACGCGGACCCGGCCGCCACCGAGCAGGCCGTGCTGGCCCTGACCGGCACCGACTTCGGCACCGTCCGTCACGACCCGGACGGCGCCACCACCCCGCCCGCGGGGCGGACCCCCGACCCGGCCCGGGGCAGCGCCTACCTGACCGACCGGGCGCGCCTGATCGACGGCCACTACTACGAGGCCTTCCCGGCCTTCGCCGACTTCGGCCTCACCATCGACGGGGCCTTCGCCCTCGCCGCCACCGGCACCGACGACACCGCGCTGCGCGGGATCGTCGACTTCCTGGACCGGCAGGGCAAGGACGCCAACGACCGCACCGTCAACGACTGGACCGCGATCGGCACCGAGTACGCGGGCGGCGGCTCCATCGGCAAGGAGGCGCTGCTCGCGGAGGTCGTCGGCCGCGACCCGCGCGCCTTCGGCGGCCACGACCTGATCGCCGCCCTCGCGGCGGTCACCTGCGCCAAGGCCGACGACAACACCGGCTGCGCGGGTGCGGGCAACTACACCTGGGCCACCTCGGTGTTCTCCCAGGCACTCGGCATCATGGCCCAGCTGCGGGCCGGTGACACCGCGAACGCCGCGGCCCCGATCGCCTACCTGAGGAGCCTCCAGCACGCCGACGGCTCCTGGCCCAGTCTGATCCCCGCCACCGGCGACTCAGACGTGGACAGCACCGCGATGGCCGTCATGGCGCTCGCCCTCGCCCCCGGTGACGAGGCCGCGGCGGCCGTCGACAGGGGCGTGGCCTGGATCGCGGGCCGGCAGCTCGCCGACGGCGGCTTCCCCGGCGCGGCCGGCGACTCGACCAACTCGGCCGCGCTCGCGGTCCAGGGCATGACGCTCCGCCGGTCCGCCCATGTCGCGGCGATCGCGAAGGCGCTGGACTTCCTCGCCGGTCAGCAGAACGAGGACGGCGGCTTCAACGTCGCCTCCGAGGGGCAGCGGGGCTCGGACGTGCGGGCGTCCACGCAGGCGCTGGGTGGCGCGACCGGGATCTCCTTCGGGACGCTGCGGCGGGAGGTGGGCGGGACGCCCACGCCCACGCCTACGGCGACCGGGACTGTTACGCCGACTGCCACGGCTACTCCGACTCCGACTCCGACTGCTACGGCTACGGTTACGCCGACCGGCACGGCGACGGCGACGCCGACTGTGACGCCGACCGTGACCGGGACGCCGACCGCTACGGCCACCGCTACCGCCACCGCTACCGGGACGCCGACTGCCACGGGTACACCGAGCCCGACCGCGACGCCGAGCACGACTCCGCCGGGTACCGCTTCCCCGACCGCCACCGCCTCCCCGGCGGCCTCCGGGGCTCCCGTCCTCCCCGGCACGTCCGTCCCTCCGGCCGTCGATGCCCCCGTGGCCGGGGGCATCGACGAGCCCGTCCGCGGTGGCGTCGGCGCACCGGTGGTGGCCGTCCCGGTCCGGGGCGGCAGTGGTACCGGCACCGGTGGCGGCCTCGCCAGTACCGGTACCGAGACCCTGGTGCTCACCGGCGCCGCCGGGCTGCTGACCGCGCTCGGTGCGGCGGCCGTGCTCGTCGCCCGGCGCCGGACCGGAACCGCCCCGGGGCGTCACCGGTGAGCGGGCGGTTCGGCCGGTTGACCGGGGCCGCCGCACTGACCTTCGCCGTCGCGTTCGGCGGCGTCGGCGCGGCCGCCGGTCCGGCCGCCGCCTCGCCGCTGCCGATCGAGGAGTGCACGACCACCTCCGGTGTGGTGCTGGCGGTGGACTTCAGCAAGTGGGGCGGTCCGCTGCTGCGCTCCTGCGGCACCACCCCCACGACCGGGTACGTCCTGCTCAACCAGGGCGGTTGGAAGACCACCGGGACCGGGCACGACGGTCCGGCGTTCATCTGCCGCATCGGCTACAGCGGCTTCCAGGGCGGCAAGCAGTTCCCGACGCCGGACCAGGAGAAGTGCGTCCTGACGCCGCCGGCCACGGCGTACTGGTCGTACTGGCACGCCGATCCCGGCCAGAACGATTGGTCGTACAGCCAATTGGGCGCGATGAGCTATCAGCCGAAGCCCGGCAGCGTCGATCTGTGGATCTTCGGCGGCACCAACATCGAGGGCACCGAGGGCCGTCCCTCCGTCTCGCCCGACACCCTGCGGGCGCACAACACGACCCCGGGCGGCGGGACCACGCCCGTGACTCCCGAACCGCCCCAGCCGCCCGCGGGTTCGGGCGGCGGTGGCAGCACCGGTGGAAGTGGCGGCGGCACTACCGGCACCGCCGGTGGCAGCGGCAGCAGCGGGAGCACCGGCGGCGCGAACGGCGGCTCGTCCGGGACGAGTTCGGCCGGTTCCTCGGGTTCGTCGAGCGGCTCCTCGGGCGGATCCTCGGGAGGGAGCGCGAGCGGCTCCTCGGGCGGTAGCGGCGGCGCGTCCTCCGGCTCGGGTTCGTCCAGCTCCTCGGGCGGCAGCACCGCCGGTGGCACGGGCGGCGGCAGCACGGGCTCGGGCGGCGCGCCCGTCACGAAGCGCCCGCCCACGACCGGCGGCACCACCACCGGCGGCACCACCGGCGGCACCACCGGCGGTACGTCCGCCGGCACGGCCGGTGCACCCGCCACCACCCGGCCCGCCACCGCCCCGGCGAACCCGCCGGCCGACGCGCCCGCGCCGACCGCTCCCGAGCCCGAGGTCCCGGCGGCCACCGCCGACCCCACCGGGGACCCCTCGGCGGAGCCGGCCACCGTCGACACCCAGCCCGCCACCGACGCCGCCACCGAAACCGCCGTGCCCACCCCCGACGCCAGTACGTCGCAGCCCGCGCACGCGAGCGGCCCCGTGGTGGTGGACGCGGCACCGGCTGCCGACGCCCCGCACGACTCCGGCTCGATGGTCCCGGCCGTGGTGGGCGCCGTCCTGGTCGTGGTGCTCGGCGTGGCCACCGTGCTCACCGCGCGGCGCCGCCGCCGACAGGCCGAGTGATCGGGTGAGCACGCCCGACAAGCGCTCCGCCAGCTCCCCGTCCGCCGCCCCCGGGCGGCTCGCGGGGGGCCGGCGCAGTCCGCGGAACCTGCACCCGCTCGCCTGGTGGACCTGGGCGCTCGCCCTGGCGACGGCGGCCAGCCGCACCACCAACCCGCTGCTGCTCCTGCTCGTGCTCGCTGTGCTGGGCTACGTGGTCACCGCCCGTCGCACCGACGCCCCGTGGGCGCGCGGCTTCGGGTACTACCTGGGGCTGGCCCTCACCGTGGTGGCGATCCGGGTGGTCTTCCGCTGCGTCTTCGCGACCGGCATCACCCCGCACGACCACCTGCTGTTCTCGCTCCCGCACATCCCCACCCCCGCCTGGTACGCGGGCATCGAGATCGGCGGGCCGGTCTCCCTGGAGGCCACCCTCTCGGCGGCCTTCGACGGGCTGCGGCTGGCCTGTCTGATCTGCTGCATCGGCGCCGCCAACACCCTCGCCAACCCCAAGCGCGCCCTGCGCGTCCTGCCCGCCGCCCTCTACGAGCTCGGCGTCGCCGTGACGGTGTCGCTCAGCGTCGCCCCGCAACTGGTCCAGAGCGTCCAACGGGTCGCGCGGGCACGGAGGTTGCGGGCGGGCCGGACCAAGGGCGTCCGCGCGCTGCGCAGCATCGTCGTCCCGGTGCTGGAGGACGCCCTGGAGCGTTCGCTGCACCTGGCCGCCGCGATGGACTCGCGCGGCTACGGACGGGCGGGGACGGCCACCCGCCGGTCCCGCCGCACCACGGGCGTCCTGATGCTGCTCGGCATGTGCGGGCTCTGCGCCGGGGTGTACGGCCTGCTGGACGGAACGGCCCCCGCCGCCCTGGGACTTCCCGCACTGGTGGCCGGGGCCGTCCTGTGCGCGGCGGGCCTGGCGCTCGGCGGGCGCCGGGTGCGGCGCACCAGCTACCGGCCGGACCGCTGGCGGGCCGCCGAGTTCGGGGTGGCCGGCTGCGGGGTGGCCGCCGCCGTGCTGCTCTTCGGGACCGTCGGCTACGACGCCACCGAGCTCAATCCTTCGCTGTATCCGCTGACGTGGCCGAGCCTGCCGGTCGTCCCGGTGCTGGCCCTGCTGCTGGCCGGGGCCACCGGGGCGATCGCGCCGCCGCCCGGCCGCCGGCCCGAGCCCGCGACCCCGCCCGGGCCGCGCCCGGCGGCGCGCACCGGCGACCACCGCACCACGTCCGACCGCACCACGTCCGACCGCACCACGTCCGACCGCACCACGTCCGACCGCACGACCACCGAGGTGAGCAAGTGATCCGATTCGACCGGGTCGGCGTGCTGTACGAGGGCCGCGGTGCCCCCGTCCTGCGCGACGTCGACCTGCACGTCCCGGAGGGCGAACTCTGCCTGGTGGTCGGCCGGACGGGCGTCGGCAAGTCGACCCTGCTCGGCGCCGTGAACGGTCTGGTGCCGCACTTCACCGGCGGCACCCTGCGCGGCCGGGTCACCGTCGACGGCCGGGACACCGCGCACCACCCGCCGCGTGAACTGGCCGACGTGGTCGGGGTGGTGGGGCAGGACCCGCTGGCCGGCTTCGTCACCGACACGGTGGAGGAGGAACTCGCCTACGCGATGGAGCAGTTGGCCGTCCCGCCGGAGGTGATGCGCAAGCGGGTCGAGGAGACCCTCGACCTGCTCGGCCTCGCCGAGCTGCGCCACCGCGCGCTGCACGAGCTGTCCGGCGGCCAGCAGCAGCGCGTCGCCATCGGCTCGGTGCTGACCGCGCACCCCCGGGTGCTGGTCCTGGACGAACCGACCTCCGCGCTCGACCCGACGGCCGCCGAGGAGGTGCTCGCCGCGATCACCCGGCTGGTGCACGACCTCGGAGTGACCGTGCTGCTCGCCGAACACCGCCTGGAGCGGGTGGTCCAGTACGCCGACCGGGTGGCCTACCTGCCCGGCGACGGCACCGTCGTGCACGGCCCGCCCGCCGAGGTCTTCCGGGACACCTCGATCGCGCCGCCGGTCGTCGAGCTCGGCCGGCTGGCCGGCTGGAGCCCGCTGCCGCTCTCGGTCCGGGACGCCCGCCGGGCCGCCGCCCCGCTGCGGGAGACCCTGGCCGCGCGCCCGGCACCGGCGCCGCGCCGCGGCGCCGCCGAGGGCGGCACCGTGCTGTCCGCCGAGCGGATCGTGGTCCGGTACGGGCCGGTGACCGCCGTCCGGGAGGTCGGCCTGGAGCTCCGGGCCGGCCAGGTCACCGCCCTGATGGGGCGCAACGGCTCGGGCAAGTCCTCGCTGCTGTGGGCCCTCCAGGGCTCCGGGCCCCGGCAGGGCGGCAGCGTACGGGTGCTCCGGGAGGACGGCGGGCCGTCCAAGGACCCCAAACGGGTCACGGCGGCGGAGGCCAGGCGGCTGGTGGGGCTCGTCCCGCAGACCCCGACGGACCTGCTGTACCTGGAGTCGGTGGCCCAGGAGCTGGCCCAGAGCGATCTGGAATCGGGCCGCGTGCCGGGAGGGGAGGCCGGGCCGACCGCGCGGGGGATCCTCGACCGCCTCGCCCCCGGCATCCCGGACGGCACCCACCCCCGCGACCTCTCCGAGGGCCAGAAGCTGGCCCTGGTGCTGGCGATCCAACTGGCCGCCGCACCCCGGGTGGTACTGCTGGACGAGCCCACCCGCGGCCTGGACTACCACGCCAAGGAGGCGCTCACCGGCATCGTGGCGGCCCTCGCCGCCGAGGGCCGCACGGTCGTGGTCTCCACCCACGACGTCGAGTTCGTGGCCGCCGCGGCCGACCGGGTGGTGGTGCTGGCCGAGGGCGAGATCGTCGCGGACGGCCGCACGGACGAGGTCGTCGTCGCCTCGCCGACCTTCGCCCCGCAGACCGCCAAGATCCTCGCCCCGCTGGCCTATCTGACGGTCCGCCAGGTCACGGAGGCGCTCGAATCGGCGGGGGCGGCCCGATGACCGCCGTCCGGATCCCCGGCCGCGCCCGCGTCGTCGTGGCGCTCGCCGCCTTCATCGGGCTCGTCGCCTTCACCTGGCCGTTCGTCGTCGCCCCGGGGAAGTTCGGCTCCTCCTACGCCCCGCCGCTGATCTTCGGGGCGCTGATGCTCCTGGTGCTCGCCGTCGTCGTCGCCGAGATCTCGGCGGGCGGCATCGACGCCAAGGCCCTCGCCATGCTCGGCGTGCTCTCCGCCGTCAACGCGGGCCTGCGCCCCCTGGGTGCGGGGACGGCGGGGGTGGAGACGGTCTTCTTCGTCCTCGTCCTCGCCGGTCGGGTCTTCGGCCCGGGCTTCGGTTTCACCCTCGGCTGCACCTCGCTGTTCGCCTCCGCCCTGCTGACCGGCGGGGTCGGTCCCTGGATGCCGTACCAGATGTTCGGCTGCGCGTTCGTCGGCCTGCTCGCCGGGCTGCTGCCGCCCCTGCGACGGCGCTGGGAGGTGCCGGTGCTGGCCCTCTACGGCGCCTTCTCCGGCTACCTCTTCGGCTTCCTGCTGAACCTCTCCTTCTGGCCGTTCTCGACCGACCCCAACAGCTCGATCGCCTACCTGCCCGGGCTGCCGTTCACCGAGCAGTGGCACCGCTACCTGCTCTTCGACGTGGCGACCTCGCTCGGCTGGGACACCGGCCGCGCCGTCACCACCTTCGTCGCCGTCCTCGTGGTCGGCCCCGCCGTCCTGACCGTCTTCCGCCGCGCCGCCCGCCGCGCCAACTTCGAGCCGACCGTGCGCTTCGAGGCCCCGCCGGGGGAGTCCGGCACCCCGGCCGCCGACGGCCCCCGGTCCCGATCCGTGGACACCGCGGTGGAATCCGTCGCCCCGACCGGTGGTTTGCCTCTAGGCTGACCCCGTAGCTGGTTCGTCCTGCCCGCCAGGCAGGACGTCGTAAGAGGGAACCCGGTGACGCCTTTCGACTGGCCAGTCCGGGACTGCCCCGCAGCGGTGAGCGGGAACGACCGCCGTCATACGCACTGGGTCCGAGCCGGGCCCGGGAAGCGACGGCCAGTAGGTGTCCGCCCTCGACGAGGGTGAGCGTGCCCGCGAGTCCGAAGACCTGCCCGCTGCCCGTCCGCGGAGGAACCGCGGGCGGCTGTCCGATGACCTCGAGGGCGGGTCGGCGACCACAGCAGGCGGTTGAGGCACGTCCGTTCGCGGCGGCCACCGTCCGGCTCGTCGTCCCTTCGCGCCCTCGTCCCGTCACCGGGCACTTGAGGAGCAAGACTCGCGAAGGAGAGTCCCTTGACAGCGAAGTCCGCAGCCGCGGCCACCCGGGCGACCGTGCACGGCTACCCCCGCCAGGGCCGGAACCGGGAGCTCAAGAAGGCGATCGAGGGCTACTGGAAGGGCACCGTCACCGCCGACGCCCTCCGGGACGCCGCCATCGAGCTGCGCCGGGAGAACTGGCGGCAGCTCGCCGACGCCGGCGTGCTCGAAGTCCCCACCGGTGACTTCTCGTTGTACGACCACGTGCTCGACACCACGGTCGCCGTCGGGGCGATCCCGGCCCGCCACCGGGCCGCCGTCGACGCCGACCCGCTCGACGGGTACTTCGCCATGGCGCGCGGCACCCAGGACGTCGCGCCACTGGAGATGACCAAGTGGTTCGACACCAACTACCACTACCTGGTGCCCGAACTGGGCCCCGACACGGTCTTCGTCGCGAACCCGGCCAAGGCGGTCGGCGAACTCGCCGAGGCGCTCGCGCTCGGCCACGAGGCCCGGCCGGTTCTGGTCGGCCCGGTCACCTACCTGCTGCTCGCCAAGCCCGCCCCCGGCGTGGCGGCGGACTTCGAGCCGATCACCCTGCTCGACCGGCTGCTGCCGGTCTACGCGGAACTGCTCGCCGCCCTGAAGGCCGCCGGCGCCGACTGGGCGCAGCTGGACGAGCCCGCGCTCGTCCAGGACCGCACCCCGGCCGAACTGAACACCGCCGCCCGCGCCTACCGCGAGCTCGGCGCCCTCACCGACCGGCCGAAGCTGCTGGTCGCGAGCTGGTTCGACCGCCTCGGCGAGGCCCTGCCGGTGCTCGCCAAGGCACCCGTCGAGGGCCTGGCGCTGGACTTCACCGGCCCCGCCGCCGCCAACCTGGACGACCTCGCCGCCGTCGGCGGCCTGCCGGGCAAGCGACTGGTCGCGGGCGTCGTCGACGGCCGCAACATCTGGATCAACGACCTGGAGAAGTCGCTCGCCACCCTGGCGACCCTGCTCGGCCTCGCCGACCGGGTCGACGTCGCACCCTCCTGCTCCCTGCTGCACGTGCCGATCGACGCCGCCCTGGAACGCGACGTCGACCCGCAGATCGCCCGCTGGCTCGCCTTCGCCCGGCAGAAGGCCACCGAGGTCGCCCTGCTCGCCCGCGCACTGCGCGAGGGCACCGGCGCGATCACCGCCGACCTCGCCGCCAACCGCGCCGACCTCGCCTCCCGGGCCGGCTCGCCGATCACCCGCGACCCGGCCGTGCGCGCCCGCACCGCCGCCGTCACCGCGGACGACGCCCGCCGCCCGCAGGCCTACCCGCAGCGCGCCGAGGCCCAGCGCGCCCGCCTCGGCCTGCCGCTGCTGCCGACCACCACCATCGGCTCCTTCCCGCAGACCACCGAACTGCGGCTCGCCCGCGCCGATCTGACGGCCGGTCGGATCGACGCCGCCGCGTACCGGGAGCGGATGGAGGCCGAGGTCCGCGAGGTGATCGCCTACCAGGAGAAGGCCGGCCTGGACGTCCTGGTGCACGGCGAGCCCGAGCGCAACGACATGGTCCAGTACTTCGCCGAGCAGCTCACCGGCTACCTCGCCACCCGGCACGGCTGGGTGCAGTCCTACGGCACCCGCTACGTGCGCCCGCCGGTGCTCGCCGGGGACATCTCCCGCCCGCACCCGATGACCGTCGACTGGTTCCGCTTCGCCCAGGACCTCACCGACCGCCCGGTCAAGGGCATGCTCACCGGCCCCGTCACCATGCTCGCCTGGTCCTTCGTCCGCGACGACCAGCCGCTCGGGGAGACCGCCCGGCAGGTCGCCCTCGCCCTGCGCGACGAGGTCACCGACCTGGAGGCCGCCGGCGCCGCCGTCGTCCAGGTCGACGAGCCCGCTCTGCGCGAGACGCTGCCGCTGCGGGCCGCGGACCGCCCGGCGTACCTGGACTGGGCCACCGAGTCCTTCCGGCTGGCCACCTCGGGCGTGCGGGCCGACACCCAGGTGCACACCCACATGTGCTACGCCGAGTTCGGCGCGATCATGACCGCGATCGAGGAGCTCGACGCGGACGTGATCTCGCTGGAGGCCACCCGCTCCCACATGCAGGTCGCCGGTGAACTCGCCGCCGCCGGCTACCCGCGCGAGGTCGGCCCGGGCGTCTGGGACATCCACTCCCCGCGGGTGCCGAGCACCGAGGAGGCCCTCGCCCTGCTGTGGGCGGGCCTGGCCGCGATCTCGGCCGAGCGGCTCTGGGTCAACCCCGACTGCGGTCTGAAGACCCGCGGCTGGGCGGAGACCCGCGCCTCGCTGGACAGCCTGGTCGGCGCCGCCCGCCGCCTGCGCGAGGAACTCGCGGGCTGACTCGACCCGGTCTGCCCCGGTCCGCCCCGGTCCGCCTGGACCGGGGCGGACACGTGGTCAGTCCTCGGTGCGGCGCAGCAGATAGGTGTCCATGATCCACCCCTTGCGCTCGCGGGCCTCCGCGCGCAGCCGGGCGATCTCCGGCGCCTTCTCGCCGAGCGGGCCGGAGACCAGGATCTCGTCCTCGCCGCCCAGGTAGGCGCCGTAGTGGATGTGCACGCCCTCGGGGTCGATCCGCTCGAAGGCGGCCTGCCCGTCGAGCATCACCACCGCGTCCTCGGACCCGGGCGGGAAGCCCTCGGCGGCCAGCCGGCGCGCGGTGGTGATGCGCACCGGGCGGCCGACCCGGGTCAGGGTGGTGCGGTGCCGGGCGGCGAGCACCGAGACGCTGCTGATGCCCGGCACCACCTCGTAGCTGAACGCGCCGGGCTCGGCCGCCAGCACCTCGTCCAGCACGGCGGTCACACTGTCGTACAGGCTGGGGTCGCCCCAGGCCAGCAGCGCGCCGGTGCCGTCCGGGCCCAGCTCCTCGCCGACGAGCCGGCCGACCAGTTCGGCCCGGCGGCGGCGCCAGTCCTGGACCGCCTCGGTGTAGGCCGGAGTGGTCCGGTCGCGCTCGGCGTCCGGCACCTCGACCACCCGGTGGCCGGGCCGGGCGTGCTCCTCGATCATCCGCCGGCGCAGCCGCATGAGGTCCTGGCGCTGCTCGTTCTTGTCGAGGAGGAGGAAGACGTCGGTGCGGGCGATGGCCTTGACCGCCTGCAGGGTGAGGTGGTCCGGGTCGCCCGCACCGATGCCGATGACGTAGATGTGCCGCATGCCCATGATTCTGCCCGGTCGGGAGGGGTGTGGGGTAACGGGCCCGGTCGCCGTCCGGCCGGAGCCAGGGGCCGTCCGTCCGGCCGGAGCCAGGGGCCGTCCGTCCGGCCGGAGCCCGGGCCCGTCGGACGGCGACCGGGCCCGTCGGACGGACCCACCGCCGTCAGGCGGAGACCGGTACCGGCCGCTGCTCCGGGCCGTCGTAGCGGGCGAGCGGGCGGATCAGCGCGTTGTGGGCGAGCTGTTCGGAGATGTGGGCCGTCCAGCCGGTGATCCGGCTCATCACGAAGATCGGCGTGAACACCGGGGTGTCGAAGCCCATCAGGTGGTAGGCCAGGCCCGCCGGGTAGTCCAGGTTGGGGTGGATGCCCCGGCGCTCCAGCATCGCCTCCCGCAGCGCGCCGTGCAGCGCGGCCAGGCGCGCGGCCCGCGGGTCGGTGCTCCGGGCGACCAGGTCGTCCAGGGCGGCCTGCATGATCGGGACCCGGGAGTCGCCGTGCTTGTAGACGCGGTGGCCGAAGCCCATGATCTTCCGCCGGTCGGCGAGCGCCCGGTCCAGCCAGTCCGCGGCGCGGGCCGGGTCGCCGATCTCCTCCAGCATGCGCATCACCGCCTCGTTGGCGCCGCCGTGCAGCGGCCCCTTGAGCGCGCCGATCGCGGCGGTGACGGCGCTGTAGAGGTCGGAGAGGGTGGAGGTGACGACCCGGGCGGTGAAGGTGGAGGCGTTGAAGCTGTGCTCGGCGTAGAGCACCAGCGAGACCTCGAAGCAGCGGACCACCTCGGGCGCGGGCACCGCCCCGAAGCACATCCGGAAGAAGTTCTCGGCGTACCCCAGCTCCGGGTCCGGGGCGATCGGGTCCAGCCCGCGCCGGCGGCGCTGGTCCGCGGCGACGACGGTGGGCAGCCGCGCCAGCAGGGTCAGGGACTTGGCGAGGCCGGGGGCCGGGCGGCCGTCGTCCTCGGTCGGGTCCTCGGCGCCGAAGAAGCTGACGGCGGTGCGCAGCACGTCCATCGGGTGGCAGGTCTCCGGCAGCCGGGCCAGCAGCTCCGCGGTGGTGCGGTCCAGCGGCCGCAGCGCGCGCTCCCGGGCCCGGAACTCGCGCAGCTGCGCCGGATCCGGCAGTTCCCCGTACTGGAGCAGGTGGGCCACCTCCTCGAAGGACCGACGGGCGGCCAACTCCTGGACGGGGTAGCCGCGGTAGGTGAGCGAGTTGGTCTCCCGGACGACGGTGGAGATCCCGGTGGTGTCGGCGACGACACCGGCGAGGCCCCGGTGGACCTCGGGTGCGGTGGTGGACATGGGGGCGGTCCCTCCGGAGCGTCAGGTGCCGGGCGGCAGGGTGAAGTCGAAGACGGTCGAGTCGAAGGCCGAGTACTCCTGGTAGCCGAGGAGTTCGTACAGCCGGGAGCGGGTCTGCATCCGGGGCAGCAGGGCGGACTGGGTGCCCTCGGCGGCGAGGGCGCGCAGCCCGTCCTCGGCCGCGCCCATGGCGAGGCGCAGCAGGGTGACGGGGTAGAGGGCGAGGTCGTAGCCGAGGTCCTGGAGGGTCCGGGCGTCCAGCAGCGGGCCCTTGCCGAACTCGGTCATGTTCGCCAGCAGGGGGACGTCGACGGCCTTGCGGAAGGCCGCGAACTCGGCCTCGTCGGCGAGCGCCTCGGGGAAGACCGCGTCGGCGCCCGCGTCCACGTAGGCCTTCGCCCGGTCGATCGCCGCGGCCAGGCCCTCGACGGCGCGGGCGTCGGTGCGGGCCATGAGCAGGAAGTCCGGGTCGCGGCGGGCGTCCACGGCGGCCCGCAGACGGCGGACCATCTCCGCGCGGGGGGCGACGGTCTTGCCGTCGAGGTGGCCGCAGCGCTTGGGGTTGACCTGGTCCTCCAGGTGCAGGCCGGCCACGCCCGCGTCCTCCATCAGCTGAACGGTGCGGGCGGCGTTCATCGGCTCGCCGAAGCCGGTGTCGGCGTCGACCAGCACCGGCAGGTCGGTGGCCCGGGTGGTCTGGCGGGCGCGGTCGGCGACCTCGGTGGCGGTGGTGAGGCCGATGTCGGGCAGGCCCAGGTCGGCGGCGAGCACCGCCCCGGACAGGTAGGCGGCCTCGAAGCCGAGGTCCTGGATCAGTCGGGCGGAGAGCGGGTTGAACGCGCCGGGCACGGTCAACAGCCGTCCGGTGGCGAGCCGTTCGCGCAGAGCGCGGCGGCGCTGCGAGGCGGTGGTGCGGGTGTGCAGCAGGTGGGTGTGCGGCATGTGGGTGCGCGGCATCAGAACAGCCCCTCCGGCAGGGTCTCGTCGAACTCCCGGACGGCCTGCGTGTCGACGGCCGGGAACAGCTCGTCGAGGTCGGTGGCCCGCAGATCCGCGAGGCCGTCGGCGGCGGTCAGGAAGCGGTCCTGGTCGGTGGCCGTGACGACCCCCTCGGCCAGGGTGCGGAACTTCCGCTCGTACGCGGGCCGGTCGAAGGGCCGGGCGCCGTTGGGGTGGGCGTCGGCGACGGCGAGTTCGTCCTCGACCACCGTGCCGTCGTCCAGGGTGACCACCACCCGGCCGCCGAAGGCCCGGCGCTCCGGGTCGGGGTCGTGGTAGCGGGCGGTCCACTCCGGGTCCTCGACGGTGGTGATCCGCCGCCAGAGCGCGACGGTCTCCGGGCGCGCCGCCCGCTCGGGCGCGTAGGAGCGCTCGTGGTGCCAGCCGCCGTCCTCCAGGGCCACGGCCAGGATGTACGGGATCGAGTGGTCGAGGGTCTCCCGGCTGGCGGTGGGGTCGTACTTCTGCGGGTCGTTCGCGCCGGAGCCGATCACCTGGTGGGTGTGGTGGCTGGTGTGCAGGACGACGGAGCGGACGTTCCCCAGCGGGCCGGTCTTCTCGCGCAGCCGGCGGGCCAGGTCGATGATCGCCTGGGCCTGGTACTCGGCGGAGTACTCCTTGGTGTAGGTGTCCAGGATCGCCCGGCGCGGCTCGCCCTCGCCCGGCAGCAGCACCGTGTAGTCGGACCGGGGTCCGTCGAGCATCCGGGCCAGGAAGCCGTCCTCGCCCTCGTAGATCGGCGAGGGGCTGGTCCCGCCGCGCATCGCCCGGTCCACCGCCTCGATCGCCGCCTTGCCGGCGAAGGCCGGGGCGAAGGCCTTCCAGCTGGAGATCTCGCCCTTGCGGGACTGCCGGGTGGCGGTCGTGGTGTGCACCGCCTGCTGGACGGCCTGGTAGGTGACCTCGGTCGGCAGCCGCAGCAGGGTGCCGATCCCGCAGACGGTGGCGGCGCTCAGATGGGCCACATGGTCGATCCGGTGCTCGTGCAGGCAGATGCCCTTGACCAGCGCCACGTGCACCTCGTACGCCGCGACGATGCCGCGCAGCAGGTCGGCGCCGGTCCGACCGGTGTGCTGGGCGACGGCGAGCAGGGGCGGGATGTTGTCGCCCGGGTGGGAGTAGTCGGCGGCGAGGTAGGTGTCGTGGAAGTCCAGCTCGCGCACGGCCGTCCCGTTGGCCCAGGCCGCCCACTCGGGCGCGACCCGCACCAGGCTGCCGAACACCCGGGCGCCCGGCGCGGCGTGGTGGGCGCGGGCGTGCGCCTGGGCGCGGGCCACCGCCACCGGGCGGCGCAGCAGCGAGGCGGTGGCCACGGCGGCGTTGTCGACCACCCGGTTGACGGCCATCGCGGCACTCGCGGGGTCCAGCTCCTCGGTGGCGGCGGCGACGGCGGCGAGCCGCCAGGCGAGCTGCTCCTCGCGCGGCAACCGGTCGGCACTCGGGTGGACGCGGACGTGGTACTCGATCACGGGGGCTCCTCGCGGGCTTCGGCGGAACGGACGCACCACGAGCCTTTCCCACGACGGCGCCCGTGGCGAGGAAGCCACACTGCGGAATCGGGCCACGTCGGAGCGGTGGAACTGCGAATTCTGCGGATCCGGCCGACGGGTGGGAGTGGTACTTTTCGCAAGCCGGGCGAGGAAGCCGCCGGTGCCGTCGTTCCGCTGTGCCGTCGTTCTGCCGTTCTGCCGTTCCGTCGTTCCACCGCTCCGCCGTGAGGAGTACCACCGGTCCCATGACACGCCCGGCCGCCCGGAAGATCTACGCACACGCCAAGCTCCGCCGACTGCGCCGCGCCCACGGCCTCAACCAGGTCGAGCTGGCCCGCGAACTCGGCATCTCCACCAGCTACCTCAACCAGATCGAGCACAGCCAGCGCCCGCTCACCGCGCCCGTCCTGCTGCGGATCGCCGAAGTCCTCGGCGTCGAACCGGAGTTCTTCTCCGACAGCGACGAGGAACGCCTCGCCACCGACCTGCGCACCGCCCTCGCCGACGAGGCCTGCGGCGGCACGGTCCCGCCCGAGCAGATCACCGAGGTCAGCCGGGACCACCCCGAACTCGCCCGCGCCCTGGTAGCCCTGCACCGCCGCTACCGGGAGGCCGTCGAACACGTCGCCGGGCCCGCCGTCACCCGCCCGGCCGCCGAACCCCACGACGAGGTACGGGACTTCTTCTACACCCACCACAACCACATCGACCCCCTCGACCGCGCCGCCGAGAATCTCGCCGGCACGCTCGACGCCCCACCGGGCGGCCGGTCGGCACCCGCCCTCGCCGCACTGCTGGCCGACCGGCACGGCGTCCGGGTGACGGAGACCGACCACCGCGACACGGCCGACCTGCGCCGCTACGACCCGACCACCGGCGTGCTGCGCCTGTCGCCCTGGCTCACCGACGGCCAGCGAGCCTTCCAACTCGCCACCCAGCTGGCCCTGCTGGAGCAACGGGAGCTGCTGGACGACCTGGTCGCCGAGGCCGGCCTCACCTCCCCGCAGGCCGAGTCGCTGGCCCGGATCGGTCTCGCCAACTACTACGCCGGGGCCGTGCTGATGCCCTACACCGCCGTGCACGCGGCCGCCGAGGAGCTGCGCTACGACATCGAGCTGCTCCAGGCCCGCTTCGGCGTCGGCTTCGAGACCGTCTGCCACCGGCTCAGCACCCTCCAGCGCCCCGGACGCCGCGGCGTCCCGTTCTCCTTCCTGCGCGCCGACCGGGCGGGCAACATCTCCAAACGCCAGTCCGCCACCGGCTTCCACTTCTCCCGCCTGGGCGGCACCTGCCCGCTCTGGACCGTCTACGAGGCCTTCTCCGCACCCGACCGCGTCCTCACCCAGGTCGCCGAAATGCCGGACGGCAAGCGCTACTTCTGGATCGCCCGGACGGTCACCCACGGCGGCCACGGCCAACGCGCCGCCCGCGCCGGCTTCGCCGTCGCCCTCGGCTGCGAACTCCGCCACGCCCACCGCCTGGTCTACGCCGAGGGCACCGCCCTCGACGACCCCCGCGCCACCACCCCCATCGGCCTCGGCTGCCGCATCTGCGAACGCACCGACTGCGCCCAACGCGCCCGCCCCCCGGCCAGCAGCCCGCTCACGGTGGACCCCAACCACCGCAACCGCATCCCGTACCCGGTGCTGCCCACCCACCCGTGACGGCACCCCTGGGCACAGGCGGGCCGTGATCGGTGGGTTGCGGGCCCGGTGCCCGGTGCGTCGGTCCGGCTGCCCCGTGTACCTGCAGTAGCCGTAGCAGTAGTCGTAGCCGCCACAGGTCAGCCAGAGTCCGCCTGTCCCCGCCTCCGTCCCCGAAGCGCGCATGAGAGGGTCGGGCCGTCGGCTCGTACGTGCGTGAGGAGTACCCGGTGGCGGGAGCGGAGTGGCCGGTCCACGGTCGGCGGCAGGTCTACGGGTCGTCGTGGGTCGAGCTGTGGCTCGACGAGGTCGACATCCCCGGGACGGGGCGGATCGAGCACCATGTCGTCCGGATGCCGCGGGCCTCCACCACGGCCGTCGTCACCGACGACGACGGCCGGTTCCTGCTCATCCACCGGCACCGCTTCATCACCGGCCGCTGGGGCTGGGAGGTCCCGGCCGGCTGGGCGGACCCGGGGGAGGAGCCGGCCGAGGCGATCGCCCGCGAGGTCGAGGAGGAGACCGGCTGGCGGCCCGGCCGGGTCGAGCCGCTGACCGAGTACGACGCCATGTCCGGAATCAGCGACGCCCACTTCCGGGCGTACCACGTCACCGGCTGCACCCGGATCGGCGAGCCCCAGGACATCTCCGAGGCGGCCCGGGTGGAATGGCTGCCCGAGGCCGAGGTGGTCCGGCTCCTGGTCACGGGCGGGATCCCGGACGGCCCCTCGCACGCGGCACTCTCCTACTACCTCGGCCCGCACCGCCTCGCCGGTGCGGGCCACTGACCGGCAGCGCGCCTACTGCCCGTTGAGGAGCAGATCGGTCAGCTCGGTGAGTGAGGACACCGTCCAATCGGCCTCCGGAGCCGGGGTGGTGAGCCCGATCGGGCCGCGGCGGAGGTGGGCGGTCCGCAGACCGGCGGCGCGCGCCGGGGTCACGTCGTTCGCCGGATGGTCGCCGACGTACACGATCTCGCCCGGGGATCCGGGTGCCCATGCGGTCACCCGCTCGAAGAAGGCGGGAGAGGGCTTCGGGACGCCCCACTCGCCGGACGTGGCGATGGCATCGGCCGGAAGGCCGAGCCTCCGGAGCAGGCGACCGACATCGGCGTTCTGATTGCCCGCGATGCCGACCCACAGGCCGGCAGCGCGCAGCCCGCCCAGCGCCGGCCGTACGTCCGGGTACAGGTCCGTCTCGTCGAGACGGTCGCCGTGGCCGGCGGCCTGTCTGGCCCGCCACTCGGCGCCCACGTCGATCCCCGGCCGCAGGATCCGGAGGGCGTCCGCGTTGTCCCGGCCCTGCGCCACCACCATGCCCACGAGCGCCGACAGTGTGTGCTGCGGGACACCGAGCCACCGGGCCCAGTCGGCCCAGTAGCGGGTGTCATTGGTCAAGGTCTCACCGATGTCGAACACCACCGAGCGAATCCGCATGACCCGACCCTATCGAGCAGGACCCGGTGGGCCGACGGAGTGCCCGCGTCGGTCCGGTTTGCGGATCGACGGGCATCTGCCGGACCATGGCGGCCGGTGGGGTTGCACCCGGTGCGGGTCGACCTGGTCCTGACCGGCCTCGGGAGGCCCTGATGGCGGACTGTGCGCAGTGCGGGATGCCCGCGGTGATCGAGGATCTGGACGAGCAGCCGCCGCGGCCCTGGTGCCTCGGGTGTGCGACCGTGCTCGTGCGGGCCGGTGATCCGGTGCTCCGCTATCGCTCGCTCGACGGCGCGGACAGGTACGGGCGGGTCCTCTTCGGCGGCAGTACCGAGGTGCTGCCGTTCCGTCCGACCGGTTGAGACCGGTTGAGACCGATGGGGACGGTTCCTCGCCCCGACGGGCGAGGAACCGTCAGCTCGACCGGTGCGGGTGGAAGCCCCGGCCGGTCTTGCGGCCCAGGAGGCCCGCTTCGACCATGCGGGTGAGCAGCGGCGGGGCGGCGTACAGCGGTTCCTTGTACTCCTCGTACATGGACTTCGCGATGGCCTGGACGGTGTCGAGGCCGATGAGGTCGGCGAGTTGGAGCGGGCCCATGGGGTGGGCGCAGCCGTGGACCATGCCGGTGTCGATGTCCTGGGCGGTGGCGTGGCCGGCTTCGGCGAGGCGGATCGCGGAGAGCAGGTAGGGGATCAGGAGGGCGTTGACGACGAAGCCGGCGCGGTCGCGGGAGCGGATGACCTGCTTGCCGAGGACGTCGTGGGCGAAGGTCTCCACGCGGTTGAGGACGGTCGGGTCGGTGTGCAGGGAGGAGACGAGTTCGACCAGGGGCATGACCGGGGCGGGGTTGAAGAAGTGCAGGCCGAGGACGTTGGCCGCCCGGCCGGTGGCGGTGCCGAGGCGGGTGACGGGGATGGCGGAGGTGTTGGTGGCGAGGACGGCGTCGTCGGCGGCGAGCACCTTGTCCAGGGCGCCGAGCACGTCGGTCTTGACGCGCTCGTCCTCGACGACGGCCTCGACCACGAGTTGGCGGTCGGCGAGGGCTTCGAGGTCGTCGGCGAACAGCAGGTGCGCCCAGGCGTCGGTGCGCTGCTGCTCGTCGATCCGGCCCCGCTCGACGGCGCGGTGCAGGGAGCGGTCGATGCGGGCGCGGGCGGCGCGCAGGGCGGCGGAGCCGTGTTCGCAGACGATGGTGTCCAGGCCGGCGCGGGCGAAGACCTCGGCGATGCCGGCGCCCATCTGTCCGGCGCCGACGACGGCGACCCGTCGGATGTCGTTCATGGCGTGCCTTTCCGGGGGTGGTGTCACAGGGCCGGTGCGGTCGTGCGGACGAGGTGGCGGGCGTACGCCTCGGTGGTGAGGAACGCGGGCAGTTCGGCGCCGAGGGCCGTGTCGACCAGGATCCGGGTCGCGTCGTCCAGCAGCGCCGGGTCGGTGCCCTCGGCGAGCAGGGTGGCCCGTTCCCGGTCGATCAGCCGCCGGACGAGGTCCGGGGTGGCGAGCGAGCCGCCGGTGAGCCGGGTGCAGTGGTGCTGCCACTGCCAGAGCTGGCAGCGGGCGATCTCGGCGGTGGCGACGTCCTCCATCAGGCCGAACACGGCGACGGCGCCGGTGCCGCCGAGCCAGGCGGTGAGGTAGCGCAGGGCGACGGCGACGTTGGCGCGCAGGCCCTGTTCGGAGGGCAGGCCGACGGAGAGCCGGTGGACGCCGAGCAGGTCGGCGGCGGTGACCTCGACGTCCTCCCGGCCCCGGTCGAGCTGGTGCGGCCGGTCGCCGAGCACGGCGTCGAAGGCGGTGCGGCAGGTGCCGACCAGTCCCGGGTGCGCGACCCAGGAGCCGTCGAAGCCGTCCCCGGCCTCGCGTTCCTTGTCGGCGCGGACCCGGGTGAGCGCCGCCTCGTTGGCGTCCGGGTCGCGCTGCGGGATCGCCGCGGCCATGCCGCCGATGGCGTGGGCGCCGCGCCGGTGGCAGGTGCGCACCAGCAGGTCGGTGTAGGCGCGCATGAACGGCTGGGTCATGGTGAGGGAGGCGCGGTCCGGCAGCACGAACCGCGGCCCGTGCTGGGCGAAGTTCTTGATCAGGCTGAACAGGTAGTCCCAGCGGCCCGCGTTGAGGCCGGCGGCGTGCTCGCGCAGCTCGTGGAGGATCTCGTCCATCTCGAAGGCGGCGGTGATGGTCTCGATCAGTACGGTGGCGCGGATCGTGCCGTGCGGGATGCCCAACTCGGCCTGGGCGACGGTGAACACGTCGTTCCAGAGCCGGGCTTCGAGGTGGTTCTCCAGCTTGGGGAGGTAGAAGTAGGGGCCGGAGCCGGCCTCGATCTGCGGCCGGCCGCAGTGGAACAGGTAGAGGCCGAAGTCGACCAGGGCGCCGATCGCCGGGCGGCCGTCGATCAGCAGGTGGTGCTCGTCGAGGTGCCAGCCGCGGGGGCGGACGACGATGGTGGCCGGGTCGTTCCCGACGAAGTACCGCTTGCCCCCGGCCGTGGTGTCGTCGATCCGGCGCTCGATCGCGTCGATCAGGTTGAGCTGGCCGGACACGAGGTTGTGCCAGGTGGGGGAGGTGGCGTCCTCGAAGTCGGCGAGCCACACCCTGGCACCGGAGTTGAGCGCGTTGACGGCCATCCGGCGCTCCGGGGGGCCGGTGATCTCCACCCGCCGGTCGTGCAGGCCCGGTCCGGCCCCGGCCACCCGCCAGCTGTCGTCCTCCCGGACGGCGCGGGTCTCGGGCAGGAAGTCCAGGGTGCCGCCGGCGGCGAGGGCGTCGGCCCGGCGCCGCCGTTCGGCGAGCAGCGCGGTGCGGCGGGCGGCGAAGGGGAGGTGCAGGCGGGCGACGAAGGCGAGGGCCTCGGGGGTGAGGACCTCCTCGAAGCGGTCCTCGGGGGCGCCGAGGACCTCGATGCGGGTGGGCAGGCTCATCCGGTTCTCCTGGAGGCGGTCGGGGGGCCGCCCGGGCCCCGTCCCTCAACGGGGGCCGGGCGGCGGGGTGGACGGTGGGCCCGTCCCCGACGGGACCACCGGGCTGGTTCGGTGGGACGGACCGGGGGAGTGCCCGGTCTCAGTGGAACTGCTCGGCCTCGGTGGAGCCGGTCAGGGCGAGCGTCTCCGCGTGGGGGTTGAGCGCGGTGCTCACCTGGTCGAAGTAGCCGGTGCCGACCTCGCGCTGGTGCTTGACGGCGGTGTAGCCGTCCGGCACGGCCGCGAACTCGGCCTCCTGGAGGTCGACATAGGCGGTCATGCCGTGCTCGGCGTAGCCGCGCGCCAGCTGGAACATCGAGTGGTTGAGCGCGTGGAAGCCGGCCAGCGTGATGAACTGGAACCGGTAGCCCATCGCCCCCAACTCCCTCTGGAACTTGGCGATCTGGTCGTCGTCCAGCGCGGCCTTCCAGTTGAAGGACGGCGAGCAGTTGTAGGCGAGCATCTTGTCCGGGTGCTCGGCCTTGATCGCCTCGGCGAACTCCCGGGCCTGGGCGAGGTCCGGGGTGCCGGTCTCCACCCAGATCAGGTCCGCGTACGGGGCGAAGGCGAGGCCGCGGGAAATCACCGGGGCCATGCCCGGCTCGACCCGGTAGAAGCCCTCGGCGGTGCGCTCGCCGGTGCAGAAGCGGGCGTCGCGCTCGTCCACGTCGGTGGTGAGCAGGTTGGCCGCCAGCGCGTCGGTGCGGGCGACGATCAGGGTCGGCACATCGGCGATGTCGGCCGCGAGCCGGGCGGAGTTGAGGGTGCGGATGTGCTGCGCGGTCGGGACGAGCACCTTGCCGCCGAGGTGGCCGCACTTCTTCTCCGAGGCCAACTGGTCCTCGTAGTGGATGCCCGCCGCACCGGCCGCGATCATGGCCTTGGTCAGCTCGAAGGCGTTCAGCGGGCCGCCGAAGCCGGCCTCCGCGTCGGCGACGATCGGCACCAGCCAGTCCGGGCCGCCGTCGGTGCCCTCGGCGGCGTCGATCTGGTCGGCGCGCAGCAGTGCGTTGTTGATCCGGCGCACCACCTGCGGGACCGAGTTGGCGGGGTAGAGGCTCTGGTCGGGGTAGGTCTGCCCGGCCTGGTTGGCGTCGGCCGCGACCTGCCAGCCGGACAGGTAGATCGCCCGCAGACCGGCCTTCACCATCTGGACGGCCTGGCCGCCGGTGAGCGCGCCGAGGGCGTGGACGTAGTCCTGCTCGTGCAGCTGCTGCCACAGGCGCTGGGCGCCGCGCCGGGCGAGGGTGTGCTCCTCGCGGACCGACCCGGCGAGCCGGACCACGTCCGCCGCCGTGTAGCTGCGCTCGATGCCCGCCCAGCGCGGGTCGGACGCCCACCGGGCGGCCAGTTCCGCCGCCTGCCGCTGCTGCTGCTGCCGTACCGACTGGGTCATGGTGATCCGCTCCCGGGCTCGTTGCTGTGTGCTGTGAAGGGCGTGCTGCGAAGGGACGTGCTGCGAAGAGATGTGCTGTGAAGGACGCGCTGCGAAGAGATGTGTTGCGAAGGATGTGATGCCCGCCACCAGGAGGGCGGGCGCGGCCGGGGTACCGGGCGGGCGGTGCGACACCGCGGGACGTGGATCCGCCGCGGACGGGTGCCAACACCCGACGTCCGTCCGGTGGTTGGCGCCGTCCGGGTTCGGGGCCCGGCCGCGGTACGACTCTGGCAGGCCGACGGGGGTGCCGTCACCGCTGGACGGGTGCCAAGTTCTGCGAAGCCGGAACGGCGAATCGGCGAAGGCTGCGAAGGCCGGGGCGGGCCCGAACGGTTAGGGTGGGCGCCCGTCGACCAGGGAGGCCGGGACACATGGGCAGGACCTTCGCCGGGGCGCGGCTGCGCCGGCTGCGCGAGGAGCGCGGCCTCAGCCAGGCCGCGCTCGCCCGGCTGCTCGACCTCTCGCCCAGCTACCTCAACCAGCTGGAGCACGACGCCCGCCCGCTGACCGTCCCGGTCCTGCTGCGGCTCACGGAGGCGTTCGGCGTGGAGGCCGGCTACTTCGCCCCGCCCGACACCGCCCGGCTCACCGCCGAACTGCGCGACTCCCTGGGCGAGGAGGTCGCCGCCGGGCGGATCACCGCCGGGGACCTCGCCGAACTGGCCCAGCGGCTGCCCGCCGTGGCCGCCCTGCTGCTCGACGTGGACCGCCGCCGCCGCACCGCCGCCGAGCAGCTCGCCGTCCTGGCCGAGGACCGGGGCCCGGCCGCGGGCCTGACCGAGGCCCGCAATCCGCACGAGCAGGTCCGCGAGTTCTTCTACCGGCGGGCCAACTACGTCGACGAACTCGACCGGGCGGCGGAGGAGTTGGCGGCGCGGATCGGGGTCCGCCGGGGCCGGGTGCGGACCGCGCTGACCGACCGGCTGGCCGAGGCGCACTCCGTCCGGGTGAGCACCGGGACGGGCGGGAAGGACGACCGGCTGCACCACTTCGACCCGGTCGGCCGCACCCTCCACCTCTCGCCCCGGCTGCGGCCGGGCCAGCAGGCCTTCCGGCTCGCCACCCAGCTCGGTTACCTCGAACACGACGCGCTGCTCGGCGAACTCGCCGCGCAGGACGGCCCGGAGGGTGCCCCGGCGCACGCGCTCACCCGGATCGGGCTGGCGAACTACTTCGCGGCCGCGCTGGTGCTGCCCTACCGGGTGTTCCACGGCGAGGCGGAGACGTCCCGCTACGACCTGGAGCACCTCGCCGACCACTTCTCGGTCGGCCACGAGACGGTGTGCCACCGGCTCAGCACCCTGCAGCGGCCGGGACTGCGCGGGGTGCCGTTCTCCTTCGTCCGGGTCGACCGGGCGGGCAACGTCTCCAAGCGGCAGTCCGCCACCGACTTCCACTTCTCCCGCACGGGCGGCACCTGCCCGCTGTGGAACGTCTACGAGACCTTCGCCGCCCCGGGCCGGGTGCACGTCCAGGTGGCCGCGATGCCGGACGGCCGCCGCTATCTGTGGACCGCCCGCGCCGTCACCCGTTCGCCCGGCGGCTGGGGGCGGCCCGGCAAGACCTTCGCCCTCGGCCTCGGCTGCGAACTGCGGCACGCCTCACGGCTGGTGTACTCGGCCGGTCTCGATCTCACCGACGAGGCCTCGGCCACGCCGATCGGCCTCGGCTGCAAGGTCTGCGAACGCGCCGCCTGCCCGCAGCGCTCCGCCCCGCCGATCGGCCGCCCGCTGGCCGTGGACGAGCACAGCAGCACCTTCGCGCCCTACCCGACCGGCGGCGGCGACGGCGGCTGACCGGTCGTCCGACACCGGCTGACCGGCTGACCGGCTGACCGGCTGACCGGTCGTCCGCCGCCGACACCGGCTGACCGGCTGACCGGCTGACCGGTCGTCCGCCGCAGACACCGGCTGACCGTGCGGCACGCGCCGTGCGGTCGTGTCCGGCCGGTCCGGGGCGGCCCGCCCGGTAGCCTGCCGGGGTGCACGGGTTCGGGGTGACGGAGTTCCAGTTGGTCCTGCTGCGCCGGATGGCGGACTTCCGACCGGAGTTGGTCGAGGACGCGGTCCGCGGGCTCGGGGAGACCCGGGCGGGGATGCGGGAGGCGAACAAGCGCTGGCAGGCGATGCTCAGGGCGCCGGGCTTCCCGGGCGGCGGACGGCGGTACACGGCCGTGCTCGGACCGCCCGAGGCGGTGGTCGAACGCCGCATCGGCGACCTCGCCTGCTCCGCCCGGCAGTGGGCGCTGCCGCTCTGGCCCGGGTTGCGGTTCGAGGTCCTGTCCGGTCCCGCAGGGGCGGGCGCGCCGGTGCTGAACGCCTGGCTGGTGCGGGCCGCGGACACCCCGCCGCCGGTGCTCCGCACGCTCGCCGACCTGCGGCCGTGGAGCTGCGTGGTGGCCGATCTGGGCGGGGCGTTCCCGCCCGCCGTGCCGCGCGAGGGCAGCGCGCCGAACCGCTTCCGGCTGGACTTCACCGCGCCGGACGCCGACGGTGGGACGCACGCCCTCACGGCGGACTTCACCTGGGGCCTGCTCCAGGAGGTGCGACCGCTCGACAACCCCGTTCGCACCGAACCAAACTGACGACAGCTCAGTGCCGGTGCACCGTGCGCCCGCCGACCACCGTGCGGTCGGGCAGCAGCTCCCGCAGCTCCTCGACCGGGCAGCTCAGCGGGTCGGTCGGCCACAGGGTCAGATCGGCGAACGCGCCGGGCCGCAGGGCGCCCCGGTCCGTGCTCTCCCCGGTCAGCCGGGCCGCCGCCGAGGTGTGCAGGGCGATCGCCTCGGACCGCCCGATCGCGTGCTCGGGCCCGACCACCCCGGCCACCGTGCGGCGGGTGGTCATGCCCCAGACGGACAGCATCGCGCCGTACGGGCCGACCGGGAAGTCCGAACCGGCGGCCAGCAGCGCGCCCTCGTCGAGCCATTCGCGCAGCGGGAACAGCGCGCGGGTGCGCTCCTCGCCCCAGGCCCGCTGCTGGGTGGGGGCGCCGTCGTGCAGCAGCGGGTGCTGCACGGTCACCGGGACGCGCAGGGCGACGGCCCGGGCCCGCTGTTCGGCCCGGGCGAGGCCGCCGTGCTCCACGACCAGGGTGCCGGCGGGCAGTCCGGGGCGGCGCGCGAGCACCTCCTCGAAGACGTCCAGCAGGGTGCGCAGGCCCCGGTCGCCCCAGGCGTGCACGCCGACCCGCAGTCCGCGCCCGACCACCCGGTCCACGGCGTCGGCCAGCTCCTTCGGTTCCCACAGCAGTCGGCCGTGGTAGCAGGGCTGCCCCTGGTAGGGCTCCTCCAGGGCGCCGGCCTCGAAGCCGCCGTCGATGCCGAACTTGACCCCCCAGACCGAGAGCCGGTCGTCCTCGTGACCGGCGGCCCGCCAGGCGTCGACGCGGTCCAGCAGGGCGTCCACCTCCTCGAGGGTGCGGACGGCGAAGCCGGAGACCAGCGCCCGGACCCGGACGGCGAGGGCGCCCTCGGCGCGGGCGGCGCGCAGCACGTCGAGGTCCTCGACCGGGACCAGGCAGTCGCGGACGGTGCCGATCCCGGTGGCGGCGTAGGCGGCGGAGGCGGCGCGCAGTCCGTCGATCCGCTCGGCGAGGCCGGGCCGGGGCAGGACGCGTTCGGCGAGCTCGATCGCCTTGTTGATCAGGCGGCCGGTGAGGCGGCCCTCGGCGTCGCGCTCGATCACGCCGCCGGTCGGCTCGGGGGTGGCGGCGGTGATGCCGGCGAGCCGCAGCGCGGCCGAGTTGAGCACCATGTTGTAGGCGCCGCGGCGGACCAGGACCGGGTGGCGGTCGGTGGCGGTGTCCAGCTCCTCGGTGGTGGGCATCCGCTGCTCGGCGAGGTTGAGCTCCTGCCAGTTGACGGTGGTGGTGATCCAGTCTCCGGCGGGGGTAGTGGCGGCACGTGCGCGGACCAGGGCGAGGAACCCGGCGAGGTCGGTGGCGCGGTGGACGGGCACGCCGTGCACGCTGTGTCCGGCCAGGATCAGATGGGTGTGGGTGTCGTCGAAGGCGGGCAGCACGGTCGCCCCGGGCGCGTCGACGACCTCGGTGGCGGGGCCGATCAGCCCGTCCAGGCCGTGCGGGTCGGCGGCCAGGGCGGTGATCCGGTCGCCGGTGACGGCGACGGCGCGCCGCGGCGGCTCGCCGGGGACGAGGGTGTGCACGGCGGCCGCGCGCACCAGCAGGTCGGCGGGGGGCCGAGGGGGCTGGGGCCGGTCGGGCTGCTGGGTCATCACGGCTCCTGGTGGTGGGCGGCGGTCACCAGCCCGGTGACCTCTTCGACGTGGCGCAGGCTCGGCCCGGCGAGCAGCGTGTGGAGCCCGGTGAAGACGGCCCGGGCGGCGACGGCGTTCCAGTCGGGCGGCAGCAGCGGGGCGGGCAGCCCGGGGTCCAGGTAGGGCAGCCGCCGCCACTGGGTGAGCATCGGGACGTAGTCGCGGAACGCCTCGGCCGGGTCGGGGCCGGGGTCGCTCCCGCGGGCGGCGAGCACGGGCCGCCAGGTGTCGGTGAACGCGGCGTACTGGCCCTCGATGGCGGGGAAGTCCCACCAGGCGGCGACGGCGGTGCGCAGATCGGTGAATCCGGCGTACTCGGCGGAGAGGAAGAGGTGGACGTACGCGTCCAGGCCGAGGCGTTCGAGCAGGCGCCGGGCGTCGGGCAGGACCCGGGCGGGCGCCAGCCAGACGCCGGGGGCGGCGTTGCCGAAGCCGAGCCAGCTGAGCCGGGAACGCAGGGTGTGGCGGTGGGCGCGTTCGGACTCGGGGACGGAGAAGACGGCCACCACCCAGCCGTCGGAGAGTTCGGCGGGCTCCAGGCTGCGGAAGATCCGGCGGTCCCCCTCCTCGAACACCGGGCCCATCGCGGGGGAGAGGCGGTAGCCGGTGCCGGACCCGTCGCCGCGCTCCTGGAGCAGGGTGCCGGCCTTCTTGAGACGGGAGATGGCCGAGCGGACGGCGGGTGCGTCGACGTCCAGCTCGGCCATCAGGGCGATCAGGTCGGCGATGGATATCCAGCCGCCGAGACGGCGGACGAACTCGCCGTAGACGGTGTGGATCAGCGAGCTCGGCCGGGGCGTGCTCTCGGTCATCCGGATCTCCTCCCGACGGCTCGTGGTGATCATAGCGGTGGCTCCCGGCGGGGGCGGTTCGGGCCGGGACAGGTTCGGGCCGGGACAGGTTCGGCCCGGGCCGGGTTCAGGACTCCGCGAACGCCCCGGAGAGCAGGTGGCCGGCGCCGGGGGCGAAGGCCGGCAGGCCGAGGGCGCGCAGCAGCTGGTGGGCGGTGCAGACGGCCGCCGAGACGACCGGTTTGCCGAGCCGCTGCTCGGCCTCCTCGATCGCCGACAGCGAGGGCATCTGCACACAGGCGGACAGCACCACCGCGTCGGCCCGGCTGTGCGCGAGGCCGGCCGCGATGTCCGGCAGCTTCGCCGGGTCGTGGGCGGCGACGTCGAGGTTGTCGGCGATCTCCAGGGCCGCGAAGTCCACCACCTCGATGCCCTCGTGGCCGAGGTAGTCGACCACGGTGCGGGCCAGCGGGCGCAGGTAGGGGGTGACGACGGCGACCTTGCGGGCGCCGAGCGTGTGCAGCCCGGTCACCAGCGCGCCGGCGCTGGTGACCACGGGCGCGGCGGCGCCGTTCTCGACGGTGCGCCGGTGCAGCCGCTGCTCGGCCTCCCGGTGGTAGCCGGGACCGGTGGCCATCACGGCGACCAGGCAGGCGTAGCCGAGCACATCGACCCGGGCGTCCGCGAGTTCGGCGGCGCACCGGTCGGACTCGGCGTCCATGGCGCGCAGTTGCTCGGGGGTGACCCGGGTCATCCGCATCCGGCTGGAGTGGAAGGTGAAGCGCTCGGGCGCGACCCGCTCGCGGGCCCGCAGCAGGGCGGGGACCTCGGTCTCCATGGTGACGTTGGAGCTCGGGACGATCTGGCCTATCCGGTAGCTGGTGGTCATCGGGGCGGGCTCCTCTGCGGGGGTGGGCGGCCGGTCAGCGGGCGTCGACCACGGGGTTGGCGAGGGTGCCGATGCCCTCGATGGTGGCCTCGACCAGGTCGCCGGGCCGGAGGAACTGCGGGGGCACCATCCCGGCGCCGACGCCGGACGGCGAGCCGGTGGCGATGACGTCGCCGGGTTCCAGGGTGACGCCGGAGGAGATGTCGGCGATCAGCCGGGCGATGCCGAACAGCATGTGGCGGGTGTTGGAGTCCTGCCGCAGTTCGCCGTTGACCCGCAGGGACAGGTCGAGCCGCTGCGGGTCGGGGATCTCGTCGGCGGTCACCACGACCGGGCCGAACGGCGCGTAGCTGTCCTGGCCCTTGGAGAAGAACCACTGGCCGGAGCGGCGCTGGTCGCGGGCGCTGATGTCGTTGACGATGCTGTAGCCGAAGACGTGCCGGAGGGCGTCGGTCTCGGTGACCCGGAAGGCGGGAGTGCCGATGACGACGGCGAGTTCGCACTCCCAGTCGAGCTGCTCGGTGAGCTCGGCGTTGTGCAGGATCGGCTGGCCGGGGCCGGTGACGGCGGTCGAGGGCTTGCTGAACAGCACCGGCCGGTCGGGCAGTTCGCGCTCGGTGTCGAGGGTGCGGTGCGACTCGGCGACGTGCTCGACGTAGTTGAGCCCGACGCCGACGATCTTGCCGGGCCGCAGCGGGGCGCGCAGCACCACCTCGGCGAGCGGGCGGACCAGGGGCCCCTCGCCCGTTGTGCCGGTGAGCAGTTCGCGGACGGCGGCCAGGGCCGGTGCGCCGGCCGCGACCAGGCCCAGCAGGTCGGGCGGCAGCCGGACACCGGAAACGGCGGCGAGGGCGGACAGGTCGGCGACCCGGTCCCCGGCGAGCAGGGCGCCGGGGCGGGGGGTGTCGTCGCCGGGGGTGCAGTAGGTCAACAGCCGCATGGGTGTGCGCTCCTGGTCACGGGGTGGTGGTGGGCTGGTGCCCGTCGTGCTCCGGGTAGGGCTCCTCGCGGTACAGGCCGAGCGAGTGCATCACCGGGAAGTCGTTGAAGGAGAACAGGCAGGCGTCCTCGCCGGGGTCGAGGTTCGCGTGCTCGTGCCAGGCCCAGGACGGCACCACGAAGATGTCGCCCTGCTGCCAGGTGAAGCGGTGCCCGGCGACCACCGAGACGCCCCGCCCCTTGGCGGCCGTGTAGACCACCGAACCGGTGTGCCGGTGGGCCCGGGTGGCCTGGCCGGGGCGAAGCAGCTGCAGATGGGCGCCCATGGTCGGCATCACCGAGCCACCGGTGACCGGGTTGGTGTACTCCATGATCACCCCGTCCCAGGGCGAGCCCTCGGTGGCGCGGGCGAGCCGGGTGAGCGCGTGGTAGCTGGGCTCCCAGGGCCAGCCGAGCAGCGGCGAGTACGGCCGGGTCCACTTCTCGACGCCGTACGGCAGCAGGTTGCCGCTGTAGCTGAGCAGCGAGGAGTTGGCCACCGTTCCGGGCCGCTGGTACAGCTCGGGGTGCACCTCGTAGAAGTTGGCGTCGAGCATGTTGACCAGCGGGATGTCCAGGCCGTCCTGCCAGATCACGGGGGCGTCCTCGGACTCGTTCCCGTGCTCGTGCCAGGCGCCGTTGGGGGTGATCGCGAAGTCCCGCGGGCCGACCTTGAGCTTCTGGCCGTCGACGATCGTCCAGGCGCCGGTGCCCTCGTGCACGAAGCGCAGCGCGGAGGCCTGGTGGCGGTGCGCGGTCATCGCCTCGCCGGGGCCCATGATCTGCAGGCCGGTGTACAGCAGGCCGACGGCGGCGCTGAGTTCGCGGCGGCCCGGGTTGACCAGCATGACCACCCGGCGGCCGGCGTCGTCGGCCCTGACCAGGGGCAGCGCCTTGCGGACCAGCGGGCGCAGGTCGGCGTAGCGCCAGAGCACCGGCACCGACTTCGGCTGCGGGTACCAGGGCTCGATCTCGTTCGCCACGGTCCACAGCGCGCCCGCGTCGACCTTGGCCAGCTCTTCGTAGTAGGCGGCGAGTTCGGCATTGTCGGCGACCCGGGCGCGGCCGATCCGGTCGTCGTCGTAGTCGGTCATTCCTCCTCCTTCGGGAGCGGTTCGGGAAAGGTCAGCGGCTGCAGCGGGCGGTTGTCGACGTGCAGCCGGAAGACGTCGAAGCGGTTGTAGTGGCCGACGATGTCGTGCATCTGCTTGGGCCGGACGCAGTCGCCGAGGTCGATCTCGGCGTACACGATCCCCTCCTCGTCCACCAGCGGCTCGGTCACCGCGCGTCCGTCGGGTCCGAAGATCCCGGACAACGCGCTGCGCGGGCGGGAGAGTTGCTTGCGGAGCTGCTGGTCCTCGCCGGCGATGGCGTCGACGATCTCCGGGGAGATCGTGGAGCAGGAGACCACGGTGAAGACCTTGCCCTCGAAGCAGTGGGCGGCGGCGCGCAGGGCGATCGCCTCCGCCATGTCGTAGTCCTCGGGGGCGACCGGCAGCGCGATGTAGCAGGCCGCGTGGACGAGTTCGCCCTGGGCCAGGAGGGTGAACCGGGCCAGCGGATTGGTGTTCTCGCCGCAGGCCAGCGCGCCGAGCGGGCCGACGGCGGTGTCGTGCACCCGCAGTGTGCTGCCGTCGCCCGGGGTCCAGGTCAGCTTCTCGGCCCAGGTGGGGACCAGTTTGCGGTGCACGCTCAGCAGTTCGCCGTCGGCGTCGATGACCAGCACGGTGTTGTACAGCACCCCGAGGCTGTGCCGGCCGCGCTCGTTGACGCCGATCACCAGTACCACGCCGGCCCGGCGGGCGGCGGCGCGCAGGGCGTCGACGTACGGGCCCGGCACGTCCACCGAGGCGCGGTAGAGGCGCTCGTACCAGGGGGAGCCCTGGACCGGGTTCATGGTCCAGTTCCAGTACGGGTAGCCGGGGACGAACACCTCGGGGAAGACCACCAGGGTGGCCCCGTGCTCGGCCGCCTCGTGGATCAGGGCGACCGCCTTGGCCACGGTGGCGGCGGGGTCCAGGAAGACGGGCGAGGCCTGTACGGCGGCCGCGGTGAAGCGCGGTCGCCGCAGCGCGGCGGCGATCGGCTCGGTCATCGTTCCTCCTCGGTGCGGGCGGTGCGGGCGGTGCGGGCGGTGCGGGCGGTGTCATCGGTGCCGTCGGCGGCGCCGGGCCGCCAGCGGCGGTGCACCGGCGGCTCGGGCTCGCGCACCAGCCGCAGCCTCGGTGCCACCCGGTCGGAGCCCGGCCCGGGCGGGCGCCGGCTGCCCGCCGCCCACGGCCCGGGCCAGCGCGCGCCAGGACCGGTGTACCCCTGCTCGGCGGCGGCATGCAGGGTCCACAACGGGTCGTGCAACTGGGCCCGGCCGACCGCGACCAGGTCGGCCCGCCCGGCCAGCAGCACCGAGTTGGCGTCGTCGTGCCCGGAGATCGCACCGACCGCGACGGTGGGCAGACCGGTGGCCGCGCGCACCAGCTCGGCGAACGGCGTCTGGTAGCCGCGCCCGTACGGCGGGCGCTGGTGTGCCACGACCTCACCGGTGGAGACGTCCACCGCGTCCGCCCCGCCGTCCCCGAGGGCCCGGCAGATCGCGACGGCCTCCGCCTCGCTGGTGCCTCCCGGCGCCCAGTCGCTCGCCGAGATCCGCACCAGCAGCGGCCGTCCGGCCGGCCAGACCGCGCGGACCGCCGCCAGCACCTCCAGCGGCAGCCGCAACCGCCGGTCGAGCGGGCCGCCGTAGCGGTCGGTGCGCCGGTTGGTGAGCGGCGACAGGAAGCCGGAGAGCAGGTGGCCGTGGCCGAACTGGAGCTCCAGCACCTCGAAGCCGATCCGGGCCGCGCGCTCGGCGGCGGCGGCGAAGTCCGCCACCACGGCGGCCAGTTCGATCTGGTTGGCCTCGTGCGGCCGAGGACTGTCGGCGTCCCAGGGCAGCGGTGAGGCGGCCAGCAGCGGCCAGCCGTCCGCGCCCAGGGGGCGGCCGATCCCGTCCGGTCCGGGCACCGAGGTGGCGGCCCGCCGCCCGGCGTGGGTGAGCTGGATCCCGAGCGGGGTGTCGCTCACCGCCCCGATGCCGGCGACGAGTTCGCGCCAGGCCGCCTCCTGTCGGTCGTTCCACAGTCCGGGGCAGTGGTCGGTGGCCCGGCCCTCCGGGGTGACCGCCGTCATCCCGGCGATCACCAGCCCGGCGCCGCCGAGCGCGTGGGCGGTCAGCTGGGCCCGGTCGAAGGCGCTGGGCAGCGCCTCGGGGGAGGTGAAGGTGGCCAGCGGCGGTACCACCACCCGGTTGCGCAGCTCCAGCGCGGCCAGCTTGAGCGGCCGGAACATGGGCGGCACCGCCGCCGCCCCGGCCGGATCGGCGCCGCCCGCGAACGCCGTCTCCACGGCCGCGACGAACCCGGGGTCGCGGGCCCGGAGGTTCCCGTAGGTGACCCGGCGGCTGCGGGTGAGCAGATTGAACGCGAACCGGTCGGCGTCCTGCCCGGTCCGCCGCTCGATCGTCTCGAACCACTCCAGACTGGCCTGCGCCGCCCGCTGGGTGGATTCCACCACCGGCCGCCGTTCCGCCTCGTAGGCCGCCAACGCCTGCTCCACGGTGGGCTGTTCGTCCAGGCTCGCGGCCAGGGCGAGGGCGTCCTCCAGGGCGAGCTTGGTGCCCGAGCCGATCGAGAAGTGCGCCGAGTGCGCGGCGTCGCCGAGCAGCACCACGTTCCGGTGCCGCCAGGTGGCGTTGCGCACCGTGGTGAAGCGGATCCAGCGGGAGGCGTTGGGGATCAGCCGGTGCCCCTCCAGGTGCGGCGCGAGCAGCTCCGCGCAGCGCCGCACGCTCTCCCCGTCGCTCTCGCCGCGCGCGAACTCCCGGTCGGCCAGGGCCTCGAAGCCGCCGCGGCGCCAGGCGTCCTCGGCGATCTCGACGATGAACGTCGACCGTTCGGCGCTGTACGGGTAGGCGTGCACCTGGAGCACCCCGAAGTCGAAGCGCTCGACGAGGAAGGTGAAGGCGTCGAAGACCTTGTCGGTGGCGAGCCACATGTAGCGGGCGTGCCGCTCGTCCAGCTCCGGCCGGAAGGTGGCGGTGTACGCCGCGCGGGTCGCCGAGTGGATGCCGTCGGCGGCGACCACCAGGTCGTACTCCTCGGCGAGTTGCCCGACCGGCGGCGCGGGTGTGCGGTAGCGGACGTCCACCGCCAGCTCGTCGCACCGCCGTTGCAGGATCGCGCGCAGCCGGTTGCGGTCCAGCGCCGCGAAGCCGTGCCCGCCGCTGGTGCGCACCTGCCCGGCGTACCGGACGTCGATGTCGCTCCAGCGCGCGAACTCGGCGCCCATCGCGGCGAACACGGCCGGGTCGGCCTGGGCGATTCCGTCCAGCGTCTCGTCGGAGAACACCACCCCGAAGCCGAACTCGTCCTCGCGGCCGTCCCGTTCGAAGACGGTGATCTCGCGCTCCGGTGCCAGCTGCCGGGCCAGCGCGGCGAAGTAGAGCCCGCCCGGACCGCCGCCGATCACCGCCACCCGGCGGGCGGCCCCACTCGTCGGGCCGGTCCCGTTCCCGGTCACCGGATCGCCTCCGGTTCCTGCCGTCCGGCCCCGGACAGCGCCCGGCGCACCGGCTCCGGCCAGGGCTCGGTGCCCTTGGCGTGCGGCGTGGCGTGCACCACCGACATCCGTCCGCCGGCGGCCGGGCCGTTCGGGCCGTGCACCTCGAAGGCGTAGTGCAGCGAGGAGCCGCCGATCCGCTCGACCCGCAGCTCGACCCGGACCAGGTCGCCGAACCACAGCCGTTCGCGGTAGTCGGCCTCGAAGTGCACCCGGGGGATCCGGCCGAACAGCCCGTCCAGGCCCAGTCGGCGCAGCAGCGTCGCCTCGGCGGCCTCGGCCCAGCGCTGTACGGCCGAGAAGTGGTAGTGCCCGGCGGCGTCGGTGTCCGACCACTCGACCCGCCGTTCGACGGTCACGCTGGCGGGCTGCGGACCGGCCGCCGCCGTCGTCACGGGCGTCGGCTCGGGCGCGGCCCGGCGGCGCAGCTCGGCCCGGGCCAGCTTCCCGGTCGCGGTGCGCGGCAGCGCGTCGACGAACTCGACCGCGCGCGGGTACTTGTAGGGCGCGATGGCCTGTTTGACGTGCTCCTGGAGCGCCCGGACGGTGTCGGGCCCGGCGGTGACGCCCGCGCGCAGCACCACATAGGCCTTGACCACGGTGCCGCGCCGCTCGTCCGGCGCGCCGACCACGGCGCAGTCGGCGACGTCGGGGTGGTCGGCGAGCACCTGCTCCACCTCGGGCCCGGCGATGTTGTAGCCGGAGGAGACGATCATGTCGTCGTTGCGCGCCCGGTACCAGAAGTACCCCTCCGGGTCGCGCACATAGGTGTCCCCGGTGAGGTTCCAGCCGCCGCGCACGTACTCGTGCTGGCGGTCGTCGCGCAGGTAGCGGCAGCCGGTGGGGCCCTTGACGGCGAGCCGTCCGGGCTGGCCGTCCGGCACCGGCCGGCCCTGCTCGTCCAGTATCGCGGCCCGGTAGCCGGGGACGGGACGGCCGGTCGAGCCGGGGCGGATGTCGTCGTCGGCGGCGGAGATGAACACGTGCAGCAGCTCGGTGGCCCCGATGCCGTCGATCAGCCGCTGCCCGGTGGCCTCGCGGAACGCCTCCCAGACGGCGGCCGGCAGGTGCTCGCCGGCCGAGACGCACCGCCGCACCCCGGCGAGCCGGTCGGCCAGCCCGGCGGCCAGGATCGCCCGGTAGGCCGTCGGCGCGGTGAACAGCACGTCGACCCCGTGCCGGTGGACGTGCTCGGCCAGTTGCTCGGGTGTGGCCTGCTCCAGCAGCAGGGTGGCCGCGCCGGCCCGCAGCGGGAAGACCACCAGGCCGCCGAGCCCGAAGGTGAAGGCGAGCGGCGGGGTGCCGGCGAAGAGGTCCTCGGCGGTGGGGCGCAGCAGGTGGCGCGAGAAGGTGTCGGCGTTGGCGAGCACGTCGCGGTGGAAGTGCAGGGTGGCCTTGGGCCGTCCGGTGGTGCCGGAGGTGAAGGCGATCAGCGCGACGTCGTCGGCGGCGGTCGGTACGGCGGTGAACGGTACGGCGGTGGCCGGGTCGCCGGTGGACGCGCCGGCCGTCGCGGCGCAGCGCGCGAGGAGGTCCTCGGGCCCGGTGCCGCCGTACGGCACCACGGTCAGCCCGGGTGTCGTGGCCTGCTCCAGCTCGGCGAGGAACCGGTGGTCGCAGAGGGCCAGTACCGGCGCCGCGACCTCGTGCAGGGCGGTCAGCTCGGCCGCCCGCAGTAACGGCATGGTGGTCACCACCACCCCGCCGGCCTTCAGCACCCCGAGCCAACAGGCCACCAGCCAGGGCGCGTTGGGCCCCCGTAGCAGGACCCTGTTGCCGGGCACCAGACCCAGCGGCCCGGTCAGCAGCCGGGCCACCGCGTCGGCGTGCCCGCGCAGTTCGCCGTACGACCACTCGCCGTCCGGCGTGACCAGGCAGCGCCGGTCCGGGCCGAACCGCTCGATCGTCGCGTCGAGCAGCTCGTGTGCGCAGTTCAATCGGTCCGGATAGGCCAACTCCGGTAGGTCGAAGAGGAATTCGGGCCACTCCTCGAAGGGTGGCAGGTTGTCGCGACAGAACGTGTCCACGTGCGCGGAGGGCGAGAGCTCCATGGGTGGGCCACCTCATCGGGCGAGCGGGAGTGAGGCAAGTATCGCGCTTCGGTGACGCCAGTCAAGAGAGCGATACATACATTCGGCCCAGTCCCTGTCCGCGGTCGGCCCGGTCCCCGCCCGGCCACGGCCGGCCCCGGCCCGGCTCCCGTCCGCCGTCGGGCGCCCACCGTGCGGCCCGCGCTACCGGGGGGTGGACCCGTCGCCGCGGAAGGGAGCGCCGTGACCGGGCACGATGAGGTCCGCGACGGCCAGCACCCGGAGCCGGGAGGCCCGCAGGAGCTCGCGGTCCGGAGCCACCGGGTCCTCCGCCGGACCGGCCGCGTGCCACCACAGGTCGCCGGCGAACGCGACCACGCCCTCCGCCGTCCCGGCCAGCAGCGTGATGTCCTCGGCGCTGTGCCCGGGCGTGCGGATCAGCCGCAGGGACGGGGTCAGCTCGTACCCCTCGGCGTCCCGGTTCGTCCACCGGTGGCCCCGGTACTCGACCCGGTGGTCGTGCACCCGGGCCCGGCCGAAGAGGCCCACGTTCATGGTGTTGTCGGGGTGGTGGTGGCTGAGCACCACATCGGTGATGTCCTCGGGGCCGAGTCCCAGCGCGGCCAGCGGGCCGAGGATGTCGTCCTGGCTCGCGACCATGCCCGGGTCGAAGACCACGTGCCGTCCGGCGTCCGTGACGTAGGAGACGGTGGCGGCCACCCCGGGTCCGGTGGAGCCCACGTAGCCGGTGGTCAGGACGTGGAAGGCGGCGCTGCGGCCGAGCGGGGCGTCCGCCGGCGGTGCGTCGGTCGGGGCAGCCTCGGTCAGCGGTGCGTCGGTCGGGGCAGCGTCCGTCGGCGGTGCGTCGGTCAGCGGTGCGTCGGTCGGGAGAGCGTCGGTCAGCGGAGCGTCGGCGATCGGTGCGTTCGTCATGCGTCGATCCTGTCGAAGGCCCGCGTCCCCGACGAGTGGCACAGATGCCAGCGATCGCAGGAAAGATGCCAGCCTCCCGCCGCCCGCTGTGCCACACTCCGCGGATGGCCCCCTTCACCACCGTCGCCGCCTACGTCCCGCCCGGTGCCGGCATGCTCGCCGTCGGCATCGTCGCCGAGGTCTTCGGCCCGCACGGGGCGGAACTGCCGGGCTTCGACTTCGCCCTCTGCGCCGACCGCCCCGGCAGCGTCGACACCGACCTCGGCGTGCCGCTGGCGGTCGCCCACGGCCTGGACCGGCTCGCCGCCGCCGACCTCGTGCTCGCCCTCCCCGGGGCCGGCTTCCGCACCCCGCCCCCGCCCGCCGTCCTGGACGCCCTGGTGGCGGCCCACGACCGCGGCGCCCTGGTCGCCGCCCACTGCGTCGGCACCTTCGCGCTCGCCGCCGCCGGCCTGCTCGACGGCCGCCGCGCCACCACCCACTGGCGCTTCGCCGGACTGCTGGCCCGCAGCCACCCGGGCGTCACCGTCGAACCCGAGGCGCTCTACCTGGACGACGGCCGGATCACCACCGGTGCGGGCGCCGCCGCGGGCTTCGACCTCTGCCTGCACCTGATCCGGCGCGAGCACGGCGCCGCCGTCGCCAACCACATCGCCCGGGACATGGTGCTGCCCTCCCACCGCGACGGCGGCCAGGCCCAGTACCTCGCCGCACCGGTGCCCGAGGACGGCGAGGACGAGCGACTGGCCGAACTGCTCGGCTGGGCCCGCGCCAACCTCCACCGGCCGCTGCCGGTCGCCGAACTCGCCCGCCGCGCCGTGATGAGCAAGCGCTCCTTCCTGCGCCGCTTCACCGCCGCCACCGGCACCACCCCGCACGCCTGGCTCGGCGAGCTGCGGCTGACCGCCGCCGAGGAACTCCTGGAGACCACCGACCTGCCGGTGGAGGAGATCGCCCGCCGGGTCGGCTACAGCGGCGCGGCGGTCCTGCGGGAGCGCTTCGTCCGCCGCCGCGGCGTCCCGCCCCGGGTCTACCGCCGCTCGTTCTCCCGGGTGACCTGATGATCTGGTGACCGGACGACTTGGTCCGAGCGGCCGCGGGCCGTCGGCCGCCCCCGTCCCCGCCCCCGCCGTCAGCCGCCCGCCGCGCCCCGCCCGTCCCGCCCGCCGCGCCCGCCGGAGGGCCGACCGCGCAGCCACCGCAGGGCCGCCTCCGCGGCATTGGCCCCGCACATCCCGTGCACGCCGGGCCCGGGCGGGGTCGCCGCCGAGCAGAGGTAGTGGCCGGGCAGCCCGGTGGCGTAGGGGTGGAGGGTGGCCCGGGGGCCGAGGACCAGCTGACGGACGTCCTTGGCACCGGTCATGATGTCGCCGCCGACGAAGTTCGGGTTGTCGGCCGCGAAGCCGGCCGGGCCGCGGACCGCCAGTCCGAGCACGCGCTCGCGGAAGCCGGGCGCGAAGCTCTCGATCCGGGCGATCACCGCCTCGGTCGCGTCCCCGGTCCAGCCGTGCGGCACATGGGCGTACGTCCACAGCGGGTGGACGTCGCCCGCCGAGCGGCCGGGGTCGGCCAGGTACTGCTGGCCGACCAGCACGAACGGCCGCTCCGGCATCCGCCCGGCGGTGACGGCGCGCTCGGCGGCGGCCACCTCGGCGAAGCTGCCGCCGAGGTGGACGGTCCCGGCGCGGCGGGCCGGCTCGGCCGTCCACGGCACCCCGCCCGCCACCGCGAAGTCCACCTTGAACGCGCCCGGCCCGTGCCGGAACCGGCGGTAGGCGCGGGCGGTCCGGGGCGGCAGCCGGTCGCCGAGGATCGCCGCGACGGCGCCGGGCGCGAGGTCGTACAGGACGAGGTCGGCGGGCGGCAGCCGGTCCGCCGACCGGACCGGGGCGCCGGTCTCGATCGTCCCGCCCAGTTCGGTGAGCAGCGCGGCCAGGGCCCGGCTGATCGCCCCCGAGCCGCCGACGGCGACGGCCCAGCCGTACCGGTGCCCGGCGGTCAGCAGCCCGAGGCCCACGGCGGCGCTGAGCGGCCGGTCCAGCGGCTGGAAGGCGTGCGCGGCGGCGCCGCCGAACAGCGCCCGGGCCCGCTCCCCGCCGAAGGCCCGGGCGACGACGGTGGCCGGGAGCAGGGCGGGAGCGCCGAAGCGGGCGAGCCGCAACGGGTGGCGCGGGACCCGCAGCAGCGGGCCCATGAGGTCGTCGGCGAGCCGGTCGTACCCCGCGACCGGCCCCTCGAACAGCTGCCGCCAGCGCCGGCCGTCGGCGCCCCCGAGCCCGGCGGCCGTCGCGGCGACCGAGCGGTGCAGGACCCCGGCCGTGCCGTCCGCCAGCGGGTGCGCGCAGTCGATCTCCGGCAGCCGGAACTCCAGCCCGAAGCGCTCCAGGCCGAGGCCGCGCAGGAAGGGCGAGCCGATGGTCATCGGGTGGACGGCGGAGCAGTGGTCGTGCAGCAGCCCGGGCACGATCGCCTCGCCGCTGCGGGCCCCGCCGCCGACCTCCCCGGCGGCCTCCAGCACGGTCACCCGCACACCCGCCAGGGCCAGCCGGACGGCGGCGGCGAGCCCGTTCGGCCCGCCGCCCACCACTACCGCGGTCGTCATGCGGCCAGCATCCCGCATCGGCCGCCCGTCGGCGCCGTCATTGCCGTCAGCGCTGCGGCACCTCGCAGCCCTCCGGCCCGCAGACCTCGCCGGTGTCCGAGCCGCTGCTCTCGCCGGCGCCGCCGCCGACGGTGACCAGCGGCACGACCGTCCGGCTCTCCCAGGCCTGCTCCAGCGCCGCCGTGAAGGTCTCGGCCGGCTGCGCGCCCGAGACCCCGAGCCGCCGGTCGAGCACGAAGAACGGCACCCCGGTCGCACCCATCGCGCTCGCCGTCGCCTCGTCCTCGCGCACCGCCTGCGCGTAGGCGTCCGGATCGGCCAGCACCCGGGCCGCCTCCGCCCCGTCCAGACCGGCCTCGACCGCCAGCTCGACGAGCCGGCCGGGCGCGAACGCGGACCGCTCCTCGGCGAAATTGGCCCGGTACAGGGCGTCCAGCAGCTCCGCCTGCCGGCCGTGCTCGGCCGCGAAGTGGAGCAGCCGGTGCATGTCGAAGGAGTTCGCGGCATCACGCCCCGAGCGCAGGTACGCCAGCCCCTCCGCCTCGGCGTTGTCGGCGATCCGCTGCTCCGCCGCCTCGGCCTGCTCCAGCCCGAGCCCGTACTTGGCGGCGATCAGCGGCACCACCGGCCGGGCCTCGTGCGGCGCCCGGGGGTCGAGCTCGAACGACCGGTGGACGACCTCCACGGCCTCCCGGTGCGGGAAGCGCTCCAGCGCCCGCTCGAACCTCGCCTTGCCGATGTAGCACCACGGGCAGTTGATGTCGCTCCAGATCTCGACGCGCACGGGGTAGCTCCTGTCCTCGCCCGGTGGCGGGCCCTTCCCGCGCACACTCCCGGGAGAACATCCGTGGGGAAGTAGATATTTCTCCTCATTAACCATTTTCCCTGCAGCCGGGACCGGCACCGGCCTCGGCCGGGACGAAAGCCCCGTCCCGCCCGTGGAATTGGCGCCGGTCGCGGCGGACCTCCGCCGGTCGGGTGAATGGGGCCGGGGTGGGCGTTTCGCCCACGAATCAAGGCCGTGGCGGCGTGTAGCTTCCGGTGCCGATCGACCCGTTGTCGATCAATCCCGTCCGTGCCACCGGGCGCTCCCCTGCGCGCCCGGCCGGACCCCTGCCACCGCCCCGGAGGACCCGCCCCCATGCGTTCCCGCCATCTCGCCGCCCTGTCCCTGGCGGCCGCCCTGCTGGTGACCGGCACCGCCGCCACCCAGAGCGCCGCCGCCACCACGCTCCCGGTCACCGAGACCCAGGCGGACCCGACCGACTGCCCCAGCGAGCAGTACCGGCCGACCCCCGAGGACAAGAAGAACTTCTACTGCGGCTTCAAGGAGCTCGGCCCCAGGAACCTGCCCACCGGCGTCGCGAAGCTGCTGAAGGGCTACGACCGCTTCGGCGGCCTCACGCCGCAGCAGTTCCTCTCCTGGTACCGCGACGGCCTCGACTGGAAGTACCCCGCGGACGACGGCTTCCGCGACGTCAACGGCACCATCGACCGGACCACCGTCGAGATCCCCACCGGCACCAAGCTCGACCGCTTCGGGCTCTACTACGGCCGCTACCTGTCGAAGACCGGCACGTCCTTCCCCGAGCGCGCGCTCCCGCCGGACAGCCTCAACCCGGTGGTCGAGGAGGGCAAGGAGGTCGACAGCTACCACTGCTACGGCGTGAAACTGCCCTTCAAGGTCGAACAGGGCGGCATCGCCTCCGGCTTCGCCCAGCCCGGCAGGGGCATCCAGCAGTACCTGAACGAGAAGCTGAAGCCCGCCGAGTTCGGCACCGACTCCTACAACGTCAAGACCCTGCTGGACCGGAAGTACCTGGAGGCACTGCCCGACGCCGCCTGCCTCGCCTGACGCCCGCCCGACCACGGCCCCGCCCGCCCCACCACCACCGGTGGGGCGGGCGGGGGCTGTCCGACAGGTCCTGCCGCGCGTTGATGCGACGCGAATTGTCGGACAACCCCTAGGAGTCGATGATCCGGCCCGCCACCAGTCGGGAGAGGATCAGGCCGAGGAGCTGGGGATCACCGGTGTAGACGTAGGTGGCGACCTCGGCCGGAGCCGCCGCGTCGCCGGGCGCCAGAAGGTCGAAGCTGTTCGCCAGGTCCCTGCCGAACTGCTGGGTGAGCATGGTGAGCACCTGCAGGGAGACCGTGACCGCGGCGATCGGCTTCTCCCGGTGGTACGCCTTGCCGGTGACGCGGCTTCTCAGTCGAGACGCACCGGGAAGCAGGTCGGGAGGGTCGCCGTGGAAGACGGAGACGGCGACGGGCGTGCGTGGCCCGGTGGAGAAGTCGAGCCGTTTGAGCCGGTCCCAGAGGTCCAGGAGGACGAGGCCGGCGGTGGCGAGCGGATCACCGGGTTCGGGGAACGTGAGCAGCCACTCGGCGCCGAACCCGGGCCCGGGCCGGACCAACGTGCCTTCGACGGTCGACATGCGCAGGACATCGTGCAGGACCTCGTTCAGTACGAGCATCGCCCACTGACTGGCGTTCGCGACCTGGACGGCCAGATGCAGTTGATCGGTCCGGGCGCCCCTGGAGGCGAGTCGGAGCACTTGGTCGAGCGCGGTGCGCTGTTCGAGGGGCAGGGTCTCGATCCGGATCCGGGCATCGGCCATGGCCTGGAGCAGGGTGCGCACGAACTGCAGCTCGCCCGCGTCGTGCCCCCGCTGCCGGACGGCGCGCACGGTCTCGTCGGCGACGGCGGCCAGGTCGTCGAACCGGCGCTCGGCGAGAAGGAGCCGCAGTGCGACACGGGTGAAGGCGGCCGTGTCTTCGGCGTCGCCGTGCTCGGCGGCGAACGGGACCAGGGCCAGCATGATCGGCCGCTCCGCCTCCAACCACGCGCGGGCCCGCTCGGGGTCCAGGAAGCGGGCGGCGTATCCGCCGACCCCCGTACGGATGCGGCTGGTGGGGTCCCGGCTCCACGGTGCGTCGGCCGCTGTCGCCGCCTGGTGGTAGTGGTTCAGCAACCGGGTGAGCGCGTTCGCACGGTCGTCGAGGCCCGCCTTGGTCTCCGACTCGCCGAGGGCGAAGAGCCGGAGCAACGGGGGGAAGCGCCAATGGTCCCGGGTCGGGGCGGGCTCGACCAGATGGGCGTGGGACAGCGCCGCCATCAGCTGCTCCGCGACCAGGATGTCGATGCTGGCGAGCGCGGCGGCGACGTCGTTGGACACCTCGGGGTGCGGGTACACGGAGAGCAGCCGGAACAGACGGGCCTCGCTGCTCGACAGTTCCACGTACGACGCGGTGAACGCCTCCCGCAGGTTCTGCCCGTCATGGCCGATCGCGTCGAGCCGGTGACGGGGGTCCCGCAGCTCCTGGGCCAGGTCTATGACCCGGAGACCCGGGTCGGCGACCAGGCGGGCGGCGCAGAACACCAGCGCGAGCGGCAGGCCGTCGCACAGCTCGGCCAGGGCCTCCGCGGGTCGAACGGCAACGGTGAGGCGGGGGTCGTCGGGGCGGGCCAGCAGGAGACGGTTCCGGAGGAGTTCGACGGAATCGTCCGCGGTCATCGGCTGCAGCTCGAACCGGGCAGCGTCGATCGGCAGCGAGTGGCGGGAGGTGACAAGCGTGGTGACCCGGCCGTCGAGCGGGAGGTACGGCGCCAGGTCCAGGTGTCGTGGTGCGTTGTCGAGCACGAGCAGGACCGGTCCGGCCTCCGCGGAGAGCTGGGCGAGAACGTCGTGGAACAGGTCGCGTTGGTTCTGGGGATCCTGCGGCACGATCCCGACCGGGACGTCCAGGGCGCGCAGCAGGGCGGCCAGGCCCGGGGTGTTGTGCGGTACGGACGGGTCGGTGTGTCGGCGAAGGTCGAGGTAGAGCGCTCCGCCGGGGTACCAGCCGCGTTCCAGGGCGGTCGTGGCGCCCTGGAGGGCCAGTTCGGTCTTCCCCACCCCGGGCGGACCGGTGACCACGGCGGTGCGGGTCGGGAACCGGCCGGGTTCGGTGGGTGTCAGGAACGACAGCAGCGCGGTGAGCGCCCCGGCGCGGCCGGTGAACCCGGGGGACGGCGGGGGAAAGCCGGACCGCGTCGGCGAGGCCGGGAACGGCAGGCGCAGCGTCATCGGCGTGCCCCGGACGGTGGTGTCGACGAGCACCCGGCCGCTGCTCGTCCGGCGTGGCGACGGATCGGGAGCGGCGGCGAGGGCGTGGCGCAGTTCCGCGTCGAGGTCGATGTCCGCGAGGGTGTTGGGCCGGTGCGGCAGTTGCTGCGCCAGTCGCAGCAGGGAGCGGGCCTGCTGCGGGTCGTCCGGTGCGTAGCCGGGGCCGAGTCGGGCCCGGAGTTCGTCGAGCACCTCGTCGGTGCGGAGCGGGCCGAGTTCGATGACGGTCGCACCAGGGGCCGGCCAGGTGGCGAGGGAGTCGGTGGTGACGAGCACGCAGCCCCGGCCGCGAAGAGGGGACATGTCGAACGGGCGGTGGAGGCCGTCGGACCGTCCGGCCCCGCGGTGGTTGTCGAGGACGACGAGCCAGTCCCGGTGCTCCGCCAGCCGGTCCCCGAGCTGAACGGAGGCGTCGAAGGGCTCGTCGACGGGGGTGAGGGCGTTCCACAGCCGGAGCAGCCCGCGCTCGACGGAGTCGGGCAAGGCCGCGTCGATCCAGTGGGTGAAGCTGTGGCGCCCGCCGTACGCCTGGACGTACTCCTGGACCAACCGGCGTCGCCCCATGCCGGCGTCGCCGACGACGACTGCCACAGCAGGCTGCTCGGGCGGTCCGGACGCCGCCCGGTCGGGGTCGAAGGCGGCTGCCAGAGCGGCGAGTTCGCGCTTCCGGCCGATCATCCTCGCCGGTTCCGGCGGGCTCAGCACAGGCCGGACCGGGGACAGCCGATCGGGCCGCGGCGGCGGGCCCGGCAGGGGTGACCGCGTCGCCTCCGCCCCGCGCGTCGTCCGCCCGACCGCCTCGGCCAGCCGCGCGGCCAGCGCGGCGTGCTGGCCGCCCGCGCTCGCGAGCACCGTCACCGCGACCTCGGCGAACGGCAGGCTCCGCGCCGACAGCCGCACCTGACCGTCGGCCTCCTCGCCCACGTCGACCGCACCGACGAGCCTGGCGACGGCACGGAAGTCGCGGGTGCCGCCGAAGGTCGCCGCGACCCGGCCGGACACCTTGGTGAGCACGTGCTCCAGCACTTGGACGGCCTCGGTGCGGGTCAGTTCGGCGAGCAGTTCCTTCCGCACGCCGTCCCGGAAGTCGTAGACCTGCTCGTCCGGGTCGGTGGCCGTTCCGCCCCGGGGTGCGATCAGCCCGGAGAGGAACAGTTCGGCGAGGTCGGTCTGCCCGGACTCCGGCACGGTCGCCCGCTGGACCAGCCGCATCACCGGCAGGCTGAGCGGCGCCGCCGCCAGGTGGCAGGCCAGCCGGTACGCGGCGGGCGAACTGCCGGCCCGGAACCGGGCGACGCGTTCGGCGGGCCTGGCCGGAGTGCCGGCGGGACGGGTCGGACGCTGCCGCTCGGGCATACCCGCGATCGGTGCGGCGAGCATCGGCGTCCACCCGGAGGTGCGGCCTGCGGTCAGGTCGGCCCACGGGGTGATCCAGTCGGCGTCGACCTCCAGCACCGGCAGCCAGCGGATGTCCGCCCGGGCCTCGGCGCCCCGGGTGCCGGGCGGGATGCCGGGCAGGGCGGCGTCCGAACGGAAGGCCGGGACGGGTCGGCCCGCCACGGAGGCGCGGGCGGCGACGAGGGCGGTGCGCAGCGCCGTCCGGTGCCAGAGCCGCCGGGGCAGCACCTGGAGCGCGGCCGCGGGCCGGGCGGCGGCGACGCCGGCGAGGAACTTCGGCAGTTCCTTCCCGTACCAGGCCGGGCCGACGCCGTCGGTGAGGACGAGCAGGATCCGGCGGTCGGTGGGGTCGTTGAGCGGTCGGGACCAGCCGGCCCTGGCGGCGGCGGGTGCGCCCGGACGGCGCTGGTGGAACGGTGTGAGGGTGGGGACCGACCGGTCGGTGTCCAGCGCCCAGCACCGCACGTCGGCGAACGCGCCGTGCCGTTCCAGCAGGGTGCTCAGTTCGCCGGCCAGCCGGTGCCAGACGGCCATCGTGGCGCCGGTGTCCACCAACAGGTCGACCGAGAAGCGCGGTTGCTGGGCGGGTCGCCAGGCCGGGAGCAGGATGCCGGTCTCGGCGGTGGCCTCGGCCGTCGCCTCCTCGTCGAGGGTGGCCCGGCCGGGGGCGTCGACCGCGCGGCGCAACGGGCGCAGGGCCCTGGCCAGGGCGAGGCCGCCGTCCAGGGCGGCGGGCTGGGTGACCCGGATGACGTGGCCGTCGGCCCGGTCCGTGTCGCCGGGCTCGTCGGATCCGGGGTTCTCGGAATGCCCGTGGCTCCCGGGCCGGTGGTGCAGCGCGACGTGCGGTCCGGTGGGTGGTCGTACGGGCGGTGGCGGTGGCGGTGGCGGTGGCGGTGGGGGCGGTACGGCGACGGCGGGTGCCGGGCCGGTCGGGGTCCGCCCGTCGGGCAGGGGCGGCGAGGACTGCCACGGGACGACGGTCGACTTCGGCCGGGCCCGTGCGGGCCGCGGCGCCGTGGACGGTCGAGGTGCGGAGGGCATCGGTGGTGGTGGGGCCGGCGGGGACGGCGGTGACGGCGGCGCGGGCGGCGGCGGAGGAGGCTCCAGCAGTCCGGCCAGCCCGGCGATCCACAGGACGTCCGCGAGGTCCTGCGGCTGCGGCCCGCCGTCCGTCTGCCGGAGCAGCCCGGTGAGGGCCTCCGTCAGCCCCTCCGCCGGTCCGCCCGGGGATGCCGAACCCATCGCCGCTCAGCTCTCGTTGAGCGGACGGAGCAGGGCGTCACGTACCGCGTCCCGCCCCTGCTGGTCGGCCCTCAGCACACGTCCGGCCATCAGCAGGGCGTTCAGGAGCTGGTCGTTGGCCAGTTCGGCCCCGTCCTGCTGCCGGCGGAGGAACTTGGCGATCAGATCGGTGGTCGCGGCCGCGGCGGCGGTCTCCTCGCCCAGGTGGGCGGCGACCATCGCGGCCAACCGCTGCTCGTCCGGCGCCCGGATCTCCAGCCGGACGCAGCGCCGCAGCAGCGCGCTCGGGAAGTCCCGCTCGCCGTTGCTGGTGAGCACGACCAGCGGGAACTGCGCGCAGCGCACCACACCGCCGCGCACCACCGCCGTCCGGCCGTGGTCGGCCGTGCCGACCTCCTGCGGCTCCGGGCCGAGCCGCAGCAGTTCGGGGATCTCGAACTCGCCTTCCTCGAAGACGTTCAGCAGGTCGTTGGGCAGGTCGATGTCGCTCTTGTCGATCTCGTCGATCAGCAGGACGCGCGGCGTCCGCCAGGGCAGCAGCGCGGTCCCCAACGGGCCCAGCCGCAGGAACCTGCCGATGGCGGGGGCCGCGCGTTCCCCCGGTGGGGGTGGGATCAGGAAGTCCTCCTCGGGCCCGCCCCGCCGCACGGCCAGGCTCACGGTCCGCTCGTCCCCGTGCAGGCGGGACACCGGAGCGTCCGGCCGCCGGTCGTTCCGGGAGAGTCCGGCCTCGTGCAGCCGCCCGATGGCGTCGTAGCTGTACAGGCCGTCGCGCAGGCTGGAGCGGCTGCTGATCGACCAGCGCAGCACCGGGCCCAGGCGCAGTTCGTGGGCGACGGCATAGGCGAGGGTCGACTTGCCGACACCGGGCTTGCCGGTGATCAGGAGGGGGCGGCGCAGGTGCAGGGCGAGGTTGACCAGCCGGACCTCCCGCTCGTCCGCCTGGTACGCCGCCGCCTGCCGGACCCGGCCGAGCCGGCGGGCCGTGGAACCGGCCGCCGAGTCCTCCGGGGGCGGTGGCGGCAGCCGTGCGGGGTCGCTGTCCGGGTCACCGAAGGCACGCCAGGCGGGTGCCGGCGGGAGCCCGGCGATCCCGCCGTGGGGGACACCGGTGCCCCGGTAGATCCACCAGTCCTCGGCCATGGACGCTCCTGACTCGTCGCTTGTCGTCGTGGGGTTCGTGGTCATCCGACGATTCCGGGGAAGGAGTAGTCCTGATCGGGATCCACGCAGTCCGGGTCGTCCCAGAGCAGGGTGACGGTCTGGTCCGGGTCGGGGTACGGGCCGGCGTTGTCCTGCCGGTACTGGTGGACGGCGTCGGGCAGTTCGGCCAGCCGGGTGGGTTCCAGCTCGCGCAGGGCCGCGACCAGTGGGTCCGGGTCACCGGCGACCCGCCGCCAGATCAGGACGGGGATCCCGCCGTAGTACATCGCGGTGTCCACCGCGTACTGCACCTCGGGGGCGAGCTGCTCGTACGGGACCGTCAGGCCCATACAGGCGAGGTTCTCCCTGTTGACCACCCAATTGAGCAGCTTCTTGGCCTTCGCAGGGTCGAGCGAGGGCCATTCGATCCGTTCGAGGACCTCGTTGGAGTCGGCACCCTGGATCTGGAGCTTGGCCCACCGCTGCCGCCAGCGCGCGAGGCCGAGGTGGGGCTCGCAGTAACGCTCCAACTGCCGCACCACCACCGGGTGGAACTCGCCCAGGGGTCGACGGGTGGCACCGGTGGACCAGAGGTCGGCGGTGTAGCCGAGGATCGAGCGGGGCAGCAGGAACTCGATCCGGACCGGGTCCGGTGTCCGGAATGCCAGGCTCAGTTCCTTCCACGCGACCAGTCGAGCACCGCCGACCCTGAGCAGCTCGCTCCGAGTGAACTCCAATTCGTCGTCGTAGCTGCCGATCCGCCGGAACGGCCCACCGGCCAGGGGCTGGCGGTAGTAGGAGACGTGCAGCCGGTACGGCGTGTCGGTGGCGTGAGGTGGGCCCTTCTCGTCCAGTCGGACCTGGACGATCAGTCGCTCGGGGGCGGTTGCCGCCGTGGCGGGCTCCTGGTACGAGTGGGCGGCCAGGAACCGGCGCAGGGCCGGGAGCGGGTGCTTGTCGACTGCGGGGTCTTTGCACAGCTTGTGGAGGAAGGCAACCAGCGGGCCGAGCCGGTCGTCGTCGATCCGGGTGAGAAGGAGGTCCAGGAGCTCCGGCAGGGTGAGCGGCGCCGTGCTGCGTTCCCGCAGCCCCGGGGTGTCCTCCGGCAGGTACCGGTTCGGTGCATCCGGAGGAGCGATTTCGTGCAACTCTCCTATGACCAGCAGTAGTTCACTGCGGGGAAGGTCGTCGCCGGAGTTCAGGACGCGCGCGGCGAGCGTCAGCCAGCCCACCGCGCCGTCGTTCTTCCTCAGCTGCTCCAGCGCGTCGGTTAGGGCATTCAGAGCGGCCCTCGGATCCCGGAAGGTGCGGATCGCCCGGAGTATCGCCCGGAGGTGCGCCTGCAGGACTCCGTTCTCACGGATCCCGCCGTGTATGCCGCGGGCCTCCGCAGACTCGCCCATGGTTTCCAGGACCTCCAGGCGGAAGTCGAGGCTGGCCATCCCCCGCACGCGGAGGAGGATTTCGACGAGGACGTTATCGGCCCCTTCCGGCCACGGCCCCCCGCCCGCCGGGGGCACGATCGGTGTCGCGTGCATCGGGCTAGCCGTCCTCCCGTTCGCCGAGGGCGCGGCCGACCACGGCGTCGAGTCCGTCGAGTGCGCCGTCGTCCGGGGCGAGTTCGGCCATCGCCGTGGACAGCGCCCGCAGGGCCGACCGGCTGTCGCGGAAGCTGCGGCAGGCGCGCACGATCCGGTGCAGATGGGTACGGCGGTCGGAGCGTTCCTCGGCCTCGAAGGAGTGCTTCAGGTGAAGATGCCGACCCATCGTGTCGAGCAGGTCGAAGCGGCCCTCGGCGCGCCGCAGCAGCTCGAACTCCATCAGGGCGGCCACCAGCTCGCCGTCCCCGGGCGGTGCGGGCGGTGCCACGGGGGCGACGCCCGCCGTACCCAGCAGCGCGGTCAGCGCGCCCACCGGGGTGTACCAGCCGCCCTCGTCCCGTTGGAAGGAGCGGCTGCCCTTGAGCACGCCCCGCACCAGGCCGTCCCCGTCGACCAGCATGCTGCCGCTGTGGCCGTCGCGGATGCCGTCGCCGCGCACACCGAGGTACCGATCCGCGAGGCCGACGACCCGCAGTCGCAGGGTGTCGGGCCGGGCGCCGGTGGTCGGCGTGTGGGTGGAGTACCCGAGTGCGGTCAGGACGGTGTCCGGCTCGGCCTCGGCGGCCGCGAGCCGGGCCACCGGGTGGCCGGTCCAGTCGGGGACGCCGAGCAGGGCGAGGTCGGGGAAGGGGTAGTAGCCCTTGCCGTTGCCACCGCTGCTTCCGCCGTTGGCCTCACCCGCCCCCGGGGCCAGCCGGATCCGGTCGGCCGGGACGGCGTGCTCGCCGGACTCGTGCCGGACGCCCACCGGCTGCGCCGCGCGCGCCGCCCGTGCGACCACGTGCGCGGCGGTCACGGCGAGACCCGGCGCCACCAGGAAGCCGCTGCCGCGGAAGCCGCCCGCGACGGTGATCACGACGGTACTGCGGCGCAGCGCCTCGGTCGCGGCGAGGTCGGGCCGCGCGGGGACGGTCACTCGGCGTCGGCCGCTCTGGGGGCCGGGGCGTTAGCGCTGTCGGAGGCGTTCTGCGCGGCCGGAGCCGCCGCGGCTTCCTGCTGCCGGCGGCGTTCGGCGAGGTCCCAGGAGAGGCGGACGGTGAGTCCGGCCTCGCTGCCGGCCTCGGCGATGACACCGAGCAACTGGCCGGACTTGACGGCCAGTTTGAGCCCGAACTCGACCTCGAAGGTGTCGGGGGAACCGGCCTCGCCCTGGGCGATGCTCTCCGCCGCCCAGCGGCCGACGCCCTGGACGGTGCTGCGCACCTGGTCCAGCGTCAGTGCCACGGCCGAGCCGAGCTGCGAGGCGGCTCGTCGGCCGCCGCCCCAACCGGCGTCGCCGGAGTCCGCCCAGACGTCCGAAGGCGTTTCGGGCTGCTGGAAGTTCACCTCGCCGATGACCTCGGCCCGGACGGTCGTGCCGTCCCCGAGATCGATCGTCACCGTTTCGGCCATGTGTGTCCGCCCCCTTGGAGATCCCGCCCCCCGACGGTCCCTCACCATACCGGCGTCCTCGCACCGTTTGGCGGTGATGACCAAGTCGGCTCGTTGGCAGGGGAGTCGGGCGGGCCGGTCAGGCGTCGGTGGGGAGTGGCCGGGACGGGCGGGCGGCCGGCGGGGCGGTGCGGGGGTAGTGGGGGAGGGGCAGGTCGAGGGCGGCGGTGGAGTGGGAGGGGAGGGCGAAGGCGGTCGTGACCTCCGGCGGGAGGTCGCGCAGCCCGAGGAGGCCGGCGGACAGCCGGGCGGTGGCGCGGTGCCAGTCGTTGATCCGCCGCATCAGGGTGTGGCCGGTGCCGAGGACGGTGTAGCCGCAGACCCTGGCCCCGGCGGCGCGGCCCCGGGCGGCGAAGGCGCGGGTGCCGGCGGGGGAGGTGATCCGGTCGAGGTCGCCGTGCAGCATCAGGACGTCGCGGTCGGCGAGCTGCTCGCACGGGTCCTCGGCCGGGCACCACGGGGCGAGGGCGACGACGCCGGTGACGACGGGGTGGCCGGCGACCCGCAGCGCGGCGCGGCCGCCCATGGAGTGGCCGACCAGGACGGTCGGGACCGGGCCGAGTTCCTCGGCGAGGTCGTCGAGGGCGGCGATCGCGTCCTTGGCGGCGTCGGCCCGCTCGCCGTTCCAGCCCCGGTGGCGGTAGCGGACGGTGCCGACGGCGACCCCGGCGCCCTCGGTCTCCCGGCGCAGCGCGTGCACGAAGCCGGCCATCCGCAGGCCGGCCAGGTTGACCGGGCCCGGGCGGGAGAGGCCGTGCTCCTGGCCGCCGTGCAGGACCAGCACCGCGGCGCCGGGCCGCTCGGGCAGTCCGCGCCAGACCAGCGCTCGGTGCCCGCCGGTTCCGGCTCCGGTGCCGCGGCCGCCGCCGGAGGTGCCGCCGGAGCCGTTCCCGGGGGTGGTGCTCCCGCCGTTGCCGCCCGTCCTGATCCCGCTCACGCTGTCCCGTTCCCGCCCGCCGTCCGGGTCGTGCCGCGGACGGCCGTCCGTACCGTGTGGACCGCCACTGTACGCACGGGATGCCCGGGTGCTTCTAGCCGTTCTCCATATCCCGGCAGTCGGCGGCCGGGTGGACGGCGTTCCGGCGGCCGAGGCGGGGCTTCGCCCGTTCGGCGCCCTGGTCCGTGTCACGGGTCGGCCGGGTCCGACCGGTGGCCCATCGTGGGGCCATGCACAGAGTCCCCGACGACGCCCTGGTCCTGGTCCCCGGCAATTCGCTGATCACGAGCACGCCCGAGGAGGGGCGGGCCCTGGCGCTCACCCTCGCCCGGCACACCGTCCACAACATCCAACCCGATCTCGACATCCTCAAGGGCGGGCGCCCGGACTACTCGGCGAACCCCGACAGCATCATGCGCGCGGCCCACGTGGTCGCGGTGGAGTTCGCCACCGTCGCGGCCGCCAACGACTACTGGCGCGCCTGACCGGGGCGGCCCCGCCGTTCGCGCCTCAGGCCGCGAGCAGGCCGTTCTGCCGTACCAGCCAGCAGATCGCGGTCAGCCGGTGCACCGCGAAGTCGTACCCGACCGGCTCGCGCCAGCCGATCTCGGCGAGCCGGTCCAGGAAGCCGCGCGCGTAGTCGGACAGCTCCGCACGGTTCACCCGTCGCGGCCGCAGCTCCGGCCCCTGCGCGTACAGCAGCTCGCGCAGCTCGGCGGCGTGCTGGTCGACCGCCGCGACGAGGCAGGGCTCGAAGGCGAGCTCGGCCAGCCGGGGGCCGAAGGCGGCGACGATCCCGGGCAGCGGACAGTCGTCCGGCCGGGGCAGCGGGGCGGCGGAGTCGAAGGGGAGGCGCCGGGGCGACTCGTCGGGCGTGGCGGACATCCGTCCACGGTAGGCGAGCGCGGCGCCGGGGCAGGCGGCCCGGGGAGGAGACCTTGGCCACCCCGGGCGCCACCCCGGGCGCCACCCCGGTCGTCATTTCGGTGCGCGAGGCTGCCCGACACCCCCGCCCGACACCCCGTCCGACGGCCCCGCTTCCCCGGTTCGGGCGTGGGCACGGGGTGGTCTGTACCAGAATGGCCGGTATGGATCTTCGAATCTTCACCGAACCCCAGCAGGGCGCGAGCTACGACACCCTGCTCCGGGTGGCCAGGACCGCCGAGGAGCTGGGGGCCTTCAGCGCCTTCTTCCGCTCCGACCACTACCTGAAGATGGGCGGCGTCAGCGGCCTGCCCGGCCCGACCGACGCCTGGATCACCCTGGCCGGCCTGGCCCGCGAGACCAGCACGATCCGCCTGGGCACCCTGATGACCGCCGCCACCTTCCGTCTCCCCGGCGTGCTGGCGATCCAGGTCGCCCAGGTCGACGCGATGAGTGGCGGCCGGGTCGAGTTCGGCCTCGGCGCGGGCTGGTACGAGGAGGAGCACACCGCCTACGGCATCCCGTTCCCGAAGGAGAAGTTCGGTCGGCTGGAGGAGCAGCTGGAGATCGTCACCGGTCTCTGGGGCACCGCACTGGGCGAGACCTTCGACTTCGCCGGGACCTACTACCAGCTCAGCGAGTCGCCCGCGCTGCCCAAGCCGGCCCAGGCGAAGATCCCGGTCCTGGTCGGCGGCACCGGACCGACCCGCACCCCGGCGCTGGCCGCCCGGTTCGCGGACGAGTTCAACCTGCCGTTCGCGTCGGTGGCGGACACGGAGGCCCAGTTCGGCCGGGTCCGGACGGCCGTCGAGCGGGCCGGCCGCAAGGCCGACGACCTGGTGTACTCCAACGCCCTGGTCGCCTGCGTCGGCCGGGACGACGCCGAGGTGGCCCGCCGGGCCGCCGTGATCGGCCGCGACGTGGACGAGCTGAAGGCCAACGGCCTGGCCGGGACCCCGGACGAGGTGGTGGAGAGGATCGGCCGCTATGCCGCCGTCGGCAGCGAGCGGATCTACCTGCAGATGCTGGACCTGGACGACCTGGACCACCTGGAGCTGATCGCCTCCCGGATCGCTCCGCAGCTCGGCTGACGCGGCTCCCGGCGGGCTCCTGGCGGGCTACCGGGCGGGGGCCCGCCGGCTCCGGGTCCGGGCCCGGACCCGCGCTCCCCTCCGCACCGTTGTGACGCTCCCGGAGCGCTTCTGTGACGATCCTGGAGCGATAAAGGGCTCGGCCCGGACCCGGTCTGACCATTAGTCTTTACTTTCTCTTGAAGGGGGAAAGCTCTTCGGGAGGAGGGGCCGGGAGCGCCCGGACCGGTGGGGAAGCTGGGGGAGTGCCGATGTCGGACGTACAGGTCTTCGGGGCGGCTCGCGACCGGGCCGCGGCTCGTGACCGGGCCACGGCCCACGACCGTGCGGCCCACGACCGTGCGGCCCGCACGGTGCCGCGCCCCGGCTGCCGGGAGCTCGCGGCGGAGCCGTCGGCCGGCGTGCTGCGCCCGCGCGGCCTCCGGGACCTCCGCTCCGGTCGCGGCCCCGGTACCGCGCCGAGCACCCTGCACTATCCGGCGGGCGACCTGGTGGTGGTCTCCGGGCTGCCGGGCAGCGGCAAGAGCACGCTCATGCGCCGCTGCGTGCGCACGCCGATCGTGGACTCGCAGCTGGTCCGCGAGGAGTACGCGTCCCGCGTCCCGTCCTGGCTGCCGTACGCCCTGTACCGCCCGCTGGTGCGCCTCGCCCACTACCGGCGGCTGCGGCGCGCGGTGCTCGCCGGCGGGCCGCTCACCGTGCACGACTGCGGGGCGGTGCCGTACGTGCGGCAGTGGCTGGCGCGGACCGCCGAGCGGCAGGGGCGCCGGGTGCACCTGATCCTGCTGGACGCCAGTGCCGAGGAGGCCCGCGACGGTCAGCGGGCGCGGGGCCAGGCCGTCTCGGCGTACGCGTTCGCCCGGCACCGGGACGCCGCGCACCGGCTGCGCCGCCGCCTGGCCGGGACGGGGCGGCCGCCCGCGGGCTGTGCGTCGGCCGTGGTACTCGACCGGGCCGGTGCGCGTGCCCTGCGGGAGATCGTCTTCGCGGCGTCGTAGTCTCGCCGGAGGCGGTCCGGGCGCCCGGTTCACCCCGTTCGTCCCGTTCCGCCGGTGGCGCGCCGCGCCGCGCGGCAGACGGGGTGTCACGTTTCGGACAGGCCGGGGCCGGTACTGTGCGCATGCGCGCGACGGGAAATGCTCCATGTGCGGTGCCGTTCGACCGCTCAAACTTCCGGTTTATGTCCGATTTGCCGTCAGAAGTTCCAGGCCGGAACGCATCTGACGCGTACACGCGACCCTGCGTAGCCTGTGGCTCGGCGGCCCCCCTCGACCGCCGTCCCCCACCACCCCCCTCAGGAGCGCAGATGCGTCGTTCCGCCCGTGTTCCCTCGCGTGCCACCGGCAGATTCCTCGGCGCGGCCGCCGTCGCCGCCGCCCTCGGGCTCACCCAGTTCGCGGCCCCGGCCGCGTTCACCACCGCCAGCGCGGCCGCCAAGGCCCCGACCTCCACCGAGTGCAGCACCGGCGAAGCGTCCCAGGACTCCGCCGCCCAGGACTCCGCGGCCCGCAAGCCCGCCGGACACCCCACCGGCCAGGAGCCCAACGCCCTCACCGACGCCCAGGCCAAGGCGATGGACAGCGACCTCCAGGGCCGGCTGGCCCAGCTGGCGCACTCCGCCCAGGGCAACACCCTGCTCGCGCCCGGCGAACTGGCCGCCACCACGACCATTCCGGTGTACGTGCACGTGGTCCACTCGGGCACCACCGGCAAGCTGTCGGCGGCCACCGTCGGCAAGCAGATCGACGTCCTCAACGCCGCCTACAGCGGCCAGGGCACGGGCAACACCGCGAGCCAGTTCCGGTTCCAGCTGGTGGCGACCGACTACACCGACAACTCCAGCTGGTACAACGGCGTCAGCCCGGGCTCCAGCGCCGAGAAGGCGATGAAGACCAAGCTGCGCAAGGGCGCGGCCAACGCCCTCAACCTCTACACCGCCAAGCTCGGCCAGTCGCTGCTCGGCTGGGCGACGTTCCCCAGCTCCTACCGCTCCAACCCGAGCGACGACGGTGTGGTCATCCTCGACTCCTCGTTCCCCGGCGGCTCCTCCGCCAACTACAACGAGGGCGACACCGCCACCCACGAGGTCGGCCACTGGCTCGGGCTCTACCACACCTTCCAGGGCGGCTGCTCCGGCCAGGGCGACTACGTGGCCGACACCCCGGCCGAGCAGAGCGCGGCCTACCAGTGCCCGGCCGGCCGGGACACCTGCACGGCCACCGGGGTCGACCCGATCCACAACTTCATGGACTACACCTACGACTCGTGCATGACCCAGTTCACTCCGGGCCAGGTCGCCCGGATGGCCAACTCCTGGGCTGCCTACCGGGCCTGACGGGCCCTCTCGGTCCGCACGGGCCGCACCCCGAGACGCTGGCGGGTGCGTGGCGACTGCGCCGCGCACCCGCCAGTACCAGTAGTAGGACCATGTCCGGGACCAGTTCCAGTGGCAGTGTCGGTGCCGGTTCCGGCGCGGCCATGAGCGGGCGAATGTACCGGTTGATCTAAGTTTGGCGGGATACGAGCAGGTCGGACGCTCAGGTCGGACGAGCCGGTCGAACCCGTCGAGCAAGGAGCAGCGGCATGGCCAACAGCGCGAACCCCAGGATCGTCGTCGGTGTGGACGGCTCGCCCGCCTCGGTGCAGGCCCTGCGCTGGGCGGTCGACTACGCCCGGTTGGCCGGTGGCACCGTCCACGCCGTCGCCGCCTGGGAGTACCCGGCGTTCTACGGCTTCGCCGGGGCGAGCGTGCCCTCGCCCGAGTTCAACCCGGAGGAGCTCGCCGGCCGGATCCTCTCCGAGGCCGTCACCGAGATCGCCGGCGCGCGGCCCGAGGTGCCCGTCGTCGAATCGGTCCTGCCGGGCAACGCCGCCCAGGCCCTGCTGGAGGCCTCCGGCGCCGCCGCGCTGCTGGTGGTCGGGAGCCGAGGCCGGGGCGGATTCGCAGGAGCCCTGCTCGGCTCGGTCAGCCGGCACGTCACCGAGCACGCCACCTGCCCGGTGGTCGTGGTCCGCCACGGCGTGGCCGGCGGCACGGCGGGCGACGCGGGGTGACCGGAGGGCGGTGGCGCGGTGGAGCGCCGCGCCGGGGAGGATGGGACCGTGCCCGAAGGTGACTCCGTCTTCCGCGTGGCGGCCCGGCTGCGCGCCGTCCTCGCCGGACAGGTGCTGACCGCCGCCGAACTGCGCGTGCCCGCCCACGCCACCGCCGTCCTCGCCGGGCGCCGGGTGCTGGAGGTCGTCCCGCGCGGCAAGCACCTGCTCACCCGCCTCGAAGGCGTCACCGGCCCCGGAGGCGCCGGCCGCTCCGAGGAGGGCCTCACCCTCCACACCCACCTGCGGATGGACGGCCGCTGGTCGGTGTTCGCCCCCGGCGAGCGCTGGACCGGCGGTCCGGCCGCCCAGATCCGCGTCGTCCTCGGTACCGGGCTCGGCACCGCCGTCGGCTACCGGCTGCCCGTCGTCGAACTGCTGCGCACCGCCGACGAGCAGCGCGTCGTCGGCCACCTCGGACCGGACCTGCTCGGACCGGACTGGGACCGGGCCGAGGCCGTCCGCCGCCTCCGCGCCGACCCCGGACGGCCGCTCGGCGAGGCCCTGCTCGACCAGCGGAACCTGGCCGGCATCGGCAATGTGTACGCCAACGAGCTCTGCTACCTCGCCGGGGTCACCCCGTGGACGCCGGTGGGCGAACTCCCGCACCTCGACCGACTGGCGGCCCGGGCCCACCAGTTGCTGGAGGCCAACCGGCTCCGCCCCGGCCACATCACCACCGGCGACACCCGCCGCGGCCGGGGTCACTGGGTCTACGACCGGGCGGGCCGCCCCTGCTCCCGCTGCGGCACCCTGGTCCTGACGGCCCAGCACGGCACTCCGCCGCAGGACCGCCCCGCGTACTGGTGCCCGTACTGCCAGCGCGGACCGGCCCCACCGGGCCGCGGCCCGGCCCCGCGCGGCCGGCGCCCCCACCGCTGAGGCCCGGTAGACGGGGTCAGGGCAGCTCCACCAGGGCCGGGTGGCGGGGATCGTCGACGCGGACGGTCAGATCGGCGGCCTCGGTCGGGACCGTCTCCGCCGCGTAGCGGGCGAAGGCGGGCAGGGTCCAGTGCTCCTCCGGGGCGGTCCGGCGTCGCAGGGCGGCGGGGGAGAGGGCCAGGTGGACGGTCAGTTCCAGCGGGAGCCAGCGGCCGAGGAGCAGCGCGCCGTCCAGCAGCAGCACCCCGCCGGGCGGCAGCTCGGTGTAGGGGGCGCGGGTGGCGCGGTCGGTCGCCGGGTCCCGCAGGGAGGGCAGCACCCGGCCGCTGCCGCCCGGCTCCAGCGGGTCCAGGACCTCGCGCAGCAGCGCCCCGTCGTCGAGCCACAGGTCGTGGTAGGCGTCCGCGTCCTGTTTGCCGTACTCCAGTCGGACCGAGGCGGGGCGCAGGAAGCCGGCCGCCGGGACGCGCAGCGTCGGCAGGCCGCGCAGCCGCAGCGGTTCGACCAGGGCGTCCGCGAGCTCCCCGGGGCGGGCGGCCGGGGCGCCGTCCACGGCCACCCGGAGGCGGCGGTCGCCGGCCCCCGGCAGGGCGGCGATCCGGTCGGCGAGCAGCTCGACGAGGCGGTCGGGCGAGATCGGGCGAATCGGCACGGCGTCATCCTGCGGTCGGGGAGCCTCCCCGGTGGGGTCGGCGTTCGTCGTCGAAGGGGACGGTCGTTCAGGGGACGGGCAGCTCGCCCAGGCAGTACAGGGTGCTGTCGTGGCCCGCGTAGAGCCGGGTGCCGTCGCTGGTGACCGACCACACGGCGACGCCCGGACCGGTGTCGGAGAAGATCGTGGACAGCCCGCCCTTCTCCGCCTCGACGGCGACGACGCCCGCGGCGGCCGGGCCCGGGACGAGCAGGGCGGAGCTGAGCAGCAGCGGCCGGCAGCGGCGGTCCAGCCGGAACGGCAGCTGGCACTGCCAGGTCTGCTCGCCGCTGCCCGCCTCGTGCGCGGTGATCAGCCCGTTGTCGCGCGGCACGTACACCCGGTAGCCGTCGCTGAGCGGCGGCAGGGCGCGCCACTCCTCGCCCGGGCCGGGGCGGACCGACCAGCGCGGCGCGCCGTCCTCCAGGCGCAGGGCCTGGACGCCGGGGGACCCGGGGGGCGGCAGGTAGACGTGCTGCTGGTCCATCATCGACCAGGCGGGGGCGGAGCCCGCGGTGGTCCAGAGCCGCCGCCCGGTGGTGCCGTCCACCAGCGACATGCCGGCGGTCGGGTCGGCGCCCCAGGTGAGGAGCCGGCCGCCGATCGGCAGCACGGTGACGGCGTTCTCGCCGCGGTCCGCGAACGGGCGGGACCAGAGCAGGCCGTTGCCGGTGACGTCCACGGCGAACAGGGTGCCCCGGGTGTCGGTCCGGCTCTCGACCGTGCCGTAGACCTGCGCGCCGTCGCTGCCGAAGAGGGAGATCCGCTCGCCCAGCTCGGGCGGGAGCGGCTGGCTCCAGCCGGCCGCCGGGCCGGTCAGCGCGCGGGCGTCCACATGGCCGGTCGAGGTGGTGAAGAGCCGGCCCGCCCCGACGATCAGCGGGGAGTCCTCCGGTCGGCCCCTGAGCGCCGGCTCCTCGACGGTGCCGACCACGGCACCGCTCGCCGGGTCGAGGATCCGCACGCCCTTGGCCGTCACGTAGGCGGGCGCGAAGAGGCGACCGTTCAGCCGGTCCGGCGTCATCGGCTCCGGCCCCTGGTACACCCAGAGCGGCTCGGGCCCGACCAGCTTGCTGGGCAGCGGTCGCGGCTGCAGCTTCTCGGTCGGGGCGGCGCTCATCCGCCGGGACACCCCCCAGACGGCGGCGCCCGCCGCCAGTACCCCGGCACCGATCAGCAGCCGCCGCCGGCTCGGCCGGGGCCCGCCGCCGTCCTCACCACCGCTCACCACGTCGGCGGGCGCGGTCGTCCCGCCCTCGTCCTCGCCGTCCCACCGCCAGGACGCCTCGCCCGCCGAACGGTCGGCCGGTGTGCTCCCCATACTTCGCCACTCGTCTTCCCCCGGGGGCAGCCCTCGCGCTGCACTGTCCACGGAGAATACCCAAGCCACGGGCCCGCAGGCGGTCCCAGGGCTCAGCCGGGAAGACCGGGAAGACCTCGGAGTCCGTGGTCGGCGAGGTCGGCCAGGACGTCCGCGTGGCAGGGCAGCGGGGCGCACCAGCAGGCGAGGCGGTGCCCGCGCAGCTCGGGGCGGGCCAGCAGGTACGCCCGGTACTCGCGCAGCATCGCCTCGCGCGGGAGCCCGGGGCCCGGGCGGAACGGGCAGTGCAGCGGCGACTCGACGAGGTGCCAGCCGCCGCGGTGCATCGCCCGGCCGACGTAGACCACGTCGGCGAAGGCCGGGTCGTCGCGGTGGCCCTTGAGATTGACCACGGTGGTCGGGCCGGGGCCCGGGGTGCGGGGCGTCATGGGCACGATGGTGGCGCGGTCGGGACCGGTGGGCACCCCGGGACCGGTGGGGTTCGCCTTGACAGCCCCTGGGGCCCGGCGTAGCAAGAGAGGATGCGCCAGGGTGTTCCGGCGGACCCGCCCGGTCCGCCTCCTCGCGACGGGGATGCCCGGGCGGCGCGTCCCGATCCGCGCCGCCCAGCGGTGGGTGCTGCCCGCGAACCGGCCCGCGAACCGGCGGGGCCGGAAGGCCGGGACCCGGCGCGGGAGCGGGAGGCGCTGCTGACCTCCGCCGTCCGGACGGTGCTCGGCGGCACCGACGCGCACGGCGCGACCGTCTACCTGCGCTCCCGCGACCGCCGCTCGCTGGTGCTGTGCGCGGTCGCCGGGGTGCCGCTGTCGGTGCTCGGCCCGTTCCGGCGGATCGCCGCGGCCGGTCCGCTGCCGATCGCGGTCACCTACCGCACCGGCCGCACGGTCCTGCTCGCCGACACCGAGGACACCATGCGGCGCTTCCCGCAGCTCGCCGTCGGCCTGCCCTACGACTTCGCCTCCGCCTACGTCCCGGTCCGGGCGGGCGAGGAGGTCTTCGGGGTGCTCGGGATGCTCTGGGCGGCCTCGGACGACGGCGTGCCCGAGGGCGCGCGCCGACATGCGCGCGCGGTCGCCGCCCGGCTGGCCGCGGGACTGGCCGAGCTGGAGGCGGCCGGCCACCCGGTGGAGCCCAACGGCGAGACCACGGTCGTCGAACTCACCCCGCCCTCCGCGCCGACCACCCGGGTCGGCCTCTTCGACTGGGACGTGGCGCTCGGCGAGGTCGCCGCCGACGACCAGTTCTGCGAGATCTTCGGGCTCGCCCCCGGCGACTTCGACGGCCGCGCCGAGAGCCTGGCCGCCCGGATCGCCCCCGGCGACCTGCCGGAGTTCCGGGCCGCCGTGCGCGGGGCCCTCGACCGGGGCCGGGTGCTCGCCGCGCGACTGCGGGTGCTGGACCGGGACGGCCACCCCTACCCCGTCGAACTCTGGGCCCGGGTGCCCCGCGACGGCCCCGGCGCCCGCGGGCGCCTGGTCGGCGCCGTGCTCGACACCCGTACCGGCACCGCCGCGGCCGCCGCCGTGGAGCGGCTGCGCGAGGGCGTCTTCTCGCTCGACCCGGACGGCCGCATCACCTACGCCAACCACAGCGTCGAGCTGCTGCTCCAGGCCCGCCGCGAGGACCTGGTCGGCCACCACCCGTGGCAGGTGCTGCCCTGGCTGTCCGACCCCGTGTACGAGAACCGCTACCGGGCCGCGCTGCTCTCCCAGCAGCCCACCGCCTTCCTCGCCCGCCGGCCGCCGGACCACTGGCTGGCCTTCTCGCTCTACCCCGACGCGCACGGCGTCACCGGCCGGGTGGTCGCCGCCGACCCGCCGCCCGACGCCGCCGCCCCGGCCGCCGAACCCCCCGCGCCCGGCACCTGGACCGGCCTCGGCGTCATGTACCACCTGCTCCAGCTGGCCAGCGCGCTGAGCGAGGCGGTCACCGTCCGCGAGGTCTGCCGGGCCGTGGCCGACGAGATCCTCCCGGCCCTCGGCGGACAGGAACTCGCCATCTACACGATCCGCGAGAAGCACCTGCACCTGGTCTCGCAGAGCGGCTACCCCGACGGCTTCCTCGACCGCTTCGAGGGCACCCCGGTCGGTGCCCGGGTGCCCGGGGCCGAGACGCTCAGCACCGGCACCCCGATCTTCTTCGAGAACGTCGGACAGCTCGCCGCCGCCTACCCCGGACTGGCGCTCGACGACATGGGCGCCTGGGCGTTCCTGCCGCTGATCGCCTCCGGCCACCCGGTCGGCAGCTGCATCCTCGGCTTCGACCGGCCCCGCCCGTTCACCCTGGAGGAGCGCGGCCTGCTCACCGCGTTGGCCGGCTTCATCGCCCAGGCCCTGGAACGCGCCCGGCTGTACGACGCCGAGTTCACCCTCGCCCGGGGCCTCCAGCAGGCGCTGCTCCCGCACCGGCTGCCGCGCCTGGACGGGGTCCGGATCGCGGCCCGCTACCTGCCCGGCACCCAGGGCATGGAGATCGGCGGCGACTGGTACGACGCCATCGTCACCGGGCGGGACCTCTGCCTGGTCATCGGCGACGTCGAGGGCCACAGCGTCGGCGCCGCCGCCACCATGGGCCAGCTGCGCAGCGCCGTGCGGGCCTTCGCCACCGGCGGCAACCCGCCGGACGAGGTGCTCGCCCGGACCAATCAGCTGCTGCTCGACCTCGACCCCGGACTGCTCGCCAGCTGCTGCCTGGTCCGCCTCACCCCGGGGGAGGGCACCGCCCTGCTCGCCCGGGCCGGCCACCTGCCGCCGGTGCTGCGCCACCCGGACGGGCGGGCCGAGGCGCTGGAGGTGCCCGGCGGGCCGCTGCTCGGCGTCGACCAGCACGCCGTGTACCCGATCAGCGAGCTGCGGCTGGAGCCGGGCTCGGTGCTGGCCCTCTACACCGACGGCCTGGTCGAGGACCCGGCGGTGGAGATCGACGCCGGAGTGGACCGGCTGCGGGCGGCGCTGGCGGGCCCGGAGGTCGGCCGGCTGATCGCGACGGCCGGGCTGGACGGCCTGGCCGACCGGGTGCTGCGGGAGGTCGGCTCCACGCACCGGGTCGACGACGTCGCGCTGATGCTCACTGGGTACCGCTGACTCCCGGCGCGGGGTGCGCGGCACGTCCCGACGCGGGGGAGTACGGGGGCGAGGGGCCGTCCGGGCGGACCGGGAACGACTTTCGTCGGAGCCGGCGGCGACGAACGGTGACGGCGGTGACCAGCGGCGATTCGTTAGCCTCGACGGGTGGACGTCATAGCGAGAGCCTGGTCGAAGGCGGTTCGAACGGCACTGCCCGGCCCCTGGCGGTTCGGGCTGGTGGTCCGCGAGGTGGTGGGAGCGCTGCTGATCGCCGGGCTGGCCGCGCCGATCGAGGTGCTCAGCGGCACCGGGCTGGCCCTGCCGACGGCGGTGGGCTCCGGCCTCCTCTTCCTGGTGCGCCGAGGACTGCCCGCGACCGCCCTGGTGCTCACCGCAGTGGCCAGCGGTTTCGGCGGCGGCACGCTGCCGCTGCTGGTCTGCGTCGGCTGGTCGGCCGGTGCCCGGATCCGCCGGGTCGGGGTGCTGGCCGGTTCGTTCGCCGCCGGCTGGGCGCTGATGACCCTGTTCGGGGTGCTCAAGGACGCCGGGCAGGTCCCGGCCAAGCTGATCGTCGGCTTCTCGCTGGGCGGCTACCTGCTGCTCGCCGTGCTGCCCGCGCTCTGGGGCCGGTACCGGGCGCAGCGCCGGGCGCTGACCGACGCGCTGCGCGAGCGCAACGAGCAACTGGTGCGCGAGCACGCGATGATCGCGCACCAGGCGCGGCTGCGCGAGCGGCACCGGATCGCCCAGGACATGCACGACAGCCTGGGCCACCAGTTGGCCCTGATCTCGGTGCACACGGGGGCGCTGGAGGTCGACCGGACGCTCACCGACCGGCAGCGCGAGGCGGTCGGGGTGCTGCGGCTGGCCGCGGTCGCGGCGATGCGGGAGCTGCGCGAGGTGGTCGGCGTGCTGCACGACGAGTCGACGGCGCTCCCGCCGGGGCCGGGGCCCGGGCCGGCGGCAGTAGGAGGTGTCGGAGCGGGGGCCGGGGCCGGGGGCGTCGGGACCGGGGGTGTGGACGGGATCGAGGGTTTGGTCGAGTCCTCCCGCGCGGCCGGTACGCCGGTCTCGCTGCTCCGGGACGGCGAGCGCCGTCCGCTGGCCGCCTCCGCCGGGCACGCGGCGTACCGGGTGGTGCAGGAGGCGCTGACCAACGCGCACAAGCACGCCCCCGGGGCGCCGATCACGGTGGCGCTGCGCTACGAGCCGGACGCGCTGGTGGTGGAGGTGGTGAACCCGGCGGCGCCCGAGCCGGTGGGTGTGCGCGCCGGAGGCGCCGCCCCGGCGGTGGTCAGCGGCGGCCAGGGGCTGACCGGGCTGCGCGAGCGGGCGCGGCTGGTCGGCGGCATGGTGCACGCCGGCCCGACCGCGGGGGCGGGCTTCCGGCTGGCCGCCGTGCTGCCGTACCGGGGCGCGGACGGTGCCGCGGCCCAGGGCGTCGACGCCGGGTCGGAGACCGGGGGCCCGGAGGCGGACGCCTGGCCGGGCGGGGTGCCCGGGGCGGCGGCCGCGCCGCCGAAGCGGCGCAGCCCGGCGATCGGCTGCGCGGTCGGCGGGGTCGCGGTGCTGGCGGCCGTGCTCGGGCTGCTGGTCTGGGGCGTGGCCGGTTTCGTCCGGGCCGCGGAGGAGTCCACGGTGAAGCGGTCGGTCTACGACAGTACGGAGCTCGGCACCCCGGAGGCCGAGGTGCGGAAGCAGCTGCCGAGGGGCAGCGACTTCTTCCTGAGGAACCTGGAGGGCACCGGCCCCACCCCGCCGGAGGGGGCGGACTGTGTCCGCTACCTCTCGGACGACAACGGGGGGACCGCCTGGGGCGAGGACGCCGTCGTCCGGTTCTGCTTCAAGGACGGGGTGCTGGTCGAGAAGCAGCACTACCGGGTGAAGCAGTGAGCGAGGGGGATGCCAGGATGGTCCGCGGGGCACCGGCCGGTCCGCCGCCGCGCCGTCCGGACCAGTACCAGGGGGATGACCAGCAGTGATCCGAGTCCTCGTCGCCGACGACGAGCCGCTCATCCGGGCCGGGATCAGGATGATCCTGTCCTCCGCCGAGGACATCGACGTGGTGGCCGAGGCCGCCGACGGCCGGGAGGCGCTGGAACTGGCCCGCGCGCACCGGGTGGACGTCGTCCTGCTGGACATCCAGATGCCGGTGCTGGACGGTCTGTCGGCGCTCGCCGAGCTGCCGAGGGTCGCCCCCGGCGCGCGGGCGCTGATCCTCACCACCTTCGGGGAGCGCGACAACGTGCTGCGCGCCGTGAGCGACGGTGGCGCCGGCTTCCTGCTGAAGGACACCGCGCCGGCCGAGCTGATCCAGGCCGTCCGGGCGGCCGCCACCGGGCACGCCTTCCTGTCGCCCGCCGCGACCCGGCACATCGTCGACTCGCTGGCGGGCGGGTCGGCGGGGCCGGTCGCGGCACGCGGCGCCCGGGCCCGGCAGCGGCTGGAGGTGCTGACCGAACGCGAGCTGGAGGTGCTGGCGCTGCTGGGCGAGGGGCTGTCCAACGCGGACGCCGGGGCCCGGATCCATATGAGCGAGGCGACGGTGAAGACGTACGTCAGCCGGATCCTGGCCAAGCTGGGGTGCGAGAACCGGGTGCAGGCGGCGCTGCTGGCCCGGGACGCGGGGCTGGGCGACGTCGGCTGAGAGCGTGCTGACGGGGCGTCGTCCGGACGTTCGACATTCGGTCACCAGGTCGATCGACGCGTCGTCGGCGTGCCGTTCGGTGTGTACAAGGACGGGTCGTGTGCCGTGCGCTGAGCGACTTTCCGCTCACGCTGGGTAGTCGGAGTGGCGAACGCCACCTTGCCGCTCGGTGGAATCGGGAACTCCGGTCCGCGAGGTGACGGCGCGTCAGGAATTGGTGACGGTAAGTCGACAAAGCGGCCGGACTTTCGGCCGACCCGATGTGAGCGAGCGCACGGAAATCGACCGTTTGGGCCGGGGAATGCGGTCAAAGCCGGTCGTTTCCGGGTCGGTTTCATGATCGATACCGCCGGTAACAGTCGACTGACCTGGGACGACCAAGAATTGCTTGATGCGGCCCGGTAGCGCCCGTAGCTTCTTTGGCGGTGCAACGAGCACCACCCGGGTTCACCCCCGACCCACGGCCCGCCGACCGACCATCGGCACCAGGGCGGTGGCCGTCGACACGACCGGCCTCAAGGGGCAGTCGGCGAGCGGAGGGTGGCCGGGGCGGCACGGCACGTCGGACACGTGCGCCGGCCGCCCATCGAGTGAGGGAGCGACAACCGGCCCCGGCAGGGGCCTGGTTCCGCATGCCTGCCCGGGTTCTGCCGAAAGGACTTCCATGAATCCCCGTCACGAGACCGCCGCTGCCACCACCACCGCCGCCACCAAGCGCAACCGCGTTCGGATGGCCGTGGTCGCGGGAGCCGCTGTCGCGGCCCTGCCGGTGGCCGGCCTCGTCACGGCCACCTCGGCCGCTGCCGCCCCCGCCTCCGCCTGGGACGCCGTCGCCCAGTGCGAGAGCGGCGGCAACTGGAGCATCAGCACCGGCAACGGCTTCTCCGGCGGACTGCAGTTCACCCCCTCGACCTGGAGGGCGTACGGCGGTGCCGCCTACGCCGCGCAGGCCCACCAGGCGAGCAGGGCGCAGCAGATCGCCGTCGCCGAGAAGGTCCTCGCCTCGCAGGGCCCCGGCGCCTGGCCGGTCTGCTCGGCCAAGGCGGGCCTGAGCCGCGGCGGTGCGCCCGCCGTCGTCGCCGACACGCCCGACCAGGAGCCCAAGGCCCCGCAGCCGGCCAAGCAGCAGCCGGCCAAGGCGGACCGGGCCCCCGCCCAGAACCAGAAGTCGCCCGCCCGCAAGGCCCCGGCGCAGACCCCGCCGCAGGGCGCCGCGAAGCCCGCCGCGCCCGCCACCGGGTCCACCGGCGGACCCGCCGCGCCCGAGAAGGGCTTCGCCGGCGGCGGCTACGTCGTGAAGAGCGGCGACACGCTGAGCGGCATCGCCGCCAAGTTCGGCCTCGACACGGCCGGCCTGCACGCTCGCAACATCAAGGCGATCGGCGCCAACCCGAACCTCATTTTCCCGGGTCAGACCCTGTCCTTCTGACCCCGCTCCACTGGGTCCCGCACCCCGGTGGACCGAACGGCCGCCCTGCCCCCGGGGCGGCCGTTCGGCGTGTCGGGACGTGTCGGGGCGGGGCGGGGAGCGAGGCGGGGGGCGGACCCGGCGCGCGTGCGGAGGCGCGCGGATCGGGGCGCCCGGATCGGGGCGCGCCGGCGGTAGTTGAACGTTGAACGCGACGTCCGAATACCGCCGGACTCCGGGACCGCCACGGCCGAGGATCGAGTCATGTCCACGAACGACACGAGGAGTTCTGACGAGATGACGATCACGACCGGTATCGCGGCGCTCGACGGCAAGGTGGCTCTGGTGACCGGCGGCAGTCGGGGGATCGGGGAGGCGGTGGCCCTGCGGCTCGCCGAGGACGGCGCCGACGTGGTGGTGACCTACCTGGGCAGCGCCGAGCGGGCCGAGGCCGTCGCGGCCAAGATCACCGCGATGGGCCGGCGCGGCTGGGCGGTCCGGGCCGACAGCGCCGACCCGGAGGCGGTCCGCGCCGCGGTGGCGGCGGTGGCCGAGCGCTTCGGCCGCCTCGACATCCTGGTCAACAACGCCGGGGTGGGCCACATGGGCCCGATCGAGGAGACCGCCCTCGCCGACGTCGACCGGGTGCTGGACGTCAACGTCCGGGCGCCGTACCTGTTCGCCCAGGCGGCCGCGGCCCATCTGACCGAGGGCGGACGGATCGTCACCATCGGCAGCTGCATGGCCAAGCGGGCGGCGTTCGGGGGCGGCAGCCTCTACGCCACCAGCAAGGCCGCGATGATCGGGCTCACCAAGTCGCTGGCCCGCGAGCTGGGCCCGCGCGGGATCACCGTCAATGTGATCCACCCCGGCCCGATCGACACCGAGCTGAACCCGGCGGACGGCCCGGGTGCCGACTTCCAGTCCGGCTTCACCTCGGCCGGCGGCTTCGGCCGGCCCTCCGAGGTCGCCGCCATGATCGCGCACCTGGCCGGTGCGGAGGGCCGGTACATCACCGGCGCCGAGATCGCGGTGGACGGCGGCTTCGCCGGCTGATCCGGGTCCGACCCGCCGACGACCGGCCGGACACGTCGGACGGGTCGGACACGCCGGGGACCCGGTGCGGCCCGCCGCGAACCGGCCGGACGCGCCGGACACGTCGGACGCACCGACGACCGGCCCGGGGTGTTGCTCCGGGCCGGTTGTCGGTGCCCGCGTTTACGATCGGCCGGTCCGACCACGTGTGCGGGCGCGCGTCCGAACGGCCGCGCGCCGGCGCACGGGTCCCGCGTGAGGGGCCGGAGCGGCCCCGCCGACGGAGAGGTGCGTCATGACCGGAGCGGAAGACCCGATCGAGCTGCTCGCCCGCGCGCTCGCGCAGACCGCAGGGCTGATCGACGGCGTCGGCACCGAACTCGCCGGCCACCCGACCTCCTGCCGGTCCTGGGACGTCGGACAGCTGATCAGCCACCTGCTGAACGACCTGCGGCAGTTCACCGTCCGGGCGGAGGGCGGCACGCCCGACTGGTCGGAGCCCTTCGAGCGGGTCGAGGACGACTGGCTGCACCGCTTCGAGAGCGGCGCGGAGCGACTGGTGGCCGCCTGGCGCGGAGCGGGCGACCTCGGCGGTGTCATCGAGATCCCCGGCGTCGGGGAACTGCCGGCCCGCTTCCCGGTGGACCAGCAGATCGCCGAGTTCGCCGTGCACGGCTGGGACCTCGCCCGGGCCACCGGCCAGTCCACCGCCGGGCTGGACCACGAGGTCGGGCAGGCGGCACTGGTCTGGGGGCGCGGTGCGCTGCGGCCCGAGTACCGGGGAAGCGAGGAGGAGCAGCGCGCCTTCGGCCCGGAGATCGCGGTCGCCGAGGACGCGCCGGTGTACGACCGGCTCGCCGCGTTCTTCGGCCGCGACCCCGAGGCCGTCGGGTAGGGCGGGTCGCTCGAACCCCACCTCAGCCGCGGCTCCAGACGAACGAGATCTCCGGGTGCCGCGGCGAGGGGGCGTTCAGCAGCGGCGAGGGGCGCCCGCGCAGGAACCGGTCGAAGTACACGCGTACATACGTCCGGGCCAGCTCGGTCGCGCGCTCCGGCGCGATGGTGCCGAACAACTGCGTGTAGACCTCCGGCGGCGCGTGGTCGGCCAGGTGCCCCGGGCCGGCCACGTGCGGCAGGTCCGTGAAGCTCAGATGGCCGGAGTCCCGCTGCCGCAGGTGCCGCCCCCAACCGCGCTGGTGCTCGCGCCAGCGCCGCCAGGTGTCGTGGTCGTCGAGCGCGGTGAACAGCAGGAACGGCCGGTCCAGGCCCTCGTCCGGCACCGGCGAGCCGAAGAGTCCGCCGTCCAGGTCCAGTCCGGCCGCGAACCGCCGGTCCTGCCGGACCGCCTCGGCGGCCGCCGCGCCGCCCAACGAGTGGCCGAGCACACCGATCCGCCCCGGGTCGCCGCACGGCAGCCCGGGGTGCCGCCGGACCGTCCGGCCGGTGGTCAACTCCGTTGCCACGAAGCGGAGATCGGCGGCCCGGACGGCGATCTCCTTGCGTTCGGCGGCGTCCCAGTCGGCGGGCTCGTCCTCCAGTGCGCTGAGCACCACCCGGCCGTCCGGGAACTCGACGGCGGCCGCGTCGTAGGTGTGGTCGAGCGCCGCGACCAGGTAGCCGTGCGCGGCCAACTCCTCGGCCAGCGCGGTGCAGTTGCTGCGCCCGCCCTTGCGGCCGTGCCCGAGCAGCAGCAGCGGGAGCGCCCCCGGCGCAGGCGGCGCGGCCACCCGCGCGGTCGGGCGCAGCCGGCCGAACGTGCCCGGGTTGAGGAAGGCGGTCCGATCCAGCACGGCCGCCACCCGCTCCGTGGAGTACGCCGCGCGCGCCCGCCCGGCGGTCCCGGTCGCGGGGTACCAGAGCTGCACCATCAGCTCGCGCGGTCCCGGCGCCGGGGCGAACGGGTCCTGCCGGTCCTGGTCGACCAGCCGCAGTGACACCGTGCCGACCGGCCGTCGCACCGTCGGCGCCGGCAGGTCGATCGGCCCCGGCCCGGCGGCGGTGGGAGCGGCAGCCGGAGCAGGGGAGGGAACGGCCTGCGCGGCGGCGGCACCCGGCAGTGTCAGCGCCGCACCTCCCACGCCCGCGAAGGTCAGCAGCGATCGGCGCCGGATCATCCTCAACCACCCCTTGGACAAGCGACATTGGTGCCGCCCCACCCTAGGCGGACCAGCCCCTCGCCACCAGGCCGGACCCCGGGCGGGACCTCGGTGGTCCCGCGCACACGGAGGCGGGGGAAGATCGTCGCAGTGCGTGGGCGGAGGCGCGGGGAACGGACGGAGGGGCGGGGTCGTGACGGGAGAGGTGTCGGCCGAGCGGCTGCTGAGGGCGGCCGGGGAGGCGTGCGAGCTTCAGCTGCGCACCTGGGTGGACCGGTTGGGCGGGAGCGCCGGGCAGGTGGCGGCGTACCAGTTCGGCTGGTCCGGGGAAGGCTCCGGGCAGGGCGGGAAGTTCGTCCGGGCGGCGCTGACGCTGGCCTGCGCCGGGGCGGTCGGCGGGGACCGGCGGCGCGCGGTACCGGCCGCCGCCGCGGTGGAGGTGGTGCACAACCTCTCCCTGCTCTACGACGACGTGCTGGACGGCGACACCGTGCGGCGGCACCGGGAGGCCGCCTGGCGGGTGTTCGGGCCCTCCGCGGCCGCGCGGTCGGCGGACGGGCTGCTGCTCACCGTCCTCGACGTGCTGGTGGTCGGAGAGGAGGACGGCGACGGGGACGGCGTGGGCCGGGAGGCCTCGGCCGCGCTGCTGACGACGCTGGTCGACCTGGCCGTGGGGGAGAGCCTCGACCTCGTCTTCGAGCGGAGGGACGGGGTGGGCCCGGACGAGTGCCTGGAGATGGTGGCGGCCAAGACCGCCTCGCTGTTCTCCTGCGCCTGTCGCCTGGGCGCGCTGTACGGCGGGGCCGGGCCCGAGGCGGTGGCCGGGTGGGCGGCGTTCGGCCATGACCTCGGGATGGCCTTCCAGCTGGTGGACGACCTGCTGGGGATCTGGGGCGACCCGGCGGTGACCGGCAAGCCGGTCTTCAACGACCTGTGTCGGCGCAAGCTCTCGGTGCCGGTGGTGGCGGCCCTCGAATCCGGCACGGCGGACGGCGACCGGCTCGCCGAGCAGTACCGGCGGGCCGCCGCCGGGGAGGCGGTGGACCCGGCCGGGCTCGCGCTGCTGGTGGAGCGGGCCGGCGGGCGCCGGTGGACCGAGGAGCGGGCCGCCGGGCACGCGGCCTCGGCCCGTGACCGGCTGGGCGCGCTCACCGGGGACCCCGCCGCCGCGGCAGAGCTGGTGGCGCTGGCCGGGCTGATCACCGACCGGGAGCGCTGACGCCGGACACCCGGTCACGCGTACTCGTGCCCGGCCACCCGGTCACGCGCCCCGTCCGGCCTCCTCCCACGGGGCCGGACCGTCCAGGATGTGCGCCCGGCCCTGGCGGAACAGTTCGGCGTCCACCTCCTTCAGCCGCCGCAGTTCGGCGGGCCGGTGGAGCTCGTGCACCTCGGCCGGCGCGGCGTCGTCCCCGGCGGCCGCGAGCAGCGCGTTGACCGCCAGCCGCGCCGACTGGTTGGCGCCCTCCATGGTGGCCAGGTTGACCGGGCACCGGGCGTGGTCGCCGGCCATGAAGAGGTTGGGCGCGGCGGTCGCGGCGGCCGGGCGGGCCGCCCAGGAGCCGGTGGTGTTGATCAGCAGGGGCTCGTCGTTGACGGCCGGGCCCGGTCCGTCCAGGCCGCGCACCGCCGGGTCCAGGTGCCAGGAGTGCAGCAGCCCCCGGTGCAGGGTCGGCCGGCCGGGGCCGTTCAGTCCGTCGCAGAGCTGGGCCCAGACCTCGGCGGCGACCTCGGCCCTGGTGCACTCGCGGGCCGGTTTCCCGTAGCGGATGCCGGGGGTGTCCCAGTCCGAGATGTCGACCGACAGGCAGTCGGCCACCGTGCCGTCGCCGTACGTCGCGCGGAAGTCGCGGTCCCAGAACTGGGCCTGGCTGATCGAGGTCAGCGCCCAGGGCGAGTCCAGGTACTGCACATGGCCGCGGACCACCGGCACCGGTTCGGTCAGGTAGAACTGGATGCCCACCATCCAGTCCGTCCGCAGTTCCGTGACGCTCTTCAGCTCCGGGTCGGCGGCGGCCAGCCCGCGTTCCAGCAGGGCCCCGATCCGGTCCACCGGCAGCGCGCAGACGTAGTGGTCGGCGGTCAGCTCCTCGCGCTGCCCGAGCGGTCCGCGCAGCACCGCTCCGGTGACCGAGCCCCCGGCCACCGTCAGCCGTTCCACGGCCCAGCCGAGTTCGGTCCGGACGCCCAGGGTGCCGAGGTGCGCGACCCACGGGTCGATCCAGGCGGTGCTGGTCGGGGCGTTCAGCACCCGGTCGGCGGCCTGCACCTCGCCGAGGCCGAGGAAGCCGTAGCCGAACGCCTCCAGGAAGCCGCCGACGGTGTGGGTGCTGCACACCTCGGCCCGGGCCGCCACCACCGTCCGGGTGTTCCCGACCACGCACGTCCGGCGGTACTCCTCCGAGGCGCCGTCGGCGCGGGTGAAGTCCCACCAGGAGGTGGACTCCCACTGCCCGAGCCGCCGTTCGTCGCTGCTGGTCATGTAGACCAGCAGCCGGTTCGCGTAGTAGAGCAGTTCCTCGTCGGTCAGGCCGGGACCGAGGGCGGTCCCGTTGCCGGGGCGCAGGCCGGTGGCGCGGAGGAACTCCAGCGGGCTGCGTGCCCCGGCCGCGAGCGAGACGTCCGTGAGGAGTTCGCCGACCCGGCCGGAGCGGGCCGTCAGCATGTGCGTGGCCTCCCGGAGGTTGCCGGCGACGCCGTCCGGCTGCCCGGCGAAGGGGATCCGGCGCAGCGTGTCCGGCAGGCTCCGGTAGAAGCCGGGGAAGAACCGGAAGCCGTGCTCGCTCGGCAGGTCGAGGCGTCCACCGGTCCCGGTGCCGGGGACGGCGGAGCTGCGGGCCTTGCCGCCCCAGCCGGTCGGCTCCACCACCGTCACCCGGTAGCCGCGCTCGGCGAGTTCCGTCGCCGCCGTGAGCCCGGCCACCCCGCCGCCGAGGACGGCCACCCGCCCGCCGCTGCTCACCATGTCCGTCTCCCCCTGCTCACCGACCGGTCCCGACGGATGATTCGATCATGGGCGGGGCGGGCGCGGCGAACGAACACCGCGGGCGCGCGGCGCCGCGTACGCTCGGGGGGATCGCGGTGGCGCGGCGGGGGAGGGGGCTCGGATGCTCGGCTGGTGGTTCGTGGTGACGGTACCGGCGGCGGGGGACGGCGAGGACGTCGTACTGGCCAAGTGGGAGACCGGGATCGGCGGGCTGGACTGGATCGCCGGGCTGGTCGCGGCCGGGCGGGCGGAGCAGCTGCGGTTCGACGGCTACCCGCAGCGGTACACGGCCCGGGCGGGCGAGGTGCTGCCGCTGCTCGTGGACGGATCCGTGTTCGGAGCCGGGATCCGGCGCCGCGACCTGTACCCGGACCTGATCGCCGCCTGTCCGGCGGAGGCGCTGCTGACCGTCGACGCCTGGGACCAGTCCTGACTCAGCTGCCGCCGGTCGCTGTCGCTGTCGCTGTCGCTGCCGTTGTCGCGGTCGTTGTCGCGGTCGCGGCGGCGGCGGCGCGCTTGACGGCCTCGCGGATCCGGGGGTAGCTGCCGCAGCGGCAGATGTTCTGGATCAGATCGATGTCGGCGTCCGTGGGCGCGGGGTTGCGGCGCAGCAGCGCGACCGCCGTCATGATCTGGCCGGGCTGGCAGAACCCGCACTGGGCGACGTCGCAGTCCAGCCAGGCCTCCTGGACGGGGTGCAGGGTGTCGCCGTCCGCGAGTCCTTCGATGGTGGTGACCCGGCGGTCGGCGCAGTCCTTGACCGGCACGGTGCAGGGCTGGATCTCCTCGCCGTCCAGGTGGCTGGTGCAGGCGCGGCAGACGCCGACGCCGCAGCCGTACTTGGGGCCGGTGACGCCCAGCTTGTCGCGCAGTACCCAGAGCAGCGGCATGTCGTCCGGTGCCTCGACGGTGACCGGTCGGCCGTTGAGGACGAAGGTGTGGCTGGGCATCGGAGGCGCGTTCCTCGGGGGCTCGTGGGGTTCGTGGGGTTCGTGGGGAGCGGGTCGGACGTGGTCGGACGGGTCGGTCGGGTCGGCGGGGCCGGACGTGGTCGGGCGGTCGGAGGTCGAGCGAGGTCAGAAGTTGATCGGGAAGGACCGCGGGCTGGTCCCGGTGGCCCGGGCGTAGGCGTTGGCGACGGCGGCGGAGGCCGCCGGGACGCCCAGTTCGCCCGCGCCGCCGGGCGGTCCGCTCGGCGGCAGCAGGTGGATCTCGACCACCGGCGGGGTGTGCCGCTGCCGGGCGTAGTGGAAGTCGCCGAAGCTGCCCTCGCGCACGGCGCCGCCGTCGATGTGGTTGCCGGCCTGGAGGATCACCGAGATCCCGTCGATCAGCGCGCCGGTCAGCTGCGCCTCCAGGCCGGTGGGGTTGATCACCGTGCCGACGTCGGCGGCGATCACGGCCTTGGTGACCCGGGGCTGCTTCGGGTCGGCCGCGTCGATCTCGACCAGGTAGGCGGCGCGGCCGCCGTTCTCGGCGTGGTAGCCGATGCCCTGGGCCTGTCCGGCCGGCATGGCGCGGCCCCAGCCGCCCGCCCGGGCGACCGTGTCGAGCACGGCCCGGCCGGCCGGCTCCCGCAGCCGGGCGCGGCGGAAGGCGACCGGGTCCTGGCCGAGGCGGCGGGCCAGTTCGTCCGCCATGATCTCGTCGGCCACCCGGACGGTGCCCGAGTAGACCGAGCGCCAACTGCCGGTCGGGATCCTCAGCGGCACCTCGGCCAGCAACTGGGTGGGGACGCCCAGGTTGTACGGGTTGCTCTGGCTGAGCAGGAAGAAGGCCTGGGCGAGCGAGAGCCCGGCGACCGAGAGCTGGAAGCCGGCGGCGGTGAGCGCCTCGCCGAGTCCGTGGCCGAAGTCGGTCGTCACGGTGGCGGCGCGGTGCTCGTAGCTGAGCACCTGGCCGAGCCCGTACGTGGCGCGGACCCGGTGGTGGCTGGCGGGGCGCATCCGGCCGTGCCGCATGTCGTCGTTGCGGGTCCACATCAGCTTGACCGGGCGGCCCGCGGCGCGGGAGATCCGCGCGGCCTCCACGGCGGCGTCGAAGAAGAGGCGGCGGCCGAAGGACCCGCCGCCGCGCACCACGTGCACCGTCACCGCGTCCTGCGGCAGGCCGAGTTCGGCGGCGAGGGTCTGCTGCGCGACGATCGGGGTCTGCGCGGCGAACCAGAACTCGGCGCGGTTCGGGCGGACGTCGGCGATCGCCGTCAGCACCTCCATCGGCGCGTGGTTGACGAAGGCGAAGTCGAACTCGCCGTCCACGTACTGGGTGAGCAGCGGCGGGATCAGGAACGGCGCGTGCGCGGCCCGCAGCTTCCCCCGGATGTCCGGGTCGGAGAGCGCGGCGACCGGGCCCGGGTTCCAGGTGGTGCGCAGCGCGTCGCGGGCCTTGAGGGCCTGGTCGAAGGTCTCGGCGAGGACGGCGACCCCGGTCGGCACGGTGACCACCGCGAGCACGCCCGGCATGGCGCGGGCGGCGGAGGCGTCGAGCGAGGCGAGGGTGCCGTTGATGGTGGTGGGCCGGGCGACGACGGTCGGCACCGCGCCGGCCACGGCGAGGTCGCCGGCGTACTTGGCGCGGCCGGTGACGATGTCGCGGGCGTCGATCCGGCCGGTGGGGCGGCCGATCACCCGGCGCTGCTCGGGCGGCTTGGGGGTGGCGGGGACGGCGGGCACCGCGACGGCGGCGGCCTCGACGGCGAGTTCGCCGTAGCCGGCCCGACGGCCGTCGGGGGCGGTGACGGCGGAGTCGGCGGTGCGCAGGGTGTCGGCGGGCAGCGACCAGCGGCGGGCGGCGGCGGTGACCAGCCGGGCCCGGGCGGCGGCGGCCGCGCCGCGCACCGGGTCGTAGAGCGTGCGGACCGAGTTGGAGGCGCCGGTGAGCTGGTTGAACAGCAGGTCGGGGCGGCTGTCGGAGAGCGGGACGTCGACATCGGACAGCCGTGCGTCGAGTTCCTCGGCGACCATCATGGCGACCGTGGTGGTCAGTCCCTGGCCGACCTCCAGGCGGGGCAGGTGGAGGACGGCGCGGCCGGCGGTGGTGATCTCCAGGACGAGCAGGTGAGCGGTGGGCAGGCCGGCGACCTGCAGGGCCTGACCGAGGTCGACGATGTCCGGGATGCCGGGCAGGCCGATCAGTTGGGAGGGGGCGGCGGACGGCGCGGCCGCTGCGGGCGCCGGAGCGGGCGGGGCCGGCGCCGGTGCGGCCGCGGCGGCCCGGGCGGTGGCGGGTGCGACGGCGTCGAGTCCGGCCCGGGCGGCGACGGTGAGGGTCGGCGCGGCGAGCAGATAGGTGAGGAAGCGTCGGCGGTCGGTGTCGGTGTCGGTGTCGGTGTCGGCGGGCCGCCGCTCGGCGGTGGGCAACTGCTCGGCCGCGGGCCCCTGCTGGGGGGCGGGCGGCTGCTCGGCGGCGGGGTCCGTGCCGGCCGGGGGCACGATGGAGATGTTGATGGGAGGAGCCCCTCTCGCCGGGTGACGGCTCCGGACGGGCGGGCCGTGAGGGTCCCGCCCCGGTGCCGGGCGGTGCCGGACGGTGCGTGCGACGGCGGCCACGTTCTGGTCGTGTCCACGTTCGCCAATGAGAACGCGGATGAGCATAGGAGGGGCCTACTGGCCGGTCAACACGGGCACTTGGGGCATGCTCGGACATCTGTGCGGATGTCGGATCGGGCGGACACAGAGGGCGCGTGACACGCCGCGCAGGGCGCACGGTACCGCCGTACGAGTGACGCCTACTCAGGGGGCGCGTGCGGGCGGACAGGGGCGGGCGGGGTGAGGTCGGCGCCGGAGCGGGGGCGACCCGGAGCGCGGTCCTCCGGAAAACGATTTGCCGAAGCGGCCCAGGATCATGATGATCCACTGGACCTTCCGCGTGGTCCGCCATCGGCACAGACTGGTGTCCACACCGAAGAACCACTGATGGCCCACCACCCCAGGAGCATCGTGCCGTCCCGCCGCACCCCGCTGTCCGGATCCCAACGAACCCTTGCGACAGCCCAGTTGGTGAGCGCGATCGGAGACGGCGCCTACTACACCAGCTCGGCGCTCTACTTCACCCGGATCGTCGGTCTCTCGCCGACCCGGCTCGGCCTCGGCCTCGCGGTGGCCTGGGCGATCGGTTCGGTCGCCGGCGTACCGCTCGGCCACCTCGCCGACCGGCGCGGCCCCCGGGGCACGGCGGCGGCGCTGGCGTTCGTCACGGCGGCGGTGGTCGCCTCGTTCCTCGTGGTCGACGACTTCCTGCCGTTCCTGGTCGCCGCCTGCCTCTACGCCACCGCCCAGTCCGGACTGGGCGCGGCCCGGCAGGCACTGGTCGGCGGCCTCGTCCCGGAGGGCGAGCGGACGGCGGCGCTCGCCCGGCTGCAGGCCACCCTCAACGCCGGGCTGGCGGTGGGCGCCGCGCTCGGCGGCGTCGCGCTCACGGTCGGGACCAGGGTGGCCTTCCTCGCCGCGTTCACGCTGACCGCGCTCGGCTTCCTGGCCACGGGCCTGATCCTGCTGCGGCTCCCGGCGGTGGTCCCGGCGACCGTCGCGGTGGCCGGTGCGGCGGGCGGTGCCGGGGCGGACGGTGCGACGGCCCGGAAGGGCCGGGACGGCGGCTTCGCGGTGCTGGCCGACCGCCGCTACGCGGTCGTGACGCTGGTCAACACCGTGCTGCTGCTGCGGATGCCCCTGCTCAGCCTGGTGATCCCGCTCTGGATCGCCGACCGCGCCCCGCAACTCGGCTGGCTCGGCTCGGCCCTCTTCGTCCTCAACACCGTCGGCGTGACCCTCCTCCAGGTCCGCACCGCCCGCGCCGTCACCGGCCTGCCCTCCGCGGCCCGGGCCGTCCGCCAGGCCGGCGCCGTCCTGCTCGCCTCCTGCGCGGTCTTCGCGCTCTCGGCCGCGCCCGTCCCGGTCTGGGCGGTGGCGGCCCTGCTCGTCGGCGGCGCGGTGCTCCAGGTGTTCGGCGAGATGAAGCAGTCCGCCGGATCCTGGCAGATCGCCTTCGACCTGGCCCCGGCCGACCGGCTCGGCCAGTACCAGGGCTTCTTCGGCACCGGCGTGGCGGTGGCCCGCACCGCCGGACCGCTGCTGCTGACCACCCTCCTCCTCGACGGCGGCGGCCCGGGCTGGCTGGTCCTCGGTGTCCTCTTCCTCGCCGCCGGCTGCGCCATGGGCCCCGCGGTCCGGTACGCCGAGCGCGACCGTTCCTCCTGGCTCACCCCCGCTCCGGCCACCGCGCCGCTCACCCCCACCGGCTGAGGCCGGTCTTCGCCCCGGGGGCCGGGTGCGGGCGCGGTGCCCCGCCCGCACCCGGGGATCGGGTTACAGGTGCGGGAGGACGAAGTCGTACCCGGCCACCGAGTGGGCGTTCCCGGCCGGGCAGACGCCGTTGGTGGGGTAGCCGTAGAAGTAGAGGCCGTAGCACTTGGGACAGAAGCGCCAGTTGCGCTGCGAGCCGGGGGGCTCCGGGATGTCGTGCGGGAGGACGAAGTCGTAGCCGGCCGCCGCGTGGGCGTTTCCGGCGGGACAGCGGCCGTTGTCGGGGTAACCCCAGAAGAACATGCCGTAGCACTTGGTGCAGAAGCGCCAGTTGTGCTGGGCGGTCGGGGTCTCGGGGATGTCGTGCGGGATGTTGAAGTTGTAGCCGGACGAGTCGTGGCCCGCGCCCGCCGGGCAGGCGCCGTCGGTGGGGTAGCCGCGGAAGTACAGGCCGAAGCACTTGGTGCAGAACCGCCAGTCGGTCTGACTGGCGAGGATCCTGGCGCCCTCGGCCTCCTTGCCTTCCTTGCTCTCCCTGCCGTCCTTGCCCTCCTCGGCCGCCGCCGGTCCGGCCGTGGCCCCGATCGAGGCCACGGCGCCCAGACCGGCCACCGCCGTGAGGCCCAGTGCCCGGGTCAGGACCGTGCGCCGGTCGGGCCGGGGGCCCGGTGCGGGGTCGTCGTCGTGTGTGGTCGGGAAGCCCATGACTGTCCACCTCTCCGCCGGTGGTGGCCGGCGAATCCTCGGGAACGGTTCGGTCGGGTTTCGCAACGCCGAGTATCGAGTCGGGGCTGTACACGGTCAACGGAGCGCAGGCGCACGACCCGGCGTCCGCCGCTCGCGGCGCGCCCCCGGGCTGCCAGACCATACGGTTAATGATGATCTTCGGCCATCGGCCGCACTGTTTCCCGTCAATCTGGCTCCGATAAAGGATATTGACGGCCAATCGGGCACTCCTCGCAAGAATCTGCGGTCACGCACGTCTTCCGCTGTTGATCGAGGGCTGACAGGCTGTCCGGCGTTCGCAGAACCGGAGGAGGTTTCGTGTCCCGATTCACCGGCACGGTACTGGCGGTCACCAGTGCCCTCGCCCTCGTCGCAGGCTCGGCCGCGGCGGCCGTCGCAGCACCGGCCCCCGGCGCAGCCGCCGAGGCCAAGGTGGCACCGGTCGACTGGAAGCCGTGCAACCCCGATCCGAGCCAGCCGGACCCCAAGATCTACGACTGCGCCGTCTACCAGGTGCCGCTCGACTACGACCACCCCAAGGGCGAGACCACCGGCATCGCGATGATGCGCCGTCGCGCGAGCGACCCGGCCAAGCGGATCGGCTCGCTGTTCCTCAACCCCGGCGGCCCGGGCGGCAGCGGTTACCTGTGGGCGACCACCACCCGCTTCGGCAAGGACGTCCAGGACCGCTTCGACCTGGTCGGCTTCGACCCGCGCGGTGTGGCCCGCAGCAACCCGCTGAAGTGCTTCACCACCGACGAAGAGGCCGCGGCCGTCAACGACCGCATGATCGGCGTCCCGGTGACCAGGGCCGAGATAGCCCAGACCATCGACGCCACCGAGGACTACAGCGACGCCTGCTCGCGCAACGCCGGCCCGCTCATCGAGCACATGTCGACCATCAACGTGGTCCGCGACCTCGACCGGATGCGGCGCGCCGTCGGCGACAGCAAGCTGAACTTCGCCGGCTTCTCCTACGGCACCCTGATCGGCGCCACCTACGCGGGCATGTACCCGGACAAGGTGCGCGCCCTGATCGTCGACGGCAACGTCGACCCCAACCTGCGGATGCACAACGGCGTCGAGTACGACCGTCAGCGCGCCACCGGCTTCGAGGTCGCCCTGACCGAGTTCCTGAAGCGCTGCCAGACCGCGGGCGCCCCGCGCTGCGCCTTCGGCGAGGGCGACACCCGGGCCAAGTTCGACGCCCTCCGCGACCACCTGCGCACCAGCCCGGTCACCCTGCCGGACGGTACCCAGGTCACCCTGTCCAGCTTCACCAGCCAGGTCGCCAGCTCCCTCTACGCGCAGCGCCTCCAGGCGCCGCTCGCGGTGTCGCTGCAGGCGATCCACCAGGTGCTCAACGCCCCGGCCGCCGCCCCGCAGGGCCTGGCCGCCGGCGCGCCCGCCGCCGCGCCCGCCGTCGACCCGGCCGTCGTCGAGAACGCCAAGGTGCTCGCCAGGACCGTGCCGAACGCCCTGCGCGAGGCGCTGCCGGAGACCCCGTACTCCTCCGACGACTCCTACTACGGCGTCAACTGCCAGGACAAGCCGTACCCGTCGAACCCGTGGACCCTGGCCAACCTGGCCAAGCCGTGGGAGAAGGAGTCGCCGACCTTCGGCCGCTACCAGGCCTTCGACGGCCCGACCTGCGCCTCCTGGCCGGCCCCGGCCCGCGACGCCGAGACCTTCACCGGCCCGTGGAACCGCAAGACCGCCGCCCCGGTGATGGTCATCGGCAACCTCTACGACCCGGCGACCAACTACGGCTTCGCGCAGCGCATGCAGCGCCAGCTGGGCAACGCCGTGCTGGTCTCGGTCGACGTGGTCGAGCACTGCGCCGTCGGCCGCAGCAAGGAACTGAACAAGCTGGTCACCGACTACCTGGTGAACCAGAAGGCCCCGGCCCCCGGCCAGCTCCTGAAGCCCGATGCCGAGGCCTTCCCGCCCGTCGCCTGAGCCACACCCGAGCCACGCCTGAGCCACCCCTGGGAAACACCGAACGGCCCGCCCCCGGAAACAGCCTTCCGGGAGCGGGCCGTTCGGCCGTGCGGGGGCGGGGCTCGGCCCGTGCCGGATCAGACGTCGCCGAGCGGCACCTCGGGGTCCGCCAGGCGGGCCGGGTCGATGACCCGTCCCGAGCGGATCAGCGAACGGATCGGGTCGGTGACGTCCCAGACGTTCACGTTCATACCGGCCAGGACCTTGCCCTCGGCCAGCCAGAAGGCGATGAACTCCCGGGTCGCCACGTCCCCCCGGAACACCACCCGGTCGTAGCCGCCCGGCTCCACCCAGCCGACGTACTCCAGGCCGAGGTCGTACTGGTCCGAGAAGAAATAGGGGACGCGGTCGTACACCGCGTCCTCGCCGAGCATCGCGCGGGCCGCCGTCTGGGGCTGGTTGACGGCGTTGGCCCAGTGCTCGACGCGGATGTGGCGCCCCAGCTGCGGGTGGTAGGCGTTGGCGACGTCGCCGGCCGCGTGGATGTCGGGGTCCGAGGTGCGCAGGTGCTCGTCGGTCTTGATCCCGTTCTCCACCTCCAGTCCGGCCGCCTCGGCGAGTTCGGTGTCCGGGGCGATGCCGACGCCCACCACCACCGCGTCCGCCGGTACCACCGTGCCGTCCCCGAGGCGGACGCCGGTGACCCGGTCGTCCGCGCCGGTCAGTTCGGCGACCTTCGCCCCGAACCGCAGGTCCACGCCGTGGGCGCGGTGCAGGTCGGCGAAGACCTGGGCCACCTCGCGGCCGAGCACCCGCAGCAGCGGCAGCTCGGCCGCCTCCAGCACCGTCACCTCGGCGCCCGCCGTCCGGGCCGCGGCCGCCGTCTCCAGGCCGATCCAGCCCGCGCCGATCACCACGATCCGGGCGCCCGGGCGGAACTCCTTGCGGATCCGCTCGCTGTCCTCCACCCGGCGCAGGTAGTGCACACCGCCGAAGTCCCCGCCGGGAACCGGCAGCCGGCGCGGCACCGAACCGGTGGTCAGCAGCAGCTTGGCGTACTCCACCCGCCCGTTGTCGGCCAGCGTCACCGTGTGCGCGGCGGGGTCGATCGACACCACCCGGGTGCCGAGCCGCAGCGTCACGTCGTGCTCCGCGTACCACTGCGCCGGGTGGACGTAGATCTTCTCCCGGGAGCTCTTGCCCAGCAGATAGCCCTTGGAGAGCGGCGGGCGCTCGTACGGGCGCTCGTGTTCCTCGCCGATCAGCACGATGCCGCCGGTGTACCCGGCCTCGCGCAGCGCCTGCGCCGCCTTCGCGCCGCCGAGGGAGGCGCCGACGATCACGATGGGACGCTGCCGCCCGGCGCCGTCGGTGCCCGTACTGTCCGTGGCCATGCTGAACTCCTCGCTCTGCGGCGGAAACCACGGACAGCCTGCCGCCGGCCGGCGAGCCTGTCGAGACGGCGTCCGGCGCGCCGCCGCGGCTCCCCCGAACGGGTGACGCCGCCCGGGAGCGGGAGCGGGATCGGGGGAGTGCTCAGGGAGTCATCGCGTCCCGGACCAGGGCGGTGTCCGTGAACTGCTCGAACCGCACGATCCGCCCGCCGCGCACCGTGAAGTGGTGCGCCACCCGCACGTTCAGCGCCCGCCGGGTGGCCCGGTGCACCGCCGTGTAGCGGGCCAGCACCACCACGTCCTCGCCGTCCACCACGTACCGGTCGTCGTGCGCCGCCCAGTCCTCCCACTCGGCGGCCAGCCGGTCCATCACCCCGCCCGTCACGCCCTTCGGCGTCCGGTAGGTGCCGGCCAGCGGGAATCCCGCCATCTCCGTCCACTCCACGTCCTCGGCGAGCGTCGCCCGCAGCGCCGCCAGGTCGCCGCGCGCCGAGGCCAGGTACTGGCGGCGGACCACGTCGGCCGGGGCGTCCGACTCGGCGAACGCGGCCGCGGCCCTCGGAATCTCGATCATCGCGCTCAGCCCCAGACCAGCTCGCCCTTGGCGACCTTCGTCCCGAGGTCGACCGCCAGCGGCATGCCCAGCCCGGGGAACCGCTGGTCCAGCGCCTCCCGCGCCGAGGCCGCGTCCGGCGCCCGGCCGACCTCGGTCTCGAAGCCCCGCAGGTAGTCGCGGGTGTGGTCGATCGAGGAGGTGTCGGTGGGCGCGTCGGCCGTCCGGTGCCCGGCCACCACGAACTCCGGCTCCAGCGCCGCCATGCCGTCCAGCAGGTCGATCCAGGCCGAGCGCTGCTCCGGGGTCGGGGTGTCGGCCGTCCACACGTGCAGGCCCTGGAACAGCAGCACCCCGCCGAACAGCGCGCGGTGGTGGTGCTGCCAGAGGTAGTGCCGGTCCGGCAGGTGGAAGTCGGCGCCGCGCAGTTCGAAGCGGTGGCCCTCGAAGACCAGTTCGTCGCCGGGCAGCACCTCCGGGAGGACCAGCCGGGTCGGCAGCTCGGGGCCGAGGTGCGCCCAGGCGCGGAGCTTTGCCTCGAAGGTCTCCGTGATGTGCTCGACGGTCGACGCGGTGGCCAGGAACCGGGCCTCCGGGAAGGCGTCCTGGACCTCCTGGGCGCCGAAGTAGAAGTCCGGATCGCCGTGGCTGACGAAGACCGTGGTCAGCCGCTTGCCGGAGGCCCGGATCCGCTCCACCAGCCGGCGGCCGTCGGACCGGGTGAACCCGGCGTCCACCAGCAGCGCGTCCTGGGGGCCGGTGACCAGCACGGAGGTCTTGTTGAGCGAGCTGTCCGGGCTGTCGATGACCTCGAAGTCGAGGGCGCTCATGAACGGTGTCCTTCCTCGCGGCCGGGCGCGTCGTCCTGCGTGCCGGGGTGCGCACGTCTCGCGTGCCGGGTGTGCACGCCTCGCCGCCCAGCATCGGCGACCCGGCGCACGCCCGCACCCCGGGGACGGCGGCCTGCGGTTCACCCGCGCGGGCGCAGCCGGGCCACGGCGACCGAGGAGAGCAGGGTGGCACCGGCCAGGACGGGCCAGAGCACGCCGGGACCGACGGCCAGCAGCGCGGTCAGCGCCGCCGGGGCCAGGGCGCGGCCGACACCCATCGACAGCTCCCAGCGCGCCAGCGCCCGGCCCAGCAGGTGCGGCGGGGCGGTCGCGGCCACCAGTGCCGTCCCCGAACCGGAGTAGAGGATCTCGCCGAACGTGTACAGCACCGACACCGCCGCCACCGCGCCCGCCGCCGCCGTGCCGCCGAGCCCGCCGGCCGCCCAGAAGCCCAGGTAGGAGAGGGTGAGCGCGATCCCGCCGGTGGCCAGCACGGTGTGCCGGGACCGCTCGCCGAGCCGGAGCACCACGGCCAGCTGGAGGGCGATCACCAGCACGGTGTTGCCGACGAAGATGCCGGAGGACCAGGCGGCGGAGGCGTGCAGGTGCAGCACCAGCAGGGCCGGCAGGGCCACCTCCAGGACGTCGAAGGTGAAGGCGAAGGGGAGGTTGGCGACGCTGAGCAGGGTGATCCGGCGCAGCGCGGGATCGGTGGTGGAGGCGGGGGCGGGACCGGTGGTGGGGGCGGCGGTCGCCGCGGACGGCCCGGGCGACGGTGCCTCCACCGGTGGTGCGGACACCCGGAGCGAGTGCACCAGCCCCGCCGCCAGCAGGCAGGCCGCCGCGGTGACCCCGGCGAGCAGCTGGAGCGTCCCCGTGCCGCCCGCCACCGCCAGCGTCGCCAGCAGCGCGCCCGCGCCCAGCCCGGCGTTGCGCAGCGTCCGGCCGGCCGCGAGCGCGGCGTCCCTGGTGCGGCCCTCGGTGAGCGTCGACACCACGGCGGCGTGGGTGGCGGGCCAGGACTGGCTGCCCACGCCGAGCAGCACCGCCGCCGCCGTGAACCCGGCCACCCCGTCCGCCAGCAGCAGCGTCACCGACCCGGCCGCCCGGACCAGCAGCGTCGCCGCGGCGGGCAGGCTGCGGGCGCCGAGGTCGATCCACCGTCCGGTCAGCGGGAGCACCAGCAGCCCCGCGACCATGCCGGCGGACATCGCGAGGCCCGCCGTCCCGGCGTCCAGGGCGAGGACGCCGATGCCGTAGAGCAGCAGGAACGGCCGCAGCAGTCCGGTGCCGAGGGCGTCCACCAGCAGGGCGGCGGCGTAGCGGGGCCCGCCGGCGGCGGTCAGCAGGCCGAGCAGCGCGGCCGGTCCGCTCCGGGGCCGTTCGGCGTCGGCACCAGTGGCGGCGCCAGTGGGGGAGGGAGCGGTGGGGGGAGTGGGGGCAGGCTTCGGGGTCTGGATCAGGCTCATGGCCGGTACCGTCCGTCCGCACCCGGCCCGCACGCACGTCGATTGACGACTCCCGTCAATCGACGCCGGACCGCGCCGGCGCGGGTGACAGGATCGGGGCCGTGAGCCTGACCATCGACATCACCGGCCTGCCCGACGAGCGGCTGCTCTTCACCCCCTCGCCGCTGGCCGAACTCAGCGCCGTGCTGCACGTGCTCGCCGAACCGGCGCACCACCCCGACCTGCACGGCTGGGCGGCGAGCACCATCGCCACCGTGCCGCCCGCGCTCGCCGAGCGGCTGACCGAGGCGGAGTTCCTCTGGCGCTCCTCGCGCGCCGACTTCCTCGTCCCCGGCATCCCCGGCGCCACCCTCGCCGAGGAGCTCGACGCCGTCGACCGGATCGACGACGAGCAGTACGTCCGGGCCGCGCTCGTGACGACCTGCGGCGTCTCCCGGCTGTCCCACCGGACGCGCTCGCCGCTCACCGACCCGGCGGAACAGGAACGGGCCCGGGAGCTGGCGCTCGCCCGCGGCCCCCGGCAGGCGGACTTCGCGGACCGGCTGCTCACCGACCCGCCCGCCGTCCGGGCCATGGTCCGGCGGATGCTGGAGGACTGCGCGGACGCCTTCTTCACCGACGCCTGGCGCCGGGTGCTGCCCGAACTCGCCGCCGACGCCCGCCGCAAGACCGACCTCCTGGTGCGGCACGGCGCGGTCGAGGCGCTGGCCGCCGTCTCCTCCTCGGTCGTGCTGGAGGACGGGGGCGAGGGGCGGCGCCGGATCGTGGTCGACAAGCTCCAGGACAACACCACCAGCGCGACCGGCGCGGGCGGCGTCACCTTCATCCCGACCGCGTTCGGCCGCCCGCACCTGCTGGTGGTGTCCGCGGCCGGCTGGCGCCCGGTGGTGCAGTACCCCCTGGCGGCGCCGGGGGTGCCCGAACCGGTCTCGCTCGCGTTGGTCCAGCAGCGGCTGGAGGCGCTCGCCCACCCCGTCCGGCTCCGGCTCGCCCGCACCATGGCGCGGGGCCCGCACACCACCGGCGAGCTGGCCGCCGCCTGGCAGCTGAGCGCGCCCGAGGTGTCCCGGCACCTGGCGGTGCTGCGCCGGGCCGGGCTGCTGACCACCCATCGGCGCGGGCGCTACATGCTGTACCAGCTGGACCTGACGGTCGGCGCCCGGCTGGGCACCGACCTGCTGGAGGCGGTGCTGCGGTGACGGGGGCCTCGTCGACGGGGACCTCGTCGACGAGGCCGCATCGACAGGGCCGCATCGACAGGGCCGCATCGACAGGGCCGCACCGACAGGGCTGGATCGACGGGGAACAGCGGCCGGGCCGGGCGCGTTCGTGCGGGCATGACCACTGACGCCACATCTGCCGCTGCCGCCACCGCCGCCGCTCCCGAGATCCTCCGCTACGCCGCCTTCGCCACAGACCCCGCCGGGGGGAACCCGGCGGGCGTGGTGCTCGACGCCTCCGGCCTGAGCGCCGACCGGATGCTGGCGATCGCGGCCGAGGTCGGCTACTCGGAGACGGCGTTCCTGGTCCCCGGCCCGGGTGCCGGCGAGTACGGCGTCCGCTACTTCAGCCCGCTGACCGAGGTGCCGTTCTGCGGCCACGCCACCGTCGCCTCCGCCGTGGCCCTCGCCGAGCGGGTCGGCACCGGCCGCTACCTCTACCGCACCGCGGCGGGCGAGGTGCCGGTCGAGGTGGCGGAGGACGCGGACGGCGGCCTGCGGGCCACCCTCACCAGCGTCGAACCCCGGGTGGAGGAGGCCGCCGCGGCGGACGTGGAGGAGGCGCTCGCCCTGCTCGGCTGGGCCGCCGGGGACCTCGACCCCGCGCTGCCGCCCCGGTACGCGTACGCGGGCGCCCGCCACCTCGTCCTCGCCGCCGGGACCCGGGACCGGCTGGCCCGGCTCGACTACGACTTCGACGGTCTTGCGGCTTTCATGACGGTCCGGGACCTCGTCACCGTCCAGCTGGTGTGGCGGGCCGCGCCGGACGTCTTCCACGTCCGTAACCCGTTCCCGGTCGGCGGCGTGGTCGAGGACCCGGCCACCGGGGCCGCGGCGGCCGCTTTCGGCGCCTACCTCCGCGACCTCGATCCGGCCGCCGCCCCGGCCGCCCTCACCCTCCACCAGGGCGAGGACCTGGGCCGACCGGGCACTCTCCATGTCGACCTGGGCACCGCGGCCCCGCGGGTCCGGGTCTCCGGTGCGGCGGTCGCCATCGAGCAGGAGGACTCCGCTTCCTGATTGTTGAGAAGGCGTCAGGCGGGGGCGAGAGGGCGGCGTCGTGGGTCTGTGACACCGGATGCTCATGAGCCGTAAATATGGTGGTGTGAAGATCCGTTTGAAGGCCCTATGCTTCGTGCGTTCACGATGTCTTCGCACGAAGCAAGGTCTGCCGGATGAAGCTTCCCAAGGTGTCCGCCGTGGTCGCGGCCGCCGTCCTGGCCCCCGCCGTCCTCTTCCCCTCCTCGGCCTCGGCCGCCGACGCGCCCCGGCCGACCGGGGCCTCCGGGCCCGACAACGGTTCCGCCGGTACCCCCGACGCCGCGCCGACCGACGCGGGCCAGGAGGACCTGGACCGGGCCGAGGTCCGGCGGATCCTCGCCGACAAGGCCAGCGGCGTGTCCGTGCGCGAGGCCGCCGAGAAGGCGCTGGCCGCCGGGACCGCCGCCGCGCTGCGGGAGTTCCTGACCACGGGCCTCCAGAACGCCCGCTACATCGACTACCGGGTGGACACCCTCCGGATCCTCGGCGTCGGCGGCCCGGCGGTCAAGAAGGCCGCCGATACGGCGCTGCGCGGCTCGTACGCGGACCTCGTCAAGTTCCTGGAGGAGGGTCAGTTCACGGCCCGGGCCCAGGACGACCGGGCGGAGGTCGAGCGGATCCTCGCCGACCCGGCCACCGGACGCCTCGTGCGGGAGGGGGCGCAGAAGGCGCTGGACGCCGGGACGCCCGCCGCGCTGCGGCACTTCCTGACGGTCGACCTTCCCAAGTGGCGCGAGAGCGACGACCGGGTCAAGCTCGTCCAGATCATGTCCAAGGGCGGTCCCGCGGTACAGGCCGCCGCGATCGCCGCGATGGACGGCTCGTACGCGGACATCGTCAAGTTCCTCCAGGAGGGCCAGTACACGGCCCGCGCCCAGGACGACCGGGCCGAGATCGAGCGGATCCTCGCCGACCCGGCCACCGGCCCGGACACGCGGGAGGCGGCCCAGAAGGCGCTGGACACCGGCACGCCCACCGCGCTGCGCCACTTCCTGGAGGTCGAGCTCCCCAACCGGCGCGAGGGCGACGCCCGGCTCAAGCTCACCCAGATCATGTTCATGGGCGGCCCCGCGGTGAAGGACGCCGCGAACACCGCGATGATGGGTTCCTACGCGGACGTCGTGAAGTTCCTGGAGGAGGGTCAGTTCACGGCCCGGGCCCAGGACGACCGGGCCGAGATCGAGCGACTGCTCGCCGACCCGGCCGCCGGCCCGGGGGTGCGGGAGGCGGGCCAGAAGGCGCTGGACACCGGGACGCCCGCCGCGCTGCGCCACTTCGTGGAGACCGAGCTCCCCGTCCAGCGCGAGCACGACGCCCGGGTGGCGCTCAGCCAGATCATGGCGAAGGGCGGTCCCGAGGTGCGGGCCGCCGCGAACACCGCGATGGACGGCTCGTACGCGGACGTGGTCAAGTTCCTCCAGGAGGGCCAGTACACGGCCCGGGCGAAGGACAACCGGGCGCAGGTCGCGCAGCTCGCCGAGACCGGCGGACCGGCCGTCAAGAAGGCCGCGCTCGCCGCGCTGGCCGGCAACGAGCAGGCCGTGGCGACCTTCCTGATCGAGGGCTGGGCCAAGGCGCGGGCCGAGGACGAGGCCGCCGCTGCCAAGCCGGGCACCGACCCGACGGCCCGGCCGACCGAGCCGACCACGGCCCCGGCGGCGCAGACCCCCGCCACCGGCGGCCAGGTCGTCCAGGCCGCCGCCCGCACCACCTCGGGCACGGGCACCGGCACCGCCGCCGTCACCCGGACGACCACCGGGACCACCGGCAGCGCGACCGTCGGCTCCGGCCAGCTCGCGGCCACCGGCACCGAGGGCCTCGGCCTGGAGGCCGGCGGCGCCGCCGCGGCCCTCGCCGCCGGTGCGGCGCTGGTCGTGGTGTCCCGCCGTCGTCGCTCCGCCGAGGGCTGACCGCCCAGCAGGACCCGACCCCCGACCCCCGGCCGCCCGTACTGGCGGCCGGGGGTCGCGTGTCTGCGGGCGCGGCCGGTCGGAAAATCGCTCGCGCGGCCGTGGGCGGGTGCGGGAGGCTGCGCGGATGGATCGAGAAACCGGTCGGACGGCCACCGTCCACCTCACCCATGACGGCGACCACCTGGGGCAGCTCGGCCCGTTCGACCTGGCGGACCCGTGGTGGTCGTCGGTCGGGGAGCTGACCGGGCGTGTCTCGGCGGAGGCCGGGGTGGCGGTGGCGGTGGTCCGGCTGGCCGGGGTGACGGGCGGTGGGGGCTGCCGGGGCGGGCACACGGTGTACCACGCCGAGGCGCTGGAGAGGCCGACGGACCGGGCGCCGAGCCCGGCCGGGCCGGAGCTGGACGCGTTGCTGGGCCCGGCCGAGCGGCGGGCCGGGTGGGCCACGCCCGCCGGGCTGCGGGCCGCCCTCGACTGGGCGGAGCGGGCGTCGGCGGCCGCCGGACGGCCGGTCACCGGGCGGGCGGAGCAGGTCCGGACGTGGAACCTGTCCGGGGTGTTCCGGCTGCCCACGGCCGCCGGAACGGTCTGGCTGAAGGTGATCAACCCGGCCTTCAACGTGGCCGAGGCGGAGGCGATCGCGCTGTTCGCCGCCGTCGCGCCCTCGCTGGTGCCGACGGTGCTCGCCGCCGACCCGGCGCACGGGCGGGTGCTGCTCGACGACGTGGCGGGGGAGGACTGCTGGGGCCCGTCGGCCGAGCAGGTGGCGCTCGCCGTACCGGGGCTGGTCGCCGCCCAGGCCGCGCTGGCCGCCGACGGGCGGGCCGCCTCGGCCGCACTGCCCGACCGCACCCCGGGCGCGGTGGCCGCCGCCGCCCCTGGCCTGCTGGACCGGCTGGCCGCGACGGGCGAGCTGACGGGCGGGGAGCTGACCGCCGCCCGGGCGCTGGCCGCGCGCCTGCCGGAGCTGGCCGCGGAGCTCGCCGCCTGCGGGCTGCCGGAGACCGTGGTGCACGGCGACTTCCACCCCGGCAACTGGCGCTCCGACGGCTCCGGGCTGGTGGTCATCGACTTCGCCGACACCTGTTTCGGCCACCCGGTGGCGGACGGGCTGCGGCCGCGCGGCTACGTGGACGGGGAGCGCTGGGCGCAGGTCGCCGAGGAGTGGGCACGGGCCTGGCGCGAGCGGGTGCCGGGGTGCCTGCCGGAACGCGCGCTGGAGCTGGCCGGGCCGCTGGTCCACTTCGGCTACGCGCTGCGGTACCAGGAGTTCCTGGACCACATCGAGGACAGCGAGCGCCCGTACCACGAGGGCGATCCGGCGGCGGAGGTCCGGAGCGCGCTGGCGGCGGCGGGCTGATCCGCGCGGGCCGTCCGGCGCACCGTTGTCGTGGCGGCGCCGCGCCGGGCGGGGCGCGGCGCCTGTCGGCAGGCTCGGCCAGGCTCGGCCGGGGCCGGCCGGATCGGCAGGGTGGCCGGGGTCAGCCCGTCGGGTCGATCCGCCGCCCGTCCCGTACCCCGTACAGGGAGAGCGCCTCGACCGGACAGTAGTCGACCGCGTCGGCCAGTTCCGAGGTCAGCGGTTCGCCGCCGGCGCCGGTCGGCTGCTCCCGCACCGGCCGGGCGAGCCCGTCGGCGCCGAGCGCCAGCGAACCGGGCGCGGTGGCGGCGCACATGCCTGAGCCGATGCAGCGGTCCCGGTCCACCTGGACGATGACCGCCGGCGCCGCGCCGGGCGCCTCCCCGCCCGTCACCAGGCGACCCGCAGGTGCTGCGGGCTGCGGGTGAGCAGGCCGCGCCGCCAGTCGATGGCCGCCGCCGTCCCGGCGAGCCGCAGCGAGGGCAGCCGGCGGGCCAGCCGGTGCAGGGCGAGCTCCAGTTCCATCCGGGCCAGCCAGGCCCCCAGGCAGTGGTGCGGCCCGGCGCCGAAGGTGTACATCGGTGCGGCGAGCGGGGAGAAGAGCTCGGTCAGCAGGTCGCCGGTGAACACCTCGGGGTCGGTGTTGGCGGCGCCGGTGTCGGCGGCAACCACGCTCCCGGCCGGGATCCGCACCCCGCCGATGTCGAGGTCCTCGACGGCCCGCCGCAGCAGCCCGGGCAGGACGTCGGAGTCCCCGAGCGGGACGGCGCGCAGCAGTTGCTCGGTGGCGGCGGCCGCGCTCTGCTCGTCCGAGGCGAGTTGCTGCCAGGCCTCGTGCCCGTCGCTGAGCAGGTAGACCAGGGCGTTGCCGAGCGAGGTCATGGTGGTCTCGTGCCCGGCCACCACCAGGCCGATGACGAGCGTGACGATCTGCTCCTCGGTGATCCCCGGGGTGTCGGCGGCGGCCGCGAGCAGGCTGCTGACGAGGTCGTCGCCGGGCGCGGCACGGCGTTCGGCGATCACCTCGGCGCCGAAGCCGGCGAACTCGGTCATCGCGGTGCGGATCGCCTCGGCCGAGTACGCGGTGGCGGACAGGGCGTGGTCGCTCCAGTGTTCGAGACGCTTGCTGTCGAGGCCGTCCAGGCCCATCAGCCGGCTGATCACGGCGATCGGCAGCGGGCGGGTGTAGCCGGCCACGATGTCGGTGGGCGAGCCCCGGTCGATCAGCTCGTCGATCAGGCCCTCGACGACCGAGGCGACCCAGGGGCGCCACCGGGCGATCGCGCGCGGGGTGAAGGCGCGCTGCACGGTGCGGCGCAGCCGCTGGTGCTCGACGCCGTCGATGTTGAGCATCGAGGACGGGTCGTCGAGCAGGTTCGGGGTGAGCGAGACGGGCGGGGCGCCGGGGGCGTGCAGCGGCGCGCGCCCCAGCCGCGGGTCGGTCAGCACCTGCCGGACGTCGGCGTGCCGGCTGACCAGCCAGACGGGGGTGCCGGTGGGCAGGGCGGCCAGCCGGGGCGGGCCGGGTTCGAGCAGCCGCAGGCAGTGCAGCGGCGGCAGGACGGCCTGGGTGGTGCTGCCGACGGCGGGACCGGGGTCGGTGGCGGTGCCGGTACGGGCACCGGTGGCACTGTTCTCGGCGGACATCCGTACTCCAGACTCCAGGGCGGTGGCCGCTGGGAGGGCGGCCGACGGGGGGTGGATCCGGGCGGTGCGCGGGGACGGGCGGCGTGGTCGACGGCGTGCCGAGTGGGCCGGGTTCGCTACGACCGTACGTGGGCGACGGGCCACAGTCAGCGACGATTCCAGCCAACGCCGGGGTGGCGAGGGGGTGGTGAGGGCACGGCGGCACTGATGGGCGCTCAGCGCCGGCCGCGCGCCCCACCTCGCGCCGTGCCCGAGGTCCCGAGGGTGCCGTCGGAGGGCCGGGACGACCGGTGAGGCGGATCACCAGGGGCGTTCCCCGGCCGCCCGCCGTGACGGGCGCTAGGCTTCGTGGGCGGGTCGTACGATCCGCGTCGACGCAGGTCACGCCGGTACACAGGGGTACCGGCCGACGGAGGAGAACCGGATGGCCCAGCAGGTCAAGGCAGTCGTCGCACGCGCCAAGGGCGCGCCCGTGGAGGTGACGACGATCGTCGTGCCCGACCCCGGGCCGGGCGAGGTGGTGGTGCGGATCCAGGCCTGCGGCGTGTGCCACACCGATCTGCACTACCGCGAGGGCGGGATCAACGACGAGTTCCCCTTCCTGCTGGGGCACGAGGCCGCGGGTGTCGTGGAGACGGTCGGCGAGGGCGTTTCCGAGGTCGCGCCCGGCGACTTCGTGGTCCTCAACTGGCGCGCCGTCTGCGGCCAGTGCCGTGCCTGTCGGCGTGGACGCCCGCAGTACTGCTTCGACACCCACAACGCCAAGCAGAAGATGACGCTGCTGGACGGCACCGAGCTGTCCCCGGCCCTGGGCATCGGCGCGTTCGCCGAGAAGACCCTGGTCGCGGCCGGCCAGTGCACCAAGGTGGACCCGGCCGCCGACCCGGCCGTCGCCGGTCTGCTCGGCTGCGGCGTGATGGCGGGCATCGGCGCCGCGATCAACACCGGCAACGTCGGCCGCGGCGACTCGGTCGCCGTGATCGGCTGCGGCGGGGTCGGCGGGGCGGCCGTGCTGGGCTCCCGGCTGGCCGGCGCGGCGAAGATCATCGCGGTGGACATCGACGACCGCAAGCTCGCCACCGCCCGCAAGCTCGGTGCCACCCACACCGTCAACTCGACCGCCACCGACGCGGTCGAGGCGATCCGCGAGCTGACCGGCGGGAACGGCGCGGACGTCGTGGTCGAGGCGGTCGGCCGCCCGGAGACCTACAAGCAGGCCTTCTACGCCCGCGACCTGGCCGGCACCGTCGTCCTGGTCGGCGTGCCGACGCCGGAGATGCAGCTGGAGCTCCCGCTGCTGGACGTGTTCGGGCGCGGCGGCGCGCTGAAGTCCTCCTGGTACGGCGACTGCCTGCCCTCGCGGGACTTCCCGATGCTGATCGACCTCTACCTCCAGGGCCGCCTGGACCTCGGCGCGTTCGTCAGCGAGACCATCGAACTCGACGCGGTGGAGCAGGCGTTCGAGCGCATGCACCACGGCGACGTGCTCCGTTCGGTGGTGGTCCTGTGAGCACCGGCGACCTCCGGATCGACCGGCTCGTCACCGCCGGCACCTTCGAACTCGACGGCGGCAGCTGGGAGGTGGAGAACAACGTCTGGATCGTCGGCGACGACGCCGAGGCCGTGGTGATCGACGCGGCCCACGACGCCGCGGCGATCGAGGCGGCGCTCGGCGGACGCCGGCTGCTCGCCGTCGTCTCCACCCACGCCCACAACGACCACATCGACGCCGCCCCCGCGCTCGCCGAGCGCACCGGCGCGCCGATCCTGCTGCACCCGGACGACCTTCCGCTGTGGAAGCTCACCCACCCCGACCGGCTGCCGGACGGCGAACTCGCCGACGGACAGCGGATCGAGGTCGCCGGTACGGAGCTGACCGTGCTGCACACCCCGGGCCACGCGCCGGGCGCGGTCTGCCTGTACGCGCCGGAGCTGGGCACCGTGTTCACCGGTGACACCCTCTTCCACGGCGGCCCCGGAGCCACCGGCCGGTCGTTCTCGCACTTCCCGACCATCATCGACTCGATCCGGGAGCGCCTGCTGACGCTGCCGCCGGAGACGGTGGTCCGGACCGGCCACGGCGACCCGACCACCATCGGTGCCGAGGGCCCGGCCCTGCCGGAGTGGATCGCCCGCGGGCACTGACCCGAGTCCGTACCCGGGGCGTCGGGCCCGGCGGCCGTCCGCCGGGCCCGACGACGTAGCATCGCGGGCATGGCCCATGACCCCCGCGCGCTCGACGACGCCTTCCTCTCCTTCTGGCGGGAGCGGCACATCGCCACCCTGACCACCCTGCGGCCGGACGGTTCGCCGCACGTGGTGCCGGTGGGGGTGACCTTCGACCCGGCGACGGGGATCGCGCGGGTGATCAGCAGCCGGACCAGCCGGAAGGTGCGGAACGTGCTGGAGGCCGGGGCGGCGGGCCAGCGGGTCGCGGTCTGCCAGGTGGACCGGGCGCGCTGGTCGACGCTGGAGGGTGTGGCCGTGGTCCGGCAGGAGCCGGAGGCGGTGGCGGAGGCGGAGCGCCGGTACGCCGAGCGCTACCGCGAGCCCCGGGTGAACCCGGACCGGGTGGTCGTCGAGATCACGGTGGACCGGGTGCTCGGGCGGGCCTGAGCCGCACTCCGGACAACCCCCTCCGGACAACCCCCTCCTGAGTACCCCCTCCTGAGCACCCCCGGCACCGCCCCGGCAGCCGGGGTTCCGTTCGGTCGGTCCCCCTCCGTTTATCCGGCGTTGATCGTCGGCGCCTAGGGTCGGGGCATGACCGAGGGAACGAGGGGCGGCCGGGGCACGCGGACCCAGGCCGAGGGCGGCCGGATGACGGCCGAGGACACGGACCGGTTCCGGGTGCTGCTGGCCCGGCTGGAGGACTCGCTGGCGGCCGACCGCCGCGGTGCGGCGGCCGTGACGACGGTGGGGGCGCCGAGACCGGCGGTGGGCCGCGATGGGTGAGCGCCGTCCGGCGGACCACCGCCCGGTGGACCGCCGCCCGGCCGCCCGGGTCGAGGTGCTGCCGCTGTGGCAGCGCGGCGCCCGGACGGGCGAGCCCGCCCGGAACGCCGTGCCCGGAGCGCTACTTGGCGAAGCGGACCTCGGGGAAGGCGCGCGAGGGCCGGTCGAGCAGCGGGGCCGCACGGCCCAGCAGGTGCCGGTCGAGGAACGCGCCGAGGTAGGCGCGGGTGGCGGCGAGGGCGCGGTCGCCCCGGACGCTGCCGAAGAGGTCGGGCCCCGAGTCGGCCGGTAGCTGGTCGCGGCTGCCGAGGGCGTCCACCACCCAGTGCTCGTCGGAGAACGAGAGGTGTCCGGCGGTCGGCAGGTCCACCCAGTACCGGGGGCCGGTGAGCCGCTTCCAGGTGTCCTCCCAGTTCCCGGTGGCGCCCGGTGAGCCGCCGAGCTGGGCGCTGAACAGCAGGACGGGGCGGGAGCGGAGGCCGGTGGGCGGGATCCAGACGCTGCCGTCGAGGTTGGCGGCGGCACGGATCCGGCGGTCCTCGGCCATCGCCTCCAGGGCGGCCGCGCCGCCGAGCGAATGGCCCACCGCGGCGATCCGGCCCGGGTCGACGGTGAGCCCGCGGACCGGGCCCCGGCCGCCGGGGGCGGTGAGCCGGTCGATCACGAACCGCAGGTCGGCCGCCCGGGCGCGGGAGGCCGTCGCGCCGAAGTCCGGGTCGGTGCCCTCCCGTCCACAGACCAGGCAGGGTTCGATCCGCCCGCCCGGGAACTCCACCAGGGTCTCGTAGGTGTGGTCGACCGCGGCCACCGCGTAGCCCCGGGCGGCGAGTTCCTCGCCGAGGGCGGTGAGGGTGGTACGGCTCAGGCCGAAGCCGGGGGAGAGCAGGACCAGCGGATGGCGCCCCGGGGCCGGGCGGGCCCCGTCCACGGCGCCGGTCCGCACCCCGGCCGGTTCGGGGCCGCCGTACAGGGCGGTGGACAACTCCGGTGACAGGTAGGGCGCGTGGGCGCCCCGGACGGAGTCGGTCGGGTACCAGAAGGTGACCATCAGCTCGCGGGACGGCGTGTCCGGGCGCCAGGGGTCCGGCCGGTCCCGGTCGACCAGGCGGGCCGAGGTCGTCCCGACGGGCCGGTGGGTGCTGGTGGCCGGCACCCGGGGGCCGGCGGCCTCGGGCCTGGCGCCCGCGGCGGCGTCGGGCGCTGGGTCCGCGGCGGTCGTGGTGGCGGTGGCGGCAGCCGGGGCGGAGGCGGCGGCCGGGCCGGCGAGGGCCAGCACCAGGGCGGTGGAGGCGATCGGCAGGGCGGCGGAACGCCACCGGGCGGTCTTCGACATGACGCCACGTTAAGGAGGCGGACCGCTCCGGCGCGTCGCTCCGCCGGGGGACGGCGGGTACGCCGCGAGGCGGAGCCGGCCCGGTCCGGGACACGCCGTCGGACCGGGTCCGGCTCCACCTGCGGGCGTGCCCGGACGGGGTGGCCTCAGCAGTCGCAGCCGCAGTCACAACCGTCGCAGCAGCCGCAGTCGCTGCAGCACTGGGCGTTCTCGCCGCAGCACTCGCAGCCGTCGCAGCAGTTGTCGCAGCTGCAGCAGTCGTTGCGGGCGCAGAAGCCCTCGCGGCGCTCGCCGGAGAACGGGTGGTTGTGCTCGCAGCAGAGCAGCTGGCAGGTGCAGCCCATCAGCGCCCAGGCGGCGCAACCGGCCAGCAGATTGCGGCGGTTGGGCGGCGGCGCCCCGGGCGGGGTGAAGCCGGGGCCCTGCGGCACCCAGGGCGGGACCGGGGCGCCCGGGCCCTGCGGCGGGGCCTGGCCGGGGTCGTGCCGCGGCGGGCTCTGGTAGGGGTTGGAGCCGGTCGGGTCCAGCTGCGGGTGGGCGTGCGGCGCGTGGCCGTGCGGCTGATGGTCGGTCGGCGCCGTGCCGGGCTCGTGCCCGACCCGGCAGGCGGCGTGGCCGGGCCGTCCGAAGACCCGCTCGACGGCCCGCTCGGTCTCGTGCGCGAGCAGGATGTGCACCAGCGCCCGGTCCGTGAGCTCGACGTCCCGCAGGGCCAGCCGGATGCCGTGCACGGCGTCCCGGCACAGCCGTTCGGCCTCGGCCCGGTCGGTGCCGGTGGCGGCGAGCGGGTTCCAGGCGCCGCTCGCGGCGTCGGCCTCCTGGTCCTCGGCGGCGTCCAGCAGGTGCGCCAGCCGCCCGAACAGCCGCCCGGCCTCGGCCAGCGGCGCCTCGTTGCCCGGCCGTCCGGCCAGCACGGCGGTGTGCGCGAACGCGGCGGCGGTGGCGGTCTCGGTGGGCTCGGTGACCAGCAGCACCGAGCCGCCGGCCGGCAGCTCGCGCTCCAACTCGCCCTGGCGGGAGGCCGCGTCCAGCAGGACCGAGGTGTCGAAGCCGACCACCGAGGCGCTGCCCGCGCTCTTGCGGTCCCAGCGCCGGGTGACCGCCCGGGCGCCGGCCGCGACCGGGCGCCGGGCGAACACGCCGTCCTCGTCCTCGACATGGTCGCGGATCTTCACCGAGGCGAGCGCCAGCGAGACGGCGGCCGCGAGCCGGGCACCCTCGCCCCGGGCGACCGAGGCCGTCCGCATGCCGCGCAGCGGGCACGGCCCGGCGGTCCGCCGGCCGGCCCCGGCGGCGGTGTGCCCGGCGGCGGCCTGGGCCTCGACCAGCACCGAGATGATCAGCCCGTCGTAGTTGGTGGCGGTCCGCGCCAGTTGCCCGTGGTCGTCGCGCAGGGCCAGGCAGAGGCCGCAGAGATGGGCCATCCAGCTCGCCTGGAGCCGCTCCGAGAGCCGATGGCGGCACGGCCTGATGATGCCGAACATGTGGTTCCCCCGTGTTGTGCATGGGCCACCCGGCCCTCGATCGCGCACATCATACGATCGACAGCCCGTTCGTCCGGAACCGAAGACGGGCCCCGAACCCGCCGGCCCGACCGCAGGGCCCGACCGCCGGGACCAGTTCGTCCGGATGCGGAGGAAAACCGGGCGCCCGGTGTTTATTCGTTGTCCATTCCCGTCCGTCATCATTCCGTCCGCACGTCGCCGAGTGAACCGGCTTGCCAGGAAGGCCGGTTGGCGAACCGAGCCGCGGAGGAACCCCCCTTGACCCGAGACCTGTCCCCGGCCGAGCAGAAGGTGCTGGCCACCATCACCGCCCGGATCGACGCGATCGTCGCCCTCGGCACCGTCGCGGAACTGACCGCGACCACGGTGCTGAACGGCCCGGGAGCCGCCCCCGACTACCCGGCCTTCCAGCAGCGTTTCGCCCGGCTGGGCCGCCGGATGCGCGAGGTGCGGTTCGTGGTGCGGGAGGACCTGCCCGCCACGATGGGGGCGAACACGGTCATCACCAGCGACGAAGTCCCCTCGGTGCGGGAGATCCAACTCCGTCCGAGCCTGGTCGGCCCGGGCACCCGGAGCCTGACCGACCGCGCCCTCACCCTGGTGCACGAGCTGTCCCACAGTCTGCAGGAGGGCCTCGGGGACCACCCGGTCAAGGACTACGCGTACCGCAGCGGCTGGGCCTGGACCTACCTCTCCGCCGAGGTGGCCCGGAGCAACGCCGACACGTACACCGAGGCCGCCGTCATGCTCCTCGAACGGAGCGAGAACGCCTGGGGCCGGTACCAGCGTTTCGGACGGCTCGCGGCCCAGCGGGGCGAGTTGGCGCGGCGGTCCGGGACCACCACCCTCGGCGGCGCGCTGGCCTGGCTGGACATCATGGTCAACCGGGCCTGGGTCCGCGCCGGCGACTGCGAGGGCTTCGCCCGGACCACCTTCACCGAGGCCAAGTGGAAGACGCCCGAGTGGGCCGTCTGGAAGCGCCACGCCCGTTCGCTCGCGCTGGAGAACCTGCTGGCCTCCTGGGGGTACATCACCGAGCGGACCGTGCGCGGCGGCGTCGCCTGCCTGCTCCCCAAGGACCAGGCGGTGGTGGCCCAGCTCTTCCCCTACCTGAGCGAGCTCAAGCACGCGGTGGACCGGATCGACCCGCTCCTGGTCGAGCGCGGCGACCGGATCACCTTCGACGCCGCCTCCGGCACCCTGCGGGTCCCGCGCGGCACGGTCGACCGCGCACCGCTGGCGCTCGCCGAACTCCTGCTGGACGCCGTGATCGAGGGCACCGCCGGCCTGACGGAGGCGAAGCCCTTCGCCCAGCGGGCGCGGGAACTCGTCCGCGCCCTGGTCGACCAGGACCGGGACGTGGAGCGGCAGGGAGTCGCCACGCTCCGGAGCGTCTTCGCGGCCGTACCGGCCGTCCAGCCGAGCGCCGACCGGTGGGCCGCCCTGGCCGTGGAGCTCGATGCCGCCGTCCTCGCCGATGTGCAGTACCGCTGGGAGCGCCTGGCGAAGGACATCCCCGCGGTGACCGGGCTGCCGGACGAGGTGGACCGCGAGGTCCTGGCCGGCCTCGCCCCGTACTTCACCGAGGACATCGAGACGCTTCGCACCGTCCATGGCCGTACACCGGTCCCGTCGGACGTCCGCAGGGAACTGGCCGCCACGATGAAGGCGACAGCCCTGCACATCACCAACGCCTACCCGGGCCAACGGCCGGAGCTCGACAGGCTGCGCGCCCGCCTGGAGGCCCTGGCCTGACGCCGGTCGCGGAAGGCCGGTCGACACCGCCCCGTCGGACCTCGTCCGTCGGGGCGGAGCGCTGTCCACGTCCCTGTCGCGTCCCGGTCGCGGCCCTGCCGCCCGGCCGGAACGCCGGGTGAACGCCAGGTTCCCGCCATGGAAGGAGCCGGGGCGGAGGCACAGGATGGTCCGCGACGTCACCGACCCGGCCCGGGACCACCCCCGTCGGGCGGCGTCGATCCGGCCTGTCGCCGAACCCGGCCGGGGACAGCCGTCGCACCGCGAAGCGCAGGCCGACGCGACCGGGCCACTGGGGGATGTGTGCTGACCGTCAACTTCGCTGTCCCGGATCTCGCCCGTACCCGGTTCGTGGTCTCACCGATGGACCACGTACTGACCGCCCTGGCCGGGTCCCACAGCTGGGCCGGCACCCGCCGCGCCCGCTGGTGGACCCGGATGCGCGGCCGGATACCGCAGACCGCCGCACCGCTGATCGAGCTGCTGGGCACCTGCCGCACCGGTGTCCCGGACTTCCTGGTGACCCATCCGCAGGGCACTCGCCGACAGCTCGCCGACGAACTCGACGCCCTGGCGGCCACCACCCCGGCCGAGCTGCGGCAGGCGCTCGCCGGGTACGGCGGCGGGCGGGGCGTGCCCCGGATCGTCGCCGAGCTCCGCGAGGGCGACACCCGCCGGCTGCGGCCGCTCGCCGACGGCGCCCTGGCCCTGTTCCGGACCTGCCTCGCCGAGGACTGGTCCGACATCCAGCGCCATCTGCAGACCGACATCGCCCACCGCGCCCACGTCTCTGGCGAGGCCGGGATCGGCGCCATGCTGGGAGTGCTGCACCACCGCGTCGGCTGGCAGGAGGACGGGGTGCTCCGGTGCGCGGTGGGCGGAGCGGACCGGACCGTCGACCTGGACGGCCGGGGCCTGGAGCTGCACCCGAACTTCTTCGTCCAGGACGGCGTCGGCGCCGTCCTCGCGCCGGGCCGGCCGGCGGTGCTGCTGCACCCGACCACCGGCCCGTCGACCGACCGCGGGACGAGCGGCGCCGACCCGCTGACCGGCCTGATCGGTTCGGCCCGCGCCCGCGTCCTGCGGGCCGTCGGGCAGGCGCCCTGCAGCACCACCGAACTCGCGGCCCGCCTCGGCATCGGCCTGTCCAGCGCCAGTGCCCACGCCACCGCCCTGCGGACGACCGGTGCGATCACGACGCAGCGGCAGGGGCGTCACGTCCGCCACCTCGTGGCACCGCTCGGGCGCGCCCTGCTGTCGGCGGGCACCTGAGCCACCGGGTTCCGGACCGCTCCCGGACCGCTCCCGCACTGCACCCGCACCGCACTGCACCGCTCCCGTACCGGTCGGCCCCGGTCGCCTCGCGAGGCGACCGGGGCCGACCCCCGGGTGGGGCCGGGGTCAGTTGAGCGGGCCGCAGCTCGGGGTGCCCTGGGGCGTGGCGTTGTAGTAGCGCTGGACGCAGGCCTTCATGGAGTGGCCCGGACCGTCGTAGAACCACGGCGACTGGGCCCCGCTGCCGGGGGCGGGGGAGGAGCTCCAGACCAGGTTGCCGTTGTCGTAGAGCGTGAAGCGACAGCGGTAGGGGTCGCTCGCCGAGTTCTGGGTCGGGTTGTTCGCCATCTCGTCGTGGTAGGCGCCGTTGACGAAGTGCAGTTCGATCTTCTCGACGGCCTGGCACTGCCCGGAGCCGATCGGGAAGCTGCCCTCGGCGGCGAACGCCTGGCCGGGGCTGAGGGTCAGGGTGGCGCCGAGGCCGAGCGTGGCCACGGCGAGCAGACGGGCGGCACGGGCAGAAAGCATGGTGGTCCTTCCGAGGACGGAGGCGGTTGCAGGTGCCGGGCGCCCGCCGGCGCCCGGGACCAGTGCACCGCCGGTGGGGTCGACGGGGCCAGCTGTTCGGCCCCGGGGCGAAGGGTCGGCCCGGACCCGCGTCCCTCCCGGCCGGCCCCGCGGCCCGGACCGGGGGCGTCCCATATCCGGGATAGCATCACGGATATGGGAATCGACACGGCCGCCGACGAGCGGCTGGCGGAACGGCTCGCGGAACTGCGGGTCGAACGCGGATGGACGCTGGAGGAGTTGGCGCGGCGGGCGGACGTCAGCCGTTCGACGCTCTCGCGCGTCGAACGGGCCGAGGTGAGCCCGACGGCGGCGCTGCTCGGGCGGCTCTGCACGGTGTACGGGCGGAGCATGTCGCGGCTGCTCGCCGAGGTCGAGGCGGCGCCCGCCCGGCTGGTGCGGGCCGCGGACCAGCGGGTCTGGCGGGACGAGGCGACCGGGTACGTCCGGCGCTCCGTCTCCCCGCCGCACGGCTCGCTGCGGGCCGAGGTGATCGAGGGACGGCTCCCGGCCGGCGCCGACATCGCCTACGACAAGCCGGACAACACCGGCCGGGAGCACCACCTCTGGGTGCTGGACGGCCTGCTGTCGATGACCGTCGACGGCACGGAACTCCTGCTGGAGGCCGGGGACTGCCTGCGGTTCACCGCCGAGACCAGCCGCTTCCGCTGCCCCGGCCCGACCGGTGCCCGGTACGCGCTGGTGGTGGTCGAACCGTGAGCGCGACCGGCACGACACCGGCGCCCCCGGTCAAGGAGCGGTTCGACGCGGCCGGGCGGCGGGTGCTGCTGGTCTGCGTCGCCGGCGGCTTCACCACCCTCATCGACCAGTCGGTGCTCAACACCGCGATCCCCGCGCTGCGCGAGTCGCTGCACGCCCAGCCCGCGCACCTCCAGTGGATCGTGGCCGGCTACTCGCTGGCCTTCGGCCTGGCCCTGATACCCGGCGGGCGGCTCGGCGACGTGCGCGGCCGCAAGTGGTTCTTCGTCGGCGGCCTCGCCCTGTTCACCGTCGTCAGCCTGCTCTCCGCGACCGCCACCGAGCCCTGGGTGCTGGTCGCCTCCCGGCTGCTCCAGGGCGCCGGTGCCGGACTGGTGAACTCCCAGATGATCGGCACCCTCCAGGACGTCTTCCAGGGCCAGCTGAGGGCCCGCGCGCTCGGCATGTACGCCGTGACCGGCGGCCTCGCCTTCGCCCTCGGCCCGCCGATCGGCGGCGCGGTGCTCGCCGCCGTCGGACCGGAACAGGGCTGGCGGCTGACCTTCCTGCTCAATGTGCCGTTCGGGCTGGCCACCCTGCTGCTGGCGGTCCGCCACCTGCCGCGCCCGCGCCCCAGCGCCCGGCACGCCGACCTCGACCTGGTCGGACTGCTGCTCGTCGGCGCGCTCACCCTGGTGCTGATGCTGCCGTTCGTCCAGCCCCCCGGCTGGGCCGGCTGGCTCGGGTTCGCCGCCGCGGCGGCCGCGCTGCTCGGCGCGCTGGCCCGGTGGCAGCACCGCTACGCCCGGCGCGGCGGCCATCCGCTGATCCACCCGGCGCTGATCCGCTCCGCGCCGTACGCGCTGGGGACGGCGGTGGCGATGTTGCAGTTCGGCTCCTCGCTGGCCGCCGGACTGGTGCTGACGATGTTCCTCCAGGACGGACTCGGCCTCTCGCCGATGGGCGCGGCCCTGGTCGCGCTGCCGTCGGCGGTCGCGATGGGCTTCGCCTCGGCGTTCGCCTGGCGGGTCGTCCAGCGCTTCGGCCGGCGGACCGTCACCGCGGGCATGGCCGGCTCGGCGCTGGTGATGCTCGCGGGCGGCCTGGTCGCGCGCTGGTCGCCGACCGGTCCGCTGCCCTGGCTGCTCGCGCTGCTCCAACTGCTCGGCGGCGCCTCGGTCGGGCTGATGGCGGCCTCCAACCAGGCGTTCGTGCTGCGGCACGCGCCGGCCGAGGCGGCCGGGGTGAGCGGGGCGATCCTGCAGATGGCGCAGCGGATCGCGGCGGCGGTGAGCGTCTCGGCGCTGTCCGGCGTCTATCTGCGGGCGACCGGCGGGGGCGGCGGGCACCGGGCGGCGTACGCGTGGGCGAGCGGGGTCTGCGCGGCGGTGGCGGCGCTGGCGGTGGTCGCCTCGGTGCTGGCGGGCCGGGTGTCGGCGCGCGGAGCGGGGTCGGTCGAGGCGGGAGCCGCGGCGGCCGGGGAGGTCGCGGACGCGCCGGGTGCCGCCGCCCGGGAGAACACCCCGAGCCGCTGACCGCTGGTTGCCGACCGCTGGTTGCCGACCGCTGTTCGGCGACCGCTGTTCGCTGTGCGAAAAGCCGGGTCCGGACGGCGCGGGCCCCGGCTACGGTGGCCGGTATGACCGAGCCTCTGACGGCGGTCGTCGAACTGCCGGGCCTCTCCCTCGCCTGCCGGGAGAGCGGCCCGGCCGACGGCCCGCCGCTGGTCCTGCTGCACGCCCTCGGCGAGCGGGCCACCGACTGGGACGTGGTGCTGCCCGCCCTCGCCCCGCGGCACCGCGTCCACGCCCTCGACCTGCGCGGCCACGGCGACAGCGGCCGCCCCGGCCGGTACGGCCTGGAGGCGATGCGGGACGACGTGCTCGCCCTGCTGGACGCGCACGGCCTGGACCGGGTGGACCTGGTCGGCCACTCGATGGGCGGTGTGGTCGCCTACCTGGTCGCCCAGGAGCGTCCGGAGCGGGTCGCCCGGCTGGTCCTGGAGGACGTCCCCGCCCCGCGCCCGCGCCCGGCGAGTGCGGTGGCCGACGCCCCCGAGGAGCCCGTCGACTTCGACTGGGCGGTGGTCGGGGCGGTCAAGGGCCAGATCGACCGGCCGGACCCGCGCTGGCTGGAGCGGATGACCGCGATCACCGCGCCCACCCTGCTGGTCGCGGGCGGCCCGACCAGCCACGTCCCCCAGGGCGGACTGGCCGAACTGGCCGGACTGGTCCCCGACTGCCGTCTGGTCACCGTCGACGCGGGCCACCTGGTGCACCAGGACCGCCCGGCGGAGTTCGTCGCCGCGGTGGCCCCGTTCCTCGCCCCCTGAACGGGAGCGAGGGCCGGGAGCGAGGGACCGGACGCGTCCGTCAGATGCCGTGCTCGGCCGGGAGACGGCCCGCCCGTATGGCGGTGAGGAGGTCGGCGTGGTCGGCCTCGGTGCGGTCGGCGTAGGCGACCGCGAAGGTGGCCACCGCCTCGTCCAGGGCCTCGTTCTTGCCGCAGTAGCCGCTGATCACCCCCGGGTCGGCGGTGTGGGCGTGGGCCCGGGCCAGCAGGGCGCCGGTGATCCGGGCGTAGTCGTCCAACTGCGCGGGCAGCAGGGCGGCCGGGTCCACACTGCCCTTGCGGTTGCGGAACTGGCGCACCTGGTAGGGGAGTCCGTCGACCGTGGTCCAGCCGAGCAGGGTGTCGCTGACCACCTGCATCCGCTTCTGCCCGCGCACCACCCGGCGGCCCTCGTGCACGTCCGCCGCGGCGACCGGGTGGCCGGCCCGGGCCAGGTGCGGCAGCAGCACCGACGGGCGCGCCTCCTTCACCTGGAGCACCAGCGGCTGCTCGCGGTGGTCGGTCAGCAGGACGACGTAGGAGCGGGTGCCGACGCTGCCGGTGCCCACGACGCGGAACGCCACGTCCTGCACCCGGTAGCGGGACAGCAGCGGGTGCAGCTCGCCGGGCACGGTCCCCACGTACTCGCCGAGCGAGGCGGCGACGGCGGCGGCCGTGGCGTCCGTCACCTCGCTGAGCACCGGCGGCGCCGAGGTGAAGCGCCAGGAGCCGTCCTCGGAGCGGACGGCGGACTTGGCGGCGAACCGGGCGCTGGTGTTGCCGAGCGCCTTCGCGCCGACCTTCTCCAGCAGTTCGGCCAGGTCGTGGGCCTGGGCGAAGGAGACCAACTGCTCGTCCGCGACGGCGTTCCAGGCGTCCAGCGCGGGCAGCTTGGCCAGGGCGCGCATGGTCCGGCGGTAGGCGCCGGCCGCGTCGAAGGCGGCCCGGCGGGCGGTCGTCTCGTCGGCGCCGATCTCCCGGCCGGCCAGCACCAGGCTCGCGGCGAGGCGCTTGAGGTCCCACTCCCACGGGCCGGGGACGGTCTCGTCGAAGTCGTTGATGTCCATCACGAGCTGTCCGCGCGCGTCGCCGTACAGGCCGAAGTTGGCGGCGTGGGCGTCGCCGCACAGCTGGGCGACGGTGCCGCTGGTCGGGGTGGCGGCGAGGTCGGCGGCCATCAGCCCGGCCGAACCGCGCAGGAAGGCGAACGGGGTGGCGGCCATCCGGCCCAGCCGGATCGGCACCAGCTCGGCCAGCCGGCCCTCGTTGGAGGCCTCGATCGCCTGGACGGCGGTCGGGCGGTCGGTGGCGGGCGGGAACTCGGCGTGCCGCTCGCGCGGGGTGCGGGTGCGCAGGGCCTTGCCGCGCTCGCGCGCCCCGTCGTCCTGGCGCGGTGCGAAGCCCTCGACGGTGAACCGCCGCCCGGTCCCTTGCCCGGCCCCCGCCACGTCCGCCGGTGTCCCGGACCCGTTCACCGTCTCGGTCAGCTGCGTCACTGCGCCCCGCCCTGTCTCTGTCGTTCCCGTCCGCGGCCTGCGCGGACCCGGCCCGGAAACGGGCCGGCCAGCAGGGTACCGGTCCGCGCGTCCGGTCTTTCGGCAGGGAGGGACGCATCGGGGGCGACCGCGGTTCCCGGGGCGGCCGGCGGGTTGTGGCAGGTGGGCGGGGCTCGGCCGGTCGGTGCCCCGGTTCGGCCGGTCGGTCGGAGGCGCCGGCCGGCCGTAGGGTGCGGGGATGAACGATCTTCGGGGGCGGTGGGCGGTCCGGGGCGCGGCCGCGACGGCGGTGGTGCTCACGGTCGGGGCGGGGCTCGGGGTGCGGACGGTGGCGGGCGGCGCGGCGGCCAAGTACGCGGGCGACGCCCTCTACACCGTGCTGCTGTACGCGCTCGCGGTGCTGGTCGCGCCGAGGCTGCGGCCGCCGGTCGCGGCCGCCTGGGCGGCGGGCCTGAGCTGGGCGGTGGAGCTGTTCCAGCTCACCGGCGTCCCGGACGACCTGGCCCGGCGCAGCACGCTCGCCCGGCTGGTGCTCGGCTCCACCTTCAACCCGCCGGACCTGTTCTGGTACCTGGTCGGCGCCGGTCTGGCCGCCCTCGTGCACGCGGGGGTCCGCGCGGGCACGGGGGCGGCCGGACGACCGGGCGTCGTCCGACGGTCCGTCAACTGACGGATCATCAGAGCGGCATCAGTTCGGGGCGCTTGGCCTCGACGTTGTCACCGGAGGACTCCCCGCGCAGTCGGCGGCCGACCCACGGCAGCAGGAACTCGCGGGCCCACTGGAGGTTCTCCCGGCGCTGCTCGGCGGCGGAGAGCTCCGGGGTGGACGGCCAGGGGGCCTCCGGGTCCTGCTCGGTGCGCAGGCCCAGCGAGCGGGCGGCCAGCAGGGCGACCCGCTGGTGGCCCTCGGGGGAGAGGTGCAGCCGGTCCTCGCTCCAGGCGCGGCGGTCCTGGACGGCCCGCAGCGACCAGAGGTCGGCGACCTTGCAGCCGTGCCGGTCGGCGACGGCGCGCATGTGGCCGTTGTAGGTGGCGATCTTCCCGCGCAGGTGCTTGAACAGCGGCACGCCGCGCGTGTCGAAGCCGGTGCAGATGAGCACCGTGCCCGCCGCGTCGACGAGTTGGACGATGGCGGCCTCGAAGCGCTCGGCCACCTCGTCCGGGTCGCTGCCCGGGCGCAGGATGTCGTTCCCGCCGGCGCAGAAGGTGACCAGGTCGGGCTGGATCCGGCGGACCTCCGGCACCTGCTCGGCCATGATCTGGTCCAGCAGCCGGCCGCGCACCGCGAGGTTCGCGTATTGGAAGCTCCCCGGCGGCCGGTCACCGGAGAGCAGCCCCGCCAGCCGGTCGGCCCAGCCGGCGAAGGCGCCGTCGGCGCCGGGGTCGTTCAGGCCCTCGGTGAAGCTGTCCCCGAGGGCGACGTACGAATTGAGGTCAAGAGTCTCCTGGAGGTACGACATGAAGGAGATAGTTCACTGTCTCAAGTGACCTACGCCACCGTAGGTGGCCGGTGGCGGTACGTGAGATCGGCCACGTGCGGCCGGAAGCCGGAACGGAAGCCCGGAACGGAGGGGTCGGAGCGGGAGGGTCGGCGCGGGGGTCGGCGCGGCGCGGGCGGAAGGGCCGAAAGGCCCCGGGCGGAGGCCCGCGGGGGCCGGAACCACGGGTTCGGACGTTCCGGAACGGCTCGCGCGCGCCCTTGTGCGCCAGGGGCGCGCGGGTGGGCGCACCGGATGCGCGGGGTACTGCGCCACCCGGGCCGCCCGCCCGGGTGTGGGAACGGCGCGGCCGGGGCAGCCGCCCTCTGGACCGTACGGACGCGGGTGTGGCTTTCGGATCACGCCCACCCGGCGTGATCCGAAAGCCACACCCCGGGCGGCGGGCGGTGCCCGCGCCCCGTACGGGGGGCCCGTTCGCACCCCGCCCCCGTCCGTCCCCGCTCCGTCCCGTTCCCGACCGCGGAGGTCGCCGCATGCCGTACCGAATCCCGGAGCGCACCGCGAGGCCGCGGCGCTACCTCATGTGCCGGCCGACGTACTTCACGGTCGAGTACGCGATCAACCCCTGGATGGACCCGGGGCGGCCGACCGACACCGCGCTCGCCGTCCGGCAGTGGGAGCGGCTGTACGCGCTCTACGAGCGGCTCGGCCACACCGTGGAGCTGATCGATCCGGTGCCCGGCCTGCCGGACATGGTCTACACGGCCAACGGCGCCACCGTGATCGACGGCCGGGTGCTGGTCGCGAACTTCCGCCACCCCGAGCGGGCCGGCGAGTCCGAGGCCCACCAGGGCTGGTTCGAGGCGGGCGGCTACCGCGAGGTGCGGCGCGCCGCGCACGTCAACGAGGGCGAGGGCGACCACCTGGTGGCCGGCCGCCGGGTGCTGGCCGGCAGCGGCTTCCGCACCGATCCGGCCGCGCACGCCGAGGCCCGCGACCTCTTCGGCCTCCAGGTGCTCACCCTGGTCCTGGTGGACCCGCGCTTCTACCACCTGGACACCGCGCTCGCCGTGCTCGCCGACGACCAGGTCATGTACTACCCGGAGGCGTTCACCCCGGACAGCCAGGCCCTGCTGCGCAGCCTCTACCCGGACGCCGTCCTCGCCGACCAGGAGGACGCCGAGGTGTTCGGCCTGAACGCCGTCTCGGACGGCCGCCGGGTGCTGCTGCCGGAGGCCGCGAAGGCGCTGGCCGCCCGCCTCGCGGACGAGGGTTACGAGCCGATACCGGTCGACGTGTCCGAGCTGTTCAAGGGCGGTGGCGGCCCCAAGTGCTGCACGCTCGAACTCCGGCCCTGAGCCTCGCCGCCCGCACCGCCCGCCTTCCCCCGTCGTCCGCCCCCGGTCCGCGCGGCGGGCGCGGACCGGGGGCGGACGGAGTGCCGGACGGAGTGCCGGACCGGGGTCAGGCGTCCTGGCCGAGCCAGAGGTCGGGGCCGAACACCTCGTAGTGGATGTCGGCGGCCGGGACGCCCGCCGCGAGGAGCTGGGCCCGGACCGAGCGCAGGAAGGGCAGCGGGCCGCAGAGGTAGGCGGTGGCGCCCGCGGGGACGTCGACCGTGGACAGGTCGACCAGGCCGGTCCGCCCGGCCGGCCAGTCGCCGAGCGGCCGCTCGTAGAAGACGTGGGCGGCGGCGTCCGGCAGCTTGGCGGTCAGCTGGGCGAGGTCGGCCCGGAAGGCGTGCGACAGCTGGTCGCGGTCGCCGTGCACGGTGACGACGCGGCGGGTGGAGCCGGTGGCGGCGAGATGGGCCAGCATCGCGGTGATCGGCGTGTTGCCGATGCCGGCCGAGGCGAGCAGCACCGGACCCTCGCCCTCGCCGAGCGCGACGTCCCCGAACGGCGGGGCGATGTCGAGCACGTCCCCGGCGCGCAGGTGCTCGTGCAGGTGGTTGGAGACCTCGCCGGCCGGGCCGCCCGCGGTCTCGGCGGTGGCCCGCTTGACGGTGAACCGGAGCGCGCCGTCCGCCACGCCGGAGAGGCTGTACTGGCGGATCTGCCGCGCGCCGTCGGGGAGTTCGGCGCGCACCGAGAGGTACTGGCCGGGCCTGGCGGCCGGCAGCGGGCGGCCGTCGGCGGGGCGGACCAGGTAGGTGGTGACGTCGTCGGTCTCCGGGTAGCGGGCGACCAGGGTGTACGGGCGCCAGAGGTCGGCGGGGTCGAGCTGCTGGGCGGCGGCGGCCTCGGCGCGCAGCCGGTCCTCGATGGCGATCAGGGCGTTCGCCATCAGCCAGTAGACCTCGTCCCAGGCGGCCGCGACCTCGGGGGTGACGGCCTCGCCGAGCACCTCCACGATGGCGGCGAACAGGTGCTCGTGGACGATCCGGTACTGGTCCTCGCTGATGCCGACCGAGACGTGCTTGTGCGCGATGCGGGCGAGCAGCGCGTCCGGGCGGGTGTCCGGGGCGGCGATCAGAGCGGTCGCGAAGGCGGCTATCGAGCCCGCGAGCGCCTGCCGCTGGCTGCCGTTGGACTGGTTGCCCCGGTTGAACAGGTCGCGCAGCAGCTCCGGGTGGGCGGCGAACATCCGGTCGTAGAACAGCGGCGTGATCTCGCCGATCGCGCCACCCACGACGGGCAGGGTGGCTTCGACGACCTCGGCGGACTTGGCGGAAAGCATCGGAGGCGCTCCAAACTGGAATCTGAGAGTCGTATTTTTGCCCGTGCGGATGCGCGGACCGGCGTGGGGTGGTGCCGCGGGTGCGGCGGTGGGGCCGTGCGGTGGGGTGGTGGGGTCGGGGCCGGGGTGGGTCAGTCGGAGGGGCCGGTGTCCCGGTCGGGTCTTGTGCCGAGACCCGGTCGGGTGGTGAGGCCGAGCAGGACGGGCCCGGTCGGCGCGGCCACCAGATCGCCGATCGAGAGCGGGTCCAGGGTGGCGAAGAACGCCTCCTGCGCGGTGCGCAGCGCCCCGCGCAGCCGGCAGGCCGCCCGCAGCGGGCACGGCGGATCGTCCTCGCAGCCGACCACGTCGCCCACTCCCTCCAGCTCGCGCAGCAGCGGGCCGAGCGAGCCGGTGCGGCCGGCCGAGGTGAGGGACAGGCCCCCGCCGTGACCGCGCCGCGCCTCCACCACGCCGAGGTGCTGCAGTCGGCTGACCACCTTGGCGGCGTGGGTGTAGGGCACGCCGACCGCCTCGGCCACCTCGCGGGTGGTCGGGTTCGACCCCTCGTCGAGGACGGCCAGCCGCATGGCGATGCGGAGGGCGATGTCGGTGCTCTTGGTCAGCCTCACGTTCGAAAGGCTAGCGAATGCGACTCCAGGACTCCAATTTCCTGCACGCACCACGCGCCGGAGCCGAACCGTTACCCGCCGAAGCCTCCGGCGCGCTGTCCGTCGGACAGGTCAACTGCTTTACTGGCCAAGCTCGTTCGCCGGAATGCGACCTGGGGAATGGGGACAGCATGGACAGTGGCACCCCACCGCCACCTCCGCCACAGGAACCCTCGCGGACACCACCGCCCTACCCTCCGCCCTCGCTCTACCCACCGCCGCGCCCGCCCGCCCCGCCGCAGGGGTATCCGCCGCCGTCACCGCGGCCGCCGTCACCACCACCGTCACCGCGGTCGCCGTCACCGCCGCCGTCGCCGATCCGGACCGGGCCGGTCCTTCCGTCGGGGCCGGGGCCGGGGCCGAGACCGGTGCCACCGCGGCCGGAGCCCGCCGATCAGGTGCCCGCCGAGCCGCCGGAGTCCGACGACACCCCGACGTACCTCGGCCCCTCGTTCACCTCCGCCGGCACCCCCGGCCCCGCTCCCGGCCCCGCTCCCGGACCCGGCGCCGCACCCCCGTCCGGTCCCGCCGTCCCGGCGACGCCCGAGAACCTGCACCACCAGGCGGGCACCGTCCCCGGCGACGCCACCCGCTACCTGTGCGCCGCCGCCTGGCTGGACCGGCGCTTCCGCGCCGCGCTGATCGAGGAACTGGTCGAACAGTCCTTCCGGATCCCCGCCCCCTCGCCCGGCACCGACCTCGTCCGGGTGCTGCACGAGGCCCTGACCGCCCGTCGCTGGGAGGCCAGGACCGGCCTGTTCTGCCTCCTCGTCGTCGTCCTCGCCTTCCCGGTGCTCGGCGTGGGCGCCGGACTCGCGGCCCTGGTGCTGCTCCTGCTGCTCACCCTGGCCGCCGGCGGCCTCGGGTCCGGCCGGATGGACCACCGGCTCGGCCTGGAGATCGAGCGGCTGATGATCACCCCGCGGTCGCCGCGCGCCACCGGCTGGCGCGGGGCCGTCGCCGGTGTCGGCCGGCTGCTCGCCACCCTCGCCCTGGTGGCCGCCGCCGCCACCTACCTCTACGGCCCGCTCCAGGACTCCGGCCTGAACCGGATCTTCGTTCCCGACCTGTTCGGCCCGACCGGCGCCGGCCTGCTGGTCGAACTGGCCCTGATCTGGCTCGCCGCGGCCCGGTTGCGCTACCGGCTGCGGCGCCGGCTGTCCGCCCTGGTGGGGATGGACCCCACCCCCGTCCCGCCGCCGAGCCCCCGCGGCTCGCGGACCGCCCGGGTGTACGAGCGGCTGGGCGAGCAGCAGGCCGGACCGGAACTCCTCTACCAGCGCCAGGCCCCGCTGGTCGGCCTCGGCGCGGCCGGCCGGATCTGGCGGATGACCTTCGAGCTGCGCCCCTCCGCCGAACGGGCCGCGCGGGGCCGGGCGCCGGACCCGATCGACACCACCACGCTCTACCGCTCCGTCGCGGCGCGGGTCCGCGCGCTCGCCCAGGACCCGCGCTACCCGGAGGACTCCCTGCGCGGACTCTCCGTCACCGACCGGGTGTTCCGCCCCAGTCTGCGCGACGACGCCCCGGACAGCTGGCTGGGCGCGATGTCCGGCCGGGCCGGGGAGCAGGTCCTGCTCGAACCGGCCTGGGCCGACCTGCTGAGCCGCTCCGGCCACGAGCGGCTCCGGCACTACCTGGCGATCCGGGTCGGCTCCTGGCAGGAGGAGGTCGTGGTCACCGTGCTGGTCCGGGCCAGTACCCGCGGCGGTCTGCTGTACCTGGAGTGGCTGCCGTACGTGCTGGGCCCGGTGGCGCAGGAGTACCACGTGGTCGACCTGCTGGGCCACCGCTCCGGTTTCCTGCACGCGATGAACGCGCTCGGCTGGTCCGCGCGCCGGCTCGGCGGCGACGCGGCGATCGCGGTCGGCCAGGTCCGGCAGGTCTGGCAGTCGCGCCGCCGGGCCGCCCGGCTCGCCCGCCGGTACCGCCACCTGACCCGGGCCGGCTACGCCGTCGACTACGCGCCCCGGTCGAGCGTCCGCGAACTCGGCGCCGGCGCGGCGTACCAGAACATCTTCCAGGAGCACGACGTGCAGCGCTTCCTGAGCACCGTGACCGAGCGGGTGTTCAGCGCGGTCGGCGCCGAACTGAAGGCGCGCGGCTACGACAGCGCGGCCTTCGAGGAGCAGTCGCAGAGTATCACCAACATCAACAACGGCGGGGTCCAGGTGGTGGGTTCCACCGTGCACGGCCCGGTCGCGGGCGGTGCCGGGGCCAGGGTCGACATCGGCAAGGAGAAGAGGAATGCCAAATGACCGAGAACACCGACGCCACCGCCGGGCCGGAGGCGAACCGGCCGCCCGCCGGGGCCAATTGGAACACCGGCGGGGTCCAGGTGGTCGGTTCCACCGTGCACGGCCCGGTGGCCGGAGGCCAGGGCGCGACCGTGCGGATCGGCGCGGACGCGGCCCCGGCGGCCCCGGTCGGTCCCGAGGCCCTGCGGGCGGCGGCCGAGTCGCTGCGCGCCGCGCTCGTTCGGCTGCGGGCCGAACGGCCGGGCGCCGTGGCGGACGCCGACGCGGCGGACGCGGACGCCGCCCTGGCCGGCATCCTCGCCGAGACGGAGCTCGACGAGCCCCGGGAGGGCCCGCTGCGCCGACGGGTCGGCACGGTGGTCGACGCGCTGCGCACCGTCGCGGTTCTGGCGGCGGCGGTGACCGGTCTGGAGGCGGCCTTCGCGGCGCTGTTCGGGCAGGTCTGAGCCCCTGCCCGATCGCGCCACCCCTTCAGGCAGCACCCCCGATGCCCTGGTGTACGGTCGGTTACCGTGCGCACGAACGTGTGTCCGCTGCCGAGTTGACGCGGCGGCGGGCCGCCGACGGTAGCCGGACCGGAACGTCAAACGGGGACAGAGCGGGAGAGCGACATGGGGCGCGCTGACTGGGTGTCGGGAGAGCGGCCGGGCGAGCCGGCCCGGGAGTCGTGGACGGGGGTGGACCTCCGGATGGACGTCCCGCACTCGGCCCGGGTGTACGACTACCTCATCGGCGGCAAGACCAACTTCGCGCCGGACCGGGTCGCCGCGCACGCCTCCGTGCAGGCCTGGCCCGCCCTGCCGACCTCGATGCGGACCACCCGCACCTTCATGGAACGGGTGGTCCGCCACCTCGCCGAGAAGCACGGGGTGCGGCAGTTCCTCGACATCGGCACGGGCATCCCCACCTCGCCGAACGTGCACGAGCTCGCCCAGGCGGTGGCCCCGGAGTCGCGGGTGGTGTACGTCGACAACGACCCGATCGTGCTGACCCACGCCCGTGCGCTGATGTCCAGCTCGCCGGAGGGTCGTACTGCCTACCTGGACGCCGACCTGCGCGACGTCGACTCGATCCTGGACTCGCCGGCGCTGCGCCAGGTGCTCGACCTCTCCCGGCCGGTGGCGCTGTCGCTGATCGCGATCGTGCACTTCGTCCTCGACGCGGACGACCCGCAGGGCCTGGTGCGCAGGCTGATGGACCGGCTGGCGCCGGGCAGCTTCCTCGCGCTGACCGTCTTCACCGGCGACACCGACCCGGTGGGCGTCGGCGGGGTGGGCCGCGAGTACAACGCCCGGGGCATCCCGCTGCAGATCCGGGACCGGGCCGAGACCCTGGCCTTCTTCGACGGCTACGAGCTGCTGGACCCCGGGGTCACCCTGGTCCACCACTGGAACCCCGACCCGGACGCCGCGCCGATCCGGGACCAGGACATCGCGATGTACGGCGGAGTGGCCGTCAAGCGCTGATCCCACGCCGCCCGGCTCCCCGCCCCTGGGGGGCCGGGCGGTTCGAATAGTGACCAATTGAACAGACTTGAACGGTTGGCAACAATCCCGGTCATCTCCTGACGCTTCGTCAATCGACCTTCTACGCTTCGGGCGATCCGGACGGTCCCCCCGGGTCGCCCCGGAATGCCCGGTGCGGCCGTGAAGCGTCCGGTTCCGACGATTCCGACGAGTCTGGAGATCCCGTGACAACACGCCCGTCCCCGCGCCGCTTCTGGACGGCCGCGGCCGCCGTAGGCGCGGCCACGGCCGCCCTGCTGGCCCAGCCCGGCGCCGCGTCCGCCGACACCGCGGGCACCGCCGCGGCCGCCGGGCTGCCGCCCACGGTGGCGGCCACCGTCACCGTCGCCCCGTACCCGGCGGGCGTCGCGCTCACCCCGGACGGGGCCCGGGCCTATGTGACCAGCCAGGGCAGCGGCACGGTCACCGTCCTGTCCACCGCCACCGGCACGGTCGCCGGCACCTTCACCGCAGGCACCGGCTCCTACGCCGTCGCCGTCGCGCCGGACGGCCGGCACGCCTACCTCACCCACCACCTCGACGGCACGGTCAGCGTGGTCGACACCGCCACCGGCACGGTCGCCGCCACCGTCCCGGTCGGGGCCGGTGCCTTCGGTGTGGCGGTCGCCCCCGACGGCGCCCACGCCTATGTGACCAACGCCGAGGCCGGCACGGTCAGCGTGCTGGACACCGCCAGCTCCACCGTCACCGCGACCGTCCCGGTCGGCGCCGAGCCGCACGGTGTGGCCGTCGCCCCGGACGGCGCGTCCGTCTACGTCGCCGCCTCCGGTGACCAGCGGGTCGACGTGATCGACACCGCCACCGCCGCGGTCGGCGCCTCGATACCGGTGGGCCACGGTGTGTTCGGCCTCGCCCTCGCCCCCGACGGCTCCCGACTGTGGACCGCCAACGGCGGCGACTCCACCGTCAGCGTGCTGGACACCGCGCACCGGACCGTCACCGCCACCGTCCAGGTCGGCACCAACCCGTACGCGGTCGCCGCCGCCCCCGACGGCCGGTCCGTCTACGCGAGCAACTACGCGGACAACACGCTCACCGCGATCGACGCCGCCACCGGCACCGTCAGCGGCACCGTCCAGGTCGGCGCGAGCCCGTTCGGCCTGGCGATCACGCCCGACAGCCGGCGCGGCTACCTGGCCGACTTCGACGGGTCCGCCGTCAGCGTGCTCGACTTCCCGCCGCCCGCGCCGGTGGTCACGGGCGTCAGCCCGGCCTCGGGCCCGCAGGCCGGCGGCACCGCGGTCACCGTGACCGGCACCGACCTGGCGGGCGCGACCTCGGTGAGCTTCGGCGGGCAGAACGCCGCGTCGTTCTCCTGCGCCGCGACCTCCTGCACCGCCACCGCGCCGGCCTCGTCGGTCGCCGGGACGGTCGACGTCCGGGTCACCACGGCGGGCGGCACCAGCGCCGTCGTGCCCGCCGACCGGTTCGGCTACGTCGCGCCGACCGCCGACGCCGCCGTCGGCCTGACCGCCTCCCCGGTGTCCGGCCTGCTGGGCGGCCGGGTCGACTACACGCTGACGGTGACCGGCAAGGGCCCCGACCCGGTGACCGCCGTCACCGTCACCTCGGCGCTGCCGAGCGGCATGGTCGCCACCAGCAGTGACTGCACCGTCGCCTCCGGCCGTCTGACCTGCGCGATCGCCGGTCCGTTGGCCGTCGGCGCGAGCGTCACCCGGCACTTCACCGTGCAGGTCGGCCTGCTCGACCTCGGCCGGACCTTCGCCGTCACCACCGCCCGTACGGCCGGCACCCCGGCCGACCCGGTGGCCGGCAACGACTCGGCGAGCCGTAGCTGCAAGGTGGCGCTGCTCCAGATCACCTGCAGTTGATCCGGCCTGATCCGGCCTGATCCGGCCTGATCCGGTGTGATCGCACCTGGTCTCACCTGTCCCGCCCGATCCGTCACGGGCCCGTCCCCGGGTTCCTCACCCCGGGGACGGGCCCGTGTCACTCTCCGCCCTGGACGGAACGTCCAGCCTGGACGTACAGTCCAATCATGACCTCCGAGACCCCCGACCCGCGCCTGCGCGCCTGGGCCCCCGTCTGCCAGGCGGTCGCCCTGCTGCTCGGGCCCTACGCCGAGGTGGTGCTGCACGACGCCGCCCGCGACGAGGTCCTCGCCATCTGGAACCCGATGGGCGGCCGCGGGCCGGGCGACCCTTCGCTGCTCGGCGAGCTGGACGCCCTGGACCAGGCCGCCCCCGACGTCTACGGCCCCTACCCGAAGCTGCTGCCCGACGGCCGACGGCTCTCCTCGGTCAGCGCGGTGCTCCGCGACGAGGACAGCCGACCCGCCGCCGTCCTGTGCGTCAACCTCGACCGGGGCCCGCTCGAACACGCCGCCGCCCTGCTCGCCGCCTTCGCCGCGCCGACCGCTCCCCGCCCCGAGCCGCTGTTCGAGCAGGACTGGACCGAGCGGATGAACGAGGTGATCGGCGGTTATGTGCGCGCCCACGGCCGCCCGCTCCAGCGGCTCGGGCGCGAGGACCGGCTCGCCGTGCTCCGCGAACTCGACCGGGCCGGGGTGCTCGCCGTCCGGCGCGCCGTCCCGGCCGTCGCCAGGGCGCTGGAGGTGTCCCGCTCCACCGTCTACACCCTGCTCGCCGAACTGCGCGGGACCCCCGGGGCGGCCGGTACCCCGGGGGCTGCCGATGCACCCGACGTACCCGATGCACCCGGTTCACCGGATGCACCCGATGCACCCGACGTGCCCGAAGCGCCCGGTCCGACCGCCCTCCCGGCCGACTGACCCGCACCGACGAAGGAGACCCGCCATGACCCGGCTCCCCGACTTCCGCCTGGAGACGTACTTCTCCCGCTGGGAGTTCACCGCCCGCCACCACCTCACGGCCTCCGACGCGCAGACCATGGCGATGTCCGAACTGCTCGCCCTCGCCGACCCGGAGGACCGCCGCGCCTGGGACACCCTCGCGCTCGGCTACACCGAGACCTTCGGCGACCCGGCCCTGCGCGAGGCGATCGCCGGACTCTACGAGCGGGCCGACGCCGATGACGTGATCTGCTTCGGCGGCGCCCAGGAGGGGCTCAACCTGGCGATGCAGGTCCTGCTCGGCCCCGAGGACCACGCCGTGGTGCTCACGCCGAACTACCAGTCCGCCGAGACCGTTCCGCTGTCCCTCTGCGAGGTCACCGGTGTCGCCCTCGACCCCGGCCGCGACTGGGCGCTGGACCTCGACGAACTCACCGCCGCGCTGCGCCCCAACACCCGGGTGGTGTCCGTCAACTTCCCCAACAACCCCACCGGGGCGGTGATCGACGCCGCCGACTTCGTCCGGCTGGCCAAGATCTGCGACGAGCGCGGCATCCACCTCTTCAGCGACGAGGTCTACCGGGGCCTGGAGCGCGACCCGGCCCGCGCCCTGCCCCAGGCCGCCGACCTGTCCGAGCGCGCCCTCTCGCTCAACGTCACCTCCAAGTCGCTCGGCCTGCCCGGTCTGCGGATCGGCTGGATCGTCTGCCGCGACCGGGAGTTGCGCGGACGACTGGAGCGCGCCAAGCACTACACCACCATCTGCAACGCCGCTCCCAGCGAGGTCCTCGCCCGGATCGCGATCAAGGCACGCGAGCCGATCCTGGCCCGCAACCGGGCGATCGTCGCGGCCAATCTGCCGCTCTTCGACGAGTTCTTCGCCCGCTTCGACGGCCTGTTCGAGTGGCGCGCCCCGGACGGCGGCTGCGTCGCCTATCCGCGCTACCTGGGCGCGGACGGTGTCGAGGCGTTCTGCACCGGGCTGGTCGAGGAGGCCGGCGTCCTGCTGCTGCCGGCCTCCGTCTTCCGCTCGTCGTTGACGCCGACGCCCGCCGACCGGTTCCGGATCGGCGTCGGCCGCCGTGACCCGGCCGCCGCGCTCGACGCCTTCGCCGACTGGCTGAAGGGCCGGCGCTGAGGCACCGGCTCCGATTCCTCGTCAGTGCGCGGCGGGCACGGTCCCGGTCTCCGTCGCCGGCGACCGGGCCGCCTCCGCCGAAGACTCCCGACGGGCCGCCTTGGCACGGTACTTGAGCCCGAGCAGCGCCCCCGGCAGCCCCTGCGGCACCAGCCAGGAGACGTCCTCCCGGTCCACCGCGTCGAAGCGGTACTTGTACGGCTCGGTGCCGCGCAGGAAGTCGAAGGTGCTCAGCCCCCGCCCGGCGGCGGCCCGGATCGCCTCGGCGATCACCGCCGTGCCGAGCCGCAGCGGCGCCCAGGTCTGGTCCCAGCCGATCTGGTAGTAGGCGAAGGTGTCCCGCCACTGGAACCCGTACAGCACGCCGACGACTTCGCCCGCCCGCTCGGCGACCAGGAACGCCGGGCCCTCGCCGCGTCCGGTGTCGGCCGCCCGTTCGATCACCCGCAGGTGCAGCGGCGCCCTGGCCCCGTCGAAGGTGGTCGGCAGGCCGAGCGCGGCCCGGCGCAGCCCGTGCAGCCGGACGGCGGTGTGCAGGAGCTCGAAGCGTTCCGGGAGTTCGGCCGCCGCCAGCGCGGGCGGCACCCAGCGGAAGGTGATCCCCTCGGCGGCCAGCTTCCGGCCGTAGCGGCGGAGGTTGGCCCGGAACTGGCGGCTCCCCAGCGCCTCCGGACCAGCGGTCAGATCGGCGCGCGGGCAAGCGGTGCGCCCGATCTCCACCGCGCCGGGCGGCAGCAGGGCGGCCTGTCCGGGATCCAGGTCGGTGAGCAGCAGGCTCGTCCGCCGCCCGCGCCGGGCGAGCCAGTCGGCCACCTCGGCGCGGCGGTGCGGCGCGACGACGAAGCCGCAGTGGTCGGCGGCGCCCGCGCCGGAGCCGAGCACCGTCAGGCAGGGGACGGGCAGCGGCGCCCGCGGGTGGAGCCGCTGCACGGTGCGCAGCAGCGGGAGCACGGCGTCGATCCGGCCGTCCCCGTCCCGCCACACCACGATCTCGCCGTCGCCGGCGGTCGCGCCCAGCGTCTCCCACCAGGCGAGGGTCCACTCCGGTGTGCTGAACCAGGCGCTGCCGGCGCCGCCCGCCGCCAGGTCGCGCCAGCCGTCGACCACCTCCGCGGGGAGTGCGGCCGTCCGGTGGCGGACCGGCAGCGTGCGCGCCGCGGTCGTCCTCGGACGCGCGGCGCCGAGGTCGCCCGTGCCCACGTCCCCTGCCCCCACGGCTCCTGTTCCCACGGCTTCGGTCCCCACGTGTTCTGCCCCCACGTCCCTGCCCCCAGGTCTCCGCCGCCCCGGTGCGCCGCCGGTCGGCGCCCCGGTCGCGGTCAGGTCCCGCATTCTCCCGGATTCCCGCCCCCGGGCGACGCGGTTCGGCTTGCTCCCCCTGTCGTTACCGGTCCTCACCGGAAGGGGAGTTGACGGTCAGCTGCCGCCGCGCAGGTGGTGCACGGCGGGGTGGAGCCCGGACAGGATGGTGTCGAACCGGTCCCGCCCCGTGGTCGAGTTGACCCGCAGTCGGCTGATCCGCAGCGGGTGCGGCGGCAGCAGCCGGTCGTGGCGGTGGTCGAAGAGGAAGCCGGTCCGGTAGCCGAGGCGCCGCAGTTCGGCGTCGGCGCGCGGGTCGACGTTGCCGTTGGGGTAGGCGAAGGCGGTGGGCGCCTCGCCGCCGAGCCAGCCGGTGAGCGCCTCGTGCGCGCGTCGGATCTCGTCCCGTACGGTGCCGCCCTCGCAGTGGTCGAGGCACGGGTGACCGGCGGTGTGGTTGCCGACCGCGACGCCGTTCCGGGTGAGTGTCAGCAGATCGGCGGGGGTGAGCTGGTCCTGACGGGGTGCGCGGGCCCGGGCGCTCTCCCGGAGTTCGGCCAGGGCGGTCCGGCGCTCCCCGTCCGGGAGGGTCTTCATCCGGCGGACGGCGCCGCCCGGCGGGCAGTCGGCCAGGCTGCGGGCGGTCCCGCCGTGGGTGGAGAGGAAGGCGGCCTCGGTCCACCAGAACGGCTGGTCGCCGCCGATGAGGTCGGTGACCACGAAAGCGGCGGCGGGGATGTTGAGCCGGGTCAGTACGGGCAGGCCCTCGGTGAGCACGGTGCGGTCGCCGTCGTCGAAGGTGACCAGGACGCTGCGGGGCGGCAGGGCCCGGCCGGTGTGCACGGCCTCCTCGACGGCCGCGAGCGGGACCGGGCGGGCGACGCGGACCAGGCGTTCCATCTGGAGCGCGAACACCCGGGGGTCGTCCACCCCGTGGTAGGCGAGGACGGCCAGCCGCCGGGTGGCGGCGAGCCGGAACAGCGGCTGGAGCGGCGACCGGCGCAGAACGGCGTCGACGGTGGCGCGGCGGCCGGCGAGCCGTGCCCGCCGCGGAGTTGTGGCCGGTGCCGGTGCCGGTGCCGGTGCCGGTTCCTGTTCCGGGCCGGCGCCAGGAGTCGGACCAGGACCAGGGCCAGGATCCGCGGCCGGGACCGGTGCCCCGGTCGGTGCCGGGCCCGTTCTCGTGGCCGTGCCGGTGGCGCTCCCGCCGCCTCTTCCGCCGCCTCTTCCGCCGGCCGTTCCGCTGGCCGTTCCGCCGGCCGTTCCGCCGGCTGTCCCGTCGGCCGTTCCGGTGCTCGGGCCGTGCTCGGTCCCGGTCGAATGCGCGGTCGAATGCGCGGTCCCCTCGGGCATGGACACGCTCCCCCCTTCCTCCCCGTGTGATGCTGCGGCGGCGGGGGTGGGACACGATGCACGGGCAGTTCCGGCCGTTCGGCACAGGTCTGCCCGGTGGGCGGCCCGCCCCGTCCACGAATTCCCAAGATAGTGCAAAAACCCATGCTCCGAACCGGGTTGTGCGTTGCGAACGGGCTTCGGAGAGAGGTTGGCGAATTCGGCGACGCGGCGGTGACCTGTGCGACGGCTGGGAGCATTCTGAGTGATTGCTGGTGGGAGCGGGGGCGGTGCGGTGGGAGGGAAGCGGTCCGGCCGCCGGTTGCGGACCCGGCGGCCGGCCGTGGCCGGGGCTGCGGGGCCCCGACCGCGTCACCCCTTCCTCGCCCGACGGGGCCTCAGAAGGGGTAGGTGCAGGTGGTCACCTGCTGCCCGGCCTCCAGGGCCGGGCCGGCGGTGGCGCAGACCATCTTGAGGTCGCTGGTGACCACGCGGGGGGTCACGGCCCGGGCGGAGCCCTTGGTGACGGTGGTCGCCGAGGCGGTCGTCAGCCACGGGCTGCCCCAGGCGCGCTGGGTGCGCACCTCGACCTTGACTATCGTCAGCTGACCGGGGTCGGCGGACACCTGGGCGACGCCGACGAATCCTCCGCCGTCCTTCTCCTGCCAGACGCACGGCTGGTTCAGCACCGTCGTACAGGAGACGCCGCCCGTCCCGTTCGTGGCCGGGGTCGTGCCCCCGGTGGTGACCGTCGCGGCCGAGGCCGGAGCGACCGTGGCCGCCATGATCCCTGCCGCCGCGACCATCAGAGCTGCGATACGAGCGTTCATGATGTCAACCTCCTTGGAATGAAAGGGAATCTCACTCTGTGGGATGAGTCTTGCACAAAATATGGACGTGTCCCGTGTGTGCTGCATCACACTCATGGTGACCGTTCAACTACAGCTTGCAATCTCGCCAGTGACCCCACGATTACCGTCGGGTGTCACTCCGCCGACGAACGGGTGCCGCCCCCCGCGCGCGTCGACCGCGTCCTCACTCGGCAACTCGCCGGTCACGACGCGGTGTTCACTCGTTCGGGTGGCGTCGCGCCCACAGGTCGTTCGGGCAGCTACGATCGGGCCGACCCCCGGAGGTGACCTGGATGAACACGGTCATCGTGCAGTTGCCCGACCCCCACCAGCCGGTCCGAGCCGACCGTCGGTTCGCCCGGCTGCCGCGGCCGCCCCGCAGCGCCCCGCCCACCCGACCGGCCCTGTTGCACCTCGGGCCGGGCGACAGCGTGGAGTTCGGGCGCGGCGAGCCCGGCCGGCCGCTCGCCGTGCCGATCCCCGACCCCGGCGTGTCGCGTCGGGCCGGCGAGATCACGGCCGCCGAGGACTACTGGCGGCTCTCCAACTTCAGCGCCACCGCGACCTATGTCGTCGAGAACCTCGAAGGCGCCGGCGAGCACGTCAAGGTGGCGCCCGGACGGCTCGGCGCGCCGGTGCCGTTCGAGTTCTCCCGGGTGCTGCTGCCGGCCCTCGGCGAGCCGGCCTCGTTCAAGGTCTTCGCGCCCCAACACGCCTATCTGGCAGGCGGATCGGGCGGACCGGAGGGCCCGGGCGACGGCGGCGCGCCGGGGGCCGGCTACGGCGAGCCGACCGTCAGTCCGTTCGCCCTGGACCCGGGCGCCAAGTACTTCCTCGTCCTGCTCGCGCTCTGCGAGCCGCGCCTGCGCTCGCCCTCCGCGGCGGCCGTCCCCGGCGTCACCGAGGTGCTGGCCCGGCTGCGCTGCCTGCCCTCCTGCCGCGACCTCACCCGATCGGCCGTCAACTACCACATCGACTACCTGGTCGGCAGCAAGCTCCGGCTGCGCGACCCGGCGGAACCGGCCGACCCCGGGGGAGCCGGTGCCGGTGGCAAACGGGAGGAACTCGTGGCGCTGGCACTGAGGTTCGACCTGGTCCGGGAGGAGCATCTGGCGCTGCTCCCGCCCCGGCGCGGCGGGTGACCGGGAGGTGGCGCCACGCGCGGCGGACCCGCCCGGAGCCCGGCCGTCCGGCGGCGGGGCGGGATTCACGGTCCCGGCGGGCTACCCCGTCGGGGGCTACCTGGTCGGCGAGCGGATCGGGGCGGGCGGCTGGGGCAGCGTCCACGTCGCCCGCGCGGCCGGTCCCGATCGCGCAGGCGGAGTCGAACCCGCCGAAGTGGCAGTCAAGTTCCTCCATCCGGGGCGACTCGGCCCGGGGCAGCGGCAGGCGGTCGCCCAGGCCGCCCGCGGCGAGATCCGGTTCAGCCGCCGCGCCGACCACCCGCACCTGATCCGCACCTTCGCGGTGGTCACCCTCGCCGACCCGGACCGGCCCGAACTCGACGGCGCCGTCGCCCTGGTGATGGAACGCGCCGCGCGCAGCCTGCACGACCTCCTGGCCGAGGCCCGGCCGCCGCACCCGCCGCCGGGCGCCGAGCGGATCCTGACCGAGGTCGCCGCCGGGCTCCGCCACATGCACGGCTCCGGCTGGGTGCACGGGGACCTCAAGCCCGGCAACGTGCTGCTGATGGCCGACGGCACCGCCAAGCTCGCCGACTTCGGACTGACCTCGGAACTGGAGGGCACCCACGCCTACGCCCCGCCGCTCGGCTCGCCGGACCACGTCCCGCCCGAGTGGTGGTCCGAGCGGACCGGTGCGCGCGGTGCGGCGCTCCGCCCGAGCGCCGACCTGTGGGCCTACGGCGTGCTCGCCCACCAGGTGCTGACCGGCGGACTGCACCCCTTCCTCGGCGCCACCGCCCGCGCTCGCTCGCTGGCCGCCGTCGCCTACGCGCGCGGCAGCGCCCCGCTGCGGCTCGACGCCGCGCTGCCGGAGCGGTGGCGGCCGCTGGTCACGGCCTGTCTGACGGCCGACCGGCGGCGGCGTGCCGAGCTGGACCTCGCCGCTCTGCTCGCCGGCGCCCTGGGCGGGACCGGGACCGGGGGTGCCTCGGTCGTGATCCGGGCCGCCGACCTCCGCCCGTACTCCGCCGACCTCCGCCCCCGCCCGGGGCGGCGCGGGCGCCGGGGCCGAACCGCCGGCCGCGCGGCGCTGCTGCTCTCCGCCGCCGCGGCCCTGCTGCTCCTCACCGGTGCACCCGAGCGGTCCGAGCGGTCCGAGTCCCGCGACTCCCTGTCCGCCGTCCCCGCACGCGCCGTCCCCGCACGCCCCGGCGCCCTCCCGCCCGGCGCCGACGTCCCCGCCGCCCTGCGCGGCCCGATCGAGGACGCCGCCCGCCGCTGCCCCGAGCCCGAGATCACCCCGGCGCTGCTGGCGGCGATGCTCAAGGCCGAGTCCGGCTTCGACCCGGCCGCCGCCCGCCCCGCCACGGGCGAGTACGGCGTGGCGATGTGGACGCCGTCGGTGTTCAACGCCTGGGCGCAGGACGCCGACCACGACGGCGTCAAGAGCTATCTGGACCCGGACGACGCCATCGCTGCGATGGGCGGTTACGTCTGCTGGCTCGACCAGCGGTTCAAGCAGCGGGGCTTCCCCGCCGCGCAGCTGCCCGCCCTGGTGACGGCCGGCTACCGGACCAGCGACAAGACGGTCGCCGACACCGGTGGTGTCCCCGAACGGGTGAAGGGACACGTCGCACTCGTGCTCGGCTACCTCGCCGAGTACGGCGGGAGCGGTGCGGCCGGGCCATGAGGTCGGCCACATCCGCCGCCTCCCCGGCGGCGTCGCCACGGAACCCGGGCTTCCGGATGGGATGCTCGGCGGCATGTTCACCAAGCTCCGACCGCTCGTCACGCAGTGGACCACCGTCGTCCCGCTGCTGGCCCTCCTCGTCCTCGTCCTGACCTGGCACCGCGACCTCCCCGGCTGGGTGGTGGGGGTGGTGTCCTGCTTCCTCGCGGGCGCCGTGCTCGCCGCCGTGCACCACGCGGAGGTGGTGGCCCACCGGGTGGGGGAGCCGTTCGGTTCCCTGGTGCTCGCGGTCGCGGTGACGGTGATCGAGGTCGCGCTGATCGTGACCCTGATGGCGGACGGCGGGGACAAGTCGGCGACGCTCGCCCGGGACACCGTGTTCGCGGCGGTGATGATCACCTGCAACGGCATCGTCGGCGTGTCCATCCTGGCGGCGGCCATCAAGCACCGGGTGGCGGTCTTCAACGCCGAGGGGACGGGCGCGGCGCTGGCCACCATCGGGACCCTCGCCACGCTGAGCCTGGTCCTGCCGACCTTCACCACCAGCTCGCCCGGCCCCCAGTTCAACCCCGCCCAGCTGGCCTTCGCGGCAGCCGCCTCGCTCGTGCTGTACCTGATGTTCGTGGCCACTCTGACGTTCCGTCACCGGGACTACTTCCTGCCGGTCACCTCCGACGGCAAGGTGCTGGACGAGGAGGACCACGCCGACCCGCCGACCAGGCGCGCCATGGTGTTCAGCCTGGTGCTGCTCGGTGTGGCGCTGATCTCGGTGGTGGGCCTGGCCAAGGGCGTGTCGCCGACCATCGAGTCGGCGGTCGAGTCGGCGGGGCTGCCGTCCTCGGTCGTCGGTGTGGTGATCGCCCTGCTGGTCCTGCTGCCGGAGACCATCGCGGCCCTGCGCGCCGCCAGGCGCAACCGGGTGCAGACCAGCCTCAACCTGGCGCTCGGCTCCGCCCTCGCGAGCATCGGCCTCACCATCCCCGCCGTGGCGATCGCCTCGCACTGGCTCTCCGGTCCGCTGGTCCTCGGCCTGGACCCCGCGCATCTGGTGCTCCTGACGCTCACTCTCGTGGTCGGCACTCTGACGGTCATCCCGCGCCGGGCGACCCCGCTCCAGGGCGCGGTGCACCTGGCGATCCTGGCGGCCTACGTGGAGCTCGCGATCGTCCCCTGAGCCGCCGCCCGCCTCCCCTGCGGAGCTGAGCGGGACGGTCGAACGGGCCGGCGACCTGATGAGGTCGCCGGCCCTTCGTTCGTCCGTGATGATCGTCCGACCGGTGCACCGTCATGATCCGGACATTCCGGAGCGATGGGGCCGGGCGCCGGATCCGCCCGGAGCGGCCCGGAACGCCCGGGCGGGCCGCCGGATGCCCGCGTGTCGGGTGCGGCGCGGCCGTCGGGCTCCCTATCGTCGGATGTCCGCCGAACCAGCCGAGTCCGCCGCAGGACCGACACCCGTGGGAGCGTCGCATGCCCGGCCCAGCACAGCAGCCGTCCACCCGCCCGGCCCACCCGTCCGACCCGGCCCACCCGTCCGCCGACACCGCCGACGTGATCGTGGTCGGCGCGGGCCCCGCCGGCTCCACCGCCGCCTACCACCTCGCCCGGACCGGCCTGGACGTCCTCCTGCTGGAGAAGTCCGCCTTCCCCCGGGAGAAGGTCTGCGGCGACGGTCTCACCCCGCGCGCGGTACGGCAGTTGATCGATCTCGGTATCGACGTCTCGGAGTCCGCCGGCTGGCTGCACAACCGGGGACTGCGGATCGTCGCGGGCGGACACCGGCTGGAACTCGACTGGCCGGAACTCTCCGCCTTCCCGGGATTCGGACTGGTCCGCCGCCGCGCGGACTTCGACGAACTGCTCGCCCGCCGCGCCGCCGCGGCCGGCGCCCGACTGGTCGAACGGGCCAACGTGGACGGCCCGTTGCTCGACGGGCGGACCGGCCGGATCACCGGCGTCACCGCCCGGCTCGGCGAGGAGCGCCGCCCCGTCGCCTACCACGCGCCGCTGGTCGTGGCCGCCGACGGCAACTCCACCCGGCTCTCGCTGGCGATGAAGCGCTACCGCCGGACCGACCGGGCGATGGGCGTCGCCTACCGCACCTACTTCACCACCCCGCGCCACGAGGACCGCTACCTGGAAGCCTGGCTGGACCTGCGCGACCCGTCCGACCGGGACCGCCGCCTCCTGCCCGGCTACGGCTGGGTGTTCGGCATGGGCGACGGCACCGCCAACGTCGGCCTGGGCGTCGTCGACACCGGCGCGGTGTCCGGCGAGGTGGACTGGAAGCACCTGCTCCGCCGCTGGTGCGAGAACCTCCCCGCCGACTACGGCTACCACCCCGAGGCCGTCACCGAACCCATCCGCGGCTCCGCCCTCCCGATGGGCCTCAACCGCCAACCCCACTACGCCGACGGCCTGTTGCTGATCGGCGACGCGGGCGGCACGGTCAGCCCGGCCACCGGTGAGGGCATCGCCTACGCGATGGAGTCCGGCCGCTACGCCGCCGAGACCGTCGTCCAGGCGCTCGCCCGCCGCACCGACCGGGGCCGCGACCTCGCCCTGCGCGCCTATCCGCAGACCCTCCGCGCCGCCTACGACGGCTACTTCGCCCTCGGCCGCCTCGCCGCCGCCGCCCTGAGCCGCCCCCGCCTGGTCGGCGCCGCGGGCGCCGCCGGCCTCGGCAACCCCGTGCTCCTGCGCGCCGCCTTCCGGCTGATGGTCAACCTGACCGAGCCCAACTCCCGGGACGCCCTCGACCGCCTCCTCCACCTCCTCGGCCGCCTCGCCCCGAGCAGCCGGGGCTGACCCCACCCCGGGAGGGCAGCCGGGGGTCCGGCTGCCCTCTGACTCCCCAGGAACGCCGACGCCCACGGCCCGCACCGCGTGCCGCTGGGCGTCGTCTGCTCGTCGCTGTTGAGTGGTTTCTCACCAGGTCGCCGCACGTGCATGTCGGGTGCTACTCGTATCATCTGAACATCTGTACGCGTGTGCTGCGTACACCGCCTGCCTGGCGCTCTAGGGGGAGCCGAGGCCGGGCGTTCGTCCTGGGGGAGGGGAAACCGCGTGGCTGACAATGTCAATGGGAAGGTCGTGGTCCGACCGGCGGACCTGCGAGCGTCCGGGGGTGTCGCCAGGGGGCTGGGGGAGGAGCTGAAGGCGCCGGTCCAGAACGCCGTGACCACGAGCGAGACCGTCGCGGGCCAGCTCACCGGCTGGTCGATAGCCGGCGGGCTGGGGCAGCTGGGGACCGGCTGGTCGAAGCCGCTCGCCGATCTGCGTCAGCGTTTCGCGGACACCGCGGCCAACCTCGACGCCAACGCCGCCGCTCACGAGGGCACCGAGCGGGCGATCGCCGGTGGCTTGGCTGCCGCTCCGCAGGGGGCCAGGTGAGCCTCTACCAGCTTCTGCTGCGGTTCGATCCGCACGGGCTGCACGACGCGGCGAAGACCTGGACGGCACTGGGGCACGCGGTGGAGAGCGCCGGCCAGCGGCACCGCAGCCAGGTCGCCGGGCCGCTGGCAGGCAACTGGGAGGGCGACGACGCCAAGGCCGCGGTTCCGTTCATGGGGAAGACGGAGCAGCAGCTGAACATCGTCAAGATGGAAGCGAGCACCGCCGCCCTGGTGCTCAACACCGTCGCCGACCGGATGTACCAGGCGCGGACCAACCTCCTCAATGCCGTGAACCGTGCGGTGGACGCGGGCCTGAACGTGTCCGCCGACGGGGTCGTGAGCCTCCCGCCCGAAGGCGCGGGCGAGCACAACGATCCGGACGCGCAGAACGCGCGTCAGCAGCTCGGACGGGACATGAAGGGCTTCCAGGGCCGGATCGACGCCGCGTTGAAGGAGGCGCAGACCGCGAGTGATCAGGGCAATACCGCCCTGGGGCGGCTCAGCTCGGGTTCCCTCGACCCGGCCAAGGTCAACGGTGCGCTCGCGGGGGCGAAGAACGCGGCGGCGGCCGCGATGCAGGACCTCGGACTGGTCGATCCCTACATTCCGGACGGCAAGGATCCGGAGCAGTCCGCGGCGTGGTGGAAGGGACTCACTCCCGAGCAGCAGGACGCGTATCTGGCCCTGCACCCCGATCGGGTCGGCAAGTTGGACGGGTTGCCCGCGACCGTCCGGGACGAGGCCAACCGCCTGGTGCTCGACGAGAAGTTGGACGCCTACCGCACCGGCAAGCCCGGCGACTTCGGCATCGACGAGGACGAGTACAAGTCGCGGATCAACGCTATGGAGGAGATCAGGAGGAAGCTGACGGCGTCCGACGGGAACCCCGAGAAGCATCAGATGTTCCTCCTGGGTATCGATCCCGACGTGAACAACGGCCGGGCCATCGTCTCGACGGGGAACCCCGACAAGGCCCAGCACACGGCGATCTTCGTGCCGGGCACCGGGACCGTACTCACCGGAGTGCCGGGACAGATGGACCACGTCCGGCGTCTGCAGAAGGCCGCCGAGGACGAGGCCGACGGCGACAGCGTGGCCGTCGTCTCGTGGCTGGGCTACGAGACACCGAACTGGCTGAACGGCAGCGTCGCCGAGACCGACCGCGGCGATGCCGGGGCACCGCTCCTGCGCAACTTCACCAAGGGGCTGCGGGTGGCCGAGGGTGACAACGGTGTGTGCTCGCACCTGACCCTGATGGGGCACAGCTACGGGACCTACGTCGTCGGCGCGGCCGCACGGGACGGAGGGGCCAACGCCGACGACATCATCGCGCTGGGCAGCCCCGGCATGGGAGTGGACCGAGCATCGGAGCTCAACATCGACCCGAAGCACGTGTGGGTCGGTACGGCCAAGAACGACTTCATCCAGACGTTCACCGGCACCGTCTTCGGCGAGGGTCCCCAGTACGGGGTCTTCGGCGCCCAGCACATCGAAGTCGACACCAGTGGACACGGCGGCTACTGGGACATGGGTCCCCACGGGGCGAGTACCACCCTCGACAACCAGGGACGGATCATCGCGGGCCGCGCGCCGACGCTCGCCCCCACCGTCCCGCACTGACCCCCAGCAGCCGATTCAGGAGCACCATGACTGCCAGCGTGTCCCGTACCTCCGGGCGGATCATCGCCACTGCGCTCCTGCTCGCCGTGCTCGGCGGATGCTCGGCAGCCCAATCCGACAGGAATGAACCACTACCCGTGAAGTCCAAGACCGACGCCCAGGCCTGGGCCCAGCAGATCACCGAGCACATGGCGCGGACCGGCGGGATCGAGCCCGACCCGGCGACCGTCGACGCACTCTTCACCCCGTGCACGGGGAAGAACGGCGAGACCGCCTCCGACGACCGGTACATTCTGATGTACAGCGTCAGGAGCTCCGTGCCGCGCGCCCGGCACCCGGAAGCGGTCCGGAAGATCCGCGACATGCTGATAAGCGAGGGCCTGACCCAGAAGGGCTATCGCGAGGACGTGGACGGCAAGCCGGACGCCCTCGTCGACGCCTTCCACCCCAGCAGCCGGTACTCCGTGACCGCGTCCACCGCGGGCACCGGGGACCGCATGTACCTGCGGGTCATCACGCCCTGCCTGCTTCCCCCGTCGGACGCTCCCACCCCCGCACCCTGAACCGACGACTCCACCTGGCAGGCCACTACGGGCCGTCGAACCAGGCGCGCCCGGCGGGGGAGAGGAAGGCGCGGAGGACGAAGCCGCCGAGGGCGATGCCGGTGAGGGCGGCGAGGGAGCCGGTCAGGAGGAGGAGGGCGGCGGTCGCCACCGAGAGGGCCTCGATGACGACCACCGTGGTCCTGGTCCAGCCCGCGCGGCGGGAGGCGAGGCCGGCGCAGGTGCCGAGCAGCAGGCCCACCAGGACGGAGGCCATCGCGATGAACCGCACCGGCGCGACCTCCCCGGCCTGGTTGCGGCCGAGGGCGGCGAGCAGCACGAGGCCCGCGAATCCGCTGAGCGCGGCGTGCACCCACACGCCCGCGACCGCCCATCTGACCGCCGGTGGCATGCGTCGCGCTGCCCACTGGTCCGTCATCGCTGACCACCCCCGGTCGTCGAGCGGCCCCGCTCGGTGGCCGGGCCGTACCGGCGAGGATCGGGGCGGGTCCGGCGGGCTGTCAATGGAACGGATGCGCTCCGCGTCGGTGCGGTCACCGTCCGCCGCTGGTTGCGAGGGTTGCCGCGACCCGAGCTTGGGGGCGTGAGCTGATGAGCCGCACGCCCCCGGGGTCCGGTCCGCGCTGGGGCGCGTCGTCGGAGGCCACCGTTCCGTGGGTCGTCCTCGTCCGGTGCGGTGGTGCGGGCCGTGAGCCGGGTGATCATGGCCCGATCGTGGCACGGCCGGGCGCCGGTGCCGAGCGCTGATGCCCGGGGTCGGGGCCGAGCGGATTCCGGACAGCTGCGAGTCGTCACCAGGAGTGACCGGGGACGCCGGGCGGACCCGGGGGTGCGGGCCTAACCTGGAAGGGCGCGCCGGTGCGTGGTGCGGAACGGGAACGGTGGGCCATGACGGTCGTTTCGGCGGCACTCTTCGGGGCCGGTTGGCGTGCGACGTCACGCGGTTCCGCCGCCCTGCTGCGCGAGTGCGCGGCACGGGGCTGGACGGTGGTCCTGACCGCCCCCGGCCCGAACGGGACCCCGGCACTCACCGTGACCGATCCGGGCCTCGACCCGGTCCGGGTCGCCCTCGACCTGGTCGACGGCACGCCGTCGCACGCCGTGTTCGTCGCCGCGAGCGCGCCCGAGGTCCGGGTCGCGCGGCTGGCCGGAGTGCCCTGTGTCGCGGTGCTCGGCCCCGGCCCCGGCGCCACGGCCGCGGAGGTGCGGGCGGCCGGTGCCGCCGAGGTGCACCCCGACGCCGCGGCCCTGTTGTGTGTGCTGGACGACAGCCTGCTCGCCCGTCCGCGGGCGTTCGGCGACCGTCGCCCGGCCGCCTCCGTCGCCCTCGCGGGCTGGAGCGGTTAGCGCACCCCCACCGGGCAGTCGCCCGGACTGGATGTCGTCGTCACCGGACGTGCCGGAGGTGACCGAGATGGACGGACCCGCTTTGAGCGGACGGGAGCGGCGGCTCCTCGCCGAGATCGAGTGCGATCTGAGCCAGGACACCCGCCTCGACCGGCGGTTGAGCACGATGGGAGCCGAACGGCCGCACCGCGTCCGGACCGCGCTGCGCGGCCTCGGCCGCCGATTGCCGACCGGTGTGCTGATGACGGCGCTGGTGATGGCGGCGCTCTGCCTCAGCATCGCGGTGCGCAAGCCGACGGCTGTCGTGGCGATCGCCACGGCCGCCGTGTGGGTCGGCAGCGTCATGATCGCGGCCGGGCTGTCGGTCGTGCTGCGCCGCCACCGGCGGCACCGCGTCGATCCGGCGGACGGCTCGCCGGACCGGGGTGACCGCTGGGGCCGGGGGCCGTGGCCCGGTGAGCACCGGAGCTGGGGCTCGTACCGCGACCGGGGCGACGGTCGGGGCGACGAGCCGGGCGACGAGCGGGGCCGCCGCGAACGCCGCCCGTGGGACCACCCGGAGGCGTGATGACCACCGACCTGAGGGAGTACCGTCCGGGCTCCCACCATGCCGCCGACCTCACCCTGGTCGGCTACGACGTCGAGGCGACGGACGGCCCGCTCGGCCGGGTCGAGCAGGACGCCGGTGACCACCTGCTGGTGGACACCCGGCCGTGGGTGCCGGGCGCCCCGGTCCCGGTCCCGATCGGGACGGTCGCCCGTGTCGACCACCTGGAGCTGGTCGTGCACCTGGACTGCCCGCGCGCCCGGATCCGCCTCGCCCCGCCGCCGGCCGCCGTCGAACTGACCGGGGGCGGTCCGGCCGCCGCCGCCGACCGCGCGAGCCGGTCCGGTGCGCGCCCCGGGAGCTGAGCCGGTGCGAGCCGTGCCGCTGCGAGCCGTGCCGGTGCGAGCCGTGCCGGTGAACGGGCGGTGGACGGGGTGGCCCCCATGCCGCTGACCGTCCTCACCGGCCGGACGATCGCCTTCCTGGTCGCCCCCGAGGGCGCCGAGCAGGTGGAACTGACCGTCCCCTGGCAGGCCGTGGCGGAGGCGGGCGGCACGCCGCGCCTGTTGTCCACCCGCCCAGGACGCGTCCACACGTACCGGCACCTCGACCGGGCGGACGCCTTCCCGGTCGACGACGTGGTCGGCGTGGCCCACCCGGGTGCCTACGACGCCCTGGTACTGCCCGGGGGAGTCGCCAACCCCGACTGCCTGCGCCTGGACCGCGCGGCCGTGGCCCTGGTCCATCAACTGGCCGCCGCCGGCCGGCCGGTCGCGGTGACCGGCCACGGCGCGTGGACGCTGATCGAGGCCGACGCGGTGCGCGGCCGCACCCTCACCTCCTGGCCGAGCATCCGCACCGACCTGGTGAACGCCGGCGCCTACTGGGCCGACGAACCGGTCCACGTCTGCCGGGACGGCCCCGGGGTGCTGGTCTCCGGCCGTCGACCCGGCGACCTGCCGGCCTTCACCGAGGCCCTGGTGACGGAGTTCGCGCACGCCCGGCCGGCCGGGGGCCCGCACCCGCCGTGGCCCGTCGCCCACGAGCCGGTCCCGTCCCGCCACGCGGCGGGGGAGGCGTAGGCGGAGCCGGACCGACGGCGCCCGCGCCTGGTCGCCGCCCGCTCAGTCCCCGCGCAGGCGGACGAAGCGCGCCGTCGGCGGGCGGCCGGTGACGGTCACCTCGGCCCGCAGCGGCACGGTCAGCGGCCGGACGTCGCCGTACTGCGGATCGTGGACGGGCGTGCCGAGCCGTCCGGCCGCCAGCTCCGCCACCTGCCGGGACTGGAGCGGCGACAGCGGCGGGGAGGAGAGCAGCACCCGGCCGTCGTCCAGCTCCAGGACCACCGCCCGGGGCCGGGCGGGCGGTCCGGTCACGGCGCGGACGGTGGCGTCCACGGTGTCGCCGCGCCGGTACTTCACCCAGACCCGGCCCGCCCCGCGCGGCCGGTACGCCGAACCGGCGGCCTTGCAGACCAGCCCCTCCACCCCGGTGTCGGCGAGCTGCTCCATCCAGGTCAGCGCCTCGGCCCGGTCGGTGGTCGCCAGGACCGGCTGGACCGGCGGCGGCACCTCGGCCAGCGCGGCCAGCAGCAGCCGCCGCCGGTCGGCCAAGGGCAGGGCGCGGACGTCCCGGCCTGGCAGGGCGAGCAGGTCGAAGGCGACCAGCCCCAGCGCCACGTCCGCGGCGGCCCCGTCCCGCCTGGTCCGCAGCAGTTCCTCGAAGGCGAACCGGCCACCGCGCCAGGCGACCAGCTCCGCGTCCAGCACCAGCCCGGCCGGCAGCCGGGCGACGGCCGCCGCGATCGGCGGGAACTCGGCGGCGAGGTCCCGTCCGGAACGGGACTGGAGGAACGGCGGGCGGTCCGGACCGCGGGCGAAGGCCACGCAGCGGAAGCCGTCCAGCTTCAGTTCGTAGAGCACCCCGGCGCCGCCGAGGCCGTCCGCCGGCGGCACGGCGGTCACGGCGGTCGGGCGCATCACCTCCACCGGAGGCGTCAGGACCACCGGGTCGCGGCCGCCGGGACTCTCGGCCCCGGTGCTGCTCGGACGCCGGGCGCGGTGCGGCGCGGCCGAGGGCAGCGGCCGGGCCCGCGCCGGGTCGAGCAGCGGCCCGAGCGGATCCCCGTGGGCCGCCAGCCGCTCCGGCACCTCGGCGATCGTGAACACCAGCTCCGCCGCCGAACCGGCCGCGTCCAGCTCCGCCCAGGACAGCGGCGCCGACACCGTCGGCCGCTCCCGCGCCCGCACCGTGTACGGGGCGGCCGTGGTCTTCTTCGCCGAGTTCTGGGACCAGTCGACCAGCACCCGGCCGGTGCGGCGGGCCTTCGCCATGGTGTGCACGACCAGCTCCGGGCGGGCCGCCTCCAGCTCGGCCGCCAGCTCCTTCGCGTAGGCGGACACCCGGGCGCTCGGCGTGGGCTCCAGCGGCACCAGCAGATGGAGGCCCTTGCCGCCGGAGGTCTTCACCCAGGGCTCCAGGCCGTCCGCCGCGAGCCGCTCGCGCAGCAGCCCGGCCACGGTGCGACAGGTGAGGACGTCCGCCCCCGCGCCCGGATCGAGGTCCAGCACCAGCCGGTCGGCCAGCCCGGGCGCGGCGGCGTGCCACTGCGGCACGTGCAGCTCCAGACAGCCCAGGTTGACCACCGAGAGCAGCCCGGCACCGTCCTCCAGCACCACCTGGCGCAGTTCGCCGCTGTTGCTCGGCACCTCCACCGTGCGCACCCAGCCGGGCGTGCCGGGCGGCGGGTTCTTCGCCACGAACACCTCGGCCGCCACGCCGTCAGGGCAGCGCAGGAAGGACACCGGACGGTCGCGCAGATGCGGCAGCAGGGCGGTGTGGACGGCGGCGTAGTAGCGCAGGACCTCGCCCTTGGGGGTGCCGGTCCGGGGGTAGTAGACCTTGTCCAGGTGCGAGAGCGCGAGGGTGCGCCCGTCGACCGTCATCTGCGGCATCGCCGCCTCCGGGGCTGCGCGCGGGCCCGGGCCCACCGGGCCCGTCGCGGCCAGTCTGCCCGCGCCGGGCGCGCGGCGCGAGCCGTCCCGGCGGGGCCCGTCCGCCGCTCGGACGGCCGGAATAGGTGGTGCCCCGGTCCGGTTGGCCACCAGTGATCGCAAACGATCACCGAATCCAGGGGGATGTCATGAGTGGACCGATCACCGCTGTCGCCAGACTGAAGGCCGCACCGGGGCAGGAGGAGCTGGTAAGGGCCCAGGCGCTGTCACTGGTCGCGCCGACGCTCGCCGAGCCGGGCTGCCTGTTCTACCGCCCCTACCAGGACCCGCTGGACCCCGCGTCCTGGGTGGTCGTCGAACAGTGGGCGAGCCGGGCGGACTTCGACGCCCACCTCGCCGCACCGCACATGGCCGAGGCCTTCGCCGCCGGCGCCACCCTGCTGGCCGGCCCGCCGGACCTCCAACTCCTCACCGACCTGGCCTGACACCCGGGCGGGGTACCGGTACCGGGACGGCGGCCGGCGGGAGCACGCCCGCCGTGCCGTCCCGGTCCGTCGGCGGGCTCCGAGCGGCGCGTCCCGGTTCACGCCCACGCGCCCGCCCGCCGGCACGAGGTGGATCAGGGTCCGAGCAGGGCCAGCGCGGTGCGGACCAGTGCCTCGTCGGTGGCGGGGTCGCGTTCGCCGGCCACTCCGGAGCGGAACAGGGAGGCGCCCTCGACCAGCATGATGAACACCCCGGCGCGGGCGCGGCGTTCCTCCTCCGGGAGGTCGGGGTGGCGGCGGGCGAGGAAGGCGGTCACCTGGGTCCGGTAGTCGCCGTAGAACCCGTGGACGGCCGCCGCCACGGTGGTGTCCCGGGCGGCCAGGGCCCACACCTCGACGAACAGCCGCATCAGGCGGGCGTCCTCCTGCTCGGCCAGCAGCGTGGTGACCACTCCGGAGGCGGCCCCGGGGCTGTCGTCGTCGGCGGCGAGCAGGGGTGCCAGCCGTTCGGCCGACCGCCGCAGTACTCGCTCCAGTACGGCGGCCACCAGCTCCGCGTGGGTGGGGAAGTAGTACTGGAGGTGGCCGAGCCGTACGCCAGCCGCCGCGGCCACGGCCCGCATCGTCCACTCCGGCCCGCCCTCGGCGACCAGGACCTCCTCGGCGGCGTCCAGCAGGGCCTCCCGCCGTTCGGCGCCCTTCCGCCCCCGCGCTCGTGCGGGGGCGGCGGACGGGGCGGTCGGAGCGGGGTCGGGTGCGGTGCTCATGCAGCAGCATCCAAGCCGGGAGCGGCGCCGATGTCGACCGCGACCCCCAGGGCGGCGAGGTCGGCCACCACCCGGTCCGGCCGGGGGGTCTGTTCGGGGAAGGAGACGCCGGCCGGGGCCGCCGCCGCGCCGTCCGAGCCGAGGGCGCGGCGGAGGGCGAGCAGGCCGCCGACGGCGGTGAGGTGGGCCTGGCCGGACCGGTCCTCGACGACCGCGGTGAGGGTGCGGCCGGCGTGCTCGACGTCGACGCGCAGCAGCGCGGTGCCGCCCGCGCCCGGGGAGTACAGCAGGGCGCGGCGGGCGGACTGCCAGCGCTCGCCCCGGCCCCAGCGGAAGAAGCCGGTGTGCTTGGCGGCCAGCAGGGCCCGGGTGCTGAGGTCGGAGCTGAAGCCGATCCGGGTGGTGGCGGTGGTGGTGCCGAGGGTGAGCGGCAGGGTGAACTGCTCGGGCGTGTCGATCCGGGCGACCCGGGTGGGGCGGTCGCCGATCCGGACGGTGCGGGCCCCGGTCAGCGGGGCGACGGTGCGGCGTCGGCCGTCGCCGATCACCTCGTAGTCCAGCCCCAGCCGGTCCATGAACTCCACCGAGTCCGCGCCGGCCCGGTCGGCGAGGTCCCAGCGGATCGCGGTCTCGACCCGGTCCGCCCCGCCGAGGCGTTCGGCCAGCGCGGCCGCGACGAGTCCGACCACGCCGCCCATCCAGGCCGAGGAGAGCAGCACCGGCGCGGTGGGGCGCAGCAGCGCCGCGACGGTGGCGGCCCGCTGGAGCCGGACGGTCCAGCGGGTGACGTCCACGTACGGGACGCCGGCGCGGGCCGCCGCGCGGAGCACCCGGTCGTCGGGGTCGTTGACGACGCCGACGACGGCGCTCACCGCCGCGCCGAAGGGGGCGGGGTCGGCGAGGTCCCAGCGGCGGACGGCGGCGTGCGGGGCGCCGCCGAGTTCGCGGACGAGGGCCGCGCCCCGCTGCTCGGAGCGGCCGGTGAGCAGGACGGGGCGCTCGGCCGCGACCAGGCGGGCGAGTTCGGTGCCGACCGTCCCGTAGCCGCCGACCAGCAGGACCGGTCCCAGGGGGTCGAGCGAGAGGCGGTCGGGGCCGTCGACGGCGGGGGCGCTGGTGTTCTCCGAAGTGGTCATACCCAAAAATAGGTCAGGTGACCTAAAAATTGCATCAAGAGGGTGGGACGGGCACAGCTCAGGGCCGCTGCCCCCCGCCGGTCACCAGGGCGTGCGCGTCCGCGACCAGGTCCTCGACCCGCTCCCAGTCCACCGGCGGCAGGTCGAGGCGGACGCCGACCCAGCCCCGGTGGCCGACGTAGGGCGGGCGGAAGAAGAGCTCGGGCTCCTCCGCGACCAGGAACTCCTGCGCGCCGGCCGCCGCCGGGCACCAGAACGCCAGGCGGTCGTCGTGGTGGTGCTCGGCGAGCATCACGAACACCCGCGCCCGGCGGCCGGTGCCGGCGAACCAGGTCGGCTCGCCGTGGCTGACCCGCTCGTCCACCTCCGGCAGGGCCAGGCAGACGGCCCGCAGACGCTCCACCGCCGCCCGGTCCTCGGTCGGGCCCGGCCCTGGGACCGGGCCCGACGGCTCGCCGGTCCGCACCGCTCAGCCCGCCGAGGGGCGCGGCGCACCCGGGTAGCTGCCGAAGTACCAGTGGTTGCCCTCGGGGTCGGCGGCGGCGAAGTCCCGCGAGCCGTAGTCGGTGTCGTACAGCGCCATGGTGATCCGCGCCCCGGCGGCGGCCGCCCGCGCGTGCAGGGCGTCCGGGTCCGCCGTCACCACATAGCAGGAGAAGGTCCCGGGGCCGCCCGGCCAGGGCTCGCCGCCCTCGGGGGTCGGCCGGTCGGAGCCCAGCATGATCCCGCCGCCCTCCGGCCACGCCAGCTCGGCGTGGGCCACGAACTCGCCCTCGCCGTAGGCGACGACCTCCTCGAAGCCGAACGCCTCCACCAGGAAGCGGATCAGCGCCCGGGCGTCACGGGCCCGCAGACTGGGCCAGACCTGCGGGGCGGGCGCCGCCCCGCCGCCGGTGCCACCGTCACTCGCGCCGTCGGTGTTCATGGCCGGTACCTCCTCGGTTCGGGGCGACCGGCCCGGGTGGGGGCAGGTCCGCCGTCATGCCTCCCACTCTGGCCCGGGCCCGGCCGCCCCGCCTTGGACGTTTCGGAACTTCGCCTCGTCCGGGCCCTCCTCGGCGAGCCAGACCGTCGGCGCGCACCCCGCGAGCGTGCGGAACTCGCGCGCCAGATGGGCCTGGTCGAAGTACCCGCAGCGCACCGCCAGCTCCGCCAGCCGGGGCGCCGGACCGGGCGCGGCCAGCAGCCGCCGGGCGCGGTCGAACCGGATCACCCGGGCGGCGGCCTTCGGCGTGAGCCCGGTCTCCCGCCGGAACCGGTCCTGCAGGTGGCGCCCGCTCCAGCCGGTCTCCTCCGCGAGCGCGGACACCGGCAGCGCCCCGCCGCTGCGCCGGAGCGCGTCCCAGGCCCGCAGCACCTCGGGCGGCACCCGGCCGGACGGGTGGGCGAGCCGCAGCAACGCGCCGTCCAGCGCCGCGAACCGCTCCGGCCAGGTCCGCGCCGCCCGCACGGCCTCCTGGAGCCGCTCGGCCACCGCGCCGAGCACCGCCTCCGCCGGTACGTCCAGCTCGGCCAGCTCCCCGGCCGGCAGCCCGAACAGCGCCCGTGCCGCCAGCGGGTGGACGGCGACCTGGATGCCGGACTGCCGGCCGTCGTGGCTGATCAGCGCCGGTGCGGTGTGCAGCCCGCCGAGCAGGGTGGCGAACCGGCCCGGGGGCTGCGCCGGGTCGGGGTGGCCCGCCATCGTGAGCGGTTCGTCGAGGGTGACGATGAAGGTCAGGTACGGGGACGGCAGGCCCCGGTGCAGGGCGGGCGGTACCCCCCGTTGGCGGTAGCCCGAGTACCAGGCCACATAGGGGCGCAGCGCGGTCGCGGGCCGGGCCCGGACCGCCTCGTCGACCAGGTCGGGGGCGGTCGTCACCGCTGTCCGGTCCGGCACCCGTACCGCGCCGGGCGCCCCGGTGAACTCCTCCGTCACGCCCCCAGTATCGTCCCGCCGGGTGACAGTCACGTCTCGTGACGGCCTCTTCGGCAGGCCCGACGCCCTCCCCGGGCAGGCCCCGGCGACGTCCTCCCGGCAGCCCCGGCCGCGGCCTCCCGGCCACGCTCGGCGACGGCCGCCCCGGATGCGCTCGCGGACCCCCGGCACCCGTGCGTAGGGTGGGCGCACCGGAACACCCGGTGCTCGGGGGAGACCCTGAGGAGGAGCCCGTGACTACTGCCCGAGACATCATGCACGCCGGCGCCCAGTGCGTCGCCGCCGACCAGAGCCTCGCCGACGCCGCCCGGATGATGCGCGACATGAACGTCGGCGCCCTCCCGATCTGCGGCGCGGACCAGAAGCTGAAGGGCATCATCACCGATCGCGACATCATCGTCCGGTGCATCGCCGAGGGGCGGGACCCGGCGTCGATGAAGGCCATGGAGCTGGCCGGCCACCTGCACTGCGTGCACGCGGACGACAGCATGGACGCGGTGCTCCAGAAGATGGAGCAGCACCAGATCCGCCGCATCCCGGTCATCGACGGCGACCGGCTGGTCGGCATGATCAGCGAGGCCGACCTCGCGACGGGCCACCGCGAGGGACAGCGGCTGACGGACCAGCAGATCGTCGACTTCATGGACAGCGTCTACATGACGCGGTGACACCGCGCGAGGACCCCCGGGCCGCAGTGAGGCGGCGGCCCGGGGGTCCTCGCGCGCGGTCGGTCGTTGTGTAACAGAATCCCCCGAATCCGCCCACGGGTTAACGCGACGGCTCTCCCGGGACTCCTGGTTGCAACAGAGTTGGTGACGACGACAGGAGCGCAGGTGGATCCCGTGACGGGCTCGGTGGTGGCAGGTGTGCTGGGGTTGCTGGGCGCCCTGGTCACGCTGGTGGGGCAGTTACGGCCGCGTCGACGGGACCGGCCCCAGCCGCCCCCGGTCGTGGTCGTCCTCACGCTCCGGGCGCGCCGGGCCGAGGACGAAGCACCACCGCCGGAGCCGTACGAGGAGCGGGGTCGCGGCGCGCATGAGTGAGACCGGCCCGGAGGGGGAGGCCGCGTCGGCGGCGTCCCTCGGCCACCTTCCGGCCCCCGCCGACGGCAGCGGGACCGGAGCCCGGCACGGCGAGTTCGCGTACTTCTACCGCACCTGCCTCCGCCGGCTGGTGGCGTTCCTGATGTGGCAGGGGGCCCCGGCCGCGCTGGCCGCGGACCTGGCCCAGGACACCATGGTGAAGGCGTACGAGCGCTGGGACCGGATCCAGTCGCCGGAGGCGTGGTGCCGGAGAGTCGCGTCCCGTGAACTCGTGCGCGCCTTCAGCCAGGTCGAGGACAGCATCGAGGAACTCGCGCTCGAACCGACCTCGTTGCTGCCGGCGCCCGGGCACGCCGCCGAGTGGGAGGGCGAGCAGGAGATCCTGCGGCTGCTGGGCGGCCTGCCCGCCCGTCAGCGCCAGGTCCTGGCGTGGACGCTGGACGGCTACACGCCGACGGAGATCGCCGCCGAGCTGGGCATGCGGCCCGCCGCGGTCCGCGCCAGCCTGTTCAAAGCGCGACTGGCCGTCTCCAGCAGAATGACCGATCGAGAGGGGGAATGATGGCCGAGCGCGGTTCTCCCGAGCGCCGCACCCGTGATGTCTCGGACCGGATGGCGGCGCTGCGGAAATCCTTCCTGCACGGGCTCGACGCCCATCTGGACGTGGAGGCCGGGCTGCGCGAGGTGATGCTGTGCGCCCGTCACAAGGAACTGGCGGAGGGCCTGGACACCGTGCTCGACCTCGAGGCCGGGCTGGTGTCCGTACTGTCCCGGGGCACGGCCAGGACGGAGTTCGAGGAGGCCGCCGCCCCCCTCTACGACGTCGGCCTGATGCACCAGCGGTTCGAACTGATCGGCCCCGAACAGCGCCTGGTGTTGCGCGGGCACCCGCTGGTCACCTCGGCCATCCTCGCGGACCTGCTGATCCGCACCGTGGTGCTGGCCCAGGACCTCACCTACGGCCTGGGATTCGGCCGCTACCACGGGATGCCGCTGAAGCGGGCGGCGTTCGCCGCCCAGGGCGTCGCCCGGGGCATCGCCCAGGAGCTCGACCGGCGGGCCGCCCTCGCCTGGGACCTGCGGGACCGCGCCCACGAGATCGTGGCGCTGCTCGAACCCCACTACCCGGAGATCGACCGGGCCCGCCGGGTGGGACAGCTCCTGGTACGGGAGATGGTGACCACGATCGACGCGCGGGTGCGGACGGCGGACCACCCGGCGATCGCCGAATTCCTGCGCGCCTGCGAGGTGTTCATGTACGCGGTGATCGGCGGGGACCTCACCCGGGCGGTCCGGGAGGTGGAGTACCTGTCCCGGGTGCTGGTCGAGCAGGTCGGCGAGCTGCTCGAACTCGGCGAACCGGAGACCCTGGACCTGGAGTTCCTGGCCGAGGTCCTGGACGACTTCACCACCGCCGACCTCACCTCGGTCGACCTGGCCGGGGTCGACCTCGCGGGCGTCCGCTGGTCCGAGCTGCGCACCCGGTGGCCCGCCGCCGTCAGTGTCGACCAGCTGCGGGCGGACTCCCGGGAGACGCTGCCCGGGTCCGGGATCTACGTCGTCCGGCCGGGCACGGGGACCCGTGACGTGACCAGGGTCTGAGGACGCCGGACGGGCGCGGCGCCGGAAGTCCGGCACCGCGCCCGCCCTCGATCCGTCGGCCGTGTCCGGCGGCCCGGCGGGTGGGTGCCACCAGGTGGGCGGCACCGAACGAGCATCACCGAACGAGCGTCACCGGGTCGGCATCAGCAGGTGAGCACCGGCGCGGCCCAGTCGGCGTGGTCGCTGTTGGTGCCGTCGCCGCCGTCCGTCACCACGAGCCGCAGCTCGTTGGCCCCGGCCAGCGCCGCCGTCAGGTGCTTGACGCCGGACGCGGAGGTGACCCGGCCGCTGTCGGCGACCTTGGTGTCGTCGGCGTAGATCTCGAAGGAGACCGAACCCCGGCCCTGGGCCTCGGCGTCGATGCCGACATCGGTGCTGATCGAGGAGCAGGCGCCGCCGAGGTAGTAGACGATCTCGCTGAAGGCGTTGACGCCCAGGCCCTTGGCGTAGGTGGCACCGCCGATGGTGATGGTGCCGCCGTCCCGCGCCTGGTTGTCGCCGTTGCTCATGTCGCGCTCGACCGGGCCCCAGCTGTTGCCCGCCGCCGACCAGTTGAGGTCGGAGACCTGGTACGTCCCGGCGGCCGGACCGTCGCCGCAGGCGACCCGGACGTTCGCCCAGTCGGCGTGGTCCCAGGAGGTGCCGTCGCCGCCGTCGGTGACGACCAGCTTCAGCTCCTGCGCCCCGGTGAGGTCGGCGGTGAGCCGCCGCGCCGGGTCCTGGCCGGTGACCGGACCGCTGTCGGCGGCCTTCACACCGTCCTTGAAGACCTGGAACACCACCGAGCCGTTGCCGTAGGCGTCGTCGTCGATGCCGACGTCGGTGACCAGGTTGCGGCAGGTCCCGCCGAGGTGGAAGCCGACCTCACTGGGGGCGTGCACCCCGAGGCCGTTGGGGAACTGGGCGCCGCGGATGGTGATCGTCCCGCCGTCGCCGGCCACGTGGTCGCCGTTGCTGCGGTCGCGCTCCACCGGGCCCCAGAAGTTGGTCGCCGAGGTGAACGGCAGGTCGCTCAGCCGGGTCACGCCCGAGGGCGGGGAGACCGGCGAGCTCGGGGTGACCCGGAACATCGCCGTGCCGTGGCCGGGCACGACCGCGCTGATCGCGCCGTTGCCGGTGCTGGTCCTCTTCGACCACAGGTCCTTGACCTTGTAGGACTCGGCGCCGCCGATCCCGACCGCCTGCGCGGTGGTGCTGATGGTGGCGTCGTAGGAGCCCTCGTTGGTGAGGGTGACCGAACGGCTGCCGTCCGCCAGCGGCTTGCTCATCACCACCAGCCCGTTCTCCCGGGAGACCACGGAGCCCTGCTTGCCCAGCGGGTCCTGGTCCACCGCGATCACATCGGTGTTGGTGAGGATCTCCAGGGTCTCCGGCTCGGCGGTCCGCAGGTCGGTGCCGATCATCAGCGGGGCGGCCATCTGCGCCCAGAGGCTGAAGTGGGTCCGGTACTCGGTCCCGGTCATGCCGCCGTTGCCGACCTCCAGCATGTCCGGGTCGTTGAACGCCCCGGCCTTGGCGTAGTTCGCCAGGCCCTGGTTGGCCTGCGCTATGGAGATCATGCTCTGCCAGTTGTCGCTGATGTCACCGGTGGTGCGCCAGGAGTTGCCGACCGGCTGCGCCCAGTTCCACGGCCCGGTGCTGCCCCACTCGCAGATGCTGTAGAGGATCGAGCGGCCGGTCTTCTTCAGCGCGTCGCCCATGGCCTTGTACCGGGTCCGCGCGTCGACGCCCTTGTTGTTGCAGTTGTCGTACTTGAGGTAGTCGACGCCCCAGGACGCCCACAGGTCGGCGTCCTGCTGCTCGTGGCCGAGTCCGCCGGGGAAGCCCTTGACGTCACAGGTGTGGTCGCCGGCGCTGGAGTAGATGCCGAACTTCAGGCCCTTGCCGTGCACGTAGTCGGCGAGGGACTTGATGCCGTGCGGGAAGCGGACCGGGTCGGCCACCAGGTTGCCGCTCGCGTCGCGCTGGGGCAGGGCCCAGCAGTCGTCGAGGTTGACGTACTGGTAGCCGGCTGCCTTGAGGCCCTTGGAGACGAAGATGTCGGCGATGCCCTTGATCATCGCCTCGTTGAACTGGGCCCCGCAGTAGGTGGAGTTCCAGTTGTTGAAGCCCATCTGCGGCGTCAGGTTGAGGCCGTTGTCGAGGGCCGCGGCCGGCGGTGCGGTCGCGAGCTGGAGCCCCACCGTCACGGCGCCGCCGCCGGCGAACAGGGCTAGTGCGGTGAGCGCGGACGCGGCACGGCGCGCCGGTCGGGCGTCGGGGGTTCGCACGAATCCTCCATCGAGGGATCGGAGTTGGGCGGGGGAAACAGACCGGCCGGCCTGGCGGGGGAGCCGGGCGGCAGACCGGTCGGACCGGCTTGAGGGGGTGGGTGGTCCCGTCCGGATCACTCCGGGCGGGGCCGGTGGAGCGGGCGGCTCAGTTCAGCGGCGTCCAGGCCTGGCCGGCCGCGGCCGGGTTCGGCGGGTTCAGGACCACCGAGGAGGTCGGCGCGGACCGAGGGGCCTCCAGGGCGAGCCCGCTGGCGACGTTGGTGATGCTCAGCGCGCCGGTGGCGGCGTTCTGGGTGACCCGCCACTTCTGGTTCGGGCTGTTGGGGTCCCAGCGGTTCAGCACCCAGGCGGACGAGCCGTTGCCGCTGCCGCCGGTCAGGGTGCCGTGGGTCTGGGTGGGCGTGTCGCAGTTGTCGGTGATCCGGACGGTGCCGTCGGGGTTCGGGGTGAACTTCCACTGCTCCGAGGTGTGCCAGTCCCACCAGGTGTTGATGTCGGTGGCCGAGCCGTCGGGCGCGGAGCACATGCCGTTGACCTCCAGCACCTGCCCGCCGGTGCCGCCCGCGCTGATGCCGTGGTAGCGGCCGTCGCCGACGACCGCCGCCGGGACGGTGGTGGGCAGCGCCTTGAGGCGGTACATGGTGACGCCGTGGGCCGGGACCCAGCCGCCGAGGGAGTTGGTGAAGGTGCCGGTGGCGCCGGTCCAGAGGTCCTTGGCGGTGTAACCGGGGCCGGTCAGTCCGAGGTCGGCGAGCGTGGTGGTGATGTTCCGCCAGCCGGACGGGTCCTGGTTGATCAGCAGCACCGCCGTGTCGCCGTCGGCCAGTTGGCGCTTGAGCACGATCGGGTCGGTGGCGTTGTTCGGCGCGTGGCCGACCAGGGTGGCCGGCTTGGCGAGGCGGTCCTGGTTCACCGCGATGACGTCGGCGTTCTTGTAGACGGCGAGCGCCGAGTCGCTGATGCCGGTGGACCAGGTGTAACCCTGGTAGCTGCGCCGGGAGTCGGCGGCGGTCCGCAGGTCGGCACCGCTGATGAGCGGGGAGGCCATCATGGCGAGCACGGACATCTCGCTGCGCGACTCGTCGTCGGTCATCGGCTTGTGGCACACGCAGCTGTCGGTGGTGCCGTAGATGCCGTAGGGGTTCAGCCACCCCGCGAACATCATGTCCATGTCGTTCCAGCTGCCGGGCCGGACGTTGGCCGGGTACTGGAGTGCGGTCCGCAGCTGGCCGTTGTACAGCACGCCGTCCAGGTCCGGGCCCCGGTCGCCGCCGATCCGGCACAGGTTGGCGACCTGGCCGCACCACTTGCCGGTCGGCGCGTAGCCGGGCGCCTCGCGTTCCGGTGTGCCGGCGGCGACCACCACCGGATCGGTGCGGGCCGGGTCGTCGGCGGCCAGCAGGTAGGGCACGCCGGAGTGCACCGGCTGGGCGGACACGCTGAGGGTGACCCTGGGCCGGTTCCGCGCGGCCGAGGCGGCGTCCAGTGCCCGGCGGAAGTCCTGCACCCGGGCGTAGATGGAGCGGGTGAGCTCGCGGCCGATGCCCTGGGTGTAGTAGTCGTGGCCGTCGGGGCCGATGATCTTCGGCCCGTAGGGGCAGTCGTCGTACTTGACGTAGTCGACGCCCCAGGAGACGAAGTCGGCGGCGTCGACGGTCTCGTGGCCCAGGCTGCCGGGCCGGCCCTGGCAGGTGGTGTAGGTGGTGGTGGCGTAGAGGCCGAACTTCATGCCCTTGCTGTGCGCGTACCAGGAGAGGTACTCGATGCCGTTGAGCGTCCGGCCGTCGACGGTGCGGTCCGGGAACCGCTGCGGGTCGGGCACCAGGTGACCGCTCGTCAGGTCGAAGCCGTTGCCGTCGGTGCCGGCGACCGGGTTGCGGTTGGCGTCGTACAGCTGCATCGCGCCTTCGGCGGTCTTCGCGAAGTCGGCGCTCTGGCCGTCGCGGTGGCCCAGCGACCAGCCGTCGTCGATGGTGACGGTGTTGTAGCCGGCCGCGACCAGGCCGCGGGAGACCATGAAGTCGATGGTCTGGAGGACCTCCTGCTGGGTGACGGCGGTGCCGAGGGTGTTCCAGGAGTTCCAGCCCATCGGCGGGGTGAGGGCCTGTCCGTTCTCGACGGCGGCGGCGGGGGTCGCCGAGGGGCCGAGGGCGAGGGTGCCGAGTCCGGCCGAGGCGAGGGTCAGGGCGAGCAGCGTGCGGGGCACTGCTCGGAGCACGGCTCGGGACAGGCTGCGGGGGAGGTTCGGCGCGGTTCTGCGCATGGGCGCTCCAGGGCGCGAGTGGGGGTGGGTGGGGGTGCGTGGAGGCGCTGAGGTGCGGCAGGCAGGGGAGTCGCCGTGATGCTTTCTGTCTCTTTTTCGAACAGAAAGCAACGCAGCATAGACATGACTGAACCTGTCACTCAAGAGGGCGTGCGAACCGCGGAGGCCGTTGTCATTACTTGTCCCATATGGCGCGTCACGACTTGATCTCGGCGGCGAAGGGTACTTGACGGCCCATCAGAGGCAGGTGTGCAATTTCACATTGCGTTTGAATGTGTTTGGTTCTGGACGGTGTTGGGCCGCCGTCCATCGGCAGGACGGGAGGGCGCGGCAGTGGCCGCGAAGTGGATCGGGGTGTGGCTGGAGAAGGCGCGGCCCCGGCGCCTGCCCGCGCCCCGGCTCGGGTCCGTGCCCCGGCCCGTGCCTGTGCCCCGGCTCGGGTCCGTGCCCCGGCTCCGGTCCGTGCCCCGGCTCCTCCCTCGGCGAGGGGTCGGTCAGGCCTCCGCGACCGGGGCGACGACGAGCTCGCCGACGGTTTCCGTCAGGGCCGCCCGGGCCTGGGCGTTGAGCGCCGAATCGGTGACGAACACGTCGATCTCGTCGAGCGTGGCGAAGCCGCTGAGCGCGACCACGCCCCACTTGGTGTGGTCGGCGACGACGGCGACCCGGCGCGCGGAGGCGACCAGCGCCCGATTGGTCTGCGCCTCGGCGAGGTTGGGCGTGGTCAGACCGGCCCGCTCGGAGACGCCGTGGGCGCCCAGGATCAGCAGGTCGACGTGGAGCGAGCGGACGGCCTGGTCGGCCAGCGGCCCGACCAGCGCGGCCGAGGGCGTGGGCGCCCCGCCGGTCAGCAGCAGCGAGGGCGCGCCCGTCCCGTGCTCGTCGCCGGCCGAGCGGACCAGCTCCGCGACCGGCAGCGAGTTGGTGACGACGGTGAGCCGCGGGATGTGCAGCAGCCGGGCCGCGACCGCGTAGGCGGTGGTGCCCGCGGCGACGGCGATGACACTGCCCGGCTCGACCAGGGTGGCGGCGGCCTCGGCCACCGCGGCCTTCGCGGCCGACTCCAGGCCGGACTTGGCCTCGAAGCCCGGTTCGTCGATGGCGGTGTCCGAGGCGGAGACGGCGCCGCCGTGCACCTTCTTCACCACGCCCGAACGCTCCAGGGCGTCGAGGTCGCGCCGCACGGTCATGTCCGAGACGCCCAACTGGTCGACCAGCTCGGCGACGCGCACGGCCCCGCTGCGGCGCACCATCTCGGCGATCAGCGCTTGCCGCTGGTGGGCCAGCAGTCCGGTGTCCGCCACGGATGCGCTCCCTCGTGCTGGTGTGCCATCAGTCCCGACAGTCCGTAAAGGATACTGGCTGGCCGCATACGCCCGACCACCCAGGTGCGCGCCGATACACGACCGAGACGCCTTTACCGGATCCTGACCCGATCGCCGGGCGTCCGCGACGCAGTCCACACAGAAGCCGGATGTGTCCTGGCTAGCGTCCCGGTCATGTCCAAGACACCTGGAACCACCGCCAAGACACCGACCACCGCCGGGGCGCCCGGAAGCACCGCCACCGACCGGGCCCTCCGGCGTGGGCGCGCCGCCCTGGGGGTGCTGCTGGTGAGCGCGACCGCGGCGGCGCTGCTGCCGACCGCTGCGGTGGCCGCGGAACGCGAGTCCGTCACGACCCACGCGGGCGCCACGACCACCGAGGAGCGCGACCGGATCGACGGCTACTGGACGCCCGACCGGATGCGGCTCGCGGGCGCCCTCGTCCCCGAGATCACGCCCGTGCCCGAGGACGACCGCACGCCCGACGACCCCCGGCCGCTGCCCGCCGGCGCCCCGGACCCGGGGGCGGTCTGGACCCACGGCGGCGCGGTGAACCGCAGCGTGGGCCGGCTGTTCTTCACCTTCTCCGACGGCTACGACGGCAGCTGCACCGCCACCGTCGTCACCACCGCCAACCGCAGCACCGCCGTCACCGCCGCGCACTGTCTGCGGGGTGTCGGGTCCGCCACCGCCGACGACACCTGGCGCCACAACCTGTACTTCGTCCCCGGTTACCGCAACGGCACCAAACCGCTCGGCGGCTTCAGCGTCCGGAGCATGGCCACGTCCTCCCGCTGGGACGCCGACCCGGGCGGCACGACCTCGGACGCCGTCGCCGCGGCCGGCCACGACACCGGGATGCTGGTGCTGAACCGTTCGGCCGACGGGCGGCGGGTCGCCGAGGTCACCGGAAGCCAGCGGATCGCGTTCACCCGGCCCGTGGCGGGCGAGTTCGTCGACACCTTCGGGTATCCGAAGGACCGGCTCAACGATCCCGCAGCCAAGTACGCGGGCTCGCGCATGATCCACTGTGCCGGCCCCGCCCGCCAAGGTCCGGCGGCCCCGCTGCTGTGGGGCGAGTCCTGCGACATGTCGCACGGGGCCAGCGGAGGCCCCCACCTGATCGGCTTCGACCCCCGGACCGGTACCGGCACGGTCGTGGGCGTCACCACCACGACCGAGGAGCTCGCGGGCGGCAGCGCCGGCACGCTCTACGCGACCCGTCTGGGAGACGGCGCACGCCGTCTGTACGACTGGGCGGGTGGTCGGGCGGTCTGACGCCGGTCGGGTGTTCGTCCGTCGGGGGACGCACGACGCCGCTGGTCACCTGGCCGTCCCCGGGGTGGGGGTGGTCGGGTGCAGCGGCGTTGTTGTGGTGCGCCCCCTGTGTGGGGGTGGGGGTGTTACTTGGTGAGGCCGGCCTTGACGGAGCAGACGGGCCAGGCGCCGGGGCCCTGGGCGGCGAGGACCTTCTCGCCGATGGTGATCTGCTGGGCCTTGGTGGCCTGGTGGGCCTGGGGGGCGTAGGCGGTGCCGCCGAAGGCGGCCCAGGTGGAGCTGGTGAACTGGAGGCCGCCGTAGAAGCCGTTGCCGGAGTTGATGGCCCAGTTGCCGGTGGCCTCGCAGGCGGCGACCTTGTCCCAGACGCCGGCGGGGGCGGCGGAGGCGGTGTTGGCCGTGACGAGGCCGGCCACGGGGAGGGCGAGGACCGCCCCGGCCATCAGTGCCGTCCGGACGCGGTTGCGGCGCTTGGTGGCGGTGGTGGCGGTGGCGGTCTCGTTACGGAAGGTCATGGGTTTCCTTTGCGGAAGGGGATGCGGGCGTGCGGAACCAGGCCCTGGGGGCTTGTGGTTTCGCGGGGTTCGCACGGGGTGTTGCCGGTGAGCGGTGTGCTCGTTCGGTGCGACGCATTCGAAGTTACGGGGGTGGGGGTGGGGTTTCAAGGATTCGTAGGTTTAGGCACGTCAGTGGGGGGTTACCGTGGGTATGGATCTTGATATTGGCCTGTTTTGAAGGCATATGTCCGCATTTTCAAGATCGAATACTGGCTGGAAGTGGTCCGGGCCACTCCGGGGGGTCTGTGAGGCCGGGCACACGGTCGACGCGCGGTGGTGGTCCCGTCGCGCGGGGTGCGGGAATCGGGGTTCCGGGCGGGGTGCGGCGGTGGTGCCGGGTGGTCCGGGCCACAGCCCTCACCCGCCGTGCCCCGTGCGATCACCCACCGTGTCCGGCATAGCCTCGGGCCATGAGCAACGAGAGCGATGCGGAGCAGGGGTCGGCGGCCGCCGACGGGGCCGAGGAGCCGGGCGTGGCCGTGACGCCGTCCGGGTTCGAGCTGGGCACCGACGGGCCCAAGATGATCGTGGCGGGCCTCGACGGCTCGGATTCCTCCTGGCGGGCGACCGCCTACGCGGCGGGCCTGGCCCGGCGGCAGAACGCCACCCTGGCGATCGCGTACATCCAGCCGGTGCTGGGCGCGGCCACCGCGCTCGCGGGCGCCGCCGTCGAGGAGACCACCCAGGAGATCGCCGAGGAACTGCTCGCCGCCGTCCGTGAGGCCGAGCACCGGCTGCGCGACGTGTGGCGGGTGGAGTGGCGCTTCCTCACCGTGCGCGGCGACCCCTATACGGGCCTGGCCCGGCTGGCCGACGAGCTGCGGGCGGACGCGGTGGTGGTCGGCGCTTCCGAACAGGCGGGGCACCGGGTGATCGGATCGGTCGCGGTGCGGCTGGTCAAGGCGGGCCGCTGGCCGGTCACCGTGGTGCCGTAGCCGTAGCCGGTGGCTGGTGGCCGGTGGCCACTGCGGCTGGGGAGCGGGGAAAGGGGACGAGGGCCGCGGCCCCGGCGGGTGCCGGGGCCGGGGCCCTCGTGCGGTCGGTGCGGGGGCGCCGGGCGAACCTCGGGCGCGGGCCGGGCACCGGTCAGAGAATGGAGAGGCTGTTGCCGCAGATGTTGGTCTGGATGTTGATCGGGATCTGGATCTGGTTGCCGGACAGCACACCCGGGGAGTTGGCCACGACGCCGTTGGCGTAGGCGCCGCCCTCGTTGATGCAGACGGTGCCGCCGCCCCCGCCCGGGAGGCCGCCCGGGAGGCCGGCGTGGGCCGGGGCGGTCGGGGCGTGGTGCACGGGGGTGTCGCAGTCGAGCGCGAGGGCGGGGCCGGCGGAGAGGACCGCCAGTGCGGCGCCGAGGCCGGTGGCGAGCAGGTACTTCCTGGTGTTGGTCATGGCGAAGGAATAGCCAGTCGACACGCCTATAGCGACATAATCCGACCATAAGGTCACCCGATCGCAGGCGGAACCGCACACCGATGCAGGAGTCCCGCCGCCCGCCCGGCGCACCGGAGGGGCGGTCCGGCGGCCGCTGTGGTGCGGTCCGGCCCCGGAGTCCCCCCGCGCCGGTCCCGGTCGGAGAGCGGGGCCGGAACAGCACCCCGGCCCCGTGCACCCGGGACAGCCGCTCCCCGAAGCTCCGGGTACGGCCCCCACCGGGGTCGGACCACTCCGGCGGCGGCCGCCACCACGGCACGAACGGGAGACCCGCATGTACGCACACTGGGGTACCTTCACCAAGAACGACACCCTCGGCGACTGCCTCGGCCTGGCCCGGACCGCGCTGCAGCGCCAGGGCTTCCAGGTCTGGGACCTCGCGGGCGACGGCGACCACCAGGTGATCGGCGGCAACGCGGACGTGATCGCGATCGTCGTCTGCGTCCCGCAGTCCGGGAACATCTGGCTGACCGTCAGCGCCTGCTCCACCGACTCGACGCCGGCCGAGCGCACCCGCAACGACGTGCGCTCGTTCATCGTCGACTCGATCCGGATCGACTGACCGGTACTGAACCGCGCCGGACCGGCAGCGGACCGGCGGCGGACCGCGCCCGGCGGTCCGGCGGCCCCGGGGGCGGCAGGCCCGGCCCCGGGGCCGCCGCGGCCCGGCGCTAGGCTGCGGGACCATGACGGACACCTCGGTCGATCCGCCCCGGACACCCCGCCGCAGTCCCGCCGGAGCGGCCGAGGCACCGCGCCCGGCCGCCCGGTGGGGGCACCGGCCGGGCACCACCCGGCCGGACGACGGGAACGCCACCGCCGCCACCCGCCCCGCCGGCACCCGGCCCACCACCGCCCGCCCCGCCGAGAGCACGACGGGCGCGAACCGCTCGGCCCCCTCCGCCCCGTCGGCCGCCGGGCGCTCCGCCCCAGGGGCTGCCGGGGCCGCGGGATCCGCCGGCCCCACCGGGGCCGACCTCCACCTCGACCTGCCCGCCACCGGCAGCCGCCGGTCCGCCCTGATGGACGCCCTGCGCGAGGCGATCCGCAGCGGCCGGCTCGCCCCGGGCACCCGGCTGCCGCCCTACCGCGCGCTCGCCGCGGACCTCGGCATCGCCCGCAACACCGCCGCCGACGCCTACGCCGAGCTGGTCGCCGAGGGCTGGCTCACCGCCCGTCAGGGCTCCGGCACCACCGTCGCCGAACGGGCCGAACCCGTCCCCCCGACCCGGGCCCGCCGCTCCTCCCGCCCCCCGCGCCCCGCCCACGACCTGCGGCAGGGTCAGCCCGACGCCGCCGCCTTCCCGCGCACCGCCTGGCTCGCCGCCGGGCGCCGGGCGCTCACCGCCGCGCCCAACGAGGCGTTCGGGCCCGGTGATCCGCAGGGCCGGCGCGAACTGCGGGACGTGCTCGCCGACTACCTGGCCCGGGCCCGCGGCGTCCGCACCGACCCGGACCGGATCGTGGTCTGCTCGGGCTTCGCGCACGCGCTGCGGCTGCTGTTCGACGGCCCGCGGGCGGTCCTCCCGGCCCGGACGGCCGGGTCGCTCGCCGTCGAGGGCTACGGGCTGGCCTTCCACCGCGGGCTGCTGGCCGCCGCCGGGGCCACCACCCGCCCGCTCCCGCTCGACGAGCACGGCGCACGGGTGGGCGGGCTGGCGGAGGATCCGGAGATCCGCACCGCGCTGCTGACGCCCGCCCACCAGTTCCCGACCGGCGGACCGCTGCACCCAGGCCGGCGCGCGGCGGTGGTCGACTGGGCGCGCGGCCGCGGCGGGCTCGTCCTGGAGGACGACTACGACGGCGAGTTCCGCTACGACCGGCAGCCGGTCGGCGCCCTGCAGGGCCTGGACCCGGAGCGGGTGGTCTACCTGGGCACGGCCAGCAAGAGCCTCAGCCCCGCGCTGCGGCTCGGCTGGATGGTGCTGCCCGACCACCTGGTGGACCGGGTGCTGGCGGCGAAGGGCGAGCGGGAGGCCTGGGCCAGCGCCCTGGACCAGTTGACCCTCGCCGAGTTCATCGACTCCGGCGGCTACGACCGGCACGTCCGGCGGATGCGCCGCCGCTACCGCGACCGCCGGGACCGGCTGGTCGGCGCGCTGGCCGAGCACGCCCCGCACATCGAGGTCACCGGGATCGCGGCCGGGCTGCACGCGGTGCTCCGGCTCGCGCCCGGGACGGAGCGCTCGGTGCTCAAGGCCGCCGCCTACCGGGGGCTGGTCCTGGACGGCCTGGCCGACTACCGGCACCCGCTGCTCGCGGCGGAGGCGATGCCGGCGACGGACGGACTGGTCGTGGGCTACGCGACCCCGCCGGACCACGCCTACCCGGCGGCGCTGGAGGCGCTCTGCGCCATTCTGCCGCCGCCGCTCTGACGGTCGGGTGCGGAGGGTAGGCGTCCGGCCGCCGGGGAGTGGGCGGAACCGGGGCGCAATCGGGAGGTTATGGCCCGGGGCGTCCGCTCCGCTGTCATATGCCAGTACGGACCGGTACGGAGGCGGGCCCCGGCGCGGGCGGGGCCACCTACGCTCTTTGGTCATGCGCACTTCATTTCTGAGCCGTACCGGCCTGCCCGCGATCCTCGCCCTCCTCATCGGCCTGCTGCTGTCGGCCACCCCCGCCCACGCGGACACCCCGTTGCTGTCGGTCTCCGTCGACAAGACCACGGCCACCCCCGGCTCGGCCGTCACGCTGACGCTGACGCTGACCAACCCGCACGACACCGCCGCGTACTTCGTCTACGAGTCCGTCCAGCCGACCTACAACACCACCCTGAACACCGGCCTGAAGTACGCCTTCTCCTCCTGCGGCGGCAACGTCACCGCCTGCGACACCGGTGCCACCAGCGGACTGGTCCACCACTCCGTCCCGGTCGCCGCCGGCGCCACCACCACCGTCACGCTGACCTACACCATCGGCGCCGACTCGGTCTGCGGCAACGGCGCGCGGATCGACTTCTACACGTACCTCTACTACGAGTACGCCGCCGGTGCGGCCAGTGACTCCGGCATCTTCCAGGTCCCCGGCAACGAGATCACCTGCGCCTGAACCACTCCCACAGCCGGGCCGGCAGGTCGTCGGCCCGCTCCCCGTCAGGTGCCGATCATCCCCCCGTACCGGCACCTGACGGGGCCTTCGGCGTTCCCGGCCGCCGTTCCCGTCCGCTTCTCCCGACCGCCGTTCCCGCCGTTCCCACCGCGTCCGCCGTTGTCGCCCGCCGTGCGCGGGGTCGGCCGACCGGCGTTGTCGGACCCTCGTGGCAGGCTTGGCGCATGGCCGAACTCGTGACCACCGACACCCCCGTGGCCGCGCCCGCCGAGGGCGCGCCGCCGATTCCGGGCGACGTCGCGGAGCTGATCCGGGCCCGGGTCGGCGAGCGGCCGGCGCCCCTGGTGGAGCGGTTGTTCCGCTCCTCCCTGGTCCTGGACCGGCTGCCGGACCAGGACTCCTCGAACCCCTCGGACCCTGCGGACTTCCCGGACCCTTCGGGGCCCTCGGACCGCACCGGCGCCGCCCCCGGTCCGGACACGGTGCCGGTCGGGCAGCTCGGCGGCCTGCCCGCGCTTCCGGCGGGCACGGCCTGGCCCGAGGCCGGCGGCCGCCCGATGCAGCTGCTCGCCCAGCTCGACTGCGCCGCCCTCGCCGCGGCCTTCCGGTCCACCCGGCCGGGCACCGAGAGGTGGCCGCTGCCCGCCGAGGGACTGCTGCTCTTCTTCCACGACGAATGGCTCTCCGACTTCACCGGCCGGGGCTGCCGGGTGCTGCACGTCCCCGCCGGTGCGCCGCCCCGGCCGGCCCCGGCCGTCGAGCGGGGCACGCCCGCCGTCCCCGCCGTGCCGGTCCGGGCCGCCTGGGCGCTCTCCGCGCCGTCCTACCAGGACCAGGAGCTGGAGCGGCTGTTCCCGGACGACTTCCTGGTCGCCTTCGACCTCGCCCAGGACGTCGCGGAGCGGCTGCCCCGGCCCGAGGTCCGGCTGCTGGGCTGGTGCGACACGGACACCGGCCGACCCGAGGGCCACCGCCCGCTGCTCCAGATCGGGAGCGGCGCGCTGGCCGTCGACTGGGGCGAGTGCGTCAACGTCTCCTTCTGGATCTCCGAGGAGGACTTCGCGGTCGGCCGCCTCGACCGGGTCCGGCACGGCTTCGAGGTCGCCTGACCCCGGCCGGGCGGCCGCCCGGCCGTCCGGCAGGCGGGAGCCGGAGGGCTGGGCCTAGGGTGGAGGAAGGCCCGGGTGAGCGGTCGGCCGCGCGCGGTCGGACGCCGGTCCGGGCACGGCCGGAGCGTGCGGCGGAGCGGTGGGACGAACGTGGCCCCGAAGACAGACGCGGACCCCGAGCACCCGGACCCCGCACGACCGGAACACTCCGGGCGGCCGGGGCCCGCAGGCGAGCCCGACACCCCGGCGGCCGCCCCGAACGCGGTCCCCGGAGCGGCGAAGGAGGGCGCTCCCGTCGCCGAGCTGGTGCGCTCGATGCGGGCCCACCCCGCCCGGCTGCCGGAACTGCTCGCCGTCTTCGCCGTCCGCCACCGGGGCCCCCGGGCCGCGCGCCGGGTCGCGGCACTCCGCGCGGCCCATCCCGAGGCCACCACCGGCGACCTCGCCGCCCGGGCCGTCGACCACGCCCGGCTGGTCAGCCAGAGCGAGGGCGCCTTCGTCGGCGGGCCGTTCCTCTGGCTCATCCCGTTCGCCTTCTGCACCGCCCTGCTGGCCCAGGCGCAGCTGCTGCTGGAGCTGGCCGCCCTCGCCGGGAAGGACCCGACCGACCGGGCCCGTGCCCCCGAGCTGCTCGTCCTCCAGGGCGCCCACCCCGACCTCGCCGCCGCCGAACGGGCGCTCGCGGAGGGCCCGGAGCCCGACGCCTCCCGTCCCCCCGGCCGCCTCCGGGGGTTCCTGGAGCTGGTCCGGCGGATGGCCCGCCTGCTCGGCATCACCAGCGAGGACACTGTCCCGCCGCCGTCCCGCTGGCGGTCGGCGGGGGAGTGGTCGCTGCTGGCGCTGGTCCTCCTGATGGGTACCGTCGCCCCGCTGGTCTGGCTTCCGTACATGGCGCTGTCCTACACCTGGGCCACCGACCGGCTGGCGGTCCGCGGGGTGGCCCACTACTTCGGCGGCGACCCGTTCGGCTGGCCCGGACTGCACCGGGCCCGCGCGGACCCGGGGGTGGTGGCCGCGACGGGCCGGGCCCTGGCCGCGCTGCTCGTCCCGGTCGCGGCGGTGGCCGGGCTGCTGCTGGCCGACATCCGGCTCGCCGACAGCCGCTGGCCGGTGCTGGCCCCGGTCCTGATCGTCCTGTCCGTCACGGTGGGCGCGCTGTGGTGGACCGTGCACCGGCGCAACCTGCGGGAGGCCAGGCGCGCGGCCCGGTCGGAGGACGGGCCCGGGGAGTGACCGGGGCCGGGGGCCGGGCCCGGGAGGTGACCGGGGCGGGGCTCGGGGGCGCCCGCGGCGGGCCGGCCGGCACCCGGATTCGCACTCTGTTCGAGTCTCGAACAGGTGTTTGCAGGGCCGGTACCCCACCGGTCGGGGTGCCGGTCTTCGCGCTGCTCCGTTCGGGTGGGGTGAATCGTTCCTACGTCTGGACGATTCGCATGCGCAGAAACGTGACGGCCCACCGGCGCAAGGGTGACGGATTCAAACCTTCCGATCGGAGAGATTCACCCAATCGGGGGGCACTCGGTTGTCGTACGGGATGGGCCGTGCGGTGGTGATCTAGGGTTCCGGTGGATCGCCCGAGCGGGCGCACCGCATCGCGAAGACAGTCAACACCCGCACCGATACGCGTATCTGATGATCCGTCGATACCTGGCCCCCGGCTGCCGCCGGTCGCGCGACGGGTCGGCGTGACTGATCACACGAAATGGAGAACCCTGCCGATGACCGTGGAGACGGCCCCGGAGACACCGCAGGTGGCGCAGTCGAGCCTGACGACGGCTGCTGCCCGCAATCTCGCCACCACCACGAAGTCCGCGCCGCAGATGCAGGAGATCACCTCCCGCTGGCTGCTCAAGGTGCTGCCCTGGGTGCAGGCCGCCGGTGGCGCCTACCGGGTCAACCGCCGACTCACCTACACCGTCGGTGACGGCCGGGTCGAGTTCATCAAGACCGGTTCCCAGGTCCGGGTCATCCCGCAGGAGCTGGGTGAGCTGGCACTGCTGCGCGGGTTCGAGGACGACGAGGTGCTGACCGCGCTGGCCGACCGCTGCGAGCAGCGCGACTTCGGCCCGGGCGAGGTGCTGGCCGAGCGCGGTGACGCGGCGGACCGGATCTACCTGATCGCGCACGGCAAGATCAACCAGATCGGCACAGGCAAGTACGGTGACGAGACGGTGGTCGGCGTGCTCGGTGACGGCGACCGGTTCGGCGAGCAGTCCGTGCTCGACCAGGACGCCGTCTGGGAGTTCACCGCCAAGACGGTCACCGCGGGCACGGTGCTGTCGCTGCCCCGCCGCGACTTCGAGCAGATCCGGGACAACTCCCCGGCGCTGCAGGAGCACCTCACCGCCTTCCTGGCCCTGCCGCTCCAGCGCCAGAACGAGCGCGGCGAGGCCGAGATCGCCATGTCGGCCGGCCACCACGGCGAGTACCAGCTGCCGGGCGCCTTCGTGGACTACGAGTTGAAGCCGCGCGAGTACGAGCTGAGCGTCGCGCAGACGATCCTCAAGGTGCACACCCGGGTCGCCGACCTCTACAACCAGCCGATGAACCAGATCGAGCACCAGCTCCGGCTGACCATCGAGGCGCTGCGCGAGCGCCAGGAGCACGAGCTGGTCAACAACCCGGAGTTCGGCCTCCTCAACAACGCCGACTTCGCCCAGCGGATCCAGACCCACTCCGGCCCGCCCACCCCGGACGACCTGGACGAGCTGCTCAGCCGCCGCCGGGACCCGGACTACCTGCTCGCCCACCCGCGGGCGATCGCCGCGATCGGCCGTGAGCTGAACGCCCGCGGGATCTACCCGCACCACGTGGACCTCGGCGGACAGCAGGTGCCGGCCTGGCGCGGTGTGCCGATCCTGCCGTGCAACAAGATCCCGATCAGCAAGGAGAACACCAGCTCCATCCTGGTGATCCGGACCGGCGAGGACAACCAGGGCGTCATCGGCCTGCACCAGACCGGCCTCCCGGACGAGTACCAGCCGGGTCTCTCGGTCCGCTTCATGGGCATCGACGAGAAGGCGATCATCTCCTACCTGGTCAGCGCCTACTACTCGGCCGCGATCCTGGTGCCGGACGCCGTCGGTGTCCTGGAGAACGTCGAGATCGCCCACGGCCGCCACTGAGTCGCGTGCCGCGGCGTCACGTCGCGGCGCCGGTCCGCTCGCACGCCCGGGTCGCACGCCCCGGGGCGGCCGTAACCGGCTCTCCGCATGATCGTTTCACCTGATGCCGGACGGCCCGCCCACTGCGGCGGGCCGTCCGGTGTCGGCCCCCCTTCCGGCGTGGGCCGGTCCTCCTGACGACACGAGAGGTGCATGGAGCCCATGCCGCAGCACCAGCCGCCCCGGCGGATACCGATGGACGGGGCACCGTGACCGCGGACCGGGCGTCGGCGGACGGCGCCCCCAGCAGCCGCGCCGTCTTACCCGGAACCGGCCGCGCCAAGGGCGTCGACCCGCGGGCGCGGAGGGTCCGACTGGTCGGAGCGGCCGCCGGTGTGGTCGCGCTCTGCGCGCTGCTGACCGGCTCGGCCACCGCCCGCTCCTCGGCGGACCGGCACGGCGGGCACCCGCACGGCCCGGTCGTCGACACCTGCGTCCACACCGGTACCGGCGTGTCGGTCGGAGTGGGCCGGGACGGCGTGGGCACCGACGTGGACGTGGACGTCGAGGTGGGCGTGGACGTCGACCTCTCCGGAATCCTGCACCACCCGAAGCCGTGGCCCACCAGGCCCTGGCCGCCGAGGCCGACGCACCACCACCCGTGCCCCTCGCCGACGCTCACCCCGACGCCGACGCCGACGCCGACGCCGACGCCGACTCCCACGCCGACGCGGACGACGCCCACGCCGACTCCGACGCCCACCCCGAGCCCCACCGTGACGCCGACGCCCACCCCGACGCCGACCGTCACCCCCACTCCCACCCCGGTGCCGACCCCGCCGCCGGCTCCGACCCCGGCCCCGGTGCCGCCCGCACCGCCCGCCCCGACGCCGCGGCCCACCCCGCCGCCCGCGTCGCCCCGGCCGCCCGCGCCCACCCCGACGCCGTCACCGCCGAAGCCCTCGCCCGGACCCGCGAGCCCGCAGCCGTCCACGGCACCGGCGGTCCCGCCCCCGGTGCCGCCCGCTCCGGCGCCGCCGGCCCCGGTCCCGACGCCGACGCCGACGTCCCCGAAGCCCAGCCCGGTCCGCCCGGCCCCGACGCTGCGGCCCGTTCCGAAGGCCCAGCCCGTTCCGGCGCCGCCCGTGCACCACGGCCACTCGCCGACCCGGACCATGCTGGTGGTCACCGTGCCCGCGGTACTCGCCGTGGCGGCGCTGCGCCCGCGCGGTGGCGGAGGAGGCGGCCGGGGACGTGCCGGCGGTCGCGCCGGAGCCGGTGGTTCCGCCGGTTCGAGCGGCTCCGGCGGTTCGAGCGGCTCCTGACGCCGCCGCGCCCCCTGTTCCGTTCCTCCCGCTTGCGTCCTCGCCCGCCCGACCGGTGGGCCTTCCTGTTCCCCGTGTGCCGGGCCCGGTACGGCCCGACCCACCTGTCCGACTGATTCCGATCGACTCCCGTCGATCCCCGACCGAGAAAGGAGTCCCGATGTCCGAATGGTTGGCGCTGGCCATCGCCATGCTGGCGGCCTGTGCCGTGGTGGTGGCGGTGGTGCTGCTGAGGCACCGCCGCGCCGGTGCGGACGAGGACACCGACGAGACACCCGACGTCATCGAGTACATGACGATGATGATCGGCGTGGTCTACGCCATCGTGCTCGGCCTGGCCATCGCCGGAGTCTGGGAGACCCGCGGCGCGGCACAGGACGACGTCTTCCGCGAGGCGCAGGCGCTGCACGAGGTGAGCGCCCGTGCGCAGGTCTACCCGGTGGAGGTCCGCGACAAGATCCGGGCCGACGTCGACGCCTACGTCTCCTACGTGGTCGACGTGGAGTGGACGTACATGCGCGAGAACGGCGAGATCTCCGACCGGGGCACCGAGCTGCTGGACAAGCTGCGCACCGATGTGGCGACCCGCCCGCCGGCCTCCGACCTGGAGGCGCAGGCGTACCAGCCGATGCTGGACCGGATCAGCGTCGTCGACGACGCCCGCAACGCGCGCGGCCAGAACGCCGGCCCGAGCATGCCCGGCGTGGTCTGGTTCGGCCTGATCGTCGGCGCCGTGGTGACGGTGGGCATGGTGTTCTTCCTCCAGATCCGGCGCTCCCCGCGGGAGTTGATCCTGGCCGGTGCGTTCAGCGCGCTGATCGCCTTCCTGCTGTTCCTGATCTGGGACTTCGACGACCCGTTCGGCCGGAGCGTCTCGGTCACCACCCAGACGTTCACCGATCTGTTCCCCACCCTGGGTGGCGGCAGCGGCTGAGCGCACCGCGCGGGATTCTCCTGCGGGCCGACCCCCACGATCCGGGCCTTCGATAATCTGATCGGGCCGTTGGGGGTCGGCCCCGGCGTGCGCGCCGAGAGGAATCGCGAGCAGTGGCGTACCAGCAGCCCGGTCAGGGCGAGCAGTTCCCGACGACCCAGCGTCCCGGACGTGCCTGGTGGTGGCTGCCGGCCGAGGAACGGCGCGACCGCAAGCGGCGGCAGCAGGAGTGGAAGGCCTACCTGCGCCGGCACGGCGAGCGGAAGAAGGACAACGACTTCGACGACTTCCTGCCTCCCGGCTGCAGTGGCGGCGGGGGTGGCGGCGGTTGCCGGAGCGGTGGCAACGGCGGTGGTGGCAACGGCGGTTGTGGTGGCGGCAACGGGGGCTGCGGCGGGGGAGGCGGCGGGTGCGACGGGCCCTGCCTGCTCGCGCTGCTCCCGATGGCCCTGGTCGCGGGACTCCGGTTCGCCCTCACCGCCGGCCGGGGAGGCGCCGCCGGGGCCCGTGCGGCCGACCGGGCCGCGCCCGCGCCGAAGGGCCTGGTGGCCGGGGTGCTCTACGGCGCGGTGCGCCACTACCGCACCGAGATCAGCCCGAGGCGTCCCGCCTGCTGCCTGTACACGCCGAGCTGCTCCACCTACGCCGTGCAGGCCCTGCACCGGCACGGCGCGGTGCGCGGCGCCCGCCTCACGGCGGGCCGGCTGCTGCGCTGCCGCCCCTCGGCCGCCCGCCGCAGGAACGGCGTCGACCCGGTGCCGGAGCGCTGAACCGCCCAGGTGCCGGAGGGCCGAACCGCCCACGTGCGCCGCGTCGGACGGGGCACGCCTAGTCGCACGCGGGGCCCGACCGGATCGTCCCGGCCGGGCCCCGCTGTCCGACTGAGCGTCAGTTCAGGCTGCTGTTCATCGCGTTGAGCATCGTCCCGGCGGCGTCGTCGTTCTCCAGCGAGAAGGCGAACATCCCGGCCAGCCCCTTGCTCCTGGCGTAGGCGCCGCGGGCCTGGACGGCCTGCGGGGTGTCACCGGTCCAGAAGTTGGTGCCGTCGTACACCCAGGAGGACTCCGTCACCGGGTCCCAGTGGGTGTTGGCGGCGGTGGGGTTGAGCTCCTTCCAGGCGGCCAGACCGGCCTCCGCGCTCAGCGGCTTGGCCGGGGTCGGACCGGTCGCGCTCTGGTACAGGCCGAAGTTGGAGCCGGCCGGCACGCCGGTCCAGCCGCGCCAGTAGAACGGCACACCCAGCACCAGCTTGGCCGCCGGGAACCCGCCCGCGATGCCGTACTCCGGCAGGCCGGTGGTGTACGCGGTGAGCGTGGTGTCGATGTTGTACTTCCGGTTGCCCGGGGTGATCGGCGTGGTCGGGTCGGCCGGGCTGTCGTGCAGCGGGTCCTGGTGGTTGGTCGGGCCCTTGGCGTCCCACGAGCCGTGCATGTCGTAGGTCATGATGTCGGCGTAGTCGAGGTACGCGCCGATCTTGTCGGTCTCCAGCTGGGCGATCTTGTCCTGGCCGCTGGGCAGCGCCGCCGTCAGCAGGAACCGCTTGCCCTGGGCGTTGCCGAGGGTGTCCAGCTGGGTGCGGAACTCCTTCAGCAGCAGGGTGAAGTTCTGCTTGTCGGCGGGCGAGGTGTGGTTGCCGGTGTGGCCGCCGGCCGAACCCGGGTACTCCCAGTCGAGGTCGACGCCGTCGAAGAGCCCGGCCGCCGAGGCCGCGCCGCCGGCCGGGTCACCGGCGACGTTGGCCGGCAGGTTCCCCTTGAGGAACATGTCCAGGCAGGAGGAGACGAACTTCTTCCGGGAGGCGTCGGAGGCCGCCGCGTCCGAGAAGTACTTGGAGTAGGTCCAGCCGCCGATGGAGATGGTGAACCTCAGGTTCGGGTACTTGGCCTTGAGCTGGCGCAGCTGGTTGAAGTTGCCCTTGAGCGGCTGCTCCCAGGTGTCGGCGCTGCCGTCCACGCTGGCCGCGCCGTTGTAGTCGGCCTGGTAGTCGGCGTACGCGTCACCGGCGCCGTCACCGGCGTTGGGGTTGTTCTCGTTCGCCGAGTCCGAGGCCTTGACCGCCTGGAAGCAGGTGAGGTTGGTCGGGTGGATGTTGGCGAACGCGTAGTTGATGACGTCCAGCTTGCCGGCGGCGCCGCTGGTGTCGACGTTCTTCGCGTGGTACGCGTTCTCGTAGACGCCCCACTGGTCGAAGTAGGCCGAGCGGAACGGGCTGCTGGCGGGCGCCGCGGCGGTGGTGGTGCTGACCCGGGCCGACTGGGCGGAGGCGTGGCTGCCGGAGTAGCCCTGGACGGTGAAGGCGTAGCCGCGGGCGGGCAGCAGCGAGCTGATCGCCACCGAGGTGCCCATCGAGGTGGCCACCAACTGGTCGCCCGCGTAGACCTTGTAGGCGACCGGGGCGTCACCGGCGGTCGCGGTGGACGGCTGCCACTGGAGCACCACGGCGTTGTGGGTGACCTTGGTGACGGTGACGCCGGCCGGCGTGGTGACCTTGCCGTCCCCGGCGGGGCCGGTGGCCGTCGAGGTGGCGGTGGGCGTCGCGGTCCCGGTCGCGGTGGGGCTGCCGGTGGCGGTCGGACTGTTCGTCGCCGTCGGGCTGCTGGTCGCGGTGGGGCTGGTGGTGGGGCTGCCGGTCGCGGTCGGGCTGGTCGTCGGGCTGCCGGTCGCCGTCGGGCTGCTGGTGGCGGTCGGGCTGTTCGTCGCCGTCGGGCTGGCGGTGCCGGTCGGTCCGGCCGGGCCGGTCAGGCTCAGGTCGTCGGCCTGGTAGGCGCCGGTGCCGTACCAGCCGTGGGTGAAGACCGTCACCGAGGTGGTGCCCGCGCCCGTGGTGAAGGTGCTGCTCAGCTGCGTCCAGCCGCCCGTACCGGGCGTCCAGCTCTGGGAGTTGACGCCGGTCCCGGTCGCGCCGAGGTAGACGTAGTTGCCCCGGACCCAGCCGGCCAGGGTGTAGGTGGTGTTCGGCAGGACGGCGACCGTCTGCCGGCACTCGGCGGTGTCGGAGGCCGAGACGGCGCCGTTGAGCGCGTAACCGCCGCCGTGGACCGGGGTGGTGACCACGGATCCGTTGGCGCAGGTCCAGCCGGCCAGGGTGCCGGTCTCCAGGTCCGCGTTGGTGAGCAGGTTGACGGCGGCGGCCGAGGCGGTGTCGAGCGTGAGCGCGAGGGCGGCGCCACCGGTGCTGAGGGTGGCGGCCAGGGCGAGTGCGAGCGCTCGTCGGCGCGGCGCGGCGGCCCGGCGCTCGGCAGGGCGCGCGGACATGACACGGTCGTGCATGCGGTGGTCCTCCGGAGGAGTGGGGTTTCCGGCGGTGCGACGGCCCGGATGGGCCAGGGGAGCCGGGCCGGGCGCTGTGGGGGCGCGCGGCCGGGTGAAGACGGTGCGGCAGAAGGCGGGGTCGTACGGGTGCACGGCGTGCGAGAGCCTCGACGCGGACCGGCCGGGGCCGGTGCATCACGACATCACAGATTGGACTGGACCAATATTCGCCGTCAAGGGTGCCCGGCGGGTGAATCGCGGACCGGTCGGCCGCCCGGTGGGTCGGTCGGGGGACCGGTACGGTGGCCTCCCGAGAAGTCCCCGCGTCGAACGGAGAACGGCCATGGACAGCCGCGCCTGGGACGAGCGCTATGCCGCCAGCGAGCTGGTCTGGGGCACCGGGCCCAACGCCTGGGTGGTCCGTGAGCTGGCCGGACTCGCACCCGGACGGGCCCTGGACCTGGCCGCCGGGGAGGGCCGCAACAGCATCTGGCTCGCCGGTCTCGGCTGGGAGGTCACCGGGCTCGACTTCTCCACCGTCGCCCTGGGCCGCGCGGAACGGCTCACCGCCTCGCTGCCCGACGAGGTCGCCGACCGGCTGACCTGGCGGCACGGCGACGCCCGGGGCTTCGAGGCCCCGCCGGAGGGCTACGACCTGGTCGTGGTCGCCTACCTCCAGATCCCGGCCGAGGACCGCCGGGCGGCGCTGCGGTGCGCCGCGGCGGCGCTCGCGCCCGGCGGCACCCTGCTGGTGGTCGGGCACGACTCCAGCAACCTGACCGAGGGGGTCGGCGGCCCGCAGGACCCGGCCGTGCTCTACACCCCCGAGGACGTGCTCGCCGACCTGGCCGGCGCCGGTCTGCGGACGGTCCGGGCCGAGCGGGTCCTCCGTCCGGTCGCCGCCGAGACCGGCCACCGGGACCGGGACCGGGATCAGGGGCAGGACCAGGACCAGGGCCAGGAGCGCGGCGGCGCGGTGGCGGTGGACGCCCTGGTCCGGCTGGAGCGGCCGGCCTGACCCCGCCGTCCCGGATCCCCCCGACCGGGCGCGGTGCGGTGTCGCCCGCATCCGCGGCGGTCGCACGGGGTATGCAGGTGTCCCGGGACGAAGGCGTCCCGCAGCGCCAAAAAGATCTACAGTGCTGTAGATTCAAGGTGCGAGTGCGATCAACGAGGAGGGCGCGATGAGCGTTTCGCTGGCGAAGGGGCAGAAGCTCAGCCTGGAGAAGCCGGGCGGAGGCCGCCTGGGCGTGGTACGGATGGGCCTCGGCTGGCGGGCGGCGCAGCGCAAGGGCTTCCTCGCCAAGCTGTTCGCCTCCCAGGAGATCGACCTGGATGCCTCGGCGGTGCTGTTCTCCGGGGGCAAGCCGGTCGACGTGGTCTTCTTCCAGCACCTCACCAGCAACGACGGCTCGGTGCGGCACAGCGGCGACAACCTGACTGGCGGCGCCGGGGACGCGACCGACGACGAGACCATCACCGTCGACCTCAACGCCGTACCGGCCGAGGTGGACCAGATCCTCTTCACCGTGAACTCCTTCACCGGCCAGACCTTCCAGGAGGTCGAGAACGCCTTCTGCCGGCTGGTCGACACCCAGACCGGCACCGAACTGGCCCGGTACACGCTCACCGGCGGCGGCGCCTACACCGCGCAGATCATGGCCAAGATGCAGCGCACCCAGGCCGGTTGGCAGATGACCGCGATCGGGCAGCCGGCCGGCGGCCGCACCTTCCAGGACCTCATGCCCGAGCTGGTCAAGTACCTCTGAACCAGCTCTGAACCACCGCTGAACCACCGCTGAACCAGCTCGGCCGCGCGGCCCGCCCGGGTGTCCCGGACGGGTCGGTCGGCTGTCCGCGCGCCCGGCGGACGGCGGGCGGGCCCGGTCGGGTGGAGTTCCGCGATAACCCTGCGAGGCTCTCGGCGGGTCCGCTAACACTGGCCGCATGGACGACGACGCCGCGCAGCTGCCGGAGCACCTGACGATCCGGGTCACCCACACGGACGACCCGGTTGCCGCGGTGGCCGGTCTGGAGGCCTGGGCATCCCGCGAGAAGTACCCGAACCTGATGATGATGCCGCCGGTCTTCGGCAGCCTGGAGCGCACCGGCTCGGGCAGCTGGCGGATCGTCGAGTTCCACGCCGCCACCCCGCAGGCCGCCCGGGACGACCTGGGGCACGCCTTCCGGGCCTGGGCGCTCGCCGAACCCGGGTCGGTCCAGGCCGCCGACCGGGACCTCGACGAGGCGGAGCGCGCCTCCTACAGCGCGGCCTACGAGCGGCTGGAGTGGGAGCCGCTGGACGAGATCTCCGCCGGCGGGCGCGACTACCGGATCTTCCGCGCCGAGCAGGTGCTGCGCTCGGGCCCGGACGGTATCGAGCCGCCCCGGCCGACCGACCCGGACCCGGCCGCCGTCGGCGAGGGGCACCGGCTGCCGTCCCGGACGAACGGGTTCGTGATCGACCCGGCGGCGGGGGTCACCCTGGTCGACGGGATCCTGCGGCTGGACATGATGTCCCTGGTGCCGACCGGCCGTTCCATCCCGGAGGACGTCCGGGAGCAGGCGCGGCGCTCCTCCCACCTCTACCCGAACGTGCTGGTACTGCCCGCGCACTGCGCGGTCGCGGAGTACCGGGACGGCGGCTGGGGCCCGATGACCGGCGCCTGCGAGACCCCGCAGCACGCCCGCGACACCCTGGCCGCCTACCTCCGCGAGTTCGCCCCCCGGCTGGACCCGCACCTCGGCGCGGAGGAGCTCGCCCGCTACGCGGCGGCCGCCGACCGGCTGGACGCCGAGCGCTCCGACGAACTCCGCGCCGCGGACCGGCACTTCCGGCTGGTCCGGGTCGAACCCGTGGTCCGCCTCGGCCCCGACGGCCCGGAACTGCCGCGCAGTTCGGACTGGGACCCGGAACTCCCGCTGCGCGTCCAGGAGCAGCGCGACCGCGAGGCGGGCATCTTCTACGCGGAGGACGAGGGCGAGGGCGAGGAGAGCCGAGACGGGGACGGCGGGCACGGCGGGCACGGCACCGGAGCGGAGAACGGCTGAGGGACCGCCCCGGAGCGCGCGCACCCGCGTCCGGTCGGCGCCGGGTCCGTCACCTGTCGGTGGGGCGGCCCCAGTTGACGGGGAGGGTGCGGAGGCCGCCGGTGACGCTCGTGCCGTCGACCGCGACCTCCTCCGGCGCGCAGGCGAGGCGGAGGTCCGGCAGGCGGCGGAACAGGGTCTCGTAAGCGATCCGCAGCTCCAGCCGGGCCAGTCCGGCGCCCAGGCAGAAGTACTTGCCGTGGCCGAAGGCCAGGTGGGGATTGGGGGTCCGGCCGAGGTCGAGGGTGCCCGCGTCGGGGAAGACCCGTTCGTCCCGGTTGGCGGACTGGAAGGAGAACACCACGAGGTCGCCGGCGGCGATCCGGCTGCCGTGGTACTCCAGGTCGGTGCGGGCGTAGCGGGGCATCCAGCTGCCGCCCGGCACCGCGAGTCGCATGACCTCCTCGACGGCGGCGGGGGCGAGGCCGGGGTCGGCGACGAGCGCCGCGCGGGCGGTGGGGTGGGCGAGCAGGTACAGCAGGCCGTAGGGCAGTCGGGTGGCGACGGTCTCGTAGCCGGCCAGGAGGATGCCGCTGAGGGTGTGCGGGAGTTCGTCGGGGCGCAGGGCGCCGCTCCGCGCTGCGTCCGGCGCGTCGGCACGGGCGGCGAGCTCGGTGAGGAGGTCGTCGGCGGGGGCGAGGCGGCGCTGGTCGAGAAGCTCGCCGATGGTGCGGTCGAGGCCCCGCCGTTCCGCCGCGTCCGCCGTCCCCCCGGGGTCCGGGACCCGGCGCACCCGGTCCGACCAGGCGGCGAAGGCGTCCCGCCGCTCCGTCGGGATGCCGATGAGGTCACAGATCACGCCGAGCGCGAAGGGCCGGGCGAGGTCCGCGCACAGGTCGGCGGGCGGGCCGGTGTCGAGCAGCGCGCCGAGCAGTGCGTCGAAGGAGGCCTGGAGCCGCGGCCGGAGCCGCTCGACGCGGCGGGCGCCGAAGGCCTCGGTGAGGGTGGTCCGCCAGCGCCGGTGGTCCGCGACCGCCGTGGCGTGATTGGTCTCGGGGCCGAGCAGCGCGGCCTCCCAGAGCCGGGGCGCGCGGGCCGGGTCGGGATGGGACTTGCCGATCCGGGGGTCGCCGCAGAGCGCGCGGACGTCGGCGTGGCCGGTGACGAGCCAGGCCCGGTCGCCGGTGGCCGTGGGGAGCCTGGCCAGGCCGCCGCGCTCGCGGAGCCCGGCGAGCCCGGGCGGCTCGGCCAGGGCGGCGGGGCAGGCGAACGGAAGCACGCCCTCCTCGACCGCGGCCCCGGCCGCCTTCCGGACCGCCTCCCCGGTCGCATCGGCCGCCGGGTCGGCCGTCGGGTCGGCGGCCGTTGTACCTCCGACCGCCCCCCTGCCGGGTGCTCCGGTGCCGGTGGCGGTGTCGTCGCCCGAACTCATCAACTGTCCCCCCTCGCCGGCCGCGGTGGCCGGTGCCAGTCGTGTTCCCGGCTCAGCGTCGTTCGTGGACCGCCCGGTCGTCCTCGGCGTGGCGCCGGGTGCCGCGCTGGGCGGCGGCCGCCGCGGCGGCCGTGGTGATCGCCTGGACCACGGTGGACATCGAGCCCGGGTGCGCGGCCAGGAAGAGGTTGGGCTCGACCAGTTCGAGCTCCATCACCAGGGGGGTGCCGTCGGCGTTGTCGACGAGGTCCACCCGGGCGTACAGCAGGTCCGACGAGCCCGGCACCGTGGCCAGCGCCCGTTCGGCGACCGCGAGGTCGGCGGCGGTCGGCGACCACGGCCGGATCCCCGGGTGGGCGACCTTCCGCTGGTCGAACGCCACGTCGGGGGAGAGCACCGCGTTCTTCCGGATCGCGTGCAGGAACCGTCCCCGGACGAAGACCAGCGCCCGTTCGCCGGTGGTGTCGATGCCGCTCATGTACGGCTGGAGGATGGCGGTGAGGCCCTCGGCGTGCATCCGGGCCACCTGGTCGTGCGCCTCGTCGCGCTGCTCGGGCCGGTAGCGGGCGGCGTAGCGGGCACCGGCGCCGATCACCGGCTTGAGCACGTACTCGTGGTCGTCGGGCAGGTCGGCGGGGTCGCCGGGGGCCAGGTAGCGGGTGCGGACGACCGGGACGCCGGCCGCCGCGAGGGTGCCGAGGTAGCTCTTGTCCGAGCTCCAGCGCACCACCTCCGGGGGGTTGACCAGTCGGGTCGCCCGGCTGCAGCGGTCGACCCAGTCGAGGAATTCGGGCTTCCGCCAGGTGTAGTCCCAGGTGGATCGGATCACCGCGAGATCGAATTCCGACCAGTCGACGCCCGGATCGTCCCATTCCGCAGAGATTGCGTCGGCACCGGCCTCGGAAAGCGCCCGGAGGAGCAGGGGCATGTCATGGTCGGCATTGATTTCCGGACGGGGCCTCGCCATTACCAGTGCGATCTTAGGATCGATCATCGGCCATTTCCTCGGCTCGGGGGCGGCAGTGCGGCAGTAAGCTACCAGCTGGCCGGCCCGGGGAATTCCCACGCGATCGATGCGCGGATTACTGACCGGTGTCGGTCAATCGTAGAATGTCCTGACCGTCGGCGGCCAGCGTTGTCCCAGGAATGGCGGAAGTCCGTACGTCCCGTCCGGTCAGCGGCCCGGATCGGACCGGATGAGCGCCAGGTGTCGGGCCGCGTGGAGCGTCTCCGGGTGGTCCGCGCCGAGCACCCGCCGGGCGGCCTCCAGGGCGTCGGCCTGGAGCCGGTGCGCCTCCTCGCGCTCTCCCCGGGCGAGGAGCGTCTCGGAGAAGTTGTGCGCCGTCCGCAGCGTCTGCGGGTGGTCGTCGCCCAGCACCCGCCGGTACCGCGCCAGCGTGTCCCGCTGGAGGCGGTGGGCCTCGTCCAGCCGCCCCAGGCGGCGCAGGGTGGTGCCGTAGGAGTCCGCCGCCCGGAGCGTGTGCGGGCTGTCCTCGCCGAACGCCCGTCGGCAGCGGGCGAGGGTTTCCTCGTGGAGTTCGCGGGCCTCCTCGTAGCGGCCGAGCGCGCTGAGGTCGGCGGCCAGGTGGTTCGCCGAACGGAGGGTGTCGGGATGATCGTCGCCGAGTACCCGCCGGTACCGGGTCAGGGTCTCCTCGTGGAGTTCGCGGGCCTCCTCGTAGCGGCCGAGCGCACTCAGGTCGGCGGCCAGGTGGTTCGCCGAGTGCAGGGTGTGCGGGTGGTCGTGCCCGAGCAGCCGCCGGTACCGGGTCAGGGTGTCCTCCTGGAGCCGCCGTGACTCCTCGTAACGGCCCCGGAGACGCAGGTTGATCGCGTGCCCGTGCGCCAGCCGCAGGGTCTGCGGGTCGTCCTCGCCCAGGACCCGGCGGCTGCGCGGCATCGACGCCTCGTAGAGCAGGTGCGCCGTCTCGTAGCGGCCCTGCTCGCGGTGGGCGCGCGCCAGGCAGCGGCTCGCCCGGAGGACGTGCCGGTCGTCGGGACCGGAGGCGGCCGTCCAGCGGGTGCGGAGGTCCGTCGCGAGGCGGGCGCTGGCCTCGGAGTCGCCGCGCTCGGTGAGGTACCAGGCGGCGTCGCAGGCGAGGTCGCGCAGCTCCGGCGAGTCGGCGCCGCCCGGGTCGACGGCGAGCAGGTGCGGCACCACCCGGGCCCAGGTGGCCCAGGTGGCGGGGTCCTCCGGGTCGCCGGGCGCGGCCTGGACGAGGACGGTCCGCGCGTGGCGGCGCACGTCGGCGGCGTCCGCGCCCAACTGGTCCCGGATGACGGCCTGGACGAGGCGGTGCAGCCGGACGCCGTCATGGGTGCTGGTCGCCAGGCCCAGCCGGACGGCCGAACCGACGCCCCGGTGCAGGGCGACCGGGTCGGTGTCGGCCAGCGCCAGGGCGGCCAGCGGGCCGCCGGGGGCGTGCGGACCGGGGGCCAGCAGGGCCCGGGTCGCCGTCGACCGTCCGAACGCGAGCAGCCAGTGCACCGGGACGGACTCCGGGGCGAGGAAGGCGCACAGCCGCACCACCGCCAGCCCGAGCGGGTCCAGCCGGGCCAGCCGCGTCGCGCTGAGGTCGATGGCCCCCGCGAGCGGCTTGCGGTAGTCGCCGGTGCTGCCCTCGGTCAGCACCGCCGTCGCGTGGCTGTCCAGCAGGGTCAGGTAGTCGACGACCCGGGTGGCCGTTTCGGCGAGGAAGCCGCCCGCCTGGGCCAGGGCGAGCGGCAGGTCGGCGAGGGCCCGCGCCAGCAGGTCCGCGTCCTCCGGGCTCAGCTCGGGGCGGCGGGTGCGCAGCAGGGCCACCGACTCGTCCCGCTCCATGACGTCGACCGGGACGGTGGTCGCGATCCGTTCCCAGCCGCCGGCCCGTGAGGTGATCAGCACGTGGCCGGGGCCGCCCGGAAGCCACTTGGCCACCCCGGCGCGGTCGTCCGCGTTGTCGAAGACCAGCAGCCAGCGGTTCCGGCCGCGCAGATGGGCCTTGAGCACGGCGACCGCCGTCGCCGTGTCGGTGCCCGGTTCGGCCAGCGCCAGCTCCACCGCCAGGGCCGCCACCTGCTCGCCGATCAGTGCCGGGTCCTCGGCGGCGATCCACCAGACCACGTCGTAGTGGGAGGCGAACCGGCAGGCGTACTCGATCGCGATCTGCGTCTTGCCGACACCACCGACCCCGCGCAGGGCCTGCACTCCGCCGGTGCTCCCGCTGTCGAGGCGGTGGCGCAGGTCGGCCAGGACGGTGTCGCGGCCGGTGAACTCCGGATTGCGGGGCTCGACGTTCCAGACCGCCGGGAGGCTGCCGCTGACCCGGCCGGGCAGCGGTGCGGCGTCCGGGTCGGCCTCGGGCGCCGACCGGGCGGGCGGGACGGGCGCAGGGGCGGGAGCGGGACCGGCGGTGGTCCGCTCGGCGAGCGGGGCCGCGGCTCCCGCACCGGCTCCGGCCGCTGTTCGCACTCCGGCGGCGGCCCCGGCGAACTCGGCTTCGGCCAGCTCGGCGAGCGCGGTGCGGGCGCGGGCCGCGAGCGCGCGCTCGCCCCGTCGGTCGAGTTCGTCGGCCACCGCCGTCCAGGCCTCGACGGCCCGTCCGACGGCCTCCCCGGCCTGCCGGGACGCCTCGGTCCGGGCTGTGGCGGCGGCGTGCAGCTCCGCCACCTCTTCCTCCAGCTCCCGCACCCGCTGCCGGGCGGCCCGGAGCTCCTGGCGGGACACGTCGGGGCGCGGGTCCTCCGCCCCCGGTCTCGGCTCGGCGCGCACGTCGGCCTTGTAGCGGACGGCCAGGCGGTTCCAGGCCCCCTCCCAGGCCGGTTCGGCGGCCGGGTCGACGCCGCACAGTTCGACGAAGACGAGCAGGAACGCCTTGCTCGGGAAGCGGCGGCCGGACAGGACCTCGCCGAGTGTCGTCCTCGGCAGCGAGCGGCCGATCTGGAGGGCCTGCTTCTCCAGATCCCGGTAGGAAGGGCTGTCCGCGCGGATCCGCAGCATTCTCAGACAGCGCGCGAGGTCTTCCTTGCTCGCGGCGGAAGCGGGATCGAGATGATCCGTGGAGTTCCCGTTCATCGAGATCGCACAGCCCCCATGCCTGTCCGACGGTGTCCCGAGGTGTCCGACAGCATACGCGTCCGGCGCCAATCCGGGACGCGCCGTGTCCCAAGTCGTCGAACCGTTGTCCGTGAAAAGGAGGGATCTGCCCGGACCTGGCGCGTGATCGGCTTCGAATCTGGCGGGACGCCCCGGGGGGTGGTGATCTGTAGACACGGTGCGGTGTCGGGAAATACCGCCGGCGCACCGTTCGGTTCCGGGTCCGCCGCGCGGTACGGGGAGTTTTCCGCGAGGTCGATCGACGGACATTTCCGGAATCGAATCGGACGACGACATTCCGAGGTCTCGGAGAACGGCGGTTCGGCCGGCGGGCCGGACCGCACGGGAGGAGGGCTTCGCGTGCACAACCAGACACCCTCGACCGGCCGCGATCCGCGGCGGCCGGCCGAGCGGACCCGCGGCCGCCGGCTCCGCGGTCGGCTCGCGGCCGAACCGCCCGGCTCGCCGGGCTCACCCTGTCCGGAGCGATCGCCGGAATCGCCATGACCCTCGCCGGAGCCACCGCGGTCAACGCCGGGAACTTCGGCCTCGCCGTGACCACCACGCTCATCGCGGCCTTTCCCCCGTCCGGCCGGGCCCCCGGCCGACCGGACGGCAGCCCCGCCGGTACCGAGGACCCGGACCCCGGCCCGGACCCGGACCCCGCCTGATCCGCCCGGCCCGTCCCGATCGGTGAAGCCCTTCCCCGGCGCTGCGCCGCTCCGGTCCCGACCCGGTCGCGTTCTGACGGACAATGATCGTGATGCATCGTCAGTCATCGCCACGGGCAAGGAGAACGGCCATCGCCACCGTCGTGCAGGACATCGTGATCGAAGCCGGCGCCGACGACGTGTGGGACGCGGTCCGGGACGTGGCCGCGGTGCACGAGCGTCTCGTTCCCGGCTATGTCCTCGACGTCCGGATGGACGGCGACACCCGGTACCTGACGGTGCCGGGCGGCGCTGTCGTGCGGGAGCTGATCGTGAGCGTCGACGACGCCCTGCGCCGGCTGGCCTACTCGGCGGTGGAGGGGTTCCGGATCCCGCTGACCCACCACCACGCCTCCTTCCAGGTCGTCCCGGAGGGGGCCGGGCGCTGCCGACTGGTCTGGATCACCGATGTGCTGCCGCACGAGATGATCGACCAGGTCCGGCCGCGCGTCGTCCGGGGTGCCCAGGTGATGAAGGAGACGCTGGAGCGGCGGGCCCGGAGCCGACTGCCCGGCCCCGGCGCCCGGCCGTAGGCGGGGCCGGGCACCGCGACCCGGTGGGGAGTGCCGTCAGCCCCCGATCAGCGAGAAGCCGACGACCACGCCCGCGGTGACACTGATCCTGCCCGGCGTCAGATCGCCGTCGCCGTCGCCACCCGCGCCGCCGCCGCGGTGACTGCGGTAACTGTTCTGCACCTGCTCGGAGTCCACGTCCTTGATGTGGACGACCGGACCGAGCCGGACCTGCGCGGCCTCCGCGTACAGCTCCGCCTTCTCCCGCGCGGCGGCCACCGCGGCCGCGCGGGCCTGCGCGCGCAGCTCCTTCTTCGCGCTCACGTCGAACTCGACTCCGTCGACCTGGTTCGCCCCGGCCTCGACGACATCGACGAGCACGGGCTCCAGCAGGTCGAGCTCACGCAGCTCGATCACGAACGAGGCGGTGCACTCGTAACCGAGGAACCTGCGCTCACTGCCGTAGTCCCACGAGGACTTGAGATCCAGTCGGGAGGTCGAGACCGCGGTGTCGGGGATCCCGTGACCGCGCAGGACGTCCCGGATCCGGTTGACCCCGCCCCGGGTGGCCTCGAACGCCTCGCCCGGCTTCGGCCGCGTCTCCGCGATCGCCACCCGGAGCCGCGCCAGGTCCGGCGCCGCGTCCACGCTGGCCGCGCCGAACACGGACGCGCCCCAGGGGGCGTCTATGGACTGATTGCCATACATACGCTCGTCCGATCAGCTCGATGACCGACGAGGGCCCGGCGGTCGCGCCGGGCCCTCGTGTATCGCTTCCGTGCCACCGTGCCCCGTGCCCCGTCCCCCGGGCCGTTGACCGGGGGACGGGGCACGGCTCAGTACTAGTGGGCCGAAGGGGACGGCGCGGCGGACGGGGAGGTGGTGGCGCTCGGGGTGGCGCTCGCGGACGGGGTGTCCGTCGGCGTGGGGGTGGGGCAGCCCGGTGCGGGCGGGGTGGCCGTCGCGCTCGGGGTGGCCGAGGGGGTGGTCGACGGGGTGCCGGACGGCGTCGCCGTCGGGCTCGCGCCCGCGGTCGGGGTGCCGGTCGGGGTGGGGCAGGCCGTCGGGGTGCCCGTGGGCGTCGCCGTCGGCGTGGCGGTGGGCGTCGTGGACGGGGTGCCGGTCGGCGTCGCCGTGGGCGTGCTCGTCGGGGTGGCGGTCGCGCTGGGGCTCGGGCTGCCCGACGGCGTGGTGGTGGGGGCGGTGCTGGGCGTGCCGCTCGGGGTGCCGCTCGGCTCGGCGGACGGCGAGGCGGACGCGGACGGCGAGGGGGTGCCGGAGGGCGTCGCGCTCGGCGAGGGCTCGCCCGACGGCGTGGTGGTGGGTGCGGTGCTCGGGGTGCCCGGGGTGCCCGGGGCGGTCGGTGCGGTGCTCTGGCTCGGCGTCGGCGACGTGCCGGGGGTCGTGGGCGGCGTCGTGGCCGGGTTCGGCACGACCGGGGCCGGCGGGGCGGTCGGCACGAGCGGCGCCACCGGAACGACCGGGAGCAGCGGCGTCAGCGGGCTCGGGGTGCCCGGGCGGTTCGGGGTGGTGACCGGGCTGCCGGTGCCGAAGTGGGCCATCCAGTTCCGGACCGTGCGCAGGTACTCGGCGGAGTGGTTGTAGCCGAGGATCGCCCGGTCCAGCTGGGCCGGGTCGTTCAGGTCGCGGCCGCCCGCGCACAGGTAGCGGCCGGCCGCCTCGGCGGCGTCGTAGATGTTGTTCGGGTCGGCCTTGCCGTCCCCGTTGGCGTCCACGCCCCAGGAGGCCCAGGTGGAGGGGATGAACTGCATCGGCCCGACGGCGCGGTCCCACTGGGTGTCGCCGTCGAAGCGGCCGCCGTCGGTGTCGCCGATCGCCGCGAACCCGGCGCCGTTCAGCGCCGGGCCGAGGATCGGACGGAACGTCGTCCCGCCGGCGTCGACCGCGCCGCGGCCGGCCTGGCCGGACTCGACCTCGCCGATCGCGGCGAGCAGCTGCCAGGGCAGGTGGCAGCCGGGGGAGCGGAGGATCAGCGCGGCCTCGGCCTTGCGGTAGGCGGCGAACACCGTCTCCGGCAGGGCCGGACCGGAGCGCAGCGGATCGGCGAAGGGCGAGGTGAGCGGCGCGAGCGGCGGCTGGGCGAGCGGCAGGGTGCCGCCGCCGTCGACCGGCGCGGTGCCGAGGGTGCCCGGGAGCGGGGTGGCACCGGTGCCGAACGGCGCGCCGGTGCCGTCGGCGCCGAGGCCCGGGAATATCGCGGCGCTGCCGCCGAGCTGGTCCGGGACGGGCTCCGCCGCGGCGGCGGGGGCGAGCCGGAGGCCGGTCACCTGGGAGCCGGTCAGCGCCGCGAGGGCGGTGAAGACCGCCAGCATCCCGGTGAGCCGCTTGCCGAGCCGCAGCCGGCGGCCGGTCGTCCGACCGGTCCGTCGCTCCGTGCCCGTGGGCCCGCCGTCTCCTCGCGTGGCCGTGCCGTTCCTGGTCACCATGCCCTGCCCCTCCCCGTCACCGTCCGGTCCCCTGGGAACGGACCGGCTGTCACCATCGTGCCTTCCGGTGCATGACAGATCTCATGACCCGAATGATTAGTATCACGACGATCTGACAGGCCCTCGATGGCCTGGGGCGATACCGGGCGCCACCGTTCGGTGAACGGACGGTGGAGCAGTTCGACCGGACACGGTCAGGGACAGCCGGGGTGGCACGGGACGGGGCCGCGTTTCAGAGGTCGAGGAGCATCCCGTCCTCGGCCACGGCCGCGCCGGCCGCCGCCAGTGCCGGGGCCAGGGCGGTGGCTTCCGGCGAGCCCGGGTGGGCCAGCGGGTTGGTGTTGTTGAGGTGGGTGTAGAGGTAGCGCGGGCCGGGGCGGCCGGCCAGGTGGGGGAGCGAGTCGGCGACCGCCAGGTGTCCCATGCCGCGCGAGCCGCGGGCGCCGCCGGTGCGCTCGGCGAGCTCGTCGTCCGTCGCGAAGGTGCCGTCCAGGATCACCACGTCCGCGTCGGCCACCGCCCGGTCGACGGCGGGCGTCCAGGCGGCCAGCCCGGGGGCGTACACGGCGCCGGCGCGGCCGCCGGCCTCGGTGAAGCGGTAGCCGATCACCCAGTCCGTGCGCCCGCCGGACGGTTCCTCGGGCCGTGCGCCCGCCGGCAGGGCGGCCAGGTCGGCGGCGTACCGGGGGCGCTTGCCGCCGAGGGCCAACGGTTCGGCGACCAGCCCTCCGGCCAGTTCGACCGGCTCCCCGGGGACGACGGTGTGCCAGCGTGCCTTGGTGTACGGGGCCAGCAGCGGACCGACCGGGAACGCCTCGTGCAGCGCGGCCCGGACCGGAGCGGTCGCGTGCACCGTCAGCCCGGCGGCCTCGCGCAGGGTCACCAGGCCCAGGGTGTGGTCGAGTTCGCCGCTGGTCAGCAGGACGCCGCGGAGCGGGGTGTCCCGGGTGCCCGGCGGGGGCGCCAGTTCGGGGGCGGCGAGCAGCTGGGACCGCAGGTCGGGGGAGGCGTTGACCAGGTACCAGGCGGCGCCGTCGGCGCTGACCGCGAGGCAGTCCTGGCTGCGGGCGGCGCCGGTGCGGCGGGCGGTGGCGCAGCCCGCGCAGCCGCAGTTCCACTGGGGCAGGCCGCCGCCGGCGGCGGTGCCGAGGATCCGGATCTTCAGTGCGTGCTCCGAGGGACGGGTCCCGGGCCGGGGCGCTCAGGCCGGGCCCGGCACGGACGGGTCGGGCGACAGGGCGGGGACAGCCGGGACGGCCGGGACCGGCAGCACCGACGGCATCGGGGGGACGGGCGCGGTGAACCGGCGCGCCCGCGGCGCCGGGTCGGCCTCCGGCGCGGGTGCGTGCACCAGGTGGTGCTGCGGGGAGAGCCGGCACGCGGGGTCGGTGGCGCCCGCGTCGCCGGTGAACTGGAAGGCCTGGCAGCGGCAGCCGCCGAAGTCCTGCTCGCGCAGGTCGCAGCTGCGGCACGGTTCGGGCATCCAGTCGGTGCCGCGGTAGCGGTTGAACGCGGGCGAGTCGTGCCAGCTCGCGGCCAGACCGTCGGTGACGGCGTTCGGCACCGGCAGCCCGGGCAGCTGGGCGGCGGCCAGGCAGGGCAGCACGGCACCGTCGGGCGCGACCACCAACTGCTCGTTGCCCCAGCCGTTCATGCACGGCTTGGCGGTGCCGCTGTGGTGGTCGGCGACGACATGGGTGATCTCGATCCGGTCGCCGTGCCGCGCGCGGGCGGCGGCGACGTCCAGTTCGGCCTGCCGGACCTGCTCGTCGCTCGGCGCGAGGTGGGCCCGGTTGACCCAGGCCCAGCCGTAGAACTGGGTGTGGGCGAGCTCCACCCGGTCGGCGCCGAGCGCGACCGCCAGGTCGGCGATCTCGCCGAGGCGCTCGACGTTGGCGCGGTGCAGCACGGCGTTGACGGTGAGCGGCAGTCCGGCGCCGGTGAGCAGGGCGGCCGAGGCGAGCTTGCGCTCGTGCCCGGTGGGGCCCTTGAGCCGGGTCAGCCCGGCGATGCTGTCGGCCTGCCGAGGGTCGGCGTCCTGGACGGACAGCTGAACGTGGTCCAGCCCGGCCGCGGCGAGTTCGGCGGCGCGGTCACCGTCCAGCGGCAGACCACTGGTGATCAGGTTGGTGTAGAGGCCGAGCCCCCGGGCGTGCGCGACGATGGTGGCCAGATCGCGGCGGAGCAGCGGCTCGCCGCCGGTGAGGTGGACCTGCAGCACACCGAGCCCGCGCGCCTGGTCGAGCACCCGCAGCCACTGGCCGGTGTCCAGTTCGTCCCGCTGTCGGACGAGTTCGACCGGGTTGGCGCAGTAGTGGCACTGCAGGGGGCAGCGGTGGGTGAGTTCGGCGACCAGACCGAGCGGGGCGGGGGCGCGCTTGCCGGCCGCGGCCCCGGGCAGTCCGGCGGCCGGGTGCGGGTCGGCCGGGCCACCGGTGCCGTCGAGGGCGAGCAGCCGCCGTTCGGCGAGGTCGGCCAGCAGGGCGAGCACCTGGCCGGCGTCCACGCCCTCGTACTCCTCGGCGAGCCGGGCGGTGACCTCGGCGGCGTCGCGCCGTCCGTCGCAGTGCCGCAGCACGGCGGCGGCGGTCCCGTTGAGCAGCAGCACGCCCTCCGGGTAGAGCAGGGCGTCCTGTCGGCGGACCGGGTCGTGGACCAGCCGCACCCCGCGCCGCAGCCCGGGGGCCGCGGCGGCGGGTGCGGCGTTCACCGGCCGGCCCCGGCGGGCACGGGGGTTCCGGCGGTCCCGGCGGCTTCGGTGGCGGCGGCCCCGAGGGTGGCGGCGGTCTCCGGGCCGTAGTCGACCGCGTCGAGCATCGCCCGCAGCACCTCGCACTTGAAGGCGAGCGCCGACACCGCGGCCTGCTGCTGCTCGGCCGTCACGCAGTGGTCCAGCACCACGTCGAGCGTCCGGGCGCTGTCCCGGCGGGCGTCGGGGATCCGGTGCTCGAAGTAGGCGTAGCCGGCCGGGTCGATCCAGTCGTAGTGCTTCTGCCAGGCGATCACCCGCTCGGCCATGTGGTCGGGCGAGAACATCTCGGTCAGCGCGGCCGCGACGCCCTCGGTCCACGGCCGGGTCTGACAGAAGTGCAGGTAGCCGTCGACGGCGAAGCGCACACCGCGCGCCACGTGCCGCTCGTCCAGGACCTCGGCGCGGTCCAGGCCGACGGCCTCGGCGAGCACCAGCCAGTCGGCCAGCCCGCCCTCGCCCTCCTGCGGCCCGTCCTGCTGGCCGAGCCGCCGGGTCCACTCCCGACGGACCTCCGGGAGCGGGCAGTTGGCGATGATCGCGGCGTTCTTCCGGGTCAGGCACAGCTGGTAGTACCAGCGGTTGGCGACCCAGCGCCGCAACTCCGGTGGCGTGCAGCCACCGGAGTGCAGGCGCAGATGGAACGGGTGGGTGTCCCAGTACCGTCCCCGCAGGCCGTACAGCCTGGCCGCGAACTCCTCGCGGGTCGACGCGATGGTGGAAGCCTGGGTCACCGAGTGGTCCGCGCGGCGTACGCGGTGACCTCCGCGCCGGTGCGGTGGCACTGCACCGACGGGGCGGACCAGGCGGGCTTGGCGGCGGACGCCGGAGCGGCCGGCGCGACGGTGGCGGTGGTGACGGGCGGCTGGGGCGTGAGCGTGGACTTCATGGGAGTTGCCCTCCTCGGTGAAGTGGGGTGGGGGTCGGGGTCCGGCGGCCCCTGGAGCAGGACGCTACGAGCCACCGGGTCCGCCCGCCGGTCCGGACCGTGCGATCGTGTGACATTCGCGATCGAACGGGTGACGCGACGGACTCCGTACCCGGGCGGGGCCCGGGACGGAAACCGGTGTCGAGTGTGCCGGTCCGGCAGTGCCGTGTCGAGTGGGCGTCACGGGGTGTGTCGGGATTCGGCGGGGTGTCCGGAAAGCTGTGGCGGGACCGGACGGACCGGCTCAGGCGGACCGGCCGAAGGCCACCAGGTGGCCGTCCTTGGTGCCGACGAACACCCGCCCGCTGTCCGTCGCCGGGACGGAGAACCTGGTCACCGTGCCGAGCGCGAAGCTGCGCCGCAGCTTGAGCGAGCCGTTGACCGGAAGCGCGTCGTAGACCCGCAGTTCGCCGTTCTGGCCGCCCGGTCCGGTGCCCGAGTAGACCGACCACACCAGGGCCGAGCCGGCCGCCGTCCCGTTGGAGGTGACGACGGGGGAGCCGGAGGCGTAGCCGAAGCCCTCGGGGCTGGTCGCGGCACTGGTCAGCTGGGGGTTCCCGGCGCTGTTCACCGAGTACTTGAGGGCGCGCAGCGAGCCGTAGTTCTCGACCAGGTAGACGTAGCCGCCGTCGCCGCCCCAGACGCCGGCGTGGCCCCAGACGCCCTTGAACGGGCCGGTGGTGCCGATCACGCCGTCGGTGCCGTTGGGGCCCTGGCCCATGCCGCCGAGCCTGTCCCGGTCGAGCAGGAAGATCCGGCCGTCCTTGCCGACCTGCACCATGAGGTGCGGGTGCGCGGCGTTGCCGAAACCGGACGGCAGGGCGACCGGTCCGCCGGAGCCGAGGTCCACGTCGCCGTGGTCCATCTCGCGGTTGTTGGTGGGGCTGAAGAAGTCCCGCGGGGCGAGGCTGCCGTCGCTGTTGACGCCCAGCCGGACGACGGACTCGGCGAAGTGGCCGCCGGGCTTGTCGCCCGGGCCCTTGAGCGGCGAGGAGCCCTCGCCGGCGCCGTTGCCGGTCGCGATGAAGATCCGCCCGGAACCGTCCGAGACCAGGCCGCCGCCGCTCATCCAGACACCCGCGTTCTGCGAGGCGGAGCCGGACTCGGTGGACCAGAGGGTGAGTTTGCGGGTGCTGGTGTTGACGCCCGCGACCGTGCCGACGTACGTGCCGAGCCCGCAGTCCGAGGCGAAGCCGAAGTAGACCGCGCCGTCGAGCAGCAGCAGTCCGGCCCGCTGGGCGGAGGTGCCGGTGTTGAACTGCACCCCGGGGCTGTTCACCGGCGAGCCCGCGACGGTGACCGGCCAGCCGCTGCGCGAGGCGCCCGTGGTGGCGTCCAGCGCGTGCACCGAGAAGTGCGCGCCGCCCTCGCTGGACTTGCTCACCAGGTAGACGGTCTTGGTCGCCTTGTCGTAGACCGGGGTCGAGATGATGCCGGTGCCCGGGGAGAGGCAGGCGCTGGAGGACGCCACCGGGGTGCCGAGCGCGCGCTGCCAGACGATCTTGCCGTCGGCCGCGTTGACGCCGTAGACGTGGTTGGTCGCGGTCGCGACGATCACGGTCGAACCGGCCACCAGCGGTTGGGCGTACACCGCGCCGTCGACGGCGGTCGACCAGCGGCGTCCGAAGTCGGAGCCGGACACCTGGGCGGGCGCGAGGCCGGGTTCGTTGGCGTCCCAGGCGGTGCGCATGGTGTTGACCGAGACGGTCGGGCTGTCGGCCCGGGCGGGGGCCGCGCCGCCGAGCGCGCCGGCGGCGAGGGCCGGGGCGAGCAGCGCGAGGCCGGAGAGCAGGGCCGCCCCGGTGCGCCTCCGCCGGGGGCCCGCCGGCGGCGCCGCGGGGCCCGGTGGCGGGGAGGTCGGACCCTGGGACATCGGACCCTGGGACATCGGACCCTTGGATATCGGCTCCGAGTGCGGTCCGGTGGGCTGCGGTCCGGTGGAGTGGGCGGGTGGGTGAGATCGGCTCATGCGATCCGCCTTGGCTGTCGGGGGGAGTACGGCTGCGGCGCCGTCGCGTCATTCTGCGAACGCCCGCGCCGCACCCGCATCCGCCCGAACCCCGGAGCCCGCCCCGTTCACGCCCCGGGGGGAACGCACTGCGCCGGGCGGCGGCGCCCGGGGCGGGCTCCGGTGCCCGCTCCCCGGCGGCCCGGACCCCGGTACCCGAATCCCGATACCCGATTCCCGATCCCCGGTCAGGACAGCAGGGCGCTGCGGTACTGCATGATCCGGTAGTTGGTCGGGTCGTACCACTGGCTGACGACGATGTGGAAGTTGCCGAACGTGGAGCCGGGGACGACGAAGCCGCCGTACGGGGCGGCGACCAGGTTGCCGATCTCCTGCCCCGGGGTGCCGGGGAGGATCATGGTCTGCTCCAGCGTCCTGGTCAGGTCGGAGGTCGGGAGCGGGAAGACCATCGCCCTGATCGACAGCGGGTCCATGTTGAGCCAGGTGAGGACGTACTTGCCGTCCAGGGCGCGGAAGCACAGCTCGCCCCACTTACGGGTGCCGAAGACGGTGGTCGGGGGCGCGCCCCACCGCCAGCCGCCGTCGAATCCCCACGGCTCGTAGGCGTCCGGATCGCCGAGGCTCTCCTTCCGGACCCGGTGCAGCAGCATGCCCGACCGCACGTCGCGGTTGAAGACCGTGGACAGCACGTAGCAGTAGCCGTCGTCGGCCACGGCGTAGGTCTTCTGCTGGAACTGTCCGCCGTGCAGGTCACCCGGCCACTGGCAGAGGTACTCCCAGGTGTTGCCGTTGTCCGTGGAGCGCCAGAAGTCGGTGTGGTGGGTGTCGTAGATGACGCCGCGCATGAGGTGCATGTACATCACGCCGTCGACGACGAAGGCGTCGGACGGGATCGCCGTGGTGTGCGCGGTGTCGCCGACGGGGTTGTGCGGCTCGTCGACCAGGCTGATGTCGTGGGGAGTGCGGACGACGCTGTCGATGCGGAGGTTGCCGAGGTCCGCGCTGCTGGACCGCAGGCCGACCGGGGCGTTCCAGTCGGGCGCGCCCACCTCGGTGCCGCCGAAGGTGTCGCCGCAGACGAAGAGCATGCTGCCGTCGGGGCAGCGGACGGGGATGCCCAGGTCCGTCCACGGCGCCCCGAACTGCCCGGTCTCGGCCGGGCCGCTGAGGTTCTTCACCTTGACCGTGATCGTCGGGCTGGTCGGGTCGTACGGGCCGTTGGCGACGGCCGCCGGGGCGCCCGCGCCGATGGCGCCCGCCCCCACCGCGACCCCGAGGCCGATCCTCAGGAGCTCGCGGCGGGAGGGGCCGCCGGGGGTCGCTCCGTGTTCGTCCGATGCATGTGTCACAGTGCCGATGGCCCTTCCGGAGAGCCGCGTTCCCGCGGCTGCGAACGGACCGCGGACATCCGGGTGGTGACGGTGACGGTCCGTCACCGAGACTATGGCGCGGGGTGCTCGCCGCATCGGTCGGTGGACGGACCTTCACCCGAACTGAGTAGACCGGGGGCGGTGCACCCCCGAGCGGCCCCGGTGTGTCCTGGACGAGCTGTGTCCTGGACCAGCTGTGTCCTAGACCAGCTTGGACAGGACGAGGGCGAGCGCGCTGGCGGCCGTCGCCTCGGCCGGGGCGTTGACCCCGTCGTCAGGGCTCCGGTCCTTGACCACCTCGACGGAGTAGAGGTGTCCGGAGGAGACGAAGTACACCTCGGGTCGGAAGCCGTCCTTGCGCTCGACCAGGTAGGCCTCCTCGCCGACGCCCGGGAGCGGGGTGAGCTTGTAGTCCGGGTTGGTCCTCAGTCCGGCGAGGACGCTGGGGGAGGTCTCCTGGATGTGGGCGTAGGACTGCGGGGAGCCCCAGGTGCAGCCCCAGACCTCCTTGCCGTCCACCTTGTCGGGGTGGGTGCCCCGGAACGGGCCGGCGGTGCCGACGGCGGCGACGACCTGCGGGGAGGTGAGGAGGGTGCAGGCGTCCGCGGGGCGCTTGGTGGTGCCGGTCGGGGTGGTGGCGGCCGTGGGAGTCGGTGCCGGCGTGGCCGTGGGCGGTGCGGCGGGGGTGGTGGCCGTCGGGCTGTTCGGGGTGCCGGGGGCCGTGCCGGTGGCGGGCGTTGTGGCGGTGCCGGTGCTGCCGGCGGTGCTGGCGCTGCTCGGCGGTGCGGAGGCCGAGGTGGATCCGCCGCCCGAGGACGAGCAGCCGGCCACCGCGACGGCCGCGAGGGCCAGCGCGGGCAGCCAGGTGTACCGGCGGCCGGCCGAGATCGGTGTCCTGCGGTCCATGGAACCCCCTCCGATGGTCGTCCACCGGTGCGGCGGACTGCGTGGTGGCAGGATCCTACGGCCGGGAAGGGGCCGATATTTCCCGTTCCGGCTACGGGAGTTGGACAACCCGGTCACGGGCGGCGGGACAGCTCGGTCACGGGCGGCGGGACAGCTCGGTCACGGGCGCGGAGCCGGCGCCTCCGGAGGCCGGAACGGCGGTCCGGGGCACGGGGGTGGTACGCGCACGTGCGGCCGGGCTCCCGGCGGCGCCGTCGGCCGACCGACTGACCAGGCCGGATGCGGAACCCTTCCATACCAGTGCGGTCGGGTCGCTGTCGAGGACCGGAAGGCGTCTTCCCCGGACGGGTGACGTTCTGGTGAAAGTGGTCATGCCAGGAACGGCGGCCCGGCATCCTGAGCCCGTGATCAGGCGGATCCCGGGACGGGGCGGGTCGCGCGACCAGTGGGACACCTGAGGGACGGAGGCCCTGACAATGAGCACCAACCTGCCGGAGACCGTGGTCGAGGCCCCGGCCGCGCTTCCCGCGCCGCCGAGAGTCGTCGACGATCTGGCCCGCGACCTCACCCATGCGGCCGCCGCGGTCCGGGCCGCGTCCCGGGGCGGCCGGAGCGGAGGGGACCTCGCGGTGGCCGCGTACACCGCGGTGGTGTGCACCGGGCGGTCGGCGGCCCGCGCCCTGGAGGAGGCCGCCGCCTGGTGCCGGCAGGCACCGGAGGCCGAGGTGCATTCGCTGGCCTGGGCGCGCGTCCCCGGCCATCGCGACGACGTCTTCGAGTACCGGGTCACCCTCGCCGTCAGCTTCCCCGACCGGGAGACCGGCGAGCATTCCGGGGACACCCACCACGCCCGGCGCTGACGCCCGGGAAGTCCTCGCAGGAGGGGCCGATCGGCGGGGGCCGGGGGTGGCGGGAGCGGCCGATCGGCGGGGACCGGGCCGGTCGGCCCGTCGTTAGACTCACCCCATGAACACTGGGGGAACGAACGAGCCGGCGCCGGAGGCCCGGGGGCCGGCGACCGAGGACCGCGGTCCGGAGCCGGAGGAGCGCGAACTGTCGACCGGACTGGCCGTGCTGGTCACCGTCCTCGCCGCGGTCTGCGGTGCGCTGGTGGTGCTGCTCGTCCTGCACGGGCTGGGGTGGACGGCTCCCGGCCTCGGCTGGCTGGTCGCCAAGGGCGCCGTGAAGCTCGGCGTCGGCGGCACGGTCGGACTGGTCGCCGCCGTCGGCTGGCTGCGGGCCCGCCGCGCGGAGCGGCGGACGGCGGACGCTGCCTGAGGCGCCCGGGCCGGCCCTGGGACCGGCCCGGGCGCGGGAGTTCAGTCCTGCGCGGCCGTCGCGCACTCCGGGTGACCCCAACCGCCGCCCACCTTGGTGATCCTGTCTCCCTTGGCGTAGGGCCGCGAGCACGGGCAGGTGCCCGGGAAGCGCGCGGACAGCGTCGGAGCGCCGCCCGAGGACCGGCGCTTCGCCGCGGCCGGGGAAGCGGCCCCCGTGCTCCGGGCGCCGCTCCGGGCCGCGCCGCCGCGCGAGGCTCCCCCGCGGGCGGGGCCGCTCGCGGCCGGGTCCGGCACGGGCAGGTCGGCGGCCGTCCCGCCGGCGGCCTCCTGGGTGCGGGCGGCGTCGCTCGCGGCCTTGTCGGCGACGGCGTTCAGCGGGTCGCCGTCCACCTGGTGGGCGGGCACGTAGACGAAGGTGACGTCCCGCCCGTCCAGCAGCTCGTCGATCCGCTGGATCAGCTCCTGGTTGGCGACCGGCTTGCCCGCGGCGGTCTTCCAGCCGTTGCGCTTCCAGCCCTTCAGCCACTTGGTGACCGAATCACGGGTGTAGGTGCTGTCCAGCCGGACCTCCAGCGGCACGGCGGCGTCCGTGGCGGCCAGCAGCCGCTCCAGCGCGGTGAGTTCGCCCACGTTGTTGGTGCTGTGCCCCAACGGTCCGGCCTGCCAGCGCTGCGGCACCCCGGCGCTGTCCGCCACCACGTAGGCCCAGGCCGCCGGGCCCGGGTTTCCCTTGGCCGCCCCGTCACAGGCGGCAATGATTCGGTCGTTCATACGGCGATCATGCCAGGACGGGAGGTGTCCCCCGGACCACGGCGGGCCGCGCGGGCTACGGGGCCTGCCGCGAGGGCGTTCCGGTCCCGTCGGTCGTCGCGGCGGCCGGTGCGTCGCCCGGTGCGCTGCTCGTCCTGTCCCTCGGTACGGCGTCCGGCGCGGCCTCCAGAGCGGCGTCCAGGCGGTCGGCGAGCGTGCGCCACGGGCGGCAGTCGACCACCGGGAGCGCGTACCGGCGGGCCTCGTCGGCGAGCCAGTGCGAGTACCGGGCGCCGACCTCGGCCCGCCCGGTCTGGTCGCCGCCCGCCGGTTCGCGCGCCGCGTAGTTGGCGGCGATCCGGTCCGCGTCGCCCTCGTGCAGGAACACCGCCCGGACGTCCCGGCCCGCCGCCCGCCCGAGCGCGACCGCCCGGGCGCAGACGGCGGGAGTGAGGTAGTCGCCCTCGACCACGGCCGGGACGGGGACGGTCAACCGGTTGCGCACCACGCCCAGCGCGGCCGGCTCCAGTGCTTCGGCGGTGGCGATCTGGAGCTCCAGCACGCGTGCGGGCGGCCAGGTGTCCTCCGGCCGCTCGGGCGCGGTGGGCCCGTCGAAATGGTGCAGGGCCGGGTGCTGTTCGGCGGTGGTGAGCTCCTGGACGGCGGCGACCACGTCGTCGAACTCCACCACGAAGGCGCCCGTCGCCTCGGCGATCCGGGCGGCGGCCACACTCTTCCCGACGCCGGAGGCGCCACCGAGCAGTACGAGTTCCCAGGTCCGTTCCGGCATCCGGTGACACTATCGTGCGGGATCCGGACGGATCATCCGGATTTCGCCGCCCGGCCGACGGTCCACCGGTCGGTCACGCCCGGGCGACGGGTCACTGGTCCGTCACGCCCGGGCGACGGTCGACCGGTCGGTCACGCCCGGGCGGTGAGCACGGGCTGGTAGTACCCGCTGGACTCCGGGCTGTGCCAGGTGATGTCGGTGAAACCGGCCCCGGCGACGAACTCCGTCAACTGCGAGCGCGTCAGCGCCCAGTAGGTGGTCCGGCGGACCCGGACGTCCCAGGTGCTCCCGGCGGGGACGAGCTGGAAGTGCTCCAGGTCGTAGCGCTCACCGTCCTCGTGCCACTGCCAGAGCTGGAAGGTGACCGCCTTCCCGTCGTTCGTCTCCGAGACCTGCGGAGGCGTCGCGGTGGGTCTGGCCCGCCGTGCCTCGTCGTAGTCCCGGACGGTGACCATCAGCAGCCCGTCGTCCCGGAGGACCCGCCTCATCCCGAGCAGCGCCGCCCCGAGGTCCTCGCCGGAGAGCAGGTGCGGCAGCGAGTTGTCCGCGCAGACGATCGCGTCGAAGGCCCCGTCCGCGAACGGCAGTCGGCGCATGTCCGCCGCGGCGGTCGGCAGCCGGCCGCCCCTGGCCGCCGCCTCGGCCGAGGCCCGGGCGGCGGCGGCCGGACTGAGGTCACTGCCGACGACCCGATGCCCGGCCGCGGCCAGCCCGATCGCCTGGGTGCCGATCCCGCACGAGCAGTCCAGCACCCGCTGCGGCCCCGGCCCGAGGCCCCGGCGGACGAACCCGCCCAGCACCCCGGCCTGATGCGCCACGCTCGCGTCCCAGTCCCGGAACATCAGGTGGTAGTCACGGGCCAACTCGTCGTAGAAATCCCGCACGGAGAACTCGGACATGTGCCCGCCCTTGAGTCGTCGAGGTGATGAGGCTCGGCTCGTGGAGAGCGGCGTCGCCCGCGCGTTCCGCCACGAGTGTTTCCAGCAGTTATGCCAGTTGCCGCACTTCGGCCTTGGCCCCCACCTCGACGAGTTCACGGACCATGGCTGCGGCCATCTCCTGTGACACGTCCTCGAGGACGGTTGCCGGAAGACGATCCAGGAGCGACCTGCCCTGCCACAGGCTCAGCCCGGCCCGCCGACGAAGCACCTTCACGACCTCGATCACCCTGGGGCCGAAGTCGGTCAGAACCACCGCGTTGGGCACGTTGTCGCAGATCAGCTGGTAGGAGTAGCCCGCCAAGGTGCCTCCTCGGTCCACGGGTTGGAAAGCAGCCTAGAACGCACGTCCAATGATCCGCAGGCATTATTCGTCCTGGGCCGGGGCCCGGCGATCCGGTCGCCGTGGTGGCCGCCGGGGCGGTTGCTCACGGGTGAGGGCGCTCGGTCGGGGACGGTTCGGGGTGGTCGAGGCGGCGCTGCCAGGTCGTGAGCAGGACCTCCAGGGAGGCGGCCTCTTCGGGGGTGAGGACGCTCAGCAGGCGGTGCTCGTTGCGCATGTGGGCCGTGAAGGCCTCGTCGAAGAGCCGTCGGCCGGCCTCGGTGAGTGCCACCACCCGCCCCCGGCCGTCGGTCTCGCTGCGGCGCCGGGTGACCAGGCCCGCCCGTTCCAGCCGGTCGACCCGCTTGGTCATGGCGCCGGTGGTGACCATGGTGTGGGCGGCGAGCTCCCCGGGGGCCCGCTCGAACGGCGCGCCCGCCCGGCGGAGTGCGGCGAGGACGTCGAACTCGCCCTCGCCGAGGCCGTAGCGGCCGTAGACCAGGCAGAGTTCCTCGGTCAGCCGGCCGGACAGGCGGTGCAGCCGTCCGATCACCGCCTGCGGGGAGACGTCGAGGTCGGGCCGTTCCCGGCGCCACTCGGCCTGGATGGTCGCCACGTGGTCGGTGGTCGTGCTGTTGGTGGTCGCGGGGGTGGCTGCTGCGGGAGTGGCGGGGCCGGTGGGGGTGGGTGCCATGGCTCCATCCTAGGGCAGTAGCTTCTGTGGAAGGTATATTGTCTTCCATGGAAGCCAGTTTTCGGTGGGTGCTGCTGACCGCCGTCGCGCCGGTGGCATGGGGCGCGAACTACTACGTCACCCGCGAGTTCCTCCCGGCGGACCGTCCGCTCTGGGGAGCCGCCCTGCGGGCCCTGCCCGCCGGACTGCTGCTGTTCGCGCTGCGCCCGCGCCGGCCGCGGGGGGCCTGGTGGTGGCGGACGGCCGTCCTCGGGTTGCTCAACACGGCGGGATTCTTCGTCCTGCTCTACATCGCCTCGCAGTCCCTGGCCACCAGCGTCGCCTCCACCGTGATGGCGGCCTCGCCGCTCGCGATGCTGCTCCTGGCCTGGGTGCTGACCGCCGCCCGCCCCGCCCGGGCGCACCTGCTCGGCGCCCTGGTCGGCCTGGCCGGTGTCGGGCTGATGCTGCTGACCAGGAGCGATCCGGTCAGCCTGCCGGGCCTGGCCGCCTCGGCGGCGGCGATGCTGGTCTCCTCGCTCGGCTACGTCCTGGCCGCCCGGTGGCGCGAAGGGGCGGACGTCCTCGCCACCACCGCCTGGCAACTGCTGGCGGGCGGGCTGGTCCTGCTGCCCCTGGCCGCGGTGTTCGAGGGCCCGCCCGCGGTGCCCGTCGGGCGCGAGCTGGCGGCCTTCGGTTATGTCGCGGTGGTGGCGACCGCGCTGGCCTTCGCCGCCTGGTTCGTGGGCCTGCGCCGGCTGCCGGCGGGCACCGTCGGGCTGCTGGGGCTGCTCAATCCGCTGACCGGTGTGCTGCTCGGCACCGTGGTGGCGGGCGAGCGGCTCGGCCCGCCGCAGTTCGCCGGACTGCTGCTGGTGCTGGCGGGGGTCGCGCTCGGCCGTCCGCGTGGCGGTGCGGAGGGTGGTTCGGGCGGCGGCTCGGGGGGTGCCCCGGAGGGCGTTCCGGAGGGCGTTCCGGAGGGTGTTCCGGAGAGCCGCCCGGGGGGTTGCCCGCTCGGGCGTGTCGCGGCGGCGGGTGTGGCCGGAGGCGGTGGGAGCGGCACCGGTGACGGTGGTGGCAGCCGTGGCAGGAGTGCTGGGGGTGACCCCGAGTGGCATCGGTGCTTGCGCGAACTTCCTTGCGTTCACCAGAAGTTGGTCACCCGGTGCGGATCGGACCGGTAGGAATGGGAGCGCCCGACCCGGCCGGGGCGGGTGGAGGGGACGGGGCGCGAGGGGCTGGACGGACCGTGCCCGGGCGCCGCGGGGGGTGCCCCCTCCGGTTTTCCTGTCTTCTGCGAGCAAGGGACCCGATGCGTTCGTTCACCAAGACCCTGCCCGTCCTGCTGGCCGGCGTGGCGCTCACCGCAGCCGCGCTGGCGTCCCCCAGCGGGGCCGACGCGGCGACCGCCGAAAGACCCCACGGTCTGGAGGTCGCCGTTCCGGCCTACGTCCTTCCCGGCGAGCCCATGCTGACCGCTGCGGCGAGCGCCCACCCTGCACCGTCGATCGTCGTCCTCAACCCGTCCAACGGCTACGCCCCCTTCGACGCGGCCTGGCAGGCGCAGGCCGACGCGCTGCGCGCCGGGGTCACCGCGCACGGCACCGCCACCCGGGTGCTGGGCTACGTCGACACGGGCCACGGTTCGCTCCCGCTGTCCGCCGTCCGCGCGGTCGTCGACAACTACCTGAGGACGGCCGACCACCGGCTGCACGTCGACGGCATCTTCTTCGACCAGACCGGGCGCGACTGCGGCCCCGGCAACACCGTCCGCGACTACTACGCGGACCTGCGCCGCTACGTCCAGGAGACCGTCTACGCCGTCGCCCCGCAGGCCCAGGACCTGGTGGTGAACAACCCCGGTACCGCCGTCGCCGACTGCTACCTCGAACTCGGCCACCGCACGGCCGATGTCTTCGTGACCTTCGAGGGCGACTACGACGACTACACCGGCGCCTGGTTGGGCGGCAACGTCTTCAACGCCACCGCGGGCTACTACTCCGGCGCGGCCCTCGACGCCAGCGGCACGGCCTTCTGGCACCTGGTGTACGACACCCCGGACCGGGCCGCGATGCGCACCGCCCTCGACGCCGCCTTCACCCGGGGCGCCGGCTACGTCTACGCCACGGACGACGCGCTGCTGGTGCCCTGGGACGACGCCCCGGGCTGGGGCTTCGCCGCCGAGACCGGGTACGCGGCCGCGAAGGGCTGACGGGCACCGGCCGGCCGGTCCGGTCGAGGTTGCCCCGGCCGTTCTCGTGGCTCCGGCCGCTCCCGCAGGGGCCTCCGTGCCCCTGCGGGAGCGGCCTCAGTACTCCCGGTCCCGACGGGCGGCGGTGGCGGTCCAGGAGATCGTGATCACGACCGCGAGTGCCAGCAGGACGGCGCCGAAGCCGATCGCCGTCCAGCCACCGCTGGTCAGACCGTCCAACTGCTCCTGGTAGGTGGTGTCATGAGGTTCCGGCATGCCGTCACCGAAGGAGCCCTTCACCTGGACGTGGCAGACGTCGCCGGGTGACATGGGCCGGCCGTAGCAGGTGGGTTCGGCGCTGTTGAGCTTGTCGACGCCCATGAGGACCAGGCCGACACCGGCGATCAGCAGGACGAGTGGGATCAACATATGGAGAGCCTCCCCGGATTCCGCCGACCCCGCCGACCCCGCCGACCCTGTCGTCTCCGCGCAGCTGTGGCGGGCGGCCGGTGCGTGCGCACACGCGCTTCGACGCGCCGGAGGCCCGGGGCGGTTCCGTTCGGGGACGGTGCTGCGAGGGTGCGGGGTACTCAGTGCAGGGGGACGGCGTAGACGGGTTCCGGTCCGAAGGCCGTGAAGCCGGTCCTGCGCAGGATCGGGCCGGACGTGGTGCTGTTGGCCTTGACCAGGGCCATCGTCGCGCCGTGCGTCGCGGCGTAGGAGAGCCGGGCGGCGAGCACCGCGCGGTAGACGCCCCGGCCCCGCCAGGGCGGTGCGACCACGCCGCCGGTCAGCCGCGCTACCCCGTCCACGACCGAGACGCTGCCGCAACCGGCCGGTTCACCGTCCACGTAGGCGACGACCGTGCCGCCCTCGCCGGCCGGAAGGGACTTCGCGACCTTCGCCGAGGTCGCTTCGATCCGCTCCTCGGGCGGGAGCGTGCCGCCGAACCCGGTGACCTCGACCGCCGCCGCGTCCCGGGCCGTCGCGAGGTCCGTCGCCCAGCGGAGCGACACGTCCACCGTCGGCGGCCGCAGCGGGGGCGCGCCGGCGCTCAGGTCCGCGGCCAGGAGCTCCAGGCCGAGCTTCACCCGCCCGCCCCGGGCCGCGAGTTCGGCGGCCAGACCGGCCGGGGAGCCGACCAGCACCTGCCAGTCCAGGATCGGCGGCCCGAAGGCGCGGGCGCGGTCGAGGACGGCGTCGACGGCCGCGGGGAGCGGTCCGGCCGGGGTGAAGGAGACCACCGAGAGGTCGAAGGCGACGTGCTCGGGCAGTCGCAGGATCGTGTACTCGGCGGTCTCGACCACCTCGGCGTCGTCCGGCTTCCACACCCAGGCCGCACCGGCGGCGGCGACGTCGGTCGTTGAAAGACTCATGCGGCGGAGCCTAGGTGTCCCGGTCGGTGCGTACGCGGTGCTGTTGCGGAATCAGGACCCGGCTGTCACACGGTCGGTGCGCCGCCGGTCGGGAGGCAGGGTGAATCGGGAAAACCACGTGACCCGGCGGCGGTCCGCTCCCTACACTCGGCCTCCAGAGACGCACCGCCGTGGTTCCGGTGGCGGTGCGCGCCGTGATGAGCAGAGGGAGGACCGGTCGTGCGACACCGCACCGCTGCCGTCGTCCCCTCGTCCCGGTACGAGGTGATCCTGGTGTCCTCGTCCCTCCGGTGCCCGCTGCGCGGCCGGCACCGGATCCGCGCGACGCATCGCTGACCTCGGGTCGCACCTCCGGTCGTCCGCCGCCTTCCGGCTCCTCTGCCCTCCTGTCCCGTTCTGCCCGTCCGAGTGCCCTGGTCCCCGTGTGTCCTGGGTGCTGCATGTTCGGGTGCCCGATCGCCCGCATGCCCGTGTTGACCGGGGCGGTGGCGGTGGTCGGGGCGGGTTCGTGGGTGGAGCGGAGGGGGCGGGGCCGGCCGGGCCGGGCGTGTCGTCGCCGCAATCGCGCCGCCCCAGCACCTCGCTCCACCTCGAAAGGCACCGGGCCATGCGCACCGACGTCCGCCGTACGCACAACGCCGTCACCACCACCACCGCCAGCACCGCCGCTGCCGCCGCCGTCCTGGCCGGCATCAGCACCGTCCGCAACCTGGGCATCCTGGCCCACGTGGACGCGGGCAAGACCACCGTCACCGAGCGGATCCTCTTCCTGGCCGGCGAGACCTACAAGCGCGGCGAGGTCCACGACGGGACCACCGTCACCGACTGCCACCCGCAGGAGCGCGAACGCGGCATCACCATCTTCGCCGCCGCCGTCAGCTGCCTCTGGGACGGCCATCGGATCAACCTCATCGACACCCCCGGGCACGTCGACTTCGCCGACGAGGTCGAACGCTCGCTGCGGGTGCTGGACGGGGCGGTCGCGGTTTTCGACGCCGTCGCCGGGGTGGAGCCGCAGAGCGAGAGCGTCTGGCGCCAGGCCGACCGGCACGGCGTGCCCCGGATCGCCTTCGTCAACAAGATGGACCGGGCCGGCGCCGATCTGGACGCGGCCGTCGCCTCCATCCGCGACCGGCTGCATCCGGTGCCGCTCGCCGTCCAACTGCCCGTCGGACGGGAGGGCGACTTCACCGGCGTCGTCGACCTGCTGACGATGCGTGCGCTGACCTGGGACGACGGCCCGGGGCGGGACGGCCTGCGGGAGGGGCCGGTACCGGAGGAGCTCCGGGCCGAGGCCGAGCACCGGCGCCGACGGCTGGACGAGGCCGTGGCCGGGCTCCATCCGGCCGCACTGGAGGAGTACTACGAGCACACGGCGCTCTCCACCGCGACCCTGGCCGCCGCGCTGCGGGACCTCACCCACAGCGGCGAGGCCGTGGTCGTGCTGTGCGGATCGGCCTACCGCAACCGTGGTGTCGAACCGCTGCTGGCCGCCGTCACGGCCTACCTGCCCTCGCCGCTGGACGTCCCGGCGGTGCGCGGATCCGCCGTGGGTGCGGCGGGCTCCGGCGGTGCGGCGGGCACTGGGGGCCCGCAGGGTGCGGACGGTGCGGAGAGCTCGCAGGGCGCCGAGGTGGAGCGGGCCGCCGATCCCGCCGGGCCGCTCACCGCGCTGGTGTTCAAGGTGAACGTCACCGCCTCCGGCCGTCTGACCTACCTGCGCCTCTACACCGGAACACTGCGAAAGGGGGACACCGTGCTGGACGCCACGACCGGCCGCACCGAACGGATCGCCCGGATCCTGCGGGTGCAGGCCGACAGCCACACCGAGACGGACTCGGCGGTCGCCGGGGACATCGTCGCGGTGATCGGGGTCAAGGCCGCGCGTACGGGCGCCACGCTCTGTGCGCCCGGCTCGCCGCTGGTCCTCGAACCACCCGTCACCGCCGAGCCGGTGGTGACGGTGGCGGTCGAGGCGCGGCGCTCGGTCGACACCGACCGGCTCGCCGTCGCGCTGGCCCGGCTCGCGGAGGAGGACCCGTCGCTGGTCGTCCGCACCGATCCGGAGACCGGGCAGCGGGTGCTCTCGGGCCTGGGCGAACTGCACCTGGAGGTGGCGGTGGAGAAGATCCGCCGTGACCACAACGGTCTGGAGGTGACCGTCGGCCGCCCGCAGGTCGCCCATCGGGAGACGGTCGAACGCGGAGTCACCGGCCACGTCCACCGTCATGTCAAACAGGACGGCGGCGCCGGCCAGTTCGCCCAGGTCGTGATCGACGTGGCGCCGCTGGACGGACCGGTCGGCGCGCAGGAGGGCGGGGGCTTCGTGTTCGCGTCCACCGTGACCGGCGGGAGGGTGCCGAAGGAGTACGTCCAGGCGGTCGAGGCCGGCTGCCGGGACGCGCTCGCCGAGGGCCCGCTGGGCGGCCACCCGGTCACCGGCCTGCGGGTCACCCTGACCGACGGGGCCACCCACAGCAAGGACTCCTCGGACCTCGCCTTCCGCACCGCCGGGCGGACGGCGCTGCGGGACGCGCTGCGCGCCTGCCGGATGGTGCTGCTGGAACCGGTCGTCGAGGTGACGGTGACCGTGCCGCAGGAGGCGGTGGGCGGGGTCCTCGGTGACCTCGCCGCGCGCCGGGGCCGGGTCCAGGGCTCGGACCCGCACGGCGCGGCGGCGGCGGTGACGGCGGTCGTGCCGCTGGCCGAGCTGTTCGGCTACGCGACCGCCCTGCGCAGCCGCACCCAGGGCCGGGGCACGTTCACCACCCGTCCGTCCGGGTACGCCCCGGCACCGGCCGCCGCCCGGTAGCCGCAAGCCGCAAGCCGCAAGCCGGTAGCCGGTGGGCGGCCCGGTGGGCGGGCGGTGCCGCCGGACCCGCCTCGGGGTGGGTCCGGCGGCACCGCCGGCGCAGCAGCGGGCGGGTGTCGTGCGGGTGTGTGGCGTGGGAGCGTGGCGCGCGGGTGGTGGCGGGCCGGGCTGCGCCGGTCGGTCCGTTCGGCGGTTCCCTGCCCGTGGAGGGTGGGGAACCGCCTCTGACCTGCGCGTCCTTCCTCGGCGGTGGCAGGCCGAGCGGTTAGCGTGGCCGGGCGGCCGAGGTCGGTCGCGCGGCGTCGTGGGGCGCCGTCGGCACGACCAGGGACGGCAGGCATGCAGTTCGACGATCAGGGCGACCTCGACACCTCGCAGGTCGACGACCGGCGCCGCATCCCCGGCGGGAAGGTCGCTGTCGGGGGCGGCGCGGCCGGTCTGATCGCCGTCCTGATCGCGGTGCTCTTCGGTGTCGACCCGAGCGTCCTCGGGCTTTCCGACAGCCCGGGGGACACGGGCGCCGGGTCCGGCCGGGGCACCACGGCGGGCGAGGTGCAACAGGTCTGCCGGACCGGTGCCGATGCCAACAGCCGCCAGGACTGCCGGATCGTCGCCGTCACCAACAGCCTCCAGGACTACTGGGGCGGCCAGTTGCCCCGGTCCGGTGTGGCCTACCGCCCCGCCGAGACGGTCCTGTTCACCGGACGGGTGTCCACCGGCTGCGGCGCGGCGAGCTCGGCGGTCGGCCCGTTCTACTGCCCGGCCGACCGGCGGGCCTACTTCGACCTCGGCTTCTTCGACGAGCTGGCCACCCGCTTCGGGGCCTCCGGCGGCCCGTTCGCCGAGGCCTACGTCGTCGCGCACGAGTACGGGCACCACATCCAGAACCTGACCGGCACCATGCAGAAGGTCGGCCGCGACCGGCAGGGCGCCAACAGTGCCTCGGTGAAGCTCGAACTCCAGGCGGACTGCTACGCCGGCGTCTGGGCGCACCATGCCACCACCACCCCGCAGGCCTCCACCGGACGGCCGCTGATCCGCACCCTGACCGACCAGGACATCGCTCAGGGCCTGGACGCGGCGGCGGCCGTCGGTGACGACCGGATCCAGAAGCAGTCGACCGGCCGGATCGACCCGGACACCTGGACCCACGGTTCCTCGGACCAGCGCAAGGCCTGGTTCACCGCCGGCTACCGCTTCGGCGACCCGGCCCGCTGCGACACCTTCGCGACGCCGAGCTGACCCGGGCTCCCGGCCGTGCGCCGCCGGCCGTGCGCTCCCGGCGCTGCGTCCCGGCGCTGTGTCTCGGCCCCGTGCGACCCTGTCATCTGTCAGGGACCGCTGCGGGCGGTGGCTTCCTACGCTGCTGGACACCGGCCGAATCCGGGCCGGACCGGCAACCGGAAGAGAACCACTATGCGCAAGATCATGCACACCTTCGCCGCACTCGCCCTCGCGGCGGCCGCTGTCACCACGATGGGCAGCTCCGGCGCCCAGGCGGCCGACGGCTCCTGGGACGGGTGTCCGTACGGGGCGGTCTGTATCTACCCCCAGGACTCCGACACCAGCCGGCCGCCGACCGATGTCTTCTACAGCTACGGCCCCCACAACCTCCACAACCAGTACGGCTGGCACTGGGTGCTCAACAACCAGTCCGGCGGAGCCCACGCCCACCTGTGCACCGGCTACAACGGTGGCGGCTGCGGCTACGACATCGCTGCCCAGGCCGGCGTCTACGCCGACCTCGGCCCGATCAACTCCATCACCCTGGACCGCCCCTGAGCCCCTGAGCCCCTGAGTCCGAGAGCCTGAGTCCCTGATCTCGTCTCTGGGGCGGCGGGCCGCCGCCAGTGCTCGCCGTGCGCGCCGTCGCCGGGTCCTCCGGGGGAGACCCGGCGACGGCGGTCGCGACCGGGGTCGGGGTCGGGTCAGGGGTGGGGCGAGGCCCGGTTGCCGGTGGACGGGGTGGCCGTCAGCGGCGCCCCGCCGGTGGGGCCGGGACGCGCGGGGTGGTCAGCTGTACCACCCGTGCTCGATCTGCTGCTGCTTGCCGAAGGTGAACAGGTCGATCCGGTTCGGGCCCCAGGAGACGGCACCCACGGTCGGAACGCCGACGCTCCCGAGGTCGTCCCACTGGTCCCAGCCGGTGGAGTCGTAGGAGAGCTGCCAGATGTGGTTGTCGGCGATCGGGGCGAAGACGTCCAGACGCCCGATCCCCCGGGAGGAGATCGCCGGCCTGCCGTCGGTCCGCGCGGCGAGGGTCTCCCAGCCGGCCCAGGCCCCGTTGCTGTACCAGTTGTGGCGCAGTCGGCCGTCGGTGGCGCGGCCGACGACGTCGATGCGGCCGGGGCCCCAGGAGACGGCGGCCGGGGAGCTGACGGCCTCGGTGCCGATGCTTCCCCACTGCGTCCAGGTGCCGTTGCTGTACGAGCGGTGGAGCAGGGACCCGCCATTGGTGATGAAGAGGTCGAGCTTGCCGAGGCCCTGGGAGGAGACGGCCGGGTTCACCGTCGTCAGACCTTCGCTGAGGTCCTCCCAGGTGTACCAGGTGCCGTTGTCGTACCAGCGGTGAACCAGGTGGAAGCTGCTGGCGTCCGTGCCGACGACGTCGATACGGCCGGGCCCCCAGGAGGTGGCGGACACGTTGCCGGTCAGGTTGCCGCCGAGCGGTTCCCAGGGATTCCAGGTGCCGTTGTCGTACCAGCGGTGCCAGAGGCCGTTGTCCCCGCCGACGACGAACAGGTCGAGTCGGCCGGCGGCCCAGGAGGACACGGTCGGGGCGCTGAGGGCGTAGCCGCCGAGGTCCTGCCAGCCGGACCAGCCGGCGGCAAGGGTGGCATTGGTCGCGGGGTCGAGGTTGCTGGTCGGTGCGGGTGCGGGTGCGGGTGCGGGTGCGGGTGAGGCGGCGGCGGGCGCGGCCGAGGCTGCGGCCGGAGCGAGTGCCGCTGTGCCGAGCAGTGCGAGCACAGCCGCGAGGAGTACGGACAGTGGACGTCGTGGCATTCTTCCAAGCCCCCCTTGGATGATGGACAAGTAGCTGTTCGATCAAAGTAGTTGGTGATGTCGGTACAAACCAGAGGGGGTTGGGGGGAGGGCCGGGAGAGCGTCAGGAGGTGGTGGGGGAGGGGCAGGTGAGGTCGCCGGCGGGGGTCGCGCCGGTCAGGAGGTAGGACTCGACGGCGCTGCGGACGCAGGGATTGGGGCCGGGGTACTGACCGTGGTCGCCGTTGTCGGCGACGGTCACCAGGTGGGAGCCGCGCAGGGCCCGGTGGGCGGAGAGGGCGGCTTCGTAGTACGTCGCGGGGTCGTGCACCGAGTTGAGCATCAGGGTGGGCGGCAGGCCCGCGCCGGTGACCCGGACCCGGGGCGCGGTCGCGGTCGGGGGCGGTGTCGGCCAGGAGGCGCAGACGGCGGCGAAGGCGAGGGTGCGGGCCCCGACCAGCGGCCAGCGGGCGGCGTTCTCGGTACCCCGGGCGGTCCAGAGGGAGAGGTCTCGGGTCCAGGGGGTGTCGCCGCAGGTGACGGCGAAGAATTCGGCCAGGAACTCCGGGCTGAGGTAGTCGCCGAAGACCCGCCGGGCGGTGGTGCGGGCGGCCGGGTCGGCGGCCGGCCAGTCGTCGAGTGCGGTCAGCGCGGTGGCCAGCAGGGTGAAGCCGTTGTTCTCGCGGTAGATGCCCTGGATGGTGCCGTTGTCCAACTGGTTCGGCCCGAGGGTGAGTTGGCCGTCGACGATCGGGTTCTCGCGCAGCGCGGCGCGGCGGGCCTCCCAGCGGGCCTTCACCTCGGCGGGGGTCGTGCCGTAGTGGTAGGTGGCGTCGCGGGCGGCGAGCCACGGCAGGAAGTCCTCCTCGAAGCGCCGCTGGAAGCTCATCGGCTGGCCCAGCTGGAACCGCTCCCAGGTGCCGTCGAAACCGATGTTGCTGTCCAGCACCATCCGCTCGATCCGGTGCGGGAAGAGGGTCGCGTAGTAGGCGCCGATCATGGTGGCGTAGGACGGCCCGTAGTAGCTGATCCGGCGCTCGCCGAGGAGAGCGCGCAGCAGGTCGATGTCCCGGGCGGTCTGTTCGGTGGTCAGGAAGGGCAGCAGGCCGCCGCTGCGCTGCTCGCAGCCGGTGGCGAGGGCGGCCGAGTTGGCGATCACGCGGGCGCGGTCGGCCGGCGTGTCGTCGCGGAAGTCCCCGGCGAAGAAGGAGCGGAACTCCTCGGGGGTCTGGCAGACGGCCCGGGTGCTGTGGCCGACGCCGCGCTGGTCGAAACCGATGATGTCGTAGGAGGCGCCGAGGGCGGGGGCGTTGCGCACGTGGTCGGCCGGGCGGAGCAGCCCCTGGCCGCCGGGGCCGCCCGCAGCCGTGAGCAGGGTGCCGATCCGCCGGGCCGGATCGGTCGCGCGGTGCCGGGAGACCGCGACGGTGATGTCCGGACCGCGGCCCGGATGGTGCCAGTCCCTGGGTGCGGTCATGGTGGCGCACTCCAATGTGGCCTCCTCCGCACAGGTCTGCCAGGTGAGTTGCTGGTGGGCGTAGCGGGCGGGGACGGCGAGGGTGGTCGCCCCGGTGGGCGCCGCGACGGCGCCGGCGGTGCCGGTCGCGGAGGCGAGGGTGAGGAGGGCGAGCAGTGCGGCGGTGCGCCGGCCGAATGCGGTGCGGCGGGTGCGGGCGGTTCGGCGGGCGGAGGCGCCGGTGGTGGGGGTGCTGGCGGTACGGATCAGGTCTCGTGTGGTCATGGCACGATCCTGGCGGTCGGATCGATCGTGGTCGATCAGGCACGCACCCGTCTTTCCGGTGGTGCCTGCACCACCTCGACCCGGTGGCCCAGTACAGCCTCAGCGCCCGCCAGAGTCACGGTCCCATACGGCAGTTGACGTGACGTCATGCCTCTCCGCCCGAAGCACCCCATCGTGTCGGTGATGGGGCGTTTCGGGCGGAGAGGGCGGGGGGAGGCATGCCGGTGGGCGGCACTCAGTAGCCGGCGGTGAAGCGGGTGCGGCGGTGGGCGGGCCGCTCGGCCTCGTCGAGGAGGGCGACGGCGAGGTCCTCCATGGAGATGGTCGAGGTGCCGTCGGCGGCGACGAGGAGTTCGTCGCGGCCGAGCCGGAAGAGTCCGGTGCGCTCGCCCGGTGCGAGGAGGGCGGAGGGGCTGAGGTAGGTCCAGTCGACCTCGGTCTCGGCGAGGTAGAGGGAGAACTGCTCGCCGCAGGCGTTGGCGATGGGCAGCAGGCCTGCGGGGAAGTCCGGGGACTCGGCGAGGGTGACGCCGTCGCCACCGGGCAGGGTGAGACTTCCGGCGCCGCCGACGACCAGCAGTCGGACGCCGGTGCCGGCCAGTCCGGCGAGCAGGCCCTTGGTGGCGACGGCCAGTTCGTCCTCCCGCCCGGGGGCCGGGCGGGTGGCCGTGACCAGCAGGTCCTGGCCGGCGGCGAGGCGGCGGACGTCCTCGGGGTCGCGGGCGTCCCCGGTGGCGATCCGGACGGTGGCGGGGAACGGGTGCGGGCGGTGCGGGTCGCGCAGCACGGCGGTGACCTGGTGGCCGCGGGCGACGGCCTCGGCCACGACTCGGCTGCCGACGTTGCCGGTGGCGCCGAAGACGGTGATGTTCATGGGTGGTTCTCCTTGGGCCGGGTCGGGAACGAAGGGAAGGAGGTGGTGCGGCCGCTCGGTCAGGCGGACTGGTGGGTGCGGTCGTTGGCCGGTCGACCACTGTCGTCGGAGGGTACGCCGACGGGCGGGCCGGTCACCGTCCTCGACGGGGTGCGCGGGCGCTGGGTCTGGGCGGCGACCAGGGAGCCGAGCACGATCAGCGCGCCGAGGGCCTGGACGGGCGAGAGGTCCTGGCCGAGGACGAGCCAGCCGAGGGCGGTGGCGACCACCGGGCTGAGCAGCCCGAGGAAGGTGACCGAGGTCGGAGGGAGGGCGCGGATGCCGCGGAACCAGAGCGCGTACGCGACGGCCGCGCCGATGAGGCTCAGGTAGCCGTAGCCGAGCAGGTTGGCGCCGGTGAGGTGGGACGGAGGCGGTCCCTCGACCAGGAAGGCGACCGGGAGCAGCAGCAGGCCGCCGGCGGTGAGCTGCCATCCGGTGGTGGCGAGCAGTGGCGCCGGTGACGTCCAGCGCTTGGAGAGGACGACGCCGGTCGCCATGACCACCGCGCCGCCCAGTGCGGCCACGATGCCGAGGGCGTCCAACTGGGCGCCGGCACGCAGGACCAGCAGGCTGACGCCGGCCACCCCGGCTATGCCGGAGAGGAGGGTGCGAAGGGAGAGCCGGTCGCCGAGCAGGGCGGCCGAGAGGCCGGCGGCGATCAGCGGCTGTACGGCGCCGACGGTGGCGGCGACCCCGCCGGGGAGGCGGTAGGCGGCGACGAAGAGGAGGGCGAAGAAGGCGCCGATGTTCAGGGCGCCGAGGACGAGCGAGCGCCACCACCAACTGCCGGTCGGCAGGCGGCGGGTGAGGGCGATCAGCAGCAGCCCGGCGGGCAGGGCGCGGAGCACGCCGGCGAGCAGCGGGCGTCCCGGCGGCAGCAGTTCGGTGGTGACGAGGTAGGTGGAGCCCCAGATGGCGGGGGCCAGGGCGGTCAGCAGCACGACGGCGAGTCGATTCCTTAGCACTAAGCCAATATATCTCAGCGCTAAGGAATATCCGCAAGGTCCGATCGAAGGGTGGGTGCTGTGAGGTATCTCACCGCTAAGGCATCGTTTAGGCTGGGGGCATGGCAGAGCGCGTGGATCATGTGGACCGGATCGTGCAGCAGTGGGGCGCCGAGCGCCCCGACCTGGACGTCTCGCCGATGGAGGTGATCGGCCGTCTCAAGCGGTTGTCCCGACTGGTCGACGCCGAGTTGAAGGAGACCTTCGCCCGGCACGACCTCGACTTCGCCTCCTTCGACGTGCTCGCCACCCTGCGCCGCAGTGGCCCGCCGTACCGGCTGACACCGACCATGCTGATGCAGTGCGCGATGGTCACCTCCGGGGCGATCAGCCAGCGCCTCGACCGGCTGGAGGCGCGGGGCCTGGTCACCCGCACCCCCAGCGGCTCCGACGGCCGGAGCCGTGAGGTCCAGCTCACCGAGGAGGGATACGCCCTGATCGACCGTGCCCTGCCGGACCACCTGGCGACCGAGCGCCGCATCCTGGGCGACCTCGACGAGCCGAGGACCGCCGCCTTCGTCGCCGCCCTGCGCACCCTCCTCGGCACCCTCGGGGACGACCCGGAGTGACCGCGCCGCCCCGCCGACGGCCGGTCACGGGTTGACCGCCACCGCCTTGAAGAACGTGTAGTGGAACGACCCGTCCGGCTCGGCCGTGCGGCGCAGTTCGGCGACGCCGCGGTCGAAATCCTCGGCCGTGTCGAGGTCGGCCGCGAGCGCGTCGGCGCGGACCGCCTCGACCATCGCGACGAACGTGCGCCGAGTGAACCCCTCGGCCAGGTCGGGCCGGCCGCCGTCCGCGTACACCGTGCGCGGGGCGACCGAGATGTCCCGGAACCCGGCCCCGGCGAGCAGCGGATACAGCCGCCGCCCGACCAGGCTGTCCCCGCCGCCGTCCGCCTGGAGCCGGACCAGATGGCCGACGACCCGCTCCGCCGCCTCACCACGGGGGTGGAAGAACGCCGAGCCGTGGTCGCCCTCGATCACCGTGACGGTGCCGCCCGGGCGCAGGACCCGGCGCAGTGCCGTCAGTGCCGCCGCCGGGTCGGCGAGGTGTTCCAGCACGAAGCAGACGAAGAGGTGGTCGAACGAACCGTCGGGGAAGGGCAGCCGGTGCAGATCGCCGTGGTGCCAGGAGACCTGGGCCTCCGGCAGTTGTTCCGCGACCCGGGCCCGGGCCCGGGCGAGCGAGTCGGCGGAGATGTCGGCGGCGGTCAGCAGCAGACCCGGGCTGGCCTCCAGCAGGTGCACCGTCTGGGCGCCGACCCCGCAGCCGGCTTCCAGGACCCGGCTGCCGGGCGGGTACACCGTGCCGGCGTGCAGCAGACCGGCGAGGGTGTCGGCCTGGTCGCCCAGACGGCGGGCCTCGGCGGGGGAGTAGCCGTGCACATAGGCCTGGTCGGGGTGGGACGGGGAAGGGGTCGAGGAGGAAGCGGCCGGGGTGGTGGCGGGGGCGGTGGTGGTCGTCATGGCTTCACCCTCTCGGCACAATGGACCGGTGCACAGGTCCAATGATCATTCGATCGACAGGTCCATAACGGCGGGCGCGGACTTCCTCCAGCTCGACCCCGGGCAGGCGCCCGCCGGTGGACTCGCGGACTGGCTGGCGCGACGGCTCCGGGAGGCGATCGCTGACGGCCGGCTCCCCGTCGGCAGCCGGCTGCCCGCCACCCGGGTGCTCGCCGCCGACCTGCGGGTCTCGCGCGGCGTGGTGACCGACGCCTACCGCCGCCTCGGCGAGGAGGGGCGGATCGCGGGCCTGGGGCGGGGCGGCACCGTCGTGGTCGACCAGTTCGCCCCGGGGACCGTGCCCCTGTCCCCACCCCGGCCGGCAGCCGCCCGGTCGACGGTTCCCGGACCGACGGCCGCTCGCCCCGAAGGCACCCGTCCCGGACCCGCCCGGCCTGACCCTGCCCGCGACACCACCCCCACCTCGCCCTTCGACGGCGAACCCGCCACGACCGTCTTCGACGCCCTCCGCACCGCCCCCGCCCGGATCGACCTCGCCCCCGGCGTGCCCGACCTCGCCGCCTTCCCCCGCGCGGCCTGGCTGCGCGCCGAACGCGCCGTCCTGCGCGACCTCGCCGCACCGGACTTCGGCTACGGCGACCCGCGCGGCACCCCCGCCCTGCGCCGCGCCGTCGCGGACTGGCTGGCCCGCAACCGCGGCATCCGCGCCGACCCCGAGGAGGTCCTCGTCGTCGCCGGGGCGGCCCAGGCGCTGGCCCTCGTCGGCGAGGTGCTCCGGGCGGACGGCCTCGACGTGGTCGCCGTCGAGGACCCGGGCTCCCTCGGCACCCGCCAGCACCTCGGGCACCGGATCACGGCCACCCCGCCCGTCCCCGTCGACGCCGAGGGCATCCGGGTGGACTCGCTGCGCGCCGCCGGCGCCCGGGCCGTGCTGCTGACGCCCGCCCACCAGTTCCCGACCGGCGTGGTGCTCGGCGGCGCCCGACGGCGCGAGCTGCTCCAATGGGCGGCCGAGGGCGGGCTCGTGATCGAGGACGACTACGACGCCGAACACCGCTACGACCGCCCGCCCGTGCCCGCCCTGCGCGGCGTCCTCCCCGAACAGGTCCTCTACCTGGGCAGTGTCTCCAAGCTGCTCGCCCCCGCGCTGCGCACCGGGTGGGTGCTCGCGCCCGCCCGTTACCGGGAGGCCCTGGTCGACGCCAAACGGCTCAGCGACCTCGGCAACGCCGCGCTCCCGCAGCTGGTCCTCGCCCATCTGATGGAATCGGGTGCCCTGGAGCGCCATCTCCGGCTGCAGCGCTCCCGCCACCGGCGCCGACGCGACGCCATGACCGCCGCTGTCGCCGTCCATCTCCCGGGCGCCTCGGTCCACGGCGCGGCGGCCGGGCTGCACCTGATGCTCACCTTCCCGGACGGTCTGCCCTGCACCGACACCGAGCTCGCGGCGGCGGCGCTGGCCCACGGGGTGAAGGTGCACCCGTTGTCCTGGCACGCCCGGCTGCCGCACCCGCCGGGGCTGGTCCTCGGGTACGCGGCCGGCACGCCGGGCGAGATCGAGGAGGGCATCGCCGTCCTCGGACGGCTGCTCCGGGAGGCGGGACCACCGCTCCCGGGGTGAGGCTGCTGCTGTTACGCCGTCCGGTCGCGGTGTCCGCGGCACCGGCGGCGTGTCCGCGGTCGAACCCGTCGACTCCCGCACGCCGATCGACGATCCTGGCCGTTCCGGGGCCGGCTCGCCCGAACGGCCCGGACCCGACCGACCGAGGGAGGCCGGATGCCGACGCCCCGCCGCCGACGCCCCATGCCACGCCCGTCCCACCGCAGCACCCGTCGGACGCCCCGTCGGCCGGTCCGCATCGCGCTCCTGGCGCTGCTGCTGGCGGCGGTGGGACCGGCGACCGCGCTCGGCCCGGTCGCGCCCCTGGCCGTACAGGCGCCGCCCGACCGGCCCGCCGGGCCCGTCGACCCGGGCGCGGGCACGGGGACAGGCGCTGGCGCGGACACCGGAACCCGCACCGCCACCGACAGCGACACCGCCACCGGGGCCGGTGCCGTCGGGACGAATCCGGGGACACCGACCCCCACCGGGAGGACCACCGACGTGCCCAGCACCGTTCCCGCCGCCGCCTCGCTCCGGCTCGCCGGCCGTCGGATCGTCTACTCCTACCCCGGCGACACCCCTCCGCCCGAACTGCTCGACACCATCCGGGCGGGCCGTGCCGCCGGCGTCATCCTGTTCAAGGAGAACGCCCCGTCGCCCGAGCAACTCCGGGTGGCGGTGGATATGTTGAAGAGCGCGGCGCAGGAATCGCCCTCCGGCGCACCGCTGTTGCTGATGACCGACCAGGAGGGCGGGAAGGTCCGGCGGCTGCCGGGGGCGCCGGTCCACTCGGCCCGGCAGACCGGCGCGGCCGCCGACCCGGCCGGGGACGCGGCCCGGTCCGGCGCGGGAGCGGCCGGCACCCTGGCCGACGCTGGTCTGAACGTCAACCTGGCGCCCGTGCTCGACGTCTTCGACGCACCGGACAACTTCATCGACCACTTCGAACGCTCGTACAGCGGGAAGCCCGAGGTGGTCGCCGAGTTGGGCACCGCCTTCCTCGCCGCCCAGCAGCAGGCGGGAGTGGCCGCCACCGCCAAGCACTTCCCCGGTCTCGGGGCCGCGGCCCGGGAGGAGAACACCGACGAGCGCCCGGTCGTCCTGCCGGTCCCGCTGGCCGAGCTCCGGGCGCGGGGCGAAGAGCCCTACCGGGCCGCCATCGCCGGCGGGGTCCGGCTGGTGATGGCTTCCTGGGCGGTCTATCCGGCCCTCGACGCCGACCGCCCGGCCGGACTGTCGAGCGCCGTCGTCCAGGGTGAGCTGCGTCGGCGCCTCGGGTTCCGCGGGGTGACCGTCACCGACGCCCTGGAAGCCGGTGCTCTCGCCGCCTTCGGGGACACCGGGGACCGGGCGGTCGCCGCGGCCGGGGCGGGCATGGACCTCCTGCTGTGCTCCGCCCGCGACATCCAGCAGGGTGACGCGGCCGCCGCGGCCCTCGCCACCGCCCTCGACAGCGGCCGTCTGGACGCCGGGGAGTTCAGAAGCGCCGTCGGCCGCGTCGACACCCTCCGTACTTCCTTCAACCGGTCCTGAGTCCGCGCACCACGGCACCTTCACGCCCCGGCACCCGCACACTCCAACAGCTGCATCGGCACACTCCAACACCTGCGCCGCCGGCACCCGCACGCCCCGACATCCGCGAGCCCGCCCCCGGCGCCCGCCGGGTCGCCGGCCGCCCCCTGCCGCCCCTGCCCGCCCGCGCCCACCCGGGGTGGCGCGGGTGGCGAGGGTGGCGAGGGGGTGGCGCGAAAGGGAGTGAGGGTGGCGCGAAGAGGGTGCACAGCTGACCAACACGCGCCGATCCTTAGCGGAAACGAGCGGACACGGAGGGTCATCCGGATGGCAGGCTTGCCGCCGTGACTGTGCACCCTCTCGTACACGAGATCGCCGACGCCTACCTGACCCTGGTCGACGCCGCCGCACCCGGGCTGGTCGAGGGCCTCTACGTGGTCGGTTCGGCCGCGCTGGGGGACTTCCACCCGGCGCGGAGCGACATCGACTTCGTGGCTGTGTCCGCCGATCCGGTGACGGCGGCGCAGCTCGCGGGGCTGGAGCGCGCGCACGCCCGGCTGGCGGCCCGCTACCCGCGCCCCGCGTTCGACGGCCCCTATCTGACCTGGCACGAACTCGCGGGCCCGCCCGCGCAGGCGGCGCCTGGCCCGCAGGTGTTCGGGGGGACGGTCCGGCACCGGGTGAGAACCGACCGCACGCCGGTGCTCTGGCACACCCTGGCGCGGCACGGCGTCACGCTCTGTGGTCCACGGGCGCAGGAGCTGATGATCGACACCGGCCCGGGGGAGCTCGCGGTGTGGACGGCCGAGAGCCTGGAGGAGTACTGGCGTCCGTGGCGGCGGCGCTCCTCGCGGTTGGCCTCGCGGTCGGGGCTGGCCCTGCTGAACGGGGCGGGCCCGGCCCACGGGGTGCTCGGGGTGAGCCGTGCGCACTACACGCTGGCCACCGGGCGGATCGCCTCGAAGCGCGGGGCCGGGGAGTACGCCCGGGCGGTGTTCGACGAGCGGTGGTACCGGATCGTGGACGAGTGCCTGCGGATCCGGGACGGCGGGCGGCGTCGCTCCCGCTATCCGAACCCGTTCACCCGGCGGGCCGACGCGCTCGCGTTCATGGACATGGCGATCGAGAGTGCCCAGCGACTGAGTGCCGGCCGATTGCCGCTGGGCGAGTAGTGATTCAAGCCATCGGAGGCTGAAAATCATGCCATCGAAGGTCAGTTTCCAGTCTGATCATCAAGTGTTCGGATCTTGGCCCTTTCCTGCATTGGAATCGCATGAAAGTCTTACGACATGCCACATGTGAAATGTCACATGTGGTGATGCTGATTCCTTGCAGTCAAAGAGAGAAGAGGAGGAGCGGACATGCGGATGAACCGACTCACCCTGACCGCGGCCGGGATCGTCGGCGCGGCGGCCCTGCTGGCCGTGCCGGCCGAGGCGAACGCGGCCCAGACCACCACCACGGGCATCATCGGCACCACCACCACCTGCGGCGCCTCCGGCCTGCAGGCCGGTCTGTCGACCCGGGTGTGTGCCGAGATCACCGGCGACAGCGTCCAGCTGTACGGGCAGATCAGCCTGGCCGGCCCGCCGAGCCCCGGCACCCCGTGGCCGCAGACCGTCGAGCTGATCACCGGCCTGTCCGGCCAGGTCGTCGGCGGCGCGTCGCTCGGTTCGATCAGCGGGTACACCCGCTTCACCGCCAGCACCGTGCAGGTGCGCGGCGTCGGCGGCACCGTTCCGTGCGGCTCCACCGTGCACGGCAGCTTCAGCGCCGCCGCCTACCCGTGGGGTCCCGTTCCGGTGACCGTCGACGTTGTGGTGCCCTGTTGATGACACGCGCCCGGTAGGGGGCGGTGCGGGCCCGGGATCCTCGGATCCCGGGCCCGCACTGTTGTCCTGTCTCTCAGGCCCCTCCGTGTCTCTCCGTGTCCCTCGCTTTCCTTCCGCTTTGCGTCCGCTTTCCGCGTTCGGGGATGACGACTTGAAGAAATCTTCATCTGCCTGGATGATGCTTCACGCCGCCCGGCGGCCAACGAGCCCATCCTCGACCCGCAGGAGAGAACGGACGATGCCGGTCCCGCTGTACCAGGCGAAAGCGGAGTTCTTCCGGACGCTCGGACACCCGGTCCGCATCCGGGTGCTGGAACTGCTCCAGAGCGGACCACGACCGGTGCGCGAGCTGCTGGCCGAGATCCGGATCGAGCCGTCCAACCTCTCCCAGCAGCTCTCCGTCCTGCGCCGGACCCAGCTGGTCACCGCGACCCGCGAGGGCAACACCGTCGTCTACGCCCTCAGCACGCCGGACGTCGCCGAGCTGCTGCGGGCCGCCCGGCGGATCCTGACCGAGCTGATCACCGACCAGGACGCGCTGCTGGGCGAGCTGCGCGCGCCCGAGACCACCGACACCCCCGCGACCCAGGCGACCCCGGCGGGCCACCGATGAGCCCGGGCGGGACCACGCCAAGCGGCGGGGCCGCGAGGCCGAACGGGACCACGAGCGGCGACGGTGCCACGAGCGGCGACGGCGCCACGAACGCGCGGGCGACGCTGGAGGAGAAGGCCCGGCGCCGGGCGATGCTGATCCGGGCCGGCATCTACATCTTCGCCACGCACCTGTTCGCCGGCTTCGTCCTGCTGCTGTTCGCCCTCGGCGACCGGAAGTGATCGACCGGAAGTGACCGACCGGAAGTGACCAGGCCGCCCGGGACCGGCGACGGCATCAGCGCGCGGCGTCCTCCCCGGTGTAACGGCGGCTGGTGCTGGTCCAGGCGTGGACGCCGTCGACGAGTTCCCGGGTGCCGTGGAGGTACCAGCCGCCCTCCGGGTACCGCAGCAGCAGCCGGCGGCGCAGCGACTCGCTCTCCGCGCTCAGCCGGGCGATCCTCGTCCCGACGGACCGGACCGCCCGCGCCCGGGTGCAGCCGCGGACCCGTTGCAGGGTGAGCACGGTGTTGAAGGCCGCGACCTGCTGGCGTTCCTCGCGGTCGGCCGAGTACAGGTCGTTGATCAGGGTCGCCACGTCGGCGGTGTTCGCGCGCAGTCGGCGCAGCGCGGGGTCCCGGTGCAGGGCGGCCGGTGCCTCACCGCCGTGGACGTGCTCCAGTATGCCCATGAACGGGTAGAGACAGCTGGCGTGGCGGCGCAGCCGGACGGTCTCGGCGAGGTCGGGGTGGGTGCGCGCGGCCCGGTGGGCGGTCTCGGCGAGGAAGGTCTCCAGACAGGAGCGCCATTCGTCGGCGGTGCGCCGGCGCCACTCCGGCGACATGGGGGCGGTCTGGCGTTGCCACAGTTCCCGCCAGGCGTCGAGCAGGTGGGGGAGGGGGCCGCCGACCGGGACGGGGCGGCCGTCGGCGACGGCGAGCAGTGGTCCGACGACGGCGCGCGCCTCGGCGGGGTCCCGTCCCGGTGGGCCGTCGAACCGGTCGTCGAGGATGGTGAACCAGCCCAGGATGTCGACCAGCAGGTCCAGTTCTTCGCCGCGGGCGCGGGGGTAGGCGTGGCCGATCAGCTCGGGCAGCGCGTAGGACTGGTAGCGGGCGAGGTCGGCCGGGGCGAGCAGGCCGTGGGCGAGTGCCCAGTCGCCGTGCCGGGCGGTGGCGGCGGTCAGTTCGGCCGGAGTGCGGGCCTCCTCGGTGCCGGGCCGGAGCAGCGGGCGGACGGCCGTGTCGGTGCGGCCCGCCGGTCGGGTCGGCGCCGCGGTGCGGGGGGACAGCACGGGCCGGGGCGCCGCGGTGGCGGGTCCGAGGAGGACGAGGCGCCGGGGGGAGGCCAGGGCCCGGACAGTGCCCGTGCCCGGGGCGAGGGCCTCACCACCGACACCGCCACCGCCGCGGGGACGCGGGCCGGTTCGGTCGGAGGTGCGCGAAACGGTTCGCGCCTCGGAGACGCGCGAATCGGCCCGCGAAGCGGTGCGTGCCTCCGGAGTACGTGCCTCCGCAGTGCGAAGGTCGGAAGTACGCGGGTCGGAGGCGCGCGAAGCCGTGCGCGAAGCGGTGCGGGCGACCGTCCGGGCGGCTGTCCGCAGGGCGCTGGTGTGCAGCGCCGCCGGGTACGAGCGGCCGGGCGCGGACCGGCCGGGCAGGACCGTCGACCGGGCGGGCAGCAGGGTCGACCGGCGCGGGCCGGCGATCGGAAGGCACCGGGTCGGTGCGTCCTCCCGGCCGCCCGGCGGGGGAGTGCGGCGTGCGCCGGGGGCGTGCGGCGCCCGGCTGCCGCCGCGCGGCGCGAGCCGGACCCGCAGGCCCTGGGCCTGGACGGTCGTCCAGACGACCTCGCGGGCCCGCGCGTGGGGGACGGCCGTGGGGCGCCAGCGGCGCAGGATGGCGGCGGTGGCCACGGTCAACTCGGCCCAGGCGAAGGCCTCGCCGATGCACTTGTGCTTGCCGGCGCCGAACGGGAGGAACGCCTGACGGGCCGCGGCGGTACCGCCGGTGCCCGTTCCTTCCGCTCCGTCGGCGTCGTACCAGCGGCCGGGGTCGAACCGGAGCGGGTCGGGGTGGAGCGCGGGGTCGCGGTGGACGGCGGTGAGGCTGTAGAGCAGTTCGGTGCCGGCCGGGATCCGGTAGGCGCCGAGCGTGACCGGGACGCGCGCGGTGCGCATCAGGAAGGCGTTCGGCGCGTGCAGCCGGACGACCTCCTGGGTGACGGCACGGGTGTAGGGGAGCCGGGCGAGGGCCTCCGGGGTGGGCACCGTCCCGGCCGGGAGGTGCTCGTCCAACTCGGCCAGGACGCGGGCCTCGATGTGGGGGTGCCGGACCAGTTCGTCGATCAGCCAGGTCAGCGTGGTGGAGACGGTCTCGGTGCCGGCGCCGAACATGGTGATCGCCTCGGAGCGGACGTCCGCCTCGGTGAGCGGGCGACCGGTGGCGGGGTCGACGGCGGCGCGCAGCAGGGCGGGCAGGGTGGGGCGCCGGGCCCCGCCCCCGGTCATCGGGCAGCCGCCCCCGGCCGCGCCACCGCCGCCCGCGCCGGTGCCGTGTCCGCCGGACTCGCTGTACCCGCCGGGCCCGCTGTGTCCGCCGGCTCCGCCGTACCCGCCGCCGGGCGCGGTGCCGTTGACGGCCTGGTCGACGACGCGGTTGAGCACCCGGACGGCGGCGTCGAACCGCCGGTTGACCGGCAGCGGCAGCCGGGCGAGCGCGGGGTGCGGGTAGAGGGACTGGACGATCTGCCCCTTCACCAGGTCGGGCAGGGCACGGTGGAAGGCGAGGGTGGCGTCCTCGCTCAGCCGGGCGTCGAACAGCGCGCGGGTGACGATCTCCAGCGCGAGGTGGTTCATCTCCTTGGCCACGTCGAGGACCTGGCCGGGGCGCCAGCGGTCGGCCCGCTCCTCGGTGACCCGGTGCATGACGGCCAGGTAGTCGGCCATCCGGTCCGGCCCGAAGGCGGGCTGGATGATCCGGCGGCGGTCGCGGTGGGCGCGGCCCTCGGACATCAGCAGGCCGTCGCCGAAGGCCGTCTTGAGGGTGTCCTGGACGGCGCCGCGGGGGCAGTCGTGGGCGAGTGCGACCAGCAGCGTGTGCACGAGTCCGGCGTCGGTGACGACGCAGACCGTGCGCGGGCCGAGGCGGATCCGGACCACATCGCCGTACCGGGAGAGGGAGCCGAGGAAACCGAGCGGGTCCCGCAGCAGGGCCGGGGCGTGGCCGAGCCCGGGCAGGGCGCCGGGGGCGAGCGGGGGAACGGCCGCTCGGCGGGGCCCTGCCGCGGGGGATCTGGGCGGGGCGGGCGGTCTGCGGGTCTCGTTCGTCAGGATCATGACATCACCTCTCACCAGATGGACCGGGGGACGGACCGGTGGGACGGTCCGGCGCGACCGGTCGGTGTCGGACCGGTCGAACGGCCCGGCGCTTCGGTACCACCGGAGCCGCCGCCGCGACAGCCGGGTTCCGGGGGCCGTTCGACGCGGACCCCGCGCGCGCCGCTGCCAGAGGGCGCACGCCATGGGAAACGCGCCGGTCCCGTGAGCGTTGCGCCGTACCCGGGTTGATCACCCCATCGGTGGAGTGTCCTCAAGGTGTACGCGTGGCGTCCCGATGGGGCGGCCCGGACGGTCGCGGGCGACTGCGCCGGAGGACGAACCGTTCGGGTCCGCCCGGGTCGTCCTGCCTGGTGGGCAGGGTCTTTCGGCCCTCGGCGGGAGGGTGCGCGCGGGTCCAGCATGGTGGCGAACCGAGGAGGATCCCTGATGACCCGTCTGCGCCACCGGCCCGCCCTCGACGTCCGGGTGGAGATCCGGGGCGAACTGCCCCGCGAGGAAGCGGAGTACGCCCGGAGCCGGTGCCTGGCGCTGATCGCGGACCTCGGGCCGGACGTGCACACCGCCCGGCTGCGGCTCACCCGGCCGCGCGACCGGTCGGTGACCAGGCCCGCCGTCGCCCAGGCCGCGCTGGACCTGGCGGGCGTGGGGCGGGTCCGGGTGGAACTGGCGGCGGTGACCGTCCGGGAGGCGGTCGACCTGGCGCTCGGCACCCTCGCCGGGCGCGCCGTCCGGCTGCGCGAGCTGGGCGACATCGGGCTCGCGACGGCGTACGAGAGCTCCTACCGGCCCCAGTACGCGTCGCGCCCGCTCGCCGAACGGCGGATCGTCCGGCGGAAGTCGGTGCTCCTGGCGCGGCACACCCCCGAGCAGGCGGTGCGCGAGATGCTGGCCCTGGACCACCGGTTCCACCTCTTCTCGGACGTGCTGACCGGCCAGGACAGCGTGGTCCACCGGATGCCCGCGAGCGGGGGATTCCGGCTGGTCCGGGCCCACTCCACCGCCCGGCTGGGCGGCTCGGGACTGCCGCTGACGGAGAGCGCGCACCCGGCGCCCCGGCTGGACGTCCTGGAGGCGGCCCGCCAACTCTGGCTGACCTGCTGGCCCTTCGTCTTCCACACCGACCCCGGCGACGGGCGCGGCCGGATCCTGTACCGCCGCTACGACGGCCACTATGGCTTGATCACGCCGATAGCGGACCCCTACTGACGGGCAGGTAATGATCGGCAAGGGCTGACCGGTACACGACCGACGACGGACGAGCACACCCTCACGCTCTGGACGGGAACTGGGACCATGGACTGCGAAGAAGTCATGCTGACCGTCAGGATCGCGTCCGCCGAGCGGGCCCTGCTGCGCGAACTCGCGCGCGGACACGGCGCCGACATGTCCGACGTCGCGGCGGACGGCCTGATCGACGTCGTCCCCAGCCTGCACGTCCTCCCGGCCTTCCCCGTCCGGCCGGAGGCGGCGGTGCTGCCCGTCGGTCCGGGGACCGGGGCGGGGGCCGGGCTCGGCGCCGCGTCAGGGGCAGGGCCTGGGGCAGGGTCGGCGTCGGGGGCTGCGGACGCGGGTGTGCTGCGGCTGCTTCGGGTGCTGGCCCGGCCCGCGCCGTGCGCGCTCACGCTCTGGCTGCCGGCGCCGGTCGCCGATCTGCTCCCGCTGGTCGGCGAGCGGATCACGGCGGTGACCGGGCTGCGGATCGGCCCGGCGAGCGCCGCTCTGTCGGCCGCGCTCCGGTACTGGCTGGCGGGGGATCCGCAACAGCTCGCGGCGGGCCTCGCCGTGCTGCACCGCCAGGGCAGCCCCGGTCTCGCCGCGCAGCGGCTCGACGTCGCGGCCTGAGGAGCACCGCACCGGCTCCAGGAGCCGGACGGCACCGGGAGCCGGACGGCACCGGGAACCGGACGGCACCGGGAACCGGACGGCACAGGGAACCGGACGGCACCGGAAACCGGACGGATCCGGCCGCTCCCGTCCGCGCGCACCCGGACCCCGCCGCGCGCCCCCGCCCCGCGCCCCGAGGTGCACGCCCCGCGCCCGCACTCCGCGCCCCGCGCCCCGCACTCCGCGCCGACGGCGTGTCACCGGGGGTGTCGCCGACCCCTCCGGGCGTCCCGCCCCGACCCCCTCGTCCGTCCGCGCGAATTTCGAAAAGAGGTTTTTGTTATCCGGCCCGCCCGGGCCGGTCTCCGGAGTGTCGGAAGGTTCAGGCCATCACCCCGAGCGGTGGTCGGGACCCTCGCACGAGGAGAGGAGTCACCCGATGGGGCACCGGAGCACGGAGCTCCGCCGTCGGCGGCGTCGACGGACGGGCAAGCGCACGGCACTGATCTCACTGGCGGTCGCGGCCGGACTGGTCGCGGGCGCGCTGGGCATCAGCACCGCCATGGAGTCGTCGGCGGTGCACGACACCGCCGCGGCGAGCGCGGTGGCGGGTTCGGTCGACGGAGTGGGCGGTGCCATGGCCGGCACGATCGCCGACGACGGCACGGGCCAGACCGGCACCGCCGAGAACGCCACCAGGGCCCCCGGGCCGAAGCGCGACCAGAAGGCCGCGCCGATCAAGGAGATACCCAAGGACCAGCCCGAACGCGGCCTGGTCTACGCCGGACTGAACCTGCCCGCCGGCGACCGCTGCGCGGGCTCCCTGGAGGTGACCGGCGGCGAGCTGTGCAGCCACGGCCCGGACGCGCCGCCGAAGGACGTGGACATCCGCAAGGACGTCCCGCCGGTGGCCGCCGCCGTCGCCCAGCCGGCCGCGCTGACGCCCCCGGCCGACGCCCAACCGCCCGCCGCCGCGGACCTGCTGAAGGGAACGATGCCGGTCCTGGACGCCACCACGAAGACCCTGCTGGCCGACGCGGCCGGTGACCAGTCGGCCGCCGCCGCGCCCGCCGCCGGTGGCCAAGGCGTCGTCTGCGAGGGCGACGGCAGCGTCGGCAACCGGGTCCAGGTGGTCTACGCGCACACCCCGGGCAACGACCGCTTTGCCCAGTACCTGGCCTCCTTCAAGAAGTGGGCGGCCGACGTCGACGTCATCTACAACGCGAGCGCCCAGGAGACGGGTGGTGTCCGGCACGTCCGGTTCGTCACCGAATCCGACTGCTCCGCCTCGGTGTTGAACATCCAGGTGTCCGACGCGGAGATGGCCGACTTCAACACCAGCAACCGTGCGATCGCGGCCCAGGGCCTCAACCGCAAGGACCGCAAGTACATGATCTTCGCCGACGCCAAGGTGTACTGCGGCATCGGCACCTTCGCCGGCGACGAGCGGCCCGGTCAGGACAACCTGAGCAACTTCGGCCCCTCGTACGGCCGGACCGACTCGGGCTGCTGGGGCGGCCACACCGCCGCGCACGAACTCGGCCACAACCTGGGCGCGGTGAGCAACAGCGCGCCCAACTCCAGCAAGGGCGGCCACTGCGTCGACGAGTGGGACATCATGTGCTACTCGGACGCGCCGTACTACCCGGCGATGCGCACGGTCTGCCCGGACAACGCCAGTGACATGCGCCTGGACTGCCGGCACGACGACTACTACCACACCGACCCGGCGCCGGGCAGCTACCTCGCCACCCACTGGAACGTCGCCAACAACCGCTTCCTGATCGCCGGTGGCGGCACCGGGCCGACGCCCGACCCGACCCGGACCCCGACCGCTTCGCCCACCCCGACGAACTCGCCGACCCGCAACCCGTCGCCGACCGCGAGCCCGACCGGCACCCCGACGCCCACCGGCACGCCGACCGCGACCGGTTCGCCCACCGCGAGCCCGACCGCCACCCGCACCGCCTCGCCGACCGCGAGCCCGACCGGCACCCCGACCCCGACCGGTTCGCCGACCGCGACCGGCACTCCGACGCCGACCGGGACCCCGACCGCGACCGGTACCCCGAGCCCCACCGGGTCGACCACCCCGACCCCGAGCCCGACCGCCTCGCCCACCGGCGGGACCACCGGCCCGGCTATGACGGTCAGTCAGGTCACCCAGACCTCGGCCGTGTTGAGCTGGCCCGCGGTGAACGGCGCGAGCGGCTACGACGTCCTGCTGAACGGCCAGACGATCGGCACCGTCCGGGCGACCGTGGTCGGCGTGGTCCGACTGGCGCCCGACACCTCGTACTCCGTCGCGGTGGCCGTCAGGGATGCCGCCGGAGCGGTCTCCAAGCCGGGTCGCGCGGCGGCCTTCCGCACCTCGGCCGACGCCGGGAAGCCGCAGCCCGGCACCCGCTACAGCCTGCTGAACGGCCTCACCGGCCAGGCCGCCGACCTCTGGGGCAGCTCGCTCAACGACGGCACGGTGGCCATCGCCTACCAGCGCACCGGCTACGCCAACCAGAAGTGGACCTTCGAGGACGCCGGCTCGGGCACGCTGCGGATCAAGTCCGTCCGCTCGGAGAAGTGCCTGCAGCTCGGCGGCAACCCGGTCTCCGGACAGTACGTCGCGCAGCGCCCCTGCTCGGACGCGGCCGGCCAGAAGTGGCGGGTCACCTCCGCCGGCGGTGCGGTCACCCTGACCGCCGAGGCTTCCGACCTGGTCCTCGGTGCCAGCAAGCGCTGGTACTACGGCGGTTGGCTGCTGGAGCTGCAGAAGCCGAACGGCCAGACGTACCAGAGCTGGAACCTGCAGAAGACCACCTGACGTCCGGGGTTCGACCCCCGATCCCCGGACCCCGAGCCGGGTGCGGCCGCCGCTGACACGGTGGCGGCCGCACCCGGCCCGTTCCACTTCACGAGGAAGACCCGCGATGCCCCGCACCCGTCAGTCCCTCGCCGCCCTGGCCCTCGCCGGGGCGGTCGTGCTCGCTCCCGCCGCAGTCCCCGCCGCCGCGCACGGCGACACCGTCCACCTGGAGGTGTCCGGACAGGACGGTGGGCACGTCACCACCGTCGCCACCTGGGAGAACGACCGCGACCCGGTCACCGAGCAGTTCGCCGGGACGCTCTCCGCGACCTCGGCCGACGGCCGGGCGGCCGGACCGTGGCGGCTGGTCGCCGTGCCGGGGCGGCCGGGTACCTACACCACGCGGGAGTTCCTGCCGGCCGGGCACTGGCGGATCGTGGTGGACTGCGCGTTCCCCTCGCTCGGGCACGGTGAGCGCGAACTCGACGTCGAGGCCGCGGTGATCTCGGACCCGACGCTGCCGACGCCCACCGGTCCGGGGACGGCGGGGCCGGGCACGACCGGTCCCACGGTCCGGCCCACGGCTCCGGGCACCGCGCCCGACGCCACCACCACCCGCACCCCGCCGGGCGCCGCCACCGCCCCGGCCACCGCCCCGGGCGCCACCGCGACCGTCGCCGGGCCCGACGCCTCCGACAGCTCCGGCCTCGCGACCTGGGTCGCCGTGGGCACCGCCGTCCTCGCCGTCGCCCTGGTCACCGTCGGCCTCCTCCTGCGCCGCCGCGGCCGCCGTTCCTGAGCCCCCGTTCCCGAACCCGCCCCGCCCCGGTACGCCCCGCCCCGCCCCGCCCCGGTCCGGTCCCGGGACCCCCGTCGGCTCCGTGCCCGCCTGCCGACGGGAACCGCCGGGTGCGAACCGGTCGTCCTCCCCCGCAACAGGCGTCACGGGACGTCCGTACTGAGGCAAGGGAGCATGCGGATCGTGCGGAAGGTACTGATCACCGGCGGGGCAGGCTTCATCGGAAGCACCGTGGCGTCCGCGCTGCTGGACGCGGGCATCACCCCGGTCGTCCTCGACGATCTCTCCAAGGGCCGGGCCGAGTTCGTCGAGGGCCGGGAGTTCTACCAGGGGGACATCGCGGACGCGGCGCTGGTCGACCGGATCTTCGCGGAGCACCCCGACATCGACGCGACGCTGCACTGCGCGGCCCGGATCGTCGTCCCGGAGTCGGTCGCGCGGCCGCTGTTCTACTACCGGGAGAACGTCGGCAAGACCGTCGAGCTGCTGGAGTCGCTCCAGCGCAACGGCTGCACCCGGGTGGTCTTCAGCAGCTCCGCCTCCATCTACCTGCCCACCCCGACCGGCAGGGTCGACGAGAGCTGCCCAGTCGACGGCAGCAGCCCGTACGCGCGCACCAAGCAGATGATGGAGCAGGTGCTCCAGGACTGGACCGGGGGCGCCGACGCGGACGGGACGCGGGTCGTCGCGCTGCGCTACTTCAACCCGATCGGCGCGGACCCGCAGCTGCGGACCGGTCTCCAGGACCTCGCGCCGAGCCACGCGCTCGGCAAGCTGATCGAGGCGCACGTCAACAGCACCCCGTTCACCATCACCGGTGTCGACTGGGACACCCGGGACGGCTCGGGGATCCGGGACTACATCCACGTCCAGGACGTCGCGGACGCCCACGTCGCCGCGCTGGTCCGGTTCGACGAGGTGGTCCGGCCCGGCGCGGGGGAGCGCTTCCGGGTCGTCAACATCGGTACCGGTGACGGCACCACGGTCCGCGAGCTGGTCGAGGCGTTCGAGCAGGCGATCGGCGAGAAGCTGGACGTCCGGGAGGCGGAGCCGCGCCCCGGTGACGTGCTCGGCTGCTACAGCGATGTGACGGCAGCGCGCGAACTGCTCGGCTGGGAGCCGCGCCGGAGCATCGCGGAGGGTGTCCGGGACGCGCTCGCGTGGCGCGCCCGCTGGATCGAGCGCCTGGCCGCCACCGGCACTGCCGCCACCGGCGCCAGCACCGCCACCGCCACTGGCACTGCCGTCACCGCCGCCGTCTGACGGCTTGCGGCCGAGCGCGGACCCACCCCGGCCCGGCCGGGTTCGGGGTGGGTCTCCGTCGGCGCTACTTGGACTCGTCCAGGCCGTTGACGAAGTCCTTGGCCTTGCCCGTGGCCGTGTCGATGTGACCGCTGTACTTGCCGTCCGTCTTGTCGTCGACGATCCCGGCGACCTTGTCCAGGCCCTGGGTGACGGCGCCGCTGTGCTCGCGGGCGAGGCCGGTGGCCTTGTCGGCGAGGTTCTTGAGGTGTTCGAACATGATGGTCCTTCTGTTCGTTCCGCCCGGTTCGTGCCCATCCTAGCCGCCCCTGACCTGCTGCTTTCCCGGTCGGGAGGCCCTGTGGTGACGAGGTGGCGGGTGGGGGCGGGGTGATTTCGCGGGGACGGGTTTGTATGCTCCACTCTTGCTCTACAGCATTGTAGAAGTTCACCGGAGGGCATGGCGGAAGGGGTGTGGGGCATGGTCGGGCAACACGCGAGAGGCGCGGGCGGAGCGGCCCCGCCGTCCCGCCCCGGTGGGACGGCGGCGGTCCTGCTGGCCGCGGCCGGGCTGCCGCTGGCCGGAGCGGTCGCCGGGGAGCTGACCGGGAACGGCGGCGGTCCGCTGTTCGCCCTCGGCGCCGTCCTCGGCACCGGCGTCGCGGCGGCCCGCTGCACCCGCCCCGGGCGCTGGTGGGTCGTCATCGCCGCGCCGCCCGTGGTCCTGGTCGCCAGGGTCGGCACCGCCTGGGCCGCCGGCTCCGACGCTGCTCAGGGCAAGGCGCTCGCCTCGTCGGCCGTGCGCTGGGTGGTCGACGCCTTCCCGGTGATGGCGGTGGCCCTGCTGGTCGCGCTGTCGGTCGTCGCCGGACGAGCGGCCCTCGCGGCCCGGTCGGCCCGCACCGCTCCGACCGCGAACCCGAGCCGAGTCCCGAACCCCCGCCGGACCGCTGGCCCGCGCCGGGCCGCGGACCCGCGCCGCACCGCGGATCCGAGCACCGACCGGCCCGCCACCCCGGCCGCCGTCCCCACCCCGGCCGCCGTCCCCGCCGGCCCGACCACCGACCGGAGGCGCCGTCATGGCTGAGCCCCGCACCGGACCGTTGACCGTCGCCGGCCGCGTACTCGCCGGCACCCTCTCGGTGGCCGTTCTCGGCGCGAGCGGCCTGGTCTGGTACGAGTACCGGCAACTCGACAGCGGCATGGTCAAGTCGGGCGCGCTCGCGGAGGCCCGGAAGAACGCGCCCCCGCACCTCGACCAGTCCGTCAACCTGCTGCTCATCGGTCTCGACAGCCGCAAGGACATGGACGGCAACGACCTGCCCAAGGAGTTCGTCGAGGAGGAGCTGCACGCCGGCTCCAGCGAGATCGGCGGGTACAACACCAACGCGCTGATCGTCCTGCACATACCGGCCAACGGCGGCAAGGTGACGGCGCTGTCCGTCCCGCGCGACGACTATGTGCAGACCGTCGGCGCGGACGGGAAGATGCACAAGATCAAGGAGGCGTACGGCATCGCCAAGGGCGCCGCCGAGCAGAAGCTGAGCGGGAAGGGCCTGTCCAAGCCGGAGCTGGAGCGGCAGAGCCGGGAGGCCGGGCGGGCCGCGACCCTCCAGACCGTCCAGTCCTTCCTGGACATCCCGATCGACCACTTCGCGGAGGTGAACCTGATCGGCTTCTACGACATCGCCAAGGCCGTCGAGCCGATCCAGGTCTGCCTCAACAACCCGGTCGACGACCCGATCGTCGCCCGGACGGCGACCCACGAGGGCGGCGGGACGGGGCTCCGGCTCCCGGCCGGCGTCAGCTCGCTCGACGCCCGGCAGGCGCTGTCGTTCGTCCGTCAGCGCCACCACCTGAAGAACGGCGACCTGGACCGGACCCACCGGCAGCAGGCCTTCATCTCCTCCGTGGTCTACAAGTTGAAGCAGGACGGCGTGGTCGGCGACCTCGGCCGGCTCCAGCGGCTGTTCGACGTGGTGAAGAAGGACGTGGTCATCGACGACCGTTGGAACGTCCTGGACTTCGCCCAGCAGGCACCCAACCTGACCGGCGGCAATGTGGAGTTCAACACGCTGCCGATCACCGGGTTCAAGAACATCGGCGGCCAGGAGGTCAACACCGTCGACCCGGGCCAGATCAAGCGGATCGTCAAGCAGCTGTTCGGCCACGAGGTCCCGCCGGAGGCCGCGCCGTCCGCCCCGGCGGAGCAGGTCGCGCCCGTCGTACCGGCCGCGTTCGCGGTGCCCGTCGCCACCCGGACGACGACCCCGGCCGCGCCCCGCTCCACGCACTCCCCCCGCACCGGGAGCCCGTCCGCCTCCCCGGAGGCCCCGTCGACCGGGCCCGGCGCCGATCCGACCGGTCCGGCACCGGACCTCCCCATGCAGGGCCCCGCGGTGCGGGCCGGGGGCATCCCCTGCGTGGACTGAACCCGGGGCGCCGTTCCACGACAGCGAGCCCGTGCCGGGCGAAGGCGCCCGGCACGGGCTCGCTGTCGGTCCGTCCGAGGACGGGGCAACCCCTAGTGTCGGCGGCCGCGGCCCCGGGTGCGCAGGGCGATCAGGCCGATCATCAGGCAGCCGAGCGCGCCGAGGGCGAGCGCCGGGAGGGCACCGGAGCCGGTGCTGGGGAGCTCTCCGTCAGGTCCGGGGCTGTGCGTCGGCCTGGCGGTGGGCTTGTGGCTGTGGCTGTGGCTGTGCGTCGCCGTGGGGGAGGGGGTGGGGCTGGGCGACGCGGTCGGGGAAGCCGTCGGGGACGGGGAGGCCGTCGGCGAGGGTGAGGCCGTCGGGGACGGCGACGGCGTGGGGACCGTCACCGTGACGTCGGCGCGGCAACGCGCGTCGCCCTCGCCGGGCGGGCAGTTGTTGCGGTAGGTGCTGGAGGTGACGGTGTTGGCGAGGGCCGTGGCGCTGGTGAGCGAGCCGTGCACGGTCACCGAGTAGGTGATGGTGGCGCTCCCGCCGACCGGCAGGTCCCCGCTCCAGTGCAGGGTGTTGCCGGTGACCGTGACGTTGCCCAGGTCGGTGGCGGCGTCACCGTTGTAGTCGGCCCGGGAGAGCACGTCGGCGAGGTTGTCGTCGAGGGTGACACCGGGTGCGGCGACGCGGCCGGTGTTGGTGACCTTGATCCGGTAGCCGACGGACTTGCCGGGGGTGGTGGAGGTGGGGTCGGCGGTCTTCTCGATCGAGTAGACCGGGGTGTCGACCACGGTGTTGCGCACGGTGTTGCTGGTGCGGGTCTGCTCGCGCTGCGTCTGGTTGCCCTTGAAGGCGAGGGTCGCGCTGTCGTCCAGGACGGTACCGGCGGTGGCGGCCTGGTCGACGGTGGCCCGGAAGGCGACGGTGGTGCTCGCGCCCGGGGCGAGGTCGGCGACCTGGCAGGTGACCGTCTGTCCGACGGCGCTGCAGGAGGGGTTGGAGCCCGCGACGAAGGTGGTGCCGGCGGGCAGCTGGTCGGTGACGGTGATGCCGGTGGCGGTGTCGAGGTCGCCGGTGCTGCCGTCGGGGTGCTGGTTGCTGACGTTGAAGGTGTAGGTGATGCTGTCGCCGGGGCCGACGTTGCCGGGCGGGTTGTTGTCGGTGGTGCCGGCCGGGTTGTTGGCCTTGGTGATCTGCAGATCGGGTTCGAGGGCGTCGACGGCGAGCCAGACGGCCTGCGGGTGCAGCGCGTCGCCGGCGCCGTTGATCCGGAGCACGGCCTGGGTGGCGTCGGCGGGGATCTTGCCGGTGACGTCGATCATGCGGGCGTCGTAGCCGTAGTTGTTGACCGGCGCGGGGTCGCGGGTGGTGATGTTGCTGCCGGTGCCGTCGGCGGCGACCCGGTCGATCCGGCTGGTGAAGGCGTTGTCGGTGACGACGCCGGTGGGGCCGGGCATCGGCAGCAGGGTCAGGTTGTCGGTCGCGGAGCCGACCAGCAGCTGGTCGCCCGAGATCGGCACGTCGCCGTCGCCGACGGTGACGCCCATGGTGGCCGGCGGGGCGGTGGCCGGGGTGCGGATGCCGGCGAGGGTGAGGGTCGCCAGGTTGTCGGGGGAGCGCAGCAGCTGGAAGCCGTCCCAGACCTGGAGGTAGCGCAGCGGGGCGGCCTGGTCCTGGTAGGCCACCACGAGCGACCAGCCGCCCCAGCAGCCCACGTTGTTGCCGCCGGAGTTCTGCGCGGAGGAGCGCCCGGCGCAGGCCTGGATGTCCGCGACGGTGTAGCTGCCCGCGCCCGCGGCCTTCACCTGGGAGGTGACGTCCTTCACGCCGGCCCCGGCGAGCAGCGGCTCGGGCGGGGTGCCGCCGACCTGCTGGTCGAACCAGTCGTAGGTGTCGGCGGTGACCTGCTCGTAGGAGGCGCCGCCCGGGACCTTCCAGGACACCGTGTTGCCCTTGTTGATGTCCCCGGAGGTGCCGCCCGCGTTGCTGGTGTTGGTCGGGTTGAACTGCCAGTACAGCCGGGCGGAGAGCACCTCGGCCCCGGCCGGGATCACCAGCTGGGCCGAGGACGCGTTGTTCCCGGGCGCGTTCGGGTCGGTCTTGATGTACTTGGTGCGGCCGTTGTTGGTGCCCTCGGTGTCGTTGCAGACCGATCCGTCGCTGTCGTCGCAGGTCAGGACCGAGTTCGAGGCCATCGTCAGGTTGCCGTGGGCCAGCAGGTCGAGCACCGGGTCGGGGCCGATCGGCCGCTGGGTGCCGGCCCCGCGGACCGCCGTCTGGCGCTGCGGCAGGTCCGGTGCCGCGAAGGCCCGGTCCAGGGCGGACGGAGCCGCCAGCCCGGCGGCCAGCGGGACCGCCAGGCACAGGGCCCGCAGGCGTTTGCGGTGCGGGGAGGGTCGATGAACCACGGGTGGCCTCACAACGGGCAAGGGGATGGGGGCAGGTCCGTCCCACCCTCGCCCGGCCTCCGGACCGTTCGGTCCGGACACGCAGAAACGATCACCTCAATAGCTCAGTGACCCGGGGTGCCGGGCGAAGGCACGGTGCCTCCCCGCCGGAGCCCCCGTGCGCGGAGCGGTGCGGAACCGCGCCGCGCACGGGGGCGTCCTGAGCCAGAGGCACGGGGCTGGAGCGAGGGGTGGGGAAGCCGGTGGAGCGGGCACGCTGGTGGGTGTGGGTGCGGCGGGTGCTGGAGTGGTCCGGCTGGGCGGTGTCGGCGCTGTCGGCGGTGCTGGTGGCGGTCCGCCTCGGCGGGTGGGACGACGGGACGCCGCTCGCGCTCGCCGTGGTGCTGCTGCCGTACGCGGCGCTGGGCGGCGTGCTCGCGCTCGGGGTGCTGCTGGCGCTCCGCTCGTGGTGGGCGGCGGCGGTCGCCGGTGTCCTGGTGGCGGTGCAGCTCTTCTGGCTGGTCCCGAGGCTGGTGCCGGACGGCGGGGCCGCCCCGGCGGCCGACGCGCCCCGGCTGCGGGTCGCCACCAGCAACGCCTGGGTCGGGCAGGCCGATGCCGCCGAGATCGTCCGGCTGGTGCGCGAACAGCGGGTCGACGTCCTGGCGATGGAGGAGCTGGGCCCGGGCGCGGTCGCCGGGCTGGACCGGGCGGGCATCGCCGAGGTGCTGCCGCACCGCGAGCTGCGGCCCGGTCGCGACACCGCGATCTACTCGCGGCTCCCGCTGACGCCGCTCGACGGCTCGGCCTCGGAGGCGGCCCGGGAGCAGATCGCGGCCGAGGTGACGGTCGGCGGCCGCACCGTCCGGCTGACGGCCGTGCACACCTACTACCCGCTGGGCGACTCCGGGCGCTGGTCGGCGGACTTCGACGGACTGCGGGCGGCGGTGTCCGGCGCCACCCGCAACGCCGTCCTGCTGGGGGACTTCAACGCGACGCTCGACCACACGCCGATGCGCGCCCTGCTCGACACCGGCCTCGCCGACACCCACGCGGAACTGGGCCGGGGGGTCGCGCCCACCTGGCCGGAGCCGGACACCTACTTCAGCGCGCTGTGGCCGGTGATCCAGATCGACCACGTGCTGCACGGGGAGGCGCTGCGCGCGGTGTCGGTGACGGAGCACCGGGTGCGGGGCACCGACCACCGCGCGGTGGTCGCGGAGCTGGCCGTCACCGGCTGACGCGGGGCCGCCGGGGCCCCGCGCGGCCGGGCCCGGCCCGGCTCAGCCGGTGGTCGCCGTGACGGTGGGGCAGGGCGGCAGGGTGGACGGCGCGGCGGTGGCGCAGGTCGCCGTGGCCGTCGCCGGCTGCTGGGCCGTGGTGGTCGACGCGGCCGTCTTCGTGGTCGTCGTGGTGGCGGCCGGCGTGGTGGTCACCGTCGGCTTCGAGCTCGCCGACTCGGTGGAGGCACTGGTCGAGGTGCCGGCCGAGGCGGACGAGGAGGTGGCCCCGGAGGAGGTCGCGCCCGAGGACGTGGCTCCGGAGGAGGTGGCCCCCGAGGAGGTCGCGCCCGAGGAGGTCGCGCCGGACGTCGAGGCGCTCGCCGAGCTGCTGGACGGCCCGGTGGAGCCGGAGGTCGAGCCGGACGGCGAACCCGAGGTCGAGGACGAGGTCGAGGCGGAGGTGGAGCCCGAGTTCGACGGGCTCGACGAGGCGGACGGCCAGGAGGTCGCGGGCGGGACGCCGGGTGCCAGCGGGCCTCGCGGCTCCCGGACCTCCTTGTCGACGACCTTGATCTGCCCCGTCAGCCGCGCGAACCAGCCGCCGGTCACGATGTCCACCAGCACGATCTCGGTCACCGGTCGGGGCGCGGCGACCACGATGACCAGCGTGCTCGGCTGGAAGCCCGTCCACGGCTTGCCGACGTACTTGGCGTCCGAGACCAGGGTCGGCGCCTTCAGCGGGTTGCCGCAGCTGCAGCGCACCCGCGGCACGCCCTGCGCGTCGACCAGCACGGCGGTGCCGGCCTGGAGCACGGACTGGTAGGCGACGGCCGCGCCGCCCTGGTAGCTGTGGTTGGTGACCCGGGTGTCCACCCGCAGGTAGGCCGAGGTCAGCGACCGCAGGTAGCCGGGGATCGCGGACTGCTCGATGCCCTGGGCCGAGGCCCAGGCCCGGCCGGTGTCGCCGGTCGAGGTGATGGAGATCAGCCGCTCCACGTCGCAGCTCGGCTTGTTCATCGTCCCGCCGTAGACGCCGGCCGACGTGCCCTCGACGTTGTGGAGGCCGGTGCTCGCGGTGGCCGTGGCACCGGCCGTTCGGGTGGCGGTCACCGTGGCCGGCGCCGCGGCCGGGGCCTGTACCGCCTCCGTCTGGACCGAGGGGGTGAACGGCGCCGGGCCCGGGTCCTGCGGACCCTGCAGCGCGACCTCGTTCGCGGTGGGCACGGTGGTGTCGTTGCTGCCGCCACCGCCGTTGTTGTTGTTGATGATCAGCACCGCGGCGACCACGGCGAGCGCGGCGGTACCGGCCACCAGGGCGGCCTTCCGTCCGGAGCGCCACCACGGCGTCGGACGCCCCCCGCCCGGCCCGCCCTGACCGGACGACCCGCCGGGTCCGCCACCACCGGACGGTCCGCCGGCTCCGCCGGAGGCCGGGCCCGACGGGGGACCGGGCGGCCCGGACCGGCCGCCCGAGGGCGGGCCGGAGAGCGGGCCGGACGGCGGTCCTGAGGGCGGGCCGAGGGGCGGCCCGGACGAAGGCGGTTGGGAACTCATCGAGGCTCCGTTTCGCAGGCGGCCGGTCCACCCGGCCGGCGCAGGAGGCTCCTGCCACTGGGATCCATTTCTGCCCCGGGTGTCCGTCCGTCGCAACAGCAGCGGGCAACGGGCGGCCGGGCGGTGGACCGGTGGCGGACCGGTGGCAGGTCGGTGGCGGGTCGGCGGGCGGGGTCGCGGCGTCGGGAGGCGGACAGGCGGGCGGGCCGGTCCTGGGCCACCCTGGTGGCAGGCGTGGGGGCCGGAACCGGACGCACGGGGGACACCGAGCCGACAGGGAGAGCCGCATGCACCAGCAGGCCCGTTCGAGCGGGTCGGCCCGCACCGGGGCGGCCGGAGCACCCGGCGCCGTGCGCGGCTGGCTGGACGCGGTGGCGGTGGTCCTGGCCGGGTTCGCCGCGATGGCCGTCGTGGCCGCGCTCGGCCTCTGGGCGGCCGGGGCGAACGACCTGCCCGGCGGCGGCTTCCCGTACGTGCTCGCGGCCACCCTCACCCTCGCGGTCGGCGGCTCGGTCGGCCTCGACGGCGGGGCGGGCTTCTTCGCCTCCGTCGATGCCGGGATCGTCGCGATGCCGCTGTCGGTGAGCCTGGTCGGCGCGCTGGCCGTGGCCGAGGTGTTCCTGCGCCAGCTGCGGTTCCGGGCGGTCGCGGGCGGCCGGGAACTGCTCGGCCGCGCCGCCCGGACGGCGGTGGTCTGGCTGGTCGCCCTCGCCCTGCTCTGCGTCGCGGCCCGGCACACCTTCCCGGTGCCGCTCGGCGGCGGGCTGGTCGAACAGCTCGGCGGCGCGCTCGGGATCGACCCCGAGGTGGGCTTCCACGCGGAGCCCGCGCCCACCCTCGGCCTGGGGCTGCTCTGGCTGCTGGTGGTGCTGGCCGCGACGTTCGCCGTCTCCCGCCGGGCGCCGCTGCCGCGCTCCCTGGTGCCCTTCCAGCAGGCCGTCCGTCCGGCCGGGTTCGCGATGCTGCTGGTCCTGCTCGGCTGCGTGGCGCTGGGGGTGGTGGCCGCGATCGTCACCGCCGCGGTGAACGGGAACGCCCGGGAGGTCGCCGCCGTCGCGCTGCTCGCCCTGCCCAACCTGGTCTGGCTCGCCTTCGGCGTCGGCCTCGGCGGCGAGTGGCACGGCCACCTGGTCGGCGCGATCGGACTGCCCGTGCCCAAATCGCTGGCCGCCGTACTGCGCGTCGGCGAGGGCCAGGACGGCACGGTGAGCCTCGGCACGCTCGCCGAACAGAACGCCCGCGCCTGGTGGTTGCTCCCGGCGGCCGCCGTCCTGATGCTCGCCGCCGGGGTGTTCGCCGCGCACCGGGCACCGCGCGGGGTCCGGCTGTGGCAGCACGCGGTGCGGCTGGCGGCGGCCGCCGCCGTCACCATGCTGCTGGTCGGCGTCTGGACCAGGATCTCCGCCGACTACGGCCTCTCGGTGCTCGGGGTCGGCCTCGGCGAGGGCGGCCTGGGCGACCTGCTCAGCTCCGTCCTCGGCCCGGCGGTGGGCCCGGTCGGCCCGGCCGCCGCCCTGACCGGCGGCACCCTGACGCTCGATCCGGTGCTCTGGATCCTCGTACCGCTCGCCGCCGGCTGGGGCCTGCTGACCGGCACCCTCGGCGCCCTCGCCGCCACCCGCCTGCCCCGCCGCGGCGAGACCTCCTAAAGCTTGTTGCAGAAGTCCGGGTGGGGGCAGGTCGGCGTGTGCTTTGACCTGCTGGTTTCATGCGGTTCGGGCGAGGTTGTGCATGTGGGCGACGGCCTGCACGGCGTGGTGCAGGCCGTCGCCCTTCTGCCGGCAGTCCCGGAGGATCTTCCAGTTCTTCATGCGGGCGAGGGTGTGCTCGACGCGGGCGCGTACGCGTCGGTGTTCGGCGTTGTCCTCCTGCTGGGCCCGCAGGAGGGGACGGCCGGCGCGTCTGCGGTGCGGGACGGCCAGGCCGGTGTTGATGTACGCGCCGTCCGCCAGGACCGTGGTGCCCGCGCACGTGGTGGGCAGGTCGGAGGCCCGCCAGGCGTGCGCGTCGGCCCTGTTGCCCGGCACGGGGCGGGCCGTAGCCACCACGAGGCGGGTGTCGGCGTCGACGACGACCTGCACGTTCGCCGAGAACCGGTAGTTGCGGCTCGATGCGGCGACGGTGCGGTCGCGCACGGGGACCAGGGTGCCGTCGACGATCCACAGCCGCTCCACGCCCGGGGTCGGGCGTGGAGCGGCCTGAAGTGCCAGGAGCGGGCCCAGGCGCTGGACGACGCGGCAGACCGTGGCCGTCGAGATCCCGAACAGCGGCGCGAGCTGGCGCATCGTGAGGTTGGTCCGGTAGTACACGGCCACCAGCAGGACCCGGTCGGGCAGCGGCAGGCACCACGGCCTGCCACCGCCCGGCCCGTTGCCACCCCGCTCCCGCACCACCCGCACCAGGCCCTTGAACTGCCGCATCCGCAGACCCGTGAACGTCTCCACCCACACCGGCTCAACCCGGAGCACCCCACCCATACCGGAGAAATGCCCAGTCCCAGACCTTCCGGAACAAGCTTTAGACGTCCTGGTCGGCCGCTGCCTGCCGCGCGTCGGCGGCCAGTTGGTCGAAGGTGCGGATCAGCACCTCCCGGCGCTGCTTCTTGTACTCGGGCTTGGGCTCCAGGCCGTCGATGGTGCGCTCCCAGACGGCCATGAACGTCTCCTTCCAGCCCTCGACCACCTCGGCCTCCGGCAGCTCGCCGCTGGCGTGGCCGGACCGGGCGAGGACGTGCAGCAGTTCCAGCTGGCACGGCACGGCGACACCCCAGTACTCGTCGGGTTCGAGGCCGACCGGATCGCCGGCCATCGCCTCGGCGACCTCCTCGACGAGCCGGCCGACGACGGCCGACAGGTGGTCCAGCGCCGTGTCGCTCTCGAAGTTCCCACTGCCCCACGTGCCCACGGATGCTCCCCGGTCGCCGCTCTGCCGTTCTCGCTGTCGGGGACATCGAAGCAGGCGGCACCGACAACGGCCCGGGCCGTCGCCCGGTGGGCCGTTACCGCCAGTGGCCGGGGCCGGGCGGGTGGACGGCCGGGAGGGCCCAGGCGGGGGGTTCGGGTACGCCGGGGGTGGCGCCGAACGGGGGTGCGACGGCGGCGACGACCTGGGTCGGTGGGCCGGCCGTGCCCCACTGGGCGCCGGGCGGGCCGGTGGCCGGGGGGACGGTGGCCGCCGCGCGCAGCTCGGCGACGAACTGCAGACAGGTGGCGAAGCGCTCCTCGGGGGTCTTGGCGAGGGCCCGGCCGACCACCTCGTCCACGGCCGGGGGCAGGTCGGGCCGGTGCTCGCGCACGGTGGGCGGCGGGTCGTTGAGGTGGGCCCAGAGCAGCGCGAGGTCGCTCTCCCGGCGGAACGGCGGTGCTCCGGAGAGCATCTCGAAGACGACGCAGCCGAGGCCGTACTGGTCGCAGCTGCCGTCCAGCGGTCGGCCGGAGATCTGCTCGGGCGCGGCGTAGTCGAGGGTGCCGACGATCTGGCCGACGCCGGTCAGGCCGCTCAGCGAGAGGGACTTCTTGGTGAGGCCGAAGTCGGCGAGGTAGAGGTGTTCGGGGTGCTCGCTGTCGGTGCCGGGGGCGACGAGCACATTGCCGGGTTTGACGTCCCGGTGGACCAGGTCGTGGTCGTGCGCGGCGTCCAGCGCGGACGCGATCTGCAGGGCGAGCCCGGCGGCCCGCTCGACCGTGAAGGGGCCCTTCCGGGAGATGAGGCCGCGCAGGTCGCCGTGCTCGACGTAGCGCATCGCGATGAAGAGGATGCCGTCCGCCTCGCCGGCCTCGAACACCGGGATGATGTGCGGGTGGTCGATCGCGGCGGCCACCTGCGACTCGTGGATGAAGCGGCGCCGGAACACCTCGTTGCGGGCCAGTTCGGGGGCGAGCAGTTTGACCGCGACGGTGCGGCCCAGCCGCAGGTCCTTGGCCCGGTAGACGACGGCCATGCCGCCGCGGCCGATCTCCGCCTCCAGCCGGTACCCGGCGACCCGGCGGCCGACCAGGCCGGCGGGCAGGCTCGGCAGGGCGAGGGCGTCGTCGTCGGGGTCCGCCGGGAGGTCGGGTCCGGGCACGGGTCCGGGCACGGCGGGGGCGGCCGCCGCGGTGGGGCCGGCGTCGGGAACCTCGGTGGGCCGCGCCGCGGTGGGCGGGTGCGGGGAGGGCTCCTCGGGCGGGTGCGGGGAGGGCTCCTCGGGCGGGTCCGGGGCGGGCGACGGATCGCCGGGCGGCCGGTCACCGGGCGACGGTGCGGGCGGCGGGTCCGGGGGCGTGCTCACGGCCCCACCAGCCGGGTCGGCTCACCGGCGTCCGGTGGCGGTCCGTCGTCCGGCGTCCCGGCGTCGGGCCGCGCGGCCTTCGGCGTCCCGGCGGCCGGCCGCCCGCTGTCGGGCAGCCGCGGCCGGTCGCCGACGGCGTAGGTGTGCAGCTGGAGGCCGTCGCAGTAGGACCAGCGGTCGTGCACCGGGTCGAACACCCAGAGCCGCTCGCCGTCGACGACCAGCCCGATCCGCAGGCCGCGCGCCCGGTCCCGGAAGGTCTCCAGGTCGACGCCGCCCGCGGCGAGGTCCTCCAGCAGCGAGCGGTAGCGGGCCAGGCCGCCCTCCGCCTCGGCGAGGGCGGGGCGCGGGTCCGCGGTGCGGGCCGGCGGGCCGGTGGCGGTGGGCGGGGCGCCGGGGAGCGAGAGCAGCAGCCGGCCGTCGACCCAGGTGGTCCAGCCGTTGGAGCAGAGCACCTGGGCCCAGTCCCCGGCGCGGCCGAGCAACTGCAGCGGCAGCAGCGGGTCCAGCGGGGACGCGGGTTGCGCCGGGTCCGGGGCGGCCCAGCTGGGCAGGCCGTCGGGTGGGGCCACATGGGTGGGGCGGAACCCGAACTCGTCCATCGGCAGGTTCACTTCCGCAGGGTCGCTTCCGCTGGTTCACTTCCGTTGATCCGCTCGCGGCGATTCACTCGCGCCGGTTCATTTCCGCATGATCGCCGGCTCCTGCCGGCGCAGCAGGGCGAGCACGGCCACGGCCAGCAGCACCGCGAGTCCGACCAGCAGGGCCAGTGACAGCAGCCACCCGGCCCGGTCCTGCCGGAACATCGGGTCGGCCGTGATCGCGGTCGGCAGGACGGTGTGCAGGTCGACGGTGCGGGCCATCGCCGACAGGCCCCAGCGGGACGGCACCAGCCAGGAGAACTGCTCCAGGCCGGGCACGCCGTGCAGCTTCAGCATGGCGCCGCTGAACACGATCTGCACCACGGAGAGCAGCACCAGCAGCGGCATCGTGGCCTCCTCCTTGCGGACCACGGCGGAGACCAGCAGGCCGAGCATCATCGCGGAGAAGGAGAGCAATGCCACCGCGATGATCAGTTCGGCCAGTGGTGGCAGCAGGACGCCGCTGTGCACCGTCACCCCGTTGGCCAGGGTCGGGCTCAGGTCCACGCCGGCCAGGCCGACCACCGTCAGTACGGCGGCCTGCGTCACCGTGATCGTGCCGAGCACCACCACCTTGGAGACCAGATAGGCCGAGCGGGACAGCCCGACCACGCGTTCTCGCTGGTAGATCGGCCGTTCCTTGACGATCTCGCGCACCGCGTTGGCCGAGCCGGTGAGCAGGCCGCCGATGCAGAGCGTGAGCAGGCAGTTCAGCGCGTTGTCGGAGGAGAGCCGGCTGCCCGCCATCGCCCGGCACATCACGCCGATCAGGAACGGCAGGGCGATCATCACGGTGAGGAACAGCCGGTCCGCGGCGAGCACCGCCGTGTAGCGGCGGATCAGCGTGCCCAGCTGGGCGAACCAGCCCTGCGGCTGCTCCGGGCCGATGCTGTCGGCGGCCTGCGCCCCGGGGCCGGCCACCGGGACCGGGCGGACGGGCGGCAGGGCTCCGGCGGCGACGTAGCGCTCGTACTGGGGAGACTCCCGGAAGCGGCGCTGCCAGGCCGCGTGGTCCTCGTTCTCGAACGCCTCGAAGGCCTGCGGCCACTCGGTGAAGCCGAAGAACGGCAGGGCCTCGTCGGGCGGGCCGTAGTAGGCGGTGCGACCGCCGGGGGCGAGCACCAGGAGCCGGTCGCAGACGTCCAGGCTGAGCACACTGTGGGTGACCACGACGACGGTGCGACCGTCGTCGGCCAGGCCGCGCAGCATCTGCATCACCGAGCGCTCCATGCCCGGGTCCAGGCCGGAGGTGGGCTCGTCGAGGAAGAGCAGCGAGGGCTTGGTGAGCAGTTCGAGGGCGACGCTGACGCGTTTGCGCTGGCCGCCGGAGAGGCTGGAGATCACCAGGTCGGCGCGGGCGTCCAGGCCGAGCTCGTGGATCACCTCGGAGACCCTGGCCTCCCGTTCCTCCTTGGCGGTGTCGCCGGGGAAGCGCAGCTCGGCGGCGTAGGAGAGCGCGCGGCGGACGGTGAGCTGGGTGTGCAGGATGTCGTCCTGCGGCACCAGGCCGATCCGGCGGCGCAGCTCGGCGTAGTCGCGGTAGAGGTTGCGTCCGTCGTAGAGCACGGTGCCCTCGTCGGCCGGACGCAGCCCGGTGAGCGCGTTCAGCAGGGTGGACTTGCCGGCGCCGCTGGGGCCGGCCACGGCGAGCAGGGCCTTCTCGGCGAGCGGGAAGGAGACGTCGTCGAGCAGCACCCGCCGGTCGGAGCCGACCCGTACGACCAGGCCCTGCACATTGAGCGAGACCTCTCCGGTGTCGGTGTACTCGACGAGCTCGTCGCCGGACAGGCAGAGCGCGAAGTGGCCGATGCCGACGATGTCGGCCGGGCCGATCGGGGCGCGCTGGACGGGGCGGCCGTTGAGGTAGGTGCCGTTGTGGCTGCCCAGGTCGACGATCTCGTGGCCGCCGTCGGGCAGGGTGCGCAGCTCGGCGTGGTGCCGGGAGACCACGAGGTCCTCCAGCACCAGCTCGTTGTCGGGGGCCCGGCCGATCCGCACCGTGCGGCCGGGCAGCCTGAGGACGGCGCTGGGCCGGCGGAAGGTGCCGGAGAGGGCCGGGGCGACGAGCGAGGGCCGATCGGCGGCGGGGGCGGCGGGGGCAGCGGGCGCAGCGGGAGCAGCCGGCGCAGCGGCCGGCGCGGCGGCGGGAAGGCCGGCGAAGGTGGCGGACGGCCCGTCCGCCACGTCGCCGAACCGCAGCCTGGTGCCGGGGCCGACCTCCTCGGACCGGATCCGGCGGCTGTCGGCGAAGGTGCCGTTGGTGCTGCCGACGTCCTCCAGCTGCCAGTGGTCGGCGCTGGCGCGCAGCACGGCGTGGTGCCAGGAGACCCGGGGGTCGTCGAGGACGATCTCACTGGTCGGGTCGCGGCCGACGTGGTACGCCCGGCGCGGATCCAGCAACTGCGAATCCGTGTCGGTGACGAGGACCAGGGGCGGCGCGTCGGGCGCGCCCGGGCGCTCTCCCATGCTTCGGAGTCTAGTCGGGTGGCGCCCGCCCGGCCCGGCCACCGAGTCCGCCCGACCCGGTCACCCGGTACGGCGGCGCCCGCCGGGCCCGGTCACGGAGGGTGCGGGGCGGCCGGGCGGGCCGATGCCGGGGAATTGGACTGGACCACTGGATTGCCGCCCGGGTACTGCCCTATCGTTCGGGGAGATCGGTACGGTCGTCGGGGCCCTCCGTACGACACGCCACGCGAGCCCCGGGATGGATCCATTGAGCGTCTGGCCGCAGTTGCGCGACACCCGAACGGTCAGAGCCGGCGTCGCGCCCGGGACGGTGCTCCGCTGCGGTCTCGTCGACACCATGCTCGCCGACCTCTCGGTCTCGGTCGTGCTGTTCTTCGACCGGGCCCTGGACGAGGAGCGGCTCGCCGCCGGGCTGGCCCGGGCGCTGGAGCGGGTCCCGGTGTTCGCCGGCCGACTGCGCACCGTCGACGGGGTGTTGGAGGCGGTCTGCGACGACTCCGGTGTCCCGATGGTGAGTTACCGCGTCGAGGGCACCCTCGCCGAGTCGATGGGCCGGGTCACCGCGCCCGGCGCGCAGCACGTCGACCCGCTGGACGCCCGGGCCGCCCGCACCGGCGACGGGCCGCTGTTCGGCGTCCGGGTCACCCGCACCGGCGACGGCGGCACCGTGCTCGGCTGCTCCTGGCACCACGCGATCGGCGACCTGCAGAGCTTCGCCCTGCTGCTGCGCGCCTGGTCGGCGGCGGTCGAGGGGGAGGAGCTGCCGGTGGCCGAACTCGTCGAGGACCAGGACGCGCTGCTCGACCGGGTCCTGCCCGCCGAGGACTGCGGCCGGCCCGGCTTCCGGGTGCCGGAGGAGGCCGAACGCCTGCTGCTGGAGCGGGAGGTGGCCGCCGGACCGCGCGCCAACCGCACCGTGCAGCTCTACTTCGGGGACGATGAGATCGCCCGGATGCGCGAGGAGTTCGGCGCGGCGGCCGGGGTCAAGGTCTCCGCCGGCGACGCCGTCTGCGCCCATGTCGTGCACACCGTCAGGGAGTTGGACGACGACCCGGAGACCCGCTGGCTCGCCGTCCCGGTCAACGTCCGACGCCCGCTCGGCCTGCCGGACACCCTGATCGGCAACCTGCTCGGCGACATCCACCTGCCGTACACGCCCGCCGACGGCCCCGGCGCCCTCGCCGGCGCGCTGCGTACCGCCGTGCGGGACTACGCGGAGGAGCACCTCAACCTGCGCTCCAACCTCCGCTTCCTGGCCGAGCTGGGCCGCCCCGGGCTGGCCGGGTGCGTGCCGCTCGGCTTCGACCCGCAGCACCGCCGGTTCAGCTTCTCCAACTGGAGCCGCTTCGGCCTCTACGACGCCAGCTTCCAGGGGCAGCGGCCGGTGTTCTTCAGTCCGACCGCCAACTACCCGTTGCCGTGGGTCTCGTGGAGCGTCGAGGGCTTCGGCGGCACCGGGCTCCTCACCACGCTGGTGGTCCCCGCCCGGCTGGCCGCACGGCTGCGCGGCACGGACGGCCGGGCGGCCCTGCACCGCTACCGGGACCCGTCGGACCGGCTCCCGGCGCTGCTCGCGGCCGTGCCCAAGGTGCTCTGAGCGCGGCCGCGCCCACGGTGCTCCGAACGCGGCCGCGCCCACAGTGCTCCGAACGCCGACCGGGGGCGGCCTGGGTGGCCGCCCCCGGAGGGTGCTCGACGCTCAGCGAGCGCGGGATCTACTTCATGACGGCGCGCAGCGCGTGCCGCAGCTGCTCCCGGTCGGGCTGCAGCGCCCGGTCCAGCTCGGGGGCGAACGGCAGCACCGTGCCGTCCGGGCGGGTGATCCGGCGGGGCGGGGCGGTGAGCCGGAACTCCTCGGCGGCGGTGGCCAGCACCTCCGCGCCGATCCCGCAGCTGCGGTTGGAGTCGTCGATCACCACCAGTCGCCCGGTGCGCTCCAGCGACGCGCCCAGCGCGTCCCAGTCGAACGGGTACAGGGTGCGCGGGTCGAGCACCTCGACCGAGATCTCGCCGGCGAGTTCCTCGGCCACCGCCAGCGCGTCGTGCACCAGGTGCCCGACCGCCACCACGGTGACATCGGTGCCCTCGCGGTGCACCCGGGCCCGGCCGAGCGGCACCGGCGCGAGGTCCCAGGTGACGGTCTCGCGGACCGGCAGCGCGGCGGCCGGGGCGAACACCACCACCGGGTCCGGGTCCTGGATCGCCGAGCGGAGCAGCCCGTAGGCGTCGGTCGGCGTGGCCGGGACGACGGTCTTCACACCCGAGTGCGCGAACAGGCTGTACGGGTGGTCCGAGTGCTGGCCGGCCCAGCCGCTGCGGGAGCCGGAGCCGGGGACCAGACAGGTCAGCGGGACGCCCGCCTGCCCGCCGCTCATCAGCGAGAACTTGTGTGCCTGGTTGACGAGTTGCTCGAAGACCAGGAACAGCAGGGACGGGATCTGGAACTCCAGCACCGGCCGCCGCCCGGCCAGTGCCGCACCGACCGCCATCGCGGTGAACGCCTGCTCGGAGAGCGGGGTGTCGACGATCCGCTCCGGCCCGAACCGGTCCAGCAGCCCGAGCGTGGGCCCGGCCATCCCGGCGCCGATGTCCTCGCCGAACACGCAGACCGAGGGGTCGCCGTCCAGTTCGTCGGCCAGCGCCCGGTTGAGCGCCTTGGTGTACGACAGTCTCATGCGACCGCCCCCGCCCGGGGCCGCAGGCCGGAGGCGTACAGGTGGTCGGCGGCGCCGGCCGGATCGGGGTGCGGCGAGGCGAGCGCGAACTCCTCGGCCGCCGCGAGCCGGGCGTCGACCTCGGCGTCCAGGGCGGCGGCGCGCGCGGCGCCGATCGCGTCGGCGGCCCGGAGGAGCGGGTCGCGCTCGCGCCAGGAGGCCACCTCCTCGGGGGTGCGGTAGTTCAGCTTCATCAGCCGTTCCATGGTGTGGTGGCCCTCGAACCGGTAGGTGCGGCATTCCAGGAAGCCGGGCCCGCCGCCGTTCCGGGCCCGGGCGACGGCCTCCTCGGCGGCGGCCCGCACCGCCTCGGTGTCCATGCCGTCCACCTCGGTGGCCGGGATGCCGAAGGCGGCGGCCCGGCCCACCGCGCTGCCCGCCACCGCGGTGCCGGCGGGCAGGGTGGTGGCGTAGCCGTTGTTCTCGCAGACGAAGAGCACCGGCAGCCGCCACATCGCGGCCAGGTTGAGCGACTCCAGCAGCACGCCCTGGTTGAGCGCGCCGTCGCCGAAGAACGCCACCGCGACCGCGTCCGTGCCGGCCTGCCGGTCGGCCCAGGCGGCGCCGACCGCGATCGGGGCGCCGGCGCCGACGATGCCGTTGGCGCCGAGGATGCCCAGCCGTAGGTCGGCGGCGTGCATCGAGCCGCCCCGGCCCCGGTTGGACCCGCCGACCCGCCCGGCGAGTTCGGCCAGCATCCGGGCCGGGTCGAGGCCCCGGGCCAGCACATGGCCGTGGCCCCGGTGGGTGGAGGCGAGCCGGTCGCCGGCGCCGAGCGCGGCGCAGACGCCGACCGCGACGGCCTCCTGCCCGATGTAGGGGTGGATGCCGCCGGTGATCACCCCGGACTTGACCAGGCCGAGGGCCCGCTCCTCGAAGGAGCGGATCAGCCGCAGCATCCGGTACCGCCGCTCGGGCGTGTCGAGCGCCGCCACGGCGGGCGCGGGCGCGGGCGCGGAGCCCGCGGCCGCCGCGGCGGGTGCGGCGGGTACGGTGTCGACACCTGCGGTGTCGGCGGGTGCCCCAGGGGTCACAGCGCTCCCCGCCAGACGGTCGGGCAGTAGTCCGGGTCGGCGTAGTCGGGCCGGCCGTCGGGGGTGCGGCGGACCAGCACGTCGTGGTTGTAGACCACCGGCCCGCCGTCCGGGCGGGTGGCGGCCTGGTACGTGTTGCCGCCGTCCTGGAGGTGCAGCGAGACGGCGCGGCGCGGGAAGGAGGCCAGGTTGGGGCCGCTGCCGTGGTAGGTGCGGCAGTGGTGGAAGCTGACGTGCCCGCGCGGGATGATCATCGGGACCTTGCGGACCTCGGTGCCGTTGTACTCCGCGTTGGCGTCCAGGATGGAGTCCAGCTCGGAGTTGTCGCGCTCGGCGAAGTGCCGGGTGGAGTCCTCCCCGGAGGACAGCTCCTTCCAGCGGTGGCTGCCGTCGACCATGGTGATGGTGCCGTTCTCCTCGCCGCAGTCGTGGAACGGCAGGAAGGCGGTCAGCATCCGGTCCGAGGAGGAGGTCTGCCAGTAGTGCTTGTCGAAGTGCCACGGCACCTGGTTGCTGGGCTCGCCCGGCACCGGGGGCTTGTAGATGAGCGTCGCCTGGAAGACCCGGACCTCCTCGGCCTCGGCGAGCAGCGCGGCGACGGCGCCGAGCAGCGGCTTGCGCAGGATCGCGCCGATCGCGTCGCTCTCGTAGTGCACGTAGTCGTTGTGCCGCTGGACCGGGCCGTCCGAGGCCTCCCAGGAGGCGAGGCGCGGCGGGCGGACCGGCAGGGTGCGGTCGCGGTGGCCGGTGTAGTAGTGCTCGGTGGCGGCCTGGAGGGTGTCCAGCTCCTCGTCGCTGAACAGCCGGCGGGACAGGTACCAGCCGTGCTCCAGGTAGCCGGCCACCTCCTCGGGGGTGGGCAGCAAGGCGCGTTCGGCCTCGGTGAGGTGGAACTCGGGTGCGGTGGTCATGGGGGTCGGGCCTCCTCTTCGGGCGGTGCGGGGGGACTCAGACGGAGGCGGCGGCGCGCTGCCGTTCGACGGCCTCGTACAGGGCCTTGATGTTGGCGGTGCCGAAGGTGCCGGCGCCCTGGCGCTCGATCAGCTCCACGAAGTACGTCCGCCGGGGGTGGGTGGACCGGGCGAAGATCTGGAACAGCTGCCCGCCGTGGTCCTGGTCGACCAGGACGTCCAGCTCGCGCAGGGTCTCGACCGGGATGGCGGTGGCGCCGAGCCGCTCGGCGAGCGCGTCGTAGTAGGTGCCGGGCGTGGTCAGGAACGCCACGCCCCGGTCGCGGGCGCTGCGCACGGCGGCGGCGATGTCCCCGGTGCGGAAGGCGAGGTGCTGGACGCCGGCGCCGTCGTGGTCGGCGAGGAAGGTGTCGATCTGGCCGGACCGGCGGCTGGTGTCGGGCTCGATCAGGGTGAAGGTGACCTCGCCGGAGGCGCTCTGCACCACGCTGGAGTCCATCGCCTGCTCGCCGACCTCGATGTACTCGCCGAAGATCCGGTGCATGCCGAGCGCGGCCTCGCAGAAGCGCACCGCGTCCGCCAGTTGGCCGGCCGGCAGGCAGATCGCGGCGTGGTCGAGGGCGTCCAGCAGCTGCGGGCCGGCCCCGTCCGGCTCGGCCGCGGCCGGGGCCTCGGGGACGAACCGCAGCGCGGTGTCGCCGAAGCCGGCCACCAGCCCGCCGGCCCGGTCCAGGACGCGGGCGCCGTGCCGCTCGGCGCGGTCGAGGGCGGCCTGCGGGTCGGGGCAGGACAGCGCGAGGGCGGCCACGCCCTCGCCGTGGCGGGCGGCGTAGCGGGCCACCGGGTGCGCGGGGTCGGTGGCGGAGCGCAGCAGGAACTCGATGCTGCCCTGGCGCACCAGGACGGTGCGGGCGTGCGCGGACTCGGCCGCGGCGAGCTGTTCCGGCTCGGGCGGGACGGCGGTGAAGCCGTAGTCGGCGCAGAGCGCCGCCGCGGTGGCGTCGGCGTCGGCGCTGTGGTACTCGACGTGGGCTATGGACTGGATGGACAACGGGATCTCCCCGGGGGATCGCGAGTTGAGGCCTGGCACTGGTGTCCGGGCTACGGCGCGGTGCGGCGTCAGCGGAGGGACGGGGTGGAGGCGGGCTCGAAGACCAGGCTGAGGTTGTGCCCGCCGAAGGCGAAGGCGTTGCTCAGGGCCGCGGTGAGCGGGCCGGTCCGGGCCGCGCCCAGGACGTGGTCCAGGTCGCAGGCCGGGTCCGGCTCGGTGAGGTTGACGGTCGGCGGCAGCGTCCCCCGGGCCACCGCCAGGGCGGTGACCGCTGCCTCCAACGCGCCTGCGGCGCCCAGTAGATGACCGGTGGCCCCCTTGGTGGAGCTGACCGCGGGGGTGTGTCCGCCGAAGACCGACCGCAGGGCGGCGGTCTCGGCGACGTCGCCGAGCTTGGTGCCGGTGCCGTGGGCGTTGACGTAGCCGATGTCGGCCGGGGCCAGGCCCGCGTTGGCGAGGGCGGAGCGCATCGCGTCGGCGGCGCCCGCGCCGTCGGGGCGCGGCATGGTCGGGTGGTGCGCGTCGGTGGAGGCGCCCCAGCCGGTGAGCTCGGCGTAGCCGGCGGCGCCGCGGGCGGCGGCGTGCTCGGGGCTCTCCAGGATCAGGACGGCGCTGCCCTCGCCCAGCACGAAGCCGTTGCGGCGGCTGTCGAACGGCCGGCTCGCCTGCGCCGGGTCGTCCCAACCGGAGGCCAGCGCACGGGCGTTGGTGAAGGCGGCGGCGATCGTGGGGTGCAGCGAGGACTCGGTGCCGCCGCACACCACCACGTCCGCGTCGCCGGAGCGGATCAGGCGCAGGCCCTCGGCGACGGCCTGGGCACCGGCCGCGCAGGCGGTCACGATGGCGGTGCTGAAGCCTCGGATGCCGTGCTTGATGGCGATCCGGGCGGTGGCCATGTTGGAGAGCATGCCGGGCAGCAGGTACGGGCTGACGCCGGGGCGGCCGCGTTCGGTCCGCCGCTGCGACTGCTGCTCGAAGGTCTCCAGTCCGCCGCCGCCGGTGGCCAGCACCACGGCGGTGCGGTGCGGGTCGGCGTCCCGGCCGACGACCAGGCCTGCGTCGGCGAGGGCGTCGTCGGCGGCGGCCAGCGCGAGCAGCACGAAGCGGTCCACGCAGCGGGTCTCGGTGGGCGGCAGCACCTCGCGGCCGTCGATCGCCGGGGCGATTCCGGCGGCGTTCAGCCAGCCGTGGGCGGCGTGGCCCTCGGGGACGGCGCGGATGCCGGAGCGGCCGGCGGTGAGGGCGTCGAAGACCTCGGCGGGCTTGCGGCCGAGCGGGGTGACCAGGCCGATGCCGGTGACCACGGCGCCCGGGCGGCGGGCGGCGCTCATCGGGCGGCCACCGCCTCGGCGGGAGCGGTTGCCCGGGCTGCCACCGGGGCGGTGGCGACCGAGTCGAGGTAGCGCTGGCGCAGCAGCACCTTGCGCACCTTGCCGGTCGGGCCGAGCGGGATGTCGTCCCCGGAGACCACGAGCACCTGGCGGACGGTGGCCGCGGCGGCCTCGTCCAGGGCGGCCGTGACGGCCTCGGTGCGGTCGGCGTCCGGGTCGGCGCCGGCGGCGAGGACCAGCAGCACATCGGTGACCACCCGGTCGCCGTCGCGCACCGCGACCACGGTGCAGTCCAGCACGTCGGGGTGGGCGGCCAGCACCCTCTCCTCCGACATCGCGGTGAACAGCCGCTTGCCGTCGCCGAGTTCGACCGAGTCGACGGCCCGGTCGACGTGGTAGTAGTAGCCCTCCTCGTCCCGGTACATCAGGTCGCCGGTGAGGAAGCGGCCGCGCAGCCGGGTGCGGTAGGTGGTGGCCGAGTCGTTCCAGTAGCCGAGCGCCAGGGTCGGTGAGGTGGTGGCGAGTTCGCCGACCTCGCCGGGGCCGAGCGGCTCGCCGTCCGGGCCGACCAGCTCGCAGTCGACGAAGGCGTGCGGGCGGCCGACGCAGCGGCCGTAGCGCTCGGTGCCGGGGCCGTGGGTGATGAAGAAGTGCGAGTGGCCCATCTCGGTGGAGCCGAGGCCGTCCACGAACAGCGAGCCCGGCACCCGGACCCGGCCCTCGCGGGTGACCGACTCGCGGCTGCCGGAGGCGACCAGGCGGCGGATGTGCACCTCGTGGGCGCAGTCCCCGGTGTTCCACCAGAGCGCGACGGAGTCCAACTTCCTCGCGGTGAGGTCGTGGTGGGCGAGCTCGGCCCAGGTGGCGGCGAAGCCGACCACGCCGCTGGGGCTCCACTGCTCGATCGCGTCCAGCACACCGGCGCCGGACTGGCTGGAGAGCACGGCGAGCTGGGTGTGCGAGGCGAGCGAGAGGTTGACCGCGATCAGGGTGGCGGCGTGCGGGGCGGGCAGCGCGCTGAGCATCCGCTCCTGCCCCTGCGGGCGGGGCAGCCGGGCGCGGTGGCGGATCGCCGCGTAGAGGCTCGCGTGCGAGTGGACCACGGCCTTGGGCAGTCCGGTGGTGCCGGAGGAGTGGGTGATCGCCACCGGGTCGTCGGGCGAGTGCCGGTAGGGCGCGGGGGCCTCCTCGGGGTCGCCGGCGCCGAGCGTCGCGATCTCCGGCAGCGCCGGGGCGCCGGTCTCGTGGCCGGCCAGCGCGGCCAGGTGCGGCGGGTCGGCGAGGACGCCGACCGGTCCGAGCTTGGCGATGTAGCGGGCGGCCCGCTCGCCGTCCAGGTTGGGGTTGAGCAGCGCCGGGATGGCGCCGATCCGGGCCAGCGCGAGGAAGGCGAGGACCTGGTCGGCGGCGTCGCCGGCGTACACCACCACCGGGTCGCGGCGGCCGATGCCGAGGGCGTGCAGGGCGGCGGCCCTGGCCCGGACGGCGCGGTCCAGCTCGGTGAGGGTCAGCGGCTGCCAGGCGGCGTGGTCGTCCACCGGGGTGTCGAAGGTCAGCAGCGGCTCGTCGAGACCGAGGCCGAGTTCGATGCGGCGGGTGAGGACGTTGCCGGCGCCGACGGCCGGGTCGTCCGCCAGCAGGGTGCGGATACTGCGGATGCTCACGGGGTGGATCCCTCCCGAGGTGCGGGGCGTGCGGGCGTGCTGCGGCGGGACGCGGCGGGCGGGGGACCGCTCGCGCCGCTGGGTGCGCAGGGGTGGGGCTGGGGCGGGCGGCGGGTTCGGGTCGGTGCTTCGGTCGGTACGTCGGGTTCGTGCTGCGGGTTCGTGCTGCGGGTTCTTGCTGTGGGTTCGGGTCGGGGCCGGTTCGGGGTCCGGTCAGGCGGTGGCGACCAGGAGGGCCACCGCCCGGTCGGTGTTGTCGGCGCCGTCGGCGTCCTCGTCGGTCTGCTCCGCCTGCTCTGCGGCGATGACCAGGACCTGGTCGGCGTCGCCGTCGGCGAGCAGCAGTTCCGCCAGGTCCAGCGCGTCCTGGGGGACCCGTCCGGGTGGCGGAGGTTCGGCCGGGCAGATCGCCACCACGGGGCCGGTCAGGCCCCAGCGGGCGGCGATGTGGCCGAGCACGGCGTTCGGGTTGGACTGGAAGAACAGCAGCGGGGGCATCCGCCGGGCGGTGTCGGCGGCGGCCTCCTCGATGGCCCGGGCGGTGGCGAGGTCGCCGCTCGCGCTGACCAGCAGCAGTGCCGTCCGGCCGGGCGCGGGGGCGGCGCCGTGGCGGGCGCGCAGGCAGCGCTCGGCGGTCTCGGCGACCAGCGGGTTGAAGGTGGACGCGGAGAAGCCGGGCAGCGGCGGCAGTTGCTCGGGCCCGCGGGCTTCGGGGTCGGGCCAGGCGGCCTCGGCGAGGATGCGCAGCGCGGTCATCGGGCGGCCACCAGGAGTGCGGTGTTGGCGCCGCCGAAGGCGGAGTTGAGGGTGAGCGCGTAGCGCGGCCGGGCGGTGCGCGGGCCGTCCAGGACGAGGTCCAGGTCGATCTCCGGGTCCGGGCCCAGCCAGCCGGCGTTGACCGGCAGCAGTCCGTCGGTCAACGCGCCGATGGTGACCACGAGTTCGAGCAGGGCCGAGGCTTCCAGGGCGTGGCCGTGCACGGCCTTGCTGGAGCTGACCGGCAGCCGGTCGGTGTGCTCGCCGAAGACCCGCCGCAGGGCGAGGGCCTCGGCGTGGTCGGAGAGGGTCGAGCCGGTGCCGTTGGCGTTGACGTAGTCGACCTCCTCCGGCGCGACGCCGGCCCGGCCGAGCGCGGCCCCGATCGCCCGGGCCACGCCGTCGCCACCGGGCTCGGGGCGGCAGACGTGGTGGGCGTCGCCGGCCCGGCCCCAGCCGGCCAGCCGGGCCAGTACGGGGGCGCCGCGCCGCTCGGCCTCCGGCTCGGCCTCGACCAGCACGGCGACCGCCGCGTCGCCGAGCAGGGTGCCGCTGCGGCCGGTGCTGAACGGGCGCAGTTCACCGTCCCGGGCGAGCGCCCGGCCGGCGTCGAAGGCGGCGAAGACGCCCGGTTCGACCAGGTGCCCGGCGGCGACCAGGACCCGGTCCCGGCGGCCGGTGGCGACCAGCTGGGCGGCGTCGGCGACGGCCGTCCCGGCCGCCACGCAGGCGCCGGTGTAGCCGCGCAGGACCCCCGGGCCGCCCCAGCGGGCGGTGGTCCCGGCGGACACCTCGGCCAGGGTGGCCCGGGTGTGCCGGTCGCTGTGCAGGGCGAGCAGCACGGGCGGGCCGCCGTCCGGGTCGGCCGGGTCCAGACCGGCCGCGCGGCAGGCCTGGCCGACGGCGGCGAGCACCGCGTCGGCGAGCGGGCGCGGTTCGGGCAGCAGCGCGGCGCGGGTGGTGCGGCGGGCGGACACGTCGAACCGGGTGACCGGGCCGAACGCGGCCTTGCCGTGCACGACGGCCTCGGCCAGCGCGGTGGTCCCCTCGCCGGCGGCGCTGAGCACGCCGACACCGGTCACCACGGGCCGGACGGCGGTCGGGGCGTGGCGGTTCATGGCCGCGCGGCTCCTGCGGCTCCCGCAGTGACGGCGGCCCCGGCGGCCCCGGTGGCGTCGGCGGGCGTGTCGGCCGTGCCGCCGTCGACCGCACCGCCGCCGGCCGCGAGCACGGCCGCGCGGAACACCGCGACGGCGTCGTCCACCGTCCGGACGGCCTCGAAGGCCTCGTCGTCCAGATCCGGCTCGATGCCGTAACGCTGCTCGAACTCGGCTATCAGCCAGGTGAGTTCGAGCGAGCCGAGTTCATCGGGCACGTCCTCGGCGGCGCGCTGCCCGAACGCCGCGAGCATCTCCAGGACCTCGGCCCGGTCGGGGCGGGCGAGGTCGGTCACGCCGGGCTGCCCGAGGTGGCGGTGGCGGCGGTGATCCGGGCCTCGACGTCGGCGGTGAACTGGTCGAGCGTCATCAGCGCGGTGGTCTCCATCTCGTCGAGGTCGAACTTGACCCCGAACTCGTCCTCGACCTGGACCGAGAGGTCGGCGAGGGCGAGCGACTCCAGGTCCAGGCCGGCCGGGCCGAGGTCGGTGTCGCCGGTGACGCCCTCGACGTCGTACTGCATCTCGGCCAGTGCGGAGAGGACGAACGCGCGGATGCGGTCCTGCATGGTGTGCTCCTTGTGCCCGGGCGCAGGCGGTGCGCACGGGGTCGTCGGGGAGGGGAAAGCGGTCCTTCGGGGCGGACCGGGGGCTCCGGGGGCAGGCCGTGGCTGCCCGTCGGGGAATCCCGCCCGGCCCTTCCGGGTGGTTCGTGGCGGCCGGGGCGCGAGGTCCCGGCCGGTGGCGTGGGGTGGCATGCGGGCGGGCGCGCCGGGTCGCGGCGCGCCCGGTTCAGCCGGCGGCGGCGCGCAGGGCGGCCGGGTCGCGCAGCAGCTTGCCGGTGGCGGTACGGGGGAGCTGGGGGAGGAAGGCGAGCCGGCGCGGCCGCTTGTAGGCGGCCAGCTGCCGGGCGAGCCCGTCCTGGACGAGTGCCCGGTCGGCGCCGTCCTCGGCGGAGAGGTAGGCCTCGATCGCGCCCTCGTCGAAGACCACGACGGCCTCCCGGACGTGGGGGAGGGCGGCGAGGGTCTGCTCGACCTCGGTGAGGTCGACCTTGAGGCCGCCGATCGAGACCTGGGAGTCCCGGCGGCCGAGTACGGTGACCCGGCCGGTGCCGGGGTCGAGGGTGGCGGCGTCACGGGTGTGCAGCCAGCCGTCCGCCCAGCGGGTCGGGTCGTCGAGCCCGGGATAGGGGGAGGCGGCGGTGCGCAGCTGCAGTTCGCCGTCGACGAGCCGCAGTTCCATGCCGTGCACGGGCTGCTTGGCCGGGTGCAGGGTGCCGTCCAGGTCGGTGGCGATCACCCCGAGCTCGGTCATCCCGTACATGGTGCCGAGCGGGACGCCCCAGCGGGCGGTGAAGGTCTCGGACAGTCCGGGCCGGACGAGTTCGCCGGCGACCACCATCCGCCGCAGCTGCGGGAGTTCCGGCGGACCGGCGGCTCCGGCCAGCAGTTCGGCGTGGAACGGCACCCCGATCACGGTGGTGGGGCGGTCGTCCTCGGCGACCGCGGCGAGGATGCCGGCCGCCGTCATCCGGTCCGGGACGGTGAGCGGCGCGCGCCCGTGGAGGCTGTTGAGCAGCCCGCCGACCAGGCCGAGCACGTGCACCACCGAGGACAGCAGCACCACCCGCTCGCCCTCGCCGGGGAACGACACCAGCCTGCGGTAGCAGTCGAGTTCGCGGATCAGGTCGCTCGCGGTGCGGGCGATGACCTTGGCCGGGCCGGTCGAGCCCGAGCTGAGCTGGACCAGCGCGTGGCCGGTCCCGGCCGGCCGGCCGTCGGGCAGCGCGACGGCCACCGGGTCGACCACGGAGTAACCGCGCAGGGCGGACGCCGCGGACCGCCCGGCGGAGCCGACCAGGACCTGCGGGCGCAGTCGGGAGACCGCCCGCTCGACCTCGTGCTCGGTCAGCCGGTGGTCGAGCAGTGCCACCTGGGCGCCCAGCCGCCAGGCGGCCAGGAGCACGGCGACGAAGCCCAGCGAGGGCGGCAGCCGCAGGGCGGCGGTGCCGCCCGGGCCGAGCCCGGCCGAGGCCAGTCGTTCGGTCTGCTCGGCGACCAGGGCGCGCAGGGCGTCGCGGTCGACGGGTGTGCCGAAGCGGAGGCACTCCTCACCCCCGGGGCCGGCCAGCAGCACCCGGTCGACCCAGTCGGCGGGAGCATCGGCGTGCGGGGGTGAGGAGGGCGCCGGAGAAGAAGAGGAAAAGCCGGTCAACGCCACTCCACACGTGAGGAGATTTGTCATGGACACTTGGTCGTCACTTTCCCGGGTCGGCGTCGACACCAGGCAATACGTCCAATTCCGTTGCCAGACGATTGCACAGACGATTGGTCAAATCAAGGTCTATACCAATCAGGTCCAGACCTCCTACGCTGCCGATCCGTGGGCCGGTCCGAACGCGGCCGGTCCGGGAACGAGGACGCCCGTGGCACCACTCACGCTGGCCGGGATCGAACGCGCGGCGCGCGATCAACTTGCCCCGGAAATCTGGGACTTCGTCGAAGGCGGCAGCGGTGCGGAACGCACCCTGGCGGCGAACCGGGAAATGTTCGGACGCCATGCGTTCCGCCCGCGCGCGCTCGTCGACGTCTCCGAGTGCGCCACGGCCGTCGATCTGCTGGGCGCCGCACTGCAGTTCCCGGTCGGAATTGCCCCGATGGCCTACCACCGGTTGGTCCATCCGGACGGGGAAACAGCGACCGCCCGGGCGGCGGGAAAGGCCGGCGCGCTGCTCGTCGCCGGAATCTTCGCCAGCCGCACCCTGGAGGACATCGCCGAGGCCGCCACCGGCCCGCTCTGGCTCCAGCTCTACTGGCTGCGCCGCCGGGAGGCCCTCGCCGCCCTGGTGGAGCGCGCCGAGGCGGCCGGCTACGCCGCCCTGCTGCTCACCGTCGACGCCCCCAGGATCGGCCGTCGGCTGCGCGATCTGCGCAACGGCTTCGCCGTCCCGCCGGAGATCCGCGCGGTCAATCTCGACCCTGCCCTGATGGCCGCCAGCCACCACGCCGGCCAAGGGAGTTCGGGCATCGCCGAGCACGCCAGGGAGCAGTTCGACCCCACTCTGACCTGGGCCGATCTCGCCTGGCTGCGCGAACGCAGCCGACTGCCGCTGGTCCTCAAGGGCGTGCTCACCGCCGAGGACGCCCGCCGCGCCGCCGACCACGGCGTGGACGCGGTCGTGGTGTCCAACCACGGCGGCCGTCAGCTCGACGGCGCGCTGCCCGCCCTCGCCGCGCTGCCGGAGGTCGTCGACGCCCTGCCGCCGCACATCCCGGCGCTGCTCGACGGCGGCGTCCGGAGCGGCGCCGACATCGCCGTCGCGCTCGCCCTGGGCGCCCGCGCCGTGCTGGTCGGCCGCCCGGCGTTCTGGGGCCTGGCCACCGGCGGCGAGGCCGGCGTCGCCCAGGTCCTCGACCTGCTGCGCGACGAACTGGAGCACACCATGGCCCTGTTGGGCCGCCCCTCGGTCGCCGACCTGGACCGCACCGCCCTCGCGCCCTGGCCGGTCTGACGGTGCGTGCACCGACCGCCCAGCCGGCCCCCGGCCCGGCGAGCCCCGCCCCCGGCCCTGCCCCGACCGCCCCGAGCTCCACCCCGACCGCCGCGACCGAAAGAGCGAGACCATGAACAGACAGGACGCCTTCCCCGGCTGGGACTGGGAGGACCCCGACGGCCTCGCCGAGCAGCTCGACCGCTTCAGCGCCGACGTCGCCACCTGCCGGAGCCTCGAACCGGCCGACGGCGGACTCCCCTTCGACCACCAGGACTTCACCGCCCTGGGCCTCACCGGGATCGAGTTCGCGGCCTTCCGGACCGCCCACCCGGGCGGCCTCGGCAGTGACCTCACCGCGCTCCGCGGCCCCGACGCGGCCAGCGAGCCCGGCACCCTCTACCGGGTCGACGGCGACCGCTGGTTCACCCAGCTCGACATCTCCCGCCCGCTGCCCTTCGCCGACGCCAGCGTCGACTGGGTGTACGCCGAGCATCTGATCGAGCACGTCACCATGCCGGTGGCGGTCGGCTGGCTGCGCGAGGCCCGGCGGGTCCTGCGCCCCGGCGGCGTCCTGCGGATCACCACCCCCGACCTGGCCCGCTACCTGAACGGCTACGCCAAGGGCGACGGCTTCCTCGCCAAGCACCACCGCCGGCTCAGCACCATGGGCTTCGGCCCGCCGATGCCGCAGCGCCCGGCCTTCCTGGTCAACCAGATCTTCCGGTACTACGGTCACCAGTGGATCTACGACCTCGACGAGCTGCGGCACGTCCTCACCGAGGCCGGCTTCGAGGAGGCGCGGATCCGCCACTGCGCCTACCGCGAGGGCGTCCGCGGCGACGTCGCCGACCTGGACACCGCCTTCCGCACCGACGAGACCATCTACGTCGAGGCCGACCGCTGACCCGACGGCGGCCGCCGCGGTGGCCCGACCGGCCGCCCGACCGATGATCGCCCGATCGGCGACCGCCGCCACGGCCGCCCGACCGGCCGCCCGACCGGCCACCGCCCAACCGGCTGCCCACCCGACCGCCGGCCGCCGCCGCGGCCGACCGCCGCCCCGAGGAACCCCGATGCCCCTGCACCCCCAGGCCCAGGCCCTGCGCGACCGCCGCGCGGGCGCCGGCACACCCCCGCTCTACGACCTCACCGTGGCCGAGGCCCGCGCCGCCGACCTCGCCGACATCCGCGCCGCCGCGGGCACGCCCGAGCCGGTCGAGGCCGTCGAGGAGCACCGCCTCCCCGGCCCCGGCGGCGAGCTCGTGCTCCGGCTCTACCGGCCCGCACCGCCCGCCGACGGCCGCCGTCCGGCCGTCCTGCTCTACCTGTTCGGCGGCGGCTGGACCCTCGGCTCGCCCGACACCAGCGACGCGATCTGCCGCGCGCTGACCAACGCCGTCGGCTGCGCCACCGCCTCCGTCGGCTACCGGCTGGCCCCCGAACACCCCTTCCCCGCCGCGGTCCAGGACTGCGCCGCCGCCGCCGACTGGCTCGCCGCCCACGGGGCGGAACTCGGCCTGGACACCGAGCGCCTCGCCGTCGGCGGCGACAGCGCGGGCGGCAACCTCGCCGCCGTCCTCTCCCTGCTCGCCCGCGACCGGGGCGGCCCCGCGCTCCGCCACCAGCTGCTCGTCTACCCCAACACCGACGCCCGCGCCGACACCCCGTCGATGCGCGAGCACGACGACCCGGCGCTGTTCAACCGCCGCTCGGTCGCCTGGTACTGGGGCAACTACCTGGCCGACCCGGCCGACGGCGAGCACCCGCACGTCTCCCCGCTGCGGGCCCCGGACCTCACCGGCCTGCCGCCCGCCACCGTCGTCACCGCCGAGTACGACCCGCTGCGCGACGAGGGCGAGCAGTACGCGGAGGCGCTGCGCGCGGCCGGGGTCCCGGTGGAGCTGCGCCGCTGGGAGGGCATGCCGCACGGCTTCTTCGCCATGACCGGCACCCTGGACGGCGCCGCCGAGGCCCAGGCGTACGCGGCCGCGCGGCTGCGCGAGGCCCTCGCGTGAGCGCCCCGGCCGTCCCGGCCCCGGAGGCGGTGGCCGCCGCCGCCGAGCCCGTCACCCTCCCGCTGGCGGAACTGCACGGCTCGCTCGCGGACCCGCTGCTGGACGCGATGACCTTCCTGAACGAGGTCACCACCCGCTACCCGCAGGCGATCTCCTTCGCCCCTGGCCGCCCCTACGAGGGCTTCTTCGAGCCCGAGGACGTCCCCGCCTACCTGGACGCCTACCTCGACCACCTGGCGGCCACCGGCCTCGACCGCGACGCGATCCGCACCACGCTGTTCCAGTACGGCCCGACCAAGGGCATCATCAACGACCTGGTCGCCCGCACCCTGGCGCACGACGAGGGCCTCACCGTGGCCCCCGAGGCGCTGGTGCTGACCGTCGGCGCCCAGGAGGGCATGCTGCTGACGCTGCGCGCGCTCTGCGCCGGCCCGGACGACGTCCTGCTGGTCAGCTCGCCCTGCTACGTCGGCGTCACCGGGGCCGCCCGGCTGCTCGACCTGACCACGGTGCCGGTCCCCGAGGGGCCGGAGGGCGGCCCCGACCCGGAGGCCGTCCGGGCCGCCGCGCGGGAGGTCCGCGCCGGCGGTCGGCGCCCGCGCGCCCTGTACGTGGTGCCGGACTTCGCCAACCCCTCCGGGACCTCGATGCCGGTGGCCGCCAGGGCCAGGCTGCTGGAGACCGCGGCCGAGGAGGGCCTGCTGATCGTCGAGGACAACCCGTACGGGTTCTTCGCCCGGGACATCGCCGCCCGGCCCACCCTGAAGGCGCTCGACCGCCGGCGCCGGGTCGTCTACCTGGGCTCCTTCGCCAAGACCTGCTTCCCCGGCGCGCGGCTCGGCTACCTGGTCGCCGACCAGGAGGTGACCGGTCCGGGCGGCCGGCGCACCCTGCTGGCCGACGAGATCGCCAAGCTGAAGAGCATGACGACGGTCAACACGCCGGCCCTCAGCCAGGCGGTGATCGGCGGGATGCTGCTGACCCACGACTGCCGGCTGCGGGCCGCCAACGCGCCCGCGACGGCCCACTACGCGGCCTCGATGGGGGCGCTGCTGGCGGAGCTGGAGCGGCAGCTCCCGGCGGCCGAGCGGGAGCGCCTGGGCGTGTCCTGGAACGTGCCCGAGGGCGGGTTCTTCGCCGTGCTGACGGTGGGGTTCGCGGCCGACGAGGCGGCGATGGAGCGCTGCGCCCGGGACTTCGGCGTGCTGTGGACGCCGATGGCGCCGTTCTACCCCGCCGGGGGCGGGGAGCGGCGGCTGCGGCTCTCCATCAGCTCGCTGACGCCCGAGCGGATCGCGGAGGGCGTGGCCAGGCTCGCGGGCTTCCTGCGGGCCGGGAGCGGCGCGGCCGGGTAGCCCGCGGCCCGCGGACGCGCAACGGCGGTGCCCTTTCGTGCAAGGGGCACCGCCGTTCGGCGTTCCGCCGGTGGAGTCCGGGCGGGGCGTCAGTTGCCCCGGGCGGCCCGGGGGTCGCTCGCGACGGCCTTGACGGGCGGCTTGGCGGCGGCGATCTTCGCCGGGGGCTTCGCGGGGACGGCCTTCGCCGGCGGCTTGGCGGCCACGGCCTTGACCGGGGGCTTCGCGGCGGCGATCTTCGCCGGCGGCTTCGCGGCGACCGCCTTGACCGGGGGCTTGGCCGCGACGGCCTTCACGGGCGGCTTGGCGGCCACGATCTTCATCGGCGGCTTCGCGGCCACGCTCCCGGCCGCCGGGCGGGCCTCGGCGGCCTTGACCGGCGGCTTGGCGGAGGCCGGGGTCGCGGCGAGCAGGCCGACCACCGGCAGCGCGGCGATGGCCCCGCCCGCGATGGCCAGGCGGGTGCCGCGGCGCCGGGCGGAGGCCGGGGTGTTCTCGGACCGGGGGCTCATGCGGGTTCCTCCTGACGAACGGACGATCGACCGGTCCCGACCATAGGGCCGCCGGGTCCGCGCCGACAACAGATCACCGTCCGAACCGTGTTGACGAGACGGCGGACGGGTCGGCGGACGGGTCGGCCGGTCGGGTCGGCGGCCCGGGCGGCGGACGGGCCCGGGCGCGGGAACGCCGGAAGGCGGGCCGGCCGGATCCCCTCCGGCCCGGCCCGCCCGCCTCCCGCTTGTCTGTCTGTCCGCCTGTCTGTCGTTCTGTCGTTCTGTCACTCGTGGGTCCGCGGACCCACCGTCCCGAGCCCGGTTCAGCGCACCCGGGTCGAGAACAGCCGGGCCGACCAGTACACGGCCGCCGTCGTCATCACGGCGACCACCAGCAGCCCCTGCCAGACCGCGCTGTCCCCGACATGGCCCGAGAACAGCGCGCGCATGCCCTCCACGGCCCAGTAGAAGGGGTTCCACTTGGCCATCGACTGCAGCCACATCGGCGCCAGCGCCAGCGGCAGCAGCACCCCCGAGAGCAGCGCGATCGGCTGGGCGAGGGTGTTCACCACCGGTGCCATCGCCTCGTCGGCCGGCAGCACCAGCGCGATCCCGTACGAGATCGCCGAGGTCATCAGCGCGAGCAGGCCCATCAGCAGGAAGGCCAGCAGCAGGTTCAGCGGGCCGACCCGCAGGCCGAACGGCAGCGCGATGAGGGTGATGATCACCGCCTGGACGAGCAGCGCCACCGTCTCCCGCAGGGCCCGCCCGAGCAGCAGCGCGAGCCGGCTGACCGGGGTCACCCGGGCCCGCTCGATGATGCCGGCCTTGAGTTCGCCGAGCAGGCTGAAGCCGGTGTACAGGCCGCCGAAGATGCACAGCACCGCCAACAGGCCCGGCACGTAGATCTGGTAGGTCTCGGCGTAGGTGGTGGCGCCCATCGGCACCAGCACCTGCTTGAGCAGCGGTGCGAACAGCAGCAGGTAGAAGATCGGCTGGATCACGCCGACGGCGATCCAGATCGGGGTCCGCCACATCAGCAGCAGCTGGCGCTGGAAGACCAGCCAGGTGTCGCGGGCGAGCTTCATCGGAGCCCCTCCTCGGGGTTCGGAGGTGAGGATCAGGACTGCTCGATGGAGCGGCCCGTGCGGGCCAGGAACACGTCGTCCAGGCTGGGGCGCTGCAGCTGCACGGTGCCGGTGGTGACACCCGCCCCGTCGAGGGCGCGCAGCAGGTGCGGGACGGCGGCCGCGCCGTCGTCCAGGTAGAGCCGCAGGCCGTCCTCGTCGCGCAGTTCCAGTCGGTGCAGTTCCGGCAGACCGGGCTGTTCGCGCAGGGCCTTGGCGGCCCGTTCGGCCTCCCCGGTGCCGAGGCCGATGAGGACGACGTCGCCGGATATCTCGCGCTTGAGCGTCTCCGGCGTGCCCTCGGCGACGATGCCGCCGTGGTCGACGATGGAGACCCGGTCGCAGAGCGCGTCGGCCTCGTCGAGGTAGTGCGTGGTGACGACGACGGTCATGCCCTCGCCGCGCAGCCGCCGGATCTCGGTCCAGACGTGGCCGCGGCTGGCCGGGTCGAGGCCCACCGTGGGCTCGTCCAGGAACAGCACCTTGGGCGCGTGGATGACGCCGAGCGCGATGTCCACCCGGCGGCGCTGGCCGCCGGAGTAGGTGCGGCACGGCCGGTCGCCGAACTCGGTGAGTTCGAACGCCTCGAGGGCCTCGTCGGCGCGCCGCACGGCCTCGGCCTTGCCGGAGCCGTGCAGCCGCGCCTGCATCACGAGTTCCTCGCGCGCGGTGACGACGTCGGTGGTGCCGCCGCCCTGGGCGACGTAGCCGATCCGGCGGCGGACCTCGGCGGGGTCGGCGAACAGGTCGGCCCCGGCGATCCGGGCCTCGCCGCCGTCGGGGCGGATCAGGGTGGCGAGCATCCGCAGGGTGGTGGTCTTCCCGGCGCCGTTGGGGCCGAGGAAACCGAAGATCTCACCCGGAGCGACGTCGAGGTCGATGCCTCGGACGGCGTCCACGGGGGGCTGGCCGCGTTTCTTGGAGGGGTAGGACTTGCTGAGCCCCTTGGTCTCGATCAACCAGAACTCCCGTGCGGGGATGGGGTTGCCGGGGCGCCGGAAGACGGCGCGCGGGACACCTGGGAAGTGGTGCTGCGGGCCACCCTAGGGGTTCCGGCACCCCGGAAACAATGGCCTAGACCAATGGATTGGCCCGAGGGGCACCCGGTGTGACCAGTGCCTCCACCCGGTCGGCCGCCGTTTCGGCCCCGCCGCCGGCGAGCAGCTCCGCCCCGACCCGGGCGGCCGCCGCCCGGTACCCGGGTTCCTCCAGCACGCTCCGCAGGGCTCCCGCCAGATGATCCGGCGTCACCCGGGCGAACGGCACCCGCAGTCCCGCCCCGGCGGCCGCCAGCTGGGCCGCGACGAACGGCTGGTCGTGCCGGATCGGGGCCGTGACCAGCGGCAGCCCGTGCGCCAGGGCCTCGCCGACGGTGTTCATCCCGCCGTGGCACAGCACCGCGTCCAGCACCCCGCGCCGCATCAGCTCCAGCACCGGCGCCCGGTCGACCGCCACCGCGTGGCCGGGCAGTTCGGGCAGCAGCTCGCCGGGCGCCGCGAACACCGGCTGCACGTCCGGCCCGCACAGCTCCAGCGCCCGCACCGCCCGGGCCAGGAAGTCCGCGCCGAGCTCGCCGGACAGGGTGCCCATGGTGACCAGCACCCGGCGCCGTCCCGGCAGCAGCCGCTCCCAGGGGAACGCCGGATCGGCCGGCCGGTCCGTCAGCACCGGGCCGACGGCGGCATGGTGCGCGGGAACCGGCTCGGGGCCGGTCAGCGCGGGGCCGGTGAAGGCGAGCACCAGGGCGGGGGAGAAGCGCGGGTCGACGTACTCCTCCTCGGGCAGCCCGGCCCGCCGCCACAGGCCCAGCAGCAGGCCGGTCATCCACTCCTCCAGCAGCGGCAGCCCCCGGAACGGCCGCCCCAGCTCCATCGCCCCCGGCGCCAGGGTGCCCCAGGGCAGCCGGTGCCGGTGCGCCACCAGCGCCCCGGCCGGGGTGTGCTGGTCCACCAGCAGCGCGTCCGGCCGGAACTCCCGCACCGCCGCGTCCAGCGCCTTGGTGGTGAACCGCGCGTACGGAACGATGAAGCCCTCCCACAGCGAGCGGACGGCGGCCAGCCCGTGCCCGCCCTGCGCCCGGAACGCCCGGGTGCCGGTGCCGAACACCGTCGCGTCCGGCCCCAGCAGCGGCCGCAGCGCCGTCTCGGTGCCGGTCCAGGCCACCTCGTGGCCGCGCGCCACCAGCTCCCGGGCCAGGCCCACGGTCGGATTGACGTGCCCGGTCAGCGGCGGGACCACCAGCAGGAAGCGGCTCATCGGGCGTCCTCCGCGGGCAGCAGCCGCTCGACGTCGGCGACGGTGAGGGCCTCCAGCGCGGCCAGGTCCAGGCCGGCCCGCAGCGCGGCGAGGTCCACCGACGGGCCGAAGCTCCGGCGCAGGCCCTCGTGCAGCGCGGCGAGCTCGGTCTCGTCCAGCAGCAGGTCCCCGTCCAGCCGGGACGACCCGGTCACGCCGGCCTCCCAGCCGGGCGGTGCCTGGGCGGCCTCCGCCAGCAGTGCGACCAGGGCCGGACGGACCGGCGGTACGGGGACGGGACGTTCACGATCGTTCATCAGGGACTCCACCGGCTCGACGACGCGGGGGCGGGGGGACGGCGGCACGTGGCCTGCGCGTTCCGTGGGGTGAGCTGTGCGGACTCTGCGCCGCAACCGCCCGAGATCACTTGTGCGGACCCGTCGGGCGTGGGAATACTAGCCCGCGTGACCGCACTGGAGGCAGTGGCCGTCCACCTCCCCCACCACACCGTGCCCATCGAGGCAGTGGGCGAGCGTCTGGGCCTGACCCCACGTCAACTTCGACTCTTCCGCCGCTTCCACGGCCTGGACCAGCTGCGACTGGACCCGGACGGGAAGCTGCCCGACCTGCTCGGCGCCGCCGTCGACGCCCTTCCGGAGCTGCGCGGACGCGAACGGGACATCCGTTTCGTGATCCACGCGCGCAGCATGCCGGTGGCCGTGCCGTACCCGCTCAACCCCCTGCACGACCTGCTCCACCGGTACGGCCTCGGCCACGCCCAGGCCTTCACCGTGACCCACCACGCCTGCGCCGTCGGCCTGCTGGCCGTCGACCTGGCCGGGAGGCTGCTCGCCGAGGAGCCCGACCCGCGGGCGCTGGCCCTGGTGCTCGCCGGGGAGAAGACCTTCACCAAGGACGCCCAGGTGGTGCCCGAGACCGGCATCTTCGCCGAGGGCGCGGCCGCCTGCCTGGTCAGCGCCGACGGCGAGCACGACCGGGTGCTGTCCTACGCGGTGCGCCAGCGACCCGAGTTCGACGGCCGGCTGGTCGAGGACCAGGACCTGCTGGCCCGCTACCAGCGGGAGTACCCGGATGTGATGGTCGAGGCGATCGAGGCCGCCCTCGACCAGGCAGGTCTGGACCTCTCCGACCTGGCGCTGCTGCTCCCGCACAACGTCAACCAGGCCTCCTGGCGCACGATCGCGCGCCGGATCGGCTTCCCGATCGGGAAGGTGGTGCTGGACAACGTGACGTCGGTGGGGCACAGTTTCGCTGCGGACGGCCTCATCAATCTGCACACCGCGACCACGCGGGGGCTGCTCGAACGGGGCGACCGCTACCTCGTCGCGGCCGCCGGTATCGGAGCGACCTTCTCCGCCATGGTCGTCGAGCACTGACGCCGGACGGCCGACCCGCCGTCGGCCCGTCCTCCCCGGTCCTCCTCCCTTCCCCGGGCGCCGGTCCTTCGGCCGCTCCGCCCCACTCCACCACGCACGACGGGACGGTCCCACCCATGTCCGACCAAGTGGTCCAGACCACCGACACCGAGCTGCGCGTCCGGATCCTGCACAGCCTCGGCGAGCTGATCCCGCGCGTCCTCAAGCGGGACCCGTTCGAGATCCCCGAGAACGCCTGCCTCTTCGACGATCTCGGCCTCACCTCGGCCGGCACCATCGAGCTGATCCTGGAGGTCGAGGAGGCGCTCGACATCCAGGTCGACGTCGAGCAGATCACCGAGGACGACCTGCGCTCGGTCACCAACCTGGCCGACTACGTCGCCGCGCACGTCATCGCCGAGGACTGACCGGTGTCCGCCGCCCCGGGTCTCACCCGGGTGCTGACGCGGTACGCCGACGGCCGCTCCGAACTCTCCCTCGACCCCGACCTCCGGGTCTTCGTCGCCGACCTGGTCCGCCCGTACGGCCTGCCGCTGCGCGAGGACCTGCTGGCCGAAGGGGTCGGGCACGCCTACGAGGAACTGGCCGCCGGCCTGCTCGCCGAGGCCCTCGGACCGGACGAGCCCGCGGACGTACTGATCCAGGCCTTCGACTCGCCCGACGTCCGGCCCGGCGCGCCCACCTCGCTCGCGCTCAGCCGCTCCTGCGCGGGCACACCCACCGCGCTCGCGCTCTGCGACCAGGGCACCGCCGGGGCGTTCGCCGCGCTGCGCGCCGCGCTCGCGTACCAGCGGACCGGTGTCGCCCGGCGCGCGGTGGTCGTGCTCGCCGAGCAGACCGCCCTGCACCACCTGCCGCCCGAACCGGTCACCCTGCCGGACCGCCACTGCGCCGTCGTGCTGGTCTGCGAGACCTTGCCCGGCGAGGAATTGACGGTCCGTCAGGACAGTGGAACGTCGTCCTCGGGGGCGTCCGCCGCCGAGGAGGTCCGCCGGCAGGCGAAGGCGCTGGGGGAGGGGGCGGCCGTCCTGCTCGCCGCCGGGCTGGAGGTGCCGGGCCTGGACGCCGTCCGGGTCCCCGCCGGCCAGCCGTTCACCGGACTGTGGTCCGCCCTCGCCGACCGGCTGCCCGGCTGGCGGGCCGAGCGGCGACCCGTGCTGCTGGCCGACTTCGACCCCAGGCTCGGTGTGCTCTCCACCCTGACCCTGCGCGCCGGTCCGCCGTCGTGAGCGGCCCCGGTGCGGCCCCGGCCGGCACCGGGTCCGCCGGTTCTGTTGCTTCCGCCGCTCCGCTCGCTCCGGGTGCTCCGGTCGGCGGCGCGGACCTCGTCGACGTCTGGCTGATCCCCACCGACCAGCCCGAGCCGGTGGTCCGCGCCCTGTACGAACTGCTCGACCCGGCCGAACGCGCCCGCGCGGACGGTCCCGACCGGCGCTTCGGGCGACGCTTCACCGTCGCCCACGGCGCCGTGCGCCTGCTCGCCGGCGCCCGGCTCGGCCGCGACCCCGCGCGGCTGGTCTGGCGCTACGGCCCGTACGGCAAGCCAGGGTTCGACGGCCTCGCGGTCAACCACTCCGCCTCCGGCGCCCTCGCGGCCGTCGCCCTCACCGAGGGGCGCGCCGTCGGGGTGGACGTCGAGCGGGTCCGGGACGCGCGGGTCGCGGTGCGGATGGCCCGGCGCTGGTTCCCGGCCGCCGAGGCCGGGTCGGTCGCCGCCGACCCGGACCCGGCCGGGCGCTTCACCGTGCTCTGGTGCCGCCGCGAGGCGTGCGTCAAGGCGTACGGCGGACGACTGGTCCAGGGCTTCGGGCTGCCGCTGGACGGACCGTCGCCGGTGCTGCTCGCCGACCCCGGCGCGCTCGGCCCCGGCCCCTGCCGGGTCGAGGACGTGCCCGCCCCCGACGGGTTCCGGGCCTCGGTCGCCGCGGTCGGCGGCGACCCGGTCGAGGTCCGCCGACGGTTCTGGTTCCCAACTGGCCTGGCATGACAGGTACTTGACGAAACATCAGAATTGTTCGGGGCCCGCCGGTATCCCAGGTTTCTGGTCTGGACCACATGATCGGCCCGCTGGTAGCGTCCCGACCGCACCTCGCCCAGACCTGCGAACCGAAGGGCGCGATCGACGTGATGACGCACGACGTGACCGAGACCGAAGGCCGGATCACGGCCCGCTTCCACGGCGTGGGAGGCGGCTCAGGACCGCTCACCCTCGGCCAGGACAACATGCTCCGCTGCATCGGGCGCGACCGGCCCGAACAGATCAACCGCGAGTCGGTCTGGCCCGTCCCCGAGGGCACCACCGTCGCCACCGCCGTCGACGCCCTGCGCGCGCTGCTGGAACGGCACGAGTCGCTGCGCACCGTCTTCCCGCCCGGCCCCGGCGCGGACGGCTTCCCCGAACGCCAGGAGGTGCGCGCCGAGGGCGAGTTCACCGTCACCCTGGTCCCCGTCGGTGACCGCGAGGGCGCCGGGATCGACGCCCTCGCCGACGAGCTGGGCCGGGCCGACGTCGCCCGGCCGTTCGACCTGACCGCCGCCCCGCGACTGCGCTTCACCCTGCTCACCGAGGGCGAACTCGTCCACCGGCTGGTCGTGGTGGGCTGCCACGCCGGGGTCGACGGCGTCGCCGTCACCCTGCTGATCCGCGACTGGCTGGCCCTCGCCACCGGGACGCGACTTCCGCCCGCCGAATCCCGCACCCCGCTCGAACTGGCCGCCCTGGAGCAGAGCCCCCAGGGGCGCCGCAAGACCGCGGCCGCGCTCAAGCACTGGGAGAGCGTCCTCACCACCGGACCGTCCAGCTCCTTCTCCGTCGACGGCATGACCTCCGGCCCCACCGAGGGGACGGCCGCCCTGCTGCTGCGCTCCCGGACCGCCGCCGCCGACCTGGAAGCGGTCTGCCGCCGCACCGCCGCCGGCCCCTCGGCCGTCCTGCTCGCCGTCTTCGCCGCCCTCGCCGCGCACCGCGCCGCCCGTACGGACCTGGTGGTCTCGGCCCTGTCGGCGAACCGCCAGCGCTCCGCCCTCGCCGACCACATCGGCACCCTCGCCCAGGACGCCCTGATCGCCCTGGAGGTCGGCCCCTCCGGCGCGGACGACGACCTGGACGCCCTGATCGGCCGCACCAAGGTCGCCTCCTTCACCGGCTACTGGCACAGCACGCTCAACGCCGACAAGGTCTGGCGGCTGGTGGAGGACGTCGCCGAGCGGCGCGGCGCCCGCTTCAACCGCCAGATCGTCGTCAACGACCTCAGCCTCGCCATCCCCGAGACCATCTCCGACGCCCGCCCGGCCCCGACCGCCGACCCCGAGGTGCAGTGGCTGCCGGACCAGCCGCTGCCGGTGCGCCTGATGCTCAACATCCTGCGCACCGCCGGCAGCCTGGACTTCGCCCTGCTGGCCTGCCCCCAGGTGTTCGAGCGCGCCGACGCCGAGCGGTTCGCCCGCGCCGTCCCCGCCGTCCTCGCGGCCGCCGTCGCGGGACCGCTGCCGCTCACCGAGCTGGCCGCCCTCAGCGGCCTGCGCCCCGCCACCCGCACCGGCGACTGGCAGCGGATCGGCGCCGACTGGATCGACCTCGCGGCCGTCCGCGCCCTCGTCGCCGACGCCCTCGGCGCGCGGGCGACGGCGGTCGACCTCGGCTACGAGGACGGCCGGCTCACCGCCCGGATCGCCACCACCGACCAGGAGCTCACCCCCGCCGCCGCACACCGGGCGGTCGTCGGCGCCCTCCCCGGCCACGAGACCGCGATGGCCCCGCACCACTACGCCGTCCACCACCACCCCGGCCCGCTGCCACTGCTCACCTGGCCGACCCTCCCCGCGCACGCGGAGGGCCCGGGCCGCGCGGAGGCGGCACTCCCGGCGTAGGCCAGGTCGGCCAGGGCCGCCCCGGTCCTGGCCGTCGGACCGTTCACGGGTGGGGAGTTACCGGAGGTCGATGCTCGTCCTCCGTCCGGTCGGCGCCGACCGGGCCGCGGGGAAGCATCCGGTCCAGCCACGTCGGCAGCCACCAGTTGGTCCGGCCGAGGAGCGTCATGGTCGCCGGTACCAGCACCATCCGGACGACCGTGGCGTCGATGAGGATCGCGGTGGCCAGGCCGAGCCCGAACATCTTGGTGGAGGGATCGTCGGCGACGGCGAAGGACAGGAAGACCGCCACCATGACGAGGGCGGCCGAGGTGATGATCCGGGCGGTGCGCGAGACGCCCTCGACGATCGCCGTGCCGTTGTCGCCGGTGCGCAGGTACTCCTCGCGCACGCGGGAGAGGAGGAACACCTCGTAGTCCATCGACAGGCCGAACAGGATGGCGAAGAGGAACATCGGAATGAACGACACGATCGGAACCGTCGCTTCCAGCCCGACGAGTGCGCCTCCCCAGCCCCACTGGAAGACCGCGACCATGATGCCGTAGGCCGCGCCGATGCTCAGCAGATTCAGCAGGACCGCCTTGAGCGGTACGAGCACCGAGCGGAAGACCAGCGTCAGCAGCAGGAACGACATCGCCAGCACGGCGGCGACGAACGCCGGCAGGCGTTCGCTGGTGCGTCGGCCCACATCGGACAGGCTCGCGGCGGCGCCGCCCACGTGGGCCCTGGCCGGGCCCTGCCCGATCGCCGCGGGCAGCACGTCGGCGCGCAGCCGGGCGACGGTGTCGGCCGTGGCCCTGTCCTGAGGGCCGGTGGTCGGGAACACCACGAGGGTCGCGATGCCGGTGGCCCGGTCGACGCGCGTCGGCGCGACGGAGGCGATGCCCGGGTCCGCCGCGACCGTCGCGACGAGTCGGTCCAGCACTCCCGGATCACCGGCGGGGTCCGCGGCGATGACCAGGGGACCGTTGACGCCCGGGCCGAACCCCTCGGCGACCAGGTCGTAGGCCCGGCGCTCGGTACGGCTGGGGGGCAGTGAGCCGTCGTCGGGCAGGCCGACGCGCAGGCCGAGCACGGGCAGCGTCGCGGTCAGCAACAGCCCCGCCGCGCCGAGCGCGTACGGCACCGGGTGCCGGCAGACGTGCCCGATCCAGCGGTGCCACCCGGCGGCGCGGGCGGCGCCCGCCGCCGGGTCCCGTCGCCGCGCGCGTCGGCCCGGCCTCCCGGTCCGCAGCGCCCGGCCGAGCCGGTCGAGCCGGCTGGCCCGGGCCAGGCGTGCGCCGGCGACGCCGAGGAAGGCCGGCAGCAGCGTCACCGACGCGACCACCATGATCAGAACGACGATCGACACGGCGAGCCCGCCCACCGTCATGAACGGCACGTCCGCGACCGCCAGGCCGAGGATCGACACGACGACGGTGCCGCCGGCGAAGACCACGGGCCTCCCCGCCGTGGCCACCGCCCGCCCCGCCGCCTCGCGGGGACCGAGCCCGCGCGCGAGGTACTCCCGGTGCCTCGCGAGCACGAACAGCGCGTAGTCGATGCCCACTCCGAGCCCGACCATGCTGCCCAGGACCGGTGCGAAGGTGGGGACGTCCGTCACCCCCGCCAGTACCGTCATCGTGGCGACCCCGACGGTCAGTCCGAAGACCGCCATGCCGATCGGCAGCGCGGCGGCGACGAGCGAACCGAACGACAGGAACAGGATCGCGGCTGCGGCGAGGAGGCCGATCAACTCGCTCGCGCCGCCGTCGGGGTCGGAGAAGGCGTAGAAGAGGCTCCCGCCCATCTCGACGCGCAGGGGCAGTTCGGCGCGCAGCCGGCCGCCGAGATCGACGAGGGCGTCGAGGTCCTCGGCCGAGAGCCGGTCCTGGTCGGGGTACTGGACCCGGACGACCGCGATCCGCCCGTCGGCCGAGACGAGGCCTTCGCGCACGGTGGTGTCCCCGCCCGTGTCGAGTGCCCCCGCCGGGTCGCTCGTGCCGAGCACGTGCGGCAGCCGCCGCACCTCGGTCTGCAGCCGCGCGAGCGCGGTGCGCGCGCCGTCGTCGTCGAAGAACGTCGCGGCGCCGTCGAGGGGGGTGACCACCACCTGGGCGGTCATCCCCTCCTGGCCGGTGCCGGCCCGCTCGATCAGTTGCGCGGCCCGTCGGGAGTCCAGTCCCGGAGCGGTCATCGAATCCGCGTTCCGCCCGCCGAAGGCGACCGCGGCGAGGACGGCGAGCGTGGCGGCGACCAGCCATGCCGCGATCACCCGCCGGGGACGGCGGGCGGCGCCTGTGCCCAGGCGCAACAGGGCTTTCGAGAGCATCGGTTCCTCCAACCGCCTCGGCGGCCGTCCTTGTACGGCCGCCGAGGTCGAGGCTCGTCGCCGCGGCGCGCCGCGGCATCGGCCCGCGGGCCGCGGATCCGTCGGCCCCGGGGCGGAGTGACGACCCGTCCTTTCGGCCGATGCACGTCCCGCCGCGGTCCCTAAGCTGAGAACCGTGCTCCGAGACGACCTGCGAACGCTGTGGACCGAACCCCGGCCGACCGACGCGCCCGCCCGGGTGCGGCGGGACTGGGCGCTGCTCGCCGCGGGCCTTGCCGGGGTGGCGCTGGAGGCCGCTCTGCGCGAGGACGTCGTGTGGCGTCCGACGGCGGTGGTGTTCGCCGTCTGGCTGTGCCTGCTGCCCCTGTGGCGCCGAACCCGCCCGCTGGCGACGGTCGCGTCGGCGTTCGGCTCGGTGATCCTGCTTCAGACGGCCGCGCTCGTCGCCGCACCGCGCGAGCCCGTCGGCCTGTACACCGGCGCGGTCGTGCTCGTGCTGGTGTACGCGCTGCCCCGGTGGGGATCGGGACGGGAGAACGTGCTGGGCGGCGCGATGATCGTCGTGGCGTTCGCGCTGTGTGTCGTCGCGGACGACACCCCGGTCGTCGAGAAGGTGGTCGGCTTCGTCTTCGGGCTGCTGCCCGGCGTGCTCGGCGCCGCGGTGCGGTTCCGGGTGACGGCTCGTGAGCGGCAGTTGGAGCAGGTGCGCTCCCGAGAGCGCGAGCAGCTCGCCCGGGAACTGCACGACACGGTGGCCCACCACGTGTCGGCCATGGTGATCATCGCCCAGGCGGGCCGGGTGCTCGCGGGCACCGATCCGTCCGCCGCGGTCGAGGTACTGGAGGGGATCGAGGAGGAGGGGGCGCGCACGCTGGAGGAGATGCGCGCCATGGTCGCCGCGCTGCGCGACCGCGGGGTCGGCGCCGAGCTGGCGCCCCCCGCCGGCGTCGCGGACCTGGAGCGCCTGGTGCGCACCCCCGGCGGTCGCGTCAGGGTCGACCTGGGGCTCGACGGCGAGCTGGACGCGCTGCCCCCGGCCGTGGACGCCGCCGTCTACCGGATCGTGCAGGAGTCGGTGACCAACGCGCGGCGCCACGCGGTCGACGCGACCGAGGTCGTCGTCCGGGTCGCCGCGGAACGGCACACGGTACGGGTGAGCGTGCGGGACAACGGCCGGCGCACCGGCCGGGGTCGCGACGGATACGGACTCACCGGACTGCGCGAGCGCGCGACCCTGATCGGCGGCACACTACGGGCCGGCCCGGGCACCGACCGCGGCTGGCACGTCGAGGCCGAGCTGCCGAGAGCGAGGAGCGAGAGCGGTGTCCATACGCGTCCTCGTCGCTGACGACCAGGCGATCATCCGCACCGGGCTGCGGATCATGCTGAACGCCCAGCCCGGCATCGAGGTGGTCGGAGAGGCCGCCGACGGCCGGGAAGCGGTCCGCCTGGCCCGCGAACTGCGCCCCGACGTCTGCCTGTTCGACATCCGCATGCCCGTTCTCGACGGGCTCGGGGCCACCCGGCTGCTCGCCGGCCCGGGCGTCGTCGACCCGCTGGCCGTGGTCGTCATCACCACGTTCGACCTCGACGAGTACGTCTACGGCGCGCTGCGTGCCGGTGCCCGCGGATTCCTCCTCAAGGACACGGGACCGGACCTTCTGGCCCAGGCCGTACGGTCGGCCTCCGACGGGGAGGCGCTCATCGCGCCCAGCGTCACGGTCCGGCTGCTCCGGGCGTTCGCGGACCTGCCCGCCGGCCGGCCCGCGGCCCAGCCGGTCTCACCGGTCACCGCCCGCGAGGAGCAGGTGCTCCTCGCCGTCGCCCGCGGGCTGACCAACACCGAGATCGCCGACGCGCTGCACATCAGCCTCAGCACGGTGAAGACGCATCTGGCCAGCCTGATGGCCAAACTCGGCGCCCGGAACCGGGTCGAGATCGCGATGTGGGCGTACGAGACGCGCCGTGTCCTCCCCGGGACCTGAGCCGGCCGCCGGGTGGCGATCCGGGGTCGACGACCTCACCGAGACCGCCGGCCGCCCACGGCTCGGTGCGCGCCCGGGGGAGTGCCCCGGGCCGCCGTCCTTCCTCCCCGGGAGCGCCTGCCCGCGCTCACGCGGCGCGTTCGGCCCCGTACCGTACGCGCTCCTCCCCGGGTAGCCTCCCGGGAGGGGCGCGCGGAGGGGCGTGCAGAGGGGGGAGCGACATGCACGTCCGGGACATGGTGGCGGCGACGGTGGTGGCCGAGATCTTGGGAGTCCTGTTCGCCTGCCTGCTGGGCCTGGCGGTGTGGCTGCTGCTGGGGGAGGGGTGGCTGCGTGACCTCCCCTGGGCCTTCAGCGCCGTCGGAGCCGTCGGGGTCGCGGTCGAGTACGACCGCAAGCGCCCGCCGCGTCGGCTGCGCGGAGTGCTGGCCGGCGTGGCCGCCCTCGGCGCGGTGGCCGTCCTGGTCGCGGCGGTGGCGGACCGCGTGCTCCCGGACGCCGCCGGGACCGGGCTGATCGGCGCGATCGCCCTGCTGCTCGCGGTGCCGGTGGCCAACGGTGTGCTCGCCGCCGCCGCGGGGCGTCCGGCCGAGGGCTGACCCCTACCGGTCGCGCTCCTCCCCGCTGCGGCCCGCTCCTCCCCGCTGCGGCCCGGCCGGGCCCGGCGGAGACTGGGGACGGACCCCCGGCCACCGGGGGCGCCCCGGACGCCGGGAGGGCCATGCTGCTCGGACTCACCACCGCCCTGGTCGCCACCGTCTGCTTCGGCTTCGGTTCGGTGTTCCAGGCGGGCGGCGCGCGGGAGGCGCCGCACGCGGACCGGGTGCGGGTCGGCCTGCTGGCCGCCCTGCTCCGGTCCTGGCGGTTCCTGCTCGGCACCGGCCTGGACATCGCGGGCTTCGCCCTGAGCGTCGTCGCCCTGCGCACCCTGCCGCTGTTCCTGGTCCAGGCCGTCACCAACGCCAGCCTCGCCGTCACCGCGCTCGCCGCCGCCCGGCTGCTCGGGGCCCGGCTGCACCGGGCCGACCTGCTGGGCATCGCCGCCGTGGTGGTCGGCCTGACCCTGCTGGCCCTCGGTTCCGGGCACGCGGGCCGCGACCACGCCCCGGCCGCGTTCCACTGGGCGCTGCTCGCCACCACCGGGCTGATGCTGCTGCTCACCTTCCTCCTCGCGCGCCGCAGCGGGAACGCGGCGGCGGTCGGCCTCGGCCTGCTGGCGGGGGTCGGCTTCGGGGTCACCAGCCTCGCCGTCCGGGTCCTCGACGTGGCCGGGCCGCTCGAAGTGTTCACCGACCCGGCCGCGTACGGGCTGGCCCTGGGCGGTCTCGGCGGCTACCTCGCCTACGCGCTGGCGCTCCAGCGCGGCACGGTGACGGCGGTGACCGCCGCCGGGACGGTGTCGGAGACCTTCGGCCCGGCGCTGGTCGGGGTGGTGGCGCTCGGCGACACCGCCAGGCCCGGTTACGCCTGGTGCGCGCTGACCGGGTTCGTGGTGGCGGTCGGCGGCACCTTCGTGCTCTCCCGGTTCGGCGAGGTGGACTCCGAGCTGGGCCTTCCGCCCGCTCCGGCGCCGTCCGGCCCGGCGCCGCCCGCTCCGGCGCCGTCCGGCCCGGTGCCGCCCGCCCCGGCGCCGTCCGGCCCCGACCCCGGCCGGGTCGCCCGGGCGGCTCGGCCATGCAAAGGTGATTTGCCGGACAAATCGGACGGCGAGGTGCGCACAGAGCGGCAGGTGCCATGACCACGGACGCCACGGACGACGCCCGTCCACGCTCCCGAGGGCCCCGGCGGCGCCCCGCCGACAACCCGCCGATCGCCCTCGTCACCGGAGCCTCCTCCGGAATCGGCACCGCCACCGCCGACCGGCTCGCCGCCGCCGGCTGGCGGCTGCTGCTCTCCGGCACCGACCAGAGCAGGCTCGACGCCGTCGCCGCCCGCACCGGCGGTCGCCCGCTCCCTGCCGACCTCGCCAAACCCGACGGCGCCCAGCGCCTCGCCGAAGCCGCCCTCGCCGCCGCCGGCCGGGTGGACGCCCTGATCGCCAGTGCCGGACTCGGCTGGCGCGGCCCCTTCGCCCAGACCCCCGGCGACACCCTGGACCGGATGCTGGAGGTCAACCTCGCCGCCCCGCTGCGGCTGGCCCGGCTGTTCCTGCCCGGGATGCTGGAGCGCGACCGGGGCCGGATCGTGCTGCTCGGCTCCATCGCCGGCCAGGTCGGCGTCCGCGACGAGGCCGCCTACGCCGCCACCAAGGCCGGGCTGACCATGTTCGCCGAGAGCCTCTGGTACGAGCTGCGCGGCACCGGCGTCGGCGTCCGGCTGATCCTCCCCGGAGCGGTGGCGACCCCCTTCTTCGCCACCCGCGGCACCGACTACCAGCGCGAACGCCCCCGCCCCGTCACCGCCGAGGCGGTGGCCGACCTCGTCCATTCGGCGATCACCACCGACCGCGACCGCGCCTTCCTCCCGCACTGGCTGGACCTCCCGGCCCGGATCCACGGCGCCGCCCCGGGCTTCTTCCGGCGGATGGCGGCCCGGTTCGGGTGACGGCCCGGAGAGGTGCCGGCCTCCTGCTCGGCGCCGCCGCCGGCGTCGAACTGCTCCACCTCGCCCCGGCGGCCGTCCGACTGCCGCCCGTCAAGCGCCTGCTGGCCCGCCGCACCGCCGGCCACGGCACCACCCCGGGGCACGTCGCCCTCACCTTCGACGACGGCCCCGACCCGCGCGGCACCCCGCCGATCCTGGACGCCCTCGACGCCCTCGGTCTGAGCGCCACCTTCTTCCTGCTCGGCACCATGCTCGAACGCTCCCCGGGCCTCGGCCGCGAACTGGTCGCCCGGGGCCACGAGGTCGCCGTGCACGGCTGGCACCACCGCCGCCAGTACCGCCCCGCCCCCGCCCGCGACCTGCGCGAACTGCGCCGCGCCACCGAGGCGGTGACCGCCCTCACCGGCACGCCCCCGTCCTGGTACCGCCCGCCCTACGGCGTCCTCGTGGCCGGCCAGGCGCTGGCCGCCCACCGCCTCGGCCTGCGCACCGTCCTGTGGACGGCCTGGGGCCGCGACTGGGAGGCCGGCGCCACCGGCCCCTCCGTCCTCGCCACCGCCCGCCCCCACCTCACCGCCGGCGCGACCCTCCTCCTCCACGACTCCGACTGCACCTCCGCCCCCGACTCCTGGCGCGCCACCCTCGCCGCCCTCCCCCTGCTCGCCGCCCACTGCCGCGCCCGGGGCCTCACCCTCGGCCCGCTGCGCGAGCACGGAGTCCCCCGAAACGGCTCCGGGGGCCGCGTCGCTCGGGTAGGAAACGCCATGACCGGGTTGCCCGCCAGTACATGACGGCCCGTCATGCGGGCGCCCGACGGGAGGAGTTCCATCGTGCAGGACATGACGCGGCCCGCGGTGCGCTATGCGAGCGACATCACCGCCGAGGACGTCCAGGAACTGAAGGTCTTTGTGGACGGCCGGATCCGTGAGGCCTACGAGGCGTCCAGGAACGTCGGCGACTACACCTGGCAGAGCCAGATCAGCGCGGTGCTCGGCCTGGCCGGCAACCTGCTCCGCCCCCTTCGGCAGCGGCTCGATGAATTGTCCCTGATGATGTTCGCGGAATCCGAACCCGTGGCGGTGCCGAGCCCGGCCATCGATCGCGAGGCCCTGTTGGACGAGCTGGGCCGGCTCTGGAACCGCCTGGTCGGGCTGGTGCGGGACAGCTGGTCGAGCCACCACGACTTCGACGTACTGCGGTGGCGCGAGGTGAAGTACCGCGACCCCCTCGGCGAGGTCAATCAGCAGCCGCTGTAGCTGCGCCCCGGCCCTGGGAAGCCAGGCCGACCCGTTCCAGGGCCGCCGCGAAGCCGGTGCGCCAGCCGTCCGGGGTGGCGCCCTGCGACGGGGGCGGTTCGGGGCGGGTGAGGGCGGCGAGGGCGGAGCGGACCACCTCGGCGGGGCGGGCGGAGACGACGTCGGCGTGGCCCAGCTCCAGTTCGTGCTGGAGGTTGTCGCGGCCGTGGCCCTGGACGACGTCGAGGAGCAGGAGGCGTCGGCCCAGGGCGCGTGCCTCGCTGCAGGTGTCGCCGGAGCTGGTGACGACCAGGTCGGCGGCGGCCATCAGGGCGGGCACCCGGTCGGTCCAGCCGAAGGGGTGGAGGCGCGGGCGGCGGGTGGCGGCGTGGCGCAGGCGGCGTTCGAGTTCGGTGTTGCTGCCGGCGACGGCGAGCACGTGCGGTCCGGCGTCGGCGAGTTCGGCGGCGGTGCGGGCCAGCGGGCCGAGGCCCCAGGCGCCGGACATCAGCAGGACGCAGCGCGCGTCGGGCGGCAGGCCCAGCCGTTCCCGGGCCCCGGCGCGCGAGGGCGGCCGGTAGAAGGGCGCGCGCAGCGGTGCGGGCAGGACGGCCACCGGGGCGTCCGGGCGGTAGCGGCGGACCCCGCAGGCGGCGACCTCGGAGGTGACCAGGAACAGGTCGGTGCCGTCCTGCACCCAGAGCCGGTGCGGGGTGACGTCGGTGCAGAGCACCAGGTGCCGGAAGGCGGGCGGGTCGCCGCGCAGCCGGTTGACGGCGGAGGTGGCGGTGGCGAACACCGAGACCACCAGTTCCGGGCGCTGCTCCGCGAGCAGCGCCCGGACGGCGGGCACCAGCCGCCGCCTCGCCGCCGCGTCGGCGAGCAGGGCGATCCGGGCGCCGGGGCGCAGGGCCGAGAAGTGGAACGCGTCGTAGACGCCGGGCAGGTCGAGCAGCCGCCGGAACACCGCTTCCCCGGCGTTGCCCGCGCGCTGCCCGAGCAGGGCCATCGCGTCGACCGTGCTGGTGGTCCAGCCGCGCGCCTCCAGGGAGTCGGCGCAGGCCCGGGCCATCACGTCGTGGCCCTGGCCGAGCGAACCGGAGACCAGCAGCGCGTGCGGCACCGCCCGGCCCCGGCTCAGGCGCCCTGGCGGGGGCCGGTCGCGGGGCCGGTCGCCGGCGCGGCCTCGGAGCGGTACCAGTCGGCGTAGCGCCGCACGCCGTCGGCGAAGTTGGTGCGCGGTGACCAGCCGAGCAGCCGCTTGGCCTGCGCGGCGGAGATCCGGCGCCCGGCGTAGTCGGCGGTGCGGGCCTCGATGTGCTCGATCGTGACCGGTCCGAGCAGCCGGTCGACGGTGTCGGCGATGTCGCGGACCGAGACGGCCGTGGAGCCCTCCAGGGCGAAGGTCTGGTCCTCGGCGGCGGGGGAGAGGGCGCGGACGTGCGCGTCGGCGAGGTCCTCGACGTAGACGAAGTTGCGGCTCTGCCGCCCGTCGCCCGCGATGGTGATCGGCCGGCCGTCGAGCGCGGCCTGGACGAACCGGGCGACCACCAGCTCGTCGCGCATCCGCGGTCCGTACGGGATGCCGTACCGCAGGATGGTGAAGTGCCGCCCGTACAGCTGGCGGTAGCTGTGCACGAGCATCTCGGCGGCCAGTTTGGTGGCGACGTAGAGGTGCCCGCTGTGGTCCAGCTCGATCGGCACGTGCTCGTCGAGCTCCTGCTCCTCGTCCTCCATCCCGGCCTCGCCGAGGGCCGCCCCGTACACCCAGACGGTGCTGGCCAGGACGGTGCGGCTGAGGTCGTTGCGGCGGGAGGCCTCCAGGACGGCCTCGGTCCCGTCGATGTTGGCCCGCACGGCGCCGACCGGGTCGGCGGCGACCCGTTCGACGTCGGCCTGCGCGGCCAGGTGGAAGACCACCTCGCAGCCGTCCAGGGCGGCGGTGAGGGCGGGCAGGTCGAGGATGTCGATCCGCGCGTGGTCGGCGTCGGGGTTGAGGTACTTGTCGGTGGAGTCCACCGCGAGCACCTCGTGCCCGGCGGCGAGCAGCCGGTCGACGACGTGTGAGCCGATGAAGCCGCATCCTCCGGTGACCGCTATCCGCACGGTTCTCTCCTATCCTTTGTCGACCGGCTGTTCCCGGCTGCTCCCGACGGTTCTCGCGACCGGCGGGGTCCGTCGGCCGTGTCCGTCGGCGTGTGATCCGTCGGCGTGTGATCCGTCAGCCCGTGAAGCGGCGATGGACGGCGGACACCGCCTCGATCACCAGCTCGGTCTCGTCCTCGGTCATGTCGGAGTGCACCGGCAGGCAGATCTGCCGGGCGCAGACGTCCTCCGCGACCGGCAGCGCCGCCCGCCGGTACGGGGCGAGCACCGGCTGCAGGTGCAGCGGCAGGTCGTAGACCTCGCCGGAGAGCCGGACGTCGTACTCCTCGGCGACGGCCCGCTTGAAGGCCGCGCGGTCGGTGCCGGGCGCCAGCAGGGCGACGTACTTGTAGTAGTTGCCGCGGGAGCCGGCCGGTTCGAGGACGGGCGTCAGGCCGTCCAGCGCGCCGAGCGCGGCGTCGTAGCGCTGGGCGACCCGGCGCCTGGTCTCCACGAACTCCTTGAGCCGGCGCAGGTGGACGGTGCCGATGGCGGCGTTGGGCTCGCTCATCCGCCAGGACGCGCCGAGCCGCACGTGGTGGTTGGTGGTGAAGGAGCCCTTGCCCTGGTCGCGGTGGATCCGGGCCTCGTCGCGCAGTTCGGCGGACTCGGTGAGGATCATGCCGCCCTCGCCGCTGGTGGTGACCTTGGTCGGGTAGAAGGAGAAGGCTCCGGCCGTTCCGAAGGTGCCGGCGGCGCGCCCGAGGTAGCTGCTGCCGTGTGCGTGCGCGGCGTCCTCGACCAGCGGGACGCCCCGGGCGTCGCAGATCGCGCGCAGGGCGTCGACCTCGGGGGTGATCAGTCCGCCGATGTGGACCAGCACCACGGCGGCGGTGTCGGGGGTGAGCGCGGCCTCCAGGGTGTCCGGGGCGAGCGCGAGGGTGGCCGGGTCGACGTCGGCGAAGACCGGCCGGCCGCCGGCGTGCAGGATCGCGCCGGCGGTCGCGTAGAAGGTGACGGCGGGGACGACCACGTCGCGGCCGCGGACGTCGAGGCCGCGCAGGACGATCTCCAGCGCCGCGGTGCCGCTGGCGACGGCGACGGCGTGCGTGGCGCCGTGCTCGGCGGCGAAGGACTGCTCGAACCGTTCGGTCCAGGGGCCGAGGGTGAGCGCGCCGGTGGCGAGCATCTCGCTCACCGCCTCCGCGACGGCCGCGCGGTCGTTCTCGTCGAACACGATGCGGGCGGCGGGAACGCCCATGGGCCACCTCCGGCAGCGGACGAGCTGCGGACGGGCGGTGTTCCGGGGGCCCGCGGGCTTCCCGGTACACCGGTGACGGACAGGTCTGGACGAACGACGGACAGGTCCGGACGAACCGGTGCGAAACGTCCGGTCCAGGCACATCACGCTACTTCGCCGGTCGGGGCGCGGCCCGTCCGTACCTCCTCCCGGGTGACCCGGGCGACCCTCGCGCCCCGCCCCTCGGACCCCGAGCCCGGCGCCCGCCCCTCTCGGCCGCAGGTCGGAGCAGGACGGCCGTCGGCGCGCTCCGGGCACTACGCCGTCCGGGTCGTCCTGCTGCGTCCGCAGTAGTCCGGAATGCCTGCACAGGGCCGACGCCGACGAGACGCCCTCCGACGCAGGATGGCCATGCTCCGGAAGCCCCTGGCCGTGACGGCCGGGCAGCGCTCCCGGCCACCGATCCCGCCCGACGCCCGCAGCCCGACGCCCGACGCCCGTAGTCCGGCATCCGGCTTCCGGCTTCCGGCTTCCGGCACTCGACGTCCGCCGACCGACATCCGAAGGAGTCCGCTCTCCCGTGGCCACTTTCCTGTACCGCCTGGGCCGATGGTCCTTCCTCAGGCGCCGGCTGGTGACCCTGCTCTGGGTCGCCCTGCTGGCCGCCGTGGGGGTGCTGGCCGCCAAGGCGCCCGCCGCCCCCGACGACGGCTTCGCCATGCCCGGCACCGAGGCGCAGAAGGCCTTCGACCTCATGGACGAGCGCTTCCCCGGCGCGATGTCCGACGGTGCCTCGGCCCGGATCGTCTTCGTCGCGCCGTCCGGCCAGAAGATCACCGCCACCGAGAACCAGCAGACGGTCGAGAAGACGGTCGCCGAGCTCGCCCACGGCGAGCAGGTCGTCGGAGCCGCCGGACCGTTCAAGACCGGCGCCGTCTCCCAGGACGGCACCACCGCCTACGCGACGATCAGCTACGACGCCAAGCCCGGCAAGGTCTCCACCGGGGCCACCGACGCCCTGGAGCAGGCCGCCCAGCACGCCCGGGACGCCGGCCTCACCGTGGACATCGGCGGCACGGCCCTGATGGCCGGTGGTGAGGCGGGCGGTTCCGCCGAGGCCATCGGCATGGCGATCTCGGCCGTCGTCCTGGTGATCACCTTCGGCTCGCTGCTGGCGGCCGGACTCCCGTTGCTCACCGCGGTGATCGGCGTCGGCCTCGGCATCGCGCTGATCACCGGGCTCGGCAGCGTGCTCGGACTGTCCAGCACCACCAGCACCCTGGCGATGATGCTGGGCCTCGCCGTCGGCATCGACTACGCGGTCTTCATCGTCTCCCGCTACCGCGCCGAACTGCTCGACGGGTACGCGCCCAAGGAGGCCGCCGGACGGGCCGCCGGCACGGCCGGATCGGCCGTGGTGTTCGCCGGGCTCACCGTGATCATCGCGCTGGCCGGGCTCTCCGTGGTGGGCATCCCGCTGCTCGCCAAGATGGGCCTCGCGGCGGCCGGCACCGTGGTGATCGCCGTCCTGGTGGCGCTCACCCTGGTCCCCGCGCTGCTCGGCTTCATCGGTCAGCGGGTGCTGCCGCGCAAGCTCCGCAACCCGCGACGGGCCGCCGCCGCGGCGGGCGCCGGCGCCCGCCCCAACGGCGGGACCCGCTGGGCCCGGTTCGTGCTGCGCCGCCCGGTCGCCGTCCTGGTCGGCAGCGTGATCGGGCTCGGCGTGCTCGCCCTGCCCGCCCTCGACCTGCGGCTCGGCCTGCCGGGCGACGAGGCGAAGCCCACCTCCACCACCCAGCGCCGCGCCTACGACCACCTCTCCGAGGGCTTCGGCCCCGGCTTCAACGGTCCGCTGACCCTGCTGGTCGACGCCAAGGGCGTGCCCGACCCGAAGGGCGCCGCCCAGCAGGTCGCCGACGCCGTGAAGGGCCTGCCCGGCGTGGTGGCCGTCACCCCGGCGGCCTTCAACCAGGCCGGGGACACCGCCCTGGTCACCGCGATGCCGGCCACCGGCCCCAGCGAGGCCGCGACCACCGATCTGGTCCACGCCATCCGGGACAAGGCGCCCGGCCTCAAGTCCGCCACCGGCGCGACGGTGCTGGTCAGCGGCCCGACGGCGATGAACATCGACGTCTCGCAGAAGATGAACGACGCGCTGCTGCCCTATCTGGCGGTGGTGGTCGGCCTGGCCGTGGTGCTGCTGCTGGTGGTCTTCCGCTCGGTGCTCGTCCCGCTCAAGGCCGCCGCCGGCTTCCTGCTCTCGGTGGCCGCCGCGCTCGGCGCCGTCGTCGCGGTCTTCCAGTGGGGCTGGCTGGCCGAGCTGATCGGGATCGAACAGACCGGCCCGGTGATGAGCATGATGCCGATCTTCATGATCGGTGTGGTGTTCGGTCTGGCGATGGACTACGAGGTGTTCCTGGTCACCCGGATCCGCGAGGCCTATGTGCACGGCGAGGAACCCGGCGAGGCCGTGGTCACCGGCTTCCGGTACAACGCCCGGGTGGTCACGGCCGCCGCGCTCATCATGATCAGCGTCTTCGCCGGCTTCATCGGCATGAACGAGCCGATGATCAAGATGATGGGCTTCGGCCTGGCCGCCGCCGTCGCCTTCGACGCGTTCGTGGTCCGGATGGCGATCGTCCCGGCCGCCCTCGCCCTGCTCGGCCGCCGCGCCTGGTGGCTGCCGCGCCCGCTGGAGCGGATCGTCCCCGACATCGACGTCGAGGGGGCCAACCTCCGCACCGAGCCCCCGCTCCCCGCCGCCCCCGGCGACGGGACCGGCACCGAACCGGCCCGCCACTCGGTCGGCGTCTGAGGACCCCGCCCCGCCGCGATCCCTCTCCCCGGGACCGCGGCGGGGCGGCCCGCGTTCCGGCCGCCGTGCCCGACCGGTCAAAATGGTACGAACCGTGGACGAACGCCACTGACGAACAGCACTGACGAACGCCACTGACGAAGAGCACCGACGAACGCCACCGACGAACAGCACCGACGAACCGTAGTCGGACCGCAGGACCGGGTACTGCATCCGCAGTACCCGCCGTACGGCACCCGCCCCAACGCCCGCACCCCCCGCCGAACCGTCCGGGCCCGTGGAGAACCGAGCATGACCGACACCTGGCCGCGCCGCGTCCGCCGCCGCTACCCCCGCCTGCTCGACGCGCTGCTCGTGCTCGGTGTCTTCACCGCCACCGCCGGCACCACCACCGTCGACCGCCTCGGCAACCATCTGGACCCCAACCCGCCCGCGCTCGCCCTGGCCGTGGTCTCCAGCGCCGCCGTGTTCCTCCACCGCCGCCCCCGCGTGCTGTTCGGGATCACCTTCGCCTGCGCCCTGGCCATCTGCTTCGCCGCCACCCAGCTCAACGTCGGACTGGTCGCGCCGCTGATCGTCGCGCTCTACGTCCTCGCGGTCCACACCGACCGCGGCACCGCGCGCACCGCCACCGCCGTCGCGGCCGTGCTGCTCACCGGCGCCACGTACGTCGCCGAGCCCACTGCCCCGATCGGTGCCCGGATCGGCTTCGTCGCCTGGATCCTGCTGCCCGGCGCCATCGGCGACTCCGTCCGCACCCGCCGCGCCCACCTGGCCGCCATCGAGGAACGCGCCGAACGGGCCGAGCGCACCCGCGAGGAGGAGGCCCGCCGCCGGGTCGCCGACGAACGCATCCGGATCGCCCGCGACCTGCACGACGTCGTCGCGCACCACATCGCGCTCGCCAACGCCCAGGCCGGGATCGCCGTCCACCTGCTCGACCGCAACCCCGCCCAGGCCCGCGAGATGCTCAGCCACCTGACCGACGCCACCGGCTCCGCGCTGCGCGAGCTCAAGGCCACCGTCGGCCTGCTGCGCCGCGCCGACGACCCGGAGGCCCCGCTCGAACCGGCCCCCGGCCTGGACCGGCTGCCCGACCTCGTCGACACCTTCGAACGCGCCGGGCTGCCGGTGCGGCTCACCGTCGAGGGGGAGCGGCAGCAGCTCTCCCCGGGCGTCGACCTCACCGCGTACCGGATCCTCCAGGAATCCCTGACCAACGTGGCCAAGCACGCCGCCGGCAGTGCCGCCGACATCACCCTGACCTACTCCGGCGGCCGGTTCCTGCTGACCGTCGCCAACGACCGCCCGCCGCGCCCGGTCCCGCCCGCGTCCGCCCCGGCCGGCGGCGGCTTCGGCCTGATCGGCATGCGCGAGCGCGCCGCCGCCGTGGGCGGGCGCCTCACCGCCGACCGCCGGCCCGGCGGCGGCTTCCTGGTGTCCGCCGAACTGCCCCTGCGCACAGCAGCCCGAGAGGAACCCGCGTGACGATCCGAGTACTGCTCGCCGACGACCAGGCCCTGCTGCGCGGTGCCTTCCGCGTCCTCATCGACGCCGAGGACGACATGGAGGTGGTCGGCGAGGCCGCCGACGGCCGGGAGGCGGTCGAACTGACCCGGACCACCCGCCCCGACGTGGTCCTGATGGACATCCGGATGCCCGGTGTCGACGGTCTCTCCGCCACCGCCGCCATCTGCGGCGACCCCGACCTCGCCGGCACCCGGGTGCTCATCCTCACCACCTTCGAGATCGACGAGTACGTGGCCCAGGCCCTGCGCGCCGGCGCGGGCGGCTTCCTCGGCAAGGACGCCGAACCCACCGAACTGCTCGCCGCCCTGCGCCGGGTCGCCGGCGGCGAACCGCTGCTGTCGGCCGCCGCCACCCGCGCCGTCATCGACCGCCTGCTCGCCCAGCCCGACCCGGACCGGTCCCCGGCCGCCGCCCCCGAACGGCTGGCCGCCCTGACCGCCCGGGAGCGCGAGGTGATGGCGATGGCCGCCACCGGTCTCAGCAACGAGGAGATCGCCGCCCGGATGTACGTCAGCCCCTTCACGGTGCGCACCCACATCCACCGGGCGATGTCCAAGCTGGACGCCCGGGACCGGGCCCAGCTCGTCGCCCTCGCCTACCAGACCGGCCTGGTCCGGACGCCCCGCCCGGCCTCCGGGCCGAACGACTGATCCTTGCCGCCCGTGCCGGTGGTCCGTACCACTCCGGGGGGATGACACCCGACGGCCGCGTCCCTATGGTCCAGACCCATGTCGAGGAGATTACGACCCACCGGCCCACTGAGAACCGTCGGCGCCGCGCTCGCCCTGGCCCTCGCCGGGGCGACCGCCGGCGCCGGTGCCGCCGAGGCGGCCCCGAAGCAGCCGACCGCCCCCCTGGTCTGGACCGACTGCCCCGCCGACCCGTCCGGGGCCCCGGTGGACCCCCGGCTGCGCTGCACCACCCTGAAGGTGCCGCTGGACTACCGGGAGCCGCGCGGACGGACCATCGGGATCGCCGTCTCCAGACTCCCCGCCGCCGAGCCGGGGCTGCGGCGCGGGATCCTGGTCCACAACGGCGGCGGCCCGGGGGTGGCGAGCCTGCACCTGCCGAGCGCCCAGGAGTCCGGCTACCCGCAGGAGGTGCTGGACCGCTACGACCTGGTGGGCTTCGACCCGCGCGGGGTCGGCCGCAGCACCCCGGTCAGCTGCGGGCGGACGGCCGCCGAGGTGCCGTACGAGCTGGTGTTCCCGTTCCCCGGGCCCGACGGCTCGATCGCTCCCAACGTGCGCTTCGCCCGTGACCTGGCACGCGACTGCCTCGCCCGCAACGGCGACCGGATCCGCCATCTGACCACCGCCAACACGGCGCGCGACCTGGACCGGATCCGGGCCGCGCTCGGCGAGCCGAGGATCTCCTACCGCGCCGCGTCCTACGGCACCTACCTGGGCGTCGTCTACGCCGAGCTGTTCCCGGGACGGACCGACCGCTTCGTGCTGGACGGCAACGTCAGCCCCAACGTCACCTGGCAGGACCGGTTGGCCGGCTGGGACCGCGCGAGCGAACTGCGCTTCGAGGACTTCGCCCGCTGGGCGGCCGAGCGCGACACCACCCTGCGCCTCGGCGCCACCCCGGCGGCCGTCCGCGCCAACTACCTGGCCCTGGCGGCGAAGCTGGACCGGACGCCGGTGACCCACCCGGTCGCCGGGCCGGTCAACGGCAACCTGTGGCGCACGCTCTACCGGCTGGACTCGTACCACACCGCGCTGTTCCAGGAGATCGCCGACTGGTGGCGCTTCCTCGCCGACGACGGCGCCGGCCCGGTCCCGTACTGGTGGCTGGCCAAGGGCACCCCGGGCATCCCGGAGGACAACGACGTGGCCGCGCTGACGGCCGTGCTCTGCGGCGACACCCCGGCACCGCGCGACCTCGGCCACTACCGGCGGGCCGTCGCCGAGAGCCGGCGGCGGAACCCGATCGTCGCCGGGATGGGCGCCAACATCTGGCCCTGCGCGTTCTGGCCGGACCCGGTCGAGCCCGCCGTCCGGATCACCGACCGGGGGCCCGCGAACATCCTGCTGCTCCAGACCGAGCGGGACCCGGCCACCCCCCTGATCGGTGCCCTGGGCATGCGGGCGACCCTCGGGAAGCGGGCCCGCATGGTCACGGTCGACGGCGGCAACCACGGCGCCTACGACCGCTCCACCCCGTCCTGCGCGGTCACCGCCGCCGACCGGTTCCTGATCACCGGGACCCTGCCGGCCCGGGACCTCAGCTGCGCCCCGGACCCGGTCGCCACCCACTGACCGCCTGCGGAGCGGCCGCCGCCCGCGGCCGCTCCGCCCGGGCCGCCGCCCGGGTCAGAGGCCGGTGAAGAGCCGCCCGAGGTGGTAGTGGAGGGCGGCGGTCGCGTCCTCCGGCGTGCGCTGGCCGAGCAGCACGCTCAGGCCGAGGCCGGCGGAGGCGGCGAGCAGAACGGCGGCCTCCTGGCGGGCGTCCAGGCGCGGGTCGGCGGCGCCGGACCGCTGGGCGGCTTCGAGCTGTCCGACCAGGAACGCCTCCATCTCGTCCGGTGCGGCGAGGAAGTCCCGGCCGCCGAGGGCGGTGTCGGTGACGGCGAGCACCGCGTACTCGGTGTGGACGAGGTGGAAGACCCGGCTCTCCTCGTCGGTGGGGACGGCTTCGAGCAGGACCGCCTCGACGATGTCGCGCGGAGTCGGTGACGGGCCGGCGGCCCGCACCCGGTCGCGGACCCGTTCGCCCATACGGGTCGTCAGTCGGCCGACCGCGGCGAGCAGCAGCTGCTCCTTGGTGTCGAAGTAGTACTGCACCAGCCGCACCGAGACGCCCGCCTCGGCGGCGACGGACCGCATGGTGACGGCGTGCAGCCCGGTGTCCGCCGCCGTGCGGAGCAGGGCGTCGATGATCCGGGCCCGGCGCTCGTCGTGGTCGACCAGCTTCGGCATCGGGTTCCTCTCGAACGTTTTTATGGTACAAACATACCATCAAAATCTGTCGTTCTGCGTGCCGGGAGGGGCCATGACCCGAGCGAGTGTCGGACATTTCGTCAGTGCGGAAGCCCGCGGGAAGTTCCTGGCGGCGTACGACCGCGCCATGGAGCTGTGGCCCGGCCCGCGCGAGGAACTGGACGTCGAAACCGCCTACGGCACCGTCCACGTCCACCGCTACGGGTCCCGGACCGGCGAGCCGATCGTGCTCCTGCACGGCCACGCCGGACACGCCTCCAACTGGTACCCGCAGATCGCCGCCCTGGGCGAGAACCACCCGGTCTACGCGATCGACACCCTGGACGACCCCGGCCGCAGCGTGCAGCGCGCCGTCGCGGCCGGCTCCGCGGAGAACGCGGCCTGGCTCGGCGAGGTCCTCGCCGGACTCGGGCTGGAGCGCGTCCACCTGGTCGGCCTCTCCTACGGCGGATGGCTGGCCCTCAACCAGGCCGTGCACGCGCCCGAGCGCCTCGCCTCGATCGCACCGCTGGACCCCGGCGGGATCGAGAAGGTCCCCGCGCGGTTCTACGCGCACATGATCGGCGGGCTGTTCGGCCTGCTCGCCCCGCGCCCGCTCCGCCCCGCCCTCGGGCGGCTGCTCGCCAACCCCGCCCTGAGTGCGCCGCCCGCGATGATCGCCCCGCTGATGCTGGCCGTGCGGACCTACAAGCCGAACAACCGCCCCGCCGCCCGGCCGTTCACCGACGAGGAGCTGGGCTCGATCCGGCTGCCCGTCCTCGTCCTGCTCGGACGGCGCAGCGCCCTGCTCCGGCCCCGTCAGGTGCTGGCGCGGGTCACCGCGCTGGTCCCGGGCGTCCGGGCCGAGATCGTCGAGCGGGCCGGCCACGGCCTCAACCTGGAGCGTCCCGAGCTGGTCAACGAACGCCTCCTGGAGTTCGTCGACGCGCTCCGGGCGGAGCCGAGCCGGAGCGAGTGACGCCGCCGCGACGGTCCGGGCGGAACAAAAGCGCCGTCGGGCGGATCTGAGGGGGAGACCCGGAGCGAGGAGGGACCCCCATGGGCGCGAGTGCCGTCGAATCCGTGCTGGCCGTCGACTTCGGGACCACCACCACCTGTGCCGCGCTCGCGCGGGGCGGGACGGTGCGGCGGCTGCGGGAGCCGGCCGGGGACGGGTGGGCCTGGCCGTCGGCCGTGCTGCTGGCCGCGAACCGGCCCTACGTCGGATCGGCGGCCGAACAGCGGCGGCTGCTCGACCCGGCCGGGTACCGGGACGAACTCAAGCGGACCCTCGGCCGGGGCGTGCCGGTCGACCTCGGCGGACGCGGGCATCCGGCCGGGCTGCTGGTGTCGCTGCTGCTCCAGGCCGTGCGGGCGGAGGCCGAGCGGGTCAACGGCGGGCCGGTCGACCGGAGCGTGCTCACCGTCCCCGCCGCCTACGGGCCGGCCGACCCGCGCGGGGAGGAGCTGTTGGACGCCGCCCGGCGGGCCGGACTGCCCGGGCCCGAACTCTGCCCGGAACCCGTCGCCGGGGCACTCGCCCCGCTCGCCGGCGGACCGCTGCCGCCGGGCAGCACCGTCCTGGTGCACGACCTCGGCGGCGGCACCTTCGACACCGCCCTGGTCCGGCTGCCGGGCGAGGACGGCCGCCCCGGCCCCGCCGTGCTCGCCCACGACGGCGAGGAGTACGGCGGCCGGGACTTCGACGCCCTGGTGTACGCCGAACTCCTCGCCCGGGGCGGCCCGGAGCTGACCGCCCTGCTCCCGCCGGAGGACGGAGGACCGGACGGCGCGGGACCGGGCGGCGCGGGACCGGGCAGCGCGGGACGGTACGGCGCGGGGCCGGGGGACGCGCTGCCCGAGGAGGCCGCGCTGCGCCACCGGATCCAGCTGCTCGACCTCGCCCGGCGGCTCAAGCACCGGCTCGCCGCCGAGAGCGACCCCGCCGAGGTGTTCGCCCCGGCCGGGTGCGTGCTGGGCGTGCACCGGGACCGGTTCCTCCAGCAGGCCGAACCGCTGTACGCGCGCACCACCGCGTGCTGCGCCCGACTGCTCGCCGAGGCCGCGCTGCTGGACACCACCGGCCGCCCGCCGAGGCCCGACGCCGTGGTGGTCGTCGGCGGCTCCAGCCGGCTGCCGGGCCTGGTGGAGCACGTCGCGCAGGCGCTCGGCCTGCCGGTGGTCCTGGCCGAGGACCCGCGCACCGCCGTCGCCGAGGGTGCGGCCGCCTGGGCCGCGGCCCGGGCCGTGCGCACCGTCGAGGCGGTCGGTCCGGTGCCGGAGCGGACGCCGCTGCGCTGGCCGCTGCCGCCCGGCGGCGCGGTCCTGGTCGAGTGGTCGGTCGGCCCCGGCAGCCGGTACCCGGCCGGGGCGGTGCTGGGCCGGGCCCGGGCCGCCGACGGCTCGCTGCTGCAGCTGTCGGCGCCCTCGCCGGGCCGGGTGCGGGCCCAGCACGCCGGCCCGGGGGACCGGGTGCGGGACGGGGACTGGCTGGTGTCGGTCGAGCAGAGCCAGGGCGGCTGAGGTCGGTGTGCCCTCAGCCGCCGTCCAGCCCGTACAGCAGGTGCTCGTACGCCCGGACGGCGGCGCGGGCCGCCGCCCGGGTCGGGCCGGACAGGCCGCCCGACTGCCAGCGGTTCAGCCACACCCCGTGCCGCCGTCGGGCCTCGGCGCGCAGGGCGTCCGCGCCGCTGTCCGCGGGCAGCCCCAGCCGGTCGGCCGGGCCGCGCCCGAACTCTCCCAGCAGCCGCCGCAGTTCCTCGGTCGCCTCGGCGTCCAGCCGGAGCCGCCCGCCGTACAGCGCGCGCAGCGTGCGCAGCTCGGCGAATCCGGGCTCGTCCAGGGCCAGCGCCTCGACGAGCCCGATCGCCTCCTCCAGCAGCGCCCGTTCGCGCGGCCCGACCCCGGCCGCGAGGTCCTGCGGCATCCGCCGGATCCGTTCCAGCGCCGTGTGCAGCTTCAGCAGCGCGGACCGGTGGCCGAAGTGGTCGGCGAGCTGGGCGCGCAGTCCGTCGAGCCCGCTGTCCTCCGCCAGGAGGGCGCGCAGCTCGGGGACCCGCCGCTCGCCGTCGCGGATCCGTTCGCAGAGGGTGTGCAGGCCGTACGGCCCGTAGCGGCGCCACAGGGCGCGGCGCCGGGTGCCGTCCAGCGGTGCGCCCTCGTCCTCGCCGCCGAAGAAGGAGGCCGCTCCCAGCAGGTAGGAGAGGAAGTCCGGCCGGAGGGCGGCCAGTTCCTCCAGTGCGGCGACGTCGGACTCGTCCAGGGTGGCGGCGGCCTGGCCGATCAGCCCGCAGACGGGGGTGAGGTCGAACAGGCGCCGGCGCATACCGGGGGCGTCCTGGAGGATCCGGTCGGCGAGCCGGCGGCCGAGCACCAGTGGGTGCGGTCCGCCCGGCTCCCACAGCTCCTCGCACTTGGTGAGGGCGCCCAGGGTGGTGAGCGGGGTGGAGTTCTCGAAGTCCCGGCCGAGGAAGTGCGCCACCACCTCGGCGTCCGTGGTCGACGGCCCGCGCACCGGCAGGACCAGCAGCAGGGCGTCGGCCGCGGTGGCGTGCCGGCGGCTGGTGCTCGCCACCTCCTCGGGTCGCAGCCGCAGGAAGGCCAGGGTGTTGAGGGAGTCCTCGCCGTAGACGGAGTCCAGCCCGGGGGTGTCGATCAGTTCGAACAGCCGCAGGTAGGGGGCGGGGAACTCGACCAACACCTCCCGGATGCCGCGCAGCTGCTCCAGGTGGTCGTCCCGGCGCGCGGTCAGCTCGGCGAGCCGGTCGGGCGAGTACTCCACCGACGGCCGGCCCTCCTCCCGGTAGCGGACCAGCAGTCGAGGGGTGTCGGCGTACCGCAGCCGGTTGACGTTGAAGGTCAGTTCCTGCGAGCCGGTGGCCACCCGCTCCTCGCCGATCAGCGCATTGACCAGGGTGGACTTCCCGGCCGAGATCCGGCCCACCACGACCACGCTCATCTGCCGCCGCAGCCGCTGCTGTTCGGCCTCGAAGGCGGCGCGCAGCACCTCGGCGGAGCCGCCGCCGCGGGCCAGCAGCCGCCGTGCAGCGTCGAGCGCGGCGTCGGCCCGGCCGCCGAGGCCACCGGGGTCGCCGGGGTCGCCGAGGCCGCCGGGGTCGCCCGTCATGCCCGACCGCCCGGCCCGTCGGGAGAGTCGGGGGAGTCAGGAGCGGCGGCCTCGCGACCGGCGAGCCCCTGCACGGCGTCGGCCAGCACCGCGACCCGCTCCCCGAGTTCCCGCAACGGCCGCTGCTCCGCCTCCAGTTCGCCCAGCCGCCGGGCCGCCTCCGCCGCCGTGCGCTCGGCGCTGCGCCGCAGCCGCTCCAGGGTGTCCGCGGTCCGCTCCTGCTCCCGCTCGATCCGGCTGTCCAGCTCGGCCGCGATGTCCCGGGCGAAGGCGGCGACCGCCTCCTCCACGGCCCGTGCCACCAGCGGCTCCTGGTCCCGCCGGGCCCGGCCGACGGCCTCGGCGAGCTCCCGGCGGCGCTCCCCGAGGACGCGCTCGGGAATCTCCTCCTCGACGGTCCGGTACCGGACCCGCTCCGGCCGGTCGAGCACCCGCTCCTGGTAGCTCTCGTAGCGGGGCGCGAGGAAGTCCTGGGCCTGCCGGTACAGGTGCCTGGCCTTGTTGACGAACCCCGACGGCGCCGGACCGGAGGCCCGCTTCGCCTGCCGCTGCCTGGTCACCGTGCGGTAGGTGGCGGGTTCGACCTCGCGCACCTCCCTGGTCGGCCGGTGCAGCCGCCCGAAGCCGCCGAGATCCAGCACCGGCGCGGGCGGCAGCTCGCCGAGCGTGCCGCCCGCCAGCTCGACGCCCAGCTCCCGGGCCAGCCCGCTCTGCAGCGCGGCGGCCCGCCGGGCGGCCCACTCGCCGACCGTCGACCGGGCCAGCGTCAGGTCCGCGTTGATCCGGTCGGCCAGCCGCGCCGGCTTGGTGAGGTGCGCCCGGACCTCCAGGTGTTCGGTCTCCGCGCGCCGCCACACCCGCTCGAACTCGGCCCGGGTGCGGTCGGCCGTTTCGGTCCGCAGGGCGGCGAGTTCACGCGCCAGCCGCTCCCGCCACGGGGCCGCGCCGGAGGACAGTTCGGCCAGTCGCTCCGACTCCCGTTCGGTCTCGGCGCGCAGTTCCTCCAGCCGGGCCCGGCTGCCGTCGCGCAGCGCGCTCTCCTCCGTCAGCAGCGGCTCCAGCAGGGTGCGCACGGCGGCCTGCGCCTCGACCAGGGCGCCGCCGAGCAGCAGCCGCGCGCGGTGGGCGGCGAGCCGGGACCAGAGCGCCTCCTCCAGCCGGGGGAAGCCCGAGGCGGCCAGCAGCCTGGCCCGGCGCTCGGGGTCGTCCTCGGCGACCCCGGCCAGGTGGAGCTGCTTGAGCCTGCTGGACACCGGGACGATCAGCACGTCCTCGGGGTCGCGCCCGGTGACGGCGGCGATCTTGCGCCGCCCGGCGGCCAGGTCGGCCCCGATGTCCTCCCGCAGGTCCGACTTGGTCAGCACGTGGAACAGGGCGTCGGGGTGGTCGGCGGCCCGGACGGCGTGCGCGGCCTCGCGGAGGAACGCCGTCTCGCTGTCGCTCAGCGGCTCCTCGGCCGAGAGCACGAACAGGACCGCGTCGGCGCTGGGGAGCTGGCCCATGGTCACGGCCGTGTGGTGGTGGTAGACGCCGCCGACCCCCGGCGTGTCCACCAGTACCAGCCCCGATTCGAGGCGCGGCACGTCGAGCCGCAGGTCGAGCAGGACGGCCTCGCCGCTGTGCTTGCCGCCCTCGGCGGCGTAGTCGCCGATCCGGTCGAGCAGGATCCGCTCCTGCTTCAACGTGCCGTCCGACAGGCGGAGGGTGACCTCGGCGCGCTCCGGGGCGCCGTGGCGGATCACGGCGGCGACGCTGGTGGCGAAGTACGGGTCCACGGGCAGGATGTTGGGGCGCTCCAGCAGCGCGTTCAGCAGACTGGACTTGCCGCGGTTGAACTCCCCGCACACCACCACCGTCAACTCGCCGGACAGCAGCCGCTCGTGGGCTCCGCAGAGCCGGTCGGCGGTCTGCTCGGCCCGGCGGTCGCGGGCGGTCGCGGTGAGCGGCTCCAGCAGGTGGAGGATCTCGTCGCGCAGGGAGACGTAGTCGGGCACGGGTGTCACTCCTTCTCCAGGTCCCAGCTGTGGAGTTCACGGTCGGTGGCGGCGTGCAGGGTGGTGCCGTCGGCGCCGAAGGCCAGGCACAGCGGCGCGGAAGGCAGCTTCATCCGGTGCGTCGGCCGCGCCGACTCCAGCAGTTGGCCCGGGAGTTCGCCGTCGGACGGTGGAAGGGCCCAGACCGAGACGCAGCCGGCCAGGTCGGCGGCGGCGAGCAGGCGTTCGTCCGGGTCGATCGCGAGGTGGGCCGCCTTGGCCAGGGCCGGGTCCCGCAGCCGGGCCGCGTAGCCGCCGAGGCTCCAGACGTCCACCGCGGTGACGTCGGTGGAGCCGGACACGAATCCGGCCGACCTCGGCAGCGGACGGAGCACCCGCTGGTCGGAGGAGGTGAGTTGGGCGGGGGTCTCGATGTAGCGCCCGGAGGCGTCGCAGAGGACGACGGACTGGTTCGTCACGAAGGCGGTGTACTCCAGATCGGGGGAGAACACCGGCAAGCCGTGGATCGTGAAGCGCGCCAGGTGGGACTCGGTCGGCACCGATCCGTCCTCCAACGTGACGATCCGCAGCCAGCGTTGCTGGTCGATGTAGGCCAGCCGGGCGCGGTCGGCCGAGAGGGCCGCCCCCAGCACGCTGCCCTGGACCGGGACCTGGGCCAGCTCGGTGCCGGTCCCCACCTCCACGACGTCGAGGCGGCCGCCGGCCTTCGGGACGACGACGGCCGACGCTCCGTCCGCGCTCGTGGCCAGGAGCCAGCCGACGGCCGGTCGCGCCCAGCGCCGGACCGGGCCGTCCGGCAGGACGTCCCAGCACACCAGCTCCTCACCGTGCAGGGTGAGCAGCCTCGGCACCTCGCCCGGGACCGGTACGACCCGACCGACCGGAAGCGGCTCGGGCAGCGCCCGGACCCGCGCCCGGAGCGGCGCGGCCTCCTCCCAACGCGGCCGGACGTTCGCGCCGCCGCCGTTCCCGGCGCGCGCGGACCGTAGCCCGGCCGCCCGTCCGGTGGTCAGCAGCCAGTCGCCGGACGACACCGGCGCTCCCTCCGCGACGTGCAGTCGGGCGACGGTGCCCGGCCGGCCGTCGGCGCGCAGCTCCCAGAGCCCGCCGTCGGCCAGCCGTACCAGTGCGAGCACGGCGTCCCCGGCGAACTCCCCGCCCGGCGCGACGTACCAGCGCAGCAGGCGGCCGGAGTCGCCCGGCAGCCGCCAGCCGAGCGGGACCGAGGCGGCGCTGGGCCGCTCGGCGGCCGACCAGCGCCGGGTGGCGAGCCCGGCCCAGGCCGCCGCGCCCTGGGCGACGGCCAGCTCCGGGTCCTCGACGCTGCGCAGCAGCCCGGGGAAGGCCTCGGCCAGGGCGTCGCGGACGGCGGGCATCCGGGTGCTGCCGCCGACCAGCAGGACGGCCGCGAGCCGGTCCGGGGCCTGGCCGCATCGTTCGAGCAGTTCCCGGCAGCGGGCGACGGTCCGGGCGACGAGCGGGGCGGCGAGTTCGGCCAGCCGGTCCCGGCCGAGGGCGGTGGGCAGCCCGGCGGAGCGCAGGTAGTCGTCGACCTCCGCCTCGACGCTCAACCGGTGCTTGAACCGGTGCGCGAGGTCGGCGAGTTCGACCTCGCGCCGGAGTCGGTCGGTCGCGTCGCCGGACCCCTTCGCCGCCCCGCCCGGGCGCAGCCAGGCCGTGAGCCGGTCGCCGCCGAGCCGGACCAGCTCCTCGGCGACCAGCACGTCGATGTCGTGGCCGCCGCAGTCGTCCAGCGCGGTGTGCCCCAGCACCTCCACCGCCTCGGCCGAGGTGTCCGGGGGCGGCATCCGGAGCAGCGCGGCGTCGAAGGTGCCGCCGCCGAAGTCGTGCACCAGGACCAGGCTTCCGGGCTCCAGGGCGGGCCCGGCGACCGGGGCGAGCGCCGCCGCCACCGGTTCGGCGAGCAGGTCGACGACCGTGAGGCCGGCCGCCTCGCCCGCGCCGACCAGCAGCCGCCGGCGCGGGTCGCCGGGACCGTAGGAGGCGGGGTAGGTCAGCACGGCCCGGGTGACGGCCTGGCCGTGCAGCCGCTCGGCCTCGCCGCGCACGGCCGCCAGCAGCGCGGCCACCAGGTCCTCGGCCCGGTAGGAGGCGTCCCCCAGCAGCAGCGGGGCCCGTTCGCCGAGGTCGCGCTTGAACTCGCTGCGGAAGGAGGCGGGGTGGACGGCCCGGCGGTGCTCGGCGGGGGTGCCGACGAGCAGCCGGGTGCCGTCCCAGGAGACGGTGGAGGGCCAGGCCCAGGAGTCGCCGGACGGCTCCTTGATCAGGCGCACCCGGCCGTCGGCGACCAGTGCGGCGGCGGAGGTGGAGGTGCCGAAGTCGACGGCGAGGACGGGTTCACGGGTCACCGGGGGTCCTTCGGGTCGGGACGGTGCGGCGGGTCGGGACGGTGCGGCGGGTCGGTCGGGTCGGTCGGGCCGTCGGTGCCGGGCCGGCCGAGGGCGGTGGCGACCAGCCGCCGCCACGTCCCGTCGTCGACCTCCGGCAGCGGTACGGCGGTGAGCAGGGCGTGCAGCCGGGCCACCGTCCCGGGCGCGAGCACCGGGTCGGCGTCGGGTCGGTCCCGGCCGGGGTCCTCCTGGCCGAACGGGCGCTCCTGGCTCAACGGGCGCTCCTGGCTGAACGGGGATGCCTCCACCGGGGACTCCTCCCACTCGGGCGTGTCGTGCGGATCCCCCTCGGTCCGGGATTCCGGATCCCCCTCAGTCCGGCCGGAGCAGTCTCACCAGCTCCTGCCGGGCCCGCGCGAGACGGCTCTTGACGGTGCCGATGGGGATCCCCAGCACCTCCGCGATCTCCTCGTAGCCGCACCCGCACAGGTGCCGCAGCACCACCACCGCCCGGAAGTCCACGTCCAGTGCGGCCAGGGCCTCTTGGACCCGCACCACATCCGTGACACTGCCGTCCACCGCCCGCACCGCCTCGACCGGCAGCGCCTCGTCCAGCACCGGGTACGGCCGCCGCTTGCGCTGCGCCAGCTCCGCCCGGGCGGCGTTGACCGCTATCGTCCGCAGCCAGGTGGTGAACCGGGCCTCCGCCCGGAACGAGCCGATCGCGCCGGCCACCCGGATCAGCGCGTTCTGGCAGGCGTCCAGCGCGTCCTCGCGGTTGCCGGTGATGCCCGCGCAGACGGTCAGCACCGTGGTGCGGTGCCGGCGCAGGAGTTCTTCGAGTGCGCACCGGTCGCCGGCGACCGCGCGCGGGACGAGTTCCTCGTCGCCCAGACCCGTCAGGTCCGGCGACCTCGTGTACCGCAACACCGACCCCCCACAGGCGCGCCCCCGACGGCCGGATGCGACGGGCGGGCGGCGCCTGACGGTTCATAGACCCCGGTGCGGAGCGGAAAGTTCCCGCCGCCACACCGTGACTTTTCCGTCACCCTCGAGGGCCAGCGCGGAGCTGTCGCGGGACCAGGCCAGGGTATGCAAACCGCCGCTGGAGTGCGGGAGTTCGGCGACGACGGTGAGGTTCTCGCTGTCCACCACGAGAGCCCAGCCGCTGTCGAGGCCGAGCGCCAGGTGCTGGCCGTCGGGGGCGAACTCCAGGACGCTCACAGGTCGCGTTCCGAGGGTCCTGTCGCCCAGCCGCACCGTGCAGAGGTCGGCGGACAACTCTGCCGGAGGGCGCTCGGTGTGCACGGCGGTCCGCTGCGGCCGCTTGGAGGCGGCCCAGGCCACGCCCCTGGGGGTCGGCCCGTTCTCCAGCCAGGGAAAGATCCGGGTACTCCTCTGGTCGACGCTCCACGCCAGTTCGTCGGAGCCCGCGCAGCGGCCGAGATCGGGCCCGACCTGCTGCTGACGCAGGTCGGTGAGGAGGCGCGCGGTGCGACCGTTGCCCACGGTCCAGATCTCGTACGTCGGATACCCCGCCGCGTTGCGGGCGACGACCACCAGCAGGCGGTCCGGTCCGACGGGGACGGCTCGCCACAGCTGGTCGTGCCGCGAGGTGTTCCCCGGCAGCAGGTTGATCACAGCCGGCGTCCCGTCGGTCTCCCCATCGGTGTCCAGCGGGTGCACCGTGGCCCTCTGCTGCTTGTCGTCGGCCCGGAACAGTGTCTCGGAGCCGGGGGAGAACCACAGGCCCCCGCGGGAGGCTCTGAACGTCGTGAGCAGGCGGACCTCGGTCCTGCCGGTCCACTCGTGGACGGACCTCGCGGTGGCGATCCGCAGCGCGCCACTCGGCGTCCACCCGACGGTTCTCAGGTCGGCGAAGGCGTGCCGCCACTCGGGCAGGAAGGCCTGCGGGACAGCCTCGACGCTGGTGGCCAGCCAGTCCCCGGAGCGGAACCGCGCGCCCGGGTCGGCGTGCCAGCGCACCAGCTCACCGGGGTGCCGGGCCCGCAGCCGGTGCACGGCCCCCGTCGACGCGCGCACGTCGGCCAGCACCGCCCCCGCCGAGTACCGGGCGCCCTCGCGGACGACCGGTCCGAGGAAGACGGCGGAGCCGTCCGGCACGTCCCAGGCCAGCGGCTCCGTGCCCGGCTTGCGGACCACCGGGCGCAGGTCGCGGGCGGCGGTGAGGGCGGCCCAGGCGGCGGCGCCGCGCACCACCGTCAGCTGCGGGTCCTCGGGCTGGCGGACGCGCACCCCGAACGCCTCCTCGATCAGGTCGCGGACCACGGGGCTGCGGCTGGTCCCGCCGGTCACCAGGACGGCGTCGAGCGGGGTGGAGCGTTCGGCGGTGCCGTCGGGGGCGATGGTCCCGCCGGTCACCAGGACGGCGTCGAGCGGGGTGGTGCGTTCGGCGGTGCCGTCGGGGCCGACCGCAACGGCGTCCCGCGGGGCGGCCGCGACGCGCAGCAGGGCGCGGCAGCTCTCGACGGTGCGTTCCAGGACCTCCGCCGCCACGGTGCGCAGGGTCTCGCGGTCGAGGGCGACGACGGCGCCGTCGGGAGCGAGGTCCTCGACCCGTTCGGCCATCGCCAGACCGTGCTTCAGCTCGCGCACGAAGGTGTCCAGGTCGAGAGCTGCTCGCCGGGCGGTGGCCTCGTCGGCGCCGGGCGCGTCCGCGTTCGGGCCCGGGTGGCGCCGGCCCAGCTCCGTGCGCAGCGCGACGTCGAGGTCCCGCCCGCCGCAGTCGTCGAGGGAGCCGTGGGCGAGCAACTCCGGTCCTGCGGCGCCGATCCGGACCAGCGCCGCGTCGAAGGTGCCGCCGCCGAGGTCGTGCACCAGGACGGTCGCGCCCACGGGGAACGGCTCGCCGACCGGTGGGGCCCAGGCCGCCGCCAGCGGTTCGGCCAGCAGGCCGACCCGCGCCAGCCCGGCGGCCTCGGCGGCCGCCAGCATCGCCTGCCGCCGGGCGTCCTCCGGCCCGCCCCCGGCCGGGACGGTGAGCACGGTCCGCTCGGGGGCGCGGCCGAGCACCCGGTGCGCCTCGGCGGCGACGGCCCGCAGCACGGCCGCGACCAGATCGGTCGCGGAGTGGCTCGCGCCGTCGAGCAGCAGCGGCACCCGGCTGCCCAGGTCGCGCTTGATCTCCGCGCGGTAGCGCAGCGGGTGGAGCCGCTTGCCCCGCTCGGCCGGGGCGCCGACCAGGACGCCGCCGGAGCCGTCGGCGAGCACGGCCGAGGGCCAGGACGCGGCGCCGGTGGCCGGCTCGTGCAGCATCCGGACCGTGCCGTCCTCGACCACGGCGGCCTGGGTGGTGGTGGTGCCGAAGTCGACGACCAGGACCGGTCCGAGTGGTGCCGGGTCCTCCTGGGGCTCGTCCGCCCCGCCCCGGTGGGACTTCTTGCTCACCTGGACTGCTCCGATCGCGAGAGGTCGTGGTGGAGCGCCTCGTAGGCGTCCCGGACGGTCAGTTGGGCCTGCCGGGCCGGACCGCGGACGGTCGGCGCGGCGAGCACCCGGTGCCAGTGGTCCAGCCGGGAGCGGGCGGCGGCCAGCAGCGCCGCGCGGTCCGTGCCGGGCGGCAGGCCGAGCCGGTCCGCCGCCGTGCCGCCGTGTTCGCCGGTGACCCGCAGCAGTTCGGCCACCTGCTCGGCGGGCAGGTCGAGCCGTCCCTCGAAGTGGTCCCGCAGCGCGCGCAGTTCGGCGTACGCCTGGCCGTGCCGCAGCTCGACGGCGGTGAACGCGCCGGCCACGGCGGCGACGGCGCGGGCCGGTTCGGCCTGCCGCCCGGCGGCGGTGCGCTCGGCGAGCCGGGGCACGGTGCGGAACGCCCGGGCGGCCTTGATGAGGTCGGCCCGCCCGGCGAAGTGGTCGCGGAGTACGGCGCGCAGCGCATCGAGGCCGGAGAGCCGGAGCAGTTCGGCGCGCAGCGGCCCGGCCCCGGTGGCGCCGTCGCGGACCAGCCGCTGCGCGGTCGCCACGCCCCAGCCGCCGAAGCGCCGGTAGAGCCGGGCCCGGGCGGCGGCGGGCAGCGGCAGCGCGCCGTCCGCCGCGGTGAACCGGTCGGCCTCCGCGGCGAGTTCGGCCAGCCGGTGCGGTTCGCAGCCCGCGGCGAGCGCGGTCAGGTCGGCGAGGTCGGCGGCGTCCAGCTCGGCGGCGCCCGAGGCGAGCAGGCCCGCGACCGGCACCACCGTGTACAGCAGCCGGGACGCCCCGGCGGTGCGCAGCAGTTGGTCCGCGACCCGCCGGGCGGGCACGAACGGGTCCGGGCAGTCGGCCGGGTCCCAGAACAGCTCGGTCTTGGTCAGCGCGCCGACGGTGTTGAGCGGTCCGAGGCCGGGCACCCGGGCCAGGAAGTCGGCGGTGAGGCGGAGTTCCTCCCGGTGGACACCGCGTTCGGTGAAGGTCAGCACCAGCGCGTCGGCCCGGGCGCCCTCGGTCACGGTGGACTCGGTGACGCCGCTCGCGGTGCGGCCGAGCAGCCGCAGGGTGGCGGCGGACTCGGGGCCGGTGGCGGAGTCCAGTCCGGGGGTGTCGACGATCTCCGTGCCGGCCAGGGCGGGGTGCGGGAAGGCGGTCTCCAGGTGGTCGATCCGGCGCAGCAGCTCCTGCTGCCGGGGGTCGTCGGCGGCTCGGACGGTGAGGGCCTCCAGGGCGGACAGGTCCGGGTGGTGGACCACGGTGCCGTCCTCGAAGTGCACCGCCAGCGCGGCCGGATCGCCGTACCGGAACCGGTTCACCGTCATGGTCAGCTCGGTCACCCCGGTCGGGGCGAGCCTGGTCCCGAGCAGGGCGTTGACCAGGGTGGACTTGCCGCTGCTGACCCGGCCGACCAGGGCGACGGCGAACGGGGCGGCGAGCCGTTCGGCCTGCTCGGCCAGCGCCCGCCGGAACTCCTCGGGCAGGTGCTCGGCCCCGGCCGCCCCGGTGAGGACGGCCAGCGCGGCCCGGCGGAGGTCGGCGGCGGTCACTGCCCCGCCACCTCGGGGCCGCCACCGGCTCCGTTCTCCCCGTTCTCCCCGTTCTCTCCGTTCGCGACGTCCGCGACGTCCTTCCCGTTCGCGGCGTCCGCCCCGTCGTCCTCGTCCGCCGTCGCGTGCGCCCCGTCGACGACCTCGGCGACCAGCGCTGCCAGCCGGGCCACCTCGCGCCCGGCCGCGACCAGTGCGGCGTGCTCCTCGGTCAGCACCTTGTGCCGCGCCCCGGCCTCGGCGCGGGTGCTGTCCGCCGCCGCCCGCAGCCGCGTCACGGTCTCCTGCGCGCTCTCGTCCTGCTGGCGCAGCAGGCTGTCGAGCTCCCGCTCGGCCTGCTCCGCCGCGGTGTCGAGCAGGCTCCGCAGCCCCTCGGTGATCACCCGCTGCTGGCGCGAGCGGACCAGGGTCAGCTGGTCGCGCAGGTTGCGCCGCCGGGCCTGGAGCTCCTGCTCCCGGACCGCCCCGAGGCCGCGCAGCAGACCCGCGACCAGGCCGATCGCGCCGCCGACGGCGGCGCCCGCCGGCCCGAACAGCATCCCGCCGACGGCGGCGCCCATCGAGGCCCCGAACGAGCCGTCCCGGCTCACCGGCATCATCGGCCCGGGGGGTCGGCCGGAGCCCAGGTCCGGGTCCAGTCGGACCGGTTCGGGCGCGGCGATCCGCCCTTCCCCGACCGGTCCGATCCCGATCCGGTGCTGCCGGGCGAAGTCGGCGACCAGGGTGCGGAGTTCGGACTCGGCGCGGTGCGCGGTCGCACCGGCCACCGCCGCGTAGGCGGAGGCCACCTCGGTGGCCAGCCGGTCCGGGTCGTCCTGGAGGGACTCCTCGTGGAGCAGTTCGTTGCAGATCCGCTCCCACACCGCGTCCAGGTCGTCGTGCAGGGAGCCGGTCAGGGCGTTGCGGAGTTTCCGCAGCTCGGTGCGGAGTTCGGTGCGCCACTCGGCGCCGGACCGGCGGGCCCCGGCGGCCTCCCGCTGGCCGGCCTCGGCCGAGGCCCGCAGCCGGGCCAGCGTCTCGTCGGTCTCCCGGGTGAGCGCCTCCCGCTCCGCCTCCAGGGGTTGCAGCAGGGCGGTGACGGCGGCGTCCGCCTCGGCCAGCGGGCGGGCGAGCAGCAGGCTCGCCCGGCGGCGGCGCAGCAGCCCCCGGAGTGCGGATTCGAATGCGGGGTACCCGCTGGTGGGGTCGGCGGTCCCGTCCGGGGAGGCGGGCGCGTCCGGCCGGGTCCCGGCGGCGGCCAGGTGGCGCAGCCGGGCGCGGGTCGACACCGCCAGTACGGCGGGGCCGCCGTCCCTGCCGCCGGTCAGGTCGGCGAGCTTGGCGCGGGTGTTGTCGAGCATCGCCCGCCGGGTCTCGGCGTCGGCCTGGTCGGCGCGGGTGAGGACCACCAGCAGTCCGCCCGACCCGGGCGCACCCGGACCGGCGGGGTCGGCGGCCGCCGCGGGGTCTGCGGCCGCGGATTCGGTGGCCGGGGGTTCGGCGGCGGCGGTGGCCGCCACGGCGCGGCGGAGGAAGCGCAGTTCGGCGGCGGAGAGCGGCGAGGTCATGTCGCCGACGAACACCACCGCGTCGGCGGAGGCCAGGAACGCGGTGGTCACCGCCGTGTGCTCGGGGAACACCCCGCCGATGCCCGGGGTGTCGACCAGCACGGTGCCGCCGGTCAGCGCCTCGGACGGCAGCCGAAGGTCGAGGAGTTCGGCCCGCAGCCGGTTGCCGGGGTTGGCGCTCTCCGCGACGTAGTCGGCCAGTTCGGTGAACGGGACCTCCTGCTGGCGCACGCCGCCGCTGTCGTCCCGGAGGTGCACGGTCGCCGCGTCCTGCGGCCCCCAGGCCAGCGTGGTGACCACACTGGTGGTCTGGAGCACGTCCACCGGCAGCAGCCCCGGTCGCCGTACCAGCGCGTTGACCAGGCTGGACTTGCCCCGGTTGAACTCGCCGCAGACCACGACCACGATCCGCCCGTCCGCGAGCCGCCGCACCGCCTCGACCAGTCGTTCGGCGGTCCCGGCCAGCCCGCGCGCCCGCGCCGCCGCGCCGAGCCGCTCCAGGACGGCGGTGGTGTCGGCCGCGACCGCGCCCATGTCGATCCCTGTCATGCCCGCCCGGCTCCCCTCGCCCCCGGGGCCGACGCCCGCGCGTCGGCCTCCCGGACTCTGATCCGCCGAACGGCCGGAATGTTCCGGCGGCGGGCCGCGCGCGTTCCGGGCGGGTTCCGGCCGTTCCCCCGGACGGCGGTGGACCAGGAGTGTGCGCAGAGGGCGCGCGGTGGCTGGAGGGGCGCGCGGCAAATGCTGTGCGCCGACTGCCGATCGGCCGGTCCATGCCCTTTGACCTGCGACTTCCGTAGTGGAAGGTGTCATTTCGTTCGAGGCAACAGGATGTTAACCGGATCGGCACACTCTGTGCTCAAAACCCGCTTTTGCTCGCCCCATACCCATGTTTTACTCGCTCTTGACGCAACGTCAGGTGAACGGGGCTTCACCTGACGTCACCGAAGGAGGCGATCACCCTCATGGAACCGCTCATCGACCGGGCCCGGGCCTTTCCGCAGCGGGCCGGGGACACCGGCCGCGAACTCACCGGCCTCGCGGCCGGCCAGAGTCCGCAGGCCCTGTTCATCACCTGCTCCGACTCCCGTGTGGTCCCGGCCCTGATCACCAACGCCGACCCCGGCGACCTCTTCGAGCTCCGCACCGCGGGCAACATCGTCCCCGTCTACCGGGCCGACGGCGCCTCGGGGGAGACCGCGACCGTCGAGTACGCCGTCGAGGTGCTGGGCGTGCGCGACATCGTGGTCTGCGGCCACTCGCACTGCGGTGCCGTCGGCGCCGTGGTCCGCGGCGAGGACCTCAGTGTGGTGCCCGCCGTCCGCTCCTGGCTGCGCCACGCCGACCGGGCCGTGCTCCGCGCCGACGAGGCCGAGGTCTTCGACCCGACCGTCGCCGGCCCCGTGCAGCGGCACGTCCTCGCCCAGCTCGACCGGCTGCGCGGCTATCCCGCCGTCGCCCGGCGGCTGAGCGAGGGGCGGATCCGACTGCGGGGCTGGTTCTACGAGATCCACACCGGCCTGGTGCTCGAGCACCGTGCCGACACCGGTCTGTTCCTCCCGCTGTGAGGCCCACCCAGCACGGGCCGCCGCACCACCGCTCACCGCACCACCGCCGTCCGAATCCCGCTACTCTCCCGAGGACCCGATGACTCGTCGTCCCGCCCTTCGGCTGAGCACTCTGCGCTCCGACCTCCCTGCCTCCCTCGTCGTCTTCCTGGTGGCGCTCCCGCTCTGCGTGGGCGTCGCTGTCGCCTCCGGCGTACCGGCCGAACTCGGCCTGGTCACCGGCATCGTCGGCGGCCTGGTGACCGGGCTGATGCCCGGCAGCAGCCTCCAGGTGTCCGGCCCCGCCGCCGGGCTGACCGTCCTCGTGCTCGCCGCCGTCCAGGAACACGGCATAGCCACCCTCGGCGTGATCACCGCCGCGGCCGGCCTGCTCCAGCTCGCCATGGGCGCCGCCCGCCTGGGCCGGCTCTTCCGGGCGATCTCCGTCTCGGTCGTCCAGGGCATGCTGGCCGGCATCGGCCTGATCCTGATCGCCGGTCAGCTCTACGCGCTGGCCGACATCAAGGGCCCCACCGGCGGCCCCGCCAAACTCGCCGGACTCCCCGGCCTCGTCGTCGACATCGCCGGGAGCGGCCGTGCGCTCGCCGCCGCCGCCATCGGCGCCGGGACGATCGCGGTCCTGCTGCTCTGGCCGCGCCTGCCCGCCCGGGTCCGGGTGGTCCCCGCACCGCTCGCCGCCGTCGCCGGGGCGACGGCCGTCACCGCCCTGTTCGACCTGCCCGTCGCGCGGATCGAGGTGGCCGGACTGGCCGGCGTGGTCAATCTGCCCGGCGCCTCCGACCTCGCCGCACTCGGCAGCCTCGGCGTGCTCGGCACGGCGTTCGCCTTCGCGCTGATCGCCTCCGCCGAGAGCCTGTTCAGCGCCGCCGCCGTCGACCGCCTGCACCACGGCCCGCGCACGGACTACGACCGCGAACTGCTCGCCCAGGGCGTCGGCAACACGGTCTGCGGCCTGCTCGGCGCCCTTCCCATGACCGCCGTGATCGTCCGCAGCGCGGCCAACGTCCAGGCCGGTGCCCGGACCAAGGCCTCCCGGGTCCTGCACGGGGTCTGGCTGCTGCTCTTCGCCGCACTGGTCCCCGCCGCCCTCTCGGTCATCCCGCTCGCCGCGCTGGCCGGCGTCCTGGTCCACGCCGGGGCCAAGCTCGTCCCGCTGCGCGCCCTGCGGCCGCTCTGGCGGGCCGACCGGGGCGAGGCCGGGATCCTCGCCGTCACCGCGATCGCCATCGTGCTGACCAACCTGCTCGAAGGCGTCCTGCTCGGCCTCCTCCTCGCCGTGCTCAAGAGCGCCTGGGACACCTCCCACCTCCAGGTCGCCGTCACCGAACTCCCGGACGGCGCGGTCCGGGTGACCCTCCACGGCAACGCCACCTTCCTCCGGCTGCCCCGGCTGCTGGAGACCCTGGAATCCCTGGAGGGCCTGCCGGCGGACCGCCCGGTCCGCCTCGACCTGGCCGGCGTACGGCACCTCGACCACGCCTGCCGCAGCGCCCTGGAGCAGTGGCAGGAGCGCCACAACCGCAGCGGCTCCGCCGAACTCGTCGGCCTCCCGGCCCGGATGATCGATGCCAAGGGCTCCTTGTCGCGCGCCGGATGAAGCGAGGGGAGCGAGGGGGTGCGGCCGGGCCTGCTGACCCGAACCCGCCCGCACCCCGGGCGGCGTGACGGTCCGCTTCCCGCACCGCAATTCCCGCGCCGCATTTCCGCACCGCATTCCCGCGCCGACCCGCGCGGTCCGGCCCGACGACCGCGCCTGCCGGCCCGTCGGACGACCGCCCACCCGCACCGACCTCCGCACCGTTCCTCGGACCGGGGACCGGCCGGCCGAACGGACCCTTGGATTCGGGTCCGGGGGTGCCTCCAGAGGGCCATGGCGTTCCGCCGGGACGTGGTCCGAAGCAGGCGGGTGTGCGTATCACGGGCAGGTCGGCGCCGTGATCGCACCGGCGAGGACAGGGTGGGGTCCCCTGCATGTCGCAGAAGCCGGTACGAGAACGTGTGGGCCCTGATCACCCACGAGGCCCGCGTGATCGGCGGCAGGCACCACATCCCCACCGGGAACCTCCGGGTCACGTCGGCCGGCCGGGCGCCGCAGGGCCGGTTCCACGTCGGGGCCCCGCCGGCCAGGACCGGGCCCGCCGGGGCGAATCCGTCGGCAACGTGGCGGCCGCGGTCTCCAGCGGCACCACCGCCGCGGTGAGCGGGTCGGTGCTGATGGCGGTGGGCAGCGCGGTCGAAGGCGTCGCCGTCACCACTGAGGACGGGGTCGAGGCCGCCGCCAGGACGGACCTCGCGGCGCACTTCGTCGAGGACCAGGGCCCCGGCATCGGGAAGGCACTCGTCTCCGCCGTCACCGCGCAACTCGACAGTGCCCGCGAAGCGGCCGCCAAGGAGATCCGCCGCCCCTTCTGACAGCACGCCGCGGCGGCCGAGGGCCCGAGTGCGTGCGACCGGGACCCGGCCGGTCGCGCACCCGTCCGCCAGGGGCCTCCGCCGGGGGCACCATGGGGAGGACGGGTCCTGGGCGTGGCGGGTGGAGGCGGAGTGGAGCAGGCTGCGGGGGAGTGCTGGGTGGTCGGGGTGGACGTCGGCGGCTCCGGCCTCCGGGTCGGGGCGGCGCCCGCAGGCCGCCCGGTCGATCCGGCGGCGGTGCGGACGGTCGGGTCGGCCGCCGCCGCGCGGGTGTCCGCCTCGGCGGGCGGACAGGACGCGCGGGCGCTGCTCGACCGGCTGCTTCCCGCACTCGACGCCCTGGTCGCGGGCCTGCCCGACGGGGCCCGGATCGGCACGGTCGCCGTGGGCGCCACCGGGATGGCCCTGCTCGGCCGCGACCTGGCCGCCCGGCTGCCCGGCCCGCTCGCCCGGGCCACCGGGGCCCGGCGGCTGGTGCTCGCGGGGGACGCGGTCACGGCCTACGTGGGCGCGTTGGGCGCCGCCGCCGGGGTGGTGGTGGCCGGGGGGACGGGGCTGGTCGCGATCGGTCTCCGCCCGGGCGGCGGCTGGTGCCGCGCCGACGGCTGGGGCCAGCTGCTCGGGGACTGCGGCGGCGGCGCCTGGATCGGCCGGGCCGGGCTGGAGGCCGCGCTGCGGGCGCAGGACGGCCGCGACGGAGGTTCGCCCGTGCTGCTGGCGGCGGCCGAGCGGCACTACGGCCCGGTCGCCGGGCTCCCGGCCGCCCTCCAGCCGCGCCCGGACCGGGCGGCGCTGCTCGCGGAGTTCGCCCCGGCGGTGGTCGCGGCCGCCGAGGAGGGCTGTCCGGTCGCCGCGGGGCTGCTCCGCCGTGCGGGCGAGGAGATCGCCGCCACCGCGACCGCCGCCGCCACGGCCACCGGCCGGGCGGAGCCCCGGCTCGCCCTGACCGGCGGCCTGTTCCGCTTCGAACCGCTGCGCCGGGCGACGCTGGACGCGCTGGCGGTCCGCCTCCCCGGCGCCCGCCCGGGCCCTGCGGACGGCCCGCCGCTGCTCGGAGCCCTCCGCCTGGCCGTTGCCGCCCCGGCCGCCGTCGGCGCCGTCCCTGTCGGCGGCGCCGGCACCGTCGTACCGGACTTCCCCTGGCCGCTGGACCCGCCCCTGCTCACCGTCCTGGACCTCCCCGACGGCCCTGACCTCGCCCCCGCCGAGGACGGTCCGCGGCGGCCGTGAAAACCGTTTGAGGGGTGCTCCCGGCTCTGGCAGCGTGGTCGGTATGGAGAAGACCCCTGCCCCCGACGACTGGCTGGCGACCAACCGCGCCAACTGGGACGGCCGCGTCCCGGTGCACACGGCCAGCGATTTCTACGACCTCCCCGGCTTCCTGTCCGGCAACGAGGCGCTGCGCGGTTTCGAGCTGGCCGAGGTCGGTGACGTCAGCGGCAAGTCCCTGCTCCATCTCCAGTGCCACATCGGCCTGGACACCCTGTCCTGGTCCCGCCGCGGCGCCACCGTGACCGGCCTGGACTTCTCCGTGCCGGCGGTGGAGGCCGCCACCGAGCTGGCCGGGAAGATCGGCGCGGACACGGCCCGTTTCGTCGTCTCCGACGTGTACGAGGCGGTGGAGGCGCTCGACGGGCAGACCTTCGACATCGTCTACACCGGCCTCGGCGCCCTGTGCTGGCTGCCGGACATCGCGCGCTGGGCCCGCACCGCGGCCTCCCTGGTCGCCCCGGGCGGCTTCCTCTACCTGGCGGAGTTCCACCCCTTCGGCGACACCCTGGGCGACGACGGCCGGACGGTGGAGTACGACTACTTCAACCGCGACGCCACGGTCTGGGACGACCCCAGCACCTACACCGACGGCGAGGTCACGTCCCTCGCGACCAGGACCGTCGAGTGGCAGCACGGGATCGGCGACGTCCTCAGCGCCCTGGTGACCGAGGGCCTGCGGGTCGAGTTCCTCCACGAGCACGACTTCACGCTGTTCCCGCGCTTCCCGGTCCTGGAGCACGACCGGGGCTTCCGCTTCCCGGCCGGTCAGCCCCGCGTCCCGCTGATGTACTCGATCCGCGCGAGCAGGCCCGCCTGAGGCCCGTCGCGAGACGAGGGCGGCGGTGGCGGCCGGACGGGCCGCCACCACCGCGGTGCGGTGCTGTCGCCGTGCAGTGTTGTCGCGGTGCGGTACCGTGCCGGACTGTCAGGACTTCCGGGCGACCGCGCCGTACATGCTGACCCGGTCCGCGCCGGGGGCGGGGTCGCCCTCCGGACGCCACAGCGGGACGGTGACCACCCCGGGGTCGAGGACGTCCAGGCCGTCCAGGAAGGCGCCCACCTGCTCCCGGCTGCGGCCGACCAGCGGTGCGGTCGCCTTGCTGTAGACCCCGGTGACCCGGTCGCGGACCTCGGCGGGGATGAAGTCGGCGGTTCCGTGGGACAGGATCAGGTGGCTGCCGGGCGCCAGGGTGTCCAGCAGCGTGCGGACGATCTCGTACGGCCCGCTCTCGTCCGGCACGAAGTGCAGCACGGCGGCCAGCACCAGGGCCATCGGCTTGTCGAAGTCGAGCAGCTTCTCGGCCTCGGCGGCGGCGAGGAGGTCGACCGGCTCGCGCAGGTCGGCCTGGATGACGGTGGTCCGGCCGACGGCGGTGCCGCCCATCAGGGCGCGGGCGTGGGCGAGCACGATCGGGTCGTTGTCCACGTAGACGATCCGGGCGCCGGGATCGACGGCCTGGGCGATCTCGTGGGTGTTGCCGGCGGTCGGGATGCCGGTGCCGATGTCGAGGAACTGGTCGAGGCCGAGCCCGGCCACGTGGCGCACCGCCCGGTTCAGGAAGCCCCGGTTGGCGCGCGCGGTGGATCTGAACTCCGGATTGGCCGCGAGCGCCCGCTCGGCCGCCTCCCGGTCGGACGGGAAGTTGTCCTTTCCGCCCAAGTAGTAGTCGTACATCCGCGCGGGGTGCGGAATCTCGGGCCGGAGGTCGGCGGGGACGCCGGGCTCGCCCGGTTCCCACATCTCGTTGTAACCCACCACTGTCTCCACGCCTCCGCACCTGGCCGAACTGATGATCCGTCGGCGCACAGCGTAGATGTTCGAGTACACCCGCGGTGCGGCGAGGTCGGTTCACCCCCGCTTGTGCGCAATGGCCGCGTTGCGGCGGGATGGGTCGTAAACGGCCCCGGCCCGGGGCCGTTCGTCCGCTGTCGGAGGCGCCTGGCAGCATCACGGTCGTGAAGCACTCCCGCACCACTCCGCCGCGCCCGCTCGACGTGACCTCCGTGTTCCCCGACCTCGCCCCGCTGGCGAGGGAGGCGATCCGGCTGCACCCCCGGCCCGGGGCTCCCACGCCCTACGACAGCTCGGTCGGAGGGCCGTTCCTGTGGCCCGCCGACGAGCCCTGGCCGCACTGCGGCGAACAGCACGAGTGGTGGGACGAGGCGACCGACGAGGAGCACGAGGGGCCGAACGCCATGGTGGCCGTGGTCCAGCTCCACCTGCGCGACGTGCCGCTGCTGCGCCCGCCCGCCGGGGCGGACCTGCTCCAGGTGTTCTGGTGCCCGGTCGAGCACGAGCCGGACCTCAAGCCCCCGACCGTACTGGTCTGGCGGTCGGCCGGGGCGGTGACCGACCTTCTCGGCACGCCGCCGGCGCCTGTGGTGGTCGAGTACGACGACCACTACCTCCCGGTCCCGTGCGTGCTCGCGCCGGAGCGGGTCACCGAGTATCCCAACTACCTGGAGCTGAGCCCGGATCTGCAACAGCAGGTGGCCGACTGGAGCAGGTGGCCGACAGCCGGCGCCGCTGTGGAGGACTTCTACGAACCCTGCCCGCAGGAGTTCTACGGCGAGGCGCTGGCGGAGGCGCCCGGCTGGAAGGTCGGCGGCTGGGCCCCGTGGGGCCTCACCGATCCCGTGGCCCTGTGCTGCGGGACCTGCGGTGCCGGGATGACCCCGCTGCTGACCGTCGCCTCCGATGAGTGGGACGGTCGACCGCCCGCCTGGGTCCCGTTCGAGGACCGGGAGCTCGCCGCGACGGGCTCGGTCCGCTCGGCGAACCCGGCCGGGGTCCAGGTCTCCAAGGGCAACCACCTGCAGCTCTACGTCTGCCCGGAGTCCCCGGAGCACCCGCACGCCGACCTGATCCAGTGAACCCGGGCCCCGGCCCCCGGCGGGCGGGCCGGGGCGGAGAGGGGCAGGATGGGAGGGTCCGGGGCGCCGCCCACCAGTGCGGCGTGCCGCCGTGGAGCGGGAGTGGGAGGCAACCATGGCCGTCGCCGAGATCGTTCCGGCCGACATCAGGGAGTGGCGGGGGCAGGCCGTCGTGGACGAGAAGGACCACCGGATCGGCACCCTGGAGTCCGTCTACGTCGAGACCGCCAGTGACGAGCCGTACTTCGTGACGGTCACGATCGGTCTGGCGATGAAGCGGCGACTGGTGTTCGTCCCGCTGGACGGCGCGGTGCTGGGGCCGGGATACGTCCGGGTGGCGTTCCCGAAGGCGCTGGTGAAGCAGGCGCCCTCGATCGGCGTGGACGACGTGCTGCCGGCCGAGGACGAGCCCGAGGTGTTCGCGCACTACAAGCTGGAGTACGTCACCGGGGCGGGTGGGGAACGGCGGCTGGCCCGGCGCTGACCGCACTGGGCCGCGGAGCTGTCGACCATCGAGGTCCGGATACCCCACGGGGTACACTGGAGGCCCGGTGGTCAACAGTGGAGGGCGGTCCGGACATGCAGGTGGACGAGGAGGCCGTCGGAGCCGTCCTGAACCGGCTCCGGCGTGCCCAGGGCCAGCTGGCGGGCGTGATCGCCATGATCGAGGCCGGCCGGGACTGCAAGGACGTGGTGACCCAGCTGGCCGCCGTGTCGAGGGCGCTCGACCGGGCCGGTTTCAAGATCGTGGCGAGCGGTATGCGCCAGTGCATGGCGGGTGCCGAGGAGGGCACGGCGCCGATGACCGAGGCCGAGCTGGAGAAGCTCTTCCTCACGCTCGCCTGACGGCCGGCGTCCCCGCCCGCGCCCCACATCGCTCTTCGCGACCCGCATCCGCTGTTCCACGCGGCGCGTTCCGTGCTGCCCGTGCACATTTCCCGTTCCGCCCGACATCCCGTCACGCTTCGTTCATGTCCCGGTCGCCGGTCTTCGGATGAATGGGCCCGGCCCCGCAGTTGTACAGCCAACTGTCGATGGGCCGACCCTCCCAAGCCTCCGTCACCAGCCGCGGACGGCGCCGGCCCGGCACCCCCCGACGGCCCGGTGCCCGAGCGGCGGACAGGACATCCGTGGCCACCGGCAGCACCCTGACCAGCACGTCGTCGAGCAGCCCCGTCGAGGGCGACCGCCTCACCTTCCACTGGACCACCGACGCCCCCGACCCCAAGAACTGGGTCGGCATCTACGACGGGGACCGCCTGCCCGGCACCGGCAGCTCCCTGCTCTGGAAGTACACCCCGGCCACCGAGGGCGACGTCCAGCTCGACACCTCCGCCCTCACCGGCGGCCCGTACACGGCCTACCTGCTCGCCAAGGACGGCTACGGCATCCTCGCCAGGACCCAGCCGTTCACCTTCCGCCCCAAGCCGGCCGTGGTCCGCCCGCACGCCGTCGTGGACTCCTTCACCGCCACCCCCGTCGCACCCGGCGCGGCCGTCACCGTCAGGCTCGGCGGCCTCTGGGCCCGCCCCGCCGGGAACCCGGCCGGCAGCGCGACCTTCCGCAAGGTCTCCGGACCGGCCTGGCTCGCGGTCGCCGCCGACGGCACCGTCACCGGCACCGCGCCGGTCGGCGCCGCGCCGCGCACCCCCGAGGTCCTGGTCGTCGGCGTCAAGGACAGCGCCGGGGCCACCGACACCGTGACCGTGCTGCTCCCGGTGGTGGACCCGGCTGCCGCGCCCCGGCTCAAGGTCGCGAGCTGGAACCTCGCCAACGCCGGCGCCGCCTTCACCGACGCCACCGAGAAGCAGCTGCGGGTCGTGCTCGCCCAGGGCCTGGACGTCATCGCGCTCCAGGAGACCGCGGGCAAGGCCGCCCAGACGCTGGCCGACGCCCTCGGCTGGTACGCCCACCAGGGCTCCGGCGGCGTCGGCCTGCTCAGCCGCCACCCGCTGACCGCCGTCACCCCGGCCACCGCCGAACTGCCCGCCGCCGCGGCAACCGTGCAGCTGCCCGGCGGTCGCGCCGTCCGGGTCTGGAGCGCGCACCTCGACGAGTCCGACTACGGCCCGTACGCCCTCCAGGACGGCCGCACCGCCGCGCAGGTCCTCGCCGCCGAGAACGCCTCCGTCCGGCTCCGGCAGGCCCGGGCGCTGGCCGCCGCCGTCACCGCCGACGCCGCCGCCGGCACCCCCGTGGTGCTCGCCGGCGGGCTGTCCTCGCCCTCGCACCTCGACTGGACGGCCGCCACCGCCGCCGCGCACGGCGGCGCCGGGGCGTTCGCCTGGCCGGTCACCACCACCCTCCAGGCGGCCGGACTCACCGACACCTTCCGCGAGGAGAACCGGGACCCGGCGAAGGCGCCCGGCACCACCTGGTCGCCGGTCCGCAAGCAGCGTGCCGCCGGAAAGGCCGAGCCGCAGGACCGGATCGACTACGTGCTGTACCGGGGGAAGCTGCGGCTCGTCGAGGCGCACACCCTGGTCGCCGACTGGCCGGCCACCGCCGCCGACCCGGCCGCCCTCGCCGCCAACCAGTGGCCGTCCGACACCGCCGCCGCGGTCGCCACCTTCCAGCTCTGAAAGGCCAGTTCGCGATGTCCGAGCTCTCCCGCCGCACCTTCGTCGGCGCCACCGCCGCCGGTGCCGCCGCCCTGACCGGCCTCCAGGGCACCCCGGCCCAGGCCGCGCCCACCCAGCCCGCCGCCGCGCCGGACCGCCTCACCGGCACCATCAAGGACGTCAAGCACGTCGTGGTGCTGATGCAGGAGAACCGCAGCTTCGACCACTACTTCGGCACCCTCAACGGCGTGCGCGGCTTCGGCGACAAGCAGGGGCTGCAGTTCCCCGACGGCACCGACGTGTTCCGCCAGCCCGACCCGCGCCGCAGCGACGGCAACGCGATGCTGCCGTACCGGATGGACACCTCGAAGTACAACGCGCAGAACGCCGGCGGCCTGCCGCACGACTGGGCCACCGGCCACCAGGCGATCAACAACGGCGCGATGAACAAGTGGATCGCCGCCAAGGGCGAGCGCACCATGGGCTACTTCACCCGCGAGGACATCCCCTACCAGTACGCGCTCGCCGACGCCTTCACCCTGTGCGACGCCTACTTCACCTCGCTGGCCGGCCCGACCGACCCCAACCGGCTCTACCTGTGGACCGGCACCGCCGGCCCCGGCCGGGACGGCACCACCGGCCCGTGGATCGACAACACCCCGGTCACCGACAACCCGGTGGCCGACTGGACCACCTACGCCGAGCGCCTGCAGTCGGCGGGCGTCAGCTGGCGGGTCTACCACAACCCCAGCAAGGACGACCGCACCGGCGACTACGACGACAACGCGCTCTCGTACTTCAAGCAGTTCCACGACTTCCCCAAGGACGACCCGCGTTACATCAACGCGATGACCAAGTTCGACCCGGCGGCCTTCGACGCGCACTGCAAGGACGGCACCCTGCCGACCGTCTCCTGGCTGGTCGCGCCGTACCTGTTCTCCGAGCACCCGGAGGCCGGACCGGCGTACGGCGCGCACTGGGTGAACCAGGCCCTGCAGTCGCTGATGTCCAACCCGGACGTGTGGCGGCACACCGTCTTCCTGGTCATGTACGACGAGAACGACGGCTACTTCGACCACATGGTGCCGCCCACCCCCGAACCGGGCACCCCGGAGGAGTTCACCCAGGGCCGCGCCATCGGCCTCGGCAACCGCGTCCCGCTCTGGGTCGCCTCGCCCTGGTCGCGCGGCGGCTGGGTCAACTCCCAGGTCTTCGACCACACGTCGGTGCTGCGCTTCATGGAGCAGGTCACCGGTGTGGCCGAGCCCAACATCTCCGCCTGGCGCCGCGCCGTCTGCGGCGACCTCACCAGCTGCTTCGACTTCGCCGCCCCGGACCAATCGATCCCGCAACTGCCGGACACCAACGCCCTGATGGCCAGGGCCGACGCGGGCACCAAGCTCCCCGGGGTGCAACTGCCCGCCGTCGGCGCCCAGTCCATGCCGGTGCCCGAGCGGGGCGACCGCCCGCACCGCCACCTGCCCTACCAGCCCTGGGCCGAGGCCGAGGTGGACCGCCGCACCGGCCGGGTCACCTGCACGATGAGCAACGACGGTTCGGTGGCCTTCCCGTACACGGTCTACCCGAACATCGTCCAGCCCTTCGCCGGAACGCCGTTCACGGTGGCCCCGGGCGCCTCGGCCACGTACGTCTGGGAGGCCGCGAAGACCAACGGCCGCTACGACTTCACCGTGCACGGCCCGGACGGCTTCGTCCGCCGCTTCGCCGGCACCGTGGTCCGCGACGGCCAGGGCGACGCCGAGCAGCCGTCCGGCCAGAACGACATCGCGGTGCCGATCGTCACCGCCGACCTGTCCGGCTCCGGGCGGCTCACCCTCCAGCTCGTCAACGACGGCATGACCGACGTCTGCTTCACCGCCGTGCCGAACGACTTCGCCGGCACCGCGCAGACCGTCTGGGTCCGGCCGGGCAAGCAGAGCAACGTGGTCTGGCCGCTGGACAAGCAGGGCCGCTACGACGTGGTGGTCACCGCCGCCACCGGCCAGCGCTTCACCCGCCGGTACGCGGGCTGGGTGCACTGAGCCGGACCCGGCGGGAGCCGGGGGCCGGGGGCACCGAACCGGTGCCCCCCGGCCGTGGCGTGGCGCGGCCGCCCCGCCGGGACCCGCCGCTACCGTCTGCCCATGCAGCAGATCACACCCTGCCTCTGGTTCGACGACCAGGCCGAGGAAGCCGTCCGGTACTACACCTCGGTCGTTCCCGACTCCCGGATCACCGGCATCACCCACTACACCGAGGCCGGCCCGGGCACGGCCGGCACCGTGCTGACGGTCGCCTTCGAACTCGGCGGCCGCCCGTACGTGGCCCTCAACGGCGGCCCGATCTTCCCGTTCACCGAGGCCGTCTCGCTCCAGGTGCACTGCGACGACCAGGCGGAGGTGGACCGGCTCTGGGCGGCCCTGCTGGAGGGCGGCGGCCAGGAGGGGCCGTGCGGCTGGCTCAAGGACCGCTGGGGCCTGTCCTGGCAGGTCACCCCGCAGGTGCTGATCGACCTGGTGGCCGACCCGGACCGGGCCAGGGCCGCCCGGGTCACCGCGGCGATGCTGGAGATGCGCAAGATCGACATCCAGCGGCTGCTCGACGCCGCCGAGGGCTGAGCGGCCTGACCCTGGCAGGACCGGGGGCTCAGCTCCGGGCACTCAGCTCCGGGCGCCCGCCGACGCCTTCCCGCGCCGACGGCGGACCCGGGCGAGGACCGGGTCGCCGCGCAGCCAGCGGCGCAGCCGGCCGAGCCGGGAGAACCGCTCCCGGCCCGCCACCGAGGCCCGGTCCAGCTCCTCCATCAGCCGCCGGGAGCGGTGCTCCAGGTCCAGCTCGTCGAGGATCCGGTCGACCTCGGTCAGCAGCGACCCGAGCAGGTGCCAGGAGTCCGGGTCCGCGCGGACCTGCTCCAGCAGCAGCCTGGCGACGTTCTCCCGGCTCGCCCAGGCGGCGGTCAGCTCGGCGGCGAGCCGCTCCTCGGCCTCCTCGGCGTTCCGGCTCACCTGGGTGGTGACCAGCACGGCGAAGCTCACCAGGGCGCCGCCGACATGGGCGAGCAGTTCCTCCATCGCCACCGCGAGGCCCGGCGCCACCAACGGCTCGCCGGGCCCGCGCCGTTTGGCGAGGTCCGTGAGCGAGCGCGAGATGACCCGGATCACCACCACGCAGATCTCCAGCGTGTCCAGGCCGGTGCGCAGCACCAGCCGGGAGAGCAGCCCCTCGCTGATCCGGGGGTTGAACCGGAGGCTGTCCTCGGCCTGGCGCAGCGCGGCATCGACGTCGGCGATCGCCTGGTCGAGCCGGCGGGCCTCGTGCAGCCGCTCGGCGGCGTCCTCGACGGCGGTGGGCCGGCCCAGTTGCTCGGAGAGGTCGAGCAGCAGGTGGCGGGCCCGGCGGGCCAGGTCCTCGATCGACTCGCCCGCGGTGTCCACCCAGACCGGCGGGGCGAACACCAGGTTGAACAGCAGGCCGACGCTCGCGCCGATCAGCGTCTCCAGCACCCGGTCCCAGGCCTGCGAGGCGAGTTTGGTGACGCCCAGGATCAGCATCGCGCTGATCGCGACCTCCTGGACGAACTCGTCCACCCGGACGAACCGGCCGATCACCAGCGAGGCCAGGATGATCAGTCCGAGGCTCCACCAGGAGAGCCCGACCACCGCGCTGAAGCCGATCGCGATCAGCACGCCGACGACCACCGAGTTGACCCGGCGGATGCTGGTGGTGAGCGTCGAGTAGACGGTGACCTGGACCACCAGCAGCGCGGTCAGCGGGGCCGTCAGCGGGGCCGGTTCGCTGCTGAGCCAGGTCGCCACCACGTAGGAGAGGGTGGCGGCGACGGTCGCCCGGGCGGTCTGGACGGCGAAGGGTTCACGGGCGGCGCGGCGCAGCAGGCCGACCACGGAGTCCGGTAGCAGAGCCATGCGCACCTCCTTCCCCGTCCCCCGGCTCCCACGGGTCGTTCCCGTCCCCCGTTCCGCGCCGGTCCGGACCGCGTCGGGCGGAACCGGGACCTACTGCTTGCCGCGCCCCTCGCGCAGCAGCTTCCACGGCGCGAGCGCCGATTCGACCTGCACCCCGAGGCTCATCTTGGACGCGCCCTCGACCCGCTCCTCGAAGCGGATCGGCACCTCCTTGATGGTCAGCCCCTGGCGCACCACCCGGTGGTTCAGCTCGACCTGGAACGAGTAGCCGTTGCTGGTCACCGACGGCAGGTCGATGGCCCGCAGGGTCTGCGCCTTCCAGGCCTTGAAGCCGGCGGTGGCGTCCCGCACGCCCAGGCCGAGGATGGTGTTCACGTAGAGGTTGGCCCAGCTGGAGAGCGCCTTGCGGTGCCACGGCCACTCCTCGGCGGTCGACCCGCCGGGCACGTAGCGGGAGCCGAGCACCACGGCCGTGTCGTCGGCCAGCAGGGTCTCCACCATCAGCGGCAGGACGGCGGCCGGGTGGGACAGGTCGGCGTCCATCTGGACGACCACGTCCGCGCCGTCCTCCAGGGCCCGGGTCATGCCGGCCACGTAGGCGCGGCCGAGGCCGTTCTTCTCGGTGCGGTGCAGCACCGAGACCCGGCCCGCGGACTCGGCGGCCAGCTTGTCGGCCACCTCGCCGGTGCCGTCGGGGGAGTTGTCGTCGACGACCAGCAGATGCAGGTTCGGCAGGTCGAGCCCGGCCAGCAGGCCGGCGAGGACCGGAAGGTTCTCCCGCTCGTTGTAGGTGGGCACGACCACAACGACCTTCGGGGCGGCCTCGACCATGTTCTGTTCCCTCGCGAGTTCGGCGGCACGGCCGTCGGGCTGCGACGGCCGTGCGAGTCTAGCCGCGCCGCTTCGAACAGCGTCGCGCCGGACCACCCTCCGGACCCGGAGCACCCTTCGCCCGCCGGGGCCGGGGGGCGGCCGCCGGTCACCCCGGGTGCCTTCCCCGACCGCCGGTCGCTCGGGCCGCCGGCCGGTCACCTGGTCCGGCGGGCGCTCCACGCCGGGGCGACGATGCCGATCAGGCCGACGGCGAAGCCGAGCTGGAGCAGATGGCGGATCCAGTCGATGCCGGAGGTGTGCCGGACGCCGATCCATCCGGCGACCGCGTTGCCCAGCCAGGCCCCGGCCGCGCCCAGCAGCATGGTCAGCCACCACGGGATGGCCTGCGGGCCGCGCAGGATCAGCTTGGCGATCACACCGAGCACGAAGCCGATGAGCAGAATCCACAGGAGCTGGAACATCGCATTCCACCTTTCGAGGCACGTTCCCTCATGATCGCCCGAACCGCGCGGCACGGCACGTCCAGACGCCGACCGCCGCGGTGCGGGCCGTCCGGGCCCCCGTCTGCCCCGACCGCGCCGGACTATTCCCCGGGCTGCTCCCCGGGCCGCTCCCGGATCCCTCCCCCCGGTGACCGCCCGGCGGTCACGCTCCGCGACCGCCGCCGCGACCGCGGCCGGCGACCGTCGGTGGACGCCCCGGGCCGGTCGGCCGGTCGGACCCCGTGCTCCGGGGACGGACGACTCTGGCGGGGGACGGTACCCAGCCGCTACGGTCTGGACCAGCCACCCGTCCGGCCGATCGGCCGCGCCCCGTCCTGGCCACTTCCGGGAGTCGTCATCAGCACCCGATCCACCGTCAGTGCCGTTCCCGCCGCAGCCGCTTCGGCAGCCGGGACGCCCGACGCGCTCACTCTGACCGACCTGCTCGACGACCGGGCCGCCCGGCACCCCGACCGGCCCGCGCTGATCGCCCCCGGCCGCCCGGCACTCGACTACCGGACGTGGCGGGAGCGGGCCGTGCGCGCCGCCCACGGGCTCGCCCGGGCGGGCGTCCGGCCGGGCGAGCGGGTGCTGCTGCTCTTCCCCAACCGCGCCTGGGACGCCTACGCGGTGGCCTTCCTGGCCGCGCACTACGCGGGCGCGGCGGCCGTCGTCGTCCGCGAGGACCTGAACGCCGAGGACACCGCGCGGCTGGCCGGCGACAGCGGGGCGGTCCTCGCGGTCGCCGAGTACGCCGCCGAGTCCGCCGACACCTCCACCGACGCTTCCACCACCACCTCCGCCGCCGACGGGCGGGCCGCCGCGGCCGGCCTCCGCTGCCTGCCGCTGGCCGGACTGGAGGCCGACGGCGCCGGCGGCGGCACCGGCGACGGCGCGCAGGAGCCGCCGCACCGCCCCGCCCCCGGCGACCTCGCCCAGGTCATCGGCACCTCCGGCACCACCGGCGCGCCCAAGGGCGTGCACGCCGCCCACGCCAGCCTGACGGCCGGTCAGCGCCTCGACCCGCGCCCCCGCCCCTACGCCCACTCCGCGCACGCCGTGCACGCCTTCCCGATCGGCACCAACGCCGCCCAGGTGGTGCTGGTCAACGCGCTGGTGGCCGCGCCCGCCACGATCTGCCTGCCGCGCTTCGACGCCGAGGAGTTCGGGCGGACCGTCGCCGAACACCGCGCCGGCACCGTCTTCCTGGTGCCCTCGATGGCCGTCGAACTGCTCAACTCCGGTGCGATCGGGCGGCACGACCTGAGCAGCGTCCTGCTGATCAGCTCCTCCGCCGCCGCCCTGCCCGCCCCCGTCGCCGCCGCCCTGCGCGAAGCCCTGCCGACCGCGACCCTGGTCAACACCTACACCTCCGCCGAGGCGTCGCCCGCCCAGATATCCGCCGTCGTCGACGCCCGCCGGCCCGGCTCGGTCGGCCGCCCCGCCAACCCGGCCGACCTGCGGCTGCTCGACGAGCACGGGCAACCGGTCACGACCGGCACCGTCGGCGAGGTCTGGCTGCGCCAGCCGGGACCCCCGCGCGGCTACACGGCCGGCGCACGGGCCTCGGCCGCCGTCTTCCGCGACGGCTGGGTGCGGATGGGGGACCTCGGCCGGCTCGACGCCGACGGCTACCTGCACCTGGTCGACCGGGAGAGCGACATCATCAAGTCCGGTGCCCTCAAGGTCTCCACGCTGCGCATCGAGGACGTCCTGCACGCCCACCCGCGGGTCGCCGACGCGGCCGCGCTCGGCCTCCCGCACCCCGTCATGGGCGCCGTGCCGGTGGCCGCCGTGGTGCCCGCCGCCGACGGCCTGGACCTCGACGAACTGCGGCTCTTCCTCGCCGCCCGCCTCGGCCGGGCCGAACTGCCCGTCCGGATCCTGGTCACCGACCGGCTGCCCCGCAACCCCAGCGGCAAGGTCGTCAAGCACGAACTGCGGGCCCGTTTCGACACCCCGGCCGAGGCACCGGCCGGCACCCCGCCCACCAGCGGCACCGAGACCGCCCTCGCCGCGGTCTGGCGCAAGGTGCTCGGCCGGCCGGTCGCGGCCGTCGAGGACGAGTTCTTCGCGCTCGGCGGCGACTCCTTCCGCGCCGTCCAGCTCGCCGCCGCCGTCTCCGCCGAGTTCGGCGTCACCGCGAGCACCGCCCTGGTCTTCGAACGCCCCTCGCTGCGCGCCCAGGCCGCCTGGATCGCCACCGCGCCCAGGACCGCCGGGGCCGCGCCGCCGGTGGACGACGCCGCGCTCTCCCCGTTCCTGCGCGAACTGCGCGCCCAGCCCCACGACATCCCGCTCACCTCCCAGCAGGAGAACTTCCTGCGCTGGACGGCCGAGGCCGAGGGCCGCAACGTCGGCTCGGTGGCCGTGATGTTCCGCGTCACCGAAGCGCTGGACCCGGGCCTGCTGACCGAGGCCCTGTACGAGGCGGTGCGCCGCCACCCCGCGCTGCGCACCCGCTTCGTGCCCGTGCCCGGCGCCCTGCCGGGCGTCCGGCGCGCCGTCGTCGACCCCGAGCCGCAGGTGGAGGCCATCCTGGTCGACGCCCCGGGCGAGAGCGACGACGAGGTGTCGGCCCGGCTGATCGCCGTCCGGGACCGGCTCACCGACGTCGGCGAGGGCCCGATGACCGGCCTCGCCGTGGTCAGCCGGGCCGCCGACGACCACGCGGTGCTGCTCGCCGTCCACCACATCGTCGGTGACGGCTGGTCGGTCGGCGTGCTGCTGCGCGACCTCGGCGTCATCTACTCGGCCCTGCGCCGCGGCCGCCCGGCGCCCCCGCCCCGGCCGATGCCGACCCTCGGTGAGCTGGTCACCCGCGCCAACGCCAACTGGCCCGTCGCCCGGGCCCACTTCGCCCGCACCCTGGCCGGCGCGCCGGAGGCGGTGGACCCCTTCCCGGGCCGCGCCGACACCGAGACGGTGCTCAGCGCCGCCCATCGGCTCACCGTCCCCGCCGAGCGGGCCGCCGCCCTGCGCGCCCGGGCCGCCGAGGCCGGGGCGACCCCCTTCCAGGTCCTCGCCACGGTCTGGCTGGGCCTGCTCGCGGAACGCAGCGGCCAGGACGACCTGGTCCTGATGACCCCCGTCCCCGGCCGCACCACGCCCGAGGCCGAACAGGCCGTCGGCTGCTTCGTCCAGTCCCTCCTGCTGCGGGTCGACGCCTCCGGCGGGCCCGGCTTCGCCGAACTCCTCGCCCGCGTCCGCGACACCGCCACCTCGGCCCTGGACCACCAGCTCTACCCCTTCGCGGAGTTCAGCCCGCTGGTGCCGTTCGCCGCCTGGCTCCGCTACGAGAGCTGGAACGCCCCCGCCCAGCTCCCCGGCCTCGCCTGCACCGCCTGGGAGGTCCCGCGCAGCGCCACCGTGCCCTACCCGATGCCCGGCGGCGACCGCCACGTCCCCGAACTCGCCGCCACCGAACAGCCCGACGGCTCCCTGGTCTGCTGGCTCCGCTACAACGAGCACGCCTTCACCCCGGCCGTCGTCGAATCCCTCGCCACCGCCCTGGAGGCCCGTCTGACGGAGGCCGCCGGCGGCTGAGCCCGCGTGACTGTCGGTGGGCGGTGCCATGATCCCCGGAAACGAGCTGAGGAGAGCACCGTGGGTACCTGGGACATCGGCCACTTCGACAACGACACCGCGGCGGACTTCTGCGCCGGCCTGGACGAGGTGGCGGAGGAGGAGCGGGAGGGGCTGGTCCGCCGTGCGCTGACGCTGGCCGCCGACACCGGTGCCGAGGACTACCTCGACTACGACGAGGCGGTGGAGGCGGTGGCCGCCGCCGCCCTGGTCGCGTCCCAGTGCCCCGGGGGTGCGCCGGTCACCAGTGCCTACGGGCCCGAGAAGCCGCTCCCGGCCCTCCCCGCCGATCTGCGGCCGCTCGCGGCGGCGGCCCTGGACCGGGTGGTCACCGAGGAGTCCGAGCTCGCCGAGCTCTGGGACGAGGGCGGGGAGGGATCGGCCTGGCGCCGTACCGTCCGGGAGCTCCGCGACGTCCTCGCCCCGGCGCCCGGTCCGGCCCCGGAGGCGCTGTTCTGAGGCTCCTCCCGGCACCTCACGGGCGTGGGCCGGTGAGGTGCCGGTGGGTTCCCGGTGCGGTTCTGGGGTGATTAGCCGTCATCGGCGGTCGGGCGGACGGAAATCGTTCATCCGTCCGACGTCCGAAGGTAGCGGGTCGTCGAGATCCTCTACGGCATGCGAACGTTGAGACGATCTCTGATCGCCGTACTGGTGACCCTGGCACTGGTCTGCGGACTGGTCCAGGCTGCCGGCGCGGCCACCGGCGGCGGGCGACGCGCCGCCGCCCTACCGGGGCCGGTGGCCTCCGAACCCCTGCCGCCGGGGCAGGTGACCGGCCAGGTGAAGGCGGGGCCGGACGACCCGACCACCCAGGAAGCCGCACCGGAGTCCGGGCCGCGGCACGAACAGGCCGAACGGATCCGGGCGGCACTCGCCGAGCGGCAGGCGCCGCCGCCCGTCCTGCCCGACCCGCCGTCGCCCGACGCGGCGGACGCCGACGGCGGGGTCGTCGGGCAGCCGCAGAAGGCCGACACCCCGGCGGCCACCCCGTCGGCCACCGCGGCCACCGCGGTTTCGGCGCCCTCGGCGCCCGGCGCGGCGCGCGGCACCACCGTGGGCGACGCCGTGTACCACGGGACGAGCGGCGAGGACGCAGCGGCCGAGGGGGATTCGGCCGACGCGTCCGGAGGCGTGGTCCGGGCGGCGGTCAGCTACGGCGCCACGTACGACCCGGCACCGTCGTTCGTCCAGAACCCCCGCTACGACAACCCGGGCCGCCAGACGGTGCGGGTCAGCAACACCGGGAACACCACCTGGGCGGCCGGCTCGGTGAGCCTCGGCTACCACCTGCGGTGGAGCGACGGCACGATCTACAACGACAACGGCACCGGCACCATCATCGACGTGGCCGTGCCGCCCGGCTACTACGTCGACGTCAACGCGATCTTCCAGACGCTGCCGGCCGGTTCGTTCGTCCTCAACTGGGACCTGAGGGTGGTGAACGGGGGCGGCAACGGGTTCTACTCCTCGCTCGGCGTCCCCGCCTCCCGGGCGGTGGGGATCAACGTCCCCCACTACGCGCCCACCGGGTATGTGTACGGCCCGGAGTACAACGCGACGCTCGACAGCCTCAGCCCGTACCTGACCTTCGGCGTCGGTGCGGACCGCACCCAGAACAACTACACCGAGTTCCAGATCTGCCCCGACACCACCCTGTCCGGCTGCTGGAGCTCGGGGCAGCTGCCCGTCACGATGGGCGGGTTCTTCGCGGCCAAGACGATCCAGCCGCCGGCCGGGGTGCTGTCCTGGAACCGGACCTCCTACTGGCGGGCCCGGGTCACCGACGCCAGCTACCCGAACACGCCGTGGTCGACCCTGTCGCCGTTCACCACCGTGGTCACCGCCGCACCGGGGGCCCACCTCGGCCCGGGCCAGGCCGACCCGGCCGGGGTCGACCTCTTCCAGGGCAACTTCAGCCACACCGACACGGACTTCACCCTGCCGGTCGACGGCACCACGGTCACCGTGGCCCGGACCTACAACAGCGCCAGTACGACCCCCGGCGTCTTCGGCCCCGGCTGGTCCTCGCTGCTGGACGTGCGCCAGGACGTCTCCTCCGACGGGTTCCTGACGGTCACCTACTCCAGCGGCCGCCGGATCCGCTACGGCCGCAACCCCGACGGCACCTACGTCGCGGCCTACGGGCAGTCCGACGAGGCCCGCTACGCCCGGCCGGGCCTGGTCGGACTGCCGGACGGCACGATCTACACGTTCAACCCGGACGGCACCCTGCACAGCACCACCGGCCCGGGCGGGCAGGTGGGCTACCTCGACTACAGCGGCGGCCGGCTCAGCCGGATCGACCTGGGCGTCTCCCGCCACCTCTACGCCACCTGGGACGGCAGCGGCCGGCTCACCGCGCTCTCCACCAACGGCGGGACGCCGCAGCGCCTGCCCGGCGTGCAGACCTGGACCTACGGCTACAACGCCCAGGGCGGGCTGGCCTCCGCCTGCAACCCGCGCTGGGACGTCTCCGCGTGCACCGCGTACGCGTACGACGGGCCGGGCGGGCGGCTGAGTACGATCACCCCGCCGAACGGGGCCGCCGAGACCGTCACCCTCGGCTACGACCCGGTCGACGGCCGGGTGACCACCGTCGCGCTCCCCAACGCCTCCGGGCCCGGCGGCGACAACTGGCTCTACGCCAAGCACGACCCGGTCCAGACCAACGCGGCGTTCACGGTCCTCGTCACCGCGCCGACCGGTCAGACCACCAACTACCAGTTCGGCCAGCGCGGCGAGTTGTGGAACCGCTGGTCGGGCACACCCACTCCCCAGAGCACCAACACCCGCAGCTGGACGTACGACCGGGCCGGCCGGACCGAATCCCTGACGGACGAGAACGGCAACTCCACCGAGTACTACTACGACGGCTGGGGCAACCTCAAGACCGTCAACCAGGCACGCGACGGGCAGACCCTGGTCACCACCAGCTACCACCGCTTCACCGGTGACGGCACGACGTACAACCTCGACGACCCCCGGACGGGCAAGGTCGTCGAGGTCGTGGACCAGAACTTCAACCGGACCACGATGGCGTACAACAGCCACGGCGACGTGACCGCCGTGACCGCGCCGCCCACCGCCGCCGCCCCGGGCGGGGCCCGGACCACCTACACGTACACCTGTGACACCGGCGCGGGCTGGAACTCCGCCGCCGCCCCGGTCACCGTCAACGACCCGGCGGGCGGCGGCGGCAGGCAGCCCTGCGGGATGCTCTCCGCGACGACCGACCCCGACGGCCGCACCACCCGCTACGAGTACGACTCCTTCGGCGAACAGACCAGGACGACCACGCCCACCGGCGAGGTCACCGACCTGTTCCACGACGGCTTCGGCCACCTCACGCGCAAGACCGTGGCACTGCCCGACGGCTCGCCCGCGGCCGAGACGACCTACGTCTACGACGGCGTCGGCCACCTCGTCTCCCAGACCGACCCCGCGGTCAAGAACGAGATCACCGGGGTCGTCCACCAGCGCAGAGCCGTCAACACCTACGACGCCAACGGGAACCTGAGGACCAGCACCGTCTCCGACACCACACCGTCCGCGAACGGCGGCGACACCGCCCGCACCACCGCCTACGACTACGACACCCGGGGCCGGCGGACCGCCGTCCGGGTGAACGGCACCGGCACCGGGACCAAGACCTACGACGGCCTCGGCAACGTCGTCCGCAGCACCGACGGCAACGGCAACGTCTACACCTACACCTACCACGAGCGGAGCGGCTGGCTGCTGGGCATCGCCATGCCCGACTTCGCCGACGACCCGGCGACCCCGGGGAGCAAGCGCGAGGTCCAGCTCGTCGCCTACACCTACGACAACGCCGGGCGGATCGCCACCAGCCGGGACGCGATGGGCGCCCGCGTCGCCTACACCTACTCCCCGGACAACCTGAAGCTCACCGAGACCTTCAGGGACTACCGCGACACCCCCACCTCGCCGGCCCGCGACCTCGTCCTGCACAGCTACACCTACGACCTGGCCGGGAACGTCCTGACCGACCTGGCCGGTGGCACGCGGACCACCACCCACACCTACGACGCGACGAACGCACCCATCAGCAGCACCCTCGACCCGACCGGACTGAAGCGCACCACCACCAGCACCTACGACCCGGCCGGACTGCCGCTCACCAGCACGCTGTCGGACGGCACCCGCACCGAGACCAGCGCCAACCAGTACGACGCGGCCGGCCGACTGGTCCGCACGATCGTCCACAACGACGCCACCGCCGACCTGGTGACCGCCTACGTCCGCGACGCCCGCGGCCAGCCGCTCGCCGTCACCGACCCGCGCGGCATGCCGACGGCCGGCTCCACCCCGGACCCGGCGTTCACCACCACCCACCGCTACGACGCCCTCGGCCGTCCGGCAGCCATCACCGGCCCGCAGGTGAAGGCGGAGGACGGCACCGGCACCGCGCCCGTCACCGTCACGCCGACCGCCGGACGCGGCTACAACACCTTCGGGGAGCTCACCGACGTCCGCGACGCGCGCGGCCAGGTCACCCGGACCGCGTTCGACAACCGCGGCCGCCGGGTCGAGATCGTCCACCCCACCTCCAGCGAGCCGAACGGCACCGTCGTCACCCCCCGCGAGAAGTGGGCGTACGACAACAACGACAACGTCGTCGCCCGCACCGACCTGCTCGGGCAGACCACCGACATCACCTACGACGGGCGCAACCGCCCGGTGAAGGTGACGGCGCCGGCGGCCACCGCGGGCGGCGCCCGAGGTGTCACCCGCTACGCCTGGAACGACGGCGGCAAGCTGCTCTCCGAGATCGGCCCCACCGGCGCGCAGACCCTGCGCACCTACGACGAAACGGGCCGGGTCAGCACCCTCGTCACCGTCGAGCGCTACGTCCACGGCCCGGGCGGCGCACAGCAGTTCACCACCAGCTACCGCTACGACCCGTTCGGCGACCTGCTGACCGAGAGCTCGAACGGCACCGGCGTCATCCGCAGCTACAACGCGGCCGGCGAGACGGTCAACCGGACCGTCACCGGGCGGGCCACCACCGCCTACCACTACGACGTGGCCGGCCGGGTCGACCGGATCACCGACGAACTCGGGCGCCGCACCGACGTCACCCACGACCTCGCGGGCCGGGAGATCCGCCGCACCGTCTCCGACGACAACGGCGTCACCCTCTCCACCACCGCCTGGACCAACGACCGGGCCGGTCTGCGCACAAGCATCACCGACCCGAACGGCAACACCTGGCAGACCTCCTACGACGCCCTCGGCCGGGCCGAGAAGCTCACCGACCCGGTGCCCACCGACGCCGACGGGAACACCCTGCCCGCGCCGGTCACCTCCTTCGGCCACGACGCGGCGGGCAACCGCACCCGGCTGACCGACGGCAACGGCAACGCCACCTTCACCACCTACAACGCCTGGAACCTGCCCTCCGTCCGGACCGCACCCGCCACCACCGCCCACCCGGCCGTGGCCGACCGGACCTGGCGCAACAGCTACAACGCGAACGGCGCGCCCGTCGCGACCACCGCCCCGGGCGGCGTCTCCACGGCCTCCGGCTACGACCTGCTCGGCCGGCTCACCGCCACCACCGGCAGCGGCGCGGAGGCGACCACCCAGGCCCGGCACTACGGCTACGACCTGGCCGGCCGGGTGACCTCGGTCGACGCGATCTACGGCACCGAGAACTTCGCCTACAACGACCGCGGCCTGCTCCTCGCCTACAGCCACCCGAGCTTCGCCGGGGACGGCGACGCCGTCTACGTCAACCAGTACGACGCCCTCGGCCGGATCACCGTACGGTCCGGCGCCGCCGGCACCACCGCGTTCGGCTACGACAACGCGGGCCAGGTCACCACCGCGACCGACTCGCTGACCGGCACCACCCGCGGCTACACCTACGACCAGGCCGGGCGGACGACCGGCCAGACCGACACCACCGCCGGCGGCGCCGTCGCCGCCCGGTACAGCTTCGGCTACGACGGGCTGGACCGCCCGCTCACCGAGTCGGCCTTCGACGCGGCCGGCAACCAGACCGGCCGGATCACCTACGGCTGGGACGCCAACGGCAACCTGACCAGCACCAGCGGCAGCGGGAAACTGGTCGGCCAGTCGGACCGGACGTACCGCTACGACGCCGCCAACCGGCTGATCAGCTCGATCGAACCGGGCACCCAGACCGACTACCGCTGGGACGCGGCCGGCAACCGCACCTCCGCGACCGTCTCCACCCTGGTCGGCGGGGTGCGGACTGCCCCCGTCACCACGACCGCCCAGTACGACCAGCGCAACCGCCTGATCCGCACCGACAGCCCGCAGGCCGCCGCCTCCTACCAGTGGCAGCCGCGCGGAACCCTCGCCGCGGTGACCACCGAGGCCCTGCCCGAGGGCGACCCGGTCACCGTCCGCACCAAGTCCGACGCCTTCGACCAGACGGTCGACGACGGCGGCACGGCCAACAGCTACGATGCCCTCGGCCGACTGGTCCTCAGCAACGGCCGGAACATCGAGTACGACGGCCTGGGCGGCGAGCCCGTCGCGGACGGGCAGTGGCTCTACGCCCGCGATCTCGCCGAGCGTCCGACCGGGGCCAAGTCCCTCGCGGGACAGACCTCCTCGCTGCTCACCAACGTGCACGGCGACGTCATCGGCGCCGCCGACCCGGCCAACGGCGCCTCCCGGGGCACCCGAAGCTACGGTCCGTTCGGCGAGGCACGCGCCGGTGCCGCCGGGATCGCCCCGCTCGGCTTCCAGGGCGGCTGGACGGCGCCCTCCGGCAAGGTCGACGCCCGCTCTCGCTGGTACGACCCGGTCACCGGCGGCTTCACCGCCCAGGACAGTGCACCCGGCCCGGTCTCCGGCGCCGCCTCCGCCAATCTCTACGGCTACGGCGCGGGCAACCCCACCAGTCGGGTCGACCCCGACGGGCACTTCGCGGTCGGGGTCATCGGCGGCACCTTCGGCGAGATCGTCGCGGGACTGGGCGACGTCGCGGCGGTCGGTGCCGAGATCATCGCCGGGGCCGCCCCCGAGATCGCCGAAGCGGTCGGCGTCGGGCTGATGGAGGCCGGGATCGACGTCGCGGCCGGGGTGGCCTGCGTGATCGGCTGCCTGGAGGCCCTGATCGTCGGGGCCGTCGTGGTGGTCGTCATCGCCGGCGTCTACTTCGCGATGCAGGTCAGCGCCGACGGTTCGCTCGGCTCGCCCTCGACCGTCAGCCCCGACGCGACCCCGATCGAGGTCGACCCGATCACCGCCCCGCCCGTCGGTATCGACGCGCCCGTCGGCACCCCGGTCGGCACACCCACCACCGTCCCCGTCGGCGCGCCCGGCCCGGAGTTCGGTCCGCCCACGCCGCCGGAGACCCACCGGCCGAAGGCCACGTCGACGACCAGGACGTCGAGCTGGACCGAGACCAGTAGCTGGTACGACGACACGTTCCTCTACAACCGCACCGACAACTACGTCCAGACCACCACCACGCACTACCTCGACGGCGTCCAGACCGGCGAGCCCTCCGTCCGGACCGACCACAGCTGGGTGCTGACCTGGCAACTGCTGATCGACACGTCCAACCCGGTCGTGATCGAGGTCCCGACCCCGGGCGAGGCCCAGAAGCCGGTCGAGGAACAGGGCACCGCCCGCGCCGACGGTACCTGCGGCAACGGCGGATCCCCGGCCGCCTGCGCCGGGGAGGAATCCGGGCCGAAGCCGACCGACGCCGGAATGGGCGGCAAGGGCGGCGACGGCGGATCCGAGCCGGCGAGCTGCCTCCCGGACCCGGCCCACTTCGACCGCGGCAAGGCGTCGGAGAGCGGCAAGGAGCCGGCACCGAACGCCAAGGCCCCGAAGGGAAAGAAGGGGCAGAAGGACGTCCCCCGGCAGAGCCGGGCCGGCCGGGCGCTCGGCAAGAAGGGCGGCCGGGACGGCAACAGCAACGGGTGGCCGACCGCACCGGGCAACCCGGTGAACCTCAATCCGGTCGCCCAGGCCCTGCTGGACCGGCTGCTCGGAGATCCGAGGGGTGTGGTGACGGTCGGGCGCGGCCGGATCGGCGGCGACTACGAGGACTGCTACGACTTGGAGATACCGGGCGAGCCGCACGGGGCACGGTTCTCGTTGGACAGCATCTTCGAGACCTTCCTGAACTTCTGACCCGCCCGTTCGTGATGTTGTCGAGAGGAGTGGAGGCGATGCCGGTGAGGCCGGAGCTGTGGCAGCCGGGCCCGGAGACCCGGGTCATCGAGTCGGAGGGATCGGATCCGGACACCTGGATCGTCGAGTTCAGGGACCGGCGGCTCGACGAGCGGGGCACCGTGCTCGCGGTCGTCCGGCCGGAGGACGGCACCTGGGCCGAAGCCGTGCTGAGTGTTCCCCCGGACGTCGACGAGCTGCCGGTGGCGTTCGTCGGCTGGGCGCTCGAAGAGGCCAGGCGGCGGCTGGACCGCTGACCCGCCCGCTCGCCGGGGCCGCCGCACCTGTGCGGCGGCCCCGGCTTCTTTCGTGCGCCCCGCCCGGCGGCAGGGCGCCCCCGCAGGGCGGGTGACCACGTCAAGCAGCCTGTTCCGGAGCACCGGGGGCGTCGAACCGGGCGCGCAGCGCGGCGGCGCCGCCCTCGGCGAGCCAGTCGCCGAGGGTGCGCAGCCCGGGGTGGACCACCCGCAGTTCCTCGATGTCGACCCGCCAGCGGTGGCCCTCGGCCCACTGCCGGCGGACCTCGGCGAGTCCGGGGTGCAGCGCGGCGGCCTCGTCGTGGCCGATCTGCTCGTAGCGCAGCGCCTGCCCGGTCGCGGCGGCGATCGCGGCGACGGCCTCGACCGGGGTCGGGGCGTCACCGGCCAGCTCCAGCGTCCGGCCGGCGAAGCGCTCCGGCTGCTCGAAGGCCAGGGCGGCGATCTCGGCGATGTCCTCGACCGCGATGATCTGGAGCGGTTCGTCCGGGGGGAAGAGGTGGCGGTGGACCCCGTTCGTGAACCCGTCGAGGGGCACTCCCGCCACCCCCAGGTAGTTCGTCATGAACCGCACCGGCCGCAGCACCGTCACCTGCCCGATCCGCTCGCGCAGGTACTGCTCGGTGCGGCGCTTCCCGGGGGCCGCGAACGCCGTGCCGGTGGTCGGGGCGACGCCGGTGAACACCACCTGGCGCACGCCCGCGGCCTCGGCCGCGTCGGCCAGCGCCCGCCCCCGGGCGAAGTCCAGCTCCTCGTCGAGGCCCGCCGGTCCGTAGGCCACCGGCGGCACGGCGAACAGCGCCCCGGCTCCGGCCAGCGCCGGGCCCAGGCTCGCCGGGTCGTCGAGGTCCGCGACGGCCAGCTCGGCCCCGGCCTCCGCGAGCGCCGCGGCGGCGGGCGCCGAGGCGTCCCGCACCAGCGCGCGCACCGGGCGCCCGGCGGCCAGCAGCCGTCGGGCCGTCGCCCCGCCCTGGTTCCCGGTGGCGCCGGTCACGGCGACGACGCTCCAGGCGGTGTCATCGGTATCGGTGGTCATGTCGTCCTCCCTCGCCCCGGTCTGGGTTTCACCCCGGGGATCTGGGATACTCCAACCCGTTTGACTCCGGGGGCACAAGGGGTTTCGTGACATGACGACGGTGATCGGCGCGGGCGACCGGAGCGACGCCCGCCGCAATCGGGCCAGGGTGCTGGCGGCGGCGGGGGAGGCGTTCGCGGAGCGGGGGCTCGATGTCCCGCTCGGGGACATCGCCCGCCGGGCGGGCGTCGGCGCCGGCACGGTGTACCGGCACTTCCCGACCAAGCACGCCCTCGTCGAGGCGGTGTTCGCCCAGCAGTTGGGCGAGTTGGTCGCCTCCGGAGAGCGCCGGACGGCCCGGTCCGAACCCACCGAGGCCTTCTTCGGGTTCGTCCTGGACGTCATCGACACCTCGCGCAGCCGCGCGACCATCTGCGATGTGATGTCGGCCGACGCGAGCTGGCCGCGCCCGGTCCTGACGGCCACACTGGCGCGGCTGCACCATCTGCTGACGGTGCTGCTGGAGGCCGCCCAGCGGGACGGCGGCGTTCGGCCCGACGTGGACCCGGACGACATCGTCGCCCTCACCGTGGGCTGCGCCGCGATGTTGACGGCCCGCCACGACCGCGCGGCCGGACTCCAGTTGGTCCGGCTGACCCTGGACGGCCTCCGGCCCTCCGCCCCGGTTGTCACGGAAGGGCGGTCCTTCCGTGACAACCGGGGCCCGCACCGGACCCGCCCCGGCCTGCGAGGAGTGCGGAGCGGTGCTCACCGTCCACCCCACCGGCCGCCCGGCCCGCTACTGCGGCACCACGTGCCGCCAGCGCGCCCACCGCCGCCGCCCCGCCCCCTGAACCGGCTCCCTTCCGCCGGTCGACGTCGTCAGACGGAGCCGGTGGGAGACCCGACCGGCCGGGGGAGACACGGCTGGGTCGAGGTCGGGGCGGGCGTGCTCGGGGCGGGGGACGGGGTGGCGCACTCGTCGGGGTACATCGGCCCGATCATCGAGACCCGGTTCACCTGGTAGGGGCCCTGCCCGTACCACCCGTGGAAGGTGACGGTCACCTCGTGGCTGTTGCCGATCACGAGGGTCGTGGCCAGGGACCTCCAGGTCGGCCCGTCGGCCCAGAGGGTCACCTCGCCGGTGCCCGTCCCGGTGCCGGCGACGGTGACGAAGGTGTAGGAGCCGGACATGGAGGCCGAAAAGCTGTACCGCGTACCGGCGACCACCGGCACCCGTTGTGTGCAGCCCGCGTAGCTCTGTTCACCGGGGCGGCCCTCGACGCCCCGGTCGGTCTGCGTGAACTCCCCTTCGCAGGACCAGCCGCGGGCCAGCGGGTCGCGGAACTCGCCGTTCTTGATCCATTCCAGGGGCGCGGGCTGGGCTGCGGCGGAACCGTTCGCGGCCACGGCGGCCGTACCGGCCAGGACGAGGGCGCCGAGGACGGCACCGAGGGGGTTGCCGCCAGTGGCGCGGCGGGGGTGTGACGGGCGCATGGGTGTCTCCGGGTGTGGGGAGGAGGGCCGACCGTCAGGGGATGTACGTGCGCTGGCAGGTGGGTGTGGGCGAAGGCGATCCGGGCCCTTCGGTGCCCGTCGGCGTCGGCGACGGGCTGTCGGGCTCCCCGCAGGGAGGCGGTGGGTACCCGGGGCCGCTGAAGGACACCCGTCGCACGTCGTACGTCGGCTGCTCGTACCAGCCGTGGAAGTACACGGTCAGCTCGGTGGTGTCCGGCCCGGTGTCGACCTGCACCGACAGGTTGTTCCAGTCGCTCCGGCTCGACCAGGTCGAGGCGTTCTCGCCCCCTGCTCCCGTGACGCCGACGAAGGCGAACGACCCGCGCACCGTGGCGTACAGCAGGTAGCGGGAGTTCGGCAGCACCCGCACCCGCTGCGTGCACCGGGTGTTGTTGTCGGCGGTCGGATACCCCGTCACGTAGTGGTCGTGCGGGATGCTGCTGGACCGGACGTCACCGTCGCACTTCCAGATCCACGGGTAGGAGTCGAAACCCCCGTTGAGGATCAGCTCGGCGTGCGGTTGCGGATCCGCCGCACCGGCGGCGAACCCGGTGCTGGACGCCAGCCCGACGGTCGAGGCCGCCGCCGCGAGGGCGGTCAGGGCCAGCCCGACGGAGAGTCTGCCGCGCCGGCGGCCGGGTCGGGGTCGAACGGTTGCACGCATGCCGTCTCCAGTGGGGGAGTACTGACGGGGCAGCGGTGCGAGGGAGTGGACCACACCCTGGTGGACCCGGCCGACCCCCGTCAAGGGTCCTGGACGGGAGCGGCCGGGAGGGCGGGATCAGGTCAGGGCTTCTCGCCCTCGGCCCAGGTGATGTTGACCTCGTCGATGAAGTAGTGGCCGTCGAAGCGGAGGAAGACCTTGGAACTGGTGTCGTTGTCCGCGATCCAGCTCTTGTTCCACTGCACGACGGTGCCGGCGCCGTCCACCCTGGGATAGTAGAGGCCCTCGCGGCGTTCGGGCCGGTTGTAGAAGCCGTGCCCGTTGGCCAGCTTCCACGGCGTCCGCACGAGGGCGCCGTCGACGTCGGCGAAGAGCGCGGCGGGGAAGTTGGTGCGGGCGATCAGCTTCGGCGGCACGTAGTGGACGGTGACCTCGTCGCCGTCCACGTAGCGGGCGGGCTCCCCGGGCAGCCGGTGGAAAGCCTTGCGTACGGCGCCGTTGGTCTCGTAGCTGTCCGTGAAGGCCACCAGAGTTCCCTCCCGGCCCTCCCTGTACCAGTCGCCCCGGGAGTAGTGGTCGAAGTCGAAGGTCGTGATATTCGTGCCCGGGGTGAGGAGCTCCCCGGGGACCTCCCGGAAGACCGTCTCCTCGAAGATCGCCTCGACGGTCCGGGTGTCCTTCTCGAAGCGCCGGGCCGGCACCCGGACCCGTCCCGTCCCCACCGGCAGATCGGCGGCCTTCGGCGCCGGGGCGGGTGCGGGCTTCGGCGGCGGGACCGGCGCGGGCGCCCACGCGGTGCAGGCCCGGTCCTCGGCCCCGGCACCCTTCTCCAGGACCAGTGGCCCACCCGGCCGCTCGGCGGCCGGATCGGCCAGTCCGAGAAGGCAGTTGGAGGAGTCGTGGAGAGCCATCAGCCGACCGGTGTCACGCTGCACGAAGGCCCGCCACGCCTGCCGCCAGTACGAGGTGTCACTGCCGGTGTCGGAGAACTTGGGCCGCAGCGTGACCGCGGCACCCCGGCTCGACACCTCGGCGGTCAGGTAGAGGCCGGTGGCGACATGCCGGATCCGATGGTTGATCACCCGGAACCGCTCCGCCACCCACTGCTCCCCCTCCCCGCCGACCTCGGGCCCGAGCACCACGGCCGTACCCTCCGGGCTCCCCGGAGGAACGGCCGCCACCAGCCCGGGAATCCGGTGCAGGCGTAACACGAACGTCTCGGCAGGCCAGTCGACCAGCATCTTGAACATCCTCTCGACCATCGGACATGACATCACGTCACACCATGATCACCCGATCGATGGTCCCCGCACCAGGCCGCCCCGGCATCGTGGATCGACCCACTGGGCAAGAGCAGTCCGTGGGAATGGTGGAAGGACTGGTCGACCTCGGGAGTGCCGACATGGATCCATCGCGCAGAGGCGTGCTCGGGGCCGGCCTCTACTCAGTAGCGCTGACCGTTCCCGGGTGGCCGGACGTGGTGGGGAGGTTCGAGAGGCTCGGGTCCGATCCGCATGCCAGGATCGGAATGGGTGAGGTCGAGTCCGTCATTGCCATGACGGAGCGGATCAGTGAGATCGACGACCAGTTCGGCGGCCGCACCGCGCGGCCCATGGCGGCGGCGTTCATGGTCAACAACATCGTCCCGTACCTTCGCGCCACGGCTTCGGACGAGGTGCGCAGGGCGATGCTCTCCGCTGCGGCCGACCACCTCTATCTGACGGGGTACATGGCCGTCGACGAACGGCTGGACACACTGGGGCAGAGCTACTACACCAAGGCGCTGGAGCTCGCGCTCGCGGCCGGTGACCATCTCACGTACTGCACCACGTTGCGTGGCATGAGCGTGCAGGCCGTCGAACTCGGTCACGGGGCGGAGGCGGTACGGCTTGCGGATGCGGCGTCGAGTGCCTCGCCGCAGGCCGGGCCGAGGATGCGGGCCTTCCTGGCCGGGCAGCAGGCGCACTCCCTCGCGCGGACCGGCGATCGCGCGGGGGCGTTGGCGATGTTGCGTGCGGCGGAGGTCGCGATGGAGCAGGCCGAGTCCAAGGCCAAGGCGCACGGCTCGTACGATCCCGCGTCGCTCGCCTATCACATGGCGCAGGTGAACCATGAACTCGGCGACCGGGAAGGGGCGATCAGGGCGCTGCAACACTCCGAGAAGGTCAGGCCCGCCGTGTACCGGCGGGCCCGGGTGCGTCATCGGGCGATGCTGGCCGAGTGGCAGGTCGAGGCCGGTCGGCTCGAAGAGGCGCTGCAGAACTGGCACTTGGCCTTGGACGAGTACCCGCAGGTGCAGTCCGGTCGGGCGGACGACCGGTTCCGGGCGATGGTCGCGGCGGTTCGCCCGTACCGTCGCGACGCGCGGGTGCGGGGGCTGCTGGAGCGGGCGCGGCCGATGGCGGGTGCGCGGAGGGCCTGAATCAGCCCAGCAGGGTGGCGAGTTCGGACTCGAAGAGGGCCTCGGCGTCGAAGCCCATGCCGCCGAAGTGGCCGGCCAGTTCCAGCGACAGCACGCCGTGGAGGCGGGTCCACAGGGAGAGGAACAGGGCGAGCGCCTCCGGCGGTGCGGGGTGGCCGGCGGCCCAGGTGCGGTGGTCGGCGAGGTGGGTGGCGAGGGGTGAACCCGGGGCGGTCCGGGGGAGGGCGGCGGTGCAGGCGTCGATGAGGGTCACCGCGATCTCCTGGGAGATCGCCCTCGTGTCCTCGGGGGCCTCGTAGCCGGGTACCGGGGTGCCGTAGAGCAGCAGGTAGCGCTGCGGGTCGGCGAGGGCCCAGGTGCGCAGGGCGCGGGCGAGGCCGGCCAGGTCGGCTCCGGAAGCGGCGGCCGCACTCAGGGTGTCCGCGAGGTCGCGGTAGGCCTCGCGGACGAGTTCGGTGATCAGCTCGTCCCGGTTGGCGAAGTAGCGGTAGAGCGCGGGGCCGCTCATGCCCATGTGCTTGGCGATCGCGTTCAGCGAGAGCGCGGACGCGCCGGCGGTGGCGATCTGTTCCCAGGCGCGTTCCATGACCTCGGCGCGGACCTGGGTGCGGTAGCGCTCGCGGGGGGTGGTGGGGTCGCTCTTCGCCATGGTGGGGGTCGCCTCTCGGATGTGTTGGTTAGAGGGTATCACGGAAGCTATTGACTCTCGGGAAGACCATGAGTTAGAACTTCTAACAAGAAGAACGAGGGCTAGGGAAGGAAATGCCATGTTCGGTATGCGCAAGGCCGGAATCCGGGCCGCCGTGATCACGGTTCCGCTGGTCGTCGGGCTGTTGGGCGGCGCCGCGGCCCCGGCGGGGGCGCACTCCACGAGGCCGGCCAAGGGCCTCACCTGCCGGGGAGCCGGGGTCGACCCGGCCGCGCAGATCCGGTACCGGACCGAGGCCGTGGTCAACGCGCCGCTGGACGTGATCTGGAAGCTGCAGACGGACGTCGACCGCTGGCCGTCCTGGCAGCAGGCGGTCAGCAGCGCCGAGCGGCTGGACCACGGGCGGTTCCGGGCCGGGTCGGCCTTCCACTGGACGACGCCGATCCCGCCCGGCACCGGCATTCCGGCCACCGCTCTGGACATCACCTCGACCGTGCGGCAGGTCGAGGACCGCTCCTGCCTCCGCTGGACCGGCCCGGCGGACGGCGAGGGCCTGCACATCGACGGGGTGCACGTCTGGACCTTCACCAAGGTGCGGGGCGGGGTGCGGGTGAGCACCGAGGAGACCCACACCGGGCCGCAGGTCGACGCCAATGTGCCGTTGGCGACCGCGATCCTGCGGACGGGGCTGGAGGCGTGGCTGACCGACCTCAAGGCGGCCGCCGAGGCCCGGGTGCGGTGAAGCGGGGGGCGGGCCGCGGCCCGCCCCCCGGACGGTCAGCCGTCCAGGCGGTCGGCCGCCTCGTCCTCGCTCAGGGCCTCGATCTCGGCGACGAGCAGCTCCTCGACCCGGGCCGCCAGCGCGGCGACCGTGGAGAGCTCGAAGGCGTCACGGATCGGGACGTCCAGACCGACGCCCGCCCGGATCCGGGCCACCACCCGGGTGACCAGCAGGGAGTCGCCGCCGAGTTCGAAGAAGTCGTCCAGCGCTCCCACCTGCGGGACCCCGAGCACCTCCTGCCACAGCTGGGCGACCAGCTGCTCGGCATCGGTCCGCGGCGCCAGGTACGGGCGTCCGGCGGTCGCGGCCGGTTCGGGGAGGGCTGCGGTGTCGAGCTTGCCGTTGAGGGTCAGCGGGAGGGTGTCGAGGAGGACGACGGTGTCGGGGACCAGGTAGGCGGGCAGCCGCCGGAGCAGGTGCTCGCGCAGGGCGGCGGGGTCGGGCTCCGCGCCCGGGGCCGGGACGGCGTACGCGACCAGGCGGCGGCCGCCGCGCACCACGGCGGCGGCCCGGGCCACCTCCGGGCGGGCGGTCAGGGCGGCCTCGATCTCGGCCGGTTCGATCCGGTAGCCGCGCAGCTTGACCTGCTCGTCACCGCGGCCGAGGTAGTCGAGCGTCCCGTCGCTGCGCCAGCGCGCGCGGTCGCCGGTGCGGTACATCCGCGCCCCGGTGGGCGGACCTTCGAGGAACGGGTCGTCGAGGAAGGCCGAGGCCGTCAGATCGGCTCGCCCGAGGTAGCCTCGGGCGAGGCCGGTGCCGCCGATGTGCAGCTCGCCCTCGGAGCCGCGCGGCAGCAGCGCGCCGCGCTCGTCCAGCACGTACAGCCGCACGCCGGGCAGCGGGCGGCCCAGGGACGGGCGGCGGGCGGCGTCCGGGGCGCCGAGGTCGGTGGCGGTGACGATGACGGTGGCCTCGGTCGGGCCGTAGGTGTTGACCAGCCGGACGGTGTCGCCGTGCCGCTCCCGCCAGCGGGCGACGGCCTCGGCGCGGACCTCGGAGCCGCCGAGCACCACCAGTCGCAGGCCGGCCGGCCAGGGGGTGCGGTCGTCGTGCGAGACCAGCTCCTCCCAGTAGGCGGTGGGGAGGTCGAGCACGGTGACGGACGGGCCGTCCGGGCCGCGCAGCAGCTCGGGCAGGGTGCGGCCGCCGCCCGGGAGCAGCACCACGCAGGCGCCGGAGGCGAGGGCGGGCCACAGTTCCTCGGCGTGGGTGTCGAAGCCGACGGAGGCGAACTGGACGATCCGGTCCCCGGGGGCGAGCCGGTAGCCCTCGGGCCCGGCCATCCAGTCGACCCGGGCTGCGAGGGCGGCGTGGTCCACGGCCACGGCCTTGGGGGTGCCGGTGGAGCCGGAGGTGAACAGGACGTAGGCGAGGCCGGCGAGGTCGCCGTCCGTCCTCGCCGGGGCGGCCCCGACGATCCGCAGGCCCTCGGAGCCGTCCTCGTCCGTGAGCAGCGCGACGGCCCCCGACTCGCGGAGCATCAGCCGCCGCCGCTCCTCCGGGTGGGCCGGGTCGAGCGGCAGGTAGCCCGCGCCGGCCTTCCAGATCGCCAGCAGGGCCGTCACCAGTTCGAAGGAGGGGGCCAGCCGCACGGCGACCAGCTGTCCCTGCACCGGTCCCAGTCGTGCGGCCAACTCGTCGGAGCGCCGGTCCAGTTCGGCATAGGACAGGGTGCGGCCCGCGCACTCCAGGGCGGGGGCGTCCGGGGCAGCGGCGACCCGTTCGGCGAACCGGGCGAGCACCGCGCGGGGCGCGGAACCGCGGATCGGGCCGGTGCCGAGGGCCAGCAGTTCGGCCCGCTCGTCCGGCCCGATCAGCCAGTCGCCGTGCAGCGGCACCGTCACGTCCGCGACGGCGGCGGTGAGCAGCGCGTGGCAGCGGGAGCCGAGCGCGGCCACCGTCTCGGTCTGGAGCACCTCCCGGTCGAAGCAGAAGGAGAGCGTCAGCCCGCCGTCCGGCGTGCGCCAACTGTCCAGCAGCAGATCGGTCTTGGCGCGCTCGAAGCCGGAGTCCATGGAGGCGGTGCGGACCCCGGCGGGCAGCGGGGTGCCGCCGTCCTCGCCGGCCAGGTCGTACTGGCTCTGGTGCACGAACACCGCCTGGTAGAGCGGCGCCGCCCCGGCCTCGGCGGGCAGGCCCAGGTGGGTGGCGAGCCGCTCCAGCGGCACGTCCTGGTGGCTCAGCGCGCCCAGGGTGGCGGTGCGGACGCGGTGCAGGACGGTGCGGAAGTCGGGCTCGCCGGTGAGGTCGGCGCGGAGCACGCCGGTGCGGGCGAAGTAGCCGACCAGCCCCTCGTGGGCGGCCTCGGTGCGGCCCGCGAGCGGGGTGCCGACCACGAAGTCGGTGCTGCCGGTCCAGCGGGCCAGCACGCACTGGTAGGCGGCGAGCAGCACCATGAACGGGGTGCAGCGCTCCCGGCGGGCGAGGGCGTCCAGGGCCGAGGTGAGCTCCGGGCCGAGGGCGGTGGTGGCGAAGCCGGCCGGGTGCCGGGGGTCCGCCGGGCGGGGGCGGTCCAGCGGCAGCCGCAGCCGGCCGGTGCCGGCCAGCTTCTCCGCCCAGTAGCGGAACGCGGCCTCGCCGCCGCCCCCCTCGGCGCGCTGCTGCTCGGCGCGGGCGACGTCGCCGTAGCGCAGGGCGAGCGGCGCCAGCCCGGCCGGTTCCGCGCCGAGGGCCTCCCGGTAGAGCGCGAGCAGTTCGCGCCAGAGGATCCGGAACGACCAGCCGTCCGAGACGATGTGGTGGACGACCAGCGCGAGCGCGTGCTCCTCGGGCCCGGCCGAAACCAGGACGACGCGCAGCGGCGGGCGCCCGCCGAGGTCGAACGGCGCGTTGACGGTGGGTCGGCACGCCTCGGTGAAGTCGGCCTCGCCGGCGCCCGGGGCCAGCGCGACGAGGTCGAGCGGGACGGGCGCGGCGGGCTCGACCAGTTGCACGGGCGCCTCGCCGTCCAGGGCGAAGCGGGTGCGCAGCGGCTCGTGCCGGGCGGTCAGCCGGTCGAGCGCGGTGCGCAGCGCGGTGACGTCGAGCGGGCCGCTCCACCGGCGGCACAGGTACATGTTGAAGCCGGCGTCGGCGGGGTGGAGCTGCTGGAGGAACCAGAGCCGGCGCTGCTCCTCGGTGAGCGGGTGGACGGCCTCGACGGGGCGGGCGGGGCCGGCGGTCCGGTCGGTGGTGGTCATCGGGCGGCGGCCTCGGTTCCGGTGCGGGATGCGGGTGCGGAGGGGGGTTCGGGCGAAACGGCGGGTGCGGCGCGCGCCGCGAGGGTGGCCAGGCCGACCAGGTCGTCGGGCTCGGCGTCGGGGACGTCGCGGTCGAAGTGCCGCAGCGCGGGGACGGCGAGGCAGACCAGCACCAGCAGGGCCATGGCGAGCCCGAACAGCAGGTACAGCAGGCCGATGCCGCGCCCGTCGCCGGTGCCGATCAGCCGGCCGACGCTGCCCGCCAGCGGGCCGTCCGCGTCCACCCAGGGCTGGACCAGGCGCGGTCCGAGCGGTGCGACCAGGGCGAAACCGACCGGCAGGGTGGACCAGGCGACCATGGTGTTGACGGCGATCACCCGGCCGTGGAAGCGCAGCGGCACCTTGGTCTGCACGATCGTCGCGTAGACGCCGTTGACCAGGGCCAGCCCGTACGCCATGCCGAAGGCGCCGAGCGCGACCGGCAGGATGCTCGGCCGCAGGCCGGTCACCAGGCAGGCGGCCGCCAGGCCGAGGGTGGCGAGCAGCACGCCGCGCAGCCGCAGCCGGCGCGGACCGCCCCACACCAGCAGGGTCAGACCGCCGAGGACGGCGCCCAGCCCGGCCGCGACCGAGACCCAGCCGGCGGCGGCCAGCGGGGCGAAGGACAGCACCAGCGGGGTGGTGAGTAGGAACAGCGGCGACAGGAAGATGTTGAGCACGGCGAAGAACAGCAGCATCGCCCGGAAGTTGCGGCTGCCGAGCGCCCGCCGGAAGCCGGCCCGGATCTCGGCGCCGACGCTCTCCCGGCGCCGCGCGGCCATCACGTCGGGGAAGCGCACGGCCATCGTCACGCCGGTGGCGACCACGTAGCTGGCCACGTCCATCGCGAGGATGCCGCCGAGCCCGAGCGCCGACAGCAGGCCGACCGCGAACAGCGGCACCAGGAACTGGGCGAGGCCGAAGGCCATCTGGACGACGCCGTTGGCGCGGCCGAGGAAACGTTTCGGGACGAGCTGCGGCACGGCCGAGTTCCACGCCAGCCGTTGGAAGGTCAGCGCCGTCGACAGCACCGCGATCAGCACGTACGCGTGCCAGACCGCCAGCGAGTCGGTGAGGTACAGCAGCAGCATCACCGCCTGGGTGAGGCCCGCCGCGACATCGCCGTACAGCATGATCCGGCGCCGGTCGCCCCGGTCCACCAGTGCCCCGGCCAGCGGCGCCGAGAGGATGCCGGGGACGAGCCCGCAGGCGGCCAGCAGGCCGAACTGCGCCAGCGAGCCGGTGGTCAGGTAGATCCAGACCGGCAGGGCGAACTCGGTGAGCGCCGAGCCGATCATCGAGATCTGCTGGCCGGCGGCGACGCCGAGGAAGCGGCGCATGGTGGGCCGCACCGCGGCGGTCGCGGCCGCCGGCGCGGGCTCGGCGGCGTCCCGGGAGAGCCCGGCCAGCCACCAGGTGGCGCCCTCGGTGCGCGCGTGCCGCCGCTCCTCGCCCTCGACCACCGAGCGGTGCACGGTGGTGAGGATCTCGGCGAGCTCGGCGGCCCGGTACTTGAGGTAGAAGTGCCCGGCCTCGTCGAGCACCACGACGCCGGTGGTGTCGCTGAGCCGGTGCCACTCCCGGTACCGCTCCTCGTAGAACTCGGTGGCCGGGTCCCGGTCGCCGCAGACCGCGTACACCGGGGCGGCGATCCGGCCGTCCTCGCTCTCGAACAGCCGGGTGAAGTACTGCTCGGCCTCCCGGGTGCCGGTCCGGCGGTTGGCGACCATCAGCCGCAGCTGCTCGGTGCCGACCTCGTCGGTGTCCAGGCCGGCCGCCGCCAGCGCGTTGATCATGCCCTGGTCGCTGCGCATCCGGTCGGCGGTGTGGGCCCACCACTCGCCGACAGCGGCGCCGCGTCCGCGCGGCCGGGCGAACGGGAAGATGCCGCCGAGGTGGACGGCCTCGACCTCGCGGCCGGCCGCCTCCACCCGCCGGGCGATCTCCACGGCCAGCCGGACGCCGACGCCGCAGTGGCCGTACAGCACGATCCGGCCCTCGACGGTGTCCAGGATCTCCTGGGCGCAGCCGGCCGCGACCTCGTCGATGTCCATGGCCTCCTCGCCCAGTTCGTGCCCGGGGACGGCGAGCGAGTGCAGCGCCCAGTCGGCGGGCAGGGCGTCGGCGAGCGGCTTGTAGATGAGCGCGCTGCCGCCGCCGTACGGGGTGCAGACCAGGCTGGCGGTGGTCCGGCGGCCGGCCGGGGTGAGCAGGTGCAGCAGGCTGCGCGGGCCCCGGTCGGCGTGCGGGTCGCTGACCAGCGCGGCCAGCCGGCGCACCGTGGGGTACTTGAAGAGGTCCATCACCCCGACCGGGGTGGGGAGTTCGGGGAAGGCGCGGCGCAGCTTGGCGACCACCTGGGTGGCCAGCAGCGAGTGCCCGCCGAGTTCGAAGAAGTCGTCCAGGGCACCGACCCGGGGCACGCCCAGCAGTTCGGCCCAGAGTGCGGCGAGGAACTCCTCGGCCTCGCCCTCGGGCTGGACGAACTCCCCGCTCGCGGCGGGCTCCTCGGGTTCGGGCAGGTTCCGCCGGTCGACCTTGCCGTGGGCCAGCAGGGGAAGCCGGTCGAGCACCACGAACCGGGCCGGGACCATGTAGTCGGGCAGCGACTCGCCCAGGGTGTCGCGCAGTTCGGCCGGGGTGGGCACGGGGGCGTCGCCGGTCCGCTCCAGGTAGGCGACCAGCATCTGCCGCAGGCCCTCGCCCCGGGCCAGTACGACGGCCTGGCCGATGCCGGGCAGGGCGGTCAGGGCCGCCTCGATCTCGCCGGGCTCCACCCGGTAGCCGCGGACCTTGATCTGGTCGTCGGCCCGCCCCAGGTAGTCGAGGGTGCCGTCGGTGCGCCAGCGGGCCAGGTCGCCGGTGCGGTAGAGCCGGTCGCCGGGGGCGCCGAAGGGGTCGTCGACGAAGCGTTCGGCGGTCAGCTCGGGCCGGCCCAGGTAGCCGCGGGCCAGCCGGTCGCCGCCGAGGTACAGCTCGCCGGTGACGCCCGGCGGCACCGGTTGCCCGGCCTCGTCGAGGACGTGGCAGCGGGCCCCGGCGAGCGGGGTGCCGATCGGGGTGCTGCCCGTTCCGGCGGCGTCGGCGGTGACCTCGTGCACGGTCACGCCGACGGTGGCCTCGGTCGGGCCGTAGTGGTTGAACACCGCGCACCGGCCGAGCGCGGCCAGGCCGGCGGCCCACGGCCACGCCGAGGCCTCGCCGCCGAGCACCAGCGAGCGGCGCGGCAGCAGCCGTTCCATCGGGGCGTCGGCGCTCAGCGCGGCCAGGTGCGAGGGGGTCATCTTGAGGTGGTCGAGCTCCAGCGCCTCGATCCGCTCGGCGAGTTCGGCCCCGGCGATCCGGCGCGGCAGCAGGTGGACCCGGCCGCCGGTGCTCAGGGCGAGGTAGAGCATCGTCATGCTGAAGTCGAAGGCCAGCGACTGCAGCAGCCCGTAGCTCGCGCCCGGCTCGATCCGCAGCCGTTCCCGCACCCCGGCCAGGTAGTTGAGGATCTGCCGGTGCTGGACGGCGACGCCCTTGGGGGTGCCGGTGGAGCCGGAGGTGTAGATGACGTAGGCGAGGTGGTCCGGTCCGGAGAGTTCCGGCAGCGGCTCGGAGTCCCGCGCCGGCGGGTCGGTGTCCAGCAGCAGCGCGGCGACGTCGTGGCCGGGGAACCGGTCGGGGAAGCGGTCGCGCAGCGCCGATTCGGTGAGCAGGACCCGGGCCCCGGAGTCGGCGACCAGGTGGGCGAGCCGGGCGGGCGGCTGCTCCGGGTCCAGCGGCAGATAGGCGCCGCCGGCCTTCAGCACGCCGAGCAGGGCGACCGCCAGCTCGGGCGACTGCTCCAGGCAGACCGCGACCCGGTCGTCCGGGCCGACACCGAGCGCGCGCAGTCGGCGGGCCAGCCCGGTGGCGCGCTCGTCCAGCTCGCGGTAGGTGACGGTGCGGCCCTCGGACTCCAGGGCCGGCCGGTCGGGGTGGGCGCGGGCGGTGTCGGCGAGCAGCGCGGTCAGGGTGGCGGGGGCGCCGTCCGGGTCGGGCAGCGCGGGCCCGACCGCCCAGCGCTCCAGGACGTCCCGGCGCTCGGCGGGGGTGGTCAGGGGCAGCCGGGAGAGCGGCCGGTCCGGGTCGGCGACGGCCGCCGCGAGGAGGAGCTCGAAGCGCTCGACCAGTCGGCGCACGGTCGCGGCGTCGAACAGGTCGGTGCGGTAGGTGAGCAGCCCGTAGAGGCCGCCGTCGGACTTCTCCCGCAGGTAGAACGCGAGGTCGGTGCGGGTGGTGGCGGCCTCGTGCCCGAAGCTCTCGGCGGTCGGCGCGCCGGGCGAGTCCGGGGAGCCGGGGCCCGCCGGGGCGGACGCGGCGCCGCGCTCGCCGTAGTTCTGGTAGGCGAAGCTGACCTGGAACACGGCGGAGCGGCTGACGTCGCGCTCGATGTCCAGATCCGCCACCATCTGCTCGAACGGCACCTCCTGGTGGGTGTACGCGTCGAGGGTGGTGCCGCGCACCCGGCCGAGCAGCTCGGCGAAGGTCGGATCACCCTCCAGCCGGGCCCGGATGGGCAGCATGTTCACGAACAGGCCGACCACGCCTTCGAGTTCGCGGTGCAGTCGGCCGGCCACCGCGGAACCTATCGCGAAGTCCCGCCGCCCGGCGTGCCGGCCGAGCAGGGTCTGCAGCGCCGCCATCAGCACCATGTACCCCGAGGCGCCCGAGGACCGGGCCAACTCGGCCACTCCCCGGCCGAGTTCGCTGCTCCAGTGGAACTCGGTGGCGGCCCCCTCGAAGGTCAGCACCGGCGGTCGGGGGCGGTCGGTCGGCAGCTCCAGGGCCGGGACGTCGCGCAGCTCCTCGCGCCAGTGGGCCCGGGAGCCCGCCAGCGCCTCGCCGGCCAGCCGCTCCCGCTGCCAGCCCGCGTAGTCGCCGAACTGCACCGGCAGTTCGGGCAGCCGGTCCGGGGTGCCGTGCGCGTGCCGGGCGTACAGCGCGTCGAGTTCGCGGTGCAGGATGTCGAGCGACCAGCCGTCGCTGACGATGTGGTGCATGACCAGGGCGAGCACGTGCTCGTCCGGCGCGGTGCGCACCAGCAGGGCGCGCAGCAGCGGGCCCTCGGCCAGGTCGAACGGTCGCGCCACCCGCTCGCCGAGCTCGCGGGCGGCCCGCCCGGCCGGGTCCGGGTCGCCGGTCGCGTCCACGAACTCGGCGGTGAGCGGCGCGGGTTCGGCGATCCGGACCTCGGCGGTGCCCTCGGGGGTGGCGGGGAAGCTCATCCGCAGCGCCTCGTGCCGGGCGAGCAGCCCGGTGAGCGCGGCGTCCAGTGCGGTGCGGTCCAGCGGGCCGCGCAGTCGGCGGGCCGGGGCCAGCGCCCAGGCGGTGGAGCCGGGCGCGAACTGGTCCATGAACCAGAGGCGTTCCTGCCCGCTGGAGAGCGGGACCGCGCTGCCCGGGGGTCGGGCCGGGACGGTGGCGACGGCGATGGCGGGGGCCGCGCTGCCGGGAGTGCCGCCGGGATTACCACCGTCGGGTGCCGGGGCGGTGGCGTCCGGGGCCGTGGTGGTGCCGGCGGCCGCGCGCAGGCGCTGGGCGAGCAGGGCGCGTTTGGTCGCGGACAGCCCGGCGGCGGGGTCCTGGAGGTCGGTCATGGGTTGTTCCATTCGGCGCACGTCGGGCGGCGGCTGCGGTGACCCCGGGCGGGAGCGCCGCGGGGCGGGCCGCCGCAGGGGAGGGGGCGCGGGGCAGGGAGGACGGGGGGAGCGGGTGCGGGTGCGGGGAGGGAACGTCGGGCGGCGCGGGTCCCGTCGCGCCGCCCGACGGTCAGCGGAGTTCGCGGACGGCGGCGGCGATGCCGGCCGGGGTCGGGGTGGCGAAGAATACGTCGAAGTCGAGCTCGACACCCAACAGGTCGCGGATCCTGGCGGTGATCTGAATGATCGTCAGGGAGTGGCCGCCGAGGTCGAAGAGGTCGTCCTCGGGGCCGAGGCCGGGCAGTCGCAGCACCTCGGACCAGATCGCGAGCACGGCGGCGAGCACCTCGTCCTCCGCCTCCGGACCGGGGGCGGCGACGGCCGGGGCCTCGACCGGCACCGGCGGGACGGGCAGTGCGCGGCGGTCCAGCTTGCCGTTCGGCGTCAGCGGCAGCCGGTCGAGCAGCAGGAAGCGCTGCGGGACGGCCGCGCCGGGCAGCAACCGCTGCAGGAAGGAGCGGAGTTCGGCGGGCTCGGGAGCGGTCTGTCCGGCGGCCGGGACGAGGTAACCGGCGACGAACGGCTCGCCGTCGCCCCCGTCCTCCGCGTTGTCGGGCGCGACAACCTCCTCCCGGTGCACCGCGGCGGCGGCCTCCGCGACCGCCGGATGGGTCAGCAGCGCCGCCTCGACCTCCCCCAGCTCGATCCGGTGGCCGCGGATCTTGACCTGGTCGTCGATCCGGCCGAGGAACTCCAGTTCGCCGTCCGGGCTCCAGGCCACCAGGTCGCCGGTGCGGTAGAGCCGGTCGCCGGGGGCGCCGAAGGGGTCGTCGACGAAGCGCTCGGCGGTCAGCTCCGGCCGGCCCAGGTAGCCCTCGGCGAGCCCGTCGCCGCCCAGGTGGAGTTCGCCGGGCACGCCGATCGGCAGCGGCCGACGGCGGCGGTCGAGCACCAGGGCGCGGGTGTTGGCGATCGGCCGGCCGATCCGGACCGCCTCCGGGTCGTCCGGCAGTTCGGCGCAGGTGGACCAGACGGTGGTCTCGGTCGGCCCGTAGACGTTGAACAGGCGGTCGGTGCCGGCCCGCAGCTGCCGGGCCAGCGGCAGCGGCAGGGCCTCCCCGCCGACCAGGCCGGTCAGCCCGGACGGCAGCGGCCCGGCGCCGAGCAGGACCCGCCAGCCGGAGGGCGTCGCCTGGACGTGGGTGACGCCCTCGCGCTCGACCAGCGCGCGCAGCCCCGGGCCGTCGACGGCCAGGCCGTCCGGGGCCAGCACCAGACGGCCGCCGGTGGTCAGCGGCAGCAGCAGCTCCAGGGCCGAGATGTCGAAGGAGAGCGAGGTGAGGCCGAGCCAGACGTCCTCGGGACCGGAGCCGAGCCGAGCGGCGAAGGACGTGAGCAGGTTGACCAGGGCCCGGTGGCCGATCTCGACGCCCTTGGGGCGGCCGGTGGAGCCGGAGGTGTACAGCACGTACGCCAGCCGGCCGGGGTCGGCATCGGTGCCGACGTCCGCCGTGGCGGCCGCCCCGCCCGGCCGGAGCACCGCCGGTGCGGCGGCCGCGACCTCGGGGGCCGGTTCGCGGTCGGCCAGCAGCAGGGCCGCCCCGGAGTCGGCGAGCACGAAGGCGAGGCGCTCGGCCGGGTAGCCGGGGTCGAGCGGCAGGTAACCGGCGCCGACCGCGTGCACGGCGAGCAGCGCCGCCGGCAGGTCGGCGGTGCGGGCGAGGTGCAGGCCGACCAGGTCGTCCCGGCCGATGCCGGCCGAGGTGAGCTCCCCGGCCAGCCGGTCGGCCCGGCGCAGCAGCTCCCGGTAGGTCAGCCGTTCCTCGCCGGTCACCACGGCGAGCGCGTCGGGGGCGGCCGAGGCGTGCTCCCGGACCAGGTCGAGCACGGTCCGGTCGGCGGGGTAGGCGCGGGCGGTGTCGTTCCAGGCGGTGGTGACGAGCTGCCGCTCGGCCGCGTCGAGCAGGGGCAGGTCGCCGAGCGGGGTCGCGGGGTCGGCCACGGCGGCGGCGAGCAGGGTGGCGAGGTGCCCGGCGACCCGCCGGGCGGCGGCGGAGGCGAGTACGGCCGGGTCGTACTGGAGCGAGAGCTCGATCCCGTCGGCGCCGTCGACGGCCTGGAGGTGCAGGGTGTTGCGGGCCGCGTGCGGGAAGACGGTCCAGTCGACCGAGGCGGTGCTGCCGGGGAACACGGGGTCGGCGGTGGTGCGGCGGCGGTAGCCGAAGGAGACCGGCGCCAGTCCGGCCCGGGGGGTGAGGCCGGGGACGGCGCTGCCGAACGGGACGGCGCGGTGCGCGGAGACGGACCGGGCCTCGGCGCGCACGGCGGCGGCGTAGCGCGCGAACGGCGTGTCCCCGTCCTGGCCGGCCGGGGCGTACACGGGCAGCTCGTTGACGTACAGGCCGATCGTGTCGCGCTGCCGGGGTCCGCGGGTGGAGAACGGGACGGCGACGGGGACGGCCTCGCCGCCGTAGCGGTGCAGCAGGCCGTGCAGGGCGGCGAGCAGGAACTCGAAGCGGGTGACCCCGGCGGTCCGGGCGGCGTCCGCGAGGGCGGCCCGGGCCGGGCCGTCGAGCCGCCAGGAGACGGACTCGCCGGGGCCGGCGTCGGTCACGGCGCGGGCGCCGCCGGGGAGCACCGGGGCGGTGGCGGCCCCCCACCGGGGGCCGTGGAAGGCGGCCGCCCGGGTCAGGAGGTCGGGGTCGAGCGGCGCGGAGTCGGCGTCCGTGTTCGCGTCGGTGTCGGCGCCGGGGACGGAGTCGACACCCCCGGGCCGCTCCTCGTCCGTCACCGACGACGCGACCGACGACGCGACCGACGACGCGAGCGCGGCGGCGTACCCGGCGGCGAGGTCCGCGACCAGCACGTCCTTGGAGTGGCCGTCGAACACGGCGTGGTGCGCCACCACCAGCAGTTCGGCGCCGCCGTCCGCCCGCCGGTCCAGGGTGAACCGGACGAGCGGTCCCCGGGCCAGGTCGAACGGCAGGGCGAGTTCCTCGGCGAGCCGCTTGGCGTCGGCGTCGGCGCAGGCGTCGGCACACTCGCGGAGCGGCTCGCCGACCGGTTCCGGGACGGTGAGCGCGGGCGCCCGCCCGGCCGGGACGGGGTGGAGCACGCCGTCCCGTTCCACCAGCGCGGAGGAGAGCGCGGGGTGCCGGGCGACGGTCGTGGCGACGGCGCGGGCCAGCGCGTCGGTGTCGATCCGGTCGAAGCCGATCCGCAGCGCGAGGTGGAAGACCTCGGGGACGTGGGTGAGCCTGCTGGTCAGCCAGATTCCGTGCTGGGCGGGGGAGGCGGGCCGTGCGGCGTCCGTCGCTCTCGCGAGGTCCCCGGCGGCGGAGGAAGGGCCGGGCCGGTTGGGGGAGTCGGACATGCTGTGCTCGATTCGGGAGTCGGAGACGGAGCTGCGGGGCACCCGTCCGAGCGGTGGCCGTGGCGGCGCGCGGGCGCGGTACGGCGCGGTCGGACGGCGCGGCTGCCGAAGGGTGGCCGGCCCGCCCCGCGGACCGGTCGGCAGGCGCCGAGGAACGGCCGCACCCGACTCCCAGGTTTCCCCCCTGATGCGTCAGGCGACGCGATCCCCTACCCCCGTACGAAGATCATTGGCCTGGACCTGCCGCGAGGTTTCCACAGACCACATGCCTCGTCAAGGGTTGTCCACGACCTGGCCGGAGGCTGCCGACGGTTCGTCAACCACCTTCCGGGGCCGGGGGCCTGGCGTGACCGGCGGGGCTGCTGGGACGGCGGGCCCGGAGGTCGCGGCGGGAGGGGGTGACCGTGGACCGTCATTGATGGCAAGTTGTCTGTACAGCTATGGGTTCACTGTCCGTCATCGACGCGCCATCGAACCCCCCGTTCCCGTCCACCTGGGGCCCGTACACATAACGGGTCTGGACCACAGCTCCAGGCACCCCCCGCTTTGTACAAGGAGTCACCCCCGATGAGTCCGCAGCCCGAACTGTCGCGCCGCACCCTGCTCGGCGGCGCGGCCGCCGCCGCCGTGCTGTCCGCCCTCCCCCTCAGCGTGCGCGAGGCCCTCGCCGCGCCGGCCCGCCCCGGCCGACTGGCGGACATCCAGCACGTTGTGGTGTTCATGCAGGAGAACCGCGCCTTCGACCACTACTTCGGCACCCAGGCCGGCGTCCGGGGCTTCGGCGACCGGACGGCGGTGCGGGGCGTCAACGGCCGCTCGGTCTTCCACCAGCCCGACCCGAGCCGCAAGGAGGGTCACCTCCTGCCGTTCCCGATGAACGCCGCCCACACCAACGCGTACCAGCAGGGCGCCCCCGCGTTCGGCTTCGTCGACTCGATGAAGGCCTGGAACGACGGTCTCGCCGACGGCTCGGTCACCCGCCGCTCCGGCGGCTGGCTCGGCCAGGGCTACTACGAGAGCGCCGACATGCCCTTCTACCACGCGCTCGCCTCGGTGTTCACCACCTGCGACGCCTACTACGCGTCGGTGCAGTGCAACACCAACACCAACCGCGAGCACCTGATGACGGGCACCAGCGGCGGTACCGTCCGGGACACCCCGGTCACCGACAACACCGAGATCCCCGGTGGCTACGAGTGGACCACCTATGCCGAGCGCCTGGAGAAGGCCGGCGTCAGCTGGCGGACCTACCAGGCGCTGGACAACTTCGACGACAACGCGCTCGCCTGGTTCGCCCCCTTCGTCAAGGCCAAGCCCGGCGAGCCGCTGTACGAGCGCGGCATGCGCGCGGTCGGCGACCCGGCCAAGAAGAGCGACCCGTTCGCGATGGGCGACGCCCTGGTCGAGGCCTTCGCCGCCGACGTCCAGGCCGACACCCTCCCGCAGGTGTCCTGGATCGTCGCCCCCGCCGCGCTCTCCGAGCACGCCAACTACGCGCCGCCGAACGGCGAGCACCTCACCGCCCGGCTGCTGGCCGCCCTCGCGGCCAAGCCCGAGGTGTGGGAGAAGACCGTCTTCATCCTCAACTACGACGAGCACGGCGGCTTCTTCGACCACCAGCTGCCGCCCGTCCCGCCGCTGGCCACCGGCCGCGGCAAGTCCACCGTGCCCGTGGACGGCGAGGTCGTCGTCCGCGTGACCAAGGGCGGCTCGACCTACCACCGCGTGGTGAGCCAGGACGGCAAGTACCGGGTCCGCGCCGCCGACGGCTCGCTCGCCTGGTCCGACACCCTGCCCGCCGGCGAGCGCGTGGAGTCCGGACCGTACCCGATGGGCCTCGGCGTCCGGGTGCCGATGATCGTCGTCTCCCCGTGGACCCGCGGCGGCGTCGTCGACTCCAGCGTCTACGACCACACCTCGGTGCTGCGCTTCCTGGAGCAGCGGTTCGGCATCCAGGAGCCCAACATCAGCCCCTGGCGTCGCTCGGTCTGCGGCGACCTCACCAATGTCTTCGACTTCTCCGGCCGCGACCCGCGCTGGCCCGCGCTGCCCGACACCAGCGGCAACCGGCAGAAGGTCGTCGACACCGGCAAGCTGCCCGCGCCCACCGTGCCCAACCCGCAGTCCTTCCCGCAGCAGGAGCGCGGCACCCGCGCCGCCCGCCCGGCGCCCTACGACCTCACCGTCAAGCCGCGCCTCAAGGGCGACCAGCTGACCATTGACTTCATCAACCAGGGCAAGCAGGGCGCGGTCTTCGCGGTCTACCCGGCCCCCGGCGCCCTGCCGCGCCACTACACGGTCGGCGCCAAGTCCCGGATCTCCGACGTCTGGACGGTCGGCCAGGACGGCTACGACCTGCGGGTGCACGGCCCCAACGGCGCACTCTGGCACCTGCGCGGCACCGTCGACGCCGCGTACGAGATCTCGCTCTCCGAGGAGCGCAACGGCAAGGTGCTGGAGGTGGACGTGATCAACCGCTCGCGCACCGCCCAGACCTTCCTGGTGGGCGACCTCGCCTACGGCGACGGACTGCGCGAGGTCCGGGTCGCCGCGGGCGACGACAAGACGGTCAACCTCAACGTCGGCCCCGAGGGCTGGTACGACGTCGCCGTGGGCGTGCGCGGCGAACTCGGCTTCCGCCGCCGGATCGCCGGCCGCTTCCCCTGGGACGGCGAGCACCTGCTCACCGACCCGGCGATGGGCCAGGCCGACCCGCTGACCGTGGACGTCGCGCTCAAGGCCGCCTCCACCACCATCGACGAGGCGATCCTGCTGCCCGGCCGCCCGGCCCGGGTCACCGCCCGCTTCACCGCCACCGACGCGCTGACCGTGATCGAGGCGCAGCCGGTCGTCCCGGCCGGCTGGACGGTCGCCGCCGTCACCGCGCCGCCCGCCGCGCTGGCCGCCGGGGCGAGCGCCACCGCCGAGTGGGACGTCACCCCGCCCGCCCAGCTGCCGGACGGCGCCACCCACCGCGTCCTGGTCACCGCCCGCGCGCTGGCCGGCAACCGCTTCGCCGTCGCCGACGGCGAACTCGCTGCCCGCACCGCGCCGGTGATGGCCGGACACCTGCTCGGCGAGGACTTCGAGTCGCTGGCGGGCGCGCTGCAGCCGGTCGCCGGGGTGGTCGGCTGGACGCCGCAGGCCCCGCAGGGCTGGTCCGTGGTCAACGCGCCGGCCATGCCGCAGGGCACCGTCCGGCTCCAGGGCTGGACGTTCCACACCAAGCGCGAGTGGTCCAACCCGGCCGGCCAGGACCGGGGCAACTTCACCCGGGGCCTGGGCATCCTGGCCGTGGCCGACCCGGACGACTGGGACGACACCGGCGCGCCGTCCAAGAAGGGCGTGTTCGACTCGACCCTGGTCTCGCCCGCGGTGCCCGTCCCGGCCGGGGCCACCACGCTGTACCTGGGCTTCGACTCGCACTACCGCCAGGAGGCCCCGCAGAAGGCCTCGGTCACCGCGGTCTTCGACAACGGCACCGAGACCCGGCTGGTCTACTACAGCTCGGACGCCACCGGCAACGACAACGCCGGCAAGGACGTCCAGAACGCCTTCATCGGCAAGCAGTTCGCCGTTCCGGCGGGTGCGCGCAGCGTGACGCTGAAGTTCCGGATGTTCGACGCCGGGAACAACTGGTTCTGGGCCGTCGACCACGTCCGCCTGGATGTGAAGCCGATCACCGGCTGACGCCGACGCGGCCCGTGCGCCCGACGTGACCCGCGCGGCCCGTGCCCGAGGTAGCCCGCGCGGCCCCTGCCCGACGTGACCCGCGCGGCCCGTGAGCCCGAGGTAACCCGCCCGGCCCGTCCGACCCCCGAACTCCGGGGGCCGGATGGGCCGTTCGGTCTTCCGGGAAGTGCGCCGACGGACTGTCAACAGGCGCGAACGCGACGCGCGCCCCGGCGCACCGGACCGGAAAGCGCCTGTTCGCGCGCCCTGGTGCGCCGGTAGGAATGGGCCCGGCACGGAACGTCCGTGCCGCGAGAGGAGCCGCACCGTGTCCCGTCTCCGCGCCACCGCACTGGCCCTCGGCTGTACCGCCGCCGCCCTGACCCTGGCCGCCACCACCGCGACCGTCGCCCAGGCCGCCCCGGGCGACATCGTGAGCATCTGCGCCAACCAGTACACCCCCGCCGGCTGGGTCGACATCGCCTGGGCCAACGACTACAGCTGCGGCGGCGGCACCTTCACCCCGAACCGGAAGACGATGGAGCAGGTCGCCGGTCTGCCGATCGGCACCACCCTGAACGTCTGCGCCTCGGCGTGGCCGCCGGCCGGCTGGACGCAGGTCTCCGAGTTCTACAGCCAGAGCTGCCGCTACTCGGCGGTGCCGAGCCTGAACCACAACTCCTGGAAGATCACCCGCGTCTCCTGACGTCACGTCAATTCCCTTCGGGCCCACCCGGATCACCGCCCAGGCGGGCTGCGGGTGGGCCCGGCGCGCTCCCGGGCGGACCGGCCGGAAACACGCTGTCCGTACTCGTCGTGCCGCCGGTACCAATGGGTGTCCGGCGCGGATCGCCCGCGCCGCGGAGAGGAGCCACCGTGTCCCGCTTCCGTGCCGCCGTCCTGACCGTCGGCTGCGCCGCCGCCGCGCTCGCCCTGACCGCCACCACCGCGCAGGCCGCTCCCGGCGACACCCAGAACGTCTGCGGCAGCCAGCTCACCCCGAGCGGCTGGGTCGACGTCCAGTGGTGGAACGAGTACGCCTGCGGATCCACCTTCAATCCCAACGCCAAGCGGATCCAGCAGGCCGCCGGTCTGCCGATCGGCACCACGCTCACCGTCTGCGCCTCGACGCTCCCGCCGGCCGGCTGGGTGCAGCTCTCCGAGTTCTACAACAGCAGCTGCCGCTACTCGGTCTCGCCGAGCTTCAACAACAACTCCTGGCAGATCAAGCGCGTGTCCTGAGGTCCGTCCGGCGCATATGCCGTGAACACGTGCGTCGACGCACTGTCAACAGGTGCGAACCCGTCGCGGACCGCGGACTCCCGGACCGGAAAGTCACTGTCCGTGCCTGTGGTCCCACCGATAGGAATGAATCCTCGGTGCGGAGTGCCCGCGCCGTCGAGAGGAGCCGCATCGTGTCCCGCTTCCGTGCCTTCGCCGTGGCCGCCGGCTGTGCCGCCGCCGCGCTCACCATGACCACCACCAGTGCGCACGCCGCCCCCGGCGACACCCTGAACGTCTGCAGCAGCCAGCTCACCCCGACCGGCTGGGTCGACGTCCAGTGGTGGAACGACCTGAGCTGCGGCTCGACCTTCAACCCCAACAAGAAGCAGATCAAGCAGCTCACCGGTCTGCCGATCGGCACCACGCTCACGGTCTGCGCCTCGACCTACCAGCCGACGGGCTGGGTGCAGCTCTCCTCGTTCTACAACAGCAGCTGTCGCTACTCCGCCGTGCCGAGCCTCAACAACAACGCCTGGCAGATCAAGCGCGTTTCCTGACCCGCCCTGTCGGCTCCCTGCGGGCAGCGCGCCGACGGCCCACCGGTCCCGTGCCGGTGGGCCGTCGGTGTGCCCGGGGCCGTGCGGTCCGGTCCCTCCCGGCCCGCCCCCGAGTGGACCCGTCCGCCGGGATCTCTCGACAGTCGAGAGATAGGATCCGCCCGTCCGCCAGCCCACCGGGAGGTCACCACCATGCACCAGCCCCTGCTGCGACTCACCGGCGCCGCCACCGCCGTCTACGGCCTCGCCGTCGCCCGCCGACCCGTCCTGCTGGCCCGGCCCTCCGGCCTCACCGCGCCGGACGGCTCGGTGCCCGCGCCGGTCGCCGCCTGCCTGCGCCCGCTGGCCCTGCGCGACGCCGCCTGTGGCCTCGCCATGGCCCTCGCCCCGAACGACAGCGCGCTGCGCACCGCGACCGCCCTCCGGATCGCCTCCGACCTGGGCGACGCCGCGCTGCTCGCCACCGCCCTCCCGGCCCGCCGCCACCGGGTGATGGCCGTCGCCGTCTCGGTCGGCTGGGGCGCGCTCTCGGTCGCCGGACTCCTGGCCCGACCGCGAAACCTCTCCACCCGTCAAGTCTCTTAATGGTCGAGAGATATGATCCGGGCTGTCCACGACCCCGCCCAGGCCCGGAGCGCGCCCCGCCATGCCCGCTGACCGTCCCCACGCCACCCCACCACCCGCCCCGGTACCTCCTGTCCCGGCACCCCCGGCCGGGACCCCGACCGGCCCGTCCGCCCGGCGCCGCCGCGCCCGGCTGCTCGTCCCGCTCGCGCTGCTGATCGTCTGGCTCGGCCTCGGCGGCGCCTTCGGCTCCTACGCGGGCCGGCTCGGCGAGGTCGCGACCAACGACCGGGCCGCCTTCCTGCCCCGGAGCGCCGAGTCCACCGAGGCCGCCCGGCTCGGCGCCGACTTCCGGACCGACAACGCGGTGCCCGTGATCATCGTCTGGGAGAGCCTCGGCGGCCCCCTCGACGGGACCGGGCGCGCCGCCGCCGAACAGGCCCTGCGGTCCGCCGCCGCCCTGCCCGGCGCCACCGGACGGGTCTCGCCCGCCCTGCCCGCCGCCGACGGGCAGGCCCTCCAGGGCGTCGTCCAACTGCGCGCCGACCTCGGCCGGCAGACCGGCGACACCGTGAGCGCCGTCCGCGGACTCGCCGAACAGGTCCCCGGCACCACCGTCGGCCTGGCCGGACCCGCCGCGATCGCGGCCGACCTCGGCGGCGCGTTCGCCGGCATCGACGGACTGCTGCTCGGCGTCGCCCTCGGCGTCGTCCTGCTCATCCTGCTCGCCGTCTACCGCGCCGTCCTGCTGCCGCTGCTGGTGATCCTCGGCGCCGTCTTCGCCCTCGGCATCGCCTGCGCCCTGGTCTACCTGCTCGCCGACCACGGCCTGGTCACCGTGGACGGCCAGGTCCAGGGACTGCTGTCGATCCTCGTCATCGGCGCCGCCACCGACTACGGCCTGCTGCTCTCCGCCCGCTTCCGCGAGGAGCTCCACCTGCACGGCGACCGGTTCGCCGCGATGCGCACCGCCTGGCGGCACTCCGTCGAACCGATCGCCGCCTCCGGTGCCACCGTCGCCCTCGGCCTGCTCGTCCTGCTGCTCTCCGACCTCACCAACAACCGCGCCCTGGGCCCGGTCGGCGCGATCGGGATCGGCTGCGCCGTGCTCTCCGCGCTCACCTTCCTGCCCGCCGCACTGGTGCTGGCCGGCCGGGCCGCCTACTGGCCGGCCCGGCCCGCCGCCGACGGACGGGCCCCCGTGAACGCGGTCTGGGCCCGGGTGGCCGAGCTCGTCGCCCGTCGTCCGCGCGCCCTGTGGGCGGGGAGCCTGGTGGTCCTGGCGGCGCTCGCCGGCCTCGCCCCGACCCTGGACGCCGGCGGCGTCCCGCAGAGCGAGCTCTTCGTCAAGGCCCAGCCCTCGGCGGCCGGCCAGCGGCTGCTCTCCGCGCACTTCCCCGGCGGCAGCGGCAACCCCGCCGTGATCATCGCCGCCGCCGACCGTGCCGCACCCGTCACGGCGGCCGCCGCCGCTGTGCCCGGGGTCGCCGCCGTCCGCGCCACCACCGCCGGGGCGCCGGGCGCCGGGCCGGGCGGCGTGACCGGTGCCGCGCCGGCTGCCGGGTCGGGTTCCGTGCCGGGTGCCGGGCCGGCTGCCGCGCCGCTGGTGGTGGACGGCCGGGTCCGGCTGGAGGCCACGCTCACCGACCCGGCCGACAGCGACGCGGCCATCGCCACCGTCCACCGGCTGCGGGACGCGGTGCATGCCGTGCCCGACGCGCGGGCCCTGGTCGGCGGCTACACCGCCCAGCAGGAGGACACCCGGACCACCGCCGCCCACGACCGGCGCCTGATCACCCCGGTCGTGCTGCTCTGCGTGCTGGCCGTGCTGGTCCTGCTGCTGCGCTCCCTGGTGGCGCCGCTCCTGCTGGCCGCCACCGTCGCGCTCTCCTACCTCGCCACGCTCGGGGTCAGCGCGGTGGTGTTCCCGCACGTGTTCGGGTTCTCCGCAGTGGACCCCTCGGTGCCGCTGTACGGGTACGTGTTCCTGGTGGCCCTCGGGGTGGACTACAACATCTTCCTGATGACCAGGGTCCGGGAGGAGTCGCTGCGCCTCGGCACCCGCGAGGGGGTGCTGCGCGGGCTCACCGCCACCGGCGGAGTGATCACTTCGGCGGGTGTGGTGCTGGCCGCGACCTTCGCCGCGCTCGGGGTGATCCCGCTGGCCTTCCTCGCCCAGATCGCCTTCATCGTGGCGTTCGGGGTGCTGCTGGACACCCTCCTGGTCCGTTCGCTGCTGGTGCCCGCGCTGGTCCGCGACCTCGGGGACCGGGTCTGGTGGCCCGCCGGGGTCGGCCGAGGTGCCCTGCGGGCGGGGCCGGGGACGGGCTCCGGGGTCGATCCGCAGGGTGGATCCGTGGGGTCCGTGGGGTGATCCGCGGGGCGGTGGCCCGGCGCCGTTAGGCTGAACGGGTTGGATCGATGCCGTACGCGACCGGAGAACACGCCTTGTCCGAGCAGGGGGAGCAGCAGGAGCAGCAGGAGCACGACCAGGGGCAGGTTCCGCCCGGCGGGCCGGCGCTCGGCCGGCTGCTCCAGGACCTCGCCTCCGAGATGAACCTGCTCGGCCACGGCTTCGCCGGCGCCAGCGGTCTGCACACCACTGACGTGCAGGCGCTGCTCGCGATCATGCGCGCGGCCCCGGAGTCCCACGGGTCCGGCGGCGGCGGGATCACCCCCGGACGGCTGGGCGAGGAGCTGGGCCTCTCCTCGGGCGCCGTCACCGCGGTGCTGGACCGGCTGGAGCGGGCCGGGCACATCCGCCGCGGCCGGGACGCCGCCGACCGGCGCCTGGTCCTGGTGCACTATCTGCCGGGCGCCGGCCGGATGGCGGCGGAGTGGTTCGCGCCGGTGGCCCGGCGGACCGAGGCGGTGCGCGCCGAGTTCACCCTGGCCGAACTGGCCGCGGTGGCGCGCTTCCTCGGCCGGATCACCGGCGAACTGGCCGACCTGCGCCGGGCCCGCTGAGGGCCGGGCGGCCGCCGGCCCCCGGGACGGCTGCCGCTCGCCGGGGCGGCCGCTCAGGCCGTACCGCCCCCGGGAGGTCCCCCGTCGCCTGAACGTCCCCCGTCGCCGGCACGCCTCCTGTCACCGGCGCGCCTTCCGTCGCCGGTACGTCCCCCGGAGCCGCGCGCGGCCTCCTCGGTGATCCGCCGGGCCATCCCGCCGAACACGGCGGCGTGGAAGGGCGCCACCGACCACCAGTAGGCGTGCCCGGCCAGCCCGCGCGGGTGGAACAGCGCCCGCTGCCGGTACCGGGAGCCGCCCGCGCCGTCCGGGGTGACGGTCAGCTCCAGCCAGGCCGGACCGGGCAGCCGCATCTCGGCGCGCAACCGCAGCAGCCGTCCGGGATCGAGCTCCTCCACCCGCCAGAAGTCGAGCGAGTCGCCGACCCGCAGCCGCGCCGGGTCCCGCCGCCCGCGCCGCAGGCCGACCCCGCCGAGCAGCCGGTCCACCCACCCGCGCACCGCCCAGCCGAGCGGGAAGGAGTACCAGCCGTTGTCGCCGCCGATCGCCTCCACCACCCGCCACAGCGCGGCCGGGTCGACGTCCACCCGGAGCTCCCGGACGTCCTGGTAGAGGCTGCCGCCGGCCCAGTCCGGGTCGGTGGGCAGCGGGTCGCTGGGGGTGCCGGGCAGCGAGGCGGAGGACCACCGGGTGGCGACGTCCGCGTCCCTGATCCGCCGCAGCGCCAGCCGGACGGCCTCGTCGAAGCCGACGGCGCCGCCCGGCGGCTCGGGCAGGAGGCGGTCGAGGTCGTGCTCGGTGCGGACCACCTCGTACCGCAGCGACTCCACCAGCGGCCGGGCGATCGACCCGGGCACGGGGGTGACCAGGGCGACCCACAGGCTGGAGAGCCGGGGTGTGAGCACCGGCACGGCGAGGATCAGCCGGCGCGGAAGTCCGGCCACCGCCGCGTACCGCTCCATCATCCGGCGGTAGGTCAGCACCTCGGGACCGCCGATGTCGAAGGCGCGGTCGAGTTCGGGCGGCAGCGTGGCGGCCCCGACCAGCAGCCGCAGCACGTCGCGGACGGCGATCGGCTGGATCCGGGTGTCCACCCAGCGCGGGGTCACCATCACCGGGAGCCGTTCGGTGAGGTGGCGCAGCATCTCGAAGGAGGCGGAGCCGGACCCGATGATCACCGCGGCCCGCAGTTCCGCGGTCGGCACGCCGCTCGCCCGCAGCACCCGGCCGACCTCGACCCGCGAGCGCAGGTGCGGGGAGAGCCGCCCGGCCGGGACCCCGGCGGGGGCCAGGCCGCCCAGGTAGACGATCCGGCGCACCCCGGCCGACTCCGCCGCCCGCCCGAACGCCTCGGCGGCGGCCCGGTCGGTGGCCTCGAAGTCCGCACCGGTGCCGAGCGAGTGCACCAGGTAGTAGGCGACGTCGATGCCGGTGAAGGCGTCGGTGAGGCTCTCGGGGCGGGTGACGTCCCCGGTGACCACCTCGACCCGGCTCCGCCAGGGGTGGTCCCGCAGCCGGTCCGGGGCGCGGACCAGGCACCGTACGGTGTGGCCGGCGTCGAGCAGCACCGGCACCAGCCGTCCGCCGATGTAGCCGGTGGCCCCGGTGACCAGACAGCGCAGCAGTCCGCCGGGGGGACGGTCGCCGGGCCGGTTGTCGTGCTCGCCGGGCTTGCCGTTCGCGTCGTTCTCGTCGTGTCGGTCGTCGCGGTCGTCGCGGTCGTTCTGGTCGTTCCGGCCGAGTCGGTCGGGTCGGTCGTCGGAGCTGGAGGGTTCGGTCACGGGGGCTCCCGGGGGCGGCGGTGGGCGGTCGCCGGTGGGCGGTCCGGCCGGAAGGCGTACCCGCCCGGCCGGTGTCCTGCGCACCCCCGATCGGCCGGTCCGGCCCGTACGGGGCACCGGGACGGGGGGCAGGATCCGGGCCGGACGCCGGAGCGGTGCGGTGCCGGGCCCGGCGGACGCGCGACGGGGCCCGGTAAACGCGGCGTTCGGGGCCAGAGGCCGATGGTCCCCGCGATTCAGCCCCTTGGCCCCTGGCGGATCGGCCGGTCGGGGGAGATGCTCCTGGTACAGCCGACCGGACGACAGAGGTCCGGCCGGACGGTGCTCGCGGACGAGGTGAACCGGCGTGCGGCATGCCACCGTCGAATCAGTGATGACCAGTCCCGTGGTCCGGGTGATGCCCGAGACCGGTTTCCGGGAGATCGTCGCGCTGCTGGCCGAGTACGACATCACCGGCGTGCCGGTGGTGGACGACGACGGTCGGCCGCTCGGCATCGTCTCGGAGGCCGACCTGCTGCTCACCCTGGCGGCCCAGGAGGACCAGGGCAGTCTGATGCCGCCGCCCGGCGCCGCCAGGCCCGGTCCGGACGGCGCCGTCACCGCCGCCGATCTGATGAGCGGGCCGGTCATCTGCATCACCCCGTCGACCAGCGTGGTCGCGGCGGCCCGGTTGATGGGCCGGCACGGTGTGAAGCGGCTGCCGGTGCTGGACGTGGACGGCCGGGTCTTCGGCATGGTCAGCCGGGGAGACCTGCTCCGGGTCTTCCTCCGCGAGGACCGGGTGATCCGCCGGGAGATCGTCGAGGAGGTGCTCGGCCGGGTCGAGGGCGTGAGCCCGGCCCTGGTCGGCGTCGAGGTGGACCAGGGCCGGGTGGTGCTCAGCGGCACGGTGCCGGAGCCGCACCTCGTCCCGATCGTGCTGAACCTCTGCCGCTCGGTGGACGGCGTGGTGTCGGTGACCGACCGGCTGAGCGCCGACACCTTCGGCGGTCTGGGCCCGGAGGACGACTCCCCGGACTCCTCGGGCTCCCCGGACTCCTCGGGCTCCCCGGATTCCTCGGGCTCGCCCGAGGGCGCGGGTGGGGGCACCGAGGGCCCTGGAGGAGGCACCGGGGGACGCGGGGCCGACGGCCGGGCCGGGGGCGCGCGCAACGGCAGCGCGCGCGGGAGTGACGCGCCTGCGCCGGTCCGCTGACCCAGTACGCCCGCGCCCGATCCCCGTCGGCACTCCGTTCGACCGGAAATCGGCTGGATCCGGAGCGTCCGGTTCGAATATTGCGCTGCGTATCGGGCATATCACCCTGCGTGTGCGGCGGTAGCGGGCCGCCGCGCCGCCGGTGACCGGGGAGGCAGCCGTGGCCGTCGTGTTCGACGCGGACTTCACATCGACCAGCCAGTGGATCGCGGGGCGCAGCAGCGCCTATCCCCGGATGGGGCCGACCAACCGGGGGGACCACAAACTCGACTTCCTCGGCCGCGCGTACTGCCCCGGCGGGCTCTTCACCGCCGTCCGGCGCCACGGCGGCGACCTCTGGACGTGCAGTCTGCTGACCACCGAGGGCAGTCCCGAGGGCTTCCAGGTCCGCACCGGCGACGTGCTGAGCGCGCGCGTCACCCTGCCCCGCGAGCTCGGCGCCTGGCCCGCGATCTGGACCTGGCGGGACGGCGGCAACGAGATCGACGTCTTCGAGTACCACCCCGACAACCCGGACCTGCTGGAGATCTCCAACCACGTCCGGGGCGGCTACCGCTACTGGCACGGGGCCGAGGCCGGTATAGCCCCCGGCGTGACCTTCGACCTGCGGACGGTCTTCGGCGCCTACTCGGTCGACTGGTTCGTCGACGGCACCCTGATCCACGCCGACCGGCGCGGTGTGGGCGCGGACTGGCACGCCTACCTGATCGTCAACCTGTCCGTCGCGGACGGCGCCTACCACGACCGGCCGCCGATCTTCGGGACCGACCTGCTCAGCTGGACGTGCCACAGCCTGCGGATCGAGCGGGGCGGTCCGGACGGGCCGGCCGTCCCGGGCCGCGCGTGATCCCGGACCGGTCGCGCACGTCGGCTCGCCGCGTCCGACCGGACCGGCGACGGCGCGCGGAGGGTCTTCCGAGGGCGTCCCGGACCGGTCACCATGGAGGTCCGTCGACGATCCGGGGTGGGGATGAGCGAGGCTGGGGACGTTCCGTACCGGCAGCCGGAGGAGGTCGGACCCGGCCCGTGGCTCGTGCTGGTCTGCTTGGTCGGCGCGCTGCTGGCCTACGCCGTGCTGGCGAACTTCACCGATGAGTTGCGGGCGGCACTGTGGGGAGAGCCCGGGACGGTGACCGGAGTCGACTGCCGGACGCACGACATCGGGGCCGGTCTGGGATCCTCGACATCCTGCTCCGGTGCCTTCACCGCTGACGACGGCGGTCCGTCCTTCGACGTGCTCGTCGAGGGGCGCGTCGGCTCGCAAACGGCCCGGGCGTGGATGGCGGACGACACCTCCGGAACGGCGTACGTCTCACCGACGGTGTGGGCGGGGGTGCTCCCGGTGGGGCTCTCCCTCGTCCTGGCCGGGGTACCGGCGGCGGGGACGGTGATGTACGTGCGCCATGCCCGCCAACAGCGCGCCGGGGGCCGCCCGCGAGGACGAGGTCCGGAGCGGCGTTGACGCCGTGTCCGACGGCTCGGGGCGGTGTGGCGGGGCCGCTGTGCCCCGTCGCGTGATCGGCTCGGGGCCGGGTTCTACGGCGGGAACATCGCTGTCACCAGGCCGCGCGGTCCGGAGCGCTGGAACCAGACCGTGCGGCGGCGCGGGCCGATGTACGCGGGGTGGGTCACGTAGAGGTCGTCGCGCGGCGCGCTCTCGTTGCCGGGCAGGAGGGCGGCGTCCACCGCGTCGGCGGCGATGGCGCGGAGCAGGGCCTGGGCCGTGGCCGCCGCCGCGTCGGGGGAGATGGCCAGTGCGGTGAGTTCGTACCAGAGCGCCGTGGAGACGTAGCCGATGGTGGAGTGGCCCAGTGCCGGGTGCGGGCGGTGGTCCGTGTAGCGGAGCAGCACCCCGGCCGCGACGAGGCGCTCGCGGTCGTCGGCCGGCGGTTGGTGGTTCATGGGGCGAACGCTACCCGGCCGGGTGCGGACCGGTCCGGCGCCAGGGGCTCTACCGGTCCGGGGGGCCGTCGGCGGCGTATGCTCGCCGGTCCTCCCGCGCTCCTCCACCCCGTGTGCGCCCCACGGGCCGGCGGGGCGGCATCTCCTCACGCCACTCCGACGGGAGGGGGCGCACGATGGTGGTGAGGCGCCGAGCGCCCCGGGGTGGGCCGTCGGTCGTGGCGGCGACGCGTCGACCGGGGTGGTGAGGAGGTCGTGATGAGGCACTGGAACGGCCATGACTACGGCCATGGTGTCGGGCCCTGGGGCCTGGGCCTGTTCGCGCTGGGACTGCTGCTGGCCGTGGTGGCGCTGGTGGTCGTCGTGGTGCTGCTGACCCGGCGGTCGCGGGTCGCCGGTCCGCCGCCGCCCAAGGGCGTGTGGGGCGGCGGTCCGGGAGGCCCCGGTGGTCCTGGTGGTCCGGCGGGCGGAGCGCTGCCGGCCTGGCCGGCGGCCGAGCAGGTCCTGGCGGAGCGGTTCGCGCGCGGGGAGATCGACGCGGGGGAGTACCGGCACCGGCTGGAGGTCCTGCGGGGTGCGGACGGCCCGCCGGGATCCGGTCCGCCGCCCCAGCCTCCGGTTCCACCGGCGCCGCCCGGTCCGCCCCCGCCGCCCGCCGGAACCGCCTGACGCCCGCCGGAACCCCCTGACGCGACGGTGCCCCGCCGCGCGGTCGCGCGACGGGGCACCGTCGGTGGTCGGGGTGCTCGGGGGCCGTTGACGGCCCGACCGGTGGTTCCCCGGCCGGTGACTACTCGACGACGAGCTCGACCGGGATGTTGCCGCGGGTGGCGCGGGAGTACGGGCACACCTCGTGGGCCTTCTTCACCAGCAGCTGGCCGGTCTCGCCGGCGAGCGCCTCGGGCAGCTCGACCCGCAGCACCACCGCGAGGCCGAAGCCCTCGGCGTCCTTGCCGATGGACACCTCGGCGGTCACCGAGATCTCGCCGGTGTCCACCTTGGCCTGCCGGCCGACCAGGCCCAGCGCGCTGGCGAAACAGGCGGCGTAGCCGGCGGCGAACAGCTGCTCCGGGTTGGTGCCCTGACCGCTGCCGCCGAGGCCGGGCGGCATCGCCAGCGCGAGGTCCAGCTGACCGTCGGAGCTGACGGTGCGGCCCTCCCGGCCGTTGGCGGTGGCGACTGCGGTGTAGAGCGCGTCCATGGTCCGTTCCCTTCCGTCCTGCGTACGAAGTGGTGGTCCGGCGGCCCGCTCGGACCGCCTCCCGAGAGCAAGTAGAGCACACGATTCAGTTGGACGCAACTTAATTGTGCACATGTCGTCGCTACCATGGACCCATGACCGTGCTGCCCGACCTTCCCGACGATGCCGACCTGCTCCTCCTGGACCGACAGATCTGCTTCTCGCTGAACGCGGCTTCCCGCGCCTTCGGCGGTGTCTACCGGGTGTTGCTCAAGGACCTTGGCCTGACGTATCCGCAGTACCTGGTGATGCTCGTGCTCTGGGAACACGGCGAACTGCCGGTGAAACGGATCGGCGAACACCTGCGACTGGACTCGGGGACGCTCTCCCCGTTGCTCAAGCGACTGGAGGCGGCCGGCCTGGTGCACCGGAAGCGCAGTCCGGAGGACGAGCGCTCGGTCACCGTCAGCCTGACCGGTGAGGGCTCCGCGATGCGCGAGCGCGCCGGACAGGTGCCGCGCCGACTGCTGGTCGCGACCGGGCTGCCGGTCGAACAGCTCGCCACCCTGCGGGTGCTGCTGGACCAGGTCACCGAGGCCCTCGACACCGCCGTCCCCGGCCTCGCCGCCGAGGGCTGACGCCCGCCGCGTCCCCTGCCCCTCCGTGCCCCGGCCGGGCACCGCGCAGTGCGGTGCCCGGCCGGGGACGTGTCCGGTGCGTCCGGTCCGGTTCTGTCTGCCGCGAGCGGGCCGACCGGGTCAGCCGGCGGTGCGCTCGTTCAGGCAGAGGATGTTTCCCTCGCTGTCCCTGAACCAGGCCGCGCGCATGCCCTCGTCCTCGACGACGCCGTCGACCGTCTTCAGGCCGGGCAGGTCGTACTCCTCGAACACGACGCCCTTGCCGCGCAGTCCGGCCATCTCCGCGTCCAGATCGGAGACCTTGAAACTGGCCAGGGTGTGGGCGGCCTGGCCGCCGCTGGGTGTCTCGTAGATGCCGAACTCGCTGCCTCCGCACTCGAAGGTCAGATCGCCGTGCGGGCCGGCGTCCGTGAACTTGAGGCCGAGGGTGTCGGTGTAGAAAGCCTTCGCCCGGGCCACGTCGGCGGCGGGAATGATCGCCACCAAGGGTGCGTCTCCAAGCATGCTGATCGCCTCCTCCTCCCCCCAGCGTAGGTACGTGGACCGGGCCCCGGCCAGGCCGGAGCCGGGACGGGGGCGAGGTACCCCGCAGCGTGCCGGCGCCGTCACCGGGTGTGCGGGCTCCGGGTGCGGGGGATCGGGGTGTGGGCTCCGGGTGTGCGGGGGATCAGGGTGCGGGGATGCGCTCCAGCACGCCGCCCGCGAAGACCTCGTACAGCGGCAGCGTCTCCAGGTGCACATAGCCGATGTGGCAGTCGCAGACCGGCAGTGGGCAGGCCCGCGGACCGAGCCGGGCCCGGTAGGAGCCGTCGTAGAGGTTGCCCAGCTCCTCGGGCACGAAGTGACAGCGGCGGACGGTGCCGTCGCCGTCCACCGAGACCACGGACTCGCCGGTGCGGCAGGCCCGGCCGGCGCTGGGGTGGGCGTGCCGGCTGTAGCCGAAGTGCGGATCGAGGGAGGTCCAGTCGGCCGCCTCGGCGTCGGTGTAGCTCCGGCCCTCGGCGGCGTTGATCCACAGGTAGACCGCCGGGGACAGCTCGGCGCGCAGCCGCCGGGCCGCCGCGAGGTGCTCCGGCTGCCCCACCACGCCGACGCTGTACCGCACGCCGAGCGCGTCCAGCTCGCGGCACTTGGCGAGGAAGCGCGCGTGCTCGACCTGGCCGGGATGGTAGGTGACCCAGAGCGCGAGGGTGTCGAGGTCCGCCTCGGCCAGCCAGCCGGTGCGGCAGCTGAGGTTGCTCTGGATCGCGACCCGCCGCACGTGCGGCAGTCGGCTCAACTCGACCATGGCCCGCCGGTACCAGGACCGCACCAGTCCCTCGCCCCAGGGGGTGAACAGCACCGAGAGGGTGTCCCCGGATCCGCCGCGTCCGGCCACCCAGCCGGTGAACCGCTCCAACGCGGCCCGGTCGGAACGGAGTTGCTCCGGCGTGTCGCGCCGCTTGGCGAACGGGCAGTACGGGCAGTCGTAGTCGCAGGAGGCCAGCGGGCCCCGGTAGAGCAGGCGGAGGTCGAGCGGCCCGGACACCGGGGTCGCGGTGGGCAGCGGAGCAGGGGTGAGTGCGGGGGCAGGGGTGGGCCCGGGCGCGGGCATGCCGAGGAAGGTCATTTCGCCTCGTACTCCGCCATCAGCGCGCGGACCTCCGGGGAGAACAGCATCGGGCCGACCGCGTCCGAGTGCGCCAGGCCCTCGGGCGAGAGCCTGAGCCGCTCGGCGGGCGCGGCGGACTCCGCACGCCCGGTGGCCGCGCCGGCCGCACGGTGCGCGTCCTCCACCAGCCAGCCGCGTGCGGCGAAGGCCGCGAACTCGGCCGGGAAGTCCTCGGCCGGGGTGCTGCCGAAGCGGTCCCGGTAGTCGGCGAGCGCCAGCCCCTCGGCCTGGAGCAGCGACTGCACAAGGTGCCGGCGCCGGGCCTCCGCCGGCGTCATCGCCCGGCCGACCACCGCGTGGTCGAACGTCGGGGTCGCCACGTAGTCGTCGATGATGCGGCGCACCTCCGTCGCGTCCACCGCGTAGTCGAAGGAGTAGTGCAGACGGGAGGTGTAGGAGCGGGCGCCGCAGCCGAGGCCCACCATGCCGTCCGTCTGGCAGGCGTACTCGCTCACCCCGGCCTGCGGCGCGGCCGCCCGGCGGAACATCCGCATCGACACCTGCTCGTAGCCGTGGGCGAGCAGATGGTCCCGGCCGGCCCGGTAGAGCGAGAGCCGCCGGGTGTCCCACTGGGCGGGGCTCTCCGCCTCCCCGCGCCGGGCCAGCCCGGTCAACGGCCGGACGTACAGCGGGTAGAGGTACAGCTCCTCCGGCCGCCAGTCGAGTGCGGCGTCCAGCGACCGGAGCCAACTCGCCTCGGTCTGGCCGTCGATGCCGTAGATGAGGTCGATGTTGAGGACCGGGAACCCGGCGTCGCGGATCCGGCCCAGCGCGGCCTCGACCTCGGCGCGCTTCTGCGGCCGGACGGCCGAACGGGCCTCCGCGTCGACGAAGGACTGCACCCCCAGGCTCAGCCGGGTGGTGCCGCGCTCGGCCAGTACGGCGAGGCGGTCGGCGGTGGCCGTGGCGGGCGAGGCCTCGACCGAGAGCGGGATCGCCCGCAGGTCGGCGCCCATCCGGTGCTCCGCGATGTCGCAGAGCCGCTCCAGCTCGGGGGCGCTCAGGTACGTCGGGGTGCCGCCGCCGAACGCGGCCAGCGCGAACCCGGCCCCCTCGTCCAGTGCCGCGCGGACGGCGCCCGCCTGCCGGTCGAGCGCGTCCAGATAGGCGGTGGTCAGTCCGTCCGGGCCGCCGATCCGGGTGAACAGGTTGCAGAAGCCGCACCGCACCTCGCAGAACGGGATGTGCAGGTAGAGCGAGAGCGCGTGCTGCGACTCGCCCGCCCACAGCTCGCGCAGCGGCGGACGGTCCGGCAGCTCGCGGTACGCCGTCTTGTGCGGGTAGGCGTAGACGTACGACTGGTACGGGGAGGAGCCCGCGGACCCTTCGGGGAGGACGGCCGGCGCGGCGGGGGCGGTGGTCATGCGGTCTCCTCGGCGGTCGGGGCGGGTACGGCGGACGAGGGGGACGGGGCTGGCGAGGTGGACGGGGTGGGCGAGGCGGGCACCGGGGTCGGGGTCGTCGCGGGCAGCGTGAAGTGGGCGTACGGCACCGTCCAGACCACCTCGTGGCCGATCCGGTGGCCGGTGTAGCCGTCCTCCCCGTAGGCCGTGCCGTGGTCCGAGCAGACGATCGCGAAGCACGGTCGCCGCGCGCTCATCGCCGCGAACAGCCGGCCGATGTGGGCGTCCACGTACTCCAGCGCGGCGGCGTGGCTCTCCCTGCTGTCGCCGTGCTCGCGGGTCGCGCCGGGCAGGTGGAACCAGTTCGGCTGGTGCAGCGCCGGGACGTTGACGAACAGGAACAGCGGCTGCCCGTCGGGCTGCTCGGCCGCCACCCGCTCGGCCCGGTCGACCTGTGCCTCGAAGGACGTCGGCGAGGGGACGCCCATCTCCGGCGCCCAGTGGCTCTCCTGGAACAGGCCCGGCAGCACCGAGCCCAGCGGGCCCTGCTTGTTGAAGAAGCCGACGCCGCCGATGCAGACCGTCCGGTAGCCGGCGGCGGCGAGCGCGCCCGGCAGGTCGGGCGCGTCGAACACCCAGGTGCGCGGCGCGGTGCTCTCCGATCCGGCGAACCGGGCGGCGAACAGCCGCGGGTGCGGCCCGCCGGGCGAGGCCGGGGTCGGCAGGAAGCCGGCCAGGATCGCCTGGTGGGCGGCGTAGGTGAAGCTGCCGGGGGAGTGCCGCCGCTCCCAGCGCCCGCCGGGAAGGTGGGCGGCCAGGTGCGGGATCCGCCCGGCGGCGGCCAGCTCCTCGGCGACGTCGAAGCGCAGGGTGTCCAGGGTGACCAGCAGCAGGTCGTGGCTGCCCACCACGGCGTTCATGTCGGGCTCGGCGGGAGCGGGAGCAGGGGCGGGGGCGGGAGCCGAAGCAGGGGTGGGGGAGGTGCCCGGGTCGATGGTCGGGTCGGCGGTCGGGTCGGCGGTCGGGTCGGTGGCGGCGGTGCGGTGGCTCATCAGGGCTTTTCCGTACGTGGGTGGTTCGGGTGCGTCGGGTGCGTCGGACGGGTCGAGCGCGTCGCCGGGTCCGGGGCCGGGTCCGGCGCCCCGAGCGGGACGGCGCCGAGTGCGGCGAGCTGGGCGGCGTAGGTGTCCAGGCCCTCCGCCGGTCCGCCCGGCAGGCCGGTGAGCCGGGGCAGCAGGTCCCCGAAGGCGTTGACCTCGCCGACCACCGTGCGTCGCCAGGCGGCGGTGGGCAGGACGTCCACGCCGACCGTCAGCGAGCCCGGGAAGCAGGCGGCCGCCCGCTCCGCCGTCTCCAGGAGGTCCGGCCAGGCCGGTCCGGCGGCCTCCCGGGCCAGCTCCAGGCTGCCCCGGGCACCGCCGAGATGGAGGTTGGTCATCGGCCGGTCGCTGGTGCGGACCACCGCATGGGTCGCCCGCCCGGCGACGACCACGACCCGCAGGTCCGCCGAGCGGCCCGACTGGGAGGCCTTCGGCACCCACTGCTCGACGTGCAGGCCGTCCGGGGCGAGCCGGTCGACCAGCTCCGCCACCTGTCGCTCCTCCTGGTAGCGGCGGACCCGCAGCGAATTGTGCATCCGGCCGTCGACGAGCTCCACCGAGGTGGTGGCCCGCAGCTGCCCGCGCGGCCCGAACTCCAGCGCCACCACGCCCGAGGCGGAGGAGCCGTGGGACGGTTTGACGAAGACCCGGCGCAGCCCGGCGGCGTCCAACCGCGCCCTGAGGTCCTCCCAGCCGGCGACGGCACCGCCCTCCAGGGCGCGCGGCACCGGGACCCCGGCCGCCGACAGCAGGGCGTGCGTGCGCCGCTTGTCGAACATCACGGCGATCTCCTCCGGATCACCGAGCAGCCCGACCCCTGGGGTAGCGGCCAGTCTGCGCAGCGCGGACGTCACCCCGGCGTACCAGGCCGCGCCGCCCTCGACCCGGGTCGCCGCGTAGTCCGCGCCGAGCACCGGGCCGCGCAGCAGCGCGTCCACCGCTTCGTCCTCGCCCGGGGACTCGATCCGCAGCACGGCGCCCGGGGGCAGCCGGTGGGTGCCGCGCAGCAGATCGATCCAGGGCAGGACGGCGGGTTCGGGCAGCCCGGCGGCCCGGGCGGCGGCCGCGAACAGCGTCACCCGGCGGTGGCCGGGATTGCCGAGCACGGTCAGCCGCCCGTCCGGCGGGAGCCGGAGGCCCGCCCGGGCCGGAGCGGGGCCGGTGGTCCACGGGGTCGTTAGCATCGGCCCGCGCCTACTCGGAGACCTCGACGTAGCGCCACTCGTCCTCGTCCTCCTCCTCGGCGTCGGAGAGGTCGACGTCGACGCCCGGCAGGGCCTCCCGGACCCGCTCCTGCACGGCCTCGCTGAGGTAGTGGTGGTGCAGGTCGAGGCTCTTGAGGTGGGTGAGCGGCTGGCCGTCCAGCAGTGCGGCCGCGCCCTCGTCGCTCAGCACGCCCATCGACAGGCTCAGCGTGCCCAGCTGCGCCACGACGGGGGCGTGCGCGACGGCGGCGGCGATCTCGTCCTGGAACTCGCTGTTCTGCAGGCCGAGGTGGCGCAGCGCCGGCAGCCGGGTGCCGGTCAGCAGCGGCGCGACGTCGTCGATCGTCGCGTCGCCCCCGTACTCGTCGACGCCGAACCACAGCTCCAGGCTCTCCAGGGCGGGCAGCTCGCTCGCGGCGACCGCCCGGACCACCTCGGCCGGCAGCCCGCCGCTCTCGAACCGCAGGTGGGTCAGCCGCTCGTGCCGGAAGGGTTCGAGCCGCAGCCCGTTGCCGCCGCGCACCACGAGGTCGGTCAGCCCGGGGAACGCCGTCAGGACCGGGGTGACGTCGGACATCTCCAGCCAGGAGATCTCGCAGTCCTCGGACGAGACGTCGGCGATGACCAGACCCTCCAGGGCGGGGAACCGGTCGGCGTCGGCGAGGATCCTGGCGAGCGCCTCGGAGACCGGGGTGTAGTCCTGGATCCACCAGGGGCCGAGGAGCAGCCCGCGGACGGTGGCCGGGTCGACCGTCTCCAGGAAGGCGGACCAGAGGGCCTCGAATCCGCCCTCCGAGCCGTACGCCACGGCGAGCCGCCAGGCGACGGTGCCCGGCTCGGGGAGCTCGATCCGCTCACCCCGGTTGCCCCGGCGGGGCTTGTCGACCGAGAAGTCGACGACTGGCAGGTGGAGGAAACGGTCGACGGTGCTGGTGAAGATCACGGGTGCCCCCCTGGGCGGCGATATCGGCGACTTCGGCGAGTGCGGGAACGGTCGGTCGGGCAGGGACGGCGGGGCGGCTGTCGGCGGACCCGCCCCGGGGCGGGCGGACTACTCGGCCACCGCCACGTACTGCCACCGGTCGTCGGGCTTGCCGGCCTCGGAGAGGTCGAGCTCGACCCCCGCGAGGGCCTCGCGCAGCCGGTTCTGCATGCCCTGGGTGAGGTAGTGGTGGTGCAGGTCGAGGCGCTTGAGGTGGGTGAGCGGCTGGCCGTCCAGCAGCGCCGTCGCGCCCTCGTCGGTGAACGCGCCCATCGACAGGTTCAGCGACTCCAGCCGGGCCACCACGGGGGCGTGCGCGAGGGCGGCGGCGATCTCGTCCTGGAACACGCTGTTCTGCAGGCCGAGGTGGCGCAGCGCGGGGAACCGGCCGCCGTCCAGGAACGGCTCCAGGTCGGCCGTGCTGGTCGTGCCGCCGTACGCGTCCACACCGAGCCAGAACTCCAGCCGCTCCAGCGCGGGCAGCTCGCTCGCCGCCACCGCCCGCGGCACCTCCGCGGTGAGGCCGCCCGACTCGAAGCGCAGCGCCCGCAGGTGCTCGTGCCGCAGCGGCTGGAGCGCCATGCCCTCGCCCTCCGCGTACTCGCCGGAGGCTCCGCGCACCACCAGCTCGCTGAGCAGCGGGAAGGTCGTCAGCACCGGCGTCACGTCGACCATCTGGATCCAGGAGATCTCGTTCTCCTCGTACGTGATGTCGCCGAGGAACAGCGCGCGCAGCGCGGGCAGCCGGTCGGCCGCCTCCAGGATGGCGGCCATCGGTCCGGCGAAGGTCTGCGGGCCGTCGTGCGACCACTCGCCGACCACCACGGCCGCGACCGAGGCGGTGTCCACCCGGTCGAGGAACTGCCCCCACCGGGTGGGCCAGTCCTGCTCGGAGTCGATCTCGACGCCGATCTTCCAGGCGACCGCTCCTGCTTCCGGCAGTTCGTCGCCCGCGTCGACGGCCGCGACGAAGTCGAAGACCCGCAGGCCGTGGAAGTCCTCGATGTGATTGTTGACCGTCATGCGCTGCTCCTGGGGCGTCGGTGCGGGCCGAACAACTGTCTACCAGCCCGGACCGACAATCCCCCGGCCGGGTCGCCTCCGGGGCGGCCGCGAGGGGTCCCCGGACCGCTTCCGGCGCGTCCCCGGACCGCCTCCCGGACCGCCTCCGGCTCGTCCCCGGCTCGTCCGGAGAGGCTGCGGACCGGGGGCGGCCGCCGGGTGGTGCGCGGCCGATTGACACGGCATCTCTCCAGAAGCCTCACAGGGAGCCGTGGCACCTCCGCGCCCGCGCTGCCTAGGCTCGCCATGTGCACGACGACGTGCGCGACCGGCGGCGAAGAACGGTGACCGGTGCGAGCGACTGCCGTCCGGCAGCCCGGGGAAGATCCTATGAACTACTGCGCGCCCTGCCGCCGTCATCTGAACGGTGCCCTGGCCTGCCCCGGCTGCGGGGCGCCCGCGACCGGCCAGGACCGACCGGCACCGCCCGGCCCCGAGGTCCTGGCGTCCGCGCGACCACTTCCGGAACGCGGAGGAGTGGCACCGGCCGCGTCCGGTGGCGGCCCGCCCGCCGGTCGGCCGGGCTCCCGGCGGACGGCGCGGCGGACGCGGCGGCGGCCCGGGCGGATCGTGCTGTCCGTGCTCGGCGCGGCGGTGGTGGCGCTCGGCGCGGCGACGCTGGTGGCGAACGGCTCCGAGGGCGTACCGGCCGAGGCGGTGGCACCGGTCCCGGTCACCACCGGGGCACCGGGGAGCGGTTCGGCCCCCGGGTCGACGGTGTCCACGGCTCCGGCGGTGACGGCCCCGGTCCCGGCCCCGTCGACCACCCGGCCTCCCGCGAGCAGGACGGCCTCCGGGTCGCCCTCGGTGTCCGGCTCCGCCTCCGGGTCGCCCTCGGCGGGCAAGGGCGGCGGGGCCACGGCGCCGGCCGCCGGAGGCGCGCCGGAGCAGGGAGCGCCCGGCTCGGCGCCGCCCGTCCCGGCGGCGCCGGGCACCGCCGCGCCCACGGCACCGCCCCCGGCGTCGGGCCCGCCCACGTCGGCGGGCGGCTCGCCCTCGGGCACGGGTACCGCCACCGCGACCAGCACCGGTACAGCTACCGCCACCCCGTCAGGCACGCCCTCCCCGCGGCCGACGCCCACCTGCACACCGTTCCTGTTCTGGTGCACCTGAGGGCGCCGACGCCCGGGCCGCGCGGGCCGGGCACCGCCGACGCGGCCGGACGGTGGCAGCGGCTCAGGAGGCGTACAGCTCCTGGATCTCGTTGATCCTGCCCTCGCCGTCCAGCGAGATCTCGTAGTTCAGTCCGGGACTGCACACGCCCGCGTCGGGGGTGCGGTCCAGGCACGCCCCGATGTGGTTCCACAGCTCGCCGACCACCACGGTTTTGAACTGTCCGGACGCGGGCTGGAGCTGGGCCTTGACCTCCGGGGCGAACATCAGGGTCTTCCGGGGGCCGGTCGGCTCCCACTTCCCGACGTTGGCGGTGCAGGTGTAGCCGGTTTCCTGGTAGGTCACGGTGTCCTGGCGCGGCTGCTTGACCGGGTGGATCACCCGGCGGAGGCCGACGGGCTTCGGCGGGGCGCAGGCGCTCGGCGGTGCGGCGGCGGAAGGCTGGGCGGCCGAGGACCCGGTCGCCGTCGGCCGGGCGTCCGAGGACTCGGCGGCGGGCGGCCGGGCCGCGGAGGAACCGGCGGTCGCGGCCCCGGTCCCGGATTCGTTGTCGGGGCCGCAGGCGGCGAGGGCCAGGACGGCGGTGGCCGCGGCGAGGGCGGTGAGGACGGTACGACGGGACGACACGGTGACAGATCCCCCTGTTGGTACATGTGCGGGTCGGCCCCGCAGGCCGACGGTCGCACAGACTAGCGACCGCCGCGTTTCACCTGTCCCGGCAGTCCCGGCAATCACCGCGGTCACTCGGGTGCCGGGGCCGTTGTCGGACCCCTGCCCTATGGTCCGTGGTGTGGGAATCCGATGCGCCGTCGATGCGGTGAGGGAGAGCTGATGTTCCGTCAGGGTGACGTACTGCTGGTGCCGGTGGAGGAGGGGGCCGTCCCGGCCCGGGTGGCCTCGCTGGCCGCGCAGCCCAGGGACGCGCGGGGCCGGCTGGTGCTGGCCCTGGGCGAGGTGACCGGGCACGCGCACGCCGTGGTCGGGCCCGGGGAGCTGCGGCGCGAGGCGGGTCCGTTCGGGGTGGCGTGGCTGCACCTGCCGGAGGGCGGGCGCGTGGTGCACGAGGAGCACGCGGCGATACCGCTGCCCAAGGGCTGGTTCCGGGTGGTGCGTCAGCGCGAGTACGCGCCGGGCGCGGTGCGGATCGTCGCCGACTGACGGCGGCCGCGCGCGGAGCGGCGCACGAGGTGGGGAAGCACGACGAGGCGGGGCGGGCGCACGGCGTCCGCGCCGCGGCCGGGCGGGGTGCCCGGCCGGGAACGGAGAGGGTGATGGGCATGGGGACGGGACAGGCGACGCCGGACGTGGCGGTGGCCGGCGCGGCGGCACCGGACGGGGCCGCGGCCCTGGTGACGGCCGAGGTGACGGCCCGTTGGCGGACGACCGCCGCTTCCACCGGCCCGGCCGACCGGGCCGGTGCCGAGCGGGCGGTGCGGGCCGCGTACCGGGCCGCCGGCCTGGCCGAACCGGCCGACATCAGGTGGTTCGGCTCGCCGCTGGCGGCGGCGGAGGCAGCCCTGGAGCTGCGCGCGGCCGGGGCCTCGACCGTCCGGGAGGCGGTCAGGACCCGGCCGTGGGAGGAGGTCCGCCGCCAGGCGGTCGAGCGGACCGGCGCGGTCGGCTGGCCGCCGCTCTGGGCGCTGACCGGCGGCGAGCTCGGCCCGGTGACCAACGCGCTCGCCGACCGGATCCGCGGCGCCCTGCTCGACCGGCTCGCTCCCGACCCGGCCGTCGGGGACGTCCCGCCCGGGGACGCCGGGGTGGCCCGCGAGCGCCGCACCACGGCCAGGCTCGCGCTGCTCGACGCCGTCCGGGGCCAGCACGACGCGCCCTGGTTCGCCGCCTTCGAGGCCGCCGGGGTGCTGGGCGCGGCGCCGGACGGCGCGCCGGGTGCGGTGGCCGCCGGCGGCGAGGGGATCGCCGCGCTGGCCGAGGTGGCGCGCACCACCGGCTGGTGGTGGCCCTACGCGGACACGGTGCTGATCAGCGAGCGCCCGACCGCCCTGCACCGCGACGAGGCCGGCCGGCTGGACCGCGCCGACGGACCGGCCCTCGAATACTCCGACGGCTTCGCCCTCCACGCCTGGCGGGGCATGCCCGTCCCCGCCGAGTTCCTGGCCGGGCTCGGCACCGTCACGGTCGAGCGGATCCGCACCGAGGAGAACGCCGAGCTGCGCCGCGTCCTGCTGGAGCACTACGGCTACGAGCGCTACCTCGCCGACTCCGGCGCCGAGCCGCTGCACCGGGACGAGACCGGTGTGCTCTGGCGGATCCAACTGCCGGACGACGAGCCGGTGGTGATGGTCGAGGTGGTGAACTCGACCGCCGAGCCGGACGGCACCTTCCGCACCTACTGGCTGCGGGTGCCGCCGGACACCCGCACCGCCCGCGCCGGCGTGGCCTGGACGTTCGGCACCACCGAGGCGGAGTACCACCCGCAGCGCGAGACCTGAGCGCGAGGCGCGGCCGGCGGGGACACGGCACCGCCCGCGCCGGGGACTGGCGCGGGCGGTGAGGTTCCGTGCTGGAACCGGGGGACAGAGGGGTCGGGGTCAGTGGACGTCGATGCCGTCGAAGGAACCGATGACGGCGTCACCGCCGACATTGGTGATCTCGCCGCCGGCGAGCTGGTTGCCGGTGCCGATCACGGTGATGGTGGTGGTGTTGACGGTCACCGTGTCGTCGGCGAAGGCCTGGGTGGGGACGGAAATGGCGCCGACGGCGGCGATGAGGACGGCGAACGTGCGGACGGTGCGGTACATGGCGTAAACCCCTTCGTAGACAAACGGTGCTTCGAACCCTAGGGAGCGGTCCGGTGCGAAAGGGGGGAATGTCACCCGAACGGGGTGACGTGCGTGTCGCCGGGGCGGCTGCGTCGTGGGGCGCGGCGGCCTCCACCGGAGCGCGCCCGGATAGGCTGCGCGCGCGTCCCGATCATGGACCGCCGAGCTGATCACGGGGAGAGGCCGCCGCATGAACACACCACCGGACCCGCGCGGACAGCACACGCAGCACGGGCCGAACGGGCCGCACCGGGTGTCGCCCGCCGGCGGGCCGCCGGTCCGGATCGGCGCGCTCGTGCCGCTGACCCGCCCCGGCTGGGTCGCGGCGGGCCGGCACCTGCTCGCCGGACTCGACCTGGCCGCGCGCGAGCTCAACGAGGCCGGGGGGATCGCGGGCCGGCCCGTCGAGCTCGTGGTCCGCGACACCGCCGCCGATCCCGCGCGGGCCGGGGCGGCCGTGGAGGAACTGGCCGGTCTGGGGGTGGCCGCCCTGGCGGGGGAGTACCACAGCGTGGTCGCGCGCGCCGCGGCCGCCCGGGCCGAGGCCCTCGGTCTGCCCTTCCTGTGCTCCTCGGCGGTGCTCGACGCGCTCACCGACGGGCCCGCCGAGCAGGTCGCCCGCATCGCCCCGGCCCAGTCGCACGGGTGGTCCGTCTACGCCGACTTCCTCCTCGCCGCGGGCCACCGCCGGATCGCCGTGGCGGCCGACCCGAGCCTCTACTGGGCCTCCGGGACCGGCATCCTCCGGGACCGGATCACGGCGGGCGGCGGCACCCTCGTCGAACTCGACCTGCGCACCCTCACTCCCGAGGGCGTCTGCGAGGAGCTGGCCGCCGACGGCGCGACCGCCCTCCTGCTCCTGGCCGGCCACCCCGACCCGGCGGTCCCGATCGTTCGGGCCGTCCGCCGGGACCGGCGCCTCGCCGGGATCCTGCTCGGTGCTCCGGCCGGGCAGCCCGAACTCGCCGACTGGGCGACGCTGCTGGGCGAGGACGGTGCCGGGGTCCCGTTCCTGCGCTACCTGCCCGAACACCTCGGCCCGCTCGGCACCCGCGTCGGGGCGGCGCTGCGCGAGCGGCTGGGCGAGGAGCCCTCCTTCGTCGCCTTCGAGGGCTACGACACCGTCACCGTCCTCGCCGAGGTGCTGCGTTCGCACGGCGCCGACCGGGCCCGGACCGCCGGGGCCTGGCCGTCGGTCGCGGTCGAGGGCACCCGGGGACCGGTCCGGTTCTCCCGGGTGCCCGGTATCGGTGTGTGGCAGTGGGCCTGGGCCCCGGTCCAGGTGGCCGACCGCGACCCGGCGGACCTCGGCCGCTTCCGGGTCCTGCACACCGGCTGAGCGCCCCGGCTCAGCACAACGGCTGAGCGCACCAACTCAGCGCACCGGTCGGGCACGCCGGGCGGCGGCGCTCAGTCCGCGGCGGGCCGGTAGACCGTCAGCGCCCGCCCGGACTTGGACAGCCGGAGCGGACCCGCCGCGGGCAGCGACTCGCCGTCGACCGCGATCCGGTCGGCGTCGCCCAGCCCCTCCAGGTCGAGTGCCCGGAGCCGGGCCGCGTGGTACACCCGGGAGCGGGCGAGCGTGCCGGAGAGGAACGCGGCGGCGAGCCTGGTCCGGGCGAACGGCCGGCCGCCGTCGACCACCCGGACGTCCAGCAGGCCGTCGGCGAGCCCGGTCCGGTGGGTCGGGGCGAAGCCCGGCGGGTCGTAGGCGCCGTTCCCGGCGAACAGCAGCCACAGTTGCCGGTCCCGCCCGCCGGCCCGGACGGTGACCGGCTCACCGTTCACCAGCACCTTCGCGGTGGCCACCGCGAGGGCCGGCCACTTGCCCATCCGCCCCTCCAACGACTCCCGCAGCTTGACCAGTTCGGGGTAGACGCCGAGGCTGAAGGTGTTGAGGAAGTACCGCTGCTCGGTACCGTCGGTGGCCAGCCCGAGGTCCACTCCGCAGGCGCTGCCCGCGGTCACGGCCGTCGCCGTCGCCTCGAAGTCCTCGATGCCGAGGTCCACCGCGAAGTGGTTGAGCGTGCCACCGGGGAACACCGCCAGCGGCAGGTTCCGCTCCACGGCCAGCCCGGCCGCCAGATTGACGCTGCCGTCGCCGCCGCAGACCCCGAGTGCCCCGCCCTCGGCCGAGGCCCGGTCGGCGGCCTCGGAGAGGAGGGCGGGCAGGTCGTCCTCGGGCCCGCAGAGGCGGATCTCGGCCCGGGGCAGCAGGTCGCGCAGCACGGTGACCGTCTCCTCGGGGCCGTAGGTGCTCAACGCGCCGCTGCCGGAGCCCGAGTTGACCACCACCGAGAGGCCCTGCCCCTCGGGCAGGGCCGGAGCGGAGCGGCGCGCGGGCCCGGCGGCCGGCCGCAGGTCGGACGAGCGGGGCCACCAGCGCAGCGTCAGCGCGGCGACGGCCGAGCCCAGCGCGAACCCGGCCAGGACATCGCTCGGGTGGTGCGCACCGGTGTACACCCGGGAGGCGCCCACGATCAGCGCGACCGGCGCCACGACGGCCGCCGCCACCGGGGACTCGATGGCCACCGCCGTCGCGAAGGCCGCCGCCGAGGCCGAGTGCCCCGAGGGGAAGGAGGTGGTGATCGGCTGGCGCAGCAGGCGACGGGCGATCGGAACCGCGTCGAGCAGGGGTCGCGGGCGTCGGGTGAGCTGCTTGGCGGCCACGTTGGCCGTGAACGAGGCGAGCGCCAGGGCGCTGACCCCGCGCAGTGCCGCCCGCCGTCCGCTCCGCCCGCCGACGGCCCCGAGCACGGCGGCCGTGCCGAACCACAGTTTCCCGTGGTCGGCGGCACGGCTGGCCCGCCGCAGCAGTTCGCCGACCCCCCGTGATCCGGCCCCGAAGGGGTGCTCGGACACGGCGATCCGATGGAACAGTGCCTGGTCGATGTCGTCCAGTCGCCTCATCCGACCGAGCCTAGACGCCCTCGGCGCCGCGCGCGCGGTGAACGGTCGGCACCTCGCCGGTTCCCGGTTGCCACCAGCACCCGGTCCCGGCTTGAGTACGGGTACTCAGGCGCCGCCCGGCGCGCCCGAGCAGACTGGCGGACAGCACTCCGCTCCATCGTCACGAGGACGCACCCCACACCATGCTGAGCCGCACCGCCGCCCTCCTGCTGCCCGCCTTCGGCCGCCTCCGCATCACCGCCGACCCGGCCGCCGCCGGTGCCTCCTCCGCCACCGATCCGGCTCCCGACACCGCCGACACGGTCCCCACCGTCGCCCCGGGCAGCATCGTCGCGGCCAACCACACCTCGCTCTCCGATCCCGTCGTGGTGCTCGCCGCCCTGCACCGGCTCGGCGCCCGGCCGGTCGTGCTGGCCACCGCCGGCCTGTGGCGGATACCCCTGCTCGGGACACTGCTGCGCCACGAGGGCCACATCGCCGTCCACCGGGGTACCGCGCGGGCGGCGGAGTCGCTCGACGCGGCGGCCGAGGCCCTGGCGGCCGGGCGGGTCGTGCTGATCTACGGCGAGGGCGGGCTGCCCCGTCGCCGGGACTCCGGTGAACTTCCGCCCGGCCCCTTCCGCAGCGGCCTGGCCCGTCTCGCGCACGCCACCGGCGCCCCCGTCGTCCCGCTCGGCCAAGCCGGTTCGCGGCGCCTCACCTCGGGCGGGACGGGCAAGCAGCTCGCCGGTCTCGCCACCGCCCCGCTCCGCCGCCCCGGCCTCCACGTCCACCTCGGTGCCCCGCTCCACCTCCCCGCCGACACCGCCGAGGCGACCGTCCGCGCCCACCACGCCGTCACCGCCGCCTGGGCGGCCGCCAGCCGGCACGCCGCGGCCCGCCGCACCGGCGCCGGGCGCGATCCGGAGGGCGCCCGTCCGTAAACATGTCGACAGCGGTCGTCCGGTTGGCCATGCTGTCCCACGATGACCAGAATCGACGACACTCCTCCCGCCTGGGACGAGCGCACACAGCTGACCACGTTCCTCGACTACGCCCGCGACACCACCCGCGCCAAGTGCGAGGGCGTCTCCCCGGAGGACGCGCGCAGGGCACTCCTGCCGGGTTCACCGCTGATGACCCTGAGCGGGCTGGTGAACCACCTCCGCTGGGTCGAGTACTACTGGTTCCAGGTGGTCTTCCTCGGCGAGGAGGACGAGGGCCCCTGGACGGACGAGGACCCGGACCGCGAGATGCGGATCGCGGTCGACTTCCCGCTGCCGCAACTGCTCGACGAGTACGCCGAACAGAGCGCCCGCTACCGCGAACTGGTCGCCACGAGCGACCTCGCCGACCGGGCGAAGCGGCCGGTCCGCGACGGCCTGCACGTGGACCTGCGCTGGATCCTGCTCCACCTCACCGAGGAGACCGCCCGCCACAACGGGCACCTGGACATCCTGCGCGAACTGCTCGACGGCACCATCGGCTACTGACCGCGGAGAGCCTGCCCCCGGCGGAGTCCGGGGGCAGGACCTGCGCGGCGGCGGACCGGTGACCGGTGAGGGAGGATGAACGGCATGGAGCGAACGTTCGAGGAGCTGGTGGCCGAGGCGGCCGAGGAACCGGTGGACGGCTGGGACTTCTCCTGGCTGGACGGCCGGGCGAGCGAGGAGCGCCCGTCCTGGGGCTACCAGCGGCTGCTCGGCGCGCGGCTGGCGCACGCCTCGGCGGCGCTGGACGTGCAGACCGGGGGCGGCGAGGTGCTGGCGGGCGTGGCCGGGAGCTTCCCGCGGACGATGGTGGCCACCGAGGCGTGGCCGCCGAACGTGGCCAAGGCGGCGGCCCTGCTGCACCCGCTCGGCGCGGCCGTGGTGGCCGACCCGGACGAGCCTCCGCTGCCCTTCGCCGACGGTTCCTTCGACCTGGTGACCAGCCGTCATCCGGTGACCGTGTGGTGGTCCGAGATCGCCCGGGTGCTGCGCCCCGGCGGCGGCTACCTGGCCCAGCACGTGGGGCCGGCCTCGGTGTTCGAGCTGGTCGAGTACTTCCTCGGGCCGCAGCCCGAGGCGCGCCGGGCCCGGCGGCCGGAGGACGACGCGGACGCCGCCCGGGCCGCCGGCCTCGACGTGGTGGACCTGCGCTCGGAGCGGCTGCGGATCGAGTTCCGGGACATCGGCGCGGTGGTGTGGTTCCTGCGCAAGGTGATCTGGATGGTGCCGGGGTTCACCGTCGACGCCCACCGGGAGCGGCTGCGCGAACTGGACGCCCTGATCCGGGCGGAGGGGCCGTTCGTCGCCCACTCCGCCCGGTTCCTGATCGAGGCCCGCAAGCCCTGAGGCCGGCAAGCCCTGAGGCCCGCGAGCCCTGAGGCGCGCAGGCCCTGAGGCGCGCAGGCCCCGAGGCCCGCGCGCCTTCAGGGCCGCGACCACCGAGGTCGGCCCGCGAGCCGGCTGGCGCCGCGCTCAGCGCCCGCCGGCCGGCCGACGGTCCGGCCTCACCTCAGGTGCCGGCCGAAGAACTGCGCCGCAGCGTCCCCCGCGAACCGGGGGACGCCGGTGTGCCCGCCGAGATTGGCGTTCAGCGTCTTCTCCGCGGAGCCGAACGCGTCGAAGAGGTCCAGGGACGCCTGCCGGTCGTTCCCCTCGTCGTCCCACTGCAGCAGGACGTGCAGCGGAACGGTGACCCGGCGGGCCTCCTCGAAGGTGGCGGCGGGCACGAAACTGCCCGCGAACAGGACGGCGGCCGCGATCCGCGGCTCGACGAGCGCCAGCCGGGTGCCGATGGCGATCACTCCCCCCGAGTACCCGACCGGGCCGCCGATCCCGGGCAGTGCGAGGAGGGCGTCCAGGGCCGCCCGCCACTCCGGGACGGCCTGGTCGACGAGGGGGAGGACGAGCCGGTCCACGATCTCGGGGCCGACCGGTTCGCCGGCCGCCATGGCCCGGCGCAGGTCGGCCCGGGCCTGCTCGGTGACGGCGGAACGGGGCCGGTCGCCGCTGCCGGGGAGTTCGAGGGTGGCCGAGGCGAAGCCGTCCGCCGCGGACTGCCGGGCCCGGTCCAGCAGCCGGGGGCGCATCCGCTGGAGCCCGCCGGGGTGGCCGAGCAGGATCAGCGGCACCGGTGCGGAGGGGGAGGCGGACGCGGGCGTCCAGAGGATGCCGGGGATCCCGTCGAGGATGAATTCGCGTTCGAGGACGCCGTCGTCGAGGCGCTGCTCGGAGGTGAAGCGCATGGTCGTGCCTTTCGGGAGTGCTCTTGAACGGCGCTCCCGGACGACCTATCGCCCGACCATGACTCCGGAGGGGAGCACCCATGTCGATACTGCGTTCACGGGTACCACCTCCTCGTTCTCTCGCACGGCCACCGGGAATCTAGCAGTGGCCTCCCCGGCCCGCCAACCGGTTTTCCCGGCGCGACGCGGTGACGGGTCGCTCGGAGGGGAGGCGCGGGGCGCCGACATGGCGTCGCGGTGAACGCGCGGCACCGTTCGGGCGCACGCGAATCCTCCCGGGGCACCTTCCCCGGGCGAGTTCCGGGAATCCCTTGCCTGGACATGTCCGCGACATGTTCCATGGGGCCATGGGGCGTAGCGAGCTCGTTCTGATGACCGACCACGGCTCGACCGAGGGCAGCCGGGAAACGCTGGCCACCGCGGTGCGGCGGCTGACCGGGCAGGCACCGTTCCTGCTCGACGCGCGGCACTTCATGAGCGGCGGCGCGGCCGGCCCCGCCGGTGGCGGACGGGTGCGGGGCACCGGCGACGGGGTCGCCCTCGAAGTCCCCGCCGAAGGCCTCGCGCTGACCGCCCGGACGGTGCTCCTGTACGAGATACCGCCGCACCGCCGCCACGAACTCACCGACTGCCAGCGGCTGCTGCGCGAGAACGGGGTCCGCTCGCTCGGCACCGCCGCCGACGGCTGGCGGGCGGCCACCGACAAGCGGCTGACCGTCGAGTGCTTCGCCCGGGACGGCGTCCGCCAGATGCCCACGGTCACGCTCGACCGGCCCACCCGGGCCGGGGCCGCCGAGGTGTTCGAACGGCTCGGCGGCGACGTCTGGGCCCGCCCGGCCCTCGGCATGAGCGGGGAGGACGTCTTCCACGTCACCACCCACGCCCAGCTCGCCGAGGCGGCCGAGCGCTACGCCGAGGCCGGTACCCCCTGGCTGCTCGCCGCCGACGCCCGCAACTTCACCCCGGACGGCCGACGGCACCAGTACCGGGTGACCGTGCTCGCCGGCCGGGCGCTCCGCGCCGTCGAACACGTGCAGGACGACCCGGACCAGCCGTGCAACCTCGCCCGGGGCGCCGTCTCCACCCCGCTGCCGGTCGAGGCGCTGCCCGCCGGGCTGGCGGAGCTGGCGATCGCGGCCACCCGCTCGGTGGGGCTGCCGTTCGCGGCGGTCGACCTCGCGGGGGAGAGCGGCGGGGCGGTCTTCGAGGTCAACGTCCACCCGGCGTTCGGCTCGCCCGGCGCACTGGAGGCGGTCGCCGTGCCGTACGTGGCCGCCCACCTCGGGCCGGCGGCCTGACCGGATCCCGTCCTCTACAAGCAAATTGACGTACTTTCAGTTCGGCGCGCGCCGGAGCGCACCCGGGGCGCGGGGTGCTCGTACGAGCCTTCCGCGAGGCCCGCGCATCGACCGTCTCGCGTGCCGCGCCGAGTCGTGACCGCACCCCTGGTCGAAGCACCCCTCCAGCGGGTACTAGACTCCGAGAGGTTGTGAAGGCACCTCGTTCGGTGAGGCGTCGCCATGGACACAGGCCACTGACCCCACGACGTCGAGAGACGCCCAGGGTCAGGACAGGTCTCCCCGGCCTAAGGGGTGACCCCAAGTGGCTGCACCCCTCGGGACCATCCCGGGTGCTACGCCGTGGCGTGCCAAAGCTCTGACGAGATCAAGGGGTGCCCACCCGACGCTGCGGCGCCCGTGCGCGCCCGCTCGGCGGTGTGGAGCCTCCTGGTGGCCCGGTTACGGCGACCCCGCGCGGGCGCCCCGACGGCGAGGAGGTGAGAGCGATGGAGTGCAGTAGTAGTCCGGGTCGAAGTAGGCCCCTCCCCAGGACGTCCCTCACTTCTCCCGGCACCCGGTTCCCCTCCTCCCGTACCGCTCCCGACCCCCGCCGTCGCACCGCCCGCCGCTGACCCGGCGCGCCGCGCGGCCAGGGCGCCGTGCGCGGTGGAGGACGACCGGGCGCCCCCCGCCTGCCCCGCACCCCCGACCTGCTGTGTCCGGTGCGGCGGCCCCCGAACCGCGGAGGTACCCCGTCATGTCCGACTGGCGTGTGCGCGCAGTGCGTGCGAGCAAGCTCCCCTTCTCCCGTCCCACCAACCCGGCCGGCGGCACCACGCCCGCCCAGCCCGCCCCCGAGCACTCGATGGACCCGCGCCCCGACCAGCCGGTCGAGCACGTGAGCCTGGAGCGCTCCGTCGTCGACGCCGGCGTCTACTTCGACGGCCACCGGCTCGCCTCCGCCACCGACCTCGCCGGCGTCTACCGCGAACTGCCCGGCAAGCCCGGCACGATGGCCTGGATCGGTCTCTACCGGCCCGCCGAGGCCCAGCTGCTGGAGGCCGCGGAGCGGTTCAACCTGCACGAACTGGCCGTCGAGGACGCCATCGTGGCCCACCAGCGCCCCAAGCTGGAGCGCTACGGCGACACCCTCTTCGTGGTGCTGCGCGCCGCCCGCTACCTGGACGACGTGGAGGAGGTCGACTTCGGCGAGATCCACCTCTTCGTCGGCCCCGACTTCGTCCTCACCGTCCGCCACTCCCAGGCCCCCGACCTCTCCGCGGTCCGCCGCCGTCTGGAGGCCGACCCCGAACTCCTGGCCCTCGGTCCCGAGGCCGTGCTCTACGCCGTCCTGGACGCCGTGGTGGACGGCTACGCCCCGGTCATCGCCGGTCTCCAGCACGACATCGACGAGATCGAGACCGAGGTCTTCGGCGGTGACCCGCAGGTCTCCCGGCGCATCTACGAACTCTCCCGCGAGGTCATCGAGTTCCAGCGCGCCACCCGGCCCCTGCTGGAGATCATGCAGAGCCTGGAGGCGGGCTTCGAGAAGTACGGCACCGACGAGGAGCTCCGCCGCTACCTGCGCGACGTCGCCGACCACGCCACCTACGCGGCCGAACGCGTCGACGGCTTCCGCCAGATGCTCCAGAACATCCTCACCGTCAACGCCACCCTGGTCTCCCAGCGCCAGAACGAGGAGATGAAGCAACTCGCCGAGGCCGGCCACGTCCAGAACGACGAGATCAAGAAGATCTCCTCCTGGGCCGCCATCCTCTTCGCCCCGACCCTGATCGGGACCGTCTACGGCATGAACTTCACCGACATGCCCGAACTCAAGTGGGCCTACGGCTACCCCTTCGCGATCGCCCTCATGGCCCTCGTCTGCACCAGCCTCTACCTGATCTTCAAGCGCCGCAACTGGCTGTAGCGGCAGGGCGGTCGGGACCGTCGGCGGGGGCGGGGCCGGGTACCCGGCCCCGCCCCCGCCGTGTCCGGTCCCGGGGTCCTCGTCGGGGTCCTCGTCGGGGTTGTCGTCGGGGTCGGAGCGCGACCGGAGGATGAGGGGAGAGGGGCCGGGGACCGTCCGGAGGGGGAGGGCGGATCCGTCCGGCGGGGCATGGGCGGGTGGTCGGTGTGCGTGTTAGTTTCCGGCACATGGGATCACGTGGGGCACGTGGGGTGGCGGCGCAGCAGGCGATCGAGGGACTGCGGGAGCTGGCCGGAGCGGGGTTGGGGGCGGAGGGGGTGTTCCGCAGAGCGGACGAACTGCTGCGGGGAGTCCTGGAGTACGACGCGGTCTGCTGGCACTCGGCGGATCCGGCGACCGGGCTGGTGAACTCGGTGCTGAGCGACGACCTCAGCCTGGACGGCTTCGAGAACGCGGTGCGCCTGGAGGTGTGGGCGGACGATGTGGCGACGTTCTCGGGGATCCGGCGCAGCGGGGTGCGGGCGGAGACGCTGAGCCGGGCGACCCGGGGGCGGCTGATGGAGAGCGTGCGGTTCCGGGAGCAGATCCGGCCGGCGGGGTTCGGCGACGAACTGCGGGCCGTGTTCGACGCGCACGGCGGGATGTGGGGGTGCGCGGTCTTCATGCGGGTGCCCGGCCGGGGGCCGTTCCTGGCCCGGCACCGGGAGCTCGCGGACCTCGCCGCGCGGCACCTCGGCAACGCGCTGAGGGCCTGTCATGTGCCGACGGCCGACGCGGCGTCGGGCCGGACGGCGGACGCCGGGCCGGCGGTGGTGGTGCTCGGCCGGGGGAACCGGCCGATCGCCATCTCCGGCCCGGCGGAGGAACTGCTCGGTCGGCTCTCCGATCCGAGCCGGACTTCGCTGCGGGTCCCGACGGCGGTCGCGATGGCCGCCGAGCAGGCCCGCCGGGTGGCCCACGGCCTGCCCGTGCCGCAGTCGAAGATCAGGGTGCAGGACGGCGACGGCCGCTGGTACGTGCTGCACGGTTCGGCGTTGAAGGGCGGCGCCGAGGACCTGGTGACGGTGGTGGCGGCGCCGGCGACGCCCGCCGACGCGATGCCGCTGTACCTCTCGGCGTACGGGCTGACGGCGCGGGAGCAGGAGGTGGCGCTGCTGCTGGTGCGGGGGTGCGACACCCGGGACGTGTCGCGGTTGCTGGCGATGAAGCCGTACACGGTGCAGGACCATCTGAAGTCGGTGTTCGCCAAGGCCGGTGTGGCCAGCCGGCGGGAGCTGGTCGCGCGGATCATGCTGGGCGGTGGGGTGTCGTAGCGGCGGGGCCCGGGGTGTACGTTCTGACGGGTCGGTGGCGGGCGGGGGTGGCCGGAGGCCGGCCCTGCCCGGTCGTGGGAACCGTCGATCGTTAGCTGACAACGGGGGGTCCCGCACGGGGGCCCGCCGGGCCGTCCGGAGGGGGCCAGGGATGAGCGTGGAGGATACCGCCGGTTCGGCGGGCAGTGGTCAGGGCGACGGGAAGGCCCCGGAGGTGGCGGCCACGGCCACGGCCACCGGGGAGCGTGCCGCCGCCGGAGGCGCGCAGGCGGACACCGGTGGAGGCGCGGAGGGCGATGCCGGAGGAGGGGCCGACGGCGGTCCGGACGGCGGCGCGGACGGGGACGGCGGGGGCAAGCGCGGGAAGGTGAAGAAGAAACGGCCGTTCTGGCAGGAGCTGCCGATCCTGATCGGCATCGCCCTGCTGCTCTCACTGGGCATCAAGACCTTCTTCGTCCAGGCCTTCTCCATCCCCTCGGGTTCGATGCAGCACACGCTGGAGAAGGACGACCGGGTCCTGGTCGACAAGTTCACCCCGTGGTTCGGCGCCGAGCCGGAGCGCGGTGAGGTGGTGGTCTTCAAGGACCCGGGCGGCTGGCTGGACTCGGTGCCCCGGGTGAAGGGCAACGCGTTCGTCGAGGGGATCCGGACGGCGCTCGGCACGGTCGGCCTGCTGCCCTCCGACAACGAGAAGGACCTCATCAAGCGGGTGATCGCGGTCGGCGGGGACACCGTCGAGTGCCGGGAGGGCGGCCCGGTCAAGGTCAACGGCGCGGCGCTGGACGAGCCGTACCTGTACCCGGGGGCGACGCCGTGCGGTGACGCGCCGGTGGGCACGGTGACGGTGCCCAAGGACCACCTGTGGGTGATGGGGGACCACCGCAACGACTCGCGCGACTCGCGCTTCCACGTCAACGAGCCCGGTGGCGGCTTCGTCCCGGTGAAGAACGTGATCGGCCGGGCCTTCGTGGTCGCCTGGCCGCTGTCGCGCTGGGACACCCTGCCGGTGCCGGACACCTTCGACCAGAAGGGCCTCGCGGCGGGGGCGCCGGACCGCGTCGGCGGGCGTGGCGGGGAGGGGCCGGCCGAGCCCTCGGCGCCGGAGGCCGCCCTGGTGGCCGCGGCCGTCCCGTTCGTGCTGCGGCAGCGCCGCCGGGCGGAACGGGCAGAGCAGTCCGAGCAGGCCGAGCAGGCGGAGCGGACCGGGCGGGCGGGGGACGCCGACCGCTGAGGCGGTGCCGGGTCCGGTGCCCGTCGAACGACTCCGCCGCCGTCTCCGCCCCGGTCCTCCCGGGGCCGGGGCCGGCGGCGGACCGCTTCCTGGGGGAGTGGCGTTCGTGGCGACGGCGGAGGGGCCGGTCAGGCCGGGCCGTGCCAGCCCGGGGGACGGCCGTAGCGGGCGAGGAAGAGGTCGACGCCGGACCCGATGGTGCGGGCGAGCTCGTCGTCGGCCACCGGAGTGGTGGGGGCGAAGGTGTGCACCAGCTGCGGGATGCCGACGGTGCAGGCCACCAGTTGCTGGACGGCGAGCTTCGGGTCCGGGACGTGCAGCTCGCCCTTGGCGGTGAGGTCGGTGAGCACCTCGACCAGCGGGCCGTTGTTCATGTCGTAGGTGACCAGGTACCAGAGCTGGCCGAGCTGCGGGAAGCGGTCGATCTCGCCGATCACCAGGCGGCGCAGCAGCATGATCTCGGGGCGCAGCAGGATGCGGGCGAGCTCGGTGGTGTGCCGGACGAGGGCCGTGCGCACGTCCGGGGCGTCGGCGAGGGCGCGGGCGGGCGGCGTCAGGTCGGCGTAGGTCTTGGGCAGCACACCGCTGACGACGGCCAGGAAAAGGCGTTCCTTGCTGCCGAAGTGCTTGTAGATGGTGGCCTTGGAGACGCCGGACCGGTTGGTGATGACGTCCATCGAGGCGGCCGAGTAGCCCTCGGCGAGGAACTCCGCGAGGGCGGCGTCGATGATCGCCTGGCGCTTGCGGGCCGCGGCGTCGCCCGGCGCCGGGATGATCGGCATCCCGTACTCGTCGGTGGCGTCCTGGCGCTCGGCTCCCATGCGTCCGTCCTTCGTCCTTCGTCGGGGTGGGAAGGGGCTTCCCTGGCGGGGTGGGCTACTGCGACGGGATGGTACCGACCGTTTGGGGTGGTAGTGACCGGTCCGGGTGATTGGACCGTTCAGTATAGGAACTGAACCGTTTGGTCCGCAAAGCCCGCGAGGGCCGGACCTGCGGCGACGCCCGCCGGGAAGGCCAGATTGAACAGGCCGATCGCACCGCCCTGCCGCTCCGGCGCGAGCCCGCCGACCGCCGAACCCGTGAGCACCCCCTGCCCGCCGGCCGTGACCAGGGAGCTGAGCGCCGAGCCGAGCAGCACGACCGGGGGCCACGGCGCGAAGGCCGCCGCGGCGGCGGCCGCCGTCGAGCCCGTCGCGAGCAGCACCCGGACCCGGGCCGTCCCCAGGGCGGGGGCGAGCCGTACCAGCTGCCAGGAGAGCAGCGCGCCGGCGAGCGCCACGGACGCGACCGCGGCACCGGTGGGCAGCGGGCCCCAGCCGGTGAGGGCGGTCACCCGGCGCGGGGCGCCGTAGACCAGGGCGAAGTTGACGGTGGCGAGTGCGAGCATGAGCAGGGCCGGGCGGCGGAAGCCGGGCCGCCGCAGCAGGCCCAGCGGCAGGGCGTCGCGGAACCGCGGCCGAGGGCTTCCGGCCGGCCCCGTTTCTCCCGCCTGCCCCGCCTGCCCCGACTCTCCTGCCCGCCCCGCCTGTCCGGCCGGGCGCAGTACGGCGGGGAGCACCGCGAGGGCGAGCAGCGGCATGACCAGCGCGGCCCGCCAGCCGAGCAGCTGCGCGGCGCCCGCGCCGACGAACAGGCCGAGCGTGCCGCCGGCCGCGTTGCCGATCGCGACCAGGCCGGTGGAGCGGCCGGTGCGGTCGCGGCCGGCGATCCGGAAGGCCGCGACGGTCAGCCCCGCCGCTCCGGCGGCCTCCACCGCCCGCCCCGCCGCCAGCGGCAGCAGGGCGGAGGGCGAGGCCAGCACGATCGCGGCGCCGAGGGCGACCAGCGCCGCGCCGGCCCGGACCAGGGCGGCGGGGCCGCGCCGCCCGGCGGTGCCGGACAGCAGCGGGGTACCGGCGAGCAGGCCGAGTCCGTACGCGGTCATCAGCCAGGCCGCCGAGGCGGTCGGGAGGCCCAGGGCGTGGGCGGCGGTGGGCAGGGCCAGACTCGGCCCGGAGATCCCGCTCGCGGCGGCGGCGATCAGCAGTGCCGCGGCCGTCGACCCCGGCGCCCGCCGGCCCGGCGCGGTGGCGGCACCTCGGTCGTGGGCGGCGTGCGGGCGCGGGGCGGTGGGGTTGCGGGCGGCAGGGCCGAGGGCGGCCGTGGGCCGGGCGGCGAGCCGGGCCGGGAAGGCGCTCATACCGGCATCCGGCCCATCAGACCGCGCGAGAAGTCCAGCTGGGCGCGGTGGAGCTCGGCCACCGTGTTCATCACGAACGGCCCGCTGCGGGCGACCGGTTCGCCGATCGGCTCGCCGGCCAGGACGAGCACCTCGGCCGGCCCGTCCACGGCCCGGACGGTGAAGCCCTCGCCGTCGTGGTCGAGGACGGCGAGGTGGCCGTCGGGCAGCGGGACGCCCGCGGTCTCGGCCCGGCCGGTCAGGGTGTGGAACGCGGCGGTGTGGTGGGCCGGAGCGGTGAACGTCGCCGAGCCGCCGGCCGCGAGCCGGGCGTGCACCACCAGGAGCGGGGTGTGGGTCCGGAAGGGCGCGGTCGCGCCGTGGGTGGTCCCGGCGAGCACGATCAGCTCGGCGCCCTCGGCGGTGCGGACCACGGGCAGGTCGGCGGCCTCGGCGTTCTGACTGCGCGGCGGCACCCCCTTGAGCCGCGCGGGCAGGTTCACCCAGATCTGCAGCATGTGCTGGCGGCCGCCGGCGGCGAGGAACTCGGGGGTGGGCAGGGCCTCGTGCACGATGCCCGAGCCGGCGGTCAGCCACTGGACGCCGCCGCCGCGGACCACGGCCCGGTGGCCCCGGGAGTCGGCGTTCGCGATGTCGCCGTCGATGACGTACTGGATGGTCTCGAAGCCCCGGTGCGGGTGCGGGGGAGCCCCCTTGGCCTCGCCGGGGGCGAGGTCGACCGGGCCGACCTGGTCGACCATCAGGAAGGGGTCGAGGAAGGGCAGCTCGGCGGTGGGGAAGGGGCGGCGGACGGGGAAGCCCGCGCCCTCGAAGGTGTGGAACGGGGAGACGACGCGGGCGACGGAGCGGCCGGTGGTCGTCGGGGCGGTGTGCACGGGTGTCGTGGTCATGGGTCGACTGAACTACACCATTCAGTTCAGTGTCAAGACTGAACAGTTCAGTTGACAGGATGAACTGGTCCGTCTAGTTTTCTCGGTGTCGACCCCGGCAGTCACCACGGCACCGGCAGTCACATCCGTGTCATACGGACAGTCAGATCACCGGCAGTCACATCCCCATCGAGGAGTACGTCATGACCGCGTCCAAGATCTTCGCCATCTCCGGTTCGCTGCGCGCCGACTCGCACAACACCCGGCTGCTGAAGGCCGCCCAGAAGTTCAACCCGGGCGGCCAGGAGATCGAGATCTACGAGGGCCTGCGCGAGATCCCGCCGTACGACCTGGACCTCGACACCCCCGAGCTGCGCCCGGCCGTCGTCGAGGACCTGCGCCGCCGGGTCGCCGAGGCCGACGGCCTGCTGATCGCCACCCCCGAGTTCAACTACTCAATCCCCGGCGTGCTCAAGAACGCCATCGACTGGCTGAGCACCGACTGGACCCGCACCGAGGGCCTGCCGCTGCACCGCAAGCCGGCCGCCATCCTCGGCGCCGCCCCGACCAACTTCGGCACCGTCCGCGCCCAGCTGGCGCTCCGCCAGGTCTTCGTCTGGACCGAGACCGACGTCGTGGTGAAGCCCGAGGTCATCGTCTTCCGGGCGCACGAGCGCTTCGACGAGGAGGGCAACCTCACCGACGAGATCACCATCGGCCTGCTCCAGGGCCTGCTGACCGCGCTCCAGGAGAAGATCGACGCCAAGGCGGAGCGCGCGGCCCGCGGCTGACGCCCCGGCAGCGGCACCGCACGTACTACGGGGGAAGCAGAGAGATGTCCGACCACAGCGCACCAGCACCGAACACGACCACCACCGCGACTACTGCCACCACCACGCCGACGCCCACCGCCCCGGTCACCGTCACCGCCGCCCACCTGGGCACCGCCACCGTCCTGCTGCGGATCGGCGACCTGACCGTCCTCACCGACCCGGCCCTCGACCCCGGCCCGGCCGACTACCCGGCGGCCCGCCCGCTGCGCCGCACCGCCGGCCCGGCGCTCACCGCCGACCAGCTGCCGCCGATCGACCTGGTCCTGCTCTCCCACGACCAGCACGCCGACAACCTCGACCCGACCGGCCGGACGGTGCTGGCCCGCGCCACCACCGTGCTCACCACACCCGAGGCCGCCGAACGGCTCGGGGGAGCGGCCGAGGGGTTGGCGACCTGGGAGAGCCGTCGCATCACCGCCGGCGCCACGACCGTCACGGTGACGGCCACGCCCGCCCGGCACGGGCCGCCGGGCACCGAGGAGGCCACCGGTCCGGTCACCGGATTCGTCGTCGAGTACGAGGGCGGCACCCTCTACCTCTCCGGGGACACCGTCCGCCACGACGCGCTGGCGGGCATCGCCGAACGCTTCACCGTGGACACCGCCTTCCTGCACCTGGGCGACGCCCACTTCCCGTCCACCGGCGACCGGGCGTTCTCGATGAGCGCCCGCGAGGGGGCCGAACTCGCCCGGCTCCTGGGAGCCCGCACCGTGGTCCCGGTCCACTACGAGTCCTGGGAGCACCTCGGCGAGGACCCGGCCGCCATCACCGGGGCCTTCTCGGCCCCCGACCTGACCGGCCGGCTGCGCCTGCTGACCCCCGGCGTCGCCGAGTCGCTCTGAGCGGCCCCGCCGCGCACACCGGGCACGGTCCGGGAGCCGCCGCGCCGATCCGGTACCGCCCCGGCCGCCGGGGCCGGTCGGGCCACCGGGTTCGCTCGGGCCACCGGCTCCGGTCGGGTCACCGACCCTGATCGGCCACCGACCCTGACCGGGCAGCCCGGCTCCGATCGCGCCGCCCCGGCCCCGACCAGGGCCGGGCGGCGCCCGGACGCCGGGAGCCCCGGGACCCGTCCGTCCCTCCGTGACAGGGGTACGGAGGGACGGACGGACGTCGGCACCCCGGCGACCGGGGATCCGGGGCCACCCGGGTGGGATTGGCCCTGGCCCGGTGACGGCGGACGCGGTCAGGATGGGGGGATGAGCGACTTCCACGACGGGCTGCGGCCCGAGAGCCGGATCGTCCACCCGCCCGTGACCGAGGTGACCGGAAGCCGGCCGCTGGGCGTGCCGATCCATCAGGGCCACGTCTTCGCGTTCCCCGACGGCGACGCGCTGGCGGAGGCCTTCGCCGGGCCCGACCGGGCCTTCCTCTACAACCGGCTGGGCAATCCGACGGTCCGTTCGCTGGAGCACGCGGTGGCCGGGCTGGAAGGCGGCAGCGGTGCGCTGGCCGCCTCCTCCGGGATGGGCGCGATCAACACCGTGCTGCTCGCGCTGCTCCGCTCCGGGGACCATGTGATCGCCCAGGAGAGCCTGTACGGCGGCACCTTCGCGGCCCTGGCCGATCTGGCCGCGCGCTGGGGCGTGACGGTCACCCACGTCCGGGGTGACGACCCGGAGGAGGTCCGCGCCGCTCTGCGGCCCAACACCCGGCTGCTGTACCTGGAGACGGTCTCCAACCCGACCGCGCGGGTCACCGACCTGCCGGCCCTGATCGGCGTCGCCCGGGAGGCCGGGGTGCTGAGCGTGGTGGACAACACCTTCACCACCCCGCTGCTCTGCCGCCCGATCGAGCACGGGGCGGACGTCGTGGTCCACTCGGCCACCAAGTACCTGGGCGGCCACTCCGACGTGCTGGCCGGGGTCGCCGTCTTCGCCGACGCCGACCTGCACCACCGGGTCTGGGAGCACGGGGTCGAACTCGGCGCCTCCCTGGACCCGTTCGCCGCCTGGCTGACCCTGCGCGGGATGCAGACCCTGGGCCTGCGGATGCGCCGGCACTGCGAGTCCGCGCTCGACCTGGCCGGACGGCTCGCCGCCCACCCGGCGGTCACCACCGTGCACCACCCGGGCCTGCCGGGCCACCCGGACCACGAGCTGGCCCGCCGGCTGCTGCCGGAGGGAGTGGGCGGGGTGTTCGCCGTCGACCTGGCCGGCGGGCGCGAGGCCGCGGGGGCCTTCGTCGGCGCGCTCCGCCTGGCCTCGCTCGCGCCCTCGCTCGGCGGGGTGCACACCCTCGTCATGCACCCGGCCAGCACCTCGCACCGCCAGCTCTCGGACGAGGAACTGGCCGCCGCCGGGATCGGCCCCGGCACCGTTCGGCTGGCCGTCGGCATCGAGCACCCCGAGGACCTCTGGGCCGATCTGGAACAGGCCCTGGGCAAGGTCTGAGGCCCGGGCAGGCTATGAGGCCCGGGCAAGGTCTGGGGGCCGGGCGAGCGCTGAGCCCCGGGCAGGCGAACCCGGCAGCCGCGCCCGGGACGGCAGTCCCGGCACCGCTACCCCCGGGACTGCTGCGCCCGGGGCGGCGGCCGGAGCCTCGGCCGGGCCGCCAGGACGGCGACGTCGTCCTCCGCCGGGTGCCCGGAGGCCGGGCCGAGGGCGTGCAGGGCGGCGTCGAGCAGCTCGTCCAGCGGGCCGGTGACCGGCAGCCGCAGGGCGGCCAGCCGGGCCAGCGAGACATCGATGTCCTCGCCGCGCCGCTCCACCAGCCCGTCCGTGTACAGCAGCAGGGTCTCGCCGGGCAGCAGGGTCCGGGTGGTCTGTTCGTAGCCGCCGACCCCGGTACCGAGCGGCGGGCCGGTCGGCACCCGCAGCAGTTCGGTGGGCCGGCCGGGCGCGATCAGGGCGGGCGGGAGGTGTCCGGCGCAGGAGAAGGTCCACCGGCCCCGGCCGGGGTCGGCGAGCGCGAGCAGGCAGGTCGCGGGTCGGGCGGACTCGTTGGCGGCGATGACGGTGTCCAGCTGGCGCAGGATCCGGTGCGGCGGCAGGTCCATGCCCGCGACGTCGCGCAGGGTGGAGCGGTAGTTGCTCATGTCGACGGCGGCCTCGACGCCGTGGCCCATCACGTCGCCCATGACCAGCAGGGTCCGGCCGAACGGCAGCCGGACGGTCTCGTACCAGTCGCCGCCGACCACCGAACTGCTGCCGGACGGCAGGTAGCGGGAGGCGAGTTCGAGGTTCTGGTGCGGGTTGCCCGGTTCGCTGAGCAGGGCGCGCTGGAGGTCGAGCGCGATGCCCTGGGAGCGGCTGTAGCGGCGGGCGTTGTCGATGCCGGTCGCGGCCCGGGCGGCGAGGTCCCCGACCAGCACCGCGTCGTCCGGTCCGAAGCCGGGCGAGGCGGCGGTGCGGGCGAGGGTCAGCAGACCGACCATCTCACCGCGCGCGGTGAGCGGCAGCACCAGCAGCGAGGTGACCCCGGCGGCGCGGAAGGCGGCCGCGGTGTGCGGATCGGGCGCCGCCGCGGCGAGTTCCTCGGCGCCCTGCGGGGCGAGCAGCACGGCGACCCCGGAGGCCAGGGCGCGCGCCGCCACCGACCCCTCCCGGTGGCGCACCGACTCGCCCGGGCGGGCCAGTGCTCCGACGTCCGGGCGCAGCGCGGGCGCGGCGGCCAGTCCGGCCCGGTGGAACCGCAGACCCGGTGCTCCGCCGGGCCGGGCGGCGGTGTCCGGCGGCAGGACGTCGACGGTGGCGAGTTCGGCCAGCCGCGGCACGGCGAACACGGCGAGTTCGGCGCCGGTGGTGTCGATGTCGAGGGTGGTGCCGATCCGCTCGGCGGAAGCCTCCAGGAGGGCGAGCCTGGTCCGGGCCCGGGTGAGTTCGCGGTGCAGCTCCTGGGCCGGATCGGGGTCGTCCAGGACGGCGACGATCACGCCGACGACGCGGCCGCCGGCGGTGAGCGGTCGGTAGCGGACCCGCAGGCCGACCGGGACGGGCGCGCCCGGGCCGTCCGGGCCCCCGGTGGCGCGCTCGCGGTCGCGGCCGTCGTCCAGGACCCGGCGCAGCGTGCCGACGGCCTCGGCGAAGGCGGTGTCCTGGGCCGGGCGACCCAGCAGATCGGCCGGGCGCAGACCGGTGACGGTGGCGAAGGCGGCGTTCAGGTACAGCCAGCGCAGTTCGGTGTCGAGCAGGGCGACGCCGGTCGGCAGGGCGGCGAGCAGTTCACGCAGGAGGTCGGGGTTGTCGCTGTCGGTAGTGTCCGGGCCGCTCCCGGAGAGCGCCGCGGCCGCCGCCGTGAGCGCGGTGGTGTCCGCGTTCGTGGGGGTGCCGCCGTCTCCTCCGTCGTCGTGCCGGAACCGCATAGGTCCATGATCACGCTCTGCGGCGCGGCTCGCCCAGGGAGTCGCGCATCCTTGACCGGCCGGCGGGGTTCCGGTATCGGGGCGCGGGACGGCGGGGTGACGGCCCGCGCCCGGCCGCTCAGGCCCCGGCGGGTCGCTTGAGCTTGGCCCAGACGGCCTCCAGCGCGGCGATGTCGCCGTCGTCGAGGCGGTCGTCGAAGACCTCGGCGAGCGCCGCCCGGCGGGTGGCGTCGGCCTCGGCGAACAGTCGCCGTCCCTCCGCGGTGAGCGCGATCCGCACCGAGCGGGCGTCGGTGGGGGAGGGGGCGCGCTCGACCAGGCCGCGGGCCTGCAGGGCGTCGACGACCCGGGAGACCTGGCTGCGGCTGAGCAGGGTCTTGGCGCCCAGGTCGGAGGCGGCGACCGGTTCGGTCTGGCCGCGCAGCCAGAGCATCACCTCGAACCAGGAGAGCGGCAGGTCGTGGGCCCGGGCGAGGGCCTGGTCGACCCGGGCGCTCAGGGTCGTGCCCGCCCAGACCAGGCCGTAGAAGGCGTGGTCGCGGGCGGTGAGGTCCCCCAGGGTGAGGTCGGTGCGCTGCGACATACCGGGAAGCCTACCTTTTTGCGTGTGCGCGCACGCATCCTGCTATGGTGTGTGTGCACGCACACAAATGACGTCTGCAGATCCCAAGGAGTCCCCGTGACCACCAGCGACCGGATCGTTCTCATCACCGGCACCTCCAGCGGCATCGGCCTGGCCGCCGCCGTCGCCGCGGCCGGTGCGGGCTTCCGGGTCGTCGCCACCATGCGCGACACCGGCCGCTCCGGCCCGCTGACGAAGGCCGCCGAGGCGGCCGGCGTCGCGGACCGGATCGAGATCGCCCGGCTCGACGTCACCGACACCGACTCCGTGGCCGGGTGCCTGGCGGACGTCGTCGCCCGGCACGGCCGCCTCGACGCCGTGGTCAACAACGCGGGCGCCGGCCGGGTCGGCACCGTCGAACAGGACGGGCTCGCCCCCGTCCGCGAGGTGATGGAGGTCAACTTCTTCGGCGTGGTCGACGTGACCCGGGCCGCGCTGCCGCACCTGCGGGCGAGCGGCGGCCGGGTCGTCACCGTCACCAGCGTCGGCGGCGTGGTCGGCCAGCCCTTCAACGAGGCGTACTGCGCGGCCAAGTTCGCCGTCGAGGGCTTCATGGAGTCGCTGGCCCCGGTCGCCGCGACCGTCGGCGTCACCGTCACGGTCGTCGAACCGGGCGCGGTGGCCAGCGAGTTCGTCGCCAGCCAGGGCATCGACCTGCCGGCCCTGCTGGCCGCCGCCGGTCCGTACGCGCCCGCGCTGGACGCCTACGCGGCCCGCACCCGGACGGCCTTCGACCAGGCGCAGAGCGCGGAGGGGGCCGCGGCGGGCATCGTCGCCGCGCTCACCGCCGAGCGGCCGCCGTTCCGCGCCCAGACCTCGGACCGGGCCCGCGCCTTCGTCGGGGCCAAGCTCGCGGACCTGGACGGGTCCGCGGTCCAGGGGATCACGGCCGGCTGGGTGGCCTGAGACCGGGCCCGGCCGGGGCGGCCCCGGTCCCCGGCGGCGATGGTCATGGGACGCCGCCGGGGACGCGCACCGGTCAGGCCCCGGTGAGCACGACCAGCTGCCGGGTCGCCCGGGTCATCGCGACATAGCGGTCCACGGCGCCGCCGACGCCCTCGCCGAAGCCCGCCGGGTCGACCAGCACGACCAGGTCGAACTCCAGCCCCTTCGCCAGCCGCGGCGTGAGCGCCCGGATCCGGCCGCTCGCCCGGAACTCCTCGCGGCAGGTCGCGCCGAACTCCGCCGCGAAGGCCGCGTCGCCGATGACGCAGGCCGTGCCCTCGGCGTGCGCCGCCAGCCAGTCGGCCAGCATGCCGTCCAGATCGGTGAGCGGGCCGTGGGTGACCGGCACCCCGCTGCGGCGCACCGAGGTGGGGACGTTGGCGTCCGGCAGGGCGGCCCGGATCACCGGCTCGGCCTCCGCCATGACCTCCTCCGGCGTGCGGTAGTTGACGCTCAGCGAGGCCACCTGGGCGCGGTCGATACCGATCCGGGCCAGCCGCTCCTGCCAGGACTCGGTGAAGCCCTCCCGGGCCTGGGCCCGGTCGCCGACGATGGTGAAGCTCCGGGACGGGCAGCGCGACAGCAGCATCTGCCACTCGGCGTCGGTCAGTTCCTGCGCCTCGTCGACCACGATGTGCGCGAACGGCCCGGCCAGCCGGTCCGGGTCGACGGCGGGCAGCGAGCTGCCGTCGACCAGGGTGTCCTTGAGGTCCTGGCCGCGCAGCATGGCGACGGCCCCCTCGCCGTCGTGGTCCGAGTCGAGGATCGAGGTGATGACATCGGCCATCCGGTCGCGCTCGGCGGCCAGGGCGACCTGCTCCCGGCGCTTGCGGCGGGCGTCCGCCGGGTCGCCGAGCCGCTGCCGGGCCGCGTCCAGGATCGGCAGGTCCGACACCGTCCACGCCTGCGGCTCGGCGCGCTGCAGCAGGCGGACCTCCTCGGGGGCGAGCCAGGGGGCGCACAGCCGCAGGTAGGCGGGCACCGTCCACAGGTCGCCGACCACGTCGGCGGCCTCCAGCAGCGGCCAGGCCCGGTTCAGGGTCGCGACCAGCTCCCGGTCCCGTCGCAGCGAGCGCTGGAACAGCTCGACCGGGATGTCCTCGCCGCCCTTCAGCTTGGTCAGCAGGATCTCCGCGAGCTCCGCCCACACCTCCTCGCGCGCCTCGTTGTGCGGGGTGCCCGGGTCGGCGGCCGAGAAGGCCTCGGCCCAGTCGTCGGGGTCCAGCCGGACGTCCTCCCAGTCGGTCGTGACCGTCATGCCCTCGGTGGGCGGCTCCTCGTAGATCCGCACGGCCTGGTCCACCGCCCGCACCATGCCCGCCGAGGACTTCAGCCGGGCCACCTCCGGGTCGGGCTCGGCCGCCGCGCCCGCGCCCTCGGCGACCAGGTCCCGCACGGTGCAGGTCCGCACCCCCTCCTCGCCGAGGCTGGGCAGCACATCGGCGACGTAGTCCAGGTAGGGCTGGTGCGGGCCGACGAACAGCAGGCCGCCGCGGCGGTGCCCGAGGCGCGGGTCGGAGTAGAGCAGGTAGGCGGAGCGGTGCAGGGCGACCACGGTCTTGCCCGTGCCGGGACCGCCGTCGACGACCAGCGCGCCGCGCGAGCCGGCCCGGACGATGGCGTCCTGGTCGGCCTGGATGGTGGCCAGCACGTCCCGCATCTTCGACGAACGGCTGCTGCCCAGCGTGGCGATGAACGCCGACTGGTCGTCCAGCGCGGCGTGCCCGTCGAGGCCCTCGGCGGCGAACACCTCGTCCCAGTAGTCGGTGATCCGACCCCTGGTCCAGCGGTAGCGGCGGCGGCTGGCCAGGCCCATCGGGCCGGCGTGGGTCGCGGCGAAGAACGGTTCGGCGGCGGGCGAGCGCCAGTCGATCAGCAGCCGGCGGCCCTCGGGGTCGGTCAGGCCGAGGCGCCCGATGTACACCGGCTCGGCGCCGTCCGCCGGGACGATCCGCCCCAGGCACAGGTCCAGCCCGAAGCGGCGCAGGGCGCGCAGCCGGCCGGTCAGCCGGTGGACCTCCAGGTCCCGGTCCATCGAGGCCCGGCCGGCGCCGCCGGGAGCGCGGAGGGCGGCGTCGAGGCCGTCGGAGGCCTCGGCGATCGTCCGCTCGAGGCTCTCCGCGACGGCCGCGAAGTGCCGCTCGTCCGGGCCGACCAGGGCCGGGTCCGCCTTGGCGGAGAGACGGTCGGGAAGGTCGAACACGCTGGTGGCGGGGGTGGTCATGGCAGCGGTTCCGATCCGTTGTACCGACTGGGGCTGATGCACTGAGCAAAACTCCAAGGGGGGTTCGTTCCGGGCACAGACCGTTGATTGTGCGGCAGGACGGGGGCCTTGCGGCAAGGCCCCCCTTGCGGTATAGGTTATTAGTGGCAAGAGGAGTGTGACGACCGACCGCTCCCGCCGCGCTTCCTCCCCCCTTCCGTCCCTCCCGGGGCGTCCCGTCCTCCCGATCGCCGCGTCCCGGCGGTGCCGGTCCCGGGCGGGAACCCCGCCGGTGGGCGGTGTGACAACGGGTCATACTGGCTGGTGCCCAGGGCGTGTCGTGCCCGGGAGAAGCAACCGGACCGGAGGACTTGATGAGCCGCGACCTGCCGACCACCGTTCCGCCGGGCCCCACGCCGGCGCAGCCGTGGAACCGGCAGCGGCTGCGCAGCAACAACGAGTGGCTGCTGCTCGAACGGCTGCGCCTCGGCGGCCCGTCCTCGCGCGCCCAACTCGCCCGTGACACCGGGCTGTCCAAGCCCACCGTCTCCGCCGCGCTGGCGGCCCTGGAACAGGCCGGGCTGGCCCGCGAGGCCGGGCGCTTCGTCCCCGAGCGCGGGCGGACCGCCGTGCTGTACGAGCCCGACCCGCTCGCCGGGCACGTGCTCGGCGTCGACATCGGCCGGGCCCGGCTGCGGGTCGCCGTCGCGGACCTCGCCGGGGACATCGTGGCCCGCCGCGACATCCCGAACAAGGGGCGGACGGCGAACGCGGTGGCCGACGCCGTGGTGGCCGCGGCCCGGGAGACCACCGCCGAGGCCGGGGTCGCGGCGGCCGACATCGTGCACGCCGTGATCGGCACCCCGGGCGTCTGGGACGAGGAGCGGCGCGGCGTCCGGTACGCCACCAGCCTGCCGGGCTGGGGCAGACCCGGGCTGTTCGACCGGATCGCGGCCGGGCTGGAGACCACGATCACCGTCGGCAACGACGCCAACCTGGCCGCGCTCGGCGAGTACACCCTCGGCGCCGGGCGGGGGAGCGGCAGCCGCATGTTCGTCTACCTGGTGGCCGGGACGGGCCTCGGCGTCGGTGTGGTCAGGGACGGCGAGCCGCTGCTCGGCGCCCACGGCGCGCTCGGCGAGGTGGGCATGGTCCCGCTCCCGCCGCACCCCGACGGCACCCCGGGCGGCACCGTCGAGCAGGTCGCCGCCGCGGAGGCGGTCGTCCGGACGGCGCTGGACCTCGGGATGACGGGCCCGTTGACGGCCAAGCGGGTCTTCGACGAGGCCCGCGCCGGCGACCCGCTCGCCGCCGCCGCCGTGCATCGCGCGGCCGGGCAGCTCGCCTACGCGCTCGCCGTGGTGTCGGCCGTCCTCGACCCGGACCTGATCGTGCTGGGCGGCGGCATAGGCGGCAGCGCGGACCTCCTGCTCGAACCCCTCGGCCAGGCCCTGCACCGCCTCACGCCGATGCGGCCCACCCTCGCCGCCAGCAGCCTCGGTGAGGAGGCGGTGCTGCTCGGGGCCGTCGCCACGGCGCTCGACCTCGCCCGCCCCGAGGTCTTCGAACGCCGCTCGTCGCCGACGGACTGAGGTGCTGCCGGGGTGGGGTCGGCCGTCCGTCCCGGCCGTCCCGGCCAGCCGACCAGCCGGACGGCTGGGGCGCAGGCGTGGCGGCGGGCGGACCGGGGAAGAAAGTAAGGGACCTTAACTTGATCGACTCCGTCACCGTCGCCCCGGAGGTCCCGTGTCCCCGAATCCCGCCGTCCTGGCCGCCGCCACCGCCGCGGCCCTGCTGCTCGCTGCCGCCGCCCCCGCAGCCGCGGCCGTCCGGCCCGTCGCGCAGACCGTGGACGTGTCCACCGCCGCCCAGTTGCGGGCCGCGCTGGCGGCGGCCGCGCCCGGGCAGACGATCAGGCTCGCACCCGGCGAGTACCACGGCTCGTTCGTCGCCCAGCGGGCCGGGACGGCCGCCCAGCCGGTGACGCTCACCGGGCCGCGCACCGCCGTCCTCGTGAACGACGGCCCGTCGGGCTCCGCCCCCTCCTGCCCCGTCCCGACCGCCGGCTGGGACTCCGGCTACGGCCTGTGGCTGTACGGCGCGCCCTACTGGAACCTCACCGGATTCACCGTGAAGGACTCCAAGAAGGGCGTCGTGCTGGACAGTTCGCCGCACGTGGTGGCCGACGGGCTGTACGTGCACCATGTCGAGGACGAGGGTGTGCACTTCCGCCGCTCCTCCGCCGACGGGGTGCTGCGCAACTCGGTCGTCGAGTACACCGGGCAGGCCCAGCCCGGATACGGCGAGGGCGTCTACTTGGGCTCGGCGAACTCCAACTGGGGCTGCCACGGCAACACCGGCGGCGCCGACCGTTCGGACCGCGTCCTGGTCGAGAACAACCGGATCGGCCCGTACGTCGCCGCCGAGGGCATCGACGTGAAGGAGGGCACCTCGGGCGGCACGATCCGGGGCAACACCTTCGACGGGCGGGGCATCAGCGGGGAGAACTCCGCCGATTCCTGGGTGGACGTCAAGGGCAGCGGCTACCTGATCGAGGGCAACCGCGGCACCTTCGCCGCGCCCGGCACCTTCGCGAACGGTTACGAGACGCACAATCCGGTCACCTCCCCGTCCTTCCCGAACGGCTGCGGGAACACCTGGCGCGGCAACACCTCGGACCTCGGCGGCGCCGGCGCCTACGCGATCCGGATCACCTCGGTCTCGGCCTGCGGGGGGCGGCCCAACGTGGTGTACGCGTCCAACACCGTCACCGGTGCGACGGCAGGACTGACCAATATCGCCGTGACGCAGTAGCGGCAGTAGCGGCAGTGGGCGGTGCGTGATCGTACTGGCGAGTCCGGACACTCTCCGTGATGGCTGGATCTCGATCTGCTTACAAGTGCTTGAACGATGGACAGATGGTGTGAACGGTCTGGTTGACTCACGATCCTCTTTCAAGTGGAACGGAGCGTTCACGTCCATGCCTTCACGGATGCGCGGCGGTCGTCGCGGCCTGGCCGCTGTCGCCGGACTCGTCTTCACGGTCGGTCTCGCCCTCACGGGCTGTGACCCGACGGCGGCCGACACCGCCACCGTCGCGGTCACCACCCCGGCGGCCCCGACCACCCCGGTCGCGGTCACCACCCCGCCCCCGGCCGCCCCGGCCGTCACCACCCCCGCGGCCGCACCGGTCCAGACGCCGCCCCCGGCGCCCGCGCCGACCGCCGTCGTGCCCGAGCCGACCAAGCCGGCGGCCGAGCCCGCCCCGGTCGCCCCGGTCGCCCCGGTCGTGCCGAGCACCGCCCCGACCAAGGCCGCCCAGCCGACCCCCACCAAGGCCGCACCCCAGCCCAAGGCGACCACCGCCCAGCCGCCCACCGACCCCACGCCGGCCGAGACCAAGCCCGCGGCCGCCGCCGGTGACTGCGAGATCAAGTCCAACGCGGGCAACTGCTACAAGGCCGGCCAGTTCTGCCGCGACGCCGACCTCGGCAGGACCACCCACGAGGCCGGCGGCCGCGTGATCACCTGCCGCATGGTCAGCGGCAAGCCCCACTGGCAGGCCTGACCGCGCCGGTCAGCACGTCGAGGCCCGGCCCGGTGATCCCACCGGGCCGGGCCTCGCCGCCGTCCGCCCCCGGACAGCGTTGCTCCTTCATTGCTGAACGCTCCGGGCGCGCAGGCCGGGAGGCGGCGAGTGCGAACCGCTGCGTCGAGATGCTCGGAAGCTCCACGGAGGTTGTCCACCGCGCGGTGCTGCTGAAGCGCGCCGTTCGCCAGGCGTTGCCGCACCAGGCCGTGGTGCGGTCCGAACCGCCGGACGGCGCGAATCTCAGGGGCTGCCGCCGTATCACTTCACCCGGGGCTACCCTGCGAACCATGGCAGAGACCAACCCCAAGAAGAGTCCCACTCCCGCAGTGGCCGGAGCTGTGGCCGGAGCCGCAGTCCTGGCCGCAGCTGCGGCCTCGGTGATGTTCAAACACCGGGCTGAGCCAGTAGAAGCCGACTTCGAAGGCGAAGGTGGCCCGGACACGCCGGAGGGCGAAGCTCAAGTCTCGCTCTCCGAGGAGGACTTCGCCTGACCGGACGCCTCGCGGAGGGTTCGCTCCTCCGGGTGGCGGGCGAGCCCTGCCCGAGACATGAAGGCCCGCTCCGAAAGGCGGGCCCGTGCAGTGGAGGTCGAGTCGGTCCGTCGCACGTCTTCGAGCGCGTTCCTTGTGAGTGGAAGGCAGTGGCAGCATGGGCGAGTTCCCTCCCGAGGCCGCAGCGGCGTTGAAAGCCGCGGAGGCGCTCTGCGGGCCGCTGGCGCTGGAGGGGATCAGCGACCGGCGGGGCTCGGCGGTGTGGAAGGCCAGGGGTCCGCAAGGTGCGGTGGGCATCAAGCTCGGCACCGGCGAGGCCGCCGAGGTCACCGCCCGCGAAGCCGCTGTCCTGGAGCAACTCCCCGAGTACGCCGTCACGGTCGGTCGCGTCGACGACGGCGTCTGGTACGTCACCCCGTGGCTGGCCGGGCCGTCCACCTGGGACGTGTTCCGGCCGGTGCGCAAGGGTGCCGGTGGGCGCGGCGAAGCCCTGGCCGCTGCGGTCGGGTTGTGCCGCGCGGTGGCCGACCTGCACGGGGCCGGGTGGGTGCACGGGGACCTCCAGCCCCAGCACGGGATCCACACCGAGGACGGTGTACGGCTGCTGGACTTCGCCTGGTCGCGGCAGGTCGGCAGCACGCCGTGGCGGCGGTTCGACGGCACGATGATCCACCTCACCGCCCCCGAGCTGGCCGCCCGGATCATCGACGGCCCGCAGCCCGTCTGCACAACGCAGAGCGCCGACGTCCACGCACTCGCCGGCACGCTGTGGACCTGCGTCACCGGGAGGTGGCCGCTGGACTACGAAGCTGTCGGAATCGGGAGGGGTGCGTCGGTGGAGGCGATGCGAGCGGCCATCGCCGAACGCGCGGTCCCGATGTCGACCTCGACGCCCTGGCCGGCCCTTCAGGCCCGCCTTCGGCATGTTCTGTTGGCGGATTCCGAGGACCGGCCGACCGCCGCCGAGCTGACGGAATTCGTGGAAGCGGTCGACGGGTGATCGGGCTGCGGCACCAGCAGGGCTGGTCGTCTCAGGGGAGATCGGCGAGGGTGCTCCAGAACGACCCCTCATAGGCCTGGAGCAGGCGGCCGTACTCGCGGGCGGCGTCAAGATCCGGGTCGGTGAGGCCTGCCGGGCCGATGGCCTCGGTGGCTGCCTGCTCCAGGGCGGTCGGGGGCTGGGCGAAGAAGTCGAAGAAGGCGCAGGCCTCCTCGTCGAAGCCGTGGAAGCGGCGCAGCGCCCCGGCCAGTGCGGCGCAATAGCCGCCCCAGGCCGTGAAGTTGGCCACCAGGGCGGCTGCGACGGCGGGTGGGTGGCCGTTCAGGGCGAGCCAGGCGAGGTAGGAGGGGTAGGCCTGGCAGCCGGGGAGGGGAGTGTCGGTGGTGCCGGTCGGGCCGCAGGCGGTGGCGAGGGCGGGCAGGGTGCGCAGGGCCGCGCTCTCGCCGTCGGCGAGGCCGGCGAACCAGGCGCCCAGGGGCCCGTCCGCGCAGCGGGTGGCGAGCAGGAGGAGGCTGCGGCGGTCGGAGGTGATGATCCGTTGCTGCTGGGCGGCGAGGACGGCCAGGGTGCCGAGCCGTCCGCGTCCGGTGACGAACTCCGTCACCAGGGTGGGCGGTTCTTCGCCGGTGGGGGTCAACTCGGAGCGAAGGTCTTGCAGTTGCTGGCTGGTGGGCATGTGCCATTAGTACCGGTTCGGCTGCGTGCGGTCCCGGGGCGCGCCGAGCGCGGTCAGGTGGAGCGCCGGGGGACGTTCTCGGGCGCCTCGGCGAACCAGCTGCTCGGGGGGACGCCCAGGGTGCGGTGGAACATGGCGGTGAAGGCGCTGGGGGTGGCGTAGCCGAGCGCGGTGGCGACGGTGGTGACCGGGGTGTCGGCGGCGAGCAGGGTGACGGCGTGGATCAGGCGGGCCTGCTGGATCCAGTGGGTCAGGGTCATGCCGGTGGCGGCGGGGAACCGGCGTTGGAGGCTGCGCGGGCTGAGATGGGCGTGGGCGGCGGCCGTCGTGGTGGTCCAGCGCTCGCCCGGGGCGGCGCGGACCGCCGCGCACAGGCCCTCCAGGGCGGGATCGGTCGGCATCGGGAGGTGCAGGGCGGGGACGGGTTGTGGCGCGAGTTCGAGGAGCAGCAGGTCGACGAGGCGGCCGTCGCGGCCGTCGGTCCGGTAGTCGAGCGGGATCCGGGTGGCGGCGTCGATGAGTTCGCGCAGCAGTGGCGGCACCGCGACGACCGTCGGGGCGACGGGCAGGCCGGGGGCGGCGCCGGGTTCGAGGTACAAGGTCCGCATCTGGACCGGCCCGGTGCAGGTCATCGCGTGCACGACGCCGGCCGGGACCCAGACGCCCCGGGTGGCCGGCACCACCCACGTCCCCCGGTCGGTGACGACGGTGATCGCCCCGCTGGTGCCGTAGATCAGCTGGGCCCGGCGGTGGTGGTGCGGGGGGATGTGGTGGCCGTCGGGCAGGTCGCGGGCCATCGCGGCCAGCGGGCGCGGCACGTGCTGGTAGTCGTCGCGGTTCTCGCTCTTGCCATGCATGTGGCGCACTCTCGACAGTGGACGGCGGATCGACGAAAGCCTGCCACAGGTGGCGCTCCGTAGCGTCTCTTCCGTGATCGAGAACGACCGTGAGGTCCGTGGGCCGCGACGGGTCACCGCGCTGCTCGCCGCGACCAGCGCCCTGACCGCCGCCAACATCTACCTCGGCCAACCGCTGCTCGGCAGCGCCGCCGCCGCACTGCACGTCCCGCCCGCGACGCTCGGCGCCGTGCCCACCGCCACCCAGATCGGGTACGCCGCGGGCATCGCGCTCATCGTGCCGCTCGGGGACAGTCGGGACCGGCGCCGACTGGTCCTCGGCCTGTGCGCGGCCTCGGCCGGTGCCCTGGCCGCCTGTGCACTCGCGCCGACGGCGGGACTGCTGGTGGTCGCGGCCTTCGTCCTGGGTGTGCTCTCGCCGGTCCCGCAGCTGGTGGCGCCGCTGGCCGTCGCGCTGGCGGGCGACCGCAGCCCCGCGCGGACCGTCGGCACCGTCCAGGCCGGTCTGCTGGTCGGGGTGCTGGCCTCCCGGACGTACGCCGGGGCGCTCGCCGAACTGGCTGGCTGGCGCGCCGTGTTCGGGTGCTCGTGCGCGTCGACCCTGCTGCTGGCGCTGGTCCTGCGGCGGGCCCTGCCCACGGTCCCGGCCGCCCGGGCGGTGCCCTACCGCGAGCTGCTGGCCTCGGTGCCGCGGCTGTTCGCGACCCACCCGGCGGTGCGTCGGACCACCGTCTCCGGGGCTCTGGTCGGCGTCTCCTTCGGCGCCTTCTGGACCGCCCTGACGTTCCTCCTCGAACAGCGCTACCACTACGGCCCCACCGTCGTCGGCTTGTTCGGCCTGGTCGCCGTGGCCGGGGCCCTCGCCTCCACCGCCGCCGGGCGGCAGGCGGAGCGCTTCGGCCGCCGCCGCGCCGTGCTCGCCTCGATCGCGGTCACCGCCGCGGCCTGGGCCGTGCTGCTGCCGGGCGGGAGCGGGATCCTCTGGCTGACGGTCGGGGTGGTCGTCCTCGATGTCGGGACCTGGGGCAACCAGGTCGTCTGTCAGGGCGCCCTGTTCACCCTCGACCCGTCGCTCCACAGCCGCCTGAACACGTGCTGGTTCACGCTCCGGTTCCTGGGCATCGCGCTGGGCTCCCTGGGGGGATCGTTCGCCTGGGCGCACGGCGGCTGGCCGGTGGTGGCCGCGGTCGGGGCGGCGGCGAGCCTGGCGGCGCTGCTCGTCGCGGGCCTGCCGGAACGGGCGGCTCGGACGGGCCGGGCGGCCCGGACGGAGCGGACGGAGCGGACGGAGGGGCTTGAACGGGCGGACGGGAACGGAGCCTGCGCGGCCCCCGGCGTGGGGATTCGACCCGCTGTCACCGCCGGTCCGGCGAGGGACCGGCGGTCAGCGGCACCAGGCCGGACTCGTAGGCGAGGATCACGAGTTGGACGCGGTCGCGGGCGGCGAGCTTGGTGAGCAGGCGGGTGATGTAGGTCTTCACTGTGGCGGGGCTGAGGACGAGTTCGGTGGCGATCTCGGGATTGGCGAGGCCCCGGCCGACGAGGGTGAGGATCTCGCGTTCCCGCTCGGTGATGGCGGCGAGGCGGTCGGCCGCCGAGGGCGAGGGCGAGGGCGAGGACGAGGGCGAGGGCGACGGTGCGGGCACGGACGCCGGTACGGCGGCCGGGGCCGGGACCGGGCGGGCGGTGAACTCGGCGATGAGGCGGCGGGTGACGCTCGGCGAGAGCAGGGCCTCGCCGGCGGCGACCACCCGGATCGCGTCGAGGATGTCGTCCAGGGCCATGTCCTTGACGAGGAAGCCGGAGGCGCCCGCGTGCAGGGCGGCGTAGACGTTCTCGTCCTCGTCGAAGGTGGTGAGGACGACGACGCGGGCCGCGGAGGGACCGGCGGTGACCCGGCGGGTGGCCTCGATGCCGTCGAGCACGGGCATCCGGATGTCCATCACCACGACGTCCGGGCGCAGTTCCTCGGCGAGCCGGACGGCCTCGGCGCCGTTCCCGGCCTCGCCGACCACCTCCAGGTCCTCGGCCTCGGTGATGACCATCTCCAGGGCGGCCCGGACGAGGGGCTGGTCGTCGGCCAGGAGGACGCGGACGGACGGGACGGCGGGGACGGACGGGACGGCGGGGACGCCGGGGGCGGCGGGCGGTGCGGGTGTCATCGGGCGGACCCCTTCAGCGGCAGGCGGGCGGTGACCCGGAAGCCACCGTCGGGGCGGGGCGCGGCGGTGAAGTCGCCGTGCAGCAGGGCGACCCGCTCCCGGAGGCCCACCAGCCCGTAGCCGGCGGGGGCGGTGCCCCGGCCCCGGCCCCGGTCGCTGATGTCGAGGGCGAGTTCGGCGGGACTCCGGTGGTCGACGGTGACCCGGCAGGAGGGGGTGCCGGCGTGGCGGACCACATTGGCCAGCGACTCCTGGACGATCCGGAAGGCCGCCAGGTCGACCTCGGGCGGCAGCCGGTGCCGTTCGCCCTGCCAGCGGAGGTCGACCCGCACCCCGGCGGCGGTGGTCGCGGCGGCCAGCCGGTCGAGGTCGGCCAGACCGGGCGGGCCCTGGGCCGGGACGGACGAGCCGCCGCTACCGGGGTTGCCGGGGCCGCCGAGGTTGCCAGGGCCGTCGGGGTCGTCGGCGTCGTCGGCCCGGCGGAGCGCGCCGAGCATCCGGCGCAGCCCGGCCAGGGTCTCCCGGCCGGCGGTCTCGATCTCGGCGAGGGCCTCGCGGGCCCGCTCCGGCCGGGAATCGAGGACCCGGCGGGCCGCGCCCGCCTGGAGGGCGACGATGCCGATGCTGTGCGCCACGGTGTCGTGCATCTCGCGGGCGATCCGCAGCCGTTCGGCGGTGACCGCCTGCGCCGCCGCCCGGGCGCTCAACGCCTCGGCGTGCGCCCGGGACTGGTGGACCGAACGGCCCACCAGCCAGGCGATGACGGCGATCAGCACGCCCGCGTCATTGGCGCCGATCCGGGTGCCGGTGAGCAGCAGGCCCCCGCCGAGCGCGGGCGCGAGCAGCAGATGCAGTGTCAGCGCGCCCAGCACCATGGCCAGGGCCGCGCGCGAGGTCCGGCGCGGTTCGGCGGCGGTGACCAGGCAGAGGGCGGTGACCAGCGCGAGCAGCGCGGTGGGCGGCAGCTGGAGCTCCCAGCGCCAGGCCTTGGTCTGCGCCGCGGTGGCGGCGAGCAGCAGCGCGACGGCCGTGCGGGGCCGACGGCGCAGCAGGGCGGCGGCGAGCAGGGCGACCGGGGTGGTGAACGCCGCCGTCAGCCAGTCCTGGTGGACGGTCGGCAGGTGGTTCGGGTCGGTCGCCCCGACGGCGGTCCCTCGGGACGGACGGCCGCCGTCCGCGGCGGCGGGCCAGAGCAGTGAGAGGCACCACGCGAGCGCGGTCCACGCACCGGGCGGTACCCGCCGGAGCCGGGGCGGGAGGGTCGGCGGGGGCGCGAGCGTCTCGGACATGTGGTGATCGTACGAGGCGGGGGCGGGGCGCGGCATCGGACCGGGGCTTTACGACCAGGGGTGACACCGGGCGGCGCCCAGGTGTCCTCCCCGGTCGGATGTGCCGGTGGGCGGCCCGGCGGCAGTGTGGAGCACATGATCGAAGTCCACCGACTGACGAAGCGTTACGGCCGCACCACCGCCGTCGACGAGCTCACCTTCACCGTCCGCCCGGGTCTGGTCACCGGGTTCCTCGGCCCGAACGGCGCTGGCAAGAGCACCACCCTGCGCATGGTCCTCGGCCTGGACGCGCCGACCGCCGGCACCGCCACCGTGGGCGGGCGCCCGTTCCGGGAGCTGACGCGCGGCCTGCGGCACGTCGGCGCGCTGCTCGACGCCGGCCACGTGCACGGCGGCCGCAGCGGCCGGGCCCATCTGCGGGCGCTCGCCCGGAGCAACGCGGTGCCGGGCGCACGGGTGGAGGAGGTGCTGGCGGAGGTCGGGCTCGCCGGGGCGGCCGGGCGGCGGATCGGCGGGTACTCGCTCGGGATGAAGCAGCGGCTGGGCATCGCGGCCGCGCTGCTGGGGGACCCGCCGGTGCTGCTGTTCGACGAGCCGCTGAACGGGCTGGACCCCGAGGGCGTGCGCTGGGTGCGCGAACTCTTCCGGAGGCTGGCCGCCGAGGGCCGGACGGTCTTCGTCTCCAGTCATCTGATGAGCGAGATGGAGCACACCGCGGACCGCCTGGTCGTCATCGGCCGGGGCCGGCTGATCGCGGACGAGAGCGTCGCGGACTTCGCCGCCCGCGGCGCCGGGAAGGGCGCGGCCGCGCCGGGCGTCACCGTCCGGACCGCCGGGCCCGGGCCGCTGGCGGACGCCCTGCGCGCGGCCGGTGGCGAGGTGCGGCCGGGCGACGACGCCGGGACGCTCCTGGTGACCGGCCTGGACCCGGCCCGGATCGGCGCGCTCGCCCTCGACCACCGCGTCCCGCTGCTCGAACTGACCGCCCGTACGGCCTCCCTGGAGGAGGCGTTCATGGCCCTCACCGCCGACCACGCCGACCACTCCGCCGGAGGACCGCGATGACCACCACCGTTCCGAACACCGCCCTTCGCGCCGTCGACGCCGTCGACGCCGTCGCGCCCGACCCCCGGCCCCGCTTCCGGGACCTGTACGCCGCCGAGTGGATCAGGTTCTGGTCCCTGCGCTCGATGCCCTGGGTGTTGGGGACCGGGCTGCTGGTCCTCGTCGCCGTCAACCTCAACGCCGCGCGCCACACCTACCTGAACACCGAGCCCGGCGGCCCGCCGCCCGGGTCCGGGAGGGTCGGCCAGGCGCTGAACGTCTCGTTCACCATGGCGGCGGTGGACCTCCTGATGCTCCTCGCGGTCGGGGTCGGCGCCGCGGTGGTCGTCGCCGAGTACAGCAGCGGCATGATCCGCACCACCTTCTCCGCCGTCCCGGACCGCCGGGCGGTCCTGCTGGCCAAGGCCGGGGTGCTGGCGACGGCGATGCTCGGCCTCGGCACGCTCGCCGCGGGGGCCTCCTTCTGGGCGGCGCAGGCCCTGCTCGACCGCCGCCACGCGGGGGTGTCGATCACCGAGCCGGGCGCGCTGCGCGTCGTCGCGGCCGCCGCGCTGCTGGCGCCGGTCTGCGCGCTGGCCGGCTTCGGCCTGGGGGTGCTGATCCGGCACGCGGCGGCGACCGTGGTCGCCGGTGTCCTGGTGCTCTTCCTGCTGCCCGCCTCGTTCAACGAGAACCACGCCTGGTCGGCGGCGATCGTGCACGCCCTGCCGCTCACCGCCTGGCGGCGGCTGTCCTGGGTCGACCTGACGAACGTGCTGCTCCCGCCGCACCCGGCGACGGTGGCGGGCTCGTGGCTCGCCTACGCGGGGTGGGCGGTGGGGTCCGTGCTGCTCGCGGTGACGGTCGTCCGGCGGCGGGACGTCTGAGCGGGGACGGTCGTCCGGCGCCGGGACGTCCGAGCGGGGCCGGCCGGCTGGGCGGGCACGGGCCGCGGCGGTCGGTGCGGCCGCGGCGCTCGGCGGGTGCGCTCGGGGCGTCAGTCGTCCGGGACGCGGACGGGCGCGGGGGCGGGCCGCCCGCGCCGCAGTGCGCGCAGCGCGCCGACCGCGACCACCAGCCACACCGCCGCCGCGACCCAGAGCAGCGCCCGGCCGAGCGTGTCCAGCCACCCCACGCGGGCGGCGGCGGAGGTCGACAGCGAGGCCACCGAGGTCATGCCCAGCGGGAAGACCGTCGACCAGCGGCGCAGGTCGTAGCGGAAGCGGGGGTGCGTCAGCTCGGCGACGGCCAGCACGGCGTACCAGAGCAGCGCGAGACCCAGCAGGACCAGGGTGACCACCCGCAGCGCCGTGTGCGCGCCGCCGCTCCAGACGCCGGAGGCGAGCAGCTTGGACCCGGCCAGGGCCGAGATCGCCAGGGCGCCGCCGGCCACCCAGTGGTCACCGGCGCCCTCGGTCACCTGGCGGAGGTCGAAGCGGAACAGCGCGTCCAGGTAGAGCAGCAGCCCCAGGACGAACAGTGCCAGGGCCGCCCGGGCGAGCCAGTCGGCGGTGTGCGGGGCGAGGGTGGCGGCCAGTACGGCCAGACCCTGGGTGGCGACGCAGATCAGGAAGGCCCCGCCGGGCAGCCGGCGCCCGAGGTGGCGCAGCACCGAGGTCAGCAGCACCGGCCAGGCCGCGGCGGCCAGGGCGAGCAGCACCTCCGCGACCGTGGTCCGGCCGAGCTGGTCGAGCCGGACGCCCAGCACGGTGGTCGCGGCGACGGCGGTGAGCGCGGGCGGGGTCTGCGCCCGGGCGGTCCAGCCGCGCCGGTCGCCGACGAGCAGCGCGGCGAAGGCGGCGGCGAGCAGCAGCCAGAGCAGCGCGGCGATCCAGAGGGCGGCGGCCGACAGCGCGTCGAAGCCGGTGAGGTGGAAGCCGATCGAGACGATGCCGCTCGCCATCACCGCCGCGCCGGTCGCCGGGGGGACCGCCGCCGGGTCCGGTCCCCGGCGGTGGTGCGCGGCCCCGCCGCTTCCGGTCGTGGCGGTGCCCGTCGTCCCGCTGTGCGCCGAACTCCTCGCCGTTCCGTCGTCCATGACTCCATGGCACCGTCCGCGCCGCCGTCCTGCCAGCCGGGTCGCCGGACCGGGCCGCCGGCGCGCGTCCGGTCACCCGGGGGGACGCCTCCCGGGTGCGGCGCCGGGACCGCGCGGTTTCGATGGGCACACGCGGGTTTCGACGGGCTGCTCCGGGCTTCGGCCGGCACCGAGGCCGGCCCGGAACGGGAGGGGTGCCACGTGCGGGAGCCGAGCAGCGGTGCCAGTGGTACGAGCGGCAGCGGCGGTACCAGCGGTACCAGCGGTACCGGAAGCACCGGAAGGACCGGCCGCCCGGCGCCGGGCGAGCCGGGGGCCGCGTTCCTGAAGGCGGGCCGGTTCTTCCGCCCGGGAACGCCCGCGCCGGACCTGCACAGCGTCCGGCTCACCGGCGGGCGGGAGGCCGACGTCTTCTACCGGGACCGCTGGAGCCACGACAAGGTCGTGTACTCCACCCACGGCGTCAACTGCACCGGCTCCTGCCGCTGGAAGGTCTTCGTCAAGGACGACATCATCACCTGGGAGACCCAGGCCACCGACTACCCGTCCGTCGGCCCCGACCGCCCCGAGTACGAGCCGCGCGGCTGCCCGCGCGGCGCCGCCTTCTCCTGGTACACCTACTCGCCCACCCGGGTCCGCTACCCCTATGTGCGCGGGGTGCTGCTGGAGCTGTACCGGGAGGCGCTCGCCCGGCTGGGGGACCCGGTCCTCGCCTGGGCCGACGTCCAGGACGATCCGGAGCGCCGCCGCTCCTACCAGCGGGCCCGGGGCAAGGGCGGCCTGGTGCGGACGAGTTGGGACGAGGCGGTGGAGATCGTCGCCGCCGCGCACGTGCACACCGTGAAGCGGTACGGGCCGGACCGGATCGCCGGATTCTCGCCGATCCCGGCGATGTCGATGGTCTCGCACGCGGCCGGCGCCCGCTTCCACTCGCTGATCGGCGCGCCGATGCTCTCCTTCTACGACTGGTACGCGGACCTGCCGGTCGCCTCCCCGCAGGTGTTCGGCGACCAGACCGACGTCCCCGAGTCGGGCGACTGGTGGGACGCCGCCTATCTGATGATGTGGGGCTCCAACGTGCCGGTGACCCGGACGCCGGACGCGCACTGGATGGCCGAGGCCCGCTACCGGGGCCAGAAGGTGGTGGCGGTCTCCCCGGACTACGCCGACAACACCAAGTTCGCCGACGAGTGGATCCACCCCCACCCCGGCACCGACGGCGCGCTGGCCCTCGCGATGGGCCATGTGATCCTGCGGGAGTTCTTCGTCGACCGGACGACGCCCTTCTTCGACGACTACGTCCGCCGCTTCACCGACCTGCCGTTCCTGGTCACCCTCACCGAACGGGACGGCGGCTACGTCCCCGCCAAGTTCCTGCGCGCGAGCGACCTCGGCGACGAGGGCGAGGGCGCCGACTGGAAGCTCGCCGTGCTCGACGAGGCGACCGGCCGCCCGGCCGTGCCGAACGGCTCGCTCGGCTTCCGCTGGACCGCCTCCGGCGAGGGCCGCTGGAACCTCGACCTCCAGGACGTGCGCCCGCGGCTGACCCTGTACGGGGACGCGGCGGCCACCCCGGTCGAGCTGCTGCTGCCGCGCTTCGACACCGACGGCGGCGAGCACGGCCAGGGCCTCGGCGGGATCGTCCGCCGCGGGGTGCCGGCCCTGCGGCTCGACGGCGGCGCGCTGGTCACCACCGTCCACGACCTGCTGCTGGCCCAGTACGGCGTGGGCCGCCCCGGCCTGCCGGGCCGCTGGCCGGACTCCTACCAGGACGCGGACACCCCCGGCACCCCCGCCTGGCAGGAACGGCTCACCTCGGTGCCGGCCGCCCAGGCGGTCCGGGTGGCCAGGGAGTTCGCCCGCACCGCCGAGGAGTCCGGCGGCCGCTGCATGATCCTGATGGGCGCCGGGACCAACCACTGGTTCCACTCCGAGACCATCTACCGGGCCTTCCTCGCCCTGCTCACCCTGACCGGCTGCCAGGGCCGCAACGGCGGCGGCTGGGCGCACTACGTCGGCCAGGAGAAGTGCCGCCCGCTCACCGGCTGGGCCACCCTCGCCGGGGCCACCGACTGGTCGCGGCCGCCCCGGCAGATGATCGGCACCGGCTGGTTCTTCCTGCACACCGACCAGTGGCGCTACGACACCTACCCGGCCGACGTGCTCGCCTCCCCGCTCGGCACCGGCCGCTTCCGCGGCCTGGCCACTGTCGACCTGCTGGCCCGCTCGGCCAGGGTCGGCTGGATGCCCTCCTACCCCACCTTCGACCGCAACCCGCTCGACCTGGCCGACGAGGCCCGCGCCCTCGGCCGCGACCCCGGCGAGCACGTCACCGCCGAACTGCGCTCCGGGCGGCTGGGGTTCGCCTGCGAGGACCCGGACGACCCCGCCAACTGGCCCCGGGTGATGACCCTCTGGCGGGCCAACCTGCTCGGCTCCTCCGCCAAGGGCGCCGAGTACTTCAGCAAGCACCTGCTGGGCACCCACTCCTCGCTGCGCGCCCGCGAGGCCGGACCGGAGCAGCGCCCGCGCGACGTCCGCTGGCACCAGGAGGCGCCCGAGGGCAAGCTCGACCTGCTGCTCTCGCTGGACTTCCGGATGACCTCCTCCACCCTGCTGTCCGACGTCGTCCTGCCCGCCGCCACCTGGTACGAGAAGCACGACCTGTCCTCCACCGACATGCACCCCTTCGTGCACTCCTTCGCCCCGGCCGTCGACCCGCCCTGGCAGGCCCGCACCGACTTCGACGCCTTCCACGCGATCGCCGGGCGGTTCTCCGAACTCGCCGCCGAGCACCTCGGGGTGCGGCACGACCTGGTCGCCACCCCGCTCCAGCACGACACCCCCGGCGAGACGGCGCAGCCCGGCGGCACCGACCCGGACTGGCGCGACGGCGGCTGCGAGCCCGTCCCCGGCGTCACCCTGCCGAACCTGACGGTCGTCGAACGCGACTACACCGCGGTGGCGGCGAAGATGGCCGCGCTCGGCCCGCTGGTCGAGCGGCTCGGCCTGCCCGCCAAGGGCGTGGTGCTGCGGCCCGACGAGGAGGTCGAGCAGCTCAAGGCCCGCAACGGGGTCGCCCGCGGCGGCCCGGCCGACGGCCGTCCGCTGCTGGACACCGCCGTCAAGGCCGCGGACACCGTGCTCGCGCTCTCCGGCACCACCAACGGGCGGCTCGCCACCCAGGGCTTCCGGGACCTGGAACGGCGCACCGGACGGGAGTTGGCACACCTCGCGGCCGACCACGAGGGCCGCCGGGTCACCTACGCCGACACCCAGGCCGCCCCCGCCCCGGTGATCACCTCACCGGAGTGGTCCGGCAGCGAGTCCGGCGGGCGCCGCTACAGCCCCTTCACCGTCAACACCGAGCACCTCAAGCCCTGGCACACGCTCAGCGGCCGCCAGCACTTCTTCGTCGACCACGACTGGATGCACGAACTCGGCGAGGCCCTGCCGGTCTACCGGCCGCCGCTCGACCTGCGCCGGCTCTTCGGCGAACCGGCCCTCGGTGCGGACGGACGACGGGAAGTGACGGTCCGTTACCTCACTCCGCACAACAAGTGGTCCATCCACTCCGAGTACCAGGACAACCTGTTCATGCTGGCGCTCTCCCGCGGCGGGCAGGTGATCTGGATGTCCGTCGAGGACGCCGCCGCCATCGGCGTCGCCGACAACGACTGGATCGAGGCCGTCAACCGCAACGGCGTCGTCGTCGCCCGCGCCGTCGTCTCGCACCGGATGCCGCCCGGCACGGTCTACATGCACCACGCCCAGGAGCGCACCGTCAACGTCCCCCGGGCCGAGACCGGCGGCCGGCGCGGCGGCATCCACAACTCGCTGACCAGGGTGCTGCTCAAGCCCACCCACCTGATCGGCGGCTACGCCCAGCTCTCCTGGGCGTTCAACTACCTCGGCCCGACCGGGAACCAGCGCGACGAGGTGACGGTGGTCCGCCGACGGAGCCAGGAGGTGCGGTACTGATGCGCGTGATGGCCCAGCTCGCCATGGTGATGAACCTCGACAAGTGCATCGGCTGCCACACCTGTTCCGTCACCTGCAAACAGACCTGGACGAACCGCCGGGGCACCGAGTACGTGTGGTTCAACAACGTCGAGACCCGCCCCGGGCTCGGCTACCCGCGCCGCTACGAGGACCAGGAGAAGTGGCGCGGCGGCTGGCGGCTGGACCGCCACGGGCGGCTGAAGCTCCGCCAGGGCGGCCGGCTCTACAAGCTCGCCACCATCTTCGCCAACCCGGTGCTGCCCACCCTCCAGGACTACTACGAGCCCTGGACGTACGACTACCGCGCCCTCACCGACGCCCCGCTCGGCGAGGACTACCCCGTCGCCCGGCCGCACTCGCTGATCACCGGCCGGCCGATGGCCGTCGAATGGTCCCCCAACTGGGACGACGACCTCGGCGGCGCCCCCGAGCACGGACCCGCCGACCCCAATGTGGAGCGGATGCGCGAGGAGGTCGGGAAGCGGATCCGGTTCGAGTACGAGCAGAGCTTCATGTTCTACCTGCCCCGGATCTGTGAGCACTGCCTCAACCCCGCCTGCGTCGCCGCCTGCCCGTCCGGCGCGATCTACAAGCGGGCGGAGGACGGCATCGTCCTGGTCGACCAGGACGGCTGCCGGGGCTGGCGCCAGTGCGTCACCGGCTGCCCCTACAAGAAGATCTACTTCAACCACCGCACCGGCAAGGCCGAGAAGTGCACCTTCTGCTACCCGCGCACCGAGGTCGGTCTGCCCACCGTCTGCGCCGAGACCTGCGTCGGGCGGCTGCGCTACCTCGGCGTGGTGCTCTACGACGCCGACCGGGTTACCGCCGCCGCCTCCGTCGAGGACGAACACCAGCTCTACGAAGCCCAGTTGGGCGTCTTCCTGGACCCCGCCGACCCCGAGGTGCGGCGGGCCGCCGAACGCGACGGCGTCCCGCACGACTGGATCGAGGCCGCCCGCCGTTCGCCCGTGCACGCGCTCATCAGCACCTACCGGGTCGCGCTGCCGCTCCACCCCGAGTACCGCACCCTGCCGATGGTCTGGTACATCCCGCCGCTCTCCCCGGTCGTCGAGGAGGTCGCCGCCAGCGGCCACGACGGCGAGGACGCCGGCAACCTCTTCGGCGCGATCGACGCCCTGCGGATCCCGGTCGAGTACCTCGCCCAACTCTTCACCGCCGGGGACCCGGTACCGGTGCGGGCCGCCCTCGACCGGCTGGCCGCGATGCGTTCCCACATGCGCTCCGTCAACCTCGGCCGGACCCCCGACAGCGCTGCCGCCGAGGCGGTCGGACTCGACGCCCGGCAGGTCGAGGACCTCTTCCGGCTGCTCGCGATCGCCAAGTACGAGGACCGGTACGTCATCCCGACCGCCGCCCGCGCCGACGCCGAACGGCTGGAGGAGGCCGCCGTGCCCACCGGCTGCGGCCTCGACCACACCGATGCGACGAACGCCGACGGGGTCACCGGGGCCGCCGGGGCGGACGGGCCGTTCGGCGAGGGCTCGGGGCGCCGGTCGCTGCCGCTGATCACGGTCGAGAGCTTCCACGCGCTGCGCCGGCGCCAGACCGGCGACCGGCAGGACCCGCCGGAGGCGGACCGGTGACCGGCGGCGCGCGGGGGAGCGGAGCGGGGGCCACCGAAGAGCTGGCGCTGGTGCGCCGGGTCGCCGCCGAATGCCTCTGCTACCCCGACCGGCCCGAACCGCTGCCGGCGGAGCCGGCCGCGCTGCTCGGCCCGGTCCGGCACGCCGCCGCCGTACCGCTGCGGTCCTTCCTCGACCGGGCCGCCGACCTCCCGCCCGGCGAACTCGCCCGCCACTACGTCGAGGTGTTCGACTTCCGGCAGCGGCACAGCCTCCACCTGAGCTGGTGGACCGACGGCGACACCCGACGGCGGGGCGAGGCGCTGCTGCGCTTCAAGGCCGCCTACCGGGCCCACGCCCTGGAGTTCACCGGCGAGGACCTGCCCGACTTCCTGCCCGCCGTACTGGAGTTCACCGCCGTCACCGGCGACGACACCCTGCTGCGCGAGCACCGGCCCGCACTGGAACTGCTGCGGCTCGCCCTCACCGAGCACGGCACGCCGTACGCGGACGTGCTCGCCGCCGTCTGCGCCACCCTGCCGGGGCCTTCGCCGAAGGACCGGGCCGCCGCCCTGGCACTCGCCCGCAGCGGGCCGCCCCGGGAACAGGTCGGCCTGGACACGCTCACGCCGTACGGGCACCTCGGGCTGCTGCCGGTGCTGACCGAACCGTCCTGACCACGCCACTCGACCAGCCGACCGGAGACCCGCCGATGGACACCTTCCTCTGGGGCGCGCTGCCGTACATCGCGCTCGCGCTGCTCGTCTCCGGCCTCGTCTGGCGGTACCGCTACGACAAGTTCGGCTGGACCACCCGCTCCTCCGAGCTCTACGAGTCCCGGCTGCTGAACATCGCCTCGCCGGTGTTCCACTACGGCATCCTGTTCGTCCTGGTCGGCCACCTGATGGGCCTGTTCGTGCCCGCCTCCTGGACCGACGCGGTCGGCCTGGACGAGCACGCCTACCACCTGCTCTCGCTGTTCGGCGGCTGCGCGGCCGGCCTGCTCGCCGTCGCCGGGATCCTGGCCCTGCTCTACCGCCGCCGCAGCAACCCGGCCGTGCTGCGCGCCACCACCCGCAACGACAAGCTGATGTACGTGGTGCTGCTCGCGGCGATCGTGCTCGGCCTGGTCGCCAAGCTGATGCACTCCTCGATCGACTCCGGCTACGACTACCGGACCACCATCGCCCCCTGGGTCCGCAGCCTGTTCACCCTGAGCCCGGACGTGTACCGGATGGCGGACGTGCCGGTCGCGTTCAAGGCGCACGCGGTGGTCGGCCTGCTGCTGTTCGCGCTGCTGCCCTTCACCCGGCTGGTGCACATGTTCAGCGCGCCCGTGCAGTACCTCTTCCGCCCGTACATCGTCTACCGCTCCCGCGACCCGAAGCAGCCCGTCGGCGCCCCGCCCCGGCGCGGTTGGGAGGGGATCGAGGACTGACGGCCGCCCGGTTGTCGGTGGTCCGTGCCAGGATCCGTTCCGAGCCACCCGAGTACGGAACGGAGCCGCACCACCGTGAGCACCACCCGGAGCACGGGTCAGGTGTCAGCGGGTGGCGAAGTCGGCGTTCCAGGAGGCGGTGCCCACGCGGGAGAGGCCGACCTCGGTGTAGTCGCCGACCATGATCCCGAGGTGCAGGGGGGACCTGACCCAGCCGTCGAAGGCGGCGTCGACGGTGGTGGGGCCGTAGAAGGCGATCTCGCCCCAGTTCCGCACGCTGTACCCGAGGCTCCTGGCGATGGCGTCCGAGGCGCAGAAGTGGCCCGAGACGCGGCGCTGGTCCATCTGGCCCGCGTTGCACTGGGCGGCCTGGGCGAGTGTCGGGTTCGAGCGGACCGGCGCCTTGCCGTACTGGGCGCGCAGTTCGTTGAGGCGCTGGAGGAAGCGCTGCTCGGGCGCGGGCGTCGTCGGCGGCTGCTCGGTGCCGGACACCAGGTCGAACCGCTGGGACATGCTGCCGTCGCAGGACTCGACGGTGACCTCGCGGTCCTGGCCGTGGTAGGTCAGACAGCGGTTGTCCCGGGCGTTGTGCAGATAGGTGCCGCCCTCCGCGGCGTTCTCCAGGGTCCACTGCTGGTTGTCGCCCGCCCACCAGTGGATGAACTGGGTGGTCCGGCCGTCGTTGAGGTCCATCTCGACCACGCGCTCGGTGCCGTTGACGTCGCGGCTGAGGGCGACCCGGCCGTTGGACCGGTCGGTGAGCCGGAAGCCGGTGGAGCCGTCCCGGTAGGTGCGGGCGACGATCCGGGAGCCCTCGCCGTCCGCGCTGGCCAGGGCGTTGTGGTTCTGGCGGTCCTGGATCGTGATCAGCTGGTCGGTGGCGGCGGATACGGCCGGTGCGGATACGGCCGGTGCGGCGTTCGCCGGCACGGCGGACAGCGCGAGGCCGCCCACCGACAGCGCGCAGGCGGCGAGCACCGCCCCCGCCGAACGGGCGCGGACACGGGCGGTGCGGGTGAAGGTGGTGCTCACGGGGTTCTCCTCCGGCTCGACGGCCCCGCCCCCGGTTGCGGGGCGGGCGTCGAGCAGCACACCAGCGGCGCGTCCACAGGACGTCGGTGATCCGTGGACGCCGGAGGCGGGGGCGGTGTACCGCTCGTGTACGGCGTGTCTACGCGGGCGGGCCAGAGTCGTCCCCGTTCCGCTCGACCCGGCCGGCCGGATGCCGTCCGGGCAGCGACTCACGGAGAGACAGACACACATGCTTCGCAAGTTCCTCGGAACGGCGCTCGCCGCCGTGACCGCGACCGCCGGTATCGCTCTCGTCGCGCCGACCCAGGCCTCCGCCGACATCAGCATGGGCGTCGAATGCCGGCAGTACGTCGGCGGGATCAGCACCCCGGTCGTCCGGACCTCGCCCATCACGCCGAGGAGCTCGGCCGGGGGCATCGACCCGGGCGCGGTGATCGGCGGTGTCTTCGCGGGGGCCGACTTCGTGAAGTCGCTGATCGACGAGGCCCGGAAGAGCGCCGAACTCCGCGAGAACCAGGCCGGGTTCCTCGAAAGCCTCTCCAAGAAGCTGCAGTACCTCACCCGCGGTGAGTACAACATCAGCATCTTCCGGTCGGGCAAGGGCTTCCAGGAGAACATCCTGCAGAAGTCCAACTGCTTCGGCACCGTCCAGTACGAGGGCTCCGACGACAAGGCGCTCTACGACGTGTACGTCTTCGACTCCGACGGCCAGGTCTGGAGCAACGACGGCAACTACGGCTACCAGAACTGGCGGCACTACGGGCACACCCACTCCACCGGCACGGCGGGCAGCACCAGCGACAAGTACACCTACTGGTTCCCGACCACGTCGCAGAAGTCCGCGCACGAGGCGGCCGACGCCCGGGCCCGGGGCGAGAACGGTCGACCCGCCCACGGGAAGGTGACCTCGCTGGTCTCGGACAACGGCCTCGCGGTGGACCTCCAGAACGCCAACACGGGTGCCGGGACGTGGATCCAGGCCCAGTACCCGAACGGCAACCAGGCCCAGAAGTGGGCGCTGTGGGACGTGGGCAACGGCAACTGGCAGATCGAGACGGACTACCGCGGCGCCATGGTGCTCGACGTCATCCCCAACGACTGGAGGACCCACCTGGTGAAGGCGCACGGCGGCACCAACCAGCAGTGGCGGTTCGAGGAGTACGGCAACGGCTGGTACCGGATCCGGGCCGTCTACAACATGCAGAACGGCTACCCGAACGGCGGCTGCCTGACCGTCGACGGAGCCGGCAACCCCCTGCGTACCTGGAACTGCGACCGGGGCCTGGGCGGCGGCCAGCTCTGGAAGCTGGCGGGCTGACACCCTTCACCGCCCAGGGGTCCGCGGCGGCCGCCCGGAGTGATCCGGCCAGCCGCCGCAGGCCCTGACCGGGGGCGGGGACCGGCGGAAACCCGCTGGTGGTGGCCGGTTCGGCCGCCGTAGAATCCCGTGCTTGTGACCGACACCAGCACCCCCGCCGATGCCCCTCCCGCCGCGCTCCGCCAGGACGCCGAGCTGATCGCGGGCGTCGTGGCCGCCGCCGGGCGCGGCATGGTCGACCGGGAGACGGTCGCCGAGGTGGTGGCGCTCTGCGCGGTCGCCGGGGAGCACCTGCTCGTCGTCGGACCGCCCGGTACCGCCAAGTCGGAGGCCGTGCGACGGGTGGCCGGGCAGCTCGGCGGCCGCTACTTCGAGTACCTGCTCGGCCGGTTCACCGAACCCAACGAGCTGTTCGGCCCGGTCGACCTGCGCAGCCTGCGCGAGGGCCGGGTGGAGTTCGAGACCGCCGGCATGCTGCCCGAGGCGGACGTCGCCTTCCTCGACGAGGTGTTCCTCGGCTCCACGGCCGTCCTCAACACCCTGCTGGGCCTGCTCAACGAGCGGGTGTTCCGGCGCGGCGGCACCGTCCTGGCCAGCCCGCTGCGGGTCTGTGTCGGCGCCGCCAACCACCTGCCGGAGGACCCGGCGCTGGCCGCGTTCGCCGACCGGTTCCTCGCCCGGGTCTTCGTGGACCCGGTGGCGGACGCCCGGCTGGAGGAACTGCTGGAGGCCGGCCGCCGTCCGGCTCCGGTCGCGCTTCATGGGGGCAGCCCGGACGGCCCGGACGACCGGCTCGGCGCGCTCGACCGGCTCGCCGCCGCCGCGCGGGACTGCGAACTCGACGGCGTCACCCCGCTGCTCGCCTCCGCGCTGCGCCGGCTGCGCGCCGCCGGGGTGCCCGTCGGTGACCGGCGGGCCGTCCGCTCCCAGCGCCTGGTCGCGGCCGCCGCCGTCCTGGACGGCCGGACCGTCGCCACCGCGCGCGACCTGTGGGTGCTCCCGCTGGTCGCGTCCACCGCCGACACCCAGGCACTGGCCCGCGACACCCTCGGCGACCTGATCGGGAAGGCCTCCAACCAGAGCCTCACCCACGCCGCCGAGGAGCTCTCGCGCAGCTCGGCCGCCCGCGCCGAACGACTCGCCCGCACCGGTGCCGCCCTGCTCGCCGACCACCGCGGCCTGCCCGAGGGCCGCGACTCCCGGCTGCGGCTGGAGGCCGCGCTGCGCGAGATCGACGCCGGCTTCGCCCCGGCCGACCTGCCCGCCGCTCTGGCCGGCATACGCGCCGAGCTCGTCACGGCGGTCGCACCCTCGTGACCGGCGGCGCACCGACCCCACCACCCGCCGTCGCGCTCACCTGGGAGCGTCGTGAGCCCCCGCTGACCGCCGCCGCCGTGCTCGCCGTCGGCGACGCCGTCCCGGCGCTGGCCGCCGCCACCCGGGACCGCCTCACCGACGGTGCCCGGCTCGGCGTGCTCGCCGACGACACCACCCTGCTCGTGATTGGCGCCGAGACCGACCTCCCGTGGGCGGACGGCACCCACTACCTGGGCCACGACGAGGAGTTGCTCGTCCCGACCACCGCCCGCCCCCGGCCCGCCGCCGCCCTCTGGCGGGCCGCCCTCGGCGCCCGGCCCGGCGAACTCTGCCTGCTCGTCCCCGGCCACGCCCTGGTGGCCGCACCGCCGGCCGCCGCCACCGACCCGGAGGCCCTCACGCCCCTGACCCGGCGGGCCGGACGATGAGCGCCGCCCGACTGCCCGCCGCCCTCGCCCCCTGGGCCGGGGCGCTGTCCGCGCTGAGCCCCGAACTCGCCGTCGCCCTGGGGCCGTTGCTGCGGCGCCTGGACCAACTGGTCGGCGCCCGCGAGCCGGTGACCGACGGACCGGGGGAGCCCGACGGGACGGGCGGGATCGGCCGCTCCGGCCGGCCGGAGCAACTGCTGCCCGCCGAATGGCTGCTCGCCGAGGAACACCCCGACGAGTTCCTGCGCCGCTTCGTCGACCGCGAACTCCTCTATCTCGCCCCCGAGTTCCGCAGCACCGTCACGCGCGGCCGGACGGTCGTGCTGGTCGACGCCGGCCCGTCCCAGGCCGGGGCCGGCCGACTGGTCCAACTGGCCGCGCTGCTGGTGCTGCACCGCCGGGCCGCCGCCCGCGGCAGCGAGCTGCTGGTGGGCGTGCTCGGCGACCCGCCCGGCCGGTGGCTCGCCGGCGAACCCGCCGACCTGCTGCCCTCCTGGCTCGCGGCCCGCCGCCCCGCCGAACCGACCGCCGAGCAGGTGCGGGAGGCCACCGCCGGTCTGGACGCCGCCGACCGCGTCTGGCTGCTCACCTCGCCCCGGCTCGCCGCCGGGCTGCCTGGCCTGCCGGCCGGTCCCGCTCCGGATCCGGCCGGACCCTCCGGCACGCCTCGGGTCCTCGCCACCGAGGTGGCCCGCTGGGGGTCGGCGGGCGCCACCCACGTCACCGTCCGCCTCGACCGCACCGAGGTCGAACTGCCGCTGCCCGCAGCCGACATCGCCGTCCGGGCGCTGCGCGGCGCGGAGTTCCGGCGGAACGGGCCGGTGCTCGTCCCGGCGCCCGCCGACGCGGCCGGCCCGCCCGGCCGGGCCCTGCCCGCCTTCACCACCGATGCCACCCTCCTGCTCACCCGGGGCCGGCGCGAGGGGACCCTGCTCGCCACGGACGTGCGCCTGACCGAACACAAGCACGACGCCGTCACCCGGACCAAGGCGCACCGCCTGAACGGCCAGGTGATCGCCGCCGGCCGGACCGGCCGCAGGCTGTTCGCCCTGCATCTGCACCGGGACCGGGTGCTCCGGTACGTCAGCGGACGGAAGGTCGGCGGGGCCGCGGAGTTCGTCGTCGACCCGGCCTTCCTCGGCCTCGACGCCACGGTCGCGGAGGCGCTGGCGAGCCGCCCCGTGCTGCCGCTGCTGTGCTCCGGGGACGACCTGCTCGTCCCGGTCGCCGGCCGCTGGCGCCGGATCGCGCCCGACGGCGCCGTCACCGACGACGGCCCGGTCGACCAGCGCGCGGAGGGCCCGCACGGCTTCGAACGGTTCCGCGAGCCAAGGCTGTTGGAGCGGGTGCCGCAGCCCGGCGAGCGGCTGGCCCGGCACCTGGTGCACGCGGGCGGCACGGCCGCCTGGTCCGAGGACGGCAGGCTCTGGTACCTCCGGACCCGGCTCGGCGACGAGCGGCGGCTGTCGTTCCGGGAGAAGGCCCTGGTGGCCGGTCTGGTCCACGACGGGCGCGAACCGGTGCTGATCACCTGGGCCCCCGACAGCCGGATGGTGCGGGCGATCCGGTACAACGGCGTCCGCACCCTGAGCCGGTTCTCCGGCGGCACCGCCCCACCGGCCGTGCACCCCACCGAACCGCTGATCGCGAGCGAGTTCTCGCCCGGCCGGGTCGTGGTCGGCGACGCCACCACCGGCCGGATCCACCACGTGATCGGAAGCTACGAGTGAACGCCCCCACCGGGAGTGCCACCGGGACCGTCCTCGCCGTCGGCTTCGTGCTCGACGTGCCGCTGATCGGTGTGCCGGAGGCCGCCGAGCGTGTCCTCGACCTGTGGCGCGCGGACGCGCGGCTGTGCGAACTGCCCGACGGCCGCTGGCTCCTGCTGCTGCCCGAGCCGGTCCGCATCCGGGCGGACCGGGCGCCCGGGCTTCCGCTGGAGCGCACCGGTGCCGGTGCTCCGTCGGTCGCGAACACTCCTGGTTCCGGCCCTGCCGCGGTCACCGTCGACGGCCGGCTCGTGCTGACGGAGGGCGGAGCGACGGTCACCCGGGTCGTCGCCGAGCTGCCCGCGCTGGACCCCGCCGACTGGCTCGACCCGACCGGCCTCGCCCTGCACCGGCCGCGTCCGGTCGGTGCGGCCCCGGCGCCCGAAGCACCGCCCGTCGAGGACTCGGTGCCGACCGCCGCCCGGCCGGACCTGAGGGCGGCGGCGGGTATCGGGCCGAGCTCCGAGCGCGCCCGCCGGCTGACCGCCGAGGCGCCGTCCGCCCGCGGCCGCCGGGGCCGGCGGCAGCCCGACCGGCCGTCCGGCGGGCGTACCGGCAGCGGCGCCGCCTGGTGGCAGACCACCCGGCCGATCGCCCTCGCGCCCCGCAACGCGGCGGTCGTGGTCGTCCTGCTGATGGTGGTGCCCCTGCTCTTCGTGGTGCTCTTCGGCCTCGGTCTGCTCAAGAACGTGGATGTCGACCCGGGCGGCGTCGTCTTCGCCTCGATCGCCGGGGGCCTCGCCTACGGGGCGCTCTTCGGCCGGCGCGCCACCCGGGGCGGGGGCGGAGCGACAACCGGTCATGCCGCCACGGCCGCCCCCGCCCCCGCCGGTGGCACCCGGGCCCCGCGCCGGGCCCGTCGCCCCTGGCTCGGCGACCTGCTGGCCCGGCTCACCCTGCGCACCCCCGCCGCCCACCTGCTCCACCGGCGCCACGCGCGCTACCTGCGCGACCTCACCCACGCCTTCGAACAGCACCGCTGGGACGACGCCCTGCGCGACGCCCTCCCGCTGGCCGACCGGGAGCGCGGCGACACGGCGGCCGGGCGTCCCTGGTTCTCCCTCGCCCTGCCCAAGCGCTTCGCCGGGCAACTGCGCCCCACCCCGCACCCCGTCGGCCCGGCCGCGGCGAACGCGTTCTCCGGCACTACCGTGCACCAGCACCTCACCGAGCTCTACCGCTCCGCCGCCGAGCGGCTGGAGCGGCAGGGCCGGCTCGACGAGGCGGCCTTCGTGCTCGCCGACCTGCTGGCGGCGCCCGCCGAGGCCGTCGCCCTGCTCGAACGGAACGGCCGCCTCAGCCAGGCCGCCGAACTCGCCGAGGGCCGCGCGATGGTCGCCGACCTGGTGGTCCGCCTGTGGTGGCGGTCCGGCGACCGCGCGCGGGCCGTGCGGATCGCCCACCGCCGGGGCGCCTTCGCCACCGCCGTCGCGCGGCTGGCCGCCACCGATCCGCAGGCCGCCCGCGAACTGCGCCTGGCCTGGGCCGAGCACTGCCGCGCGGCGGGCGACCGGCTCGGCGCGGTCGAGGCGGTCTGGCCGGACGAGGCGCTGCGGCCTTCGGTCGCCGCCGACCTGCGGGACGCGGTCGCCCTCGGCGGCCCCGCCCGGGGCCGGGCGCTGCCGCACCTGCTCGCCCTGCCCGATCTGATGGCCCTGGGCTCCGGGACCGCCACCCGGGCGCTCGCCCGCGCCGTCCTCGACGGCGACGGCGACCCGAACACCACCGGCCGTTCGGTGCTGGCCGCCACCCTGGCCGTCCTCCCCGCGGCCGACCCGGCCACCGACCGCGAACTCGCTACCGCGGCCGCCCGGGCGGCCGTCCGCGACGGCGGCCTCGGCGGCGAGTCCGGCGGCCCCGGCGTCACGGCCGAGCACCGCCTGTTCGACCGACTGCTCACCCGCGCCGACCCGTTGACCGCCGCCGACCTGCCCCGCCCCCGCCCGCGACCGCTGCCCCGGCCCGTCGGCGCCGCGCCCGTGTACACGGCGGCCGACCGGCCGGGCACCCTGCCGGTCCTGGACGCGGTGCTGCTCGCCTCGGGCTCCCTGCTGGTGGCCTGCGGCCAGGCGGGCGCCCGGCTGCTCGCCCCCGACGGTCGCACCCGGGCCCACTGGGACACCCCCACCGACCGTCTGGTCCTGGCCGACCACGGCGGCGGCGCGCTGCTGGTGACCGAGCACGGCCCCGACCTGCTCGGACTCGCCCACCTCGACCTCGCCACCCGCACCGTCCGGCCCTGGACCACCCTGCGGGCGCGGCACCTGGCCCCCTCCTACGACGGCCACCGGCTGATCGCCGCGGCGGACGGCGGCATCGTCGTCCTCGACACCACGGCTCCGCGCCCGGTCGCCGTCTGGCGCGAACTCGGGGGCGAGGAAAGGCTGCTGGGTGGCATCACCCGGACCGCGGGCGGCTGCGCGGCACTCGTCCGCAGCCCCTCGACCGCCCGTTCGCCGCTCACCGAGGTGTGGCGCTGGGACCTGCCCGGCTGGGAACTGCGGGCCCGGCAACGGGTGGACGACGCCCTGACGGACCTGCTGTCCCGCACGGACCCGGCCGACACCCCCGACCCGGTCGCGCTCGCCGCCGGCGGCCTGCTCACCGTCGAGCCGTTGCCCGCCGGACTGCTGGACCCCGACGGGGGCATCGCCTCCGGGGACCGGACCGTGCTGCGCTGGACCTCCGACCTCCCGGAGGCCGAACTGACCGTGGACGGACGGGCGTTGATCGGCCCGGCCGCCGACGGGGACCACTGGGCGCTCACCGTGCCGACCCCCGAGGGCACCGGCCTGCGCGCGTACACCGGGACCGGCCCGTGCTCGGAGCCCGGGCCCACCGTCCTGGTGCCGAACGCGGCCGGCGACCGGATCGGGGTGCGCCACCACGCCGGCGCCGTCACCTACTGGCACCGCTCCGGCCGCGTCCTCGCCACCTCCGCCGACGGCACCGCCCTGCTCGCCAACCTCAGGGTCACCGTCCGCTGACCGGACATCGGACGGCCCCGGATTCCGGTTTTCCTCGACGCGCCACCCTGCGAACATGCGACGCTACTCACTGCGTCCGCCCGAGGAGGAATCCTGTGTCATCGCCCTGTGACCCCGCCAACGCGCCCGTCGGTGATGTGAGCACCGCGCTCATGGTGATCGACTCGCGGCTCAAGGCCATCTACGACGGCCGGACCGGCACCGACCCCGAACAGCAGCGCATGGTCGACCAGTTCGCCGCCTCCCTGGGCCCCGCGGAGGCCGACGCCCTGCTCGAAGGCGTGTGCACGCTCATCTACATGTACATGGACTGGCTGCGGGCGGTCTGCGAACGGCACGACAAGGAGGTGGTCGAGCATGTGGTGCCCACCCTGGTGGCCACCATGCGGATGATGCCCAACACCTTCCGCCCCGAGGTCATCCCCACCATGGCCGGTCTCCTGATCGCCGCCGGCACCGGCCTGAGCCCCAACCTGTGGCGCGCCCAGTACGGCGACTGGACCGGCGCCGAGATGAACCCCCTGGAGGCCACCTCCGTCCTCCTCGCCGAGCACATCAACCGGATCGTCGGCGACGACCAGGACTTCGCCACCCGGCTGATCGCCGAGGCCCTGGCGGTGACCGACGACCACTGACCGCCGCCCGGACCGCACGCCGCCCGCCCGGCCTCCGGCCAGCCCCGGACCGGCCGCGAAGCCCCCGCGGCCGTCCGGCCGTTCGTCCGGCTGTTCGTCCGGCCGCCCGCCGGGGGCCGGTGTGCGCGGCGCTCGGGGGGACGGGTGTCAGAGGGCCGTGGAGTAGCGCTGGACGAGGTCGCGTTCGGCGTCCCGGAGGTAGGAGTTCATCTCGTTGGCGGCTTTCGCGAACGCCCCGGCGTCGATCAGTTCGAGGATCCTCCTGTTGCGCGCGCTGTAGGTCATGTGGAACGCCCGGAGGTCGGTCGCCACGTAGAAGACCAGGCGCAGTTCGGCCAGGACCCGGTTCATCAGGTCGTCCAGGCGACGGCTGCCGGCCAGTTCGGTGAGCGCGAGGTGGAAGCGGAAGTTGGCGGTGCCGAGGGCCCTCCAGTCGGCCTCCGGCCCGACTGCCGCGAGCCCGGCGGCCTCGGACGCCTCGACGGCTGCCCGGACCCGTCCGAGGTCGACGGTGCGGCCCTTCAGGTCCCGGATGACGGCCGGTTGCACCACTCGGCGCAGCCGGTAGAGGTCGACCACGTCGGCGACCGTCAGCCGGCGGACGAACACGCCCTGGCCGTGGCGGTGTTCGACGGCCCCCTCGTGGGCCAGCAGGCGGAAGGCCTCGCGCAGGGTGTTGCGGGAGACCTTCAGCCCCTTGCTGATCCTGTCCTCGGGCAGCCTGAGGTCGGGCCGGTGCTTGCCCTCGGCGATCCGCCGGCGCAGGATCGCCGCGACGTGTTCGGCCTTGCTGCTCCAGCCCGCCCGGGCGAGCTCCTCGGCCCAGTCCTCGGTGTCGCCGCCCGTTCCGCCGCCCGCGCTGCTGTCCGCGCTGTTGTCCGTCCCGCTGTGCACGGCACCCCTCCCCGGCTCGTCACTGATGCCGCACCTTCGTACCACCTCGGGCTCCGTTCCGTCAGGCAGTCCGGGCCACAATGCAATTGTTGAACAATCCTCCTGGTGGATCGTCGATTTTCCAGCAATGCGCGTCACCTGCCCGTGGCGCCTTGCGGGCCGGCCCGGGGCGCTGTCACTGTCGGTGGCGAAAGGGCGTTCGCCACACCGCAGTTGGGGGAATGACCATGTCTCGACCGTCCAATCGCCTGCCGGGCCGAAGCCGTGCCCGCCGACCTCCGCGGGCTTTCCGGAACGACCACTCGCCGATCGCCGCCGCGCTGTCGGCGGTACTGATCGACGCGGGGCTGGACCTCCACCCCGTCCTGCGCCTGATCGTCGGCGCCGGTGCCCTGGCGCTGACGCTGGGAGCGCGGCTGATCGTCACGGGCCCCCTGTCGCTGTTCGCCGGCCGTTACCGCGCCGCCGGTGCCCGCGGCCTGAGCCTGTCGGTCAACCGGGGGCAGGGGCCGGCCCGCCACCTGGCGGTGGGGGTGCGGCTCGGCGACCACGGCTTCGGCCTGGCGGCGGCCCTCGGGCCCCTGGCGCCGATGACCACGCTGTCGGCCCTGCTGGACTCCTCTCCGCGCTGACCGCACTGAGCGCAATGACCGGCCGTCCGTCCGCCTCGTGGTGATCCACCCGCGCGGGCATCGGTCCTTCCCCCGCCGATCCACCACCGCGCCGATCCACCCCGGCCGGTCGGCCGCCCTCCGCCGACCGGCCCCTCCCCGGCATCCCCCTGCCGCGACACCCACGCCCACCGACGAAGGAGACCTTCCGATGACCGAGATCATCCCGACGACCGAGACCCTCCGGACGGCCGAGACCCTCCCGACGACCGAGAGCCTCCCGACGGCCGAGACCCACGCCGCCCTCACGCCGGCCCGCGCCCGGGGACTGTTCCGGGCCGGCACCGTGTCGCCCACGGCCGGATGGTGCCTCGGCCGCACCCAGGCGAACATGATCAGCGTGCCGGCGGACTGGGCCGCCGACGTCGCCCGCTTCGCCGAACTCAACCCCGCGCCCTGCCCCGTCCTCGAACAGACCGCTCCCGGCGCCCGTACCAGCGTCCTGGCCCCCGGGGCTGACCTGGCCACCGATCTGCCCCGGTACAGGGTCTGGCACGACGGGCAGTGGGAGGAGCACACCGACGTCACCGCCCACTGGCGCGAGGACCTCGTCACCTTCCTGATCGGCTGCTCGTTCACGTTTGAGGGGGCCTTGCTGGAGGCGGGCATACCGCTGCGCCACGTCGCGGAGGGCCGCAACGTCGCGATGTACCGCACGACCCGGCCGTGCACCCCGGCCGGGAGGCTGCACGGCCCGATGGTGGTCTCCATGCGCCCCGTTCCCCGGGAACTGGTCGCCACCGCCCGCGCGATCACCGCCCGGATGCCGGCCGTGCACGGGGCGCCGGTGGCCGTCGGCAGGCCGGGCGAGCGCTCCAACGCGGAGCTCGGCATCCCCGACCTGGACCGGCCCGACTTCGGCGACGCACCGGTGATCGGCCCCGACGACGTCCCGGTGTACTGGGCGTGCGGCGTCACACCGCAGTCGGCGTTGATGGCCTCCCGCCCGCCCTTCGCGATCACCCACGCGCCGGGGCACATGTTCGTGACCGACCGCCACGACCGCGACTACCTGCTCCCCGAGAAGGGCTGACCCACCGCCGTGAACATCCTCCGGTACGGCAGCCGGGCGCTGCTGGTCGAGGTCGCCGACCTCGACCGGGCGGCCCGTCTGCACACCGCGCTCCTGCGCGACCTCCCGCCCGGGGCGCTGGAACTCGTTCCCGCCGCCCGCACCGTCCTGGTCCGCTACGACCCGAGAACCACCGACCCGGCCCGCCTCACCGCCGCCCTCCGGGCCGTCGACCTGCGGCCCTCGGACAGCACCGCGGCCGCCGGGGCGGGGACGGTCGAGATCCCGGTCCGCTACGACGGCGCGGACCTGGCGGAGGTGGCCCGCCTGTGCGGCCTGACGGTTCCCGGGGTCGTCGCCCGGCACTGCGCCGCCGTCTACCGGGTGGCGTTCTGCGGGTTCGCTCCGGGATTCGCCTATCTCACCGGGGGCGACCCCGTTCTGCGGGTCCCGCGCCGCGCCGTTCCGCGCACTCGCGTGCCCGCCGGTGCGGTCGCCGTCGCCGACGAGTTCACCGGCGTCTACCCCCGTGAGTCGCCCGGTGGCTGGCAGCTGCTCGGCACCACCGGCATGTCCCTCTGGGACCCCGAGGCCGACCCGCCGACGCCTCTGGTGCCCGGCACGGCCGTGCGCTTCACGCAGGTCGGCCCGCCGCACCCCCGGCTCCCGTGAAGGTGCCGCCCGGCGCGGGACACCAGCGGCGTCCCGCGCCGGGCGGCACCCCGGACCGTCCGCTTTCCGATCCCGACCGCCACCCCACGGAGGAGCCATGACCGGCCGCCCCGCGATCCCCGCCCGCCGCGTACGAGTGATCCACCCGGGCTTCGGGGCCACCGTCCAGGACCTCGGCCGGCCCGGCCACGCCGCGCTGGGAGTCGGCCGCTCCGGCGCCGCCGACCGCCGCAGTCTGTGCCTGGCCAACCGCCTCGTCGGCAACCGGGAGGAAGCCGCGGCCGTCGAGGCGCCCCTGGGCGGCCTGGTCGTGGAGTTCGACCACCACGCCACCGTCGCCCTCACCGGCGCGCCCTGCGACGCCCGCGCGGACGGCCGCGCCGTCGACGTGAACGCCCCCGTCCGGCTGGCGCCCGGCAGTCGGCTGACCGTCGGCATCCCGTACGAGGGCCTGCGGGTCTACCTCGCCGTGCGCGGCGGCCTGGACCTGCCACCGGTCCTCGGCTCCCGATCGACCGACACGCTCTCCGGAGTCGGACCCGCCCGGCTCGCGGCGGGTGACGTCCTGCCGGTCGGCGACCTGACGGCCGGCTGGCCCGCCGCGGACTTCGCCCCCCAACGCGACCTGCCCGCCGAGCCCGTCCTGCGGATCCTGCCCGGGCCCCGCGGCGACTGGTTCACGCCCGAGTCCCTGGCCGTGCTCGGCGGCCGGCCCTACCGCGTCACCGACCAGAGCGACCGGGTGGGCATGCGGCTGGCCGGGCCCGAGCTGCGCCGTGCCCGTACCGGCGAACTGCCCTCCGAGGCCGCGGTGCCCGGTGCGTTGCAGGTGCCGCCGGACGGGCAGCCGATCCTCTTCCTCGCCGACCACCCGGTCACCGGCGGCTACCCGGTGATCGCGACCGTCCACGAGGACGACCTCCCGCTCGCCGCCCAGGCCCGCCCCGGTCAAGCCCTGCGCTTCCGACCGCTGTGAGGGCCCTTAACGGGTCCGGGCGGACGGTGGGACAACCGCCCGCCCGGACCGCTCGCCAAGGACACCTCCGAAGCCTCGGGCCGCTCCCTGGACTTCGGCCGGTTCCGCAAGCGCGGAAATAATCGGTGGCGCCCTGCGGAAGGGCTCCACTACGTTGGTCCCGCGGGCGGCTCCGCGGCGTGCTTCCTTCTCCTTCCTTCCGAAACCTGTAGTGCGCCCCCTCTCCGCCCGCTTCTTCAACCTCTCTGCCTCGTTCGTGGGGGTCCTTCCGCATGCCCCGAGCCATCACGGCTCCCTTCGACAGCGATGTCGACCTCGATCTCGGTTCCTTCCTCCTCCGCCGGCGCGGTGCCGTCTGTGTGGCCCCCGGTGATGTTCTCCCCGATGCCGACCCGTGGAGCACCCGCGGCCTGGTGGCGCTGGACGCCGACCTGGTCCGGCGCGGGTATCTGCTCACCAGTGAACTCCGCTCCGCGCTGGCCAGGTTGTCGCCCTCCGGGCTGGCCGAGACCGGCGACGGGCTGCTCGCCCGGATCGACCACCTGCTCGGCGCGGACCGCGAGCACGTGCCGTTGTTCCGCCGCTTCCCCGACGCCGTGCCCGACCACGCGCAGCTGTTCTTCACCCGGCAGATCCGGGCGTTCCTGCTCAACCAGCCCCGGCAGCCGTGCGCCCACTGCGGCCGACGCGGCGCCGAGGCCGGGATCGGCGCGCTCGCGCCGTGCGCGCACCTGCTCTGCGCAGGCTGCCTCGACGGGCTGACGGCACAGGGCCGGGGCGAGCGCTGCCCCACCTGCGGGACGCCGCTGGGCGCGGGCACCTACCTGCCCGAGGACAACCGGATCGGCCGCAAGGCCGCCGAGGAGTTCGGCGGCGAACGGGCCCTCCGGCCGCTGCGACTGATCACGGCCGACCAGGTCACCGCCGCGATGGGCGAGTTCGACCGGCTGCTCGCCCGCCGCACCCCGCTCTCCCCGCAGGACCGCGAGGACCTGACCGCGCTGCTCGCCCACGCGCCGCAGGACCTGCCGCGGCGGTTGCCCGCGCAGATCCCGGTCCGGGAGACCAAGGCCATCGTCCTCGCCGCCCTGCTGCGCCGCGGCGGCGTGGACGCGCTGCCGATCCTCGCCGAACGGGTCGACACCGCGACCGACGTGCTCCGGCTGCTCTGGGCGTGGTCCGGTGCGGAGCCCGACCTGCTGCCCGCGACCGCCCGCCGGCTGCGGCTGAAGGGCCTGCCCCGGCCGGTGCGCCGGGGCCTGCTCGACATCCTGGAGGGCCTGGACCCGACGGCACTCGTCGAGGACCTGCGCCGCCACCGGTCGGCCTGGCTGCGCGCGGGCGAACTGCTGCACCCGTACGAGTTCCGGCGGCGCCTCCCCAAGGTCACCACGGCGTTCGTGGTGCTGCGGGAGACGGACCTGCGCACCCACGAGGTGGGCCGGGAACACGCCGAACCGCCGGCCGGGCCGCTGCGCGTGGTGAGCAGCGGTGAGCACACCCGGCTGGGGTTCACCGGATTCGCCGGGCGGGTCGAGACCCTGCTCGCCGCCGGGGACACCGAGGGCGCCCTGCGGGTGCTGGCCGGGCGGCCGGGCGAACTGGTGCGCAGGCTGCACCACGTCCTGCGGACGCACGCCACCGCCGCGCCCGGGACACCGCTCTCCCCGTCCGCGCTGAACACCGTCGCCGCCGCGCTGACCCGCGTCGCCCCCGGGCCGCTGCTCGGCGCGTACGGCGCGCTGCGCGGCACCCGGACGGCGGGGGAGCGGCGGCTGTACTTCCCGCGCGGCACGGTCTCACTGGCCCACGCCCGGGAGGACCGCGGCACCGTGGTGCCCGCCGAACTCGCCCTCCCGGTCGTGGAGTCGATCGAGGCCGAGCTGCTGCGCCGGGGCGGCGCCGACGGTGAGCGGTACGAGCTGGCGCTGCTCGACGAGGGGCTGGGCGAACTGGTCGCGCCGTTCGCCGAGCGCGCCGCCGCCAAGACCCTGGTGTGCGTACCGCGTGGCAGTCGCCAGCGGCTGCCGGCGGGGGAGCGGCTGCGGCTTTTCCTGCACTGGATGCAGCCGGAGGAGCTGAGGGTGGACCGGGACCTGTCGGTGGCGCTCTACGACGACCAGTGGCGGTTCACCGGCCTGTGCGACTACACCAGCCTGGTGCACGGCGACCGGGCCGCCGTGCACTCGGGCGACTACGTGTCCGCGCCGCCGCCGAACGGGGCGACGGAGTTCGTCGACCTGGATCTCGCGCGGCTGGTCGCGGGCGGTTCGCGGTACGCGGTGATGATCGTGTTCAGCTACAACGACGTCTCCTTCGAGCAACTGACCGACGCCTTCACCGGGTTCATGGACCTGGGCGGCGCCGGGTCCGCGGGGAGCCCGCACTTCCACCCCAGGGCCGTGCGGCAGCGCTTGGACCTGGTCGGCGACGCCAAGGTGTGCGTGCCGATGATCGTCGACCTGGCCGACCGCCGCTACACCTGGACCGACCTCAACACCGGGGCGGACGGCGGCTTCCACAGCGTCTACCGGCACCAGGCCGAGGTGGGCGCCCTCAGCCGCGATGTGCTGGCGCACTTCTCCCCGGAGAACCGGGCCACGCTGTGGGACCTCGCGGTCGCGCGGGCGGCCGCGTGTACGGACGAGGTGGTCGTGCGGGGGCTCGACGGCGGACTGCGGTGGTGGCGGCGCGGGGCGGGGGAGAGTGTCGGTGCCTTCGCGGCGCGCCTGGTCGCGCTCCGCGACGAGGACCGGGGTTCCAGTCCTGATCTTCCCCAACTCCTCTCCGGACGGCGAGCGTTCGTCGCACTCGTGGACGGCGACGTCCCCGCGCCGGAGAAGCTGTCGGGAACGCTGTACCGCCTCTACCCGGGCCCCGTCGACGCCGCACCGGAGAGCCTGGAGCGTCTGACGGCGGGCGATCTGGTCGCGGGTCTGGCGCCTCGCCCGTCCGGGGTCGCCGCGCGGTGACCCCGGCCGGGCTGGGGACAGATTCGAGTTCATTGACACCGAGCCGCAGCTGATCAAGTATCGAGATGTGCTGGATGGCTTGGAAGCGAGTGCGCTCGGGCCTGGCGCTTCCCGCGACCTCATCCGCCGTGTGGCCCAGAGCATTTGAGACGGGAAGAACCATGACCGCGTACGACTGGCAGAAGTCCTCCTTCAGTGGTGACACCGCCAACTGCCTCTACCTAGCGGCTGCGCCCGACGGTGCCCTCAAGCTCCGGGAGAGCGACGAGCCCGACACCGTCCTCACCACCACACCTGGGCGGCTGCGGGCGCTCCTGCTGGGCGTCAAGGCGGGGGAGTTCGACCACCTCGCGCAGTAGCTGTCACATTCCTCCGTCGGCGCGCGTCAGTGCAGTGACCGAGCAGAACGCGAACGGACGGAAGAGGGCAGATCGATGACCGAAGCGCGGATGGCGAACCCGGCTGTGGTGATCCCGGAGGCGATGCCGGCGATCCTCGGGGTCGTGAAGGCGGCGAAGAAGGGCGGCGTGCCGGAGAGCGTGCTGGAGCTGGTGCACCTGCGGGCGAGCCAGATCAACGGTTGCAGCTACTGCGTGGTGGGCGGCGTCGCGAGTGCGAAGAAGAACGGCGAGACCGACGAGCGGCTGCACGCGGTGGCGGCGTGGCGGGAGGCGCCGTTCTTCACGGAGGCCGAGCGGGCCGCGCTGGAGCTGTCGGAGCACGTGACGCGGCTCGCGGACCGGGCCGTGGTGCCGGACGAGGTGTGGAACGCGGCGGCCGAGCACTTCGACGAGAAGCAATTGGCCTCGCTGGTGCTGTGGATCAGCCTGACCAACTTCTTCAACCGGATCAACGCCACCACCCGCCAGCCCGCCGGCGACACCTGGTAGCGAGGGAGGGGCCGGACGGTGCTTCCGCCGTCCGGCCCCCCGCCGTTCGTCGTCACCGGGCGCGACTGTGCCCGGGCCCGGGGAGCGGGTCAGGAGAGGGCGAGCTCCGTGACGCCGTTCGCCTCGACCGTCCACTGGGCGCCGAGGGCGCCTTCCTTGACGTAGGCGTCGCCGTTGGTCTTGAGGATGCCGATGCGGCTGCCGGACAGGGCGAGCTGGATGATGTTGTCGCCCTCGACGGTCCACCCGGCCCAGAGCGGACCTTCCTTGACCAGGGCCGAGCCGTCGCCCTTCAGTACGCCGATGCGGTCGCGGGACAGCTCCAGTTGGACGGCGCCGTTCGCCTCGACCGTCCACTGGGCGCCGAGGGCGCCTTCCTTGACGTAGGCGTCGCCGTTGGCCTTGAGGATGCCGATGCGGGAACCGGACAGGGCGAGCTGGATGACGTTGTCGCCCTCCAGGGTCCACTGGGCGCCGAGGCCACCCTCCTTCACGAGCGCCGACCCGTCGCCCTTGAGAATGCCGATGCGGTCGCCCGCGACCACTATCTGCTTCACGCTGTCGCCCTCGACGGTCCACGGGGCGGAGAGGGGGCCTTCCTTGACCAGGGCCGAGCCGTCTCCCCTGATCACGGCGATACGGTTGCCACCGTCGCCGGAGACGGTGCCGGAAACCGCGGTGGCAGTGGTTGCGAGGGTGGTAGCGGTGAGCACCGCGAGCGCGGCGGTTGTCAACGACTTCTTCACGGGGACCTCCACACGGAAGCACGGGGAAAGAGGACGACGCCGGGCATGCCGTTCCCGCGCGGGGCGCCCGGTGCCGAGCAACAGGAGATCAGCGGAACCCCGGGCACAGTGCGGCGCACCACGAGCGCACGGGCGCACTTGTTCGCGTGGGGAAACATTCGCCGCCTGTGCGGATCAGCGCCGGGGGAGATCCCGTGATCACCCGTTCGCGGTCACTCCGCCGGGGCGCGCCGCTCGTCGTCGTGGGCGCCGGAGAGGACGGCGTCGAGGAGGCCCGGGTAGCGGGCGTCGAGGTCCTCGCGGCGCAGCAGGAGGAGGTTCTCCCGGCCGGACGGCAGCTGGTGGATGACGCCGCTGTCGCGCAGCACCCGCCAGTGGTGGGTCATCGTCGACTTCGCGGTGATGCCGATCGCGGTGAGCACGCTCCCGCAGTTGTGCGCGCCGCCGCCGTTCAGGACCCGGACGGCGGAGAGGCGGACGGGGTTGCCGAGGGCGGTCAGGACGTGTTCGATCCGGATCTGCTCGCGGTCGGGGTGGCGGTAGCTCATGGCCCCACCGTAACGCGGGGTGTGCGTCGGCCGGCCCGCACCGTCGTCCCAAGTGGACGCGGGGAAAGCCGGGTTGCGAGGATGCGGGGTTACGGTGCCGCGGCCCTGGTCGGCGCGCCGGTCCGGGCGGTCCGGAGCGGTCGGCCGGCGGCGGCCGCGCCGGGTGCTGCGAGCAGCGCGGCCAGGGCGCGCCGGACCGGGGTGGGGCCGATCTTCGTGCGGAGGTTCTCGCGAGGGCTCATACCCGAGAACGACCGGCCGGAGCGCCCGTGCGGTTGCGCCGCCGCCGTCTCCTTGCCCGATGGGGAACCCGTGCGGCGGGGCCGGAGTGGCCGACAGGTATGCTGTAATACATGAATAGCGATAATGACCCTTACGAGGTGCGGGTCGGCGTGCCCGACGTGGCGACCTTCCGACGGCTGCGGACGGCGTCCGGGATGAGCGACCGCCCGGCCGCGGCGGTGGCCGCCGGGCTGCCGAACACCTGGTTCGGGGTGACTGTCGAGTTCGGGGGCGCGCCGGTCGGGATGGGGCGGATCATCGGCGACGGCGGTGTGATCTATCAGATCGTCGATGTGTGCGTGCTCCCCGCGCACCAGGGACGCGGGCTGGGGAAGCGGATCATGGCGCGGCTCACCGCCGAGCTGGAGCGGCGTGCGGAGAAGGGCGCGTACGTGTCGCTGATCGCCGACGGGGAGGCGCACCGGCTGTACGCCCAGTACGGGTTCGTGGGCACGGCTCCGGCCTCGGTGGGGATGCACCGGCTGGTGTGAGCCGCTGCGGCGCGACCCGATGAGGCGGGACCCGGAGCGGCGCGACCCGATGCGGCGCGCGCGCCGCATCGGGTCGCGGTGTCAGGAGTGGATGCCCTGGCCCGGGGTGAGGATCCCGGCCGGGTCGAAGCGGCGCTTGGCCGCCACCACGCGCCCCCACCGGGAGCCGTAGTGGCGGCGCCAGTCGGCGTGGGTGACGTCCGGGATCGCGCCGATCAGGTACCGCTTGCCGCCCAGCTGCACCGCCCGGTCGTACAGCCGGCGGTTGCGCCGCAGCGCGGCGGCGTGGTCGGCGCCCGGGAACGGGAACGACAGCAGGTCGAAGTGGAAGCCGACCGGCTCGTCCGGCATCACCGTCATCGGACGCGTGAACACATCGGTCCGGAACGGGTAGAAGAGCAGCAGACCGGCGCCCAGGTCCTCCGGCGTGAGCAGCGCGGTGGCCTCGCGCATGAACGTCTCGGTGGCCGAGGCGGGCAGGAACAGGCTCATCCAGGGCTTGGGCTGCGACCAGAGCCCGGCCCCCTTCAGGAACCCGGCGAAGGCGTCCACCCGGTACGCGTACTCGCGGGCCGTCTGGTCGGTGAAGGTCGTGTCGGCCGCGACGCAGCGCAGGCCGCGCACCAGCTTCGCCCGGTCCGGCGCGGCGGTGCCGTCGTAGTGGACGATGCCCTCCACCTTGTAGCGCCAGCCGGTCCCGGCCGCGTTGCGCGACACGTCGCCGACCTGGAGGTCGAAGCGCCGCTCCAGCATCACCTTCTTCTGGTCCGCGAGGTAGGCGCCCAGGTCGTCGTAGAACAGGTTGAGCACGAGCGCCCGCTCCCGGGCCCGCACCAGGCGCAGGGTGGCGCGGACGATGAGCCCGGCCTGCCCGCCGCCGCCGAGCACGGCCTCGAACAGCTCGCGGTTGGCGCTCGCGGAGGCGGTCACCAGCTCGCCGGTGCCGGTGACGACGTCCACCGACTCGACCGTGTCCACCTGGAAGCCGTAGCGCTGCACCCCGCCGCCGATACCGCCGACGCTCAGCGTGCCGCCCACCGACAGGTGCAGGTAGTCCGTCAGGTTGGGCGGCATCCAGCCCTTCGCGAGTGCGGCGTCCGTCAGCTGCGCCCAGGTGACGCCCGCCTCCACGACGGCGCGGCCGGGGGTGATCCGGATGATCCGGTCCAGGCCGCGGGAGTCGATCGCCACGCCGCCGCGAACGCCGGCCTGGCCGTAGCTGGAGTGCGACTCCAGCTCCGCCGCGTCGCCGGTGCCGCTCTGGCCGTTCATCGCGACCGGGATGCGGTGGCGGCGGGCGAAGCCGACCAGGGTGGCGACGTCGCGTACCGAGCCGGGCCGCAGCACGGCGCGCGGGGCGGCGGTCACCAGGTGCCCGAAGTCCCCGCCGAACCGGGTCAGGGTGGCGGAGTCGGCCACCAGGGTGCCGTCCAGGTGCGGCACCCGCGCGAGTGCGTCGGCGCCGGAAGCGGCGTCGGAGGTGGCGCCGGAAGCGGAGTCGGAGGTGGTTCCGGCGGCCTCGGCGCCGGGGGAGGCCTCCGGGTCGGTGGTCCCCACGGCCCAGGAACGGCCCACCGTGTTCCACCCGACGACGGTGGCCGCCGCACCGACGATCACGCTGCGGCGGGGCAGAGCTGACTTGCTCATTTCAGATTTCTCCGATCAATCGTCATATGAGCAGTGTTGTATCGCAGTCCGGACGTGCACGGGCACCCGCCGGGAGCGGACCGGTTCGGCGGCGGGCGGTCCGGCGGTGCGATCCGTCCGGAGTACGGAGAGTGGTCTACACCACATTGAGGGCCGAGGGTGGGGATCCGGACACCCGTCGGGCCCGCCCGCCGAGCCCGCGACCAGGGCGGACGGTCGTGCGGGGCAGTTCGGGGGCGGACGGCCGGTGGCCGGAAACCCGGTTGTCCGGCACGGGTGCCCCGGGGGAGAGTGGAGCTGTCGGGATCAAGGAACAACAGGGAACGGCAAGGTACGGATCCCGACGACCGAGGGCGAGCTGGGCCTGGGAGAGCCCAAGGGCCCGTAAAGCCCCCGCTTCGGCTGTGATGGTTCGAATCCATCCTCGCCCACCCTTGGACCGCGGCGACACACCGTGCCGCCGCCTGTTCGCCCGGGTCCGTCCCACCCGGGCGGACAGGCGCCCCGGGCAGCAAGCACGCCGGGCGATGCGCGATCCGGGCGAACACGCGATCCGGGTGAGCAGGCGCCCCGGATAGGCTCGGGCCCATGTTTGTCCTGGAACTGACGTACACCGTGCCGCTCGACCGGATCGACGCCCGCCTGCCCGACCACGTGGCCTGGCTCGACCGCTACTACGCGGACGGGACCTTCCTCGCCTCCGGGCGCAAGGTGCCGCGGGACGGCGGCATCATCCTCGCCGCGGGCGAGGACCGGGCGGCGATCGAGGCGGTCGTCCGCACCGATCCGTTCTCCGTCGAGGGCCTGGCGACCTACCGCGTCACGGAGTTCCTCGCCACCGTCGTCGCCCCCGTCCTGGAGTCCCACCGGCAGCGGCTGCCCGGCTGAGACCCCTTCGGCCCGCGGGCGCACCCTCCACGAGGCGCCGTTCCGTCCGTGAGGCGTCCGTCGGATGACGGCAGGGCGCCGACGCGGTGTCGGCGGGGAAACGGCGGGGCGCCTCCCCGCTCCGGTTCGGCGACCGGTCGTGCACTGGCTACGATCGGTGAGCACGGGGCAAGGAAGCGCCGGGCCGCAGGCCGGGCGCACGGCGAGACATTCCAGTGGGAGAAGACGATGGCACACGCACGGGCCGGACAGCCGGCGCAGCCGGGCGACCTGGTGGACGTGGCGCGGCTGGTGACGGCCTACTACACGCTGCACCCGGACCCGGAGGAGCCGGGCCAGCGGGTCGCGTTCGGCACCTCGGGCCACCGCGGCTCCTCCCTGGACGCGGCCTTCAACGAGGACCACATCGCCGCCACCACCCAGGCGATCTGCGAGTACCGGGCCGTCGAGGGCATCACCGGGCCGCTGTACCTCGGCGCCGACACCCACGCGCTGTCCGAGCCGGCCAGCGCCACCGCCGTCGAGGTGCTGGCGGCCAACGGCGTGACGGTCCTGCTGGACAGCGCCGACGGCTACACCCCGACCCCCGCCGTCTCGCACGCGATCCTCGCCCACAATCGCCGCAGCCCGCAGTCGCTCGCGGACGGCATCGTCGTCACCCCGTCCCACAACCCGCCCCGCGACGGCGGCTTCAAGTACAACCCGCCGAGCGGCGGGCCGGCCGGCTCGGCGGCCACCGGGTGGATCCAGGACCGCGCCAATGCCCTGATCCGCGAGGGCCTGCGCGGCGTCAAGCGGGTCCCGTACGCGCGCGCCCTGGCCGCCGCGACCACCGGCCGCCACGACTACCTCACCTCCTACACCGAGGACCTCCCCTCCGTCCTCGACCTGGACGCGATCCGCTCGGCCGGCCTGCGGATCGGCGCCGACCCGCTCGGCGGCGCCTCCGTCGCCTACTGGGGCCGGATCGCCGAGACCCACCGCCTCGACCTGACCGTGGTCAACCCGGTCACCGACCCGACCTGGCGCTTCATGACGCTGGACTGGGACGGCAAGATCCGGATGGACTGCTCCTCGCCCGCCGCGATGGCCTCGCTGATCGCCCGCCGCGACGAGTACGCCATCGCCACCGGCAACGACGCCGACGCCGACCGGCACGGCATCGTCACCCCGGACGGCGGCCTGATGAACCCGAACCACTACCTCGCGGTCGCCGTCGACTACCTCTACCGCCACCGCGCCGACTGGCCGGCCGACGCCTCCGTGGGCAAGACGCTGGTGTCCTCCTCGATGCTCGACCGGGTCGCCGCCGACCTGAAGCGCGGGCTGGTGGAGGTCCCGGTGGGCTTCAAGTGGTTCGTCGAGGGCCTGCTGGAGGGCTCGATCGCGTTCGGCGGCGAGGAGTCCGCCGGCGCGTCCTTCCTGCGCCGCGACGGCGGGGTGTGGACGACGGACAAGGACGGCATCCTGCTCGCCCTGCTGGCCGCCGAGATCACCGCGGTCACCGGCCGCACCCCCAGCCAGTACTACGGCGACCTGACGGACCGCTTCGGCGCCCCCGCCTACGCCCGCGTGGACGCCCCGGCGGACCGCGACCAGAAGGCGCTGCTCTCCCGGCTGTCGCCGGAGCAGGTCAAGGCCGGCGACCTCGCGGGCGAGCCGGTCACCGCCGTGCTCACCGAGGCCCCGGGCAACGGCGCGGCCATCGGCGGCATCAAGGTGTGCACCGAGAACGCCTGGTTCGCCGCCCGCCCGTCCGGCACCGAGGACGTGTACAAGATCTACGCGGAGTCCTTCCAGGGGCCCGAGCACCTCGCCCGGGTCCAGGAGGAGGCGCGGGAGCTGGTCAACGAGGTGCTCGCGGGGTCGGCTCCGGCCTGACGGTCCACGACCCGGCGTCCGATGTGTTGAGCTGAGCTGAGCCCAGCTGTCGTGCCGCGGCCCGGTGGGGTGCACCCCACCGGGCCGCGGCACGTCGTTCAGCCGGTCGGGACGAGCACGGCCCCGCCCGACCGCCGGGTGACGCGTCCGGCTTCCAGCTCCAGGTGCCTGCCGGAGAACCGCTCGCGCAGCCGGCGGTCGTGGCTGACGACCACGACCGTGCCCCGGAACTCCGTCAGCGCCGCCTCCAACTCCTCCACCAGGGCGGGGGAGAGGTGGTTGGTGGGCTCGTCCAGCAGCACCAGGTCCACCGGCTCGGCCACCAGCCGGGCCAGCTCGATCCGGCGCCGCTGACCGTAGGACAGCTCGCCCACCCGCAGTCGCAGGTCGGCCGGGCCGAACAGGCCGAGCGACAGCAGGTGCTCGGCGTGCTCGTCCGCGTCGCCCCCGCGCCCGGCAGCGAACGCCTCCAGGAGCGTCAGGCCCGGTGGCCACGGCGTCTCCTCCTGCCGCAGGTACCCGATCCGGTCCCGGGTGCGGACCGACCCCTCGTCGGGAGCCAGCTCGCCCGCCAGCACCCGCATCAGGGTCGTCTTCCCCGCCCCGTTCGGCCCGGTGACCAGCAGTCGTTCCCCGGCGCCGAGCCGCAGCGACGGCACGGCCAGCCGGTCCCCGACCCGGACGTCGGCCAGCTCCGCCACCGGCCGGGGGTCCGGGCGGTCGGCGGTCGTCAGGCGCGCGGCGAACACCAGCGGCTCCGGCGGCGGAGCGACCGGACTCCCCGTCAGCCGCTCCACCCGCTCCTTGGCGTTGCGGATCCGGACCATCGCGCCGTGGCCGCGACCGCGCGCCCGGAAGCCGCCGTGGCCGAAGACGGCGAACGGCAGCCGGCGCGGGATCCCCTCCAACCGGGCCGTGTTGACGGTGGCCAGCCGGCGGTTGCGGTCGAGTTCGGCGCGCCAGTCCTCGTACTCCTGGAGCCGGCGGCGCCGCTCGGCGGCCTTGGCGGCGAGGTAGCCGGCGTAGCCGTTCCCGTGACGGGTCACCCGCCCCTCGCCGACCTCCAGGACCGTGGTGGCGACGCGCTGCAGGAACACCCGGTCGTGGGTGACCGCGAGTACGGTGCCCCGGTGGGAGCGCAGCCGTGCCTCCAGCCAGGCCACCGCCCGGTCGTCGAGGTCGTTGGTCGGCTCGTCCAGCAGCAGCAGCTCCGGCCGGGACGCCAGGGTCGCGGCCAGGGCCAGCCGCGACCGCTCGCCGCCCGACAGCGTGCCGAGTTCCCGGCCCCTGGCGAGGTCCGGCAGGCCGAGTCCGTGCAGGGCGAGTTCCACCCGGGCGTCGGCCCGGTGGCCGCCGCGCGCCTCGTAGCGGGCGAGCAGCCCGGCGTACGCGTCCAGCGCGGCGGACAGTCCCGGGCCCGACCGGTCCCCGAGCGCGGCCTCGGAGGCGCGGATCCGTGCTTCCAGCGCCCGGAGGTCCGCGAGCGCCAGGTCCACCGCGTCCTGGACGGTGGCCCGGCCGGGCAGTTCCAGGGACTGGGCGAGATGGCCGACGCCGCCCGGCGCGACCACGGTCGACTCGCCGTTGTCCGGCCGGTCCTGTCCCGCGATCAGCCGCAGCAGCGTGGACTTCCCGGCGCCGTTGTCGCCGATGACACCGGCCCGCTCGCCCGGCCGGACGCTGAACGACACGCCGTCCAGGACGACGCGGTCGCCGTAACGGCGGGTGACGTTGCGGAGGGTGAGCTGCGAGGCGGCGCGGGTGGGTGATGAGGTGGTCATGGTGAGGTCCCCTGTTCTCGGCCGGGCCGATCGGAACGGACGGGCGGACGCATCCGCGCACGTCGGGGCAACCCCGTCGGGACGCTGCCGGACGCCGTGGGGCGCGCGGCAGCACAGGGGGAGGACCGGAAGCACGGATGGAGACGGCGCGACGGGCGGAGCGGAGCTCAACGCCGGTGCGCGGGGGATGTCACAGAGAACCCATGGGCAGGACCGTAGACCCGGGGCGCGGGGGAGTGCAAACGATTTTCCGGCGGGCGGTGGGTCGCGGCTCAGCGGATGACGGGTTTGATGGCGAACCAGAGCGTGACCGGCGCGTCCAGGGCCACCACCGTGCCGGCGGGCGGGTCGGTGCGGAGCGCCTGGTTCAGGGGCTTGGTGCCGTCCTGTTCGCTGAAGACCGTGACCTTGGTGAAGTGGAGGTCCCGGAGCAACTGTTCGGCGTCGGCGCGGGTGAGGCCCGCGACGGCGGGAACGGGCGCCCGCCCGTCCGAGACCCGCAGCACGACGGTCGCCCCCGCCGGGACCTCGGTGCCGGCGGCCGGGTCGGTGGCGAGGACCTGGAGCGCGGGCAGCCGGCCGACGGCGACGGTGGCGGCGGTGGAGCGCAGGCCGAGGTCCTTGAGCTTCGCCTCGGCGGTGGCCTCGTCGAGCCCGGCCAGGGGCGGGAGCACGACGGTCCGGGGGGTGGGCGAACGGGTGGGCGAGACGGGGGGCGAGGTGCTGGGCGAGGTGCTGGGCGAGGTGGACCGGGGCGAGACGGGGGGCGAGGGCTTCACCTTCCCTCCTCCGCCGCCCCCGTTCCCGCCCCCGTTCCCGCCGCCGCTCCCGTTCCCGGGGCGCCCGATCGCCGAGGTGGGCGGGGTGGCCGGGGCCGCCGAGGTGACCGGTGGCGGGGCGGGCTGCGCGGAGACGGCGCTCCCGCCCGGTCCCGCCGCGGAGGTGCCGTCGTCCCGGCCGCGGCCGAGCACCACGAAGACCGCCACCAGCACCGCCACGACCGCCACCAGTACGGCGATCACCAGGGGTCCGCAGCCACCGCCGGTCCGACCGCCGGCCCGATCGCCGGTCCCACCGTCCGGCCGCCCGGGTCGCTGCGGCCGCCCCGGTGCCGCGGGTCGCCCGGGCGAGGGCCGCCCGCCGCCGCGCCCGCCGTCACGGCCCCGGTCGCCGTCACGGTGCGGGTCGTCGTCACGATGCGGGTCGATGTCGAGCTGCCCGGCCACGTCCACCGCGAACGCCGCGCAGGCCGCTCCCTGGTGGGCCGAGGTCGCCGCCACCCGCAGCGCGACACCGAACCGGGAGGGCAGCGCACCCTGTGCTCGGCCCACCACGTCGGCCGCCGGTACGCCGAACCGGGAGGCGATGTCCAGGGCCGGTCCGACCAGGTCCAACGGCACGGTGTACCGCAGCTCGATCCGCCGGGTCGCCCCGGAGGCGAGCGGCGCCTCGGCCGACCGCCGGTCGAAGTCCAGCCGCCCCCGGACGGGTTCGACCGGTTCGAGGTGGAAGCCCGTGGTGCGGGGCCCGGAGTTGCACACGAGCAGGTCCACCAGCACCGTGCCGCCGGCCACCCCGAACCGGCGCTCCGGCTCGCACCAGGCCCGTACCCCGGCGTCGGCCCCGGCCCGCAGATCGGTGCCGCAGTACTCGCCCGGGCAGTAGACGTCGAGCCGTTCGACCCCGTCCGTCCGGGTGCCGCACAGTTCGCAGTACAGCGCCATGGTCCCCCCACGGTCCCCGCTCGTCCCCGGCCCGCCCCGGAGGTACCCGGCCGCCCGCTCCGGGAACCGTCACCGTCCGGACCGGGACCGGCCCGTGACCGGTCGAGTGCTGACCCGTCATCACCCGTTCGAGGGCGGCGTCGCGGTGGCCCGGTGCGGCGCCGGTGGCAATAATTGGGAAAGTTTCCTAACCAAATACCTTGACCGTGCACCCTCACGCCGGGATTCTGTACGTCACCTGCCCTGACGGCCCGTCCGTCCCAGCGGCCCCCACCCCCGCCGCCCTCCCCTGCCACTGCCTACCCCTTCCACTGCTCTCCGGCGTTCTCCCCCCGACCGCGAGGAGTCACGTGAACAGGCCCACCCGTCGAACCGTCCTCGGTGCCGCGCTCTCCGCCGCCGCCACCGCCGGACTTCCCCGAACCACCGCCGCCGCTGCCACCACGTCCGCCACCGCGCTCAGCGTCTCCAGCTGGCAGCAGCGCTGGGCGCCGTCGGCCGCCGCCGACGGGCTCGCCGCCTTCGAGACGATCGAGGACGACCGCGCCGACTCGCACCCCGCCGGGCACCCGCACATCCGGGCCGAGGGCGACACCTACCGCTGGACCATGCACACCGTGGACCGGGACTCCGCCACCGACCGGCAGCGGCAGGAGGTCACCGGCATGCGCAGCCCGGCGGGCGGCGCCTTCCTGGAGTGGAGGTCCGGCCAGACCTGGCGGACCACCTACGCGATGTACATCCCGTCCGTGCTGAAGGCCACCACCAGCTTCACCCACATCATGCAGATGAAGCAGCCCGGCAACGGCACCTCGCCGATCGTGGTCCAGTCGCTGCGCCGGGTCGGCGGCGCGCAGACCATCGAACTCCAACTCCCCGTCAGCGACGTCCTGGTGGGCCGCACCGGCCTGGATCCGCTGCACGACCGCTGGGTGGACGTGGACTTCCGGATCACGGTGGGGGACGGTTCCTCCGGGGCGGTCCGGTGGATCCTGCGCAGCGCCGGTGCCACCGTCGTCGACATCGAGCGGACCGGCGTCGACACCTTCCTCGCCGACCGGGTGCGGCCCAAGTGGGGCATCTACCGCTCGCTCGGCGACACCTCCGGCTCGCTCCAGGACTGCTACCTGCTCACCAGGGCGATGCGCGGCTACCAGCTGGTCGACGGCCCCTCCGGGGTCTACCGGGCGGACGAGGCGCGGGTGTCGCGGGGCACCGTCGACACCGACCACACCGGTCACAGCGGTGCCGGCTTCGTCAACCTGGAGAACGTGCAAGGGAGTTACGCCGAGTGGACGGTCCGGGCGGCGGCCGCCTCGACGGCCTCGCTGGAGCTGCGCTACGCCAACGGCACCGCCGCCGACCGGCCGATGGACGTCTCCGTCAACGGCACCCGGATCGCCGCCGGGCGGGCCTTCCCCCCGACCGCGAACTGGGACACCTGGGCCACCGCCGCCCTGCCGGTGTCGCTGAAGGCCGGGGTCAACACCGTCCGCTTCACCTCGACCACCGCCGAGGGCGGCCCCAACCTCGACCGGATCACCGTCCGCTGACCCCTTGGAGGAGCGCATGCGTCCGACATCCGCAGGCGGCGCGGGTCTTGCCGTCGCCGCACTGATCATCGCCACCGCGGCCGTCCCCCCGGCCCAGGCCCAACCCCAACCCCGACCCCGGCTCGCCGCCACCGACTACCAGGCCGAGGACGCCACCGTGGTCCAGGGCGCGGTGGCCACCAACCACACCGGGTACACCGGTACGGGCTTCGTCGACTACACCAACGTCGCCGGTTCCTACGTCGAGTTCGGCGTCACCGTCGCCTCGGCCGGGACCGCCCCGCTGACCCTCCGCTACGCCAACGGCACCGCCGTCGACCGCCCGATGGACATCTCCGTCAACGGCACCCTGGTCGCCGCCGGCGTCTCCTTCCCGGCCACCGCGGACTGGAACACCTGGGCCGGCCGGACGCTGAACGCGCCGCTCCGGGCCGGGACCAACACCGTGCGCGCCACCGCGACCACCGCCAACGGCGGCCCCAACCTGGACCGGCTCACCGTCGGCGCCACCGCCGCCGACACCACCGCGCCGAGCCGCCCGGGGCAGCCGTCCTGCACCGCCGTCGGCCCCAACGGCCTGACCCTCGGCTGGCCGGCCGCCACCGACAACGTCGGCGTCACCGCGTACGACGTGTACGAGCACGGCAACAAGCTCGCCGAGACGCCCGGCGACACCACCACCAAGGTGCTCACCGGCCTCACCCCCGGTACCACCTACAACCTCAGCGTGATCGCGCGGGACGCGGCCGGCAACGCCTCCCCGGCGAGCGTCGCCGTCGACTGCACCACCGGCGCCGGGGACGACCCGCCGCCGAGCGCGCCCGGCGCCCCCACCGTCTCCGCCGTCACCGCCACCTCCGCCGCGCTCGCCTGGGGGGCCGCCACCGACGACAAGGGCGTGGTGGCGTACGAGGTCCGCAGCGGCGGCGCCGTGCTGGCCACCGTCACCGGTACCCCGCCGGCGACCACGACCACCGTCACCGGCCTGGCCTGCGACGCGCCGTTCGCCCTGACCGTGGTGGCCAAGGACGCCGCGGGCGGCGTCTCCCCGGCCTCCGCCCCGGTCTCCTTCACCACCGCCGCCTGTCCGGCCGACGGCGGGGTCCCGGGCTCGCCGACCACCCTCAGCAGCGGCTGGACCGTGCCCTGGGGCATCTCCTGGATGCCGGACGGCTCCAGCGCGCTGGTCACCGAACGGGACAGCTTCAAGGTCTTCAAGCAGACCAAGAGCGGTACCAGGACGGAGATCGGCGCCGTGCCGAACACCGTCACCACCGACGGCGAGGGCGGCCTGCTCGGCGTGGCCGTCGACCCCAACTGGTCCACCAACCACTACGTGTACGTCATGCACACCGCCGCCGAGGGCAACCGGATCGTCCGGATGACCTACAACGGCAGCGCCCTGTCCGGCTACACGGTCCTGCTCCAGGGCATCAAGAAGAACCGGTACCACAACGGCGGCCGGCTGGCGTTCGGTCCGGACGGCTACCTCTACGCGACCACCGGCGACGGCCAGACGCCCGACCTCGCGCAGGACAAGAACTCCCTCAACGGGAAGATCCTGCGGATGACCACCGCGGGCAAGCCCGCCCCGGGCAACCCGTTCGGCAACTACGTCTACAGCCTCGGCCACCGCAATCCGCAGGGCCTCGCCTTCGACCGCAACGGCCGGCTCTGGGAGGCCGAGTTCGGCGACTCCAAGTACGACGAGCTCAACCTGATCAAGCCGGGCGCCAACTACGGCTGGCCGACCTGCGAGGGCACCTGCGGCAAGTCCGGCCTGACCGACCCCAAGGCCAGCTGGCCGGTGAACCTGGCCTCCCCGAGCGGCATCGCCATCGTCCGCAACGTGGTCTACCTGGCGGCGCTGCGCGGCACCCGGATGTACCGGATCCCGATCAACGGAGACACCGAGTCGGTCGGCACCCCGACCTCCTACTACGTCGGCACCTACGGCCGCCTGCGCACCGTCACCAAGGTCCCCGGCGCGGACCAGCTCTGGCTGACCACCACCAACGCGGACAACAACGGCAACCAGCCGGACGGCTCGGACAAGATCTTCAGGATCACCATCGGCTGAGCCGGGCCGGGCCGACCGAATATTCTGCCGCGCGGCGGTCGGTCCGGGGGCGGCCGTTCCGGCGGGGTGACTCCGTCCGGGGGATCCCGCCGGACATGACCGCCCCCGCCGCGTCCCCGGGCCCTAGTGTCGGAGCCCGGTGACGAGGAGGAGAGCCGGTATGCGCAAGGTGACGTACTCGATGGGCATGTCGCTCGACGGCTACATCGTCGGGCCCGACGGCGGTTTCGACTGGTCGGGTCCGGACGAGGAGGTGTTCCGGCTCGCGCTCGACGAGCTCCGGGGGGTGGACGTCCATCTGATGGGGCGCCGGCTGTACGAGACGATGCTGTACTGGGAGAACGCCGAGCAGGAGCAGTCGCTCGACGAGGTCGAGCGGGAGTGGACGGCGCTCTGGAACCCGCTCCCGAAGGTGGTGTTCTCCACCACGCTGTCGGAGGTGCGGGGCAACGCCCGGCTGGCCACCGGCACGGTCGCGGAGGAGATCGCCCGGCTGCGGGCCGAGCCGGGGGAGGGGGAGATCGCCATCGGCGGTGCGACCCTCGCCGCCGCGGTGGCCGCCGCGGGCCTGATCGACGAGTACCGCCCCCGGGTGCACCCGGTGCTGGTCGGCGGCGGCATCCCGTACTTCCCCCGGCACGAGCGCCGGGAGGACCTCGAACTCCTGGAGACCCGCACCTTCACCTCCCGGGTGGTCCACCTCCGCTACCGCGTGGTGCGGTAGGGCTCCTGGGTCCAGGGCGTCGTTCGAGCCGTTCCCCGGTCGTGGTGTGGCCGGTTCGGGCCACTGGCCGCGCGGGGGTGGGCGGCGGGCTACGTTCCGGGCAGGGAGGCCCGCCCGTCCAGGGGGCGGCGCCGGTGGAGCGAGCGGGGAGCACGGCTGATGGCCGATCAGACGGTGGACGACCGGAACCTGTGGCGGTCGGTGTACCGCCGGGAGGGTGGTTGGGGGCCGGACTCGCGGTTCCCGGGGCACCGGAGCGCGGCCGAACCGGTCCTGGTGGCGCTCGACGACGAACTGCTGTGCCTGCACCTCGGTGAGCCGTACGGGAAGGGCGAGCACGACGTCCTCGACCTGCGGTGGACCGGGCTCGATCCGGCCGACGCCCGGCGGCGGGCGGCGGAGCTGGACGCGTGGAAGGAGCGGGCGGCCGAGCAGGACGACCCGGACGCCGTGATCGCGGCCGCCGAGGCGGCGGTGGCGGAGGCGGTCACCTGGGCCCCGGACGCCGTCGTCGGCACGGCGGTCCACTACGAGGGCGGGACCGGCGTCCGGTACGAGAACGCGGTGAGCACCGGCAGGCCGGCCGCGGCCGTGCACGACGGCGCCGTCCACGTCCTGCTGACGGTGCGGGACGCCGAGGAGCCGGACTCGCCGGAGCGGCTCGTGGAGCTCACCTACGACCGGCCGCAGGGGGCCGGGGCGGACGCGGCCCGGGTGTGGCGGGAGGGTCGCGCGCTTCCCGTCCCGGGCGCCGCGGGGGCGGCCCTGGTCGCGTTCCGGGGCGCGCTGCACGCCTTCGTCCCGGACCTCGGCGGCGGCGTCCACTGCGTCCGTGACGACGGGTCGGGTGCATGGCGGCGTGTGGAGGGGCGGGTCGAGACGCTGGCGGGAGCGTCCTCCCTGGCCGCCGCCGCGCACGCGGACGGCGTCCACGTCCTCGCCGCGGACGGCGCCGGCCGCCTCGTGCACACGGTGTTCGACGGCGCGGCCTGGACAGCGCCGGTCGAGGTCGCGGACGCGGTTCCCGCGGGCGTCGCACTGGCCTCGTTCGACGGCGCCCTGCACGCCGTCCTCCCCGGCCGGGGCGGACGGCAGCTGCTCCACACCGTGTTCGACGGCACGGCCTGGACGCCGCCGGTCGCGGTCGTGGGGCACGACTCCCGGCACACCCCGGGCCTGCTCGCCCTCACCGACGGGCCGGAGGGGGACCGGCGGAGCGCGCTGCTGATGGTCCACCGGGGCGTGGAGGACTTCGTGCCGCCCCCGCGCCCGGCCCCGCCGGCCGAACCGTCGGTGACCGGCACCGGCGCCTGGGTCGTCGGCGCCACGGTGGAGGGCTACGGCAACGGCGGCTGGTCGCGGGCCCGCTCCCACGTCGAGGCCGGTCCGGCGGAGTTCGACGGGAACGGCCGGGCCACCAGGGGCGTCCTGGCCGAGGCCCTGGTCCGGGCCGAGTACTACTGGGGCTTCTGCTACCAGGCCGACACCGCCGCGATCGCGGGCCGTGCGGCCCTCTACGAGGTCGTCGCCGCGCCGGACGGCGGAGAGCGCCTGGAGCACCGGAGCGACCAGGACCGGTTCTTCTCCGCCACCGCGGGCGCCGTCTCCCGTTCGACCGTGTCCTGGCCCGACCTGGCCCCCGGGACGTACGAGGTCCGCTTCACCGGGCGGCGCAGCGGCGGCCACTGGTCCGCCCCCGGCACCCCGGGCGTCGACCTCGGGGACGCGGACCTGGCCGTTTCCACCGTCCGGGTCACCGTCTGACCCACCGGAGCCGGGGTCCGGGCGGCATCCGCCCGGACCCCGGCTCTCAGGCCCGGCCCCGCAGGCCGTCCAGGACGGTGTCTGCGAGGCGCTCCGGCAGGTCCGGCTCGATCGGGCGGTGGCCGAGCAGGGCCCTGGTCTGGATCGGGGCGCAGAGCAGTTCCAGTGCCAGCGCCGCCTCCGTCCCGGCCGGGAGTTCGCCGCGTTCGACGGCGCGGTCGACGATGACGCCGGCCTGGTCGAGACGGGACCGCCAGAACGCGTGCCAGGCCTCGGCGAGCTCGGCGTCCTCCGAACTCAGTGCCGCCGCCCGGGCGACGCCGCGGCCGGTCGGGGTGGCCAGGTAGTCGGCCAGCGCGCGGGCGAAGGCGGCCAGGTCGGTGCGGACGTCACCGGTGTCGGGGACGGGGATGCCCTCGGTGCTGCCGGTGATCATCGCGTCCAGGACGAGTTTCTCCCGGCTTCCCCAACGCCGGTACACCGTCGTCTCGTTGACCCCGGCCCTGGCCGCGACCGCGGCGATGCTCAGCCCGGCGACGCCCTCCTCCGCCAGTACGTCCAGGGCTGCGGTCAGGACGGCTTCCCGTACGCGCGCGGCCCGGCCGCCCGGACGGCGGCGGATCGGGTCCGCGTTCTCCTCGGTCATGGGTCGACCACCTCCGACGCCCACCTTAACGCAAGGCCACTTGCCTTAAGTGATGTTCCGGGCGCATAGTCCTTAAGGCAAGAGTTCCGGCTTTAAGTGCTGCAGGAGGCACCACCATGTCCTTCACCTGGCCCGTCGACCCGCAGGACCTGTTCGTCGAGCGGTACCCCCAGATGACCCTCGGTCTGCCCGTCGAGGAGGTGGACGCGGTCCGCGCCGCCGTCACCGAGATGTGGCCGGACCGGCCGGGCGGCTGGGCGTACGAGTGGTCCGCCCTCGCCGCCCGCCACGCCGCGGCGGGCCGCCACCGACTGGCCGCGCAGGCGTACGGCTGGGCCAAGTTCCCCTCGCTCGCCGACGACACCAAGCGCACCGCGCTCGCCCGCCAGGTCGAGCAGTACGTGCTCGCCGCCCCGGACTTCCCGGTGGAGTTCGAGCGCCGCACGCTCACCGTCCCGTACCGCGGCGGCGAGGCCGACCTGCCGGTCCACCTGATGGCCGCCCCCGGCCTGCCCGCCGACGCGCCGGTGGTCCTGGCCAGCGGCGGGGTGGACTCCTGGAAGACCGACCTGCACGGCATGTGGGAGCAGCTCGCGCTCACCCTGCCCGCCCGGCTGATGCTGTTCGACCTCGCCGGCACCGGGGAGACCGCCCACCTGCCGATGACCCCGGACGGAGGGGCCGAGGTGATCGCCGGGCTGGTCGCCTTCGCCCGCACGATCGGCAACGGGAAGGTCGGTCACTTCGGTATCTCGATGGGCGGCTACTACTCCGCCCGGACCGGACTGACCGGCGCGGTGGACGCCGCCGTGGTGCTCGGCGGCCCGGTGGAGCGGTCCTTCGCCCCGGGGCGCGGCTTCGCCTTCGGCATGGACGGCATCGTCGGCAACGCCCTGGGCTTCGACGCGCTGCCGGGCACGGCCGAGCGCGAGGCGGCCTTCGCCGCCTTCGACCTGCGCGCCCTGCTGGACCAGGACGCCAACGGGCCGATGCTGGTGGTCAACGGCACCGAGGACGTCCATGTGCCGGTGGAGGACACCCTGGTGTTCGAGGGCCGCCGGGACACCGCGGTCGTGCTGATCCCGGACACCGGCCACTGCGCCATCTCGCGCTTCGGCGAGGCGATGGCCGTGATCACCCCCTGGCTGGCGGACACCCTGGCCCGCTGATCCGCCCGGCCCGCTGATCCGTCGGCCCGACCGGTCGGGCGCCCGCCCGACCCGGTCCGCCCGGCCGCCCGGCCGGTCGGGCGGGTGAGCGTGGGTGAGCACGGGGGTACCGGACCTCAGGGAGGCCGCCACGGCATCGCGGCGGCCTCCCGAACCGCCGCTACGGCCGGACGGCGCCCATGTAGGGCATGACGCCGATCGGGAGGACCTCGATGTTCTTGCCGGTCCGGGGAGCGTGGATCATCTTGCCGTCGCCGATGTAGACGCCCACGTGGTGCAGGTCGGGGTAGAAGAAGACCAGGTCGCCGGGCTGGAGGTCGCCGCGGCCGATCCGGGTGCCGACCTTCCACTGCTCCTGGGACGTGCGGGGGAGGCTGACGTCGGCCGCGCGGTAGGCGGCGCCGGTGAGGCCGGAGCAGTCGAAGCTGCTGGGGCCGGTCCTGCTCCAGCCGTAGGGCTTGCCGAGCTGGGCGTAGGCGAACTGCACGATGGCGGCGGCGCGTCCACCGGCGGCCGGCGGCGCCGGGGTGTTCGCGGCCGGCGCGGGGGTGCTCGCGGCGGGGGCCGGAGTGTTCGCGGCGGGGGTCTGCGGGGCGGGGGTGCCGCCCTTGCCGGCGGTCTCCTTCCCGGCGGCGGCCTTGGCCTTGTCCGCGGCCTCCTTCTCGGCGGCCTTGGCCCGCTCGGCGGCAGCGGCCTGCTGGGCGGCGGCCTTCGCCTTGTCGGCGGCCTCCTGGGCGTTGATCTTGGCGCGCTCCTCGGCACTGAGCTTGTTGAGCAGGGCCTCGGACTGGGCGAGCTTGCTCTGGATCTGGTTCTTCTGGGCGTTGAGCGAGGCGCCGACGGCGTCGAGGTCGGCGAGGGTGGCGGCGGCCTCGGTGCGCTCCTGGTCGAGCTTGCGCTGCTCGTCCTGGGCCCGCTTGAGCAGGTCCGTCCAGGAGCCGGCGACCTGGTCCTGCACCGAGGCGCGTCCCAGGTAGCTGGCCGGGTCGGAGTCGAGCATGAGCTGGATGCCCGGGTCGATGCCGTTGTTGCGGTACTGCTCGGCGCCCACCACACCGAGCTGGGTGCGCAGTTCGTTCATGGCTTCCTGGCCCCGGGCGACCTTCTCCTGGATCCGGTTGGCCTCGCCCTGGAGCTTCTGCTGCTTCTCCTGGAAGCCGTTGAAGCGCTCGATCGCCTGCTCGGCCTCCTCGTTCAGCCGGTCCACCTGCTCCTTGACGGAGGCGAGGGTGGGAGCGGGCTCGGCATGGGCCGTGCCGGAGGCGAGCACCGCACCGCCGGCCACGGCCGTGGTGAGGACCGCCAGGCGGGCCCGACTGGGAGGGCTGGGCTTGCGACGCTTTCCCATGGCGGTGGGTGCTCCTTCGGGTGGCCTGAATGGACACTGAAGAAACGTTCCGGGGATCTTCGCGGGTTCAGCCCGGGGCACGGAGAGGCCCGAAAGGGCACCGCGGAGGCACGTCGGAAGCCCTCCCCGCGCCGCCGCGCGGGGAGGGCGACGGGGGTGTCGGTCAGCATCTTCGGCCGCGAATCCGACCGTTCCTGTCGGAGGTGTGACACCGGAGGCGCGGGCGGCGCTGATGGACACGAGGGGTCCGACCGGCCGGTCCGGACGGTCCCGTCGCTCCCACCACCCATGACGAACGGTGATCATGCACGCCACCCGTACGACCCGCGCCATACTCACGGCCGCGGCCGCCGGCCTCCTGACCCTCTCCGCACCGCTCTCGGCGTTCGCCAGTGCCGGCATCTACACCGTCCCGGTCCACCAGGACCTCCCTGTCACCGCGACCGGCTTCGGCGAGCACGAGGCGAAGTGCGGCTCGATCGGTCCGGGCCAGGACGGCTGGCACTTCGTCCTCCCGGGCAACTCGACGGACTTCGTCAAGCTCACGGTCGCCTTCGACAACGGCACCCCGCAGGTGGTCACCGCCTTCGGACCGCCCACCACGAAGCACGCCTACGTCGCCTCCGCGCCCGGTGCCAAGCTGACCTCGGCCACCGCCGACGTCAAGGGCGGCGAGGTGAAGTGGTTCAACCTCTCGCACACCTGCCCGGCGACGAACACCACGCCGTCCACACCGCCGGTCACCCCGCCCGTGACGCCGCCGGTGACGCCGCCGGTCACCCCGTCCGCCACCCCGTCGGACACACCGAAGCCGTCGACGCCCGCGCCCTCGGGCTCGACCACCCCGGCCGGCACCACCTCGCCGAGCGCCACGGTGTCGCCGAGCGCCACCTCGTCCGTGTCGGCGTCGGCCTCCACCAAGCCCGGCACGAGCGGCACCGCGTCGGCCTCCCCCTCGGCCGGCTCGACCGTCCCGGGCGGTTCGACGGCCGCCGCGGGTCCGCCCTCGCCGTCCGCCTCCGCCGCAGCGGCCGGCGCGGACAGCCTGGCCTCCACCGGTGCGAACATCGGCCTGACCCTGACGGCCGCCCTCGGCCTGGTCGGGGCGGGCACCTTCCTGGTCGTGCGCCGCCGCAAGGCCGGCCAGCACTGACCCGGGCGCTGTCCGAGCCCCTGAGAGGCCGATGACGTCGGGGCGGGGCCGGGTGGCCCCGCCCCGACGTCGTTCGCCGCCCCGCTCCGTCGCCGCCCCACCCGGTCGCCGCCCCGCTCCGTCGCCGTCTCAGGCCGTCGTTCCCGACGCGGCGGGCTGTTCGGCGTCGCCGAAGCGGGCCAGGGTGAGGGCGCCGAGCACGGCGGCGGCGAAGCCCAGGACGGCGAGCGGGGTGAGGTCGTGGCGGGTGTGGTCGCCGAGGAGGAGGACGCCGACGACGGCGGGGCCCAGCGTCTCCCCGAGCACCATGGCGGCCGTCGCGGCCGTGACCGACCCGGTCTGCATGGCCCAGGTGAGGGCGGCGAAACCGCCGAGGCCGGCCAGGGCGATCGCGTAGGCGGAAGGCTCGGTGAGCAGGTCCGGCAGCCTGGGGTCGGGCAGGACCCGGACGGCGACGCCGACCACGCCGAACTGCAGACCGGCCACCAGGCCCAGCAGCGGCGCCCGGCGGTGGTCGGTGAAGCGGACCACCGCCCAGCCCGCGCCGATCAGCAGCAGCGAGGCGAGCAGCACGCCGAGCCGCAACGCCGTGCTGCCCCGGCCGGGGCCGTCCCGCCCGGCGCTCACGGCGAGCACGCACAGCCCCGCGCAGACCGCCACCACCCCGGCCCACTCGCTGCGCCGCAGCCGCACGTTCAGCACCCGGGCGGCGCCGACGGCGGTCACGGCGAGGGCGGAGGCCAGCACCGCCTCCACCTCGTACAGCGGAAGCCGGTCCAGGGCGAGGAGTTCGGCGCCGAAGCCGAGCATGTCCATCCCGACGCCCACCAGGAACGGCCACTGCCGGAACGCCCCGGCGAGCGCCGCCGCCCCGCCGGGCGGCAGCCCGGCCGAGGCGCGACGGGCCCCGACCGCCTGGAGCACGGTGGCGGAGCCGGTGAGCAGGGCGGCGGCCAGGGCCGCGAGCAGGCCGAAGGACATGCGCCGACGGTACGGTCCGCCGTCGCCCGTGATCCGCTCCGGCACGCCGGGGGGAGGGCCTACGATTCCGGTGGCCGGTACGTCTCCCTGCGGAGCCGTACCGTGTCCGTCCGTCATCACCGTCAATGCCGTCCTGGCCGTCGACACGGTCAGCACGGCCAATACCGTCATGCTGTCGTGCTGAAAGGGGCCCCAGAGTGGCCAGTAGCGTCGAGACGCTGGAATTCCAGGCCGAGACCCGGCAGTTGCTCCGGCTGGTGATCCACTCGATCTACTCGAACAAGGACATCTTCCTGCGCGAGCTGATCTCCAACGCCTCCGACGCGTTGGACAAGCTGCGGCTGGAGTCGCTGACCGGCTCCACCGTCGGGGCCGACACCTCGGACCTGCACATCGCCCTGGAGGTCGACCGCGACGCCCGCACGCTGACCGTCCGTGACAACGGGATCGGCATGAGCCGGGACGAGCTGGTCGACCTGATCGGCACCATCGCCAAGTCGGGGACCGCCGGACTGCTGGAGAAGATCAAGGAGTCCCAGGACGCCGCCGCCGCGCAGAGCCTGATCGGACAGTTCGGCGTCGGCTTCTACTCGGCGTTCATGGTCGCCGACAAGGTCACCCTGCGCACCCGGCGGGCCGGCACCGACGCCGGGACCCAGTGGGAGTCCGACGGCGAGGGCACCTACGAGCTCCAGGCCGTCGACGGCCTGCCGGTCGGCACCTCGGTCACGCTGCACCTCAAGCCGGTGGACGGCGAGGACGGCGTGGCCGACTACCTGGCCGGGTGGAAGATCCGCCAGATCGTCAAGCAGTACTCGGACTTCATCCGCTGGCCGATCCGGATGGTCGCCGAGGGCGTCCAGGGCGTCCAGGCCGTCGAGGAGGGCGGGAGCGACGAGGAGGCCGCGGCCGAGCCCGCCGTCGAGACGCTCAACTCGATGAAGGCGCTCTGGGCCCGGCCGCGCAGCGAGGTCACCGAGGCCGAGTACACCGAGTTCTACCAGCAGATCAGCCACGACTGGCTCGCCCCCGCCGAGACCATCCACATGCGCGCCGAGGGGACCTTCGAGTACGAGGCGCTGCTCTTCGTCCCCGCGCAGGCGCCGTTCGACCTGTTCTCGCGCGAGACCAAGCGCGGCGTGCAGCTGTACGTCAAGCGGGTGTTCATCATGGACGACTGCGAAGCGCTGATGCCGAACTACCTGCGCTTCGTCAAGGGAGTGGTGGACGCCCACGACCTGTCGCTGAACATCTCGCGGGAGATCCTGCAGCACGACCGCCAGATCCAGGCCGTGCGGCGGCGCCTGGTCAAGAAGGTCCTCGGCGCCCTCAAGTCCCTCCAGGCCAAGGACGCCGAGCGCTACGCCAAGCTGTGGGACCAGTTCGGCCGGGCGCTGAAGGAGGGCCTCGTCGAGGACGCCGACAACTCCCAGGCCCTGCTGGAGCTGCTGTCGCTCCCCTCCACCCACGACACCGAGCGGCCCACCACGCTGCGCGAGTACGTGGAGCGGATGAAGGAGGGCCAGGACGCGATCTACTACCTGACCGGCGAGACCCGCGCCACGGTGGAGAACTCCCCGCACATGGAGGCGTTCACCGCCAAGGGCTACGAGGTGCTGGTCCTCAGCGACCCGATCGACGAGATCTGGGCCGACCGGATCCCCGCCTTCGACGGCCACCGCTTCCAGTCCATCGCCAAGGGCCAGGTCGACCTGGACGAGGCGGCCGACGAGGACGAGGGGGCCGAGGCCGAGCGGACCCGGCGCGAGCAGGACTTCGCCGAGCTGCTGCCCTGGCTGACCTCGGCGCTGTCCGAGCAGGTGAAGCAGGTCCGGCTGTCCTCGCGGCTGACCACCTCCGCGGCCTGCATCGTCGGTGACGCCGACGACATCTCGCCGACCCTGGAGAAGATGTTCCGGGCGACCGGGCAGGAGATGCCCCCGGTCCGGCGCACCCTGGAGCTCAACCCCGGCCACCCGCTGATCACCGCGCTGCGGACCTCGCACGCGACCGACCCGGGGAACCCGGCACTGACCGAGATCGCCGAGCTGGTGTACGGCGGCGCGCTGCTCGCCGAGGGCGGGGACCTGCCCGACCCGGCCCGCTTCACCCGGCTGCTCACCACCCACCTGACGCGGGGTCTGTAGCGCCCGCACCGGGCGCCCCGGCGCCTCGCGCGTAGGTGCCCCGGTGCCTCCCGCCGCCCGTCCCGTCACCCCGGGGCGGGCGGTGCCGTCCCCGGCCGGGGCGGACCGTCGGGCGGTGGCGCGAGCGGGTGCCGTCCCCGGCCGGTGCGGACGGTCAGGCGGTGGCGCGGGCGGGTGCCGTCCCCGGCCGGGGCGGACCGTCGGGCGGTGGCGCGAGCGGGTGCCGTCCCCGGCCGGGGCGGACCGTCAGGCGGTGGGGGCGGGCCAGGCGACGTCGGTGGCGACCGGAGCGGTGTAGTCGACGCCCGGCACGGCGAAGCCGTAGAGGCGCCGGACCTCGGCGCGGAACCAGTCGAGGTCGGCCAGCCCGGCGACGGTGTCCGTGGTGGCGGCCCGCCAGCGTTCGGCCACGGCGGCCTGGACGGCGTCGGCGAGTTCCCAGTCGTCCAGGCGGACCCGGCCCTCCTCGTCGAGGGCGAACGGGGCGGCTCCGGTGAGCTGGTCCCACAGGGTGGCGAGCTGGTGGACCGGCGGCACCATGCCCTCGCCGAGGACGCCGCGCAGCAGGCCGGTGTAGAGGGCGATGCCGGGGACCGCGGTGGAGGACTGGGTGACGGCGGCGCCGTTGACGGAGGTCACGGCCCGCCCGCCGACCGAGGCGCCGAGCCGCTCGTCCAGGACCCGGGCGGTGGCCTCCAGGTGCACCTTGGCCGCCCCGATGGTGCCCCGACGGTAGATCGCGGCCGTCAGCGGCGAGCCGATGTACGACAGCGCGGCGGTGGTGAACCCCTCGGCGAGCAGGCCCCGTCCGGCCAGGTGGTCGATCCAGCGCTCCCAGTCGGCGCCGCCCATGACGGCCACCGTCTGCTCGATGTCGTCGCCCTCGGCCGGCGCGGTCTCGACCTCGCGGACCTCCGCGGCGCCCTCGTCGTCGAAGACCAGGGTGCTGGTGCGGCTCGCCGCGCCGATCGGCTTGAGCACGGAGGCGTAGGTGGTGCCGGTGCCGGGGTCGGTGCGGCGGGGCGCGGCGACGGAGTACACGAGGTGGTCCAGCCGGCCGCCGAAGCGCTCCTGGAGGAGCTCGGCGACCTGGTCCTTCATCGCGTCGGAGAAGGCGTCGCCGTTCAGGAACACCAGGTCCCGTCCGGCCGCGCGGGCGAGCTCGGCGGTGGCGGCGGTGCGGTACCAGCCGGCCGTGGCGGTGCGCCGCTCGGTCGGGGCCTTCTCGAAGGACACCGCGATCCCTCGGACCCCGGCCCGCTTGAGCCCGGCGACGGTGGCGGCGAGGCCGTAGCCGGCCGAGGAGCCGATGACCAGGGCGACCGGCCCGTCCCCGTCGGGCACCCGGGCCGGGGCGGGGCAGGCTTCCCACATGTCGGTCACCAGCTGCCGGCAGCCCGCCGGATGGGAGTCGAGGAAGAGGAAGCCCCGGTTGCGGGGAGTGAGAACGCGCGGGGTCATGGTGGTACGTCCTGGGGTCGGCGGTGCTCGGCGGGAACGGGCCGCGGCGTCCGGTGGGGCCGCCGCGTGCTGCCAGTCTGCGGCGGCGGGGGCACGGACACGGGCGGTGTCCGGGGACAACGATCATGAGCGGATCTTGGAGGGGTTGCACCGTGCGCCGGACCGGGCGGACCCGGCCGGTGCCGTTCTGACGTGCGGTGATGTCCCCGACGAACGGCGGGGGTCGGGTGGCGGGGGTCGAACGGCGGGTGGCATTCCGGCCGGTGGCTCATTGTCATGTGCAAATTGGATTAGATGTTACTTCTGGGTAATCTTGCGGCGTCCGACGGGTGAACCACGAACCGCCCGCCATGCTCTGAAGGAACATCACGTGTCCCGACCCGGCTCCCGCCGCTCCGGTCGCGCGCTGCGCACCGCCCTCGCCGCCGCCGCTGCCACCACCCTGCTCGCCGTCGTGCCCACCGCGCCCGCCCACGCGGCGTCCGGAGCACCGGCGGCCTCGGACGCCACCCACCTCGACGCCGTCGAGCGCGTCCTGCGGGAGGTGTCCCCCGGACTGGAGGGCACCGTGTGGCAGCGCACCGGGGGCAACAGCCTGCCCGGCGCCGGGAACGCCGCCGACCCGGCCGACTGGCTGCTCCAGACGCCCGGCTGCTGGGGCGACCCCGCCTGCGCCGACCGGCCCGGCACCCGCGCCCTGCTGGCGAGGACGACCGCCGACATCGCCGCCGCGACCCGCACCGTCGACATCTCCACCCTCGCGCCGTTCCCCGAGGGCGGCTTCCAGGACGCGATCGTGGCGGGCCTGAAGGCCGCCGTCGCGGCCGGCCACCGCCCCGTCGTGCGGATCCTGGTCGGCGCCGCCCCGGTCTACCACGCCAATGTGCTGCCCTCCCGCTACCGGGACGAGCTGGTCGCCAAGCTCGGCCCGGCGGCCTCGTCGGTCAGCCTCAACATCGCCTCGATGACCGCCTCGCGCACCGCCTTCTCCTGGAACCACTCCAAGATCCTGGTCGTCGACGGACGCACCGTCGTCTCCGGCGGCATCAACGGCTGGAAGAACGACTACCTCGACACCGCCCACCCGGTGTCGGACGTCGACCTCGCGCTGAACGGCCCCGCCGCCACCTCCGCCGCCCGCTACCTGGACACCCTCTGGGAGTGGACCTGCGGGCGCACCGGGGTGTTCGACAACGCCTGGTTCGCCTCCTCGGACGGCGGCGAGTGCCGCCCGTCGATCGAGCGCGAGCTCAACCCGCCGGCCGCCGCCACCGGCGGCACCTCGGTGATCGCCGTCGGCGGCCTCGGCGTCGGCATCAAGGACGTCGACGCCAAGTCCGCGTACCGGCCCGGGCCCGTGGCGGGCGCGGCGGACGCCAAGTGCAGCATGTTCTCCCTGCACGACAACACCAACGCCGACCGCGACTACGAGACGGTCAACCCCGAGGAGAACGCCCTGCGCGCCCTCGTCGGCAGCGCGCGCAAGCACATCGAGATCTCCCAGCAGGACCTCAACGCCACCTGCCCGCCGCTGGCCCGCTACGACGCCCGTCTCTACGACACCCTCGCGGCCAAGCTCGCCGACGGCGTCAAGGTGCGGATCGTGGTCAGCGACCCGGCCAACCGGGGCGCGGTCGGCAGCGGCGGCTACTCGCAGATCAAGTCCCTCGCCGAGATCAGCGACCTGCTCAAGGCCCGGCTGACCGCGCTCACCGGCGACAAGGGGAAGGCCGCCGCCGCGCTGTGCGGCAACCTGCAGCTCGCCACCTTCCGCGCCGCGCCCACCGCCACCTGGGCCGACGGCCACCCGTACGCGCTGCACCACAAGCTGGTCGCGGTGGACGACTCGGCCTTCTACATCGGGTCGAAGAACCTCTACCCGGCCTGGCTGCAGGACTTCGGCTACATCGTCGAGGACGGCAACGCCGCCGCCCAGCTCGACCGTGAGCTGCTGGCGCCGGAGTGGAAGTACTCGCAGGCGACGGCGACCGTCGACTGGGCCACCGGGACCTGCCGCGCCTGACCGGCTCCTGCCCTGCCTCCGCGCTGATCGACCGACCGGCCCCGGTGGACCGTCCTCCAGGACGTCCGCCGGGGCCGGCGGTGCGTCAGTCGTCGAGCGCGGAGCGCTTCCGACGGCGGGTGCGCCCGTTGTTGCGCCCGTTGTTGCGGTCGCGGGCGCGGCAGGGGAGGTGGCGGGCGAGCGCGTCGCCGCAGTTGGCCTCGGCCATCCGTCGCACCAGGGCGGCCAGCCGGGTGACGAACGGGCGCAGCCGCGCCCGCAGGGCCGCGTCGGCGCGGGTGTCGAGGTGCTCGACGGCGGTGCAGAGCCGGGTGACGAGGTGTGCGGTACCGCGAAGTGCGCGGCGGAGGTGGTTCACGCGAGTGCAACCGGCGAGTCACTCGACCGGTTCCGGCCGGGGGCCGGGTGGCCGATGCCAGCCACCCGCACGTGCGCCCCGTGTGCCCCGTACGCGCCCGCGCGAACGGAACGGGCGGGGCGCGGACGGGGCGTCGAGTGCTGGTCAGCCGGTCGGTGCGTCCGACGGTGTGCCCGTCGGTGCTGACCGCTGCCGCGCCCGCCACCGCTCGACCAGGGCCGCCACGCCGAAGCCCGCGGTGGCGTAGGCGGCGGCGACGACCACCTCGACCGCGAACACCCCCATTCCGCTGAAACGCCGGAGGACGCCGGTGGAGTTCAGCCAGATCGCAGCCATCGGGTACAGGCCGAGGACGCTGAGCCCGAGCCGTTCGTCCAGCCCGAAGACCTGCGTCAGCGGCGGCAGGCGGAGGGGTGTTGTCGGTGCACCGGTGTTGCAACGAGGGGGTCGAGCTGGACACCTGTCCGAGAAGTCATGGAAGGAAATCGCGTCCCTCACCCCGTGCGAAGGTGCGGCCACCGTGCGGTGGGCGGAGCCTGGAAGGTAGGCGGTCGCGCCTCGATCTGACCGCCCTGCAACCTCAGGCGGCGACCCGGGTCAGGAATCCAACGGACTGTAAATGGCTCTCGCCGGGAGTGTATTTCCAAAATCTCGGACATATGGAAGGGGATTCCGATGGGTGACGTTATTCTCGATGGAGACCGAATGGCGGTTGTCGGAGCATCGATAAATCTTCAGGTGGAGCATCAGCAGAACGGCATAAAACTTCCGAGCTCCGGAGCGGCCGGAGATCTGCTCATGATTCATGAGACAACAAGGCTCGGTCGGGAGATAATTGCGGAGGAAACCTCGCTCTGGCTATGCATAGGAACATCGATCGGACTAATTCTCGACCCGCCGTCGCAGTGGTGCCGGATCCCTCTGGGTGATCCTGTCGACGGTACCGCATAGGCTGTTCGGCCATCAGTCGAACGGCTGGCTGTGTCACGTGACACGTGATTTCTTGGGGCTCGAATTTACTGCGCTAATTCAAGTATTGGCTAAGTCATGAACTTACGACAGATCGCTTCTCGACTCGGTCGTACGGAGAATCCGATAAGTCTTCGCGCGATGTGCGAAGCAGAGGGGGTATCTTCCCTCAAGGCGCTCGGCGAAGTAGCTGGTTTCGAATTCCCATTCGGCGTCTGTGGTGTTCCGGACGATATAGAATCGGAAATTGAGATCCAGACATTCGGCTCGCCGGGCGGCCGCTGGGAGCGGCGGGCGCTTTCATTCTCGGTCAATCCCGCAGGAGCGAATCTTTCGCCTTCGGTGGTAACCTCCACTGTTGCGAAGGCTTTCAGCGCCTGGCAGGGCTCGCTCGGCGGCCTGTTCACCTTTTCGCCGGTCGGCGCCGGAGGCGATGTTCACGGATCCTTCGGGCTGGCTGATTTGGATCCCGCTTTCGGGACCATCGGGGGTGTGCTGGCCTCGAGTGCGTACCCGCCGGAGGGATCACTCAACTTCGATCGCAGTGAACCCTGGACTGCAGTTTCTCTGCTCAACGCCGCTGTGCATGAAATCGGACATATTCTGGGCCTGGCGCACTCGAATAACCCGGCCTCAGTGATGTATCCGACGATACGTAAAACTGCGGTGGTGGACGCAGAAAGTATCGATGCAGTCCGCAGCCTCTACGGCTGGGCCCCTCAGGCCTCTATCGGCGACCGGGCGACCTCGGACCGTCCCGCCCTCGCCGTCACCAGAGCGGTAGGGATGGCCGGCGTGGCAAGTATCGTACGCATGGCCTGGAAAGGGGCTCCTGGTGACTCGGGCCTCTATGAATCGGAGCTGGGTCCGGACGGCTGGACCCCGCAGGCGGCAATCCACGGAGAATTTGGCTCGTCCCACAGCCCGGCGCTTTCCGAGTTCCTGAAGAGCGACGGCATTTCGACGGGGGTGATGATGGCATGGAAGGGGGTCGGCGATGACCAGGGAATCTATACGGCAAACGATGTCGGATTCGGCTGGTCGGATCCCGAGAATATCTCGGGTATCGGATCGAGCAACCGCCCCGCAATAGCACTGTACAACGGAATTCCATACATGGCCTGGAAGGGGGATGAAGGCGACAGCTCCATATGGTGGTCAAGATTTGTTTCAGGGCACTGGGCTTCGCAGCGAAGCGTGAATGGCGTCGGCACATCAAATTCACCTGCACTGGCCCCGTTTCAGGGCAAGCTCTACATGTTCTGGAAGGGGCTGAAAGGTGACTCCAGAATCTACTACTCCTCGATCAGTGACAGTGATCCGATCTGGCAGCCCCAGCGCAATCTCATGTATGCGGACACGGAAGCGGGCGGCGGGCAATTCGTTCCTGTTGGGACCAGTGAAGGTCCGTCTGTTGCGGCCGATGGAGGCCGACTCGCCGTGGCATGGAAAGGCGCCGGTACGGATCCGGGGCTGTATTTCTCTTTCTTTGACGGAAGTGAGTTCACAGGGCAAATCCGGATGGATCACGCCGGCACTTCCCAAGGTCCTGCTGTAGCTGAAGCGGACGGTATCCTGTTCGCGGCGTGGAAGGGCATTGAAGGAGACGACAGCATGTGGTGGTCCAAACTCTGACGGTGTACTGACCCGGTGCGGGTCCAGGGTGTGCCGACGGGTGCCCCGGTGCGGTGGGAGCGGCCCGGTCAGCCGCGGCGGTGGTGCAGCAGTGCCGTGGCGATGGCGGTCTGGGTCGGTTCCAGGGCGGTCCGGCCGTCCTCGATGTCCCAGAGGGCGTTCTGCAGGACCCGGGCGAGGGTCCAGCCGGCGGCACGGGGGCGGTCCAGGCCGAGTGCCTCGGTGAGCAGGTCGAAGCGGCGCAGCACGGTGCGGCCCGCGTCGGCGCCGGCCAGGACGGTGTCCCAGCGCTGGTCGATGGCGGGGAGCAGCTCGAATCCCGGGTCGCCGGACAGCGGTTCGGGGTCGATGACGAGCCAGGGCTCGCGCTCGCCGGCCAGCACGTTGCCGTCGTGCAGGTCCCAGTGCAGCAGCCGGTCGCCGGGCTCGTCGAGCAGTGGGGCGACCGCCGCCGCGCAGTCCCGCAGCAGTCGGCGCTCGTCCGGGTCGCGCAGGGCCGGGGTGGCGCGGGGTGCCTCGTCCAGCATCGCGGCGGCGATCCCGTCGAGCCGGCGCAGGCCGGGTGGGGCGGGGGTGGCGGTCAGTCGGGCCATCAGGGCGGCGAGCAGCCGCAGCGCGGTGTCGTCGTCGGCCACCGTGCCGAGCGGGCGGCTCGCGTCGAGGCGTTCGAGCAACTGGGTTCCGCTGTCGGGGTCGTGGTCGAGCAGCAGGACGGCGCCGTCGCCGCGCCAGGCACGCAGTCCGGCCGCCACTCCGGCGGTCTCGGGGCGGACCTGCTGCAGTCGCAGCACGGCGGGGGAGCCGTCCTGCCGGTGGACCGGCAGGACCAGGGAGGCCATGCCGTGGGCGGCGGGACCGTCCGGGCGCAGGCTCCAGCGGTCGAGGAAATCGGCTGCCAGGGTCGGCAGTTCGCGGATCCATCGGCGTTCGGCGGCGCCGTGGGCGCGGTAGGAGGCGGCGAAGGCCTCGGGGACGTCGACCGGGCCGGGTGTGTTCATCGGAACCTCCCTCGGCGGGGCGGCGGTGTACCCCGACTCGTCCGTGCCGACTCTCGCACGGACCGGGCGTGCGGTCGAATCGACGGGAGTGGGCCCGGATTCGGTCAGCTGACGGTGTCTCGGTCGAACGGCGTGCCGAGACTGGTGGCGGCACCCCGGCCCGGGGGAGCGGGGTGCCACCCGAACCGGCTGTCGGCGCCCGGCTCCGACCGGCAATGCCCATGCCATTGTTACAAGATGTCCCGAACTTCTCCACAAATGCCTCCGGGGCCCTAGCATCCTGCGCGGGGTTGCCGGAGGATCGCCCTCCGGCTCCGTCCGTGCGCCCTGGTGCGACCGCAACTCCCTTGCGAGGAAACGTGTCTGACTGGTCGTTGGCCATCGACTTCGGTACCTGCTTCACCACTGCGGCCGTCCGCGCCGAGCAGTCCGGCGCGTCCGGCACGTCGGGCACGTCCGCCAATGCGGGCACGTCGGGCACGTCCGGCGCGTCGGGCACGGAGTCCGGTGGCGCGGCGGGCGGAGCCGCGGCGGTCGAGATCGAGAACAGCCGCTACCTGCCGTCCCTGGTCTGCCTTGGCGACGACGGGCGGCTGCTCACCGGCCGGGCCGCCGTCCAACTCGCCGCCCAGCGGCCGGAACGCGCCGAGCACCACCCCAAGCGGGCGCTGCTGCGGCAACCGGCCGTGCTGCTGGACGACCGGGAGGTCGACACCCTCGACCTGGTCGCCGCCGTACTCGCCCGGGTGGCCGCCGAGGCGCGGGCCCGGTGCGGTGGGACGGGCCCGGTGCGCACGGTGCTCACCCATCCCGCCGACTGGTCGCCCGCCGACCTGGACCGGCTGGTCGAGGCCGCCGGCCGGGCCGGGCTGGACGCGCCGGAGCTGCTGCCCGAACCGGTCGCGGCGGCCCGCTTCCACGCGGCGATCGCCACCGCCGGCGACGGCGCGCCGATCGCCGTCTACGACCTCGGCGGCGGCACCGTGGACACCGCCGTCCTCCGCCGGGAGGGGGACGGCTTCCGCGCCGTCGCGGTGGCCGGGGACCCGGACTTCGGCGGCCGCGACCTGGACCAGGCCCTGTTCGAACTGCTCCGGGACCGGGCCCTGGATCTCGACCCGGCGCCGTGGCAGCGGCTCCAGGCCGACCGGACCTCCGCCGGGGCCCATCAACGGTCGCAGCTGTCACGTGAGTTGACCCTCGCCAAGGAGTCGCTGTCGAGCACCGGCACGGTGTACCTCGCGGTGCCGGGCTACCCGGAACCGTTCGTGGTGCAGGGCGGTGAGTACCGGGCCGCCGTCACCCCGGCGCTCACCGCCTCGGTCGGGCTGCTGGAACGGACCGTCGCCCGCGCCGGTCTGACCCCGGCCGAACTCGGGGCCGTCGTGCTCTGCGGGGCGGCGAGCCGGACGCCGCCGGTGGCCGACCTGGTCGCCGCCCGGTTCGGCCGGATCCCCGAACTGGCCCCCGACCCCAAGGCCGCCGTCGCCCTCGGCGCCCTCACCGACCCGCCCGCCGCACCGCCCCCCGACGGCGCCGCGGCCGGGGAGGCGGGATCCGGCGCCGCCGACCCGGACCGCTGGGCCGTCGCCCACTACCCGGACGAGGTCGACCCCTGGTTCGACTACGACTGAGCCCGGCCGGGTGCTCCGCGGGGTGGGCGCCGCCGCAGCGCCGCACCGTGCTCCACCCTGCCCGGAAGCAGGCCCGGGAGCAGGTCCGGAAGCGGGGTCGACCGGGCTCCGCACACCCCGCAGCCGCACCTCACCACCGCCGGGTCCCACCCGGTCGGACCCGAACCGAGGGCCCGCGACAACCACGAGGAACCACGAGGAACCGCATGGACATCGTGATGCTCGGCCACAGCGCGGCCGGGAAGACCAGCTACCTCTCCCTCATGTACGCCGCCATGTGCGACGGCGTCGAGGGCATGACCCTGCGCACCGCGGACCGCGACGCCCACCGCTCGCTGCTCGCCGACGCCCGCGCCATCCTGCGCGGACGCTACCCGCGCGCCAGCGACCGGCCCCAGTGCTACGAGTTCGTGCTCTGCCACGACGGCGACGAGATCTTCCCGTTCCGCTGGACGGACCACCGCGGCGGCGCGCTGACCGAGCACCGCCGCTCCAGCTCGCAGGCCGCCCGGCTGCACGACGACCTGGTCCGGGCCGACGGGATCGTGCTGTTCGTCGACGCCCTCCGGCTGGACACCGACCCGGAGGCGGCGGAGGACGTCCGCCGGCTCGTCGTCCGCGTCCACCAGGCGGTCGCCGACCGGGAGGAGAGCCTCACCCCGCTGGTGATCGCCCTCACCAAGACCGACCTGGTCGACCTCGGCGCCGACGACGCCGAGGAGCGCTTCCTCGTCCCGTTCCTGCCGCTGATCGAGGCGGTGCGGGAGACCCGGCACATCCAGGGGGCGTTCGTCCCGCTGGTCTGCGGTCCCGAGCCGGAGGGAGTGGTGCTCCCGGTGCTGTGGACGCTCCGGTTCGGCATCGTCGGCCGGGCCATGGAGCTGTCCGCCTCGTTCGAGAGCCTGATGGACTCGGCCCGCCGGGCCGACCAGCGGGACACCCTGTGGGACCGGATCAGCAGCTGGTGGGAGGACGAGCCGTCCTGGGCCTCGATCCGGGACCGCGACCGGGCCCGCGCCGCCGCCGAACTCTCGCGCCTGGAACCACTGGTGGCCCCGGCCGACCGGCTGGGCGAACTGCTGGAGGACGTCCTCTCGTTCTGAGCGGACACCCCGCCTCCCGTCCCGGACCGCCCCTGTCCAGACCTGCCCCGCCCCAACCCGCTCACGGAGAGGACCCCGCACCATGGCCGTCCCCAGGCTCACCCTGACCATGCTCGGCGCCAGCGGCTCCGGCAAGACCGCCTACCTGCACGGCATGTACAACCGTCTCTCGATGGGCGTGCAGGGCTACTACCTCTACGCCACCGATCCCGACCTCGACCTCGACCTCGCCGAGCACTGGGCCACGCTGCGCCGCAACGGCACGATGCCCAAGGCGACTTCGGAGGATCCGATCGCCTACGACTTCGTGTTCCGGCGCGGCATGCGCGACCTGATGACCATCGACTGCGTGGACTTCCGCGGCAACGCCGCCGTGGACCGCCGCGGCACGGCCAAGGACGTCGTCATGCTGCAGGACCGGATCGCGGTGTCCGACAGCATCATCGTGGCGCTCGACTCCGAGCACGTCGCCGAATGGATCCGGCACGGCACCCCCGGGAACCTCGAGCGGTTCGGGGAGCCGATGGAGATCTCCCGCTTCGGCCGGGCGATCTCCGAGGTCTTCAGCAGCCGGCTGGACGCCGGGGATCCGGTGCCCGGCGTGACCGTCCTGCTCACCAAGGCCGACCTGCTCGCCGAGCGCACCGGCATGCGGACCTCCGAGGCCCTGCAGGCCGCGGCCCGCAACCTCGGCAACCTGCTGCCGTGGCTGGCCGGTGACGAGGCCGAGGGCGTCACGATGGCGCTCTGCGCCGTCCAGCTCGGCAACTTCGGCGGGGCGGTCCAGACGACCGTGGACGCCAGCCGGATCGCCCCGAAGAACCTGCACCTGCCGATCATCTTCAGCCTCCGCCACTACCTCAGCGAGGGCATCGTGCGGAACCGGCAGGAGATGGCCAGGCTCTCCGAGAGCCTGGGCGCCTCGCGCGGCGAACTGGCCGCGCTCAGCCAGGGGTTCTTCGGCGGGCTGTTCAAGGGCACCCAGAAGGACAGCACCCGTCAGCCGATCGACCGGCTGGTCGCCAGCAGCTCCGCGACCGCCGCCGACCTCCAGAAGGCCCAGGACCGCTGCCGCGATCTGGACGACGAGCTGAAGGGGATCCCGATCTTCCGCGACGGCCGGCTGCTGACGGACTGAGCGATGGACGGACCGACTCACGGACCGACTCACGGACGGACTGACGAGATGACGACGAACACGCAGCAGGGGCCCGAGCCCGAGCCCGCCTCCGCCCCGCCGGACCCGGAGGCGGCCCGGGACCCGGCCCCGGACGCGGCCCCGGCCCCGGACCCGGTCGTGCCGGGCGGCTGGTCGGCGCTGGTCTACGGCCGCACCCTCCAGGTCGACCAGTGGTGGCGGGCGCTCCCCGCCGGGATCGACCGGCAGGGCCCGGTGGCGGACGCCGTGCGCGCCGCCGTCGCGGGCGGGATCCGGTTGGAGGCGGGCCCGCGCTTCCTGCTCCACCGCGACCCCCGCGGCGTTCTGGTCGGTGCCGCCTGCGAGTTGGGCCGGATCAGCCGGACCATGGTGCACGACCGGTTCGGCCGGCCGCTGTACGGGTTCGTGGGCTGGTACCGGGCGGCGACGCCCGGCGCGGCCGTCGGTCGGATCCCCGAACTCGCCGAACTGGAAGGTCACTTGGCCGAATGGGCCGGGCCGGTCTACGCCGAGTGGATCGCGCCGACCTGGGAGGCGGTCGGACGGGAGGAGGCCGAGCCCAGGACCACCCGCCCGGTCGCCGCCCCGTGGCCGGGGGAGGCCGCCTCGGCGCCCGCGGCGGCCGTCTGGCTGCCCGCGCACTCGGTGGGGACCCATCTGCTGCCCGGATCGGACGCGGCCGCGCTCTGGTCGGCGGCCGCCGGGGGCCGGGACCGGTGCCTCCTGGCCACCGGCTGGATGCGGCGCTCCGACGCCGACGTGCACCGGTTCACCCATCTGACCAGCGCGGACTGCCGGGTGTACGAGCTGCTGCGGCCCCCACCGCCTCCGCCTCCGCCCGTGCCGCCCGCGCCGCCGCGAACCGTGCCGGGGCCCGACCGTGCGGGAGGAGCGACCGGGCTCGGCGGGACGACCGGGGGGACCGGGACGAGCGGCGGGAGCGGCGACCCGGAGTCGTTGCTGGGGGACACCTTCCGGGCCGGTCGCCGGGTGTTCCGGAGGGTCGCGCGCGGCCTCTTCGGGTCCGAGGAGGCCGGGGCGGCCCAGCCATCGGCCTCGCCGGGCCCGTCGGAGCCCCCCGGGGCCGGGGGGCGGCGCCACGGCGACGAGCCGGGCACCGGCCGCCGTTACTACGGGGACCTGGACCAGCCGTCGACCGGCCCGACGCGGCCGCCCGCCCGCCCGGCGCAGTCCGACGGCGTGCACCCCGCGTCCACCGGCCCCGCATACACCGGCTCCGTGCCCACCGGCCCCGCGTCGACCGATCCCGCGTCCGCCGATCCGAGGCCTACCGGTCCCGCCGGACCGGGCCGTCGGGCGGAGGCCCCGTCGTACCGGCGGACCCGCGCGGTCGATCCCCAACAGGCCGATCTCTCCGGCATGTTCGGAGAGTTCGACGACCCCGAACCCCCGCCGCCCACTGCCCCGCGTGCCACCGCCCCGGACCCGCGGAAGAGCGGGTCCGAGGCCCCCGGCCCCCGATCCACCGACGACTCCACCACGGGAGAACCCTCATGACCCCGCCCCGCCCCGAAGCCCCCTCCCGGGCCCGCGTGCTGGACTTCGCGGCCCGCACCGCCGAGCTCCTCGAACGTGCCGCCCGCGCCCGGGCCGCCGAGGCCGCCGACACCGACCCGACGGCCGATCGGCCGGCCGGCCGAGCCGCCGGGGCACCGTCCGACGGCGACGGCGACGGCGACGGCGACGGCGACGGCGTCCGGCGCCTTCGCGACGAGGCCGCCCGGGCCGTCGACGGCGCCGCCACCCTGGTGGTGGTCGGCGAGAAGAAGCGCGGCAAGAGCTCCACCATCAACAGCCTGGTCGGCGTCCCGGACCTCCTCCCGGTCGACGCCGACGTCGCCACCGGCGTTCACATCGTCGTCCGGTACGGCGAGCACCCGCGCGCCGTCGCCCACCTGCGCTCCGAGGGCGACGCCCCGGAGGCCCCGCCGCGCGCCGAGCCGATCCCTCTGGAAGGGATCGCCGAGTGCGCCGCCGTCGATCCGCGCACCGGCCGTCCGCGCCGCCTCGACGTCCACCACGTCGAGGTCGAACTGCCCGTCCCGCTGCTGGACTCGGGACTCGAACTCGTCGACACCCCCGGCGTCGGCGGCCTGGTCGGCGGGCACGCCGAACTCGCCCTGGCCGCCCTGGAGAACGCCGACGCGCTGGTCTTCGTGGTCGACGGTTCCAGTGAACTCACCCGCTCCGAGCTGGAGTTCCTCGGCCGGGCGACCGAGCGCACCGCCGAGACGGTGTTCGTGCTCACCAAGACCGACAGCTACGACGCCTGGCCCACCGTCGTCGAGCGCAACCGCGAACTGCTCGCCCGGCACGCGCCCCGGCACGCCGAGGCGCCCTGGTTCCCGGTCAGCAACCGGGCCCGCCGGGACGCCGTCGCGGCCGCCGACGCGGGTGAGCTCCAGGAGGCGGCCGAACTCCTTGAGGAGAGCGGCTTCGAACCGCTGGAGGCGCTGCTGCGCCGCCGGATCGCCGCCCGCGCCGCCGAACTGCGGCTCGCCAACGTGGTGCACGTCGCACTCGCCGCGCTCGGGGTGCCGCTGGCCGAGCAGGAGCTGCGGCTCCGGTCGCTCCAGCAGGAACCGGGTCTGGCCGCCGAGGTCGAGCGGGCCGAGGAGGCGCTGCGGCTGCTCCAGCCGGAGAGCGCGCAGTGGCGGCGGGCCCTGACCACCGGCTCCCGCGACCTCAAGAACACCCTCCAACTGGGCTTCCGGCGCAGCCTCAACGACGTCCGCCGGGTCGCCGAGGAGAAGATCGCCACCTCCGAACCCGCCGCGCTGGCCGAGGAGTTCCCGGCCGAGCTGGAGGCGCAGGTGGAGGCGGTCTGGCTGCAACTCGACAACGCGGCCCGCCGCGGCCTGGCCGTCCTGGAGGAGCGGGTCCGCCGCGAGTGCTCCACCGTGCTCGACGCCGGGAAGGCCGACGGGAAGGCCGACGGGAGCGCCGACGGTTCCGGGCCCGGTACGGAGCTGGCGCTCGTCGAGGACGGCGCCGTCATCCGCGCCGAACGCGGCACCCTGCTGCCGGAGATGGTGCACTCCACCCACCGCGACGGCGGCCCGCTGGGGATGCTGGAGAACGTGATGCCCTCCGTCGGCACCGCCGCCACCTTCGGCACCGTGATCGGCCTGCTCACCAGCAGTGTCCTGCTGCCCGCGGTGGCCAGCTACGCGATGCTCGCGGTCCTCACCCGCCGCCGGCGCCAGCGCGCCGAACTCGGCCGGGTCCGCGGCGACGCCACCCGCCACCTCAACCGGGTGCTGACCGAGCTGACCACCGAGATCCCCGCGCAGATCACCGACCAAGTCGACGGGTTGGCCGACCGGCTCGGCCTCGCGCTGGACCGGGCGATCGCGGACGAGCGGCTCCGGCTGGAACGCCGGCTGGCCGAGCACCGGCGCAACCTGGCCGCCTCCGCCGCCGAACTCGCCGCCGCCCGGGACCGCACCAGGCGGCGGATCGGCGCTCTCACCACCCTGCGCGACGAGGCCCTCGCCCTCGCGCACGGCCTGGCCGCCACCGGCCGCCCCGACCCGGACCGGAGCTGACCGGATGGACCTCACCCAACTGCGACTGGTCGCCCTCGGCCACAGCAGCGCGGGCAAGAGCAGCTACCTCGCCGCGATGTACACCCGCCTCGCGGCCGGCCGCAAGGGCTTCCGGCTGGTCGCCTCCGACACCGCCCTCGCCGGTCGACTCTCCACCTCCGGAAAGCTGCTGGCACGCGGGATCTATCCGCCGCCGTCCTCCCGCCGGACGGAGCTGTCGGCCGGTCTGGAGTTCGGCCGCCGCACGGTCCTCGGTTTCGACTGGACGGACTACCGGGGCGGCGCGCTCACCGGCTCGGCCGCCGACGACCCGGAGACCGCGCAACTGCTGGAGCGGCTCACCCACGCGGACGCGGTGGTCGTCTTCGCCGACACCCAGCGCCTCGCCACCGACCCCGAGGCCCAGGACGAGGTGCGCCGCACCGTGGTGCTGCTGCACCGCGCCGTCGACGAGCAGTCGACACCGCTCCCCGTCGTGCTCGTCTACACCAAGGCCGACCTCGTCACCGACCCCGCCGACTGGGCCCGGGCCCGGGCCGCGGCGGCCCCCTTGGAGGAACTGCTGGTCAGCGGCGGCCGGGTGCGCGGGACGGCGGTCGCGGTCTCCTGCGGGACGTCGACCCGAGGCGTCGCCGTGCCCGTCCTGTGGTGCCTGTCCACCCTGCTCACCCACCGGGCGGACGAGGTCGCGCGCAGCCTGGGGACGACCAAGGCGCTCATCAAGGACCTGCGCAAGGAGGCCAACGGGATCGACAGCATGGTCTCCTGGTTCAAGGGGGTGGAGAGCGCCGCCAAGCGGCTCAAGTACTGGGAGGGCGTCGCCCGGGAGGAGAAGGCCGAACTGGCCGGGCTCGGTCGTCCGGCGCGACGCCTGGCCCGGTTGCTGGACAGCGAGCAGCGCGGCACCGTGCCTCCGGCGGACGCACCCGCCCGGTCGGCCGCCCGATGACGGCCGCCCCGCCGCAGAGCGGTGGACTCGCCCCACTGGTGGCCGGGTTCACCGCCGAACTGGAGCGCCTGCTGCCCCCGGGCCCGCCCGTCGCGGCGGTGCGGGCGGCCCGCGAGCGGCTGGCCGGGCACACCCTGCGGATCGCCGTCGGCGGCCGGATGAACGCGGGCAAGTCCACCCTGGTGAACGCCCTGCTCGGCCGTCGGCTCGCCGCCTCCGCCGCCACCGAGTGCACCACCGTGGTGGCCTGGTTCCGGCCCGGACCGCTCAACCGGATCCAGGTCCGCCACCGGGACGGAACCGCGCACTGGCGGCCCGGCGGCCTGCCGCGCGACCCCCGGGACCTCGGTCTCCCCACCGAGCAGATCGCCGAGGTGGTGGTCGAGGCCGCCGGACTGCGCCCCGTCGGCGGCTGCGAACTCGTCGACACCCCCGGCCTGGACTCGCTCAGCGGCCTCGACGGGCCCGCGCTGGACGCCCTCGCCCGCGCGGACGCGATGATCTACGTCATGCCGCACCCCGGCGCCGGCGACGCCGAGGCCCTCGGCGCCCTGCGCGCCCAGGCCGACGGCCGGATGACCGCGCTCAACGCCGTCGGCGTACTCAGCCGGATCGACCTGCTCGGCGAGGGCCACGGCGACCCCTGGCCGCGCGCCCGCCAGGTCGCCGCGACCAACGCCGGACGGCTCGCCGGCCTCGTCGACGAGGTCCTCCCGGTGGTCGGGCTGCTCGCGCAGACCGCCCTCGGGGAGGACTTCACCGAACCGGACGCCGCCCTCGTCCGCCGGCTCGTCGACGCCCCGGCCGGTGAGCTGCGCCGCGCCCGCTACTCCGGCCGGCGCTTCCTCGACTGGGACACCGGGCCGCTCACCCGGGCCGAACGCGGCCGGCTGCTCGGCCTGTTGGGCGTCTACGGCATCGACACCGCCCTCGCGGCCGCCCGCCGGTACCGCGCCGAGGGGCGGCCGATCGGGGCGGCGGCGCTGCTGACGGAGTTCCGCGCGGCCTCCGGCATCGCCGCCGTGGTCGAGCAGGTGCGCCGCCGCTTCGTCGACAGCGCCGACGTGCTGCGCGCGGCCGCCGCCCTCGGCGCCGTCGAGGCGGCCCTGGGCGCGGGCGAGGACCTCCCCGCCGACCTGCTCCGGCAGGCCCGCGCGCGGATCGGCGAGCTGCGCCGGCACCCGGAGCTCCGCCGCCACGAACTCGCCCGCGCCCTGGCCGCCGTGGCCGGTCGGCGGCTCGAACTCGACCAGGACACCGCCGAGGCCCTGATCGCCCTCGCCACCGGTCGCACCCCCGCCGCCCGGCTCCGGCTGCCCGAGGACACCGCCCCCGCCGAACTGCGCCGGGCGGCCGCCCGGGCCGCCCGCGACTGGCGCCGCCTGGAGGACGGCCCGCTGCGCGACGTCGGCCGGTACGCGCGGATCGCCCGAGAACTGTGCGAAGGCCTCTACTTCGCCACTCCACCGGAAGGAACCCCATGACCGACCCCGACCAGACCTGGGACGACGGCCGCCTCCACCCCGAGGACGTCATCGAGGCCGCCGACCACACCGCCTACGAGTCCCCGTCCGACTACTACCAGGGCAACAACGGCCACGAGCCCGACCCGGCCCCGCAGCACGACCAGTCGGCGGAGGACGGCTGGTGAGCCCGGCCCGGACGCCCTTACCGGGGCCCTGACCGGTGGTCAGTGGTGCGGGCCGTGCCACCAGTGGCCGCCGCCGGGGTCGTGGTCGGGGTGGTCCGGGGAGGCGAAGGGGTCGTGGTGGTCGCCGTGCTGCCCGTCGTGGCCGCCGTGGTCGTCGCCGTAGGCGGTGCCGGTGTCCTCGTGGTGGGGGTCGTGGTGGTGCGGGTCGCCGGACCAGGCGTCGTCGCCCCAGACGTCGTGGTGCGGGTCGTCCTGGTGGTGCGGGGGCTCGTCGTGGTGGGGGGAGTGCGGGGCGTCGTACCCGCCGTGCTGCCCGTGCTGCTCGTCCCCGAAGCCGTCGTGGCCCCCGTGATCCCCGTGGTCCCCGTGCTGCCCGTCGTGGCCGGGCTGCCCGTGGTCCTGGTGGTCGTGGGGGTCGTGCTGCCCGTGCTGCCCGTGGTGGTCCTGGTGATCGTCGGCCCGGTCCCCGTCGTGGTGCGGCGGCGGGTCGTCGTGGTGGTGGGTCGGCGGGGTCACGCCGAGGCCGATCCCGGCGATGACGTCGCCGAGGCCGCGCAGCAGCGCCGAGCGCCGGTTCCGGCGCCGGGTGCCGGGCGCGGCCGGCGGGGCGAGTACCACCAGCGCACCGCGCCGGGGTGTGCCGAGCCAGGCCGTGGTCTTGAAGCCCTTGGCCGGGACGGCCACCGTGATGCTGGTGAACTCGTCCACCGGGAGGCCGCCGCCGCCCGCCGCGAAGGCGTCCGTGAACAGGTCGTCGGCGACCACCAGCGCCAGATCGGTGTCCGGTGTGTCCTTGAGCGCGGACCGGGCGTAATCGCAGTCGAGCAGCCGGCAGGCCGTCTCCACCGCTCGCGCCACGTACCCGAGGGCGGCCCGCTGCACCCCGCCCTGGGCGAGGGCCGCCCGGATCCGCAGCCGCCCCGCCGTCCCCGGCGCCCGGTTGAGGGTGTGCAGGGCGTCGCGCAGGCCGAGCACGAGTCCGGGCAGCGCCTTGGCCTCGTCGACGTCGGGCGGCAGCAGGAGCAACTGCCCGTCGCCCCGGTCCTGGGCCTCGCAGCGCGCCCGGTCCACGCCGGCCCGCCCGCAGGCATGGTCCAGGGCGCGGTCCAGCCGCTCCTGGACGGCCTGCTGCACCCAGTACGGCCGGCCGCTGTACGCCTCGATGTCGACGACCAGGACGACCCGGCGCAGTCTGGGGGCGGGGGCGCCGCTCACGCCCGGCCGCCCCGGTCGGCGGGGAGGGCGAGCCCGGCCGCCGCGGCGAGCGGGGCGCGGTCACGGACGACCAGCCCTCGGTATTCGGTGCGGACGGCGCCCTGGTCGCGGAGGGTGCGCAGGGAGCGTTCGACGCTGGCGGCGGAGAGCCGGGCGAGTGCCGCCAGGTCGGCGTGGCTGAGCGGGATGTCGATCCGCAGGCCCTGCTCGGCGGGCACGCCGCAGGAGTCGAGCAGGATGAGCAGGGTGCGGGCGAGCCGGGCGAGGCCGGTGCCGTGGCCGACGTCGATCCGGTAGCGGGTGGCCAGGCGGAGTTTGCGGGTGACGGAGCGCTGGAGCGCGAGCGCGGCGGCGGGCCGGTCGGCGAGGTAGTCGAGGAAGGCCGCGGCGCCGATCTCCCGGGTGGTGCTGGTGCGGACGGCGAGGACGCTGGCGGAGCGCGGTTCGCCGTCCAGGACGGCCAGTTCGCCGACGAGTTCGCCGGGCTGGCGGACGGCGAGCAGGGCCTCGCCGCCGTCCTCGGTGGCGGCCACGACCTTGACCCAGCCGGTCAGCAGGACGACGACCCGGTCGCCGGGCTCGCCCTCGATCATCAGGGCCTCGTTGTGCGAGTAGACCCGCCTGGTGCCCAGGCCGTGCAGGGTCCGCAGGTCGTCGGCGCCGAGTCCGGCGAACGGGCCTCGCTCGAAGGGAACGACCTTGGCGGTGCCGGGTCTTGCCCGTCCTCCGGCCGCCTCGGTCCGGTCGCGTGAGTCGTCCATGCTGCTGCCTGCCCCCACCCGGTCGGCAACCCGCCCCGACCGGGGCGATTCCGTACGGAACATAGCGCACCGCCCGGCGCGGCGGCAGTCCCGGAGCACCGTGCGCCCGAGCTCCGGCCGGGCCCGGGTTCGGTCGCCGACGAAGCACAACCATGGCCCATTGTCCGTCAGTTGACGATGCGTCAGGATTCGGGGTAGCGAGGTGCCGGTTCCGGGCCTCGGACCGGAGGGGGTCGGACGGTGGTTTCAGGAACACGCCTGCGCAGGATCTGCGCGGTGCTCGGCGCGGCCGTCGCGCTGTCGATCGGCGTCGGCGGGGTGCTCCCCGCCTCGGCGGCGGTGCCGGAGGGGATCGTGCAGGGCGAGGGCTCGTCCGCGGCAGTCCCCGGCACCTATCTGGTGGTGCTCAAGCCGGCTGCCGCGCAGCGGAGTTCGGTCGCGGACGGCGCCGCGGCGCTGGCCCGCTCGTACGGCGGTACGGTGCGCCGCAGCTTCGACGCGGCCCTGCCCGGCTTCTCGGCCGCGCTGACGCCCCGGCAGGCGCGCCGACTGGCCGCCGACCCGTCGGTGGCGGTCGTCTCGCAGAACCGCCGGGTACGGGTGGACGGCGTGCAGACCTCGCCGGGCTCCTGGGGGCTGGACCGGGTCGACCAGCGGCGGTTCCCCTACGACGACCGCTTCACCTACCCGGACACTGCGGGCGCCGGGGTGACGGCGTACATCATCGACACCGGGGTGCGGATCACCTCGGAGGAGTTCGAGGGGCGGGCCTCGTACGGCTACGACGCGATCGACGGCGACGACGTCGCGGACGACGGCCACGGCCACGGCACGCATGTCGCGGGGACGGTGGCGAGCAGTTCGTTCGGTGTCGCCAAGGCCGCGAAGATCGTCTCGGTCCGGGTGCTGAACGACGACGGCGAGGGCACCACCGAGCAGGTGGTGGCCGGGATCGACTGGGTGACCAGGCACGCCGTCCGTCCGGCGGTGGTCAACATGAGCCTCGGCAGCGAGCCGGACCCGGTGATGGACGCGGCGGTGGCGGGATCGATCGCCTCGGGTCTGACCTACACCGTCGCGGCCGGTAACCAGAGCGTCGACGCGAACGAGCACTCGCCGGCCCGGGTGCCCGGCGCGATCACCGTCGGGGCGACCGACCGGGACGACACCCAGGCGTACTTCTCCAACTACGGCCCGCTGGTGGACCTCTACGCGCCCGGCGTGTCCATCACCTCGGCCTGGTACGTGAGCGACCTCGGCGGCTTCGGGGTCGAGATGTCGGGCACCTCGATGGCGGCGCCGCACGCGGCGGGGGCCGCCGCGCTGTACCTGTCGTCCCATCCGGCCGCCACGCCCGCCCAGGTGTCCGCGGCCCTGGTCTCGGCGGCGACCGTCGGCTCGCTGCGCGAGCTCGGCCAGGGCTCCCCGGACCGGCTGCTGTACACCGGCACGGTGCCGAACCGCCCGCGCGGCCCGCTGTTCGCCCAGCCGGCGCCGGTGACCTTCGACGGGAAGGGCACGGTCGAGTCACCGGTCACCGTCACCGGGGTCGCCGGGAAGGCGCCGCGCGACCTGGACGTGGCCGTGGACATCGACTACTGGTGGCGCGGCGACCTCAAGGTGGAGCTCGTCGCCCCGGACGGCGCTGTGTTCCTGCTGCACGACACCGACATCGGCGAGGCCTACACGAACTTCGTCGGCCTCTTCGGTGTGGACGCCTCCGCCCACACCGCGGCCGGGGTCTGGCGGCTGCGGGTGACCGACGTCGGCGGCTACTTCCCCGGCACGATCAACAGCTGGTCGCTCCGGTTCTGAGTACCGCCCGGTCGGGCGCTCAGCGGTTCCGGCCACCGCCCGGCCGGGCGCTCAGCAGGTTTCCAGGGCGGCCGCCTCCTCCCGGACCAGCTCGCGCAGCGCGGCGAGCCCGGGACGGCGGTCGTCCAGGCGCCACTGGAGTTCCAGCGGGAGCGTGGCCCGGCCCGCCAGCCGCACCGTGACCACGTCCTCGGTGAGGTGCCCGGTCATCGAGGCGGGGACGAGGGAGAAGGCCCGGCTCTGCGACAGCAGGTAGAGCCGGGAACCGACGATCCGGGCCGGGCCGACCAGCACCGGTGGCTCCACCCCGCGTTCGGCGCACAGCCCCAGCACATGGTCGTAGTAGCGCGGACTCTGCTCGCGCGGCCACAGCAGCAGCGGCAGGTCGCCGAGCTCGTCCAGCCGGACGGCGTCCCGCCCGGCCAGCGGATGGTCCCGGCTGAGGGCGACGTGCACCGGCTCGTCGGCGATCCGCTCGCGCCGGTAGCCGGGGACGTCGTCGAGGAAGCGGCCGAGGCCGAGGTCGGCGAGTTCGCCCGCCAGGGTGGCGGACACCCGGCCGGTGTCCACCGAGAGCTCGGCCAGGACGAGTTCGGGCAGTTCGCGCTCGGCCCGGCTCACCACGGCCGGCAGCAGCCGGTTGACCACGGTCGGGGAGGCGACGATCCGCGCCGTGCCGAGCCTGGTCTCCTCGTGCAGCCGCACCCGGGCGAGCAGGGTGCCGGCCTGGTCGAGCAGCCGGGCGGACTCGGCGGCCATCACCTCCCCGGCCGAGGTCAGCCGCACCGACCGGCGGCTCCGGTCGAAGAGCTCCACCCCGACGGTCCGCTCCAGCCGGGCGACCTCCTGGCTGACCGTCGGCTGGGAGATGTGCAGGCGCTCGGCCGCCCGGCCGAAGTGCAGGGTGTCGGCCACCGCGAGGAAGACCTCCAGCTGGCGCAGGGTGAGACTCGTAACCCGACTCATAGGCCGGAGTCTATGAGAAGGGCCGGTATTCATTCTGGATCCCGATGTGATCGCTCCCTAGGCTGAGCCCACCGCTGCCACACCGTGGTGGCAGCCTCACAGGGAGCACACGCCATGACCGGACTGCCCATCCGCATCTCCCAGGAAGTCGCCGAGGCCGTCGCCGCCGGCGCCCCCGTCGTCGCCCTGGAGTCGACGATCTTCACCCACGGGCTCCCGCGGCCGCGCAACCTGGAGGTCGCGCTGGAGGCGGAGGAGCGGCTGCGCGCCGCCGGTGTGGTGCCGGCCACCATCGGCGTCCACGCGGGCGTGCCGACGGTCGGCCTGACCACGGCGCAGATCGAGGAGCTGTCGGCGGCCGACGGCCTCGACAAGGCGAGCCTGCGCGACCTCCCCGTGGTGGCGGCGCTCGGCCGGCACGGCGGCACCACCGTCGCCGCGACCGCCTTCCTCGCCCACCGGGCCGGCGTCCGGGTCTTCTCCACCGGCGGCCTCGGCGGCGTCCACTTCGGGGCCTCCGAGAGCTTCGACGAGTCCGCCGACCTGACCACCCTGGCCGCCACCCCGGTCACCGTGATCAGCGCCGGGGTGAAGTCGATCCTCGACATCCGGGCCACCCTGGAGCGCTTCGAGACCCTCAACATCCCCGTCATCGGCTACCGCACCCGCCACTACCCCGGCTTCTACATCACCGACTCCGGCCACGAGATCGCCTACCGGGTCGACACCCCGGAGGAGGCGGCGCGGGTGATCGAGGCCCGCGACGGCCTCGACCTGCCGCAGGCGGTCCTGATCGCCAACCCGGTCGACCCGGACAAGCAGCTCCCGCCGCGGGAGCTCGACGCCCTGCTGACCCGCGCCTGGGCCGAGGCCGACGCCCGCGGCATCAAGGGCAACGCCTCCACCCCGTTCCTGCTCGACTTCATCCAGCGCGACACCCAGGGGCGCAGCCTGGACGTGAACATCGAGGTCTACCGGGGCAACGTCCGGCTCGGCGGGGAGATCGCCACCGCGCTGGCCGCCGCCCGGAACGAGGCCTGACCGGTGCTGGGAGTGCTCGGCGACCTCGTCGAGGACGTCGTCGTCTGGGTGACCGGACCGCTGCGGCACGGCACCGACTCGACCGCCCGGGTCTTCCGGCAGCGCGGCGGCAGCGCCGCGAACGTCGCGGCCTTCGCCGCCGGCCAGTGCCCGGTCCGCTTCCTCGGCTGCGTCGGCGACGACCCGGCCGGGGGCGGCCTGGCCGCCGAACTGGCCGGCCACGGCGTGGACGTCCGGGTCGCGCACCGGGGCCGGACCGGCAGCATCGTGGTGCTGATCGACGACGCGGGCGAGCGCACCATGCTGCCCGACCGGGGCGCGGCCACCCTGCTGGAGACCGTGCCGGACGCCTGGCTGGACGGTCTGACCCATCTGCACGTGCCCGCCTACTCCTTCGACGGCGAACCGGTCGGCACGACGGCCGTCGACGCGCTGCGCCGGGTCCGCTCGGCCGGCGGGACCACCTCGCTGGACGCCTCCTCCACCGGGATGCTGGAGGGCTTCGGCCGGGAGCGCTTCCTGGCTCTCGCCGAGGAGCTGGCGCCGACCCTGCTGTTCGCCAACCGCTCGGAGTCCGCCTACCTGGGGCTGCTCGTCGACGGGCGGCCCGGCCCGGAGCGGGCCCGGCTGGCGGCCACCACGGTGGTCACCAAGTCGGGGTCGGAGGCGACCACGATCGACGTGCCGGGGGAGGCGCCGTTCACCGTGCCGGTGCCGCCGGTGGGGGAGGTTCGCGACCTGACCGGCGCGGGCGACGCCTTCGCGGCCGGGTTCCTCGCGGCCTTCCTGGACGCGCGGCTGACGGGGGCGGAGCCGGCCGCGGCGGGTCTGCGCGAGGCGGCGGCGCGCGGGCACCGCTGCGCGGCGCGGGTGCTGGCCTCGCCGGGGGCCTCCTGCGCGGAGGACTGAACCGGGGCGCCGTCCGCGGCCCGCCGCGGCCCGTTCCTGGTGCCACTCGCACCGGGAGCGGGCCGGGCCGCTCCCGGGCGGCGGTCTAGGACAGGATCTGACCTACACGGCTCCTACTGTGGTCCACGTCGGACGGAACGGCCCGACGCACCACGGCAACCACGAAGGCGGAGCACCATGAACGGCACCACGACCACCACCACCGTCGCGGCCACCGGCGAGCGCGCCGACCTGCTGGCCCAGCTCGCCGGGCAGCGCCACTTCCTGCGCTTCACCACCCGCGACCTGACCGACGAGCAGGCCGCGCTCCGGACCACCGTCGGCGAACTGTGCCTGGGCGGTCTCATCAAGCACGTGACGAACTGTGAGCGCGTCTGGGTGGACTTCATCCTCGAAGGGCCCTCCGCGATGCCCGACTTCGCGAACATGACCCAGGAGGACCTCGACCGCCGCACGGACGAGTTCAAGCTGCTGCCCGGCGAGACGCTCGCGGGTGTGCTCGCGGACTACGCCGAGACGGCCCGCCGCACGGACGAGCTGGTCGCCGCCCTGCCCGACCTCGACGTCTCGCACCCGCTGCCGAAGGCCCCGTGGTTCGAGGCCGACGTCCGCTGGTCCGCCCGCCGGGTGCTGCTCCACGTGATCGCCGAGACCGCGCAGCACGCGGGCCACGCCGACATCCTGCGCGAGTCGCTGGACGGCGCCAAGTCGATGGGCTGAGGCCGTCCGGTCCCCCCGCGTCGTTGGTGAACGGCGGACCCCCTGTTGTCCGGGACACGCTCACCAACGGCGCAGGGTCCGACGCCCCGGGCGAACGGTCCGGTAGTCAATGGCTCGTCCCGTTTTCCACCCGAAAGGGGTTCGCCATGACCTTCGCCAAGTCCGCCGCCCGGGCCGTCGGCTCCGTCCTGCTGTTCGCCGCGCCGCTGCTGGCGCTGCCGCTCGCCACCGCGCAGCCGGCCGCCGCCGAGGGCCCGCACAACGCCAAGGAGGCCGCCGTCTGCCGCCAGATGCTCGGCAGCTTCCTCGGCTTCGCGGGCTCGACCGCGAGCGCGGTCTGTGCCGTCCGGCCGGAGGACGGTGCGCCCACGACCCGCTGAGGCGGGGCCTGTTGCTGGTCCCGCCGCGGAAGTGTCGGCGTACGGGCCGGGTGCGAGCGAGGGTCAAGATCGTGCAATGATGTTACTGACGGGTTATCGCATGATGTCTCGTCAGTGAACCTCGCACGACCGTAAGGAAGCACCATGCGTCGACGCATTCCCGCCCTCGTTCTGACCGCCGTCCTGGCCGGTGGCGGCCTGGCCACCGTGGCCCAGGTCGCCACCGCCCAGCCCGCGGCGGCCGGTTCGATCACGGTGAACATCAACCAGCTGCGCCAGCAGGTCTCCGACCTGCGCCAGAAGGCCGCCACCCTGGACCACTACGGCGCGCACGCCGAGGCCGCCAAGGCTCGGGCCGAGGCCAACGCCATCCAGCGCCGGATCGACCAGCTGGAGAAGGCCGAGCGCGAGTCCGGCCGCCGTTTCTGACGGTCGCCCACCTTCGTCGGTCGCGTACCCGTGGCCGGTCGCGCACCGACAGCCGCACACCGACGGCGCCGTCCGTCCCGCCCGCAAGGGCCGGGGCGGACGGCGCCGCCGTGTGCGGTCAGCCCCACAGGGGCGCGAGCGCCCGCGCGAGGTCGGCCGGCTCCCGGAAGTGCACGGCCGCCATACCGAGCCGCCCGGCCGCCGTCACGTTGGTCGCGCTGTCGTCCACGAACAGGCACTGCCGTTCGGTGACCCCGGCCCGCTCCGCCGCGACCCGGTAGATCGCCGGATCCGGCTTGGCCGCCCCGACCCGGGCGCTGTTGACGACACCCTCCGCCAGATCGGCCAGCCCGAGCGCAGCCAGGTCCTCCTCCAGCCAGAGTGTCGCGTTGGTCACCAGCAGCACCGGCACCCGCCGCTTCGCCCGCCGCAGCAACTCCACCACCTCGCCGTCGGCGCGCACCGGGGCGCCGGTGAACGCGGCCGCCAGCGCCTCCGCCGGCCCGTCCGGCAGGCCGGGTGCCAGTGCGCCGGCGATCTCCGCCGTCCACTCCGGCCGGCTCAACTCCCCGCGCACCAGCCGCCGCCCCAGCTCCTCGGCGAACGCCAGCCCGAAGGTCGTGCCCGCGGCCAGTCCGGCGGCCGCCTCCAGGCGGTCCACCTCGCGGTGGTCGAAGAACCGGATCACACCGTCGATGTCGCAGAGCACGGCGCCGGGTGCTCGGGAGGTCGTCATCGGATCGGTGTACCACGAAGGGCGCGTGCCCCGTCCGCGCCCCGTTCGCGCGCCGGTGGTGCTCCGGGTGCGAACCGGCCATCCCTGGGCGAAGGCCGGGATCCTTCGGCGGCCGGGCCTCCGGGGGTGCGCGGCGGGCGGCGGAGGCCGTCGGGGCCGCGTGTCGCCCGTTGCCGGGTGGCCGGATATCCGCTCGACCCCGTGGGGCGGCGATGGTTAGTGTCGGATCGACACTGTCGGTGACTGATTCGTCACTTACGGCATGTGTGCCCGTGCGCGTCCGACGGCGCGACCGGGCGTCGGCCGTCCCACCGCTCGAAGGGGAGCACCACATGCGATCCACCACGAAGACCAGGCCGCTCGTCGCCCTCGGCCTGGCCCTCGGCCTCGCCGTCGGCGGCGTGGCCGCCGCGGGCGCGGCCACCACCGCCACGGCGGCCACCACCACGGCGGCGGCCGTCCCGGCCGTGCGCGCGGTCCAGAACTTCGGGCTCAGCTCCGCGCAGGCCAAGAACGTGCAGAACTGGCTGAAGCAGAACTGGGGTTACGGCGGCGCCATCGACGGGCAGCTCGGCCCCGAGAGCTGGAAGGCGTTCCAGCGCAACCTCAAGGAGTTCTGGGGCTACGGCGGCGCCATCGACGGCATCCCCGGCACCGAGACGGTCAAGGCGCTGCAGCGCCTGCTGAAGGACGGCGGCTGGGGCTACGGCGGCGCGATCGACGGCATCGCGGGCGAGGGCACCCGGGCGGCGTTCCGGAGCTTCGCCGACGGCATCTGACCACCGGGCCCCCGGGCCCCGGAGACCCCGAGCCCCTCGGAGCCCGGACGCCCCGGGGTGCGCCCGCCGCCGACCGTCGGCGGACCGCACCCCGGGGCCGGACCCGTTGCGGTAGGGTGACGGACGCCGCAGAGGAAACGCGAAGAACGGGGAGGTGAGAACCCATGACCGCTGTGCCGGATCGGGTGCTCCCCGGCCGTGACCACGGCGCCCTCACGCAGGTGCACGCCCGGCTCTGACGCCGGCGTAGCGCGTGGGAGTGTCCGCCGTCCGGCGAGATGTGCGCGGAGAGCCCCCGGGTCGGACGATGTCCTCCCACCTGTGCTCCGAGGGGTTCCCTTGCCTGTCCACCCGTCCGCCTCGCTCCGCTCGTCCGTGACCGCCAGGCTGCGTGCCGCCGGCTGCGTCTTCGCCGAGGACGAGGCCCGCATCCTGCTCTCCGCCGCCGACACCCCCGCCCGGCTGGCCGCGATGATCCGTGACCGCGCCGCCGGCCGTCCGCTCGAACACGTCGTCGGTTGGGCCGAGTTCGCCGGTCTGCGGATCGCCGTCGACCCCGGGGTGTTCGTGCCCCGCCGGCGCAGCGAGTTCCTGGTCCGCACCGCCGCCGCACTCGCGCGCGAGCACGCGCAGGTCGTCGATCTGTGCTGCGGCAGCGGCGCCCTCGGCGCGGCGCTGGCCGCCGAGGTCGGCCACCCCGTCCGGCTGTGCGCGGCCGACCTCGACCCGGCCGCCGTCCGCTGCGCGCGCCGCAACCTGGCCGGGTCCGCCGTTCCGGGCGCCGAGGTGTTCGAGGGCGACCTCTTCGACGCACTGCCGACCGGCCTGCGCGGCCGGGTGGACGTGCTGCTCGCCAACGTCCCCTACGTGCCCACCGCCGACATCGAGTTCCTCCCGGCCGAGGCCCGGGTGCACGAGGCCAGGCCGGCCCTGGACGGCGGCGCCGACGGTCTCGACGTGCTGCGCCGGGTCGCCGCCGACGCCCCGCGGTGGCTGGCCCCGGGCGGGGCGCTGCTGTTCGAGACCAGCGACCAGCAGGCCGAGGCGGCCCTCGGGGTGGTCGCGGCGGCCGGGCTCACCGCTTCCCTCGGCTACGACGAGGACCTCGAGGCCACCGTGGTGACGGCCGTCCGGCCACCGCTCGGGACGCCGTAGCCGCGCGGGTCGGACCGCTTCGGGCGGGTCGGACCGCTGTGGGCCGCTGCGGCCCGGTGGTGGCCCGGTGGTGGCCCGGTGGTGGCCCGGTGGTGGCCCGGTGGTGGAACGGCGCCGGGGCGGCTCCGGCGCCGTAGACGCGTACACATGCGGCTGAGCGCGACGACCATGTCGGCGCGGTGGCGCGCGGAGTTGACTGATGCCCATGAACGAGAACACGAAGAGCAACCAGCAGCCCGCCGCCACCGCCGCCCCTGCCACCGCCGCCCCTGACACTGCCGTCACCGCCGCTACCACCGCCGTCCGGACCGTGCTGGTCACGGGCGGGACCGGCAAGACCGGCAGCCGGGTCGCCGAGCGCCTCGCCGCACTCGGCCACACCGCCCGGATCGGCTCGCGCACCGCACCGGTCCCGTTCGACTGGGCGGACGACACCACCTGGGACGCCGCCCTGGAGGGCGTCGACGCCGCCTACCTCGCCTACTACCCCGACCTGGCCTTCCCCGGCGCCGTGGAGACCGTCGGCGCCTTCGCCCGGCGGGCCGCCAAGGCGGGCGTCGGCCGCCTGGTCCTGCTCTCGGGGCGCGGCGAGGAGGCGGCGCAGGCCGCCGAGGCGGCGGTCGCCGAAGCCGGCACCGGCTGGACCGTGGTCCGCTGCGCCTGGTTCGACCAGAACTTCTCCGAGAGCTTCTTCCTGGACCCGGTGCTCGCGGGCGAACTGGCGCTGCCCACCGGGGTCGCCGTCGAGCCGTTCGTCGACGTCGACGACATCGCGGACGTCGCCGCGGCGGCGCTCACCGAGGACGGCCACGACGGTGAGGTGTACGAGCTGACCGGCCCGCGCCTGCTCTCCTTCGCCGACGTCGCCGCCGAACTGTCGGCGGCGACCGGGCGCGAGATCCGGTTCACGGCGGTCTCCCTGGAGGAGTACCGAGCGGTGCTGGCCACCGTCGGCCTGCCGGGAGAGTTCGCCGACCTGTTCTCGATGGTCCTGGACGGCCGCAACGCCCACCTGGCGGACGGCGTTCAGCGCGCGCTCGGCCGTCCGCCGCGCGACTTCGCGGACTACGCGCGGACCGCCGCGGCGTCCGGTGTCTGGAACGTCTGAACCCACCGCTTCCCTCCCGCCTCCACCGGTCCGGGGATCCGCCCGCCGCGCCGTGATCCCCGGACCGCCCTCCACCTCCCGCCCCTTCCCGCCGCCCTCCGGAGTCCGCCATGTCCGCCGCCCTCGGCACCGCCCCCGTCCGCGACCTCGCCGCCGCGACCACCACCGCCTCCCGCGCCGTCGGCCCGGTGCTGGCCACCGCCACCGCCGCGACCGGCCTGATGGCGGGCCTCTTCTTCGCCTTCGACGTCGCCGTCATGCCCGGCCTCGCCGCCGGCGACGACCGCACCTTCGTGACCGCGATGCAGCACATCAACGCGTCGATCCTCAACCCGGTCTTCGGGGCCGTCTTCGTCGGCGCCCTCGCCGTGCCGGCCGTCGGCACCTGGCTGCTGCACCGTTCCGGGCAGCGCGCCGCCACCCTGTGGACGGCGGTGGCAACCCTGCTCTACCTCGCCGCGCTCGTCCTCACCTCCGCCGTCAACGTGCCGCTCAACGACCGGCTCGCCGCCGCCGGCGACCCCGCCGCCGTCACCGACCTCGCCGCCGTGCGCGCCGCCTTCGAGCCGACCTGGACGACGGCCAACATCGCCCGCACGGTGCTCTGCACGGCCGCCGCCGTCGCCCTCACCCGCGCGCTGCTGCTGCACCGCCGCCCGGGCGCCCGTTGACCGCGGGGCTGTCGGGGGTCGGCCGGTGGGCCGGTCCCCGGGCGTCGGGCGACCGGGTGCCGGCCTCCCGCCGTCCGCTGACCGCCCGTCACCCGTGCCAGGCCCGGCCGATATCACCGGCACCGGCGTCACCACCGCGTCTAGGCTGTCCCCTCATGGACACCCTGACCGGGCTGCTCGACGGCCCCAAGGCCCGCGGCGCGTTCGTGCTGCGCTCCGTCCTCAGCACGCCCTGGGCCCTGCGGATCGAGGACCGCGCGCCGCTGTCGCTGATCACCATGCTGGACGGCGCGGCGTGGATCCTGCCCGACGGGGCGGAGCCGGTCCTGGTGCGGCCGGGGGACCTCGCCCTGCTGCGCGGACCGGAGTCGTACACGGTCGCCGACCACCCGCGGAGCGAGCCGGACATCCTGATCGGCCCCGGGCAGATCTGCTCCCGGGACGGCGCCAGCGTCGCCACCTCGATGGCCATGGGCGTGCGGACCTGGGGCGAGACCCGGCCGGACGACGAGCGCCCCTCGGTCATGCTGTCCGGCACCTACCTGGCGGAGCACGAGATCGGCCGCCGGCTGCTGGGCCACCTGCCGACCCTGCTGGTGCGGCCCGCCGGGGTGGACACCACCGAGGACACCCTGGTCCGGCTGCTCGCCACCGAGGTCACCCGCGCCGAGCCGGGCCAGGAAGTGGTGCTGGACCGGCTGCTGGACCTGCTGGTGGTCGGGGTGCTGCGGAGCTGGCTCGCCGCCCCTGACGGCGCGGCGCCCGGCTGGCTGCGCGCCCAGGCCGACGAGGTGGTGGGCCCGGCGCTGCGGCTGCTGCACGACGATCCGGCCCGGCCGTGGACGGTGGCGGCGCTCGCCACCGAGGTCGGGGTCTCCCGGGCGGGACTGGCCCGGCGGTTCACCGCGCTGGTCGGCGAGCCGCCGATGGCGTACCTGGCGAACTGGCGGCTGGCGGTGGCGGCGGACCTGCTGCGCGACCCGGGGCTGACCGTCGCGGCGGTGGCCCGCCGGGTCGGGTACGGCGACGCGTTCGCGCTCAGCACCGCGTTCAAGCGGGTGCGCGGGCTGACCCCGCAGGAGCACCGCCGGCTGGCGGCCTCCGCCGAGGCGGACGGCGCGACGGGCGAATCGGTGGGCGGAGTGGCTGACGGAGCGCTGGGCGGAGCGACGGGCGGAGCAGCGGGCGACGTCCCGGCCGGGACGTCGTCGTCGGCGGCGCGGTCGGCCGTGCCCCCGACCACGGTGGTGCTGGCGGCCGGTTGAACGAGCGGCGGCGGGCGCGGTCGGCGGTCGGCGTGGTCGGCGTGGCCGACGCTTCGCGGTCCGTGCGGTCGGCCGCCGGCAGGGTCCGCGGTGCCGCGACCCCGTCGGCCCGGCTGTCAGCTCGGCCGCATGTGGCAGTGCAGCACCAGCGCCCAGCAGAGGAACCCGAGGGCCGCCGTGGACAGCAACGCCCGCGCCGCGTTCCACCGCGCCCACCTGGCGCGGAACGGCCCGCCCATCCGCACCGGCTGACCGGCCCGGCCCAGCTCCGCGGTCAGGCTCAGCTTCCGGGCCCGGCCCAGCTCGTCGGCCTGCTGCGCCAGCGCCTGGTTCAGCGGGAGGTTCACCATCCTGGTCACCACCAGGGAAGCGGTGTAGCAGACCAGCGCGCCGACCGCCGCCGGCAGCACCCGGCGGCCGTCGCTCGGCAGGTGCAGCACGACGGCCACGCTCGTGAACACCAGCGCCCCGACGAATCCCACCAGGAACCACCCGTTGAGGATCGCCACGTTGAGCCGCTGCATCACCTGCGCGACCATGAAGTCCCCGGTGCTGCCGAGCCCCGGCGTCACCGAGCAGGCGTAGGTGTAGAACAGTCCGGCGGTCAGTCCGGTGGTGACCGTCGCCGCCACCAGTGCGAAGACCCGCATCGCCTCCATGTCGTCCCTGCCCCCGTTCATTCGCCCGGAACCGCCCGGTTGGAGCGGCCCGCGTGCCGATCATCCGTCATCGAACTGCCGTTTGCCCACCGAATTGGCGGATACACACCCGATGATGACGGATGGTCATGTCAACTGCGGCCGGATCCCGTCGTGGAGGCGGATCCTCCGCTGTGCGGGGCGAGCGCGGCGTGCAGGGACCGGACGGTCCAGTGGCCGGCCGCGCCCGGCCGGGTGGTCAGATAGACGCTCGCCCGGCGGGTGGACCAGCCGTGCGCGTCGATGAGTCCGGCGGCGATGGTGCGCAGGTAGCGGGCCCGCGGCGCGTTCAGTTCGGCCTCGGCGAGCGTCCACGGGGCGGTGAAGGTCAGCACCGGGAGGCCGTCCAGGGTGCCGAGGCAGACCAGGGTCCGGTAGCGGCCCGGCCCCTGCCGGTCGAGGCCGGTCCGCAGCACGGTTCCCAGGTCGAGGTCCGTGCCCGGTCCGCCGCCCATCTCCTGGGCGACGATGTCGCTGAACTGCCCGGCCGTCAGCAGATGGGCGCGGGCGGGCGCGGTGCCCGGTCCCTGCGGGTCGTAGAACGCCATGCCGCCGCCCCAGACCCGGGACTCCAGGGCGAAGTAGAGACTTCCGGGCAGTCGAACGGGCACCGACTGCCCCGGCGGCCGACCGTCCCGGCAGCCGGGGTACTCCCGGGCACCGTCGGCCGGCCGCCCGCCGCCCAGGTAGCAGGCGAGCCGCTCGGTGTTCATGTTCGAACCGTAGGCGGCGTACCAGACCGGATCGTCCCGGCCCGGAGCGGTCGGAGCGGTCGGGGCGGTCGGGGCGGTCGTCGGGTCCGCGGGCCGGCGGATCGGCAGGATCGGTCGGATCGGCAGGGAGTCCTCCACGGCCGGTGACGCTACCCGCCCTCGGACGCGTTACTCATGGAGCACACTTTCGAGTGGACCGGGCATGGCGGCCCGAAGCCTCGGGGTAGGTCACCGGCATGACGACCTGTGACCTGACGGTGTGTGACCTGGCGATCGGCTGTGCGAAGGCCCGTGGCACGGCGGCCTGTGGAGTTCGCGACGGCACTACGGTGCGGGTGCCTTCTCCCGCTCGGGCGAGTCCTGCCGCCCGGGTGCCGGGTCCGTGCCTGCGCCAGCGCCAGCACCTGCGGCCGGCTGCTGCCGGTGGAGCCGGGCGAGGGCCGCCGCTGCGCCCAACAGGGCCACCAGGGCGCAGAGTTGCGTGCCGTGGTCGAGTGCGGTGGTGAAGGCCTCGTTCGCGGCGGCGACCAGCCGGTCGGCCGGGCCCGGGGGCAGTCCGGCGGCGACCAGGTGGGCGGAGGGCAGGTCCGCGCCGGCGGGGGCGGGGGCGTCCGGCAGGGCGCTGGCCAACCGCGACCGGTAGGAGGCGGAGACGACGGTACCGACCACCGCGATGCCCAGGGCCCCGCCCAGTTCGCGGACCACGCTGTTCACCGAGCTCGCCATGGGCGCCTTCTCGCGCGGGACGGCGGCCACCGTCGCCGTGCTGGCCGGTGCCATGACCAGGCCCATTCCGGCACCCACCACCCCCATGGCGAGGGCGAGTACGGCGTACGGGGTGGTGACGGTGATCAGGGAGAGGGCGCCGAGCCCGGCGGCCATGACGGTGAGTCCGGCCGCGACGGTGTTCCGGGGGCCGAAGCGGGCGGCGGTGCGGTCGCTGGTGCCGGCGGTGGCCGCCATCGAGAGCGCGAACGGCAGTGCGCCGAGGCCGGCCTCGAACGGGCTGAAGCCATGGACGAGTTGGAGGTACTGGGTGTAGCCGAAGAGCATGCCGAACAGGGCGAAGAAGGTGATCCCGAGGATGCCGCCGGCGACGCTGAAGGTCCGGTCGGCGAACAGCCGGACGTCGACCATCGGGTGGGCCGTGCGCAGCTCCCAGAGGGTGAACGCGGTCAGCAGCACGGCCGCGGCGGCGGCCTCGGCCAGGGTGGTGGCCGTCAGCCAGCCGCGTTCCGGGCCCTGGACGACGGCGTCCACCAGTGCGGCCAGACCGCCGGCCGAGAGCAGCAGGCCGGGGAGGTCGAGCCGGCCGGTCCGGCGGCCGGGCAGGGCCGGGACGAGCAGCAGGACGGAGGTGAGGGCGAGGGTGACCAGCGGCACATTGATCCAGAAGGCGCTGCCCCAGGCGAAGTGGTCGAGCAGCAGTCCGCCGGTGACCGGGCCGACCACGATGCCGATCCCGGCGGTCGCGGACCAGACGGCTATCGCCCGGCCGCGCTCCCGGGGGCCGAACAGCGCCACGATGATCGAGAGGGTGGCGGGCATGACGAACGCGGCGCCCAGGCCCATCAGTGCGCGGAACGCCACGAGTTGCCCGGTCGAGTCGGACAGGGCGGCGGCCGAGGAGGCGAGGGCGAGCACCGTCAGGCCCCCGGTCAGGGTGCGGCGGTGCCCGAACCGGGAGCCGAGGCTGCCCGCGGTGATCAGCATCGCGGCGAACACCAGGGTGTAGGCGTTGTTGATCCACTGAAGGTCGGCGGTGGAGGCGGGCAGTGCCTCGGCCAGCGCGGGCAGGGCCGTGTTGAGCACGGTGTTGTCGATGGTGGTCACGACCAGTGCCAGGCAGAGCGCGGCCAGGGCGGGCCTTCGGCGCGGGTGGCCCGACTCGGGGTCGGGCAGGTCCTCGTTGCGCATGGTCTCCCCATAATCCTCATGCTCGTAAGCTTACGACTGTTAGCTTGCCGGTCGGGACGCTACCGCGATCGGCTAACAGCTGTAAAGTTGCGGCCATGACGAAGGCCCGCGCAGCTACCGACCACCCCGCCGAGCACTCCGCCGACCAGGGCGAGGACGCCTCCCCCCGGTCGCGGAACCGGCGCGGGCAGGGACTGCTCCTGCGCGAGGAGATCCTCCGCGCGGCCACCGCCCTGATCGTGCGCACCGGCTCCGACCAGGCCGTCACCCTGCGCTCCGTCGCCCGGGAGGTCGGCATCGCCGCCCCCTCGATCTACGCGCACTTCCCCGACCGGGACGCGATCGTCGAAGCGGTCGTCCTGGAGGCGATCGCGCAGCTCCACCAGGGGATCGCCGACGCCGTCGCGGAGCACGAGGACCCGGTCGAGTCGCTGCTCGCGGGCTGCGCCGCCTATGTGGACTTCGGCGTCCGCGAACCGGCGCGCTACCGCGTCCTCTTCGGCTGGGCCCACCCCAAACCTGACTCCCCGGGCACCGAGGTCCCCGGTCGTCGGCAGGGACTGGACGCCTTCCAGACCCTCGTCGACGGCCTCCGCGCCTGCGTGAGCGCCGGCCGCTCGTCCAGCACCGACCCCTTCGCCGACGCCGTGGCCGTCTGGACCGCCCTGCACGGCCAGGTCACCCTCCGCGCCGACCTCCCCGACTTCCCCTGGCCGCCCACCGACACCGTCGAGCGGATGACCCGGAGCCTCGGCCGCATCGACTCCTGAGCCGCCCCGCCCGCGGGGCGGGGCCCCGGCGCGGCCCCGGGGCGCCGCGCCCGTGCCGGGAGCCCATGCCGGGCGCCCATGCCGGACGCCCCGGCCGGCGCGCTGGGTGCGCGCCGACCGGGGCGTCCGGACGGGAAGGCGGCGGGGCGGTCTCGTGGGGCGTGCCCCGCGTCAGCGGCCGCTGGAGACGGTGGCGGCCGATCGGGCGGAGGCCGCGCCGACCGGAGCGGCCGCACCCTCGGTGCCGGGTTCGGCCGTGACGAAGGCGGCCCGGCCCTTGCACTGGGCGTTCTTCTCGGCGGTGGTCATCGGAAACCTCCAAGTGAACCTCGGCCTTTAGCCGGGGAGGAATTGGATCTCCGGCGTTGCGGGGTAGGGAGCCTCGATTGCCATCGAGGCGGGCCGCGGTGCTCTGACCGGATGATTTGGTCCTAAGTTGTGGTCACGCTAGTTTGCGAGTGTGACCACGTGCCATGTGAAGCGGGCGTTCAAGTACCGCTTCTACCCGACCGATACGCAGGCGGCCGCGCTGTCGCGCACGTTCGGGTGTGTTCGTAAGGTCTACAACATGGCGCTCGCGGCCCGCACCGAGGCGTGGACGCTGCGTCGGGAACGGGTCAGCTACATCGCGACCAGCGCGATGCTGACCGGGTGGAAGAAGACCGAGGAGCTGGCCTACCTCAACGAGGTGTCGTCGGTGCCGTTGCAGCAGACGCTCCGGCATCTGCAGGGGGCGTTCACCAACTTCTGGCAGAAGCGGGCGAAGTACCCGAGGTTCAAGTCCCGGAAGAAGTCCCGCCGTTCCGCCGAGTACACCACCAGCGGCTTCCGCTTCCGGGACGGCCGGCTGACCCTGGCGAAGATGACCGATCCGCTGGACATCGTGTGGTCGCGACCGATTCCGCAGGGCGCTTCCCCGTCCACGGTGACCGTGTCCCAGGACGCGGCCGGACGCTGGTTCGTCTCCATGCTGTGCGACGACCGACCGACCATGCCGACGCCGGTCAACGCCGCCGTGGGTATCGACGCCGGTGTCACCAGCCTCGTGACGCTCTCCACCGGGGAGAAAATCACCAACCCGAGGCACGAGCACAAGGACCGGGAACGCCTCGCCAGGGCCCAGCGGGACCTCTCCCGCAAGGCCGAGGGCGACGGTTCGAATCGGGCGAAGGCCCGACTCAGGGTCGGGCGGGCTTACGCGAGGATCGCCGACCGGCGCAGGGACTTCCTGCACAAGCTCACCACTCGACTCGTTCGTGAGAACCAAACGATCGTGATCGAGGATCTGACCGTCCGGAACATGCTCAGGAACCGGCGGCTGTCGCGTGCTATCAGTGACGCGTCCTGGACCGAGCTGCGGTCCATGCTGGAGTACAAGGCCGACTGGTACGGACGCGAGCTCGTGGTCGTGGACCGCTGGTTCCCCTCGTCCAAGCTGTGCTCGGCCTGCGGCACCCTGCAGAGCGGGATGCCGCTCAACGTCCGCGAGTGGACGTGCGGCTGCGGGACGACCCACGACCGGGACGTCAACGCGGCACGAAACATCCTGGCCGCCGGACTGGCGGTTGCAGCCTGTGGAGACGGTGTCAGACCTCAACGGAGCACTCCGGGCGGGCAGTCGTCGGTGAAGCAGGAAGTAGTCCCACCGCCGCGCTCACGCGCAGCGGCTCAGCCGCGAGGCTGAGGGGAATCCCCGTCCTTCAGGGCGGGGAGGATGTCAACTTGCGGGTGCTCCAGGTGACACCACGCCGGCCTCCTGCGGGACCGGTCCGGTGCCCGAGAAGTTCTTGACGTACCAGACGTAGTGGCCCCAGTGCTTCGACTTGTGGTGCAGCTCGTAGGTGCCGGAGGCGGACTGGAGGTGGGTGTTGCGGTCGACCCAGCCGACCTGGCCGGCCGGCACCTGGAGCGTGGTCCGTTCGGACGGGCAGCGCCCCCGGTGCGGGGCGGGGTCGGAACCGTGCTGGTGACGGAGCCAAATGCGCTGCTCCGGAGGGGAGTTGACGGCTTTTGGCACGTGTACGACAGGCCGGCCCCGGGCTGCCCCGGCGACTGCCCGCTCGGGCACGCCGCCGTCGCCGTGCTCGGCCGGGCGGTGGGTCGGCGGGGCCTGCCGGGACCTTCGGGGGCGGTCGACGCGGTCAGCTCAGTCGGCGGTGGGCTCCGGGCTCGTGGCCGGCTCCGGGCCCACCGTCGGCGCCGGGCCGGGCGAGGTGCCGGCGACGGCGCGGCCGGAGGCGCGGGCGGCCAGCGCCTGCCGGGCCCGGTCCGCGCGGTCGGCGCCGGCCGCGGCGTCCAACTCCCCGCCGTCGGGGCGGAACCACGCCCAGTCGGTGATCTCCCCGTCGGGGCAGCCGAGCCGGACGGCCTCGGGGTCGACGGTGCCGAAGTCGTGGAAGAACTGGACGATCGGGTGGTCCGCCCCCGGCTCGGGGTGCCGCCAGAACACCGCCAGCAGCGGCCCGGCCGGCCGGTCGAGGCCGGTCTCCTCGCGCAGCTCGCGGGCCGCCCCGGTCGGCGAGTCCTCATGGGTGTCGAGCACACCCCCGGGGAAGTTCCAGGCACCGGCCCGAGGCCGCCGGTCCGGTTCCCGGACCCGGGGCTTGACCATCAGCAGCCGCCCGTCCGGGGCGGTTACCACGGCGGCCGTGCACAGCCACGAGCGCGGGGTGGTGGCCAGCCACTGGGGTCGCGGCAGATGCGGCCGCGCGGGGCCGTGCGCCCGCAGGAACCGCACCGTCCCGGGGGTGACGCCCGGCAGGTTGTCCGTGAAGAACCAGGCATGCGTGCTGTGCCGGGGGAGGGCGAGCCGGTCCAGCGCGCCGGGCGTGTGCGCCGACAGCCCGTACACGTGTCGCAGCGCCGGTTCCGTGGCGTCCTCGAACACCCCGACCCGGCCTTCCGCCACCCCGGCCACCCCACAGCTCTCGGCCAGCGCCCGGACGGCGCCCCGCGCCGGGTCCTCGCCCGGCCGTACGGCGGCGGACGGCAGCTCCCAGCGGCCGTCCGGGCGGCGCAGCAGCAGGACCCGGCCGAGCGTGTCGGCCACCAGCGCGGCAGCCACGGTGACGGTGACGGGGGCAGGGGCAGGCGCGTCGGGCACGGGCGCGTCGGGCAAGGATCCGCGGCCGACGGACGGATCCGCGCCGGTAGTCCCGGTCGGCGGCAGGGGAGAGGAGGAACGGTGCACCTGGAGGTCTCCTTGGGCGAGGGGGCTCAACGGGGCGGGGAGGAGGGCGGACCGGGCCGGGGCCTCAGGGGGCGCCCTCCGGCCGCCGCCCGGGACCGAGGGCCGGCCGCGGGAATCCGTCCACGGGACAGCCGGCTCCTCCCGGCCCGTCCGCTCCGCTTCCGCCCACGTCGATGCGGGTCGCCTCCGTCCGTCCGCGGTGCCTGCCCGGCCGCGCCGGGCGCTCCCGGCTGCCCCTACCCGCAGAGCTCCGCCGCGGAACGCCCGCCGCCGGTCCGCCCCGGAGGGCCGGGAGCGCGGCGGCGCGGCGCACCCGCGTCCGTCCGCCTCCCGCGCGCCGCGCCCCGTAGCCCGCCCCCGGACCCCGGGGGCCGCCCCCTTCCCCCCGTTCACCGTTGCTCGCCCGGCGGGGGAGTCGGGCACACCGCGGCGGGGTGCCCGGGCGGGGCCGGGTGGCCCAGCAGCGACCAGAGCACCCACCCCGTCAGTCCGCTGCGCACCACGACGACCCGGCTCCAGCGCGTCCCGAGCGGGGAGATCCAGGTGTCGACGATCTCCACCCGCTCCCCGCAGTGGGCGAGGCCCAGCACCGCGTCGTCGACCGAGTGCTCGCGCCGCACATTGGCGGCGTTCACGGTGACCACCCAGCCGCGCGGGGCGTTCTGCGGCGGCGGTCCGGCGTGCCGCTCCGGCGGCGGGGGGTGGTCGGTCCCGGCGGCCGTCGCCGGGAGGACGAGGATCAGAAGGGAGAGCGCGGTCCAGCTGACCCTTCCGAGGTGTGCAGGCATACCGGGCACAACGAGCCGATCCGGCGGCAGCCGACCGCGCGCGCCCACGGCCACCCGTAAGGCCGCTCCGGCTCGCTCGGGCGGGTGCACATCACCCTGCGGCCCGTGCCCTCCGGGGGCCCGCCCCGTCCTCCTCGCCCGCCGCGTCCACCTCCGCGCTCCCGGCCCGGCCCCGGACCGGACAAGGACCGGGCGTCCACGGACCGTTCGGCCACCCCGGCCGGTCGGCCCGTTGTGGTCGGCGGCCCCTACGATGGCGGCCATGAACACTGGGGGGCCGGAGACACGGCTCATCGACAACCGCTTCGAACTGCTGGAACGCCTCGGTGGCGGCGGCATGGGCCTGGTCTGGCGCGCCCGTGACACCATGCTGCACCGCGAGGTCGCACTCAAGGAGGTCCGGCCGCCGGACCCGGCGATGGCCGCGGCCAACCCCGAGGCCGCCCACGAACTGCGCGAGCGGGTCCTGCGCGAGGCCCGCTCGCTCGCCCGCCTCCAGCACCCGAACGTCGCGGTGATCCACCACATCGTCGACACCCCCGACCACCCCCACCCCTGGTTGGTCATGGAGCTGGTGAGCGGCGGCAGCCTCGCCGACCGGATCGCCCGCGGCCCGCTCACCGTCCCGGAGGCCGCCCGGATCGGCCGAGGGGTGCTCTCCGCGCTGTGCGCCGCCCACGCGGCCGGCATCCAGCACCGCGACGTCAAGCCCGGCAACGTCCTGCTGCGCGCCGACGGCACGCCCGTCCTCACCGACTTCGGCATCGCCGCGATGCAGGACGCCAACACCGCGCTCACCGCCACCGGCGCGCTGATCGGCTCGCCCGAGTACATCGCCCCGGAGCGGATACGCGGCGAGGAGGGCAACCCGTCCTCCGACCTGTGGTCGCTCGGCATGCTGCTGTACGTCGCCGTCGAGGGCCACCACCCGCTGCGCCGCGGCACCACACTGGCCACCCTCGCGGCCGTCCTGGACGAGCCGCTGCCGCCGCCGACCCGTTCCGGTTCGCTGGGACCGGTGCTGGCCGCCGTGCTGGCCCGCAACCCGGCGGTGCGGCCGGACGCCGCGCAGCTCGACCAGGTCCTCGCCGCCGCCGAGGCGGGCGCCGGTCCGGTCGGGGCGGGGCAGCCGTCCTGGCAGCCCACCTTCCTGGACTCCGCCCGTCCGCCGGTCGGCCCGGAGCCCACGGCGGCCTTCGGTACGCCGAACCCCGCTTTCGGTACGCCGAATCCTGGTTACGGCACCCCGAACCCCGCCTTCGGTACGCCGAACCCCGTCTTCGGCTCCCCGCAGACCGGCTTCCCCACCCCGAACCCCGCCTACGGTGGTGAACCCGCCACCGGCGGAGGGCACTTCGGCGGCACCGGCACCCAGTACCTGGGCGCCACCGGACCCACCGCGCCCCCGCCGCCGCCCACCCGCCGCCGCACCGGCGCCACCGTGACCCTTGCCGTCGCGGGCATGGCCCTGACGAGCGTGCTGGTCTGGAACCTCCGGCCGGACGGTTCGAGCGGCACCGGCGGCAACACCGGAGCGGGCTCCGCCCCCAAGGGGACGAACGCGCCCGCCGACCCGGGCGGCCCCCCGGCCTCGACCGGAACCGCCGCGCCCACCGACCCGGACACGACCGCCTCCGCCGCCCCCACGGCGAAGCCCTCGCCGAGCGCGCCGAAGACCACCGCACCGGCCAAGGACCTGCTCACCCCGGACGGCGTGCGCACCGTCGTCGCCGCGATCACCGCGCAGAGCGGCACCACCAAGGTCAAGCAGCTCGCCGTCTACCCGGAGTACGCGAGCGCCCAGGTCCCCACGGCCGACGGCCGCGGATACGACTGGTACGACTACCGCAACGGCAATATCGCCAAGCGCCCCGGTGGGTCGATGGCCAAGGAGAAGACGGTCGACCTGGCGCAGTACGACTGGGACACTGTCCCGGCCCTGCTGAAGAAGGCCAACGAGACCCTCAACGTCCCCAACCCGACCAGTCGTTACCTGCTGATCGACATGTGGTCCGACGGCTATCAGTGCATCCGGGTCTACCTGTCCAACGAGTACCACAACAGCGGCTACCTGCTGGCGGACAGCAAGGGGACCGTGCGCCGCACCCTCCCCGCCGACTGACCCGGCCGCTCTCCGGGTGCGCCCCGGACGGCCCCGGCGGGCCCGGTAGGCCCACGGACGGTGGCGGGCGGCCCCGCCCCGGACGATGCTGGACTGGTCCCGGGGCGTCCCGGCAGGCCTCCTCGACGGGTGCCCCCGGCGGTCGTTCCCAGCGGTCGTTCCCGGTGGTCGCCCCGACGGGCGCCTCCGGCCGCCCCGGTGCCCCACCCCCGAGCGAGGAGCCGTCGCGACCATGAGCGAGAACCACCACGTCCTGCTGCTCGACTTCACCGACAGCGCCGCCTGCCGCGCCGCCTTCGACGAGGCCGCGCACCTGCCGGGCCTGCGGCAGTCCGCGATCGTCGAGCGCGAGGCGGACGGCACCCTGGACTTCCCGGCCAGCCAGGTCCGCGGCGCCGGCGCGCCGACGGTCGGCGCGGGCGTGGTCGGCGGACTCGCCGGGGTGCTCGGCGGCCCGATCGGCGTCCTGCTGGGCTGGATGGCCGGGACGGCGCTCGGCAACGCCGCCGAGACCTGGCGCGACAAGGAGGGCGGCGCCGGGCTGATCGTCCTGAGCGAGGAGGTGGAGGACGGCCACTGCATGCTGGTGCTGGACGTGGTCGAGTCCTCCCCGGACCCGGCCGACGCCCTGGCGGCCCGCCACGGCACCACCCTGCGCCGCCTCCCCGCCGCCGACCTGGCCGCCCGGGTCAGGGAGGCCCGCCGCGCGGCCGAGGAGGCGTAGGAGGGTCCGGCGCCGTCGCCCGCGCTGCGGCCCGCAGACCGCAGACCGCAGACCGCGGGCTCAGGCGAGGGCCGTGGCCAGCAGGGCGAAGGCGGCGACGATGACGGCGACCCGGGCGTAGTGGTAGCGGTCCCAGCGGTTCTGCTGCTCCTTCCAGTCCGCGGGCCGGTTCTCGGGCGTCCACGTCTTGCTCCGGTTGTTGATCGGGACGAGCAGCAGGACCGACATCAGCACGCTCAGGACCAGCAGGCCGGCGGCGACCACGACCAGGCCGGCGCCGGGGTGGTGCCGGCCGGCGACGGCCCAGACCGCGCTCAGCGCGACAGAGGTGATGTACCAGACCGGCATCAGCGCGCCGAGCATCCGGCCGCCGTGCGCGCGGCCGAGCTGGCCGGCGTCCTCGGGCAGCCCGCCGAGGATCGGGTTGACGACGAAGGCGACACAGAACTCCACGCCCACCATCACTCCGACGACCACGGTGGTGAAGACCTCAAGTGCGTTGAGCATGATGACCCCTCCTGGGATCTAGCGCTGCTAGCTGTTGAGGCAACGCTAGACCTACTGCCGCTCGATTGTCTAGCAGTGCTAGGATCGACCTATGTCGGTACAGGAACGCAAGCAGCGCGAACGGGCGGACCGGGCGCGGCTCATCGTGGCCACGGCCCGCGAACTCGCCGAGCAGCAGGGTTGGGACGCGGTCACCACCCGCCGGCTCGCCGAGCGCATCGAGTACAGCCAACCCGTCCTCTACAGCCATTTCCGCGGCAAGCGCGAGATCATCGGCGCCGTCGCCCTGGAAGGGGCCGCCGAGATGGCCGCGGCGCTCCGGGCCGCCACCGCCGCCGCTGCCGCGCACGGCCCCCGCGCCCGGGTCACCGCTCTCGCCCTCGCCTACCTCGACTTCGCGGACCGCAACCCGGCGGTCTACGACGCCATGTTCCAGCTCGACGGTGGCCTGGCCTTCGCCCGCGAGGACACCCCCGCGCCGCTGAAGGACGCCTTCGCCGCGCTGCTGGAGACCCTCGGCGAAGTCGCCGGGGACGGCGTCCACCCGGCCCTGTTCACCGAGACGTTCTGGGCGTCCCTGCACGGGCTGGCCACCCTGACCCGCGCGGGGCGGCTGCCGCCGGAGCACACCGGACCCAGGGTGGACCTGCTCGTCGACCGGCTCGCAGTGCTCTGACCCACCTCTCTCCCCTCGGCCGGCGGCGCCCATCGAGCGCGAACCGTTACCCGCCCCCGGCGTACGCGGCCCCCGACGGGGGGAGGCTGCGGGGCATGCGAGGGGCGGGGGAGTGGGGAGCCCTGCGGGCGGTCGTCCGCTGGGCGGGGCATCCGGGGACACTGGCCGCGGTGGCGGTACTGCTGTTCAACGACCATGTGGGCAAACGGCTGTGGCCGGGCGCGGTGACCGGGAAGGTCAGCGACCTGGCGTGGATGCTGGTGTCACCAGTGGTCCTGGCACTGCTGCTGACCCTGGTGCTGTCGCCGATACCGGTGCTGCGGCTGCGCGGGGACCGCCCCGCGCTCGCGGGGCTGGCGGTGACGGGCGCGATGTTCGCCTTCGCGAAGTCCGGACCGTGGGGCGGCGAGGTCGCCTCGGCGGTGTGGTCGTGGAGCGGGGTGCCGAGCCGGATCCAGGGCGACCGGAGCGACCTGGTGGCGCTCCCGGCGCTGTGGGTCTCCTGGTGGCTGTGGCGGCGCTCGCGCGCGGTTCAGGGATTGCGTGTGGCACCGGGACCGCCTGCCGCACGGCGGTGGTGGCGTACGGCGGCGGCTGCCGTCGCGGTCCCGCTGGCTGTCGTCGCGATGGTGGCGACGTCGGCCGAGCCGTCCCCCGACCGGGCGCCCGGGCTGTGGTCCCACGGATCCCAACCGATGCTGGAGACCTTCGAGAGCTGGTGGACGACGCGGGACGGCGGCCGGAACTGGGTCCCGGTGGCACCGGGCTCCTTCAACCGTTTCGAGCGGGCCGACGACCAGGCCGAGGAGCGGACCGGTATCCGGGGCGACGACCGCCTGTGCGTGGCCCCCGAGCGCCTGCGGTGCTTCCGGCTCCGCGACGACGCCTCCCCGATCGAGGCCAGTGAGGACGGTGGTCTGACCTGGCAGCTCGCCTTCGATCCCGGGTGGCGCCGCCGCCGGCCGCTGCCGTCGGAACCGGCTGCGACACCGGGCGGACCTCCGGCGGAGTCCACCTCCGCCGTTCCGCAGCCCCCGTCCGCCGCACCGGTCGTCGGCCGCGCCCAACTGCTCGTAGCCGCCACGCCCAAGAGTTGGGCGGTGATCGCGAACTATCCGGGGGCCGGTCTGGTGCTCGGAACGCCGGACGGGGTGTGGACACTCAGGGACTACCCCGTTCTCGTGGCCCTGCCCGTGTCCGCGCCGCCCCGGCACTGGCCCCTCGGGCTACCGGTGGCAGTGGCCGCCGGGTTCGCCGGTGTACTGGCGGTCGCGGCGGTCTGGCTGTTGCGCACCACTGCCCCGGCCGGGCGGATCTGGGAGCTGTGGTTCCTGTTGCTCCGTCAGGGACTCTGCCTGTACTGGGTGTGGCAGGCGGCCTGGCTCTGCGGCGGAGACCTGCTGTGGCAGGTGCCCGGCGTGCTGGTGGCGGGCGTGGTGACGGTGCCGCTGCTCCCGATGCTCTGGGCCCTCCGGCACGGCCCCGACCGGTCGGGAAGCCGGTTGCTCCCCCTGACGGCGGGCGGGGCGGTCGTCGCGGTGTTGGCACTGGTGCCCTACCTGCGGTGGGCAGCGCACGGACTGTCGGCCTGGTCGCAGGCCTCCGACCAGGCGTTCCTCTGCGCCTTGGCCGCCACGGTGGGCGGAGCCGTTGTCGGAGCCCTCACCCCGCCCCCGGTCGCGCCGACCGCCGCGGCTGAAACGCGGTCGGACAGCCTTCAGTAACCCGCTGAACTCGTTGAAGCGGCCGAGCCGGGAGCCTCAGCCCCGGGCACCGCGTCCAGCAGCACCTGGCCCGCCGCCGTGCGGTGGTAGAGCACCGAACGGCCCGCCCGGCGGCGCAGGACGAGTCCGGCCTCGCGCAGGATCCGCAGATGGCGGCCGACCGACCCCAGCGGGAGGCCGGTCAGCGCCACCAGCTGACTGGTGGTCTTCGGGGTGCCGAGTGCGACGAGCAACTCGGCCCGGCCCCGCCCCAGCAGCGCGGCCAGCGCCTCCGGCACCGGAGGTCCGGCCCCGTCGGCCAGCACGCCCGAGCACGGGTACACCACCGCGTACCGGCGGCCGGGTCGCACCCGCCGCCCGTCGACCGGCGGCATGTCCCAGCAGAGCCAACTCTGCCCCGGCGTGACCGGCACGAACAGCAGCTCGGCGGCGGTGAGTTCACGCGATTCGGCGGCGGGTTCGGCGCCGGTCCGCAGGCCGTCGCCGCCGAGCCAGCGCATCCCCGGCCGCAGGTCGCCCAGCGCCTGCGCCCAGCCGCCCGAGCCGAGGGCGGCGGTGCGGGCCAGGATGTCGGCCTCGATGATCCGCCGACGGCGTGCCCAGTCCGGTTCGACGGTCTCCGTCCACACCCAGGACAGCAGCCCGGCCGCGCTCCCGGCGAGGTCCTCGTGCCGCAGCAGGGGCGGCGGCAGGGCCGAGTCGTCGTGGGCGCCCAGCGTCTCGGCCAGGTCGGCCCGCACGACGGCCGGGGGCGTCGCCCGGACCTCCGCCAGCTCCCGGGCGAACAGCGCCGCCGCGTCCGGCAGCGGCGCGGCCGCCCCGGGCGGGGGTGTCCCCGGTGCCGGGGGCCGCGGTGCCGGCGTCCCTGGTGCCGGCGTCCCCGGTGTCGGCGTGAGGAAGGTCGCGTTCCAGCGCGGACCCAGCGCCGTCCGGACGAGCGCGGCGGCGACCGGGTCGGCGGCCAGCCGCTCCCGGTAGCGGGGGAGCGCGGTCGCCAGCCACCGCCGCTCGCCGGGGTGGGCGCCCGTGCCTCCGTGCAGGGTCTTCAGCGCGGCGACCGTCTCGGCCAGCGGGGACAGCACGAACCGGCTCCCCGCGAGCGTGTCCGCGTCCAGCCGCCACCAGCCCATGCCCGTCGCCTCCCGATCGTCTGCTGTGCCTCGGCGTTCGTTCACCGGGACCGGTCCCGCCGACTGCGTAGCCGTCGGGAGATCCCGGCCGCATCCGTGAGCCTCAGTCGTCGCCGAACGCGAGCAGCACCGAGAAGAACTCGTCGTTCGCGCCGGCGACGACGACGTCGATGCCGTGGCGAGTCACGGGACTCCACTGGCCGCCGGAGGCCCAGAAACCCTCCCGGTTGGTGACCCAGTCGGCCTCTTCGCCGAGGATCTCCGCCACGCGGACGGCAGCCCGGTGCGCGCCGTCCCTGTCCTGGAACCGGGCGGAGCGGACGAGATCGACGGCCGCCATGCCGGCCATCATCTCGATTGCCTCCCAACGGTTCACCCGGTCGAGCACCGCGGCGACCTCCGGCGCGGAGATCGGTCCCGTGCCGTGCTCGACCGACCAGTCGTTGTGGGCCTGCTCGGCCTGCTCGGCCTGCTCGGCCAGCGCGAACACGCGATCGGCGATGGGCACGTTCGCTGCCGGACCGTAGCCGGCACACACGTGCCGACCGACCGCGAGTGAATCGAGCAGCATCGCAAGCTCGTCCTGGGTTTCCACTCCGGCATCCTCGCACCACCCGTGCGGCCGACCGTCACCTGCACGGACGTCGCCGATCCGCGGGCGGCAGCGGCTCGATCACCGTCCACGGGTCGGCATCGACGTCCCACCGTTCTGTCCGCATCACCCCGTACTCCGGGATCCGGCTTTCGCGCGTCGGCGAAAAGCTGACGCGCCGCCGCCCGGGCCGGAAAGACTCCGCCGCATGCGCACCTACCGGGAGTTGTTCCGCCGGCGCGAGTTCACCGCGCTGTTCCTGTTCTCCGCCGCCCAGACGGCGGCCCAGACCGTCGCCGGACTCGCGCTCGGCGTGCTGGTGTTCCGGCGGACGGACTCGCCGCTGCTGGCGGCCCTCGCCATGTTCGGTCCGGCGTTCGCCCAACTGCTCGGCGCGGCCACGGTCCTGTCGGCCGCCGACCGGCTCCCGCCGCGCGCCGCCCTGACCGGCCTCGGCGTGCTGCTGGGCCTCGGCACGGCCGTCCAGGCGGTGCCCGGTCTGCCGCCCTGGGCGCTGGTGCCGGTGCTGCTCGCCCTCGGGGTGGCGGGCGCGGCGGGCGGCGGAGTGCGCTACGGGCTGCTGCACGAACTGCTGGGCCGGGACGGCTATCTGCTGGGCCGCTCCGCGCTGGGCCTGGCGTCCGGCCCGGTCCAGATCGGCGGCTTCGCGATCGGTGGCGCGCTGGTCGCCGCCCTCACGCCGTCCGGCGCGCTGCTCACGGCCGCCGCCCTGCATCTGCTGTCCGCCGGTGCGGCGCGCACCGGGCTGCGTCGGCGCCCGCCCCGGGCCGCCGGGCGGCCGTCGGCCGCCGCGACCCGGCGGGCCAACGCCCGGCTGTGGTCCTCCGCTCCGCGCCGGTCCGTGTACCTCGCGCTGTGGGTGCCGAACGGGCTGGTCGTGGGCGTCGAGGCGCTCTACGTGCCCTACCGGCCGGACGCGGCGGGCCTGCTGTTCGCCGTCGGCGCGCTGGGCATGCTGGTCGGGGACGTCCTGGTCGGCCGGGTGCTGCCCGCGCACCGGCGGGAGCGGCTGGCCGTGCCGCTGTGCGTGCTGCTGGCCGCACCGTACCTGGGGTTCGCGCTGGAGCCGGGCCTGCCGGTGGCGGCGGCGCTGGTCGCGGTGGCCACCGTCGGGTACGGGGCGGGGCTGCTGCTCCAGGAACGGCTGGTCGCGCTGACGCCGCCCGAGCTGAGCGGGCAGGCGCTCGGCCTGCACGGTTCCGGCATGCTGGCGATGCAGGGGGTCGGCGCGGCGGCGGCGGGCGCGTTCGCCGAACTGACCTCGGCCGCCACCGCGATGGCGGGGACGGCCGCCGTCTCGCTGGCCGTCACCGTGCTGCTCGCGCCGGGCCTTCGGCGGGACGGGGTACGGCGGGAGGAAGCGGGGCGGGAGGAGGTGCGGCCGGACGGCGCGTCCCGACGCGGTGTCAGTACGACCCGGTGCCGGTAGGGCTGACGCACACGCACTGCTACCATCCGCGCATTCCGAACAATGATCGAACAGAGTGGGCGGGCGCGGTGCAGGACGAGGTGCGGGAGCAGGGCCAGATTGCGGGGGACGGCGCGGTGCGGCGACGACGGGTCGCCATCGGCATGGCGGCGGGACTGTGCGCCGTCGCGCTGGTCGGCGCGGGGGGCTGGGCGATGAGCGGGTCCGACTCCGCCGATCCGGCCCCGACCGGCTCGCCGACCCAGGCCACCTCGCCGACGGCCGACCCGACCGTCGACCCGACTCCTTCGGCACCGCTCGCCCCGGAGACCCCGTCCGACCCTGCGGCCGCCCCGGAGTCGGCGGACACCCCGATCGCCCCGTCCACCGCCCCGTCCACCGCGTCGTCCACCGCGTCGTCCACTGCTCCCTCCGCGGTTCCGACGGCCGAGCGACCGGCCACCCGGCCCGCGACACCGGCCTCGCCGCGCCCGGCCGCACCGTCGAAGTCCGCTCCCGCCGCACCGCCTGCCGCCCCGTCCGCCCCGGCCGTTCCCGCGCCCCCTGCCGCACCCGCGCCGCCGGTGCCGCCGGCGCCGCCCGCACCCGCACCCCCCAAGGCGCCGCCCACGGCCCCCAAGCCGCCGGCCGACCCCGACGACGGCCCCGACCCGAGCCAGTGGACGGTGCCGCCCCGCCCGGTCCCGACCCTGCCGTCGCGCCCGGTCTCCTGCCCGCCCGGCCAGATGGCGTCCTGGGACGGCTGCCACCCGCTGCCCCCGCCGATCACCCTCTCCTGAGCCCCGCCCCGGGGTCGCCCCGGGCCCACCGCAGGTCCGCCCGGGGCGCCGACCGCCGGATTCCCCTCCGGCGGTCCTTGATCCACCAATAGTTGAATGATAAATTAACTCCGACGCCAGGGACCCGACCCCGAGGAGTACGCCATGACGACGACCACCGTCGCCGACAATCCCGAGAAGTCCCGCTACGAGATCACCGCCGACGGCGAACTCGCCGGCTTCGCCGAGTACTTCCGCCACGACGACGAGATCGCCTTCATCCACACCGAGATCGACCCGGGCTTCGGCGGCCGGGGCCTCGGCGGCATCCTCGCCCGCGCCGTGCTCGACGACGCCCGCGCCCGTGAGCTCGCCGTCCTGCCGTACTGCCCCTTCATCCGCGGTTGGCTGACCAAGCACCCGGAGTACCACGACCTCGTCCCGGCCGCCCAGCACGAGCGGTTCGGCCTGTGACCGCCGAGGCCACCGGGGCGGCCCCGGACGCCGAACCCCTGGACACCGCCGAACCCGTCTTCGTCCGCTCCGCCGCCGCCGTCGCGACCAGCACCGGCGAGGACTACCGCGTCGACATCCGCTCCGGCCGCCACCGGCTCGCCGCCGACGAGCCCGAATCGGCCGGCGGCGCCGACACCGCCACCACCCCGGTCGGCCTGCTGCTCTCCGCCCTCGGCTCCTGCACCGCGATCACCCTGCGGATGTACGCCCAGCGCAAGCAGTGGCCGCTGACCACCGTGCGCGTCCACCTCGGCTACGAGAAGGGCCCCGAGAAGGCCGTCCGGATCACCCGCCGGATCGACCTGGTCGGCGACCTCGACGAGACCCAGCGCGCCCGCCTGCTCGACATCGCCGACCGGACGCCCGTCACCCGGGCCGTCTCCGCCGGTACCCCCATCGTCCCCGCCGCCCCGCGCGCCGCCAACGGAGCCCACCATGACTGACGCCGCCGTCCCCGACCCCGCCCGCCGCGGCGGCCGCGCCGACACCCCGGGCGGCCCGGTCCACGAACTCCTCGCCCCGCGCGAGGCCGCCCTCGGCGGCAGCACGGTGGTCCGCCGCCTGCTCCCCAACCTGGGGCGCCGGATGGTCGGCGCCTGGGCGTTCGTGGACCACTACGGTCCGGACGACATCGCGGACGAGCCGGGCATGCAGGTGCCCCCGCACCCCCACATGGGCCTGCAGACCGTGAGCTGGCTGCACGCGGGCGAGGTGCTGCACCGCGACAGCCTCGGCAGCCTGCGGACCGTGCGCCCCCGCGAACTGGGCCTGATGACCTCCGGCCGGGCGATCTCCCACTCCGAGGAGTCCCCCCGCCCGCACGCCCCCCTCCTGCACGGCGCCCAGCTGTGGGTCGCCCTCCCCGACGCCCACCGCCACCGCGAACCCGCCTTCGAACACCACGCCGACCTGCCCACCGTCACCGCCCCCGGCCTGCACGCCACCGTCATCCTCGGCACCCTCGACGGCGCCACCTCCCCGGGCACCACCCACACCCCCCTCGTCGGCGCCGACCTCACCCTCGCCGCCGCCACCGACCTCCAGCTCCCCCTGGACCCCGACTTCGAGTACGCCGTCCTCACCATGTCCGGCCGCACCACCGTCGACGGCGTCCCCCTCGACCCCGGCGCCATGCTCTACCTCGGCACCGGCCGCCGCACCCTCCCCCTCCACGCCGACACCGACGCCACCCTCCTCCTGCTCGGCGGCGAGCCCTTCGAGGAGAAGATCGTCATGTGGTGGAACTTCATCGGCCGATCCGGTGAGGAGATCCTCCAGGCCCGCAACGACTGGGAGACCGGCACCCGCTTCGGGGAGGTCCACGGCTACGACGGTGCCCGCCTCCACGCCCCGGCCCTCCCCGACATCCCCCTGAAGGCGCGTGGCCGGGTGCGCTGACCTGGGAAGATGCCTCGGATTAAGCACCTGTTCCGGTCGCTGTCCACTGGACTGTTCCGCCATCCGAAGCGCATCGGAAGGGCGGTTGCAGGACGAGTTCCGCGCCCCGTGCCTGCCTCCTCGGGAGGCAAGGCACGGGGCGCGTCGATTCTCAGGTCTACGCGCGTTTCGCAAGGTCTGCCCGTACTGATGCTGACTTTTTGCTGACTTTTCTGACGGATCGTCAGTGGCGAATTGGCCTGGTCGGCCACCGCTTGACCGAACCGGCCTCGCCGTGTGCGGACTGCACCACGGTCATGTTGCTGATTCGAAAGCCTGCGTTGTGTGGCAGAGGCGATGCACGGCGCCCCGATGAGCGCGCGAGATCACCGTGGATCCGGCGGTGCTCGGCGAGTCCTTCGGGTCGGGTGAGATCCGGGAGTGCCGCTTCCTTGCGGACGGCGTACGACCTGAACGCCGATGAGAGCCGGTATCCGACCGATCCGGCCCGTGCGGCGGCGTACGAGCAGAGCTTCTTCGACAAGACCCAGTCCTTCGCCCGCGTGGGCGGCGCGACTCTCGGCAGTTGCAACAGCGAACTCGCCGCTCTGGCGAACACGCACCGCGCCGACCACGCAGCCGTCGGCTTCGGAGGCTTCCTCGGTGACGAGCTGCGGAACATCACCTTCGCCGGTGAGCAGGAGGCGGCCGAGCGGGTGCTGGCGGCGTTCCAGGCCTACCAGCAGGACGACCGGAAGATCCGCCAATTCAACGCGCAGGGGCGGCTCATGAAACGGTCGCCTTCAACACCGGTCTGGCCGCCGGCCAGTCCAACGCCGACTCCGGTCCTCTCGCCACGGCGCTCGACGACGTCCAGGCAGTCAACCAGCGGGCGACGGACCGCGCGGTGGCCGACACCGACGACGACCTCGACGCCTCGGCGGCGGCCCTCGGCGGCGCGCTCCGGGCGGCCGCTCTCGTTCTGGCCGCGTTCGGAGTCCGGCCCAGGCTGCGGGAGTTCGCCTGACGGGTGCGTGCTCCACGACAGGCCGAGGTGGTGTGCCGTTACGGGCAGCTCGGGCGGACCGCCGGATTCGGGAGGGTGGCGGTCACGGGCGGCGCCTTCTCGCCAAGAAGGTGTCAAGGTCATCGACCGGCACGTCAATGACGTGTCAAGGAGGTCCGGGGCGGGCTCCGGCCGGCCGTAACGTCGGTCGTGCAGAAACGGTTCGTTGCTCGGTTGTGGGGGCTTGAGCGGCGGACCGCGCCGGATCCCGGCCCCGGCGGGTTGCGCCGGGGCCGCGTTCGGTCGAAACAGGGGGCGGCGAGTGGCTCGGCCGGCGGCCGTCCCCGGGGGCGGTCCGCCGATGCAGCAGCCCAGGTCGCCGCGTCACTCGCCGTCCCGGTGTCGAGATCCCTGCCGCCGCGGCCCCGCGCGTTCGGAACGCGTTGGGGATCCGTCAGGAACTCGTCAACGGATCGATCATGAACCGGAGTTGGCCGCTAGCGTGCCGGTGATCATTCGTACGGGGCTCATGGGGGAGCAGTGGCGGACAGGTTCAGGGTCGACGCGGGAGAGCTCGGCCAGGTGTCGCAGGAGCTGCGGGAGGCGACCGGCAGCATGGCCGGCGCGATGCACGCGCTCGACAAGGCCTCGCCGCAGGTGGCGGGGCACTTCGCGCTGGACGGCGCGTGCGCACACTTCGGCGGTGAATGGAATTTCGGGCTCAAGCAGTTGAACGAGACGCTGCACGCGATCGGCGCGGGCCTGGACGCCACGGCCAAGGCGTACCGGGACACCGATGCGGTGATCCAGGGCACGCTGACCGGCAAGGTCGCCACCGGCAGGGCGGCCGCCTGATGGCGGGCCCTGGGTTCCCCGGCTGGGGCCCGAAGGTCGAGCGGGACGGCTTCCCCGCCCTGGGCTTCGACCCCGCGCCGGGCAGCTTGAGCGGTGTCGACACGCTGGTGAAGGATCTCCGGCTGGCGGCCAAGGAGTTGAACGACGCGCGCGGCAGCGTCCAGCGGGCCTCGCGGAACGGGCAGGCCTGGCAGGGGGAGGCTGCGGACGCCTTCTCGGCCCGGATCGCCAAGCTCCCCGGGCAGTTGGACACCGCGCACACCTCGTTCTCCTCCGCCGCCGCGACGATGGCCGGGTGGCGGGAACAGCTCGCCGGCATGCAGCTCCGGGCCGACGACCAGGAGGCCCGGGCGAAAGCCGCCAGGGCCGAGCGGCAGAAGGCGGCGGACGACCCGGACCTCGACCTCGGCGGGCTCTGGTTCCAGGACGGGCAGCAGGCGGAGGAGGCGACGGCGAAGCTCCGGTCGGCGCAGGCCCGGCTGAAGACCGCCGACGCCGAACTGGACACGATCCTCGCCCAGGCGGAGGAGCTGCGGGCCGAGCACGACCGGCTGGCGCAGGAGGCGGCGCGGGCGGTCGGCAAGGCCGGCGACGCGGCCCCGGACGGGCCCGGCTGGTTCGCCCGGCTGATGGACGGCGTGAAGCAGCTCGCCGCGGCCCACATCCGGCTCGCCAAGGACGCGGCGCAATGGGTGAAGGACCACGCCAACGCGATCGCCGCCGTCGGTGACCTGCTGTCCAACGCCAGCACGCTGGTCGGCCTCGCCGCGATCGGGGTGGCGGCGGCCGGGGTGTTCTTCCCGCCGCTGGAGGTGGTCGCGGGTGGGCTGGGCGCGGTGTCGATGGGCCTGTCCGGCGCGGCCCTGGGCGCGCACGCGGTCGCCAAGGCCGCCGGCGCGGACGTGCCGCCGCTGAGCCTCGCGGTGGACGTGATGGGCGTCGTCCCGGTGATCGGCACGGTCGGCAAGACCGGAAAGCTGGCCGCCTCCCTGTTCACCCGCGAGGCGGTCGGCAACGGCGTCAGCCTCGGCGGGACGGGCATCACCCTCGACGGGTGGTCGAAGGACGCTGCGGGCCTCAAGCAGTTCCTCCCGCGCGGCGGCCGCCAGTGGGGCGAACTGCTGCTGCCGGGCGGGCCGTTGATCGTCGGGCTGGAGAACGCCTGGGAGGACGGCTCGCAGAAGGACAAGGCGGCGGCAGGCAAGGGAAGTTGAAGGTATGGACATGAACGGGGCGGCCCTGCTGCTCGACGGCGGGCCGCGTGTGGACCGGCCCGTCAACCTCTTCTCCTTCGGCGAGGCCGAGATGCGCTGGCTCTGCTGGCTCTACGGCTACCGGCTGGAGCACTTCAAGCAGTTCTCCGACCGCATGGGGAGCGCTCGGGTGCGGGCGGTGCTCGACCCGGACCCGCGGGCGGTCGCCCGGGCGGCGTGGATGCGCGCCCCCGACCTGCGGCCGGGCGTGCCCACTCCCATGCCGTGGGGGTCGCCGCAGCCCGGTGGGCCGGTGGTGTGGACACCGCCGGGCTGGCCACCGGGCCTGGGTCCGGTGCGGCCGGCACCGGACCGGATGCCGACGGCCTCGGTGGCGGAGATCGAGGCGCGGCCCGGCCCGCGGGCCCTGCTCGGCCTCGGCGTCGCACTCGCCCTCGCGGGGCTGGTGCTGGTGTGGTCGCTGCCCGTGGCCGGAGCCGTCCTGCTGGTGCTCGCGGCGGCCTGTCTGCTCGGCGTGCGTCCGTACGCCCGCCAGCGGGACCGGCTGCTGGAACGGGCCCGCGCGCACCGGCCGGTCCACCCGGAGAGCGGCGGGTCCGTCCCACCGCCGGGACCCCCGCCGGGTGACCCGGACCGTCGGGGGGAGCAGTGGTGAACCCGGACCTCGGCACCGTGGAGTTCGACGTCCCGGAGGTCTTCGAGGAGTTCCGCGCCACCGACGATCCCGAGGAGGCGTACGAACTGGTGCTGGATCGGCTCGGCGCCCGGGCCGCCGAGCTCGGCACCGACCGGCGCCGGGCGCTGACCGACCTCCACCTGATCGGATCGGCGGTGCTGAGCGGACTCGACGCGATCTGGTCGGGTACCTGCGTCGGCACCCTCAACGGCCGGCTGTCCACGGCGACGCTGACCGTCGCCCAGATGGAGACCGCCGACCCCGCACCCCAGGAGGCGGTGGCCGCCGCCCTGGCGGAGATCCTCGCCCCGGCACCGGAGACCGCCGACGGACGCGGGCACCGGAGGCTCGTCCGCCGCTTCGAAGCGCCGGCCGGGCCGGTCGTCGTCGCCCTGGAGCAGACCCCGGGCTGGCAGCTCGGCGGCGGGCAGAGCGTCCCACTGCTCTCCGCCAAGGCCCACCTGCCCCTGCCCCCTCCCCTGGCCGGGGTCCTGCTCGTCGAACTGACCACTCCGGACGTGGACCACTGGGCGGACGACTACGCACCGCTGCTGGTCGCCGTCCTGCGCAGCGTCCGGTTCGGGGTGGCGGACGCGCAGGACGTTCCGACCCGACCGGGACCGTGCTGGTGTGACCCCTGTTGAGGCTCCGGGCGCCGGGGCCTCAACAGGCCGCCGGGGAAAGGGGGAAGGCGATGTCGTAGGCGTGCTCCGTCCCGCCCCGCAGGAAGACCAGCCGGACCGTCAGCACGCCGACGTCCGTACCCACGGCGGGGCGACCGCTGATGCTGCCGTCGGTCCGCAGTCCGTCGGGGCCGAGCCCGTGGGCGCCGCCGTAGTCGAGGTAGTGGCGGCCCCGGTCGTCGACGGCCTCCAGCCAGAGGAAGAGCGCGGGCACGCCGGGCGTGTGGGGGAGGAGGTCGCCGGGCAGGGGCGGGGTGACGGAGTAGGTGACGGTGAACCCCTCGGCCGTCGTGGTCAGGGTGTGGACGGTCAGTTCGTGCAGGCCGTCCAGGATCCGTACCCGGCACCCGCCGCCGGTGGTCCCGTGCGCGCTCACCGTTCCGACCGCCGCTCGGGTCCGCACAGCGGCGGAGCGGTCGCACCCGCCCGCGCGGATCCGGAATGCGCGGCCGGGGAGGGGACGGCCGTCGCGGTGCCGGCCACCACGGCCGACCGGCCGGACCTGATGCGGTGGGTCACGTCATTTCCCTTCGGAACCGAGCTCGTTCGGACCCTCCACCCTGGCAAGTCGCCCGGACCTGGGACAAGGACCGTGATCGACGCGCAGAGCGTCAAGACCTCGACCAGCGTCCACGCCGCCGGCCAGGGCATCGATGCCGGGAAGAAGATCGTCAGCAGGAAGCGGAGCATCGTCACCGACACCCTCGGTCTCCTCCTCGCGGTGCTGGTGACCGCGGCGAGCGTGCAGGACTCCGTCGCCGGAGCCGCGTTGCTCGACCAGGTGGCCGCCGAGCACCCCGCCATCCGCAAGGTCCGGGTCGACGGCGGCTACCGCCAGCACCTCGTCGAGCACGCCGCCACCCTCGGCATCGACATGGAAATCACCGCCCGCAAGCCCGGCACCAGGGGATTCACCCCGATACCGAAGCGGTGGACGGTCGAGCGGACCTATGGCTGGCTCATGCTCCATCGCCGCCTCGCCCGCGACTACGAGACGTTGCCCACCCGTTCGGAAGCTGTCATCCACATCGCCATGACCGACCTCATGGCCCGACGCCTGACCGGGGAGAACACCATCTCCTGGCGCGACCCGAAGAACCTCACCAAACACCCCGTCTCGGGATGAAACATCGGACGAATACGACCTCTTAGGGAACGCCGACGACGGACGACGTGGCCGCCGGGGCGAGTCCGCGGCGGCCACGTCCTATCCTCCGGACGTCAGGACGCGTCGACCAGCAGGCGGTCGTCCGCCGTCGCGGCACGGCTGGCGTAGGCCGTGTCGACCCGGGACCGTTCGGTCGCGTTGGGGGTGGCGTTCTTGCAGGTGGTGCCGGCGCTGGAACCCGACATCAACTGGGAGCAGGGGCCGGGCTTGGTGTCCGGCAGGCCGAGGTTGTGGCCGATCTCGTGGGCGGCGATGCGGGTCTTGTCGTGCCCCTCGGCGACCGCCTGGCTTCCGAGTTCCACCCGGCCCTGGCCGCCCGGACGGACCGGACCCAGGGAGGCCTGCGGCCAGCCGCTGGTGGCGACGATCTGGATCTCGGCGCGGGTGCCGGGCCGGGCCGCCACCAGCCTGACGTTCTTGGTGTTCGCGTTCCAGGAGGCGACTCCGGCGGTGATGGCGTCCTCCCAGCCGCCGGCCCGAGTGGCGTCGTAGTAGAGGGTGGTCACGGTGGAGGCGCTGGTGGGTGCGGCTGCTCCGGACGCGGACGCGGCCTGCGCGGTGGGCGCCAGGATCACGGTGAGGGCCGCGGCGGCGCCGACGGCGGTGAGCCACTTCGAGTGGGGCATGACTGTCCTTACGTGGGGGTCGGTCTCCCCGTGGGGAGGGGAGGGGGTGGTGCGGGCGGTGGGCGTCGCCACCTCCGCGAGGAAGCAGGCACCCTGATTTGGCGGTGACCTGTCAAGCCAATCGGCGGGAGGCGCACGGGTGTTACGTCCGCCCCCGTCGACGGCGCCCGGTCGCGGTTTACGCGGACGGACCCCGGGGTCCGCCGGAGGGTGGTCGGGCACGCCTCCGGACGGAGTGTCAGTCCGGCTTGGCGCAACGGGAGTCGAAGGCGTCCCGGACGAGGGAGAGCAGCAGCGGCCGGGCGCCGATGAGGGGTGATTCGCGATGCAGGGCCAGCAGGTGCCTCCCGAGGAGCGGGTCGCCGACGAGTCTTCGCATGACCACGCCCTCGCGGGACCGGGCCGATCCCTGCAGCAGCGTCAGGCCGGCGCCCTGGGCGATCAGGTCGCACAGGATGCCCACCTGTCCGATGCGGAGCGATGAGACGCACGGTGCGAAACCGGCGGCTCCGCAGGCCTCCACCAGTGCCCCGTAGTCGTCGCAGCCGGGATCGTGGGGCGGCAGGAGCCAGGTCTCGCCGACGAGGCCCGCGAGGTCGACCCGTTCCTGCCGGGCGAGGGGGTGCCCGACAGGGAGGACGACCACCACGGGTTCGAGTCCGATGACGTCGACGACGACACCATCGGGCGGCGTCATGCCGAAGCCGTCCAGCTCGATCATGCAGCCCGCGGCGATGGATCGGTCCGCGGTCCGGCTCATCGCCTCCCCCGTGGTCGCGCACTGCACGAAGCTCACGGGGTTGCTCAGGACGGCCGGCAGGTGGATCGCCAGGTGGCCCAGGAACGGGCCGGAGCTGCCACCCACCGTCACCGGCTCCGGACCGGCCGCCGACCGGAGGCGGCAGCCGCGGATCCGGTCGGCGCTGGCCACCGCGTCGCGGGCGTGCAGGATCACGAGCTCACCGGCCCGGGTGGGGACGACCCCGCGAGCGGAACGCTCGAAGAGGGCCTGGCCCAGTGAGGCTTCGATACGGCGCAGTTGAGTGGTCATCGCCGGCTGGGAGAGCATCAGGGCGGCGGCTGCCCTGCTCAGACTGCCGGCTTCGGCGATCGCCAGCAGAATGCGGAGGTGCCGCAGTTCCAGTTCCATGGCTGAGCGAGGCTAGTTCACGCCTTGGTGTCATGTCCACGGTTCCGGGTGAGGTGGAGGTGCTGGTCCGGACCTTCGGACCGACCGCCTCCGGGGTGACGGACCGCGGCCGGACCGCGGCCGGAGCTGGGGTGGGGCGAGGCCGCGCGCCCCGGTCCGGCCGCGATCCCGTGGCCCGGACCCTTGTGGGGTCCGCGCCGCGGAGGCGACGGCTCAGAGGGCGCCGGTGTACTTCTGGATCCAGGACCGCCAGGACGCCAGGTCCGTGTAGATGGCGCTGCCGCCGGCTCCGCAGGTGTCGTCGTCGATGCCGCTCCGGCTTGTGGCGCCGACCAGTTCACGCCTGCCGTTGCGGTCGATCAGCGCCGGTCCGCCGGAGTCGCCGTAGCAGGCGGTGTCGGTGGTGGTGCCCGCGACGCACAGTTCGCGATCTGCCGCCGTGTTGTCGCAGGAGCTGTCGGGCAGCACCTTGGTGTCGAGCTGCTTGAGGTAGCGGGGCGCGGAGGTGGAGCAGTCGCGCTGCGGGCAGGTCTGCCCCCAGCCGAGCAGCCGGGTGGCGGAACCGTCGGGCGGGGTGGTGGCGGCGATCGGCACGGGCGTGTTGCCGACCCTGCTGCTGAGGTGCAGCAGGGCTATGTCCTGGCCTTCCATGCTCCGGTCGCTGGAGGGGCGGACGATCTGCGAGACGCCGGCCACGGTGCCGCCGCTGAGGCGGTCGTTGGAGCCGATCCGGACGCGCAGGGCCGAGGCCGGGAGCGGGCCGTTGCCGTACGTGCAGTGCAGGGCGGTGACCATCCACTCGGGCGAGATGAGCGAGGCGCCGCAGTAGTGGTCGCCGTTGACCTGGATGGATCCCATGAACGAGTAGGTGGAGGTGGCCTGCTGGCCTCCGACGATGGTCTGGCCGGCCGTGGCGGTGCCGGTGAAGGCCGGGGCGGTGACGACCATGCCGAGGGCGATCCCCGCGGCGGACAGGGGTCGGGAAAGGCGCATGGGGGTTCCTAGGTGTAGGAGGTGTCGGGGACACGGAGGGGAGGGCCGGTGCACTCCCTGTCTCGGGTTGTCCGTGGCCCATCAACCTGCCGTGCACAGAAGTATGTGAGCGGCCGCGCCGCCCCCGCCAATGCCATCGGCCCATAACACTCGTGCCGGGATGGTGACTTGGGCAGGCTTGCCGGTGGTTTGTTGACGAGGTTCGACGATCTGTTTCGCTCGTCGGCCCGGCGGCGTGGGTTTCGGGAGTACCTGACCGGCCTGTTGCTGCCGGGGGACCGGAACAGGACGCTCACGGCCCTCGCTGGGGCCGAGCCGGTCACCGGTGCGCCTACAGGGTCCGTGACCGCTGCTTCGAGCCGGCTTTCGCGCGGCCTCCACCAGTACGCGGTTGTGTATCGACCGTGCATCAAGGGTCAGTCACATGCGTTCGGGGCAGGCAGGCTTCAACCGTGCAGGTTCGTCATCGGGTGGAGCGGGGCGGCCGTCGAGCGCACCGGTCCCGGTTGTTGCAGGCTGAACTCGTTGCCTTGATTGGGATGCGGCTACCTCGGCCCCTCGGAGGGCGTAGCTGTGGGGCGGATGTGGAGCCGGGGTACGGCCAGGGGGAGGTGCCCGTCGGCAGCGAGACTGATGTCAGTTGGCCTGGGCAAAGTCATCGGCCGACGTGGCACCGGCCCGGCCGCGATGGTCGGTCGAGGGCGATGAGGCTGCACGGTCAAGACTGTCCCTGCATTGGGCCGAACGGCATCCCCGGGCGCCGGCGTCGCTCTAGAATCGGGCTCTCGACCTCCCGCGGACGGGACCGGCGCCGGCCCTTCCGCGTCCCAGTGCACGGTGAGTGGAGGCTTCATGATCGTGTCCCGACGGGTCGCCGCCTGGGTGGCCACAGTGTCGGCGGCGGCCGTGCTGGTGGGTTGCTCGGATTCGGGCTCCGGAGACGAGGCGCTTCCCGGGGCCTCCGGGCCCCCGACGAAGGTGCCTGCCTCGACCGCCACGCCGACCGGCCCCACGACGAGCGCCGCGGCGCCGTCCCCCTCCGGCCCGTACTACCCTACTCTCGCGGCCGGTTGTCACGACAACACCGCGTGGCAGGACAAGGACCGTTCCCTTTGGCTGAGACTGCTCGCCAACCGGGACGTGGACAGCGGCGGCGTGAGGCTCGCCGGGGCCGACCCGAGCCACTTCGGAGGCCCGCTCTGCGTGCCTGAACGGGTCCATATTCAGTACTGGTTGGTGCACCGGAGGACCGGTTCCTTGGTTTCCCTTGAGTCCGTCTCCGACAACGACTTCCGCACCACCGGTCTTGAGGTCCAGCAGTTCCCGATCCCCAAAGCGGTCACCGCCCGCAACCGCGCCTGTGATGGCATGCTGCTGGCCGTCTACACCGGCGAGCCACTCAAGGAATCCGAACTGCCCCGGACCTTCTCAGCTGTCGACGCGATCGGTGGGGAGCTCTTCCCCAACAAGCGGGTGTCGCTGGAGGGGTATGTCGGTCCGACCGGCACCGCGACCTGCACCTGACGGATCGGTTCGAGGGCCGGTCCTGGGACACGGTGGAGGACAGCGCGTACCGTCTTTCCCCCCGACGACCGAGGGGCACCGAGGTGGTGCGGGCGAGGCGGTTGACCATGGGCCAGCCGAAGCCTCCGGAGCTGCCGTTCAGATCGGGGGTACGTACGCGCGGGGCCTGCGGGCGTTCGTCGTGGACGGCCCGGGTGCCCGGTGATCTTCAGGGCGTGGATGCCGCCGCCGTGGCGCAGGGCGTTGGTGACGAGCTTCGGGACGACCAGGACCACGACATCGGCGCACTCGGCGGCGACCGGCGGCACAAGAACGAGGGACAGTGCAACCCTCCGTGCCCTGGGCGCAGCCACTTCGTTGAGAGCGGTGAGCGCCTGCTTCCCCAAGGCACTCACCACAGGCCCCACGTACCCGGTCGGCGCTCCAGCCGGGCAGAGTCGGCCAACTGCGAGGCGGGCGGCCCGATTGTCCATCGATCGGGCCGCCCCCCTTCTTCGGGGTACGCCCGCAACCGATGGTCGGCCAGGTGGTGCTGTTCACCGTTCGGCCGGTTGGAGCGGTGCGTGGCAGGGGGCCCGATTCGCTGGCGGGATGCCTGCGGGGACGCCTCGCCGCCCGGCGCGAATGAGTGCCGGGCAGCAAGGCAAAGTTCGGGCGTCACTCGCGCCGGCCGCGTCGCGCGCGGTGCGGCGGAGCCGGCCGCAGTGCGCCCGACGCCGTTCGGCCGCAGGGCTCCGACAGCTGGGGTTCGCCGGGGCGTGATGGCGGGGCAGGGAGCCGTTCGCGGTTCTCCCGGGTTCTCCCGGCCGACGCCGGACCCCGGCCGGGAGTATTCGCCTGCCCGTGTGTCCCCGCACGCGTGCAGGTTCGCCTACAGTGTGTCCCTGGCGGGAGGAGCCGGGTGGGGAACCGAGCGGTGAGTGAGGGTGAGGCGGGCCGTCGTGTCCGCCGGAGCGTGGCAGCGGCGCTGTCGTGCGTGCTCCTCGCTGCCTGGGCCCTCTGCCTGGCCGTGCTGGGTACGGCGCCCGGGGCTCGGTCCGCCCCCGCCGCGATGCCGGTTCCCTCCCTCTCGCCTGTCACCCCCGTCCGTTCGGGCCCCGTGCGGCCCGAGGTCCGGGGAGGGCCGGAGCGCAGCGGATCCGATGCGGTCGTGCAGCGCACGACGGCCACGGAGCCCGCCGCCCGTCCGCCCGTCCTCCTGCCGGCCGTGCTCGCGCCCGCGCCCACGGTCGGTCCGCGGGCCCTGGCGGGTACGTACGCCGCCGGTCCGCGGCAGGAGCGGGCACCGCCGCGTGACGAGTACTCCCCGCGGCACACCCGCGGACCCCCTTCTCCCCGGAGCAGTTGACGCCCCACGCGCCCGCTGTCCCGTAGGCCGCGGCATGCCCGCGGCCCGGAACCGGTGCCTGCGGCCAACCGGTCCCGCAGGCTCCCGGCGGCGCGTCGTCCCCTTGCGTCCGCCCGTCCCCGGGTGAGGCGCGTCCGCCTGCGGGCGGGCGCCCGGATCCCGCGGACCGCCCGTGGAGAAACCATGTCCTCTCGTCGTGCCACACTCTGGCGCGCGCTCCTCGCGCTCGCCGTCGTCGGCGTCTCGCTGTACGTCGCCCTGACCACGCCCGCCCGCCTCGGACTCGATCTGCGCGGCGGGACCCGAATCGTCCTGGAGACCCAGGACTCGCCCGAAGTGCGCGCCGACGCCGCAGCCACCGACCGGGCGCTGGAGGTGCTGCGCCGCCGGGTCGACGGCCTCGGCGTGGCCGAGCCCTCACTGGCCCGGTCCGGGGAGCGGCGCATCGTCGTCGAGCTGCCCGGGGTCCAGGACCCCCGCAAGGCCGCCGAGGTCATCGGCCGCACCGCCCAGCTCACCTTCCACGCCGTCACCGCGACCGCCGACGGACCGACCGCCGAGGGACCGACCGCCGAGGGACCGACCGCTGACGGACCGACCGCGCACGGACCGGCCACCGGAGGGCCGACCGCCTCCGGGGCCACCGGCTCACCGGCCGGTACCCGGGCGGCGGACGGCTCCCGGAGCCTCCCCGATCCCGACGCGCCCGGCAGGCACCTGCGACTCGCCCCGCCGGCCCTGACGGGTGACGGCGTCAAGGGCGCCGAGGCCGTGCTCGACACCCGGACGGGCCGCGGCTGGAGCATCGACCTCTCCTTCCGCGGCTCGGCCGCCGACGCGTGGGCGAAGCTCACCGGGGACGCGGCGTGCGCCGGGCCCGGTGACCCGGCCCGCCGGGTCGCGATCGTGCTCGACGACCGGATCATCTCCGCGCCCGGCATCCAGGACAGCGTGGCCTGCGGTCACGGCATCGCCGGCGGCTCGACGCAGATCACCGGCGGCTTCTCGGCCGACGAGGCCCGCGACCTCGCCGCCCTGGTGGAGGGCGGCGCACTGCCCGTGCCGGTGAAGGCCATCGAGCAGAGCACCGTCGGCCCCTCGCTCGGCGCCGAGGCGATCCGGGCCAGCGCCCTCGCCGCGGTCGCCGGCCTGCTGTGCACTGCGGTCTTCGTCATCGCGGTCTACCGGCTGCTCGGTGTGCTGGCCACCGTCGCGCTCGCCCTCTACGGACTCATCTCGTACGCGGCCGTGGTCGCGCTCGGCGCGACGCTCACACTGCCGGGACTGGCCGGCTTCGTGCTGGCGATCGGCATCGCGGTGGACGCCAACGTCCTGGTGTTCGAACGGGCCCGGGAGGAGTACGCCAAGCCCGGCGCGCGGGTCGCCGGAAGGGAACGCGACCTGCAGCGCCCCCTGCGCACCGGGTTCACGAAGGCGTGGAGCGCCGTGGCCGACTCCAACGTGACGACGCTCCTCGCCGCCGGGCTGCTCTTCGCCTTCGCGACCGGGCCGGTCAAGGGCTTCGGAGTGACGCTCTCGATCGGCGTGCTCGCCTCGATGGTCTCGGCCATGGTCATCACCCGGCTGCTCGCCGAGTGGGCGTTCCGACGGCCTTTCGTCACCCAGCGGCCCGGCCTGACCGGGATCGCCACGACCGGCCGCCTGCGCGCGCGCCTGACCAGGCGCCCGCCGCGGCTGATGCGCCACCGGCGGCGCTGGCTGGGAGTCTGCGCCGGCCTGCTGCTGCTCGCCCTGAGCGGGATCGGTGTGCGCGGCCTGGACTTCGGCGTCGAGTTCACCGGCGGACGGGTCGTCCAGTACACCGCCGCGCAGCACGTCGACGCGGACGCCGCCCGCGCCGCGGTGGTCAGGGCGGGCTTCCCCCAGGCGGTGGTGCAGTCCACGGGCGACGCCGGCGTCTCCGTCCGCACGAAGGAGACCGGCGACGACCGGCAGCAGCAGATCCGCGAGGCGCTCACCACGGTCACCGGAGAGGTGTCCGTGGAACGCGACGACCTGATCGGCCCGAGCCTCGGCAGCGAGCTGCGCACCTACGCCGTGATCGCGCTCGCCCTGGCGGTCGCGGCCCAACTGCTCTACCTCACCATCCGCTTCCGCTGGACGTACGCCGCCGCGGCGGTGACGGCGATGACGCAGGACGTGCTCCTCGTCCTCGGCCTCTTCGCCTGGCTCGGCAAACCCGTGGACAGCGTCTTCCTCGCCGCGCTGCTCACCGTGGTCGGGTACTCGGTCAACGACACGGTGGTGGTCCTGGACCGGCTGCGCGAACTGCGCCGTGCCCACCGGACGGCGGACGGGGCGCACCTCGCGGACCGCGCCGTGGCCCAGACCCTGCCGCGCACGGTGAACACCGGAATGGGCGCGCTTTTCGTCCTCACCGCTCTGGCATGCCTCGGCGGGGACTCGCTCACCGACTTCTCCGTGGCGCTGCTCGCAGGGGTGCTGGTGGGCACGGGGTCGACCGTCTTCACCGCGATGCCGGTGACCCTGCTGCTCCAGGAACGGTTCCCGGACCGGCCGCAGGACACCGCCCCGCCGGGCGTCCGGCGCGCGGCGCGTCCGCGCGAACACAGCGGAGCCGTCGTCTGAGCGACCGCCTGGCGACAGGCACGGGAGCGGCCGGCCGGCACGGGGCCGGGCCGGCCGCTCCGGCCTCGCGTCGCTCCGTGCCGGCGCGATCGGCACGACGGTCTGTCCGTGGTGGCGCAGCGCGGTGACGAGCAGCCCGTTCGCGGCCTCGATGGCGATCGGCACGGTGCGCGGCGGTTGTGGGAGTGGCCGGTGCGCAGCCCGGCCAGAGTTTGGAGGACGGTCTTGATGCCGGCGGCCGGACGACAGTCCGACCGCGGGCAGGGATGGAAGATCAGGTCGGGGTCTTTGCTGCGAGGGGCCGTTGGGCGGCGGACTGCAGGCCGCCGCCGGTGCCCCACTGCGGCGGGAGGTCAGTTGATGGTGAAGGTCTGCAGGTTGCCGGTGCTGTCGTAGGGGCGCTGTTCGAACTGGCTGTTCTGGGTGGTGCCGGCGGTGAGGTAGAGGCCGCTGAGGCGGTTGGCGATGCGCACGCGGCCGTTGCTGGCATCCTCCAGGCGCCATTCGTCGTTGGTGTCGGCGCCGGGTGCGTAGGAGTGCTGGATGATCTTCGCTCCGGCAGTCTTGGACGCGTTCAGCACGGCCAGGTCCTTGCCGCTGTTCTGGTTGACGATGCGCACGTGGCCGTCGGCGAGCGGCCGGAACTCGAAGCGCTGGTTCGCGCCGCCGGTGCCGGGCCGGCGGACGACGGGGCCGCCGTCGGCGAGGGAGCTTCCGCTCACGTCGATCACGTCGCTGGTCCCGGTGACGGCTACCGTGCGGTAGGTCGTGGGGACCGCGCAGCCGACCTGGATCGTGACGGGCCTGCCGGTGGTGTCGCCGAGTTGGCTGGTGGTGACGGGCGTGATGAGGGCGGTTCCGGCGGCCTTGGCGGTCACCTTGCCTCCGGCGTCGACCGTGGCGACGGCCGGGTTGTTGCTGGTGTAGGTGACGTTCGGCAGCAGGGGCAGGACCTTGTCGGTGCCGTTGGTGGTGACTTCGTCGGTGGTGACCTGGGCGGCGTCGGTGGCGTTCAGCTCCGCGCGCAGGTTCAGTCCGTTGTCGAAGTTGTTGTCCTTGACGACGGCGCCGGAGGAGGCGCGGTAGGTGAACAGCGGAGTCTTGTAGGGTGCCGCGGCGGTGACCGTGCGGACGGTGGTGGTGGCGCCCGGCGCGAGGCAGGTGTTGGTGGTGGTCGTCTCGGCCGTGAACGCGGTGTTGCGGTCGAGGCGGCGGACGTCGTTGCGCTCGAAGGTGATGCCGCCGACGCTCTTGGCGTTGAGGAGGCGGACGTCGCCGATCCTGAAGTCGTTGTCCTGGATGCGGATGTTGCGGCTCACCGGGTTGCCGGCGTCCTGGACCTGGTTGGTGGGCTCGATCAGGATCGCCGGGCCCGCCGGGCGCAGGAAGGTGTTGTTGGTGATGAGGACGTCCTGGGCGGGGCCGGACTCGTACCACTCCTTGGCGTCGGAGGAGATGAAGATGCCGGCCATCCCGGTGCCGTCGAAGGTGTTGTTCTTGATGACGACGGGCTTGCGGGTGGTGACCAGGATGCCGCGGGTGGGGATGTTGACGACGGTGTTGTTGCTGATGTCGACGGTGGGGGTGTAGGTGGTGTTCTCCACCACGAAGTTCCCGGGGGTGACGGAGGCGGGGACGGCCTGGTCGAAGGTGACCTTCATGGTGGTCAGCGGCTTGTCGTGGTCGCGGCCCGTCGGGCCGTCCACCGACACGACCTTCACGGTGGTGCCGGGGACCGCTGCCATCGTCCGCTTGTCCACGATCTCCGCGCTGTCGCCGGGGTAGAACTGGGGGAATCCGGCCGTCTGGTGGTGGCGGTAGTCGAGAGTGAGCGTCCTGCCGTCGGCGGAGCGTCCGGTGACCTCGACGTAGGTGCCGTGGATGTTGATCGCGTCGTCGTGCGCGCCGTCGAACACGTTGTTCCTGATGCTGACGGCGCCCTTGATGCCGGACATCTGGACGAAGTCGGCGAACCCCGCCGTGCTGCGTCCGCCGGCGGGGTCGGTGCGGAAGTCGTTGCCGTCGATGGTGATGTTCTCGCTCATCTGCCCGAGGAAGCCGAAGCCGTGCAGGTAGCGGGCCTTCAGTCCCTGCACGGTGACGTCCTTGGACTCCCAGAAGAACGCGGAGGCGGTGTCGCGGGTGTCCTCCCGCATCTGGTAGACCAGCCCGCGGTCGGTCGGAGGAGCCGCGCTCGTGTAATCGATGCGCAGCTTGTTGCCGGCCAGGTGTGTCATCGAGGCGACGTCGGTGAACAGGGGGCTGGCGCCGCGCCAGGTGCTCCTGGCCGCCGGGTCGTGGAGTTGGGTGTACCTCATGCCGTTGACGCCGGACCAGTAGGGCTGTCCGGTGGCGGGGCTCTTCTCGCCGAGCCAGGTGACCTGGTTGTTCGCCACGGTGAAGCCGTTGGTGGGCGGGATGCTGAGCACCCGGTAGGCGCGGCCGTCGGACACGCCGGCCTCGCTGACGGTGGCGTCGACGACCTTCGGGGCGGTGACGTCGAAGCTGAAGCCGCGCACCGTGACGTTCTGGGAGCGGACGGCGGCGAAGGCGGTCATCAGTCCGTGGAACTGCAGGTGCGAGCCGCCGCCGTCGATCGTGACGTCGCGCATGTCCTCCATGAGGATGCCGATGCGCTTGTCCCGGTAGGTCGGGTCGGCGCCTACGGTGTTGGACAGGTACAGCTCCCGGGTCTCGGCCTGCTCCGGGTAGATCTGGTAGGTGCCTCGCGGGAACAGCACCCGCACCGGTCCCTGCACGGTCCTGGCCTGCCGAAGGGCCGCCTTCACCGCTGCGGCGCTGTCCCGCGTGCCGGTGGGGTCGGCGCCGAACGTGGTCACGTCGACGACCGTCTCGGTGGGCGCGGCCTGTGCCGGCAGGGGCGCGGCGAGCGCGACGACGACGGCGGCGGCCAGCACCGCCGCGCAGGCCCGTCCGCGGCCCGCCGCCGGAGTTCTGGCCGATCCGAGGGATGAGGGAGTCGACGGATCCTTACGGTTCCACAGCACAATGGAGGTCTGCATGGGGATCTCCTGGAGAGGGGAAGGCGAGCGATTCTCTGCGGCGAGGCGGATTGCGTACGGTGGCCGGAGGAGGATTTCTCGGCGTGCGCCGGCAGGCCTTTGTGGGGGACGGGCAGGTCGATCGTTCGGTGTCGGGGTGTGCGGCCCGCCGCGAGCGGCTCGGCGCTCGTGTCGTACCGGTACGGCATTTCGGTACGGGCGGTTCGGTGGGCGAGGACGCGTGCGGGTCGCCGGACCGGGGGAGTGTCGGCGCAGGATCCAGGCGGTGCGAGTCGGCGGGGGCAGGGCCCCGGCCGGGACGTTCGACGAGGATGCTCTCCGGGGGTTCTCTGGTGCCCGTAGTGCCCGTAGTGCCCGTAGTGCGCGGGTCGGGGACGGCGTTGGTCGGTGGTGTCAGCTGCAGGTGGCGCCGCTGGTCTTGAAGGTGGTGGCGTCGACCATGGTGGTGGGGGCGAAGGCCTCGGCGGGCATGTCCTTGCCGTTCTTGAGCTTGTCGTAGAGGGTCTGGACGGCGAGGGCCCCGACGTCCTTGCCGTTGATGAAGAGGGCGGCCTTCATGCCGGTGGGCTTGCCGCTGTTCCAGTTCTTGCAGGCGAGGTAGGCGCCGAGGCCGACGCCGATGATGTTGTCGGCCTTGAAGCCGGCGTTCTCCAGGGCGGTGACGCCGCCCTGGACGTTCTCGTCGTTGCAGCCCCAGACGATCCAGTTCTTCACGCCGGGGTTGGCGGTGACGGTGGCGGCGATCCTGTCCTGGGCGCCGGTGGGGGTGTTGTCGGTGGCGACGTCGATCTTCTGGACGCCCGCGCTGCCCGCGGCGGCGAATGCTTCCTTGGCGGCCTTGACCCGGTCGCCGCAGACGGTGACGTCCTGCTTCCAGGCGGCGATGATGCGGGTGTCGGCGGGGTTCCAGCCGGCCTTCACGAACTCTTCGGCGGCGCGCTTGCCGACCTCGCCACCCATCTGGGCGCCGGAGAAGCCGATCCGGGGAACGAGGTCGGTCTTCGCGCACACGGCCGGGTCCGGGCCGCTCGTGCAGATCTGGTCGTCGGAGGTGAGCAGTGCGACCTTGGCGTCCTTGGCCGCCTGCACGACCTGGGGGCCCACCGCCGGATCCGGGACGACGACGATCAGGCCGTTGGTCTTCTGCGCGACGGCCGCCTGGACCTCGCTGACGGTCTTGTTCGCGTCGTTGCCGAGGTTGACCACCTTGAGGTCGACGCCGAGCTCCGCGGCCTTGGCCTTCGCTCCGGCAGCCTCTCCGACGAAGTACTCCTGATCGCCTTGCTTCTGCAGGTAGGTCATCGAGATCTTGCCGCTCACCGGAGCGACCGAGGCACCCGCCCCGGAGGACGAGGGCGACTGCTGACCGGTGGAACACGCCGTCCCAAGGGCGAGCGTGAGCAGGGCGCCCGTGGCGGCGGCCACAGTACGGCGGTGCGTGGTGATGGACATCATCGACTCCAGGGGGACGAGCGGACCTGCTCGGAAGAGAGGAAGGAGAGGCCTGAGGTGGGGCGGGGCGAGGCGCGCCGGCACAGCCGACCGAGTTGCGGGCGGGGTGCTCCGGGCAGGTCCACGGACAGCGGTCTGTGCTGCCACGCGGCCGAGGGATCCGGTTGGGGCCTCGGCCGGCAGGGGCTCGGCCTGGCGTGGAAAGGCTCGACGGCACGTCGCGTGTTCCGGGCTTCGGAAGCGGCGAGGCTGTGTCCAGCCTGTGTCCGGTGCCGTCTTGGTGGCAGAGCCTGCGGCCACGGACATCCCCTGTCAAGGTATTTGCATAATTAATGTCCAGCTGTACCTTCAGGGCATGACAGAGCAGACATGCCACCGCTTCCGTGGCCGGGTCGCCGTGATCACCGGTGCCGCCGCCGGTATCGGCGCAGCGACGGCGCGACGTCTGGCGGCGGAGGGTGCGGCGGTGGTGATCGTCGACATCGCCGACGCCGCGGGGCGGGCGACGGCCGAGGCGATCACGGCGCGGGGCGGGCGGGCCGAGTACCGGCACGGCGACGTGTCGTCCGCGGCGGTGTGGGAAGAGCTGGCGGCCCATGTGCGGAGCAGTTACGGGCGGTTGGACGTGCTGCACAGCAACGCGTACGCGGTGGTGGTCAAACCGGCGCACGAGCTGACCGAGCCGGAGTGGGACGGCCAGTTGGCGGTCACGCTGAAGGCCGCGTGGCTGGGGGTGCGTGCCTTCGCCGGGTTGCTGCGCGACAGTGGCGGCTCGGTGGTGCTGACCTCGTCGGTCCACGCGCTGGTGGGCCTGCCCGGGCATCCCGCCTATGCCGCCGCGAAGGGCGCGCTGTGCTCGCTGGGGCGCCAGCTGGCCGTGGAGTACGGGCCGCAGGTGCGGGTCAACACCGTCGTTCCCGGTCCGATCCTGACGGCGGCGTGGGAGCGGGTGGACGGGGCGGGGCAGGCCGACAGCGTGGCCGGGACGGTCGCCAAGCGGTTCGGCACCCCCGAGGAGGTGGCGGCCACCGTCGCCTTCCTCGCCTCGGCCGACGCCTCCTACGTCACCGGCACCACCCTCGTCGTGGACGGGGGCTGGTCCATCGTCAAAGCCTCCTCATGACCCAGCCGCCTCATCACGACGCACCCCCGAACACCCGCACCGGAAGGCCCCCTATGAACCAGCCGCCCACCCGCAATCTGCACCAGCAGATCATCGACATCATCGGGAAGCGGATCGTCAGCGGTGCCTACGCACCCGGCTCGTTCCTGTCCCCGGACCGGCTGGAGCAGGAGATCGGGGTCAGCAAGACCGTGCTGCGCGAGGCGCTGCGGGTGCTGGCCGCCAAGGGCCTGATCGGATCGCGGCAGAAGCTGGGAACCTTCGTGCGACCCCGCGCGGACTGGAACCTGCTGGACGTCGACCTGCTGCGCTGGCAGGGCGCCGGCATTCCCGACAAAGGCTTCCTGACCGATCTGGGCGAGGTCCGCTCGATCATGGAGCCGGCCGCCGCCCGCCTCGCCGCCGAGCGCCGCGACGAGGCCGACCTCGCCGGTCTCGCCCACGCCCTGGAACGCATGGCCGACGCCGGCCACGACACCGACGCCGCGGTCGAGGCCGACCTGGCGTTCCACCGCGCCCTGCTCGCCGCCACCCACAACGAACTGCTCACCCGCATGGAGGTGGTGATCGAGGCCGGGCTGCGGGTGCGCGACCACCTCGTCCACAGCGCGGAGCACTGGTCCGACCCCGTGCCCGCGCACCGCGCGGTCCTCGACGCCGTCCGCGACCGCGACCCGCACGCGGCCGAGCAGGCCGTCCGGCACCTGCTCGCCCAGGCCACCGCCGATCTCGACCTGGTGCACACGCCGCAGCAGGGGGCATCCGAATGAGGATCACAGCTCTGGAGACCTTCCTCGTCGCCCCCCGCTGGCTGTTCCTGCGCATCGCCACCGACGAGGGGATCACCGGCTGGGGCGAACCCGTCGTCGAGGGCCGCGCGGAGACCGTCCGCGCCGCCGTCGCGGAACTGGCCGACCACCTCGTCGGCGCGGACCCGCTGCGGATCGAGCACCACTGGCAGGTGCTCACCAAGGGCGGCTTCTACCGCGGCGGCCCCGTCCTCTCCAGCGCCGTCGCCGGCATCGACCAGGCCCTGTGGGACATCAAGGGCAAGACCCACGGCGTCCCCGTCCACCAACTGCTCGGCGGACCGGTCCGCGACCGGCTGCGGATGTACGCGTGGATCGGCGGGGACAGCCCCGCCCACGTCGCCGAACTCGCCCGCGAACAGGTCGAGGCCGGGTTCACCGCCGTCAAGATGAACGGCTCCGCGCAGCTGCGGCCGATCGACACCCCCGCCCGGACCCGGGAGATCGTCGACCGGGTGGCCGCCGTCCGCGAGGCCGTCGGCGACGAGAACGACGTCGCGATCGACTTCCACGGCCGGCTGTCGACCGCGATGTCCCGGCGCGTCCTGCCCCTGCTCGAACCGCTCCACCCGCTGTTCGTGGAGGAGCCCGTCCTGCCCGAACACGCCCGCGACCTGCGCCGGCTCGTCGACTCCACCACCGTGCCGCTCGCCTGCGGCGAACGGCTCTACTCCCGCTGGGACTTCCGCGACATCCTCACCACCGGCATTGCCGTCGCCCAACCCGACGTCTCGCACGCGGGCGGCATCTCCGAGGTCCGCCGCATCGCCGCCCTCGCCGAGACCCACGACGTCGCGATGGCCCCGCACTGCCCCCTCGGCCCGATCGCGCTCGCCGCGAGCATCCAACTCGGCTTTGCCGTACCGAACTTCCTCATCCAGGAACAGAGCGTCGGCATCCACTACAACCGGGGCGGGGACGTCCTCGACTACCTCCTCGACACCGCGCCGCTGCGCTTCACCGACGGACACGCCGCCCTCCCGACCGCCCCCGGCCTCGGGATCGAGATCGACGAGGGCGCCGTCCGCCGCGCCGCCGAACGCGGGCACCGCTGGCGCAGCCCCGTCTGGTACCACCAGGACGGCGGGTTCGCGGAATGGTGAACCCGCTCCCGGTCAACCGGATCCCCCTCACCGCCACCACCGACCCCCGCCACGGCGGCCGGTGGACCAGCCTGCGGGGCGGCGGACGCGAGTGGCTCTGGCGCCGCCATTGCCCCGCCCGCGACACCGTCCGGCCCGGCGATGCCTTCGTCGACGCGGGCGGTCTGGAGGAATGCCTCCCCACCGTCCGCGGCACCCCCGACCACGGCGACGCCTGGTCCCGGCCCTGGCGGCACGACGGCGGCACCGACGTGCTCGACCACCCCGATTTCGTCCTGCGCCGCAGCCTGCGGCAGGACCGGTCCGGAGCCCTGAGCGCCACCTACCACCTGTCGGCGGACCCCGGGTACCGCTTCCTCTGGGCGGCCCACGCGCTGCTCGACGTCGGGCCCGGCGCCCGGCTCCTCGCACCCGCGGGAACGGCCACCCGCGTCTTCCCCGAGGCCGCCCACCTGATCGACCGGCCGTGGCCCGCGAACGCCCCGCACCTCACCGGACACTGGCCCACCCCGCTCGGACTGCCCCTGGACCGCCTCGGCCCGGACGACGGCACCGCCGTCGGCGCCGTCCTCACCCACTGCGCGGACGTGTCGGTCACCGACGGACCGGACCTCCTCCACCTCAGCCTCCGGGCCGACACTGGCGTCCCGCTGTCCGTCGCGCTGTGGCGCAACCTCGGCGGCTACCCGGCCACCGGGGCCTACCGCAGCATCGGTGTCGAACCCATGCTGGGCACCGTCTTCGACCTCGCCGAGGCCTGCCGGGGTGACGCGGCCGTCGTCCCCGCCGCCGGCGAACTGCACTGGAACCTGACCCTCACCGCCCACCACACATCCGCCCCGCTCCGTGAAAGCACTCCATGAGACCGAGCGAACTGCCCTACCGCACCCTCGTCGTCGTCCGCGGCACCGACCGCGACGCCGCCCTGCGCACCGTGCTCACCCTCGCCGAGGAGGGCCTCACCGCGAGCGAGGTCTCCCTCACCACCACCGACGCCCTGTGGGTGATCGAACAGGCCCGCCGCGAACTCGGGCCCGACGCCGACCTCGGCGCCGGCACCGTCCTGACCCCCGACGACGCCGCCCGCGCCACCGACGCCGGAGCCGGCTTCCTCGTCACCCCCGGCCTCGTCGCCGGCCTGCCCCACGGCCCCGGGCATCCACCCGTCCTGATGGGCGCCCTGACACCCAGTGAGGTCATGGCGGCCATCCGGCACGGCGCCCTCGCCGTCAAACTCTTCCCCGCGCTGCTGGGCGGCCCCGCCCACCTGGCCGCGCTGCGCGCCCCCTTCCCCGACGTCCCGTTCGTCCCCGTCGGCGGGATCGACGCCACCACCGCCCTCGCCCACCTCGCCGCCGGAGCCGCCGCCGTCGGCGTGGGCTCGCCCCTGGTCGGCGACGCCGCCGACGGCGGCGACCAGCGCGCACTGCGCGACCGCGCCGCGCAGTGGCGCAGGGCCCTCGGCGCGGTGGTGGCCCCGTGAACGCCGTACCCGAGGTCGTGACCGTCGGCGAGGCCATGGCGGCCCTGCGCGCGACCGGACCGATCAGGCTCGCCCCGCCCATGGAACTGTCCGTCGCCGGAGCGGAGGCCAATGTCGCCATCGGCCTCGCCCGACTCGGCCACTCCGCCCGCTGGGTCGGCCGCGTCGGCGCCGACCCCTTCGGCGCCCTGGTCCTGCGCACCCTGCGCGCCGAGGGCGTCGACACCGCCCACACCCATGTCGACACCGACGGCCGGCCGACCGGACTGCTGGTGCGCGAGGACGGCATCGGCGACCTCGCCAGTGTCCACTACTACCGCGAACGCTCCGCCGGATCCGCCCTGCGCCCCGAGGACGTCCTGCCCGCCCTGGAACCGGGCACCCGCGTCCTGCACCTGACCGGCATCACCCCCGCCCTCGGCCCCTCGGCCGCCCGAACCGTCGGGGCGGCCGCCGCCCGCGCCCGCGAACTCGGCATCACCGTCACCCTCGACGTCAACCACCGCGCCCGCCTGTGGACCCAGCGGCAGGCCCGCGAGACCCTCCTGCCACTGGCCCGCACCGCCGACATCCTCATCGCCTCCGCCGACGAACTCCACCTGGTCGCCGACGACCCCACTCTCGACGAGGCCGACATCGTCACCGCCCTCCTCGACCGGGGCACCCGCGAGATCGTCCTCACCCGCGGCGGCTCCGGAGCCGACGTCATCACCACCCGCGGCACCCACCACGCCCCGGCCCGGCACGTCCCCGTCGTGGACGTCGTCGGCGCCGGCGACGCCTTCGTCGCCGGCTACCTCTCCGCCCTCCTCGACGGCCTCACCCCCCGACAACGTCTCCACCGCGCCACCGACACCGCCGCCTTCGCCGTCGCCACCCGCGGCGACTGGGAGGGCCTGCCCACCCGCACCGACCTCACCCTCCTCGACACCCCCACCGGCACCACGCTGCGCTGACTCCGAGGAACCCCATGCAGCACACCCGTCCCTCAGCCACCGTCTGGGCCCACGGGAACCACGAGCCGATTCCTCCGGGGGCGGGAGACGGGGACGGTCGGCACCGATGGACCGGTGCCGACCGGCCGGGCACCGGCTGGATCACCCAGTCCGTCGGTGCCCGGAGTTCTTCGGGGTCGCTCGGGCCTCCGGCCGGGCGGCCGCGGCCTTGAGCGACTGCGGGCGGTAGGGAGGAGAGCCGCGCCCTGGACTCGGATCCGGTTGGTGTGCCGGGCTGCGGGCCGGTCGGGACAGGTGGCACCGACGGTCTTGGAGGCACGCAGGCCGTTTCCGTCGTACCGGGAGAACGCGGTGGTGGAACCGGTGCCGGACGAGGTGAGCCGGCCCTCCTGGTCGTAGCCGACCTGGCTCCCGCCTCGGATACCGTGTTCCTGTACGGGGTGCCACAACGGATGTGACGCCCCCCACCGGAGGTAAGTCAGCGTATGAGTTCAAAGCGCAGCAAGAATCCAGCCCTGCCCGTACTCGACGACGCATTCCGGCTCGCGTCGGTCAAGGAGGCCGAGGAGTCCACTCGTGACCTGGCCGCGCGGCTGGCCACCACAGAGCTGCGCCGCGCTTCCCACCCGGGCCGGGTCACCTGGGAGCCCACCGATCAGGCCGAGCCCGTACCGGTCCCGCCGACTGTGGTCGACGGTGACGGGGACCTGTGGCTGCGGGACCGGGGCACTGGCACCTGGACCATGCCCGAGTTCAACCCGAAGGATTTCCCCGCCCGCTGTGGCGAGGTTCTGACGTGGAACGAGCTTGCCTGCGAGTACGGCCCGCTGACCGCACTGGCCGACGACCGCCGCATCGGCGGCCGTCGGCGCTGACCGCGCAGCCCTCCGGGGCGACCGCACCCCTGAAGCGCCCGTTGCGGGTGGCCGGGAGCTCCCGCTCACCGCCGAGCCCGACGGCGGCGGCGAGCGGGTGAGCGTGGTGGTGGCGTGCGACGGCCTCGAGCAACGCGGGGCGGTCCCGGCGCCACCACCCGACGTCCTCGGTCCGGCCGGCGTCGGTGGCTCGGCCGGGTAGCGGTCGGCCTGTCGACGGCGGCCGGACCGAGGACGTCGGCGATCAGTCCGCCGTGGCGATCAGCGGCTGGAGCAGGATGTCGGGGTGGGTGCGCTGGAAGGCGTTCAGCTGCCACTTGTCGGCGAACAGGGCCAGCAGCACGTCGTCCGAGCGGCGGGTGAGCACCTCGCCGCTGATCAGGCGGGCCTTGGTCAGGGCGGCGGCGCCTTCGGCGTCAGTGATCCGGGCCAAGCGGTAGGAGAGCTGGTCGAGGGCGATCGGGGAAGAGAACTCGTGCTCCATCCGGTGCAGGATCACATCGAACTGCATCGGGCCGACCGCGGCCATGACCGGCGCCTGGTCGCCACGCCGGTCGGAGACCAGCACCTGGATCACGCCTTCCTCGTCGAGTTGGGCGATGCCCTTGCGGAACTGCTTGGACCGGCTGATGTCCTTGGGCCGTGCCACCGCGAAGTACTCGGGGGCGAAGGCGGGCAGCGGGGGGTACTCGGCCTTCTTGCCGGTGAAGAGGGTGTCGCCGACCCGCAGCGCGCTCGCGTTGATCAGGCCGACCACATCGCCGGGGTACGCGGTGTCGACCACGGTGCGCTCGGCTCCGAAGACGGTGTGCGCGTACTTGGTGGCGAACGAGCGGCCGCTGGCCGCCCGGGTGACGTGCATGCCGCGCTCGAAGACGCCGGAGCAGACTCGGACGAAGGCGATCCGGTCGCGATGGGCCGGGTCCATGTTCGCCTGGATCTTGAACACCAGGCCGGAGAACTCCTCGCCGACCTCGCGGCTGCCGCCCTTGGCCAGCCGGCGGGGCCCGGGAGCCGGAGCGAGGTCGACCACGGCGTCCAGCAGGAGCTTCACCCCTATGTTGGTCAGCGCGGCGCCGAAGAAGACCGGGCTGATCCTGCCGGCCTCGAAGTCCTCCTGGTCGTAGCCGGGGCCGGACGAGAGCATCAGCTCCAGCTCCTCCAGCGCGGTCGTCCAGGCTTCGCCCTCCTGCTCGGCGGCCTTCTCGGAGGTGAGCTGCTCCTCGAGGGCGGCGTGCGTGCCGGCCGGCACCTTGGTGTAGCGCAGCATCTGCTCGGTGTTCGACGCTTCGACCAGGCCGCGCAGGTTGCCCGCGTTGCCCACCGGCCAGACGACCGGGACGGGGGTGATCCCGAGGTGCGTCTCGATGTCCTCGAGCAGGGTGAGCGCATCCTGGCCGCGCCGGTCCCACTTGTTGATGAAGGTGATCACGGGGACGCCGCGATGGCGGCAGACCGCGAAAAGCTTGCGGGTCTGCTCCTCCAGGCCCTTGGCCGCGTCGACCAGCATGATCGCGCAGTCGACGGCGGCCAGCACCCGGTAGGTGTCCTCGGAGAAGTCGGCGTGGCCGGGGGTGTCGACCAGGTTCATCACGTGGCCGCGATAGTCGAACTGCAAGGCGGCCGAGGTCACCGAGATACCGCGCTCGCGTTCCAGTTCCATCCAGTCGCTGGTCACGCCGCGTCGGTCACCCTTGGCGTGCACCGCACCGGCGGAAGTGATCGCCCGCGCGTGCAGCGCCAGCGCCTCGGTGAGCGTGGACTTGCCCGCGTCCGGATGGCTGATCACAGCGAAGGTCCGTCGGCGGCCGGCCTCATGAAGGACCTGCGGGGCGGGGATCGACTGTACGGTGCTCACGTGTTTCCTCGGGTACGCATCGGCAGCAGGTCGGGTGACGCCTCTCCGTACCTGGTGAGCCGCGGATCAGGTCCGCAGGCCCAGGAAGCGATAATAGGCCGTCGGGCGGCGTGGACCCGAAATTCCCGTTCTCCGGGGGAGAGGCTGATCCAGGCTCGGCCGGTCTTGTTCTTGCTCTCGGTCTCGGGCCGGCCGAAGGCCGGGTACTCAGGCCGTCCTGAGTATGTGAGCCGTTGACCGCCGGACGAGGTGTCGGAAGGCTGTGCGCATGACGCGCCGACCGCTCCTGCTCGCCCCGCTCCTGCTGCTCACCGCAGCCTGCGGGGTGGTGCCGTCCACCGAGGACACGGCGACGGGCGCCGCGCGGGAGGAGGCCGGGAAGGTGGGCCGGGCGCTCTACGGCCAGCGTCCGCGCACGGCCGAGGAGGTCGGCCGTGCTGCCGCCCGCATCCGTGGGGTGGAAGTACTGCGGTTGACGGGCACCTCGACCCACGACGGGGACGGCATCGACATGATCGTGCGCACGTCCGGGGTGGCGGCCGGCGGGTGGCCCGGGGCCGAGGAGGTCACCGTGCGGCGCTGTTTCACGGTCCGGGTGTCGCCGAAGTCCACGTGGGGCGAGGAGCCCCGCGACGTGGACTGCCCGGACGGACCCGCGCTGGCCTTCGCCGCGCCTCCCGAACCGCCCCGGCTGCCGTACGAGGAACTGCGTGCGAGGCTTCCCCGGGTGCCCGAGGGCGGCCGGGCGGAGGAGGCCGAGGTGCGCCGCGTGCTCGCCGCCCTGGACCTGCCCCCGGCGATCCGGACCGAGGTGAAGGCGGACGGCGCACGGGTCGGAGTCCTTCTGGCGGTGGAGGGCAACGGCTTCGACCCGCAGGACTGCCTCCTCGCCCTCGTCGGCCCGGGGCGCACCGAGGTCTGGGTACCACCCGCGATACAGCGGATGCCCGGAGAGGGCGGCTGCACCGTGCACAACGCACTCGACCCGAAACCGGCACCGCACTGACATTCGGCCGACGGCTGACGGCTGACGGCTGACCGCTGACGGCCGACGGCCGACCGCGGATCGGCACCGGATCGGCACCGGAACGGCGGCGGACGGGCTGGAGCAGCTGCTCGGCGGGGAGTGCTGCCGGCAGGGGGCGGCTCCGGCGGAGCGAGGGCGTGCGGGGGACGGTTCCGTGCCCCTGTGCGCCGCACGGGCACCGGGGCCGATGTGCGCGGCGGGGTGAACGCCTGGGTATCGGGAAGTCGGTATCGGCCGGCCAGGGGAGGGCCCATGAGTGAGCAGGAAGCACCACCGATCTCGATCTTCTACCGCCGGGACGGGCTCGACCCGGGCGCGGCGCTGGGGGCGGCCCAGCGCGAGGAGCCGGTGCGGCGGGTGAGGGACTTCTGGCTGCACCGGGTCGGCGAGTACTGGCTCGTCACCCGGCATGCCGACGTGCGGCGGGTGCTGGCCGACCAGGAGACCTTCGCGATGTACGACGCGCAGCGCGCACCGGTCCTGCCGAACGAGCTCCTCAACATGGACCCGCCGGAGCACACCCGGCTGCGCCACGTCCTGACGCCGGAGTTCACCGGGAAGCGGATCCGCGCGCTGGAGCCGATGATCCGGGCCCGGGTCGGCGGGCTGATCGACGCCATGGAGGCGCGCGGTCCCGCGGCGGACCTGATGGCGGACTTCGCCCTGCCGCTGCCGCTCGGGGTGATCTGCGCCCTGCTCGGCGTTCCCGATCCCGACCAGGGGGAGTTCCACCGCTGGTCGCGGACCACGCTCGATCTCGGGCTGCCGATGGAGGAGCGGCTCGCGGCCGGCCGGGAGTCGCGGGCCTACACGGCCGCGCTGGTGGCGGAGAAGCGGCGCAGCCCGGACGACGGGATGATCGGCATGCTCGTCCGGGAGCACGGCGACGCGGTGTCGGACGCGGAACTGGTCGGTGTCTGCGAACTGTTGCTGCTCGCCGGGCACGTCACGGTGTCCAACACGATCGGCCTGGGCGTGCTCGCCCTGCTGGCGCACCCGGAGCAGGCCGCCCGGTTGCGCGACGCCGACGAGGCGGATCCGGTGATCGACGCCGCCGTGGAGGAGTTGCTGCGGTACTTGTCCGTCTCCAGCACCGCACTGGCCCGGACCGCGCGGCACGACACCGTACTGGGCGGCGTGCCGATCAAGGCCGGTGACCAGGTCGTCTGCCAACTGCCGGTGGCCAACCGCGACCCGGAGCTCGGCGCCGGGATGGACCGCCTCGACGTCGGGCGCAAAGCCGTGTCGCACCTGGCGTTCGGGCACGGCCCGCACCACTGCCTGGGCGCGCCGCTGGCCCGCGCCGAGCTGCGGATCGCGCTGCCCGTGCTGCTGCGGCGGCTGCCCGGTCTCGCGCTCGGGTGTCCCGCCGAGGAGGTGTCCTACCGGGTGAACAACGAGGTCTACGGTCTCCACGCACTGCCGGTCACCTGGTGACCGGCGACGCCGACCGGCTCGTTCGTCGTGGCCGCGAGTCGTCACCGTCGACGGTGTCTCCGGCCCCGGCGCGGCCGGCGGCACCTACAGGCCGCCGCTCCGACGTGATCCGCCTTCCGGCGCCGGGCAGCCGAACCTCGGCCGCCCGGCACCGGAGGGCTGACGGAACGGCAATCGCATCCGGTGCACGAGCCGCGCCGCCACCCGTCGGCGGACGCCCGCGAGGGCACCCGCGAGGGCACCCGCGCGGCCGTCGCGCAGCCGGAGTGACCGGCGGTCGGGCCCTGTGGTGCGCGTCGTCCGTCCCGGCCGCCGGGGCTCCGGTGTGCGGAGTGGTGGCCGGGCAGGCTAGTTTGCTCGGGTGAGTCTCCTTGATGATGTTGCCGTGCGCGACGGCTGGCGCTGCTGGGTGTGCGACGAACCGGTCGATCCGGGCATGTCGGTGAACGACCCCCGGGGGCCGAGCGTCGACAGCAGGACCGCCGATCGGAAGGCCAAGGTCGCCGAGCGGCTCGCGCACCGCGGGTGCAACACGCGCAAGGGCGCGGTGAAGGTCGTCATCGCCTGGCCGGAGCACCTGTACGTGGTCGAACCCGCGCCGCTGATCGCCGTGGCCGCGCGGCTGGAGCGCAAGGGGGGCCGCGAGACGGTGGGGCGGTGTCCGACCGAGCGGGACGCCCGGGAGGCGGCGGACTGGCTGGTGGACCGGTTCTCCCGGCTGGTGCCCGGGCTGCCGGTGACCGCCGCCGTCGAGGCGGGCGGCGGCCAGTTCCTTCTCGTCCTGGCCACCGGCCGCCGCTGACCGGGGACCTGGATCGCCGAGCGATGCGCGGTACCGGAGCGGGGGCCGGCGGCAGGCGCGGGGTGTTCGCGGTGGACTCGACCGCCCAGGACGCCGCACCGCGGGGACTGGACGTCTTCCGGCGCGGATGGGAGACACAGGTCGGCGACGACGTCTTCCAGCTGCCGGACTTCAACGCGGACACGGTCGGTGACTTCCGGGTCAAGGGCAACGTGGCCAAGGTGCACGGTGCGGCGATCGCCGACCTGCACGCCGCGTCGGTGACCCGGACCGCGGACGTCCCGGGCGGCGATCAGGACCTGGTCGCCGTGTACGTCGTGCGGCGCGGCGCGTGGACCCTGGGCGGCCCGTCCGGGGGCGGCGACCGTACCGTGCCGGCCGGGCAGTTCCTGGTCCGGCACGTCGGGCGGCTGACGGCCTTCGAGACGTCGGCGAACCTCACGGCGAAGTTCCTCGTCCTGCCCCCCGGTGAGCTCAAGCCACTGCTCGGGAACCGGGTCGTCACCGGGCCGACCGACGCGGCCGAGATGCGTCTGCTGACGGCCCTCACGGACATGATCCACACAACCGTGGCCGATCTCGCCCCGGCCGGTGTGGCGGCTGCCCAGAACACCCTGGTCGAGTTGGCCAAGGCGGTGGTGAAGGGCCGGTTCGACGATGTGGAGCCCCGGTTGGCTCCCGCGCTCGTCCAGGCCGCCAAGGATCTCGCGGACCGTCTGCTGGCCGATTCCGAACTCTCCCCGGCCCTGCTCGCGCGTGAACTCAGTGTCTCCGTCCGCACGCTGCACCGGGCCTTCGCCGCGGTGGGTGAGCAGGTGACCGCCTACATCCGCCATCGGCGGCTGCACGAGGCGCGACTCGCCCTCGACGAACCGTCAGGACGTCCGAGTGTCACGGAGATCGCCGCGCACTGGCAGTTCGCGGACGGCAGCCACTTCACCCGGGCCTTCAAGAAGCGCTACGGCCGGACGCCCACCGAGTACGCCCGGTCGGTCGCTGCGGCCACCGCGGCCACCGCGGCCGCCGCGGCCTCGCGCCCGCCCGACCGTTGGCCGGTCGAGCAGGTGTGACCGACGGTGCGGCGCCAGTGCGGCGGCAGCGCGGCGCCGTCGACCCGCGTCCCCCCGTGGGCCCTCCGGGCCGGCGCCGACCCGGCCGGCTCCGGCCGGCCCGGCCTCGGCGGTCAGCGGGCGATGGAGATCGCGAACGGGGTGAATCCCTCGGACCGGATGACGTGCGGCACGAAGAGGACGGCGGCCTCCGTGGCGCGGGCGGTCCGGATCCCGCCGAGGTCGGTGATCCATTCGGTGCGCCAGCCGAGGTCGGTGAGGAGTTCGCGGACGGTCTGCTTGGCCTGCGGGTCGTCGCCGGAGAGGAAGGCGGTCGGCGCCTGGGTGAGCATGGCGGGCGCGGTCATCACGGGGAAGAGCATGGTGTTGAGCGTCTTGACGACGCGCGTCCCGGGAAGCGCCTCCTGCAGCTGTTCGGCGAGGCTCGAGCCGGGGTGGAGAAGGTCGGCGGGCAGTCCGTCCGCGCCGTCGGTGGTGGCGTTGGAGACGTCGACGAGGATCTTGCCGTCCAACTCCTCGCGCAGGGCGGAGAGGCGTTCCAGCGAGCCGGCGCCGGGGGTGGCGTTGACGACGACCTCGGCCGCCCGGGCAGCGGCGGCGGCCTCGCCGGGCGAGCGGTCCACCGCGGTCACCTGGTGGCCCGCCCGGGTCAGGGCGGTGGCCAGGTTGCCGCCGACGCGGCCGTTCCCGAGAACTGCGATCGTGGTCATGGTGATGTGCTCCTTGCGTGGGTGCGGTTGTGGTGGAACGGGCGGGTTCAGCGGGAGAGCGCGGCGACGGCCTGGGCGTGCACGCCGGGTGCGGTGGCCAGGAAGCTCGCGCTCTGCGGGGTCCAGGGGCGGCCCTCGGCGTCGGAGATCCGCCCGCCGGCCTCGGTGACGAGCAGCGCTCCGGGCAGCAGGTCCGCGCGGGCGCCGGCGAACTGCCAGAAGACCTCGGTCCGGCCGGCGGCCACGTTCGTCAGGTGCAGGGTCGCGGGCACCGAGGTGCGGACGACGAGGGCGTCGAACAGCATCGCGGTGATCGAGGCGCCGACCCGCCGCACCACCGTCTCGTCCTCGTCCGGCCGGGCCTGACTGGTGGCCACGATGCTCAGGCCGAGGTCCGCGGTCGCGGAGACGTTCAGCGGCCGTCCGTCGAGGTGCGCGCCGCCTCCGGCCGAGGCGGTGTAGGTCTCGCCGGTCAGGGGCAGGTGGACCGCGGTCAGTACCGGCCGGTTGTCGCGCACGAGGGTGGCGGTCACTGCCCACTCGGGCAGGGCGTGCAGGTGGTTGACGTTGCCCTCGGCCGGGTCCACCACCCACCACTCGCCGGCCGGCAGCGCCCCGCCGTCGAGTTCGTCCTCCACCCAACGGGCCTGCGGCCGCAGCCGGGTGAGGGCCGGGCGCAGGATTTCCAGGGCCGCGTCGTCGTTGGCGGCGAGCGCACGCATCAGCTCCTCGCGGCTCTCGTGGCGAACGACTTCGCCGAAGCGCCCGCGCAGCGCCGCGCCGGCCTCGCGCACGGCGACCGCGACCCGGTCCAGCAGCTCGGCGTCGGTGGCGAGGTCGGTGCTCGGAAGTGTTTCGGACATGGTGGTGCTCCTGTCTGGAGGTCTGGAGGTGGGTGACGAGGGTGGTCGATGAGGCTGGTCGGAGCCGAACTGCACGTTGCTTCCCGCGCTTTCGTCTCGAAGGTATCCAGCCCCGTCATTGACTTCAAATGCATGTGAAGCACGGGAAGGATTACTCACGTGCAGGTTTGACCGGAACCTGTACCGAATCCTAGGAACGCCGATCCAGCGCGTACTTGAACCTGCGCGACGTTCGTTCGGTACCTCAGTGCCAGGCGGAGGCATTCGCGCGGCTGTCCGCCGGAGCGGGGCAATCGCTTGCCCACGGCCCCCTCCGACCGGGAGCAGCGGCGGTCGCCCTCCGGGGCGGCTGAGGATCGCGACGCATTCGCCGTCGGCGAGAGCCCCGCACCCTAGGCGGCGGTGGCGGCCCTCGGGGCGAGGGATTGCAATCGATTGTTGGAGCAGTCGATAGCCGCGACAACGGGGCGTCATGAGGATGAGGCATGGATGAGTCGTCGCGGCGGAATGGATGGGTTGAACCTGAGCAGCGTCTCTCGGGCCCGTAGCGCCACCGACTGGGGCGACGAGGAGGGCCTGCTCCGATTGGGCAGGCCCTCCTCGTTCGTTCAGGCGGTGAGGCCGAGGTCGAGGATCTGGGCGGCGCGGCCGATGGAGCCGGGCATGAGGTGGTGGTAGATCTTGAAGGTGACGTCGATACTCCTGCGGCCCATCCACTCGGCGACGTCGGTGATGGGGAGGTTGTGGCCGAGGCAGTTCGAGGCGAAGAAATGGCGGAGGCCGTGGACGACCATGTCCTCGGGGATCTCGACGAGGCCGTTGTTCCGGCGGAGGGGATGGCCGCGCCTTGTCCTGGGTGGCGAACCCTGACTCCTCGGTCTGTCTGGGCCACGATGTTGGTCTGCGCTGGCAGAGGGCGGCGTACTGGTGGGCAGGGCGCGACTTTCTTCGGTCGAGGATGCGGTAGTTGAGGTCGCTGGCCGTGTGTACTGGCTGGCTGCCTGGTTCCGTGGATGGACGGGAGCCGCCAGCCCGGTTCGGTTCGTTTGATCGGCCGGGCCGCCGGCCGCGGCGTGCTCCTGGGCCCGGTCCATCGGGGCCTGGACGGCGAGCGGCCGGTCTGCTGGCGCTTGCGCCGGAAGAGGTGACCGTCGCGGTGACCGCACCCGCTGCGGCCGCGCGAAGCGACGGACCGCTTCCTCGCCGTCATCGCGGCTGTGAGTACCCCGGCGGCGTTCGACGCCGAGGCCGCCACGACGCTGACTGCTGTCGAGTGGTCTGTGGTGGACCGACCGTGATGATCACGCACGGCGGGAGTGCGGAGCAAGGGGGAGCGGCCCGGCGGGTACCCCCCCCCGCCGGGCCGTCGAGTGCGTCCTACTTCCCCCGTGCCCGCCACTTTCGGATCCCAGCGGTGGCGAGCGCCGAGGCGCCAGATGCGAGAAGTGCCGCCGGAAGCTGGCTTACCAGACCTTCTACGGCGAGGACGATCAAGTGATGCATCGAAGCCACCTTCTACCTCCATGACGGATCGCTGCGATCTGCGATGCGTCCAGCCTCGTATGGGGTAGAAGACAGTTGATGCTTTGTGACAGCATCGGACGGCGTCGTACAAACCCGGCCCCTCGTCGCGCCGAGGGCGATACCGTCTTACAGAATCAGACAGATCCTGACGACGGGCTGGAACATGGCAAACCGGCTTCGCCGACCGGACCTCCCGCAGGGGCCGAGGCGTGACCTGAGTGATGCGCTGCACGATCTCCATCAGGCGGCAGGGCGTCCGCCGCTTCGGGAAATTGCCCGATCGCTCGGGGAGGGTGTAGCCAGCCACAGTCGTGTCCATGACGTCTTCTCGAATGCGCGTCTTCCGTCATGGGGCTTGGTCCAGTTGATTGTCGAGGAGCTTGCTGGCCGCGTTCCCGGTGGTGCTGCTGAACAGGAGGACCGCCGCTTTCACCGCCTGTGGATTGCGGCCGACGGCGGGGGCGGTCAGCCAGCCGACGACATTGGAACCGGCCGGCTGAGCCAGTGGGAAGAGGCCATCAACGCGACGGTCCTTGTCCGATCGGGCGATCGTCAAACACACGGTGTCATTGTGGCAAATGGTGCTGTCCTTGCCCCCTCGTACGGCACGTTGGAAGGTGGTGTGAGGATCGGGCAGCCGGGAAGGTGGGGCGATGCTGCGCAGGTGGGCGAAGCGTTCGGCCTTTCCGACGAGGCCGAACCTGCCATAGACGCTCCTGGGCTTCGGGTCCTGATTCACGCCCCTGACACTGATGACCCGCCCGTGCGACTCGTCCCGTCGGGTGTGTCGCTGAGCGAGGCGCCATCACCGCTGGGGGCCGACCTCGTCATCAGCTACTACTACCGACGTCCGGACGGCGAGATGGAGCTGACCTCCAGCCTCATGACCAACTTCGGCCGCTCGGGTGGCATGGTTCGATTGCGAGGGCAAGGGAACCCTGACACGATCGGCGGAGCTCCGGTGATCGATCTCAACACTGGGGCCTTGGCTGGCTTGGTCTACCAGCGTGGGGAGGGGGAGCTTCGCATGTTCCCTGTGTACAACCTCCCAAGACTGCACGCGACTGTCAGGGGAATGCGTTGACCGACTGGCCCGGCCGCCGCGTCGTACGGGCGGGAAGCAGACGTCGTTTCTTCTGGTGTCAGACTCGTTGAGTGGTCGTGGAGATCCTTGTCGAGCGCCTGGTGCCGGGCGAGTTGTGAGAGTTGTTTCGACGGGTGGTGACTCGGACGGTGGTTCAGCGGCCGTAGGGCGGCGGCCGACGGCGGGCTGGAGACCTGAAGTGCTGGCCGCGATCGTCTTCGTCGCGACCTCGGGCTGGACCTTGACGCCAGCTTCCGTCTAGCCCTTGGGGCCCTTGGGGGCGAAGGCCCAATGATCCGCGGAACGAGCCGCCGCCGAATCCTCCAAGAGGTAGCCGAGCGTCTTCCCGGACACAGAATCGTTCCCCCCGAACAGCACGGAGGGAGAGCCGAACTCCGCCGGGCCGCGGTGCTGCTACTTCTGCTGGATGGCCGGCGCTTTGCCAGAGACGTGAATCGCGACAGCGCCGCCCTGGAACGTGGCCGGTCAAGGCCGATCACGGGGATGGGTCAGCAGAACGAAGTCCGGAGTGCCGCCCCACAGCGATGCCTGATTCGAGCTCGAAGGGCGAAGGACTTCCTCGAACCGGACCAGTTGGGCGCGAGGCAAGAGCTCCACGACGTTGTCCAGGAGCGTACGGATTCGCCCGAGCGCCACTCCGGAGGTCAGAGGAGCCAGATCCACGAGAAGAGCGGGTACCTCCGACAACTCGGCCGCTGCTGCTTGCAGGTCTTCCAGCAGCCGGGTGAGGATCACCACGTTCTGCTTCATCACTGCCAAGCGTGGCACCGCTGAGTGGAGGTTGATCGGTGCGAACAGGGGCAGGCTTGGGTCCGCTTTCTCAAATGCCAGGCGCGGCAGCGGAGCGCGAACGTAGTCCTCATCCGTGCTCGTAATGAACCACGGGCCAGGTTGCTCTGGAGAGGTGGTCGCTCTGAACCTCCCAGCACGTAGGCCGCGCTCCAGTCGGAGCTGAGTTCGGGCGCGCATGTTGTTGTGGATGCCGTGGAATACGACCACCAGTCGGTAGCCGGCGTCGAGGGCTCTGGCGACGAGACTCACGCTGAACGTCGTCCTGCCTGACTGGGCAGGAGTGATCACGACCCCGGTTGTCCGGCTGGCGCGTACCGCGGTCGGGTCGGTGAGGCAGGCGAGCGCCTTCGCGCTGAATCGGTCGAGCAGCTCGACCTCGTTCACCCGCCATCCCCCCTTCCGAGCGTGCTCCGCGAAAGCCGACCAGTTGGGGCCCTGCTGGCGAGCCTGCTGGAACGCTTCGAGAGCCTCGGCCTTCGTTTCCGCGTGATGGGCTCGGCGCTCGGCGGCGAACCTGGTCTGCCGTTCCATCTGGGCGAGCGCCCCCCCAGGCGCCGTTCACCTCGGAGGCCTGCTCGTGGAGGACTCGGATCTCGCTTCGCTCCTCATCGCTGACGGGCTCTCCGCGCGCGGTCCCCACGTGGCTCAGCAGCGCATCGATGAACGATTGAGGTGGGAGCCTGCTCCCGGCCAGGTAGCGGCTGACGCCGCTGTGGTTCATGTGCGCGCGTCTGCTGAACTCGCGTTGAGAGTAACGGAGTTCATTGAAGAGCGTGTTGAGGGCCGTCGTGAGGCCGAGATCCGGGCCGGTTGGCGCATCGGCAGACGAGTGCTTGAGAACCGTCACATCCCATTTCTAGCGCAACTCGTCGGCATGGCGGTGGGTGTTGCGCTCTCAGTGTCAACACGTTGCTACAGGCGCAACACGTGTGCTGCCCACAAAGGTGGAGCCTCCGACACACCGAAGGGCCAGCGATGAACAACGACGTGCAGGCGCGTAGCAAGCACGAGAACGATGGGGCGCTTGAAGCGAAGGCCGGGCGCACGGGCTCCAAGCAAATGGATCGGAGGGTGCGGGGTGTTCTGCGGGTGGCCCTCTACGCAGCCATCCGGGGCGCTGCTGGCGGGATCGGTGGTCTGACAGTGGCACTCGCCATGGACTGGCTGAAGAGGCGCTGACGATCCGGTCAAGCGGTGGCTCGGGTGAGGTTCGATACGGCCTCATGAACTCCCACTCGAAATACGGCAGTTGCCCGCGCGTGACGCAGGAAGGTCCACCGGATCCAGCGCCACCGCGGAGATGAGACCAACGGGATGGGCCACAACCCGATACGCGACCTAGCCGGCGCTGCTCCCGCCGTGGTCGTGCCAGACGGTTGCCCGTACGGCCTGCTCACCCCGGACATGGTGTTGCACTGTGACCGAGTGATTTTCGGCGCGGTCGACCTCGGCCGCCACTGCGAGTGTTTCCGAGGCTTCCACGGTGCGGCCTGCGTCCTCCAGCCGCTTTGCCACCGCACGGAGAGCGGTCGACAGGGTCGGCACCCCGGCCTGGGCGTCCGACGAGGCGAGTGCGGACAGGATCCTTACGGCTTCGTGGCTTGCGGTCAGGGCCTCGTCCAAACGGCCCAGATCGCACAGGAACGTAGTGAGGCCGACGAGGCTCGCGCCGAGGCCGGGCAGGAAGACGGCAGGCCTCAACGTGGCGAGCTGCCGGTAGTGGGCAACCGCTTCCTGCGCGGCGTCCAGTGCGGCTGTTGTCTCTCCGGACCGGCCGAGGACCACCGAGAGGCTGTTGAGGCTCATGCCCAGGTCGGGCAGGAAGACTTCGGGATTCGATTCGGCGAGGCTGCGGTGGATGGAGACCGCTTCGACCATGGCGTTGAGCGCGGGCGTCCGCTGACCGGTCTGGTCCAGGCCGAGAGCCAGATTGTGGAGGCTTCTCGCGAGATCCGGCAGGTGGGCGGCGGAGTTGGCCTCGGTCAGGGTGCGACGGATCGAGACGGCTTCGGTGCTGCTGTGCAGTGTCTCCTCGTGACGGCCGACATCAGCGAGCCGGATCGCGAGGCTGTCGAGGCCGTTGGCGAGGTTGGGCAGGAAGGCGTCGGGGTTCGATTCGGCGAGCCGACGGTAGTGGCCGACCGCTTCGGTCGCCGCCTCCAACGCCGCGCCGTGCCTGCCGAGCTGGCCCAGCTCGCCCGCCAGGTTGACGAGGCTCCCGGCGAGGTCGGGAAGGAAGGCAGCGGGATCGCCCTCGGCGAGGTGCCGGTAGATCTGCACGGCTTCTCGGCTCGACGCCAGCGCCTCCTCGTGCCGACCCATCGTTGCCAGCCGGCTGCCCAGATTGCTGAGGGCGGCGGCGAGGTCCGGCCGGTAGGCATCGGGGTCCGTCTCGCCCAGTCGGCGTCGGACGTTGACGGCCTCCGCCGTGACGGAGAGGGCTTCGTCGAAGCGGCCCACGGCCGACAGATTGATGCCCAGGTTGTTGAGCCCCCTCCCGAGACCGGCCAGATGGGGGTCGGGTGTGGTCTCGGCCAGCCTTCGCCAGAGGTCGATCGCCTCGGAGGTGAAGCTCAGGGCCTCCTCGTGCCGCCCCGTCGCGGTGAGGCGCAGGCCGAGGTCGTTGAGGTGTTCGGCGAGTCGGGGCAGGAAGCGGGAGTCGGACTCGGCGAGCGCGCGATACTCGGCGACGAGGCGCCTGGTGAGCCGGACGGCCCAGGAGGCGAGCCGCTCACTCTGCTTGGGTAGGCGCCGGGCCAGCCGCTCCAGTTCGACCAGGGGGAGATCGGGTGCTCCGGTGATCAGCTCCAGGGCTTCGAGCAGTGGTTCGGGCGCCTCGGACCAGGTGACGGCCTCGACGGCCGCGGGCCCCAGGACATGGGCGTGGTGGACGCAGAGGGTGGTGAGCCCGTCATTGAGCAGGTTCCCGAAGACCCGGTGGGTGGCGGCCCGGGCGTAGACGGTCAGGAGCTGGGCGATCTGCGCGGCGGAGGCGCCGGGCACGATGTCATGGGCGAGGGCGGGATCCTCCACGAGCCTTCGGCCGACGAAGCGCTCGGTCAGACGGTCGGGTTGGAGCGGTTCCCACGGGCGGGGAGGGGTGGACGGCGACACGGAGGAGATCCAGGAGCGAACCGCGTCCCGCCGGTTGCGGCTCTGGTCCGCCAGGGCGGGAACCCGGCCGAGGAGTTCGTCGGCCTCCGTGCGGTCCTCGGCCCCGAACAGGAGGGCCACGGCCAGGGCGCTCAGCAGGGTTTCCATGGACAGGGTGTGCCTCAACCGCGACACATCGGCGAGACCGTACCAGTAGTGCCGTTCGTGGGCGAGCAGCCGGTCCTCGAGTTCCTCGGGCCGCGGGTCGGGTTCCTCGTCCACGGAGTCGTGGGCGAGCTGTTCGGCGGTGTCCAGGAGATCGGCCAGCGCGGTCATGTGGAGTGCGAGAAGCGTCCGGTCCGCCCCCGGGACGAAGCGGCCGTCGAGACGCGACGGGTCGACGAGACGGTCCGCGATGGTCGGCCAGTCGCGCTGCTCCCAGGCCGGTACCCGTTTCAGCTCGGCCGCGAAACCGCGTACCGCGCGCACGTACTCCTCCGCGGGCAGGACATCGGACTCCTCCTGCCACGGTGGGAGCGCGACGATCTCGGCGCGGTCGAGGAGAGCGGTGACGGCGGGACCGGTGGTCGCCAGGGCGTGCCACCAGTCGCCCGCGGTCCGGGCGAGTAGGAGGACCCTGAACGGGAGGCCGGACCGCTCACGGTCGGCGACGATCCTCAGGAGCGCCCCGAGCTGGTCGGCACGGGCTTCGGCGTAGTCCACGACGATCAGCGTCGGTGCGGCCGCACGCGTCAGCCGGTCGAGGCTCCCCGCAGCGGCGCGCAGCCAGAGCGGTGCCCAGCCCTCGGCGTTGAGAAGATTGATCAGCTCCTGGGCGAGCCTGGTCTTCCCCTGGCCACCGGTGCCGTGGATCAGCCGCACGCCGGCGCCCGGCTCGCGCGCCCAGTCCCGGAGCCGGGCGAGCTCGGCGGCCCGGCCGCGGAACGGGAGGACCTGGTAGCGGGCCTGGAGCAGTGCGGCGGGCGTGCTCCAGGCCGTCCGGGGGCGTGCCGGGAAGGCATCGGCCAACTCGCGCCATTCGACGGGTTCGAGGACCAGGACGGCCTGCGGCAGGTGCTGGAGCAGCGTGTCGCGGAACGAGGGGTCCGCCAGCAGTTGGGAGCTGGGCACCACCACGAAGTCGGCCCGCTGCCGATGGGACGCTGTCACGACGCCCGTGAGCAGGTCGCCGCAGAACACGGCGCATCCGGCGACCGCCTCCCGGAACGAGTTCCCGGGTGCGAAGCCCAGGGTCATGATGGAACGCTCGCTCCTCGGGCCGGCCGGGCGGAGTGTTCCGACGGCAGAACGGAGGCTGTCCGGCCGTCGGTCGAACGGTGTGTCCGCCCAGGCCACCCGGCATTCCGTCGTGACCGAATCGGTGACGAGTCGCCCCCAGCGGACGGTGGCCGCGGCCGGAGCGAGGGCCGGAGCGCGGTCGTCCAGGCGGATCAACGCGATGCCCTCCAGGGCTTTGCCGGTCCCGGTCCATACGACGTAGCCGCTCAGCCATTGGTCCTCCGCCGTTCGGTACACCTCCACCACGGTGTCGGAGTAGGGCCGGTCGGGCAGTGCGGTCAGCACCAGGCCGGGCGCGATCTCGTGGCCCGACACCTGGTACGCGGCCCCGGACGAACCGGCCACCGGCACCGTGACGCCGACCACCCGTCCCTGCGGCGAACCGTCCGGCCGACCGCTCCGCGTATCGGCCTCCGGTTCCGGTGCCACCGGAGGGACCGTCCGCCTCGCCCGGGGGCGCAACGGCACGGTCGGCGGCTCCTCCGCCGGCCCACCCACGCCCGGAGCCAGGCCGATCGGCAGCTCGACGGTGCGGAACGGGATGCCGCCGGTCGTCACCAGCGTGAGCTGGAGACCCGGCCCCCCGGCTCCGGTAGCAAAGACGCCGTCCGTGAGCCGCAGGTCCTCGGCCACATGGGCCACGAAGCGCGCCGGACCGTACGTCCCGCCGTACCGGTGGAGCACGACGGCCGCCGGACCCAGGGCCTCGATCTCGATCCCGGGACAGCCCGAGAGCACGCAGCCGATCGCGAACTCCTCCTGGTCGTAAGGCCAGTCGGGGAGCGGGCCCTCGCCCGCGATCTCGACGTCGACCGTGACGAGGTAGCTGCGCCCGGGCTCCACCACGTCCGGCCGGCTCACCAGTGGACGCAACGGCACCGACGGCGGTGTCATGATTCCGTCCCCTCGCCGGACCCTGCCGGTCCGGTCCCTGCCGAGCCGGTCCTTCTCGCACCGGCCCCCGCCGTGGCGGTCGCGGCCAGGGCTTCCCCGTTCGCGGCGGCGCCGGGGTGGGTGAGGTGCAGGGTGGTCTCCGGATGCCCGTAGTACACGTACAGGAAACTGGTCAGGAAGAGTTTGAAGTCCTTCTCGATGCTCTGCTCGTTCTTGCCGGAGGAATCCCGGGTGCGCTTCGCGTAGTGCTGCCGGTGCTCCCGGAGCACGGCGGCGAGGTTGACGGGCCGGTCTGCGGCGTCCTCCAGCAGGCGGGCCGCGAAGTCGTGGGAGTGGTCGATGTCGATGTCGCCGATGACCGCTACGACAGCGCTCGCGCCTTTGCGGAGGAAGAGTTCGACGAAGCTGCGCACCGGCCGCCCCGGTAGTTGCTCGTCCTGCATGGCCTGCCCGGAGGCACACGAGTTGAGCAGAACCGGTGGCCCGGACTCCTGGAGCGTGTGCATCGGGTAGCCGGTGAACCGGTTCAGCGACCGGCCGCCGATGGTGAACGCGTTCGCCGACTCCGAGTAGGAACCGTGGGCGCGGATCATGATCAGGCCGAGCGGATCGTCCGGTCGGTTGAGCCGTGCCATGAGGTCGTCGACTGTCCGGTACGGGGGATCGGCGAGGTAGTCCGGGAAGCCGCCGAGGGGCACGTCCAGGTCCCCGTCGAGCAGCATCACCAGTCCGCCCTTGCTGGCGTGCTTCGGCGCCGAGTAGTCCCACACCCGAGGCCCGTCGTGCACGCTGGTCCAGCGGACGACCGGGACCAGCTCACCGAGCCAGGCCCCGTCGCCGCCCGAGGCCGCCGACGGCTCGTGGTAGAAGAGTTCCCAGGGGATGTTGTACGGGGTGTTGTCCCAGACGACCAACTGCGGCTGGGGCGTCGAGGCGATCAGGTCCCGGATCCAGCGGACCAGGGCGTTCTGGTAGAGCCACCAGTTCCGCACCTGGTGGTAGGCGGTGGACCAGGGACCGTCGCATCCGGTGCGCACCGGGGCGTCCGCGGCGTTCGTGGCGTCCTTCATCAGCCGGGCGAGCGACAGTCCGAGCTGCGGCAGCTCGGGCGGGCTGGGCGCGGTCTGCACGGTCCGCGCGTGGTGCCAGGTCATCGAGATCCTGGGCTGCTCGGAGGAGCCGCTGCCGGTGACGCAGAGCATCGCCGTCCCGGGCGGCAGGGCCTCGCCCAGGCCCGCCCAGCCGGGCTCGAACTCGTCGCGCGGGCCGGGTCGTTCGACGTCCTCGGGGACCGGCGCGGTCGGCGGGCGTACGGCGGGGCGCGGGGTGGGAAGGCCGGTGTCGGCGGCGAGCAGGCCGCGCACGGTCGGCGGTTGCGGGGTCGTCATCGTGGCGGACCTGCCTCGGGGCGGTGGCCCGTAGCACCGGGGAGGGCCGGCGCGGTGGGTGGCCCCGCCGGGTCGGTGTTCGGGGCAGTCGGTACCAGCAGTGGCTCGGCGTCCAGCGCCTCGGCGAGGTCGAAGACGAGGTCCGGGTGGAGGCCGGTCTCCGGGGCGACGAGCACGGTGCGAGTGCGGGGGAGGGCGCGTACGGCGGCGGCCGCGGTGAGCGCGTCGACGACGCCCTCCCGTCCGACCCGGGCCGTCACCCGGCCGAGCAGGCTGGCGTCGAGCGGCACGTTGCCGCGGCCGTCGGTCACCACGACCAGGACCGCCTCGTGGTGGTTGCCCCGGGACTTCCGGTGGAACCGGCGCAGCTCCTGGGCCGTCAGGTCCAGGGCGTGCGCGAGCGGGCTGGCCGCGCCCGGGGCGCGTCCGACGGACGCCAGGATCCGCGGATCGAGGAGCGAGGCCGCCCGGTACCGTTCGGCGGCGGTCTCGTTCGGGGCGCCGTGGTGGCCGAACTCGACGATGGTGACGGCGGCGCTCTCCCGGTAGGCCCAGCGGAGGAACGGCGCCAGTGGCGGGCCGAGGTCCCAGCCCGCGCGGCAGGAGTGGTCCAGCAGCAGGAACAGCACCCGGCCGCTGTCCCGGGTGCGCCGGTACTGCCGCAGGTCCGCTGCGTTCACAGCCAGGCCCGGTGGTGCGACGGGCGGATCACCGTGCGGCGCACCGGGTCGGTCCTCCGCGTTCGGGTGGGACGGCGTCCCGGGCCGGCGGACCGCCTGGAACTTCGCGGCCTCCAGCAAGGTGGGAACGAGGGCGAGGTCGTGGAGGTCGCGGGCCGGGCGGACGCCGGCGCGCCGCCCGCCCGTCGGCCTTTCGGCGGCGGAGCGGTGCCGGTCGGAGCGCAGGGACGCGAACGGGGGCAGCGCCGCCGGGTCGTCCTCCGGATAGGGCGGGCCTGGGCTCCCCCCGGCCACTGCGGCCTGCTCGGGGTCCAGCGCGCGGACGGTCGGTGGCACGACCGCGGACCGCTCACCGGCCGGGTCGGCGGTCGGCGGACTCGCGAGGGTGTCGGCCGTCGTCGGTCCGGGCGCGGTCGGGGGCGGCGGCGGAGCCACGGGCGGCGCGGCCGGGAGAGTCGGAGCGGGGGCCTGCGGCGTGGTCAGGCCGAGCAGTCGGGCGGCCTCGCGCACATGCTCCGCGCCGATCTGCTCGGCGTCGGCGGCCAGCACCCGGGCCGTGCGGGCGAGCGCGAGGTCCCGGCGCCGGCCGGGACTTCCAGGCATCAGGGCGACGACCAGGGCAGCTGCTTCGGGGCCGAGCGGGGGGAGGCGGGTGGGGTACGGCCGACTGTGGCGCTCAGGCATCAGTGCGCGGAGCAGCGCCAGGTCGTCGGCCGGCTCGGGTGCCCCGGGCGACGCGGGAGCTCCGGGCGGCGGGGCGCTGGCGCTCGCCGCCGCCGCCGCGTCCGGGACCGGTCGTCGCGGCCCTCCGGTGCGCAGCGCGTGCAGGATTCGCGCGAGGTCGCCCGCGTCGGCCCGCAGCGGGAAACGGTCGAGCAGGTGAGGGGAGAGCCGGGCGGCCGCCGCGCGGGGCAGGGCGGCCAGCCAGCGGGTCCGGGGCTCCCAGTGCAGACTGTGCCCGAGCCGTTCCACGGACGCGGCGTCGGAGTCGAGCAGCGCCAGCGCGGCCTGGACGACGGGGAGCGGGGCGTGTGCGAGGTCGGGCACCAGCGCGACCGGCGGCGGGCCGTCGTCGTCCTGCTCGACGAGGGTGCCGGGCCGCAGGGCGAAGCCGCGGTCGGCGCGCGCGGTCGGCAGCCAGATGCTCTCGGCGGTGGTCCAGGCCCCGAGGACGACGACCGGGCCGAGCGACCGGGCCGCGCCCTCCCCGTTCGGTCCGTCCGGGCCGGTGGCGCGCCCGTCCGGTGCCCCCTCCGCTCCCTCGGCCAGGCGTTCGGCGAGCAGTCGGCCGAGCAGGGGCAGCAGTCCCGGATCCAGGTCGAACAGCAGCAGGCCGCCGAGTCGCCGCTCCGCCGCCACGCAGTCGAGCAGGGTCAGCACCCGGGCGAGCGCGGCGGGTACGGAGGTCACGCCTGCCGTCCGGCCGGGACCGCCAGCACCTCGGCCACCTGCCGGTCCTGCTCCGCCCCCCAGGCCGGCAGTGAGCCAGACTCCCCGGTGGAGCGACGGTGGACCAGTGCCGGTCGGGCCACCCGCCGCAGGTGGTCGGCCGTGACTTCCGGGGCGTTCTCGATCGCGGCCAGGGCCCGTGCGGCCCGGCAGAGGACCAGGTCGCCGCGGTGGCCGACGACCCGGAACTCGGCCGCCAGTCTGCTGCAGTCACGCAGGGTATTTGCTCCGTAGGCGACCGAGCCGAGCCGCTCCCCGGCCGCGTCGAGTTCGGCCCTGCGGGCCGCGTCACTCGCCAGCGCCTCGTTCAGGAAGGCGGACTCCGGGTCGTCGCGTTCGGCCTCGAAGCGCAGCACCGTCTCGATGATCTCCTGCCGCTGCTCGGGTTTTTCCTCCGCCGCGACGTCGGCGACCAGGCCGAACCGGTCGAGGAGTTGGGGCCGGAGCCCGCCCTCGTCCGGGTTCATGGTGCCGACGAGGGTGAAGTCCACCTCCTGGCGCTGTTCGGCCAGGCCCTCGCGCTGGACACTGAGGAGTCCGGTCGAGGTCACGTCCAGGATGATGTTGACGAGGTAGTCGTCGAGCAGGTTGATCTCGTCGATGTAGAGGATCCGCGACGCGGAGCGGGAGGCCTCGACGAGCAGTCCGTCCTCCGGTTCCGCCGCCCCCTGCATCAGCTTCTTGATCTGCCAGCCGCCCAGCACCCGGTCGTCGGTCGCCCCGATCGGCAGGGTGACGGGCAGTTCGCCCGCGACCATGAGGCTGAACGCGCGGATGGTGGTCGTCTTGGCGGTCCCGCGCTGGCCGGTGGCGAGCACCCCGCCGACCGCCGGGTCGACGTGGGCGATCTCCAGAGCTGTGCGGAGGTCCTGCTGACCGACGAGCAGGGAGTACGGCAGGATCCGCCGCCGTCCGGTGGCCGGGGCCGTCATGGGGTTCCTCCAGTGCCGCCTCCGTCGACGGCGTAGGTCCGGGCGGGGTCCACCGGGATGCCCTGGCGCCAGAAGTCGCTCAGTTCGGTGAAGAGGGCGTGCTCGTCGCCCTGCCGGGCGGGAACCGCGAACCGCAGCCCCTTGAGCAGCTCGGTCCGCTGCAGGTCGAAGGCCACGTGGACGCTCTCCCCGTAGCCGAGCGCCGCCTGGACCGCACCGCGGTAGGCCGCCGCCGCCACGAGCAGCGGGACCAGCGCCAGCAGCAGCCACCACCCGGTACGCAGCAGCAGCACACCCGCCGCGACGGCGGTGGCCGTCATGACGGCCGCGATCCGCACGGCGGCGTCCAGGGCGTCGCGCCGGTCGTCGACGAGCGCGCGCACCTCCGCGCCGAGCAGCGGGTGGAGCCGTGGCCAGGCCACCACGGCGTCCAGGCCGTAGGGGCGCCCGGCGCTGTCCTCCAGGGCGGCCAGTACGTTGCCCAGGGCGGTCGGACGCAGCAGGTGGTCGGGGAGCGGGAAGCGCCGCCGCAGCTCCTGCCCGGCCGCCCCGGCCCGCTGGACCGTCTCCGGGCCGAGCGTGGCGCCCGCGCCCTGGGGCAACAGGGCGGCCGTCTCCAGGGCGCGCTTGCGCCGCTCCTGGCGGCGCAGGGCCCGGCCGCCGCCGAGCAGCCGCGGCCAGTCCCCCTCGAAGAGCCGGACGAGGGGGAGCTGGAGAGGGTTGAGCAGGACGCCCAGCAGCGTGACGGCGAGCACCAGCGCCACCAGTTCGCCGGCACCCAGCCCGGCGGCCGTCGTCCAGGCGGCCTTGAAGCTCAGCCCCGACCCCTCGGGCGCCGCCCAGCCGCGGGCGCCCGCCCACACGAGCGTCAGGAGGAACACCAGCGCCGCGTAGGTCGGCAGGTAGCCGAGCAGGAAGAAGCGTCGGCCGGCGCCGAGTTCGGCCGGCGGTTTGAGCGTGCCGGGAAGATTCATCGCCGCAGCTCCATCGTGCCGTGACCGGTGATGTCGCACGCCGGGAGGGTGCGCGGATCGTAGTACGAGAGGACGCTCGCGCGGTCGCAGGCGGGGACGGCGCAGACGAACCGGATCGCCTTGAACTGCTGGGAGAGCCCCGGCAGCGTGGCCCGGTCGGCCGCGCCGAACTCGGGCTGCTCGCCGGCGGTTCCGGCCGTCAGGCCCAGCCGGTGGGGAGTCGCGATCCCGATGTCCCGCCCGTCCAGGCGGATCATCACCGCGCGCAATCCCGGCCGGGTACGGAACAGCGTTTCGAGGCGGGACCGCACCTCGTCGGACCGCTCCTCGGCGGTGACGTCGAGCTCCGTGCCGACCTCCGCCGGGCGGGCGCCGGTGTCGATCAGCCGACCCAGCCGGATCTGCGCCCGCCTGACATCCTCGTTCGTCATGACCCCCCTCAGGCACGAGCGACGGGATCATCCTAGGGTCAACTCCCGTTCCACCGGAACGTCCTGTATATCGATCACCCATCATTTCGGCGCCGCCCCGGCATCGGGCGAGTGTGACTGGGAGCGCTGATCGGCGGAGCATGCTGGTGCTGCCGCAGGTTGTGGACCTCCGGACAGGTGCTGGTGCGACTCAGCCGGCCGACTGTCGTGTCAGTACGGAATCTGTCGTCTGCGGCCGGCGCCGACCAGGTCGTGTATCGGGTTGTGGCGTATTCGTTGGTCTCTCCTCCGCGGTGGCCGCTGGATCCGGTGGACCTTCCTGCATCACGCGCGGGCAACTGGCGTATTTCGAGCTGGAGTTCATGGGGCCGTGTCTGCCGATCGGCAGACACGGCCCCTGCCCGGAGTGGTTGCGTCGGCGGTCGAGGGCGTCATCCGGCGATTCGACGGGTGCCCCGAGCCCGAGGGCTCAGCCCCCGCCGTTCCACGATCGCCACAGGTCCGCGTACGGGCCGTCCGCGGCGATCAGCTCGTCGTGGGTGCCCAGTTCGACGATGCGGCCGGACTCCATGACGGCGATGCGATCGGCGTCGTGTGCGGTCTGCAGTCGGTGGGCGATGGCGATGACGGTGCGGCCCGACCGGACGGCGGCCACCGCCCGCTCCGCCTGGCGGGCCGTCGTCGGGTCGAGCAGTGACGTGGCCTCGTCCAGGATCAGGGTGTGCGGGTCCGCCAGATGCACCCTGGCCAGGGTGAGTTGCTGCGCCTGGGCGGGTTCCGGTTCGACTCCGCCCGGGCCCAGCGGGGTGTCCAGGCCCTCCGGCAGTTCGGCCGCCCAGTCCGCCTCCACCGCCCTCAGGGCCGCCAGGACGGCCTCGTCGTCGGCTTCGGGCGCGGCCATGGTCATGTTGTCGCGAAGGGTGCCCATGAACACGTGGTGCTGCTGCGTGACGAGGACGACGCGGTTTCCCAGCCGGCCCGCCGCGGCCTGGTCGGCGACGGGCACGCCGCCGACCAGGACGTGGCCGGTGTCGGGGGCGTCCGCACCGGACAGCAGCTTGCCGAGGGTGGACTTGCCGGCTCCCGACCGGCCGACCACGGCGAGTCGTTCACCGGGGCGGACCAGCAGCTCCACGTCCTTGAGGATCGCGTGCCCGGGGACGTAGGAGTACCCGACGCCCTTGACCTCGATCAGGTCGTCCACCGGGGTCGGCACCGAGGCGCCGGCTGTGTGCGACACCGGTCCGACACCCTTGATGCGGGCGAACGAGGCGCCGCTGCGCTGCAGTTGTTCGACCCGGACGAGCATCTGGTTGAGCGGGTCGACCAGTTGCCACATGTACAGGCTGCCCGCCACCACGGCTCCCAGCGGGATCGTGCCGTTGAGGTGGCCGAACCCGCCGACGAGCAGGACGAGCGCCATGGGCAGCGTGTGCGCGAACTCGGTGACCGGGAACAGCACCGTGCGCAGTGCGAGGGTGCGCACGGCGGCGCGGTAGGTGGTGTCGATGGCCCGGTCGAGGGCGTTGTCGCGCAGTTCGCGCAGCCCGTAGGCCTCGACGGTGCGGGCCCCGTGCGCGGTGGAGTCGAGGATCTCGGAGACCTCGCCGGCGGCCGCTCCCTCGGCGAGGTAGGCGTCGCGGGAGCGCGCGAGGTACCAGCGGCTCACGCCCCACACGAGTGGCAGTCCCACGACCGAGCAGAGACCGAGCAGCGGGTCGAGGAGGAAGACCGCGGCGAGGACGACCACGACCTGGATGCCGGCGACGAGCAGGTCCGGAGCCGCGTTGCGCAGCGTGGCCGCGACGGTCGAGACGTCCAGGGTGGTGCGGGTGACGAGATCACCGGTGCTCACCGCCTCCGCGACGCGTCCCGGCAGCGCCAGGGTGCGCTCGACGACCTCCTCGCGGAGCCGGGCGAGCGCGCGCTCGCCGAAGCGGTGGGAGAGGTTCCGGGCGTAGCGCGTCAGGACCAGGCGGGCCGCGGAGAAGCCCAGGACCGCCCCGGCCAGCCCGTCGACTCGGGAGACGGACAGGTCACCGGACTCGGCCCCGGTCACGATGCGGCCGAGGAGCCAGGGGCCGGCCGCGCCGGCGAGCGCGGCGAGGCACGTCAGCAGCAGCATCGCGCAGACGGTGCCCGAGTCGTCCCGCAGCAGCTGCCGGCCGGCCCGGCGAACCGTCCTGGCGTCGGCGATCGGCAGCTGGGGCGTGCGGTCGGTGTCGGACCCGCTCATCGGGACTGTCCTTCCGCGGGCCGTGCCGCGGCGGCTCCGCCGGGTGTCCCGGTGCTGCCGCGGAGCACCAGTGCCGCGTATCCCGGCTGGTCGGCGAGGAGCTCTCCGTGCGTACCGGTCGCCCGCACCCTTCCGTTCACGAGGTAGGCGACTTCGTCGGCCCGGCCGAGCACGAGCGGCGAGGTGCTGACGACGAGGGTGGTCCGCCCGCGCCGGTGCGCCGCCACCCGGGCGGCGACGGTCGCCTCCGTGTGCGCGTCCAGTGCCGAGGTCGGTTCCACGAGCAGGAGCACCGCCGGATCCGCGAGCAGGGCCCGCGTCAGCCGCAGCCGCTGGCGCTGACCTCCCGAGACGTTGCGGGCCTGACTCTCCAGGCGGGTGTCGAGCCCGTCGGGGAGCGCGTCGACGATGTCCTCCGCGGCGGCGGCGTGCAGCGCCCGCCGGAGGTCCTCGTCGGAGCGGTCGGCGCCGCCGGACACGACGGAGCGCAGGGGGCCCGGGAACACGTAGGCGTCGTTGTCCGCGGCCAGGACGTGCCGCCGGAGCGCCGTGCGGTCCCAGCCGGACAGCGCGAGGCCGCCCCAGGTGGCCCCGGAGTCCGTGTAGCCGGCCAGCCGGTCCACCACGGCGCGCGGCTCGTCGGGACGGGCACCGACCAGGGCCGTCACCTTCCCCGGGGCCACGACCAGGCCCGACACGGGGTCGTGCAGCGGGCCGGGAGCGGCCGGGGGGTCGAGCCGGGTCCGGTGCTCCTCGGGAGCCGGGGCGAGCGCCAGGATGTCGACCACCCGCCGGGCGGAGACGAGCCCGCGCGGCAGGTCGTCCGCCGCTTCGATCAAGGACGAGACGGGTACCAGCAGGGCGGCGACGTATCCGTAGACCGCCACCAGTTCACCCACGGTGATGGCCCCGCCGGCCGCCATCCGCGCGCTGATCCACGTCACCGCGGCAAGGAAGACCGTGGGCAGGCACGCGGTGAGGGCCTGGACCCAGCTGGTGATCGCGGCGACGCGGTATCCGAGGGGGACCAGGGCCCGGGAGCGTTCCCGGTACCGCCCGGCGAACAGGGCCTTGCCGCCGATCCCGTTGAGGACGCCCAGGCCGGCCACCAGGTCGCCGGCGAGGGCGGTCAGCGCGCCCTGGTCCTGCCGGTAGCGGCTCTCGGCGCCGTGCAGCTTGCCCAGCAGGGGGCCGACGGTCAGGGCCAGGGCCGGGACGCCGAGAAGGACCACCACGGCGATGACGGCCGAGATCCGGACCAGCAGGACGGCGGTCGCGGCGTACGCGACGACCGCACCGACGCCGGGTCCGGTGACGGTCAGTGTCTGGGCGATCCTGCCGATGTCGCCGACGTGGAGGTGGGTGAGCTCACCCGCGGACACCCGGCGGGGCAGTGCCGACCCCAGCCGGGTGACGTGGCGCGAGACGACCTGGACGGTCCGGTAGCCCGCGTCCACCCGGATGCGCGTCATGGTGCGGTGCCGCAGGATGCCGAGGACCGCGGTCCCGGCCCCGGTGACGAGCACGGCTCCGGTCCACAGGAGCAGCATCCCGGTGTTCCGCGCCCTGAGCCCCTCGTCGATCGTCCTCGACAACAGGTACGGCGGAAGCATGAGCGCGCACATCCACGTACTGCCCCACAGGGTGCCGAGCAGGACCCGCCGGTACTGACTCGTCGTCAGCCACCACAGGAACCGCAGCGGGCTCCGGTGGTCCGGCCGGCCCGGGGAATCGTAGGGCACCCGGCGCGCGCCTTCGGGCAGATCTGCTCCGTCTGTCATCTCGGCCGTCCTTGGGTGGGATGGAGGGGTGTCGGCGAGCGATCGGGCCGCGGTACCGCGTGCGTCGTACGCACGAACATGCCACACGGTCGGACGCGCTCCCACTGAATTCCTCATCTGCCCAGCACCGGACGGGTGTTGGCAATCGTGCGCCCAGGCGTTCAGCGGGCGTGGGCGACCTCGGGGAAGGCGGGGGAGGGGCCGTCGAGCAGCCGCCCCCGGCCGCGGAGGTGGAGGTCGAAGAAGGCGCGCGGGTAGGCGCGTTGGAACGCCTGGGCCCGGTGTCCGGGAATCGTCCCGACATCCTCCTCCAGATCGGACGGCGACCTGCCCAGGAGCGGGGCGAGCAGCGGCAGGATCAGCACGTCGTCGCCGAACGACTGGTGCGCGGCTCCCCGTACGGTCAGACGCAGGCGCCAGCCGCGCAGACGCGACCAGAACGCGCGCAGGGCGGGGTTGCTGTCCATGCCGCCCTTTCCCAGGGTGTCCACGACCAGGAACGGACGGCCCAGCCCGGCGTCCACCACCGGGCCCGCCGCGCCCCCGTCCAGGCTCGCTCCCGCGATGATCCGCCCGTCGGTGAGCATCGTCGCGGCGGTGGTGGCGCCGCCCAGGGAGTGGCCGAGCATCCCGACGCGCCGCAGGTCGAGCGCCCCGCGCAGGCCGGTGGGCAGCGGGGTGCGGCAGACGCCGGGGTGGCCGCCCGAGGCGAGGACGGCGAGCCGGTCCAGGACGAAGCGGATGTCGGCGGTACGGACTTCGAGGGCCTTGGCGTAGTCGCCGACCCCGCCCAGCGGGTTCGTCTCGACGCGTCCGCCGGGGAAGGCGACCACCGCCGCGTCGTAGGTGTGGTCGACGGTGACCACCAGGAAGCCGTGGCCGGCGAGGTCTTCCACGATGCCGGTGCCGAACGACCGTGACGCGTCGGAGCCGGGGGAGTAGAGCACGACGGGCAGGGGGCCGGGCGGGCCGCCGACGGGAGCGCCCTCGTGGCCGTGGGTGCCTCCCAGCCGGACCCGGCCGGGAGGCAGGCCGAGCAGGCCCAGGTACCGGTCGGCCGCCGCCGGAGGCATCCAGGGAGCGGTGGGGCGGGCCGCGCCGCCGCGGGCGGGGTACCAGACGCTGACCATCAGCTCACGGCAGGGGCGGGAGGGCACCCAGGGGTCGGGCCGAGCGGTGTCGGCCAGGTGCAGCGCGACCGTGCCCAGTGGGTAGGGCCCGTTCGGGGCGGGCAGTCGGAACCGCACGGGTTCCTCCTGGCCGGGCCGCGCGCCGGTCGGTCGCGGGACGCCCGGTCGCGCGCCGGCCACCGGTGCGAGCGGACCCGTGACCATGGCGGCGGCCAGTGCGGCGGACGAGGACAGCAGTGTTCTCCGATTCATGGCTCCACTGTTCCGTCCGGCGGGCCCGGCGGCCTCGCGCCCGGGGAGGAACCCGGTGTCAGCCCAGGAGGGTACGACGGGCATCGGCCGCGCGGACGACTCTGCCCTCGGGATGACGTCCTCCGGGCTGACAGGGCCAGGGGTCTCGCTCGGATAGCGTGGCCGGCATGGGTGACGGGGAGTCACGGCCGCTGGTGGCCGGACGTCTGCGGGACGGGCAGTGGCACGGCGTGGACACGGTCGCGGCCGTGCTCCTCGCCCTGGCGTTCGGTGCGAGCGAGACGCTGAGCGGTGGCTGGGCCGCGGGCGCCGTGGCGGCGGTGGTCTGGCTGCCGGTCGCGGTGCGGCGCAGACGGCCCGTCCGGGTGCTGTACACGGTCCTGGCCGGAGCGGTCCTCGCCCTGGCGTTCACCGGCTGGGAGGAGTCCTGGGTGCCCGTCGGGGCCGCGCTGTACACGGTGGCGGCGCGGGAACCGCGGCGCCGGTCCGCGACGGCGCTCGGCTGCTCGCTGGGCGCCGTCGCGGCGGCCATGGCCCTCGTACCGCGACCGGTCCCGGTCTCCGGGGTCGCGTCGGGCGTCGTCTTCGCGTCCTCGATGATGACGCTGCCCTGGCTGGTGGCCACCGCGCTGAGGGAGCAGCGGTCGTACGCGGAACTCGCCGCCCGGCAGGCCGTGACGGACGAGCGCCTGCGGATCGCCCGCGAGCTCCACGACGTGGTGGCCCATCATCTGACGGTCATCGCGGTCCGGGCCGAGGTGGCCCGCGCGGTGGCCCCCACCGACCCGCAGGAGGCCGGGCGGACCCTCGCACTGGTCGGGACGGCGGGCCGGACGGCGCTCACCGAGATGCGCCGCATGCTCGGCGTCCTGCGATCACCCGGTGACGGAGCCGAGTGGGGGTCCGCCCCCGGTCTGGCGGACCTGCCCGCGCTCGCGGCCGGCGCGGGCCCGCGCGTGGAACTGTCCGTCGACCCGGATCCGCCGCTCCCCCCGGGAGTGGAACTGGCGGTCTACCGGATCGTCCAGGAAGCCCTCACCAATGTCGTCAGGCACGCGGGATCGGCGGACTGCCGGGTGAGCCTGTCCCGGACGGGGCCCGGCGCGGTCGAGATCGAGATCGTGAACGACGCGCCGTCCCGGCTCCCGTCCTGGCTCCCGCCGCGGCTCCCGCTCCGGCTGCCGTCGCAGCTCCCGTCCCCGCTCCCGTCCCGGCGTCCCGGCGGCGGGCACGGGCTCGTCGGGATGCGGGAGCGGGCGGCCGTGTACGGCGGGACCGTCACCGCCGGCCCCCTGGCGACGGGCGGATTCCGGGTGCACGCGCGGCTGCCCTGCGGATCGGGGACAGCACGGTGAACCGGCCGGTCCGGGTCCTCGTCGCCGACGACCAGGCGCTGTTGCGGACGGGTTTCCGGATGCTCATCGAGAGCGCGCCGGACCTCACCGTCGCGGGCGAGGCCGTCAGCGGCGAGCAGGCCGTCGAACTCGCCCTGCGGCTGCGGCCCGACGTCGTGCTGATGGACATCCGGATGCCGGGCACGGACGGTCTGGAGGCCACCCGGCGCATCTGCGCGGACCCGGACGCCGCCGGCATCCGGGTGCTGGTCCTCACCACGTTCGACCTGGACGAGTACGTGTACGCGGCACTGCGCGGCGGGGCCAGCGGGTTCCTCCTGAAGGACATCCTGCCCGCCGACCTGCTGACAGCCCTGCGGGTGGTCGCCGCCGGCGACGCCCTGCTCGCGCCCGCGGTCACCCGCCGTCTGATCCGCGAGTTCGCCGAACGCCACGAGCCTCGCCCGCGACTCGCCGGGGAGCTGGCGGGCCTGACCCCACGGGAACGGGAGGTGCTCCGGCTGGTGGCCCGGGGACTGCCCAACCACGCGATCGCCGAGCATCTGGGGCTGAGCATCGCGACCGTCAAGACGCACGTCCGGCGGCTGCTGGCCAAACTCCACGCCCATGACCGGGCCCAGCTGGTCGTCATCGCCTACGAGACGGGCCTGGTCACCGCGGGCGGGAACCTCCCGTCCACGGGCTGACGCCGCACCGGCCGGGGGCGGTGGCCCGAAGGGGGCGGCCCGCCGCGGGCCGTGCGCGGCACCGGTGGATAACGAATGCGTCACGGCGCGGGAGGGGGTCGGCGTACCGCCGTCCCACCCGCGCCACATTTCTTCGACGCAGGAGCGCAGAGCACCATGCAGTTCACCATCGCCCGGGCCGCGGCCGGGGCAGCGTCCTTCGCCGTACTGGCCGCCGTCGCCGGGACGGGCGCCGTACCGGCCGCGGCGGACGAGACCCGCAACAACCGCGTCCTGGTGGTCCTGGCGGACTTCGAGGACCAGCACCACGCCGATGCCGGAACCGACAGGGCGGGCATCGCGCAGCGGTACTTCGGGGCGGAGGGCTCGTTGCAGAGCTACTACCGCGCCGTCTCCCGGGGCCGCCTCAGCTACGTCCCCGCCGTCCCGGACAAGGTCCTCGGGCCCCTGACGCTGCCGTGGCACGCGAACTGCGACCCGCGTGCGGCCCGTCAGGAGATCGAACGCCAGCTGCCGCAGCGGGGGCTGACGAAGGGCAAGGACTACGACAGCCTGTCCATCGTCCTGCCCCGGGTGCCCTGCGGCTGGGCCGGGCTGGCGCAGGTCGGCGGCCCGGTCAGCTGGCTGAAGGCCGGCAAGGGCGGTCCGACGCCGGCGGCCCTCGCCCACGAGTTCGGCCACAACCTCGGTCTGCCGCACCAGCCGCGCCGGGTCTGCCCGGGCGGCGACCTGGGTGCCTGCGGCGGCCCCGCGGAGATGGGGCGGAAGTCGCCCATGGGCGGTGGCGGCGCCGGCCCGGGCCTGTCGGCCACCCAGCTCATCCACGCCGGATGGCTCGCGGCCGGGGAGCACCAGCGGGTGACCGCCTCCGGCACCTTCGTCCTGCGTCCCCTGTACGGCGGTCAGAAGGGCGTCCGCGCCCTGGAGGTGCCGCTGGGCCACGACCGGCTGGTCCTGGAGTACCGCCGCCCGGAAGGATCCCTGGACGGCCGGCTGAACGGTGTCTACGCCTACCGGGTGTCCGGCGACTCCTACCGGAGCGCCGACCCGCTCTCGCCGTCCGCGGGTGACCGCGACGGCGCGGTCACCACCCTCCACGACGCGGCCGCGAAGCTGACCGTGACCGTCGGTGCGGTGGACGCGGACAGCGCCACCGTGACCGTCACCGTCAACGGCGTCACCCCGCCCGCCGGGGCCGGCACCGCGCCCGCCGTGGTGGTGTCGCCCGAGAACCCCGCCGCCTCCGCCCCGGCGACCCCCGTGCCGGACCCGGACGGTGCGGACGGTGCGGACGAGCCGGCGGACGGCGACGACCCGACGGGCGCCCCGGCCGATCCGACCGCTTCCGCCCCGGCCGATCCGACCGGTTCCGCCCCGACCGCCTCTGTCCCGCCCGCCTCTGCCCCGGCCCCCCGAGGAGGTGGGGCCACCACTCCCGCGATGCCGTCCCCGCCCACCGCCGGCGGGGGAGGCCGGCCGACCGGCCCCGTCACGCCCCCCGCGGCCACCCGCTCCAACGACCCCGAGGCCGACCCCGGCGCCGACCACGACAAGGACCTCGCCCACACCGGCGGGAACGGCATCGCCCTTGCCCTGACCACCGCGGCCGGGGCCACACTGGTCGCCACCGGGGCGTTGCTCCTCCGACGCCGCAACCGGGGCGGCGGCCGCCGGGCACGCGCGCGGCGCTGACGGACCACCGCCCGGCCGGCCGTCGGCACGACACCGGGAGGCGGCCGGCCGGGCGACCGCGCACCTCGACCTCACGACGAGGACCCCGGTGGGAGACACGACGGTCCGCCGCCGGGGACACCTCCCGGCCCGGCCGCCAACGAACGGAGCAGCATGCAGGCGCACCACGGCCCACAGCCCGGGACCGGCGGCGAGCAGGCGGCTGCCGAACAGCCGTACGGCGGCCGTCCGTCCGCCGGGAGCACCGCGGACGGCGACGCCACCCCGCTCACCGACCTGACCGACCAGGAACTGACCCCCCTGGTCCGCGACGGCAACGAGCGGGCGACCGCCGAACTGTACGACCGTCACCGCGCGGCGGTCCTGGCCCACGCCCGCGCCTGCACGCGGGATCCGCACACCGCGGAGGACATCACCGCCGAGGCGTTCACCCGGACCCTGAGCGCGCTGCTCGCCGGGGCGGGCCCGACCGGTCCGTGGCGCCCCTACCTCGTCACCGTCGTCCGCCACCTGGTCGCCGACTGGGCGGCCGAGCGGCGACGGGCACAGCCCACCGACGACGTCGAACACCTCACCGCCGCTCTTCCGACGGCCGCGAGCGGCGAGCAGACCGTCCTGCGGCGCGAGAACGACGCACTGATCGCGCGGACCTTCCACTCCCTGCCCGAACGCTGGCAGCAAGTGCTGTGGCACACGGTCGTGGAGGGCCGCGACGCCCGCCACGCCGGCTCGGCGCTGGGACTGAGCGCGAGCGGGGTCTGGTCGCTGGCCGAACGCGCCCGCGAAGGCCTCCGCGAGGCCTACCTGACGGCCCACGCGGGCCGCCCGGGCCGGTCCCCGGAATGCGACCACCACAGCGCGCAACTGGCCAGGGCCGTACGCCGCTCGGACCGGCGGACCGACCGGAAGTCCGACCGGGCTCTGGCGAACCACCTGAGCGGCTGCGCCCCGTGCCGGCTCGCCCTCGAGGACATCAAGGACCTCAACAGCCGCCTGCGCGCCGCACTGCCCCTCCTGCTGCCGCTCGCCCCGGGAAGCGGAGCGGCAGCGCTCGCCTGGCAGGCCGTGCCGGCCTCCGTCCCGACCGCCGCCGTCCCGACCGCCGCCGCTCCCGCCGCCGGCGCCCCGGCGGCCGGCCTTCTCGGTGTGCCCCAGTGGATCGCGGTCACCAGTGCCGTCGTTGTGGCCGCCGGGGCCCTCACCACCGCCGTGTACGTGCAGTCGCACGAGGACGGCGGCAGGGCGGCCGCCCGACCCTCCTCGACCGGGACCCCGTCGGGAACCGCCGCCGCGGCACCGGACCCCGTCCCGTCGCCCACCACCGCGCGCCCCACCACCGCGGCCCCCATGACCGCGTCCCCCACCACCTCGACGGCCAGGCCCTCGTCGGCCGTGCCGCCGATCGACCGCACCCGGCTGCGCATCGACTCCACCGGGCTCTGCATGGACATCGACGCCGCCGCGGAGGCCCAGCCCCACGAGGCACCCTGCACGGGAAGGCCCGCGCAGTCCTGGGACCTGATCCCCGTACCGGGGCGGAGCAGGCAGATAGCGGTGCGCAACGCGCGCTCCGGGCTCTGCCTGACCCACACCGGAACGACCGCCGACGGCGCCCCCGTCCGCCAGGCGGTCTGCGACGGGAACGCCCTGCAGGTCTGGACCCTGAACCGGACCGGGGACGGCCGGGCCGGGATCCTCACGGCCGACGGCATGCACCTGGGCCTCAAGGAGTGGGCCCGGGCCGACCGGCAGACCCACGACCCGCTGATCGCGACCTCGCCCTTCTACTACGGCTCGCCCTCGCTGCGCTTCCGCGTCGACTGACGGACGACCGGTGGGACCACGGAGGCCCCCACCCCGCGGGCCGGCCACCGTCCGATGTCCGGCGACGGTCGGGCCCGTCGGTCAGGCGACGCCTTCGACGATGCGGAAGTCGCGCTCGAAGCCGTCGGGGAGGGCCAGCATCGCCCGCTGGTACGCCTCGCTCTCGTAGGCCGCGACGGCCAGTTCGAAGCTGTCGAACTCGATCAGAACGGCGCGTCGCGTGATTCCGGCCTCGTGGGCGACGATCCGACCGCCGCTGGACAGGACCCGCCCGCCCGCGGCCCGGACGGCCGGACCGGCCAGCTCGTCGTAGGCAGCCAGTTCCGCAGGGTCGGGAACGGCGGGGTAGACACTGACCCAGTAGCCCTTGGCCATGGAAACCTCCGTAGTCGGCAGAACACGTCCACCGTCGGATCGACACTTGAACAGACACGTGAACAGACACGTGAATCGATCGATCCCGACGACGGGTACCGCGGTCGACGGAACCGTCGTATGCGCAGGCTAGGGCCCGACACGCAGCCGAGGGAAAGACCGGTTCGGGATAGGGTCAGAACGGATCGCTATCAATCGGCGGGGGGCGACGTGGCGCCGGACACCGTGAGCCTGCGCTACTTCCTGGTGCTGGCCCAGGAGTTGAACTTCACCCGCGCCGCCGCGCGGATCGGTGTCGCACAGCCCGCGCTCAGCGCCCGGATGCGCCGGCTGGAGGCGGAACTCGGTACGGCCCTGCTGGTCCGCAACACGCGCAGCGTCGTACTGACCGCGGCCGGTGCGGCCCTGGCGGAGTCCGCCCCGCCCGCGCTGGCGGCGCTGGACCGGGCCTGGGGCACCGCCCGGAGCGCGGCGAACGGCGAACTGGGCACGCTGCGCATCGGATACAGCCTCAGCACCGGGGCCGGGACGACACCGGCCCTGGTGGACAGGCTGATGCGCGACCACGGCGGACTCGACGTCGGCGCGGTCCCGATGGCGACACCGGAGATCTCCCCCGCGGTCGCCGACGGCCGCATCGATGCCGGGATCACCCGCGGTGAACAACCGGGCCGCGGCGTGCGGCGGTTGTTGCTGCGGCGTACGCGCGTCGGGGTCCAGCTGGCGCGGCACCATCCGCTGGCCGGACACCCGGAGATCGAGATCGCCGACGCGGCCGCGTATCCGCTGCGGCTCCCGGACCGCGCGGCCAATCCCGTGGTCCACGACCAGCTGTCCGCACTGTTCCGGGAGGTCCGGCCGCACCCGCGGTTCCGCACGCCCGCGGTCGCCTTCGACCTGTCGCAGCGCGACCTGCGCGACGGGGTCACCCTCGCCCCGGCCGGAGAAGCCTCGGTGGCGGCACAGCCGACCGGTCTCACCTGGCGACCGCTGCGGGGCGCGCCCGGCCTGACGATCCATCTGGTCCTCCCGCGCGAGCAGTCGCCGCTGCACCGCCGCGTCCGCGCCGTCGCCAGGACCCTGGCGCACGAGCTGCACTGGCTGGCGGACTGAGGCGCCACGGGCTCCGCTTCCGGTCCCTGCCCCGGGCCCGTGAACCGAACGGCCCCGAGGGGCACCGGACGCGTCCGGTGCCCCTCGGGGTGTGTGCTCGTGCCGGGTGGGCCGTCAGCCGGTGAAGGTCACGTCCCAGTGGCTGCCCTCGTTGGCGTAGACGTTGCCCGACGAGGAGGTGTAGAGGGTGGCGCCGTCGCCGCGGATCCCGCTGTAGGTGAAGTTGCCGGTGATGTGGCTGGTGAGGCAGCCGGCCATGGCGAAGTCCAGCTTGTAGCCGTTGGCGTGGCTGTAGGTGCCGGCGGCGTGGCCGGTCTCGGTGCCTCCGGTGATGGTCAGGCCGCAGCCGCCCACGGCGTGCTTGAGCGCGACGGCGCCGTCCGCCGAGGCGCGGCGCAGGCCGTCGAAGGAGGTGCAGCTGCTGCTGTTGCGGTTGGAGCAGTTGCCGGAGGAGGACCAGGTGATGCCCGCGGAGGAGAGCAGCGAGGCTGCCTGGGACTGGCTGAGCAGGTCGCCGCCGTTGCCGCCGCCGGTGCTGCCGCCACTGCCGGAGACCAGGGCGGACCAGGTGGCGGGGCCGACGATGCCGTCCACCGGGCTCAGGCCGGCGGACTGCTGGAAGCCGCGGACGGAGGAGTCGGTGCCGGCTCCGAAGGCGCCGTCGACGGCGAGGCTGGCGCCGCGGGCGTTCAGCTGGACCTGGAGCGCCTTGACGGCGTCGCCGTTGTCGCCCTGGCGGACGGTGACGATCAGCTTCGGCCAGGTGGCGCCGCCGACGATGCCGTCCACCGGGCTGAGGCCGTTGGCGCTCTGGAAGCTCTTGACCTTGGCCTCGGTCGCGGGGCCGAACGCGCCGTCGGCGCCGGTCGCGTAACCACGGGCGTTCAGCAGGTACTGGACGGTGGACACCTTGGCGCCCTGGTCGCCGCTGCGGACGACGGGCCAGCTCGCGGCGTGGGCGGCGGGGACGGACAGCACGGCTGCCAGGAGGGCGGCGAAGACCGCGGCCGCTACGGCCGGGAAGCGCTTCACGGACGTTCTCACTTCTGCTGAGGGGACGAGGAGAGGAGGCGAGGAGGGGAGGGGGAGGAGAGGGCGAAGGGAGGAGGCGGGGCCGTCGGCGGACGGCCCCGGGAACGGGCCGGACTACCAGGTCGGCAGGTTCTCCCAGCAGGTGTTGCCCCAGTCGTGCTCGTGGTGGACGATCACCTCCAGCAGCTGGGAGCCGGTCTGGACGCCGACCACCCCGTCCGCGTCGAGGTGGTTGGCCTTCTGGAACTGGCGCACGGCGCTCTCGGTGCGGGCACCCCAGATGCCGTCGGTCTGGAGGCCGGAGTGCAGGGAGGCGTTCAGCGCGAGCTGCACGCACTTGACGCCGGTGCCGCGGTCGCCGTAGGCGATCTCGCCGGCGGAGGGCCGCGCGCTGGCGGTGCCCGCCAGGACGGTGACGGCGACGGCGGCGGTGGCCGTCACGACGGCGGCGCGCTTGACGAGCGGGAACACGGACATGGCGTGGCTCCTGGAGAGGTGGGTGAGGACGGCCGCAACGACCGTCGGCAGCCGACACTAGGAAGCCCCGGAGCCGTCCCGCGAAGGTTTCGCGTCCCTGGGACGCCCTCCCTCGGGTGCGCGCCGGCCGGGGACGGAGGCGGAGCCGTCGCGCCTGGTCGGACGGGCTGCGCGCCGGCTCCGAAGCGCGGGCGGCGACGGCGTCCCACCGTGCCGGTCCGGGGCCCCGGGCTGTCTCAACCTGCGTGGTCCCGGTGTCTCAAACCGCAGCTCAGGGCGGTGGGGTACGTCGTACCCGTCCCAACATCCGCAAGATCGTGGATCTTCGTCCCGGGGATGTCGGACAGTGGACGGAGCCGCAGCACGCGACCCGGGGTGGGCCGTGCCGCGGGAGGGCGCACCGCGGGGGCGGGGGGCTCGGCCGCCGGGAGACCGGTACGGCCCGTGGGGACCGGCCGGCGGGAGTGCGGCACGGCACCCGGCTCCGTCGCGCGTCCTCGATCGCACAACGGAACGACCAGGGGGAAACACATGATGGACCACGTTCTTCTGTCCGGCGGCGCGTCGAAGGACCCCGCCGACCGGCTCTCCGAGGAGCTCCGGTCACTGAAGTCCGCGTCCGGTCTGACCTACGCCCGGATCAGCGAGCACACCCACTACGCGAAGTCCTCGTGGGAGCGGTGGGTGAACGGCAAGCAGTTCCCGCCGCGTGACGCCGTCGAGCGGATCGCCGCCGTCTGCCAGGCCGACGAACGGCGCCTGCTGGAGCTGTGGACCCGGGCGGAGGCCTGCCGCACGGCGGCCGCCGCGCCGGCCACCACCGGGCACTCCGGTGCGCCCGGCGACGGGGACGCCGCCTCGCAGGACCGCCGGCAGATGGCGCTGTGGTCGCTGACCGTGCTGGCACTGGCCCTGACGGCGGGTCTGGCGCGGTCCGTCGCCCAGGGACGGGAGCTGCGCCGCGGCACCCTTCCCGGCGGCGGCGCGTAGCAGGCACGACGAGGGCAGGGCCCCACCCCCGTCCGGGGTGGGGCCCTGCCCTCGTGCCGATCAGTACCAGTTGTGGGACTGCCAGAAGCTCCACGCCGAGCACGGGTCGCCGTAGCGCGACTTGATGTAGTTCAGGCCCCAGCCGAGCTGGGTGGCCGGGTTGGTCTGCCAGTCGGACCCGGCGGACGCCATCTTGGTGGCGGGCAGCGCCTGCGGTATCCCGTACGCGCCGGAGGAGGGGTTGGTCGCGTAGACCTTCCAGCCGCTCTCGTGGGTGTAGATCTGCTCCAGGCAGCCGAACTGCCCGCTCACGCTCCAGCCGAGGGCGGGGAACTTCCACTGCGCGGTGATCCGCACCGTCCGGGCGACCCCCATCGCGTTCATGGTCGCGGGGCCGGCGATGCCGTCCGAGCCGAGCCCGTGCGCCCGCTGCCAGGCGGCGACGGAGGAGGTCGTGCCCGCGCCGTAGGCCCCGTCGGCGCCGGAGCCGGCCGCGCGCTGGACCTCGGCGACCTTGTTGTGGAGGGCGAGTTCGGTCCTGGGTCCGTACGCGCCGTCCTCGTCGAGCCCGTTGTCGCGCTGGAAGCCGCGGACGGCGGCGGTGGTGGCCGGGCCGTAGTCGCCGTCGACGCCGCCGCTCGCCAGATAGCCGATCCCGACCAGATTGCGCTGGATCCAGGTGGTCGAGTCGACGGCCTGCGCCTGTGCGGGCAACAGGGCGAAGGCCACGAGTGCGAGCACGGCCGCGGCGAGGCCGCGCAGGGCTGCGATGTGTTTCACGGTCATCCCTTCCGGTGCGCCTGTCGGACGATCAGGCGGTGCCGCCCACTCTCGGGCCGGGTACCGGCGTCCCACCACGGTCCCCGGCGATCCGGGGACGTCCCACGACGGCCGGGGCCGACCTTTCGTGGCAGACGCAACGTCATGGCTCCTGCGGTGCGCGCGGCATGACGTGCCGTCCGACAGGGCGCCGCTCCCGGTACGACGCGCGGCGGCGCCGCCCGCGGTGACCTCGACCGCGGGCGGCGCCGGAGCCGTACGGCCTCGGGCCTCGGATGTCCGGGGTCAGGCGACCAGCCGGCTCCAGGTCCGGGCGTCGACCACGCCGTCGGCGGGCAGCGAGGCCGAGCTCTGGAAGGACGCCACCCCGGACTGCGTGCCGGGGCCGAAGGCGCCGTCGACCGCCACCGTGATGCCGTGCGCGACCAGTTGGCTCTGCACGGCGGTCACCGCGCTGCCCGAGGCCCCGCGCGCCAGCGGCGCGACCGCCTGGCTCCACGTCTGGTTGCCCGCGACGCCGTCCGCCGAGGAGTGCACCGTGTTCTGGAAGGCCGTGACGGCGCTGCGGGTGGCGGGACCGAACGAGCCGTCCACGGTCAGCGAGGCGCCCCGCTGCACCAGCAGGTACTGCAGGGTCTTCACCCGCTCGCCCGAGGCGCCGCTGCTCAGTACCGGCCACACCGGGCCGGTCGGGTCCCCGCCGATCCGGGCGGCCACGTCGCGGCGCAGCTGCGGAATCAGCGCGTACAGGCGGTCGCCGGGGCACTCGGTGGTGTTGAAGTCGCGGTGCCCGTAGATCTGGTAGGCCCGCAGCCCGTACTGGCGGCAGATGTGGGTGATGAGGGTGACCAGCGCCGCGTACTGCTCGCTGCGCGGGTCGACGGTGCTGTAGGTGCCCTCGTTCTCGATGCCGATCGCCACCGTGTTCTGCCCCGTGCAGTGGGCGGACTCCACGTGCTGGGTGCCGCCGGTCAGGGTGGACAGGCTGTTGTGCCGGCCCTCCGTGATGTACGCGCCGCGGCTGACGGTGAAGTGCTGGCCGGTGTCGATCCAGCCCTCGCTGTCCATCTGGTAGGTCTGCATCGACCTGGCCAGCGAGAACGCGGCGGACTGCGAGTAGTCGGTGACGTTGGCGGTCGCGGTGTGGTGCACGATCACCTTGTCCGGCGCGCCGGGCAGGATGTTGAGCGGGCCGGACGCGGGGCGGGCGCCCCAGACGGCCGTGGAGGCGATCGCCGGGCCGGTGGCGGCGCGTGCCGCCCCGGCGGGGAGCGCGGCGGAGAGCAGCGCGCCGGTGCCGAGCGCGAAGGCGCCGGTGAGCACCGAGCGGCGCCCGGGGTGGAAGGGGGTGGGGTCGGTGGTCATGTCGAGGGCTACCTGTTCCTTCGGAAGGGGAGCGGGAGGGGTGGGAGGCGCGGGGCCCGGCGGAGCACCGCTGCCCCCGCGCCTGCTGGGACGGCACGAGGGCAGCGGTGCGGCCGACCGGATCCGGTGGACGGGCGGTCGGTCGGTTCGGGCGGGTCGCCCGGAGCGGTCGTCAGAGTGGTCGTCCGGACGACCGGTCCGGGCCGCGGATCAGTAGGTGGTGGGGATGACCGTGGGGCAGAACTCGATCTGGACCAGGTTGCCCGAGGGCTTGAGGTAGCCGTAGTAGAGGGCGTCACCGGTCTTCGGACCGACGACGCCGTCCGCCGAGAGGCCCCGGTTGTGCTGGAAGTCGGTCAGTGCCGCGTAGGTCGCGTTGCCGTACTGGCCGTCGACCTCGATGTTGTACCCCGCGTTGCGCAGGCCCTGCTGCACGCAGGAGACCGCGGAGCTGTGCTGGCCGGGCTTGACGTACGGGACGCCCCGGTCGGCGTGGGCGACGCCGGCGAGCGAGGTGACGGCGACGGCGACGGCGCCGAGGGTGACGGCTCCGCGCCGGAACACGTTCTTGATCATGGAAGGCTCCCCCATCTCGGTAAGCGGTCACGGGCCGCCCCGGCGGGACGCCCCCGGGTCTGCGGTCCGTGACTCGGACACGGCCCATGCTCGGCGCCGCGCCACCCGTCCCACCAGGGACTTCCCGTCCCTGGGACGCCCCGGACCGGCCGGGGGAGAGCGGCGGGGGCGTCCCCCCTCGTCCCGCCCCCGGCCCGCCCTCCCCGTCCCTGTCGCCGCCCCCGTCCCGGCCCGTCCCGACCCCCGGCGTGGGACGCCGCTGCCCCCCGGCGGGGGGCGGGACGCGCGAGCGACCCGTCCGCGGTCCTGTCGTGGGCCGGGGCGGCGGGCCGGACCGGCCGGGGTCCGCACCCGCGGGCCCGGTGCCGGGGCGAGAGCGTCCTACGGGTGGTCGTCCCCGGCGGCCGCCCCGAACTCCGCCGCGCCCGGGGCCTCGACGTCGTCGGGCGGTCCCTGCGGTCCCGGCGTCGACGCCGGGCGGTGGTCGGACTCCTCCGTCAGGTCCTCGTTCGCGACGGGGCTCTGCGGCGGAACCGGCGACACGCTGCCGCAGTGTTCGGCGGACTTGCCGTCGAGGATCTCGTCGTCCTTCGGTGCGGATTCCCGGTCCGGGGGCCAGAATGGATTCATCGGGGGGTCCTGCATGAGCGTCAGGGCTGCCGTGAGCAGCGGAAATATCCAACGAGCCTTCACGGTCCTCCTCCTTCGAGGCATGGTTCGACTACGTACTTCTTCGGCTTTCGTGCGGGCCGGAAGAAGTCAAACCACTCGATCAGGGGGAGCTTGCCGTGAGTTCCGAGTGCTCGCCGGATTTTCCGACCCGCGTCGGTGTCGCGGAGCCTCAAGTGGAGGTTTCCGCGCCCATTGCCTCTCCCGGCCGGAAAAGCCCGGGGTGTCGACGTTTGAAGATCCGTACCCGAACTGATGTGAAATCATCGGCCGGAAACGATTGACTCCCGGGCGGACCCGGAGTCGATACCACGGCCCTCCGACGCCGGCCCGCGGCCCGTACGCCGCGGCCGGGCCGTTCAACACGTTCACACACCCACCGGCGCAGGAGTCTTGCCGAGCCTCCGCGCCAGGTATCTGATGCGGCACAACTCCACAGCCGCCCACGGCCCACCGCTCCGGCGGCCGCCGGCCCCTGCTCTCCTGGAGAGGCAATGGCACGCAACACCCCGAACCGGCATTTGAAGGAGATGCTGCTCGAGGCCGACTGGACCGCCGGCCAACTGGCCGGCTCGATCAACTCCGAAGGACGGACGCAGGGCCTGGACCTGCGCTACGACCGGACCTCGGTCGCCCACTGGCTGAGCGGCTCGCGCCCGCGCCCGCCCGTTCCCCAACTGGCCGCGATCGTGCTCGCCCGCCGCCTGCGGCGCCCGGTCCTGGCCGAGGACACCGGACTCGCCCAGGACGCCGTCGAGCCGGGCCCGGCCGCGGCGGCGGCCGGACCGAGCACGGTGGACGATCCGCTCGTGCGCCTGATCGCGCTGACCCGTGCCGACGTCCTTCCCGGCACGCGCTCCGCACTGACCCGGATGCCCTACGTCCCGCTCGCCGTGACCCGACCCGCGTGGCCGACCCCGACCGACTTCCCCGCCCAGGCGGCCGGCGACGCCGTTCAGCCGCGGAACGCCGGCGTACGGCACCTGAGGGAAATGATCGCGATCTTCGGCCGGCAGATGGACCACCACGGCGGCGGCCACGCGCGTTCCGCCCTCGTCGCCTACCTCGGCGAGGACGCGGCAGTCCTCCTGTCCCGGCCCGCCGGCGAGGCCCTGCGCCGCGACCTCCTCACCCACACCGCCCAACTCACCCACCTGCTCGCCAACATGACCGCCGACACCGACCGCCACGCACTGGCCCAGCGCTACCTGCTGACCGCCCTCGACCTTGCCCACCGCGCCCACGACCGCCGCACCTGCGCCATCACGCTGCGCGCCCTCAGTCTCCAGGCCCTGGAGCGCGGGCACCCGCACGTCGCGGCCGACCTCGCCGACGCCGCGGTCCGCACCGCCCCGCACGTCGCGGGCGCCACCCGCGCCTTCCTGCTCGCCCAGCGCGCCCTCACCCACGCCCACGGCGACCGCCGCCGCGAGGCACTGGGCGACCTCGGCGACGCCGAGCACCACCACACCCCGAGCCCCGAGGGCCAGGGGCCGTTCGCCACCTACCCCCGGGCCGGCTTCCACTACCAGCGGGGCGAGATCCTCCTCGCGCTCAACGAGCTCCCACAGGCGCTGCTGGCCTTCGAGAGCTCCGCGCGGCACCGTCCGTCCCACGACCACAGGCTGACCGCCCTCACCCAGGCGCGAAGGGCGGAGACCCTGCTCCGAATGGGCCACCTCGACGCGGCCGGCACCGCCTGGGACACCTTCCTGCAGCACTACCCGCTGCTGCGCTCCACCCGCGCCGACCACGCGCTGGGCCGGCTCCAGGCCGGCCTGCGCCCCCACGCCCGTCACCGCCGCGCCGCACACCTCCTGGAGGTCGCCCGGGCCGTGAGCCGGGCGAAGGCGCTCTGAGGGTCCGCCCCGGAGGTCCTCCCGGTCGTCCTCCCGGCGGGGCGGACGCGCGGCCCAAGGGCCGTGGCGGGGTGTCGATCGACGAACAATGTCCATGAACGGAAGCGCGAGCGTTCAACACGTTCACGACCGAGGTCGTCGACGCGGCTTCTGTTCCGACCCCGGACGCGGTCGACTGGCAGTGGGGGCGAAACCGCCGGATCCCCCGGGCCGGTGCCGCACCCGAAAACAGCGTGACCGCCCCCCGTGTGTGCCGGTCATGCCATTCCGGGCCTTTCCCCACCCCTCCGTCCCCCTCGGAACGGGTGCGCCTTCCAGGCCCACGCGCACCGGCACCCCGCGGAATTCGGAGAACACCCGAACCTGATGTCCGGAAAGGACACGACATGACACCGACCCTGGCGGAGAGATCATCAGGAATGCACCGGACCCGTCGGGTCGGCGTCGGCCGCGCGCACGCCAAGGTCGTTCTGCTGGGGGAGCACGCCGTCGTGTACGGCGCCCCGGCGCTCGCGCTGCCGGTGCCTCAACTGCCGGTCACGGCAAGCGCCGGACGGTCCTCCCGGGCCGCCGACGACCCCGACGGCGTGACCTTCGCGGCGACCGGATCCGCCCCGCCGCCCGTCGTGGGCTCGGCCTGGGACGGACTGCGTCGACTGGCCGCCGAGTACCGGGCGGCCACGGGCGTGCCCCAGGACCTGCGCCTCGACGTGGTCCTCGACGGATCGATCCCGGCCGGCCGGGGGCTGGGCTCCAGCGCGGCCCACGCCCGCGCGGTGGTCCTCGCCCTGGTCGACCTGTTCGGTGGTGAGGTCACCGAGAACGTGGTGAACGGCCTGGTGCAGGCCGCCGAGACGGCAACGCACGGCCGCTCCAGCGGAGTCGACGCGCAGGCCGTCGGCGCCTCGGCCCCGCTGCGCTTCCGGGACGGCCGGGCGCAGGAGCTGAGCGTCGGCTGCGACGGCCTGGTCGTCGTCGCGGACAGCGGCGTCGTGGGCCGGACCAAGGACGCGGTCGAGCTGCTGGCCGGGGTGTTCCGGCACCGTGCCGGAGCGCGGGAGAGCTTCGTCGACCGCGCGTCGCGGCTCACGGACGAGGCCGGGCGCGCCCTCGCCGCCGGCGTGCCGGAGGAGTTCGGGGCCCGGCTCACCGACTACCACGGACTGCTGAGCTCGGCCGGCCTCAGCACCACGAGGATCGACGCCATGGTCGAGGCGGCGCTCACGGCCGGCAGTCTCGGCGCCAAGCTCACCGGGGGCGGCCTCGGCGGCTGCGTGATCGCCTTCACCCGGCCGGAGCACGCGCGCCGGGTCGTCCGCCGGCTGCACGACTCCGGTGCCGTCCGGACCTGGGCCGTACCACTGAGAGGCTCCGGCGGCCATGCCTGCTGACCGGCCGGACACGGTCACCCCGTCGCCGGAGCGGAGCGCCACCGGGGCCGCCGTCGCCGAAGCGCATCCGAACATCGCACTGATCAAGTACTGGGGCAAGCGCGACGAGCGGCTCGTCCTCCCCTGGACCGACAGCCTGTCGATGACCCTGGACATCTTCCCGACGACCACGAGCGTGCGCCTGGCCGCGGGGGACGGGGACGACACGGTCACGCTCGACGGAGCGCCCGCCGAGGGTGAGGCGCTGCACCGCGTCCGCGCGTTCCTCGCGTTGGTGCGCGACAGGTCGGGGATCCGGCGGCGCGCCGTGGTGGAGAGCGCGAACACCGCCCCCACCGGAGCCGGCCTGGCCTCGTCCGCGAGCGGGTTCGCCGCCCTCGCCCTGGCCGCCGCCGGCGCGTACGGGCTCGACCTCGACGCCACCGCGCTGTCGCGCCTGGCCCGGCGCGGATCCGGGTCGGCGGCGCGCTCGGTCTTCGGCGGCTTCGCGGTCTGGCACGCGGGCCCGGCGACCGGCACGGACGAGAGCTCGTACGCCGCGCCGGTGCCGGTGGGGGAGGGGCTCGACCCCGCGCTGGTAGTCGCGGTGGTCGACGCGGGCCCCAAGGCCGTGTCCAGCCGTGCGGCCATGCGCCGCACCGTCGACACCTCCCCGCTGTACCGGTCCTGGGCCGCCTCCAGCGGGACCGACCTCGTCGACCTGCGCGCGGCGCTGGCCCGGGGCGACCTCGAAGCGGTGGGCGAGATCGCGGAGCGCAACGCCTTCGGCATGCACGCGGCCATGCTGGCCGCGCGGCCCGCGGTGCGGTACCTGTCGCCGGCCACGTTCACCGTGCTCGACAGCGTGCTGCGGCTGCGGCGCGAGGGCACGGCGGCGTTCGCCACCATGGACGCCGGGCCGAACGTCAAGGTGCTCTGCCGTCGCGCCGACGCCGGCCGGGTGGCCGCGGCCGTGCGCGAGGCCGCGGCCGGAGCGCGGGTCCACATCGCCGGGCCCGGACCGGGCGCCCGCCTGCTGGACGAGGACCGATGAGGACCCGTCGGCCACCGGTGGTCCGGCGCGCGCCCGGCAAGCTGTTCGTCGCGGGCGAGTACGCGGTCCTGGAGCCCGCCACCCCGGCGGTCCTGGTGGCCGTGGACCGGTACGTCACCGTGGCCGTCTCCGCCTGCCGCGAGGCCGACGTCGTCGTCTCCTCCGACCTGGGCGCGCGGCGGGTGCGGTGGCGCTGGCAGGACGGCCGGCTGGCGGTCTGCGGCGGCGACGGCGACCGGCGCGCCGGGTCGGGGCTGTCGCACGTGGTGTCGGCGATCGAGGTCGTGGGGCGGCTGCTGGCCGAACGGGGCCTGCGGGTACCCGCGTTGGAGATCTCGGTCAGCAGCCGGCTGCACGACGACGGCACCAAGCTCGGCCTGGGTTCGAGCGGCGCGGTGACGGTGGCCACCGTCGCGGCCGTGACGTCCTTCTGCCGCCTGGAACTGACGCTCGACACCCGCTTCCGGCTGGCCCTGCTCGCCACGGCGGGCATCGACGCCGCGGCCTCGGGAGGCGATCTCGCCGCCAGTACCTGGGGAGGCTGGATCGCCTACCGGGCACCCGACCGGGCCGCGGTGCTCGAACTCGCCCGGCAGCGCGGTGTGGAGAGCGCGCTGTGCGCGCCCTGGCCGGGCTTCGAGGTGCGCCGGCTGCCGCCGCCGGCCGGCCTCGGCCTGGAGGTCGGCTGGACCGGAACACCGGCCTCCACGGCCTCGCTCCTGGCCGGCCCCGACCCGCGGCGACCCTGGCGGGGCGGCCCGGCCCACCGCAGGTTCGTGACGACCACCACCGACTGCGTGCGCGCCTCGATCACCGCACTGGAACGCGGGAACCACCAGGACCTGCTGGACCAGATCCGGCGCGCCCGGCGAGCGCTGGCCCGCCTCGACGAGGAGACCGGACTGGGCGTCTTCACGGCCGGACTGACGGCGCTGTGCGACGCGGCCGAGGCCGTCGGCGCCGCGGCCAAGCCCTCGGGCGCGGGCGGCGGCGACTGCGGCATCGCGCTGCTGGACGCCCAGGCGTCACCGGCCGTCGCCGACCTCCGCCGCCGGTGGGCGGCGGCCGGGGTGCGGCCCCTGGAGATCCGCCCCGCCAAGGAGAGGAACGAGCAGTGACCGGCCGCCCGAGGACGACCGCGACCGCCCGCCGCCGAACGGCGGCACCAGCAGACCAGCCGACAGGAACCACGCCATGACCGAGGCACCGACCGCCGCCGGGATCCCGATGAGATGGGTGGGACCCCTGCGCATCTCGGGGAACGTCGCCACCACCGAGACCCGAGTCCCCATCGCCACCTACGAGTCACCGCTGTGGCCCTCCGTGGGCCGGGGCGCCAAGGTCTCCATGCTGGCCGAGCACGGCATCGTCGCCACCCTGGTCGACGAGCGGATGACCCGCTCCGTGCTGGTCGAGGCGACCGACGCGCAGACCGCGCTGGCCGCCGCCCGGACCATCAACGCCCGGACCGAGGAACTGCGCGAAGTGGTGCGCGCCACCAGCAGGTTCGCCGAACTGATCGGCGTCCGGCACGAGATCACGGCCAACCTGCTGTTCGTCCGGTTCGAGTTCTCCACCGGCGACGCCTCCGGGCACAACATGGCCACCCTCGCCTCCGACGCGCTGCTGCGCCACCTGCTGCGGACCGTGCCCGGCATCTCCTACGGATCGATCTCGGGCAACTACTGCACCGACAAGAAGGCCACCGCGATCAACGGCATCCTCGGCCGGGGCAAGAACGTGGTGACGGAACTCCTCGTCCCCCGCGACGTGGTGGAGGGCGTCCTGCACACCTCGGCCGCCGCGATCGTCGAACTGAACATCCGCAAGAACCTGCTCGGCACCCTGCTCGCCGGCGGCATCCGCTCCGCGAACGCCCACTTCGCGAACATGCTGCTCGGCTTCTACCTGGCCACCGGTCAGGACGCCGCCAACATCGTCGAGGGCTCCCAGGGCGTCACCATGGCCGAGGACCGCGACGGCGACCTCTACTTCTCCTGCACCCTGCCGAACCTGATCGTCGGCACGGTCGGCAACGGCAAGGGACTCGCCTTCGTGGAGACCAACCTGACCCGGCTCGGCTGCCGGGCCGGGCGCGAACCCGGGCAGAACGCCCGCCGGCTCGCCGTGATCGCGGCGGCCACGGTGCTGTGCGGCGAACTCTCGCTGCTCGCGGCGCAGACCAACCCGGGCGAACTCATGCGCGCACACCTACGGATCGAACGCGACAACAGGACCGCCAAGGAGAGTGCCTGACCATGCGCAGCAGCAGAACCACCGTGGGAATCCACGATCTGTCCTTCGCCACCACCGAGTTCGTCCTGCCCCACACGGCGCTCGCCGGTCACCACGGCACCGAGATCGCCAAGTACCACGTGGGCATCGGCCAGCGGGCGATGAGCGTGCCCGCCCTCGACGAGGACATCGTCACCCTGGCCGCCGCGGCCGCCGCCCCCGTCGTCGCCCGGCACGGCGCCGAACGGATCCGGACGGTCCTGCTCGCGACGGAGTCCTCGGTCGACCAGGCGAAGTCGGCCGCCGTGTACGTCCATGCACTGCTCGGACTGCCCGCCGCCGCCCGAGCCGTCGAACTGAAGCAGGCCTGCTACGGCGCGACCGCGGCCCTGCAGCTCGCCGTCGCCCTGGTGCACCGCGACCCCGCGCAGCGCGTCCTGGTGATCGCCAGCGACGTCTCCAAGTACGAGCTGGACAGCCCCGGCGAGGCGACCCAGGGCGCGGCCGCCGCGGCCATGCTGATCGGCCCGGACCCCGCGCTCGTCCGCGTCGAGGAACCCTCGGGCCTGCACACCGCCGACGTCATGGACTTCTGGCGGCCCAACTACCGTGACGCCGCCCTGGTCGACGGGCCGACGTCCGTCACCGCGTACCTCCGGGCGGTCGAGGCCGCCTGGACGGACTACCGCGAGCACGGCGGCCGGAAACTCGACGAGTTCGCGGCCTTCTGCTACCACCAGCCGTTCACCAGAATGGCGTTCAAGGCACACCGGCACCTGCTGAACGTCCTCGGGCACGACCCGGACCCGGACGGGATCGCCCGCGCCGTCGGACCGACCACGGCGTACAACTCCGTCGTCGGCAACAGCTACACCGCGTCCCTCTACCTGGGCCTCGCCTCGCTGCTCGACCAGGCGGACGACCTGACCGGCCGACCCGTCGGCTTCCTCAGCTACGGCTCCGGCAGCGTCGCCGAGTTCTTCGCCGGCACCGTCGCCCCCGGCTACCGGGACCACCTGCGCACCGCCGCGCACCGCGAGGCCGTCGCACGGCGACAGCCGCTCGACTACGCCGGGTACCGCGCGCTGCACGAGCAGACCTTCCCCGTCGACGGTGGCGACCACCCCGTCCCGCCGCAGACCACCGGACCGTTCCGCCTGGCCGCGCTCCGGGGGCACAAGCGCATCTACGAAGCGCGCTCGGAGCAGCGGTCGGTACGGACCGCCGGTCAGTGACCCCGTACCGTCCGCGCCGGGGCCGCCGGCCCGGCCCCGGCGCGCCCCCGGAGGGAGGAATGCCGAGCCGCCGCCGCGAGATCCGGTTCGATGGGGCGGGCGTCGCGGCCGAAGCGCGCCGCGCGGCGGCCACGGCCCGTCACCGCCGATCCGGGAGCCCCGTTGAGCACCACCGCACCGATCACACCCGGACGTAGGGGACTTCGCGGCGCGGCCGTCCGGGCCGCGGCCCTCCTGCTGCTGGCCGCGGCCTGCCCGGCCCCCGGCACCGCCGCGGCGGGACCCGACGGCCGGGGCCTGTCGGCGGTCCTCCGCTACACCGAGTACGGCATCCCGCACATCGTCGCCCGCGACTACGCCGGCCTGGGCTTCGGCAGCGGCTGGGCCCAGGCCCGGGACAACGTCTGCGCCCTCGCCGACGCCTTCCTCACCGTCCGCGGCGAGCGCTCCCGCTGGTTCGGTCCCGACCCCGCCCCCTACCCCCAGGGCTCGTTCGCCACCACCAACCTCGCCAGCGACCTGTACTACCGCGGCGTGCGCGACGCCGGGACCGTCGAGCGCCTCCGCGCCACCCCCGCTCCCGTCGGCCCCAGCCACGCGGTCACCGAACTGGGCCGCGGCTGGGCCGCCGGGTACAACGCCTGGCTGCGCCGCAACCCCGTCACCGACCCGGCCTGCGCCGGCGCGGGCTGGGTCGGGCCGGTCAGCGCCGTCGACGTCTCGGCGCTCGACTACTCCCTCGCGGTCCTCCTCGGGGAGGGCCGGGGCATCGACGGCATCACCGCCGCCCGGCCCCCGGCCCCCGGCAGCACCGCGTCCGCCGACCACGAGGCCCCCGCCACCGGGAAGGCCGCCCGCGGGCCGCTCGCCGCCCTCCCCCCGCCGCGCCCGGGCTCCAACGCCGTGGCGTTCCACGGTTCGACCACCGGCAACGGCCGCGGGCTGCTGCTCGGCAACCCGCACTTCCCCTGGCACGGCACGCAGCGCTTCTGGCAGTCGCAGCAGACCGTCCCCGGCGAACTCGACGTCATGGGCGCCTCCCTGCTCGGCACCGCGACTGTGGCGATCGGCCACAACGCCGACCTGGCCTGGAGCCACACCGTCGCCACCGGCGTCCCGATGAACCTCTACGAACTGGCCCTGGACCCCGCCGACCCCACCGCCTACCTCGTCGACGGCCGCCCCGAGCGGATGACCCGGCGCACCGTCACCGTCCCCGTGAAGGACGGCGAGCCCGTCACCCGGGACCAGTGGTGGACCCGCTACGGGCCCGTCCTCACCGCACTCGACACCACCGGCCCGCTGCCCTGGACCGGCACCACCGCCTACGCCCTCAGCGACCCCAACGCCGCCAACCTCCGCGGCTCCGACACCGCGCTCGCGCTCGCCCGGGCCCGCGGCACCGACGAGGCCCTGGCCGCGCTGAACCGCACCCAGGGCCTGCCCTGGGCCAACACCGTCGCCGCCGACGCGGCCGGACACACTCTCTTCACCCAGTCCCAGGTCCTCCCGCGCATCACCGACGAACTCGCACGACGCTGCTCCACCCCGCTGGGCGCCGCCACCTACCCCGCCACGGGACTCGCCGTCCTCGACGGCTCGCGCTCGCACTGCGCCCCCGGCACGGACCCCCGGGCACTCCAGCCCGGCGTCTTCGGCCCCGGGTCCCTGCCCACGCTCCGGGACGCCCCCTACGTCGAGAACTCCAACGACAGCGCCTGGCTCACCAACGCCGACCACCCGCTCACCGGGTACGAGCGGATCTTCGGCACCATCGGCACACCGCGTTCCCTGCGCACCCGCGGCGCGCTCCAGGACGTCTCCGCCCTGGCCGCCCGGGGCCGGCTGGGCGTCGGGGACCTCCAGCGCCACCAGTCCGCCGACCGCTCGACCGCCGGGGACCTCGCCGCCGCCGGACTCGCGGCGACCTGCCCCGCGGCGGTGAAGGACCCGCACGGCGCGGGCGGCGCGGGCGGTTCGGGGGGTGGGGGCGACGGGGGCGGTGCGGGCGAGGCAGGCGGGTCGGGCGGCGCGGGCGGCGGCACGGCCGACGACCTCGCCGAGGCCTGCCGCGTCCTGGCCCGCTGGGACCGGACCCTGAACACCGACAGCCGCGGCGCGCTGCTCTTCGACCGCTTCTGGCGCGCACTCACCGCCACCACCCCGCCGGAGGACCTCTGGACGGTGCCGTTCTCACCCACCGACCCGCTCCGGACCCCGCACACCCTGAACACCGCCTCACCGGCCGTCCGCCGGGCACTGGAGAGCGCCGTCGCCGAACTGCGGGCCGCCGGGATCCCGGCGGACGCCCCGTGGGGCGACACCCAGTTCGTCGTCCGCGCCGGAGACCGGATCCCGCTCCCCGGCGGCTCGGCCGAACTGGGCGTCTGGAACGTCCTCGACGCACGGTGGGACCCCGCGGCCGGCGGCTACGACGAGGTCGAATCCGGCACCGGCTACCTCCAGGCCGTCGGCTGGAACGGCTCCGGCTGCCCCGAGGCGAAGACCCTCCTCGCCTACGCCCAGTCCGCCGACCCCACCTCCCCCCACCACGCCGACCAGACCGCCCTCTTCTCCACCGGACAGTGGGTCACCTCCCGCTTCTGCGAGAAGGACATCCTGGACTCGCCCGAACTCCGGGTCGTCACCGTCACCGAACGCGACTGACCCTCCCGGACCCGGACCGGACGGGCGGCCGCCCGGAAGCGGTGGGCCGTCAGTGGTGGGCCGTCAGCAGGGAGGCCGTTCGGCCCCGAGGGGCTGACGGCATGTTCCTGACGATCACAACCCTGGACCCCGCCGGAGGCGGGCCAGTACGGTGGGCGCGCCGCTGGGAGCCCGCCCTGAGTGCCTTCGGGCCGGCCCTTCCCGGGTTGCTCGACCGTGCGCGCCACGGCGACGGCGAGAGCTGACCAGCGCTCAGAGTTCGACAACACCGGGACGCTTGACAGGGCCCGCCCCGGTGTCATGGCAGGTTCACGAGGGGGGATCGACAATGGCGTCGGCGGACACGTTCGGGACCGGTCCGGTGCATCGGGCGTTCGAGGAGACGGCGCGACGGGCTCCGGACGGGACCGCCGTGGTGGTGGGGACGGTCCGGACCACCTACGCGGAGCTCGACCGGCGGGCCGGTGCGGTGGCCCGCGAACTGCGCCGACTGGGGGTCGGGCGGGGTGCACTGGTCGGAGTGTGCCTGGACCGGGACGAGTGGCTGCTCCCCGCGCTGCTGGGGGTCTGGAAGGCCGGCGCGGCCTACGTGCCGTTGGACCCGGCCTACCCGGCGAGCCGGTCGGAGTACATCGCCGCGGACGCCGGGATCTCGCAGCTGATCACCTCGGCGGCCGTCCTCCGGCGCCGCGGCGACGTCCTCCCGGCCACCGGTGACGGCCCGCTGCTGGTCGAGACGGTCGGCCCGGGCACCGAGGAGCAGACCGGCCTCGATCCTGCCGACGACAGCGGCCCGACGGACGCCGCCTACGTGATGTACACCTCCGGCTCCACCGGACGACCCAAGGGGGTCGTGGTCGAGCACCGCAACGTGGCCGCCCTGCTGCGGTGGGAGTCGTCCGTCTACTCCGCCGACGAACTCCGCGGGATGCTGGCCGCCACCTCGGTCTGCTTCGACCCGTCCGTGACGCAGCTGTTCCTCCCGCTGCTCCGCGGCGGCACGGTGATCCTGGCCGAGAACCTGCTCGCACTGTCCGCCCTCCCCGCGCGGGACCGGGTCACCACCGTCTACGGGACGCCGTCCGCGCTCGCCGCCCTGGTGCGCGAGCCGCTGCCGCCGGGCGTGCGCACCGTCCGCGCGGGCGGCGAACCCCTCACCCGGGCCCTCGCGGACCGGATCCACGCCAACCCCGGCGTCCGCAGGGTCGTCCAGAGCTACGGCCCGACCGAGTGCACCGTGAGCTGCGTGACGCACGAGGTGCCCGCGGACGGACGGGCGGAGCCGCCGATCGGGTCGCCCTACGCCGGGAGCGGGCTCTCGGTGCGCGACCGCGCCGGGAACCCGCTCGGCGACGGCGAGACCGGGGAACTCTGGGTGTCCGGTCCGCTGGTCGCCCGGGGCTACCTGGCCAGGCCGGAGCTCACGGCCGAACGGTTCGTCACCGACGCCGCCGGAGTCCGGCACTACCGGACCGGCGACCTCGTCCGGCGGGTCGACGGGCTGCACCACTTCGCCGGGCGGATCGACGACCAGGTCAAGGTCCGCGGCTTCCGGATCGAGCTGGGCGAGGTCGAGGCGACGCTCGCGGGGCACCCGGCCGTCCGGCACGCCGTGGCACTGGCACCGGCCGACCAGGACGGCACCCGACTCCTCCTCGCCTACGCCGAGTCGGCCGACCGGACACTCACCGGACCGCGGCTCCGCACCTGGCTGCGGGAGCGGCTGCCGGACCACCTGGTCCCCTCCCGGATCGCGGTCCTCGACCGGCTGCCCCTCGGACCGACCGGCAAGACCGACCGCGCCGCGCTGGCCGAGGTCGGGTTCGGCCGCGCCGTCGACACCGAGTACGCCGCCCCGCGCGCCGGCACCGAGCAGCGGATCGCGGAGACCGTCGCCGGCGCCCTCGGCCTGGAGCCGGCGGAGATCGGCCTCCACGACGACTTCGCGGCGCTCGGCGGACATTCGCTGGCCGCCGCCCGCGTCTGCGCCGTCCTGGGCCGCGACTTCGGCACGGCCGTGTCACTGACGGACTTCCTCGCCGCGCCCACCGTCGCCGGACTCGCCTCGCTGCTGCGGGCCCGGGCCGCCGACCGTTCGGGCCACGCGCCCGAGCCCGCGCTGGTCCGCCACCCCGGCCGGGACCGCTACCCGCTGACGGCCGCGCAGCAGGGCATGTGGCTGCTGCGGCAGATCGGTCCCGGCGGGCGCGCCACCACCATCGCCTTCCGGCTGCGCCTGCGGGGAGTGCCGGGCGCGGCGCGGCTGCGGGCCGCGCTGGACGCGGTGGTCGAGCGGCACGAGGTGCTGCGCAGCGTCGTACTGACCGGTTCCGCGGCGGAGGCCTCCGGTCGGCCGGTCGACGGGGAACCGGCCGACGGGGAACCGGTCGCCGAGGTCCGCCCGCCGGCCCCGGTGCCGTTCGAGGAGCACGATCTCAGGGGAGTGTCCGGGGCGGAGCAGGTGAAGCAGGCGGCCGAGCTGACGCGCGCGGCCGCGAGCCACGTGTTCGACCTCGCCACCGAGACACCGCTGCTGCGGGCCGCACTGCTCCGGCTCGACGAGGACGACGCCGAACTGGTCCTCGTGACCGACCATCTGGCGTTCGACGGCTGGTCGATCGGCGTGCTGATGTCGGAGCTGGCCGCCGACCTGGCGGCCGGGGCGGACGACACGCCGGCGGACGGCCGGTCGGGCCACGACCCCGGTCTCGCGCCACCGCCCGTCCAGGTCGGCGACATCGCGCTGCACGAACGCGCGCTCGCCGCCGGGCCCGAGCGGGCGGAGCGGCTGCGGGCCTTCTGGGCCCGGGAGCTGGCGGACGCCGTCCCGCCGCACGACCTCCTCCCCGCCGCGCGCCCGGGTTCCGGCAGGCCGGGCGGCGAACGGCTGGCCCGTCCCCTCGACGCCGGGACGGCGGCCGTGCTGCGCGAGCTCGCGGCCGACTGCGGATCCACTCCGTTCGCGACGTTCCTGACCGCGCTCGGCGTGCTGGTCGCCGGCCTTACGGGCCGGTCCGACGTCGTCCTCGGCGCAGCCGTGGCGCACCGGGCACACCCCGAGCTGGAGGCGGTGGTCGGGCCCCTGGTCGGGATCAGTCCGATCAGACTGGGGCTGGCGGCGGGGGAGTCCTTCCGGAGCGCCGTCGGCCGTGCCGCCGCCACCACCGCCCGGGTCATGGACCGTCCGGGGTTCACCGTGCAGGAGGCCTTCGAGGCGGCCGGCATCGAGCACCCCCGGGGAACGATGGGGACCCCGGTCGTGCTCTCGCTCCAGCCGGCCGGCCTTCCGGTGGCGGTGGAGCACGACGGCGTCCGGCTGGAACTGCTCGGCGAGACGACCGACGGCGGGACGCAGGCACCGCTGACCGTGTTCGTCAACGAGACGGTGCGGGGGCCCGAGCTCCGGATCGCGTACGACACGGACCGGTTCGGCCCGGCCGACGCGGAGGCGTTCGCCGACCGGCTGCTCCGGATCCTGTGCGCCGCGGCGGCCGATCCGGACCTTCCGCTGTCGGCCCTGGAGCTGGTGAGCCCGGCGGAGCGGGCCGAACTGCTCGCCGTCGGCACCGGAGCCGCGCTGCCGGCCGACGGTCCGCGGACCGTGGTGGCGGCCGTGCTCGACCAGGCCGCCCGGCGGCCGGCCGCGGTGGCCACCTCCGACGCGGCCGGTGAACTCGGCTACGCGGAACTGGCCGAGTGGTCGCGGCGGGTGGCCGAGGCCCTGCTTCCTGCGGCATCGACCGCATCGACCGCATCGACCGCATCGGCGGCATCGGCGACCGCGACCGTGGCGGCGACCTCGACGGCAACGGCGTTCGAGCCCGAGGCGGAACCGACGGGTGCGTTCACCGTCGGGGTCTGCCTTCCCCGCGACCGTTTCCTCCCCGCGGCCCTGCTCGGCGTCCTGCGGGCCGGTGCGGCCTACGTCCCCCTGGAACCGGACCAGCCCGTCGAACGGCTGCGCGCCCAACTCGCCGACTCCGGCGCGACCGTCGTCGTCGCCGCCGGGGAGACCCTCGCGCTCGCCGGTGAACTGGCCGAGGCGGTCGGTGCCGGCCTCCTCGATCTGGGCGGCGCGGGCAGCCCCGGGCCCGTATGGGTGCACTTTGCAAAGTGCGCTGCGCACTTTGCAAAGTCTTCAGGGACTTTGCAAAGTGCACCCACGGGGCCGGTGGCACTGCCCGAGCCGACCCCCGAGGGGCTGGCCTACGTGCTGTACACCTCCGGTTCGACCGGCCTGCCCAAGGGTGTGGAGGTCACCCACGCGAACCTGGCGGCCTTCGTGGCCGCGATGCGGATCGCACCGGGCGTCCGGCCCGGCGACGTCATGCTGGGGCTCACCTCGCCGGCCTTCGACGTGTTCGGGTTCGAACTCTGGGTCGGCCTGTCCTGCGGGCTCCGGCTGGCGATGCTGGACGGCGAGGCCGCGGTGGACGGGCATGCCGTCGCGCGATTCATCGACCGGGCCGGGGTGACGCTGATGACCGCCACCCCGACGACGCTCCGGATGCTGGTCGCCGCCCAGTGGTCGGCACCGGGGGTGCGCGTCGTCAGCATCGGCGAGCCGATGGATCCCGCCCTGGCGGGCGAACTCCTCTCTCGCACAGGCGAGTTGTGGAATGCCTACGGGCCCACCGAGAGCACGGTCTACTCGACCGCGGCACGGGTGGCGGCCCCCGTCGGCGAGGCGGTGCCGATCGGCCGCCCGCTCGCCGGGGAGAGGGCCTATGTGCTGGACGCCATGGGCCGGTTGGTGCCGCCGGGAGTGACCGGGGAGCTGTGGATCGGCGGTGCGGGTGTCGCCAGGGGCTACCGGAACCGGCCCGACGCGACCGCGGCGGCGTTCGAGGCGGACCCGTTCGTCGCGGACCCGCTCGCGGCGGACCCGTTCGCACCCGCCGGCAGGCGCTACCGGACCGGCGACCTGGCCCGCTGGCGGCCGTGGGGGCCGTGGGGGCCCTCCGGAGCAGAGGCCGGGGAAGCCGGGGGAGGCACCCTCGAATTCCGGGGCCGCCGCGACCAGCAGGTGAAGCTGCGCGGCCACCGGGTCGAACTCGGCGAGATCGAGACCGCCCTGCGCGCCGAACCGGCGGTGGTGGACGCGGCCGTCGTGGTGCTCGGCGCCGGAGCGGACGCCCACCTGGTCGGCTACCTCGCGGTGGACCCCTCGGCGGCGGCCGCCTTCAGCGCGCCCGCGGTCGAGGAGCGCCTGCGCGTCCGCGTCCCGGACCACATGGTGCCCCGGCGGTGGGTCGTGCTCGACGCCCTGCCCCTGACGGCCTCGGGCAAGGTCGACCGGACCGCCCTCCCCGCGCCCGGTCCGGAGTCCGGCCGCGAACCCGGCCGCGACCGGATCCCCCCGCGCACCGATGCCGAACTGCTGGCGGCCGAGGTGTGGGAGGCCGTGCTCGGTGTCGTCGAGGTCGGCGCCCACGACGACTTCTTCGCGCTCGGCGGGCATTCGCTGGCGGCCACCCGGGTCACGGGGCGGCTGATGGCGGCGCTGGACCTCGCCGTGCCGGTGCGGCTGCTGTTCGAGCACCCGGTCCTGGCCGACTTCGCCGCCGGGCTGGAGGCGCTGCTGCTGGCCGACATGGTCGCGACGCCCGGTCCCGCGGACCCGCCCGACCTCGCCACCCCCGCCGTCCACTCCGCCTCCCACCCCGCCGGCGGTGCCGCATGACCGAGGTGTCCGCCGAGCGGCGCGGCTCCCAGGACCCCCGGCTCGCCGACGCCCTGCGCGCCCGGCTGGCCTCGGCCCGCCGCACCGCCGCCCGCAGCACGCCCGCGATACCCGCCCGGCCGGACGGGGACGCCCCGGCGCCGCTGTCGGCCGCACAGGCACGGCTGTGGTTCCTCACCCAGCTGGACCCGGAGAGCACCGCCTACCGGATCCCGGTCGCGCTGCACCTGGACGGCCCGCTGGACCGCGCCGCGCTGCTGGGGTCGGTGCGGGACCTCGCCGAACGGCACCACGTCCTGCGGAGCCTGATCGTCGAGACCGACGGCGAACCGGCGACCGTGACCGGTCCGGCGGACGCGGTGCCGCTGGCCGAGGTCGACCTGACCGGGCCGGGCGGCCGGGAGTCGCTCGACCGCCGCCTCCGGGAGGACCTCAGCAGGCCGTTCGACCTGGCCTCGGAACCGCCCCTGCGGGCGATGCTGTTCCGGCTCGGCGCCGAGGAGCACGTACTGGCACTGACGGTCCACCACATCGCCTTCGACGCCTGGTCGAGGACGCTGGCGGTGGCGGAACTGGCGGCACTCTACTCGGCCCGGCTCGGGCCGGCCGAGCCCCCCGCACCGCCGCCGGTCCAGTACGCGGACTACGCGCACTGGCTCTCCCGGCGACCGGCGGAAGGGGACCGCGCGGAGGCCGACCTGGGTTGGTGGGTCCGTGCGCTGTCCGGCCTGGAGCCGGTCCTCGACCTGCCCACCGACCGTCCCCGCCCACCGGTCGCGGACCGGACGGGCGCGGAACTGCCGGTGGTCCTGCCCCCCGCCCTGACCGCCAAGGTGCGCGGGCGGGCCGCCGAGGTCGGCTGCACGCCGTTCATGGTGCTGCTCGCGGTCTGGCAGGAGCTGCTCGCCCGGCTGTCGGGCGTCGACGACGTGCCGGTCGGCGTGCCCGAGGCGGGACGACGGCATCCCGACACCGAGCGCGTGATCGGCTTCTTCGTCAACACCCTGACCATGCGGACCGACCTGTCGGGCGGGCCGAGCGGCCGGGAGCTGCTGCAGCGGGTGCGCGACGTGGCGCTGGAGGCCTTCGCCCGCACCGAAGTCCCGTTCGAACGGATCGTGGACCGGCTGCGCCCCGCGCGCGACCTCTCCACCACGCCGATCTTCCAGGTCCTCCTCAACGTGATCGACACCCCGGCGGTGGCGCCGCGCTTCCCGGGCCTGGTGGCGAGGGTCTTCGCCCCACCGGCGACAACGGCCAAGTTCGACCTGAACCTGGCGTTCGCGGCCACCTCGCCGAGCGGCCCGGGCGACGCTGACAGCAGCAGCGACACCCACGCGGCCGGCGACACCTACCAGGGGTCGCTGATCTACCGCACCGACCTCTTCGACCGGCCCACCGCGCGGCGGATCACCGAGTGGTACACGGCCCTGCTGGACGGCGTGCTGTCCGATCTCGACCGCCCCGTGCGCGAGGTGGCGCTCGAACCGGTGGACGGACCGCTGCTGTCCGGGCCGCGCCGGGAGTTCGACCTCACCCGGCCGCTGCACAGCCTGGTCGAGCGCTGGGCGGCCGAACGGCCCGACGCGACGGCGGTCGTGGGCCCCGACGGCGAACTCACCCACGGACAGCTGGAGCGGCGGGCGAACCGGCTCGCGCGCCGGCTGCTCGCGGCCGGAGTCGAACCGCACGACCCGGTCGCCGTCCTGGCCGACCGCCGCACACCGCTGGTGGTCGCCCTGCTCGCCACCCTCAAGGCCGGTGCGGTCTACCTGCCGCTCGACCCGGCCTACCCGGACGACCGGCTGGCCGACATCCTGACCACGGCGGGCGCGCGGATCGTCCTGGCGGAGCGCGAGTTCGCCGGGCGCGCCCCCGGCCCGGCCGGCGCCGCCCCGGAACTCCTGATCCTCGACGATCCGTCCGCTCCGGACTCACCGCCGGACCACCCCGACGGCACGGCACCGGGCGTGGTCGTCGATCCGGACGCACCGGCCTATCTGATCTTCACCTCGGGCTCGACCGGCCGCCCCAAGGGCGTCACGGTCGAGCACCGCCAGATCACCCACTACCTGCACGCCGTGACGGAGCGACTGGCCGACCGCGACGTCGCCGGGGGCTCGTTCGCCCTGGTGTCGACCCATGCGGCGGACCTCGGCCTGACCAACCTGTTCGGGGCGCTGGCCACCGGCGGCACGGTGCACCTGGTGGACCGCGAGGTGGCGACCGACCCGGAGGCGTACGGGGAGTACCTGGCGGCGCACCCGGTCGACGCGGTCAAGATGGTGCCCAGCCACCTGGAACTGCTCGCCGCCCACGGGGATCTCGGCCGGGTGCTGCCGCGCAGGCTGCTCGTCCTCGCGGGCGAGGCCTGCTCGTGGGACCTGGTGGCCAGAATCCGTTCCGCGCGGCCCGAGTTGGCCGTGCAGGTGCACTACGGCCCGACCGAGACCACGGTGTCCGTGCTCGGCAACGCCGTGGAGGAGACCCCGCCGGGCCGGCGTTCGGGGACGGTCCCGATCGGTCGGCCACTGGCGGACGTGGACTGCTGGGTGGTCGACCCCGACGGCCGGCCGCTGCCCGCCGGGGTGCCGGGCGAGCTGTGGATCGGCGGGCCGAGCGTGGCGCGCGGCTACTTCGGCCGCCCCGATCTGACCGACGAGCGTTTCGTTCCCGACCCGGTGACCGGCACGGCGCGGTGCTACCGCTCCGGGGACCGGGTCCGGCTGAACGGGGCCGGACTGTTCGAGTTCCTCGGGCGGGTCGACGACCAGGTCAAGATCCGCGGCTTCCGGGTGGAGCCGGGCGAGGTGGCCACGGCGCTGCGGGAACTGCCGGAACTCGCCGAGGCGGTCGTCCTCCCGGTCGGCGAGGCCCACGCCGCGCGGCTCACCGCCTGGGTGACTCCCGCCGCACCCGGCTCCGCCGTGGACGTCGCCCGCGTGCGCACGGCCCTGCGCGGGCGACTGCCCGACTACATGGTGCCCTCGGCGATCGTCGTGCTCCCCGCGCTGCCGCTCAACCCGAACGGGAAGGTGGACAGGGCCGCCCTGCCCGCACCCGAACCGGCGGCCAGCACCGAGCACGTCGCCCCGAGCACGCCGACCGAGCTGCGCGTCGCCCGGGCCTGGGCACAGGTCCTCGAACTCGGCACGCCCGACGGCACCGACACCGACACCGGCACCGGACCGGGCACCGGTATCGGCATCGACGACGACTTCTTCGCCCTGGGCGGCGACTCCTTCCGGGCGGTACGCGCCGTCCGGGCCATCGACCCGACCCTGCGGGTGATCGACCTGTTCACCCGGCCGACCGTCCGCGAGCTGGCCGCGTTCCTCGACGCGGCCGGGGCGGACGGACCCGACGGCGAGCGCCGCCTGCTGCACCGGCTGGCGGGCCCGCCGCCCGGCCGCCGGCCGACCGTCACCGTGGTCTGCGTCCCCTACGGCGGCGGCTCGGCGGCCGCCTACGGCCCGCTCGCCACCGAACTGGCCGCGGCGATGCCCGGCGCGGCCGTGCTGGCCGTGGAACTGCCGGGACACGACCCGGCCCGACCGGACGAGCCGCTGCTCCCGCTGACCGTGCTGATCGACCGGGTCGTCGCCGAACTGGCCGGGCCGACCGGAGCGGCCCCGGCGACAGGCCCCGGTCCGGTGGTGGTGTACGGCCACTGCGTCGGCTCGGCCGCGGCCACCGAACTGGCGCTGCGCCTGGAGGCCGAGGGCGTCCCGGTGACCGGACTGCTGGTCGGCGGCAGCTTCCCCGGCGCGCGGCTGCCGGGGCGGCTGTCGACCTGGCTGCGCGCCAGGTTCCCGGCCACCCGCTGGACCTCGGACCGGGCCTACCGGGACTTCCTGCGCACCCTCGGCGGCATCGACGACGACGGTGACGGGACCGGAGACGGGACCGGCGACGGCAGTAGCGGAGGGAACGCCGAAGCGGCCGACGCCGCACAGCGGACCATGCTGCGCGCGCTGCGCCACGACGTGGACCAGGCCCAGGGCTGGTTCACCGGCGAACTGACCGGGCCGGACGCCCGCAGGCTGCGGGCCCCGGTGCTCTGCGTGATCGGCGAACGCGACCGGTCCACCGAGCTCTACCAGGAGCGCTTCGCGGAGTGGGGCGCCTTCGCCGACCGGGTGGAGCTGGCCACTCTCCCCAGAGCGGGCCACTACTTCCTCAAGCACCAGGCCGCCCAGCTCGCCGCGCTCGTCGGCGAGCGGCTCGGCGCCTGGGCCGACGGCCTGCTGCCGGAGCCGGTCGCGGACGTCACGGTCGTCGGCGGGAGGGCGCGCCGGGACCTCAGGGACTTCTACCTCGTCGCCGCGGGCCAGACGGTCTCCCTGATCGGCAGCGCGCTGACGTCGTTCGCCCTCGGTGTCTGGGCCTACCAGCGCAGCGGGCGGGTCGCCGACTACGCGCTGATCAGCATGCTCGCGATGCTCCCGGCGATCGTCGCGGGTCCGCTGGGCGGCGCGGTGGCGGACCGGATCGACCGCCGCCGGGTCATGCTCGCCTGCGACGCCGTCTCCGCGACCGCCACGGTGTCCCTGGTGGCCGCGCTGTGGAGCGGCGGCCCGGGGCTCTGGCAGGTCGGTCTGATCGTGGGCGTCATGTCGCTGGTGACGGCGTTCCGGCGCCCGGCCTATCTGGCGGCCGTCGCCCAACTGGTGCCCAAGCCGTACCTGGTGCAGGCCAACGGGCTGGCCAACCTCGGTGCCGGATTGGGCACGCTGATCGCCCCGCTGGCCGGCGGCGCGCTGATCGGGCTGGTCGGTCTGCCCTGGGTGGTGGCCGTGGACGTCGCGTCGTTCCTGGTCGGCCTGGCCGCGCTGCTGCGGGTGCGCTTCCCCGACCGGCTCTTCCGCCGACAGGAGGAGTCCTTCGCCCGGACCGTGGTCGGCGGCTGGCGGTTCCTGGCCCGGCGTCGCCCGCTGCTGGTCATGATCGTGTTCTTCATGGTGGAGAACTACCTGGGCACGCTCGCGGTGACGCTGACGGTTCCGAGCGTGCTCTCCTTCAGCGGCACCACCGCGGTGGGCGTGGTCACCGCGGTCGGCGGCGCGGGGGCCGTGGCGGGCAGCCTGGTCGTGGCGCTCTGGGGCGGCACCGCCCGGCGGGCGACCGGCATGGTGGGGTTCGTGGGCGGCGTCGGCCTGGGTGTCGTCCTGGTCGGCCTGCGTCCGTCGGTGACGCTGGCGGCCGTGGGCGCACTCGTCTGGTGGGCGTCCATGAGCATCCTCAACGCGCACTGGCTGGCGATCATCCAGCTCAAGGTCGGCCCCGACCTCCAGGGCCGGGTGCTCGCCACCAACCAGATGCTCGCCGTCGCCATGACGCCGCTGGCCTTCCTCAGCGCCCCGCCCCTCGCCGAGCGCTTCTCCGGTCTGCTGGAGCGGGGCGGGGCACTGGCGGGCACCGTGGGCCGGGTCCTCGGTACCGGGCCCGGCCGGGGCACAGGCCTGCTCCTCGTCACCTGCGGGGTGCTGCTGATCGGCTGGGCCGTCCTGGGCCTGTCCTACCGCCCCCTGCGGTACCTGGAGGACGGTCTGCCGGACGCCGTCGCCGGGGCGGAGATCGCCGAGGACCTCGACGCCCTCCAGGCCGCGGCCGACCTGGCCCTGACCGGCCGTGCTCCGGCTGACCGTCTGTCAGGTTCCTCCATCCGCTCCGCTCACGTGGATTGACCGATGGTCAAGCGCGAATCCGACCGCGGCCATGGCCTGGTTATACGGCTCGTACACGTCTAGAGTGCCGATCGCGCGCCGATCGGAAGGCCGGGCTCCGGTCCGGTTGTTCGGCACGTCCACATTCGGAACGCAAGGAGCACGGCATGAAAGCGCACGTCAGCTCGATCCTCCTCGGTGTCCAGGACCTGGACCGGGCCAAGCGGTTCTACATCGAGGGCCTCGGCTGGAAGATCAAGAACGACTTCGGTGTCTCGGTGTTCTTCGAGTCGGACGGCGCCTCGCCGGTCGGCTTCTACGACCGCAAGGGTCTGGCCGACCAGGTGGGCACGGACGCCGAGGGCAGTGGCTTCAGCGGTCTGGTCCTGACCTATGTCGTCCGCAGCCAGGCGCGGGTGGACGAGATCGTCGCGGAGGCGGCGAAGGCCGGCGCCACGATACTCAAGCCCGCCGGCGCCCTGCCGTGGGGCGGGTACGGCGGCAGCTTCGCCGACCTGGACGGCTACATCTGGAGCCTCGGCTACAGCGCCCCGGGGGCGGACCAGCCCTACGCGGAGTAATCGCGGCCTCCCGACTCGCAGTTGCCCGGGACGGCACGGCGCGCGCCGTGCCGTCCCGGGCACGGTGGCACCCGGTGGCTCCGGACGGCGTCCGGCGGCTCGAAGCCGGTGGCGGTCCGACCACGGAGCGCGCGGCGCCCGGCGGGTACGTGCCGGCCGGCCCGGGCCGCTGGAGCTCCGGCCGCGCGGGCGGCGGCGGGGTGGTGGGGCGGGTAGCTTCGTAGCAGGGAAACCGGTGCGGGCGTACCGAGCCGCCCCGCGCTCCCGAGACACCGGGTGCGGAGGAGGGATCCCCGTGGACACCGTGATCGGCGAGGTCGTCCCGCTCGCGCTGGGCATCGCGCTGTCGCCGGTCCCCGTCGTCCCGGCGATCTTCCTGCTCTTCACGCCCCGGCCCAGGGCCGCCGCCGGGATGTTCCTGGCCGGTTGGGTGGCCGGGATCCTCCTGGTCGCGTCCGCCCTCGCCGCGCTCGCGGTGTTCGTCGAGGCCCGCGAGGAGACGCCGACCTGGGCGTCCTGGGCCAGGACCGGTCTCGGCGCGGTGCTCCTCCTGGCCGCCGCGCGGCAGTGGCGCTCCGGCGCGGCGAAGGGGACCCCGGGGTGGATGAGGACGCTCACGGACGCCACGCCCGCCAAGGCCCTGCGGCTGGGGGCGCTGCTGTCGGGGGTCAATCCGAAGGTGGTCCTGCTGTCGGCGGCCGCCGGCCTGACGATCGGCGCGGCCGAGCTGGGGTCCGCGCGGACCGTCGTCGCCGTGGCGGTGTTCACCGCGGTGGCGGCCACGACCGTCGCGCTCCCGCTGCTGCTCAACCTGGTCGCGGGCGAGCGCGTCCTCACCCCGCTGGGCCGGGCGAGGAGCTGGCTGGAGCTCCACAACAGCGCCGTGACGGCCGTGGTCCTGGCGGTGATCGGCGTCCTTCTGGTGCTCGACGGGGTGTCGGGACTGTGACCGCCGGGTCCGGGCCCGGACCGGGCCCGGCCACCTGCGCGTACCAGGCCGGCTGGCGGTCGCGCGCGACCGGGCCGAGGCTGGTGGGCAGCAGGATCGGGCCGCTGGTGGCCCGACCGTGAGGCGGAGGCGGATCCCCCCATGCAGCGTTTCCTCCACGCGCGGGAGCGGGCGTCCGGCGGGTCGAACCGCCGCGCCGGTCTCGTCGCGATCGCACTCGCCGGTTCGGTGCTGGTCGCCGCCGGGTGCTCGTCCTCCTCGTCCACCTCCACCTCGCCGTCCACGGCGTCCTCGCGCCCGTTCTCGCCGGACGCGAGTTCCTTCTCCGGAGAGCTGCCCTCCTCGGTGGCCTCCGCCAAGTCCTCGCTGCTGGAATCGGCCTCGGCGGCCGCGTCCGCGGCGTCGGCCGCCGCTTCCCGGGCCGAGGCCTCGCGGTCGGCGGCGGCCGCCTCGTTCGAGGCGTCCGTCTCGGCCCAGCTGGCCGCCGGCCGGGCCGAGGCGCAGTCGGTGCTGTCCAAGACGGAGGGCACCGGCAACGCCCTGTCGGACATCACGCTCACCGGCCTGCCCAAGGCGCAGACCGCGGGCCTCAACGCCGCGCTGGTGACGGTGGTGAACAGCACCTCCTCGACGGCCTCCTACGCGATCAAGGTCGAGTTCCTGGACGGCGACCAGGTGGTGGACAGCACCGTCCTGGGGATCAAGGACGTCGCCGCGGGGGCGAAGGCCACCGCCACGGCGTTCAGCCCGCTCGACACCGACAAGGCGCTGGTGCCCCGGGTCGCCCAGGCGCAGCGGTACTGAGCACGAAGGGCCGGTGGCGGCGGCGCGAATTTCCGGCCGCCGCCTCGGAAAATATGCGGTCGGTCGGCGGCCCCCGGGAGGGGTGCCGCCGAACCCGGAGCGAAATATCCGTCCGCAGGGGGTCCGGGCCTGCTACAGTCGTCGTAGTTGCAGTAGTGGTTCCCATGAACTTTGTGTGCGCCTGCTGATGATCGGCAGGCGCATTTTTGTTTCCCGGCTCTTCCCCGGGTGGGTGCTCCCGCGGTGATTCGGAGCGTGCACTGTGCACGTTCCGGAAATTCCCCTTGAAGGAGATTTTTTTATGGCTAATGGCACTGTGAAGTGGTTCAACGCGGAAAAGGGCTTCGGCTTCATCGAGCAGGAGGGTGGCGGCCCCGACGTCTTCGCCCACTACTCGAACATCAACGCCAACGGCTTCCGCGAGCTGCTCGAGGGCCAGAAGGTCGAGTTCGACGTCACGCAGGGCCAGAAGGGCCCGCAGGCCGAGAACATTCGTCCGCTGTAGTTTTTCTGCCACGGCACCCGCCTGGTAGCGAGGGGCCCGAACCGCGTACATCATGTCCGGTCCGGGCTCCTCGGCATTGCGCCACGACGCGCATCACGGGCCGTTCCGGCCCCGGCTCCGCCACCGGCTGCCATCCCCCACGCGAGACGCACAGCGCCGCGTCCGGATCGGCGCCCCGCCGTGACAGTTCACGGTTCGAGGTTCCGCGCCCCCGCTTCCCGCGGTGAGCGCCGACTGCAGGTGACGTGCCGCACGGTTTCACCGTCCACGCTCCGCTCTCCACATCTTCGGCCCGTTCCTCGCGGCCTCCTGCCTGCGCCCTGCGCTGCGGAGCCCCCTTGCGACGCGCCGTCCAAGGAAGGTTTCGCATGAACCGTTCCACTCGTTCCCCCTACCGGAACACCGACTCCCGTTCCGGTTCCTCCTCCCGTCGCTCCTCCGGCGGCTCCTACGGGTCCCGCTCCGGCGGCGGTTCCTTCTACGGCGACCGGCCCTCCGGCGGTCGCGGCTCCCGTCAGGGTTCCTCCCTGCAGGGGGAGTTCGCGATGCCGGTGAGCACCACCCCGTCGCTGCCGGCCGTCGAGACGTTCGACGAGCTGGAGATGCCGAAGGCCCTGCTGTCGGTCCTGACCCGCCAGGGCGTCACCGCCCCGTTCCCGATCCAGGCCGCGACGCTGCCGAACTCGCTGGCCGGCCGGGACGTCCTCGGACGGGGCCGGACCGGCTCCGGCAAGACCATCGCGTTCGGCCTCGCCGTGCTGGCCAGGACCGCCGGGCAGCGGGCCGAACCGCGCCGCCCGCTGGCGCTGGTGCTGGTGCCCACCCGGGAGCTGGCGCAGCAGGTGACCGACGCGCTGACGCCGTTCGCCCACGCGGTGCGACTGCGGATGGCCACGGTCGTCGGCGGGATGTCGATCGGTCGGCAGGCGCAGACGCTGAACCGGGGCGCCGAGGTCGTGGTGGCCACCCCCGGCCGCCTCAAGGACCTGATCCAGCGCGGCGACTGCCAGCTGGACGGGGTCGGCATCACGGTGCTCGACGAGGCCGACCAGATGGCCGACATGGGCTTCCTGCCGCAGGTCACCGAGCTGCTGGAGCAGGTGGCCGAGGGCGGGCAGACGATGCTGTTCTCGGCGACCCTGGACCGCAACGTCGACCGGCTGGTCCGGCGCTTCCTCAAGGACCCGGTGACGCACTCGGTGGACCCGTCCGCCGGAGCGGTCAGCACGATGGAGCACCACGTGCTGCAGGTGCAGAGCTTCGACAAGAACGCCACGATCGCGCACATCGCCTCCCGCGAGGGCGGGGTGATCATGTTCATCGACACCAAGGACGGCGCCGACCGCCTGGTGGACAACCTGCTCGCCAACGGCGTGAAGGCCGCCGCCCTGCACGGCGGCAAGTCCCAGCCGCAGCGCAACCGGACCCTGGAGCAGTTCCGCAACGGCCAGGTCACCGCGCTGATCGCCACCAACGTCGCCGCCCGGGGCATCCACATCGACGGCCTCGACCTGGTCGTCAACCTCGACCCGCCGAGCGACCACAAGGACTACCTGCACCGCGGCGGCCGCACCGCCCGGGCCGGGCAGTCCGGCACCGTCGTCACCCTGGTCCTGCCCAACCAGCGCCGCGGCATGGCCCGGATGATGGCCACCGCCGCCATCACTCCGATCACCACCCGCGTCAATGCCGGTGACGAGGAGCTGGCCCGTATCACCGGCGCCCGGGTGCCCACCGGAATCCCCGTCGTGATCGAGGCCCCCGTCGTGGAGCGCTCCCGCCGCGGCCCGTCCACGAGCCGCAACCGGCGCAGCCGCCCCGCCCGCCCCGTGGGCGGTTCCGGTTCCGGTTCCGGGACCGGCGGTGGCACCGGAGCGGGTTCCGCGGGTCGCCGCCGGGCACCCAGGCGCGCCGCCTCCGCCTCCGCCTCCGCGTAGGGCGCCCGGTGAACGGGCGGGGGCGCGCGACCGGCGCGCCCCCGCCCGTTCCTGCTCCCTCGTTCCCGCCCCGCCGACACCGACCCTGTGGAGTCCGCCCATGACGCTCACCCTCGAACGCCCCGCGGCCACCACCGCGGTCGGCGACCTCATGCGCCGCCCCGAGCTCCAGATCAGCGACGACGTCATGGTGGACGTGGCGATCGACATCCTGCGCGGCTCCGGCGCCGACCACGTCCTGGTCCGCGACGACGACGGCTGCTGCGCGGGGCTGCTGTCCCGCGCGCACCTCGCGCAGTTCGAGGTCCGCTCCCGGCAGTCCGAGCGGATCCCGGTCCGCGACATCGCCTTCGACCGGGGCCCGTTCGCCACCGCCGACCTGCCCGCCGCCGCGGCGGCCGCCGCCATGCGCGCCCGGGGACTGGCCGTGTGGCCGGTGGTGGACCACGACGGTCACGCCGTCGGCCTGTTCGAGCCCGCGGGACAGGACATCTAGCTGGTTCCGTGCCGCGAGGTCGGGCGGCCCCGGCCACGCCGCCGGTCTGTTGGGCCAGCGGGTCAGGCGGCCCCGGTCACGCCGGGGGCGATGTAGCGCCGGTGGAGCGGGAGGAACTCGGTCTCCGGTTCGCCGGTGATGCCCGCTTCCCGGACCGCGGCCGCGAGTCGCTCGGCGAAGAACCGCTCGAAGGCGGCGCGCGAGGTCCACACGTCGACCACGCGCAGCGCGCCGGGCTCGAACCAGGCCACATGCATCAGAGCGCCCTCCGGAGCCCGCTCCTCCCAGCCGACCGCCACCCGCGTGGCGTCGTACTGCTCGGGTGTGACCCCGGCCCACCGCATCGACAAGACCTCGGCCATCGCGAACACCCGCTCCCGTCGCGTGCGCCGCCGGCGGCCCGGAGGCGCCTCCCCTCCAGGAGACCGCAGAACCCCGCCGACCGCACCCCGTCACCCGTTCGGGTGAATGCCGGGGTGTCGGGCAAGCCGCGCCGTACGTGACGCCGAAGGCCCCACGTACGAGCCCGCGAGTGGCGGGCTCCCGGCCGGGACAGGAGCACGATGCCTCCAGAGCACATCGACACCCGGCTGCTGGTGGAACTCACCGAGCAGTCGCAGGACCTGAACAGCGACGCGTCGCGGATCACGCGGAGCGCGCTGGCCGACTTCGGGCAGGCGGTCGAGCCGGTCCGGCGCCGGTGGTGGGAGCGCGGCGGGGCGCTCGCCGCGGCGGTCGGGACGGTCGCGCTCCTCGGCGGGCGCCGGGCCTTCGCCGACAGCCCGTCCCCGTCGGCGTCCATGGCCGACGACATCATGGCGCTGCAGACCGCCGCCTCGATCGAGAACCTGGCGGTGAGCGTCTACCGGACCGCCGCGGGCCTGCCGTTCATCAAGGACGGCAACAAGACGGTGGCCGCGTTCGTCGCGAAGACCACGCAGCAGCACGAGGCCCACGCCCAGGCGTTCAACGCCGCCGCGACCCAGGCCGGCGGCCGGGCCCAGAGCGGCCCGGACGCCAAGTACAAGGCCGTGGTGGACCAGATGCTGCCGAGTATCAAGGGCCCGGCGGACGTGGTGAAGCTGGCCATCACCCTGGAGGACGTGGCGGCGCAGACCTACACCAAGAACGTGTCCCAGGTGAGCAACGCCGACCTGCGCAAGCTCTTCGCCTCGGTGGCCCCGGTGGAGGCCCAGCACCGCGCGACCCTGCTCGCGGTGCAGGCGCTGCTGGCGGGCAACGCCGCCGACCTGGTCACCATCCCGGTGGACCCGTCCAAGCTGCCCGCGGCGGCCGGCAGCGTCGGCTTCCCCGACGCCTTCTACCGCACCGACAATGCTTCCCCGATCAGTGAAGGGGCCGTGAAGTGACGACCACCGAGGGCGGCTGGACGCTCCCCGTCAGCGAGGGCGAACTCGCGGGCCTGACGCGCGAGCTGCACGAGGCGCACCAGGACACGCTGCCGGCCATGCGGGCCGGAGCCCGCGACCTGGTCGAGGAGGTCCGGGCCCGCGGGGCCGACGGGCCGCGCGACCTCGGGCGGCGCCGGTTCCTGCTCGGCGCCGGTGGCGCGGCCGCCGCGCTGACCCTGGCCGCCTGCTCCAGCAGCGGGTCCGGGGGCTCGCCGGCGCCGGTCCCCGGTTCGCCCTCCGGTTCGCCGTCCGGCTCGGCCTCCGGGCAGTACACCGGTGACCTCAAGGTGGTCGCGCTGGCCACCGCGCTGGAGAACCAGGCGGTGGGCGCCTACCAGGCCGCCCTGGACGCCGCGAAGGCGGGCCGGCTCGGCACCGTCCCCCCGGCGGTCGCGACCTTCATCACCACCGCGATGGGCCAGCACGCCGACCACGCCAAGGTCTGGAACTCGGTCCTGACCGGTGCCGGGAAGCCCGCCATCTCGGATGTGCCGCTGTCCAACCAGCCGGCCACCCTCAAGGCCCTGGGCGAGGCCACGGACGTCGCCGCGGTCGCGAAGCTGGCCCTGTCGCTGGAGGACCAGGCCGCGCAGACGTATCTGTTCGCGACCTACAACGTCACCAGCCCCGGTGGGATCGCCACCGCCGCCACCATCGCCCCCGTCGAGGCGATGCACGCCGCGATCCTCAACTACGTGCTGGGCCAGTACCCCGTTCCCGACGACTTCCTGCCCGTCGACAAGGCGGCCGGTCCCGGCCTGCTCACCGTCTGAGCGGGGTCGTCCGAAGACCGGTGCGGGTCCGGGCGCGGGATGTCGAGTCCCTCGCGCCCGGGCCCGCACCTCCGTGCCTCACCGGAGTCTCACTCGGGGTCGGCGGCCGCCGCGCCGGCCGTCACGTCCACGTCGCGGCCCGCGACCAGGTGGGCGGTGCCGTCGGCCAGGCGGTAGGTCAGGCCGACCACGGCGGTGGTGCCCTCGGCGACCGCGTCGGAGAGGCAGCGGGAGCGCTCCAGCAGCAGGTCCACGGTGTGCCGGACGTGCTCGGCGATGAAGTCCGCGTCCTCGGTGTGCCCGGCGGCGTTGGCGGCCAGCACACTCGGGGTCACCCGTTCGACGACGTCCCGCACGTAGCCGGGCGCCGAGGTGCCGGCCGCGACGGCGGCCCGGGTGGCGGCGACGGCCCCGCAGGAGTCGTGGCCCAGCACCACCACCAGGGGGCAGCCGAGCACGCTGACCCCGTACTCGATGCTGCCGAGCACCTCCGGCCCGGTGACATGGCCCGCGGTGCGCACCACGAACATGTCGCCGAGGCCCTGGTCGAAGATGATCTCGGCGGCGAGGCGGGAGTCGGAGCAGCCGAACAGCACCGCGAACGGTGCCTGGGCGGGCGCGGTCTCGGTCCGGCGGGCGGCGTCCTGGTTCGGGTGCTCGGGTATGCCCGCGACGAACCGGTGGTTGCCGGCCAGCAGCGTATCGAGGGCTTCCTGGGGGGTCATAGGCTGTGTGTCGGTCATGGCCGCAGACTATGACCTCCCCGTTCGCGCGGCGTGGGCGGTACCGCCCACCGGGTCGTGGACGGCCGTCTCCGTCACGGTCCGGCTGCGCAGGGTGACCGACCGGGCTGCGGCGGGCCGGGCCGGGCCGGGTCGGTTCGGGTCAGGTCGGGTCAGGTCGGGGCGGGGCGGGGCGGGGCGGGGCGGCCGGGTCAGGTCAGCGGCAGCAGCATCAGGGGCCGTCCGGTGGGGAGGGCCGATCCGCCGGAGGGTTCCTCGGTCACACCGACCCCGACGGCGCCGCCGACCCGGCCGGTGAGCAGCAGCTGCCCGTCGCCCGAGGGCAGCAGTCCGGCCGGACGCATCGTGCCGCCGTCGCTGAACCAGAGCTGATAGGTCCGCCCCGGCGGCAGGGCGGGCATGCCGGTGACGAGGAACGCCGCCTGCCCGCGACCGGCCGACCAGACCACCGTGCCGACGGCCGTGCCGGAGGCCGAGGTGGCGGTGCGCGCGTCCGGGGCGGTCAGCAGGCCGGTGACGGCCGCCTGCCGCTCGGCCTCGCGGCCGGCCGCGACCTCGGCCCGCTCGGCCCGGTCGTACTGCTGGACGGCGAGGGCGCCCAGGGCCGCCGCCGCGGCCAGGCACGCGGCCACCGCCGTCAGCGGCCATCGCGGCGCCGGCCGCGACGCGCGCCGGAGCCGGCCGGCGGACGCCGTCGACGGCGGGAGCTGACGGATCTCGCCGATGCCCGCCAGCACCCGCGCCTTGAGCGCGGGAGCCGGCTCCACCGACTCGGCGGCCCCGAGCCGGGCCGCGGTCACCTCGAACTCGGCGACCTCCTGCGCGCAGGCCGGGCACCGGGCGAGGTGCCGCTCGAACGCGGCCCGCTCCTCCTCGGGCAGGGCGTGCACGGCGTACGCGCCGGTGAGGGTGTGCAGGTCGGGTGCCGCGTTCATGAACCAACCCCCAAGCAGTCGCGCAGGCGGATCAGACCGTCCCGCATCCGGGTCTTGACGGTGCCGAGCGGGGTGCCCAGCACTTCGGCGACCTCGGGGTAGGTGTACCCCCGGTAGTACGCCAGGGTGACCGATTCGCGTTGGAGCCGGGTCAAGGATTCGAGGCACCGGCGGACCTGCTCGCGCTCCAGCCGGCCCTCGACCTGCTCGGCGACCTCGTCGAACGCGGGCGCGTGCGAGCGCGCGGCCACCTTCTGCTCCCGGTCGGCGGCCGCCTGCGCGGTCCGCACCCGGTCCACCGCCCGCCGGTGGGCCATCGTCAGCACCCACGCCATCACCTCGCCGCGCTCCGGTTCGTACCGGGCGGCCGTGCGCCACAGCTCGAACATCACCTCCTGGGCGACCTCCTCGGACTGCGCCGGGTCCCGCAGCACCCGCCGGACCAGGCCCAGCATCGGTCCGGACACCGCGTCGTACAGCCGGGAGAACGCCTCCTGGTCGCCGAGCGCCGTCCTGGCGACCAGTTCCTTCAGATCCGGACCCCGGTACCGGGGCCCGGCGAGGTACACGACGGCGCTCACCGGCCCGTCCCCCCGCACCCGGTGGCACTCCTGGCCACGATCGACAGCCGGGGCCCGCCGCCGGGTCGGCAGCTGCGCATGAAGACCTCCTGGTCCGCTGGGAAATCGCTCCGTCGTCATTCGTGGCCGTCGGGTCGGCGGATTGCCCCGGAACCGGGGTTCTCGGCCGTCGATGCGGCCGTCTCGCGGAGTGGCCGCGTACTCGTCCCCCGCCGCGCGCTCGGTTAGAGTCCCTGGCATGACCCTGCTCGTGAGCCGCCGCCATGTCGACCATGGCCGTGCCACCACCACGGGTTGTCGCCACGTCGTCTGACGCGGCCCGCACTCCGCCGACACCTCGTCCGTCGTACGAGGCGGCCGGCCGCTCCGGAACCCGCGCCGATCGGCCCCGTTCCCACCTGCACGCACGCACCCGCACCCCTGCGCACGCACGTCCGCGCGCGTGCGGGGCGCCCGTGTGCCGCGCACGAGCGGGACGGTACGGCCACCGGGTTCCCCCTCCCCCTCGACCACAGGAACGGGATCCTCCATGCGCCCGCGCACCCAACGCGCCGTCCGGACCGCACTGACCCTCGCCGCCGCGGCGGTGCTCTGCACCCCCGCCACCGCCGCCCAGGGCGCCGGCGGCACCTTCGGCCCGCTGCCGCCGCCGAACCCCGCCACCGCCGCGAACGGTACCGCGACGATGCACGGCGACAGTGCCTCCAGCGACACCACCCCCTACGCGGGGCCCGGCAGCGGCGCCGTCGACTGGAGCCGTACGGCGCTCGCTTCGGCCTGCCCGACGGTGGTGATCGGCGGTGACCGCCGCCCGGTGGTCCTCTGCACCACGATCTTCGGGCGGACCCCGACCGTGCACCTGCTCGACCCCGGGACCGGCGCCGACCTCGCCTCGCTGGCTCTGCCCAAGGGGAGCCTGTTCGGCGGGGTCTACGCCTACCTCGACCACACCGACGCCCTGGTCCTCGTGGACGGCGGCAACAACCTGCTGCGGATAGGCCATCACCTCACGGCCGACGGATGGGAGTTGACGGTCGACGAGTCGACCCCGCTCGGGGCGGCCGTCCCGGCCGGGGACAGCATCACCGGCCTCAGCCCCGGCTGGAACGGCCGGGTCTGGTTCGCCACCGGCGGCGGAACCATCGGCACGGTCGACACCACCACCGGTGCGGTCCGGACCATCAGCACCGGCGAGGGAGTGCAGAACAGCATCTCCACCGTCCCCGGTCACACCGCCGTCGCCACCGACCACGCGCTCTACCTGCTCACCGAGACCCCCGACGGCACCCCGACCGTCGAGTGGCGCGCCCCCTACGACCGGGGCCCCGGCCGCAAGCCCGGCCAGCTGAGCTGGGGCACGGGCGCGACGCCCAGCTTCTTCGGCCCCGGGACCGGCACCGAGTACGTCACCATCACCGACAACGCCGCGCCGCACGAGAACCTGCTCGTCTACCGGGTCGCCGGCGGCCCGGACCCCGTCTGCACCACGCCCGTCCTCACCCAGTTCCCCGCGAGCGGGACCGAGGACGCCGTGATCGCCTCCGGCCGCAGCGTCTTCGTCACCAACACCTACGGCTACCCGTACCCGGCCCTCCCGGCCGGGGCGCCCGCCAGTGTCCCGGCCTCGGCCGGGTTCGACGGCGGGCTGAGCCGCGTCGACCTCGACGCCGACGGGAACGGCTGCCACCCGGTCTGGAACAGCAACGTCAAATCGGCCGCACTGCCGCGGCTCTCACTGGGCGACGGGAAGATCTACACCTTCACCGTCAGCGGCCCGACCGGCTCGGCGGGATCCCAGACCTTCGCGTCCTACTCCTACGCCACCGTCGACCCCGGGACCGGCGCCCAGCTCTCCAGTTCCTGGATCGGCCTCGGGCTGCTCTACAACCCGCTCCAGATGACCGGCACCACCGGCCCGGACGGAACGCTCTACCAGGGCACCGAGACCGGCGTGATCAGGGTGACCCGCCGCTGACTTGCCGCTGACCCGCCGCTGACGCGACGGCTGCGCAGCAGGAGCGCGGCCGGAGGACCTGTCCCCGGACTGGGCCGCCCCCCGCGCGAGGGATCGCGTGGAGGGCGGCCACCGGCTGCTACCTCCCGGCTGCTACCTCCCGGCCGCCGCCCGGCGCGGGAGCTCCCGGGCGGGTGCGGACGGCTGCCCGGTCAGGGCCGGGGCGGTGGGTTCGGCGTCGGGCCCGGCGAGGGACTTCGCGTGCTTGGCCGCGTCGACGGAACCCGGTCCGTGGAGGGTGAGTTCGAAGTCCTGGTGCGCCTTGGTGTCCGGCGCGAACGGCAGGCGGATCCGCCCGTCCGCGACCAGCCGGCGCACCTCGGCCCGGCTCAGGCCGAGCCCGAGCTGGAGCAGCCGCTCCACCCGGACCGGTGCGGGCAGTTCGAAGCGCACCCGGACCGGGAGCGGGTTCGGGTCGTCGAGCGCGTACAGCGGCACGCGGGTCTCCAGCTCCCACGTCCCGGTCCAGTCGAGCCGGTACCGGTTCTTCGCCGCGAGCGACGCGCTCGTCACCAACTCCCGGACCGCGGCCGGGTCGTTGGTCTCGTACGCCACCAGCCGGGCCGGTTCCAGCGTCGAGACGTGGGCGCGCTCGTGGACGGGCACCTTGGAAGTCCGGTCGCACGTGGCGCAGCTCAGCAGCAGCCACACGTCGAGCATCTTGCCGTTCGCGTTGACGCGGATCTTCCCCGAGGCGCGGTGCCGCGTGCCGGGGCAGTCCGGGCAGGACCGGACGACGGTGGGCAGGGCGGACTGACGCACGGCCCACAGGGCCTTGCGGTCGGTATTCATATGTCTTGGGTGCTTTCAGGACTCAGCAGGAGGGCACGCCGAACTCGGTCGGCGGCTCCCGCTCTGCGACGGATGCTCACGAGGGGCGCGACCCATCGCCCCGGGGCCGGGTCCTCAGGCTCCGGGGGCGATCGCGCGACAGGTACGTACTACGTGGCAGTCATCAAAAGTCCATGCGGGAGATCATGGGGGAGCCGCCGGCCCGCGGCAACCGAATTTCCCCGTGCCCCGGGCGGCGACCGCCGGGCTGCTGGCCATGGTGAACGGTCTCGGCTCCAGCGTGCTGGGCGGCCAGCGCACCGGCGAGGCCGCGACGGCGATCCTGGCCCGTCATCTGGACGAGCTGTTCTCCCGTTAGCACAGCCGGGGCGGCCCGGGGCGGTTGTGCCGGGAATCCCCGGCTCTTCCGCCGAAGCCCGACGGGCCCGTGCGCCGCGCCTCTACAGTCGCCAGCCTGTCGCCACACGTGGTGGTGCAGCGGCTCGGCACAGGGAGGCCCGTTCATGGCCAACGAGTTCCAGCGGCGCAAGCTGCGCAACGTCTTCGCCGCCTTCGACACCGACGGGGACGGCTGCCTGCGGCAGAACGACTTCCGGGCCCTGGCGGAGCGCTGGGGCCGGCTGCCGGCCGTCCAGCGGGACCCGGCACTCGGCGTCAGGGTCGAGGCACTCATGCTGGGCTGGTGGGACCACCTGCTCACGGTCGCGGACAGCAACCACGACGGCAAGGTCGACATGGAGGAGTTCCTCGTCCTCGTCGACCGGCTCCCCGCCCTGCGCGACGTGGTCACGGCGACCGCCGACACCGTCTTCGACGCGGTGGACGAGAACGGCGACGGCCGGATCTCCCGCACCGAGCACGGCCGGCTCGTCGACATCTGGCACGGCCGGACCGTCCCGACCGACGACGTCTTCGACCTGCTCGACCTGGACGGCGACGGCTTCCTGAGCCGACCCGAGTTCGCCCTCCTGTGGGAGCAGTTCTGGATCAGCGCCGACCCGTCCGACCCCGGCAACGTGATGTGCGGCCGCATTCCGGAGCAGTGACCCGGCGCCCGTCCGGACCGTTCACAGGATGCTCCACCCGTCATCGAGGCCTCCGCGCCGCGGCCCTTCGACCCGGCGTCGTACCTCGGCGCGACCGCATCCGGCGCCCGTGAGGTGCTCGTAGGGTCACGGGACCGGCGGGCGCACCGGGCGGTGCGCCCGCCGGACGTCGGACTCCGCAGGCCGGGGTGGGGGGCCGTTCAGCGCCGGGTGGGCCGACGACGGTGCGGGCAGGAGGATCGGTGGCGTCTGTCGGCGGGTCAGCTGCGGGTGGTGCGGCGGCGGGCGGTGTAGAGGACCGCGCCGCCGGTGGTTGCCAGGGCCACGGCGCCGATCGCCAGGGTGGTGAGGGTCCCGTCGTCGGCTCCCGTGGCGGCCAGGGCGGGGGCGGCCGTCGCCGTGGCCGTGGGGGAGGCGGTGGTGGCGGCGGCCGGGGTGGTGGTGGCGGTCGGCAGGGCGGGTGCCGGGGTTGTCGGGGTCGGTGTGGTGGGCGCGATCGGTGCGGGGGTGGTGGCCGTGGGGGTCGCGGTGGTCGGCCTGGCGGTGGTCGGGGTGCTGGTCGGTGTGGGCGTGACTGTGGGAGTGGTGGTCGGGGTCGGGGTGGGGGAGGTGCACGCGGTGCCGCCGTTCCAGGTGGCGATGGCCAGGCCCGAGTACGGCTCGTCGGGGTAGTGCGGCAGCGGGTTGTCGCTGTCGCTCCCGTCGTAGCTGCCGTCGCCCGAGTAGAGCGCCAACTCGCCGAAGCAGGGAGGAAGATGACCGCTGACGTCGAGGGTGTCGCGGTAGTGCGCGCGGTTCAGGGTGGTAGTGGCCCGGCCGAGCTGGGTGTGGTGGCCCGAGGTGGCCCAGGTGGCTCCCTGGGTCGTGTACGAGGCGAGCGAGACGTGGTAGTCGCAGCCGACGGCGGGTTCGCCGGCCAGTCGGACCTGGACGGTGCCGGTCGGGCCGGGCATGGCGGCGCTGTTCGTCCAGTGGGTGCCGCCGTCGACGGAGTACTGGACCGGGGCGCGTCCGCAGTCGGGTGCGGCCTGCGCGGCCGGCGCGGCGAGGACGGCGGCACTGGCGGTGAGGCCGAGGGCGGTGAGCGCGGGCACGCTGCGGCGGAGGCGGTGGTGCAAGGGGTTCGCTCCTGCTGGAGTGGCTGGGTCGGGTGGGTGTGCCGTGTGCACAGATGCACGGGTGCGGGTTCGGCGGCGCCGCTCTTCGCGCGAGGGCGTGGGCGGCGATCGGCGCGCCCCCGCCAAACTCATTGCACTCACCGTGCAAGGCGTACACTTGCACTCGCAGTGCAAGGATGTCAAAGAGCGGCCGGAGGAGCGCCAAGTGAAGCAGGGCGAAGCCACCGGGCCCGGCCCGGACGGGCGCACCGAACGCGGTCGCCGGACCAGGGAGAAGATCGCCGACGCGATGCTGTCGCTGATCGACGAGAATCAGGCGCACTTCCCCGCCGACAAGGTGGCCGAGCGTGCGGGAGTCTCCCGGCGGCTGGTGTTCCACCACTTCGCGGACATGGCGGAACTCGCGGAGGTTGCCGTCAACCGCCGCCTGGAGCAGCTGGCCACCCAGATCCGGCCGCTGCCCACCGAAGGGCCGCGCGACGTTCGGGTGGCGGCCCTCGCGGAGCAGCGCGCCCGGATCCTGGAAAGTGTCACCCCGGCCCGGCTGGCCATCATGCGGCTGGAGAACCCCTCCCCCCGGATCCAGGAGGCCGTCCAGCAGATGCTGGACTTCGCGCGGCTGCGCCTCTCCCAGATCTTCGCCACCGAACTCGACCGGCTGCCCGAGTCCGAGCGCACGGATCTGCTCGACGGCCTGGACGCGGTGACCACCTGGAGTGCCTGGTACCACTGGCGCGGCTCCGGCCTGAGCGAGGATCGGGCCCGCCGTGCCATGGCCGCCACGGTGCACACCCTCCTCGCCGGGAGTGATCGCGGGGAGGAGGCCGGGAGCTCCGAGGGTCCTGGGCTCCCCGAGTGATCCGCGCCGGGCAACGCGGCGGCCCGTGCCGCCCCTCGCGCGGGGCGGGGGCGGCACGGGCCGAGGGGGCGGAGCGTCAGCGGGCGCCGGCGGTGGGGGCCGGGCCGACGAGTTCCTTGAGGACGTCCTCCATGGTGACCAGGCCGAGCGGCGTCCCGTCGGCCGTGATCGCGGCCGCGAGGTGGGTGCCGGAGCGGCGCATCGCGGTCAGCACGTCGTCCAGGGGCATCGCCGCCGGGACGCGGGCGATCGGGCGGAGCGTACCGGGCGGGAACGGCCGGTCGCGGGTGCCGTCGTGCTCCAGCGCGTCCTTGATGTGCAGATAGCCGTCCACCCGCTGGTCCGGGCCGAGCACCGGGAAGCGCGAGAAGCCGGTGCGGGCGGCGAGCTGTTCCAGCTGCGCCGGCGTGGTGCCGGGGCCGGCGAAGACGATCCGCTCGCGCGGCGTGACGACCTCGGAGACGGGCCGGGAGCCCAGCTCCAGGGCGTCGTGCAGCAGCTCGGTGTCCCGGGCGCTGAGCAGCTCCGCGTCCGAGGAGTCCTTGACCATCCGGGCGAGCTCGTCCTCGGTGAACACCGAGGCCACCTCGTCCTTGGGCTCGACCTTGAGCAGGCGCAGGATCCGGTTGGCGAAGCCGTTGATCGAGAAGACCACCGGGCGCACCGCCCGGCAGGTGGCCACCAGCGGCGGCACCAGCAGCAGGGCGGCCCGCTCGGGCGCGGCGAGCGCGAGGTTCTTCGGGATCATCTCGCCCAGCAGCATGTGCAGATAGGTCGCCGTCCCCAGGGCGATGACGAAGGCGACCGGGTGGATCAGGCCCTCCGGCACGCCGAGGCTGTGGAACGGCGGCTCCAGCAGGTGGGCGATGGCCGGTTCGGCGACCATGCCGAGCACCAGCGAGGAGACGGTGATGCCGAGCTGGGCCGTGGCCAGCATGGCGGAGACGTGCTCCAGGCCCCAGATCACGGTGCGGGCGCGGCGGTCATCGGCCTCGGCGAGGGGTTCGACCTGGCTGCGCCGCACCGAGATGAGGGCGAACTCGCCGCCGACGAAGAAGGCGTTGGCCACGATGGTGAGCAGGCCGACGATCAGCTGGACGGCGGTCATCGGGTCCGCTCCTGGTGCTCGGGGCGGTCGTCGTCGGGGGAGTCGGCGGGTTCGGGGGCGGTGATCCGCACCCGTTCGGCGACGTGGTGGGCGACGGCGCCGACCTCCAGCGTCCAGCCGTCGACCTCGACGGCGTCGCCGACCCGCGGGATCCGGCCGAGCCGTTCGGCGATCAGGCCGGCCAGCGTCTCGTACGGCCCCTCGGGCACCGGCATGCCGATGGCTTCGAGCTCGTCGGTGCGGGTGATGCCGTCGGAGTCCCACCGGTGCCGCCCGTCCTCGGCGGTGCCGAGGTCGACCAGGTCGGGGGTCCCGGTGGGGTCGTGCTCGTCGCGGACCTCGCCGACGACCTCCTCGACGATGTCCTCCAGGGTGACGATGCCGGCGGTGCCGCCGTACTCGTCGATGACCACGGCGAGGGTCTCCTCGCCGCGCATCCGGTCGAGCAGGCGGTCGACGGTGAGGGTCTCGGGGACCAGCATCGGTTCGGTCATCAGGGCCGACACCCGCTGGCTCGCCCGCCGCTCCACGGGCACGCCGAGGGCGTCCTTGATGTGGACGGTGCCGACCACGTGGTCCAGGCTGCCCCGGTAGACCGGGAAGCGGGACAGGCCGGTGGCCCGGGTGAGGTCGGCGACGTCGGCCGCGGTGGCGTGCTCCGCCAGGGCCTGGACGTCCACCCGGGGCTTCATGACGTTCTCCGCCGTCAGCTCGCGCAGGTTGAGCGAGCGGATGAACAGCTCGGCGGTGTCGGGCTCCATCACGCCCTCGCGGGCGGAGTGCCGGGCGAGCGCGACCAGTTCCTGCGGGGTGCGGGCGGAGGCGAGGTGCTCGGCCGGCTCCAGGCCGAACCGCCGGACGACGCGGTTGGCGGTGTTGTTCAGGTGGCCGATGAACGGCGCGAAGGCGGCCGAGAACCAGTACTGCGGGGCGGCCACCACCTTGGCGACGGCCAGCGGGCGGGAGATCGCCCAGTTCTTGGGCACGAGTTCGCCGGCGACCATCAGCACGACGGTCGACAGCAGCACGCCGAGGACGAGCGAGCCGGTCTCGGCGGCGGCCTCGGGCAGGCCGACGGCCTCCAGCGGGCCGCGGAGCAGCGCGGCCACCGAGGGCTGCGCGATCATGCCGATCACCAGGCTGGTGATGGTGATGCCCAGTTGGGCACCGGAGAGCTGGAAGGTGAGCCGCCGGACGGCCTTGAGCGCGGTCGCGGCGCCCCGCTCACCGGCTTCGGCGGCCCGTTCGACGGCGGCGCGCTCCACGGTGGTGAGGGAGAACTCCGCGGCGACGAACAGGGCGCAGGCCGCGGTCAGGAGCAGGGCCAGGATCAGCAGGAGCGCCTCGCTCACCGGGTCACCCCCGCCCCGGTCGGTGCGTACGACGGGCAGCGGGGAACGGCTGGGTGATGACTGGGAGGTTCGTCCATCGCGGGGTCCGCGACTCCTTCGTGCAGAGGTTGATCGGTTCTACAGAAGTGTAAAGGAATGGCAAATCAGTGCGGCGTAAGGCCCGGGTCGCCACGCGCTCCCGCGTGCGCGTCGACCCGGGCCCGATGGTGTCGCACCGTCCGGTGGTGTCACGCCGTCCGGTGGTGTCACGCCGTCCGGCGGTGTCGCACCGGCCGGTGGTGTCACGCGGTCCGGCGGCGCCGGAAGATCGCCCGGACGGCGAACACGATCGCGACGATCAGCCCGATCACGAACAGCACGATCAGCAGGATGACGACGATCACGGCGATGCCGAGCTTCTTGAAGAAGCCGCCCTTCTTCTTCTCGTCCTTCTTGTCGCCCGCCGCGAGGGAAGTGCCGTGGGCGGCGGCCGGCGCTGACGTCAACGCCGCGCCGGCCGCCGTCGAGCCGGCCGGCGCGGCGACGGGGACGGCGACGGGCGCGGTGACGGCGGGGGCGGCCGCGACGGCGGCCGTGGCCGGTGCGCCCAGCAACAGCCCGGCGGCCACGAGGGCGGGGGCGACCTTCGCGAGTATGCGCGACTTCACTGCTTCTCCTGTCGTTCGGTCCTCGGCATGACGGTCCGGCATCGGAACGGCCCCCCGTCAGCCGACTTCTACAGCACTGTAGATGATCTCCGCACGAGGGCCGGACGGGGGAGTCGACAGGTCGACAGGTCGGCGGACCGGCCGTCATGATCGCCGCCGAACCCGCCGTTCACCGCACGTCGACCTGCGGTTGGTGATATCGATTGACGGGGAGCTGACAAATCGAGTACCGACGAACGACGAACGACAAGAAGGGAGCGACCTCGTGACGACGAATCACCTCGACACCCGGCCGCGCGGAACCCGCCCGCGGGGTGGCCGCCTGCGGACGCTGCCCGCCCTGGTGGCGGCGCTGTGCGCGATCCTCGGGACCACCGCGCTCGCCGCCCCCGCGCAGGCCGCCGACACGCGCCGCCCGGTCTACGCCGTCGCGCACCGGGTGGACACCCTGGACGGGGTGGACGCCGCGATCGGCCACGGCGCCAACGCCATCGAGATCGACGTCTGCGCCTGGTGGAACCCGAACGAGTGGCGCGCCTGGCACGACTGTTCCTCGGCCGGTGAGAACCGCCTCGGGCCCAGCTTCGACAGCATGCTCGACCGCATCCTCTCCCACGCCAGTGCGGGCCGCCGGCTGTCGCTGGTCTGGCTGGACATCAAGGACCCGAACTACTGCGGCGAGGAGCCCAACCGCACCTGCAGCGTCGCCGGCCTGCGGGACAAGGCCCAGCGGCTGACGGCCGCCGGGATCCAGGTGCTCTACGGCTTCTTCGAGTACCACGGCGGCAGCACCCCGGACGTCGGCGGCCGGGGCTGGCAGAGCCTGGCGGGCCGGCTCGGCCCGCTGGAGGGCATCACCACGACCGGCACCCGCGACCAGGTGCGCGGCGCCTTCGACCGCTCCGGCTCCGGCTTCCCGGCCGGCCGGCGGGTGATGGACTACGGGGACAGCGACATCACCAAGGGCTTCGGCAACTGCACCGAGGCGACCTGGAACACCTGCGCCGAACTGAAGAAGGGCGCCGCCGACCGGTCCGCCGGCCGGCTCGCGGCCACCTTCTCCTGGACGACCACGTACAACGACCCGTGGTACGTCGACAAGCTCCTCGGCGAGGCCCAGGTGGACGGCATCATCGCCGGTTACGGGGCCTTCACCGGGGTGCGCGAGTACGACAGCGGCTGGCAGTGCGCCAATGCCGTCAACCTCGTCCGCGACTGGGTCAACCGCCACGGCGGCACCCATCGGATGGCGAACAGCGGCGACCGGCTGTTCCGCTAGGGCGCGCCCCCATCACTGATGGCGCCACTGTGGCGCCATGCGGACTGGACATGGCGCCACTGCTTACGCCATGCTGATGCCAAGGGGAAACGCGCGCTCCCGGCCTCGCGGTCGGGGGCGCGCGTTCCGGGGGCGGGAACCGAAGGGGCGGATCATGACGGCAGAGCGGCGCCGGGAGCGGGCGGAGGTCGGGGGCCTGGTCGCCTTCGCCCGCTTCGTGGTCTGCGGCGGCGGCGTGGGCGTGGCCGCGAGCTTCGCCGTGGCGGCCCTGGCCGGGTGGCTCCCGCAGGTGCCCTGGGTCCTGGTCAACGCGCTGGTCACCGCGGCCTCCACGCTGCTCGCGACCGAGCTGCACGCCCGCTTCACCTTCGGCCCGGGCGGCCGGGCGACCTGGCGCCAGCACGTCCAGTCGGCCGGATCGGCGGTGGCCGCCTATGCGGTGACCAGTTCGGCCGTGCTCGTCCTGCACCAGGTGGTGGCACGGCCCGGCGCGGTGGCCGAGCAGGCCGTCTACCTCTCGGCCTCCGCGCTGGCGGGCGTCGCCCGGTTCGCGGTGCTGCGCCTGGTGGTGTTCGCGCGCACCCGCTCGGCGGCCGTTGCCGAGGCCCGCCCCCTGACCGTGGCCGTCGCCCGTGCCCGGATCGCGGCCGCCGACCCCACCGGGCTCTGCCGCGCCGCCTGAGCCGCACCGCGCCCGGCGGTCGGCGCCCGGCGGTCGGCGCCCGGCGGTCGGCGCCCGGCGGTCAGCGCAGGGCGACCGCCGCGCCCGAACGCTCGGTGGCGATCCGGATCGCGAAGCCCGCCAGGGCCGTGCCCACCACGTAGCGGTGCACGCGCTGCCAGAGCGGGTGCCGGGAGAAGAACCCGGCGACCGAGCCGGCCGTGACGATGAAGAAGGCGTTGCCCGCGACCCCGACCACGATCAGGGTCAGCCCCAGCACCACGCCCTGCAGGCCGACGTGACCGCGCGACGGGTCGACGAACTGCGGCAGCAGCGAGATGTAGAGGATCGCCACCTTGGGGTTGAGCAGGCAGGTGAGCAGGCCCATCAGGAAGAGCTTGCGGGGCCCGTCGTGCGGCAGCTCCTGGGCGGCGAACGCGGAGCTCCCGCCCGGCCGGACGGCCTTCCAGGCGAGCCACAGCAGGTAGCCGGCCCCGGCCAGCTTGACCGCCAGGTAGATCTCCGGCACCAGCGCGAAGACGGTGGCGATCCCGGCCGACACCGCGAACAGGTAGACCAGGAAGCCGAGGGCGACCCCGGCCAGCGAGGTCAGCCCGGCCCGGCGGCCCTGGGCGATGGAGCGGGAGACCAGGTAGATCATGTTCGGTCCCGGTGTCATCACCATGCCGAGTTCCACCAGTGCGATTCCCGCGATTGCTCCCGGCCCGACCACAGCGCTACCCCCCGTACGTACGTTCGTCGGGAGGGAACCTAGCAGGTCACGGCGGGGCGGAGCGCGGCGAGGCGGGCCGGTGTCCACCACCGGCCCGCCTCGTAGTACCGCCGCCGCACTGCCGCCGCACCGTCGCCGGGCTCCGTCAGCGGACGCTCGTGCCCATCCAGGAGCGGTTGCCGAGCAGGGTCTTGACGTCGGAGGCGAAGCCGTTGTCGGGGTTCACCTGGAAGCCGAGCTCGTAGAGGGTGTCCTTGTCCCAACCGGTGGTGAGCAGCCGGACGGGGACGTCGCCGGGGTGGGCCTGGAGGGCGAGCTTGAGCTCGGCGACGACCCCGGGGGTGACCCGGGCCGCCGGGACGGTGATCTGGACCGGGGGCTTGGTGCCGAGCTCGGCGGAGGAGACGTCGAGGGTGGTGAGCTCCTGCCCGAAGATGCTCAGCGAGCCGTCGCGCTCGTTGAGGCGGCCCCGGACCGAGACGACGTTGTCCTCGACCATCTGATCGGCCATCAGATTGTAGGTGGCGGGGAAGAAGAGCACCTCGACCGAGCCGTCGCGGTCGGCGACGGTGATGATCGCCCAGGCGTTGCCGGCCTTGTTGATCCGGCGGTCCACGGCGGTGATGAGGCCGGAGAGGCGGACCTCGCCCTCGGTGCGGCCCGAGCCGAGCAGGTCGGCGATCGAGGTGTCGCGGTTCTGGGAGAGGATGTGCTCGGCGCCGTCGAGCGGGTGGCTGGAGACGTAGAGGCCGAGCATCTCCCGCTCCAGGGAGAGCAGTTGGCGGCGCGGCCATTCGCGGTCGGTGAGCTGGAAGTCCAGCCCGATGCCGCCGCCCTCCTCGGCGTCGAGCGCGCCGAAGAGGTCGTCCTGGCCGATCGCCTGCTGCTTCTTCAGCCCGGTGACGGCGTCGATCGCGGTCTCGTGCACGGTGCTGAGCGAGAGCCGGGTGTGCCCGAGCGAGTCGAACGCGCCCGCCTTGACCAGGGAGTCGACGGTGCGCTTGTTGCACACCACCAGCTCGACCTTGTCCAGGAAGTCCGGGAACGAGGTGTACTTGCCCTTCTCGGCCCGGGTGGCCACCAGCGATTCGATGACCGGGACGCCGACGTTGCGCACCGCCTTCAGGCCGAAGCGGACGTCGCTGCCGACGGCGGTGAAGTCGACCACCGACTCGTTGACGTCGGGGGAGAGGATCCGGATGCCCATCTGCCGGCACTCGGCCAGGTAGATCGCCATCTTGTCCTTGTCGTCGGCGACCGAGGTGAGCAGGGCGGCCATGTACTCGGCGGGGTAGTTGGCCTTGAGGTACGCGGTCTGGTACGAGACCAGTCCGTAGGCGGCGGAGTGCGATTTGTTGAAGGCGTAGCCGGCGAACGGGACCAGGACGTCCCAGACGGCCTGGATGGCCTCGTCGGAGTAGCCGCGCTCCTTGCAGCCCGCGTGGAAGGGGACGAACTCCTTCTCCAGCACCTCCTTCTTCTTCTTGCCCATCGCCCGGCGGAGCAGGTCGGCCTGTCCGAGCGAGTAGCCGGCGAGCACCTGGGCCGCTCGCTGGACCTGCTCCTGGTAGACGATGAGGCCGTAGGTGGGGCCGAGGACGTCGGCGAGCGGCGCCTCCAGCTCCGGGTGGATCGGGATGATCTCCTGCTGGGCGTTCTTGCGCAGCGCGTAGTTGGTGTGCGAGTTCATGCCCATCGGGCCGGGCCGGTACAGCGCGGAGACGGCGGAGATGTCGGCGAACTCGGTGGGCTTCATCAGCTTGAGCAGGGCGCGCATGGGGCCGCCGTCGAGCTGGAACACGCCGAGGGTGTCGCCCCGGGCCAGCAGCTGGTAGGTGGTGGGGTCGTCGATCGGGATCTTCTCGATGTCGACGTCCACGCCGCGGTTGGCCTTGACGATCTTGATGCAGTGATCGATGATGCCCAGGTTCCGCAGCCCCAGGAAGTCCATCTTGATCAGGCCCATGGCTTCGCACGACGGGTAGTCGAAGCCGGTGATGATCACGCCGTCCTTGTCCCGCATGTGCAGCGGGATGAGGTCGAGCAGCGGCGTCGAGGAGAGGATGACGGCCGCGGCGTGCACGCCGGTGCCGCGGATCAGGCCCTCGATGCCCAGGCCGGTGTCGATGATCTTCTTGACATCGGACTCGTTCTCGTACAGCGAGCGGATCTCGGTGCCCTCGTTGTACCGCGGGTGCTTGTCGTTGAAGAGGTCCGCCAGCGGGACGCCCTTGCCCATGACGTCCGGCGGCATCGCCTTGGTGATCCGGTCGCCCATCGCGAACGGGTAGCCGAGGATGCGGTTGGCGTCCTTGACGGCGGCCTTGGCCTTGATCGTGCCGAAGGTGTTGACCTGGGCGGTGTAGGCGGAGCCGTACTTGTCGGTGACGTAGCGCACCATCTGGTCGCGCTGGCGGTCGTCGAAGTCGATGTCGACGTCCGGGGGGTTGATGCGCTCGGGGTTCAGGAACCGCTCGAACAGCAGGTCGTGCTCCAGCGGGTCCAGCTCGGTGATCCGGGTCAGGTAGGAGACCATCGAGCCGGCCGCCGAGCCTCGGCCCGGGCCGACGGGGATGCCGTTGTCCCGGGCGTACTGGCAGATGTCGGCGACCACGAGGAAGTAGGCGTCGAAGCCCATCGGGGAGATGACGCCCATCTCCAGCTCGACCCGGTCCAGCACCTCCTGGCTCGGGTTGTCGCCGTAGCGGTGCTGGAGCCCGGCGGCGATCTTCTGGCGCAGGAACGAGGCCTGCGTCTCGCCCTCGGGGACGTCGAACTGCGGCATCCGGTCGACGTAGGTGAACACCTCGTCGTACGACTCGACCCGCTCCGCGATGGCCAGCGTGTTGTCGCAGGCCTCCGGCAGCTCGCGGAAGAGCTCGCGCATCTCCTCGGCGGTCTTGACGTAGTAGCCGGTGCCCTGGAACTTGAACCGGTTCGGGTCGTCCTTGTTCTTGCCCACGCCGACGCAGAGCAGGCTGTCGTGGGCGTCCGCCTGGTCGGCGGTGACGTAGTGCGAGTCGTTGGTGGCCAGCAGCGGGATGTTCAGCTGCTTGGCGAGGCGCAGCAGGTCCTCGCGCACGTCCTGCTCGATGGACAGGCCGTGGTCCATCAGCTCCAGGAAGTAGTTCTCCTTGCCGAAGATGTCCTGGTAGGCGCCGGCCGCCTTGACGGCCTCCTCGTACTGCCCGAGCCGCAGCCGGGTCTGCACCTCGCCGGAGGGGCAGCCGGTGGTGGCGATGATGCCGGTGGCGTTGGCGGCGATCAGCTCGCGGTCCATCCGGGGCTTCATGTAGTAGCCCTCCATCGACGCGAGCGAGGAGAGCCGGAAGAGGTTCCGCAGACCGGTGGCGTTCTGCGCCCACATGGTCATGTGGGTGTAGCGGCCGCCGCCGGAGACGTCCTTGCCGCCCTCGCCGTCGGCGCTGGCCGGGCGCTGGCCGCCGGGCGACCAGAACACCTGCTTCTTGTGGAAGCGCGAGGACGGGGCGACGTACGCCTCGATGCCGATGATCGGCTTGACGCCGGTCTTGGCGGCGGAGTGGAAGAACTCGTAGGCGCCGAACATGTTGCCGTGGTCACTCATCGCGATGGCGGGCATGCCCTGTCTCTCCGCCTCGGCGAAGAGCTTGCCGTTCTTCGCGGCCCCGTCCAGCATCGAGTACTCCGTGTGGACGTGCAGGTGCGCGAAGCTGTCGGACACGGCGCTGGGCTCCTCGGGAGGGACGGCGGGACGGCGGGACTGGCAAGCGGTCCAGGGTAGTCGGTCGGCGCGCGCGACACGCCAGCGGTGTGGGCGCGGCCGACCGATCGGGCCGGGGAGCCGGGCCGCAGGGCCCCGGGGACGCGGTCAGGCCGGATGGTGGTCGGGCACGGCGTTGAGCTCGACACCGTGCTCCAGCAGGGCCTTCATCGAGCACAGCGTGGTGGTGAAGCCGCCGACGGTGTCGTTCACCCAGCGCAGGGTCTCGTCCCCCGACCCCCGGAAACCGGTCTCGGTGACCTCGACGAAGGTCGTCTCCGCCGGGCGCGGGGTGAACCTCAGCTCGACCGTCGTCGGCCGGTCGTAGTTGCCCCACTCGAACCGGATCAGGCGGCCCTCCTCGACCTCCAGGACCTTGACCGCGGCCGAGGCCCCGTAGGTCTTCCACTCCCAGCGCAGCGCGGCGCCCGGCACCATCGGGCCGCTGCTCCCGCTGTACCAGAACCGGGTCGTGACGGCCGGGTCGGCGAACGCCCGGAACGCCTCGTCGGCGGGCCGGCGGACGAGCATGCAGGCGTAGGCCCGCGGATCCTGGGTGAGCTGAGGTTTCTCCATGCCGAGGATGATCCGCCGTCGCCGGGCGGGGACCAAGCACCCGGCCGGGTCCGGCCGCACGTGGTGCCGGGGCCGGGGGTGTCCGCCCCGGCCCCGGCCCCGACTGTCGTCCGCGGTCCGCCGTCCGCCGTCCGTCAGCGGAGCTGGAGGGACCACTCCTGCTTCCAGCCGCCCTCGCAGGTCCAGACGCCGAGCTGCTTGTGGTCGGAGTCGTGGGTGAGGCAGTCGTCGTCGGAGATCTGGATCCGGTACTTGCCGTTGCCGACCGCGACGAACTTCCACTTCTGGTTGGAGGTGTCGCCCCAGGCCTGCTGCTCGGCCACGTAGGTGTCGGGGTTCTCGGTGAGGTTGTAACCGAGGTCGTTGACGATCCGGTAGCGGTCGCCGCCGAGCGGCTTGATCGTCCAGGTGGACCCCTTGTAGCCCAGGATGCCGCCCAGGACCGGCGCGCCCCAGCTCGCGGTCTCGTTGGGGGCCGTGGCGCCGAGGCCGTTGTCGAGCTTCAGGAACAGCGGCCGCTCGGTCGGGACGCTCGCGCCGCCGCCGCCCGTCGGGGGCTTCGGGTCCTTCGGATCGGTCGGCGTGCCTCCGCCGCCGCCCGGGGCGACGACGCCGCCGGAGGCCGATTCGAGCACCCACTCCTGCTGCCAGCCGCGCTTGCAGGTCCACACGCCGAGCTGCTTGAAGTCGGAGTCGTGGGCGAGGCAGTCGTCGTCGGAGATCCGGATCTGGTACCTGCCGTTGCCGACGCCGACCAGCTCCCACTTCTGCTTCGAGGAGTTGCTCCACGGCTGGAGCTCGGCCATGTAGCCGCCGCTCTCGGTGAGGTCGAGGCCGTAGGAGCTGGTGATCCGGTAGCGGCCGCCGCCCACCGGGGTGAGCTTCCACTTGGACTCGTTGCCGCCCCGGATCCCGGGGACGACGGCGGCACCGGCGGAGCCGCCGACGGGGAGGGCGCCCAGGCCGTTGTCGAGCTTCAGGGTCACGTCGGCACCGTTGCCGGGCGTGGTGGGGTTGGTGGGGCCGGTGGTCGGCGGGGTGCCGCCCCAGGCCCAGTTCTGGTTGGGCGCGTCGCGGTTGCTGTCGGAACCGCAGGCCCAGGCGACCACGGAGCTGCCGTTGGCGGTGCGGCCGCTGTAGTCGTCGATGCAGACGTCCTTGGAGCGGTCGTCCGGGTCCGTCATGTGGTGCAGGCCGCCGCTGGGCGACATGTGCCAGCGCTGGCCGGGGATCTCCAGGCAGTCCCAGACCTGGAGCTTGTTCCCGTTGGCGGCCCTGTTGTCCGCCAGGTCGAGGCACTTGCCGTTGGCGGCCCGGAGCTTGTAGCCGTTGTAGGTCCACCTCTGGGCGTCGCCGCCGTTGCACTCCCACATCTGCACGGGGGTGCCGTTCGCGCTGCCGTTGCCGCTGACGTCCAAGCAGGCGTGGTTGCCGGGGGCGCTGTCGGGGGTCAGACTGCCCGTCCTGCTGCCGTAGCCGGAGCGGGCGGGGAAGTGCAGGGTGCGCACGTCGCCGTCGCACTTGTAGGGCCGCGCGGTGCCGGAGCGGCAGGTCCACGGCTCCTTCTTGACGCTGTCGCCGTCGTTGCCGACGAACGCCCAGTTCATGTAGCCGCCGTCGCCCCGGTTGCGGAAGGTCGACTCGCCCTGGAACACCCAGATCCGGAACTTGTCGTAACCCGAGGGGTCCTTCTGCTCCTCCTTGTTCATGAAATGGTTCAGCTTGTAGGTGGTGTCGATCAGCACCCCCTTCATATCGGCCTTGTGCTCGTTCGTGAACCATTCGGTGTCGTACATGTCGGTGCCGACGGTCTTGAACACCAGGACATTGAACCCGGGAAACTTCTGGCTCAGCTGCGACGCGGTTTTCTGCGTGAACTCCGCATTGTCCAGCTTGTTGGCGTTGGCGGCGCCGCGCATGGCCCGGATCATGTCGAAACCGGAGCTGATCAGCGAGGTCATGCAGTTGCCGCCGCCCGGCACGGCCGGGGTCCCGCAGGTCTTGTCCACCGGATGGCCGGGCGACGGCGCGGCCTGGGCGGACTGCGCGGTGAGGCCGCCGACCAGGGCGACGGCGGTGACCCCGCAGGCGAATGCGCGTTTCAGGCGGGACAGGGTTTTCATGGCGGAATCGTCTTTCTGCTCGCGTCGGAGACCTTTTTTCGTCCCGACCGAGAAGGACGATAGGCCCGGAAATCCGCCGCGCGGCCGCTCCCTGACGGCTTCCATATGACGGGGCCGGGAGCTCTGCCCTTTCGTGCAGGATCCGGCCCGGCCCGGCCCGGCGGCGTCAACCGCGCGAACGCCGACCGCCGGGGCCGCGTCCGGTGGGAGCGGCCCCGGCGGTCGCCGGTCACGGGCTTCGGTGAGGGGGTCGTCCGGTTACGGGCACAGCTGGTGCGTGGTGGGGGTGCACTCGGGGTCGGGGTCGATCGGGCCGGTGCCGCCCCCGGGCCGGTAGTTGGACCACCAGATCGGTGTGCCGCCGTAGTAGACGGCCAGGTTGCCGCCGTTCTGGATCGCGAGGTAGGCGCCGGGGTGGTACGGCGTACGGCTGTTCCAGACCGCGCGCATGGCGGCGTCGTAGGCGACGAGGTTGCCGTCGGCCTGCATGTAGAGGTACGTCCCGACGCCGTAGGTGCCGACGGCGGTCCAGATGGCGACGTTGTTCTTGTAGAGCACCACGTGGCCGTCCCACTGCTGGTACAGCACGGTGCTGCCGTCCGGCGAGGACCAGCTCTGGCCCCGGTTCAGGCCGGTGGTGCCCTGGATGACGGTCTGGTCGGCGTCCGAGGCGGGCGCGGCCGCGACGGCCGGCGCCGCCGCTGCGGGCGCGCTCGTCGCCGGGGCACCGTCGGCGGCCTGGGCGGCGGTCCCGCCCAGCAGCCCGGCCGCCATCAGTACGGCCCCCAGGGCGACACCGGTACGGGGAACGAGGGAAGGCGCGATCCTCATGACGGTCACTCTCCTCAAGTCACTTCTCCAGGTGGCTTGTTGCCTCGAAGAGTCTCACCGTGCCCGCGTCACCCGGGCAAAGCCCTTCGACCGAGGTCGAAACCGGGCGCGCCCCTGGCGGAGGCGCGCCCGGGGCGGTCACCCCGGAGAGTGGGGTCACCCGGCAGCGTGGTCACCCGGAGCGTGGTCACCTCGGAGGGCGTGCTCCCGGAGCCCGCGGAGCCGCGTCCGGAACAGCAGGGCGCCCAGGGCGAGCCAGGCGGCGGCCAGCACCCAGCCCGCCAGGACGTCCAGCGGCCAGTGCACACCGAGGTAGACCCGGGTGCAGCCGATCAGCAGCGCGAAGCCGGCGGCGGCCGTCGCGGCGGGGCGGGCCGCGCCCGGGCGCGCCAGCGTGACGGCGAGGGCGAGCAGGCCCGCCGAGAGGGCACCGGTGAAGGCGTGCCCGGAGGGGAAGGCGAAGCCGTGCGCCGTGAAGGCCCAGTCGGCGGCCGGCGGGCGGGGCCGGCCGAAGCCGTGCATCAGGCCCTGACGCAGCAGCTGCCCCACCGCCAGCCACGCCACCGGGGCGAGCAGCACGGCGACGGCGGCCGGCCGGGACCGGTGCGGGCGCGTCGCCCGTACGAGGAGGGCCCCGGCGGCGAGGGCGAACAGATAGGAGAAGACCCCGGTGCCCAGATCGGTGAGCAGCTCCGCGGCGCGCTCGGCCGGGTGCGGCCGGTGGGCCACCACCCAGTCGATCGTGCCGCGCTCGAATCCGAACGGCGCCCAGCCGTGGGCGGCGACCAGGGCGGCGAGGGCGGCGAACACCGCGACACCGAGGGCGAGGACGGCGCCGACCGCCGTCGAGGGACGCACGGTCATGCGGTCAGCCACCTCCGCAGCCCGCCCGTGCGGGCCCGGTCGACCAGGGGCGCGGCCCGGCCGGACAACAGGCCGAGCAGATGGCCGGCCGCCGCGCCGATCGCGGCCCCGAGGAGCACGTCGTGCGGGTAGTGGACGCCGACCAGCACCCGGCTGAGGCCCATCGCGGCGGCCAGCAGCAGTCCGAGCGCGCCGAGGCGGCGGTCGACGTGCCACAGGGCGGCGGCACCGGCGAAGACGATCACGGTGTGGTTGCTGGGCAGCGACCAGTCGCCGGCGCCGGGGCAGGTCTCCAGGGTCCGTCCCGCGTCGAGGACCTGGCAGGGCCGGGGTTCGCGCAGCACCGACTTGAGCAGGGTGTCTGCGGCGAAGGCCAGCGTGACCACCAGGGGCACGGCCAGCGCGCGGGCCATCAGGACGTCGTCGGCGCGGCGCGAGCGCCACCAGCCGAGCAGCATCAGGGCGGCGAGCAGCAGCAGCCCGGCGACGGCGTAGGCGGCGACGAGGTGCTGCAGCGGCGCCGGGAGGTGCTCGGCCCAGCGGTCCATCCGCAGGTACAGGCCGCCGTCGACCGGGCGGCCGTCGACGGCGAGCGTCCGCACGGGTCCCCCCGCGGGCCCGCTCACCGGGTCCGGCCCCGACGGCGGGCCCGCAGCACTTCCAGCACCAGCGGCAGCAGCGAGACCGCCACCACGACCGCGACCATCGGCAGCAGGTAGCGGTCGACGTTCGGGATCGAGGAGCCCAGCACGTAGCCCGCCATGACCAGGCCGACCGTCCACACCAGGCCGCCCACGACCTGCCACACCGTGAAGGTCCGGACGTTCACGCCGAGCGCGCCGGCCAGCGGGTTGAGGACGGTGCGTACCACGGGGATGAAGCGGGCGAGCACGACGGCCTTGCGGTGGCCGTAGCGGTCGAGGATCTCCTCGGCCCGTGCCGCTCCCTCGTGCAGGTGCCTGTTGCCGGAGCGGGTGAGCAGCGCGCGTCCGCCGCGGCGCCCCAGCAGGTAGCCGACCTGGGCACCGGTGAGGGCGCCGACCACCGCGGCCGCCAGCACCTGGCCGAGGTTCAAGTGCGGGCCGCTGCGCTCGCCGGTGGTGCACAGCAGACCGGCGGTGAACAGCAGTGAGTCACCGGGCAGGAAGAAGCCGACCAGCAGGCCGGTCTCCGCGAACATGATCACGGCGATGCCCAGCGCGCCGAACGCGGCCAGCAGCGAGCCCGCGTCCAGCGGATTGACGGCCAGCACGGCCGTCGGGGGTAGCACCATGGAAGCGCCTTTCCGAGAAGGGGACCCGGCCGCGCCCGGAGGCCGGGCCTCGTGCCCACTGACACGGCCAGCATGACCGAACGGCGCTGAAGGTCCGCTGAAGACCTGAAGACGTCTTCAGCTCCCCGGCGCGGCGACCTGCGACCCTGGGGGCATGCGCGTACTGGTGGTGGAGGACGAACAGCGGCTCGCCCTGGCGATCAAGCACGGCCTGGAGGTCGAGGGGTTCGCCGTCGACATCGTCCACGACGGCCTGTCCGGCCTGGCCCGCGCCACCGAGCACGCCTACGACGTGATCATCCTCGACATCATGCTGCCCGGCCTCAACGGCTACCGGGTCTGCTCCCGGCTGCGGGCCGCCGGCAGCGACGCGGGGATCCTGATGCTCACCGCCAAGGACGGCGAGTGGGACGAGGCCGAGGCCCTGGACACCGGGGCCGACGACTTCCTCTCCAAGCCCTTCTCCTTCCTCGTCCTGGTCGCCCGCCTCAAGGCCCTGGCCCGGCGCATCGGCTCCCGCGCCCCGCAGCGCACGGTGCTCGGCGACCTGGTGGTGGACTCCGCCGCCCGCACCTGCGCCCGGGCCGGGACACCGGTCGCGCTGACCCCGCGCGAGTTCGCCGTCCTGGACCACCTCGCGCGCCGGGCGGGCGAGGTGGTCTCCAAGCGGGAGATCCTCGACGAGGTCTGGGACGGCGGCCCCGACAGCGGGGCCAACACCGTCGAGGTCCACATCAGCGCCCTCCGGCGCAAGATCGACGCGCCGTTCGGACGGACCGCGGTGCAGACCGTGCGCGGCGTCGGCTACCGGCTGGCGGCCGACGGTGGCTGACCCCGGAGCCGCTGGTCCGCGGGCGGCCGGCCCCGCCCGCACCGGGCTGCTCGCGGCCCTCCGCCGACGGGCCGGCCGGCTGCTGCGCTCGCCGAGGGTGACCGCCGCGACCGAGCGGCTGGCACCCCGCTCGGTCCGCACCCGCACCACGATCGCCGCCTGCGCGGCCGTCGCCGTCGTCCTGCTGGCCGCCTCCGCCGCCGTGGTGCTCCTGATGCGGGTCAACCTGCACCGCACCGTCGACACCGCCGCCCGCGAGCAGGCCAGGGCGGTGGCCGGGACCGCCGCCCAGGGCCCCCTGCCGCACGTGCTCCCGCTCGGTCCCGGCACCGACTTCATCCAGGTCACCGACGCGTCCGGGGCCGTGGTCGCCGCCAGCCAGAACCTCGCCGGCCACCCCGCCCTCACCGGCACCGACGACGGCCGCGACAGCTTCGACCTCGGCATGCTCGGCGGCGAGCACCACCAGCGGGTCACCACCCTCACCACCGACACCCCGAACGGCCCGGTCACCGTCCGGGTCGGTGCCTCGCTGCACACCGCCGACACCGCCGAGGACCTCACCACCGCCGCGCTCGGCGGACTCAGCGCCGTCCTGGTGGCCACCGTCGGCATGGTGACCTGGCGGGCGACCGGCCGCGCGCTGCGCCCCGTCGAGGCGATCCGCGCCGAGGTCGCCGCGATCGGCGACCGCGACCTCGCCCGCCGGGTGCCCGAACCCGGCAGCGAGGACGAGATCGCCCGCCTCGCCCGCACCATGAACGCCATGCTCGACCGGCTGGAGGCCGCCGGGGTCCGCCAGCGGCGCTTCATCGCCGACGCCTCCCACGAACTGCGCAGCCCGCTCGCCGTGCTGCGCACCCAACTGGAGGTCGCCCACACCCACCCCGACCCCGGCGTCCGCGCGGACATGGTGGCCGGCGCGCTCCAGGACACCGACCGGCTCCAGTCGCTCGCGGCCGACCTGCTGCTGCTCGCCCGCCTCGACTCCACCGGGCACAACGGCCCGGCCGAGGAGCTGGACCTCGCCGAGCTGGTGCGCACCTGCCTGGACGGCCGGGGCGCCGGGCGGACGGAGGTGGTGGCGGAGCTGGCCGACGGGGTCGTGGTGACCGGGAACCCGATGTGGCTCGGGCGGCTGCTGACCAACCTCCTGGACAACGCCGAGCGCCACGCCCGCCACCGGGTGACGGTGCGGATCGCCCTCGACGGGGCGACCGGCCGCGCGGTCCTCGACGTCGCCGACGACGGCCCGGGTGTCCCGCCCGCCGAGCGGGAGAAGGTGTTCGAACGCTTCACCCGGCTCGACGACGCCCGCAGCCGCGACGACGGCGGCACCGGCCTCGGTCTGTCGATCGCCCGTGACATCGCCGCCCTCCACGGCGGCACCCTCACCATCGAGGACACCCCGGCCGGTTGCACCTTCCGGACCCGCCTGCCGGCCGGCCACCGGCGCTGAGGCGCTGACGAACGGCGGTACCCGGCGCGCGCGGAGCGATCCGGGCGCGCCCTCCGCGCCGCCCGACGCCACCGGCACGCCGTTCGGCGGAGCGGAATTATTACAGGGAGGGACACGATCGGCTGCGGCCGGGTTACAGTGAAATGGTCGCCCCGGCGTGTTCAAGGCAGTCCGTCAGGAACAGTTCGCTCCGCAGTTCTCCGCACGGGCCTTTTCCCGGCCCTCTGCCCGGGGTCGAGTCACTGCCGCCGGATCCAGCCGGCGCTTTTCGGTCAGTTCAGTACTCCCCGCCACCCCGTTCCGCCGCATTGCCGGCCGGTTGTCGGCCGGTTGTCGGCCGCCTTTCGGCAGGCGCGGAGGACATGTGGGCGGGGCAGAGGATTCGAGCGGATCGGCGTCGGAATACCAGGGGAGGGTGGCGCATGCCTTCGGTGTCCTCGTTCTTCACGCAGGCGACCAATTTCGGGAGTTCGGTGTCGGGAGGCGTGGACCCCCGCACCGGCCTGTACAACGTCCGGATCGTGCTGGGCCGTCTGGTGGGGAACCGGAACCTCGGGCCCTCCCTGCCGGTGGCGCTGGGCTACTCGCCGCTCGACGGCACCGACCTCGGGTTCGGACGGGGCTTCTCAGCGGGGCTCACCACCTACGACACCGACAACGCCCTGCTGGCGCTGGCCACGGGGGAGCGGTACAAGGTCGTCGAGACCGGCACCGAGGTGCTGCCGCAGCAGAAGAAGCTCGACACGGTCCGCATCGGCAAGGACGAGGACGGCGACTTCTACCGGATCGTGCACAAGTCCGGTGAGGTGGAGATCCTGACCGGGCCGCAGAACGCCTTCGGCCTGAAGGTGCCCACCGTGCTGCTGACGCCCGCCGGCCACCGCCTCACCCTGAGCTGGGACTTCGGCGAGGCACAGCCCCGGCTGCTCGCGGTCGCGGACGAGAGCGACACCCTGCTGACCGTGGACCTGGACGACGCGGCCAGGCACGTCCTGCGTGTGCTGCCCGGCCACTCCGAGGGCTACGACGTGGAACTCCTCTTCCAGAACGAGCAGTTGTCGACCGTGCGGCACCTCGGACTCGGCCCGGGCGAGCCGTTGGAGTGGAGCTTCCGCTACGAGCCGATGGGCGAGCAGGGGGAGTGGGGCTCCTGGCTGACCGGGGTGGTCCTGCCGGGCGGGATGTCGGAGACGGCCTCCTACACCGCCGACGGTCACCGGTTCCCGGACAGTTGCGACCTGCCGCCGCTGCCCAGGGTGGCCCGGTTCGCGCAGGAGCCGGGCGGCGGGCAGCCGACGGTCGCGGCGGACTACGACTACACCTCCACCAATTTCGTCGGCGGATTCTCCGGCGCGAGCTACGACGCCGGCTCCGACACCCTGTACGGGGTGCTGACCGGATACACCTACGGGTCGACGGAGTCCCGGACCTGCGGAGCGGACACCAGGACCATCACCCGGACCTACAATTCGTACCACCTCCTGACCGAGGAGACGACGGCGCAGAACGGTTGTTCGCAGCAGGTCGGCACCGAGTACTACGCACGGATCGGCCAGGAATTCGACCAGCAGCCGGCCCAGTTCCAGCTTCCGACACGGCGCACGGTCACCTGGACCGATCCGGCGCGGAACACCCGCAGCGACATCACGGCCACGGATTTCGACGAGCGGGGAAATCCGCGCAGCCGGACCGCTCCGGACGGCAGCCGGACGGACTGGACGTACTACCCGGCGGGCGGCAGCGGATCGGACTGCCCGCCCGATCCGCACGGCTTCACCCGCTCGCTGAAGGAGGTCGTCCGGACGCCGCCGGCCACCGGGTTCGACGCGCCCGTCCTCACCACCGTCTACCGGTACGCCTCGTACGCCACGGGCGAGCCGAGGGTCGGCGCCGCACTGGTGAAGGTCCAGGAGCAACAGCTCGCCGACGGCCGGGAGTTGTCCTCGGTCGGCTTCCACTACCGCACCTCGGGCGAGGAGTTCGGCCGCCTGCTCGGCCTGGACGGGACGGAGACGCTCGGCGGGGACGCGGGCCACGGCTTCGTCACCGTCGCCGCGACCCACACCTTCGGCTTCGTGCTGGACGGGGAGGCCCTCGACCAGACCCACGCCGTCACCACCGACGACGGGCTCACGCTGACCCGCTCGGAGCGGCGCTCGCGCTTCACCGGGCGACTGTGGTCGGCCACCGACACCCAGGGCAACGGCGTGGCGGTGACCTACGACGGGCTGGGCCGGATGCTGACCCGCACCGTCAATCCGGGCACCGCCCACCAGGCGGTGGAGACCCGCGCCTACGCGACGGGCGGCGACGCGCCGTTCCTGGTGACCGCCACCTCCCCGATGATGTCCGCGGACCCGGGCGAGCCGGGCGAGCAGGTCCGGGTGGCCCTCGACGGCGCGGGCCGACCGGTCCGGCGGGAACGCAGGGCCGTCGACGGCGACGGCGGCTGGTACGTCGTCCAGCGGGTCGGCTACGACGAGCAGGGCCGCACGGCCTCCGTCACGGACACCGACCACCTGCCCGACGGCAGCGCCGGCGGCGAGCTGACCGAGACCTTCGGCTACGACGACTGGGGCCGGGTGTCGGCCACGGACTCCACCGACGGCTCCACCCGGGTCGGCCGGAGCGACCCGGTCGCCCTGACCACCACCACCCAGCTGAAGGGCGGCGGCAGCCCGGTCACGGGCACCGTGGTCACCACCCACAACCAACGCGGCGAGCCGGTCCGGGTGGAGCGGTTCGACCTGCGCGGGGTCTCCAGGGGCGTGCGGACGCTGGACCGCGACGGCTGGGGCCGGGTGCGCCGGGTGACCGACGAACTCGGCAACAGCACACGCCACGACTACAACCCGCGCGGCCTGCCCACCCTGACCGAACTCCCGGACGGCACCCAGGTCTCCCGCGCCCACGACGTCCGGCAGGACGGCGGCGGCCTCGCCACCGAACTCACCGTCGGCAAGGCCCACTACGGCACGCGGACCTTCGACCGGCTGGGCCGGCTGACCGGCACCGCCTCCGGCGGCCGGGCGTGGCACTACGACTACGACCGGGACAGCGACCTCGTCCCGACCGGGGCCACCACGCCCGACGGGCAGCGGCGCGGCTACGCGGTCGTCCCCGAACTGGACAACGTGCTGACCGCGGTCCGGGCCGACCGGGTCACCCAGGAGTTCACCCCGCACCCCGTCACCGGTTTCCCGACCGCGGCGCGGGAGGGCGAGGTCGCCGTCACGCGCGACTACTACCCTTCGGGGCTGCCCCGCGCCGAGACCGTCTCCCGCCCCGGGGCGCCCGACACCACGGTGACCTGGCAGTTCACCCTCGGCGGCGACGAGGTCGCCTGCACCGGGGTGGACGGCGCCGTCCGGCGGACCTCCCGGGACCGGCTCGGCCGGCTCCAGGAGATCACCGACCCGGACCTGCGGGTGCTGGACCCGGTCCACGACCCGGCGAGCCGGCTGACCGGCTGGACCGTCGAGGACCTCGGCTCGGGCGCCACCCTGGCCACCGCGCTGACCCTGGACGACCTCGGCCGGGAGGTGGCGCGCGGGTTCACCCGGACCCCGGGGGGAGGCGGCGCCCCCGAGGTCTGGACGCAGACCCAGGAGTGGCAGGACAACGACCTGCTGAGCGCCAGGACGCTCCGGCGGGGCGCCGAACTCCTCCGCCGCGAGACGTTCGGCTACGACAGCCGCAACCGGCTCACCGACTACAGCTGCCAGGGGCCGGTGCCGCCGCAGGACGAACTCGGCCGCGGGATCACCGCGCAGACCTTCCGCCACGACGGCTGGAGCAACCTCACCGACAGCCGGACCGAGTTCGCCGACGGCGGCTCCGAAACGGCCGGCTACCACTACGACAACCCCCTCGACCCCTGCCAGTTGACCGGCATCAGCCGCACCGGCGCCGATGGCGACATCCGACTGACCTACGACGCGGCCGGCCGGCTCACCACCGACGAGGCCGGGCGCGCGCTCCGGTACGACGCCCTCGGCCGGCTGGCCGCCACCGAGGGCGCGGGCGGCTACGGCTACGACCCGTTCGACCGGCTGCTGACCCGCACCGCGCCGGACGGCGGCACCGGCGCGCTGTCCTACCGCGGCGAGACCCTCGCCTCCGTCACCGAGGACGACCGCTCCGCCCGGCTGCTGCACCTCGGCGACCACCCGGTGGCCCAGCACGGCCCGGGCGGACCGCCGGCCACCCGGCTGCTGGGGGCGGACGGCACCGGGACGGTGCGGGTGTCGGCGTCCGGGACCGAGTCGGACCAGTACGCCTACACCCCCTACGGGCTGCGCCCGGCGCAGACCGGCGACGGCGTCCTCGGCTTCACCGGCCGGGCCGTCGACCCGTTGACCGGCTGCTACCACCTCGGCAACGGGGCCCGCGACTACCACCCGGCGCTCCTGCGCTTCGCCACCCCGGACCCGCTCAGCCCCTTCGGTGCCGGCGGCGTCAATCCCTACGCGTACTGCGCCGGCGACCCCGTGAACCGGGTCGACCCGTCCGGCCACCTCAGCTGGACGGCCTGGCTCGGCATCGGCCTCGGGGTCGCCGGCCTCGCCCTCACCGTCGTCACCGGCGGGCTGGCCGTCGTGGCGGCGGGCGGTGTCCTCGCCGCCCTCGGCGCCGCCTCCACCGCCACCCTGGTCGTCGGCGCCCTGGGTGTCGCCTCCGATGTCACCGCCATCGTCGGCGGCGCCCTGGAGAAGGCCTCGCCCAAGGCCTCGTCGGTCCTGGGCTGGGTCTCGCTGGGCACCGGCCTGGCGGGCCTGGCCGAGGCCGGCACCGCCCTCGCCCGCACCGCCTCCCGGCTCGGCGCCCGGGCCCCGGAGGTCGCCGGGGACGCCGCCCACGGGATCGGCGGCGGCAACGTCCGGGCCCTCGGCGACTATCCGGCCCTGGTGGACGCGCCGGACGGCGGGCCGATGGTGGTCCGGGTGCCCGAGGTCATGCACGGCCGGTACGACGCGGAGCGGTACTTCACCCGGACCCCCAACCCGAGGTACCGGAACGCGGTCTGGACGAGTGTCTACCGGGCCACCCCGGAGATGGTCGAGACCACGGCCAGGGAGGCGCGCGGGCTGCCCGAGGTACGGGAGATCCACATCCTGTCGGGGACGCACGGCACCCGGACCGGCGAGCGCGGACCGAACGAGGTCTCCGAGCGGATCCTCGGGGAGGACCAGGACCTCGCGGCCACGATGAACGGGGAGGACCCGCGGGTCCTGGTGACGGCCCACAACCTGCCCACCATGCGGCACGGTTCGCTGCGGGCGGTGCTGGAGCGGCCGAACGCCGAGATCATCGCCGCCTTCTGCTACAGCCGCAACGACCGGGTCCTGCGGGAGATCCTGGGGCTGCATCCCACCGTCTCGTTCACCAAGCGCTAGGGCGCGACCCGAACGGCCGCGCCCCGGGCGGACCCTGGCGGCGCACCCGTCACACGGAGAAGCGGAGGAGACCGCAGATGACCGAATGGGCAGGAGTGTCCAAGCTCTCGCTGATGCTGGAGACCGGAGGTCCGGGCGCCGAGGTCTACGCGAACGGCCGGAACCAGGTCGCGGTGACCGTCAGCGTCAAACCGACCGACGAGAACGGCAGCACCTACTACGGGGACATCTCCTGGCCGAACCGGGTGAACCTCGTCGACTACGTCAGCGGCGAGAAGCTCAACTGGCAGGGCCGGGAAGGCTGGTGCTTCACCGACCGGGAGGACCGCTACTTCCACCACGTCCCGGGCGGGGGCAGCCGGGCCGCCGTGGAGCCCGAACTCGCCGAGCCCGGACTCCCCGAGCCCGAACTCGCGGACGACGGAACGCAGAAGTTCACCTTCTACGTCAGCTGCTGGCCGGGCGCGGACCGGAAGTCGATCTCGGCCTGGGTCGAGACGGACACCGGCAAGGTGTACACGACCACGGCCGGATCGGGCTCCTTCGAGGGCAAGGTCGCGCTGGACCCGCTGGTGGCCCTGGTGCACCGGCGGTCGGGCGTCAACTGGGAGTACTCCAGGACGGCCACCAGGTACGAGAACGACACCAAGTACGTGACCACCGAGGCCTGGAACTACTACCTGTCGCTGGACGCCACCGACAACTACTTCGTCACCTTCTCGGTGTCGGGCTACTGGAGCGACCCCGGTTACGAGGGCTTCTTCGCCTGCGACATCAAGCCCGACAGCCACCACAAGAACCTCTACGGCTCCTACGTCTGGTACCAGGAGCCGCACGGCAGTTCGTACGACGGCGACGGCGGGTACGGCGGGCTGATCGTCAACTTCCCCGACGGCAACAAGTGGTGGGACTACGCGCGGGTCTACGACCGGCCCTACCCCGAGCAGTACCTGTGCTTCACCTGGGTGCACGCCACCACCGGAGGGGACGGCTGGCACATCCCGAACGGGCCGGTGCACACCTGGCGGGTGTACTTCAGCCCGGTGATCACGGCGTGGGACCGGTACGGCAACACCGGCAGGTTCAGCATCGACGGCTCGGGCGTGGACAGCGGGATCGAACTCGCCGACTACTCGTAGCGCCCGGGCAGCGGCTGGACAGCGCCCGGGTTGCGGCCGGGTCGCGACCGGGTGGTGGCCGGCCCGCCGGACGTCCGGCAGGCCGGCCACCGGGTCAGACCGGGTCCACCCGCGCCGGAGTGCGGGCGGCGAGGCCGAACGGGCGCAGCCGCTCCCAGCCCCGCGACTCGTACCAGGACCGGTCGAACCCGTTGACCGCGGGGACGCGCAGGGTGCCGTTCTGGAGGCCCTGTGCGAGGGTGCGCCACAGCTCGTCGACCAGGGAGCAGTGGCGCACCGCCTCGGCCAGCTCGGTGGTGGTGAACGGCGGGCCCTCCATCCGGACCAGCCGGATGTCGTAGCAGCCCCGGTAGCCGTGGCCGAAGACGGTGAACGGCGGGTGCCAGACCTGGGCGCCGGGCGCGCGGATCGTGTACCGCACCCGGGAGGCGACATGGCCGCCGTGGTGGTGCTCGGCGTGCTCCGCGATGTCGGGCACCTGCGGCGGGAAGAAGTAGTGCCGCTTGTCGGGGATCTCCGCCCGGTCGTACTCGCCCGGGGCGAAGTGCCAGCGGTTGTACATCATCCGCTGGGCGGACCGCCACAGGATCGGCGCGGTCTCCTCGCCGACCTCGGCCATCCGGGTCGGGTGCGGCAGGCAGCAGCAGAAGAAGTCGCCCTTCTTCAGTGCCAGGACGCCGTCCGGGCTGCCGGGCCGGACGCCGCGCAGCCCGGACAGGTCGCGCACCGAGCTGCTCATGCCGTAGTCGGCGTCGGTGGCCACGATCGAGGAGAGCACGACCGCCGCCAGCAGTTCGCCGACCGCGCCCTGGGCGGGTGGCACCGGGCCGGGGTCGGTCTCGGCGGTCTCGGCGGCCTCGGCGGCCGCGTCGAGCGCGACGGCGGCCAGGGTCATCGCCCGCAGGTCCGCCCGGACGTCGCCGGTGGGCTCCACCCCGAGGTTCAGCCGGCCGTGCCGGGCGACCAGCTCCGGCATCGTCTCCGGGTCGCGGGGCAGCGGGAAGTCGAGCAGCCGCTCGTTCTTCACGAAGGTCAGCCCGTTGATCCGGCGGTAGCGCATCAGCTCCGAGCGGTCGACGTCGTGCATCAACGCGCGGACGAGTTCGGCCAGTTCGAGCAGCGGGAGGCCGGCCGCGCCGCCCGGTCCGCGGTCCAGCGCGGCGCAGTACTGGGCGTGCCGGTCGAGCAGGAACTCCCGCAGGCCGGTGGCGGAGAGCTGGAGGCCGTTGAACTCCTCGAAGCGCACCGAACGGCCGCTGACGAACAGGCAGTAGGCGAGGACCACGAACAGCCGGTCGGCCGGCCGCCAGTCGTCGACCGGGGACGCCCGGAGTCCGGTCAGCAGGCCCTGCCGGGTCAGGGTGTTGGTGCCCGCGTCGGACTTCGAGAAGACGTCCCGGCCGATCAGGATGTAGACGCTCTCGACCCGTTCGACCCAGTCGGCGAGCCGGGCGAGCCGGTCGTCCAGCTCGCCGTTCTTCTCCCAGGTGCGCAGGATGGTGTCGGCCTCGTGCCGGTCGGCGGCCTCCCGGGCCTCGAACACCCGGGTCTCCTCGGCCACCGCGTCGAGCACCTCGGCCGGGACCCGCAGGCCGCCCACGCGCTCGGCCTCGGGACCGGGAGGTTCGCCGGGCGCCCAGAGCGACAGGCCGGCGAGAGGCGAGCGGGTGAGCGTGACGGTGTCGGGGGCCGCCGGTTCGCGCGGATCCGGGTCGGTGGCGAGGAACTCGACGTCGCCCCGGCCGAGGACGTGCTGCACCAGCAGCGATTCCCAGGTGGTCAGCCGGGAGCAGGCGAGCCGCAGCGATATCCGCCCGTTCCTGGTGAGTTCCGCGAGCAGCAGCGCGGTGGCGCCGGAGCCGGGGCCGGTGGCACCGGTGAGGGTCGCGCCGTCGGCGGCCCGGGGGATCATGACCGCGCTCCCGGTGCGCACCGGACGGCCGGGGTGTCGGTGGACGGGCCGCTCCGGCGGGCCCCGGCAGGGCCGCCGAGGCCGCGTGGGCGGACGAGGATCGTGCAGATGACTCCAATTGTCGCCATGGTCCTGACTTTCCATCGGAAGTGACAGGTCGAAGGGTGCGAGAGGTCGAGAGGGACGGGGAGAAGACGTGGTGCACCGCACCGGCCGTCCGCACGGGCCGGCGGCGGGGTGGTGCGGAGCGCTACTGGGCGGCCGAGGACTCGGCGGCCCGAGCGGCCGCCCCGTCGGACGGACCGTCGGCCGGTCCGTCGGCCGGTCCGTCCGACGGCCTGTCGGCCGGTCGGGGCCCGACCGGGAGCACCGGCAGCCGGGTACAGAGGCCCAGCGAGAGCAGGGCACACCCGAGGGCGACCCCGGTCTGCGGGCCCAGGCCGAGACCGGCCGCCAGACCGCCGACCATGGCCCCGGCCGGATAGCCGGCCATGTTGAGACTGGCGGAGACGGCGAGCGTCGCCGTCGCCCCGGTGTCGGGCAGCAGCCGCTGCCGGAGGCTGAGCAGCCCGACGTCCATGGGCCCCACGGCCACCCCGAGCAGCACGAACATCGCGGCCAGCCAGAACACGGTGGAGTGCAGGAAGAGTCCCGCGAGGCCGAGCGCCGTCAGGGCGGCGCCGGCGATCAGGAACCGGCGCTCCGCGCCGTCGGCGATCCGGTGCCCGGCGACCAGTGAGGACGCGATTCCCAGCGCCCCCGCGATCGACCAGCTGGTGCCGGTCCATGAGGGGGCGGCGCCGAACCCGGCCGAGACCAGCTGGGGCAGCGACACCACGAGGACACCGACCGCGACCTGGTACAGGAAGTACACCCCGGTCAGCCCGCGCAGCACCGGGTGGACCAGGATCCCGCGCACGGCCTCCACGGCGCTGCGCAGACCGACCTCGCCGCCGGCCTCCGGGGTGGTGCGCCCCGAGGCGGCCGCGACCAGCGCCGCGGCCAGGTAGGCCGCACCGACCACCGCCACGCTGTGCCGGCCGCCGAAGACCGTGACCGCGATCCCGGCCAGGGCGGGCCCGGCCATCGCGGCCAGACCCGAGATCATCGAATCGAGGCCGTTGGCCGCCCCGCGCAACCGCGCGGGCAGCGAGAGCGCGACGTAGCTGCGGAAGGCGACATTGCCGAACGCGCTGGTCAGCGAGGACAGCAGGGCCAGCCCCCACAGGGTCCAGATGCCCCCGGAGCCGGCCGACGCGCCGAAGGCGATCCCGAGCGTGGCGGCCGCCTTGATCAGGTAGTCGGCCGCCATCCACGCGGTGACGTTGCGGCCCTGGAGGAAGCCGCCGCTCAGCGGGCTGAGCAGCAGGCCGGGCAGGGTCGCCAGCAGGACGGCCAGGCCGGCCGCCGCGGGGCGGTGCAGGTCCTGCACCACGAAGATCACCACGGTGACGTCGAACATCACCTGGGCGAACCGGCCGACCGCCGTCGACAGGGCCAGTTGGGCACAGATCCGGTCCGCCAGGACCTTGCGGTAGCTCACGCCGGCGCCTCCTCCTCCACCGTCCGGGCCAGCAGCCGGCCCACCGCCTCCGGGTCGTCCAGCCACGGCACGTGCCCGGCCCCGGGCACCGTCCGGGCCCGGCCGTCCGGCAGCGCCGCCGCCAGCTCCCGTGCCGACGGGGCACCGGCCCACGGGTCCCGCTCGCCGTTGACGACCAGCACCGGCGCGCCGACCCGTGCGGCCGTCGCCGCGAGGTCCTCCTCGGGCACCCGCCCGGAGAGCACGGCGCGCACCGCGTGGAGGTCCCAGCTGCGGGCGCAGGCGGCCAGGAAGCCGCGCTGGGCCGGTCCGAGGGCGGGGAAGGTGAGGGCCAGGTCGGCGAGCAGGAGTTCGCGCAGCTCCTCGTCGTCGGCCGGCGCCCGGTCCGGCGCGGTCGCCCGGGCCCGGCGCGCGGTCTCCCGCAGCGGGCCGTCGAGCGCGTCGAGGCGCTCCCGCAGCAGCTCGGGATGGTCGGTGCCGTCCCGCAGTTGGGCGGCGAGCAGCACGACCGCGCGGACCCGGCCGGGGCTCCGGGCCGCGGCGCGCAGGGCCGGACGGGCACCGGCGGAGTGGGCGAGCAGGACGACCGGCCGCTCGGCACCGGCCGTGTCGAGCAGCCGGACCAGCCGGTCGGTCTGGACGGCGAACGGGTCGCCGCCCGGCCCGCAGTCGCCCGCGCCGACCAGGCGCCGGCAGCCGGGCGGCAGCGGCAGCCCGTCGAGGGTCTCGCCGCCGAGACCGGGCCCGCCGGGCGCGAGCACGAAGGTCGGCGGGCCCAGGGGCGGCGGGCCCGTGGTCGGCGGGCTCATGTGCTCCCCCCGGCCGGGGCGAAGGCCGTCGGGGCGTCGGTCGTCGGGGCGAAGGCCGTCGGGGCGGTGGGCCCGGTAGTGGCGGCCTCGTCGGCGACCTCGGTGACCAGCCGCTCCGCCGCCGGGTCCAGGCCGCGGATCCACAGGGCCTGCCGGTGGGCCACGCAGCCGCGCAGATTCTTCGCCTCGTCCGCCGCCGGACCGTACTCCACCGCGTGGTAGCCGTGCGCGGCGGCGTGCTCCACCAGGTGGTAGTAGGCGAGTTCGAAGTAGACGGGCAGACCGGCGATCTGCTCGTAGTCGAAGCCCGGGAACAGCGCGTACACCCGCCCGGCATAGGTGCTGGACACCACGCAGCCGAGGATCCGCCCGTCCCGCTCGGCCAGGTGGGCCTCGGCCCGGCCGTCCTCGATCCCGGTCAGCGCCGCGACCCAGTCGGCGTAGCGGTCGAGGTCGACCCGGCCGCCGTGCCGGGTCACGTTCTCCTCCGCCAGCTCCACCAGCGGCCGGGCCAGCTCCCGGGTGAGCGGCACCGTCCGGCAGGTGATGCCCGCCTCGCGGACCCGGCGCCGCTCGCTGCGCACCGAGACCCGGCGCTTGCTGGTCATCCGGTTCAGGTAGTCGTCGAAGCCGGTCCACGGCCCCTCCAGCGCCCACCGGGGCGTCAGCGGGAAGCGCCGGTAGCCGCGTTCGCCCAGCAGGGCGACCAGGTCCCGTTCCCGCTCGTCCACGCTGGGCCAGCAGACCGAGGCGGCGCCCTGCGAACGCCCCCACTCCTCCAGGGAGTCGACCACGGCCGCGAGTTCGGCCGGTCCGGCCCCGCCCGGCCGGTGGGCGACCCGGCTGTCGTACCAGCCGCCGGCCAGCAGGGTCGGGAACAGCGGCGCCCCGCGCTCCTCGGGGATCTCCAGCAGGACGTCCGGGCGGCACAGGTCCTCGGTGCACTCGTTCCCGAAGATCCAGCCGGCGGTGCCCGCGACCGCCGTGCCGTCGCGTTCGACCACGGCGGCCCGGGCGTCGCGCAGTCCGCCGCCGTAGGTGCCGGGTCCGACCTCCATCCAGCCGGGCAGCAGGAAGAGGTCCCGCTCGCCGAGCAGCGGCAGCCAGGACCGGGCGGGGACGTCCTCGATCCGCAACAGCTCGGCCCGGGCAGTGCGTTCGGGTCGCACGGCGGTCATGTCGCCTCCTCCGGGTCGCGGTGGCCGGCCCGGGCGCCGTCCACCTGGCCGACCCGCAGCGGGAGTTCCTGCGGCACGCCGCCGGCGGCGGCCAGCGCCGGCGCCATCCGGCGGTTCCACTCCCCGGCCACCTCGGCCGGCGGCGCGCCGGCCGAGGAGCGCACCGATCCCCGGCAACTGTCCGCGCCGCAGCGGCAGTCGAACTCCCACGGCTCGTCGTAGCGGAAGGTGCGGTAGTCCCCGGTCACCTCCTCGCCGGCCCGGATGTCGCGGACCGCGAGGCCCACCGCGAGGCCGTGGTCCAGGACGGTGGCCTCGCAGGAGTGGTTGAGCAGGTACGCGTCCCGGCAGGGGAGCAGCAGGCTCCGGTCGGCCAGCCGGTAGCCGAACTCGTCCAGCCAGTCGACGACCCGCGGCGAGAGGCCGAGCTGTTCGGCGGTGTCCCAGGTCCGGCACTGCGGGCACGGCCCCCACAGCACCGTGCCCATCGGGATGTCGCGCAGCGCGACCAGGCCGGTCCCCGCGACCGCGCTGAAGCCGGGGTGGAGGGCGGAGTGCAGCATCAGCCGATCCCCAGGATCTGCTCCAGCTGCCGCTCGACCTCGGCGACCGACCCGTCGTCGCGGCCCACCACCAGGTAGCGCCACTTGCCGTCCACGGCGCGGGTGTCGGCGGTCAGCACGGCCCGCGCGTCCGCCGCCGGGTCGGCGAGTCCGGCCGAGGCCAGCTTCGCCGCCGCGCCCGCGAAGTCCAGCCCGTCCGGGCCGATCCTGACGTCCGCCCGCCAGTGCACCGGGGAGTCCCCGGGCCGCAGCCGGCGCGCCAGCTCCTCCAGGTAAGTGCCGCCGGTGCGACGGACGTTGGCCTCGGTGACGACGTAACCTCCGTCGTACACACCGCAGTCGACGTCGTAGATGCCCCGGTAGCCCTGTCCGTGCAGCCAGCCGCCGATGGCCTCGGCCGCGCCGCGCAGCCGCTCGTGGTGCGGGCCCTCGGCGGCCGGGGTCACCATGCCGGTCCAGGCGTTGTTCACGGTGCGCTGGTCGCAGCTGTAGAAGTCGGTGGCGCCCCGGTCGTCGATCTCCAGCTCCATGCTCGGCGTCGCGGTGAACGGCAGGAACTCCTCGTACACCCAGCCGCAGTCGCGCGCGGGCTGCCCGGCCACGGCGTCCAGGACCTGCCGCTCGACCGACTCCGGCCCGTTCGACCGGATCACGGTGTTGCCGAAGCCGTTGGAGCCCCGGTTGGTCTTAATGATCGCGGCCGACCGGTCGGCCAGGAACTCCACCAGGGCGGCGGCCAGTTCGGCGGCGGTCTCGGCGAAGCCGCCGTCCGCGACCGGCAGCCCCAGACCGGCGGCGGTCCGGCGGAAGCCGTCCTTGGTGTTGATCAGACGCAGCGCGTCGAGGGTGCTGTCCTCCGGCAGCCGGGTGTACGGCAGCACCCGCACCCCGGTGCGGCGGCCGAACTCCAGCACCGGACCGTCCAGTACGAACGGCTTCAACTCGGGGCGCTCGGCGATCCGTTCGGTGGCGCCGAGGTCGGCGGCGACCTCCAGCGCGTGCACCCCGCGGACCTCCGGCGGGGCCACGATCTCGACCCGGTCCACGTCCAGGCCGACCACCTCGGCCACGTAGTCGCGGAAGGCCGGGGTGCACGGCGCCAGCATCACCACGCAGTCGCCCGGCCGCGCCTGCCAGAGCTTGCGCGGGGTCGCGGCGGCCATCGCCCGCCGGTAGGCGTCCGTCGGCTGCTCGGCCATGATCTCGCTGACGATGTTGGCCAGGATCGTGCGGCTCGGTTGCTCGCTCACTCAGTTCGCCTTCCGCTTCGCTGTGAACAGGGCGTGTCCCGCGTACATCCAGACCACGTCGACCTCGACGAAACCGGCCTCGCGCAGCCAGTCCAGGTGCTCGGCCACCGAGGACGGCTTGTCGACCGGGTCCGGGCCGGGCAGCCGGTAGTGGTTCCACTCGGTGCGCTCGAACGCGACGGCCGCCTCGTCGCCGCCGAACTGCTCCTCGGAGGCGCGCCGCACCGCCTCCTCCCAGTGGTCGCCCGCGAGCGTGCGGGCGGTGGCACCGGCGGGCTCCACCAGGTCGGCCATGACGAAGACGCCGCCCGGTTCGAGCATCGCGTGGACGTCCCGGTACAGCAGCCGCTTGCCCTCGCCGTCGAGGTGGTGGACCGCCAGCGAGGTCATCACACCGCCGTAGGTGACGCCGGTGCGCCACAGCCGGTCCTCGATGTCCGCCTCGATGCTGTCGTGCCGGTCGGCGAACGGCTCCAGCCGCTTCGCCGTCAGCGCCAGCATCTCGGGGGAGCGGTCCAGCACGGTGACCCTGGCCTCCGGGTCGCGGCGCAGGTACTCCTCGGACAGCCGCCCCTCGCCGCAGCACAGGTCGAGCACGTGCGGGACGGGGATGCCGGCCAGCAGGTCGCACACCGCGGCGGTCTGCTCGGCCCGGCGCGGGACGAAGGCGTCCCCGTACCTGCTGAAGACCTCGGTGTCCGAGAGCTGCCAGGTGTCCGCGGGGGACGTGTCGGTCATGATGCCTCCATCGGTTCGGGGATCGGGTCGGGGACCGGTTCGAGAATCCGTTGTGCGCACAGCCATCGGGCGAGCCGCTCGCACTCCTGCGGAACCTCGTGCGGGGTGGGGCGGTCGGTGAGCACCGCTTCCAGCCAGTCGCGCGGGACGTCGCCGTCGGCGAAGTCCGCGGTGCGGCCCAGCGCGGCCACGGTCAGCCGCCCCGGCCCGGCGGGCGACCACAGCACCGGCGCCGACGACTCGCGGCGGACGTGGCGCGGCCCGGAGGGCGGCGCGGTGCCGGGTGCGTCGGGCGGGGCCGGCCGCATGCCGAGCGCGGTCAGCCGCGCCAGCAGGGCGGCGTCGTCCCCGGCGGACCGGACGTGCTCCCGGTAGTCGGCCAGCCAGTCGCCCGGGACCTCGCCGTGCAGCCGGTCGCCCCACAGCGGGAGCAGCTCCGCCCCCACGTCCAGGGTCCGGGTGTAGGAGGCGATGTTCAGCGCGACCGACGGCTCGTGGGTCTCGCCCACGTGCCAGATGCCGCTGCGCCAGAAGAAGCCGCCGCCGGTGGTGGCGGTGAGGGCGTGGCCGTGCTCCGCGACCGAGCGGCGGTCGAGCTCCGGCAGGTACTCCTCCGGGAGTTCGGACTCGGGCTCGACGTCCTCGCGGAGCGCCGTCCCGGCCGGTACCCAGTCCGTGCCCCGCCAGAAGTGCATGCTCTTGCGGCCCGCCAGGACGAGGTGGAGGTTGGTGCAGCCCTCCCGGTGGATGCCGCCGGGGGTGTTCCGGTAGGCGCCGTGGAACACCTCGACCTCGACGTGGCCGGGCGGCAGCCCGAGGCGCCAGAGGTGGGGCGCCAGCAGCTCGACGACGGCGCGGAACAGCGTCCGGTCCTGCTCCTGCACGGCGCGGGCGTAGACGAAGCGGTCGTCGTCCGGGCCGAAGGTGTGCCGGCGGTCCAGCCAGGCGGCCGGTCCGGCGGCGTCCGCCTCGGTGGTCGGCCAGGACTCGTGGTCCACCACCGGCTCGCCGTTGACGTGCAGTTTCACCTGGTCGGAGCGCAGGCCGGCCGCCTCGGCGGCGAAGGTGCGGGTCAGCGCCGACCACGCCAGGCCGGCGGTCAGCTCGGGGGCGGACCAGCTGAGCGCCGAGGTGACGCCGCCGGGGTCGGCGAACGCGACGGTGCCGGGGCTGCGCGCGGGCACGGACCGGGACGCGAGGTCCTCAGTCATCGGTCGGGTCCTCCTCCGTGGCCGTGGCCGTGGCCGTGGTCGCGGGTGCCGCCGCTGCGGCGACGCGCGGCGGGTAGTGGTGGCGCTCGCCCCACGGGTCGGTGACGACATGGGTGTCGCCGCCGCCCGTCCCGTCCGCGCCCTCCTCGCCGGGCTCCAGGTAGGAGGGGCCGATCGGCACCTTCCCGTGGCCGCCGGGGATGTCGAGGACGTAGGTGGGCTGGCAGGTGCCGGAGACCCGCCCGCGCAGCCGCCGGACCAGCTCCTGGCCCTCGGCGATCGTGGTGCGGAAGTGCCCGGTGCCCTGGGCGAGGTCGCCGTGGTGCAGGTAGTAGGGCTTCACCCGGTTGGCCACCAGGGTCCGGAACAGCCCCTCCAGCGCCTCCGGGGTGTCGTTCACCCCGCGCAGCAGCACGGTCTGGCTGAGCAGCGGGACGCCGCCCCGGTTCAGCCGCCGCAGCGCGCCGCGCGCCGCCTCGCCGATCTCCTGGCTGTGATTGGTGTGGACCACCACCCAGACCGGGGTCTCGGTGCTGAGCGCGTCCACCAGCTCGTCGGTGACCCGCTCGGGGTCGACCACCGGCACCCGGGTGTGGAAGCGGATCACCTTGACGTGCTCGATCGCGTCCAGCGCCGCCATGATCGGGCGGAGCTTGGTGGGCGCGATGATGAGCGGATCGCCGCCGGTGAAGATGACCTCCCACACCTCCTCGTGGGTCCGGATGTAGTCGAGGGCCGCCTCCAGCTCCGCCTGGCCGAGCATGCCCTCGCCGGGGCCGACCACCTCGCGCCGGAAGCAGAAGCGGCAGTAGACCGGGCACAGGTGCATCGGCTTGAGCAGCAGCCGGTCCGGGTAGCGGTGGGTGATCCCCTTGACCGGGGTGAAGGGGTCGTCGCCGATCGGGTCGGCGCGCTCCTCCGGGGTGATGATCAGCTCGGCCCCGGTGGGGACGAACTGTCTGGCGACCGGATCGTCGAGGTGCGCGATCTGCTCCTGCATCACCCCGGTGATGCTCACGGCGTACCGCTTCGCGACATCGCGAATCTCCGGCAGGCTCTCCTCGTCGATGAGGCCGTTCTCCAACAGGGACTCGGTGGTCCTGATTGTGCGGGGTCGATTACGCATGGCTCCGCCTGTCCTGTGCGGTTTCATGGATTCAATGCCAGCGCCCGTATCAATGACCGGCCGTTCTCAATGACATGTTCTTCTCGACGCACATTTCGGTGCGTTTTTACTGTCCGGTAATTCAGTGGGCCGTCCGGACGAGTGCCCGTCCGGGGTGGAGCCGTTCGTCCGGGTCCTCGGGCTGTCTCGTCACCGCGGTGGCGAGGGCCAGATCGCGGTCCGGCGCGTACGCCATGACCACGCCCCAGCTGCCGCAGTGGCCCCACCACTGCCCCGACCCCAGCGGGATCCGGTAGATCCCCATGCCGCGCCCCTCCGCGCCGCGCGCCGCGACGGGCGCCAGCATCGTCGCGAGCGTGGTGGGCCGCTCGAAGACCCCGCCCCGGAACAACGCCCGGACGAACGCGGTCAGATCGGACATCGTGGAGACCAGTCCGCCGCCGCCCCAGAGGTCGCAGGACGGATCGACGGCCAGCAGGTCGGTGCCGGACACGTACTGGTGCGCGCGGTCCGCGCCGGCCCCGGGGGTGGGCTCCAGCGACTCCAGGTGGACGGAGTCCAGGCCCAGCTCCCGGAGCGGCAGCAGCTCGCGGTAGGCGGCGGCCAGCGGCCGCCCGGTGACCCGTTCGAGCACCTCGCCGAGGATCACGTAACCGGTGTCGGAGTAGTGGAACTCCTCACCGGGGGAAGCGAGTCGGCGCCCGTGCTCGACCGCCCAGCGCACCTGCTCCAGACGGCTCCACCGGTGGTCGGGATCGGCAAACGCCTCCGCGTCGTAGGCGGGATCGCCTCCCCAGTCGTACAGGCCGGCGGTGTGCTGGAGCAGGTGGCGCACGGTCATCCGGGCCGACTCGTAGCCGCCCTCGGCGAGCGCCCCGAGCACCGCCCCGGAGGCCAGCGCCGAGACCGGTTCCTCCAGCCGGAGTTCGCCGCGCTCCACGAGTCGCAGCACCGCGGCCGAGGTGAAGGTCTTGGTGACCGAGGCCACCCGTACCGCCGCCGTCGGACGCAGTTCGCGCCCGGTGGCGGCGTCCGCGACGCCGCTGGCCCCGGCCCAGTGCCAGTCCTCGCCGCGCAGGGCGGCCAGGACACCGGGTTGGCGGGGAGTCGCGGCGTGGCCGGCGCGGAGCGCCTCCGCGAGGCCGCGGGGCACCGCCGGCCGGGTCGGCCCGCGAGCCGCACGGTCGGAACGACTACTTCCGTTTGATCGCACACTCCTCACCCCCAAAGCGGCTGTGAAAGATCCACCCCCGTGGACGTGCTCGCCGATACGGCGACAACGATCAAGGGCATCCGGAGTCGACGTTCCGTGTCCGGATCACCCAGCCGCAATACTCGCATCCGGACCCTGGCATGACAACAGTGCGTAGGGGCCCCTTTTCATGACCGATCCCGAGCTGTGCAGTTTGCCGATGAATGCCGGATGAAGGGGGATTCCTTTACCGTTTCCGGCCGGGCGGCGATGTCCTCCGGACGGACCACGCCGCTCGTGCGACCGCCGGAAGGTCGTGAGGGTGGGAAGCGATGCCCGGCGCCGAGCGCGTGGACGCCGCAGAGGAACCGCAGAGGGAGAGCGACATGACCCCGCACACCGGACCCGCGCCGGCCGAACCGTCGGTCCGGCGGGCCAACGCCGAGCTTCTGGGCCGCCTCCCGTTCGACGACACCCAGGACCACGAGGACGCCCGCCGCGGCTTCCTCGGCACCGCCGCGGACCCGCTGATCCGCAGCGGCGACCGGGTGGTGTGGGACCTCGCCGCGTACGGCTTCCTGGAGCGGGACTGCCCCGACACCGTGAACCCGAGCCTGTGGCGCCAGAGCCGCCTGGCGGCCGACCACGGGCTGTTCGAGGTCGTCGAGGGCGTCTACCAGGTACGGGGCTTCGACCTGTCGAACATGACCCTGGTCGAGGGGGACCGGGGCGTCCTGGTGGTCGACCCCCTGATCTGCGCCGAGACCGCGGCCGCCGCGCTCGCCCTCTACCGCGCCCACCGCGGTGACCGGCCGGTCAGCGCGGTGCTCTACACCCACAGCCACGTCGACCACTTCGGCGGCGTGCGCGGCGTCGTGAGCGAGGAACAGGTCGCCGCCGGCCTGCCCGTGATCGCCCCCGAGGGCTTCCTGGAACACGCGGTCAGCGAGAACGTCTACGCCGGCACCGCGATGGCCCGCCGCGCCGCCTACATGTACGGCGCGGCCCTGCCCAAGGGCGAACGCGGACAGGTCGGCGCCGGGCTGGGCCAGACCACCTCCACCGGGACCGTCGGCCTGATCCCGCCGAACCTGCACATCACCCGGACCGGGCAGACCGAGGTCGTCGACGGCATCCGGACGGTCTTCCAGCTCACCCCGGGCACCGAGGCACCGGCCGAGCTCAACATCCACTTCCCCGACCACCGGGCGCTCTGCCTGGCCGAGAACGCCACCCACAACCTGCACAACCTGCTGACCCTGCGCGGCGCGCAGGTGCGCGACCCCCGGGTGTGGGCGCACTACCTCACCGAGGCCGTCACGCTCTTCGCCGACAGCACCGACGTCGCCTTCGCCTCCCACCACTGGCCCACCTGGGGACGGGACCGCGTGGTGGCGTTCCTGACCGAGCAGCGCGACCTCTACAGCTACCTGCACGACCAGAGCCTGCGCCTGATCAACCAGGGCTTCACCCCGCTGGAGATCGCCGAGCGGATCCAGCTGCCGCCCGCCCTCGAACGCGCCTGGCACACCCGCGGCTACTACGGCTCCGTCAGCCACAACACCAAGGCGGTCTACCAGCGCTACCTCGGCTGGTTCGACGGCAACCCGGCCCACCTGTGGGCGCACCCGCCGACCGAGGCCGCCCGCCGCTACGTCGACTTCATGGGCGGCGCCGACGAGGTGCTGCGCCGGGCCCGGCGGTCCTTCGCGGAGGGGGACTTCCGCTGGGTCGCCCAGGTCGTCGACCACGTGGTGTTCGCGGACCCCGTCAACGCCGAGGCCCGCGCGCTCCAGGCCGACGCGCTCGAACAGCTCGGCTACGGCAGTGAGAACGGCACCTGGCGCAACTTCTACCTGACCGGGGCCCTGGAACTGCGCCACGGGCCCGTCGGCACCCCCACCGAGACCGGGACCGCCGACTTCATGGCCGCCCTCACCCTCGGCCAGCTCTTCGACGCCGCCGCGATCCGGGTCGACGGCCCGCGCAGCTGGTCCGCCGACATCACCGTGCGGTGGAACCTCACCGACACCGGCCCGGTCACCCTGCGGCTGCGCAACGGCGTCCTCACCCACACCGCCGGCGACGGCCCGGCCGTCGGCGCCCCGGACGTGACCGTCACCCTCACCGAGGCCGACCTGCGCGCCCTCCTGCTCGGCGCCGCGACACCGGAGCAGCTCCTCGCCGACGGGCGGGCCGAGGCCACCGGCGACCTTGGCCGGATCGCGGAACTCCTCGGCCACCTCGACGATCCGGACCCGGGCTTCGCGATCGTCACCCCCTGAGCACGGCGCCGGCACCGGAGCGACGGGAGGTCGGTCCGGTGCCGGTACGGTGCGCGGGGTCGGGCAGTGTGCGGGGCCGGGTGGTGCGCGGGGTTCAGGCCGTGCGCGGGGTCAGGCCGTGCGGTGGGCGTCCTCGGCGAGGACGGGGTGGGCGAACGGCTGCCCGGCCGCGTAGCGGGCCAGTTCGTCGGCGGCCGCGGCGGCCATCCGGTGCAGTTCGCGGCCCAGGGACCCGGCGATGTGGGGGGTCAGCACCACATTGGGCAGGTCGTAGAGCGGGGAGTCGGCGGGCAGCACCTCGGGCACGGTGACGTCGAGGACGGCGTCCAGGCGCCCGGAGACCAGCTCGCGGACCAGGGCGTCCTGGTCGAGGAGGGAGCCGCGGGAGGTGTTGATCAGGGTGGCGCCGTCGCGCATCAGGGCGAGCCGGCGGCCGTCGATCAGATGGTGGGTCGCCGGGAGTTCCGGCGCGTGCACGCTGACCGTGTCGGAGGCGGCGCAGAGCTCGTCCAGCCCGACCAGGCGCGCGCCGAGCCCGGCGGCCTCCGCCTCGTCCACGTACGGGTCGTGGAGCAGCAGGTCGAGGTCGTGGGGGCGCAGCAGTTCGAGGACCCGGCGGCCGATCCGGGAGGCGCCGACGATGCCGACGGTGCGCCGGTAGTTGCCCGCGTCGGGGTAGCCGCGCTGCCAGTCGTGCGGGGCGCCGCGGCGGCCCCGGTAGTCCTCGCGGATCCGCAGGAACTGCTTGTTGGCGAGCAGGACGGCGGCGACGGTGTACTCGGCGACGGGCAGGGCGTTGGCCCAGGCGGCGGAGGTGACCCGCAGTCCGCGCTCCCAGCAGGCGTCGGTGATGTGGTGCTTGACGGACCCCGCCGCGTGGATGACGGCGCGCAGCCGGGGGGCGGCGGCGAGCACGGTCCCGTCGATCGCCGGGCAGCCCCAGCTGGAGACGATGACCTCGGCGCCGGCGAGGGCGGCCCGGGCCTCCTCGGTGCCGAAGTCGTCGAGCACCAGCGCGGGGTCGAGTTCGGCGAGCTCGGTGAGGCGGGCCAGGGTCTCGGGGTCGAAGAGCCGGCCGGTGAGGTCGCGGTGCATGGCGAGCACGGCGCGGGGGCGGCGGGCCGGGGGTGCCTCCGGGGGTGCCGGGTCGGCCGGTCGGGGGTCGGTCATGGGCTTCTCCGGGACGGCGGCGGGGTGGTGGGGGCGGGGTGGGGGCGGGTCACTTGACGGCCCCCGCGGTGAGACCGGCCTTCCAGTGCCGCTGGAGCAGGACGAAGGCGAGGACGAGCGGGACGACGGCCAGCAGGGCGCCGGTGACGACCAGCGGGTAGTACTCGGGGAAGGCCCTGGTCTGCGCGTTCCAGGTGAACAGGCCGAGGCTGACCGGGAAGAGGCGGTTGTCGGAGAGCATCACCAGCGGCAGGAAGAAGTTGTTCCAGATGGCGGTGAACTGGAACAGCAGGACGGTGACGAAGCCCGGCATCACCATCCGCAGGCCGATCGACCAGAAGGTGCGCAGTTCGCCCGCGCCGTCGGTGCGGGCGGCCTCCAGGACCTCGCCGGGGATGTAGCCGGCGCAGAAGACCCGGGAGAGGTAGACGCCGAAGGGGTTCACCAGGGAGGGCAGGAACACGGCCCAGAAGGTGTTGACGATGCCGAGTTCGGAGGCGAGCAGGTACATCGGCAGGGCGAGCGCGGTGGTCGGCACCAGCACGCCGAGCAGGACCAGGCCGAACAGCGTCTCTTTGCCGGGGAAGGAGAAGACGTGGAACGCGTAGCCGGCGCCCACGCACACCAGGGCGCAGAGCACGGAGCCGATCCCGGCGTAGAGCAGGGAGTTGAGGTACCAGCGGAAGTAGATGCCGTCGCCGGCGCTCGCGAGGTCGCTCAGGTTCTGCCCGAGGTCGAAGTTGGCGGCGGTCAGGGAGCGGCCGCCGAGCAGGTCGGCGGTGCTCTTGGCGGCGGCGGTGACCAGCCAGCCGAGCGGCAGCAGGGTGTAGGCGGTGGCGAGGACGAGCGCGCCGTTGACGGCGCCCTTCGACAGGGTCCAGGGACGACGGGTGCTCATGCGCGGGCCTCCCGTGCGCGCTCGGACCGGGACCGGGTGGCCCGGGTGACGCCGAAGGAGAGCCCGGCGGCGACGACGGCGAGCAGCACCGAGGAGGCGGCCGCCAGTCCGTAGTCGCCGCGCTCGAAGGCGGCGGTGTAGGCGTACATGTTGGGGGTCCAGGTGGAGGTCACACCGGGTGCGGTGTTGTGCAGGATCATCGGCTCGGTGAAGAGCTGGAGCGAGCCGATGACGGTGAACAGCCCGACCATGGCCAGGGAGGGCCGGATCAGCGGGATCTTGATGCCGAGCGCCGTCCGCAGCGGGCCGGCGCCGTCGATCACGGCGGCCTCCAGCACCTCGCGGGGGATGGCCTGCAGCGCGGCGTAGAAGATGACCATGTTGTAGCCGCTCCACTGCCACAGGGCCATGTTGACCACGGCCGGCAGCGGGTGACCCAGCGGTTCCGGCTGGGCGCCGAGCGACTGGAAGACGTCCAGCACGGGGCTGATGCCGGGGGTGTAGAGGTACATCCAGATCAGCGCGGCGATGATGCCGGGCACGGCGTGCGGGACGAACAGGGCGAGCTGGAAGAACCGCTTGGCGCGGACCAGCGCGGAGTCCAGGAGCAGGGCGAGGACGAGCGCCAGGGCGGTCATCAGCGGGATGTAGAGCAGGCAGTACTGGGCGATGGTGAGGAAGCCGTCGCGGAAGGCCTCGTCCTCCAGCGCCCGGGTGTAGTTGCCGAGGCCGGTGAAGACGGTCTCGGTGCCGCCGAAGCCGAGGCCGGAGCGGTGCTCGGTGAACAGGCTGAGCCTGACCGCGTAGCCGATCGGGACGAGGGTGCAGGCGGTGAACAGGACGAGGAACGGGGCGAGCAGGACGGCCGGCGCCCCGTACCGCCCGCGCCGCCGGGGGGCGGCGGCGCGGGCGGTGGCTCCGGGGCGCGTGCCGGCTCCGGGGCGGGCGGTGCTCCCGGGGCCGGCGGTGCTCTTGGTGCTGGTGGCGCGGGTCGTCACTGGGCGACCTTCAGCCCGCGGTTCTTGAGCTCGGCGAGGGTGGCCTGCTGGGCGGCGGCGAGCGCGTCGTCGATGGTGCCGGTCTTGCCCGCGACCTTGCCGAAGGCGTCCTTGACGGTGCCGTTGGTGAGGCCCATCACGGGGCCCCAGGTCCAGCCGGACTTGATCGAGTCGGCGGCGTGCGCGTAGAGGCCGTAGAGGTCCTGGCCGCCGTAGAAGTCGCTGTTGAAGGCCTTCGCGGCGGTGGGGACCAGCTCGGTGGCGGCGGGGTAGGTGGAGGAGGTGCCGGAGGCGATCCGGGCCTTGATGCCCTCGGGGGTGGTGGTGGCCCAGGCGGCGAACTCCACGGCCGCCTTGCCCTTCTTGCTGTCCTTGGAGACGGCGAAGGTGGTGCCGCCGAGCATGCCGCTCGCCGGAGTGCCGTCCCAGCTGGGCATCGCGGCGACGGCCCACTTGCCGGCGGCGTCGGGGGTGGTGGCGAGGTTGGACTTCAGCACGCCGCCGCCCCAGGAGGCACCGAGGTAGCCGGCGGTCTCGCCCTTCTGCAGGGAGGCGGTCCACTGCTGGCTGAACGAGGGCTGGACGCGGACGAGGTCCTCGTCGACGAGCTGCTGCCAGTAGGCGGAGACCTTCTTGGTCTCGGGTCCGGTCAGGTCGGCCTTCCAGGCCTCGCCGGAGGTGCTGAACCAGCGGGCCCCGTTCTGCCAGGCCATCGCCTCGAAGGTGGTGGGGTCGTCGGGGAAGAAGGTGGCGATCCGGGTGTCCGGCTGGGCGGCCTTGAGCTTCTGGGCGGCGGTGCGGAACTCGTCCCAGGTCTTGGGGACGGTGATGCCGGCCTTCTCGAAGAGGTCCTTGCGGTAGTAGAAGGCCTGCGGCGCGGCGTCCAGCGGCAGGGCCCAGGTCCGGCCGCCGAGCGAGGTCAGCTCGGTGGCCTGCGGCAGGTACTTGGCCTTGAGGTCCTGGCCGACGAGCTTGGTGATGTCCTGGACGGCGCCCTGGCTGACGAAGTCCGGCAGCTGCGGGTACTCGACGTTGAAGACGTCGGGGGCGTTGCCGGCCTTGACCGCGTTGGAGAGCTTCGCGTAGCCGCCGGCGTTGCCGGCCGGGATCTCCTCGAAGGTGATCCGGATGTTCGGGTGGCTCGCGTTGAAGGCCTCGACGACCTCCTTGGTGCCCTTGGCCCAGCCCCAGAAGGTGAGGTCGACGGGCTTGCCGTCCTCGGCGGAGGCGGTGGAGGTCGACCCGCCGCCGCTGCTGCCGCAGGCGGCGAGGAGGGTCACGGAGAGCGCGACGGCGGTGGCGGCGGCGGTGGCGCGGAGGGCTCTGCGGCGGGAGAACGCGGATGAGCGCATGGCACGGCTCCTCGGAGGGGGACGTCACGGTCCGGTGGGTCGGCCACTCACGGACTCGTGGAGGGTGGGGGCGGCTGGCAGCCATCCTGAGCAGCTTGCCGATCGGAGTCAAGGGATCCAGATCGAATGATCTGATCCGATCGAATGGACGAACCGGTCGGATCGGTCAGCCCTGGGTCGTTGACCTGCCGAAACGATGATCGGGGCGGGCTCGCGGCGGCAAGGTCACAATCCGATCAACCAGTTCATTTGATCCACAAGCCTTGACGAATGATCGGTCGATTCCTAGATTCCGGCCAGGGACCCACCCGCTCCCGGCCGCCCGGCCGTCAGACTGCCCGACTGCCCGACGAAGGACACCAGCTGATGCCACTGCCCCCCGAGGACCGACACCTCAGCCCCCGCACGGGCTGGACCAGGGCGCACTGGGAGGCCGTCGCCGACGAGCTGCTCACCGCCGTCCGCCCCTTCGCCAGCCCCGGCCAGGCCCTGATCGACCTCCCCGGCACCGGCCCCAGCTGGTCCGGCCGCCGCTCCGACGGACTGGAGGGCTACGCCCGCACCTTCCTGCCCGCCGCCCTGCGGATCGCCGGCGCCGGCGGCGACGACCCGCACGGCCTGCTGGACGCCTACGCGCGCGGCCTCGACACCGGCACCCGCACCCCCACCGCCGAACGCGGACTCACCGAGGACGACCCGGAGTCCTGGCCGCTGATCACCGACCGGGGCCAGGCCATGGTCGAGGCCGCGTCGATCGCCTTCGCCCTCCGGCTCACCCGGCCCTGGCTCTGGGACCGCCTCGACGCCCCCGTCCGCGACCGCGTCGGCCGCTGGCTGGCCGACGCCCTCCACCGCACCCCCAACGACAACAACTGGTGGCTGTTCCCGCTCTCGGTCGGCGGCTTCCTCGCCGAGGCCGGCATCGAGGAGCGCGCGGCCGACGCCGCCGTACGGCGCGGCCTGGAGCGGATCGAACGCTTCCACCTCGGCGACGGCTGGTACACCGACGGCCGCCCCCGCGCCTTCGACCACTACAACGGCTGGGCCCTGCACCTCTACCCCGTCCTGCACGCCCACCTCGCCGCCGACCGCCCCCTGCTCGCCGAGTACGGCTCCCGGCTCGCGGCCCACCTCGCCGACCAGTCCCACCTGTTCGGCGGCGACGGCGCCCCCGTCCACCAGGGCCGCTCGCTCACCTACCGCTTCGCCGCCACCGCCCCGCTCTGGGCCGGCGCCCTCACCGGCCACACCCCGCTCGCCCCCGGCACCACCCGTCGGATCGCCTCCGGCGCGCTGCGCCACTTCGTCGACCGGGGCGCGATCGACGAGCGCGGCCTGCTCACCCTCGGCTGGTACGGCCCGGAACCACGCCTCGTCCAGCCCTACTCCGGCCCGGCCTCGCCGTACTGGGCCGGCAGCGGCTTCCTCGGCCTGCTGCTCCCGCCCGACCACCCGGTATGGACCGAGCCCGAGCAGCCCGCCCCGGCGGAGGAGCGCGACACCGTACGGGTCCTGGCGCGGCCGAACTGGCTGGTCCAGTCGACGGCGGCGGACGGACTGGTGCGCCTGCACAACCACGGCAGCGACGACCAGCCGGCCGACGAGGTCCGGCCCGACGACCCGCACTACGCCCGCCTCGCCCACTCCACGGCCACCGGCCCCACCCACGACGGTCCGGCCGACAACCACCTCGCCCTGCTGATCGACGGCGCGGCGAGCGAGCGCGGCCGGATCGAGCCCGTCGGCTGCGGCCCGGACTGGGCGGCCTCCCTCAGCCGCCCCCGCGTCCGCGGCGCGGAGCTCGCCGGGGTGACGGTCACCACCGTCACCGTGGTGCGCGGCGCCGACGAGGCACGGGTCCACCTGGTCACCGGCGCGGCACCCGGCACCGGGGTCCGCCAGGCCGGCTGGGCCGTCGCCGGCCGGACCGCCGGGGCCGGGGCCGGCGTTGCTGCCGCGGGGCAGCCGGGCGCCCGCGCCTCGGCCGACGGCGGACGCCTCGTCAGCGAGCTCACCGGGCTGCACGGTTTCACCACGGCCGCGCTGCTCGCCGTACCGGGCGGCACCGCCTTCGGGCCCGAGGCGGCCGTGCCGGTCCTCGACGGGGTCCTCGACAACGGGATCCTCGGCAACGGCAAGGGTGCCGGCGACGACGGTGCTGGTGACGACGGTGGCGCGGGTGACGACGGTACCGCGCTGTTCGCCTGCGCGGCGCGCCTCACCGGCACGGCCCTCCTGCCCCCGCCGGCAGCGTCGCTGGAGGCGACCGGGGCAGCGCCCGACGGCACCCGGAACCTGCGCCTGACCTGGCCGGACGGCACCACCCACCGCATCCGCATCGGGCCCGGCACGGTCTCCGTCTCCGCTTCCGACTCCGCTTCCGCCCCCGTCGGCGACGAGGGCTAGGACTCCGCCATGCCCCTCGCCCTCTCCACCCTCGGCCTGCCCGGCACCCCCCTCGACCGGGTCGCCGGGCTGGCCGCCGACCACGGCTGGCACGGCCTGGAACTGCGCTGCGCCTCCGACCAGCCGGTCCGGCTCAAGCTGAGCGCCCTCCAGCGCCGGGCCGCGGCCCGGACCCTCGGCCGCGCCGGGCTGGTCCCGGTCGCCCTCGCCTCCTACACCGGCGTGGCCGCGCCGGGGCCGGACGAACCGGTGGTCGCGGACCTGCTCGCACATCTGCGGCTCGCCGCCGACCTGGGCTGCCACCGGCTGCGGGTCTTCCCGCACGGCGGGCCCGGCGCGGGCGCCGCCGCCGACGCCAGGGCGGTCCGCCGCCTGCTGGAGGTGGCCGACCACGCCCGCTCGCTGGGCGTCCGGATCCTGGTCGAGACGCACGACTCGCACCGGTCGGCCGGCGCGCTCGCGGCGCTGCTCGACCAGGTCGGTCACCCCGCCGTCGGCGCGCTCTGGGACCTCCTGCACACCTGGCTGGCGGGGGAGAGCCCGGCCGAGTCGCACCGGACCCTCGGCCGCCACCTCGGCTATGTGCAGGTCAAGGACGTCGTCTCGGCGGACGACCTCACCCCGGTCGCCCTCGGCAGCGGCGTCCTGCCGATCGCGGACTGCCTCCGGCTGCTGCCCCGGGACGGCTGGATCGCCTGGGAGTACGAGGCCCCCTGGCACCCCCGCGCCGCGCCGCTCGCCCCGCAGCTCGGGGCCGGGGCCGGGTACCTGGCGGCGCGCGCCCGCCGGTGAGCGGACGGCGCCGGGCCCGCGCCGCGGGGATCGGGCCGGCCGGTGCGTGACGCGGTTCCCCGGCACCCCCTGCTGCCCCGCTCGCGCCGCAGAAGGGGGCGGGTGCGGGTGCGGGGGCCGGGCCTTCGGCGGTGTGCGCCCGCCGGACGAGCGGACGGCGCGCGCGGGGGTGCCGCCCGGCCGGTGTGCGACGGCGGCCCGCACCCCCCTCGTGGCTCGTCCTCGGCCGGCCCACAGCCGTCGTGCGGGCCTCCGTCAGCCGGTGCGCGAGGTCACGGCCGGCCCCCGCAGGAGGTGCGGACGTGCAGGACGGGGAGCAGGGCGGTGCGGTGGACCGGGAGGTCGGTGCTGCCCGTGAGGCGGCGCAGCAGCAGGTCGAACGCGGCCGCGCCGACGGCCCGCTTGGGCGGGGCCACGGCGGTCAGCGGGGGAGCGGCGAGCGCCGCGAACACGTCGTCGTAGGCGATCAGCGCCACGTCCTCGGGCACCCGCAGCCCGCGGGCGCGCAGCAGCGGCGGCAGCCGGATCGCGTCCTGGTCGTTGTGGACGAGGACCGCCCGGGTGCCCGTCGCGACGGCCCCGGCGATGCGGTCGGCGAGCGGGGCGGCATCGGTCTGCGTCCCCTCGGCGTTGGAGGTGTCCAGCACCGGGAGCTCCGGCAGGCCGAGCAGCCGGGTGCCCTCGCGGTAGCCGGTCCTGACCTCCTCCGCCGTCCAGGAGTCGCCCCGGGCGGCGAGCAGGACGCTGTCGTGGCCGAGGCCGGCGAAGTGGATCAGCGCGCGCAGCACCCCGTGGCGGTGGTCCGAGCCGACGGTGTCCAGCCGGGAGCCGGGACCGTCCGGGGTGGGGGAGCGCCGTTCCACCAGGACCGTCGGGACCGGCAGGTCGTCGAGCCAGTCGCCGGCGGGAGAGCGGCGTCCGGGGAGCAGGTTCGGGGCGAGCAGCAGGCCCTGGGCCCCGGACTCCAGGAGCCGTTCCACCTGGACCGGGTCGTCGCCCGCCCGGTAGGGCGCGATACCGAGGACCAGTCGGGCACCGGCCTCGGTGGCGGCGGCGCGGGCACCGGCGATCACCTCGTCGAAGTACGAGCCGACCGAGGGGACCAGCAGGCCGACGGTGCGTCCGGCGCCCGGGCCGCCGTCGTGCTCCGGGGCCCGGTCGGGGCCGGGGTGGTCGAGCGACACGAACCCGTGCGAGCGGACCAGCCGGCCGGCCTCGGCCAGTGCGGCGATGTCGCGCCGTACGGTGACGGCGGGGATGCCCAGTCGGTCGGCGAGGTCCTTGAGCCGTACCTGGCCGCCGAGATCACCGACCGCCGTGACGATCAGCCTGCGTCGCTCCTCCCTGGACATGGCCATCCACTCCCTCTGTTCGCTCTGTGCTGTGGCGGTGCTGCCGCGGTGGTGCCGCGCAGCGGCGACGTGCGGTGCCGACCGACGTGCGGTGTCGGCAGGCGATGCCGGCAAGCAGTGCCGACATGCGGTGCCGACGTGCTGCGCGCTCCGTCTGCGAAGCGGATCAAAGGCTATCGTTCGATCGAAATTCGATCAATAGACGGGGTCTATATCGATTGATTGACCGCCCGATCATCCTGCTCGTAGGGTACGGACCGGCGATCGATCGTCGATCTCGCCCATGCCCGCATCGACGGAGGCACCCATGGCCGACCGGGCCACCCATCCCGCGCTGACCCTCGACGGAGACACCTTCCTGCGGGCCGGACGCCCGCACCGGATCGTCTCCGCGGCCGTCCACTACTTCCGGATCCGCCCGGAACTCTGGTCCGACCGCCTGCTGCGCCTGCGCGCCATGGGCGTCAACACCGTCGAGACCTACGTCGCCTGGAACTTCCACCAGCCCGCGCCGGGCACCAGCGACTTCACCGGCGACCGCGACCTCGCCGCCTTCGTCCGCACCGCCGGCGACCTCGGGCTCGACGTGATCGTCCGGCCCGGCCCGTACATCTGCGCCGAGTGGGAGTTCGGCGGCCTCCCGGCCTGGCTGCTGGCCGACCCCACCCTCCGGCTCCGCCGCGTCGACGGCCCCTACCTCGCCGCCGTCGACGCCTGGTTCGACGAACTCGTGCCCGTCCTGCTCCCGCTGCTGGCCTCCGCCGGCGGACCCGTCGTCGCCGTCGCGGTCGAGAACGAGTACGGGAGCTACGGCAACGACACCGCCTACCTGGAACACCTCAGGGACGGCCTGGTCCGCCGCGGCGTCGACTGCCTGCTGTTCACCGCCGACGGCGCCGAGGACGGCTTCCAGCTCGGCGGCCGCCTGCCCGGCCTGCTCACCACCGGCACCTTCGGCTCCCGCCCCGAGGAGTCCCTCGACTGCCTGCGCCGCCACCAGCCGGTCGGCCCCCTGGTCTGCATGGAGTACTGGACCGGCTGGTTCGACCACTGGGGCACCCCGCACCACCTGCGCGACCCCGAGGAGTGCGCCGACGTTCTCGACCGGATGCTCGCCGCCGGCGCCTCCGTCAACATCTACATGGGTCACGGCGGCACCAACTTCGGTTGGTGGAACGGCGCCAACCACGACGGGACGGCCTACCAGCCGGACACCACCAGCTACGACTACGACGCCCCGGTGGGCGAGGCGGGCGAACTCACCCCCAAGTTCCACCTCTTCCGCGAGGTGATCGGGCGCCACCTCGGCACCGAGCCGCACCAGCCGCCGCCGCTGCCCGCCCGGCTCGCCCCGCAGAGCGCCCCGGTCACCGCGAGCGCCCGTCTCGCGGACTCCCTCGACGCCCTCGCCACCGTCCACCACAGCCCCGAGCCGGAACCGATGGAGGTCTTCGGCCAGAACCTCGGCCTGATCCACTACCGCACCCGGCTGCGCGGCCCGCTCGGCCACGGGGAACTCCGGGTCGACGGACTCGCCGACCGCGCCCAGGTGTTCCTCGACGGCGCCCCGATCGGCGTGCTCGAACGCGACCGCCCGGACGAGGCGCTGCCGGTCACGGTGCCCGCCGGCGGGGCGGTGCTCGACCTGCTGGTGGAGAACATGGGCCGGATCAACTACGGGCCGCTGCTCCACGACCGCAAGGGGATCACCGGCGGGGTCCGGGTCGACCGGCAGTTCCAGTTCGGCTGGGAGGTCCGCCCGCTGCCCCTCGACGACCTGACCGTCCTGCGCTTCGGCCCCGCGAGCACGGAGGACGGGCCCGGCTTCCACCGCGCCCTGTTCACCGTCGACACCCCGGCCGACGGCTTCCTCGCGCTCCCCGGCTTCACCAAGGGCATGGTCTGGCTCAACGGCTTCGCCCTCGGACGCCACTGGGAGCGCGGCCCGCAGCGCACCCTCTACGCCCCCGCGCCGCTGTGGCGCGCGGGTGTCAACGAGGTGGTCGTGCTCGAACTCCACCGGCCGGGCGCCCGGATCGAGCTCCGGGACACCCCCGACCTCGGCCCGGCGGCCCCGGCGGAGGCGGCGGAGGCGGCCCCGACCGAGGTGGCCGCGGGCTGAGCGGGAGGCCGGGAGCGGTGGCCGGCCGGTCCACGGATCGGATCCCGATCGAATGGTAGATTCCTGTCCGCGCTGGGCAGATCACCTCGCACCGACCGGAGCGAACCGCAGGGCGAACCGCAGGGAGTGACATGTCGATCTCGGCCGACGAACGCCGCACACGCATCCTCGACGCGGTGCGGAGCCTCGGATCGGTCCGGATCACGGAACTCGCCGAGCGGCTGGAGATCCCCGCGGTCACCGTCCGCCGCGACGTCGCGGCGCTCGCCGAGGCCGGCCTGCTCCGCCGCACGCACGGCTCGGTGTCCTCGGCGACCGCCGCCACCGGCGGCGACGCCCCCGTCCGGGGCGACGGGCCCTCGATCGGACTGCTCGTCCCGGCGGTCGGCCAGTACTTCGACGAGGTCATCGCCGGGGCCAGGGCCGCCGCCGCCCTGGTCGGCGCCAGCCTGGTGCTCGGGATCTCCTCCTACGAGGCGAGCGCCGACCGCGTCCAGGTCGAGCAACTGCTCACCTCGGGCGCGCAGGGACTGCTGCTCGCGCCCAACTGGACCCCCGCCGACGGCCCCGAGGGCCGGGAGTGGGTCGAGGACCTCCCCGTCCCGGCCGTGCTGGTGGAACGTCGATCGGCCCCGGGAAGCGCGGCCCAGGACCTCGACTCGGTCGCCTCCGACCACCGCCACGGCGTGCTCCTCGCGGTCCGGCACCTCGCCGCCCTCGGCCACGGCTCGGTGGCGCTGGTCGCCCGCCGGGACACCTGGACGGCGCACGAGATCCGGGCCGGCTACGCCGAGAGCTGCGCGCTGCTCGGCCTGCCCGTGGAGCCCGTCATCGACATCGTGCGCCCGGTGGCGGACGCGGAGGACGTGGCGGACACCCTGGCGGAGGCGCACGCGCGCGGCGTCCGGGCGGTCCTGGTCCACAACGACCAGGACGCGATCCAGCTGCTGCCGCTGCTGCGCGCCCGCGGCCTCCAGGTGCCCGGCGACCTGGCAATGGTGAGCTACGACGATGTGCTGGCGGAGCTCGGCGCCCCGCCGCTGACGGCGGTCGCGCCGCCGAAGCGGGCGGTCGGGGCCGAGGCCGTCGCGCTGCTCCTGCGCCGGCTCGGCGGGGACGACGCGCTCCCCGTCCACCACCTGCTGCTGCTGCCCCGGCTGACGGTCCGCGAGTCCTGCGGCGCCGCCCGGTCGAACTGACGGGGCCCTGGCCGGACTGACGGGCCCCGGCCGGGATTCGGAGGGGGTCGGTCGGGGCCGGCGGGAGCTGGCGGGAGCCCCGCCCCAGCGGTGATCACATGGTCAATTGACTGGTTTTTCGACCGAATATTGATCAAATGGATCGCGATGCCTTGACCCGGTCAGATGGCCGTCCTATGGTGCGGGCGGGCGCCCACCCTCCCTCCTCCCTCCCCCACCTCGGGAGTCCCCCCATGCACCTGAACCCCACCTCGCGAAGTGCGGCCGTGCTCGCCGCAGCCGCCTCGCTGATCCTCCTCCCACTGTCCGGGCCGACACCGGCCGCCGCCGCGGGCGGCACCACCCGGTACCTGGACTGCTCGGCCGCGTCGAACGGCGACGGCAGCCAGGCCGCCCCGTGGAACAGCCTGGCCACCGCCAACGCCCACGTCTTCAGGCCGGGCGACCAACTACTGCTCAAGCGCGGTTCGACCTGCACCGGCACCCTGAAGCCGCAGGGGTCCGGCAGCGCCGCCGCGCCGATCACCCTCGCCGCGTACGGGACCGGCACGGACCGCCCGGTCGTCGCCGGCAGCGCCTCCTCCACCGAGAAGGCCGCCGTCCACCTCTACAACGTCGAGCAGTGGGAGATCCGCGACCTGGAGATCACCTTCAAGGACACCTCCGCCACCAAGCGCGAGCGCAACGGCCTGCTGGTCGAGGTCGCCGACCTGCCCGACGGCGTCGGCACCCACTACGTGGTCGACGACGTCTACGTGCACGACGTCAACGGCGACGCGACCAAGTGGTCCAACGGCATCCAGTTCCGCGTCTCCGGCACCACCACCCCCACCAACTTCGACGACGTCCTGGTCCAGGACTCCCGCATCGACAAGGTCGACCGCGAGGGCCTGACCAACCGCACCACCTGGATGTGCCGCCCCCAGTACGGCACCGGCGACGACTGCGGGACGAAGAACAACTGGCGCGCCAGCACCCGCCTGGTCTTCCGCGGCAACACCATCAGCAACACCGGCGGCGACGGCATCGTGCTGCGCGCCGCCGACCACGGCCTGGTGGAGCACAACACCGCCTACGACCTCGCGATGCGGCCGATGGGCTCCAACGCGGGCATCTGGACGATCAACTCGGACGACAGCCTGATCCAGTACAACGAGGTCCACCACGTGCGCCGGCTCCCGGACAACGGCGACGGCATGGCCTTCGACTCGGACTACGGCAACAACCGGGCCGTCTTCCAGTTCAACCACAGCCACGACAACGAGGGCGGCTTCATGCTGTTCTGCGGGGCCTGCGGTTCGGGCTCCAGCAGCACCGGCACGGTCGTGCGCTACAACCTCAGCCACCACGACAAGGACCGCTGGCTGGCCAGCTCCGGCGAGGACAGCGCCGACCTGTACCAGAACACCGTGTACTTCGCGGCCGGCTCCACCGCGGACATCGTCCAGGACGGCTACGGCACCACCCACGCCCGCTTCACCAACAACGTCTTCCACAACCTCGGCACCGGCGGCTTCGACGGCCTGAACAACCAGGGCACCTACCACCCGGCCGAGTTCACCTGGGCGGCCAACACCTTCTTCGGCAACCACCCCGCCAACGAGCCGGCCGACCCGGAGAAGAAGACCTACGACCCGCAGTTCGTCAACGCGGGCGGCAGCAGCCCGGCGGACTACAAGCTGGCCGAGGGCTCGCCGGTCCGCGGCACCGGGACCACGATCCCGACCCTCGGCAGCAAGGACTACTTCGGCAACGCGCTCCCGCAGGTGTGCCGTCCCGACCGGGGCTTCCACCAGGCGTCCGCGTTCGACGACAGCGCCTGCGCCCCGGTCAACGCGGTCCGCAACTCCGGCTTCGAGAACACCGACCTCAACCCCTGGACCAGCTACGGCGGCGTCACCCTGGACTCCGGCACCAAGCACGGCGGCAGCCGCGCGGTGAAGGTCGGCCCCGCCCAGGCCGCCGCCGAGCAGATCGTCCAGGTCAAGCCCGGCACCAGCTACACCCTCGCCGGCTGGGGCAAGGTCTCCGCGAGCGGCACCGAACTCTCCCTCGGCGCCAAGCAGTACGACGCGGCCAACTCCACCAGCACCGTCTTCACCACCACCGCGTTCACCCAGCGCTCCACCACCTTCACCACCGGTCCGACCGCCACCACCGCCAAGATCTACTGCTACGCCCGCACCGGCACCGGTTACGGCTGGTGCGACGACATCACCCTCCAGGAGAACTGACACCGGCCCCGGGCACTCAACGCCGGTTGCCTGACCCCGGTTGCCTGACCCCGAGTACCTGACCCCGAGTACCTGACCCAGGGCGCCCGGCGCCGGACCGTCCCACGGTCCCGCGCCGGGCGCCCGCCCGGTCCGGCGCCCGGGGTCAGGCCGTGCGCGCCGACAGGACGAAGGCGAACGCGGCCGGCTCGGCGGTCAACCGGTGCTCGGGCAGGACGCCGGGCCCGCAGGAGGCGGAGCCCAGCCCGTGCTGGGCGTGGTCGAGGTTCAACCACACCGTGTCACCCGGTGTCAGGTCCGTCCGGTGGCGGGCGGCGGCGAGCTGCTCGGAGGTCCAGCGGCGGGCGGTGAACGAGAACACCGGATCGCCCTCGATCCGTACCGAGGTGACGCCGTCGTCGAGTTCGGCCCAGCGCACGTCCGCCCGGGCGCCGTTCTCCTGCGGCCGCACGTACCGCGTCCCCAGCGCGTCGACGTTCAGCCGGTGGAGTCCGATCCGCGCGGCCGACCGGGAGTCCGGGTAGGCCTCGCCCGGCCCGCCGCCGAACCACCGGGCCCGGCCGAAGGCCGAGGGCAGACCCATCCGGACGCCCAGCCGGGGCAGCGGCAGCTCCCAGTCGCCCTCCGGCTCGACCGCGACGTCCAGCCGCAGCAGCTCCGCGTCGGCGCTCCAGCGCAGGACGGCCCGCAGGGCCAGCGCGCTGCCGGCCGGCGCCACCCGGGTGCGGACCTCCAGGGTGTCGGCGGTCGGCTCGACGCCGTCGGTCCGGTGGCGCATCCGGTGCAGGCCCAGTTCGCTCCACCGCCGGGCGAGTTGGTCCGCGGGGGTCCACGGCGCGCCCCGGTCGTTGTCCGTGGGCGCGCGCCACACGTCCAGCCGGGGCCCGCTGACCGGGACGCCGCCGAGCCGGATCAGCCGCCCGGTCCCGGCCTCGAAGGCGGCCGGGCCCAGCACCACCAGGCCGTCCCGGACGCGCGGCGCCAGGCCGCGGGCCCGGGGCAGGGCCGGCCGCCCGGCGGCACCGGCGGAACCGGCAGAACCGGCGGAATCGGTGGCACCGGCGGGGAGTTGGCCCCAGGCCACGGTGTGTCCCGAGGGCGCCCACGGCACGGGCCCGGCGAGCGAGGCGCGCACCGTCCACCAGGCCTCGCCGGTGGCCCGACGCGGCACCGGCGGCAGTTCCACCTCGACGGACCCGCCCGGTCCCAGCGGCGGGACGTCCAGGGTCCGGGTGAACGGGCCCGCGCCGTCGGCCTCGTGGGTGCAGGTGAAGAGGAAGCCGGACAGGTCGGCGAAGTCGTGCAGATTGGAGATCCGGACGCTGTCGGGGCCGTCGCCGGGCGCGATCCGGACCGGCTCGATCACCTTCGCGTACTCGGTGAGCCCGGGGGAGGGTGTGCGGTCGGGCAGCAGCAGGCCGTCGCAGACGAAGGCGCCGTCGTGCAGCTCCTCCCCGAAGTCGCCACCGTACGCGTGGCCGAACCGGGGGTGGTCGAGCCCGTGGTCGATCCACTCCCAGACGAAGCCGCCCTGGCAGCGCTCGTGGGTCTCGAACAGCCGCTGGTACTCGGCCAGTCCGCCGGGTCCGTTGCCCATCGCGTGGGCGTACTCGCAGAGCAGGAAGGGCAGTCGGGCGCGGTGCTCGGGCCCGCCGTCGGCGCGGCGGCCGATCCGGTCGACCTCGGCGTGGTCGGCGTACATCAGGGAGTACACGTCGGTGTCGCGGCAGGACGGGTCGCCCTCGTAGTGCAGCGGCCGGGACGGGTCGCGCTCGCGGATCCAGGACGCCATGGCGGTGAGGCCGCGCCCCGTCCCCGACTCGTTGCCGAGCGACCAGAGCACCACGCTGGGGTGGTTCTTGTCGCGTTCGACGGTCCGGGCGGCCCGGTCCAGCAGGGCCGGGGTCCAGCGGTCGTCGTCGGCGGGGTTGCCCCGCCAGTCCGTCAGATGGAACCCGTGGGTCTCCAGGTCGCACTCGTCGATCACCCAGAGGCCGAGTTCGTCGCACAGGTCGAGGAAGGCGGGGTGCGGCGGGTAGTGGCTGGTGCGGACGGCGTTGATGTTGTGACGCTTCATCAGCAGGACGTCCTCGCGCATGGTGGCGAGGTCCAGGGTGCGACCGGTGGCGGGGTGGAACTCGTGCCGGTTCACCCCGCGGAAGAGGATCCGACGGCCGTTGACCTTGAGCAGGCCGTCCTCGACCGCGACGGTGCGGAAGCCGATCCGCAGCGGGACGCGCTCGCCCGCCGTCGCCAGCTCGGCGGCGTACAGGCGCGGGAGTTCGGCGTTCCACGCCTCCACCGGCACGACGGCGCTCTCGCCGGTGGCGAGGTCGAGCCCGAGCTCCGGCACGGTGACCCGGCCCGGCACCTCGCTGTCGACCCGCAGGGTGCCGAGCCCCGAGCGGTGGTCGTAGGAGGCGTGGACGGAGAAGTCGCCCGCCGCCCCCTCGGGCCGGTGCAGCAGGGCGACCTCGCGGAAGATCCCGGGCAGCCACCACTGGTCCTGGTCCTCCAGGTAGCTCCCGGAGGACCACTGGTGGACACGGACGGCGAGGGTGTTCCCGGTGGGCCGCAGCAGGGCGCCGACCGGGAACTCGTGCGGCAGTCGGCTGCCCTTGAAGGTGCCGAGCTCGTGCCCGTTCAGCCACACCCGGGCGCAGGACTCGACGCCCTCGAAGCGCAGCACGGCGGAGCCGCCGTCGGGCCAGTCCGGGGGCAGGTCGAAGGTCCGGACGTGGTCGCCGGTCGGGTTCTCGTCGGGCACCCGGGGCGGATCGACCGGGAACGGATAGGCGACGTTGGTGTAGGCGGGGGCGCCGAACGCGCCGTCGCCCTGGAGCACCCAGTGGCCGGGCACGGTGAGTTCGGCCCAGTCCGAGGTGTCGTGGCCGGGACGGGCGAAGGCCTCGTCGTGGGCGTCCGCGGTGGGCGACAGCCGGAACCGCCAACGGCCGCCCAGGCCGAGGCGGGTGGCGTCGGACTCCGGGTACCAGGCACGGGGTGGCAGCGCACCGGTGCCGGGGGAGCGGTCTTCGAGGTAGGCGGGGCCGGGAATCCGGGAAGTGCTCATGGGTCCTCTCGGGGGCGCGGCGGCCGGCGGGGCGGAGCCCGCACCCCGTCATCTTGGGCGGGGTGCCGGACGGGCGTCAAGGAAAAGTGATTGAACGATCCGAAGTGATCCGGGAGTTGGATCGTTTTCGCCGAGTGCGCGCTTTTCGGTCGTTCTCTCCTGGCTCAATCACGGCCCCGTCCGGCGGTGGATCTCTGTCGGAAGGGCGGCAGTGGCGGGTTCACGACAGTTCGAGAGGCCGTTCCGGCCCTAGCCTTCTCGTCAACTCCCGTCCCCCACAAGGAGGAAGCATGAAGCGCACCGCGTTGTCCGCCGGCCTGGTGCTGGCAGCGGTCGCAGGATTCGGAGCCACCCCGGCCACCGCCGGTACCGTCGGCTCCGCCACGCAGGAACCCACCCGCTACCTGGTGGTGCTCAAGGACGGCACGGCGACCGACCCCCTCACGGTCGCCCGCTCCGTCCCCGGCGTCCGGCCCGGTCCGGTCTTCCGCTCGGCGCTCAGCGGCTTCGCGGCCGAGCTGACCGCCGGCGCCGTCCGTTCGCTGCGCGCCGACCCCGCCGTCGCGTACGTCGAGGCCTCGGTGCTCGGCCACGCCGACGGCCAGGAGGTCCCCAACGGCGCGGCCCGCGCCGGTGTGCCGGCCAACGCCGGTCTGAAGGTCGGCGACGGGCTGGACCAACGGGTGGACGTCGACGTGGCGGTCATCGACTCGGGCGTCGACTACACCCATCCCGACCTCAATGTGGTGCGCCGGGTGAACTGCGTGGGCGTCACCGCCTGCGTGGAGAACGCGGGGATGGACGACAACGGGCACGGCAGCAACGTCGCCGGGATCGTCGGCGGCCTGGACAACGGCATCGGCTACGTCGGTGTCGCCCCCGGCGCCCGCCTCTGGTCGGTGAAGGCCCTCGACGCCAAGGGCAGCGGCAGCAGCGAGGAGATCGTCAACGCGATCGACTGGGTGACCGCGCACGCCGACGAGATCGAGGTCGCCAATATCTCGATCGGTTTCAACGGCACCGTCCAGGCGGTCAACGACGCCGTGAACCGCGCGATATCCAAGGGCATCGTGGTGGTGGTCTCGGCGGGCAACGACCACCGGGACGTCTCCAACCAGAGCCCCGCCAACGTGCCCGACGCCATCACCGTCTCCTCGCTCAGCGACGGGGACGGAAGGCCCGGCGGCCTCGGCAACTTCGCCTGGTGCAACAAGAACAACCGGAACACCGACGACACCCTGTCCGACTACAGCAACTTCGGCCGGGGCGTGGACCTCGCGGCCCCCGGCGACTGCATCCGCTCGACCTACAAGAACGGCGGCTACTCCAACTACAGCGGCACCTCCCAGGCCGCCCCGCACGTGGCCGGCGCCGCCGCCTGGCTCGCCCGGGGCGGCAACAAGCCCGCGAACCGGGCCGGCGTGCTCGCCGTCCGCGACAAGCTCGTGGCCGCCGGCAACTCCAACTGGACGGACAACTCCGGCGACGGCGTGAAGGAGCCGCTGCTCGACCTCAGCAGCACGGCGGTCTTCCCGGCCGGCGGCACCGCCGGACCCGACGCCACCTTCGTCCCGCAGTGCGACCGGGCCTCCCGCGCCTGCACCTTCGACGCCTCCCTCACCTCCGGCACGGGCCTGTCCTACCGCTGGGACTTCGGTGACGGCACCACCGGCACCGGCGTCAAGCCCACCCACACCTACGCCGGTTACGGCACCTACACCGTCGCACTGACCGTCACCGACGGCTCCGGCCGGACCAGCGGCAACCGGACGACGTTCCGGCTCCTGGAGCCGAACCACAACGACCGGCCGGTCGCCTCGATCGGCGGGTTCTGCATCATCAACGGCAGCTGCGTGCTGGAGGCGAAGAACTCCTACGACCCGGACGGCGCGATCGTCTCCTACAGCTGGAACTTCGGCGACGGCACCACGGGCAGCGGCCAGAGCGTCGACCACACCTTCCCCTCCACCGTCTCCGGCACCTACACCACCCGGCTGACCGTGACCGACGACAAGGGCGGCACCGGCGGTGACACGGCGACGGTCACCTGCGTCAAGCAGCCGTACTACCTGACCTGCGACCTCACGTAGCACCCACGGACGCGCCGCCGGTGGACTCCTGTCCACCGGCGGCGCGTCCGCGCGTCCGGGCGGCCCCCGCGCCGCTCCGACCGGTGCCGGTGCCGGTGCCGGTCATGGCGGTGACGGCTGACGGCGGTGCCGTCCCCCCGGTCGCGGGTCAGCCGCCGCTCAGCTCCTTGTCCACCTTGCCGTCGATGCCGCGCAGCGCCTGGTCGACGGGCGTCCGTCCGTCGACACCGGCGACGATGTCCGCCTTCTGGGCCTCCCAGCGGGTGGCGAAGCCGTGCCGGTCCTGGAGCAGGAGGTCCGGGGTGCTGCGGTCGAACTGGGTCATGATCGCGGCCCAGCTGGGATCGGTGTTGTAGAAGGCTTCGACCGAGGCCCGGGTCTCGCGCGACACCTTGGCGGTGTCGTACGGGAAGATCCCGTGGAACTCCATGAACTGGGTGCTGGTCGACGGCGAGCCGAGCCAGCGCATGAACGTTCCGGCGGCCCCCGGGTCCGGCAGGCCGGCGCGGGCGACCAGGCTGTGCCCGCCGACGGCGGAACAGCCGCTCTTCGGCCCGGTGGGCATCGGGGCCACGGCCCACTTGCCCTTGGTCTTCTCGTTCCCGGCGGCGATGTCGGAGATGACGCTCTGGTAGAAGGAGAACATCGCGACGTCGCCCTCGACGAAGCCGTTGAGGGCGCTGGTGCCGAGGGTGGACGTCCGGTCGGTGTAGAAGGACTTCAGGTAGTTCAGCGCGGTGCGCCCGGCCTCGGTGTTCTGGGTGGAGGTCTTGAAGTCGGGGGTGGTGAGGCCGCCGCCGGCCTGGCAGAGGAAGCTCTCCCAGGTCGGGTTGATGGCGTTGAGGTGGTCGTCCATGCCCTTGAACTGCCAGCCCATCACCTTCTTCCCCGCCGCGGCGGACCTGGTGGTGATCGCGGCGGCGGTGGACTTCAGCTCGTCCCAGGTCCTCGGTGGAGTGCTGAACCCGTACTGCTGGAGGACGTCCTTGCGGTAGAGCAGCACATTGACGTCGAAGTACAGCGGCGCGCCGTAGAGGCGGCCCTGGTACTCGTTGACCTTCACCAGGGGGCGGAACCGGCCGAGGTCCTCGGCGGTGTACCCGAGGGTGTCCAGCGGAGCCATTCTGGCGGCGGTCAGCAGGTCGAGGTCGAGGCCGTTGTTGGCGAGCCAGATGTCGGGGCCCTGGCCGTTCATCACGGCCTTCTTGATCGCCTCCCGTCCGGTCTGCCAGTCGAGCACGGTGAGCTGGACGTCGATCCGGTTCTGGGAGGCGTTGAAGTCCTCGACCAGGTGCTTGAGGTTGTTCGGTCGGCCGATCCAGAAGGGCATCGTCCAGAAGGTGAGGGTGGTGCGCCCGGCGGCGACCGGCGTGGCCGGGTCGGGGGAGCAGGCCGCGACCGTGAACGCCGAGGCGGTGGCCAGCGCGGTGGCGATGAGCCGGTGGGGGAGGTGCGCCATGGGGGAACTCCCGGGTGGTGGAGTCGGATGATGGCGCAGAGTATCTGATATACGAAATGTTTGGACAGGGAGCCCGACTGTTCTCGTGCCGGGGTCGGCGTCGGGTTCGGCGTGCCGGCGGCCTCAGTCGACGGTGAGTTCGGCCCAGACCAGCTGTCCCGCGCCCGTGTCGAGCGCGCCCCACCGGCTGCTGAGCGCGGCGACCAGCAGCAGGCCGCGGCCGCCGCAGCTCTCGCCGGTCCCGCTCGCGTCGGTCGCCGGGATGCACTCGCGCGGGTCGAAGCCCGGTCCGGAGTCCCGAACCTCCAGGCGGACGGTGCGCGGCCCCCGGTCCGGGGCGGAGAGTGACAGGGTGGCGAGGGCGGTGGTGCCGCCGTGCCGCACGGCGTTGGTGGTGAGCTCGGTCGCGATCAGCGCGAGGTCGTCGGCCAGGTGCGGGAGCCGCCAGTCGTCGAGCAGTCCGGCGATCCAGCCGCGCACCCGGCCCGGCGTCCGGTCGTCGGGGGCGAGCTCGTAGCGGTGCGGCCGGGGCGGCGGCGGTGGTACGCGGCTGCCGGCGCGGGGCGTGGCAAGAATGCGAGGCATCGGAGCTCCTCGGCTTGCGTGGGGAGGGTGGTCCGGCTGATAGCTGGACAATAGTATACGAAATCTCATACGGCAACAGGGTGGGTGAAATCGGTCAAACCACCAGCTCAATCGAGTGGATGCGTAGGGAATCCGGCATTCCAGGGTAATGGAATATCGCATACCATCAACGGATGGACCGAAGCAGCTGGGCGGAGCGCATCCCCGCCGTGAAGAGCAAGGCCGACCTCGCCTACGAGAGCCTGCGCAGCGCCATCGCCCGGGGTGACCTCAGAGCCGGCGAGCGGATCAACATGGACGAACTCGCCCGGCGCTTCGGAGTCAGCAAGATCCCGATCCGCGAGGCGGTGAAGCGGCTGGAGTCGGACGGGCTGCTGGTCTCCCGGGTCCACGCGGGCGTCACCGTGGCGGGCGTCGACGCCACCGAGATGCGCGGTGTCTTCCTGGCGCGCGAGGTGATCGAGGCCCTGATCGCGGAACTCGCCGCGGAGCGCGTCGACGAGCGGCGGCTCGCCGCGCTGGAGGAGGTGCAGGGCCGGATGCGCGAGGCCCTGGCCTCCGGCGCCACCGCCGAGATGGCCGAGCTGAACTCCCGCTTCCACCGGCTCCTGGCGGAGGCGGCCGGCTACCGGATCCTGTCCGACCTGACCGAGCAACTGCTGCTCACCATCCGCCGCTACCGGATCGCGGCGCCGCTCGGCGAGCGCAACTGGCGCTCGGTGGTCGACGAGCACGACGCCGTCATGGCGGCACTGCACCGGCGCGATCCGCGCGGGGCGGCCGAGGCCGCGCGGGCCCACATCGGTTCCCAGGCGGCGCACGAGGTGGACGAGGTGGACGAGGTCGATGCGTCGCACGGGACGGACGGGCCGGACCGAGTGCGGTGAGCCCGGTCCGACCGGGGGTCGGAAGCCCGGCGACGGCGGCGCGCGAGGTGTTCGCACGCCGCCGCCACGACCGGCCGCCCCGCCGCGACGAGCGGCTGTCCGGCGGGCACGGCCGGCGGGGGCGCGGGAGCGACCGGCCGCCCGGCGGGAAGGACCGGCCGCCCCGCCGGCTCAGCGGGCGTCGAGCGGCGGGAGCCCCATCCGCACCCGGTGCGCGTCGCGCAGCAGGCTGGCCGGGCTGACCACCGACGCGCCCGCGTCCAGCACCAGTTCGGAGCCGGTCAGCAGCCCGGCCGCCGGGGAGGCGGCGAAGACGACGGCCTCCGCCACCGCCTCCGCGTCGACGACCGCGCGCATCGGGTTGCTCTCCCGCAGGCGCACCAGGTCCTCCTCGCCGGGCGCGAGCCGGGACTCGGTCGCCGGGGTGCGCACCCAGCCGGGGGAGAGGGTGACGAAGCTGATGCCGTACCGCCCGTAGTCCACCGCGAGCTGGCGGTTCAGGGCGGCGATCGCGCCCTTGGCGGCGGCGTACGCGGGCAGGCCCGGGGCCGCCGTGCGGTGCAGGACGGAGCCGACGGTGACGACCGCGCCCGAGCCGGCCGCCATCATCGTGGGCAGCACCTCGCGGACGCAGCGGAACACCGAGCCGAGGTTGACGGACAGCATCCGCTGCCACTCCTCGTCGGTGGTCAGGTGCAGCGGGGCGCCTTCGGTGATCCCGGCGCAGGTGACCAGGACGTCGAGACCGCCGAGCTCGTCGACGGCGTGCCCGATCGCGGTGCGCACCTGGTCGGTGTCGGTCACGTCGGCCCGGTGGAACGCGACGCCGGGGAGCCCGGGGTCGGTGAGGTCGAGGCCGGCCACGCGCAGGCCGTCGGCGACCAGGCGGGCGGCGACGGCGCGGCCGATGCCGCCGGCCGCGCCGGTGATCAGGGCGGTACGGGTCACGAGGGGCGCCTTTCGTCGGATGCCTTCGTCGGATGCGGCAGTGCGGAGCGGGGGGTCCGGATCGCGCAGGGAAAGTATACGATATTCTAAATCCATCACCTGAACCCTCGGAGGCAACCGTGCACCCGGACGACCTTCTCGCCGCGCTGCGGGGCCGCAGGATCCTGGCCATCGTCAGGGGGAACGACCCCGACGCCGCCCTGGATGCGGTCCTCGCCCTGTTCGCGTCCGGCATCGACCTGGTGGAGGTCTCGCTGACCACCGCCGGTGCGCTGGACGTGCTGGAGCGCGCCCGGGCCGCCCTCGGCCCCTACGCGGCGCTCGGCGCCGGCACCCTGGTCACCGCCGCCGACGCCCGTGCGGCGGCCAGGGCCGGAGCCGGCTTCGCGGTGACCCCCGGGCTGACCGAGGCGGTCGGCGAGGCGCAGTCCCTCGGCCTGCCGGTGCTGGCCGGCGCGGTCACCCCGACCGAGGTGGCCTCCGCCTGGACCGAGGGGGCGACCGCGGTGAAGCTGTTCCCCGGCAGCCTCGGCGGCCCCGGTTACCTGAAGGCCCTGCGCGACCCTTTCCCCGACATCCCGTTCGTGCCCGTCGGCGGGGTGGACGCCGCGGCCGCCCGCGAGTTCCTGGCCGGCGGCGCCCTCGCCGTCGGCGTCGGCGGGCCCCTGGTCGGCACCGCCGCCTCGCTCGGCGGCGACACCGCCGGCCTGGCCGCCCGCGCCGCCGCCTTCCGCTCGCTCGCCGAGGAGTTCCCGTGCCCGACGTCCTGACCTTCGGCGAGGCCATGGCGGCCCTGCGCGCCGACCGCCCGCTGCGGCTCGGCGGCACGCTCTCCCTCTCGGTGGCCGGCGCCGAGGCCAATGTCGCCATCGGGCTCGCCAGACTCGGGCACGCGGTGCGCTGGGCCGGGGCCGTCGGCGAGGACGAGTTCGGCGGCCTGGTCCTGCGCACCCTGCGGGCCGAGAGCGTGGACGTCTCCCGGGTCGCGGTCGACCCGGCCGCGCCGACCGGCCTGGTGGTCTTCGAGCCGAGGGTCGCCGACCTGACCCGGGTCTCCTACTACCGCTCCGGTTCGGCCGGCTCCCGGCTCACGCCCGCCGCGCTGGCCGGGGCGCTCGCCGAGGGCGCCCGGATCGTCCACCTCACCGGCATCACCGCCGCGCTCGGCCCCGGCCCCCGGGCCGCCGTCGAGGCCGCCGCCCGCGCGCCGGGCGGCGCCGTCTGCCTGGACGTCAACCACCGGGCCAAGCTCTGGTCGCGGGAGGAGGCCGCGGTCGCGCTGCGTCCGCTGGTCCCGCTGCTGGACATCCTGGTGGCCTCCGACGACGAACTCGCCCTGGTCGCCCCGCCCGGGGTCGAGGACGAGGCCGAGTGCGTCGAGGCCCTGCTCGCCCAGGGGGTGGGCGAAGTGGTGGTCAAGCGCGGCGCCGACGGTGCCGAGGTCTTCACCGAGCACGGGTCGGTCGCCCGGCCCGCCGTCCGGGTGCCGGTCCGGGACACCGTCGGCGCGGGGGACGCCTTCGTCGCGGGCTACCTCTCCGGGCTGCTCGACGGCCTGCCGGTCGAAGGGCGGCTGCATCGGGCGGTGACCACCGGCGCGTTCGCGGTCGCCGCGGCGGGAGACTGGGAGGGCCTGCCGTTCCGCGAGGAGCTGAGCCTGCTGGACGCCGCGCCCGGTACCGCGCTGCGATGACGGGGCCCGGACGGGAGGAGGTGGTGACCGTGGAGACCGAGGGCTGGCAGGACCGCTGCCCCGACCGGTTCCAGCTGGGCGAGGGGGCCCGCTGGCACGCGGGGCGGCTGTACTTCGTCGACCTGCTGCAGGGCGCCCTGTACAGCCTCGGCGGCGGCCCCGGTCCTGGCCCCGACGGCGGTGGCGGCCCGGCCGACCCGCGCCCCGAGGCCCGGTCGGACGTACCGCTCGGCGCCGTCGCCCCGGTGCACGGGCGGCCGGGGGAGTGGATCGCCGCCGCCGGTCCCGGCATCGCCCTGCTGCGGCCCGGCGCACTGCCGCACTGGCTCGCCCGGCCGGAGGAGGGCGCGCCCCGGCCGATGCGGATGAACGACGCCGCGTGCGACCCGGTCGGGCGGTTCTGGGCCACCAGCATGGCGGCCGACGCCGAACCCGGCGCCGGTTCGCTGTACCGGGTGGACCGGGACGGCTCGGCGCGCCGGGTGCTGACCGGTCTGACCGTCCCCAACGGGCCGGTCTTCGACGGGGCGGGCAGCACGCTCTTCCTGGCCGACAGCGCGCGCGGCCTGATCGCCTCGCACGCCGTCGACCCGGGGAGCGGGCGGCTCGGTCCGGCCCGCCCCTTCGTCCGGCTCGAACCGGGGGAGGGCAAGCCCGACGGGATGACCGTCGACGACGCGGGGCACCTGTGGGTGGCCCTGTGGGGTGCCGGGCGGGTGCGCCGCTACGACCCGCGCGGGAGGCTGTGCGAGGAGGTGGCCGTGCCCACCCCGAACGTCAGCAGCGTGGCCTTCGGCGGCGGCCTGATGCACGTGACCACGGCCCGGCACCGTCTGGCCGAGCCGGACGCGTGGGCGGGCGCCGTGCTCGCCCGGCGGTCCGGGGTCACCGCTCCGCCGGCCGCGCCGTTCCGTCCCTCGTTCCGGCTTCCGCTCCCGTCCGCCGAGTCGTTCCCACGGGCCGCGCCGTCCCCGCCGCCCCCGTGAGTGGCGGCGGCGGGTCCGGGCGGCGAACCGGCGGCGAACCCTGGCGGTATTTTCGTATATCGCATACCTTGGTCTCATCAACTCCGCTCGAACCGGATCCGGAGTCCCCATGAGCACCATCCGATCCACCCGAACCGGAGCACGAGCCAGAGGCAGGACCGTGAGCAGCGAGCAGACGCCGGGCACCCGCCGGACGATGATCGCCGGGACCGTCGGCACCGTCATGGAGTGGTACGACTTCAACCTCTACGGCCTCGCCTCGGCCCTCGTGTTCGGCCCGCTGTTCTTCGGCTCCTCCGGTCTCGGCGGCACCCTCGCCTCCTTCGCCACCTTCGGCGTCGGCTTCGCCGCCCGGCCGGTCGGCGGCATCCTGTTCGGCCACCTCGGCGACCGGATCGGCCGCAAACGGGTCCTGCTGATCACCCTGCTCGCCATGGGCGCCGCCACCACCCTGGTCGGCACCCTGCCCACCCACGCCGTCGCCGGCGTCTGGGCCCCGGTTCTGCTGATCGTCCTGCGGATCGCCCAGGGCATCGCCGTGGGCGGGGAGTTCGCCGGCGCCACGCTGCTCACCGTCGAGAACGCCCCCGCCGACCGCCGAGGTCTGCACGGGGCTGTCCCGGCGATGGGCACCGGCGCCGGGTTCGTCCTGGCCAGCGCCGTGTTCGGCACGGTCTCCCTGCTCCCCGACGACGCCTTCCTCACCTGGGGCTGGCGGATCCCGTTCCTGATCAGCATCGGCCTGGTCGCCTTCGGCCTGTGGCTGCGCCGCGGCATCGACGAGACACCCGCCTTCACCGCGCTCCAGCAGCGGGGTGCCACCGTCCGCTCCCCCCTGACGCTGCTGCTGCGCACCCGGCCCGGCGCGCTGCTCAGAGTGCTCGGGATCACCGCCTCCGGCTTCGTCTGGGGTTATCTGATCCAGGCCTTCGCCCTCTCCCACGCCACCAAGAACCTCGGCATCCCCCGGTCCACCATGCTCTGGGCGATCGCCCTCGCCTCCGCCCTGGAGATCGTGGCCATCCCGTTCTGGGGCCGGCTCTCCGACCGGATCGGCCGACGCCGGGTGGTCCTCGCCGGGCTGCTCTGCACGGCCGCCTACGCCTACCCCTTCTTCCTGCTGCTGGAGACCCGCTCCGCCCCCGTGATCCTGCTCGCCCTGGTGGTGGCGATCCCGTTCTGCAAGGACATGGCCTTCGGACCGCAGGCGGCCCTGGTCGCCGAACAGTTCGACGCCCGGGTCCGCTTCACCGGCGTCAGCGTCGGCCGCGAGTTCGGCGGCGCGATCTTCGGCGGCACCGCGCCGTTCGTCGGAACCGCCCTGGTGGCGGCCGCCGACGGCTCCGTCACCCCCGTCGTCCTCTACATCGCCGCCGCCTGCGCCGTCACCGCGGTCGCCGTCCTCAGCGGCCGGGAGACCGCCCGCGGCGAGATCACCGGCGGGATCTGACCCCCGCGCCGGCGCCCCGCGACTTCCTCCCCCACGACCGCGACGCCCACGACCGTGACGCCCGCTACCGCGTCTCCCGCGACCGCGTCTCCCACGACTTCCTCCCCCACCCGGGCGAGGACCCCGCACTCCTCAGGAGCAACCCCCGTGAGCACCCAGCCACTTCGCATCACCAAGGTCGAGGCGCTGGCCCTGTCCGCCAGCTTCGACGACCTGTACGACTCGCCCGAGGACGTGCCGGACTGGCTGCGGTACCCGGCCTCCAGCCATCTCGTACTGCCCCGCCGGGGCCAGTACGCCACCCTGGTCAAGATCCACACCGAGGACGGCTCGGTAGGCATCGGCGAGGCCTACGGGCTGCCCAGCCCCCAGGTCACCGCCACCGTCGTCGCCACCGTCCTCGCCCCGCTGCTGATCGGCCAGGACGCCCTGGCCACCGGCGCGATCTGGGAGCGCCTCTTCAAGGGTCAGGCCGCCGGCGGCCACAACCGCGGCTTCTACCTGGAGGCGATGGCGGGCGTCGACCTCGCCCTGTGGGACCTGCGCGGCAAGCTCGCGGGCGTCCCCGTCCACCGCCTGCTCGGCGGACCGATCCGGGAGACCGTCGACTGCTACGCCAGCCCCGTCGCCCTGCACGCCGACCCGGAGGACTCCGCCCGCCAGGCCCTCGGCTTCGTCGACGACGGCTTCAAGGCCCTCAAGGTCAAGATCGGCCGGGGCGAGCGCACCGACCGCGCCCACCTCACCGCCGTCCGCGAGGCGGTCGGCGCGGACATCGAGATCCTCACCGACGTCAACTGCGCCTACGACCTCGACCAGGCCACCCGGGTCGGCGCCGTCCTCGCCGACCTCGGCATCTCCTGGTACGAGGAGCCGCTGCAGGTCGACGACCTCGCCAACCTCGGTGAGCTGCGCCGTCGCACCGGCCTGACCGTCGTCAACGGCGAGACCCACTTCACCCGCTTCGACCTGCGGGACTCCCTGCTCAACCGGGCCATCGACGTCTTCATGCCCAATGTCGCCCGCTGCGGCGGCATCACCGAGGCCATGCGGCTGTCCGCACTCGCCTCCGCCTTCCACGTCGACATCGCCCCGCACGGCGTCGGCTCCGGCGTCAGCCTCTGCGCGGCGCTCCAGCTCTGCGCCGCCACGCCGAACCTCCGCACCTACGAGTACAACCGGCTCCCCAACCCGATCCGGGAGAACATCCTGCTCAACCCGCCGAAGTTCGCCGACGGTGCCCTGGTGGTCCCCACCGGCCCCGGACTCGGCTTCGAACTCGACGAGGACGCGGTGGACCGCTACATCGTCGCCCGCTTCTGACCCGCCCCTCCGCCGGCGCCACCGCGAGGTCCTCGCCGGCCCGAGAACGCGGTGGCGGGCTGTCGCTGCCCTGACCGGCCCGCCACCGCACCGGTTCCCCGCCGCCGCCCCACCGGTCGGCGGGGAACCACCCCCTTCCACACCCCTCGGCTCCCGGGCCGCGGAACGGCACCGTCAGCCGCTCCGCGGCCCGGGTTCTTTCGTGCGGGCGCCGCCGGGGCGGGGTCGGGTGAAGGGCCCGGCGGCAGAGCCGGTGATGTCGAAGAACGCCTCGCACGTGTCCGCACCCCCACCTCCGGGCGGGCCCCGTACCGGAGGTGGGGGTGCGGACACCGGGCGCAGCGGCCAGAGTGAACCGGTGAGCATCCTCGTCCTGCTCGAAACCGAACTCGTCCGCACGTCGCCGGTCGGCGCGACCACCGACTACGTCGAGGGCGTGCGCGCCGTGCACGCGGCCCGGCCCGCCCCGGAGTCGCCGGGGGATCCGGGTGAGGTGACCTTGTGCGGCACGGGAACCGGCCGGATGCGCAGGGACCCGTACCGGGCGTCCGGGGCCGACGCGCCGTGGTACCCGCCGGAGTGGAGCACCCGGGTGTGCCCGTACTGCGATCGCGCACTCCGGGCCTGAGGTTCTGCGCGCCGGGACGTCACCGGCCGGAACGCCACGGGCCGGAACGCCACGGGCCGGGTCGAGTGCCTGGGAGGCACTCGACCCGGCCCGGGTCGTCCACCGGTCGGCCCTCAACGGACCGGTGGAGCTAGGGGGTCGCCCCGCCGTCGGCGGAGCTCCTTGCGGGTTCCTGCTTGTCGGTCCCGGTCACGACGGCCGGCTCCACGGCCGGAGGCGGTGCGGGGGCGGCCTCCGGTTCGGGGTCGTCCTCGCGCAGAGCCCGGGTCTCGGCCTTGAGGATGCGCATCGACCGGCCGAGGCCGCGGGCGACGTCGGGCAGCTTCTTGTAGCCGAACAGCAGGACGAGGGCTGCCACGACGATGACGAGGTGCCAGGGTTCGAGTGCGTTGCGGAGCATCGTGGGTCACCGGTCCTTCCGGTTGGCGGGTTCGAAGACGGGTCCGGGTGATCGGGGGCTGCGGAAGATGTCGCGCGCCCGGCCGAATGCCTCCCACGGGCACTCGACCGGGCGCGGTCCGTCCGCCGGTCCGCCGACCCGGACCGGGGCGACTACTCCTTCACCGCGCCGCCGGTCAGGCCGCTGACGAAGGTCTTCTGGAGCAGGACGAAGGCGAGGACCACCGGGATCGCCGCCAGCACGGAGCCGGCCATCAGGAGGTCCCAGCGCGGGGCGAACTGGTTCTGGAACTGGGCGAGTCCGACCGGCAGGGTGCGCAGCAGCTCGTTGTTGGTGACCAGGGAGGGCCAGGCGAACTCGCCCCAGGTCCACATGAACTTCAGCACCGCGACGGTCCCCAGCGCCGCCCAGGAGTTGGGCAGCAGGATGCTGACCAGGGTGCGCAGCCGCCCGGCGCCGTCGATCGCGGCGGCCTCGTCGAGCTGGACCGGCAGGGTGACGAAGTGCTGGCGCAGCAGGAAGATGCCGGTGGGGCTGGCGAGGAACGGCACGATCAGCGCCCAGTAGGTGTCGATCCAGCCGAGGTCGCGCATCACCAGGTACAGCGGCACGAGGATGACCTGGGTGGGGATCATCAGCGTGGCGAGGATCAGGGTGAGCACGGCCTGCCGGCCGCGGAAGCGGATCCGGGCCAGGCCGTAGGCGGCCAGGGTGTCGAACACCAGGTTGCCGGCGACGACGGCGAGGGCGACCACCACCGAGTTGAGGAACCACCGCCCGAACGGGAAGGCGGAGACGACCTCGTGGTAGGCGTCGGCGGTGAGGTGCTCGGGGATCAGGTGCCGCCCGTTGCCGACCAGGTCCTCCATGGGCTGGAAGGAGGTCAGTGCCATCCAGAGCACGGGGAGTCCGGCGAAGACGGTGACGGCGGTGAGCCAGAGCGCCGGTGCGAGGCGGATCGAGGACCTGCCGGTCAGGGACTTGCCGGTCGGGGACTTGGTCACGACTCCTCCCGGGAGGTCAGCTTGAGCCGCACGAGGGTGATCGCGAGCAGGATCACGAAGAGCACCACCGAGGCCGCCGAGGCGACGCCGACGTCGGTGAGCAGGCGGGTGTAGATGAAGGTGACCACGGTCAGGGTCGCGGTGCCCGGGCCGCCCTCGGTCATCACCCACACCTGGTCGAACACCTTGAAGGAGTTGAACAGGAGCAGGAGGAACACGGCGGCGGTGGCGGGCTTGAGCATGGGCAGGGTGATCGAGCGGAACTGCCGCCAGGGCCCGGCCCGGTCGATGGTGGCGGCCTCGTAGATCTCGTCCGGGATGCGCTGGAGTCCGCCGAGGAGGATCAGCGCGTAGATCCCGAACTCCTTCCAGACGCTCACCACGGCGACGGCCGGCAGCGCCAGGTCGTTGTCGAAGAGCCAGCGGGCGCCGTCCGCGCCGAACAGACCGATCAGGGTGTTGATCAGGCCGTGGTCCGGCTCGTAGAGCCACTTCCAGACCAGGCCGGCGACGACCATCGGGATGACGGCGGGCAGGACGGTGACGGTGCGCACGAACCGTGCGGAGGCGAGTTCGCGGTTGGCGGCCATCGCGGTGGCCAGCGCCAGCGCGTAGGTGCCGGCGATGGTGATCACGGTGAACACCAGCGTGTTGAGCAGGCTCTCGCGGAAGGTGCCGGCGCCGAGGATGTTGCTGTAGTTCTCGGCGCCGACGAAGGTGCGCGGGCCCAGCAGGTTCCAGTGGTCGGTGCTCAGCAGCATCGACTGGACCATCGGGTAGAAGGTGAAGCCCAGGATCACCAGCAGGGCGGGCGCCACCGACAGCCAGCCGGCCAGGGCGCCGCCGGGGCGCCGGCGCCGCTGCCGCGGGGTCCGGCCGGCCCGCTCCGGGCCGCCCGCCGCGGCGGGGCCGCCGGGCGGGGGCTCGGTGGAGAGTTCGGTCATGGTCGTCATCGGCTTTCCGTCACTCCTTGCCGAGCGCCTGGCCGACCGCGTCGTCGATGGTCTTCAGGGCCTTGTCGACGGGGGACTGGCCGTTGACGCCGGCGACGATGTTGGCCTTCTGGGCGTCCCAGCGGGCCTGGAAGGCGTGCCGGTCCTGGAGCAGCAGGTCGGGGGTGTTGCGGGAGAGCTGCTCGAAGATGGCGTTCCAGTTGGCGTCGGCCTTGACCTTGCCGTCCACGGTGGCCTTCACGGCCGGGTCGACCTTGGCGAGGTCGTAGGGGAAGATCGCGTGGAAGTCCATGTACTGGGCGCTGCGCTCGGGCGAGGCCAGCCAACGCATGAACGTTCCGGCGCCGTTCAGGTTCTTGCTCGCCGAGCTGGCGACCAGGCTGTGGCCGCCGACCATCGAGCAGCCGCTCTTCGGTCCGGTGGGCATCGGCGCGACCGCCCACTTGCCCGCGACCTTGTCACCGCCGGCCTGGACGTTGGCGATGACGGACTGGAAGAACGGGAACATCGCGACGTCGCCGCTGATGAAGCCGTTGAGGGCGCTGGTGCCGGTGGGGGAGATCCTGTCGGTGTAGAAGGACTTCATGTAGTCCATCGCGGTGCGCCCGGCCTCGGTGTTCTGGGTGGAGGCCTTGAAGTCGGGCGAGGTGAGCGAGCCGCCGGCCTGGCAGAGGAAGCTCTCCCAGGTCGAGTTGACGGCGTTGAGGTGGTCGTCCATGCCCTTGAACTGCCAGCCGCTCACCTTCTTGCCGGCCTCGGCGGACTTGGTGGTGATGGCGGCGGCGGTGGACCTGAGCTCGTCCCAGGTCCTGGGCGGGGCGGAGAACCCGTACTGCTGGAGGATGTCGGTGCGGTACATCATCACGTCGACGTCGAAGTAGAGCGGCGCGCCGTAGCTCTTGCCCTCGTAGTCGTCGACCTTGGCGAGCGGCAGGAACTTCTCCGTGTCGGCGGCGGTGTAGCCGAGCTTGTCGAGCGGGGCGAGGGCGCCGGACTTGAGGTAGTCGAGCTCCAGGCCGTTGTTCATCAGCCAGACGTCGGGGCCCTTGCCGGCCGCGATGGCCTGCTTGATCTTGTCGCGGCCGTCCTTCCACTCCAGCAGGGTGAGCTCGACCTTCACCTTGCTCTGGGAGGCGTTGAACTCGTCGACGAGTTCCTTGACCTTGGCGTCCTGGCCGATCCAGTAGGGCATCGACCAGAACTTGACGGTGGTCGGCCCGGCGGACTCCGAGGACCCGCCGGCGGAGGAGGAGCAGGCCGAGGCCGCGAGCGCGAAGGCGGACGCCAGGGAGAGGGCGGCGAGTCTGCGGCGGAGTGGTGCCATGGGTGGGTCTCCTTGTGCGGCGGGCTGCGGCCGGAGGGCCGCCCCGGATGTGCGGGGGCAGGAAGGCTCGGGTGCGGCGGGGTGGGGTGGAAACACCGCCGTCATCACCGACCTGACGCGTAACGTATGCGATATACGAAATGAGCGCCAGAGGGCGTTGCCGTTTCGTGTTGTTGACGGGACGGGTTCTCCTGCCGGACGGCTGCTGCTGCCGGGCCTTCCCGCGGAGCCGCCGCCGGAAGGCCGCACCCGCGGTGCCCGCACGCGGGCAGGCCGCCGCGGCCCGCCGCGGGCACCGCGGGTTCCTTCAGCAGATCCGGGCCTGCTGTAGGTATGCAATCCGGGGCACTACCTACCGTCGGCCGCGCCGGGGGCCGAGGCCGGGGAGCCGGGGCCGGCCTCAGATCGTGCGGCCCCGCACCTCGTCGCGGGTGCAGTCGAGCTTGCGCAGGACCCTGGCGACGTGCTGCTCGACGGTCCTGGGCGAGAGGAAGAGCGCCTCCGCGATGTCCTTGTTGCTGGCGCCGTCCGCGAGCAGCCGGCCCACCTGCTGCTCGCGCGGGGAGAGCCGGTCGCCGTAGCCGGCCCGGCCGCGCGGCCGGGTCCGGTCCTGGCCCAGGTCGCGCAGCAGCCGCAGGCAGCGGGCCGCGTCGCGGGTCGCGCCCAGCCGCTCGTGGACCTCCACGCTCCCGGTGAGCAGCGCGGCCGCCCGGTCGTCGTGCGGACCGGCGAGCGCCCGCGCGGCCTGCTCGCCGGCCAGCGCCGCGTGGTACGGCCGGCCGATGGCGGACCACAGCAGCCGGGCCCGGTCGCTCTCCGCCGCCGCGGCCACCGGGTCCTGCGCACGCAGGACCAGGCCCCGGCAGGCCAGCGCCTCCGCCCGGGCGCCCGGCGCGTCGGTGCCCTCGATCCCGGCCAGGTGCCGCGCCACGAGGTCCTCGGCGCCCGCCGCGTCGCCCCGGTCCAGGGCGATCTCCACCGCCGCCGGCACGAGGTCCCACGCGTACACCCACTGCTCCTTGCGCGGCAGCAGCGGCAGGTAGTCGGTGACGGTCCGCCACGCCTCCTCGGCGTCGCCCCGGGCCAGCTGGACCCGGGCCAGGCCGGCGGCCGCGCCCAGGGCGTTGACGTTCTTGTGCTCCGGGTCGCGGGCCAGGACCCGCCCGAAGCGCTCCGCCGCCCGCGCGGAGCGGCCCCGGGCCGCCGCGACGACGCCCTGGACGGTCGCCAGCAGATCGTCCACCGCGAGCGGTTCGTCGAGGTAGTCGGCGCGGAAGGCGGCGTACCGCTCCTCCCAGTCGGACCACTCGCCGGCGGTCCAGGACAGCAGCAGCCGGTACGAGCGGCAGTGCACGATCAGGGCGTGCGCGTGGTGGTGCTCGGCCAGCGCGAGCGACTCCTCGGTGTGCCGGGCCGCCCGCTCGTCCTGGCCCAGACAGATCCCCACCTCGGCGGCGTTGGCCAGGGCCCGCGCGGTGTGCCGCACGACCTCGGGATCGCGGTCCTCGCGCGGCAGCGCGGCCAGTTCCTCGTCCGTGCCCGGGATGCCCATCGAGGCCATCAGCGTGATCCGGTTGGCGGTCACCGAGGCGCGGGCCGCCCGGTCCTCGCTGTCGGCGACGGTGGCCTGCGCCCGTTCGATCCAGGCCCGCTGCTCGGCGGCCGAGAACCGGCTGGTCTCCCACATCGCGAGCACCGACATGGCGCGCGCGGCGAGCTCGGGGCGGTCGTTCACCAACTCGTCGACGGCCCGCTCGATCTCGCCCTCGCCGGAGGGGTCGGCGGCCTGGTTGAGCAGCATCAGCCCGAGGTCGAGCCTGATCTCGCCGCGCGCGGCCGCCGGCAGGCCGGGGCCGGCGACGATCCGGCGCAGGGTGGCGATGGTCCGGGTGTACTCGGTGGTGTCCCAGGCGATCCGGGCCAGCGACAGCGCGGCGCGCGCGTGCAGTTCGGACGGCAGCCGCGGCTCCTCCAGGATCTCGTGCAGCAGGGCGGCGGCCGTCCCCTGGTCGCCCACCTCCACCGCCTGGTCGGCGGCGGCCAGCGCGTGCTCCAGCCAGGCCTCGGTGTCGCCGAGCCGACGGGTGTGGTGGGCGATCTGCACCAGGGGCGGGTCCGGCAGCTTCCAGAGGGCGGCCAGCGCCCGGCGGTGCAGCCGGGTGCGTTCGGGCCCGGGGATGTTGTCGTAGTGCGCGCGCCGGGCCAGGGCGTGGGTGAAGCCGTAGCGGTCCGGTCCGAGTTCGCGCAGGACACCGGCCGTCAGGGCCGAGGTGAGGGCCTCGGCCGCGGGCTCCGGTTCGAGGCCGACGGTGTCGGCGAGCAGCCCCTCCCCGGCCGGCACCTCCAGGACGGCGGCGGCGTCGACCAGCGCGGCGGCGGTCGGCGGCAGGCGGTCGGCCCGTTCGGCGAACAGCTCCCGCAGGCTGCGGGGCACGCCGCTCGGCACGCCTCCCGGGTGGTCGCGCAGGGTCAGCAGGTCCTCCTCGGCCACCAGCGCCAGGCCCTCGCTGCGGCTGTACAGGGCCCGGGCCAGCGCGGGCGTCGCCGCGGCCGGGCCCAGCACCGAGCGGGCCATGTCCGCGACGTCCTGCTCGGTCAGCGGTCCGAGGGCCAGCTCGGCGCCGCTGGTGTTCGGCGGGCGGCGGAAGGCCGCGCCCAGCAGCGGGCCCCGGCCGGGCACGTCCTCGGCGCGGTAGGCCAGCAGCAGGGCGGCGTCACCGGGCAGGTCGCGGCCCAGCAGCAGGAGGAGCTCCCGGGTGGCCTCGTCGGCCCAGTGCACGTCGTCGATCACCAGGACGGCTGGGGAGACCGCCTCCAGTACCGTCCGTACCGCCTGGGCGACCTGGTGGCGGGCCGGGACCGGTCCGGTGGCCGGGTGGGGCGGCAGCGGCAGCCGGTCGGCGAGCTCGGGCAGCAGGTCCGCCAGCCAGCCGGCGGAGGCCCCGAGCACGCCGGGCGCGCCGGTCGGGCCGGCCGGCCCCGGGGCGCCGCCCGGGCGCGGCAGCCAGTCGGCGGCGTCGCGCAGGGCCTCGATCACCGGTCCGTAGGCCAGCGGCTCGCGCAGCGGGTGGCAGTGGCCGGTCAGCACCCGGACGCCGTCGGCGGCCAGCTCGGCGGACGCCTCGGCGACCAGCCGGGACTTGCCGATCCCGGCCGGGCCCTCGACCAGGATCACCGAGGGCCGCGAGCGGGCGGCGCTCAGCAGGACGGCGAGCTCGCGCTTCCGCCCGGCGAAGGCGGGCACCGCGGAGGCGCCCGTGGTCCTGGCACTGCCGCTCCGCCCGACCGCCATGGCCGACACCACCCTGCCTCTGCCGCGTGCTCGCGGGACCTGCGCCGGTACGCCCCCGGTCCGGGCCCGGTACCGAGGGCCGGACATCTCCGTTCCTACCGCTCCGGCCCGGGGGTCCGCCAGTGCAGCGCCGCGGGTGCGGCGCGAGTCCGGCGGCCGCGGGGTGTCCGTCGCGGGAGATTGCGGCAGGACCCCTGGCGCGATAGTCGTATATCGCATACCTTCCCAGCGATATCGGCGTGAAACCGTCCCCGCCCGAGGAGACGCCGCCCCGCCGGACCCCCTCGCGTGCCACCCCCACCACCCAGGAGGATCCGTGACGCACCGACCCGAACCGAGCCCCGTCAGCCGCCGGACCCTGCTGCGCGGCGCCGCCGTCGGCGGCGCGACCGCCGCGGCCGCACCGCTGTTACGGCTCCCGGCCGCGCGGGCCGCGGGGATCGACTCCGGCAGCTACCGCATCCGCTACGACGACGGGGCCCGGCAGACGATCCTGGGTCTGGGCTTCGAGATCCAGTCGGACTCGATCGGCTCCGGCAACAAGGGACTGCCCGACCTGGTCAGCGGCGTGCCGTTCGACCTCACGCCCGATGAGCGCACCCGCTTCTACCGGCAGATCCTCAAGGTCCGCGCCGATCGCGGCTTCCGCTACTGCCGTCTGGCCCTGGGCCTCTACCACCGAGGGCTGGACGCCACCGGAAAGCACCTGGTGGACCGCTACCCGGGCCAGACGGAGCTGCTGGCCGAGATGGTCCGGGAGGCAGGCATCGAAGGGGTGGCCGCCGAGTACTGGTCGCCCGCGCCGGGCTGGAAGTCCAACGGCTCCCTCGTCAAGGGCGGCACCCTCGCCTCCTTCGACCCGGCCTTCCTCGACCGGCTCGGCGACGCGATGGTCGCCGACCTCGACCACCTGGCCGCCCGCGGCGTGCCGATCACCATGTGGGGCCTGCAGAACGAGCCGGACGTGTCCACCGACTACTCCTCCTGCACCTACGACGCCGCCCAGTACCTCGCGGCCTTCAAGGCGGTCGCGCCGAAGATCCGGGCCAAGTACCCGAACGTGATGATCCACGCCGACAGCCAGCACGGCTGGAAGGGCCCGCGCGGCCGCGCCCTCCTCGCCGATCCCCGGGCGCTCTCCTACGTGGACGCCTGGACGTTCCACCGGATCGGCTCGGACAGCAACCAGCAGATCACCGAGGACTTCACCTCGGGGGCGGCCGGGAAGCTCGTCCTCAACAACGAGTTCGAGTACCTCCGCCCCACCAGCCCGTTCGACCGGACGCTCAACACCGCCCAGTCGATCATGAACTGGATGACCTTCCAGAACTCGCCCACCTGGTTCTGGCTGCACGCCCTGAAGCCCACCACCAACGCGGAGTCGCAGGGCTACTCGCTCGGCTTCTGGCGGCCCCCGCACGACACCGACTTCGGCCACCACCCGCACATCCGGCCCGGCCACTGGGACGTCAACCCGGAGAACTGGAACGCCGTCGCCGGCTTCGTCCGCTACCTGCCCTGGGACTCCGTGCGCCACCACGTCGAGGAGCCCGTCCACGACGACGGCACCCCCTACCGGGACCACCGGATCATGGCCTGGCGGACGCCCGAGGGCAAACAGGTCTTCGCGATCACCAACCGCTCGGCCACCACCCCGTTCACCTACACCGTCGACACCGGGACCGCCGCCGCCTTCCAGGGCCACCGCTTCGGACCGACCGTTCACAACCGGCCCCTGAGCACGGTGAACGGCCCGACGCTCGCCCTCACCGTCCCCCCGCTCTCGATCGAGTTCTGGGTCCGCTCCGCCTGACCCCGCCCACCCTTCGGCGTCGCAGGCATATCGCATACGATGAGGGGGTGACACAGGCGAACTGGGCACGGCTGCCCGTGGTGAAGAGCAAGGCCGACCTCGTCTACGACAGCCTCCGGGCTGCCATCGCCGAGGGGGACCTCAAGCCGGGCGAGCGCATCAACATGGATGAGCTCGCCCGGAACCTCGGCGTGAGCAAGATCCCCGTCCGGGAGGCCGTCAAGCGGCTGGAGGCGGACGGACTGGTGGTGTCCCGGGTGCACTCCGGGGTGACCGTCGCCGTGGTGGACGCCGCCGAGATGCGCGGCGTCTTCCTGGCCCGCGAGGCGATCGAGGGCCTGGTCGCCGGGCTCGCCGCCGAGCGCGTCACGGACGCCCAGCTGGCCGAGCTGGAATCGGTCCAGCAGCAGATGCGCGGCCGCCTCGGCACCAACTCGCTCCAGCGCCTGCCGGAACTCAACTCCGAGTTCCACCGGATCCTCGCCGAGGCCGCCGGCTACCGCATCCTGGCCGAGCTGACGGACCAGCTGCTGCTCACCGTCCGCCGTCACCGGGTCTCGGCCCCGGTCGACCCGGAGAACTGGGCGCAGGTCATCGCCGAGCACGACGGGATCGTGGCCGCCCTGCGCCGCCGCGACCCGGACGCGGCGGCGCGGGCGGCCAAGGCCCACATCAGCGCCCAGGCCGACCACGAGGTCGCCGACAAGGACTGAGCGGGCCGTCGGCCGGGGGCGGTGTCAGCAGGTCAGCCGGGGATCGGCCCAGTCGGTGTGGTCGTGGTCGATGCCGTCGCCGGCGTCCGTGACGACCAGCCGCAGCCGTTCGCCGCCGGTGAGGTCGGCGGTCAGGACCTTGGCCGGGTCCGCGCCGGTCAGCCGGCCGCTGTCGGCGACCTTGGTGCCGTCGCGCCAGATCTGGAACACGGCCGTGCCGGCCGCGCCCGACTCGTCGTCGATGCCGACCGTCACGGTGAGCCGCTCGCAGCGGCCCCCCAGGTAGTACACGACCTCGCTGGGCGCGTGCGTGCCCAGTCCGCGCCCGTACGTGGTGCCGCGCAGCGACAGGGTGCGGCCGTCCCCGGCCGGGCGTTCGCCGTTGCTGCGGTCGCGCTCGACCGGTCCGTGGCCGTTGTAGGACTGGGACCACGACCGGTCGGAGAGCGGACGGGTGCCGTCGGGGGCGGGTGTCTGGGTGCCCGGGGCGACCCGGTACATCACGGTGCCGTGCGGGGGGACGGCGGCGGCGACGGCACCGGTCGTACTGCTCGTCGCCTTCGACCACAGGTCCTTCACCTCGTACGAGGCGGCGTTGCCGAGGCCGACCGCGGAGACGGTGGTGGCGACCGTCGCGGTGGCCGCGGTCTCGTTGGTGAGGGTCACCGAGACGCTGCCGTCCGCCAGCGGTTTGGCCATCACGACCAGGCCGCCGGCCGAGGAGACCACGACCCCCTGCCGGCCGAGCGGGTCCTGGTCGACGGCGATGACGTCCCGGTTGAGCAGGATGTCGTAGGCGGCCCGGTCCGCGGTGCGCAGGTCGGTGCCGATCAGCAGCGGGGCCGCCATCTGGGCCCAGAGGCTGAAGTGGGTGCGGTACTCGGTGTCCGTCATCCCGCCGTTGCCGACCTCCAGCATGTCCGGGTCGTTCCAGGCGCCCGGGGCGGCGTACGGGGCGAGCTTCTGGTTCTGGTGGGCCAGCCCGATCATCCGGGACCAGGTGTCGCTGATGTCGAGGGTGGTGCGCCACATCTCGCCCAGGGCGGGCGCCCAGGTCCACGGCTTGTTCTGGCCCCACTCGCAGACGCTGAGCAGGATGGGCCGGCCGGTGGCGCGCAGCGCCTCGCTCATCGCACGGTACCGGGTGCGGGCGTCGAGGCCCTGGTTCCCGCAGTTGTCGTACTTCAGGAAGTCGACTCCCCAGGAGGCCCACAGGGCGGCGTCCTGCCGTTCGTGGCCGAGCCCGCCGGGGAAGCCCTTGCTGTTGCAGGTCCTGGTCCCGGCGGTGGAGTAGAGGCCGAACCGCAGACCCTTGCCGTGGACGTAGTCGGCGAGCGACTTGAGGCCGTTCGGGAAGCGGACCGGGTCGGGGACGAGGTTGCCGGCCGCGTCGCGCTGCGGCAGGGCCCAGCAGTCGTCGAGGTTGACGTAGCGGTAGCCGGCGTCCCGCAGGCCCTCGGAGACGAACAGGTCCGCGATCGATTTGACCATGGCCTCGTCGAACCCGGCGCCGCACTGGGTGGAGTTCCAGTTGTTGAAGCCCATCGGCGGGGTGGGGGCGAGGGTGCCGCCGTCGGGCGCGGCGCTCCGGGCGGCGGCCGGCTCCGGCGGGAGGGGTGGCGCTGCCTCGGCGGTGCCGCCGAGGAGCCAGCCGCCGACGGACAGGGTCAGGGCGGCCAGGGAGGCGATGGAGCGGCGAAGGGGTGTGCGGGTGGGCACAGCGGATCTCCTGGGGGTGGAATTCCGACTCAATCAAACAGATTCCAAAGGAATCCCACATAGGAGACCGTCATGACCGCGATGCGTCAAGGGAGTTGGGACGGTCGGACCTCGCGGTCGGACCGCCGGGCCGACCGACCGGGCGGCCCGGCGGAGCGGTGACGGACCGTCCGACCAGGGCATCGGCCCCTGCTGCCGCGCGAAGGCGGTCACCCGACGCTGTCGGTTTTCCGACGGCGCCGGGTGACGCTGGTGCCGAGTGACAGTGGCGCCGAGTGAGGCGGTGCCGGGTGACGTGGTGGGTCAGTCCACCGTGAACAGCTGCGCCCCCGAGCCGTCGAGCGGCCGCTGCTCGAACTGCCCGCCCACCGCGCCGGGGGCGGTCAGGTAGAGGCCGCTGTAGCGGTTGGCGAGGCGGATCCGGCCGTTGCCCGCGTCCTCCGCGAGCCATTCGTCGTTGGTGTGCTCCCCGGTGGCGTAGCCGCACTGGACGATCCTGCCGCCGGCGTCGCGCGAGGCGCGGAAGACGACCACGTCCTCGCCGCTGCCCCGGTTGACGATCCGGACGTAGCCGTCGCCGAGCGGCCGGAGCTCGAAGGTGCGGGCGGGGCTGCCGTCGCGCGGGGCCCGGACGACCGGCACGTCGCAGCCCGCGGGCCCGTCGACGGCGAGGGCGTCCGTGCTGCCGGCCACCGTGAGGCTGCGGTGGCCGGCGGGCAGGGCGGCGACCTTGGTGAGCTTGACGGCGTGCCCGCCGTGCGCGACGTTCGGGACGCTCAGGGTGTCCCCGGCCCGGACCACCCGGCTGGTCCGCACGAGCCCGTTCGGCCCGTCGGTGGTGATCTCGGCGAACCAGGTCCCGCCGCCGAGGAAGGCCGTCGGGTAGGCGATGGTGCCGGCGCCGCCGCCCGTGATCGCGCCGACGAACCAGCGGTCGCCGTTCCGTCGCGCGATCACCGAGCCGCCGACCGGGTCGCCCTGGACGAACCTGGTCTCGTCCCACGCGGTCGGCACCTGCCGCATCCAGCGCTGCGCCTCGGGCCTGGCCCGGTAGTCGGAGACGGTGCTGCCGGGCAGCATCAGCGCGCTCTCGTAGAGGACACCGAGGGCGAGTTCGGCGGCGTCGCTGTCCGGGTTCTCCCGCTGGAAGCTCATCGGCGAGGTGTCCGCGGCACCCAGCGCGCCGCGGGTGAACGGTATCGCCGTGACGTGTCCGAGGGGGCGGCCGGTGCTGTACTCCTCGCCCCGGACGGCCTCCGAGGTCAGGACGTTCGGCCAGGTGCGGCTCACGCCGACCGGGAGGCGGGAGCCGTGCAGGTCGACCATCAGCCTGTGGTCGGCGGCGTCGGCGAGCGCCTCGTCGTACCACTGCTGGCGCGCCCGGCTCTCGGAACCCATGAAGTCCATCTTCACGCCGACGACGCCCCATTGGCCGAGCCTGGTGAACTCGGCGGCGCGCTTCGCGGGGGTGTCGAGGTCCTTCCAGTTGTACCAGAGCATGACCCCCACCCCCCGGGCCCGCGCGTAGGAGACGAGGTCGGGCATCCAGCTGACGCCCTTCCAGCCGTCGTCGACCAGCAGGTACGGCCAGCCCTGCGAGGAGGCGTAGTCGGCCCAGCCCTTCAGCTTGCCGAGGTCCGCCTGGGTGGCGTGGAAGCCGTCGAACCAGGGCCAGGCCGCGATCCCGGGCTTGATCCAGGAGGTGTCGGCGACCTTGGAGGCCGGTGCGACGTCGTCCTCCAGGGTCGATTCGACGACGGTCGCGGTGGTGCCGAGCGCGGCCACCCGCCAGGGCGTGGTGAACGCGGCGGTCCGAACCACCTGTGCGTCCTTGAGCGTCACGGTGAAGCGGCCGGTGCCCGCCGTGTGGGCGAAGCGCCCGCCGGAGTATCCGCCGTCGACGCCGGACTCGGACAGCAGGACGCGGGCACCGTTGGCCAGTTGACCGAACAGGCTCATGTCGTACTCGCCGCCGGCCGCGGCGGACACCGCGGAGGTGCTGAAGACCTGCTCGTGGCCGTCGTCGAACGGCGCGCGGGTCAGCTGGGCGTCGGTCGGGAGCTCGAAGGAGGTGGTCTCCCGCAGCACGGTGGCCGCGCCCGGGAGTTCGTAGCGCAGCGCCACTCCGTCCGGGGAGGTCCGGACGTGCACGGTGAGGCGTTCGGAGCCCTTGGCGAGGACCAGCCGGGTCTCGGTCGCGGTGCGGGTGCGGCTCCGGGAGTTCCCGTTGACGGTCGTGTACGTCTCCGTGAAGGTCCGGTCGGTCCGGCCGACGAAGGCCAGGCCGGTGCTGAAGTCGGTGGTGGTGGTGACGAGTCCGATCGGGGCGGGGCGCAGCACCTGCCGGCAGTTCCAGTCGGCCCCGAGGGTGGGCGTGCCGTTGGCGTCCAGGGCGACGGTGGCGCGCACGCCGTCGCAGCCGGTGGGGGTGGCACCGGGTTGGACGGAGGTCCAGCTGCCGGGGGTCGCGGCGGAGGCCGGGGTCGAGGTGGCGGTGACGAGGCCGGCCGTGAGGGCCAGCAGGGCGGCTGCGAGGACGAGTTCGCGTCCGGGGGTGGTGCGGTTCATCGGGTCCCTTTCCTGGGTGGACCGCAGGCGGCCACGGCGACGGCCCGGGGAGGACGGGCGGGGTGGGGGCCGTGGTCGGCTGCGGCGGGGGCGCGCCGGCAGGAGTGCGGGCGCGCAGGGGCGGGGCGTGTCCCCCCGGCCCCGGCTCCGGATGTGACGATGCGTCAGGAGCATGCGGAGCTCGACCGAGAGGTCATTCCGTCACAGCTGTTCCAGCGGTGGCGAGTTGACGGTCGGACACGATCGGGTTGCGACGCTGTCGACCTGTGCGTGAATCGTGCGTAGTCCGGCCGGGTGGGTCGGAACAGGTGTCGGCGTGCCTGGTCGGCCGGGTCGCGGGCCGCCTAGGACTTGTCCGGTCGATCATGTGACTATCGCCTGCCTTGCTCGTTGGTCCGGGCATGGGGCGGGGAGATCTCACAGATGCCGAGTGGGAACGGCTGCGGCCGTTCCTGCCGGTCAGCAACAGGCGTTGCGGTCGGTGGCGGGACCATCGGCAGGTGATCGACGGGATTCTGCACCGGGTACGGACCGGTGTGCACTGGCGTGACCTGCCCGAGCGGTTCGGGCCGTGGAAGACGGTCTACGAGCGCCATCGGCTGTGGTCGGCAGACGGCACCTGGGAGCGTCTGCTCCAGCGGGTCCAGGCGGAAGCGGACGAGGCCGGCGACATCGACTGGGACATCTCGGTCGACTCCACCATCGTCCGGGCCCACCAGCACGCGGCCGGTGCCCGTACCGATCTGCCACCAGCCCTTGATTCAAAGGGGGCTGGGCCGGGGGAACACCAGGTCGAGACGCCGTGGCAGAGCCTCGTCGCCCGCCTGGCGGAGGTGGTGGCGGAGGCGAGGGCCTGGGCCGCTCGCGGGGCGGGTTCACCACCAAGGTCCACCTGAGCGCGGACGGCCGCTGCCGCCCGCTGTCCCTGGTCATCACCGCGGGACAGCGGGCGGACTGCACGCAGTTCGAACCCGTGCTGGAGAAGATCCGTGTCCCGCGGAGCGGTCCGGGCAGGCCTCGCAAGAGGCCCGACAGCCTTGCCGCCGACAAGGGCTACAGCAACGGGCCATGCCGCGACTACCTGCGCAGGCGCGGCATCCGGCACACCATCCCGGAGAAGACCGACAGCTGGGCCGTCCGCCTGCGCAAAGGCTCACGCGGCGGGCGACCGCCGGGCTTCGACGAGGAGCGGTACAGGAAACGCAACACCGTCGAACGGGCCATCAACAAGCTCAAGCACGCCAGAGCCGTCGCCACCCGATACGACAAACGCGGATACGTCTACCTCGGCACCGTCACCGCAGCAGCCCTCGTCATCTGGCTCCGCACATGATCGCCCGGACGGAACCTAGGCTGTTCGGTGGTCCCGACGGGGCGGGTGGCAGGTCAGGGTGCCATCCGGGCCGTCCCCGCCGGGGTCGTGGCCCGGTCACCGTCCTCCGGTCGGCGGAGGTGCGTCCGGAGCCAGTTCTCGGTGGTGGTGACGTGCATCAGGGCGGCGGCCCGGGCCAGCGGGACGTCCCGGGCGGCCAGCGCCCGGTGGATCGCCTCGTGCTCGGCGACGGCCCGATCGGCGGCGCCGCCGTCGACGGTCCCGCGCCGGACGCGGGCCCGCAGGGTGCGGCCGGCGATCCCCTCCAGCAGCGTGACGAGTGTCTCGTTGCCGGTGGCGGCGGCGACCGTGCGGTGGAAGGCGGCGTCGTGCAGGTTGAATTGTTCGGGGCTGTGCCGTGACGCCCGCATCGCGTCGAGGTGGCGGGCCAGTTCGGCGAGGGCCGCGTCGTCGATCCGGGCCGCCGCGAGTTCGGTGGCGGCCGGTTCGAGGAGTCGACGGGTCTCGATGAGTTCCACCAGGGTGTCGCCGGTGAGGAGTTCCACCGTGCCGGCCAGGTTCCCCAGCAGCACGCCGGGGGTCAGGCTGGTCACATAGGTGCCGTCGCCGCGCCGGACCTCCAGGACCCGGGCCACCACGAGCGCCTTGACGGCCTCGCGCATCGGGTTGCGGGACAGGCCCAGCTCGGCGGCGAGTTGCCGCTCCGGCGGCAGCCTGGATCCGGGCGGCAGGGCCCCGGCGCGGATCAGTTCGCGGATCCGGGCGATGGCCATGTCGGTCAGTGACAACGGCGGCCTCCTCGGGCGACGGCCGGGCGGCACACGGCAGGAGCGTGCCGTGAAGGCGCTGTGCGGGTGGGCCCAGCCTAAAGGACATCCCATCAATTGAGCCCTGCCCGACCGGACTTGTTTCTTCCGGTGAATGAATTCACCGCCTTGAACTGCCAGTTCCCTGCTTCTTGTCGGCGAGGGCTGGACAGGCGGACGCTTGTGCTCGACAGTACATCCCATGTCTCGGCAGATGCATTGCGCCGATCGACAACATTCGGCGTGCACCCGTGACGCCTCGAAGGCCTCGGTCGTGAACCGCGGCAACGACAACGCCCGGGCCCCGCACCAGGATCCCGCCACCGTCCCGCCCCGCCACCGTCCCGCCCCGCCGGCAACCCGCCGCGCACCTGATGCCGAACGGACCAGCCATGACCACCGCCCACCCGTCCGCCCACCCGCCGCTGGAGGACCGGCTCGCCGCCGGCACCGGCTGGCGGGACTTCCTCGGCACCCTCGACCCCGTCTGGCGGACCGTCCCCGGCGGCTTCTACGACGGCCCGTTCCTCGGCAACGGCGGCCTGGCCGCCTCCGTGCGCCGGCCGGAGGGGGACACCCGGCTCCGGTTCGTCCTCGGCGACAGCCGGGTCCGCGACCACCAGGACACCGGCGGCCCGCTCTGGGGCGGCACCCGGCTGCCGATCGGCCACCTGACCCTGCGGACCCTGGGCGAGGTCACCGGCGTGGACCTCCGGCTCTCGCTCCGGGACGCCGAACTCGCCGGCACCGTCACCACCACCCGGGGGACGGTCGCGCTCACCGCGTACGTCCACGCCGAGCGCGACCTGCTGGTCGTCCGCTGCCGGCCCGCCGACGGCGCCGAACAGGTCTCCTGGGACTTCACTCCCGACCCGGCCGTCCCGCCCCGGCAGGCGTTCTACCCCGAGCAGCGCCCGGCCGGGCTCGAGGACAACCCGCCACCGGTGACCACCGCCACCCCCGACGGCGGCGCCTGCGTCCAGGACCTCGCCTGCGGCGGCCGCACCGAGACCCGCTGGCGGACCACGACCGGACCGGACGGCACCACGACCCTGCGCTGCACCGTCGCCCACAGCGCCACCGACCGCTCAGCGAGCCGCACCGCCGAGGCCGCGCTCGACGAAGCCGCGCGCGACGAGGCCGACGTCACCGAGGCGACCCACCGGGCCTGGTGGCACGCCTTCTACCCCCGCAGCTTCCTCTCCGTCCCCGACGCCCGGATCCAGTCCTTCTACTGGATCCAGCTCTACAAACTGGCCTGCGCCACCCGCGCCGACCGGCCCGTCCTGGCCACCCACGGCCCCTGGCTGGAGCCCACCCCCTGGCCCGCCGCCTGGTGGAACCTCAACGTCCAACTGGAGTACTGGCCGATCAACGCCTCCGGCCACCCCGAACTCGACTCGCTGCGCACGGCCCTGGAGCACGGCGCGCCGGGCCTGCTCGCCTCCACCCCCGAGGACCACCGCGACGACGCCCTGGTGCTCGGCCGCTCCAGCCAGGACGACCTGCGCAGCGAACCGGCCGGCGTCCCCGGGCGGACCGACCCCCTCCCCGAGATCGGCAACCTCACCTGGGCCCTGCACACCGCCTGGCTCGCCCACCGGCACACCATGGACGAGCCGTACCTGCGCGACACCGTCCTTCCGCTGCTGCGCCGGGCCGTCAACTACTACCTGCGCTTCCTCACCCCCGACGACGCCGGCGTGCTGCACCTGCCCGCCACCTACTCCCCGGAGTACGGGACCACCGCCGACTGCAACTACGACCTCGCACTGCTGCACTGGGGCTGCCGGACCCTGCTCGACACCACCGCCCGGCTCGGCCTGCCCGACCCGCTCGCCCCCGCCTGGCAGGACGTCCTCGACCGTCTCGCCGCACCGCCGCAGGACGCCGACGAGGGCCTGTGGATCGGCCGGGACCTACGGCTGACCTCCTCCCACCGGCACTACTCGCACCTGCTCTGGTTCCACCCCCTGCACCAGCTCGACCCGACCCGCCCGGCCCACCGCGACCTTCTGCGCCGCAGCCTGGACCACTGGCTCGGCCTGACCGAGGAACTCCGCGGCTACAGCTTCACCGGCGCCGCCTCGATGTACGCGCTGCTCGGCGACGGCGACGAGGCGCTGCGCCGGATCGACGAGCTGCTGGACGGCCACGTCCGGCCGAACACCATGTACGCCGAGACCGGCCCGGTGGTCGAGACGCCGCTCTCCGGCGCGCAGAGCCTGCACGACCTGCTGCTGCAGAGCTGGGGCGGCGTCCTGCGGATCCTCCCGGCCGTCCCCGCGGCCTGGGCCGACGTCACGGTGCACGACCTGGTCGCCGAGGGCGCCTTCCGGGTCAGCGCCTGCCGGCGCGGCGGCGTCACCCGCTGGATCCGGGTGCACAGCGGGGCGGGCGAGCCGTGCCTGCTCGCGCCCGGCGGTCTGGCCGGTCCGCCCGAGGTCGCGGCGCTGGACGGCACACCGGGCCCGCTCGGCTGGGAGCTGCGCCCGGACGGGCTGCTGGCGATCGACCTGCCGGCCGGCGCCTCCTGCCTGGTGACCTCGGCCGGGGACCGCCCGGACCTCGTGGTGGAGCCCGTCACCGTGCCCTCCGCCCACCGCTGGGGCCTGCCCGGGGCCCCGTGACCCGCCTGAGCCACCACCCCATCTCCACCACCGCGTCCGCACGCCCCACGACCTCATCACCGGAACGGGACCTCCACCATGACCACGCACCTTCCCGCGACCACGCACCTCCCCGCCGGACGCCTCCTCGCGGCCGCCGTCGCCGCCGCACTCGCCTCGGGCCTGCTCGCCGGTTGCGGAGGCGGCGGTGACACCGGCGCCTCCTTCACCTACTGGTCGATGTGGAACCAGAACGAGCCGCAGGCCGAGGTCATCCAGGCGGTGGCCAAGCGGTTCACCGAGGACACCGGCATCAAGGTGACCGTCCAGTGGCAGGGCCGCCAGGTGATCCAGAAGATCACCCCCACCCTGAAGGGCGGCGCCGCGGCCGACCTGGTCGACAACTCGGTCAACGCGCTCGGCGCCCTGGTCGCGGCCGGCCAGAGCGCCGACCTGACGTCCGTGTACGCCGCGCGGATCCCCGGCGAGGACACCACCGTCGGCCAGGTGATCCCGGACAAGTACCGCACCTACCTCAACGACCGCGACGGCAAGCCGTTCATGGTGCCCTACTCGGTCGCCACCGAGGGCGTCTGGTTCAACACCGCCGCCTACCCGGACCTCGCCACCGCCCCGCCCAGGACCTGGGAGGAGCTGGTCGCGAAGCTCGACGCGATCAAGGCGACCGGCATCGCCCCGATCGCCCTGCCCAGCAACGACCCCTACTGGACCCTGCTCACCCTGCAGCGCCAGCTCGGCACGGACGGCCTGCGCGCGCTCGCCGCCGACCGCAGCGGAGCCGCCTGGGACGACCCGAGGGTCCGCGCCGCCGCCGGCAAGGTCGAGCAGCTGCGCAAGAACTACTTCGTCAAGGGCTACGAGTCCACCCAGGGCACCCAGGCGCAGACCGGCTGGGCCCAGGGCAAGGCGGCCTTCTACCTCAACGGCACCTGGGTGCCCGGCGAGAGCCGTCCCAACATCCCCGCCGGTTTCACCTTCGGCAACTTCCAGCTCCCCGCCATCGACGGCGGCAACACCGCGGTCGGCGTGAACTTCTTCGGGTTCGCGGTGCCCAGGAGTGCCAAGCACACGGCCGAGGCGGAGCGGTTCATCGCGTACTTCATGCACAAGGACCGCCTCTCGGGCATCGCGACCAAGGCCCTGAACATCACCCCGCGCACCGACATCCCGGCGCCCGCCGAACTCACCGCCGTCGCCCGGGCCCTCGACGGCAACGAGGTCTACGCCGACCAGGCCCGGCTGTTCGTCGACTACGCCGCCTGGGCCACCAAGGCGTACACCCCGAACGTGGTCCGCTTCATCCAGGGCGTCACCACCGCGGACGAGTTCGTCGCGCAGACCAAGCAGGCCTCCGTCGACTTCTGGAAGGCCAACCCGTGAGCGCCGCCACCGCGTCGCCGCTGGAACGGCGCCGCGGCCGGATCTTCGGACCGTTCGTGGCGCCGGCGGTGGCCCTGTACACGGTCCTGTTCATCGGCCCGACCCTGTACGCGATGTACACCAGCCTCACCGACTGGGACGGCATCAACTCCCCGCGCTGGGCCGGTCTGCGCAACTACACCCAGCTGCTGCACGACCCCGCGTTCCGCTCCGCCTTCGGCAACACCCTGAAGATCGTGTTCGGCGTCGGCGGAGTGGTCTTCGTGCTGAGCTTCGGCTTCCTGCTGATGCTCCGCGAGATGCGCGGCCGCAAGCTGATCCGCGGGGTGGTCTTCGTCCCGCACATCGTCTCCTCCGTCGTGCTGGCCATCTTCTGGGGCTCGCTGCTCAACCTGGACGGCCTGGTCAACCAGGCCCTCGGCCCGCTGGGGATCGACCCGGTGGAGTGGCTGCGGCCGAGCTGGACGACCAACGCCGTACTGGTCGCCCTGGTCTGGATCAACACCGGCTACTACGTGACCATCCTGATGTCCGGCGTCGACCGGATCCCCGAGTCCTACTACGAGGCGGCCCGGCTCGACGGGGCCAACGCCTGGCAGCGCTTCCGCCACGTCACGCTGCCGCTCTCCTGGGACGTGACCGCCGCCGCCGCGGTGCTGTGGACCATCACCTCGGTCAAGATCTTCGAGTTCGTCCTCGCCTTCGGCGGCAACCAGGGCGCCCTGCCGCCCACCTACCAGTGGAACAACGCCCTCTTCGTCTACGGGGAGACCGTCGGCGGGATCACCCCGCTCAACCAGTTCGGCTACGCCTCGGCCTCCGCCGTCACCACCCTGGCGTTCGTCGCCGTCCTGGTGGTCGTGCTGCGCCGGGTGATGCGCCGGGAAGCCCTGCAGTTCTGAACCCCCTCGCACGCTTCGACGAAAGGTTCCTGCGATGACCACCGTCGCGACCGGGCCGGACGAGTCCGGGGTCCGGCCCCGCAGCGCCCCGCCCCGCAGCGCCCCGCCCCGCAGCGCCCCGCCCCGCCGGGCCCGCCGCCGTCGCGCGGCGGTCGCGCTCGGCCGGCTGCCCGGGACGGCCGCCGTCTGGCTCTTCACCGGCTTCTGCCTGTTCGCCTTCGGGTTCCTGCTGCTCAGCTCGCTCAAGAGCAGCCGGGACGTGATGGAGCACCCCTGGTCCCCGCCCACCGCGCTCCACTTCGAGAACTGGTCGACCGCCTGGAACGAGGGCGGGTTCGGCCCCGCCTTCGCGAACTCCGCGCTGCTGGTGGTCGCCGCGGCCACGGTGACCGTCGTCGTCGCCGGACCGGCCGCCTATGTGCTCGGCCGCCGCCCCGGCCGGGTGTCCGACGGCCTCGGCCTGTACTTCGTGCTCGGCCTCGGCATCCCCGTCCAGGTGATGGTGCTGCCGCTGTACGCGCTGATGAACCGGCTCGGACTGATCGACAGCCTCTTCGGCCTGTTCGTGCTGTACGTGGTGACCTCGCTGCCGTTCACGGTCTTCCTGCTGACGGCCTTCTTCGCCTCGCTCCCGGCCGAACTGGAGGAGGCGGCCGCCCTCGACGGGGTGTCGGCGGCGATGACGTTCTGGCGGATCATGCTGCCGCTCGCCCGCGGCGGGCTGGTGACGGCGACCCTGCTGAACGCCATGGGGATCTGGAACGAGACCCTGCTGGCGCTGATGTTCATCCAGACCGACGACCGCTTCACCCTGCCGCTCGCCCTGCTGAACTACTTCCAGCAGCAGCAGTTCACGGGCGCGGACTACGGCGCGCTGTTCGCCGGGGTGTCGATCTCGATCCTGCCGATGATCGGCCTCTACGCCTGGCTCGGCCGCCGTCTCACCGAGGGGATCACCATGGGGGCCGGCAAATGAGCGGGTGCGCCGGTCGCGGGTGTTGACGCGGGCCCGCCGGAGTTCACTCGTTCGAGTGGAGCTGACTGGTCATCAGTTTGTGCCCGCCGTACCGGAACATGATTCGCCCGAACGGTGCCCGCCACGGGCACCCCGCTGATCAATGAAGGGCGCTTCGTATGACTACTGCTGGAGAGCCGACCCCCTCGGTCACCGACGCGACACTCACCGACATCGCCACCCACGGTCTCTGGCGCGGTGCGAGTCTCGACATCAACCCGTCGGTGCTCGCCGTCGCCGAGGCGCTGCTCGCGGCCGTCCGGGGCACGGGGACGGAGGCCGCGCTGCCCGAGGAGCTGCGGGAGCTGGCGGCGGGCGTGCGGCAGCGCGCAGAGGTCGGTTTCCCCCGCATCGCCACGGCGGACGGCTTCGGGCTCTCGGCGTTCTCGATCAGGCAGAGCGGTTCCGAGCAGCGCCCGGTGGTGATCGTGCCCGCCGGCTGGAACCCCTACGGCTGGCTGCCCTTCGTCTTCGGCTACCTCTCGCTGGCGGCGCGCGGCTACCACGTGCTGGCCTACACCCCGCGGGGCATCGGCACACCGGGCCTGGTGTCCACCTCCGAGGGGTTCGTCGACGTCGCCGGTCCGAAGGACTGGGCGGACGGCTCGCTCGTGATCGACTTCGCGCAGGAGCACTTCGACCCGAACAAGGTCGGTTTCCTCGGCCTGTCCTACGGTTCCGGGATCAGCCAGCTGGTCGCCGCGCACGACGAGGACAACCGGGTCGCCGTCGTGGCCGCGCTGAGCACCTGGGGGAACCTCGCCACCAGCCTCTACGACCACGGCACCCGGCACGAGGAGGCCGTGCGGCTGCTGGTCGGCTTCACCGGCGGCGAGGAGGAGGACAAGTTCGACGAGCCGACGCGGGAGATCCTCCGGTTCTTCCGGGACGGGGAGAACATGGACCGCGTGGTGGAGTGGGGCACCGAGCGCTCCCCGGAGGCCTATGTGGACCGCACCAACGAGCGCGGGATCCCGACCTACTACTCGAACACCTGGCACGAGGGCCTGTTCCCGGTCGGCGAGGCGATCGACACCTTCGAGAAGCTCACCGTCCCGAAGCACCTGAACCTCTGGATCGGCGACCACGGGGCCCCGGAGGGCACCGGCATCAGCGGCGTGTCGACCGGACTGCCCTTCCCCGGCCTGCTGACGCCGATCCGGGAGGCGTACGCCTGGCTGGACCACCACCTGCTCGGCGCGGCCAACGAAGTGCCGGAGTGGCCGGTGGTCAACAGCCAGGTCATGTTCACCTACAGGACCGCGCCGGTCCTCGGCGGCGGCCGGGTGATCACCACCCCGGCGCGGCGCGAACCGCTCGACTCCTGGGCCGATGCCACCGTCAGCACCGAGGCCTGGTACCTGGGCGGGAACGGCGGCAACGGCGACGGCACCCTGTCCGACAAGCCCTCGGCGGGCTGGAGCCGGGGCTTCACCGCGGGCCACGAGACCGCCGCCACGGCGATGGACGAGATCATGGCCACCGGCCAGAAGGAGTGGTTCGGCAACCCGAAGGAGTACGAGCCGGCGGCCTTCGAGCGGGACCGGCTGCTGCTGTGGTCCACCGAGGCGCTGGCGGGCGGCCGCCGGATCCGCGGCTCCGCCGGGGTCAGGCTCGCCGTCCGTACGGAGGCGGCCGACGCCGTCACCCTGGTCGCCTATCTCTTCGACCTGGCTCCGGACGGCGGCGCCCGGATCATCACCCATGAGCCCTTCACCGCCACCGGCCTCAGTGCCGGTACCGAGCTGACCCTCGACTGGAAGCTCCAGCCGGCCGCCTACGACCTGCCCGACGGCCACCGTCTCGCCCTGGTCGTCAACAGCCGGGACAAGCTCTACGCCTTCACGGGTGCGGCGGACAGCACCACGACGATCACCTCCCCGGCCCAGGGGGAGGCCGTCCTGGAGCTGCCGCTCGGCTGAGCCGCGCCGCCCCTACGCGAGGGGTGTCGCGGCCGGATCCGGTCGGCCGCGACACCCCCGGCCTCAGCAGGTCGCGCCGGGTGCCACCGGGGTCAGCCCGGTCAGGTAGCCGTCCACGGCACCGTCGACACAGGCGTTGCCGCGCCCGTACGCGGTGTGGCCCGCCCCCTTGTGGGTGAGCAGCATCCCGCCCGGCAACTGGGCGGCCAGGCTCTGCGCGTCCTCGTACGGGGTGGCCGGGTCGCCGGTGGTACCGACGACCAGGACGGGCGGCAGGCCCGGGGCCGCCACCCGGTGCGGCGTGGTCCCGCCCTTCGGCCAGGTGCGGCAGTCGAGTTCGGCGAGGGCGGTGGAGGCGCCGAAGACACCGGACTGCTGCCGGGCGCGGTCGAGGAGGCTCCAGTAGGCCTGCGGGTCGGCGGGGTGCGGGATGTCCAGGCAGTTGACGGCCGACAGCACGGCGTCGGAGTTGTCCGGGACGGCCCCGCCACTGCCGCCGCCACCGTCACCGCCGTCGTCGGTGGTGCCGCTCGCGTCGCCGGCCAGCTCGGCGAGTGCGGTGCCGTTCCCCCGGTTCGCGCTGCGCAGCGCCTCGGAGAGCGGCTTCCACTGGCTCTCGGGTGTGTACATCGCCTTGGTGAGGGCGCTGTGCAGCAGGTTCTGGTCCACCCGCCGGGCACTGCCGTCGACCTTCAGCGGCTTGCGGGCCGTCCGCTCGTACAGGTCGGCGACCAGCTTGCGGATGCCGTCCGGCGAGTCGGCGGGGCAGGCCCGGCCGGCCACGGCGGCGCAGCTGTCGGCGTAGTCGTCGACGGCCCGGCGGAAGGCCACGCCCGAGCGGAGGACCCGCTCCGACCAGTCCTGGGCCGGGTCGACGGCGCCGTCCAGCACCAGGGCCCGGACCCGCCGCGGGAACAACTCCCCGTAGACGGCGCCGAGGTACGTCCCGTAGGACCAGCCGAGGTAGCTCAGCTTCGGGTCGCCCAGTGCGGCCCGAAGGACGTCGAGGTCGCGGGCGGCGTCCTCGGTGCCGACGTGGGGGAGGATCGCCCCGCTGCGGGCCGCGCAGGCCGCCGCGGACCGGTCGGCCCCGGTCAGCAGTGCCTGACGCCCGGCCTCGGTGGTGGGGACCACGGCGTCCCGGTCGGGACCGGCGTTCCGGTCGGGCTCGGCGCTCTGCTCCGGCTTCCCGCAGTCCACGGCGGGCCTGCTGCCCGCGACCCCGCGCGGGTCGAAGCCGACGATGTCGAAGCGGGCCCGGACGCGCTCGCCGAAGGAGGAGATCCCGCCCTCCTTGAGGTGGGCGACCCCGGAGCCGCCGGGGCCGCCGGGGTTGAACACCAGGGAGCCGATCCGTCCGGCGGGGTCGGTGGCGGCCGACCTGACCAGCGGCAGGGTGAAGGTCCTCCCGTCCTCCGGGTGCCGGTAGTCCATCGGGACGGTCAGGGTGGCGCACCGGAGTTCCCCGCAGGTCTTCCAGGCGGGCTGCTGCCGGTAGAAGGCGGCCAGCTCCGGGCGGGCGGCCGGTTCGGCCGGTTCGGCCGTCGCGGTCGGCGCGGAGGTGGCGACCGTCGCGCTCGCGGAGGCGGAGGCGGAGGCGGGGGACGGCGGCGGCCCGGCCTGCGGGCGGGCCGGGTCGGGACCGCAGGCGGCCAGCGGGGCGGCGACGACGGCGGACAGGACGAGCGCGAGCGCGGCGCGGCGTGACGCGGAGTGGTTCAAGGGAGGGTGCTCCGAACGCACGAGGGCGGGCTGTGGGGGCCGACCCGTGGAGATCGCCGCCCGTGGGTGGGGGCGGCTGTCGTCACGCTACGGCGGGCCTTCCCGGCGGAGCGTCCCCCCGAGGTCCCCGACCGGCCCCCCGACCGGCTGAACTCCGCTGCTCCCTGCGGCGTAGCAGCGACGATGACGGGGAGTGACGACGGCGGGGCCCCGGTCGGCGCGGGGATTGGGCTGCCGGAGCGGTCTCGTGCACCCGTAGCAGTGGTCGTCGGAACAGGTCGCCGGGGGAGCGGGCAGGCATATGGCATGCCATCCGATCGTCAGATTGTCTCGCGAAGAATGCTCATGCTCGGGGCCGGGCTTTCACTCCTCGGGGTCGGCGGGTGCCACGGGGACTTCCGGGGACCGCCCCGCGGCGAGGAAGCGGCCGCCGGTGGACCGGATCTCGCCCCGGACGCTGCCGGCTCCGTGTTCCCCTCCCCGGCCGAGTCAACGACCGGGTCACCGACTGGGTCGCCGAGCGGGTCACCGACCGGGGTACCGACCCCGGCGCCCGCGCCGGGCATCGTCGCGTCGGCGGCGGGTACGCCCACGTCTGCCACGGCTGCCCCCGGGTCGGCGCCGAGCACCCCCGCACCCGCCACGGGCGCTCCCGCGCCCAGCGTCCCGCCCGCGCCCAGCAGTCCGCCCGCGCCCAGCAGTCCGTCCGCGTCGGCGGCCGCACCCTCGCCGCGCGTGGTGACCGCCGCCGAGAGCCGGCCGGTGTACGAGCTCGACGCTGGGCGGAAGGTGGTCGCCATCACCGTCGACGACGGACCGGATCCGAAGTACACGCCGGCCGTCCTGGCACTGCTCGACCAGTACGGGATCCGGGCCTCCTTCTTCCTCATCGGCGAGAACGCGACCGCCCACCCCGACCTGGTCCGGGAGGTCGCCGCGCGCGGCCACCACATCGCGAACCACTCCTGGAGCCACCCCGACCTGAGCGGCCTCTCCGCCGCGAAGGTGCGCGACGAACTCGGACGCACCTCCGAACTGCTCGGGCGGCTCACCGGCCGGGCGCCGACGTGGTTCCGCGCCCCGGGCGGCGGCTGGTCGCCGACGGTGCTGAAGGTCGGCGCCGAGCTGGGGATGCGGCCGATGGCCTGGTCCGTCGACCCGCAGGACTGGGCGACGCCGGGGACGGACGTGATCACCGAGCGGCTGGAGAAGGAGCTGCGGCCGGGCGCGATCGTCCTCACCCACGACGGCGGCGGGGACCGCTCGCAGACCGTCGCGGCGCTCAAGGCCTTCCTGCCGATGCTGATCGATTCCGGGTACCGCTTCACCGCGCCGCCCGGCTGACCGGCTTCCGGCGGCCCGCGTCAGCTCGCGCCCGGTCGCCCCGCCGTCCGCAGCCACGCGCGGGCGGCCCGCGCGGAGGTCAGGTGGACCACGGTCAGACCGGGGTGGGCGGCGAGCCGGTCCAGGGTCCGCCGGCGGTGCGCGGAGTGCCGGGCCCAGGCCCAGCGGATCGGGTGCTCCGGGTCCAGCCAGCCGCGGAAGCTCTCGCGGTTGCCGTTCCACAGCTCGCGCCGGGTGACCGCGCGAACCACCGAGCGGCGCAGGACCCGCTGCATGACGGTCCGTCGGGGCAGGTCGAGCCAGACATAGGTGTCGGCGCGGTCCGGCAGCAGGTCCCCCAGCTTGCCGGTGTACTGGTCCTCGACGACCCAGCGCCCGGTCGCCGCGAAGGCCTCGACGTCCGACCGGAACTCGGGGCGCGGGGTCCAGCCCGGGCCGTGGTGCAGCGCGTCCAGCTCGTGGCGGGGCAGGTCGAGCAGCACGGCCAGCCGGGCCGCCATCGTCGTCTTCCCCGCCCCCGAGACCCCGGCGACCAGCACACGTTCCACGGCCACCACCCTAGAGGAGGACGGCGGCGCCGCAGCCGGTGTCGGCCGGTGTCGGCCGGGTTCAGCCGGGTTCCGCCGAGCCGGTGAGGCGGAGTTTGCGCTGCGCCCGCTGGTAGAAGGTGGTCCGGCCGAGCCGGACGACGCGGGCGGCGGCGGGCAGCATGGTCACCTCGACGACGTCGCCCGGCGAGACATGGCCGACCACGCGGCCGTCCGCCTCGACGGCGAGGTCCCCGCTGTGCGGCAGGACCTCCAGGTCGAGCCGCTCACCGCTGGAGAGGAAGACCGAGCGGTTGAACGCGGCGTGCGGCGCCACCGGGGTGATCAGCAGCCCCTCCGCATTGGGGGAGACGATCGGGCCGCCGGCGGAGAAGCTGTACGCGGTGGAGCCGGTCGGCGTGGCGGTCACGATCGCGTCGGCGGTGTAGGCCACGAAGGGCTGGCCCTGGACCCGCACGGCTACCGCCGCGGACCGGTGTCCCGGGCTGCGCAGCAGCACGATGTCGTTGAGCGCCGTCTCCTCGACGGTCCCGAACCGCGCGTGCACCCCGGAGCGCACCTCGACGGTGAAGCGGTGGGCGTCGATGGCGTCCAGCGCGGCCGGGAGTTCCGGGATGTCGACCTCGGCGAGGAAGCCCAGCCGCCCGACGTTGACGCCGAGGACCGGTGCGTGGCCCCCGGCCGCGAGCCGCATGGTGCGCAGCATGGTGCCGTCCCCGCCCAGGCTGATCAGCAGATCGGCGCTCGTGGTCATCTCCTCGGCCCCCACCGGGATGGCCTCGCAGCCGATCCGCGCCACCTCCGTCGCCAGCCCGACGACCTTGGTGCCCCGGGCCCGGCTCCAGCGGACCACGGTGTCCACGGTGGGTGCGCTGGTGCGCTCGGGATGGAGGACCAGGCCCACCGTGCCGATGAATCCCATCCGGGTCACCTCGATGTCGGCCGGGGAGTGCTGCTCCCCTCCAGTCACGCACAGCCGCGCGGGTGCTTCAAGCCCGGGCGCCGCCGGTCGCGGAACCTCCGTCGGAGTCGGATGGTGGAGGTCGGACGGTGGTTGTCGGACGGAGACGTCCGACGGCTCCGGCCCCGATCGGGAGGTATGTCCGATGGACGACGACCAGCAGGACCAGGGGATCGACCCGTCCGTGCCGCCGAGCGGGGACGGCTGCGTGGAGTGCCTGGCGGGGGAGGGGCCGGGGTGGTGGTTCCACCTGCGGCGGTGCGCCGCGTGCGGGCACATCGGCTGCTGCGACTCCTCGCCCTCGCAGCACGGCACCCGGCACGCCCGGGAGGCGGGCCACCCGTTCCTGGCCAGTTTCGAGCCGGGGGAGGAGTGGTTCTGGAACATCGAGACCGAGCAGTACTACGAGGGGCCGGAACTCGCGGCCCCGGCGGCGCACCCGCTCGCCCAGCCGACCCCGGGCCCGCTGGGCAAGGTCCCGGCCGACTGGCAGTCGCACCTGCACTGACCCCTGCACCGGCCCCTGCACCGACCCGCCCGGCCGGCCCGGGGCCGGTCAGGACGGCGGGGTCGACAGTCCGGGGTCCGTGATGCCACCCGGGCAGGCCAGCCGGTCGACGTCCCAGCCGGCCCGGACGGCACCGGCCCGGTACGCGGCCTCGTAGAAGGCGAGGACGGCCGCCCTCGGGTCGGCCTCCGTGCGGGCCTCCGCGTAGCGAAGGACGGCCAGGTGGCTGCCGTTGGCCTCCACCCACCGGGCGGCGGCGGGTGCCAGTGGGTCCCCGGCCAGGTGCTCCGGTTCGGGGGCCGTGTAGGAGTAGAAGGCCGGCTCACCGAGGTCGGCGTCCCCGAACCAGAAGCCGAAGCTGATGAGCTCCCGGGAGTACGCCTCGCGGGTCACCGGGTCCGCCGCCGTCGGCCGGTCGAGGGCGCGTCCGGAGAACCGGGTGTGCGCCAGGTCGAAGGAGTGCCAGAAGAAGTGGACCGGGCTGGCCTTGCCCGAGAAGCGCGCCGAGAACTCCTCCAGCACCAGCGCGACCTGGCCGAGTACCTGCCAGGCGCGGTTCGCCAGGACGGGATCGTACGTCGCGTGCTCGACGTCCTCGGCGAACGGCCGGTCGGTGTCGGGCAGCCGGTAGGGCCGGGGGAACGGCAGCTCGACCCGGATGCCCAGCGCGGCCAGCGTCTCCAGGGTCTGCCGGTGGAACGAGGCGACGGAGTGGCCGGGAAGCGGGAAGGACGCCGTCCTGCCGTCCGCCACGGTGACGACCAGCCGGTGGTCGACGAGGTCGAGGTCGACGGTGAAGACCGGGTTGCCGTCGGCCAGTCCCATCGGCCGGGTGGTGAGCCCGCGCCCGGTCAGGTGGAAGGGCACGTTCCACCAGTGGTTGCGCCGCACGCTCGCCGCCAGCCGGATCTTGCCGACGACCTGGGCGAAGCGGTGCAGCGTCTCCTTCGTGTCCCGCCACTCGTCGAGCGGCATCGGTGGAAAGAGCTCCATCGGGTGTCCTCCTGCCCGTCGGCCGCCCTTCCATCATGACCAGGTCGGCCCGGATACGCAGACGGGCGGACCGGGGCGGACCGGGGAGGACCCGGCGGATCGGGGCGGACCGGGCGCGCGTGCCGGGCCGGGCCTGTCGTCGGGCCTCCGTACAGTCGTGGTCGCACGTGACGACGCCCCGGTGGGAGAGCGGAGCCCGATGGTGGACAACCGGCACACGGTCGAGGTCGAGGTCGAGGCCCAGGTCGAGAGCGAGATCGAGGTCGAGATCAGGAAGGTCGAGGTCGACGGTGCGGAGCTGGCGGCCGAACTCCACGGCGATCCCGCCGATCCCGCGATCGTGCTGATCCACGGCGCGGGACACTGCCGGCTGAACTGGCCGGACGGCTTCGTCCGCCGGCTGGTCGCGGGCGGCCGCTGCGTCGTCCGCTACGACGCCCGGGACGCGGGTGCCTCGACGACCTTCCCGGTCGGCGCGCCGCCGTACACGCTGCCCGACCTCGCCGAGGACGCCGCGGCCGTGATCGACGCCCTCGGGCACGGGCGCGCCCATGTGCTCGGGATGTCCCAGGGCGCCGCGGTCGGCCAGCTCCTGGCCCTCGGCCGTCCCGACCGGGTGGCGACCCTCACCCTCGCCTCCGGAACGCCGGGCATCCCCGGGCAGGAGCAGCCGGACCTGCCGCCCGTGTCGGAACGGCTCGCCGCCTTCTTCGCCCGGGTCGAGCAGGACGCCCAGGTCGAGCAGGACGCTCAGGACGCTCGGGGCGCGAAGGCGGAGCAGGACGCCGCGGCCGCCCGGGAGGCCCTCGTCGCGTCGATCGTCGAGGGCGAGCGCCCCTTCGCCGCCGCCTCGCGCCCGTTCGACGAGGACGGGGTGCGGCGGCTGGCCGCCCGGATCGTCGACCACGCGCGCGACATCGCGGCGCAGTCCACCAACCCCTACCTGCTCGACGCCGGCCCGCCGTGGCGCTCGCGGCTCGGCGCGATCACCGCGCCGACCCTGGTGCTGCACGGCGAGGAGGACCCGCTGTTCCCGCCGGAGCACGGCCGGGCCCTGGCCGCCGAGATCCCCGGCGCCCGCTTCCTCGCCCTGCCGGGCACCGGCCACGAGGTCTTCCCCGGGCACACCTGGGACACCGTCGTCCCGGCCGTCCTCGCCCACACCGCGAACCGGGACGACCCGACCCGCCCGGCCTGAGTAAGGTGATCTTTCCGACCGGTCCGGTGCCAGGGGTGGCGCAGGGCCGCACCGCAGGTCGGACACGGGGGAGAGGGAACGGATGGGCGAGCCGCTCGGCTTCGGGATACTCGGGCCGCTCGCGGTCACGGCCGGCCACGGACCGGTGACGATCGCCGGAGCCAGGCAGCGCACCGTTCTGGCCCTGCTGCTGCTGGACCCGGGCCGCATCGTCGCCACCGACACCCTGGTGGACGTGCTCTGGGACGGCGCTCCGCCGGCCAGCGCACGGACCCAGGTGGCCATCGTCGTGGCGGGGCTGCGCAAGTCGCTCGGCCGCCCGGGCACCGCGGGCCGCGAGGGCGGCGACCACGAGGTCATCGTCACCGCCCACCCCGGCTACCGGCTGCGCACCGACGGCCACACCGTGGACAGCGCCGTCTTCACCGCGCTCGTCGCCGACGCGGAGGCCGCGATCCGCGCGGGCCGGCCGGAGGAGGCGGAGCGCGCTTACACCGAGGCGCTGGCGCTGTGGCGCGGCCGGGCCCTCGCCGGGGTGCGCGGACGACCGGTGGAGGCGGAGGCCGCGCGCTGGGACGAGGTGCGGCTGAGCGTGCAGGAGGCGGCGACCGAGGTCCGGCTCGCGCTCGGCCGGCACCGGGAGCTGCTGCCCGAGCTGGCCGCCCGGGTCAGGGAGCACCCGCTGCGCGAACGGGCCCGCCAGCAGCTGATCCTCGCGCAGTACCGGTCCGGCCGCCGGGCCGAGGCGATGGCGGGCTTCCGGGAGGCCAGGCGCCGTCTCATCGACGAGCTGGGCGTCCAGCCGGGGCCTGCCCTGCGCGAGCTGAACGAGGCGATGCTGCGGGACGACCCGGTGCTGCTGCCCGGGCCGTCCGCCGACCCGGGGACGGCGCCCGTACCCGCCCGCACCGCGGCGGCCGCCCGGCCGCCGGCGCGACGGGGGCTGCCGCGCGGTCTCCCGGTGCCGTCCGAACTCCCGCCGGAGGCAGCGGGGTTCGCCGGCCGGACGGAGGAACTCGCCGCGCTGGACTCCCTGTTGGCGCCGCACCCGGACGGCGCCGGGCCCGTCCCGGCCGTCGGCCTGGTCACCGGTGTCGCCGGGGTGGGCAAGACCGGCCTCGCCGTCCGCTGGGCGCACCGGGTCCGGGACCGCTTCCCGGACGGCACGCTCTTCGCCGACCTGCGCGGCTACTCCGACGAGCACGCGCTGACCACCGCCGACGACGTCCTGGGGCGGTTCCTCCGCGCGCTCGGGGTGGAGAGCGACGCCGTCCCGAGCGGGTCGGAGGACCGCGTCGCGCTCTACCGCAGCCTGCTGGCCGGCCGCCGGGTGCTGATCGTCCTCGACAACGTCCGGACGTTCGCGCAGCTGCGGCCGCTGCTGCCCGGCAGCGCCGGGTGCACCGTCCTGGCCACCAGCCGGGACCAGTTGGAGGAGCTGGTGACCTGGCCGCAGGCGGCCCGGGTCCGGCTCGGACTGCTGCCCCGGCCGGAGTCCGTCGAGCTCCTCGAACGCGTCGTCGGGCGGGCCCGCCTCCAGGACGCGCCCGAGGACGTCGCCCGGCTGGCCGAGCTCTGCGACCGGCTGCCGCTCGCGCTGCGGATCGCCGGCGCCCGGCTGGCGTCGAAGCCGCACTGGACGGTCCGCCACCTGGTCACCCGGCTGGCCGACGAACGGCGGCGGCTGGACGAACTGAGCCGGGGCGAGTCCCAGGTGCGGGCGAGCTTCGCGCTGAGCTACCGCTACCTGCCGCCCGACGCGGCCCGGCTCTGCCGGCTGCTCGGGCTGCTCGCCGTCCCCGACTTCGCGGCCTGGGCCGGCGCCGCACTGCTGGACACCGGGGTGGCGGAGGCCGAACGCCTCGTGGAGCACCTGGTGGACACCCAGTTCCTGGAGGCCGTCGGGATCGACGCCGCCGGGCAACTGCGCTACCGCTTCCACGACCTGATGCGGCTGTACGCGGGCGAGCTGGCCCGGGACGAGGAGCCGGAGGCAGCGCGGGACGCGGCCCGCGAACGCTTCTTCCTCACCTTCCTGGGCATCGCCGACGAGGCCCGGCGCCGCGAGTACGGCGGCCCGTTCGCGGTGATCCGCGGGAGCAGCCCGAGCCCGGACCTCGACCCGGCCCTGCTGGACGAACTGCTGGCCGTCCCGCTCGACTGGTACGAGGCCGAGCGGCTGTCGCTGGTCGCCGCCGTGGACCAGGCCGCCAGGACGGGCCTGGCCGGGCTGTCCTGGGAACTGGCGGCCGCGACGGGGACGCTGTTCACCGCGCGCAACTACGTGGAGGACTGGCGCCGGTGCAGCGGGACCGCCCTGGAGGCGGCCCGGGCCGCGGGGGACCGGCGCGGCGAGGCGGCCATGGAGCGGGAACTCGGCGGGGTGGAGCTGCGGCTGAGCCGGCTCGACGCCTCGGCCCGGCACTACGGGCGCGCTCTGGAGCTGTTCGAGGCCGAGGGCGACGACTTCGGCCGGGCGATGGTGCTCAACGGCCTCGCGCTCGTCGACCGGCACCGGGGCGGCTACGAACTGGCCGAACACCGGCTGCGGGACGCCCTGGCGGTCTTCCGGGCGGTCGGCGACCTCTCCTGCGAGGGGTTCGCCCTGCAGAGCCTCGCCCAGTGCGCCCTCGACCTCGAACGGCCCGAGGAAGCGGTCGCACTCGGCCAGGAGGCCGTGCGGATCTGCGAGAGCATCGGCGGGACGCTGCGCGGCATCGCGCAGGCCCGCTACCGGCTGGCCTGCGCCCACCTGGCGGTCGGCCGGCCGGAGACGGCGGCCGTGGAGTTCACCCGCGCGCTCGCGATCGTCCGGGAGCGTTCGGACCTGCTCGGGCTGGCGTACACGCTGCTGGGGTTCGCCGAGGCCCGGCACCGGGCGGGCGCGGTGGACGAGGCCGAGCGGACGTTGGAGGAGGCGCTGGAGGTGGCCGGGCGGACCTGGAGCCCGATCGTGGAGGCGAAGGTCAGGCTCTACCTCGGCGAACTCCACCACGAGGCCGGCCGGCCGGTCCCGGCCCGGGCGCAGCTGGGCGCCGCGCTCGATCTCTTCCGCGGCATCGACGCGCCGCCCTGGGTGGAGCGGGCCGCGGCCGCCCTGGCCCGCACGGGCGAAGCGTGCCCGGACCCGGCGGAGGCCCGACCGGACACCGTCACGGCCCGACCGGACCCCGCCACCGCCCGCCCGGACCCCGCCGCGGTTCAACCGGACCCCGCCGCGGTTTAACCGGCCGATAAGCCCCCGATAACGCCGCTCCCTAGCGTCGTCGCAGATCGAACACCGAGTTCTGGAGTCTGCGATGCCCACCAGTCACGGCGCCCGTCACGGCACCCGCCCGTCCGCCGATCCCCGGTCCCCGGACGGCGCCCCCGCCCCCGCCCCCACCCCCGGCCCCGCGCTGCGCCTGGAGGGCGTGGTGAAGGACTACGGCCGGGGCGCCCGAGCGGTCCGCGCGCTGGACGGCGTCTCCGTCGACATCGCCCACGGCACGTTCACGGCCGTCATGGGCCCCTCCGGCTCCGGCAAGTCGACCTTCCTGCACTGCGCCGCCGGCCTGGACCGGCCGACCGGCGGCCACGCCGCCATCGGCGGCACCCCGCTGGCGGACCTGGACGAGAACGCGCTGACGGAGCTGCGCCGGCGCCGGGTCGGCTTCGTCTTCCAGGCGTTCAACCTGATCGGGGCCCTGTCGGTGCGGCAGAACGTCGAGCTGCCGCTGCGACTGGCCGGCGAGCGCACGGACCCGGCCTGGTGCGAGGAGATCCTCCGCCGGGTCGGACTCGCCGGCCGGGCCGCCCACCGGCCCGCCGAACTCTCCGGCGGCCAGCAGCAGCGGGTGGCGATCGCCCGCGCCCTGATCACCCGCCCCGACGTCGTCTTCGGCGACGAACCCACCGGTGCCCTGGACACGGTGACGGCCAAGGAGGTCCTCGCCCTGCTGCGCTCCTGCGTCGACGAGGACGGCCGGACGGTGGTCATGGTGACCCACGACCCGGTCGCCGCCTCCTACGCGGACACCGTGCTCTTCCTCGCCGACGGCCGGATCGTCGACCGGATGCCGGCGCCCACCGCCGACCGCGTCGCCGACCGGATGACGCACCTCGGGGCGTGGGCCTGATGCTCCGCTACGCCCTGCAGACCCTGCGCGCCCGACGGGGCGCGTTCACGGGTGCCTTCCTCGCGCTGTTCTGCGCCGCCGCCCTCGTCACGGCCTGCGGCATCCTGCTGGAGACCGGCCTGCGCGGCACGATCGGCACCGAGCGCTACGCCGGCACCCCGGTGCTCGTCGCCGCCGACCAGAACGTCCACCGGGTCACCGTGTCGGGCGGCGGCGGGAAGTCGAAGACCAAGCACAAGGAGAAGCCGCTCGGGGAGCGGGCCTGGCTGCCCGCCGGCACCGTGGACGGACTCCGGGCGCTGCCCGGGGTGCGGGCCGTGCTGCCCGAACTCACCTTCCCCGCCCACGCGGTCGGCGCGGCCGGGCAGGTGCTGGCGGGCGTCGACGGCGGTCCCTCCCTCGGCCACGCCTGGACCTCGGCCCCGCTGACCCCGTTCGCCCTGGTCGCGGGCGCCGCCCCGGCCGGTGCGGACGAGGTCGTCGTCGACCGGGAACTCGCCGGGCGGGCCGGTCTCGCCCCGGGCGCCCGGCTGACGGTCCGGTCGACCGGCGCCCCGCGCGAGTACCGGGTGAGCGGGGTGGCAGCCCCCGCCGACGGCGATCTGCGGCAGCAGACCTCGCTGTTCTTCGCCGACGACGAGGCCGCCCGGCTCGCCGGGCACCCCGGGCTGGTCGCCGCCGTCGGTGTGCTGCCCGAGCCCGGCGTCCCGGTCGCGGAGCTCGCCGCCCGGGTCCGGGCCGTCCTGACCGGCGCGGGCAGCACGGCCCGGGTCGCCACCGGGGACGACCGGGGCCCGGTCGAGTTCCTCGACGCCGCGAAGGCCCGGACCAAGCTGGTGTCGCTGGGCGGTGCCATCGGCGGCACCTCGTTGCTGGTCGCCGTGCTGGTGGTGACGGGCACCTTCGCGCTGGTCGTGCAGCAGCGCCACCGGGAGCTCGCGCTGCTGCGGGCCGTCGCCGCGACTCCCCGGCAGGTCCGCCGGCTGATCGGCCGCGAGGCGGTGCTGGTCGGGCTGCTCGCCGGGCTGCCCGGGGTGTGCGCGGGCCTGCCCGTCGCCGTCTGGCTGTACGGCAGGTTCGTCGCCCTGGGGGCGGTGCCCGAGACGCTGCGGCTCACCCCGGGGTTCCTGCCGTTCCTCGCCGGGTTCGCCGCGACCGCCGCCGGGGCCTGGGCCGCCGCGCGGATCTCGGCGCGCCGGGTCTCCCGCATCCGGCCGGCCGAGGCCCTCGCCGAGGCCGCCGTGGAACGGCCCGGGCTGGGCCGGGGCCGGTCCCTCGCCGGGGTCGGACTGCTGATCGGCGGCGCCGTCCTGCTCGCCGTCCTCTCGACGCTGCACGCCGAGGCCGCCTCGACGCCGGTGACCTTCCTGACCGTCGTCGTCCTCGCCACGGCCGTCTCCCTGCTGGGGCCGCCGCTGGTCAGGGCCGGGGTCGCCGCGCTGTCGCTGCCGCTGCGGGCCTTCCGGGTGGCCGGTCACCTGGCGGCCGCCAACGCCGGCAGCGGCAGCCGGCGGACGGCCGCCGCGGTCACCCCGCTCGCCCTGCTGATCGCCATGGTCGGCACCGTGCTGTTCGTCGGCACCACGACGGACGCCGCCGCCACCGCGCAGGCCAGGGCCGGGACCACCGCGGACTGGGTGGTCGGCTCGACCGCACCGGGGGTGCCCGAGGTGGCGGCCGAGCGGCTGCGCCGGCTGCCGGGGGTCACCGCGGTGACCGGGGTCCTCCGGACCTCGGTCCGGGTCGGTCTGACCAAGTACCCGGCCCAGGCCGTCTCCACCGAGGGCCTCACCCGCACCTGGGACCCCGGCGTCACCGCCGGCAGTCTCGACGGCTTCGGCCCGCGCAGCGTGGCACTGAGCGACACCGCGGCGGCCGACCTGGGCCGCCGGCCGGGCGACCGGCTGGAGCTGACCCTCGGCGACGGCACGGCGGCGGTCCTGGACGTGGTGGCCGTGCACCGGCGCGGTCTGGGCTTCGGGGACGTCACCCTGAGCCGCGAGCTGGTGGCGGGCCATGTCGACAACCCGCTGCCCGCCACCCTGCTCGTCCGTACCTCCGGCGCGGGCGGCCCCGGACGGGACGCGCTGCGGCAGGCCGTGGCGGACCTGCCCGGCGTCGCGGTCCTGGACCGGGACCAGGCGGAGGCCGTCCGGGTCGAGGCGCAGCGGTCCGGCGCCGAGGTCAACTACGTCGCGATGGGCCTGGTCGTCGCCTTCACCGCGATCGCGGTGGTGAACACCCTGGCGATGTCGGTCTCCGCACGGCGCCGGGAGTTCGCGCTGCTGCGGCTGGTGGGCACCACCCGGCGCCAGGTGCTGGCCGTGCTCCGGATCGAGGCCCTGCTGGTGGTGCTGGTCTCGGCGGTGCTCGGCAGCGCGATCGCGCTCGCCGTCCTCACGGCCTACAGCATCGGGACGACCGGGTCCGCCGTGCCCACGATCGACCCGGTGGCGTGCCTCGGTGTGCTGGGCGTCGCGGCGGCCCTGGCCCTGGCGGCCACGCTGGTCCCGGGCCGACGGGCCCTCGCCGGGCGTCCCGCCGACGTCATCGGCGCCCGGGAGTAGCCGCCGGGACCGGGGCGACGGGGTCGGCGCCGACCGGGGCCGGGGCCGGGTCCGGGTCGACGCTGGCCACGCCGGGCGGGGCGAGGGCCGGCGCGACCTCGCGGACGGCGTCGGCGAACGCCCGCACCCGAGGGTCGGCGTCGTCCCGGCAGCGCCACACCAGCCCCTGTTCGACCGGCGGAGCGTCGCCGACCCGGACGAACCGGAGGTCCGGGCGCCGGTAGAGCAGGGGCAGCTGCCCGTCACCGGGCACCATCGCCCGCCCGGCCGCGACCAGGGCCACCGCCTCGGCGTAGGTGCCGCAGGGGTCGCCGTGCCGGGCGATGGCCCGCCCGCCGGGGGTCTGCCGGGGCATGTGGAAGTCGACGAAGTAGCCCGGGACGCAGGCCGGCAGGTCGACGAAGGTCTCGCCGCCGAGGTCCTCCAGCGTCACCGTGCCCCGGTCGGCGAGCCGGTGCCCGGCGGGCAGCACCAGGAAGCGGGGGCCGCGGGTGACGACCGCGCCCACCGTCAGGTCCGGCTCGTCCACCGGGAGCGTGGTCAGCAGCAGGTCGGCGCTCCCGTCCCGCAACTGCTCCGCGTGCTGCTGCAGCTGCGTCTCGACCACCCGGACCGCGCCGCGCGGGTTGCGGTGCTCGAAGACCGTGCGGGCGGCGTGCACCACCCGCCCGTTCTGCGCGCCCATGAACCCCACGGTGAGCGTGCCGGTGACACCGCTGCCGGCCAGCTCGGCGCGTCGCAGTGCCCGCCCGATGCCGTCCCACAGGGGCCGCAGATCGTCCCGCAGGCCCTCCCCGACGGCGGTCAGCGCCACCCGGCGGGAGCTGCGTTCGAACAGCGGGGCGCCGATCCGCCGCTCGATCCGCTTCACCGTCCTGCTGACCAGCCCCGTGGTGACGTGCAGCCGTTCCGCGGTGCGGCCGAAGTGCAGCTCCTCGCAGAGTGTCAGGAAGGTCTCCATCTCGGCGCGTTCCATTGTCGGACTCCCCCCGGATTGTCGGACCGATGGACATGATCATGCCCCACCGGTCGCTCCGGGGGTGGCGGCGGGGACCGTCCAGGACGGGTGGGTGTTGACCTGGGACACGGTGGCCCCGCCGAGCCGCCGGTAGCGGGCCGCGATCCGTTCGGCCAGTCCGGGGGGCAGCGGTCCGGGGTGCTCCTCGGCCCGCGCGATGGTCTGCTCCGGTCCCAGCTCCCGGTTGGCCAGCACGATCGCGTTGACGGTCGGCCGGCGCATCCGGTCGTAGCGGTCGAGCGCGGCCACGACGTCCTCGTCGCGCGCCAGGCACCAGGCCAGCACCCGGCTGTCGACGACGGACTGCGAGCCGCCGTTCATGCCCATGGGGAACATCGGGTGCGCGGCGTCGCCGAGCAGGGTGACCCGGCCGAAGCTCCAGCGCGGCAGGGGATCGCGGTCGGTCATCGGGTACTCGACGATCGCCGGGGAGCGTTCGGCGAGCACCGTGAGGTCGATCCACGGCAGGTTCCAGGACGACAGCGCGGCGCGGGCCTCCGCGACGGGGACCCGGCGGCCCGGGCCGCCCGGGGGCGGGGCGGACGGGCCGTGCCGCACCTCCAGCACCCAGTTCACCAGGGTGTCGGCGGCGGCCGTCGCGCCGTCCCCGATCGGATAGGCGACGAACTTGGCGCCGGGGGTGCCCCCGGCCACCACGACCGTCCGGCCGTCGAGGACCCTCGGGTGCGGTGCGACCCCGCGCCACATGTGGACGCCGTTCCCGTTCGGCGCGCCCTCGTCCGGGTACAGCCGGCGGCGGACCGAGGAGTCGAAACCGTCGGCGCCGACCAGCACGTCGGCGGTGTCGACCACGGGCCGGCCGCTCGCCCGGTCAAGGAACCGGGCGCGGACGCCGTCGGCGTCCTGCTCGAACCCCTGGAACAGTTGGCCGGTACGGACCGAGTCCGGTCCCAGCCGCTCGCGGACCGCCGCCAGGAGCAGCAGTTGCAGGCGGCCGCGGTGCACGGAGTACTGCGGCCAGCGGTAACCGGCGGCCCGTCCCAGCGGTTCCTCCCAGACCGTGCTGCCCGCCCGGTCCCGGTAGCTCAGCCGGTGCGGGGGCAGCGCGACGGCGGCGAGTCCGTGCTCCAGTCCGAGTTCGGCGAGTTCCCGGACGGCGTGCGGCAGCAGGTTGATCCCGACGCCGACCGCCTCGACCTTCCGCGCCGCCTCGTACACCCGGGGCGCGAAGCCGGCGGCGTGCAGGCTCAGGGCACAGGTCAGTCCGGCGATGCCGCCGCCGACGACGGTCACTCTCAACTGTCTGTCCTCGCACTCCGTCGGAGCCGCGGGTCCGGCCGGTACCCCGGTCACCAGCATCGGCACCCCCGCAGCCCGGGTCCAATAGGCCTTGCTGATGGCAGCCGTCACGGCCGCTGATCGCACCCCGGCCGCAACCAGGTCTCCCAGCTGCGGAATTGATAGTTTGTCGGCCATGGAGCTCCGTACGCTCGAATACTTCGTCGCCGTGGCGGAGGAGCGCTCGTTCACCAGGGCGGCGGCCCGCTGCCATGTCGTCCAGCCCGCGATCAGCCAGCAGATCCAGTCCCTGGAGAAGGAGTTGGGGGAGCCGCTGTTCGAACGGCTGCCCCGGCAGGTGGTCCTCACCTCCGGGGGCGCGGCCCTGCTGCCGCACGCCCGGGCCTGTCTGGCCTCGGCCGCGTCGGCCGTACTGGAGTTCGCCGAGCGGTCGGGCCTGCTCGGCGGCTCGTTCGCGCTGGGGACCGTCGGGGGGCTGGAGGGCACCCGCGTCCCCCGGCTGCTGGGGGAGTACCACCGCCGCTACCCCCGGGTCGCGGTGAGTCTGGTCGGGGCGTCGAGCCCCTCGCTGCTGGCCAGGGTCCGCGCCGGGGAGATCGACGCGGCCGTGGTGGCCGGGCCGCCGGACGGCGAACCGGCCGGTGTCGCCTCACGGGTGCTGCTGGAGGACCGGATCGTCGCGGTCCTCCCCGCCGGCAGCCGGCCCGCGGACCGTCCGATGCCGCTCGACGAGGCGGTCCGGGGCCCGGTGATCAGCTACGGCCCCGACAGCGGTGTGCACGCGTTCGTCCGGGCCGCCTTCGCCGCGGCGGACCTGCGGCTGGACATCGCGTACGCGACGAACGACGTCGCTCTCCAGCTCGCGCTGGTCGCGGAGCGGATCGGCATCGCCCTCACCTCCGGCGCGAGCCCGGTGTTGGCCGCCGACCGGCGTTTCGTCGTCGTGCCGCTGGAGCCCGCGGTGCGCCTGCGGAAGGTGTTCGTGTGGCGGGAGGGCGTCCGGCCGAGCGCGCCCCTGCGCGCCTACCTCGACCTGTGGACGGAGCTGTCGGTCCGCCCGCCGTCCGCCGCCGAGCCCGGTGCCGCTGTCGACGGATGACCTCCGGCCGGGCCCGTCACCCCCGGGCGGGGAATTCGGGCGTGGAGCGGGCGGCCTCGCGGTAGTGCCGGGGCGACAGGCCGGTGGCCCGTTTGAAGGCGGTGCTGAAGGCGCTGTCCGAGCCGTAGCCGAGCGAGGCGGCGATGGCGGACAGGGGCGTGTCCGTACGGCGCAGGGTGTGCTGGGCCAGCCGCATCCGGCGCCGCCGCAGGTAGGCGAGCGGCGGGACGCCCGTCAGGTCCTTGAACCGCTGGGCGAAACTGGTGCGCGACATCGTGGCCGCGCGGGCCAGTTCGGCGAGGGTCCAGGGGCGGGCGGGGTCGGCGTGCATCAGGCGCAGGGCGGGCGCGAGGCGCTCGTCGGCCAGCGCGCGCAGCAGTCCGGCCGGGTGGGCGTCGGCGCCGCCGTGGGCGAGCAGGGCGCGCAGGACCTGGACCAGCAGCAGCGGGGCGAGGTGGCCGAGGGCGAAGGAGGCTCCGGGCCGGTCGGCGGAGAGCTCGCCCAGGGCCTGGGCCAGCAGCCAGCGGACGGCGGGCGCCTCGGCGGTGGTCGCGCCGAGGCGCAGTACCGGCGGGAGCGCTCCGGTCAGCAACTCCTCGGCGGCCGGGTCGAGTTCGAGGCAGCAGTCGAGGGTGACGGTGTCCCGGCCCTCGGCCCCGGCGTGCAGGAAGGGTCCGGCCGGGCCCTCGACCGGCGGCGGGGCGTCGGCCGAGGACGTCTCCGGGTCGCTCGCCAGGGTGTACGGGCGGTCGCCGACGAGGACCGCCGCCTCGTCGGCGTCGAGGCGCACGGGCTGCCCGGCACCGTCCACCGAGAGCCAGACGGTGCCCCGCAGGACGGCCCGGACGGTGAGCCTCCCCGGCGCCGGGAAGGCCAGGGCCCAGGCCCCGGCGGCGGTCAGGCAGCGCGGCAGGGTGCAGCGGACGGCGGTGAGTTCGAGGGTCTCGGCGACGAGGTCCCCGCGGAGCGCGGTGCCGGGGGCGGGGACGGGTGACGACCGTGGTGCAGCCATGCGCGGACTTTCGCGCAAGTCGTACGGACGGGCAAGCATTCACACATCGTTGTCAACCGGACACGATCAGTGCTGGGACGTGTGCGCACTTGATCCCGTGCGGACCGGCCCCGGCCGCCGACCGGCGGCCGCAGGACGAATTCCAGGAGGCAGTTGCCATGGGCGGATTCCAGGACCGCGACAAGTTTCACCCGGACGAGGTCGTGCTGTCCGCGACCGAGCAGGGCCTGATCGCCGAGCTCGCCGGCATCGTCCGGTCCGAGCCGGCCGAGTCCACCGACGAGGACTGACCCGGCCCGCGTCCGGTAGGTCCACGACGCCGGTCCGCGGCCGCTCGCACACCGACGGCCGCGGTCCGGCGATCCGGCATGCCCGAGCACGACGCGCCCGCAGCACGACGCGCCCGCAGTACGACGCACACGCAGTACGACGCACACGCAGCACGACTGACCCAGCACGACGCACCCAGCACGACACACATCCGGCACGACAGACGGGACGGCCGTGACCACCACGCACAGCGCACCTCCCCAGGCCGGCGAGCGCGGCCTCGCGCCCCGACAGGCGTTCGCGAAGGCCGCGGCCGCGATCGCCGCCCTCGGCCTGGAAGCCGATCTGGCGCCGATCCTCGACGGCAGCCCCGGCACCTGGCGGTGCGTCCTGCGCCGTGACGGTGTGCCGCTGCGCACCGGCCTCGGCCTCGGCAAGGGCGGCCGGGCGGAGGCGCGGGCGGGCGCTCTGTTCGAGGCGCTGGAGCACCATCTCAGCGGTGTGGAGGGCCTCGACCCCGGCGTCGTCCGGCCGGCGTCCGCGCACCGGCTCGCCGCCGGCCCGCTCGGGCGGGACGTCGCAGTGGCGCTGCTCGCCCAGGCGCCGGACCGGCCGCTCGGCTGCCTGCCGTACCGGTCGTCGCTCGGCGGTCCGGAGGTCGACGTGCCGATCTTCCTCTCCGTGCCCGAGTACCTGCGTCCGGCCGGGGAGAGCCTGCGCCACCTGGTCGGGGACGCCTACGACTACCGGTCGGTGGGCCGCTACTCGGTCAACAACGGCTGGGCCGCCGGGGCCGATCCGGTCGAGGCCGCGGTGCACGCGATCAACGAGCTGATCGAACGCGACGCGCTCTCCCTGCTGCTGATCAACACCTTCCTGCGCGAGCGTCCGCGCCGCCCCGCCGTCGTCGACCCGGCGACGCTGCCGTCCGCGCTCGCCGAGCTGGTGGAGTTCGCCGCGGCGCGCACCGGCCGGCCGGTGCACCTGATCGACATGACCACCGATCTGGCCGTGCCGGCCTATGCGGCCCACCAGAGCGCGCCCCCGGGGCGGCCCGCCCGGATCTGCGGCTGGGGGGCGTCGCTGTCCCGCGAGTACGCGATCTCCCGCGCGGTGAGCGAACTCGTCCAACTGCACAGCACCATGGACCTCCGGGAGCAGTACGCGCACCTGCTGCCCGAGCAGCGCGACGACACCGGGCCCTACCCGGCCCTGCACGCCTGCTACCTGTCGGACTTCACCTCGGCGCTGGCGACGGCCGAGGTCCGGCCGTTCGAGCCGACCGAGGTGCCCGACACCCCGCGCGGTCACCTCGACCGGCTGCTCGGCCTCCTGGCGGAGCGCGGGTTCGCGGTGTACCGGCGCGACCACCACGTCACGCCGCACGTGGCCGTGGTCAATGTGCTGGTGCCCGGCCTGGAACGGTTCATGCTGGTCACCGACGGCCAGGTGGTGGTGCCCGGCGAGCGCGGCCTCGCGGCGGCCCGGAGTGAGTGAGCCGCCGGGCGGGCCAGGGGCGGGTGAGCCGCGCTGGCGACCGCTCGTGCGCGGTGACGCGCCCCGGGTGGCGGCGCTGCTGGCCGCCTGCGAGGCGGCCGACCGGACCGGCGACCGGCGCGGCGCGGAGGAACTGCTCGACGACTGGGCGGCCCCGGGCGTCGACCTGGCCGAGGGCTCCGTCTGCGCCTGGGCGGGGCCGGAGCCGGTGGCGTACGCCGTCACCCGGGCCAGGGAGCGCGCCGACCCCGTGCACGAGATGGTCCTCGATCTCGCGGTGCACCCGGCCCACCGGACGCGGGGCGTACCGGCCCGGCTGCTCGCCGAGTGCCGCCGCGTCGCGGCCCGCCGGCACCGGGAGCGGTTCGGCGACGGCACCCCGCTGGAGCTGCACACCCGGACGCACGGCCGTCAGCGCTGGCTCGCCGAGGCGTTGGACGCCGCCGGCCACCGGCGGGCGCGCGGCTACCGGGGCATGCGGATCGACCTGACGGCCCACGCGCAGACACACGCGCGCACACACGCGCCAGCCGCCGCGCCGCCGCTGCCGCCCGGCAGCGTGCTGGTGCCGTTCGAGGACCGCCACGACGCGGCGCTGCTGACGGCCCGCAACACGATCTTCGCCGGCCACCCGGGTAGCGTCCCGATGACCCCCGCGACCTGGCGCCACGCGGTGACCGGGAACCCGTACTTCCGCCCCGACTGCTCCTTCCTCCTGCTCTCGGCCGACGGCCGGCAGGTGCTCTGCTACCTCCTCACCACCGAGTACCCGACCACCGAGTCCTGCACCGCGGACGGCGGGCGCGAGCTCTACCTCGCCAACGCCGGGACCAGCCCCGAGCTGCACGGCCGGGGCCTCTACCGGGCCGTGATCACCCACACCCTCGCCCACGCGAAGCGACTGGGCTACCGCTGGGCGGTCCTGGACGTCGACGACACCAACACCATGGCGGTCGGCGGCTTCTACGAACGCCTCGGCGCCCGCACGATCCGTACCTGGACGGGCCACGTGCTGTCCGTCCCCGGCGGCTCCGCCCGCGCGGCGCACCCGCCGAACGGCGCACGGGCGGCGGGTGACGGTTCGCCCACGACGTGAGCCTCGCCGAGGATGGGAGGACCGGGCGGGCCGCTGTGCGCCCCGGTGGCCCCCGTCCACGGACGGCGTCGCAGGGCGGCGTCGCGCGGACGATGTTTCACGGATGAGGAGAGTGCCCGTGGTTGCTTCCGCACGCCCGCCCGCACGTCCACCCGGCCCCACGCCTGCGCGGCGGCGCGCCGGCCGCTTCGCCGTCCTGGTCCCCGGGGCGGCCGCGATAGCGGTGCTGCTGCCGCTCGGGGCACCTGGTGCCGCCGCCGCGGCGGCCGGTCCGCCGCCGTTCCCGCTGGCGCGGGCCCTGGACGGGGAGGTGCCGCTGCCCTCGGCCCAGGAGGTCGCGGGGCTGTGCGACGGGGGAGCCGGGTGCAGCTTCCGGATGTACGACCGGGCGCCGCGCGAGTTCGTGAGCGGGGTGCTGTCGGTGGGGAACGCGGCGATCAACTGCACCGACGACCTGATGGAGATCGACCGCACGGTCACCTTCGTCACCAGCAGCACGGACAACATCGGCGGCCAGATCTCCGGGAAGGCCGCGCTGGAGGGCGGGGTGGACACCACCGTGACCGTGTCCGGGTCGGGCACGGTCACGCCGGGGTTCGTCACCGGCACCACCATGAACGGCCCCAACAAGGACAAGGGCCCCACCACCAAGGACGACGTGAAGAACACCACCGAGGTGACCGGGACGGTGTCCGGTTCCAACGCGCTGCACCTCGGGGCCAAGGCGACCTTCGAGTCGGCGTTCCAGGCCACGTTCTCGCGGCAGTGGCAGGCGGTGACCACCGAGACGACCAGGGTGGTGTTCACCGTCGGCAACGGTGACGAGATCCAGTTCGGGGTGGTGAACGCGATGTCGCGGGCGTCCGGTGAGCTGAAGGTGAACAACACCGGGAAGCTGATCAAGGACATCACGGTGGACAGTCCGTCGAGCGTCAACGTCAGCTCGGTGGTGGCCCAGACCTTCTCGGTGCCGGACAAGTGCCTGTCGCTGCGGCCCCCCGGCCGGGCCGTGACGGCGGGACTGGTCGAACTGCCCCCGGAGCGGGCCGAGAGCGCTCGAAGGGCGCCGGACGCGGTGTACGAGCGGACCGCCGCGGGCACCTGGAGGCAGCGGTGACGCGCCGTCGGGGTGGGCCGGTGGCCCGGGTCACGGCGGTCCTGCCGACCGTGCTGGCCGTCCTGGCACTGGGTACCGGCCCCGCCCTCGCGGGCGGTACGACAGCGGACGGTACGACACCGCCCGGACCGGCGACGGACAGTGCCGCTCCGGGCGGTGCGGCTCCGGCCGGTCCGGCCCCGGTCGCCGAGGAGGACGCGCCCGCGCTCGCCCACCGGTGCGGGCAGGACTACGGCTGCTCGTTCCGGGTGCTGCCCGGGCTCGGCCGCGAGTTCACCTCCGCGGTCGCCTCGGTCGGCAACTCCGCGATCAACTGCACCAACCGGCCGATCGACATCTTCCGGACCGTCGTGCTGGAGTCGAGCACCACGGACAACATCGCGGGCGAGATCTCCGGCCGGGCGGCGCTGGAGGGCACGATCGACAACACCACCGACGTCTCCGGCAGCGTCACCGGAAGCAACAAGACCGAGATCACCCACACGGACATCACCGCGCCCAGCGACAAGGGTCCCAACTCGGAGATCTCCAACGGCGCCACGGTGGCGGTCTCCGGCACCGCGACGGGCGCCGCCCAGCTGAAGCTCAGCGCGAAGGCCTCGTTCGAGCTGGCGTTCAAGGCGACCTACTCGCACGAGTGGAAGCGGACCAGCACGGAGACCACCCAGGTCAAGTTCACCGTGAAGGCCGGTGACGAGCTCCAGTTCGGCATGGTGAACGCGATGACGCGTACGGTCGGTGAGTTGACCGTCGGCGGCCTCGGCAAACTCATCAAGAACATCGTCGTCGACAGCCCGTCCTCGGTGAACGTCAGCACGGTCGTGGCGCAGACCTTCAGCGCCAGGGACATCTGTCTGACGCTGCGCCCGCCGGGCCGTTCACTGGGTGGCTCGCCGGACGACGGCCTGGTGGAGGCGGCGCCGCGCACGGACGGCGCCCGGCCCACCGGGCGGTACCGCCTGACGGCCGGGGGAGCGTGGGCCCCGCTGGACTGAGCACTGCCGCATACGTCGGCCGCCCTCCCCTGGGGATCGGGGAGGGCGGCCGACGTACGAGCCGGGCTCAGGGGGCGAGCAGCACCGACCGGGTGGGCACTCCGGCGGGCGGGGCGTCCAGGGTGAGCAGGCGCTTGTCCGTCCCGGCCCCGTTGTCCGGGGTGCCGGCGGTCGGCCGCGCGGAGCCGCAGCGCTGCAGCTCGGTCTCGGTGAGCGGGCCGGACCGCTGGTAGTAGCGGTCCGGGAGGGAGGCCGAGGGGACGTCGAAGACGGCGTCCAGCCGGTACTTGTTGCGGGCGTTGGTGAAGCTGCCGGAGACCCGTTCGCGGGCGGGCTGCACCTCGATCCAGCTCATCTCGCCCGGCTGGATGGTCGGGTTGAGCTGCTTGGTGGTGGTCCGCGACCAGGTGAGCGGGTTACTGGTGTTCACCGCCGCGGAGTTGCCGCCCGCGGTGCTGAACCCGGCGGCGGCCTGGGCGGCCAGATTGGGACGGCTCTGCGAGATGTCGGAGCGGCTGGGGACGAGCGGGGCGCCCTTGAGCGCGTAGTACTGGGTGAGGTTGTCGTACGAGGGCTCGGTGTTCTCCATCCGCCGGTCGTCCACCACGGCGTTGCGGGTGCAGTTGATGTAGACCTCGCCGATGATCCTGGTCTGCCCGTAGTACTGGTAGGAGTAGCGGGGGTCTGCGGTGAACACGCAGTTGGTGGCCGAGCCCTCGCAGTCGTCCACCGCGACGCCCGGCTCCAGCGGGTCGTTGCCCCGGTAGGCCTTGGGGCCGGGCAGTTGCTCCTTGCGGACCTTCTGGTCGACCGGTGCGGGCGTCTGCTTGGCGGTGACATTGGTGATCAGCGGGCCGCAGGAGAGCGAGTTCCGCTGCTCGGCCGAGTCGAAGGACACCATCGGGTTGTCCTCGGTGGCGGTGAACTCGAAGACCCGCCCGCTGGTCCAGTTGGCGGTGCCGACGGTGTCGCTGCCCTTGGTGGTGACCACCGGGTCGGGGGCGGGGCCGGTGGTGATCAGCGAGACGTTGTAGGTCTGGCCGTCCTTCAGCTGCTCGGGTGTGCAGCGGCGGTCCACGCCCGGGCTGTCGTCCCAGGTCAGGGTGACGCTCGACCCGGCCTTCACCCCCCACAGTCGGGTGCGCATGGTCAGCGCGGCACCGTTCCAGTTCAGCGCGGCGGCCTGGTAGCCGCGCGGGTGCTGGGCGAGGGCCTTGCCGAAGACCACGCCGGTGTTGTCGGGGGACCAGTCGGTGTGACCGGCGGCGGTGCCGTTGTCGGGGGCGACGGGCTGGGCGAAGGTGCCGTTGGGCACCTGGACGTCCACGGTGTCGGCGGCGCGGGCGGACGGCGCGGCGGCCGGGGCGGCGACCAGGGCCAGACCCGCCGCTGTAGCGGCCAGGAGCCGGGACCGGCGCGCCATCAGCAGAACCACCAGTCGCTCGGCGGGACGACCGCGTCGCCCGGCTTGACGCCGGCGGTCAGGGCGTTGGGGAGGGCGCACAGGTTCGAGGCCGCGGTGTTCGGGTCCTGGTCGCGGGGGACCTTGCCGAAGTCGTCGACGGCCTGGGTCTCCTTGGCGATGCCGTCCTTCTCCGCCTTGCCGTCACCGGCCACGCCCGCCAGGCAGTTCCGGTCGGTGGCGGGGCACTTCTCGATCTTGGCCTTGTCGGCGGCGAGGTCCTTGCACTGCGCGTTGTCCTTGGCGTCGCCCGAGCAGGGGTCGCTGGAGGCCCCGCCCTGCGGCGGTGCGAGCGGCGGGGCGGTCTGCTTGGCGGCGACATTGGTGATCAGGGGGCCGCAGCCGGGGTGGTCGGCGACGGTCGAGGCGAAGGTGATCAGTGGGGCGTCCTCGGTGGCGGTGAAGGAGTACGTCCGCCCGAGGAACCAGTTCGCCTTGCCCACGGGGTCGTTGGTGCTGAACGCGCCCGGAGTGTTGTTCGCGCCGGCCACGGTGACGGTGTAGGTCCTCCTGGCGGCGCCCTGGCTCACGCAGCTGTCGGGGTTGTCGTCCCAGCTGAGGGTGACCGTGGCGCCGGTGCGGATGCCGGGCAGCCGGCTGCTGAGCGGGGTCGATGTGGGCTGCGGGAGGTAGGCGGCCTGGAAGCCCCGGGGGTGTGCGCTGCGAGGAGCCCCGGTGACACCTCCTCCGCTCGTCCAGCCGGTGGGGGTCCCGGCCCAGGTCTTGTCGGCGGGCACCGTGGGCGAGGAGAACGTCCCGTTCACCACCACCGCCGGCTCGGTGTCCTCCGCGCCCGCCGGAGTCGGGGCCGCCAGCGCCATCGCGGCACTGAGGGTCACGATCAAAAGTCTGGCTCGTTGTCGACGCGGCACGCTCTCTCCCACTGAAGTCGGTGGAATCATAGGGAAGTTGTCATCAGGGATCGTTGTTGATCACAAGTCCCGGCCGCCCATGCTTCGGCAGTCGATCACGCACCGCAACCGCTGACGGTCCGTTAGGGGGAGGTCGAACGATCGGGCTGGGCCAACAAGGTGGAAAGCGGTTCGGAACCGCACGACCGTTCTGATCATTGGGCAGGCATTCTGCTGATCCGATCATCGACCTTCGGCCGCGCGGCCAGGATTCCGCGCGGTCCGACTCGTGCTGTCCGTGCCTCCGGAACCGTCGCGCCCCGACCCCCCCGAACGTGAGGAAGAGATGCACCCGCTGCACCGCAAGCTCCGCCGCCTGCCCGTGACCGCCGTGCCCGCGCTGGTCGCGAGTCTGACCCTGCTGGGCTCCGTCGCCCTGCCGACCTCCGCCGCCTCCGCGTACGACCTGCGGCTGCGCTCCTGGGGGCTGAACACCAGCGGCCAGCTGGGTGACGGCACCAAGACCCAGCGGCTCACCCCGACCTCCGTGGTCGGCCTGTCGGGCGCCGAACTGGCCTCCGTGGCCGCCGGCGGCACCGGTGGCTCCACCGGTTCCGGCTTCGGCCTGGCCCTGCTCGCCAACGGCACCGTGGAGTCCTGGGGCAAGAACGACAAGGGCCAGCTCGGCAACGGCGCCACCAGTGCGACCGACGAATGGGCGGTGCCGAGCCTGGTGGCCGGACTGGGCGGGGTGCAGGCGGTCGCCGCGGGCGGCGCGCACGCCCTGGCGCTGCTGAAGGACGGCACCGTCAAGGCCTGGGGCCTCAACGACAAGAGCCAGCTGGGCGACGGCACCACCACCAACACCAACCTCCCGGTGACGGTGGCCGGCCTGGAGGACGTCAAGGCGATCGCGGCCGGCGACACCTTCAGCATGGCGCTGCTGAAGGACGGCACCGTCAAGACCTGGGGCAACAACGACAAGGGCCAGCTCGGCATCACCCCGAAGGCGGCCAAGGCGACCGACCCCGTGCCCAAGCCCCTGCCCGCGACCCGCACCACGGCCGTCGTGGTGCCCGAACTGACCACCGTCAAGGGCATCACCGCCGGAGCCTCGCACGCGCTCGCACTGCTCGCGGACGGCACCGTGATGACCTGGGGCCTCAACGACAAGGGGCAGTTGGGGGACGACACGATCGTCGACAAGCCCTACCCGGTCCCCGTCCTGGAGCTCAAGAACGTGACCGAGCTCGCCGGCGGCGCCTCGCACAGCCTCGCCCTGCTCCAGGACCGCACCCTGCGCGGCTGGGGCCTGAACGACAAGGGCCAGGTCGGCGACGGCACCACCACCCAGCGCAACACCAGCGTGCCGATCCCCGGCGTCACCGGTGTGGTCGGCATCGCCGCCGGCGCCGCGCACAACCTCGCGGTGCTCTCCGACGGCACCGTCCAGGCCTGGGGTCTCAACGACAAGGGCCAGCTGGGCGACGGCACCACCACCCAGCGCAACACCCCGGTGCAGGTGCTGGCCAAGTCCGGCAGCGTCTCCATGGTCGCGGCGCCGTCCAACGGCAGCTTCAGCCTGGCGCACTGACGACCCGTCGCTCACCCGTCCCCTCCCTCCCGTCAACAGGAAGGCAGCACATGACGAACCCCCGTACCGCGCCGCGAGGCCGGCTGCGCCCGGCCCTCGCCGCGTCGGTGGCCGCGCTGACCGCGCTCGGTCTGGCCGCCGTGCCCGTGGGCAGCGCCCACGCCCAGGAGAAGCGCCTCAAGTCCTGGGGCAACAACCGGTCCGGCCAGCTCGGTGACGGCACCTGGACCGACTTCCGCACCACCGCCACCACGGTGCTCGGGCTGACCAGCGCCGAGGTGGTCAAGATCGCCGCCGGCGGGGCGGGCCCGACCAACGGCCACGGGCTGGCCCTGCTGACGGACCGGACGGTGCAGTCCTGGGGCTCCAACGGCTCCGGCCAGCTCGGCGACGGCTCGGTGTTCAGCCACAACGCCCCCGGCCAGGTGGTCAACCTCTCCAACGCCACCGACATCGCCGCGGGCGGCGCCCACAGCCTCGCCCTGCTCGCCGACCAGACCGTGGTGGCCTGGGGGAAGAACAACTACGGCCAGCTGGGCAACGGCACCAACGCGGACAGCAGCGTGCCGGTCCGGGTCGAGGGCCTGAACAAGGTGATCGCGATCGCGGGCGGCCTCAACCACAGCATCGCCCTGCGCGAGGACGGCACCGTCTGGGCCTGGGGCTACAACATCAACGGACAGCTCGGCGACGGCACGTCCGCCAGCCGCAACGTGCCCTCCCCGGTGACCAATCTGACCGGTGTCACCCGGATCGCCGCCGGCTGCAACCACAACCTCGCGCTGGTCGGCCCGCCGAGCGGCGGCACCAAGCCCACCAGCGGCAACTCCCTGAAGGCCTGGGGCTACAACGCCACCGGGCAGCTCGGCGACAACAGCACCATCAGCCGCTATACCCCGGTCGACACCCAGGGCATCTGGCTCGGCGGCGTCTCCCAGATCGCGGCCGGCTGCAACCACAGCCTCGCCGTGACCGACAGCGACAACCGCCTCAAGGCCTGGGGCCAGAACACCTCCGGCCAGATCGGCGACGGCACCACGGACTACCGGATCACCCCCGTGCCCGTCCCGGACATCAAGGGCGTGCAGTTGGTGAGCGGGGGGCGGGAGCACACCGTCGCCCTGCTCGGCGACAACACCGTCCGCTCCTGGGGCAACAACGGCTCCGGCCAGCTCGCCAACGGCACCACCACCGACAGCAGCACCCCGGTCACCTCGCTCACCGCGCTGACCGGCGTCGACAAGATCGCCGCGCCCGTCGGCGGTGACTTCAGCCTCGCCAACTGAGGCCGGTCGGCAGTTGCTTCGGCCTCGCCGACTGAGGCCCCTCGGCCATGACTTCGGCTTCGGCCGGGTCTTCGCCGACCGATCCCGGCCCGCGGGGCGGTGGACCCTCCGAGAAGTCCGCCGCCCCGCGGGCCGGCCGGTCAGGCCGCGGCCCTCGCGTAAGTGAGGAAGGCCGTGCCGCCGGGCAGCACCGTGTGGTCGGTCAGGGTGAAGGTCCGCGGGCTCACCCCGTCCTTGCCCCTGCCCGCGAACAGCGGTGTGCCCGTCCCGACGGTGACCGGGTTGACCTTGAGGACCAGCTCGTCGATCTCCGGGTAGAGGGCGCCCGCCAGCTCCGCGCCGCCCACCAGCCAGATCCCGCCGCCCGCCTCGGCCTTGAGCTCCCGGACCCGGGCCACCGGGTCGGTGGACACCAGCTCGACGGCCGGGGCCGGCGCCTCGGTGAGGGTGCGGGAGAAGACGAGGTGTCGCAGGTGCGGATAGGCGTCGGCGACGCCGGCGTCCAGGCCCACCTGGTAGGAACGGCGCCCCTCCAGCACGGTGTCGAAGCGGGTGCCCGTCGCCGTGATGCCCAGGGCCTCGCGGGCCGGGCCCGGCAGCGTCTCCGGGTAGTGGGCGACCAGATGCTCCAGATAGTCGGGGGTGACGGTGAAGAACCCGCCGGGCCCGGTCGGGTCGCCCCCGTCGGGACCGGCGATGAACCCGTCCAGGGTCGTGGCCACGAAGTACGTCAGCTTGCGCAAGTGATCAGCCCTCAAGAACGTAGTAGTGAAGGGTCTCGTCGGAGGAGGTCCGACGCAGCCCGGCCTTCTCCAGCACCCGCTGCGAGCCGGTGTTGTCATGCGTGGTGTCGGCCAGCGCCCGCCGGACGCCGCCCTCGGCGAACCCCCGGTGCAGCAGGGCCAGCAGCGCCTCGGTCGCGTAGCCCCGGCCCTCCACCTCGGGCGCGACGCCGTAGCCCAGCCCGACCGTGCCGTCCGCGTCCGGTGGGCCGAAGTAGCCGATCCCGCCGATCACCTGGTCATTGCTCAGCAGCTCGATCAGCTGCGGCTCGAACAGCGGCTCGGTGCGTGGCGCCGCGAGGAACATCCGCGCCACCGCCCGGTCGTCCTCCCGGGGGAAGCCGGGGCTCCAGCCGCTCCCCGGCCGGTCGCCGGCGGCCACCCGCTCGGCTTCCTCGGCGGTGTACGGGCGCAGCCGCAGCCGCGCCGTCTCGATACTGAACGTCATCTTTTCTCCGTGCTCCGGTGCTCGTCCCCGTGGGACCGGTCGAACAGGTACGACGGTAGGCGCGCCGCCCCTACCGGTGAATCGGTCACCATGACCCAACGCGAGGTCCGGGGTCGTACACCCGTCCGGTTAGACTCCCCGGATGCTCTACGGTCGGGCCGCGGAAGAAGGCCAGCTCAGAAGTCTGCTCCGGCGGGCGGCGGAGGGTGCCAGCGGTGCCCTGGTCGTCCACGGCGAGGCCGGTATCGGCAAGACGGCGCTGCTGGATCACCTCGCGGCCGAGGCGACGGGAGCGGCCGCGGCGGCCGGGGACGGCGCCGCCGACGGTGCGTCGGGTGCGGCGGGCGCGGCCGGCCGGGCCACGGCCCGGGTGCTGCGGACGACGGGCATCGAGGCCGAGACCGAACTCCCCTTCGCCGCCCTGCACCAGCTGCTCCGCCCCGCCCTCGACCGGCTCGGCCTGCTGCCGGAGCCCCAGGCCGACGCGCTGCGGGCGGCGTTCGGACTGGCCGCGCCCACCGGCCAGGACCGGTTCCTGACCGGACTCGGCGTGCTGACGCTGCTCTCCGAGTACGCGGGCGAGAGCCCGCTGCTCTGTCTCGTCGACGACGCCCAGTGGGTGGACCGGGCCTCCCTGGACGCCCTGGCCTTCGCCGCCCGGCGGCTGGACTCCGAGGGGGTGGTGATGGTCTTCGCGGTGCGCGAGCCGGTCCCGCTCGGCCTGCCGGAACTGCGGCTCGACGCCCTGGACCGGGAGGCGGTCGCCGCGTTGCTGGCCGAACACGCGGGCGCGGACCTCCCCCCGCACGTACGGGAACGGGTCGCGGCCGAGGCCCGGGGCAACCCGCTGGCCCTGATCGAACTGCCCCGGGCCCTCAGCGAGGAGCAGCGGGCCGGGCTGCTCGGCCCGCTGCCCGCCGCCCCGGCCGACCCGACGCCGGCCAGCCGGGTGACGGCCGCGTTCGGCGACCGCCTGGGCCGGCTGCCGGAGTCCACCAGGGCGGCACTGCTGGTCGCCGCCGCCGACGACATGGGCGACCTGGGCGTGGTGCTGGCCGCCGCCGGGGTCTCGGCGGCCGCGCTCGAACCCGCCGAGACCGCCGGGCTGATCCACCTCGACGGGGCCGTCCTGACGTTCCGCCACCCGCTGGTGCGGGCCGCCGCCTACCGCGGCGCCACCCTGGCCCGCCGGATCGGCGCCCATCTGGCCCTGGCCGAGGTGCTGGTCGGCGCCGAGCACGCCGACCGCCGGGCCTGGCACCGGGCCGCGGCCAGCACCGGCCCGGACGAGGCGGTGGCCCGGGAGCTCGACGCCGCCGCCGAACGGGCCGGCGGCCGCCAGGGGACGGCGAGCGCCTCGGCCGCCCACGAGCGGGCGTCCCAGCTGAGCCCCGACCCGGCCGACCGGCGCCGCCGCCTGGTCGCCGCGGCCCAGGCCGCCGCCGACGCCGGCCAGTTCCGGCGCGTCGCCGCGCTGCTGCGGCGCGGCGGGGAGGACTCCGGCGCCGCAGCCGGGGACGCCCCGGCCGGGAACGCCGCAGCCGAGAACGCCGAACTGGCCCGGGTGCGGGCCGCGCTGGAGCTCAACGAGGGCTCGGCCGTACGCGCGGTCGAGGTGCTGCTCGCGGCCGGGGACGCCGGTCCGACGATCCTCACCGAGGCCTTCCACGCCGCTCAGTCAGCGGGTGATCCGGACCTGGTCGAGCGGGTCCGGGCCCGGGTCGCGGCCGCGCCCGCGGACCACCCCGCCACCCTGATCGCCCTGGCGGCCGTGTACGGCGGCGAGCCGGTGGCGGCGGAGCGGTTCGAGGCGGCGGCGCGCGACCCCGGCACCCTGTTCAGCGAACGCTTCCTCGCCGCCCACGCCGTGCACGCGCTGGCCGACCACGGGCGCGCCCGCGAACTCGCCGAACTGCTGCTCGCCCACTGCCGCTCGCACGGCCTGCTCGGCTGGCAGGCCACCTGCCTGCACCTGCTCGCCGAGGCGCACCTCGCGCTGGGCGAGCTCCGGCCCGCCGCCCGCGCCGCCGAGGAGGGCCTGACCATCGCCGGGTACGCGGGCCTGGACCACCGCGCCTGCTACCTCCGGGCCACGCTCGCCGTCTGCGCGGCCGTCGAGGGCGACGAACCGCGCTGCCGGGAGCTGGCCGGGGCCGCGCTGGACCACGCCCGCGACCACGAACTCGGCACCGCCGCCGCTCAGGCCCGGTACGCCCTCGCCCTCGCCCACCTCGGCGCCGGCGACGCGGCGGCCGCCCTCGCCCACCTCGACGCGGCCGACCGGCACCCCGGCGGACCGCCGGTGCTGAACGCGCCGGTGCTGCCCGAACTCGTGGAGGCCGCGGCCCGCGCGGGCACGGTCCGGCCCGGGGCCGCCGAGCGGCTCGGGCGCTGGGCCGACCAGTGCGGCAGCCCGGCGGCCCACGCCCTGGCCGCCCGGTGCCGGGCCCTCACCACCGACGACGAGGGGGCCGAGGAGTCCTTCCACGCCGCGGCCGCCCACGGCGAACGCGCCGGGGGAGGGCTGGAGCTGGCCCGGACCCGGCTGCTGCACGGCGAGTGGCTGCGCCGGCGGCGGCGCCGCTCCGACGCGCGGCGCGTCCTGCGGGAGGCCCTGGAGGGCTTCGAGAAGGCCGGCGCCCGGCCCTGGGCGGAGCGCGCCCGGGCCGAGCTCCGCGGCACCGGCGAGGTGATCGACGACACCAGCGCCACCGGCGTCCCGCTCGGGCGGCTGACCCCGCAGGAGCGGGAGGTGGTCCGGCTGGCCGCGGCGGGCCGGAGCAACCGCGAGATCGCCGCCCAGCTGTTCCTCAGCCCGCGTACGGTCGGACACCACCTCTACCGGGCGTTCCCGAAGCTCGGCGTCGCCTCCCGCGACCAGCTGGCGGCGGCCCTCGCCGACTGAGGCGACCGACGGCCGTCCCGCGACCGGCCCGCGACCGGCCCGCGACCGGCCCGCGACCGGCCCGCGACCGGCCCGCGACCGGGCCGGACGGTGGGCGTCCGTCGTCAGGGGCGCCCGTGCTGGAAGCGGGCGTTCAGGGTCTCGGGGTCGAGGATCGGCTCCGGGTAGTCGGCGGTGAACAGCCAGGGCCGGTGGACGGAGGGGCCCGGCAGGTGGGCGAGCTCGGGGACCCAGCGGCGCACATAGGCGCCGTCGGGGTCGTAGCGGTCGGCCTGGCGCAGCGGGTTGAGGACCCGGTTGGGCCGGGTGTCGGTGCCGGTGCCGGCGACCCACTGCCAGTTGAGCTGGTTGTTGGCCACGTCGCCGTCGACCAGCAGGGAGAGGAAGTGGGCGGCGCCGATCCGCCAGTCCAGGTAGAGGTTCTTGGCCAGGAAGCTCGCGGTCACCAGCCGGGCGCGGTTGTGCATCCAGCCCTCGTGGGCGAGCTGGCGCATCCCGGCGTCGACGATCGGGTAGCCGGTGCGGCCCTGCCGCCACGCCTCCGCCTCGGCCTCGTCGTGGTGCCAGCGGTCGTCCCGGTCGCGGTAGTCGCGGCGCGCGGCGTCGGGGCGGGCGGCGAGGACCTGGTGGTGGAAGTCCCGCCAGACCAGCTGTCGGACGAACGCCTGCGCGCCCGGGCCGTCGTGCCGCAGGGCGCGGGTGACGAGCTCGGTGGGGGAGAGGCAGCCGAAGTGCAGGTAGGGGGAGAGCCGGGAGGTGTCGTCCGCCGCCAGGTCGTCGTGGATGTCGGCGTAGGCGTCGAGGTCCCACCGGCGCCAGCGGGCCCGGGCCGCGCTCTCGCCGCCGGGCGGCAGGCCCGGGGAGGTCGCGCCGTCGACGAGCAGGGTGTCGCTGCGGATCCCGTCCGGGGTGGAAAGCGTCCTGGGGGCGGTGAGGACGGTGCGGCGGGGGGCCTGCTGCCAGGCGCGGTGGTACGGGGTGAAGACCGCATAGTGGTCGCGTCCGGCCGGGGTGACCCGACCCGGCGGGAGCACGGTCACGGAGGCGTCGTGGACGTGCAGGCGGTCGCCGAGGAGCTTGCGCAGGTGCTCCTCGCGGCGCTGGGCGAAGGCGGTCACCCCGGCGGCGACGTGCACGGTGGCGGCGCCGGTCTCGGCGGCGAGCCGCGCCGTCTGCTCGGCGGCCTCGCCCCGGCGCACGGTCAGCCGGGACCCGATCCCGCGCAGCGAGGCGTCCAGGTCGGCGAGGCAGTCGGACAGGAAGGCCTGCCGGTTGGGCGCGGCGAAGCCGGCGGCCTCGACGGCGGGGTCGGAGACGAACAGGGGGACGACCTGGTCGGCCGAGGTGCGTGCGCCGTGCAGCACGGGGTTGTCGTGCAGGCGCAGGTCCTGGGTGAACAGGGCGATCGATACGGTCACGGGTGGTGCCTCGCAGGTGGCGCGGTCGGGGGTCGGGGGTCGGGCGTCGGGCGTTGCGGGTTCCCGGTTCCGGGGGTCGGCGGGGCCGGCCCCGGGCGGGCGTCAGGCCGTGACCGCCTCCTCCAGGAGGTCGACGGCGCCGGCGAGCGTGCGGGGCGTCACGGCCTCGTCCGGGGACCTGCTCCGGCCCCAGCCCGGACCGGCCGCGACCACCGTCGCCCGGCCCCGGGAGCCGCGCGGTCCCCACGCCCCGGCGCTCACCTGGCGCACCAGCCCCCGGTCGGCGGTCTGCCGGTCCTGGGACCAGATCATCACGGCGCCCGGCCCGAGCCGGTGGACGGCGTCGAGCAGCGCGCGCGGCGGGACGGCCGCGCCCAGCATCCGGAACGGGAGGGCGCGTTCGGTCAGGGCCGCCGCAGTGGCCTCCAGCGGGAGGGTGTGCTGCTCGCCGGGCGTCGCCGCCAGCAGCACCGGCCGCACCGGCCGGACCCGGACGGCCTCCACCGCCACACCGCGCAGCACGCTGGAGACGTGCCAGGACAGCAGGTGCTCGACCTCGACGTAGTGCTCGCCGTCGACCGCCCACTTGCGCCCCACGGCCTGGAGCGCGGGCATCATCACCTCGGTCCAGGCGTCGACCACGCCGAGCCGTTCGACGGCCCCGCGCAGGATCGCGGTGACCTCCGGCGCGTCCAGGCGCACCGCGGCCCGGGCCAGACCGCGGCATTCGGGGCTCACCGCTCCGACCCGCAGCGTCCGGCCGCCGCCGGGAGCGGGGCCGGCCGCGGCGTCCTCGGGGCCGGTGCCGTCCTCGGGGCCGGTGCTCCCGTCCGGCCCGGTGCTTTCGTCCGGGCCGGTGTCCTCCGGGCCGGTGCTGACGTTCCCGCGCCGGGCCAGCGCGGTGCGGGCGGCCTCGCCCGGTGGCACGCCCCTGGCCGTCAGCCGGCACATCGCCTCCAGGACGGCGATGTCCTGCGGGCTCCAGCGGCGGTGGTGCCCGGCGCGGCGGTCGGCGGGACCGATGCCGTAGCGGCGCTCCCAGGAACGGACCGTCGTCGGCGACACCCCCAGGCGCCGGGCGACCCCTCCGGTGGGCAGGCCCGGTCCGTCGGCGTCCCGGGCCCCCTCCTGCGAGGTGCGCGGCGTCACCACGGCCAGGACCTCCCCGCGGTGGGGCCCCCGCGGCCGGGGTGCGGATCGGACGCCTCCGGGGGCGGGACGTCCGGGGCGGGCGGTCGGTCGAGAGCCATGGTGTCCTCCCGCGGAGCGGACGGTCCGGGCGCCGGGGCACCCGGCGCCGTGCTGGGGGCCGGTCGGCGATTCTACGATCGCGGCCGCCCCGCGGGGCGTTCCGTCGGTCGCCGTCGGTCCGGTGGTGTCGGCGGCGGGGCCGGTGACGCGGCCGGTGACGGGGCCCGGGCCCGGGTCGAAGGTGTCCCGCAGGCGCCGCAGACCGTCACGGATCCGGGTCTTGACCGTGCCCAGCGGCAGCGCCAGCCGTTGCGCGATCTCCCGTTGCGTGTACCCGCCGTAGTAGGCCAGGACCACGGCCTCGCGCTGCGCCGCGCTCAGCCCCGCCAGCGCGGACCGCACCCGGGCCCGGTCGAGCGAGCGCGCCGCCTGCTCCTCCGGCGGCTCGCACTCCGTGTCCGCCTCCGGGAGGGCGAGCCGCCGCTCCCGGTCGGCGGCCGCGCGGGCCGAGCGGACGCGGTCCACGGCGCGGTGGTGGGCGATCGTCAGGACCCACGCCAGTACCGTGCCGCGCTCGGGCCGGTAGGCGGCCGCCGTGCGCCACACCTCCAGCAGCACCTCCTGGGCGACCTCCTCGGCGTGCGCCGGACTGCGCAGGGTCCGCAGCGCCGTCCCGTACACGGGCCCGCTCACCGCGTGGAACAGCAGCTCGAACGCCGCGTCGTCGCCCCGCGCCGAGCGCGTCAGGAGACGGCACAGCTCCCCGGCCTCCGCCCCGGACGGCCCGGGGTCGAGGGCGATGTCCTCACCTGCCTGCGCCAGTGACCTCACCCGTCCACCGTGCAGCGAACCGATGCGCCGATCCCACTCGCATCGTTCGTGCAGCGTTTCCGCATCGAGTCGAACGGAGTCCGGGGCCCCGGACGCGCGAACGACCCGCGGTGTCAGAGCCGGGCCCTCAGCACGTCGATCTCGCAGCCCGGCGCCGCCGGGTCGAAGCCGTGCTCGGCCAGCCAGCGGACCGTCAGCAGGCTCCGCAGCACCCACCACCCGCGGATCACGTCGCGGTCGAGATCCGGCCCGCTGCCGTACCCGGCGAGCACGTCACCGAGGTGCTCCCGGTGCCCGAGCGTCAGGAGGGCCAGGTCGAACAGCGCGTCACCGCGGGCCGCCTCCGACCAGTCGATGACCCCGGTCACCCGCTCGCCCTCGACGAACACATGGCTGGGCTGGAGGTCGCCGTGCACGAACACCGGGGTCCACGGGCGGAGCGCGGCCTCCGCGATCCGGCGGTTGCGGGCCACCAGGTCGCGGGGCAGCACGCCGTCGGCCACCAGCCACGCGCATTCGACGTCGAGGGCCGCCGCGAGGTCGTCGGCGCTCCGGCCCGGCCAGGGCGGCAGCGGAGCGTCGTGCAGGGTCCGGATCGCCGCACCCGCCGCCGCCCACGCCGCCGGGGAGGCGGTGGACGGCCGGCCCAGCTGGGCGAGCGCCCGCCCCGGGAGGGCGGCGATCGCGAGCACGGGCGGTCGGTGCCACAGCACCTCGGGGGTCGGGACGGGCGCCAGCGCCATCGCCCGGGCCTCGACCCCGGCGCGCGCCCGGTCGCCGTCCACCTTCAGGAACACGTCGCCGACGCGCAGGGTCGCCCGCTCGGAGTGGGCGACGACGACCTCGACCTCGTCCACGCTGGCCTCGTCCATGGCGGCCAGTATCCCGGGGCCGCGCCCGGGCCGCCGGGATTTTTCTCCGGGCCTCCGAGGTCCGGAGCGGGCATCGCGCCCGGGCGGGGGCCCCGGGTCGTGGGTGCCCCGGCAGGTCCGTGAGCCCGTCAGGTCCGCGAACCCGCCAGATCGGCCGACACCTCCCGGGCCGCCCGCGCCCCCGAGGCCAGCGCCCCCTGCAGCGAGGCCGTCGCCCGGTGGTCCCCGCACACGTAGCGGCCCGGCGCGAAGCGCGTCGTCCGGCTGAGTTCGAGCGGCGCCGGACCGGCCGGCAGCGCCTCGGGGATCCGGTAGGCGGCGAGCGGCTCCCATCCGGACACGTCCACGCCGTACAACTCGCCCGCCCGCCGCCGCACCGCGCCCTCGTCCGCCGCCACACCCCGCACGGACGTCGACACCAGCGCCCGCCCGTCGGGGGAGCAGTCCGGCACCACCTCGGACAGCACGACGGTGTTCAGCACCGGCCCCCGGGAGTCCACGACCAGCACCGGTCCGTCCAGCGGGCGGACCGGCGCCGCGTGGTAGAACGTCGTCACCGCCCGCGCCGCCGGAACCTCCAGGCCCGGAAGCAGCCGGGCCGCCGCGCCCGACCCGGTCGCCACCACCACCGTCCGCGCCCGTACCCGAACCCCGTCGGCGAGCACCACGCCCTCCGCCGTCAGCCGGTCCACCGGCGCACCGCACACCAGCCGCCCCGGCGGCAGCCCGGCCGCCAACTGCCGGGGCACGGCCCCGATCCCCTGCTGCGGCAGGCACAGGCTCCCGCGCAGCATGCTGCGCCACACCAGGTGGAACATCCGGCTCGACGTCTCCAGCCGGTCCTCCAGGAACACCCCTGCCAGGAAGGGCCGCAGCACGCCCTCGACGGTGCGCTGCGAGACGCCCGCCCGCCGCAGGGCCCGCGCGGTGCTCGTCTCCGGCATCCGCTTCAGCAGGGCGGCGGGCAGCACCGCGTCGCACAGTCCCAGCAGCCCGAGCGCCGCCAGGTCGCGCGGGGGCAGCGCCCGGCCCCTCAGCAGGTCGAGGGCCCGGTCCGGACGTCGGGTCGGGTCCAGCAGCAGGCGCGACCGCTCGCCGTCGGCGACCAGGATGCCGGGCGTGAACGGGTGCAGCCGCAGCGCGGCGAGGTCGAGGCGGCGCCGGACCTGCGGGTACGCGGTGTTGAACACCTGGAAGCCCCGGTCCAGGCGGAACCCCCGCACCACGTCGGTGCGCATCCGCCCGCCCACCTCGTCGGCGGCCTCCAGGACCAGCACCTCGCGGCCCGCCCCGGTCAGGTCCAGCGCGCAGGCCAGTCCGGCCGGGCCCGCTCCGACCACGATCACCTCGGCCGCCTCCGGCAGCGCCGGGACGGTCGGGTCCTGCTCGGTGTGGTGGGTCATCGCTCGTCCTCCCGTGCCGTCCGGCGGTCATGGGCGGTTCGGAGCGCGGCGACGGATCGGATGGGTACCGGGAGCGGGGCGGGGCGGTCCGGCCTCAGTCGAGGCCGATGGTGAGGACGTCGTCCTCCCGGGAGAGGTGCTCGATCGTGACGGACCCGGTGGCCGCGTCGTAGGCGGCGGTCCCCCCGGTGACCGCGAACAGGTGGGACCACCGGCGGGGCGCGACGAGCACCTCGGTGAGGGCGGGCAGCGGCCGCTGGAAGGCGGTCGAGGCGGTGATCATGCCGTCCGCGAGGAGCAGCACCAGCGACGCGAGGACGAACGCCCCGTCCGGTCCCACGGTCACCGGGGTGCACTGCGCGCTCTCGGTGCCGACCGGGTTGCCGTCCGCGTCCCGCAGCTCGTAGTGGACGAAGTAGGAGGTGCCGGGGACGAGCACGTCCGGGATGTCGGCGGCGGTCCGCTTCCCGGTCAGGACGAGCTGCCGCGCTGCCGGTCGGCTGCCCTCGGGCCCGGAACCCTTGGGCCCGGAACTCTCGGTCCAGGAACCCTTGGGCCCGGAGCCCGCCGCCCGGGCGGCTCCCGCCAGCCCGGCGGTGATCCCCGCACCGGCCGCCGCCAGTGAGGTGAGCCGAAGCGCGTTCCTGCGGTCGATGGTCATACCGGACTCCCTGGTGCTCGCCGTTCGGTGGCACGGGGTGTGCCACCGGTTGACGGATCACCGGGCGGAGCGGTCGGCCACCGCTCCGGGTACCGCATTCGCCGGAACGGCCGATCCGGCGGCCGGGGTCAGTCGACGCGCAGGGTGAGCGCGGCGGTGTGCAGCTGCCCCGAGGTCTGGAACTGGAGGAAGACCCGCCAGTTGCCCGGCTCGGGGAACAGCGCCTGGAAGGTCAGCTCCGGCCCGCCGCGGTCGCCGTCCACCGTGCCCGCCGGATGGAGGTGGGCCAGGGCGAGGTCGCCCTCGTGGAAGGCGCTGAGGTGGGCGTAGGCGTCCAGGTAGGGCTGGAGGTCGCCGACCGGGCGGCCGTCCCGGCTGAGGACGGCGGTCAGCCGGTGCGCCCCGGCCGCCGGCCGGGCGGTCAGGGTGACGGTGTAGCCGTCGACGGTGGCGGTGTCGCCGGGGGCGGGCAGCGGCACCGGGGCGGCCTCGCCGGGCACCGTCACGGTCCGGCTGAGGACCAGCTCGGCGGCGTGGGGGCCGGTGTTCGGGACGAAGTCGGCGTACAGCCGCCAGGTGCCCGGGGCGAGGGCGGAGAGCGCCGCGGTCCAGGTGCCGTCCCCGGCCAGGTCCGGGTGGAGGTGCTGGAAGCCGGTGAGGTCGCTGCGGATGGCGTAGAAGTGCAGCCTCTTGGTCTGGTGGACGGCGAAGTCGGTGACGGGGGCGCCGTCCGGGCCGGTGACGGTGAACCGGAGGTCCGTCGCCCGCCCGGCCGTCGGCCCGGGGTCCGCGAGGTCCAGCCGGTAGCCGTTCCGCTCGGCGGCGAGCCCTGCGGCGGCGAGGTCCGGGGCGCCGCCCGCCGGGTGGTCCATGCCCGGCATGCCCGCCATGTCGGCGGTGCCGGGTGTCCCCGCGGTGGCTGCCGAGGGCGCCGGTGGGACGGTCAGCGCCATCCCGAGCACGAGCAGCACGGGCACGCAGGACGCGAGCAGCCAGCGGCGGGCGAGCGGATGCGCGAGCGGTCCGGCGGGGGACGGTCGGTCGGCGGTCGATCGGGCCGGCTGAGCGGTGGGCGGAGCGGTCATCGGCGGTTCTCTCCCGGGGCGGGCACGGTTCGGCGGGTGCCGGGTCCGGAGCCAGGGGGACCGGACCCGGCACCCGACCAGGAGACCGCCGCCGGCCCGCGCGATAACCGAAATCTCCGCGCCCGTGCCGTCCGCCCCGGAGCCCCGGGCCGCCACCGCCGACCGGACGGGTGTGCCCTACTCGCCCCAGGCGCAGGTCGCGGCGTCGCGCTCCAGGGAGGTCACGCCGTCGGCGCGCCGTTCGCGGAGCAGTTCGCCACCGAGGGAGTAGCGGGGCGCGGCGGCCTCGGACCGGGCGGCGCGTTCCACGATCGCGTCGACGAGGGTGCGGACCATGTCCAGGCGGGGGTGGGCGGCGTGGATCTGCGGCGCCCAGGCGGCGACGAGGTCCGCGTTGCGCCCGAAGTCCGCGCCGACGCCCTCGCGGGTGAGGTGGCAGAGCAGGCCGCGGCGCTCGGCGATGCCGGGCGAGGCGTGCAGGGCGATCGCCTCCCACACCCGGTCGACGTCCGCCTCGGGGACGTCGTGGCGGCGCAGCACCTCGGCCGCCAGGTCGGCGCCCTCCACCTCGAACCGGGCCTCCCCCTTGGCGAGTTCGCCCGCGCCGAGCTCGTGCAGGACGGTGGCGGCGAACAGCAGGTCGCGGTCGTAGGCGGCGTCGTCCAGGTAGCCCAGGTGGGCGGCGAGGAGCTCGGCGAACAGGAAGCTGCGCACGCTGTGGTTGACCAGCGAGGGGCTCTCGGAGGTCCGCGCGGCGGCGAGGACGGCCTCGGCCAGCGGGCCGGTCGGCAGGTCGAGCGAGAAGGAGTCCATGGCCGCAGGTTAGGGAGCCGGAGCCGGCCCGCGACAGTGGCACGCGGGCCGGTCAGCGCTAGGATCGTGCCATGATCCAGCCGCCGCCCGAACCCCACCGGATCGCGGTGCTGGCCCTGCCCGGCGTCCTGCTGCTCGATCTCGGCATTCCGGTGCAGACCTTCGGGCCGGACCCGCACTACCGCGTCACCGTCTGCACCGATCCGTCGGCCGGACCGGTCCTCGCCGACGGTGTCGGCCTCGCCGCCCCGGCCGGGCCGGAGGCGCTGCTGGACGCCGACACCGTCGTCGTCCCGGGCTACCGGGACCCGGAGGCGCCGGTTCCCGGCACGGTGCTGGCGGCGCTCCGCACGGCGCACGCGCGCGGGGCGCGGCTGGTGTCGATCTGCACCGGCGCGTTCACCCTGGCCGCCACCGGGCTGCTGGACGGCCGTCCCGCGACCACCCACTGGCGCGACGCCGCGGCGCTGCAGCGCCGCTACCCCCGGATCGACGTCCGGCCGAACCTGCTCTTCGTCGACGACGGCGACATCCTCACCTCCGCCGGGGTGACCGCCGGGGTCGACCTCTGTCTGCACATCGTCCGGCGGGACCACGGCGCCGCCGCCGCCAACGCCCGCGCCCGGGCGCTCGTCGCCCCGCCCCAACGCCCCGGCGGCCAGGCCCAGTTCGTCGAACGCCTCCGGCCGGACGCCTGCGGGGACGAGCTCGCGGCGGTGCGCGCCTGGATGCTCGGCAACCTCGCGTCGCGGCAGAGCGTCGACGACCTCGCCCGGCGCGCCCACATGTCCCGCCGGACGTTCATCCGCCGCTTCCAGCAGGAGACGGCCAGCTCCCCGATGGCCTGGCTGACCGCCGCCCGCCTCGACTGGGCCCGCGAACTCCTGGAGACGACCCCGACCCCGGTCGAACAGGTCGCCCGCCTCAGCGGCCTCGGCAGTCCCGCCGCCTTCCGCGCGGCCTTCCACCGCCACATCGGCACCTCCCCGACGGAGTACCGGGCCACCTTCCGGGCATAACGCCCGGCGGTGGGCCGCTGGAAACGGCCGGGGCGCATTCCGGATTCCGGAGGCCGGAAATCGGCGCAATTCCGTCGCCGGGTCCGGACGGTATCTCCCGGTTCCACCGAAGGGCGGCTTTTCCGGTTGACGGTGCCGTTCCCGGAGTGTCCGCGCGCCGCTCTTTGCCGAGACTTTCCGTAGGCAGGTCTGGACCATGCGTAATGCCGGTGGAAGAGTGGGCCGCGCCAACGGGGGGCACGAGCCGCCCGACGACTTTCCAGGGGGAAATCATGCGAATCGGTACCCGTGCGCGCGCGGCCTCGGCGGCGGTCGTGATGGTCGTGGCCGGGCTCTCGTCCGTCATGGTCGGAGCCGGTTCCGCCCAAGCCTCGGCGGCGAGTTGCCCCGCCGGCGGCCAGGTGCTCGGCCCGATCCAGAACATCCTGGTGGGCTCGCAGACGATCGGTAAGTTCTACCTCGGCTGGGACTGCCGGGGTGCCTACACCGAGGTCAATCTGTGGAACACCAACTACGTCAACAACTGGAGTTATGGCCAGGTCACCGTGAAGTCCAGCTCGAGCAACTCGGCGAACAACGGCCGGCCGATCGCTAACGCCGGCACGTACTGGTTCGACGCCGGCTTCATTCCGGTGACCGGGGTTTCCAACACCCGCCTCTACAAGGGCAACTGGAACTTCACGGCCTACGGCCACTCGTGTTCCGGCGAGACGCCGACGTGGAACTTCTCCAACGGCAGTTACAGCACCGCGGACATGTTCTCGTACTGCAGCTGACACCGTCCGGGCCGGGGTGGCCCCGTTCCTCCGGGACGGGGCCACCCCGCACGTGCGACCCGGGTGATCGTCCGGTTCGGACGGTTCCGGCCGGTGTGCCGCTCCCGTCGTTCCCGCCGGGCGGCGTCGGTGCAGTACGGGGGTCGATCCGCGGAGGGCACCGGACACCGGATGCGTGCGGGACTGGTCCCTCCCGGTGTCGGCGGCCGCGCCCGTCCGGGAGGAACCCGAATCCCGTGACCCTCCGCCCGGTGGTGTCAGCGGTCGGAGCGGCCCTCGTGCCCGTCGGTACCGGTCCCCGCGGCCCCGGACTTCGCCGCGGTGCCGGTGCCGGTGCCCGTGCCGGTGCCCGTGCCGGTGTCGGTGCCGGTGCCGATTCCGGCGTCGGCATCGGTCGCGGTACCGGTGGCGGCGCGGGTGAGCGCGGTGTGCAGGCGGCGCACCGCCTGCTCGGCATCGGTGAGGTCGGACGGGGAGGGGACGACGGTGCCGAAGGACGACTGCCCGTCGGCGGGCAGCGCGCGCCAGCGCAGCACCGGGGAGAGCGCGGTGCAGGACTGGGCCAGGTACCAGGCGAGCGGGCCGTGGATGCGGGCGAGGGCTATGGCGAGAACGGCGAGGGCCTCGCGCAGGTGCTCCAGGCGCTCGATGACCGGCAGCCGCTCCTGTGCCGCCGCTTCGCCGACGGCCTCCGCGAGTCCGCTCGCGGTCTTGCGGGCCAGTGCCGCGTCCTCCTCCGTCGGGTCCCACAGATGCTGTCTCAGCTGACGCTCGGCCTCCGCGTCGAGGTCCGCGATCTGCGCGCCCATGCCCGCATCGGGTGGCAAGGGGCGGTAGGTGTGGTGCGGGGTGTTGTGCGGGGGCATTCCGGGCCTCTCGTCGGTAGCGCGGGGTGAGCGCGGGGAAGAACTCGGGGAGCGGGCGAACGCGGAGAGGGAACCGCCACGCGGTCTCAACGGTGCAGGCCCGCGGCTCCGCGCACAGCCCCGTGAACGAAACCGGGGGAGCTCGGGCGGCCAGGGAACGAAGCGGCCGCGCGCACCGCCCCGCCGAGCGGGCGGTGACCCCGCCGCGGCAGCTGGGTAGGCTCGTGGCGGAGAGCACGGGACGGCCGGTGGTGGTGCGGGTGGAGTCGTTGTCGTTCGAGAGCGCGAACGTGGGCGAGACGGAGGAGTTCCTGTCGTCCGCGTACACGCCGATGAGGATCGGCGGGCCCGTCGAGGACGCCAGGGTGCGGATCAGCCGCCGGGCCGCCGGGCCGGTGGCGATGGACCGCCTCGACTTCGGCTACACCATGGCCTACGACGCGGGCGACCTGGGCCGGGTGTGCCTGATCAGCATGCACGGCGGCACCCTCGCCGACCTCACCGGCGGCCGCGAGGAGGTGTTCGGGCCCGACGAGACCTTCCTCGTCGCCCCGCCCGACCGGCCCTACCGGGGCGAGGTCCGGGCTGCCCGTTACACCATCGCCCTCTTCGACACCGCGCTGCTGGACGCCGTCGCCCCCACCGGCCCGGGAACGCGCCCGCCGCGCCTGACCGGCAACCGGCCGGTCGACAGGGCCGCGAACCGCCGGCTCGCGGCCACCATCGCCTACGTCCGCGACCACGTCCTCGACGACCCGGCGGCCTGCGAGAGCGAACTGCTGGTCGGCACCGCGGCCAGGCACCTGGCGGCCGCCACCCTCGCCGCCCTGCCCAACAGCACCCGCGACACCGTCCGCCCGGCCGACAGCACCGATGCCACCCCCGGCACCGTCCGCCGGGCGGTCGCCTTCATCGAGGCCAACGCCGACCGGGACATCGGCCTCGTGCAGATCGCCGCCGCCGCGTTCGTCACCCCGCGGGCCCTCCAGTACGCGTTCCGGCGCCACCTGGACACCACCCCGCTGGCTTTCCTGCGCCAGGTCCGGCTCGACGCCGCACACCGTGAGCTGCTGGCCGCGGACCCCCGCGGCACCACGGTGACCGAGATCGCGATGCGCTGGGGCTTCGCCCACCCGGGGCGCTTCGCCGCGCACTACCGCGACGCCTACCGCACCGCGCCGGGCACCACCCTGCACCTGTCCGCGTGAGCGCCTCGCCGGCGGTGCGGTGCGGTGCGCCGTTCGGCGCCGGCGGTTCAGGGGCGGTTCAGTGGCGGCTCAGCGGCGGGGCGGCAGGCGGTGGAGCCGCACCTCGGTGAGCCGTCCGTCGTCCAGCCGGGCGGTGAGGTAGGTGGCGAAGGGCTGGCTGCGCCGGTCGGTCGGCGAGCCCGGGTTGAGCAGCCGCAGGCCGCCCGGCGCGAGGCTGTCCCAGGGGATGTGGCTGTGTCCGAAGACCAGCACATCGGTGTCGGGGAACCGGGCCTCGCAGCGCTGCTCCCGGTCCCGGGCGGGTCCGGTCTCGTGCACCACCGCGAAGCGGAGGCCCTGGAGCCGCACCCGGGCGATCTCGGGCAGCTGCTCCCGCAGCGCCGCCCCGTCGTTGTTCCCGTGCACGGCGACCAGCCGCCCGGACCGGGACCGGAACAGGTCGAGGGTGGCGGTGTCGACCCAGTCGCCGGCGTGGAACACGACGTCGGCCTCGTCGAGGGCGTCGAGCAGCGGCGGGGGCAGGGCCCGTGCCCGGGTCGGGAGGTGGGTGTCGGAGGTCAGCAGGATTCGCATCACGCTGACAACGACCGCCCCGCCGCCGGGGCTTCGGGGCCGTCGCGGGAACCACCCGGTCGGCGTCCCGCGCCCCCGCGGCCGACCCCGGTCTCCCGACCGAAGTCCCTTGCCCTCGGCGGCGATCGGGGTGATCCTTCGCCCATGGAGATGCCGCCGCGGGTGATCGAGCTGGACGACCTGACCCTTCGCCGTTTCGACCCCGTGGAGGACCGCGCGGAGCTGTACGAGGTCATCGACGCGGCGCGGGGACACCTCAGACCGTGGATGTCCTGGGTCGACGAGCACGACCCGGAGCGGACCGCCGAATTCCTGGCGCGGCGCCAGGAGGCCTGGGAGGCGGGCCGGGACTTCACCTTCGCGGTGGTGCTGGGAGGGGCGATAGTCGGCGCCTGCCAGCTGTTCCGGCGGGAAGGAGGTCCGGGCGGGGTCATGGAGATCGGCTACTGGCTCCACCCGGCGGCCACCGGGCGCGGTGTGGCGACCCGGGCCGCGGGCGCCCTGGCCGCCGAGGCCTTCCGGTTCCCGGGCGTGGAGCACGTGGAGATCGCCCACGATCCGGCCAATCACGCGAGCGGAGCCGTCGCGGCCAGGCTCGGCTTCACCGAGGACCGCCGCCGCCCGGCCGGGAGCGGCGAGGAGCTGGTCTGGCGGCTGGGCCGCCAGAGGGACGTGGTCGGGGAGGGTGCGATCGGGGAGGGGGCGATCGGGGAGGGGGCGGGAGAGGAGAGTGGGGGCTGAGGACAGGAAATCTTTCGGTTCTCACCCGCCGAAGTGACGGCGTCTCACCGGCGGGTGCTGAAGATCTTCCGGTGGATGGGGGTCAGACGGCGGAACTGCTCACCGGGTGCCGCTCGGCCCCGGCCCCCTCCCCGTTGGTCCGGCAGACGCTGCAGGTGTGCCAGCCCCGGTCCAGGCCGGACCGGTGCGGGGCGAGGGTCATCTCGGAGGTGTCCAGCCCGCACAGGGTACGGGGACCGCAGACGCCGGAGGCCTCCGCGGGGGCGGCGTGCGCGCGGCGCACCGGACCCTCGGGATCGTTCGGGGCGAGGCCGGGTCCCAGGACCCGGACATTGGTCGGTGTGTCAGATTCCAGTACGACAACGGTGTCCATCCCCCCACCGTTCCCGGCGGGCCGTCGGGCTGCACCCGCACGTGGCATCCGGACCAACCGGCCGGACGAAGGCCGCCGGACCCCCGGGCGCCGGGTCGGGTGCCCCCGCCCCGGCACCGGTACTACGCTGGCGGGGCCGTCCAGTGGGGAGTGCCCGGGAACATGTTTGTGAAGATCTGCGGTCTGAGCACCGCTGTGGATGTGGCCGCGGCTGTCGCGGCCGGTGCCGACGCGCTGGGCTTCGTGCTGACCGAGAGCCCGCGCCGGGTGGAGCCCGCACTGGCGCGGGAGTTGGTGGCGGCGGTGCCGGACGGGGTGCTGACGGTGGCCGTGTTCCGGGAGGAGCCGGCGGAGTACGTGCGCGCGGCGGTCCGCGCGGCCGGGGTCCGCGCGGTGCAGTTGCACGGCAACCACCCGGCGGGTGCCTTCGCGGAACTGTCCGACCTGGGACTGCCGCTGATCCGGGCCACCTCGGCGGCGAACGCGGCCGGCGCGGACTGCGGGGACTTCGGCGAGGACCTGCTGCTGCTCGACGCCCCGGTGCCGGGCGCCGGGGAGCCGTGGGACTGGGCCGAACTGGGCGCCCGCCCGCCGGCCGGGAAGTGGCTGCTCGCCGGCGGACTCGGCCCGGCGAACGTCCGCGAGGCCGTCGCGGCCGCGAACCCGTGGGGCGTGGACGTCTCCAGCGGGGTCGAGGTCCGGCGCGGGGTCAAGGACCCCGACCTGATCACCGAGTTCGTCCGCGCCGCCAAGTCCCGCTGACCCCCGAGGTCCGCTCCCAGTCCCAGTGCGCTTCCGGTCCACGCCGGTGCGCGGCGGGACCGACGGTGTGCGCGAGCGCCGGGCCGGAGCGGCGGAACCCGCCGCTCCGGCCCGGCCGCACCGCTACCCCCGGTGCCCGGCCTCCCCGGCCTCCCCGTGCTGCTCGGGGTCCCCGCCCTGCCCGTGGTCCCCGGACCCCTGGGGCGGCCGGGTCCGCTGGCCCGGCAGCCCGGTGCGTTCGTTCTGCAGGTCCCACAGTTCCCTGAACCGCCCGGCACCGTCGGCGACCAGTTCGGCGAACGTCCCCTCCTGGAGGACCCGGCCGTTCTCCAGCACCACGATCCGGTCGGCGACGGCCACGTTGGTCAGGCGGTGGGTGACCAGGACGACCGCGCGCTCCCGGGCGACGGCGCGCAGGTTCTGGAAGATCCGGTGCTCGGCGCGCGGGTCGAGCGCGGCGGTCGGCTCGTCCAGGACGAGCAGCCCGGCCTCGCGGTGGAAGGCCCGGGCGATGGCCAGGCGCTGCCACTGCCCGCCGGACAGCTCCTCGCCGCCCATCCACTCCACCGCCAGCAGGGTGGACAGGCCCCGGCGGAGCTTGGCGACGACGTCGGCGGCCCCGGAGGCGTCGGCGGCCCGCAGCACCGCCGCGTCGCCCTCGGGCGTGGGCTGGCCCAGCGTGATGTTCTCGCGGCAGGTCATGGGCCAGCGCGCGTAGTCCTGCGGGACCACGGCGACCTGGCGCCACAGGGCGTGCGGGTCCAGCTCCCGGGTGTCGCGCCCGTCCCACCGCACCGCTCCGGCGTCGGGCAGGTAGAGGCCGGCCAGGAGCTTGGAGAGGGTGGTCTTGCCGGAGCCGTTCTCGCCGACCAGGGCGAGGATCTCCCCGCGCTCGACGTGCAGGCTCACCCCGTCCAGCGCCTTGCGGTCGGCGGCGGGGTAGCCGTAGCTGAGGTCCTCCACCGCGATCCGCTCCGGGGCCCCGGGCGCCTCGGTGCCGCGCTCGGGCCGGTGGCCGCCGGCCGTGTCGAGGAAGTTCGACCAGTCGTCCAGGTACATGCCGGTGCGGAACAGATCGGCGCCGTAGCCGACGATGCCGCGCAGACTGGTGCCGACGGCGGCCAGCGCGAACACCGCGGCGCCGCCGCGCGGCAGGCTCATCCGGCCGCTGCTGACCAGCCACAGCATCGCCGCCCAGACCAGGGCCGTCCCCAGCCCGGAGGCGGCCGCGCCGACCACCGACACCCGGGCGCTGCGCCGCGCCGCCTGCCGGGAGTTGGCGTCCAAGCGCCGCCCGACGTCGTCGTACTTGCTGAGCAGGAACTCGCCCATGGTGTCGGAGCGGACCTGGTCGGCGTTGCGCTTGAGGTGGATGTACCAGCGCAGGTTGGCCATGATCCGGCGGTCACCGATCGCGGCCCGGTTGGCCAGGAACTGCACCCGGGCCGCGTGCACCGACGCGATTCCCTGGGGCAGCGCCGCCAGCACCAGCAGGGGGAGCAGCGCGGGGTGGAGCACGGTCAGCACGCCGGCGGCGCCGAGGAGGGAGGCGAGGGAGGCGAGCAGGTTCTGCGCCTCGCCGACGATGTCCACGCAGACCTCGGCGCCCCGGTCGGCGGCCTCCAGCTCGTCGTTGTAGCCGGCGTGGTCGTAGGCGGTGAGCTCGGCCGCGACGGTGGCGCGCAGCACCGAGGCCTCCGCCTCCCGGGAGATGCGCGGCGAGAGGTGGATGGTGATGGACTGGATGGTGATGCCCAGCAGGGACCGGGCGCCGGCGGCCGCCGCGATCACGAGGATCGACGGTGCGGCGTGGGCGAGTTTGGTGCCGACCTGGCCGGGGCCGAACAGGGCGGAGATCGTCCCGGTGGTCGCGAACAGGCCGGCCGCGCCGAGGACGGCGGACACCGCCTGGCAGGTGAGGAGCAGGGCGACGGAGGCGCGGTCGATGCGCCAGCCGAGGCGGAAGGCGCGGACGACGAGCGCGGGCAGTCGGCGGGCCATCGCGCTGACGCTGATCGCCTCGATCGCCTCGATCCGGCGTCCGTCGGCGAGCCACTGCAGTTCCTCGTCGGCGGTGCCGGCCGAGGTCGTGGTGGTGCTCAAGCGTTCGCCTCCTTCCGCGGCGCGCGGGCGGGCAGGGGGGCGGGGACGGGCGGGGGCGCGGGGACGGGTGGGAAGTGGATCGCCGGGGTGGGGGGACAGGCCACGGGGCCTCCAGTCGCGGAGCGGTGCGCGGACGGGCGGAAGTACCTGGTCCGGCCATGGCGAAGCAGCACAACTCACTTACTGGAAAGCTGAGTTGGCGAATCCGTCACGGGCGGGGTGGGGTCCGATGATGGTGCTGTTCGAGCGCGCCGTTCAAGCGGATTTCCGACCGGGCGAGCCCGGGTCGAACGGGGACTTTTCGAGCACGCCCCCGATGCCCCGGGGCCGCCCCGCGCCGGGGGCGGACGGCGTGTCGGGCGGGCGGCCGCGAGCGGGGGCGGCCGTCGCCGGATTCACTCGTTCGGATGGTCGAATGCCCCGGCGGTTTGCGGCCCCGTCGGCCGTCGTCGGGCCCCGGTCGGGGCTGACGGCCCGTCCGTCCTCGCGCTCGCGGCGCCGCCGGTCCCGCCAACTCCCGCGCGTCCCATCGGAAACCCGGGCCGGGGGGAGCGGCGCCGGCGGATCCCCCGGCGCACGGGCCGGGCCGGGCTGCCTCCCGAATTGGTCCAGACCCTCGCAATTGGTCCAGACCTATTGACGTGCTCGGCCGCCCCTCCTACGATCCGGACCGGCACAGCCCCACATGTCCCCCCACCTCACCCAGAGCCGGGCGTCACGCCCCCACGCGTCGGTTTCGTCCCTGGCGCTCGGCGGGAAGGGAGCACAGCATGTTCCGACGAAGGTCGCGCACCCCGGATCCGCAGCCCCGGGCCACCCTGGAACGAGCAGCCCGGACGTACCGGACCGGAGGCGCCCGGACCGGACCGGGCGCGGTGAACCGCTCCCTCGCGCTGATCAGCGCCGCCGCCGTGATCGGCGCCGGCCTGGTCGTGGCCGGCAATGTCACCGCCGGCGCGGCGGTCCCCAACCTGCTGGCCAACCCCGGCTTCGAGAACGGGCTCTCCGACTGGACGTGTTCCGGCGGCTCCGGCGCCGCCGTCGCCAGTCCGACGCACTCCGGCTCCTCCGCGCTCAAGGCCACGCCGGCCGGCTCGGACAGCGCCCAGTGCACCCAGACCGTCAGCGTGCAGCCCAACTCGCAGTACACGCTGAGCGCCTTCGTCCAGGGCAGCTACATCTACCTGGGCGCCACCGGCACGGGCCTGAGCGGCGCCCAGTCCACCTGGACGGCGAGCAGCGCCACCTACAGCCAGCTCAGCGTCGGCTTCAGCACCGGGCCGAGCACCACCTCGGTGACGGTCTTCCTGCACGGCTGGTACGGACAGCCCGCGTACTACGCGGACGACGTGGTGCTCAGCGGCCCCGGCGGCACCACCACGCCGCCCACGACGCCGCCGACGACGCCTCCCACGACGCCGCCGACCACGCCGCCGACCACCCCGCCGACCACCCCGCCCACCACGCCGCCGACGACGCCTCCCACGACGCCGCCGACCGGTGACACCTGCCCGACCAAGCCCCGCCCCGCGGGCAAGGTCCTCCAGGGCTACTGGGAGAACTGGGACGGCGCCTCCAACGGCGTGCACCCGGGCATGGGCTGGGTCCCCATCACCGACAGCCGGATCGCCGCGCACGGCTACAACGTCATCAACGCCGCCTTCCCGGTGATCCTCTCCGACGGCACCGTCCTGTGGCAGGACGGCATGGACGCCGGCGTCAAGGTGTCCACCCCCGCCGAGATGTGCCAGGCCAAGGCGGCCGGCGCGACCCTGCTGATGTCGATCGGCGGCGCCGCCGCGGGCATCGACCTCGGCTCCAGCGCCGTCGCGGACAAGTTCGTCGCGACCGTCGTCCCGATCCTGAAGAAGTACAACTTCGACGGCATCGACATCGACATCGAGACCGGGCTCTCCGGCAGCGGCAGCATCGGCACGCTGTCCGCCTCCCAGTCCAACCTGATCCGCATCATCGACGGCGTGCTCGCCCAGATGCCCGCGGGCTTCGGTCTGACGATGGCCCCCGAGACCGCGTACGTCACCGGCGGCAGCGTCACCTACGGCTCGATCTGGGGCGCCTACCTGCCGATCATCAAGAAGTACGTGGACAACGGCCGCCTGTGGTGGCTGAACATGCAGTACTACAACGGCAGCATGTACGGCTGCTCCGGTGACTCCTACCAGGCCGGCACCGTCCAGGGCTTCACCAAGCAGACCGAGTGCCTGAACAACGGCCTGACCATCCAGGGCACCACCATCAAGGTCCCCTACGACAAGCAGGTGCCCGGTCTGCCGGCCCAGCCCGGCGCGGGCGGCGGCTACATGGCGCCGAGCCTGGTCAGCCAGTCGTGGGGCGCCTTCGGCGGTGCGCTGAAGGGGCTCATGACCTGGTCGATCAACTGGGACGGCTCGAAGGGCTGGAGCTTCGGCGACACCGCGAAGTCCCTCCAGGGCCGTTGATTGCCCCGCTGACACGCGGCTGACACGCCGGCAACGGCAAGGGGCCCCGGGAGCATCCGATGCTCCCGGGGCCCCCGTCGTCGTCCGGGGCGGACGGTGGTCAGGCGGTGGCGAGGGACAGCTCGGTGGCCTTGATCAGAGCGACCACGGCGGAGCCGGTGGTCAGGCCCAGGTCGGTCACGGCGTCCCGGGTGACGGCCGCGGTGAGGACGCCGCCCCCCTCCACGGTGACCTTCACCGTGGCCATGGCGGCCCCGGCCGTGATGCCGGTGACGGTGCCGGGGATCCGGTTGCGGATGCTCAGCCCGGTGACCGGGCCGGTGGCCAGGGAGACGTCGGTGGACTTCACCATGGCCCGGACCACGCTGCCCTCGGCGAGTCCGAGCTCCTCGACGGCGTCGACGGTGACGGCCGCGGTGACCTCCTGGCCGCCGTCCAGCCGGGCCTTCACCGTGGCCATCGCCTCGCCCGCGGTGACGGAGGTGACGGTGCCGGGGATCTGGTTGCGGATGCTCAGGCTCATGATGGCGGACCTCGTACGATCGCTGGGAGCAGGGCTTTCACCTGCGGGTACGCCCGACCCTAGAGGGAAACCGCCGCCGCCGGGCGGGCCCCGTCGCAGCTGCGGGGCCGGCCTCCGCGATCACCTGGCAGAAGCGCCCGGGGCCGGTCAGTCGACCAGCGCCCGGACGGCCAGGCCGATGTACAGGAACAGCAGCGGGATCGCGAAGCCGCCGTAGACGGCGGGCAGGATCGACTCGGGCCCGCCGACGCCGACGCCGGTGAGCAGTGGGCGGATCCACAGGAAGAGGTAGGTGGCCAGGACGGGGAGGGCGGTCTGGGCGAGGGGTCGCCAGGCCAGGTCGTTCAGTTGGTCCGCCTCCGCCGCGACGGATATCGGCACCACGGAGCAGACGAAGAACAGGCCGAAGAACAGCAGCAGGAAGAGGCGCGTGCCGCCGATCGTCGTGCCGGTGTCGACGTGCCGGGAGAGGTCCCAGGTGCGTACCACCGGGCCCAGCTGGGGCGCCGACGGGGCCCACAGGACCTGCACCCGGATGTCGGTGCGGGGCTCCTCGTGGGTGTCGGCGCCCCAGGCGGTGATCCGGCGGCCGTCGGGGAGGGCGAGCTCCAGGTCGGAGTCGTAGTGGTTCAGCACGCCGTCGGAGTCCTCGACCGCCTCGGCGTTCGTCACCCCGACCACCGTCGCGGTGGACACCACCGCGCCCGCGTTCTTGATCGCGCGCGCGTCCTCGCCGCCGTCCATCTCGTTCAGGGCGCACGGGAGCGCGGCCGCGAACGGCAGCAGCAGGAGGACGGCGGTCACGCGCACCCAGACCCAGGGGGTCGCGTCGAAGGTCGTCGGCACCCGGAACCGCAGCGGGGCGCGGTCCTTGGACAGGGAGACCCGGCGGCGCCTGCGCCGGTTCCACATCCGGGCGGCCTTGGCCGCCCACAGTGCCGCCACCCGCAGCCAGAGCAGGCCGATGCCGATCCGGCCGAGGGTGTCGATCGTGGTCAGCGGCTGGCGGGTCCCGCCGCCCAGACCGAACGCCCAGACGATCGCGACGGACAGCACCGCCCACGCGCCCACCGCACTCACCCGCGCCAACCAGACCAGCACGTGCCCCACCGTCCCCCGAAGTCGATCATTCGGGCGGGATCCTCCCACACGAAGGTTTCGGGTCCGGGGCGGGGCCGTGCGGCGGGGCGGGGCCGGGCTCCCGGCCGGGGCGGGGCGGTCGGCGGGTCCTGCGACCGGTCCCGCCGGTCCCGTTCGCCCAGCGGGAGCCGGGCGGTCAGAGCGGGTGGCCGGCGCCGTCGGTGTTCAGGCTCTGGGTGTTGAACCTGATCTGCCAGACCACCACCCGCCCGTCCGCGAACTCGCAGACGACGGCGCCGTCCTGCCAGATGCCGTCGGTGTCGTACCACTGACTGCCCAGCGGGTCGCCCTGGTTGAGGTGCACGTCGTGGACGCCGAGACCCGTGGTGAAGCGCTGGCCGAAGACGTAGATCCGGTCGGCGGAGCGCAGCAGGGGCTCCAGCACGTCGAGCGCGTTGTCGCCGTCGCTGGCCACCCACGGGTACACCGCGACGGGGCGGTTCGGCAGTCTGTGGAGCAGCGCCACCAGCCGGTCGACCACGGTCGGGCCGAACGCCGGCGCGCCGACGGGCTGCTTCTGCAGCAGCGCGACCACCCCCAGCACCAGCCGCCTGAGGGTGCGCAGCCAGTCGGGGTCGCGGAGCAGCGGGCTGCGGGCGTAGTCCAGCGCGCCGGAGGCCGGTGACGAGTCGAGCCGGTGGAAGTCGGCGGTCAGCTGCTGGAGCGGGCCCAGGTCGGAGCGGTGCAGGCCGTCCACCAGCCGGTAGGAGACGCCGACGCTGCCGGGCGCGTCGACGTCGAGGGCGGCCTCGAAGGCGCCGACGGCCGTCGAGAGGGTCAGGTGGCCGTGGTACCACTGGCCGAAGTCGTGCGAGGGGTCGCGGGAGAAGTCCTGGAAGGTGCCGACGGCCACGCCGTACAGGGGAAGGGGCATGGCCCAGGTTCGCACGCCGCGGGCGCGTGCGCGCCCAGGCGCGGCCGGGCGCGCGCGAGGGTGGCCCCGGCCCCGAGGACGGCTGTGCCCGGGCGCCCCGGAGTGCGGGGCGCCCGGGCACAGCCGGCGGGTCGGGCCGACGGGTCCGGGTCGGCGGGTCGGGTCGGGCTCAGTAGGTGAGGAGGCCCGGGTCGGAGAGGCCGGGGGCGCCGGTCTCGACGTGGCCGGCGAGACGGCGGACGAAGTCGGCCGTCACGGAGGAGGTGACGGTGACGTCGTACCAGTTGCGGCAGCCGCCCAGGTCCACGGTGTACCCGACGGTTGCGCCCCGGCGGACGGTGACGGTCTGCGGGGTGCCGCCGTAGGCGTTGGCGACGGTGAGGACGGCGTCGGCGCCGGCGGGGTTGGTGAAGGTGAGGTCGAGGTTGCCGGTGGTCGGGTTGTGGCGCGCGGTGACCTCGGGCCCGGCGGTCTTGCCCGGGTTGCGGAAGCGGCGCAGGAAGCCGTTGGGGCCGTGCACGGTCAGGTCGGTGACGCCCTTGGAGTAGGTGGTGTTCCAGGCGTCGGAGAGGTTCTTGCCCGCCTCCGCGGTGTAGGTCCACGGGCCGTCGGTGCGGTTGGGCGAGGTGACCAGGAACTGTGCGCCCGCCGCCGCCCCGCCGCTGAAGGTCAGCCGGTACTTGCCGGTCGAGATGTCGGCCGAACCGTCCACGTACGGCGCGTACTTGAGCGGACGGGTGGGCTTGGTGCCGGCCTCCTGCTTCGGCATGGTGCCGACGGCGGGCGGGGCGGGCACGTAGTCCGGGTGCCGGTTGGCGTCCTGCGGGCGGTAGCCGGCGGTGGACGGCAGGGCGGCCGGTGCCGGGTTGGAGGCGGTGAAGTCGAAGGCGGTGGTGAGGTCGCCGCAGATCGCGCGCCGCCAGGGCGAGATGTTGGGCTCCAGCACGCCGAAGCGGCGCTCCATGAAGCGGATGATCGAGGTGTGGTCGAAGGTCTCCGAGCAGGTGTAGCCGCCGGTGCTCCAGGGCGAGACGACCAGCATCGGCACCCGCTGGCCCAGGCCGTAGGCGCCGGCGCCGTAGCCGACGCTGCCGCCGTAGTAGTCCGCGCCGGTGGCGACGGTGGACAGGCCCTGGGAGGCGGAGGAGGGCGGGAACGGCGGCACCACGTGGTCGAAGAAGCCGTCGTTCTCGTCGTAGGTGATGAACAGCGCCGTCCGGGCCCACACCTCGGGGTTGGAGGTGAGCGCGTCCAGGACCTGCGAGATGTACCAGGCGCCGTAGTTGGCGGGCCAGTTGGGGTGCTCGGTGAAGGCCTCGGGGGCGGCGATCCAGGAGATCTTCGGGAGCGTACCGGCCTGCACGTCGCGCCGCAGGAGGTCGAACAGGCCGTCGCCGGCCTTGGCGTTGGTGCCGGTGCGGGCCTTGTCGTACAGCGGGCTGCCCGGCTTGGCGTTGCGGTAGTTGTTGAAGTACAGCAGCGAGTTGTCGCCGTAGTTGCCGCGGTAGGGGTCGTTGATCCAGCCCCAGGAGCCGGCCGCGTCCAGGCCGTCGCCGATGTCCTGGTAGATCTTCCAGGAGACGCCGGCCTGCTCCAGCCGCTCGGGGTAGGTGGTCCAGCCGTACCCGGCCTCCTGGTTGCCGAGCACCGGGCCGCCGCCGGTGCCGTCGTTGCCGGTGTGGCCCGTCCACATGTAGTAGCGGTTCGGGTCGGTGGAGCCGATGAACGAGCAGTGGTAGGCGTCGCAGAGGGTGAACGCGTCGGCGAGCGCGTAGTGGAACGGGATGTCCTGGCGGGTCAGATAAGCCATCGTGGTGGCGGTCTTGGCCGGCACCCACTGGTCGTACTTGCCGCTGTTGAACGCCTTGTGGCCGCCGGCCCAGTCGTGGTTGAGGTCCTGGACGAACTGCATGCCCAGGTTGTTGACCTGCGGGCGGAACGGGAGGATCTCCTTGCGGGCGGAGTCGGTCTGGTACCAGACCGGCTTTCCGCTCGGCAGGGTGACGGGGCGCGGGTCGCCGAAGCCGCGCACGCCCTTCATCGCGCCGAAGTAGTGGTCGAACGAACGGTTCTCCTGCATCAGCACGACGATGTGCTCGACGTCCTGGAGAGTCCCGGTGGCGCCGGCCGGGGCGATCGCGGCGGCACGCGCGATGCTCTGCGACAGCGACGAGAACGCGGCGGTGGCGCCCGCCAGTTGGAGGAAACGGCGCCGGTTCAGCTCAGCCATGGGTGGGAGACCTCTGCCTGTCATGGGGGGTGGAGGAACGGTGCCTGAAGAGGACAGCGGCTACGGGGTACGTGCGGGCCGACCGCCGGTGTCCGGTTGCTGTACGTCAGAAGAACGCCTCGACTTGTATGGACATCCTGTGGCGCCCTCGGGGGAGTGCGGCAGGGGCCGTGCGCCGGTTGTGACGGGCGTCACGGTGCGACCGGGGCCGGGGAGGGCTTCCGGGGTGGCCGCGATTGCGCGGCGGACCTGCGGTTCTGTGAGAGGGTCGGCCCATGGAACAGCGCATTCTGGGACGAACCGGCCGACCTGTCTCGGTCGTGGGGCTCGGCACCTGGCAGCTCGGTGCCGACTGGGGCGACGTCCGGGAGGAGGACGCCCTGGCGGTGCTGGACGCCTCCGTCGAGGCCGGCGTCACCCTCTTCGACACCGCCGACGTCTACGGCGACGGCCGCAGCGAGCAGCTGATCGGCCGCTACCTGAAGGGCCGTCCGGACGCGGAGGTGTTCGTCGCCACCAAGTTCGGCCGCCGGGCCGAGCAGCGGCCGGAGCACTACAATCTCTCCAACTTCCGGGCCTGGTCCGACCGTTCGCGGAGCAATCTGGGTGTCGAGCGGCTCGACCTGGTGCAGCTGCACTGCCCGCCGACCTCCGTCTACTCCAGTGACGAGGTGTACGACGCGCTCGACACCCTGGTCGCGGAGCAGCGCATCGCCGCGTACGGGGTCAGTGTGGAGACCTGCGCCGAGGCGCTGACCGCGATCGCCCGCCCCGGGGTGGCCAGTGTGCAGATCATCCTCAACGCCTTCCGGCTGAAGCCGCTGGAGCGGGTGCTGCCGGCGGCCGCCGAGGCCGGGGTCGGCATCCTGGCCCGGGTGCCGCTGGCCTCCGGTCTCCTGTCGGGCCGGTACACCGCGCGGACGAGCTTCGCCGCGGACGACCACCGGACCTACAACCGGCACGGCGAGGCCTTCGACCAGGGCGAGACCTTCTCCGGTGTCGACTTCGCGACCGGTGTCGAGGCGGCCGCCGCGTTCGCCGGACTCGCCCCCGCCGGTGCGACGGCGGCGCAGACGGCGCTGCGCTGGGTCGTCCAGCAGCCGGGTGTCACCGCCGTCATCCCCGGCGCCCGCAACCCCGAGCAGGCGGTCGCCAACGCCGCCGCGGCCGGGCTCCCGCCGCTGTCGGACAGCACGCTGGCCGCCGTCCGCGAGCTCTACGACGCGCGGATCCGCCCGCTGGTGCACGACCGCTGGTAGGCGCGTGGCAGTCGGATGCGGCGGGCGGCCGGGTGGCCGTCCGCCGCTTCCTTCGAGGCCCGGTTCCTGCCGGTCCGGGGTGTCCGGCTTGTCGGTGGTGTCACCCTTGAGGCCCAAATCGGTCGTTCAGCTGGAGTTAACCTGTCATTTGGTAATTAGACTGGTTTGCATGCTGTCTGATCATCGCGCACTCCTTGGCTCGGTCACCGCCACGCTGCGCGCGGCCGGGCTCCCGTTGGCCGACGCGGTGCTCGGGACCGGTGGTGCCACGGTCTCCGACGGCGTCCATGGCGTGATCGTCTCCTGGCAGGCCGCGACCCGGGGTGCGGCCTCCGAGGCTTCCGGTGCGGCCGGGGTCGACGGCGCCCGTCTGCAGGGTGGTGCCGCTGTCCGATCGCGGCACTTCCAGGCCACCCTCCGCGTCGCCGCGCTGCTGGCCGAGGTCGGCTTCCACAGTGAGCACCTCGGCGACCGCGTCCTGGTCAGCGGCCGCAGCGCGGGCTGACCGGGCGTCGGCTGCTCGGGCACCGGCTGCCTGGGCGTCGGCTGCTAGGACGCCGGTGATCCGGGTGTCGGTGGTCCGGGTGTCGGCTGTTCGGGCATTGGTGATCTGGATATTTGCGATCCGGACCAGTGGTCCGTATCTTCCCTGAATGAAACGGACCGCTGGTCCGGATCATCTCGGAGGGAGATGTCTGTGACACCCATGCCCGAAAACACCGGCCTCGCCGCCGGGGGTGCCCGATGACCGCCGCCGGGGCCGCCGCCACCCTGGTCGTCGGCGCCACCGGGACCACCGGCAGCCGGACCGTCGCCCGGCTGGTCGCGGCCGGCCGCCCCGTCAGGGCCGCCTCCCGCCGGGCCACCCCGCTCCCCGGTGCCGAGCCGGTGCGCTTCGACTGGTACGACCGCGCCACCTTCGCCGACGCCCTCGTCGGCTGCGACCGCGTCTACCTCGTGCCCCCGGTGGGGGAGCCGGACCCGGCGCCGGTCATGCTGCCGTTCCTCCGCCTGGCCCGGGCGGCGGGCCTGCGCCGCGCCGTCCTGCTGAGTTCCTCGGCCGTGCCCAGCGGCGGTCCGGCGGTGGGCGCGGTGCACGAGGCGTTGCCCGGGCTGTTCGCGGAGTGGGCGGTCCTGCGTCCGTCCTGGTTCATGCAGAACTTCACCGGCGCGCACCCGCACGCCGAGGGCATCCGGGGCGAGGGTGCCGTCCGGACCGCGACCGGCGGTGGGCGGGTCGGCTTCGTGGATGCCGAGGACATCGCGGCCGTGGCCGTGCACGCCCTCACCGACGACCCGGCGCCGAACCGCGAGCTGGTGCTGACCGGCCCGGAGGTCCTCGGCTACGACGACATCGCCCGGATCGCCGGGGAGGTCCTGGGTCGTCCCGTCGTGCACCGGCGCCTGACGCCGGAGGAGCTGACCGCCGCCCTGGCGGAGCGGATGCCGGCCCGGTTCGCCGCGCTGCTGGCGGACCTGGACCGTGCCATCGCCGAGGGTGCCGAGGACCGCACCACCGACACCGTCCTGCGCGTCACGGGCCGCCGGCCGAACGGCTTCCGTGCGGTCGCGGAGAGGGAATTGACGATCCGTCGGGTGTGACCGGTCCGGCGTGCCGTCGGGGTCGGGTCCGGTGCCCGGTCGTCCCTTCGGGGGCGGCCGGGCACCGGGCTGTTCCGGGCGGGTGGTCGGAGCGCGGGCGCGAGGAGAGGTGCGCACACCCTTGACGATGAAAGTAATGTTCCTTAACTTAATGCCCGCGCCGCCTCCTCCTCCGCTCCGTCCCCCACCTCATGGAGCCCCCAGTGTCCGCAGGCTTCACCCGAAGAATCGGCCTCTTCCAGGCCACCACGATCAACATGAGCCAGATGTGCGGGATCGGCCCGTTCGTCACCATCCCACTGATGGTCGGCGCCTTCGGTGGCCCGCAAGCCGTCGTCGGCTGGATCGCGGGCGCGCTGCTCGCGCTCGCCGACGGCCTGGTCTGGGCCGAACTCGGCGCCTCGCTCCCCGGCGCCGGCGGCACCTACGTCTACCTGCGCGAGGCCTTCCAGTACCGCAGCGGGCGGCTGATGCCGTTCCTGTTCGTGTGGACGGCGATGCTGTTCATCCCGCTGATCATGTCGACCGGCGTCCAGGGCCTGGTGCAGTACCTCTCCTACCTGTGGCCGGGCCTGACGACCGGGCAGGGCGACATCGTCGGCGTCGCGGTCCTGGCCCTGGTGGTGCTGCTGCTCTGGCGCAAGGTGGAGAACATCGGCAGGGCCACCGTGGTGCTCTGGGGCGTGATGATCGTCTCGGTCGGCGCGGTGATCCTCGCCTCCTTCACCGACTTCCACCCGTCGATGGCCTTCACCTGGCCCGCCCACGCGATCGAGCTGACCCACGGCCAGTTCTGGATCGGCTTCGCCGCCGGTCTGACCATCGGGATCTACGACTACCTCGGCTACAACACCGCCTCCTACCTCGGGGCGGAGATCAAGAACCCGGGCCGGGTCATGCCGCGCGCCATCATCCTCTCGATCGTCGCCATCATGGGCATCTACCTGCTGATGCAGATCGGCGTCCTCGGCGTGATCCCCTGGCAGGACATGCTCGACCCCGACAGCGTCGCCTCCAGGTCCGTCGCCTCCGCGGTCCTGGAACAGACCTGGGGCAAGGGCGCCGCCGACACGGTGACCGTCCTGATCCTGATCACCGCCTTCGCCTCCGTCTGCGCCGGTCTGCTCGGCGCCTCCCGCGTCCCCTACGACGCGGCCCGCGACGGGATGTTCTTCCGCGCCTTCGGCCGGCTCCACCCCGAGCACGGGTTCCCCGTCGTCGGCCTGCTCTCCATGGGCGCGATCACCGCCGGCGGCTTCCTGTTCGCCCGGCACATCGGCAACGTCGCCGCGCACCCGCCGCTGACCGTCCTGATCACCCTGCTCACCAGCGTCATGGTGATCGTGCAGGCGCTCGCCCAGATCGCCGCCGTGATCGTGCTCCGCAGACGGCAGCCCGACCTCGCCCGCCCGTACCGGATGCTGCTGTACCCGCTGCCGGCCGTCGTCGCCGCGATCGGCTGGACGGTCATCTACGGCTACGCGGACAAGGCCAACCCCGGGGTCCACCCCGTCGAATGGTCGCTGGCCTGGGTCGCCCTCGGCTGCGTCGCCTTCCTGGTCTGGTCCCGGGCCGAGGGCGCCTGGCCGTTCGGCCCCAAGGAGATCCGCGAGGAGTTCCTGGAGGCCCAGGCCGACGAGGCGGAGGCCGCGCGGATCGGTTAGCCGTCCGGACCGTTCACCCCCGACCGCCGGACGGCGGGCGGGTGGCGCCGCACCGCCTCCCGTCCGCCGTTCGGCCACCACCCGAGGACGCCCTCTTGAGCACCGACCCCGCCGTCCGGCCCGAGCCCGTCCCGCACTCCCGCCCGCGCGGGCGTTCACACCCCGACGGCGCCGTCATCGGCATCGACTTCGGCGGCACCAAGACCGAGGTCGCGCTCGCCGACCCCGACGGCACCCCCGTACGGCGGATCCGCTTCGCCACCCGGCCCGAGCAGGGGCCCGACCCGGTCCTCGCCCGCGCCGGTGCGGCGGCCCGCGAACTCGCCGCGTACGCCCGGTCCGCGCTCGGGCTGCCGGTGCTCGCCCACGCCGCGGTCAGCCCGGGCGTCATCCGGCCGGACCGGATTCTGCTCACCCCGAACCTGCCCGGCTGGGAGAACCTCGCCCTCGCCGACCGCCTGGCGCTCGAACTCGGCGTGGAGAGCGTCGCGGTGGCCAACGACGTCCGCGCCGGAGCCCTCGCGGAGCTGCGCCGCGGCGCCCTGCGCGGCGCCGACCCCGGCGTCTACCTCAGCCTCGGCACCGGTGTCGCCGCCGCGCTCACCGTCGGCGGCCGGGTGCTCGACGGCGCGCACCGGGCGGCCGGCGAGATCGCCTACCTGGACCCCGGCCGACCGCCCGGGGCGCCCGTCGCGGCCTTCGCCGACGGGCACGCCCCGCTGGAGGAACTGGTCGGCGGCAGGGCCCTCGCCGAGCGCAGCGCCGCCGAACTGGGCGAGGCACTCACCGCCGACCGCCTGTTCACCAGCCCCGACCCGGCCGCCCGGCGGATCGCCCGCGAGGCGCTCGACACGCTCGCGACGGCCGTCGCCAACATCGCGGTGCTGCTGGACCCGGAGCGGGTCGTGGTCGGCGGCGGCATGATGGCCGCCGGAGCGGTGATCCTGCCCGCCCTCGCCGAGCGCCTGGACCGCGCCGTCCCCTTCCCGCCGACCGTCCTCCCGGCGCGGTTCACCGCCGACGCCTCCCTCCACGGGGCGATCACCCTGGCCCTGGACCACCGGTGCGTCCCGGCAGGCCGCTGAGCCCGGTGCGAGCGGGGCGGGTGCGCCGGGGGCGGCCGGAGTCCGTGTCGCCGGTCAGTGGCGACCGGTCCCGGTCCGGTCCGGCGGGCAGCGGAAGAAGAGCTCGGGATCGCCGTCGTCCAACCCGTGCAGCAACCCGACCGCGTGCCACTCCTCACGCTGGAGCAGCCGCTGCATCGGCAGGTTCGAGACGTTCGTCGAGGTGAACAGCTTCGGCGCGGTGCAGGCCGCCCCGGCGGCTCCGAGCAGGAGCGATCCGACACCGCGTCGGCGGGCGCGGCTCGCGACCATCAGCATGGTCACGAAGCCCTGCTCGAAGAAGGTGTACTCCAGCACGCCGTAGCCCAGCGGCCCCGACGGGTCCTCGGCCATCAGCACGAGCCCCCGCTCGCACCAGCGCCGGACGGCCGCGCGGCGGTCCGGGTCACCCGCCGCCGCGACCGTGTCGAGGTCCGCGATCGCGGTCCAGTCCGAAGGCGCGGCGGTGCGCACCAGGATCCCGCCGGGGTTCTGGATGTCCATGGGACGCATCGTGGCACGGCCCGTCCGCGCCGGTCAGGACGGCCCCGGGGCGGGAGCCCCGGCGGGTTCGGTCGCGTAGCGGCGCATCAGCCGGAGCTGCGCCTCGGGTGTCATGGCCCCGCCGTCGGCGTGGAGGTCCCGCAGCTCCCGGAAGTACCGGACGTACGGGTCGGGGGTGAAGGTGCTGAGCATGACGGCCGGTTCGTCGCGGACGTTGGCGAAGGTGTGCGGTGCCCCCGGTGGGACGACGACCAGGCTGCCCGCGACCGCGTCGTGCTCCTCGTCCCCGACGGTGAAGCGCACCGAGCCGGAGACGATGTAGAAGCCCTCGTCGTGCCCGGCATGGCGGTGCTGCGGCGGACCCGGTGTGTGCGGGGCGATGACGGACTCGGCGATGCCCAGGCGGTGCCCGGTGGTGCCGCCGTCCTCCAGGATCCGCATCCGGGTGGTGCCGAGCAGGACGGTCTCGCCCTCGTCCGGACCGACCACGGAGACGGTGGGTGCGTTCGTTGCGGTGGGTGCGGTGGGTGCGGTGGGTGCGGTGGGTGCGGTGGCGGGTGTGTCGGCGTTCGGTGTTCCGGTCATGCCCCGATTCCACCGCCGGGGCCGGTCGTCCGTCCAAGACCCGTTCTGTGGCGGCCGATACCGCGCGGGTATCGTTGCGGGTATGGAGCTGCGGACGCTGCGCTATTTCGTCGCGGTCGGCGAGGAACTCCACTTCGGCCGGGCCGCCGCCAGGCTGCACATGAGCCAGCCGCCGCTGAGCCGTGCGATCCGGCAGTTGGAGAGCGAGCTCGGAGCCGTCCTGCTGAACCGCTCCGCCACCGGGACCACGCTCACCCCGGCCGGGGAGACCCTGCTGACGGAAGCGCGGGACCTGCTGGACCGGGCCGAGCGGGCCCGCGCCCGGGTCACCGCGGCCGCCGGCCCGGCGTCGCTGACCGTCGGCATCCTGGCCGACAGCTCCGACCTGGGGGTGAACCGGCTGGCCGCCGCCTACCGGCGGAGCTTCCCCGAGGTGGAGGTCCGGGTCCGCGAGACCGATCTGACCGACCCGACCTGCGGGCTGCGCGCCGGCCTGGTCGACGTGGCGCTGACCCGAGGCCCGTTCGAGGAGACCGGCCTGGCCGTGCGCGAGTTGCGGGCCGACCCGGTGGGGGCGGTGCTGCGCGCCGACGATCCGCTGGCCGGCCGCGCGCGGCTGCGACTGGCGGACCTGGCGGAGCGGCGGTGGTTCCAGTTCCCGGAGGGCACCGATCCGCGCTGGCAGGCGTACTGGAACGGCGGTGAGCGCCGACAGGGTCCGGTCGTCCGCGCCGTCCAGGAGTGCCGGCAGGCGGTGCTCTGGAACGGCACGGTCGGGATGGCCCCGCTCGGGCACGAGCCGCCCGCCGGGCTGGCCGTCGTGCCGGTGGCCGACATGCCGCCGAGCCGGGTGCTGGCGGTCTGGAACGCGGGGGACCCGAATCCGCTGGTCCGCGCCTTCGTGCGCACCGCCGCTGCTGTGTACGGAGCCTGACGGTCCGTCGTCAGAGCGTCGGGCTCCGCTGGGCAGCTCGCCGCCAGGTCGGATGTTGATTCCTGGATTGTTGAACTCTGTTGTACAGCAGCAGTGATGACGGATCGTCATGCTCCCGGTGCGGAACGTTCCGGGCCGAACGGAGTGGCGGTAAAGGGCTTCCAAAGGAGATGTGACATGTGCCATGGTACTGATCACCGCTCCCCACCGGTCGCGACGGAGCCCCATCAAGGCACCGTCGCCCTTTGGTCCTCACCTCCACCGGTCACGTCCCCAACGCGACCGACTTAAGGCCCGGAGGCCCCCACGTGAGAACCGCACGTCTGTCGCACCTTCGGCAGTTGGCAAGACTTTTGACGCTAGCGCTCTCCCTGGTCCTGACGATCGGCCTGTTCGCCCCACTCGGGCAGGCCGCACCCGTCGCCGCGTCCCCCCTGGCCGTACCGCCGGCCGCCCGGGAGGCCGCAGGAGCCCACGCGGCTCCGTCCGGCGAGCTCCCGCCGCCCGGCGTGGAGAAGGTCCTGAAGTCCGACGATCCCGCCGCGGTACCCGCCGCGCACAACGGGAACCTCACGTCGGCCGACAACAGGCCGCGCAACGACTTCGCCCCCCGGTCCGCCCCGAAGCCGGCGGCCAAGTCGTCCGGCCCGGGCGCGGCCGCCGGTGACGGGTCGGCCGAAGCAGTGGCGTGCAACCCGACCGACTTCGGGCGGACGGGCGCGGAGCTGATCAGGCTCATCAAGTCCGTGAGCGTGAACTGCATCGACAGCCTGTTCAGGATCGAGCCCCGCTACGCGGCCGCCGCCTTCCGTGAGTCCCAGATGCTCACGGTGGCCGCCGCCGTCCACGAGGCCGCCGTCGCCTACCAGGGCAACAACAGCGGCTCCGTCCAGCAGTTGACGTACTACTTCCAGGCCGGTTACGCCGTGCAGTGGGCCTACCCCTCGATGGTCGGCAAGTACAGCGAGGACGTTCCGAAGGCGATCCTCCCCGGTGTGCAGGCCTTCTTCGCCAACTCGCACGCGCTGGACACCACCGCGGAGAACGCCGGCCCGCTGGCGAACGCGGCCATACTCGCCGACGTCACCCGCGAGCCGGTCACCTACCTGCCGATCGCCAAACTCCTGCTCACCGCCTACAACAGCAGCGCGTGGGACAAGGACAACCTGATGTGGGGGCTCAACCCGGCCTTCCTGGTGCTCTTCCGAGGCATCGAGAGCCGGGACCCGGAGTTCCGCCAGAAGCTCCAGGCCGACCCGACCCTGATCGACCTGGTGGCGGCCTTCGCCAACCGCGCCCTCGTCCACGCCGGCGGCACCTACGACCCCGTGCTCACCAACTCGATCAAGGAACTGAGCCGGTTCATGTACTACCCCGAGCTCCTCCCTCGGGCGAAGCCGTACCTCGAGGCGCTCAGCGCGAAGTTCTCGGTCACCGGCCCCACCCGGAACCAGCGCGCGGCGGCCGCGGTCGGCGTGCGCGCCTACGACCAGGCGAGGTGCGCCTCCTACGGCACCTGCAAGGACGCGGAGCTCTTCCAGGACACCTACCTGACGAACGTCAAGCAGTGCAGCCCGAGTATCCGCATCCTCGCCGAGGCCATGACCCCGGAACAGCTGGACAGCACCTGCACCAGCCTGAACGGCCAGGACGCCTACTTCCACGCCGTGGTGCGGGACAGCGGCCCGGTCGCTGACGACCGCAACAGCACCATCGATGTCGTCGTCTTCAACAACTCGCAGGAGTACGAGGCGCTCTCCCCGGTCATGTTCGGCAACTTGACCAACAACGGCGGCATGTACCTGGAGGGCGACCCGGCCATTGCCGGCAACCGGGCACGGTTCCTCGCCTACGAGAAGACCTGGGGTGACCCGGGCTTCTCGATCTGGAACCTCAACCACGAGTACACCCACTACCTCGACGCCCGCTTCAACATGTACGGCGACTTCGACGCGGCCGACCGCACCCCCGTCGCGTGGTGGACCGAGGGCCTCGCCGAGGTCGTCGCCAATTCCTACCTCAACACCGTGGACTCCCGGGTCGTCGAGCAGGCCGCCCAGCACACCTACCGGCTGAGCGAGCTCTTCGACAGCCACTACCAGAACGAGGACCGCACCTACCGCTGGGGCTACCTGGCCGTCCGCTACATGCTGGAGCGCCACCGGCCCGACGTGGACAGCCTTCTCGCCCTGTACCGCAAGGGCGACTGGGCCGGCTCCAAGACCCTCCTCACGTCGACCATCGGCACCCGCTACGACGCCGACTTCGACACCTGGCTGAACTCCTGCGGGGCCGGCGAGTGCAAGAAGATCCCGAGCTTCCCCAGGGTGACCGAGTGCGCGGGCGGTGACCTCCGCAAGCTCGACGTCAACTGCGGCCGGAGCAACCTGGCGGCCATCACCGGCAACTACGCGCACTTCTACCTCTGGGTGCCGGCGGGCACCCGCCAGATCCGGGTCACCAGCAGCGGCGGCACCGGCAACGGCGAGCTCTACTACAACCCGTACGGCTGGGCGTACACCAACTCGTACGTCACTCGCTCGGCGGGCCCGGACAACTCCGAGACCATCACCGTCACCAACCCCCGGGCCGGTTACGTCTTCTTCAGCCTGTACGCCCAGCAGGGCTTCAGCGGGGTGAGCGTCACCAGCGAGCTCTGATCCCTCCCGGCCGGGCGCCGCGCGCGCCCGGCCGCGGACGGACCGAGTACTGATCCAGTAAGGACCGCCCCGGCAGCCGGCCGGGGCGGTCCGTCCGGTTCGGCGGCGTGGAGGTGGGCCCGGTCGGCGCTCAGCCGTCGATCCGGTGATCCCGCCAGAACGGGGCGAGGTCGACCGGGGAGACCGCCCGGGCGGCGGCCTTGAACGCGGCGGTGGTCGAGACGCCGTACCAGTGGGCCCGGGCGTAGTCGCGCAGCAGGGCGGCCATCGTGTCCTCGCCCAGCAGCCGGCCCAGCTCGTGCAGGGCGCAGGAGCCGTGGTCGTAGACGACCGCCTCGTACCGGTCGGGGTGCGCGTCCCAGTGGCTCATGGGCGAGGTCAGCCGCTCGTCCTCGGACTCCCAACGCGGTTCGGCCGCACAGTCCTTGTCCGCCGAGCCGAGCACGAGGTCGGTGGCGTACTCGCTGAAGGACTCGTCCAGCCACGGCGCGCGGTACTGGTCGTCGCCGACGATGCCGTACCACCACTGGTGCGCCAGCTCGTGGACCAGCGCCGAGGGCTTGACCCGGTCGAGGACGAAGCCCGGGTACTCCATGCCGCTGAACCAGAAGGCGTTGTCGAGGACGACGGCCAACTCGCCGTACGGGTAGGCGCCGAAGCGGGCGGAGTGTGCGTCGATCGCCGTGCGCGCGAGCTCCAGCATCCGGCCCGCCTCCTCGGCGGTGACGTCGGGGGCCGCGAACACGCCGATCCGCACGCCGTCCGCCGACCGGCCCGTGAGCCGGGTGAACGGACCGGCGGCCCAGGCGAAGTCGCGGACCTGGCGCGCGGTGACGGTGGTGAGGGTCCGGCCCGGGGCGCCGGGCGTGTCCACGGCGCTGCCGGTGGCGGGGACCAGCAGGTCGGAGGGATGGTCCAGGGAGACGGAGTAGTCGGCCGCGAGGGAGTAGAAGGACTCGCCGTTGCGGGTGTACGGATCGAGGTGCCAGCCGTCGCCGTCCAGGACGGCGAGCGTCGGCAGGGCGTTGCCGAGGATGGTGTACGCGCCGTCGCGCCCGAAGCGGTCGAGGCCCTCGGGGACGTCGACGGACAACTCGAAGTCGAGGGTGCCGGACTCGCCCTGGCGCAGCGGCCGGGGCAGCGGCACCTCGAGCGCGGTGCAGTCCGCCGTGGCCGTGCCGGTGATGCCCGTCAGCCTGACGGCGGGCGCCGCGCACCCGCCGCGGGCGTTCCCCCAGAGCCGCAGGTGGACGGCGGACAGCGGCTCGGGCGCGACCTGGGTGAAGTCGACCTGCTGGTGCCCCCGCCAGGCGGCACCCGTCGCGTCGCTGCGCAGCGTCACGGTGTGGGTGACGACCGCCGGGGTCCGCGGGCCGTCGCCGGGCGGGCGGGAGTGGGCGGGGTGGTGGCCGGGCGGGGCGGCGGCCACCACCGACAGGAGCACGGCGAGTACGGCGAGGACCGCTGGGACGGCGTTCAGGGCGGGCGGGCCGTGGCGGCGTCGCATCGGTCGTCGTGGCTCCTGTCGGCGGTGGGCGGTGGGCGGTGGGCGGTAGGCGGTTTGCGGGTGGCCGGTGGCCGGTGGCCGGTGACCGGGTCGGGCTGGGCGCGGGACGGGTCAGGCGGGTCGGGCGGAACCGCGGTGGCGGGCCAGGACCCGCTGGACGGCGCGGTCGACGGCGGGCAGCGAGGCGGCGAGGTCGGTGTAGACCACCGCCTCCACCTCCGCCACCGTGTGCAGCCCCTGGACCAGGAAGGTGTACTCCCGGCCGCGTTCGAGCAGCAGCACGATGGGCTTGCCGAAGGCGCTGGCCCAGCCGATCTCGATGTGGGTGCCCGGGGAGGCCGGGGAACCGGGCAGGGCGACGAAGAGCTCCGCCTTGCGGATCTCCTCCTGGTCCAGCGCGGTGCACTGCTCGGGGCGCATCAGTTCGGCGCCCCAGGCCTCCCGGCGGTGGGCGTTGTGCACGGCGACGCCCTGCGACTCGAAGTGCTTGATCAGCAGGTCGAAGGGCTCCCGGGCACCCGGCGGCATCTCGCCGGTCTCCGGGTCGAGCAGCTGGATGAACGGCCCGGCCAGGAACAGGGTCCGCGGCAGGTCGGCGAGGTGGGCGGCGTGCTGGGTGGTCATGTCGCTCAGTCCTTGAGGAAGCACTGGATGTAGGCGTCACCGCTGGTGCCGTGGGTGTACTCGGTGGTGTCGTACGCGGTGTACGGGTGGCGCTCGACGCGGATCGAGCGGAAGTGCGGGGTGTACTGCCAGCGAAGCTCGGGCTTGGTGCTGAAGAAGGGGATGAACACCCCGCCCGGGCGCAGCACCCGGACCACCTCGGGCACGGTGCGGGCCCACAGCTCGGCGTCGGTCCACACCTCCATGTCCAGGGCCGGGTCGAAGAAGATCCCGTCGATGCTCTCCGAGGGCAGCTCGAAGATCCGCCGGAAGAAGTCCCCGCGCTCGACGGTGAGGTTGTCGGGCACCTGGGGGTGCCGGGCCCGGAAGAGGTCCTCGACCTCGTCGAAGAGTTCCAGCACGGTGTGGTGGCGGGTGGCCGGGTTCTGCGCGATCCGCAGAGCGGACAGGCCGAGGCCGAGCCCGACCTCGTAGAAGTCCTGGCCGTACTCGCAGAGCAGGTCGGCGCTCGCCCACATGAGGTCGCGCTCCCAGGCCTGCATGGCCTGCTCCCCGCCGATGCTGAGGGTCACCTCGCCGTTCTGCTCGATGAGCTCGATGGCCGGCTGGGCGCCGGGCCCGGTGATCGTGCTGGTGCTGGTGCTGGTCATGGTCCTGATGTCCTCGGGGGGTGCGGTCGGATGACGGGTCAGCCGGGCAGGACGCCGAAGTGGCGGCGGGCCGTGGAGACGGCGAGGTCCTGGACGGCGAACACGGTGAAGTAGTAGGCCTGCGGGGCGGTGGCCGGGTCGAAGCGGACCCGGAACGCGACATCCGTCGGCCGGCCACCGACGGCGCGGACCTTGGCGTGCTCGGGCTCGACCGTGGCGTCCGCGCGCAGGTAGCTGGGGACGAACAGGCCGAGCCGGACGGGGCCGGTGCGGGCGGCGGTGAGTTCGGCGCGCACCTCCAGGACGCCGCCCTGCCGGACCTCGTCGGCGCTGTGGGCGAGCAGCGAGGGCGCCTCCGGCAGCCGGAAGGTGACGTCCCCGCAGCGCATGCAGACGGCGCAGACGGTGTCGAGGATCTGCGGGAGCAGGCCGCGCCGGGTGAACTCCTGGGCCGGGCGCCCGCAGTGGCAGGTCACCTCGCGCACCTCGGGGTCCAGGGAACTGCGGTCGCCGAAGTGCGCCGGGTAGTTCATCAGCTCGTCCTCGGGGTCCGAGGCGACCTGCCCGGCCAGCACATGGTCGAGCGACTGCAGGTCGGCGGTGAGCGAGGCCTGGATCTCGGCGGCGGACTGGTCGGCGAGATGGGTGGGCCGGGCCACCCAGAGGTCGACCTTCCGGGCCAGTTTGGTCAGCCGGGGCCGCAGGGTGTGGTTGTGCGGCAGGAGTTCGGAACCGAGCAGGGCGTTCAGCCGGCGGCCGACGGTGAGCAGCAGCGGGTCGGGCCGGTGGTCGGCCGGCTCGGGCGCGGGCGCGGTGGCGTCCGGCAGGCCGAACCGCAGGAACGCCGGGTACGGGTGCGATCCGGCCAGGCTGGCGTTGAGGGTGTCCACGGTGTCGCCGCCGGTGAGGGCCGCGCGCATCCAGGCGACGTTCTCGGGCCGGTCGGAGTCGTGCACCGAGACGGCGGCGACCACGGTGCGGGCCGGGCCGTCCAGCGCGTTGAGCAGCAGCTGGTACTTGGGGTCGTACAGCGCGAGGTCGGCCAGCGGGCCGCTGTTGCAGGCGCTGAGCACCACCTCGACGGCCGGCACCCGGTGCAGCGGGACGAGCTTGTCCTCGGGCTTGTAGCAGGGCAGCCCGTAGGAGCAGCGCGGGCCGAGCAGCCCGGGCCGCGCCTCGGCGGCCGGGCTGAGGCCGCAGATGGTGAACTCGCCCAGGTTGACGCTGTCGTCCTTGCCGTGGCCCTGGAAGGCGACCTTGCGCCAGCGGGTGCCGAGGATCGCGGCCTGGATGTCGACCCGCTCGAAGTCCCGGTCGTCGTGGACCTGGACGCCGGGCAGGTGCGGCGGCCGGTCGGTGTCGGTGAACAGTCCGACGGCCCCGACCGCGGCCGCCGGGCGGGCGTACTGCTTGGCGACGCTCCAGGCGAGCGAGGCGGTGTCGCGCCCGCTCAGCAGGGTCAGGGCGTGGGTCCGGCTGCGGTAGGTGGCGAACAGCAGGGAGCGCACCGGGTCGAGGGTGAGCCGGTCGTAGCAGCCGACCAGCAGCAGGCCGCCCGGGTGGTCGCGGAGGAGGGCGGCGGTGTCGGCGAGCCGTTCCTCGGGCAGCCACTCGGCGGCCAGCGGTCCGGCCAGCTCGGCGAGGCCGTCCGGGAGCCGGTCGGCGCCGAGGAGGATTCCGAGGTCGAGCGGCCGGGGGCGGTGGAGGGCGTCGTACAGCTGCTCGGCGAGGTCGAGGCTCTGGGCCAGGTCCGCGCGTCCGTCGACCGGGACCGGCACCCCGACGGCACCGGGGGCGAGTCCGGGTGCGGCGTCCGGTGCGGTGTACGGGTCGGCGTCCTGGGAGTCCTGGGAGTCCCGGGTGTCCTGGGTGGTGTCCCGGGTGGCCAGGAACTCCTTGACGGCCGAGGGGAACTGGGCGAGCTTGACGGGCCGGAACAGCGGGCCTTCGGGCTTCATCGTCGGTGACCTCGTGGGCGGGAGGGGAGCGGTGGGTGGCACGGGGCGGCGGGCGGCACTGGGACGGGGACAGGGACGGGAGCAGGGGCTGGGGCAGGGGAAGGGGCAGGGGCCGGGACGGGAGCGGAGGCGAGGGCTGGGCGGCCGGTCACGCGGCGCACTCCGCGGCGGTCGCGGCCGAGGTGCCCCGGTCGAGCAGCGGGCGGACGGCGAAGGCCAGGACGGCGGCGCCCAGCGCGACGGCGAAGGCTGCGGCGAACACCCCGCGTGCGCCGAGCGGCTCCACCAGCAGGCCGCCCGCCTGCTGGCCCACCGCGTCGCCGAGCACGGTGGCCAGCGAGGCCCAGGTGAACGCCTCCGCCAGCGAGCCGTTCGGTGCCACCGCGCCGACCAGGGTCATCTCGACGGCCGACACCAGCGCGATCGGCGCGCCGCCGACGGCCAGGGCGAGGGCGAGCAGCGGCTGCGAGGTGGCCGCCAGCGTCAGGCCCGTCCCCAGCGCGTAGGCCAGGACCAGTCGGGGGAAGCGCACCGCGGCCGGGACGTCGGACTGCGAGCGCCCGAGCCAGACCGCGCCCAGCGCGCTGCCGACGCCCCAGCAGGCGTAGACGACGCCGGTGCCGCCGGGGGAGCCGTGCGCCGCCACGAAGGCCGGGATGCCGAGGGTGAGCAGCCCGATCGGCACGGCGCTGGCCGCCATGACGGCGGTGAGCGCCAGCATCGGCGGGTTGCGCAGCGGCCCGAGCAGGTCGCGCCGCTCGGGGTCGGGGTCGGAGTCCGTCCCCGGCGGGAGCCGGACCAGGGCCAGCCCCAGGGCACCGGCGCCGCCGAGCGCGGCCACGGCGGTGACGGCCAGCGCGGCCGAGCCGGTCAGCATCAGGGCGGCCAGCATCAGCGGCGCCCCGATCACCAGGACCTCGGTGAGGATCGCCTCCCAGAGGTAGGCGGTGTCCCGCTCGGTGTCGGCCAGCGGCAGCCGGGCCCAGAGCGAACGCATACAGGCGTTGGCCGGTGGCAGGGCGATGCCCGCGGCGGTGGCGGCGGCCAGCTGTCCCCAGGTGCCGGGCCGGGTGGTCCAGGCCAGCGCGGCGAGCGCCGCCGGGTAGCACAGGCCGGTGGCGAGCAGTACGGGCCGGCGGCCGGCGCGGTCCAGCCGCCGGGCGACCAGCGGCCCGCCGACCGCCATCCCGGCGGTGTAGAGCGCGCTGGTCAGGCCCGCCTGGGCGAAGCTGCCGCCCTGCTCGCGGACCACCAGTACGGTGGCCAGCGACATCAGGTAGACCGGCAGTCGGCAGACCAGGCTCCACCCCGCCACCGCGGGCACGTGCGGGCGGCGCAGCAGCGTGCCGAAGCGGTGGGCCAGGGTGTCCCGGTCCGGGGTGGAGGTGCTCACCTGGTTCAACGGGCTCCTTCCCGGGCGGGGGCCGGATCGATCACGGCAGCCGGATCGATCACGGGGGTCGAAGCGATCACGGCAGCCGGATCGATCGCGGGGGCGGGGTCGATCGCGGCGGTCAGGTCGATCACCGGGGCGACGCCGGTCACGGGTGCCAGATCGATCACGAAGGCGCCGAGCACGTCGCGCATCCGTCGCTCCACCTCCTCGATCGAGGCCCCGACCACGTGGACGTACCCCGAGGCGTTGTGCGAGGCGCGCCGGGCGGAGACGGTGTCGCCGACCCCGACCTTGAGAACGGCCTCGACCACCCCGGGGACACGCAGCAACTCCTCCGCCGGGGTGATCCGGCGGACCGTCCCGGAGCCGGGCAGCGGCAGCAACAGGTCGCCCGCGCACAGTCTCTGACGATAGCTCAGATCCGGTGGGAGGCCCCGGTAGACGTCCAGGGTGGCCCCGAAGACGTCGAAGCCGTACGCGTGCCCGTGGTTCGCCGGGATCTCGCAGCCGGCCAGCCGCAGCCCGATCTCGCCGGCGTACAGCTCGCCGTCGACGAGGAAGAACTCCATGTGCGCGTAGCCGTGGTCGATGTCCATGCCGGTGACGACGGTCTGCAGCAGCGCGCGCAGGTCCACCGGCGGCGCCTCGTCGGTGCCCACGCTGATGTTGGCGTTCATCGCCCCGTCGACGATGTCCAGCGGGCGGCAGGGCATCGCGCTCGGCCAGGCGTCCAGGACCTCGCCCCGGTGCACGACCGCGCACACCTCCCACTCGGTGCCGCCGAGGAACTCCTCCACCATCCACGCCCGGGCGGTGAGGTCGAGGCCGGACAGCGTCTCGGGGCCGTCCAGCCGATGGGTGTCCACGCAGGCGAAGGAGTCCACCGGCTTGAGCACCAGCGGCCAGCCGTGCTCGGCGGCGAAGGCCGTGATCCCGGCGGCGTCCCGGACCCGGGTGAACGCGGCGGTGCGCAGGCCGAGTTCGCGGAAGCGGTGCTTCATCGCGGCCTTGTCGCGCACCCAGGCCACCTGCTGCTCGGTCAGGTGCGGCAGCCCGGCGAGGGCGGCGAAGCGCTGGGCGAGCGCCTGCCGCGGCTCGGACGGGTTGCAGAACCGCTCGGGTGCGACGGGGAGTTCGGCGGCGGCCCAGGCGCGGTAGCGCTCCGCCTCCCGTTCCAGCGGCTCCCCGGCCCGCACCCAGAAGGCGGGCAGGTGGGCGGTGCGGCGCAGGTGCTCCTCGGAGAGGTCGGCGCGCAGCTCCTCGAAGCGCAGCAGCACGAGGTGCTCGGGGAGCGTGCGGGCCGCGTACCGGGTGAAGGTGGACGGCCGGTCGTCCACCATGAGCAGCACCGGGCCGGTGCCGCTCACACCGTCTCCAGGACGCGGCGGACCGTCTTGACGGCGGCCGCCTGCTCGGCCTCGGGGAGTTCGGGGGAGAGCGGCAGGCACAGGGTGCGGTCCAGCAGGTCGCGGGTGCGGGCGAAGCCGTCCCGGCTGATCAGGAGCGGCCCCTCGGGCGCGTGGTTCCAGGGGAAGCCGTCGGCGTACAGCGAGCGGCGGCCGGTGAGCACCGGGTGCTCGGGCAGCAGGTACTTGCCGAGCGTCCAGTGCGCGATGCCCTCGGCGGTGAGGGCCGCCACGGCGGCGTCCCGCAGCTCCCGGGACTCGCAGCGCAGGCGCATGCTCACCTTGACGTCGCCGCGGGCGCGCGGCAGCGGCCGGATGTCCGTGCGGCCGGGCAGCTCGGCCAGGGCGAGCGCGTACATCCGCTCCAGCCCGGCCAGCACCTCGTCCAGGTGCCGGAACTGCTGGCACTGGACGGCCGCGACCTCCTCGCTGGTGACGAAGTTCTCGCCGTAGTGGGCGTCCTGGTCCCAGGTCGGGTAGTGGCCGGGCACCCGCGCCGAGCCGTGGTCGTGGTAGCAGCGCATGGTGGCCCCGGCGCGGTCGTCGCCCGTGACGACGAGGCCGCCCTCCCCGGAGGTGAGCACCTTGTTGTGGTGGAAGCTGAACACCCCGGCGTAGCCCGCCGTGCCGACCTCCCGGCCGTCCGGGAACCGCCCGCCGAGGGTCTGCGCGCAGTCCTCGATCAGGTAGGGCACGCCCTCCGGCAGGGTGGCCACCGAGCCCTCCATGTGGGCCACGACCACCCGCTGGGCGTCCGGCGGCAGCAGGGTCCGGTCCAGGGCGAGCGACTCGTCGGCGTCGACCAGCACCGGGATCAGCCCGCAGGACAGCACCGCTCCGGCCACGGCGACGAAGGTGACGGCCGGGATGTACACCGGGTCGCCGATCGAGGGACGGGTGGAGATCAGCGCCAGCCGCAGCGCCTCGGTGCAGTTGTGCACGGCCAGGGTGTGGGCGACGCCGAGCCGCTCGCCCACCCGGCGCTCCAGCCGGGAGGCCATGCTCTCCTGCTCGGTCTGGTAGCGGAACAGCACCTGGTGGTCGATCACCTCCTTGAGCTCCGCCATGTCGGACCAGTCGAGGTAGTTGGCGCCGTAGGGGAGGAAGCGCTGGCCTTGCCGCTGGTGGAGGGTCATCGGGCGTCCGTCTCCGTGATCGGGTGCGTCGAGGCGTCGACGAGCAGCTGCTGGCCGCGGAAGTTGCGCAGCAGCAGACCGCCGTCGGGCGTCTCGGTGAAGGAGGGGCGGGAGACCGGGATCTTGCCGATCTTCGTGGTGAGGACGTACTGCGGGACGCCGAACCCGGTGATGTGGCCCTGGAGGCCCTCCATGATCTCCCAGCCCTTCTCGACGGAGGTCATGAAGTGCGCGACACCGGTGACGTTGTCGCAGTGGTACAGGTAGTACGGGCGGACCCGGATGCGCAGCAGTTCGGTCATCAGCCGGCGCATGGTCGGGACGTCGTCGTTGATCCCGCGCAGCAGCACGGTCTGGTTGCCGACCGGGATGCCGTGGCGGAGCAGCCGGTCCACGGCGGCCGCCGACTCGGGGGTGATCTCCTTGGGGTGGTTGAAGTGGGTGTTCAGCCACACCGGGTGGTAGCGGGAGAGCATCGTGCAGAGCTCCTCGGTGATCCGCTGCGGCAGCAGCACCGGGAAGCGCGAGCCGATCCGGATGATCTCCACGCTGGGGATGGCGCGCAGCCCGGCGACGATCTCCTCCAGCCGGCCGTCCTGGTAGGAGAGCGGGTCGCCGCCGGTGAGCAGGACGTCCCGGATCTCCGGGTGCTCGGCGATGTAGCGGAGGTCCTCGTCGTAGGCGCCGCCCTCGTCGTCCCGGAAGTAGCTGCCCTGGAGGTCGGTGGTGTGGAACTTGCGGGTGCAGTGCCGGCAGTAGACCGGGCAGGCCTCGGTGACGAGCAGGATCACCCGGTCCGGGTACTTGTGCACCACCCGGTTGGTGCGCCGGTAGAGGGTGTCGCCGACCGGGTCGACCTCGGCGCCGGGGAACTCCAGCAGCTCGTCGGCGGCGGGCACGGCCTGCTGGCGGACCGGGCAGAGCGGGTCGTCGGGGTCCATCAGCGAGGCGTAGTACGGGGTGATGCTCCAGCGGTAGCGGCCGGCCACCCCGGCGATGGCCCGCTCCTCGCCCTCGGTGAGGTTGATCCACTGCCGGGCCTTCTCGACGGTGTTGACGCGCTTGCGCATGTGCCAGCGCCAGTCGTCCCACTCGGCCTGTTCCGGGGCGGGCCTGGCCGGGGGCGGTCCGGTGGTGTCTTCGCGGTCGGTGGGGGCGGTGTGGGACATGGCGTGGCTCCGTACGAGGGGGGACGTCGGGCGACGGCGGTGGGCACGGTGGCGGTGGCTGCGGCGCGAACGCACGGCTGCGCGAGCGGACTGTGGCGCGAACGCACTCACGGCGCCAGCGGACTGCGGAGTGGGCGGACTACGGCGGCGCGAGCAGGAGTTGGCGGACGGTGCGGGCGACGCCCTGCGCGCCGCGCAGATCGTCGAGCCCGGGGCCGACGGCGCCCCACTGCTCCTCGGCCGACGGCGGCTGCCAGAGCGCGGGATCGGCGGGGTCGGCGGCGCTGGGCACCCGGACGAGCCGGGTGACCCGCTCGGCGAGCTCCCGCTGGGCGGTGCCGAGCGCCGGGAGGAAGGCGAGCGGAGCGCGCCGGGCCTGGGCCAGCGCGACGGCCCCCCAGGTCGGAGAGGCGAGCAGGAGTTCGGCGCGGGCGTGCAGTTCGTCGGCGTCGGCCTCCGCCGCCGCGTCGACGGTCACCCCGGCCAGGCCCGCGGTGACCTCGCGGACCGGGTCGAGCCGGGTGTCCCCGACCACCGCGCAGGAACCGGTGCGCCGGACCGCCTCCCGGACCAGCACGGGCAGCGGCCCGGTCGCGAAGGCCTCGGCCTCGGACGGCGGAACGTCCCAGAACGAGAGCAGCAGCAGCGTGCCGCGCCGCTCCCGCCGACGGCTCAGCCGGGCCGGTGCCAGCAGCCCGGTGGGCCGATCGCCGGCCGGGTGCTCCAACCAGCCGGGCCACTGGGCGCGGGCGAGCATCCGGTCGGCGGGGAGCGGGGCGGCGCCGGGGGCCGAGCGCAGGTGCAGCACCGGCACCCCGAGCCGGGCGAGGCGCGCGGTCGTCGCCTCCTCGTCGCAGACCAGCGCGGCACCGGGCAGGGTCTGGCCCGGCAGCGCGTGCCCGTTGTCGGTGGACCGGGGCAGGTCACCCAGGTGGGCGGCCACCCGGCGCAGCGCGAGCACGGAGTCCAACTGCTGCTCCCGGCAGGCGAGCAGCAGCGTCGGGCCGGTGGTCGGCACCGCCGCAGCGGTGGTCAGTACCGCCACGGTTCCACCTCCCCGAGCCGGGCCACGTCGTCGCTGTAGCCGGCCGCCGTGGTCGAGCAGCCGCTGCACACCCTCGGACCGTGCTCGCGGAAGTGGTCGACGTGCTCCCGGAAGGCCGGGGTGTCCAGCAGCAGTGCGCCGTTCTCGCGGATCGGCGCGCCCCCGGGGCCGTCGGCGTCCTCCCGGTGCGGGATGCAGCTGCAGGCGTGCATCCGGCCGCGCCGACCGTCGATGTAGATCACGTCGTCCGTGACGTGGCAGAGCGGCAGCGAGGCCCGGGGCGGGGTGGACTCCTCGAAGTAGCGCCACTGCTCCTCCGGGGTGTCGCCGTAGAAACGCTTGCCCATCGGGACGAGCCCGCTCCGCGGACCGGCCGTGTAGAGCGGGTCGCAGACCGCCCGCACATGGTCGGGGTCGGGGTAGCGGATCGAGCGGTCGAGCTTGAGCGCGGACAGCTCCCACTGCCGCACCCCGGCCTCCGTCAGCACCCGCCGCAGCTCCGGCATCTCGGTGTAGTTGTGCGGCCCGACGACGGTGTTGACGCGCGGCAGCACCCCCAGCTCGTCGGCCAGCCGCAGGCCGCGCAGGCCGGCGTCGAACATCCCGGGGGAGCGGCGGTAGGTGTCGTGGGTGGCCGCCGACGCGCCGTCCAGACTGACGATCACCTGGGCCAGACCGGCCGCCGCGAGGTCCTTCACCAGCTTCGGCAGCATCGAGCCATTGGTGATCAGCGACATCCGCATGCCCGCCCCGGCGCCGGCGCGCACCAGCTCCACGACGTCGGGGTGCATCAGCGGCTCGCCGCCGGTGAAGCGGACGTACCCCACCCCGGCGGCCCTGGCCTGCGGCAGCAGCTCGGCGAAGTCGGAGCGGGAGAAGCGGAAGGTGTCGCGGGAGAGCGCGAAGTCGCACATGAAGCAGTCGGCGTTGCAGGCTTCGAGGATGCGGATGAACAGGTAGCGAGCGCGCGTTGGCGTGGTGGCGGACACCCGGACCCTTTCGTCGAAGGTGGTGGTCGGACAGGTGGGACAGGTCGCCCAGGTGGGACAGGTCGCGCAGGTCGGACAGGTGGGGCGGGTCAGCGGGCCGGAGCGGCGGCCCCCAGTACTTCGACCAGCGCCTCGGCGACCTGGGCCGCACCCCCGGTGCCGACCTCGGCCGTCAGCGCGCCCCAGTCGGTCCCGGGCTCCCGCTCCACCCGGCCCAGCGCCTCGGTGACCAGGCCCCGCACCGCGGCGGAGGTGGCGCGCCGGTCCAGCTGGGCGGCGCGGGCGATGCCGCCGTAGATCAGGTCGAGTGCGCGCCCCTCGCCACCGACCCGCAGGGCCAGCGCCTCGTCCTCGGCGAACACCTCCTTCGGCCAGACCACCCGCGACCCGGCGCCCACGGCCCGCTCGTGGAAACGGCCGTTGAAGATCTGGCTGAGGTTCTGCGGCGGCAGGCAGACCGTCGGCACGGCCAGCCGGCCGGCCTCCAGCAGCGTGGTCAGCCCGGGGGAGGCGAGCAGCACGTCGCACTCGGCCAGGCGGTGGAGGAAGTCCTCGTGGGCGAGCGCGCCGACCGTGGTGGCCGCCGGCACCGGACAGGAGTCCACCAACTGCCCGGCCAGCCAGGCCGGGAGGTTCCCCGCGACATGCACCTCGTCGACCCCGGACGCGGCCAGTGCCTCCAGCGCGGCGGGCAGCACCAGCTGCGGATAGCTCGCCCAGTCGTCCAGCTGGGGCGCGCGCAGCCCGCCCAGGCTGACCAGGGCCCGGCGCGGACGCGGCCCGGGAGCGGCGCGCCGCCCGGCCCCGCCCCCGGCGATCACCGCGTCCACCCAGCGCAGCCGCCGCACGTCGGCCAGCAGCCCGGTGCACTCCGGCGGCAGGTCGACGCACCGCTGCGCGCAGTAGACCTCGGCGTCCAGGGGGAGTTCGGCGCGGTCCCCCTCCGTCCAGAGGAACGGCAGGCTGTCCACGAAGACCACCGGCACCCCGCAGTCGCCGAGCGCCCGGGCGAGCCCGCCGTCCAGCACCACCAGGGCCGCTTCGACCCGCTGCTCCCGGACGATCCGCGCCAGCTCCCGCTCCGGCTCGGCCTGCGGCAAATCGAACCAGCGCTCCACGGGCGAGCCCGCCAGCACCGGCCGACCCAGCCCCGAGGCCAGCCCGACGAACCTGGACCGCTCGCCGCCGCGCGCCCGCAGGGCGGCCAGTACCGCGCTCAGCTTCCCGGAGCTGCCCCAGCCGAAATCCACCCCGGCCACGGCAACCGTCCGGCTCTCTCCACTCACCCGCATCCGCCCCGCCTCCTCCCGCGCCGGCCCGTCCCGGTCGATCCGCCGCGCCCTGTCGCGCATGCTTCGTAGTCTTAGCACCCCGACAGGACAGGATGGTTGGCCTACTGACGGATTCGCCCGCTACTCCACCCCGTCAAGTGAAGTTCGTCATCGTCGTGTTGACGTACGGCCGTTGACTCCTCGGCACCTCCCGCGGAAGCCTCGCGTGCGGCCGCGCCTCCCGCGGCCCGTCCGGGGGCGCCGCCGATCGGGGCGGGCCGCGCCCGGGGCGGCGCAGTCGCGGCCGCGGGCGGTCTCGCGTGCTTCGCGCGAGTGCTCCCGTCGCGCCCCCGAGCGCCCCCGGCGGGCGGCTTGTCGCCCTCGGGGCGCGCGAGTTCAGTGAAGGAGCGCGCGGTGCCGATTTCGCGCCGTCCGGCTGAACGGCCCGTGCGTCCGACTCCCGTACGTCCGACTCCCGGGGCCACCGGGGTCGACGGGTCGGCCATGACGGTCGGCCGCCCCGGTCTCCCGGGGCGGCGAGCACGGAGCAAAGCTTCAACGGCGGGGACATGACATCTTGATGATCGCGACCTGTGAAACGTCACATAGCACCAGGAGACGCCCTCCGCCGCCTGCTAGTTTCCCGGCTGCCGGAGCCACCGGCGACCCGACCGACCACAAGTCGGCACCACCACCGCACCGTTGACACGAAGGGACCCTCCACGTGACCGTGCGCAAGCTGACGCTGTCAGCCGCCGCGACAACGACCGTGCTCCTCCTCTGCGGCAGCATCCTGGGCGCGACCTCGGCCACCGCGGCCGGCCCGGCGCCCACCTCGACCACCGCGCCCGCCACCACCGTCACCACCCACGCCGAAGCGCCCGGTGCGCCCGGCGTACCCGGTGCGACCGGCGCCCCCGGCGTGGCCGACGTGCCCACGACGCTCGCCCCGCCGACCACCGGCACCACCTCCGAGGCCACCGTGGTGAGGCCGGCGCAGGGCAGCGCGCCCGCCACTACCACCGCCGCCCCGGCCCTCGCGCTCTCCTCCTACGACCCGAAGGCCGGCACCGCCGTACTCGCCCCGACCGGGGCGGAGTCCGCCAAGGGAGCGGCCGAGGAAGCCGCGCCCCCGAGCGAATCCGCCGCAGTCGCCGTCCAGCCGGGCCAGCTGATCGACAGTCCGCCCACCCCGGCCGCCCCGCACGGCGCACTCGTCGCCGTCACCGGCGTCCAGCCGGCCGCCGACGGGACGGTGGCCGTCACCACCCGCCCGGCCACCCTCCCCGAACTGCTCGGCGCGACCAGCGCCGACCTGCACAGCGCGATAAGCCCCGCCGCCTTCGAGGTCAAGCCGTGGATCAGCGGCCTCCAGGTCACCACCGACCTCGGCCCGACCTCCGGCAGCGGCTCGGTCTCCGGCGGCCTCGGGATCAGCGCCGACGCCACCGTCCCGCTGCCGGGCGGCTCCTCGGCCAGGCTCTCCGGCTCGGTCGAACTCCACCCGGCCGTCGACTTCTCCTACCGGGGCGGCCTCGGCCTGATCGACCCGCAGCAGGCCCGGATCGGCTTCACCCTGGGCGCCCACGCCGACTGGCACGTCAGTGCCGCCCTCACCGGCAGCACCGGCCCGGTCCGGATCGCCCTGGCCTCGTACAGCGCCAGCCCGGTGGTCATGGTCGGCGTCCTGCCCGTGGTGATCAACCTGGCCTTCACCCTCTACGCCGACATCAGCGCCGACGGCACCGTCACCCTCGACGCGGAGCAGGCGTACGACGGCACCTGGGGCGTCCACTCCGACTACGTCAAGGGCCCGGGCTGGACCACCACCACCGACCCAGGCACCTCCACCGTCTCCCCGCTGCGCCTCGACCTCCGGGGCTCCGCCACGGCGAAGGCCGGACTGCTCGCCGAAGCCTCCGTCGCCCTCTACGACACGGTCGGGGTGAAGGCGTCGATCGAGCCGTACCTGCGGGTGGCGGTGAACGGTTCGGTGCTCCTGGACGCCGCCCACCCCGAGCCCGAGGTCAACGGAACGATCGCCCTCTACGGCGGGCTCGACATCAACGGGGCGCTGATGGCCCGCCTCGTCGTCCTCGGCACCCCGATCCTCGAACAGGACCTGCCGTTCCTCGCGTTCCACCGCGAGTGGCCGATCACGTCCTGGAGCGCCGGGCAGTCCCCGGTGCCGCTGGTGAACTGGACCACGCTCAGCGCGGGCCTGATCGACGACAACCAGTCCGCCTACCTGCGGACCCGGCCGGACTGGGACCCGTCGGCCCTCAAGGCCTCCTGCCCCGACGGCACCCGGCTGCTCGGCCTCGCCCACGGCAGTGACAACGGCCTGTGCAGCGACGTGACCCGGGCGAACCTCTGGGGCGCGAACCGCGGCTACGTCGTCGACCACGGCGGGACGTACGTGACCACCGACTGGGCGCCGGGCTATACCAAGGCGCAGTGCCCCGCCGGCTCCTTCGTCTCCGGCTACAGCCGCAACGGCCGGACGCTCGGCGTGCTCTGCGCCGAGTCCGCCACCCCGCTCGGCACGGCGAGCCGCACCCTGTGGTTCGACAAGGGCGACAACCGCCCGGCGGTGGCCGGCGGCGGCGACTTCGCCTACGGCTTCGGCAAGGGCCAGTGCGCGGACGACGAGTTCGTCGCCGGGGTGGCCTACAGCCAGCCCTGGTGGCAGCTCTGGGCGGCGCGGCCGTACGCGCTGCTCTGCCAGAAGCTCGCCTGATTCATCGGCCACCCGTCGGCCCCCGTCGGCGGTCGGTCCGCCGACCGCCGACGGGGGCCGGGGAAGAATTCTCGGTCCGCCCGGGGGCGCCCGTTCGGGCCGCACGGGCAGGTCGAACGCACTCAACTCGTATGTTTCAAAACCGAGTTGTGGAATCAGGGGCATTGTCCGCGCCCGAGCCCACGATCGAGGATGACCGCACCCCGGCCGGTCCGGCCGGAGGACGGTATCCAGAAGGGGATCCTCGATGCGTTCGATACTTGCCCGTGCGGCGACGGGCCTCGCGGCCGCCGTCTGCGCGGTCGCCGTAGCGGCACCGGCGGCGCTGGCCGACCCGCCGGCCGGTGTCGTCCCGGCCGCCACCGATCTGGTGGGCGTCGGCGTCGACACCACGCAGGGGTTCATGAACCGGACCTCTGTCGACTACAACGCGGCCGTCGCGGCAGGCCTGCCGCGGCTCTACAGCTGGGACGCGATCGGCATCAACCCGATCACCCCCAAGGCCGGCGCCCTGTCGATCAACCGGCCCGACGGCTCCGGGGCGGGCTTCACCGCGCTGATCAACACTACCGCCACCACGTTGGACTTCTCCCGCTCCTCGCGCGGCGTGTCGCCCGGCGACCCCAGGTCGTACTACTTCGTGCCGTTTGCCAAGGACGCCGTCTCCTGGTCGGCCAAGGCGGGCGGTCACGCGCCGGCCAACCTCAGCACCGCCCAGCTCAGGGCCGTCTACGAATGCACGGCCACCAATTGGCTGCAGATCGACCCGTCCCTCGCCAACGCCACCATCAAGCCGTACCTGCCGCCGTCGACCTCGGACACCCGGGTCGCCTTCCTGAAGGCGCTCGGCGGCGGTACGGCGATCGTCCCCGGCGCCTGCGTGACCTCCGGACCACGCAACGACCGGGGTACCGACCCGGTGCTCGACGACATCGACGTGGTGTTCCCGTACTCGGTCGGCGTCTACATCGACCAGGTGTACCGGGGACACGGCACGGCGGTGGAGTCGCCCGGCCCGCTGACCCTGCGCAGCGTCAACGCGATCGCGCCCGTCGACGCCGCGCACAACATCAACGCGCCGTTCCTCGCGACGCCCTACAGCCGACTGCTATGGCACATCTTCCGCTCCGCCGAGTACACGAGTGCCAACGCCCACGGCGTCGCGCTGCGGAGCGTCTTCGGACCGCAGGGCTGGATCTGCGCCCACCCCGCCGTGATCGTCGCCTACGGCTTCGTCCCGATCGCCAACTGCGGCAGCACCACCAGCCCCACCGGCGCCTGACCCCGCCGCGGCCGGAGGGACGGCGACGACCTCCCTCCGGCCCTCCGGCCCTCCGCCCCCGCGGCCCGGCGCACCGGCCCCGCGGCTCAGTCCGCGGTGCCGCCCGGCATGCCGTCGGGCCCGGCGAACCGGACCGCGAGGCCGGGGTGCCGGGCGAGCAGGGCGTCCAGGTCCGTGCGGAACTTCGGCGAGCGCGCCATGTGCTCCGGCACGACCAGGTGCCCGCCCTGCTCCGGCGGGACGAGGCCGGCGACCAGCGCGCTCCGCACGACCCGCTGGTGCCGGGTGTCCGCGCCGGTACCGCGCAGCGGGTCGCGGGACGGGGCGACCACGCCGCCGCGCGCCGACAACTGGTCGAGATCCGGGACCAGCCGCCAGATCTGCTGCGCCTGGTGGCTCTGCACCGACCCGGCCAGGTTGGCCTCCAGGCCGCGGGCGTGGCACAGGTCGACGAAGAAGCGGATCTCGTCGAGGGTGAGGATGCCCCTCCGGGTCAGGCCGTCGGCGTCGGTGTCGTGGGCGTCGAGGTCGACGACCTCCTCGTTGCCGGCCGTGGAGATCAGGCCGATCCTGGCGACCTTGAGCAGAATGCTGGTGTCGATCATGATGGCGTCCGCGCCGGCCGCCGCGCTCGCCTCGACCATGGCGCTTATCGCCTCGCGGTCGGTGCGCCGCTGCCGGGTCAGGCCGTGATCGGCGTGCGCGAAGGGCTCGTTGACGGTGACGTGGGTGCCGCGCGCGGCGGCCGGCAGGGCCCCGCGGGCCTTGAGGTCGGCCTCGGTCGGCCGGGTGCCGGGGGCGTCCGGGAAGAGCGGGAGACCGTCGTCGGCGAGCAGGGCGTCCGCGAGGCCGGCCAGGTCGAAGGCACCGGGGGCGTCCGGCGCGGACGGGTCGTACTCGCGCAGGCCGACCAGGGCGCGGCGGACCTGCGGCAGGGTCTTCCGCGCGTCCCACAGGTCGAGGTCCTGGGCGAACAGCACGGACATCACCCTGGTCCGGCGCAGTCCGTCCACCCGGCGCAGGGTCGCGGTGATCTCGCCCAGGACGTCGCCGAGCCGGTCGACGTCCATGCCGTCGAGGCCGACCTTCACGATCGGGCAGGGGTGGACCAGGGTGCCCATCGCGGCGGCGACACCGAGGGCGGCCTGGGCGGCCTTGCCGACCGTCTCGTAGGGGGACTTGGCGACGGCGAGACCGTTGGCCGCGCGCCGGTGCAGCAGTTGGTCCTCGCCGATGTTGGTGCTCAGCTGCACCGGCAGGTCGCGGCGGGCGGCGAGCACGGCATCGGCGATGTCCATGATCCGGCGCGGTTTGATGGTGCCGAGGGCGCTGCGCGGGTCCTCGCTGTCGATGATCCGGGCTCCCCCGAGCACGGCCTCCCGCGCCTCCTGCGGTCCGAACACGCTGACCAGCAGCCGCCGGTCCGCCTTCACTGTGCTGTGCACGCCAGTCCACCCCTCCGAGTCGATCACGGTCGGCGGCGACGCTATCGCGCCGCCATGTGCACGCCATTGGGCTGAGGTGAAGTCAGTTCGTCGTACTGATCAACCCCGTATGATGCGCCCTCGCTCGAAGGGGTGAGTGTTTACCGCCCCCGCGTGCCTTTCCGTGCTGCCGCGGCCACCGGGGGCGGCGACCGGCGGATACATTGCGGCCACTGTGGGTGACGCTTGGAGGTCTCCGTCGTGACTGTGACGAGTCGGTACCTGGGTGCCTGGGAGGGGTTCTGGCGGGATGCGCCGGACGAACCCGGGGCGGTGATCTGGGACGCGGAGGCGGCCCTGGTGGCGGAGCGCCACCTCGCGCTGTTCCGGCCGGGGCTGGTCGATCCGGAGCTGCCGGTGGTCGACCTCGGCTGCGGCAGCGGGACGCAGACGCGCTTCCTGGCCGGACGGTTCGCCCGGGTGCTCGGGGTCGACCTGTCGGAGGCCGCCGTGGAGCTGGCCCGGCGGAACGATCCCGCCGGGCTGGCCGAGTACGCCCGGCTGGACGCCACCGACGCCGGGGCCGTCCGCGCGCTCCACGACCGCCTCGGCGACGTCAACCTCTATCTGCGCGGGGTGATCCACCAGAGCGATCCGGCCGACCGGGGGCCGGTCGCCGAGGCCGTCGCGGTGCTGGCCGGGCGGCGCGGCCGGGCGTTCGTGGTCGAGCTGGCCGAGGCGGCCAAGCGGTTCCTGGCGGACCTGGCCGGCGGGCCGGCGGGGCCGCCGCCGAAGCTGCGCCCGGTGTTCGCCCACGGGCTGGCCCCCGCCGAGGTGGCCGACGGGGCCTTCGCGGAGCTGTTCGGCGCGGCCGGGCTGGCGGTCCTGGACTCCGGTGACATGCCGCTGGCCACCACGGAGTTCACGGCGGACGGGGAGCGGATCGAGCTGCCGGCGCGGTGGCTGCTGGTGGGCGCGCGGGAGGGCGGCGGCGCCTGAGGTGTGCCGGGTTTGGCGCCACCTGGCACTCAGGTGGCGCCATGGCTGTCCGGAGGGTGTTGCCGGGTGCCCCGGTCGGGACCAGGAGTCGTCCGGTGTCGTGGTGCCGCCTGTCCGAGGGGGCCGTGTTCACCCGGACGGAGGCGGGATTCACCGGCGCGGTGGCGTCCGGGTGCGAAAAAGGCTTGCGCTTGGCATCATCGTGGTGCCACTATGGCGTCATGAACCTCGTTCCCTGGATCGAGGGGCGGTGCCGCGACGTCGGGCCGGTCCGCCCGTAGTACCGCCACGTACCGCCGCCCGTAGCACCGTCACCAGTAGCGCCACCCACCGGACACCCCGAGGACGGGACCGCCATGCCTTCGTTCGACACTCCCGACCCGATCGCCGTCACCGCGCACGTCGAGGCCGGTTCCATCCACTTCATCGCCGTCGACCGGCTGGACACCGTCGTCGAGGTGCGGCCGCGCGATCCGAAGAAGGACCTGGATGTGCGGTCCGCCGAGCAGACCGAGATCGGCTACGCCGCCGGGGTCCTCACCGTGCGGACGCCCAAGCCGCGCTACCTCGTCGGCCGCGTCGGCACCGTGGACGTCACGGTCGAGCTGCCCGCCGACTCGCGGATCGAAGTGGGCGGCGCCTGGGCGCAGGTGCTGGGCGAGGGGCGGCTGGGAGAGACGGAGGTGAAGACCTCCTCGGGGGACGTCCGCTTCGACACCACCGGCCCGCTGCGGCTGGCCGCCGCGCACGGCTCGATCACCGTGGACCGGATCGAGGGCGAGGCGGAGGTCACCACCAGTTCCGGGAGTGTGCGGATCGGCCGGATCGACGGCCCCGCCGTACTGAAGAACACGCACGGCAGCACGACCGTCGACCTCGCCAACGGCGACCTGCGGGTGAGCGGGGCCAACGGCGACATCGAGGTCCGGCGGGCCGGCGGCTCGGTCGCCGCCACCACCGCCCACGGCACCCTGCGGATCGGCGAGGTGGCCCGGGGCAGCGTCCAGCTGGAGACCTCCTACGGTGCCATCGAGGTCGGCATCCGGGAGGGCACGGCGGCCTGGCTGGACCTCGGCTCGGCCTCCGGGCAGGTCCGCAACATGCTCTCCGCCGCCGACGCCCCGGGGAAGTCCGAGGACACGGTCGAGGTCCGCGCCCGCACCCGGTACGGCAACATCGACGTCCTCCGCGCCAAGCCCTGATCCCACCGTCCCACCGCCCCACCCGAACCGTCCCCGGCCGCCAGTCACCGGCCGTCAGTCCCCAGTTCTTGGTCCCAGTTCCGGCCCCCGGCCGGTCGTCACCGAGTCCCCGCACAGGAGGACCACATGCCTTCAATTGTCATGCCCGCGTCCAGCCGACCCGACTCCCCTCCTCCGCCCGCCGCCGTCACCGCGGTCGGGCTGCGCAAGTCCTACGGCGACCGGACCGTCCTCGACGGCATCGATCTGCGGATCCCGGCCGGCACGGTGTTCGCGCTGCTGGGGCCCAACGGCGCTGGCAAGACCACCACGGTGAAGATCCTCTCCACCCTCGTCACGGCCGACGGCGGGCACGCCCAGGTCGCCGGGCACGACCTCGTCGACTCCCCGGACGGGGTGCGCGCCGCGATCGGCGTCACCGGGCAGTTCTCCGCGGTGGACGGGCTGATCACCGGGGAGGAGAACATGCTGCTGATGGCGGACCTGCACCACCTGCCCCGCGCCGCGGGCCGCCGGGTCGCCGCCGAACTCCTGGCGCGGTTCGACCTGGCCGAGGTCGCCAGGAAGCCCGCCTCCGGCTACTCGGGCGGCATGAAGCGCCGCCTCGACCTCGCCATGACCCTGGTCGGGAACCCGCGGATCATCTTCCTCGACGAGCCGACCACCGGTCTCGACCCGCGCAGCCGCCACGCCATGTGGGGGATCGTCCGCGAACTCGTCGCCCAGGGCGTCACCGTCCTCCTCACCACCCAGTACCTGGACGAGGCCGACGAACTGGCCGACCGCATCGCGGTGATCGACGGCGGCCGGATCGTCGCCGAGGGCACGGCCGAGGAGCTGAAGCGGCTGGTCCCCGGCGGACACGTCCGGCTCCGGTTCACCGACCCGGCCGCCCACCGTGCGGCCGCGGCCGCGCTGGCGGACGCCGAGCGGGACGACGCGGCCCTGACCCTGCGGATTCCCGCCGACGGCAGCCAGCGCCGGCTGCGCCAGATCCTCGACCGCCTGGACGTCGCCGGGGTCGAGGCCGACGAGCTGACCGTCCGCACCCCCGACCTCGACGACGTGTTCTTCGCCCTGACCGGCGGTCCCACTCCGCCGCACCGGACCCAGGAGGTCGTCCGATGAGTTCCCTCTCCCTCGCCGTCCGCGACTCGTCGACCATGCTGCGGCGCAATCTGCTGCACGCCCGCCGCTACCCGTCGCTGACCCTGAACCTGCTGCTCACGCCGGTCGTCCTGCTGCTGCTCTTCGTCTACGTCTTCGGCGACGTGATGAGTGCGGGCATCGGCGGGGCCGGTGCCGACCGCTCCGCCTACGTGGCCTATCTCGTCCCGGGCATCCTGCTGATGACCATCGGCGGTACCACGGTCGGCACGGCCGTCTCGGTCTCCAACGACATGACCGAGGGCATCATCGCCCGCTTCCGGACGATGGCGATCCACCGGGGGTCGGTCCTGACCGGGCACGTCGTCGGCAGCGTGCTGCAGGCGGTGCTCAGCGTCGTGGTGGTCGGCGCCGTCGGGGTGGCCGTCGGCTTCCGCTCGGCGGACGCCACGGTGCTGGAGTGGCTCGCCGCGTTCGGGCTGCTCACCCTGTTCGCCCTGGCGCTCACCTGGATCGCGGTCGGGATGGGCATGGTCAGCCCGAACGCCGAGGCGGCCAGCAACAACGCGCTGCCGCTGATCTTCCTGCCACTGGTCTCCAGCGCCTTCGTCCCGCTGGACGCCATGCCGGGCTGGTTCCGGCCGATCGCCGAGTACCAGCCCTTCACTCCCGCCATCGAGACCCTCCGCGGACTGCTGCTCGGGACCGGGATCGGCCACAACGGCTGGCTCGCCGTCGCCTGGTGCCTGGCCCTGACGGCGCTCGGCCACCGCTGGTCGAAGCGGCTCTACGACCGGGACCCCCGGTGAGCCGGCGGGCGGGAGGTCCGTCGGGGCGGCGGGCGTCGGCGGGGCCCCGAGTGTGACCGCCCGGGGAACCCGATCAAGATCGGGTGAACCGCAGAAGGGTCCCCAATCGTCCTATTCGGTATGAACGATGTGTTGAACCGCCCCCGGAGGGGCCGTTCCCGGGCCGCCGTGTCCGTCGCGGCCCTCGCGGTCCCGGCCTTCCGTCGCTCCATACGCGGGGCCGTCGCCCGGTGGGCCGGGTGACGGCCCGGCTGCCCGCGGGGCGGGCGAGGTACGGGGCGATCGCGCTGGTGGTCGTCGCCGCGGTGGGGGCGGGCACCTGGTGGTGGCAGCCGTGGGCGGACGCCGCGCCGAAGGCCCTGGCCTTCACCACGGCGCCCGGCGGCACGGAGCGGGTCGGCACCGGGGAGCACCTCTACCGGTACAAGGTGCGGGCGGAGAACGGGCTGAAGGTCACGCCCGCGCAGTTCGCCGCCGAGGTGGACACCGTGCTCGGGGACACCCGGCGCGGCTGGGCCGCCGGCGGTGAGCGGTCCTTCCAGCGGGTGGACGCCGACCCGGTGGACTTCACCGTCTACCTGGCGACGCCGAAGTCCACCGACCGGATCTGCGGACAGTACGGGCTGGACACGGGCGGCTGGGTGAACTGCGCGGCGGGCAAGCAGGTCGTCATCAACCTCAAGCGCTGGCAGGAACTGTCGGAGTTCTACACCGGCAAGCCCGAGCTCTACCACGCGCTCGCCGTCAACCACGAGGTCGGCCACATCATCGGCGAGGGCCATGTCGACTGCCCGGGCCAGGGCGCGCCCGCGCCGGTGATGATGCAGCAGATCAAGGGGCTGCACGGCTGCGTGCCGAACGGCACGCCGTACGGCGAGGACGGCACCCTGATCACCGGCCCGCCGGTGGCCGCCTCCACCGCGACCCCCGTGCCCTGACGTGCCCTGACGTGCTCTGACATGCCTTGACGTGCCCTGACGGCGGGGACGACCGGGGCGCGGCGACCCGGGCCGGTCAGCCCAGGGCCGGTCAGCCCAGGGCGGCGGCCTTGCGCAGCAGCACCGACCGCTCGCGGGTGTTGCGGCACATCCGGGCGGCGAGCTCCAGCTCCGACCGGGCCTCGGCGGTGCGGCCGAGGCGGGTGAGCAGTTCGCCGCGCACGCCCGGCAGCAGGTGCGAGCCGGACAGCCGCCCGGACGCGGCCAGCCCGTCGACGATCCGCAGGGCCTCCTCCGGTCCGACGGCCATGGCGACGGCGACCGCCCGGTTGAGGTCGACCACGGGGGAGGGCGCGATGCGGCCGAGCGCCTCGTAGAGCAGCACGATGCGCGGCCAGTCCGTCTCTGCGACCGACGGGGCCCCGGCGTGGCAGGCGGCGATCGCCGCCTGGAGGCCGTAGGGGCCCAGGCCGTGGCCGGTGGCGGTGGCCCGGTCGAGCGCGGCCAGTCCGCGCCGGATCGCCGAACGGTCCCACCGGCGGCGGTCCTGGTCCTCCAGCAGGACCGGCTCGCCGTCCGGCCCGGTGCGCGCGGGGAAGCGGGCGGCGGTGAGCTCGAACAGCGCGAGCAGGCCGGACACCTCCGGTTCCCCGGGCAGCAGCGCGGTCAGGGTGCGGGCCAGCCGGATCGCCTCGTAGGCGAGGTCGGTGCGCAGCAGCCGGTCCCCGCTGGTCGCCGTCGAACCCTCGGTGAAGAGCACGTAGAGCACGCTCAGCACCCCGCCGAGGCGCTCGCGCCGCTCCTCCGGCGGGGGCACCGCGAAGGGGACGCCGGCGGCGGCGACGGTCTTCTTGGCCCGGGTGATCCGGGCCTGGAGGGTGGGCACCGGCACCAGGAGGGCGCGGGCGATCTCCTCGCTGGACAGTCCGGCGACCACCCGCAGGGTCAGCGCCGCGCGGGCCTCGGGCGACAGCACGGGGTGGCAGGCGACGAACATCAGCGCGAGGACGTCGTCCTCGATCAGGTCCGGGTCCCACGGCAGGTCGTCCGGGCGGTCGGGGACCGGATCGGCACCGGAGCTCGCCCCGCCCTCGGGCAGCCGGCCCGCGAGGGCCGCGTAGCGCTCGTCGAGGGCGGAGCGGCGGCGGTACCGGTCGATGGCGCGGCGCCGCCCGGTGGCGAGCAGCCAGCCGACCGGGTTGGCCGGCTCGCCGTCGCGCGCCCAGGCGACCAGCGCCTCCGCCACGGCCTCCTGGGCGACGTCCTCGGCGAGGTCGAAGTCGCCGGTGAAGCGGGTCAGGGCGCCGACGATCCGCGCCGACTCGATCCGCCACACGGCCTCGACGGCCCGCCGGGCGGCCTCGGCGCCCGGCGGGCCGTCGAGGTGCCCGGCGGACCCGCCGGTGCCGTCGGTCGGTCCGGTGCTCAGAGCTGGCCGGTCCGCTCGCGCCATTCCCGCTCCTGGATGATCCACTTGTTGTCCTGCGGGAACTCGTCGATGCCCGGCACGCGCCGGATCTCGATCTTCATCCCCGGGAGGGACGGCAGCCGCTTCGCCCAGGCGACCGCCTCGTCCTGCGAAGCCACGTCGAGGATGTAGAAGCCGCCGAACAGTTCCTTGGTCTCACCGTAGGGCCCGTCGGTGACAATCGGCGTCTCCCCGGTGAAGTCGACCACCACGCCCGTCGACGCGTCGTCGAGCCCCTCGGCGGCGACCAGCACCCCGGCCCGGATCAGCTCGTCGTTGTAGCGGCCCATGATGTCGAGGATCTCCTCGAAGGGCGTGTCCATCATCTTCTCGCGCGTCTCGTCGCTGCCGCGCATGATCAACATGTACTTCGCCATGGCTGGTTCTCCTCGGTACGGGGGAGTCGCTGTCCGACCCTCTCTACCCCAGGTCGAACGGGGCGGCGCGGGATCGACACGACGGGGGCGTCCGGAGAGAAATTCTCTCCGGACGCCCCCCGGCGTTCCTCCCGAGGCCCGCGTGCGGCGCGATGCCCCCGCCGCACGCCCGCCCGCTGGACGCCCGCCCGCTGGACGTCGTCCGCTACACGCCCGCCCGGTCCACCGGTGGCACCGGCCGGACGGCCGCGGCCGCGCCCCCGGAGCCGTCGGCGTCCAGCGCCCGGAGGATGTCCTCCACGCTCTGCTTGGCGTCGCCGAACAGCATCGCGCTGTTCTCGCGGAAGAACAGCGGGTTCTGCACCCCGGCGTAGCCGGACGCCATCGACCGCTTGAACACGATCACCTGCTCCGCCTCCCACACCCGCAGCACCGGCATGCCCGCGATCGGACTGGCCGGATCGTCCATGGCCGCCGGGTTGACGGTGTCGTTGGCGCCGATGACGAGGACGACCGTGGTCGCGGCGAGGTCGTCGTTGATCTCGTCCATCTCCAGCACGATGTCGTACGGCACCTTCGCCTCCGCCAGCAGCACGTTCATGTGCCCGGGCAGCCGCCCGGCGACCGGGTGGACGCCGAAGCGGACCTCGACCCCGCGCTCGCGCAGCCGCCGGGTGAGCTCCGCGACCGGGTGCTGCGCCTGCGCCACCGCCATGCCGTAGCCGGGCGTGATCACCACCGACTTGGCCCCCGCGAGCTGCCGCGCGGCCTCCTCGGCCCGGATCTCCCGGTGCTCGCCCTGCTCCTCGGCCCCGCCCGAGGCGGCCTCGATGCCGAAGCCGCCCGCGATCACCGAGAGGAAGGAGCGGTTCATCGCCCGGCACATGATGTAGGACAGGTAGGCGCCGGAGGAGCCGACCAGCGCGCCGGTGACGATCAGCAGGTTGTTGTCGAGCAGGAAGCCGGCCGCCGCCGCGGCCCAGCCGGAGTAGCTGTTGAGCATGGAGACGACGACGGGCATGTCGCCGCCGCCGATCGAGGCGACCAGGTGCCAGCCCAGCGCCAGCGCCAGCACGGTGACCGCGATCACCGCCGCCAGGCCCGGGCTGACCGTGAACCAGACCGTCAGCCCCACGAACGCCGCCAGCGCGCCGATGTTGAGGGCGTTCTTGCCGGGCAGCACCAGCGGCCGCGAGGCGATCCGGGCGGACAGCTTGAGGAAGGCCACGATCGACCCGGTGAAGGTGACCGCCCCGATGAAGATGCCGATGAACACCTCGGCGTGGTGGATGCCCAGCAGGTCCCCGGAGACGGCGGTCTGCGCCGCGCCGTGCGCCTCCACCTCCAGGTAGCTGTTCCAGCCGACCAGCACCGCGGCGAGGCCGACGAAGCTGTGCAGCACGGCGATGAGCTCCGGCATCTGCGTCATCTCGACCTGCCGGGCCCGCAACAGCCCGGCCGCTCCGCCCAGCGCCATCGCCAGGACGATCAGGGCGACCGCCCCGGCGCTGATGCTCCTCGACGCGACCACCACGGTGGCGACCAGGGCGAGCGCCATCCCGGCGATGCCGTAGACGACCCCGGCGCGGGAGGTCCGGTGCTGGGACAGCCCGGCCAGGCTGAGGATGAACAACAGGGCGGCGACGAGATCCGCGGCGTGGGCCGCCGTCGTGGACGTCATCGGGCTCAGCGCCTTTCCGGGGACGAGGAGAACATGCTCAGCATGCGGCGGGTGACGGCGAAGCCGCCGAAGATGTTCACGCTCGTCAGCAGGATCGCCACGAAGGAGAGCACGGTGACCGTCGCGCTCCCGTGCCCGATCTGGAGCAGGGCGCCGATCACCACGATCCCGGAGATCGCGTTGGTGACCGACATCAGCGGGGTGTGCAGGGCGTGGTGGACCTTGCCGATGACGTAGTAGCCGATCACCACGGCGAGTGCGAACACCGTGAAGTTCTGGGCCAGTTGGGTCGGGGCGAAAGCGATCAGCAGGAACAGCGCGAGCATCCCGGCGCCGATCAGGCCGAACCGGGCCGCCGGGGTGAGCCGGGGCCGGGCCGGTTCCACGACCGCCGGCGTCGCGGGCGTCGCGGCGGTCGCGGGCGCGGCCGACACGGCGACCGGCGGTGGCGGCCAGGTGACCTCGCCCGCCCGGACCACGGTCACCGCCCGCTGGACCACGTCCTCGAAGTCCAGCACCGGCTGCCCGTCCTTGCCCGGGGTCAGCAGCTTCAACAGGTTGACCAGGTTGGTGCCGAACAACTGCGAGGCCTGGGCGGGCAACCGGGCCGCGAGATCGGTGTAGCCGATCAGCGTGACGCCGTTGTCGGTGACCACCGTCCGGCCCGCGACCGTGCCCTCGACGTTGCCGCCCTGCGCGGCGGCCATGTCGACCACGACGCTGCCCGGCCGCATCGCCGCCACGTCCTCGGCGGTGAGCAGCCGGGGCGCCGGCCGGCCGGGGATCAGCGCCGTGGTGATGACGATGTCCACGTCCTGGGCCTGCTCGTGGTAGAGCGCGGCCGCGGCCCGGTCGTAGTCGGCCGAGGTGGCCTTCGCGTAGCCGTCGGTGCTCGCCTCCTGCGCGACCCGTACCGGCAGGTACTCCCCGCCGAGGGACTTCACCTGGTCGGCGACCTCCGGCCGCGGGTCGGTCGCCCGGACGATCGCGCCCAGGCTGGAGGCGGCGCCGATCGCGGCGAGCCCGGCCACCCCGGCGCCGGCCACCAGGACCTTCGCCGGCGGGACCTTGCCCGCGGCCGTGACCTGGCCGGTGAAGAAGCGGCCGAACACGTGCGCGGCCTCGATCACCGCCCGGTACCCGGCGATGTTGGCCATCGAGCTGAGCACGTCCATCGACTGCGCGCGGGAGATCCGCGGCACCGCGTCCAGCGCCAGCGCGGTCACCGGGCGCGCGGACAGCGTCTCCAGCAGATCGGGCCGCTGCGCCGGGGCGAGCAGGCCGATCAGGGTCGCGCCGTCGCGCAGCCGGGCGACCTCGGCGGTCGACGGCGCGTTGACCTTCAGTACGACGTCGGCCGACCAGGCGTCCCCGACGCCCGCTCCGGCGTCGGCGTAGGCCTCGTCGGTGAACCCGGAGGCGGTACCGGCCCCGGACTCGACCACGACCTCGTAGCCGAGGGCGAGGATCCCCCGCACCGTGGACGGTGTCGCGGCGACCCGGGTCTCCCCGGCGGTCGACTCGGCGACCACACCGATGCGCCGCGGGGGGTGGTGCGTGGCGTCCTGTGCAGACATCACTCGTGCCTCTCTCCTGGGAGGAGCCAATGACGGCGGGATCCGCGTCCGGGGGAGCGTCGCTCCCCTTGGAGGCAGGAACCTACCCGCCCTGACCCGCCGGGGCACCGGGGCGAGGCCGTGACGTGCTTCACCGATTCACCGGGCGGCGGGTCCGCTGCGCCGCCCGGGACGCCAGGGAGTGGCGGGTCGGGTCAGAACCCCTGGGCGCGCGCTCCCTCGCGCAGCAGGGCGAAGGCGGCTGCGGTCTCGGCGACGGCCTGCGGGCCGGCCTCGGCGATGTCCTGTCCGGCGGCCAGCCTGTCCCAGGCGGTGCGGGCGAGCACCTGGCGGACGGCCACGTACTGGGCGGCGAACAGCCGGGCCGTGATGCCGCCCTCCGGGTCCAGGGCCTCGGCGAGCGCGTCCGCGTCGGCGTCGACGTAGTCCAGGAGCTGGGCGGACAGTTCCGGGGTTTCGTAGACCAGCCGGAGGAAGGCGAGCACCTCGGGGTCGTCGGTGAGTCCGGTCTGGGGCTCGTGCGCGGCCAGCCCGGCCAGGTGGTGGCGCTCCAGGGCGTCCAGCGGGGTGAGTCCGGCGGCGCGGTCGCGCACCACCCGGCCGGCCTCGCCGAGGTGGTCGGCGAAGCGGTGCAGGACGAGTTCCTCCTTGGTGGCGAAGTACCGGAACAGGGTGGGTTTGGAGACCTCGGCGGCGGCGGCGATCTCGGCCACCGAGACCTGGGTGAAGCCCCGGTCGAGGAAGAGGGCGATGGCGACATCGGCGATGGTCTGCCGGGTGCGCTGCTTCTTGAGGGTCCGCAGACCCGGTTCTGGTTCGCTCGGACTCATGCCAAGAATCATAACCCGGATAAATTCGTTACTGGGTTGCGTTCGTTACCGAGTTGCTGTTCCATGGAGTCATCGACAACCGGAAGGGACGGGCACACACATGACGAACACGGCGAACGTGGCCACCATGACGAACGTGGTGATCGTGGGGGCGGGGCCGACCGGACTGACGCTGGCCTGCGGACTGGCCCGGCAGGGCGTGGCGGTGCGGGTCCTGGAGCGGGCCGCCGCCCACGCCGACGGCTCCCGCGGCAAGACGCTCAACCCCCGCAGCCTGGAGATCCTCGCGGACCTGGGCATCGCCGAGGAACTGGCCTCGATCGGCCGCACCCACCTGCCGTTCCGCAAGTACTTCGAGGGCGTCTTCGTCAACGAGACCGAGCCGTTCGCCGGCGCCCGGCCCAGCGCCACCACCCCGTACCCGGCCAGCCGGTGGCTGCAGCAGCCGCAGCTGGAGGCGCTGCTGCGCGAGCGGCTCGCCGCCCTCGGGGTGGAGGTCGAGCTCGGCGCCGAACTGGTCGACGTCCGGCAGGACGCCGACGGGGCGGAGGCCGTGCTCGCCGACGGCCGGCGGATCGCCGCCGAGTACGTGGTCGCCTGCGACGGCGGCCGCTCGACGGTGCGCAAACTGCTCGGCATCCCCTTCGTGGGCGAGGGCGACCCGGAGCCGATGATGGTCTGCGGCGACGTCGTGGTCGAGGGCCTGGAACCGGGCGCCTGGCACCAGTGGTTCGGGCCGAAGGGCGCCTTCATGCTCTGCCCTTTCGAGGACAGCCCCCGCTGGCAGCTCCAGGCCACCCCGGAGACCGCCGCGGACGGCACGACCGTCCCGCCGTCGCTGGAGAGCTTCCAGCGGCTCGCGGCCGAGCACACCGGCCGCGAGGACATCCGGCTCGGCGACGCCACCTGGCTGTCCACCTGGCGGGTCAACGTCCGGATGGCCGAGCGCTACCGGGAGGGCCGGGTCCTGCTGGCCGGGGACTGCGCCCACGTCCACCCCACGGCGGGCGGGCTCGGCATGAACACCGGCATCCAGGACGCCTGGAACCTCGCCTGGAAGCTCGGCCACGTGGTGCGCGGACTCGCCGCGCCCGCCCTGCTGGACACCTACCAGGAGGAGCGGCTGCCGATCGCCGCGTGGACCCTCGACGTCACCAGCGCCGGGATGGCGGCCGTGGTGGCGGGGATCGACACCCCCGGCATCGGGGTCGAGGCCGGCGGGGTCGGCGACTTCACCGGTCTGTCCCTGGGCTACCGGTGGAGCAGCCTCGCCGCGGGCGACCCGGCCGACGCCGGCGGCGCGGAGGCGCTGCTCCGGGCCGGGGACCGGGCGCCCGACGGCCCCTGCCCGGGCCCGGACGGCGCTCCGGGGCGGCTCTTCGAGCGGTTCGCCGGCGACGACTTCACCCTGCTCGGCCTCGGCGCGGGTGCCCGCCCCGACCTCGCCGGACTGCCCGGCCACGTCCGGCCGGTGCGGGTCGAGGACCGGGACGGCGAGGTCCGCCGGGCCTACGGTGTGACCGGCGAGGCCCTCGTCCTGGTCCGGCCGGACAACCACATCGCGCTGGTCACCCCGGCGGCCGAGCCCGGCCCGGTGCACGCCTACCTGGCGCGCCTCGGTGCCACCGGATGATCAGGGCCTCGGTGCCGGTGCCGGTGCCGGTGCCGGTGCCGGTGTCATGGCAGTGGCAGCGGCAGTGGTGCGGTCAGGGGCGGGGGCGGACGGCCAGGCCCGGGCGGCGGCGGTGCACCGTCAGGTAGACGACGCCCTCCGCCCCCGCCGCCACCGCGCGCTCGGCACCGTGCGGCAGCAGCCGCAGCGCACCCGGCTCCAGCGTGTGCTCGACGCCCGCGCACCGCAGGGTCCCTTGCCCGGTGAGGCCCAGGACCAGCACGTCCAGGTCGGGTTCGACGTGGGCGGCGACGGCCGCCCCCGGGCGCAACCGCACCACGTTGGCGTCCAGTTGACGCTCGGTGCCGGTCAGCCGCCACAGTGCCCCGGCGGCGTCGGCGCCGGCCTCCCGCAGCAGTGCCTCGACCGCCACGCCGTCGCCGGACAGGTCCGGCCCGGGTGTCCCGTCCGGCTCCTGAGACCCGTCCGACCTGTCCAGCCTGTCCGACCTCTCCGACCCGTCCGGCTCGGTCGGCTTGTGCGAATCCGTCATACCGGACATCCTCCCACCACGCGGCCGCCCCGCCCGGTCCGGGCCCGTCAGTCGACGGTCCCGCCCGTGTTGCGGATCAGCTGCCGGAGCACCTTCAGCGCGGTGACGTAGTCCGCGTCGTCGATGCCCGCGTGGATCGCGGCGCGGATCGCGGGGGCGTTGCGGGCGAGGTCGACCCGGGCCTGCTCGCCCTCCTCGGTCAGCCACAGCCGCCGGTCGGCGTCCTGGGTCAGCCAGCCGCGCTCCACCAGCACGGCGGCCTCCGCCGTCAGGTCGTCCTCGGCCCGGAGGTAGGAGGCCATCGCCACCCGGAGCTCGGGCACGGTCATGCCCGCGCCGTCCGGCGAGATGTCGTTCTTCGACAGGTTGCGCAGCAGCCAGAACTGCGGCTGGGTGTAGCCCTTCTCGGCCTGCCGGGCCCGGGTGAACGCGATCAGGGCCTCGTAGGCGACACCGGTCCAGTAGGCGGCGGGCTGGCCGGCGAGTTCGGTGTCGGAGATCTGCTGGGTCGACATGGGGGTCCCCTCCTGCTGTCTCGGATGTGCGACCCGCACGCGGTGCGGGTCGTACGAGAACCGTAGGACTTGAAGTGCGGTTGAAGGCAAGGAGGGGAAGCCCCCGGAGGTCGGCCCGTCAGCCCCTGGCGGCCTGCTCGGCCAGGGTCACCGGCAGCCCGGCCTCGATCCGCCGCAGCAGCCGGCCGCCGTGGACGCCGGGGGCGTCGAAGCCGCGCCACTCGTCCGGGTCGGTGTCGGACGCGGTCCGCAGCACCTCGGGGACCAGCACCGTCTCCGGGGCGACGGGCACGGCGTCCGGGGAGGGCGCGAGGTAGGGCGGGCGGAGTATCGGCCCGAACAGCTCGCCGCCGACGAGGTCCGGCTCGAACTCGGCGGACAGCACGGTGACCCCGGTCCTGAGATCCCCGTGGATCATCACCAGCTTGTCCGTCATGTGGCCGACGAAGGCCCCGACGTGGACGTCCCCGCCGACGATCAGCTTGGCGTCGCCCTCCAGGTAGACGGCGGCCGCCCGGAGGTCGCCGAGGACGACCAGCGCGGGGCAGCCGTCGTCGGTGTTGAGTACCGCGCCGTCCACCAGCAGGTCGCCGTCGACGATGTAGCCGGTGCCGTCGGGCTCGGTGGCGTCGAGGTCGAGGTGGCCGGCGATCGTCAGGGCGCCGGTGTGGACGTCGTACTGCTCCTCGTAGAGGTTCTCGTAGGAGTCGGAGGGCAGGCGGCGCTGCTCGAAGAGCGCCACGGCCTGGTCCCAACTGTGCGGGGTGGTGGTGATGTTCATGGGCCGAACTGTGCCACGGGGCACTGACGGCGACCGCCGCGGGGAGGGCGGCCGCCGCCGGGAGGTCGGCCGCGTGGCCCCCGCCGTCGTTCTGCCCGAACGGACCTTCCCTTCCGCCGACGCGCCTGGCAGCATCGTCCGTTATTCGGTGACAAGGGGCCGGTGACCGGTGGGCCGGGTGCTCCGGGTGTCCGCCGGGGGAGGGGCAGCATGCTGACGCACCGCGAGCGCGGTCGCCGCGGGGACGAGCACCGGCCCGCGCCCTGGGTGCGGACCCGGCTGCGCTCGGCGCGTGCGGCCGCCGCGCTCACCGCCGTCCTCGCCTTCGTCACCGTCCTCACCGTGACCGCGCTGCCCCGGGCCACCGACCGGGGCGCGAACAGCGCGCTGGCCGCCTTCGCCCAGGACCGCGGCGTCAAGGCGACCAGCCTCCACCTCACCGCCCGCCCGCGGCCCGACACCCCGGCCGCCGACCTCGACTCGGCCCGCGACCGGTTGGTCGGACAGATCACCGGGGACCTCCCGCTCACCCGCGACGGCGAGCACCACGGCACCCGCGCCCTCACCGACCGGGCCGTGCTCAACGACGGCTACGACCGCCCCGGCGGCATCGCCCCGCAACTCCACCTGCTCTACCTCCAGGGGCTCGCCGGACACGCGACCCTGACCGACGGCGCCTGGCCCGGACCGGCCGCCCCCGGCGAACCGCTGCCGATCGCCGTCAGCCGGCGGGCCGCCGACACCATCGGCCTCCGGGTCGGCGACACCGTCGACAGCGGACCCACCGCCCGTGCCAGGATCGTCGGCCTCTACCGCGCCGACGATCCCCACGACCGCTACTGGCAGGAGCTGCCCTGCCCCGAACGTGCCTGCCTGAAGACCCTCGACGGCGGCGGTGTCCGATGGGAGACCGCCGGATTCGCCGCCGGCGACAGCCGCCCGGCCCTGCTCGCCTGGGGCGGGGGCGGCGAGGACTTCTGGCGGCTGCCGGTGGACCCGCACGCCCTGCGCGCCGACCGGCTCGCCGCCCTCCGCTCCGGCGTCGGCTCCTACCTGGCCGGGTCCGGCGCCGTCCGGGCCGCGGAGGTGACCGGACGGCCCGACCTCACCGTCGGCACCCTGCTGCCCGAGGTCCTCGCCGAGGCCACCGCCCGCCACCGGGCCACCGCCCCGCTCGCCGCGATCGGTCCTGCGGGGGTCGTGGGCGTCGCCGCCGTGGTGCTCTGCCTGGCCGCCGCCCTCGCCGCCGACCGGCGGACCGCCGAACTCCGGCTGCTCCGGGCCCGCGGCGGTTCACGCGCCGGGATCCTGCTGCGCCTGCTCGGCGAGAACGCGGTGACCGTCCTGCCGGCAGCCGGAGCCGCCACCGCCCTCGCCCTCGTCCTGCTGCCCACCCCCCGCTGGACCGCCGCCGTCCTCGCCGCAGTGGCCGGGACGCTGCTCGCCGTCCTGGCCCTCCCGGTCCGCGCCGCTGCCCTGCTCTCCCGCCCCCCGGGCACCGGCGGCCCTCCCGAGGGTGCCCGGGGGTCCGGGCGGCGCCGGGCGGTCGGCGAACTCCTCGTCCTCGCCGTCACCGGCGCGGCCGTCGCGGAGGTCCGCCGCCGCGGCGCCGCCCCGTCGGCGAGCGGGCCGGATCCACTGCTGGTCACCGCGCCGTTGCTGGTCGCGCTCAGCGGCGGTCTGCTGCTCGCCCGGATCCAGCCGGCCGTCGTCGGTCGGCTCGCCGCCCTCGCCCGGCGCGGCCGCGGTCCGATCGCCTTCCTCGGTCTCGCCCGCAGCGCCCGCGACTCCGGCGGTCGTCACCGCCCCGCCGTTCTGCCGGCGCTCGCCCTGCTGCTCGCCGTCACCACCGCCGGCTTCGGCGCGACCCTCCTCGACACCGTCGACGGCGCCCGGCTGCGTGCGGCCCGCACAGCGGTCGGCGGCGACGCCGCGGTACTGGTCCCGCAGGACGCGCCACTGCCCGAGGCCTTCGTCACGGCCGCCGACGCGCTCCCGGGCGTCCGCGCCTCGACCGGCGTCCGGATCGAGCGGCAGACCTACCTGCTCGGTGCCGGCCGGCTCGCCGTACAGGTCACCCTCGTCGTCGTCGAGCCCCGGGCCTACGCGGAGATCGCCCGCACCGTCGGGGCCGGCGCGTTCGACCCTGCCGTCCTGGCCGACCCTGCCGTCCTGGCCGACACCGCGCCGTCCGTCGCCGCCCCGTCCGACACCGCGCCGTCGGCCGTCGCTCGGCCGGACGTGCCGGTGCCCGCTCTGATCAGCCCCGGCCTCGCCGGACAACTCACCCCCGGCCCGCAGCGGCTGCGGACACCCGGCGGCGAACTGCTCGCCACCGTCGTCGGCACCACCCCCGCCACCCCCGCCCTCCCCGAGGCCGTCCGCGAGTTCGTCGTCGTGCCGGTCGGCGCGGCCGCCGCCCGCCTGCCCGAACTCGCCCGGCCCGACAACTGGTTCGCCGTCGGCGACATCGACGGCGACCGGCTGCGCCCGCTCTTCGCGGCCCGCGGCCTGGCCGACGCGTCGGGTCTGGCCGGGCTCCTCCGCGAGGAGGCCCGGGAGGTGAGCGAGGAGCCCGGGGGCATCCCCGACGGCTACCTCGTGCGCACCGCCCGCGAGACGGCCGCCGCCCTGGCCGCCGACCCGCTCCAGCACTCCACCGTCCGGCTCTTCCGGTCCGCGGCCGTCGCCGGCGTCGCCTTCGCCCTGCTCGCCGTCCTGCTCACCGTCCTGCGGGCCTCGCCCGACCGCGCGGCGGTGCTCGCCCGGCTGCGCACCATGGGGCTCCGCCCCCGGGAGGGGCTGGCGCTGATCGTCGTGGAGACCGTGCCGCAGACACTGGCCGCGGTGGCCGGCGGCGCCGTGGTCGCGGTGGGGGCCGTCGCCCTGCTCGGACCGGCCTTCGACCTGTCGTTGCTGGTCGGCGCGCCGGTTGGGGACCGGCCGGCGCCCAGCCTCCTGCCGGTGCTGCTGCCGACGGCCGGCGTGGCGCTGCTCGTCTGCGCCGCGGTGGTGCTGGAGGCGGCCGTCTCCGGCCGACGGCAGATCGCCACCGAACTCCGCGCGGGCGACCGGCGGTGATCCCGGCCGCTCCGGGTCCACCGCCGGTCGCGTCGCCGGCTACAGCGGCTGCGGCTTGATCATCGCGAACGGCGCGCCCTGCGGGTCGGTGACCACCGTCATCCGGCCCGCCATCATGTCGAACGGCGGGGCCAGGACGGTGCCGCCGGACTTGACCAGCGCGTCCACCGTGGAGTCCACGTCGTCCACCGCGAAGTAGGTCAGCCAGTGCGGCGGGGTGCCGGGCGGGTCGCCGGCGAGCAGGGTCACCCCGCCGACCGCCCGGCCGCCGACCCGCAGCTCCCAGTAGGCGTCGGCGCCGTCCAGCGGCTCGATCTCGATCCCGAAGGCCGCGCCGTAGAAGGCGGTGGCGGCCTGGACGTCGGAGGTGTGGAGCTCGTTCCAGGTCAGCGCCCCGGCCTCGTTGACCACCTGGGCGCCGAAGAACTCGCCCGGCTGCCAGACGCCGAACACCGCGCCCTGCGGGTCGGCCGCCACCAGCATCCGGCCCAGCGCGCCGACGTCCATCACCGGGGCCAGCAGGGTGCCGCCGGCCGCGACGATCGCGTCCTGGGTGGCCTGCGCGTCGGTGCTCGCGAGGTAGCCGGTCCAGACGGTCGGCGGTTCCGGCGCGCCGTCGGGGCTCATCGTCGGGCCGATGCCGGCCACGGCCCGGCCGTTGAGCTCGCAGACGGCGTACCCGCCGAACTCCGCGGGTCCGGGCGTGCCCTGCCAGCCGAACAGGTCGCGGTAGAAGTCCAGCGCGGCCTGCTGGTCCTTCGCCATCAGGTCGACCCAGCACGGGGTGCCGGTCTGGTACGGAGTGGTGACTTCGGGCATTCTCGCTCCTCCTCGTGGGATCCCCCGCCGGTCACCCTCCCTTCGGGGCGGCCGTTCCACCGCCCGACACGCCGCCCCGTTCGACCACCGCCCCGGCCACCGGCGGGCGGTGGTCGGGGCGGCTGTCGGGCCCGCCTGGTCCGTCAGTGGATCACCGTCCCGCAGACCGAACCCGGCAGCGGCTGGAAGCCGTGGCTGCGGACGGTGGTCAGGGCGTGCCCGCAGATCCACCCGGTGGGGCCGAACACGGCGCGCAGCGCGGTGCCGTTGGCGTTCTGCGCGGTCCACTCGTTCTGGCGGACGACATTGGACACGATCCGGCCGAACGGCGTCGCCGCGAACTGCGGGTTGATGGCGTGCGTCGTGGTGTTGACCGAGGTGATCCCGTTGATGCCGCGCGGGGTGAGCGGGCCGGGTGCGTCGCCGGGGGTGGTGTGACCGCCGTACGCCTGGCCGACGTAGCGGCCGACGGAGTACGGCACCAGGGCGTCGAGGTCCTGGAGGAGCGGGTCGGTGCCCTGGTTCTCGCGGGCGACCACACCGACGCAGGAGTGGTCGGTGACCGGGTCCTGGGCGACCACCCGGGCGTAGTCGATCTTCTCCAGGAAGTATGAGGTGGCGTCCAGTCCCGACCCGTGCACGCCGTCGCGGTCCACCGTGACGTCGCCGCTGACGACCGGGTGGATGACGGCGTCGGGGAGCACGGGGCTGATCTGGCGCCAGTTGGTGGTCCGGCAGGCGTAGATCGAGGCCAGCTGGGCGGTCGTCAGCGAGGCCGGGGCGTTGCCACCGGCGGGGGCCGCCCAGCTGACGGCGTCCTTGGCCATCCCGATGAAGAGCAGATAGGCGGGGTCGGTGGGCCTCGGCGGCCGGACGGCCCGGGCGTAGTTGACGGCCGTCGAGCTGAAGAGGTCCATGGCGATGACGCCGGCGTCCGTGCTGAACGGCCGGTAGATGAGGGACGACCCGTACTTGGGCACGATCGGGCTCTGCCCGGCCGAGTCCCAGCCGGTCAGCCGGGGCGAGGTGGTGTCGCCGCCGGCGGCCAGGGCGGCGTTGTAGTCGGTGGAGAACTGGTCCAGCAGGCTCTGGGTCGCCTGCCCGCCGACGCCGACGAGGTCCTGGGCGGCCGGCAGGCCGAGCGGGTCGGCGGGCGCGGGGGCGGTGGTGCCCAGGACGAGGGCGGCGGCAAGGGCGAGGGCCGGGACGAGGCGGCGGCCGAGCCGGGCGGCGCGGAGGCCGCGCCGGTGACTGCCGGGGTGGTCGGCGGGGTGGTCGGCGGGGTGACTGGCGGAACGACTGCCGGCGCGGCTGCTGTGCCGGGTGACGTGGTCGAGCACGGGTGAACTGCCCTTCGGACGGGGGCGTCGGGATCCCGGCGTATCCTCGGTCGCCCGCCCGGCCACGGGAAGCCCCCGCGCCGAGGGAACGACGGTCCGCCGGCGTGCGGCGCCGCAGGTCACCCGGGTCCGGTGGCGGGCCGCGACGGCGAATGTACTTCCACCGGCCTTCCCATGGCTTCCCGTCGGCCTTCCGCCGGCCTTCCGCCGGTCTGCCGTCTGCCGTCCTGCTCAGCGGTCGTCCGGCCTCCCTAGCCGCGCCTCGGCGGCGTCGAGCAGGAGGTCGAGCGCGTGGGGGTAGGCGCTGCGGTTCATGTCGGCGGTCAGCAGGTGCGCGGTGGCCGCGATGTGCGGGTGGGTCGTGGCGTCGAGGCGCGCGTAGGAGGCCTGCCAGACCTGGTAGTCGGCGCTCAGGGCGGCCGAGGGCAGGGCGAGGGCGGCGGCGTCCAGGACGGCGAAGCCGAGGCTCTGGTCGACGAAGGCGTGGTAGATGCGGACGGCCTCGGGGTCCGGGAAGCCGGCGTCGCGCAGTATGCCGAGGATGTTCTCGACGGCGGTGATCTCGTTGGCCCGGCCGGTGGTGCGGTGGGCGGCGAGCAGGGCCGCCTGGGGGTGGGCCTGGTAGGCGGCGTGGATCCGCAGGCCGATGGCGCGCAGGTCGGCCCGCCAGTCGCCGGTGGGCCGCCAGCCGTGCTGGGCGCGGCCGATGAGCTCGTCGGCGATGGCGATCAGCAGGTCGTCGGTGCTGTGGAAGTAGCGGTACACCGCGCTGGGGTCGGCGCCGAGCGCGGCCCCGAGCCGACGGACGGTGAGCGCCTCGGCGCCGTGCAGGCCGACCAGCCGCAGCGCGGTGTCCACGATCAGCTCGGAGGACAGGACGACGCCCTGTTTGGTGGGCCGGCGGCGCTTCCGCTCGGGCTCGGGAACCACACGTTCGGTCATGCGGGCCAGAGTATGTCAACGGCCTTGACGTAGGGAGGGGAACGCGGGGACCGGGCGGATCCGCTCCGCTGCTACTCCGCTCGCCGCACCGGGAGGCTGCGGGGGCCGCGCACCAGGAGGCCCGGCCGGTACGGCAGGGCGGCGGGGTCGGCGGCGAGGGACAGCGCGGGCAGGGCGTCGAACAGGCGGGGCAGCGCTATCGCCGCCTCCAGCCGGGCGAGTCGGGCCCCGAGGCAGATGTGCGGGCCGTGCCCGAAGGCCACGTGCGGCAGGGCGCGGCCGTCACCGGGGGCGAACCGGTCGGGCCGGAAGGCGTCGGGGTCGGGGAAGACCTCCGGGTCGCGGTTGGCGGCCGCCAGGACGACCAGGACGGAGGAGTCCGCCGGGACGACCGTGCCGGAGCCGAGGTCGACCTCCTCGCTGGTGCGCCGCCAGGTGGTGCCCTCCAGCGGGCTGGCGTGACGCAGCGTCTCCTCGACCACCGCGCCCCAGCGGGGCTCGCCCTCCCGCCGGGCCGAGGCCAGCTCGCCGGGGTGGCCGAGCAGCAGCAGCGAGGCGGAGGCGAGCAGGTTCATGGTCGTCTCGTAGCCGGCGAAGAGCAGCAGGAACGCCATCGCCAGCAGTTCGGTGTCGTCCAGTGCCTCGGCGTCCTCGTCGGCGGCGAGCAGGCTGAACAGGTCCTCGCCGGGCTGCTCGCGCTTGGCCGCGATGAGCCCGGTGAAGTACCGGTGCAGGCTCTGCCAGGCGTCGTCGATCTCGCCGGGGGCGAGGGCGCCGGCCGGGGAGCCGACCCGGTAGGTCCAGCTGCGCAGGTCCGCCCGGTCCTGCTCGGGCACGCCGAGGATCTCGCCGATCACCAGGACGGGCAGCGGGAAGGCGAAGTCGTCGACGAGGTCGGCGACGCCTTCGCGGTCGAGGCGCTCCGCGAGCCCGTCGAGCACCTCCTCGGTGAGCCGGGCGATCCGCTCGCCCAGGGCGTCCACCCGGCGGGGGGTGAAGGCCACCGAGGCGAGTCGGCGCAGGCGGCGGTGCTCGCCGCCGTCGGTGTTGAGCATGTGGCGCTCCAGCACGGACCGCGCTCCGGCCGCCGGTCCCACCCGGGCGGAGCCGCCGGCCCGCGGCGCCGGGACGTTGGAGAACCGGGGGTCGGCCAGCACGGCCCGGGCCTGGCGGTAGCCGGTCACCAGCCAGGCCGAGGTCCCGTTGGACAGGTCGACCCGGGCCGCCGGGCCCTGTGCGCGCAGCCCGGCGTAGTACGGGTAGGGGTCGCGGGCGAACGCGGCGTCGGCGGGGTTCAGAACTGTGGTCACCGGGCCATTCTCGCCGGGCGCCCCGAGGGCTCCGACACGGGCCCCGGTCCACGCCCCGCCGGGCGGCCGGCCCGGCCCCGGCCCGGACGGATCCGGGCCGGGGGAGCGGGGCGCGGCCGCCCGGCGCGCGTCACGGTCGCGGGATCACGTCCGGACCGGGCGGAAGACCGGCTCCGGCCAGTCGCCCTCCGGGACCGTCCGGTCGAGCGCCGCGCCGATCACCCGCTCCTCGTAACGGAAGTGCGACTCCATGATCGCCGCCAGCCCGTCGAGTTCGCGCCCGATCGCCTCGTCCGGGCCCGGGCCGTCGCCGTCGGCGGCCTGCCGGGCGAGTTCGGCGACCCGGGTCAGGATCGAGGAGATGAAGCTGTGGTCCTCGACCAGCTTCGCGACCGTCCCCGCCAGATCGGGCCGCTCGCGCACCAACTGCGCGAACAGTCCGTCGTCCTCGCCCCGGTGGTGGGTCTCCAGGGCGCTGCAGAAGGCCAGACAGTGGGCGGCGAGCGTTCCGCCTCCGCCCGTGCGCCGGTGCCCCGCACCGGATTCGAGGTCGTGCTTGAGGTCGTTGATCAGGCGACGCAGTTCGTCGTGCGCCAGCGAGAGCTGCCGGCTCAGGGCGACCGTACGGCCGCCGTCCTGGGAAGCCACGTTCGGGCCGTCCCTTCGGTTGTCGCACCTCCATGCCTGACGCAGTCCGTCACCGGCACGCGATGCCGCCGCGATCCGATCACACCGCCGGCACTCCGGGCAAGCGCCCGCCGCCCCCGTTGGGCGGTCCGCCGGTCCGCGGGTCCGCGGGTCTGTCGGTGCGTGCCCGGGTCTGTCGGTCCGTGCCCGGGTCCGTCGGGCCGTGCCCGGGTCCGCGCGGACCGACGGCGTCGGCGTCCGCCTCAGCCCGCGGAGACGTAGAGGTTGCCCTTGGCGACGGCGGCGTACTCGCTCACCAGATAGGGGGCGACGCCCGGTGACAGCTCCCGGTCCTGCCCGGTCCTGGCGTCCAGCACCACGTCCTGGCCCCGCTGCGTGCGGCCGTACACCGCGCCGTGCCAGGCCGCGGTCACATCGGGTGCCACGCGCTCCCCGGGTCCGGCCGTGGACTGGATCCGCCACAGGACGTCGCCCCCGGCCGCGTCGACGCCGGTCAGCTCGGACCCGCCGTACCGTCCGACGCTGCACACCGTGGTGGTGCGGCCGTCGAACCAGCAGTCGTTGATGCGGGCACCCGGTGCGTCCAGGAACCGGAGCGGCAGTGTCTCGCCGGTGGCGGTGGACAGCAGGGTGGAGGTCTTCCCCCGGGCGACGAGGGCCTTGTCGCCGGCGAACTCGGAGAGGCCGAACCCCGCGCTGTCGGCCAGGGCCTTCCACAGGACGGTGCCGTCCTTCGCCGAGACGGCCTGCACCTCCGTGCGGTCCTCGCCCTCCACGCGGGTCCGCGAGGCACCGGTGACGGTGCCGACCTGCACCAGCAGGGCCTCGAATCCGGGCAGCGTCCACACGACCGAGCCGGTGGTCAGGTCGACCGCGTAGCTGGTGGGCGGGCCCGTCAGGCTGGGGACCACGACGAGGGCCCGGCCTTCGCTCACGCCCGCCACGGTCGGCGCGTCCGCCGAGGCCGCGCCCTCGGCGATCCGGACCCGGCCGGCCTCCTTGCCGCTGCCGAGGTCCAGGATGTCGACCTCGACGGCGTAGTGGTCGGTCGTGGTCCCCTGTCCCGGAACGGTCAGCGGGAACGCCGCCACCGCGAACCGCCGGTCGCCGGAGGCGCCCACGCCCGGGCGCCCCGGGACACCGTCCGTCGCCGACGGGTCGCCCGGTCGGCGGTCGGGGAGCCGCCCGGCGGAGGTCATGGCGGCGAGCACCCGGCCGTCGCGGACGGCCGTCACCTGGAGCTTCCGGCCGTCGGTGACGGTGATCAGATCGGCGCCGTCCAGGACGACGGCCGCGTCCGCGGCGGTGAGGTTCTCGCGAAGGACCGGGGTGAACCGCGTCGGAGGGTCGGCCCGGACCGGTACCGGCCCCGACCGGCCGGACGAGCCGGACGCGGGCGTCCGGGACGGACCGGCGGTCGCCGCCGGATCTCCGCCGGAGGGCTCGCCCTGGGGGTCCGGGACGCCGACACCCGCGTCGGACCGGCCGGAGGCGTCCGAGGCCGCGGGCGGGGCCGGGGAGTCGTCCGTGAGGATCTTGGTGCCGCCGTACCCCATGGCGACCACCAGGGCCAGCGCGGCGATCAGGATCAGCACCGTCCTGGCGTCGCCCCGGCGCACGTTCTGGATCAGTTGGTCACCGAGGGCCAGGTTCCCCCGGTTGCGGGACCGGCCGTCGATGATGATGCCGTCCCGGCCGATGCGCGGCGGCTCCGGCGGGGCGGGTGGCGCCGGCGGGTGGACCGGGACGGGCGGCACCGCCGGGGCCGGGGCCGGGACGAGCGCCGTGAGCTCGACCGCGAACGGCGGTTCGGTGGACAGGACACGGACCAGGATCCGGCACAACTCGGCCTGGGCGGCCGGTTCCTGAGGCCCGGCGTCGAAAGCCTCCACAGCGGCCCGGCCGTCCGGTTGCGAGGAGAGCCGACGCCGGACCAGGTCGCCCACGGCCTCGCCCATCACCCGGCCCGCGCTTCCGGCGATTCCCGATGCTGTGTCCGTCATGAGCCCGACAATGGTCGCGGCAAGATCAGACTCGCTCAAAGCGCCCCCCCGGCACGGTTGTCGACACCCAACCTTGGCAGGGGCGGCCACCGGTGGCCCCGGGTGGCCGCCCATTGCGACCGAACCGCAACATCGGGCCGGCGCCCGTGCTCGGGGCCGGCGCCCGTGCGGCCGGTGGGCCCGGGGGGCGTTCACTGCAAGCCATTGCAACGCTTCGTGAGGCCGATCGTTGCGTTGAGTTCACATCCATTGCAATGAAGGCGTCATTAACCCCTTGTTTTAGCGGTTGTGAGTGCCATGCACCGTTGACTGATCAATGAACGCAATGTAGCGTCCATCTTGTTCAGAGATACGCGAACGCCCTGCGAGGGTCGTTCCGGAAGCGCTCGCGATACGAGAAGAGGCACCACCATGTCCGTCGACACCACCCCCCAGGACGCGTCCGCCCCGTCGTCGGCCGCCGGGCCGGAGCGCCCCGAACTGCGGGCGGCCGCACAGGCGTTCGTCGACGCCGGGTTCGCCGGGATCCAGCTCCGGGTACACGACGAGCGGGGCGCCTGGGTCGGCGCCGCCGGGGTGCGGGAGCTGGGAGAGGCCGAACTGCCGCCGGTGGACGGGCGGTTCTGGATCGGCAGCAGCACCAAGACCTTCGTCGCGGCGCTGGTCCTGCGGCTGGTCGCGGACGGCGCGATCGGGCTGGACACCTCGGTGGCCGAGTACCTGCCGGAACTCGGCCTGGACGGGCGGATCACCGTCCGGATGCTGCTCCAGCACACCAGCGGGCTGTACAACTACACCGGCGAGCTCGACGCCGACGGGAACTTCGTGCCGGGGCTCCCCTCGATCGGCGGGCCCTGGGTGGAGAACCGGTTCCACACCTACCGGCCGGAGGAGCTGGTGCGGTTCGCGCTCGCCAGGCCGGCCGGTTTCGAGCCGGGCACGGCCCAGAACTACTCCAACACCAACTACACGGTGGCCGTGCTGCTGGTCGAGGCGGTCGGCGGCCGCCCGTACGCCGAGGCGATGCACCGGCTGGTCCTGGAGCCGCTCGGACTGCGGGACACCCTGGTGCCGGGCGACTCGCCGGAGCTTCCCGAGCCGCACGCGCACGGCTACGCCCGCTACCAGGAGGGCGAGGAGTGGAAGGTGGTCGACGTGACCCGGCAGAACAGCTCGCTGCTGATCGGCGCCGGCGACATGATCTCCACCACCCGGGACCTGCACACCTTCTTCTCCGCGCTGCTGGGCGGCCGACTGCTGCCGGCCCCGCTGCTGGAGGAGATGCGCACGCCGCACGGGATGCTCGGCTACGGCCTCGGGCTGTTCGTGCAGGACCTCGGCCCGGAGCACGGCACCATCGTGCACCACAACGGCGGTGCCCCGGGCGGCTACGGGGCGCTGATGATCGCCTCCCCGGACGGCAGCCGGACCCTCACCGCGGGGCTGACCACGGGCGACGCCGAGACGGACCCGGCACAGGTGTTCCCGGGGGCGCTGGACGCGCTGATCACGGCCGTGTTCCGGGACGGCCGCGGGCGGTGACCCGGCAGCGCCCGCTGTCGGCGGGGTGGTTCACCGGACGGCGCCCGTCCGGTGAACCACCCCTGACGAACCGTCAGCCCAGCGGGCGGCAGAGCACCGCGTCCGGGACGCCCCGGTGCAGCCACTTCCAGGTGAAGGCGACGCCGGCGAGGTACTCGTTGTCGCCGCACTGCCCCTTGTAGTAGCCGGGGGCCCAGTCGCTGCCGGACGAGCCGCCGTTGGCGGGGCGGTTGTCGCCGTGGTCGAACCACAGGGTCCGGGTGGCGGCCGGCAGGGCGGCGGTCGCGGGTGCGCAGAGCAGCGCGGCCATCGCGTTGGAGTTCACGCTGTAGCCGACGGCGAAGGTGCCGTCCGGGCACTGGAGCTTGTTGTAACCGGAGGCCCAGTCGCCGTGGGTCACATAGCGCTCGTCGGTGACGGTGGTCCAGTCGCCGCCGCCGGTCGCGGGCTGCCCGGCGTCGGTGCACAGACCCCGGCCGTCACTGCGGGCGAGGCCCACCAGCCGCTGGCCGTCGGGGCAGTTGCCCTTGCGGTTGCCCGGGCTCCAGTCCGGCCGGGCGAGCATCCGCCGGGAGAGGTCGAGGTCGGCGTGGTCGAGGTCGAGCAGGCCCCAGTGCGGGGCGGGGGCGACCTGGCCGGTGTACGAGGGCGCGGTGATCAGCCGGTTCCAGTACGGGGCGCGCCAGTCGCCCTGGTCCTCCAGGCTGAGCGGGCGGCCGGCGGTGTCGAAGTCGAGCAGTGCCCAACTGTCGTTCGGTACGCCGTTGCTGTGCCAGCCGACCAGCGGCCAGACGGCGAAGTCGGTGTCGTTCGCGGCCAGGATCCGGGTGAAGTTGTCGAACCAGGCCTGCTCCTTGGCGTCGGTCGATCCCCGGCCGCCGGCGCCGAACTCGCTGATCCACACCGGCGCGGTGAAGTGCTGGCCGGACTCGGTGACGAACAGGGCCTCGTCGTTGACGACCTGCGCCAGCTGCGCCGGGGTGAAGTCCTGGTAGCGCGGGTCGCCCGTGGAGCCGGCGGAGCCGCTCGCCGCGCCCGTGTTGGCGGGGCCGGTGTAGCCGTAGAAGTGCGCCGAGTAGACCAGTTTGCCGGAGTCGACCAGGGCGTTGGAGAGGGTGCGGACCGGGGTCAGCTGCGGCCGGCCGTGGCTGAACACGGCGGCCGGTATCCCGTACCAGTTGATGCCCTCCATGACGACGAGCAGGTCGGGGTCGGTCTGCAGGATCCGGTTCCCGGCCTCCTCGAAGGCGGCGTACTGGTCGTGGCTGTCGCCCAGGCCCCAGTTGGGGTCGTCCCAGGTGTCGCGGCGGACCTCGTTGCGCAGGTCGGCGCCGACCACGCGCTTGTTGTCCTTGTACCGGCCGGCCAGGAAGACCCAGTCGTCGATCCACTGCTGGGTGGACTGGCCGCTGTTCCAGCGCTCGTTGCCGTCCAGCCCGCAGCAGAACCGGTAGCTGGTGGTGTGGTTGTTGAGGACCACCGCGAAGCCGTCGGCGGTCAGCGCCGACACGACCGCGTCGAACACCTGGAGCGGGGTCTTGCCGCGCAGTTGCGGGTTGGCCGCGACGGCGACGTCCGGCACTGTGCTCGGGTCGTGCAGGAGGGCGTTGGCGAAGGGCAGCCGGACGCTGTTGATGCCGAGGCGGTGGAAGCCGCCCAGGATGTCGGCGATCGGGGCCCGGTCCAGGCCGAGCGGCAGGTTGTAGGAGACCTGCCCGGCCTGGTTGTTGGCCGGGTCGGTGGTCGACCCGCTGCCCTGCCAGGTGCCCTGGGCGCCGGCCCAGTTGCCGGACCTGAGCTTGAAGCGGGCGCCGGTGGCGTCGACGATGTAGCGGCCCCGGGTGCTGAGCGGGCCGGTCCAGGAGGCGGCCAGGGCCGGTCCGTCGAGGACCGCCGGGGCCGCCCCGGCCGCACCGGAGGCAGTGGTTCCGACGGTTCCGGACGTTCCGGCGGCTCCTGCGGCTCCGGCGGTGGTGCCGGTCCCCGCCGTCACGGCGACGCAGGCGAGCAGGGCGGCCCCCGCCGCCAGCGCGCGGCGCGCGAATGTGTTCATGGTCATCCCGGTGGGTGAGGGTGATGGGTGAGGGTTGGCCTGGCATGGATGTGACAACCACTGGTGCAACAACCATTCATGCCCCGTCCGCCCGGCCGGGACTCCGCAGCGGCCCGGCGCGTCGGACGGTGGGTACGGGTGCCGGGGAGGCGGACGGCCGCCCGGGCGGGCCCGTACCGATGGTCGCGCCGGAGGCTAGCAGCGGCGGCGATGTTGTACGGACAACTCCCGGTGGCGGAAACCGAGCTGTCCGGCGAACTGCGCACGGCGGTCGGTGCGTGCACGGCCGATGGCGAACGGGAGAGGGCGAACGGCGGGTGGTGCGCGGGGGCGGGGCCGGAGCCGGGGCCGGGGCCGGTGCGGATCTTCTCAGCGCCCGTCACGCGGACTACGGTGAGGCCGTGGCGGACACCTGGGGAGAATCCGGGCGTCGACGGCACCCCCGACCCGACCGGACCTCGCAGAACGGACCCACCACCATGCCCGACCAGGACCAGCAGCCCGTCGTCTGGGCCCCCGGCACCCACGAGCTGGGGGAGGGCGCCCGATGGGTCGACGGTCGGCTGGTCTTCACCGACATCCTCGCCGGCCGGCTCCTGGAGGTCTCCGGCACCGCGCCCGGGACGCCGCGCGAACTCCTGCGCCTGGACGTGCCGCTGGGCGCCGTGGCGCCGGTCGAGGGCCGCCCCGGGTACTGGATCGCCGCGGCGGGCACCGGCATCGCCCTCCTCGGCCCGGACGGCTCCACCGAGTGGCTGGCCCGCCCGGAGGAGGACGCCGCGGTCCCCGTGCGGATGAACGACGGCGTCTGCGACCCGCAGGGCCGTTTCTGGGCCGGCAGCATGGCGTACGACGAGACCCCCGGCGCGGGTTCGCTCTACCGCACCGACCACGACGGCAGCGTCCACCGGGTCCTCACCGGACTGACCATCGTCAACGGCCCGGCCTTCAGCGCCGACGGCCGACTGCTCCACGTCGCCGACAGCACCGCCGGCGTCGTCCACCGGTGCACCCTCGACGCCGACGGCAACCCGCTGGACATGGTGGAGTTCGCCCGGATCACCGACGGCGGATCCCCCGACGGCATGACCGTCGACACCGAGGGCCGGCTCTGGGTGGCGATCTGGGGGAGCGGAGCCGTCCACCGCTACGAGCCCGACGGCACCCTCTCGGCCGTCGTCCCCCTGCCGGCGTCGCAACCCACCTCCGTCTGCCTCCCGCCGACCGGCGGCCGGCTGCTCGTCACCACCGCCCGGCTGGGCCTCCCCGACGCACCGGCCCCGTCCGGCGCCGTGCTCGCCGTCCCCGTCGACGCCGCCGCCCCGGCCGCCGTCGGCTACCGCGCGCGCTGACACCCGGCCGTGGCCGGGCCGGCGTCGGCGGTCGGCGGTCGGTGTCGGCGGTCGGCGTCCGCTGTCGGTACCCCGTCCTAGGCTGCGGCCATGAGCATGATCGGGAGGTATCTCCGCCTGAGCGCCGGAGAGTTGGAGCGTGCGGAGCAGGACCCGGAGTGGGCCCGGGAGTTCGCGGAGGAGCTGGACGAGGGCGCGCGGGACGGCCGGTCCGGCGGGGCGTGGGCGCGGCTGCACGGCACCGGCAGGGCCTGGCAGGCACTCGACTTCCTGCTCCGCCGCCGGGAGTTCCCGGTGGACGTCGTGTACGGCGAGGCGGAGCTGCCCGGCGCCGAGGACTGGGGCTACGGTCCGCCGTGCCTGATCACCCCCGACCGGGTCCGCCTCGCCGCCGGGACGTTCGCCGAGCTGGACCCGGGCCGGCTGACGGAGGGGATCACCGCAACCGACCTCGCCGAGGCCCGGATCTACCCGCACGGACTGTGGGACTCCGAGGACGCGCTGCACCTGGTGACGGCCGAGTGCCGTGCCCTGGCCGACTTCCTCGGCGCGGTGGCGACCCGTCGGCACGGCGTGCTGGTCTGGATCGAATGACGACGCCCCGGGCGACCGGTCCGCCGCAGTTCACCGAATCTCCACACGGGGTAACTGCATCCTTCCGCCGATCGGGGGTACCGGGCCAGGACCGTGCCGACACGACGGAAGGACTCCCATGGTGGCCATCACCGGTGAAATGCTCGTTTCCGCCGCTGCCCCGACGGCGGACCCCTACGGGCCCGCGGCGCCCGCGACGACTCCCGGCGCCGACGGACCCGGCCGCACCCCCGGCACCGGCGCCAGCACTGGCGCCGGCCTGCGGGACCTGCTGCCGCCCGAGCTCGCGGCGGTGGACGACCCGCGCGAGGTCGCGCCCGCGGACGCCCGGGACCTCACCCGGCAGCTGCTGCGCCGACTGGCCACGCTGGAGGAGGGGACCAGGGAGTACTCGTACGTCCGCGCCACCCTGGTGGAGATGAACCTCTCCCTGGTGCGGTTCGCGATCCGGCGCTTCGACGCGCACCGCGAGCCGAAGGAGGACCTCCTCCAGGTCGGCGCCGTCGGCCTGATCAAGGCCATCGACCGGTTCGACCCCTCGCTCGGTGTGGAGTTCACCACGTTCGCCATGCCGACGGTGCTCGGCGAGATCCGGCGGCACTTCCGCGACACCACCTGGGCCGTCCATGTGCCCCGCCGCCTCCAGGAGCTGCGGATCGCGCTCGCCCGGGCGCAGGAGCGGCTCTCCCAGCGCCTGGACCGCGCCCCGACCGTGGCCGAACTCGCCGAGCACCTCTCGATCACCCCGGACGAGGTCGTCGAGGGCCTGACCGCCGCCAACGGCCACACCGCCGGCTCGCTCGACGGCCTCGCCACCGAGGACGGCGACGGCCCCGGGCCGCTCGGCGCGCAGCTCGGCGCCGACGACCACGGCCTCGCCCTGGTCGAGGACCTGGTCACGCTGAAGCCCCTGATAGCCGCCCTGCCGGAACGCGAGCGTCGCATCCTGTCGATGCGCTTCTGCGAGGACCTCACCCAGTCCCAGATCGGCGCCCGGCTCGGCCTGTCCCAGATGCACGTCTCCCGGCTGCTCTCCCGCACCCTGGGCCAGCTGCGCGACGGCCTGGAGGACGGCTGAGAGGGCCGTCGGGCGCGGAATCCCCGGGCGTGGCGGCCCTGACCACAAACCCTTCACTTGGCCGACGGGCACGGCCTCCGTATCGTCGGAGGGCACGGACACGGAGGGGACGACGATGATGCCATCCGACAACGACCCGGGGTACAGCACGCTGGCGGCGGTACCGCCGTACCGTCCCGGACTGGTGGTGGAGACCCGCTCCGGGCCCGGCGGCGCGAAGCTCTGCGTCCTCGTCGGCGATCTCGACATCGAGACCCTGGCGCCGGCCGCCGAGGCGCTCGACGCGCTGGTCGCGCAGGGCCCTGGGGCCGTGGTGATCGACCTCGGCGGGGTCGGCTTCTGCGACTCCTCCGGCCTGAACGTGCTGCTGAGGACCCGGATCGCGGCCGAGCGGGGCGGGCTGGAGCTGCGGCTCGCCGCCGTGCCGCCCACCGTGATGCGGGTGTTCGACCTGACCGGCGCCCGCGCGGTGTTCTCGATCCACGACTCGGTGGCCGGGGCACTGGCCGGATGAGCCCGGCGCGACCGGCCGCCGCCCGGGGCGCGACCGGACGTCGGCCTTCGGCCGTTCCCGCGGCTTCGGCCCGGATGCGTACCCTCGTCGCACCCGCAGCGGGCATAATTCCGGGACTGCCGGGAATCCGACCACGCGACAGATCGCCGTCGATCCGAAACGATCCGAAAGGGCGCCCTCGCATGACGATGAGCCGCGGAACCCTGGACGGCGACCCGCACCGGCCAGGTCCCGAGGCACCCCTCGGCGGTCAACGCAGGCGGCTGACCCTCGCCGGACTCCCCAAACCGGTCGCCCACGCCAGGACCTTCACCGCCCGGGCGCTCGGCGAGTGGTTCCCCTCCGCCCCCGCGCCCGGTGGTGACGGCGCCGCCGACGACCTCGTCCTGCTGGTCGCCGAACTCGTCGCCAACGCGATGCTGCACGGCGACGGCCCGCTGGAGCTGGTCCTGCACGTCACCGAGGCCCGGCTGCGGGTCGAGGTCAGCGACCGCAGCCCCGCGATGCCCGAGCTGCGCCGGCCGCACAACCCGGCCCTGCCCGGCGGCCACGGGCTGTTCATCGTGCAGCGGACCGCCGACCGCTGGGGCGCCGAGCCGCACAGCGAGGGCAAGACGATCTGGGCCGAGGTCGGCACCCCCCGACTGCTCGGAACGGGCTCGGCCTGAGGTTCGACCGCCTGCAGTGGCCCGTCCCGGTTCGGCGCCCCTCCCGCGGTGGACGGGCCGGCCGTCCACCCGCCCCTCAGGGACAGGGCGAGCGGAACGGGAGGTCGGGGAAGTGCGCCTGCCACACCTCCGGGGTGAGAACGCCGTCGGTGGTGGCGCAGACGCGTCGGGCCGCGTGCTCGACGTCCAGGTCCCACAGCCGGACCCGGCCGCCGTCGCCGGTGGCCAGCAGCCGGCCGTCGGGGGTGGTGGCGAACGCCGTGACCGGCTCCGGGAGGGTCACCAGCGGACGGCTCCGGACGTGCGACGGGTCGGCCACGTTCCAGATCCGCACCGTGTTGGCCGAGGCACTCGCGAGCATCCGCCCGTCCAGAACGAATTCCGCCCCGCTGAGGGCGTCGGCAGGTTCCGTGAACGGGGTGCCGAGTGCGGTCGGACGGTGCGGATCCGTGATGTCCCAGAGTTGGGCGGTGCGGTCGGAGAAGGCGACGAGCCGATCTCCGCGCGGGGAGAACGCGGCCGATTTGTACGGGCCGACGACACCGACCGGGGCTGCGCCGCCGGGCTTCCCGGCCGTCAACGGATCGGTGACCTCCCAGAGCTGCATGGGGTCGCCGGGCTTGTCACCGCTTTCCGCCATCAGGCGCCCGTCGGGGCTGAGGGTGCCTTTCAGGGACACGAAGGACCGGCCGGCCGGCGTCTCCGGCCCGACCTCCGACGCGCGGGCCGGATCGGTGGCGTCCCAGAAGCGGACCCCGTCCCGGGTGTCGATCCGAAGGGTCTTCCCGTCCGCGCCGAACTCCAGGTCCCCGACCAGGCTCTTCGGATCCTCGGACGTCACCGGCCACGACGACAGCAGCTTGGGGCGGGGGCCGTCGGTGATGTCCCAGAGGCTGAGGACCGGGCCCGGACCGACGGTGGCGAGAGTGCGCCGGTCCGGGGTGAGCGCCATCGACGGGCCGAACTTGCCGCCCTGTCCCGGCAGCGGCCCCCCGACCCCGGTCGGCCTGCTCGGATCACTGATGTCGGTGAGCCTGACCGAACTGTCGGGGCCGGCCGCGACCAGCGTCCGGTTGTCCTTCCCGAACCTCAGCCGACTGACGTAGCCACTGCCGACGAAGGTGGTGCGGGGCAGGCTCCAGAGGCGCAGAGTGCTGCCGTCCCCAGCAGCGAGCGTGAGCCCGTCGGGGCTGAAGGCGACGTCCCCCACAGCGCCGGTGTAGCCGGTCAGCGGAGGCCCCAGTTCCACACTCGCGACCAGGGCGGCATGCGCAGTCACGACGTTCCGCAGCCCGGTGAAGGTCCACAGCCGGATCTGCCGGTCCCGGCCGGCTGTCGCGAGCACCGTCCCGTCGGCCCCGAAGGCCATGGAGCTGACTTCGCCGTTGGGGAAGACGAGCTCGTTCCGCTGGACCGGATGGGCCCGGTCCGTCAGATCCCAGACCAGCAGCCGGGTCTGGTACCCCGTGGCGACCTCGCCGTTCCCGCCCTGGCTGCCGGTGGTGGCGAGGAGCCGACCGTCCCGGCTGAACACGGCGACCGGGCCCTCGGGTCCCCCGAACTCCAGCGCATCCGTCGGAAGCGGCTCCGGATGTCCGGGCCGGGAGATGTCGACCAGGCGCATGCTGTCCCGGTCGAGCACGAGCGTCCTGCCGTCCGGGCTCAGCGCGAGCGCACTCCCCGCTACCGTGGCGAGGGGTACCAGCTGTCCGGAGTCGGAGATGCCCCACAGCGCCGCGGTCTCGTCGCCCGCGGTCACCACGGTGCGCCCGTCCGGCGTGAGCCAGACCCGCTGCGCACCCTTGACAGGCCCGCCGATCGGCTTCGGCTGTGCGGGGTCGGAGACATCCCAGACCACCGCGGAATACGTGGCCGGGACTCCCGGATCCGGGTCCGCGATGACGACGGCCAGCCTCCTGCCATCGGCGCTCAGGGCCAACCGCCCGTGCAAGCTCGCCTTCTCGGGGAGCGGAACACCCGCTCGGCGCGGATGGCCCGGGTCACGGACGTCCCAGAGCAGCACGGCGTTCTCCTGCCCGATCGTGGCCATCCGGGCACCGTCCGCACTGAACACCGCTCCGGAGGTGGCCCCCGGGACCACCGTGGAGAGCGGGCTGTTCTCGGTGGCGATCAGGTTGGCGTACGTACTGTCGGACGGCCGCATCCGATGGGTGATCAGGTCGAAGCGGGCCGCCAGTGAAGGATCGGAGGGCCGGATCCGGTCCGCCTCGATGGCGATCTGGCCGGCCACGGCGTTGTCGCGCTCCCGCTGGGCGGTGTCCCGCTGGGTCTGCGCCGTCTCGCGCTGCTGGAAGGCGAAGGTCGCCGCGCCCGAGGCGATCAGGACGAGCGCCACCAGCGCGGCAGTGACCGTCCGGCGGACCTGGGCGGACCGGGTCGCCCGGCGTACCGACGCCCCGATGAAAGCGTGGGCCGCCGAACTCACGTGGTCCGGCGCCGCCCCGGCGGCGTTGCGGGCCGCCTCCAGACGGTTCCCCCGGTACAGCAGCGCGCTGTCCGCGTTCTCCGCGCGCCAGGCCTGGGCGGCCTCCTCGACCTCCTGACGGACCAGTACGGCGGCGCGGCTGCGGTCGATCCACTGCCGGAGCCGGGGCCAGGCCTTGATCATCGCCTCGTGCGTGATCTGGACCGTCTCCAGCTCGGTGGCCCGCTCCTTCGAGGTGGTCAGCAGGCGGTCCCGGGTGAACACCGCCAGCGCGACGGCGGTCGGGCTGGGGCCCGCCAGATCGAGGTCCGTGAGGAGCACCCGCCGACGGGTGTCCTCGGCCCCGGTGCCGATCCGCACCAGCCGCAGGAACAGCGACTCGGCGGCCTGCCGGGCGGCCGGCGGCAGACCGGTCCAACTGCGCTCGGCACTGGTCGCGATCGCCCGGTGGATCCCCCCGCTCGCCCGGTACTCGGCCACGGTGAGCAGGTTCCCGTCGCGGGCGCTCCAGGTCATCTGGAGCGCGTGGGCGAGCAGGGGGAGGCGCCCTGCGGTGAACCAGGCGGCCGGATCGGAGCCGACCACGGTCGAGTCCTGGGGGAACATGCCCAGGTCGCGCAGGAGCAGTTCCTCCAGGCCCTCCTCCAGTACCAGGCCGACGGCCTCGGCGGGGGCGGTGATGGCGGAGCGCAGTTCTGCCTCCGTCATCGGCCCGACGAAGATCTGGTGGTCCTGGAGGGCGGCCTGCAGCACCGGGAAGTTGCCGCACTCGCCGTAGAAGTCCGCGCGCAGGCCGTAGACGAGCAGGGCCACCGGCTGCTGCCCGGCCGGTCCGGAGGTGGACAGCAGTCCGAGCGCCTCGACGAACCGGTGCCGGGCGGCAGGATCCGTACAGAGGGTGAACAACTCCTCCAACTGATCGACGATCAGCACGATCCGCCAGGACCCGGCGCCGGGGAACCGGCCGCCGACGCGTTCCCGCAGGTCCTCGACGCAGCCCGCCGGGTTCTCGGCCAGGGCCCGGCGCTCGGCCTCCGCCGGCCGGCCGCTGATGGTCGCCAACCCCCGGGCCAGCGCGTCCATCGGCTCGGCCGTCGGGGTCAGCACCAGGTGCGGCCAGTCCCGGGACCCCGCCACCGGAAGCCTGCCCTCCAGCAGGGCCGGCCGCAGACCGGCGGTCAGCAGCGAGGACTTGCCCGCCCCGGACGGCGCCACCACCGCCAGCGGGCCCCCTTCGGCCAGCCGGTCGACGAGCTCGCGGACCAGCGTCTCCCGGCCGAAGTACCAGGCCGCCTGTTCGAGCCCGAACGAGGCCAGGCCGGGATAGGGGCACGGTGCGTCGCCGGTGGGCGGGCCGGGCCGCTGGTACCGGCCGTTCGGCGACAGGAAGACATTGACGTTGCCGCCTGCCTGGAAGACCTGCCCGCCGTCGGTCGCCGTGGCGTCCTGTCTGAGCTGCGCGGGAAGCGGCGCCCGGCCGGGCGCCGGCAGTCCGAAGGATTCGCGGCCCGACGCGGACGCGGACTCGGCGTCAGCGGGCCGTTCCATGCCCCGTCACGTGGGCGTCGTGGCCGGCCTGGATGACGGTGCTGTTGCCCGAGGCGTTCGCCCGCATGGTGATCACCGGCCCGGCTGCCGCCGCCGGTGCGGGTGGCAGCAGCGGAGAGAGTTCCTCGTCGATGATCCGCCGCAGTTCGGCCGTCAGGGACGGGTCGCTCGCCAGCAACCGCTGGAGCCGTCGCCGCCAGTCGACGGCCAGGCCCTCCTCGGCCTCCTCGTCACCGGCCGCTCGCGCCGCGAGCAGCTCTGTCCGCACCTCGCCGAGTTCGGCCCGGACGGTGTCCGCCCGCTCGGGATGCACCCGCTGCCACAGGCTCACCACCGCCTCCCGGGCCTGCTGCCAGGCGTCGGTCGCCATCGCACCGATCAGGGCCGTACCGGCAGCCAATGCCAGCGGATCCATCGTTCCCCCCCAAGAGCCGATGGGATCCATCGTAGGGAAGCGACCTTCCACCTGCCACCGGTTGACATCAACTCCGTTCTGCGGAACGCAATCTGTCGATCGGTCAATGGACCGGGAGCTTGCGGGCGGAAGGCCGGGTGGTGACGCGGGGCAGTTCCGCACCGGATCGACACGGGTCCTGGGTGTGCCCGTCGTACGCCCGCCGCGCCGCCGCATGATTGCGGCCGTCCCGGGCAGACGGGCGCCGACAGTGTCGGGCACGGGAAGGGCGGGAGGCGAGGCCGATGTCGGAAGCGGTGGCGGCACACCTGACGATGCGTCTGATCACCGGCGTGGACCGGGGTCGCGACCTGGCCGTCGAGTGCCGGTACGAGGCCGGCGACCCCTACGCGGTCCGGCTGGACTTCGGTGGCGGCGAGGAGACGGTCTGGGTCCTGGCGCGGGAGCTGCTGGCCGCCGGGCTGCGCGGGCCGGCGGGGGACGGGGACGTGCACATCGAGCCCAGCGCCACCGGTCGCCGTGTCCTCATCGCGCTGGGCGGCCAGGACGGTGTCGCGCTCCTCGACACCCCGGCCCGGCCGCTCGCGCGGTTCCTCACCGCGACCGGCCGCTCCGTCCCGGTGGGCTCGGAGTCCGGACGGATCGACTGGGACGGCTGGCTGCTCCGACTGCTGTCCGCCTGAGCACGAGCCCATGAGCCCATGAGCCTATGAGCGGACGGGCGGACGAGCGGACGAGGCTATGAGCGCACGAGCGCGTGAAGACGGGCATGAACCGCGGCATCCGGGTTAGACGAGCGGACGAAACGACCGATCCGTCAGGAAAGGACCGCCATGACCGACCTGTCCCGCCTCCCCGGACCCATCGAGCAGCAGTGGAGCTGGCAGCTGGAGGGAGCCTGCCGCGGTGTCGACAGCAGCGTCTTCTTCCACCCGGCCAACGAGCGCGGCACCGCCGCCAAGGAGCGCGAGGAGCACGCGAAGTCGGTCTGCGCCCGCTGCCCCGTCCGCGTGCAGTGCCGCCGCTACGCGCTCGCCACCCGTGAGCCGTACGGCGTCTGGGGCGGTCTGACCGAGGGGGAGCGCCGGGTGCTGTTCACCGACTTCGCCGAGGCGGGCGCCCGGTCCGCGTAGCGCGGCCGTGCTACGCGGACCGGGCCGACCGGGTTTGCCCCGCGCCGTGGGTGGTAGACGCAGGGACGCGTCCGGAGAGCGGCAGGCCGTTCGGCCTCCGCGGCCCCGCCCGCCCGAACCCACCGGGAGGCTTCCGTGATCGTCCTCGGCGTCATTCTGCTCATCATCGGCTTTGTCACCGGTGTCTCGATCCTGTGGACCGTCGGCATCGTCCTCCTTCTCGTCGGTGCCGTGCTGTGGATCGCGGGCTCCCTCGGCCACGAGGTCGGCGGACGCCGCCACTACTACTGATGCGGCCACCGACGGCTGTCGGCCGCCGCCCACGAACAGCCCACCCGGGGTGTCCGGCGGCCCCGGGCGGCCGATCCTCGTGCCATGGCCTCGATCGTCGTGCTCTACGAGTTGGACCCCGGGCAGGTGCTCGGCCCGGACGGGGTGGAGCCCGCCGTGCTGGGCGTGCACGCGGCCGGGGCGGACCCCGACGTGCCGGAGGACCCGCTGCCGCGCACGCTGTGCGGGCGGGACACGGCGGGCATGGAACACGCCCACTTCCGGGCGGGCCTCGGTGAACCCTGGTACCCGCCGGCCCTCGCCGAGCAGCGCTGCCGGGAGTGCGAGCGGGCGCTGCGGTCGTCCTGACGGCCGCCGGGGCCGGGGCGGACGGCCACCGAGGCCGGAACCGACGGCTACCGGAGGCGGAACAGGACGGCCCGCCAGCCCGTGCTCGCGGTGCCGCGCCCCTCGCAGGCGGCCTCCGGTGCCCCGCTCCAGGTCAGGTACGTCGTCGTCAGCCGGAGGTCCGCCGGGCCGGGCGAGCGGGGCGCGCCGGGCCGATCGACGGCGGGGAGCCGGTGCCAGTCGGCGGGAAGGTCCGGCGCGGACCCGCCGTCACTGCCGACCGCGCCGAACAGCAGGTCCCCGTCCTCGCACGGGACCAGGTCGCCGCCCAGCGTCAGGTCGCGCCCGCCAGCGGCCGAGCCCGGGTCGGACGTGGTCTCGATCCACGGGCCGGCCCCGGTGACCCCTCGGAAGTCGTCCACCGCGGCGAAGCCCTGCGCCGCGTCCGGCCACAGGATCCGGATCATGTCGAGCTCGTCCATCGCCTTGGCCCGCACCGATACGAAGACCGCCAGCCGGCTGCCGTCCCGGTCGATCGGGTAGCCGACGAGCCGGTAACGGTTGCCGACGGTGTCGGTCACGGTGAGCGGCCCGGGGTCGGCGCCGCCCAGCAGCACGGTGACGACCAGGGTGTCCCCGTCCCGGACCGGGCTGCGGACCTCCAGCTCCTCGCCCTTGGCGTGGACGAGGTCCGCGGGGGTCCCCTCCCAGGCCACCCGGGCGACGTAGAAGCCGTGGCTCCCGGCGGAGGTGGTGGTGGACCGGTCGCCGACCGCGCCGTGCGGCACCGGGGGGCTGCCGTCGGACACGGCGGAGGCCGCCAGCAGCGCGGCCACCGCGCCACCGACCCAGGCGGACGACCGGAGCGGGCGCCGGGGCCGGTGGCTCCGGGGCGCCGGTGGGGAGCCGTGGGGGGCGAGGGGCCCGGCCGGAGCGGCGGCCGCCGGCACGGGCCGGACCGGACCGCCCTGGGCCGGGACCCGGCCCCCGGTCGGCGGGGTCGGCGGGGTCGGCGCATTCGGTCCAGGCCGTCCGGGGTGTCCGACCTGTCCGACCTGCTCGGACACCCCGGACACCCCGGACACCCTGGACGGCGCGGATGCCCCGGACAGCCCGGGAGAGGAGGCCGGCGGTCCCTGCCGGGCCCCCGCGGCCACCGGTACCCCCACCGCCGGCAGCAGCAGCGCCGGATCGTCGGCGAGCACCCCCCGGTGCAGCTCCTGCAGTTCGGCCCCGGGCTCGATGCCCAGCTGGTCGACCAGCACCTGCCGCCCGTTCTGGAACACCTCCAGCGCCTCCGCCCGCCGTCCGCTGCGGTGCAGCGCCAGCATCAGATGCGCCTGCAGCCGCTCGTCGAACGGGTGCGCCGCGGTCAGCGCGGCGAGTTCGCCCAGCAGGCCGGCGTGCCGGCCGAGCCCGAGCCGTACCTCGACGTGCTGGTGCTGGGCCCGGACCCGGGCACTCTCCAGCAGGTCGAGTTCGGCCCGCAGGACGGCGCTCTCCGGGACGTCGACCAGGGGTTCGCCCCGCCACAGGCCCAGGGCGCGGCCCAGCAGCGGCTCCGCCGCGCCCGGGTCGCCGCCGTCCACCAGGGCCCGCGCCCGTTCGCACAGCTCCTGGAAGGCACTGACGTCCAGCTCGCCGTCGCCCAGTTCGACGGCGTACCCGCCGCTGCGGGTCACCACCCGGCTGCCGGCCTCGGGTCCCAGCGCCCGCCTCAGTCGCATCACATAGCTGGGCAGCGCGGCCCGGCTGCGGGAGGACACCGCGGTGTCCCAGACCGCCTCGGCCAGCTGGTCGCAGGTGACCGTCCGTCCGGCCCGGACCAGCAGCAGGGCCAGTGCGGCGCGCAGGCGCGGCCCGCCCACGGTGATCTCGCCGTCCGGGCCGTAGACCCGTAACGGACCCAGTACCTCGAACCGCACGCCCGCCCCCCGACAGCGTCGCCCCCGCCCGAACGGTCGGATGCTACCAGTCTGCGAGCGGAATGCGATCGGACTGCTACGCCCCGTCGAGCAGCCTTGGGCCGTCTCCGGGACAGCCCGTCGATCCGGCCGGCGGTCCAGGGGCGCACACCGACACCACACACAGGTCCTGGCGCGCCGCGCCGGGGACCGGGGAGGGAAACCCATGAGGAAGTCCGGCGTCAGGTCGAAGACGGCCGCGGTTCTGCTCGCGGTGGGGATCGCGGCCGGCGGTGTGGCCACGGCCGCACCGGCGAGCGCCCGCACCACCGCCTGCAACATCATCAACATCGGGCAGCCCGGCAACGTCTACTGGCACGGCCAGTACGCCGGGCAGGTCGAGCAGCAGTACGACAACTGTGGTCACGTCCTGGCGCACTGGCAGTGGGCGGGGGCCTTCCAGGCGGCGAACCCCGGGGCGTACCTGTACGTCGGCCTCAGGTCGCCGTACGGCTACAGCAACCAGTGGGGCTCGTACGGCGTCAACACCAAGGACGTGACGGTGGGCTGGGTCGACATCCACGCCGTCGACCCGGACGCCTGGATCGCGATGGCCTCGGTCAACGGGTGCAACTGGGCCTACGGCAGCGAGCACTGGTACGGCGGCGCGGACTGGGCCGGGCCGGTCAACTCCAGCTGCTGACCCCGGCGGGTGCGGCCCCGGCGGCCCTCGGCCGGGGCCGCACCCCCGCAGGCCCCGGGGCCGCACCCCCACCGGTTCCGGGGCCGTCCGTTCCCGGCCGTGACGGGGGTCGGCCGGGCGCGGACGCGGTGCGGACGACGGGTGCGGGCGGCCCGGCGGGTCCGGCGGGTCCGTCCTGACGGCTGGTCGGGTTGCCGGACCGGGGAGCGGGGGAGACTGGCGCGGTGAACCAGTTGCGGGAGATCGTGGCACTCGCCGACGGCGTACTGGGCCGGGACGTCGTCGGGGTCTACCTCCACGGGTCCGCCGTGCTCGGCGGCCTCCGCCCGGCCAGTGACCTGGACGTCCTGCTGGTCGTCCGGCGGTCGCTGGCGGAGCGGGAGCGGTCGGCCCTGCTCGGGGGCCTGCTCGGGATCTCCGGCACCGGAGCCGGGGACGGCACCCCGGACGGGGACGGCACCCCGGACGGTGGCGGCGACGCAGTCGGGGACGGCACCCCGGACGGTGGCGGCGACGGCGCGCGGCCGGTCGAACTCGCCGTGGTGGTGCGGTCCGAGGTCCGGCCCTGGTGCTACCCGCCGGTCTGCGACTTCCTGTACGGCGAGTGGCTGCGCGCCGACTACGAGGCCGGAAGCGTCCCCCGGCCCGAGCCGATGCCCGACCTGGCGCTGCTGATCACCATGGTGCTGGCCGGCGACCGGCCCCTCGCCGGGCCGCCCCCGGCCCGGGTGCTCGACCCCGTTCCGCACGCCGACCTGGTCCGGGCGAGCGCGGCGGGCCTCCCCGGCCTGCTCGACGACCTGGAGGACGACACCCGGAACGTCCTGCTCACCCTCGCCCGGATCTGGAGCACCCTCGCCACCGGCCGGATCGACTCGAAGGACACCGCCGCGGACTGGGCCCTCGCCCGGCTCCCGCCCGAGCACCGGCCCGTGCTGGCCCACGCCAGGCGGCTCTACCTCGACTGCCGCTACTCCGAGGAGAGCTGGAGCGGGGAACTGCGGTCGCGGGTGCGCCCGCACGTGGACCGGGTGCTCGCGGAGATCGACCGGCTGGGCCCGGAGACCGACCGGCCGGGCCCGGGGAGCGGGCCGCGCTGAGGCCTCCTCGCACCGGCCTCCCCGCCGTGTCCCGCCGTCAACGGGGGCCCTGCGCCGGTGCCCCGGCGTCGGCCGTGCGGCGCAGGAAACCCTCCACCGTCGCGGCGAAGGCGTCCGGGTCGTCCAGCCACGGGTAGTGGCCGCCCCCGGGCTGGACGGCGAGCGTCACGTCCGGGAACAGCGGGGCCGCGACGGCGACGGCGGCCGGGGTGGGCCACGGGTCGAGTTCGCCGGCCAGCAGCAGGACGGGGCAGGGCAGGGCGCCCAGCCGCCGCCGCAGCCGCTCGGTGTCGGGCGTGTAGCCGGCGTAGTAGTGCTCGCTGACGGCCAGCGACCGCTGGGCCGGGTCGGCGGCGGCGTGGGCCCGGGCGGCGTCGTCCCAGCGGCCGTACATCAGGGGTTCGAAGGCCATCCGGTGCGGTGCGGCCTCGGCGAAGGTCCGGGCGGCCTTGACCCGCCGGTAGGCGGCCACGGCCTCCGCGTGCCAGGGTTCGGCGGAGCGGGCGGCGATCACCTGCTCCGCGCCGAGGTCGGAGGCCGCGCCGAGGGCGGTCAAGGACGGGGTGACCAGGACCAGGCCGGTCAGCCGGTCGGGGTGCGCGGCGGCGTACAGGAGGGCGAGGCCGCCCCCGGCGGAGTGGCCCAGCAGGTCGACGCGCTCCAGGCCGAGGTGGCGGCGCAGCGCCTCGACGTCGTCGACCAGGCGGTCGACGCGGAAGGTGCCGGGGTCGGCGGGGGTCGCGGAGGCGCCGGTGCCCCGGGTGTCGGGCAGGACCAGGGTGCGGGTCGCGGCGAGGTCGCCGAGCTCGCCGAGGTAGGCGGCGGCGCGGCCGGGCCCGCCGGGCAGGACCAGCAGCGGCGGGCCGTCGCCCACGGTGCGGAAGGCGAGCTCGGTGCCGTCGTACGAGGTGAAGGTCTCCATGCCGGACAGCCTGCGGGGCCGGCGGCGGCCCCGGCTACTGTTCAGCCACGGCTGAATGATCGGGGGTGGCGGTTGTGGCGGTGGAGATCCGGCTGTCGGCGGCGGAGGTGGCCCGGGTCCGGCTCGCGGTGTCGCCGCTGGCCGAGACGGTGCTCGGGGTGCGGGTGGCGCTCGGCGCCGGCGGCCACCAGGTCCACCTGCCGTGGGTGCGGGAGGCCCGCCCGGTGCTCGCGGCCGAGCCCGAACTGCCGTTGCTGCGGACCCTGCTGGAGGGCTGTCTGCCCGCCTTCCTGTTCCCGCTGCCGGACCGGCGGGTGCCCGACTTCGCCACCGAACTCGCCGGCCTGCGCGCGGTCGACCCGGGCTATGTCGCCGCCGAGTGCGCCGCCGCGCTGGGCCGGGCCCGGGCGGCCCGCGAGCTGCCGGAGCCGGCCGAGCTGCTGGTCCGGGCCGCCGACGCGCTGGACCGCTGCCACGCCCGGCTGGTGGCCCCGCACTGGGGGCGGATGCGCGCGGTGCTGGAGGCGGACCTGGGGCGGCGGGCGGTGGCACTGGTGGACGCCGGGGTGGAGGGCCTGTTCGCCGAACTGCACGCCGATGTGGTCTGGCGGGAGGGCGAGTTGCTGGTGGCCGGCCGCCGCAGGACGGCCGCGCCGTGGACGGTCGAGGGCGGCGGGCACGGCCTGGTGCTGATCCCGTCCGTGTTCGCCTGGCCGGACGTGCTCGTCGACCACGCGCCGCTCGCGGCCGCCTCGATCCGCTACCCGGCGGCCGGGGTCGGACTGCTCTGGGAGCGGCCCCGACCGTCCGCGGAGGGACTGTCCGCCGTCCTCGGTCGTACTCGGGCCGCCCTGCTGGACGCGCTCGCCGAACCGCTGAGCACCCCCGAGCTCGCCGACCGGCTCGGGGTCAGCCCGAGCGCCGTCTCCCAGCACCTGGGCGCCCTGCGCGGCGCCGGTCTGGTGAGCACCCGCCGCACCGGTCGCACCGCGCTCCATCTGCGCACCGTCAGCGGGACGGCGCTCACCAGTACTGCGGGGGAGGCGGGCTGACGTACCGTCACACAGTTCGCGCAAGCTCCGTGGGCGGTGTTCCGGCCCGGACGGATTGAGTACGAATACTCAGGCGGGCGGCGGCCGGGCACGGCAGGATCGGCGGCGTGACCAGACCTCAGTACGGCAGCAGGGGCGGACGGCGGAGCGGGGAGGCGCCCCCCGTCGGTCGGCGCCGCGGCTCCCGGCCCGGTCCGCCGGGGCCTCCGGGCCGCCCGGGCCCGCCCGGCCGGCCCGACCGCGGGGGAGTGGCGGGATGATCTGGGGATCCGGCGGCCCGGTGCGGGTACCGGACGGAATGTTCGGGCCGAGGTCGGGGCCGGGCTCGGGCTCGGGGCCCGGAGGCCGCCGGGGCCGGTTGTCGGTGGTCGCTGAGAAGATCGTCCGCATGAACGACGCGAACACCGACAGCCCCGCCGTGACCTGGACCGCCGACCTGCCCACCACGGTCGGACTGGTCCGCACCCTGCACGACCTCGACGACTGCTGGACGCTCGCGGACGTCGAGCGACTGGTCGCGGCCAGGCCGGACTGGAAGATCCGCCGCGCGTTCACCGACCTCCTGGTCGTCGGCCTGCAGGCCGAACTCCGCTGGCCGGCCGGGGCCGAGCTGTTCCTCGGCACCACCGTGCCGAAGGCCGACAGCTACCGACGGGCCTGGGTCCCGCTGCTGCAGTTCCGGCTGCCGACCCCCGAGGAGGAGCGGCGCGGCGCGCTGAGCGCGCTCTCCGGGGCACTGCGCGAGGTCGGCGAGCCGACGGCCGTCCCGACCGCCGCCGACGGGTTCGGGCTGCGCTGGCGGTCCGCCGGCCGGACCATGCTGCTCCAGGCCAACGACCGCCGGGCGTGGATCGCGATCCAGCCGCACGTCCGGGAGGTCCGGCACGTCAGCCCCGAACTCCCGGTCGCGGTGGCCGCGTTCGTCCCGCTGCTGCACGACGCCCCCGGCGGGCACCTCGCGGTCGAGGACGTCCGCCGGGCCGTCGAGGAACTCCCCGGGGCGAAGGCCGAGTTCGGTGAGAGCTGGGTCGACGTCCGGCTCTCCGACCCGGACTTCGCGCCCTCCTTCGCCCAGCGTGCGTCCGTCCTGCGCGACGCCCCCGCAGGCACCTTCGACGTGCTGGACCTGCACCGCTTCGACCTGGGGCCGACGACCATGGAGCACCGGCGGGAGGTGTTCGGCGAGATCTTCGGCGCGGTCCGCGCCGTCCTCGGCGAGCCGACCCTCTTCGGTGGCGGACCGGACGGACCGGACGTCCGCTGGCGCGAGGCCGGGGAGGACGGCCGGCTGCTGCGACTGCGCTGCGAGGGGCGCCGGATCCGGCTGGAGACCGAGGCGGCCGCGGCCTTCGAGGAGGGCGAGCGCTCCACCTTCGAGTGGGGCGGTCCGGGTGGTGCCGACGAGTCCGGCGACTTCGCGATGCTGCCGTACAGCTGGCAGCTCCACCTGCCGCACCAGGCCCCCGGCGGCACCGCCGACCATCTGCCGGGCGGGCGGCTCGCCCTGTCGGTGCCGCAGCTGCGGGAGGGTCTCGAGTGCCTGTTCGCCGCCTGGATCGAGCAGCTTCCGGTGCAGCGCCCGGGCGAGAAGGCCATGTTCACGATAGCCGCCCCGCAGATCAGTGGCGGGCTCTCCGTCACGTACAGCACGGTCAAGGGCGTCCTGCTGCGGGTCGGCCCGCGCCCCGGTGACCAGGCCGGGGTGACGGCGGCGATGACGGCCGACGGCTGGGAGCCGTCGGGGCGGCGCTTCAAGGCCGAGTGGCGCACGCCCACCGAGGAGACCGCCGGGGAGGCCGCCGCGCTGATCGCCGCCGAGCTGACCGCCCGCGGCATCAGCGGCGACTCCGGCTTCGGCCTCGGCCCCGGCTCCGTCACCGCCCGCCGTCCGGGCATCGGCCTCTCGCCCCAGCTGGCGGCCCACGGGTTCCTCCGCGTCACGGGCCTGGGCCTGGAGACCTCCTGAGCCGGGGTCGGCCGGGGTCGGCCGGGATCCGCGGGACAGGCCCTAAGGTGTCTACCGTGCCGGACACCGCGTTGCTCGTCGTCGACCTGCAGATCGCCCTGCTCCTGGGAGCCCATGACACCGAGGCCTGCCTCGACCGGGTCGCCGAACTGGCCGGGCGGGCCCGGGCGGCCGGGGTCCCGGTGGTCTATCTGCGGCAGCGGGTCGACCATCCCGACGTTCCGGCCGAGGCGCTGGAGATCCACCCGACGGTGGCCCCGCAGCCGGGCGACACCGTGCTGGCGAAGGACAGCGCCGACTCCTTCCTCGGCACCGAGCTCGACGCGGTCCTGCGCCGGCAGGGCGTCCGCCAGGTGGTCGTCACCGGCCTCGCCACCGAGTACTGCGTCGACTCCACCTGCCGCAGCGCGCTCTCGCACGGCTACGACCTGCTGCTCGTCGCCGACGGCCACACCACCCCGACCCGCCCCGCCGACAGCCCGCTGCCCGCCGCGGCCCAGGTGATCGTCCACCACAACGCGCTCTTCGCGACGATCATCTACGCGGGCCGCACCGTCCGGGTGCTCCCGGCGGCCGAGGTGGACTTCGCCTGACCGGCCCGGGCCGGGCACCCGTGCTCCACGGGTGCCCGGCCCGGGCCCGGTGGATCAGGAGTGCGCGAGGCAGTGCTTGAGCTCGTCGAGCGGGTAGAACCAGCTCCCCTTGGCGACCGGGCGGCAGGAGGACTTGAACGCCGTCTCCTTCTCGTTGTAGAGCATGCGCACCAGGTAGGTGGCCGGGCGGCCGTCGGCGGGGGTGTCGGCGAACAGGTCCCACTGGATGTTCGCGCCCATCGGCGCGACCTCGGCGCCGCGCCACGGGTTGTTCCGGTAGGTGTACGGCTCGTCCGGGTCGGCCTGCTCGGTGCTCCCGGGGAGGCCCAGCAGCACGGCCAGCGGTTCGATCTCCTCGGCGTGGGTGAACCGCAGCACCGCGCCGTTGCCGCTGGTGCCGGCCGCCCTGGCCCCGGCCTGCGCCAGCAGGTCGTCCAGGAGGACGCCGGCCATCCGGTAGGTGATGGTGCGTCCGGCGAAGGCCGGGCCCGACTGGTAGAACTCCTCGGCGTCGTCCAGGTAGGCCAGCCACCGGGCGTCGTCCTGGGCCAGGAACGGCGTCAGGTCGACGCCCGGCGCCTCCACGCTCAGGTCCGGCGCCGCGCTGTAGAGCGCGTGCAGGGAACGGGCGAAGGCGACCTGCTCCTCGGTGGACAGCGCCTCGGCGAAGCCCGCGCGGAACAGTCGCCCGACCGCGTGCCGGGCCGCCCGGGCGGTGCGCGGCTCGTGCTCGACACCGGAGAGGACGGCGGCGAGGTCCGGGTCGCTCGCCAGGTACGCCTGGTAGTCCGCGTTCTGCGGCTGCTTGTGGAAGTACAGCAGGTTCTTGTCGGTGACGGGGGCCTTGATCGAGCCCGCCAGCGCCGGGACCCCGGCCGTCAGGCCCGCGGTGAAGGCACCGGCGCTCGCCACCGTGCGGGCCACGCCCGAGGTCTCCACCACGACGGGCCGCCCGTCGGCCGCGATCGACCGGAACAGCGACGGCAGCCGCTGCTCCATCCGCAGCGCCGTCTGCCGCTGCTCGTCGGCGCCGCGGGCGGAGAGGTTGCCGAAGCCGAGCGTGGAGACCGCCGTCAGCAGCGTCCGCACCTGCGGGGCCAGCCGGGCGCCGAGGTCGGTGAGGGCGCCCTGCTCCTGGGCCCGGCCGAGCAGGGCGAGCACCGCTTCGCCGTCCTCGCCGTCGGACATGGCGCGCGAGCCGTGCCGGGCCACGTTCTCGGTGAAGACCGGGGCGAAGCCCTTCGGCGCCTTCTGGTAGTGCCCGGGCCGGCCCTGCGGCTCGTACGGGGCCTTGGTGCCGTAGAGGTCGCGGTCGACGCGCGAGGCGCCGGACCGGTCGTGCGCGGCGGCGGTGCCCGCGGTGAACAGCACTCCGGCGGCCAGGGAGGCGGTCATGGAGACGGCCACGGCGACGGACAGGGGGGCGGTGCGCTTCACGGCGACCCTTCGGGTGGATGCGGACTGCCGGCCGGCAGCCTCGGACTGCCGCACGGTGCCACGCGCGGGGGAAGGCCGGTCGACGCCCCGTCAGGGTTCCGGTGAAGGAGGCCTGAACGCCGGACGGTCCGGTCGGCGCCCGCGGTGCGGCGACGGCGCCGCCGGAGGGTGCCGCCGATCCTCGGATTCGCCCTCGCGGGCGTCGCGTTGATGGGATCATGTCGCTCCCGAACCAGTCCGCAGCACCCGAGGGGACCGCCGATGAAGCCGCTGTCCGCCACCGACCCGCGCGAGGTCGGACCGTACCGCCTGCTCGCCCGCCTGGGCGGCGGCGGAATGGGGCGGGTCTTCCTCGGCCGCTCGCCGGGAGGGCTGACCGTCGCGGTGAAGCTGGTCCGCCCCGAACTGGCCGAGGACGCGCGGTTCCGGCGGCGGTTCGCCCAGGAGATCGAGGCCGCCCGGCGCGTCGGCGGGTTCTACACCGCCCAGGTGGTGGACGCCGACGCCGCAGCCGACCCGCCGTGGATGGTCACCTCCTACATCCCGGGCCCCTCGCTGGGGGAGGTGGTGGCCCGGCACGGCCCGCTGCCCGTCGCGACGGTCGCCGTGCTCGGCGCCGGACTGGCGGAGGGGCTGGCCGCGATCCACGCCTGCTCCCTGGTGCACCGGGACCTCAAGCCCGGCAACGTCGTCCTCGCCGAGGACGGCCCGCGCGTGATCGACTTCGGGATCGCCCGCGCCCTGGACGCCACCTCCGGCCTCACCGGCACCACCGTGATCGGCACCCCGGGGTTCATGTCCCCCGAGCAGATCCTCCGGAACCCGGCCACCCCGGCGAGCGACGTGTTCAGCCTGGGCGCGGTGCTCGCCCACGCGGCCACCGGCCGCCCGCCGTTCGGCGAGGGGCCGACCGAGGCCGTCGTGTACCACGTCGTCCACGAGGAACCCGACCTCGACGGCCTGCCGCCGGTCCTCGCGCCGCTGGTCCGGTCCTGCCTGGCCAAGGACCCGAAGCAGCGGCCCGGCGTCGCCGAGGTGCTGACGCGCTGCGCCGGTCAGGCCCACTCGGCCAGCGTCTGGCTGCCGCCGGACGTGACCGCGATGATCGCCGACCAGGTCCGCCGGACCTCCGAGCTGACCACCGCCGTGATTCCCGTCCTGCCGACGCTGGTCGAGCCGCCGCCCGCGGAGGAACCGCCCGTCCTCCCGCCGGTCCTGCCCCCGGTCGCGGCGCCGGCCCTGCCTCCGGTCGCGGCCCGGGTGGGCGAGCTGAAGGCCGGCTACGCGACGGTCGTCCTGCCCTGGATACCCGGCGAGACCGGCGGGATGAGACGCACCACCGTCGTCCGCTGGCTCAAGCAGGTCGGCGACGCCGTGGAGAAGGACGAGCCGCTGCTGGAGGTCGCCTCGGGCCGGGGCGACCTCGTGGTCACCGCCCCGCACGGCGGCCTGCTCTACGCCGTCCACCGCCGGGCCGGGGAGACCGTCCGTACCGGCGCGGTGATCGCCGGCATCGGCTCCCCGGCGGCCACCCTCCCGAGGCCGCGGGCGGTCCGCATCGCGCTGGCCGCGCTGCGTCGCACCTCGGCCGCGCTGGGGGTGCTGCTCGTGCTGGGGCTGATCGCGGGCGCGGTCGCCGTGTTCAGCCCGCTGTTCGAGGACGAGGCCGCCGCGGCCGGGCCCGGCGACTGCGTCGGCAAGGAGATCCTGAAGCGGGGCGGGGAGCTCGACACCGAACATCCGAAGTGGCTCACCGCGCCCTGCGGCCTGCTGTCGGTCCGCGCTCCCGTGCGGGACGAGAAGGGCGACCAGTACTTCACCGTGCTGGCCCGGCTGGAGGCGCCCGTGACGACGACCTGCGAGCAGGCCGTCCCCGACTGGGCCACCGGCACCGGGAAGCTCGCCCAGGACTTCGGTGCCGTGGTCCTCTGCCTGCGCGAGCGCTGACGCCGGGCGAGCGCTGACGCCGGGCGAGTACCGGGACCGGGCGAGTACCGGGGCCGGTCGAACGCCGGGGCCGGTCGAACGCCGGAGCCGGGTCGAGCAGCGGAGCCGGGAGGAGCGCCGACGCCCGGGAAGCGCCGGGGCCGGGCGGCGTCCTACGGTGAAGGGGTCCGACCCCGTCCCGGCGGCGGCCTCCCGCGCCGGGGTGGCACACCCCACGCGGACACGGGAGCGAGGTGCGATGCGCCGATCGCCGGAGCGCGCGGAGCGGCTGCGGCGGGCACGCCCCGCCCCGGCGGTGGTGCACCGCGCCGTCCGGGTCACCGCCGCGGCCTGCGCCGGGTTCTACACCTTCCGCTACGGCCTGGACCGCCCGGCCTCGGCCACCTACGCGCTGTTCGCGGCCGTCGCGCTCGGGGTGCTGGCCCGGGTCGAGGGCTCCGCGCGGACCCGGGCCCGGACGATCCTGTGGACGCTCCCGGCTGCCTGGGCGCTGGTCTGCCTCGGCACCGTCCTGGCCGTGCACTCCTGGGCTGCCGCCCTGGGCATGGTGGGCGTCGGCTTCGCGGTGTCCTACGGCTCCGTCGGCGGCCCCCGGATGGTGGGACTGGCCAACGGCCTCCAACTCCTCTACATCCTTCCGTGCTTCCCGCCCTACAGCCCCGACACCCTGCCGCAGCGGCTGCTCGGCGTGACGGCCGGGCTGCTGCTGCTCGCCGCCGCCGAACTGCTGCTGTGGCCGGAGCCGGCGCCGCCGGACTACCGGGGCCGGCTGTCGCGTGCCGCCCTCGCCCTGGCCGAGCTCGCGGACCTCGCCGCCGACGCCTGCGCGGGCCGGGCGACGGCCCCCGGCGCCGTCACCTCGGCCGCCGACCGGGCCCGCGCCCGCATGGACGAGCTGCGGTTCAGCCGGGTCCCCGTGATGGAGCGCCCCGCCGGGGCCGGAGCCGTGGACCGCGCCCTCACCCACTGCGCGGCCGCCCTCCGCTACACCGGCCCGCAGGTGCTGCGGATCCTCCGCCTGGCCCGGCCCTACCCGGGCGCGGCCCGGCTGACCGCCGTCACCGCGCAGGCCCTGCGCGCGGCCGCCGCCGGGCTGCCCCGGGCGGGCCCGGCCCCGGACACGGGCGTCCTCGACCGCGAGCTCGCCGACTTCGACACCGCCCGCGCCGCCCTGCCCGGGCCCGATCGCACGGATCGCACGGATCCCACGGATCCCACGGATCCCGCCGGGCGCGTCCGCCCGGCGCTCGGCACCGCCGCCCTGGACTCCGCCGAGGGCGCCCGCTTCGTCGTCCGGGCGGTGCGGGTCGGCCGGCACGCGGCGCTGCCGCCCGACGAGACGCCCGCCGACCAGCGGCCCGGCCCGTTCTGGTACGCCTACGACCCCGCCCCGCTGCTGTGGTGGCGCCGGTTCCGTGCCAACCTCACCCCGCGCTCGGTCGCCTTCCGCAACGCCCTGCGCACCGCGGGAGCCCTCGGCGCGGCCCGGCTGCTGGCCGGCGGCCTCGACCTGTCGCACGGCTTCTGGGTGCTGCTCGCCACGCTCACCCTGATGCGCACCAGCGCCGCCGACACCCGGACGACCCTGCGCCCCGCGCTGGTCGGGACGGCCCTCGGTGCCGCCGCGACCGCCGCGGTGCTGCTGGCGGTGGGGGAGCACCCGCTGGTCTACGCCCTCGCGCTGCCGCCGGTGATGCTGATCGCCTTCACCGCCGGACCTGCGCTCGGGCCGGCCTGGGGCCAGGGACTGTTCACCCTGGTGGTCGCCCTCGTCTTCACCCAGCTGGCGCCCGCGAGCTGGCGGCTGGCGGAGGCCCGGGTGGTCAACGTCGCCGCCGGGGCGGCGATCGGGCTCCTCGCCGGACTCTGCGCCTGGCCGCGCGGCGGTGCCCAGGACCTGCGCCGCCGAACCGCCGGGCTGCTGGAGGACAGCGCGGACGCGGTGCGCGAGACGGTCGCGGTGCTGACCGGCACCGGCCACCCGGGCGGTGCGCTGCGCCGGGCCCGCAACTCCACCCTGCTGACCGAGGCGATGTACGCCCAGTACCGCTGCGAACGGCACGACCCGGCCGGGGACGGGCCCAACTGGCAGGCGGCCGTCCTGGCCGGCCAGCACGCCGTCCGGGGCGCCGAACCGCTGCTGGCCCGGATCCCGCCCGGGACGGCCGCGCCCCACCGGGGCGGGGCGCGGGCGCTGCTGGGCCACGCGGACCAGGTCGCGGCGGCGTTCCGCCGTCAGGCGGCGGCCCTGCGCGCCCGTGAGCCGGCGGGCGCCGCGCACCCGGCCGTCGCCCGGGCCCGCGCCGCCCTGGTGGCCGAACTCGACGGTCCGCCGCCCGCGCCGGGCACCGACGGACGGGTGCCGCTGCACGCGGTGGACGTGGCGGTGTGGCTCGCGGGGCTGCTCGACGACCTCCAACAGATCCACGAGCCCGGCTGAGTCCGGCCGGGCGCGGTTCTGCGCATCCGGCCCGAGTGCCTTCGGCCGGTTCGTTTCGGAAGGGTTGGCCGGGGCCCGACGGGCGGAAGATGTGCCCGGGGTCGGACCTGTGCGAACGAGTCATTCCGATCAGCCGGTCCGATGGTCAAGGAAGAACAAAGTTCAGAGGCCGTCGAAATACTCTCGAAATAGAACAGAAATATGATCTACTCGCCCGCGTTCGGTTCTGTCCGATGAAATGACCGACTCTCCCGCCCGCTGGGACACCGTCGGGCACGGGCTCTCCGCCGGGAGTGCGCCGGGAGCCGCCGGGCCGGGTCCGGGGCCGGCGCCCGGGCGGCCGCCGATCCGATCGTGTCCGCAGCGCCGCAGGCCGGAGCCCGGTCGACGAGCCTCCCTCCGGCCGGGCACAGCCGTCGCAGGGGGAGCGTTCGCACACCCAGCACGGCGGTCGCGCGCCCGGGAACGGTGACCGAAGGCGTCGGGTGGCGCGCGGCGGCGCGCCCGCCGCCGGAAATGCGACCGAGCGCGAGCCGGGTGCACCGCACCCGATGTCCGGTCCGAACGTGCGCCGTTGCGGAGAATTCGAAGCGGCTCCACTATTCGGAGGGCCGCATCGCCATACCGGATTCCGGCGGTCGGGGTCGCATCCCACCAGCACGAAACCGAACGACCGGATCGCGATTCCTCCGGGCCGGCCCGGCCTCCGCACTCCCCCCGCCCCTACGCCACCGGGGCGCCACGCCGCACCACGGTCCCGTCCGGCCGCGCCGCACACCGCTGCCGTCGGACGGCCGGGTCCCACCGCGTTCGCTCACCAGCGCTCCCGCCGTTCCGGCGGCACGTCGTGCCCCGCCCCGCTCCGTCCCGCTCCGGCCCCGCCACGAGGAGGGTTCCGTTGGACAACCGCTACGAGGCCTACGCCTACGCCGACCCGCTCTTCTACGACTCGCCCCGGCGCTGGGGAGCGCAGGAGGAGTTCGCCGCCGTCACCCGGCCGCTGCCCGAGGGCTGGGAGCGCGGGGACCTGGAGATGTGGGCCGTGGTGCGTCCGGCGGGCGTGCGGATCCCGGACCAGGGCTGGAAGATCCACGTCTCCGCCTGCCTCGGGACCGCGGAGGAGGCGCTGGAGACCGTCCACGCCTTCTGCCTGCGGGAACGCGTCACCTTCAAGTTCCTGCGCGGACTGCCCATCCTCCAGGTGCAGAACTCCAAGTACGCGCCCCGCGGCTCCAGCGGGAAGTTCTGCACCCTGTACCCGGTCGACGACGCCGAGCTGCAGCGCTGTCTCGACGGACTCGGCCCGCTGCTGGCCGGCCACCGGGGCGCGTACATCCTGAGCGACCTGCGCTGGAAGGACGGGCCCCTGTACCTGAGGTACGGAGGCTTCGCCGAACGCTACTGCCGCAACGACGCCGGGGAGCTCGTCCTCGCCCTGGCCGGACCGGACGGCCGGCTGGTGCCGGACGTGCGCGGGGCCGCGTTCTCGGTGCCGCCCTGGGCACCGGTGCCGGAGTGCATCGCCGAGGCGGTCGCGGAACGCGCGGCACCGCAGGACACCGGACTCCCGTACACCGTCGAGCGGGTCCTGCACTTCTCCAACGCCGGTGGTGTCTACCTGGCCCGCGACGGGAAGGACGGGACGCAGCTGGTGCTCAAGGAGGCCCGTCCGTTCGCCGGGCTGGACCAGCGCGGCGTCGACGCGGTGACCAGGCTGCGCAACGAGCACGCCGTCCTGGTGCGGCTGGCCGGGGTCCCCGGAGTCCCCCGGGAGCACGGGCTGCTGACGGCCTGGGAGCACGAGTTCCTGGTCCAGGAGTACGTCGCCGGGCAGTCCCTCAGCGAGTGGCTGACGGCCCGCTACCCGCTGATCCACCCCGATGCCGACGAGGAGGCCGTCGCCCGGTACACCCGTGACGCCCTGGCCGTCGTCGACCAGGTGGAACGGGCGGTGGCCGGGATCCACGAGCGGGGCGTCGTCTTCGGGGACCTCCACCCTCGCAACCTGATCATCCGGCCGGACGGCGAGCTGAGCCTGATCGACTTCGAACTCGCCAGCACCGTCGACGACTTCCTGCGCCCCGCGCTGGGCGCCGCCGGCTTCACCGCCCCGCCCGGCCACACCGGGACCGGCGTGGACCGCTACGCGCTGGCGGCGCTGCGGCTCTGGCTCTTCTACCCGCTGGTTCAGCTCACCGCCCTCGACGCGGACAAGGCCGGACAGCTCGCGGACGCCGTCGAACGCCGCTTCCCGGTGCCGCCCGGTTACACCGACGACGTCCGCCGCCTGCTCGGCCGTACCCCCGGTGACGGGCGTACGCCCCGCCCGGAACTCGCGGAGGGCCGCGCCGAGGCCGACGCGCTGCTGGAGGCGCCGGTCGCCGACTGGCCGGCGATCCGGGACTCGCTCGCCGCCGGGATCGCCGCGGCCGCCACCCCCGAACGCTCCGACCGCCTGTTCCCGGGCGACGTCGCCCAGTTCACCCAGGGCGGGCTGGGCTTGGCGCACGGCGCGGCCGGGGTGCTCTACGCCCTGCACAGCACCGGGGCCGAGGTGGACCCCGCGCACGTGCGGTGGCTGGCCGAGGCCGCCCTCGGCCGCCGGACGTCGCCCGGCCTCTACCACGGCGGCCACGGCGTCGCGTACGTCCTGGACCTGCTGGGGGAGCGCGAACGGGCGCTGGAACTGCTGCACCGGCTGGACGGGCACGCCGCCGACGGCGATTCGGCGCCGGCGCCGACGCTGGCCTCCGGCGGGCCCGGGACCGCGCTCGCCCTGCTGCACTTCGCCCGCTCCACCGGAGACGAACGGCTGCTGGAGCAGGCCCTGAACGCGGCCGGAGCCGCCGCGACCACCTGGGAGAAGCACGGCGGCGGCGCGGCCGGACTGCTGGCCGGCTCCTCGGGGGCCGCGCTCGCGCTGGTCCGGCTGTACGAGCACACCGGTGACCGCACCCTGCTGGACCGCGCCGAGGCCCTGCTCGAACTCGACCTCGCCCGTTGTGTCGAGGTGAGCGACGGCACCCTCCAGGTGGTCGACCGGCGTCGCGTCCTGCCCTACATCGAGACCGGCAGCGCCGGGATCGGGCTGGCCCTGGACGCCCTGCTCCGCCACCGGCCCGCCGCCGCGTCGGCCGAACGGCAGGCGCTGATCCGCCGGGCCGCCGAGCCGGAGTTCGTGATCCAGTCGGGCCTCTTCAACGGCCGGGCCGGACTCATCGGCTACCTGGCCCTGACCGGCGGGCGCGCCGACGAGGGCCGGGCGGACCGGGACGGCGCCGGGCTGCTCGACCGGCACCGGAGGCTGCTGACGCTCCACCAGGTGCCCTACCTGGGCCGCCTGGCCTTCCCCGGCGATCAGCTGCTGCGGCTGTCGACGGACCTCGCGACCGGATCGGCCGGTGTGCTGCTGGCCCTGGGCACGGCGTTCGCGGGGACCCCGTTCCTCCCGTTCACCGACCCGGCCGCCACCGCGGCACCGGCCACCACCGCACCGCGGACGGCCACCGCACCGCCGGCCCCGCCCCACTGACCGCACCCCCCGCCGAAGGGCCCGTCGGCCCACCGGCACCCCGAGCGCGCCGCCGCGCGAGCGCGCCACCACAGACTCCCGGCCGACCGGCCGGGCGAACCACCGCGAAGTGAAGGAGACCATCATGGCGATCCTCGACCTCCAGACCCTGGAGCTGCCCGAGACCGAGGCGGCCCCGATCGACGACACCCTCGCCAGCACCAGCTCGCTGAGCGTCCTGAACTGCGGCACCAGCACGGTCAGCACGCTCATCTGTCTCTGACCCACCCGGCCGCCCGACGGGTGGCCCTGTGGTCCGAGCGGCCAGGCCGGGCGGGTGGTCGACCGACCACCCGCCCGGCCCCCGGGCCGCGGCGTCCGACGCCGCGGCCCTCTCGCTTCCCCCCTCCCGCCTCTGCCCCCTCCCGCCTCTGCCCCCACCCGCCGATCCGCCCAGCAGAGAGAGGTGCCCCGTGGCCGCCCAGCTCGCCGACACCGTCGCCGCCCGGCCCGCCGACACCGACACCGCCGCCGCCCCCGCGCCGTCGCAGGTCCGGCTGCGCCGTGAACTCGCCGTCCAGCCGGTCCGCCTCGCCACCGCCCTGCTCCTCGCGGTGGTGGCCACCGTCGCGGCCCTCGCGCTCCCGCTGCTGGTCCGCCGGATCGTCGGGGACTTCTCCGCCCACCGCTCCCTCACCCCCGGACTGCTGCTGATGGCGGTCGCCGCCGTCGGCGGGGCGGCCGCCCAGGCCCTCTCCGGCTTCCAGCTCGCCCAGGTCGGCGAAGGCATGACCTACCGGCTGCGCACGAGGGTGATGGCCCACGCCCTGCGGCTGCCGCTGCCGGTGGTACGGGCCCGGGGAACGGGCGAGCTCGCCGCCCGGGTCACCTCCGACGCCCAACTGCTCGGCCAGGTCGTCGAAGTGGCGATGCAGCTCCCGCTGGCCGCCTTCGGGGTACTGGCGACCCTGGCGGTGATGGTGTGGATCGACTGGGTGCTCACCGCCGTCACCGTCACCGCGCTGGCCGCCCTGACCGGCCTGGTCCTGCTGATCATGCGCCGGATGCGGGCCAATGTCACCGGCCAGCAGGAGGCGGTGGGCCGGATCGCCCAGCGCTTCACCGCCGACCTGGAGGCCCTCACCACCATCAAGGCCTGCCGGGCCGAAGCCGTGGCCGACCGGGTGCTGGAGCAGGACGCCGAGCGGCTGCGCGTCGTGTCGCTGACCGGGGCCCGGCTGGGCGCCCTGGTGCCGGCGGCGCTCACCCTCGGCAACCAGTTCGCCATGATCGCGGTGATCCTCACCGGTGGCGCGCGCATGGCGGCCGGGCACCTGGCGGTCGCCGAGTTCGCCGCCTTCCTGCTCTACCTGCTCCAGACCGTCCCCTCGGTGAACACCCTCGCCACCGGCTTCGGCCGGCTCCAGGCCGGACTCGCCGCCCGGGACCGCTGCAACGAACTGCTCGCCCTGCCCCGGGAGGCGGACCCCGACGACGAGGCCCGCCCCACCCCCACCCCGGTGCCCGACGCGCCGGCCGTGGTCTTCCGCGGCGTCTCCTACTCCCACGCCGGCACCGGGCGGCCCGCCCTGGACTCCGCCTCCTTCAGCATCCCGCGCACCGGACTCACCGCCGTCGTCGGCCCCTCGGGCGCGGGCAAGAGCACCGCGCTCTCCCTCGTCGGCCGCTTCGTCCGGCCCGGCGCCGGCTCGGTCAGCATCCTCGGCCACGACATCCGCACCTGGCCGCTGGGCTCCCTGCGGGCCCGGATGGCCTACGTCGACCAGGAGTTCACCCTCCTGGAGGCCAGCGCCCGGGACAACCTCCAACTCGGCCGCACCGGCACCGCCGGAGACGGCGAACTCGCCCGGGCGCTGGCCACCGTCGGCCTCGCCCAGGACGTCGACCGCCTCCCGCACGGCCTGGACACCGTCCTGGGCCGCGAGTTCGACCTGTCCGGCGGCCAGCGCCAGCGGATGGCGCTGGCCCGCGCCCTCCTCACCGGCGCCGACATCGTCCTCCTCGACGAGCCCACCAGCCAGCTCGACGGCCTCAACGAGCTGCGCTTCCGCGAGATCGTCGACCAACTCGCCCGGCACAGCGCCGTCGTGGTCGTCGCCCACCGGCTCTCCACGGTCCAGCACGCCGATCACGTGATCATGATGAGCCGCGGCACCGTCGTCGACGCCGCCGACCACCCCACCCTCCTCGCCCGCTGCGCCCCCTACCGCGAACTCGTCGCCGCCCAGACCGGCGGCCAGGTGTCGGTCTCCTCGGACTGACGCAGGGAATCCGCCCGCGAACCGTCCGGACGATTGCCGGAACATCCGGCGTCTGTCATGATCACGATCCGTGATGAACCGTCGTACTCTGATAGCCGCGCTCGCCGCCGCCCCCGCCCTCGCCGCCGTCGGCGGCACCCTGGCCGCTGCCCCGGCCCACGCCGCGGACGCCTACGCCTCCAACACGGCCCTCTACGCGGACCCGGCGCTCACCGAGGGCGTGGACTTCGGCCGCCGTTCCCGTCGGCACCTGGTCGACGACCAGAACCCGGCGGCGCGCGCCGGAATCGTCCGCACCACCGTCATCGCCCCGCACGGCGGCGGCATCGAGGGCGGCACCTCCGAGCTGTGCCTGGCCGTCGCCGGCTACCACCCGGCCGACCTCACGCCCACCCCGGCGGCCGGACCGGTGCACGACTTCTGGATGTTCGAGGGCCTGCGTTCCTCCGGGAACAGCGCCCTGCACGTCACCTCCACCCACTGCGACGACACCGTCGCCCGCGCGATGTGCGCCGGCAGCCTCAACGTGCTCTCGCTGCACGGCTGCACCGCCGCCCAGGCCGGCCTGGAGACCGGCGCCGCGGCCGTGCTGGTCGGCGGCCTGAACCCCACCTTCCGCCAGTACCTGATGGAGCAGTTCGCGGCGGCGGGCATCCGCGCGGTGACGGCCTCGGGGGAGGAGGAGATCGCCGGGATCTCCCCGGAGAACATCTGCAACCGCAGCCTGCTCGGCATGGGCGCCCAGCTGGAGACGACCACCGAGCTGCGCGCCGCGATGTTCGCCCCGGGCCGGAACACCAGGACCGAGCGCGCCGCCAACACCCTGCCGCTGTTCTGGACCTTCACCAACGCCGTCCGGACCGCCGTCCAGCGCCTGGAGGCCACCCAGCCGGTGCTCTGACCCGGATCCGCGGGCGGAGCGGCCGCCCGGCCCACCCCTCAGGGCGCGGCCGGGCGGCCCAGCGGCAGCAGGTACTGGATCGGCTCGTCCAGGTCGTCGAGGGCGAGCAGCTCGTGCGCGAGGTCGTCGAAGAGCCCGCCCAGGGGCGTGGTGCCGAGGCCGTAGGCGGCGGCGGTGAGCAGCAGGTTCTGGGTCAGGTGCCCGGTCTCGACCAGGCCGAGGCGCAGCGCGCGCAGGCCGTAGCGCTGCCGCAGGCCGGCCAGGTCCAGGTGGACCGCCAGCACCGCGGGCGCCTCGTCGACCAGCAGCGCCTGCGGGTCCGAGGCCGGGCGGGAGAGGTAGTAGGAGAGGGCCTTGAGCTGGTCCGGCTCGGGCGCCGGTCCGATCGGGCGCAGGCAGCGCAGCTCCGGGACGCAGTGGTAGGTGCCGGCGGGCAGGCCCTCGACGGCGAGGGCGATCAGCCGGACCCGGACGGCGCGCAGGCCGCCCGCGCTGGGGTGGGGACGGTCGCCGGTGGGCCGGTTCGGCGCGCAGGCGGACCAGAGCAGGCCGCCCAGCTCACCGGCCGTCAGCGGACCGGTCAGCCGGCCCCGGGTGGAGCGGCGGCCGAGCAGCGCGTCGGCGAGCGAGACGTCCGGCAGCGGGTCGGCGGGCAGCGGCACGTCGCCGGGCGCCGGGCGCGGCACGTCGAGGGGCGGCGCCTCGCGCAGCGCGGTGTCCTCGGGGCGCCCGATCTGGAACTTGCTGCGCTCCAGGTACTGACGGTCCGGGGCGTCCGGACCCTCGGGGAAGAACTCGAACGGCCGGCCCGTCTCCAGCAGCGTCCGGCCGGCGAGCCGGCAGACCGCGCGTTCCTCGTCCGGCCCGACGCCGAGCCGGTTGAACAGCATGTGCAGCTGCGAGGCCCACACCCGGACCAGCCGCTCCTCGGACCCCTGCGGCGCGTCGGCCCGCATCCGGGCGGCGGCCTCCGTGACGTGCGCCGACCAGTCGCCGAGCCAGGGTGCGGCCGTACCGGCGTCGAGGGCCTCGCGCAGGGCCGCGGCGCGGCGGGCCAGGGCCTGCCGCTGCTGGGCGAAGACCGTGTTCACCCTGCTGTGGACGGCGGCCCCGGGCAGCGGCCGGAACTCCGTGACCCAGCGCCAGGAGGCGGAGTGGCCGCGCAGCCAGCGGGCGGCGGCGAGTTCGTCCAGCCCCAGGGCGCGGGCCGTGGTGTGCGCCAGGTCCAGGGCGAGCGGCAGCCGGGCGCCCCGGGCGGCCGGGGTCGGCGCCGGGCCGAGGGTGCGCAGGGCGAGGACCGCGGCGCGGGTGGAGCGGGTGAACAGCTCCTCGGCGACCGGCAGCAGCGCGGGCCCGCCGTAGCGTTCGGTCTCCGGCTCGTACGGGACGGCGGTGACCTCCCCGTGCCGGTCCGCCCACGGGCCGTCCGGCGGGGTGCGGAGCGAGGCGAGCCGGCCGAGCTCCTTCGCGAGGGTGTCCGGGTGCGCGGTCGGCCCCCGGAAGCGGATCCGCAGGTGCGGGCCGCCCTCGCCGTAGCGGATGAAGAACCAGTCGGTGTCCGCGAGGCGGTCCATCAGCGGCGCGAGGTCCTCGGTGACGAAGGCGTCGGTCCCGTGGGCGGGCAGCGGCAGGGCCAGGTGCAGGCTCTGCCAGGGGGCGGTCGGCGTCAGTCGGGTCGTCATCGCGTCCTTCCCGGACGGCGGGGGAGTCGGGTGGGTGGGGGCGGGAGGGTCAGGGGAACGGGTGCGGGTGCAGCGGCAGCCGGTCGTGGCGCAGCGGGTGCGGGACGCGGCCGAGCCGGTACGGGACCTCCAGCAGACGGGGCAGGCCCAAGGTGCGCCGGTTGGCCTCGCCGAAGGTCATCGGGAGCGTCCCCGGGACGATCACCTTGACGCAGTGCAGCCCTAGCCGGTCCCGCACGCCGGGCTCGTCCTGACGGACCACCACGACCTCCAGGCCCTGACCGGCGAGCCGGTCGACCGTCCGCCCCAGCAGCGCCGTCAGGTCGCCCACCGGTTCGGGCGCGCCGGGCCAGCGCTCCTGCCACGGCACCGGGGGCGGGCCGGCGAACAGGAAGTCCAGGCGGGGCTGCGCCTCGGGCAGGGTGTTGAGGCCGACGTGGTCGTCCAGCGCGAGGACGAGTTCGGGCCGGTCCAGCATCGCGCGCAGGCGCCGGCGGTCACGGGCGCCGCCGTCGGTGCTCGGGCGGCGCGGCTCGTCCTGCACATTGGTGACCACCTCGGCGACGGCGGAGCGGATCGCCGTGCGCGGGTCGTGGTGGGCTCCGGCGGCCAGGAAGGTCCGCGGGGCGTCGGGGTGGGTGCCCCGGTAGCGGCAGAGGGCGAGCACGGCCGGGACACCGAGGTCGTCGGTGGCGTCGAGCAGGGTGAGCCGGTAGCCGAGCAGTTCGGCGCGGTCGGCCAGCGCGGCCGTCCCCGGGTCGTCGGCGGGGACGGTGACGGCGGGCAGCGGGGTACGGGCGTACCAGGCGAGCAGGAAGGCGTCGCGCTCGGCGATCTCGAACAGGCCGTACAGCGCCGCCTCCTCGGGGCTGTTGCCCAGGCCGCAGCCGTTCGAGGACTCGTGCGCGATCCGGGGGCGGTCGCGGCCCGGCGGGTCCCAGTAGGCGAGGTGCTCGGGGAGGGCGACCGGGCGGTCGTGGGTGAGGGACCAGCCGTGCACCCAGTCGAGGACCAGCTCGGGGGTGAAGGGGACGGTGGTGCGGGCGGGGTGCTCGCCGGGGTCGGGCAGGCCGAGCCGGACCGGGTCCAGGACGCCCCCGGGGCCTCGGGCGGCGGCCAGTTCGGCGTAGGAGGCGCGCAGGGCGGTGCGGCGGCCGAGCGGACGCATGCCCGCGAGGCGCTCCACCGCCTCGAACAGGGCCACGCGTTCGCTGGACCGGAAGTCCGCCGACCGTCCGTAGCCGCCGTCCTCCTCGGCCCGGCCGTCGGTGACCAGGGCGCTGGTGAGGGCGAAGGCCGAGTCCTCGGTGCGGTAGAGGCGGCGGACCGGGCCGAAGCGCTCGTCGAGCAGTTCGGCGCGCAGCCGCTCGGGGGTGGTCCGGTCGTTGGCGCCGCGCAGTACGGCCGGGTCGGGCAGCGGGTGGGGCGCGCCGGGCAGCCGGGCGGCGTCGGGGGTGTCCTCGGGGAGCGGGTGGCAGACGGCGCAGCCGCCGACGGGGCGGACCCGGTGGGTGGACCAGGTGGCGCGGTCGCCGTGGACCAGGTGGACGGTGGCGTGGGTCGGGCCGTCCGGGCCCGCGCTCGCGTCGGTGCTGTCGTCGGCCTCGGCGAGGTCGGCGGCCAGGGCGAGCACGGCCTCGGAGAAGGCCGGGGTGCCGGTGCCCGCGAGGGCCAGGGCCGGGCTCCGCCAGGGCACCCGGCCGCCGGCGGTGGCGAGCCGCTGGAACTCGGTGCAGCTCAGACAGGCGGGCGAACCGGGGTGGAGGACGGGCCCGACGACGGTCAGCGCACCGTCCTCGCGCACCGGGACCAGACGGACGGGGTGCGCCAGGGCGTGCCGGCCGAGCCGCTCGGCGAGGCCGAGCGTCCAGGCGGTGAGGTGGACGACGGCGGTGCCGCTCGTGGTCGCCAGGGCCTGTTCGGCGTCGAGGACGGGCGGCTCGGGGGCGGTCACCGGCGGTCTCCCACGGGGACGAGGACGGTGAGGCCGCAGCCCGCCAGGGCGTCGGCCAACGGGTGGGCGGCGGTTCTCCGGGGTTGCCAGGGGGTGGTGCGCAGTCCGGTCAGGCCGTGCAGCGCGGCCTGCAGGTGCGCTTCGCGGTCGGCGAGTCCGGCGAGCCAGCGGCCGGTCCAGCCCTCGTCCACCCAGTCGGGCAGTTCCCGTCCGGCGGCGGCCAGCGGGGCGGCGGCGCCGCTGAAGGCGGTGTGGCGGACGCGGGCGGGGGCACGGGCCGGGTCGAGGTCGCGGGCCGCCAGCCGGGTGAGGGCGCCGAGGGCGGCGACGGCCACCGCGTCGGCGGCGGTGGCCTCGACGGCGCGGCTCCCCTCGACGGTGGCCAGGACGGCGGAGCCGGCGAGGCGGCGGACCGTGACGTCGGGGTCGTGGCCGAGGCGGCGGGCCAGCGCCGTCGTCCAGTACCGGGCCTGCGGGTGCCCCTGCCACCGGCTCCCGGGCGCCGCCCCGACCGGGGCGGCGGCCCGGGGGTCGGCGGGGTCGGCGAGGGCGGTCAGGGTGGCTCGCCGCAGGGCCCGGCCGAGGGCATGCGCGGGCCCGGCGCCGACCGTGACGCGCGGTGCTGCCCCACGGGCCCCGGCAGCCCCGGCCGCTTCCGGATCGACGGCCGCCAACCCGAGTTCGAGGGCCCGGACGGCACCCGTCAGCCGGGCGAGGTCGGTCCGGGCGGCCCCGGCCACCAGCAGGCCGTCCGGCGTCCGGCAGCTCACCAGGGCGGTGGGCAGCTGCGGAAGGTCGCCGGGGGAGGGTGCGTCGAACACGCCGAGCCGCGGGTCGCCGAGCGCGGCGACGCGGCGCAGGGCCGCGTCGAGGTCCTCGGGCGGCGCGGCCACCGGTCCGGGCCCCGCCGCCCAGGGGTGGTGCTCGGCCCGCAACGGGCGGGTGTCGGCGACCAGGACGGCGGGGCGGCCGGGGAGGAGCCGGGGGTTGTCCGCCGGGTCGCCCGGGTCGGGAAGCCCGGCGACGGCGCAGAGCAGCCGCTGGGCCGTCGCGGCGGCGAGCAGCAGCGGGAGCGCCCTCGGTGCCGAACTGCCCTGGCCCCGAACGGAGTCGGACCGCAGCCGTTCGGTGAGGGCCGCGAGATCGGCGCGGGTGCGGGCGGGACCGGCGGGCGCGGTGACGAACCCGCCGTCCGGGCCGTGCCGCAGTCCGACGGCCACCGGGGGGTCGCCCGCGACGACCAGCAGCTGTCCGACGGGCAGTGAGGCCTCGGTGCGGACGGTCGGCGTCGCTCCGCCCCGGGCCAGGGCGCGCGCCACCGCGAGGGCCGTGCCGTCCTCCGGGTCGGCCGCGAGGACCACCGGGTGGGCGGCGGCGATCGCCGCGACCGCGTCCCCGGGGCGTTCGGCCACCGAGCCCGGCCAGGGCGGCGGTTCGGCGTCGTCGAACCGGTCGACCAGCAGGTCGTGCTCGCGCAGGCGGGCGGTGACGGTGGCCAGCGCGGCCTCCAGCTTCGGGTGCCCGACGGTGGGGTCGCGGCGGCCCGTCGCCGGTTCGGGGCTTCCCGGGCCCGTGCCCGCGTTCGCGTCCGTCCCCGGCGGCCCGGGGTCCGTCGCGGCGGCCGGATCACCGGCCAGCCGTGCGGACAGGACCTCCCACAGCGCGGGCAGCGCGCGGCTGCCCTCCAGGGTCAGGCTGGTGCCGCGCCCGCGCAGGTGCAGCCCCTCCCGCAGCGGGGTGACCGCCACGCCGGGGCGCAGCCGGGGCTGTCCGGCGTCCGGTTCCGCCGTCATGCCGCCCCCTCGGCCCTGGCGACCGCCGCGCCCTCGGCCCTGGCGACCGCCGCGCCGAGGTGGTCCTGCCAGCGGTGCCCGGTGAGTCCGGGGACGGCGCGCACGAGGAGGTGGGCGGCCAGGTAGCGTTCCACCGGCCGGACGTCGCAGATCGCGAAGAGCCGGTAGAGGGCGTTGGTGGCGGTCCGGTAGATCAGGTAGTCGGCGCGGTCGAACATCGTGCCGTCGGGGTCGCTGCGGGCCGTCAGCCGGTGGAACTCGCTGTAGCGGGTCCGCAGTTCGAAGTCCCAGCGTTCGGCGACGGCCCGGTCGCCCAGGGCGGCCGCGCGGGCCCGGTACTCCTCGCTGCGGCCCGAGAGGTCGGCCCCGGCCGCCAGCAGCCGTTCGGCCCGCCACCAGGCCGTGGCCGACCAGTGCGCCCAGTCCCGCTCCCAGCCCCGGGCGTCCCCGGCCGCGACGCGGCGGACCAGCTCCGTGACCGCCGGGCCGCCGCGCTCCCAGTGCCGGTCGAAGGCGGCCCGCAGACGGCCGTCCGGGTCCTCGTGGACGAGGAAGTCCTCCAGGTGGGAGAGGAAGGAGTAGTGTCCGCCGACCAGCCCGTCCGTGTGGGTGCTCGCGTGCGCCGCCAGTGCCGTGACCGCCAGCCGCACCCGCGCCTCCGCCGTGTCGCCGTGCTCGCCGAGGAACGCGCAGGCCGAGCCGGCCGGGGCCAGCCCGGCGCGCATCAACTCGTCGCGCAGTGCGGCCGGTTCGGCTCCGAGCAGGGCGTGCAGGTCGGCCGTCGCGGCCGGGTCGGCGGGCGCGGTCCGGACGGTGTTGTCCGGGACCAGCGGGCCGTACGGCGGGGCGATCAGTTCGGCCCGCCCGGCGACGGCGGCCTCGGCGAGCAGCTGCTCCTCCGTGCGGTCGGCGACGGAGGGGTGCGCGGCGACCCACGCCCGCAGCACCTCGGCGGACTCCCGTGCGGCGGCGGTCACGTGTTCGGCCGGGCCCTCCAGGCGCAGCCGCAGGTGCGGACCGAACCGCCAGTGCCGTTCCACGTGGGCGCGCAGCCCGCGTTCGGTCGCCCGGCGGGCCAGCGGCAGGACGGCCTCGCGCAGGACGGGGGCCTTGACGGGCCGGTAGTAGTACAGGACCACGTCGTGGGCGGTGCCGGGTGCCGGCCCGTTCGTCGGCCCGTTCGTCGGCTCGGTCATGAGGTCGGTCACGGGCTCGCTCACGGGCTCGGTCACGGGCTCGGTCATCGGGGAACTCCTCGGCGCCGCGCCGACGGTGCGGAGGCGGGGTGGGCAGGGGGAGCGGGCCGGGGGTCGGCCGCCGCGACGGGCCGGGCCGGACGGTAGGTCTCCGCGACGAGTTCGACGGCCCGGGTCGGTTCGGCCCGGCCGCCGATCAGGGGCAGCGCCTCCTCCAGCAGGACGCCGTTCGGGTGGCGCGCGAGCCACCGCTCCAGGTGGCGGAGGTGGAGCGGATTGCCGAGGTCGACGGGCTGCGGCTTGGGCTCCCGCAGCCGGTCGAGGAAGACCTCGACCGCCGGGGCGTCCTCGCGGGGCCGTGCCACGGGGTGGAGGAAGACCTGTTCGGGCAGGTCGAGGCGGGCGCGCCAGCGGGCGACGGCGGCGGCCGGGACAGGGTCCGCCCCCGGGGAGCGGGGGGAGCCCGGGGGATCGGCGGCGAGGTCGGCCCGCAGGGCGTCGAGGACCCCGGCCGGGAGGTGCCAGCGGCGCCGGGCGAGCACGACGTGCCGGTGCCGCAGCCGGGGAGTGCGGACGACGGTGCCGCCGGGCGCGGGCAGGGTGGTACGGGGCAGCAGCGACTGGAGGACGACGACGCCGTTCGGGTGGTCCGCGAGCAGGGGCGCCAGCCCTTGCGGCAGCACGACCGGGGAGAGGAAACCCAGGTAGAGCACGTCGAGGTACTCGCGGGTGGAGCGCAGCCGGAACCGGAGCTGGTCGCTGTCGACGTCGTGGACGAGATCGAGGTCGGCCTCCGCGAGGGCGGACCAGCGACGGTCGGGGCCGATCTCCTCGGCGAGCAGCAGCGGGTGCAGGTTGGCGTTGAAGCCGCCCACCGGGCGGACCTGGGCGGCGCGCGCGTCCGCGCCGAGCCCCTCGCGGATCTGCCGGGCGACCTCGGCCGAGGCCTGCGGCGCGGTCGCGTCGAGGAACCGGCTGGTGAAGCGGCCCCAGCCGCCGTAGACGTGGTTGACGCACAACAGGCCCTCGGACGGCTCGCGTTGGACGAACCAGGAGTAGCTGAGCGGCCGGGCCGCCGTCCAGGCGGGCAGCCGGCCGGCCAGCGTGCGCACCCGGTCGGCGGGCAGGACGACCTCGCCGTCCCGTTCGGGCAGGCCGGTGAACTCCCGTCGCAGGGCGCCGATGTCCTCGGGGACCGGGAGGTCGGCCCAGGCGTCCCCGATCCCTGCGCCGAACTCCCACGGCGCGACGCAGACGCCGCCGGTGCCGTACCGGGCGACGAAGCGGTCCCGGGTGGCCGACCGGGTGAGATGGCCGTGGTCGAACAGCTCGGCCAGCGCGGTGAGTTCGGCGAGCGCGGCGCGGTCGGCGGCGTTCGGCCGGGGTTGCGGCGGCGTGGAGGTGTGGACGTCCTCGCTGAGGACGTTGATCGGCAGGGTCCCCGCAGGGAGGGGCCGACCGGCGTCGGCGAGCAGGTCGCGCCAGCCGGCGGCCAGGGCGGCGAGCGCCGCCGGACGGAGTTCGGCGGGCGTGGTGGCGTAGGCGGCGGTGTCGTCGGCGAGCCTGCGCAGCGCGCGGGCCAGCGCGGCGTCCTCGGGCCAGGCCCCGAGCCATTCGGCGAGCCGTTCCAGCGGGTCGGGGCTCTGCGGGTCGACCGGGTCGGTGGGCACAAGCAGGCCGGCGTCCAGGAGTCGGTCGACGAAGCGCCGAACCGCCCGGTCCCCGGCGGGGCGCCCGAGGGCCGAGGCCAGTCGTGCCGTGAGCGGCTCCAGGGGTTCGGGGGTCCCGACGAGGGAGGCGAGCAGCGTCAGTTGCGGCCGGGCGCCGAGTTCCACCTCCTCCTCGTGCGTGCTGAGGTAGCGGCCGCCGACGAACACCGGCCGGGTGCGCAGGTAGTGGGCGCGGCCGGCCTCGACACGGGCGGCGCTGGTCATCCGGTGCGGCAGGCCGCGGGCGCGCCGGGGTTCGTCGAGCAGGGCCTGGACCAGCGCGCCGACCAGCGTCCGGTTGACCCGGACGACCGCGCGCGGAGCCCGGTCGGCCGCGCCGGGGGGCGGCTCCTCGGAGGCCCAGCCGACCGCCGTGAACCAGGACAGCGGACTCGTCTTGCAGGTCGCCCGCAGCGCGTGGCGCAGGACGGCGGCCTCCTCCTTGCGGGCCCGGCCCGGCCGTCCGGCCTGCTGGTCCGAGGTGTGGACCACCGCGCGCAGCAGGTCGGCGCTGCCCAGGGCGACGGCGCGCCGGAACGCGGGCTCCCGGCAGAGCCCGGCCAGCGCGGCCCGTTCCGCCGCGAGCGCCGGCGGCAGGGCCTGCGCGAGCGAGGCCAGCAGCCCGGTCCGACGCTCCCGGAGCTCCAGCCACTCGGCGAGACGGGGGACCCGGGCGGGGAGGTCCCCGAGCCGGTCGAGCTGTGCGGCGCGCGGGGCGCGGCCGTTGTGCAGGTCCCGGCGCAGCGGCAGGACGACCCGCCGGTGGAACTCCTCGTCGTGGCCGTCCCGGCTGGCGTAGAGGTCGTCGCCGAGTGCGGAGCGCAGGGCGGCGTCGGCGGTCTCCGCGTCGGTGAGTCGTGCCAGCAGGTCCCTGACGAGCGCGGACGCCGCGGACTGCGGGGCCCGGGCGAGCACGGTGGAGCGCACCAGCGCGTACGCCGCGGTGGAGGCGGTGGTGGAAGCCTCGGTGGGCGCGGCGGCCGGTGGCGCGGGCGCCGGGACGGCCCTGGCAGGGGCACGGTTGGGCACGGCGGGCTACCTCCGGTGGCTGGTGGGCGGCAGGGGCGGACCCGGCGCGTTCCGCCGCGGAACGCGCCGGGTCCGATGGTGGTTCGTCGCCGCTCAGCGTCTGCCGACGCCTCCGGCTGCCGAGCGGCGCGGGTCCGCGCCGCTCACCAGCGGGTCGTGGGCGGGTGGATGATGCTGGAGTTGGAGGAGGACTGGCAGGAGGAGGAGGCCGGGTTGCTGGAGGCCCCGCCCTCCGGCAGGGCGATGCTGTCGCGCAGCGCGGTGACGGTCAGTTCGCCGAGGTCGAGGTCGAGGTCGTCGAGCACGAGGGCGTCCTGCGGTTGGTCGGACATACGGGTCTCCCGGGAATGTCGATGGGGGAAGGGATCCGACGGATCGTCAGATCAGGTCCGTGGCTGTCAGGTTGGGCTGGACACAGGACGACGAGGCCTGGCAGGAGCACGAGCCGTGGGACGCGCCGTTCTCCGGCAGTGCGACGGTGTCGCGCAGCGCGGTGACGGTCAGCTCGCTGAGGTCGAGGTCTTGGAGGTCGAGGCCGAAGTCGTTGGACGGGTCGGACATGACGGGCTCCCTGGGCGTGGAGGGCGTACCGGGTGGAGGTGCGACCTGCATGCTCTTGCGCACATGTGTGCCCGAGCGGGTGGTGCCGCTGTGCCTGGTCCCCCGTGGGTGCCCGGCGCGGACCGATCACGGCCGGGCGTCACCGCGGAGCCGAGTCTAGGTCGCCGTGCGCGCCGCCGAGAGGGGGCCTCGACCACATTGGCCGGTAAGGCGCGCCGGTCCGCGGCGGGGGCCGCACGGGGCCGGGGTGTCGTGATGCCCGGTTCGTCCGCATGCGCAGGTCCCGGCGGCGGCGGCGCCCGCCGGCCCGCGCGAGCGCCGTCGGCGCGGTCCGGCGGGCACCGGTCCGCGCCGTGTTCCTGAAGAGGGCAGCTCGGCGCCGCCTTCGGCCGCCGACGGATCCTTCACCCCGCCTCCACCTCCGCCGCCTTCCTAAGGGTCCGGTGCGACCCGGGTCCTCCGCGCGGGTACCGGGCGGAGACGTGTCCGGATTCGGTCGGCGGTCGCGACCACTGCGGTCGGAACGTGCTGACTAATCGTCAAATACCGTTACTGCACAGGCATGTTCGACAGCGGGCCCGCAGCGCACCGGCTCCGAGCGAGCCGAGGCCGGTACCCCTCGGGACCGAAGGACGGCCAGCGGCGGCGGTACGCACCCGACCTCCCTGTGCCCCGAGGTGACGGACGGTTCGGGCCCGGGGGAAACCGGCCTGGGGCAAACCCCCGTACCGGCCGGGGTGTCAGCGGGATGGGCGGCCGGTGCGCCGCCCCGGCAGGATGGGTACGAACCAGCACGGCACCGGAAGTCAGGGGAACACCGATGAGGACACGTACGGGGATCGCGGCACTGTGGGTGGGGCTCTGCGCGGTGGCGGTGACGGGGTTCCTCCCGGCCTCGGCCGTCGCGGAGCGGGCGCCCGCGGCGCCGCCCGCCGGCCTCACGGAGAGCCTCGAACAGGCGGTCGCGGACGGATTCCCGGGCGTCGTGGCCTACACCAGGAACGGGGAGCGGGAGTCACGGGTGGCCGCCGGGGTCGCGGACACGGCGAGCGGCGAGCGGGCCCGGCCGGACCACCGGTTCCGGATCGCCAGCAACACCAAGTCGTTCGTGTCCACGGTGCTCCTCCAACTGGAGGGCGAAGGACGGCTCTCGCTGGGCGACAGCGTGGAGAAGTGGCTGCCCGGCGTGGTCAGGGGGAACGGCAACGACGGCCGGACCATCACCCTGCGGCAGTTGCTCGACCACACCTCGGGCATCTACGACCCCACCACCGAGCCGGAGTTCTTCGCCCCCTACCTGGAGCACCACGACCGGGACCACCTCTACACCCCGCGGGAGGTGGTCGCCCGCGCCGTCCGCCACGCACCGGCGTTCGCCGCGCCCGACCACGGCTGGGAGTACTCCAACACCAATTACCTGCTCGCCGGTCTGGTGATCGAGGCGGTCACCCACCGCAGCGCGTCCGCCGAGATCCGCCGGCGGATCCTCGAACCGCTCGGCCTGAAGGACACCTCCTTCCCGCTGACCGACCCGGTCGTCCGCGGTCCTCATCTGCACGGGTACGACCTCGGGGGACAGGACGTCACACGGTTCAGCCCGTCGTACGACTGGACCGCCGGCGCCATGATCTCCACCGTCGACGACCTGGCCCGCTTCCACCGGGCCCTGTTCGGCGGCAAGCTGCTGCGCCCCGCCCAGCAGCGCGAACTCCTGACCACGGTGCAGCCCGACGGCACGCCGGTGGCGTACGGACTCGGGGTGCAGCGCATGGACCTGCCGTGCGGCTCGGGGTCGGACGGCAGGCCGCCGGTCGGCGTCTGGCTGACCGACGGCGGCGGACCCGGCTACACCAGCTACTCGTTCACCACCGTCGACGGTGAGCGGCAGTTGGTCATCGCCCTCAACGTCTACGACCTCGGGGCCGACCTGAAGCACCAGGCGCCCTTCCCGCTGAGCAAGGGGATCCTGAAGGCGCAGACGGCGGCCCTCTGCGGCTGACGCGCCGCCGGGCCGCCGGGCCGCCGTGGACGAGGTCCTCGCGGCTCTCGGCCTCGCTGTCGGTACGTCGCTGTCAGTGCCTCCGGCTAGTGTGCCGACGACCGTCCACCGGAGCCGGGAAAGGGTCCTCCGCCATGCCGTCACTCCTGCGCCCACGCGCGCTCTCGCCCGGCGATGTCGTCGCGGTCGCCGCGCCCTCCGGCCCGCTGGACGCAGCGGACGCACCGCTCCTGGCCCGTGGCATCGGGACACTGCGGCAGCTGGGTTTCGAGGTGCGCGACTCGGCGGTGCTCGCCGCGGACCGCCCGCGCTGGTGGGCGGCGGGCTCCCCGGCCGCGCAGGCCGAGGAGTTGAACGGCCTGCTGCGCGATCCGCAGGTGCGGGGCATCATCGCCCACACCGGCGGTCAGGCGACCCTGGGCTACCTGGACCTGCTCGACCTCGACGCGATCCGCGCCGACCCCAAGCCGCTGCTGGGCTGCAGTGACATCTCCCTGCTGCTGCTCGCCCTGTACGGCCGCACCGGTCTGGCCGGCATCCACGCCGACATGGCCACCTACGGGCTCGGCGGTTCCTGGCACACCGTCCCGGGCCGGCACGAGGAGTTGGCCGCCCTCCATCGTCGGCTGCTCACCGTGCCCGAGCCGCTCGGCGCCCTGCCCCCGAGGTCGGGCCGGGAGTGCTGGCGGGCCGGGCGGGCCCGGGGGCCGCTGGTCGGCGGCCTCCTCAACCGGCTGATCTCGTTGCAGGCCACCCCGTACGCCCTGCCCGCCGAACTCTTCGACGGCGCGGTGCTGTTCTGGGAGGAGGTCGAGCGCCCGCTCGCCGCGGTCTGGAGCGATCTGCACGTCCTGCGGCTGTCCGGGGTGCTGGACCGGATCGCGGCGATGGTGGTCGGAGTCCCGCACCGGCTCACCGCCCCCGGGTGCGCGCAGGGGGCGCCGGCGCTGCGCGAGGTGGTCCTCGACGTCCTGGGCGACCGCGACCTCCCCGTGCTCGGCCAGGTCGACATCGGCCACGCCGGTCCCAATCTCCCGCTGCCGCTGGGCATCCGCGCGGAGGTCGACGCCACGGCGCGGACCTTGACCCTCCTGGAGGCCGCCGTCACGGCCGGACCGTCGTGAACGCTCCGAACCGGGACCCGGTGTTGCCGTAAGCCGGGCGGCGTCGGGGCACCTCCCGCTCCCCTCGGCCAACGAGGGGGGTTGGTCGTATGAATATCGCGTGACGTGGCTTATGGAGGCGAGGGTGGGCTGTCTAGGCTGCGGCCGTCCGGTGTGATCATTTCAGTTCGAGAGACTTTTCCATGCTGATCGTTTCCCTGCTGTTCCTGGCCATCGGTGTCAGTCTGCTCGTTCTCCGCTGGCGCAAGGTCGGGTCCTGGCCGGTCACCGTGGGCGGACTCCTCGCCGGTGCCCTGGGGCTGCTGCTGGGGCTCACCACCTTTGTGCACGTGGTCGATCCGACCGAGGTCGGGGTGCCGACCAGCCTCGGCAAGGTCGGCTCGGCCTGGCAGCCGGGGCTGCACTTCAAGTCGCCGCTGACCGACGTGACCACCTTCTCGACCCGGCCCGTCGACCTCGATCTGACCGGTGACTCGACCGTCGAGGTCCGGTCCTCCGAGGGCGGGGTGCTGTACGCGGACCTGACGGTCAAGTGGTCGATCGACCCGCAGCACACCGTCGAGCTGTACAAGCTGGCCGGCAGTTCCGAGGCCGTCCAGCAGCGGCTGGTCTACCCGGACAGCCGGGAGATCGTGCGCAACGTCTTCGCCCGCCACACCAGCGTCGAGGGCTACAGCTCGCAGCGGGAGGCGATCAGCGCGGAGATCGACAAGCTGATCACCGCCCGGCTGGCCCCGCGCGGCATCCTCGTCAACGGGGTCAACCTGCGCAACGTCCGGCCGAGCGACGGCCTGCAGAAGGCCATCGACCAGAAGATCCAGCAGGACCAGGCCACCGCCCAGGCGGAGGCGTCCGTGCGCACGGCCAAGGCCGAGGCCGAGAAGCGCAAGATCGAGGCCGACAGCACCGCCGCCGCCAACGCCGCGATCGCCGGCTCGCTGACCGACAAGATCCTGCTGAGCCAGTGCATCGAGGCCTTCAAGGCCGCCGCAGAGAAGAACGCCGTCTACGCCAGCCCCTGCGGCTCCAACGGCACGCCGGTCATCGTCGACGGCACCAAGCGCTGAGGCCGGAGCCCGGTCCACCCCTGCCGCCCCTCCCCGACGTGTGCGCGGGGGAGGGGCGGTGACCGATCGTCAGACCGCGACGGTGGCGACCGGGTCCAGGCCGTAGGTGCGGGCGTAGCCGTTCTCGGTGCCCACGAGCAGCTCGACGACGTCGAACCAGCGGTCCCAGAACGGGGTTTCGCGCAGCGCGTCGACGAGCAGCCGGTAGGCGTCGTGGTCGTCCGCCTCCCAGACCCAGATGTCGGTCACCCGCGCCGAGTAGAACTCCGTGTCGTAGAAGCGGGAGCGGACACCGCGGGCGCGCGCCTCGATCACCGGGAGGACCTGGGTGGTGAAGCCGTGGACCCGCTCGCCCACGGTCATCCCCAGCCACTCGGGCGTGGTCTTGACCAGCATGAACGCGGTGACGGGCGCCGTGGTCGGGTCAGTGGGCATCGATGGCCTCCGAAGCCGTGTCGGCGGTGGGGACGGTGTCGGCGGCGAGGACGGCGGGCTTCAGCGTCTCGGCGCACCACCGCGCGAACCCGGTGGCCGGGACCACCGGCCGCGCCGGGCGCCCGACGCCCGCGTCCAGCCCCTCGTCCTTGGCACGCTTCATCTCGACGACGCCCTCGGCGAAGGCCGGGTGCAGGCCGTACCCGAGCAGCTCGGCCCGCAGGTCGTCCAGCGACCGGCGCCGGTAGCGGACCGGGCGGCCGAGCTGCTCGGTCATGATCAGGGCCAGGTCCTCGGGCGAGAGGTCCTGCGGGCCGAGCACCGGGACGCTGTCGACGCCGATCCAGGAGCGGTCCAGCAGCAGCCCGGCCGCCGTCGCGGCGATGTCGGCGACGGCCACCAGCGGGGCGCGGCGGTCCGCGGCGACGGTGTCGGTGAAGACGCCCTCGGCGCGGATCGAGCCGGCCTCCTCCAGCAGGTTCTCGAAGAAGGACGGGCAGGCCAGGGCGCGGTAGGCGACGCCGGACCCGGCGATCAGGTCGTCCATGGCGAGGGAGGCGGTGACCAGCCCGGCCCGGGCCGCCTGCGCGGTGCCCCGGCCGAGCGCCGACACCCCGACGACCCGGTCGACACCGTGGGCGGCGAGGGCCCGGGCGGCGGGGCGGGTGAAGCCGCTCCACCCGTCCTCGGGCGCGGCCGAGGCGTCCGGCGGGACCAGCCAGAACACGGCGTCGGCGCCGGCGAACGCGCGCTCGACGGTCGCGGCGTCGCCGTGCGAGCCGGTGACCACCTCGACCCGGTCGCGGACGCCCGCGGGCAGCCGGGCCGGATCGCGGACCACGACACGCAGCTCCTCCCCGTGCGCGGGCGCGGCCTCGACCAGGAGGGACAGCAGCCGACGGCCGATGTTCCCGGTGGGGGCGGTGATGACGATCATGAAAACCTCACGGTCTCGGTCGGATCGGGGGTGCCCCCTCATCGTGCGGACGGTGACCGTATTGCCACAATGGGAACTTCAGCATCCAATCCTTGCCCAGAACGGAACAATGCCGGTGACCGGCCCGGATCCGAACCTCGACGCCAATCTCGCGGTCGCCCTCGACGCCCTGCTGACCGAGCAGAGCGTCACCCGCGCCGCCGCGCGGCTGCACACCTCCCCCGCGGCGATGAGCCGCACCCTGGCCCGGCTGCGCCGGGTCCTCCAGGACCCGCTGCTGGTACGGGCGGGCCAGGCGATGGTGCCCACGCCCCGCGCCGAGGAGCTGCGGGAGGAGGCCGCCGCGGTGGTGCGCCGGCTGGAGGCGCTGCTCACCCCGGGCGGCGGGGTCGATCCCGCCGCGCTGCGGCGCACCTTCACCGTCCAGGCCGCCGACCTGGTCGGCGCGGCCCTGGCACCCGGCCTGCTCGCCCTGGCCCGCCGCCGGGCACCGGGCGTCTCGCTGCGGGTACTGGCCGAGGACGCCGAGGCAGGGCCCGCCCTGCGCGAGGGCCGGGTCGACCTGGAGATCGGCGCGATCGACCACGTCGACCCGGAGACCCTGGTGGAGGAGCTGACCACCCTGCGGATGGCGGCCGGGGTCAGGGCGGGCCACCCGCTCGCCGAGGGGCCGCTGACGGCGGACCGGCTGGCGGCCGCCGAGCACGTCGTGGTCAGCCGCCGCGGCCGTTTCACCGGCCCGCTGGACGCGGCCCTCGCCGAACGGGGGCTCAGCCGCCGGGTGAGCGCCGTCCTGCCCGGACACCTGGCGGCGATGACCCTGGCCGCCACCGGCGACGTGGTCTGCCTGGTACCGGTCGCGCTGCCGGGCGAGCCGCCGTCACCGCTCTCCGGCGCGGCGCGGACACTGGGCCTGCGGCTGCTGGACATCCCGCTCGAACTGCCGCCGCTGACGATCGGCATGGCCTGGCACCCGCGCCACGCGGCCGACGGCGGCCACCAGTGGCTGCGCGCCGCCGTGCGGCGGGTGCTGCGCCCGGCCCCGGCGGGGTGAGGCCCCGGACCGCGGCGGCCGGAACCGCGGGTGCGGCACCGCCAGGGCGATGCCGCACCCGCGTCAGCGGGCCGTCGGTGGGAGCACCCCTCACGTAGGAGCACCCCCACTAGGAGCACCCCTCAGTAGGAGCGGCCCTCAGTGCCCCCCTCAGCCCCCGCCGCCCGGCGCCCGGACGGTGAGGCTCCCGTAGGCCGACAGCGCCCCGGCCAGGTCGCCGGGCCGGTCGCGCAGGGTGGCGTCCAGGAAGGCCAGGGTGGCCCCGGCGACGACACGCGGGCTGCGGGTGCGGCCCAGGGAGCCCACGATCGCGGGCACGGGCGGCAGGTACAGCGGGCCGTCCATGAAGCTGAGGTGCGCGGCGCCGGGAACGGTGAGCCGGTAGCTCGTCGCGGAACTGGCCGCGAGCGCCTCGGTCAGCCGGGGGAGGTAACGCGCGTCGGTCGCCCCGGTGAGAGCCTGGGTCATGGCGAGCGCCGGCCGGTCCAGGGCGGGCGAGGCCGGGCCGTGCGGGAAGCCGTCCAGATCGACGACGGCGCGGAACCGGCGGTCCTGCCGGGCCGCCTGGAGCGCGGCGGCGCCCCCCATCGAGTGGCCGGTCACCGCGGCCCGGCCGGTGTCCAGTCGACCGGCCAGCGGGTCGCCGCTCCCGGCCCGGCCGAGACCGTCCAGCTGGGTGAGGACGAAGCCGAGGTCGGCGGCCCGGACCGCCGTCCAGCCGGCCGCCAACTGCTCGTCCTGCTCCGCGTCGCCGGAGGAGGAGGTCTCGGTGGTGACCGTCCGGCCGTCGGCGAGGACCACGGCGGCGGAGTCGTACGGGTGGTCCAGGGCGGCCACCAGGTAGCCGTGGCTGGCGAGTTCCTCCGCCCAGGCGGTGTTCTGGGTGCGCACCCCGCCCGAGCCGGGCGAGAACAGCACCACCGGGAACCGCTCGCCGCCCCCGGCCACCGGGGCCTCGAAGACCGAACGGCTGCGGGCGTGCGGGACGCCGTCGACCAGGAAGTCCGGCAGGCCGACGCCGCGGGCGAGGGCGGCGGAGACGGTGCGCGCCTCGTCCTCCGTGCGCCCGAGGTACTGGGCCCTCGGCGTGCCGGCGGGGCTCTCCTGCGCCGGGTACCAGAGCTGGACCACGACCGTGCGCCGGTCGGCCGGATCGGGGGTGAAGGTCTCCTCCCGCTGCTGGTCGGTCCACTGCAGCACCCGGGTGCCGACCGCGAACTCGCCCGTGGGCTCGGGGAACAGGGGAACGGGGAAGGCCCAGGCGGACACCGGTCCGCCCGCGATCAGCCCGGCGCAGGCCAGCGACCCCGGCAGCGCCAGCCACCAGCGGGCCCGCCACGCCGGCCGGCCGGTCCGGCGCCGCCGCAGCGGAGCGAGGACGAAGGGCAGCACGAGGGCGGCACCGGCCAGCACGGGCAGCAGCTGCCAGCGGAGCCCGGTCACCCCCAGCACGATCACGGACAGCAGGAGCACCGCCCCCGCCGCGACCGCGGTGCGCGGGCGGGCCGCGGGGGGCAGCCAGCGCGTCACCACCAGGGCGAGGGCACTCAGCAGGGCAAGTATTTCCAGGGGGGACATGAACAGTCCCGTGATGATCTCGGTCACGGGCCCATCGTCGGCGCCGGGCCCCCGCCGCCACATCGCTCCCGGGTCGCCACCCGCTCCGACCGGGGGCGGGCGCCGTCGGCGTCACCGCTGCGACCCGGGTGGCAGGCGAACGCCCCGGATCGGCGGCCGCGTTGCGACCCCGGGAGGTGTCCGTCTCCTCCTCCGGTCGTACACCGGCCCGGACGCCGTCCGACGGTGGACCCATGCGCCCGGCGGACCGGTGGCCTACCGTGACAGGGCCGCGGGACGAGCCGGCCGGCGCGCGGAGTGCGGTCCCCGTACCCGAGGCGGGCCCGGCGGTCCCCGGTGGTGGGCCCGACCGGGCCGCCACGACACCGGATCGACAGGAACAAGCGATGACCGAGGCCGCCGCGGAACCCGGCAAGGCCCACCGGCCGGGGGCCCGCCCGTGGCAGCGGGCGGCCGCCGCCGCCCGTCGGATCCCCCGCCTGCCGCCGCCGGTGTGGGACTCGCTGCTGCCGGTGCTCCTCCTCCTCAACGCCGCGACCACACCCGCGCCGCGCGAACCGGTGGGGACCGTGCTCCTCACCGCCGCCCTCGCGCTGCCCCTGCTGTGGCGCCGCCGGGCCCCGCGCGCGGTGTTCGGCGCGGTGGTGGCCGCGGCCCTGGCCCAGTGGCTGCTGGACGTCCAACTCCCGGCCGACATCGCCGTACTGGTCGCCCTCTACACCTTGGCCGCGCACTCGGACCGCCGCACCACGCTGCTCGCCGGAGCCGTCGTGCAGGCCGGGGTCCTGCTGGCCTGCCTGCGCTGGGCGCCGGACGGCGCGTTCCTCACCCCGTTCGTCGCGGTCACCGCGATGACCGCGGCCGCCGCCGTCCTCGGGATGAACGTGCGGACCACCCGCGCCTATCTCGCCGCCGTGGAGGAACGGGCCGCGCACCTGGAGCGGGAGCAGGAGCAGCAGGCACGACTGGCCGTCGCCGAGGAAAGGGCACGGATCACCCGGGAGATGCACGACATCGTCACCCACAACCTGTCCGTCATGGTCGCGCTCGCCGACGCGGCCGGCTACGCCCGGCAGCGGTCGCCCGAACGGGCCGACGCCGCGATGCGGCAGATCTCCGAGACCGGCCGACAGGCCCTGACCGACATGCGGCGCTCGCTCGGCGTCCTGCGGGCCGACGAACCGGACGCGGAACGCCACCCGCTGCCCGGCATCGCCCAGCTCGACGCCCTCGCCGAGCAGATGTCCGCCGCCGGTCTGCCGACCGCGCTGGAGGTCCACGGCGGCCACGACCACCTGCCCGCCACCGCGCAGCTCACCGTCTACCGCCTGGTGCAGGAAGCCTTGACCAACGCCCTCAAGCACACCCCCGCCGGCACCCGCGCGACGGTCCGGATCCGCTGCTCCGGCGCCGCCGTCACCGTGGACGTCACCGACACCGGCCCCCGCCCGCGGACCTCCGACCCGGCCGCCCCCTCCGGCCACGGCCTCCCCGGCATGCGCGAACGCTCGGCCGCCTACGGGGGGACCCTGCGGGCCGGACCGCTCCCCGGCGGCGGCTGGGGCGTGCGTACCCGCCTCCTCCTCGACAGCGCCGGGGCGGTGTCCGCATGACGATCCGGATCCTGATCGCCGACGACGAGGCCCTGCTCCGGATGGCCTTCGGCACCGTCCTGGACGCCCAGCCCGACATGGCCCCGGTCGGCGAGGCCGCCGACGGGGCGCAGGCCGTCCGCCTGGCCCGGGAGCTGCGCCCCGATGTCGTCCTGATGGACGTCCGGATGCCCGGGACCGACGGGATCGAGGCCACCCGCGAGGTCGTGCGGGTCTCCCCGCGGAGCAGGGTGCTGATCCTCACCACCTTCGACCTGGACGAGTACGCCTTCGCCGGGCTGCACGCCGGAGCCTCCGGCTTCCTGCTGAAGAACACCAGGCCGGAGGAGCTGCTCGCGGCGATCCGGAGCGTGGCCGCGGGCGACGCGGTGGTCTCGCCGCGGATCACCCGGCGCCTGCTGGAGACCCTCCGCCCGCACATCCCCGACGGCCGGGGCGGCGCGCGCGACGACCGGTTGGGACGGCTCAGCGCCCGGGAGCGCGAGGTGCTGGTCGAGGTGGGCCGGGGGCTGTCCAACGCCGAGATCGCGGCCACCCTGTACCTGGCGGAGGCGACGGTGAAGTCCCATCTGGGGCGGGTCCTGCACAAGCTCGAACTCCGCGACCGGATCCAGGCCGTGGTCTTCGCCCACGAGAACCGCCTCGTCCACCCGGGGTGACGCCGCCACCGGTCGCCGTACGGGCGGCGGCCACGCCCTAGTGTGATCATCGGCAGGACGGACGGTCCTGCCGTGCTGAAAGCAACGGGGGTGCTGATGAGGCTGCGTCGACGATCCGTCGCGGTCCTGCTCGCGGTGGCGAGCATGCTGGGCGGCGGGAGCGCCGCCGCGCCGGCGGCGGTGGCCGTCCAACCGGTGACCGCCGTCCGACCGGTGGACGCGGGCGCGGGCCCGCAGGCGCGGGCGGTGCTGAACTGGCTCGCGCAGCTGCCCGACCGGGGCCTGCGGAACCGGACGGCGTCCGGATTCTTCGCCGGGTACAGCGGCAGCGCCGCACCCGGGTCGGGCAAGGACTTCGCCACCCAGTACCGGGACGTCACCGAACTGGCCGACCGGACGGGCCGGTTCCCGGCCGTGCTGGCCTGCGACTACGCGAGCGGCTGGAACGCCGACGGGGCGCCGACCGCGATCGACTCGGGCTGCGACACCGCGATGATCGACCACGCGGGTCGCGGCGGACTGGTCTCGGTGAGCGTCCACCTGCCGAACCCGGTGGCGGGGGCCGCCTGGCGGACTCCGCTGCCGCAGCCGGCCTTCCGCCGGCTGTCCGACCCGGCCACCGCCGCCGGACGGGCCTGGCGGGCCGAACTCGACGACATCGCCGCCGGGTTGCGGCGGCTGTCCGACGCCGGGGTGCCGGTGCTGTTCCGGCCGTTCCACGAGATGAACGGCGACTGGTTCTGGTGGGGCCGCCAGGACCCGGCCGACTTCGCGGCACTGTGGCGCGGCACCTACGACTACCTCACCACCGCCAAGGGCCTGCACAACCTGCTGTGGACGTACGCGCCGAACTGCGGCTCCGCCGACCCCACCGCCTACTGGGTCGGCGGCGGCTACGCCGACGTGGTCGGGCTGGACTGCTACACCGCCGACCCGTCGGCGATCACCGGCTACGAGAAGCTGGTCGAGCTCGGCAAGCCGTTCGCGTTCACCGAGATCGGCCCCGGCTCGGGCGCGGGCGGCACCTTCGACTACGAGCTGTGGGTGAAGGCGCTGCACGAGCGCTTCCCGCGCACCTCCTACTTCCTGGCCTGGAACAACGAGTGGAGTCCGGCCCGGAACGTCAACGGCGCCGAGCTGATGAACGACCCGTGGACGGTGAACCGGGGCGGGGTCGACCTCGCCGCCGCCCCGGCGGAGAACCCGCCGGTGACGTACCAGGACTTCGAGAGCGGCACCCAGGGCTGGAGCGGCTGGCACCTCGCGGCCGGCCCCTGGCAGGTCACGGAGTGGTCCGCCCGCGGCAGCGGCTCGCTCAAGGCCGACGTCGACCTCGGCACCGGCGCCGCCTACCTCAACAAGGTCGGCCCGCTCGACCTCTCCGGGGACACCGTGCTCAGCGTCGACGCCCGCACCGCGCCCTGGGGCGACCAGGCCGGCGGCACCCGCGCCAAGCTCTATGTGCGCACCGGCACCGGCGACGCCGCCGGCTGGAGCTGGACCGACTCGGGCGCCGTCACCGTCGACACCAAGTCCACTCGGCTGGTCCTGGACCTGACCAGGGTGCCGGACCGGGCCCACGTCCGCGAGATCGGCGTCGAGTTCGCCCCCGCGGCCGGGGCGAGCGGCCGCTCCGCGGTCTATCTGGACGACATGCGGCGCGGCGGCCTGCTGGCCGGCTTCGAGCACGGCACCGAGGGCTGGTCCGGCTCCGGCATGGCGGCCGGGCCCTGGGCGGTCGCCGACGAGGGAGCGGCCGAGGGCCGCAGCGCGCTCAAGGCCGACGTCGAGCCCGAGCGGGGCGCCGTCCTGCTCCGGCGGACGGCCCCCGCCGACCTGACCGGGGCCACCGCGCTCACCGTCGCCGCCGGCACCGCGCCCTGGGGGCAGCAGGCGGGCGGCACCACCGCCACGCTGTATGTGCGCACCGGTACCGGCGACGCCGTCGGCTGGACCTGGACGGGGAGCCCCGCCGTCACCGTCGGCCCGGACGGGCGGACCCTGCGGCTCGACCTGGCCGGGGTGCCCGACCTCGCCCACGTCCAGGAGATCGGCGTGGTGTTCACCCCCGCGCCGGGCGCCACCGGCCGCACCGCCGTCCACCTGGACGGCCTGTGGAGGTGGAGCTGACCCGGACGGCCCTGCTGCCGCCCGGCCGGGCCTGATCCCCGGTACCGGACGCCCCGGTCCCCGCCACCGTGCGGGGGCCGGGGCGTCCGGCGTCCGGCCGCGCGCCGCCCGGCCCGTCGGCCCGCCGGCCGCGCCGTCGTCCGTCCCAGTGGCCGGTGGCGCCCCGCGTGTTCTGCCCGCCGTACGGTCCCGGGTGCGGGACCATACGGGCGAAAGGGCAGAAAACGACTAAGGACGAAGGGGCGGACGTGTCCGGCAGCGAGAGCGAAAACCCAGCAATTCCTTCCCCCACCCCCAAGGCGACCGGGCCCCGGAGCAACCGTGACTGGTGGCCCGAGCAGCTGGACCTCCAGGTCCTGCACCGGCACTCGCCCCTCTCCGACCCGATGGGCGAGGACTTCGACTACGCCGCGGAGTTCGCCACCCTCGACGTCGAGGCGCTGAAGCGGGACGTCATCGCGCTGATGACCGACTCCCAGCCCTGGTGGCCCGCCGACTACGGCCACTACGGCCCGCTGTTCATCCGGATGAGCTGGCACGCCGCCGGCACCTACCGGATCTCGGACGGCCGGGGCGGCGGCGGCAGCGGCGCCCAGCGCTTCGCGCCGCTCAACAGCTGGCCGGACAACGCCAGTCTGGACAAGGCCCGGCGACTGCTCTGGCCGGTCAAGCAGAAGTACGGCCGGAAGATCTCCTGGGCCGACCTGCTGGTGTTCACCGGGAACTGCGCCATGGAGTCGATGGGGTTCCGGACCTTCGGCTTCGGCTTCGGCCGCGAGGACATCTGGGAGCCCGAGGAGGTCTTCTGGGGCCCCGAGGACACCTGGCTCGGCGACGAGCGCTACAGCGGCGAACGCGAGCTGGCCAATCCGCTCGGCGCCGTCCAGATGGGGCTGATCTACGTCAACCCGGAGGGCCCCAACGGCAATCCGGACCCGAGGGCCGCCGCCGTCGACATCCGGGAGACCTTCGCGCGGATGGCGATGAACGACGAGGAGACGGTCGCGCTCATCGTCGGCGGCCACACCTTCGGCAAGTGCCACGGAGCCGTGGACCCGTCCTGCCTCGGCCCGGAGCCCGAGGGCGCCCCGATCGAGCAGCAGGGCCTGGGCTGGCGCAGCACCTGCGGCAGCGGGTCCGGGGCCGACGCCCTCACCAGCGGGCTCGAAGGAGCCTGGACCACCGAGCCGACGAAGTGGGACAACGGCTACCTGGACAACCTGTTCCGCTACGACTGGGAGCTCACCACCAGCCCGGCCGGGGCCAAGCAGTGGAAGCCCACCGATCCGGCGGCCGCGAGCGCCGTGCCGGACGCGCACGACCCCGCGAAGCGGCACGCCCCCATGATGCTGACCACGGACCTCGCGCTGCGTCAGGACCCGGTCTACGAGGCGATCTGCCGGCGCTTCCACGAGCACCCCGACCAGCTCGCCGAGGCCTTCGCCAAGGCCTGGTACAAGCTGCTGCACCGCGACATGGGCCCGGTGTCCCGCTACCTCGGACCGTGGGTGCCGGAAGCGCAGCTGTGGCAGGACCCGGTGCCCGCCGCCGACCACGAGCCGGTCACGGACGAGGACGTCGCCGCCCTCAAGAAGCGGATCGACGACTCCGGCCTGGGTGTTCCCCAGCTGGTCGCGACCGCGTGGGCGTCGGCGGCGACCCACCGCGGCACCGACCTGCGCGGCGGCGCCAACGGCGCCCGGATCCGGCTCGCGCCGCAGAAGGACTGGGAGGTCAACGACCTGCCCGAGGTGGCCGACACGGTCCGGCGGCTGGAGGAGGTCCGGCGGGACTTCAACGCGGGGCAGAGCGGCGCCAGGCGGATCTCGCTCGCCGACCTCATCGTGCTGGGCGGCAACACGGCGGTCGAGCGGGCCGCGCGCGCCGCCGGGCACGCCGTGACGGTCCCGTTCGCCCCGGGGCGCACCGACGCCTCGCAGGAGCAGACGGACGTGGAGGCGTTCGCCGTGCTCGAACCGAGGGCGGACGGGTTCCGGAACTACCTGCGGGCCGACGAGAAGCTGTCACCGGAGAGCCTGCTGCTCGCCCGGGCCGACCTGCTGACGCTGACCGCGCCCGAGATGACGGTCCTGGTCGGCGGGATGCGGGCGTTGAACGCCGGCTTCCGGGGCTCCCCGCACGGCGTCCTCACGCACCGGCCGGAGACGCTGACCACGGACTTCTTCGTCAATCTGCTCGACATGGGCACGGAGTGGAAGCCCTCGGCCTCGGAGGCGAACGTCTTCGAGGGGCGGGACCGGGCCACGGGCGCGGTGAAGTGGACGGCCACCGCCGTCGACCTCGTCCTCGGCTCGCACTCCCAGCTGCGTGCGCTTTCCGAGGTCTACGGATCCGGGGACGCGGACGAGAAGTTCGTCCGGGACTTCGTGGCGGCGTGGACCAAGGTGATGAACCTGGACCGGTTCGACCTGCGCTGAGCGGCTGCCCGGCCGGGCAGCCGCCCGGCCGGGCACCGGGGGGAGAAGCGGGGGAAGAGGGGGCGGGAAGGGGGAATCGGAGCCGGTGCATTCCGTTCCGCGAACACCGGAACCGAACGGCCCCTGTTCCGCTCCGGGGCGAGCGGAACCGAATCATTTCCGTTCCACTCCGCAGTGCGGGTACGGCCCGCAAAATTCGTCGGCGACGCTCTTGAATCAACCTCGGGGTGGGGTAGTGTGATCCCGTCGCTGGGGGAGCGAAGGAGTGGAAACGCCTCCTCTGCCGGCCATCGCATTCCCGATGAATAGCGCCTTGATACCAGCACTGCCGTCACTTTCCGTCGCCTCCGGCATGCTCCGGACGCGGCGGTCGGGTGGACCTGTCCGGTCTCGGTTCGAGAAGAGCCTCGCCGTTGAATCCGGGCATTGTGCACAAACGGGGGAGATGGAAGATCATGGTACTCATTTCTGAACGCGTGCCCGCATTGTCGCCGGATTCGGCGGGGCCGTCCGGGACCGTCCGCAAGGATTGCCCGGGGATTCTCGGAGCGCGTTTCCAGGTCGGCCGGGAATTCGTTCCGGCCCGACCCTGTACCGACCAGGGGCCGGCCGTCGAGGAATTTCCGGCAACGGACCTGCGATCATTTCCCGGCTCCGGCTGAGCGACGCCTCCGGGGCCCGGCGCCGGCTGAAGGCGGACGTCCCGTCCGCGCGGCCGGTCGCCGTACGTGATTCCCGCGCGCCCGCGCACCGTCGGGCGGACGCCGCCCCGGTCCACGACCGGTGCGGCCGGCGCGGCACGCCCGCCTGCACCTTGTCCCGGTCCGGGACCCCGTGCGGTGTGCGCGCCGTGCCCGGATCCGCTGTGACCACCTGACCGGCGTTCCCCGCTCCACCATCACCTCTTCCATGCGAGCCGGTGCGGTCGCGTACGGGTTTGTTGTTGGTCGGTGCGGTCGCATGCCCGTGCGGTGCGCGGCGCGCCGTCGTGCCGCCGTGTCGTCGTGCCGTCGTGTCGTCGTGCCGCCGTGACGGTGGTCGCGGCCGTCGGGCCTGCCCTGCGGTGCCCTGCCCTGCCCTGCCCTGCCCTTCCCTGCTCGGCCCTGCCTCTCCCTGCCTCTGCCCTGCTCGGCCCTGCTGCGCCGAGCCATGTCCTGTCTCCTCCCCGGTCCGGGACCGGGGCTTCTCACGAAGGAAGCCTGATGACCGATCTCGTGCTGCCCGAAACCGCCCAGGTGGCCCGCGGCGGGCGGACCCCGTCCACCGAGCCGTTCCCCGTCCTCGGTATCGACGCCGTCGAGTTCGCGGTCGGAAACGCCAAACAGGCCGCACACTTCTACACCACCGCGTTCGGCATGCGGCTCGTCGCCTACCGGGGTCCGGAGACCGGTCACCCGGAGACGGCGTCCTACGTGCTGGTCTCCGGCGACATCCGGTTCGTCTTCACCTCGGCGGTCCGCGCGGTCGGCGAGGAGGCCGCGTTCGTCGCCGGGCACGTCGCCCGCCACGGCGACGGCGTGCTCGACGTGGCGATCGCCGTCCCGGACGCCCGCCGCGCCCACGAGCTCGCGGTGGAACGGGGCGCGACCGGCCTCGCAGCGCCCCGGGAGACGGCCGACGAACACGGGACGGTGCGGACCGCCGTGATCGCCACGTACGGCGAGACCAGGCACAGCCTGGTCGAGCGGACCGGCTACGACGGCCCCTACCTGCCCGGCTACGTGCACCGCGGGCCGTCGCCCGCCACCGCTGCCCGGCGGCCGCTGCTGACCGGCATCGACCACTGCGTGGGCAACGTCGAACTGGGCCGGATGGACGAGTGGGTGGCCTTCTACAACCGCGTCATGGGCTTCACCAACATGAAGGAGTTCGTCGGGGACGACATCGCCACCGAGTACTCGGCGCTGATGTCCAAGGTCGTCGCGGACCGCACCCGCAGCGTCAAGTTCCCGCTCAACGAGCCGGCGGTCGGCCGGAGGAAGTCCCAGATCGACGAGTACCTGGAGTTCTACGGCGGGCCGGGCGTCCAGCACATTGCCCTGGCGACCGACGACATCGTCACGGCCGTCCGCGAACTCCGTTCCAGGGGAGTCGAGTTCCTGGACACCCCGGACAGCTACTACGACGCCGTCGGCGAACGGCTCGACGGGACCGGGGCGGTGGTCGAGGAACTGCGCGAGCTGGGGATCCTCGCCGACCGGGACGAGGACGGCCACCTGCTGCAGATCTTCACCAAGCCGGTGCAGGACCGGCCGACCGTGTTCTTCGAACTCATCGAACGCCACGGCTCCCAGGGCTTCGGCAAGGGCAACTTCAAGGCCCTGTTCGAGGCCATCGAGCGCGAACAGGAACGCCGCGGCAATCTCTGAGCGGCTCTCCGGCACGCCATTCACGCCATTCACGTCAGCAGGTCGGCAGGTCGGTACGTCACCACGTCGAAGGGAGCGGACTCGTGTCCGACGAAGGGCCGAAGCGTTCAGCGGAACAGCAGGTGGAACGGTACCCCTCCCTCACCGGGCTGAGGTTCCTCTGCGCGCTGGGGGTCTTCCTGACCCACGCCTGGTACGTCGCGAAGGTGTTCCGGGACGACCGGGCCGAACAGGCCGTCAAAGCCGTGCTCCCGCTGGGCATGGTGGGCGTCTCGGTGTTCTTCGTACTGAGCGGATTCGTGCTCACCTGGTCCGCCCGCGACGGCGACGGTGCCCGCGACGGCAATGGTGCCCGCGACGGCGACGGCGCCCGCCGGGGCGGGAGCGCCCGTTCGTTCTGGCGGCGCAGGGCCGCCAAGGTCTACCCCAACCACCTGGTGGTGTGGGCGCTGCTGTTCGTGTTCGTGCTCGCGACCGGCTCCGCCGTGACGGGCGGGTCCGGCGGCGGCTTCCCCTGGCTGCCCGCGCTGGCCAACCTGCTGCTGCTGCACGCGTGGCTGCCCGGCCCGGGCTTCACCGCGGGGCTGAACATCGTCACCTGGTCGCTGGCCGTCGAAGTGTTCTGCTACGCCCTCTTCCCCTTCCTGCTGCCCCGCCTGCGACGGATCCGTCCGGAACGGCTCTGGGCGGCCGCCGGGTGCGCGGTGCTGGCGGTGTGGCTGGTGGCGGTGATCGCCTCGCAGTTCCGCGGCGGCCGCACCGTGCCGGACGTCGAGGTCTCCCAGTGGCAGTTCTGGATCCCCTACTTCTTCCCGCTCGGCCGGCTGCCGGAGTTCGTCCTCGGCATGCTGCTGGCCCGGATCGTCCGCGAGGGCCGGGGTGTGGTGCCCGGCATGGCACTGTCCGGGCTGGCGCTGGTGCTGGCCCTGGGCACGGCACTGGCGACCCTGCCGTTCGCCTTCCTGCCGGCCGCCGCGACCGTCGTGCCCGTGTCCGGTCTGATCCTCTCGGCCGCGGCGGCGGACCGCGACGGCCGCAGGTCCTGGCTGCGCCGCCCGGCGCTGGTGCGGCTCGGCGAGGCCTCGTTCGCCTTCTACGTGGTGCACTGGCCGGTCGTCATGGTCGCCCACTGGGCCCTCGGCGGCGGCCGCTGGAGCACACCCGTCGCGATGGCGGCGACCGCGCTGTTCCTCGCCCTGTCCCTGCTCGCCGCCCGGCTGCTCCACCGGTACGTCGAACTGCCCGCGATGCGCCGGTTCGCCCGGCCGCGCCGAGCGGGCGCCCCGTCCACACCCCCACCCCTCGACGAGGCACGCCGCCCGGCGGTCCCGGTGCCCGGCAGCACGGCGAGCTGACGTACGAACAGCAAGGGAGCTGACGCATGAACAGCACAGGATTCGCCGCCTCCGCCTCCGCCCCCGTACCCGCCCCCGTTCCGGCCGCCGCGCCCGCACTGCCGCGCGCCGAGCGCGTGCGCGCCTTCGTCAGGCTGGGCAGGCCCAAGTTCCTCGTCCAGAGCATGATGGTGGTCGGCCTCGGGGTCAGCATGTCGGTGCACGACGGCCACGCCTTCCGGCCCGGCTGGTTCGTCCTCACCCTGGCCTTCGCCTGGTGCACCCACCTGATGACGCACTACTGCAACGAGTACTTCGACCTCGACGCCGACCGGGCGAACGCCGCGCCGACGGGCTGGACCGGCGGCAGCCGGGTCCTGGTGAGCGGCCTGCTGCGCCCGATGGTCAGCCTGTCCGCCGCGTTCGTGCTGCTCTTCGTCTCGCTCGGCCTGATCGCCGTCATGCCGACGACGGGCACCCGGGTGATGGCGGCCGCGATCGCCGCGCTCTCCTGGTTCTACACGGCCCCGCCGCTGCGGCTGAACTACCACGCGCTGGGCGAGGTGGCCTGCGCGCTGGTGCTGTACGGGCTCGGGCCGCTGCTCGCCCGCGCCCTCCAGTCCGGCTCGGTGACCGGGGCGGACGTCGTCTACGCCGGTGTGGTCTGCGCCCTGCAGTTCCTCCGGATGTCCGTGATGAACCTCGCCGACATCGAGGGCGACCGGCGGACCGGCAAGCACACGCTCGCGGTCGCCCTCGACGGCCCGGGCCTGGTCCGCCTCTACATCGCCGGCCAGGTCGCGGTGGGCGCCGGGATGCTGGTGCTCGCCGGGACCGGGGTCGTCCCCGCGGCCGGCGCGATCGCGGTGCTCGCCACGGCCCCCGTCGCGGCCTGGGTCTCCCGGCGGCTGCTCACCGGGGCCCTGCGCCGGCCGGAGAAGGCGAACGCGGTGACCTTCCTGGCCTCGATGCACATGCCGGTCACCGCCTGCGCGATCACGCTCAGCCTGCTCGGCAGCGCCCTGAACACCGGTCGCGGGGTGCCCGGCGGCTGGCTGGCCGTCTACGGCGTGACGCTCACGGCGTTCCTGGTGTGGCTGACCGGAGCGGTGCGCAGCAACGTCCTCCGGCGCCCCGCCTGACTCCGCACCGCGACCGCATCCGAACGTTGCCCGGCGCCGAACCGCCGAACCGCCGCACCGCCGGGGTCGGACGACCGACCGGCCCCCGAGCTTTCGCCCAAGCCGACCACCGCTACAGGAAGGGTCCGCCATGACGACGATCGCGCACACGCTGCCCCCGCACACGCCGTCCCCGAACGGCCAGTCCCCGAACGCCCAGTCCCCGAACCCGCAGCCCCCGCACCTGCCCTCCCAGCACTCCCTGGCCGCCGGAACGACCCGACGGGCCAGGGAGCTCACCGAACCGCTGCTGCGTGAGGCGGTCGCCCTGCTGGAGCCCTGGACCGCCATGATGAGCTCCTACCACCTCGGCTGGTGCGCCGCCGACGGCTCGCCGGTGGAGCTGGACTCCGGCAAGGCCGTCCGCCCCGCCCTCGCGGTGCTGGCCGCCGAGGCCGTCGGGGCGCCGGCGGAGGCCGCGCTGCCCGGTGCGGCCGCGGCGGAGCTGATCCACAACTTCAGCCTGATCCACGACGACATCATGGACGGCGACGAGGAACGCCGACGGCGCCCGACGGTCTGGAAGGAGTTCGGCGTCAGCGGAGCGATCCTGGCCGGGGACGCGCTGCAGGTCCTCGCCTTCGACCTGCTGCTGGCCAAGGGGGGACCGCACGGCCCGGCCGCGGCCGGTCATCTCGCGGTGGCGCTGCGCGAGCTGGTGGAGGGCCAGGCGTGCGACATCCGGTTCAGCGAGCGCCCCTGGTCCGGCCCCGGCACGGTGACCGTGGCCGAGTACCAGGCCATGGCGATGGCCAAGACCGGCGCCCTGCTGGCGGGCGCCAGCGCGATGGGCGCCGTCCTCGGCGGAGCGGACCGGCCGCTGGTCCACGCGCTGGCCGAGGCGGCGGGACAGCTGGGACTGGCGTTCCAGTGCGTCGACGACATCCTGGGCATCTGGGGCGACCCGGCCGTGACCGGGAAGCCCGTGCGCGGCGATCTGCGCGAGCGCAAGAAGAGCCTGCCCGTGGTCGCCGCCTCCGCCGCCTCCGGGACCGTCGCGCGGCGCCTGGCGGAACTGCTGGCCGACGGCCGCGCCCCGGCGGGCGAGGAGGAGGCGGAGAAGGTGCTGCTGGAGGCCGCCGCACTGATCGAGGAGGGCGGGGGCCGGCGGGCCTGTGAACGCGAGGCCGAACAGGCCCTGGCCAGGGCGCGGGCCAGCCTCGACCTGGTGCCGATGCCCGCCGGGGTCCGCGCGCAGTACACGGCGCTCGCCGACTCCTTCGTCTCCCGCGTGATGTGACGTGTCGTCCCGTCACAGCCACAGCCACAGCCACAGCCACAGTCAGAGCCCGGCCCCGTCGTCGTCCCGTGGAGCGCCGATGTCCCTCCCACTGAACCAGCACCCGCATCAGCACCCGCACCAGCACCTGCACGACGGCCTCGAACGGCGGACCCGGATCGAAGGCGCGGTGGCGGCGAGCACCGGCCTGCTGCTCGCCACCCAGTTGCCCACGGGCGCGTGGACCAATCCCCGCCCCGCCGCGGTCTCCGGCACCGCGGGCGCGGCCCTGGCCCTGCACCTGGCGGGCACCGGGGCCGACCGCGCCCTGGCGGAGGGCGGGTGCGCCTGGCTGCTGCGGGTGCGCAACCCCGACGGCGGCTGGGGCACGCTCGAAGGATTCCCCTCGGACGCCGTGGCCACCTGCATGGCGGCCGCCGCCCTGACCCTGGTGCCCCGGCCGGACCCCGGCGACGCCGCGGCCCGCGAGGCGGTTGCCGGTGCGCTGGCCTGGCTCGGCGCCGCGGGGGGCGTCGAGGCCGTGGCGGACCGCACGGTCCGGCAGCTGTGCTCGCTGGTCCTGGCCCTGGCGGGCCTCGGCGACGCCGGCGGGGTGTCCCGCGTCCCGGTCGAGCTCGTGCTCCTGCCGGCCGCGCTGCGCCGCAAGGTGCTGTCCTACCTGTCGCCGCCGTTCGTCGCGCTCGCCCTGCTGCAGTCCCGCTTCGGGGCCCCGGGCCCGCTCGCCCGCGGCGCGCTCGCGGCCGCGCGGCCGGCGGCCGTCCGGCTGCTGGGCGCGGTGCAGTACCAGGAGGGGGACGTCGGCTCGTACGGGGGCGACCCGTGGCTGACCGGCCTGGTCGTCACGGCCCTGGCGAGCACCGGCTCCGTCGCGTCGCCGGGCTCTGTGGCGTTGCCGGGTTCCGGCACGTCGTCGGGTTCCGGAGCGGAACCGGACGATGCGCGTCTCGTCGCGGCGGGGCTCGACTACCTGCGGGCGACCGTCCAGCCGGACGGCTCCTGGTGCATGATCCACGGGATGGAGACCGCCCGGGTCGAGGTCACCGGCCCGGCCTTCGCGGCCGCCGCCCTGGGCACGGCGGGCTTCGCGGACGACCCCCGGTTGGCCCGCACCAGGACCTGGCTGGCCGACTGCCAGCAGACCACGCCGTTCCCGCTCTACGACTGCCCGCCCGGAGGCTGGACCTGGTCCGGACCCAAGGGCTGGCCGAACGTCCTGGACTCCCTCGCCGTGCTGGAGGTGCTGCTCCAGGGCGACCGCGACGCCCCCGCGCTGCGCCGCGGTCTGGACTGGCTGCTCGCCCGGCAGGACCGGCGCGGCTCGTGGAGCACCTTCGTCCGCAACACCCTCGTCCCGCTGGACGGCCCCTGCCCGTACATCACGGCGAAGGCGCTGCTCGTCCTGCACGAGGCGGGCGTGCCCGCGAGCGACCCCCGGCTGGTGCGCGGCCTGCGGTGGCTGCTGCGCCGGCAGGACCGGGACGGCGGCTTCCGGGCGCTGTGGCACCGGGGCGTCGTCCCGGCCACCGTCGCCGTGCTGCGGCTGCTGGCCGCGCTCGGCCGTTCCCGCAGCCCGGTCGCGCGGCGTGCCCTCGACCGCCTGCGGGCCGCACAGCTCCCGGACGGCTCCTGGTCCACCGGCGACCGGGGAGAACCCGGCACGGTGGACGAGACCGCCCGCGCCGTCCTGGCCCTCGCGGCCTGCGGGGACGGTGCGGGGGCGGCGCGCGGCGCCGACTGGCTGCTGGAGCACCAGCGGCCGGACGGGAGCTGGGAGCCGGGCCGGACGTGCGTGTACATCCGCGACCACGTCCACTACAGCGACTTCCTGATGGCCCAGGGCCTGGCGCTGTCGGCACTCGCGGCGGTCTCGGCCCTCCCGGCGCCGTCCGACGCGTCCGACCCGTCCGGCGCGTCCGAAGTGTCGGAGCCGGTGGCCGGTGCCGGGACGGGGGACGCCCGATGAGCGGGGCCGTGGACGCAGGCCCGGGCCGGGGCCGCTGGGACGCGATCGTCTGCGGCGCCGGGGTGGCCGGGCTGGCCACCGCCCGCGCCCTCGACCTCGCCGGGCTGAGGGTGCTCCTGCTGGAGAAGCAGCGGGTGCCCGTGCCGATCGCCAAGGGCGAGGTGCTGCAACCCAGTTCGGTCCGGATCCTGCGCGAGTGGGGCGTCATGCCGCTGCTGCTGCGGCGCGGCGCCGTCCCGCTCGGGCAGCTGATGATCCGCGACGCGGACGGCCGGCGCCTGATGCTCTTCGACTACCGGACGATGCCCGGCGAGGACCGCCAGCTGTTCTCCCTCGACTACCCGGAGATCCTGGCGGCCCTGCGCGAGTCCCTGGGCGAACGGGTGGAGTCCTGGTCGGGTGCCCTGGTCGAGGGGCTGGTCCGGGACGGCGGCCGGGTGTCCGGCGTGCGGGTCGCACGGCAGGGCCACGAGCGGGAGCTGACCGCACCGCTGGTGGTCGCCGCCGACGGACGCTCGTCGAAGCTGCGCCGCGACGCGGGCATCGGGACGAGTTCCGCCGAGTACGGGCACCGACTGCTGTCCTTCGACATCGACGGCGTCCCGGCGGCGGCACCCGAGGTGACGACCTATCTCACCGGCGAGGGGCTGCGGCTGGCCTACCCGCTGCCCGGCGGGCGGATGCGGCTCTACGCCCAGGTGCGCCCCGACGCGCTGCGCGGCACCGGCCCGGAACGGCAGGCGAGGCTGGAGGACTGGTGCCGCGACCTGCTGGCGGGCACGCCCGCGCTGCGGCCGCTGGAGGAGCGGCTGCGCGCCAGCTTCGGCAGCCGGCAACTGCTCAACCTGTGGCGGTTCACCGCCGACGTGCTGGCCGTCCCCGGGCTCGCCCTGGTCGGCGAGGCGGCGCACTGCGTGCACCCGATGGCGGCCCAGGGCATGAACACCGCCATCGCCGACGCCGAGGCTCTGGCGGCCTGTCTGACCGGCCGGGGCTTCACCGCCGGCGCGTCCACGGCCACCGCCACGGCCACGGCCACGGCCACCGCCTCCTCCACGGCCACGGCCACCGCCGCCGTCGACCGGGCGTTGGAGGCGTACGCGGCGCAGCGCGTGGACTGGGTGCGGCACATGGACCGGATGAGCCACGACGCGACCCGGATGATCACCCAGCTCTCCAGGTCCGGCCAGGCGCTCGGGCGCCGGGTGCTGCGCCGGATGGACGGCAACCCGCGGCTCCGCTACCAGGCCACCTACAACATGGCGGGGCTCGGTATCCGCCCCTTCACCGCGCTGGACCGGCTGCACCAGTTGGGCCTGCCGGACCCGCGCGCCCGGCGCGTGCCGGACTGGGCGTGACCGGGGCGAGGGCCGGGGCGAGGACCGAGGTGAGGACCGACGAGGAAGGACGGGACAAGGGGATGGACCGATCACGCGGGGCCGAGAGTATGGCCGAGGGTGCGGGGGACGAACGGTCGCGCCGTCCCGCGGTGCGCCGGGCCGTTGTCCTGGGCGGCGGCTTCGCGGGCATGCTCACCGCTTCGGTGCTCGCCCGCCACGCGGAGCAGGTCGTCGTGGTCGACCGGGACCGGCTGCCGGCCGGCCCGGTCGCGCGGGCGGGCCTGCCCCAGGCCCGGCACGGACACCTGCTGATGGCTGCGGGGGCGGCGAGTCTGGAGGCGCTGCTGCCCGGGTTCACCGACGCCCTCACCGCCGCCGGGGCCCGCCGTCTCGCCCTGCCCGGTGACCTGGTGACGCTCACCCCGCACGGCTGGCTGCCCCGGACCGGCGAGTCCTCCCACGGCTGGTGCCTCAGCCGTGACCTCCTGGACTGGATCGTCCGCGCCCGGGTGCTCGCCGACCCCGGGGTCGAGCTCCTCCAGGGCGTCCACGGCGAGGGCCTCGTCGGCGACGCCCGCCGGGTGACCGGCGTACGGGTGCGGGGCGGGGCGTGGCCGGACGGCCGCGAACTCGCCGCGGACCTGGTGGTGGACGCCACCGGGCGGGGCTCGCGCGCACCCGACTGGCTGGCCGGGCTCGGCCTGCCCGAGGTCGCGCAGGAGCGCGTCGACTGCGGGCTCGTCTACGCGACCCTGCTGGTCCGCGCGCCCGACGCGGCGGCCGGCTTCCCCTCGGTCTCGATCCAGTCGGGACCGGGGGCCGGTCCCGGGCGGGCGGGCGTGGTCTTCCCGATCGAGGACGGTCGCTGGCTGGTCACCCTCTCCGCCACCCGCGGCGCGGAGGCGCCGCGCGACGAAGCCGGGTTCCACGCGTTCGCGCGCGCCCTGCCGCATCCGCTGATCGCGGACCTGCTGCCGCTCTGCGAACCGCTCGACCGGGTGCGCCGCTACGGCAACACCGCCGACCGCCGCCGTCGCTACGACCGGCTCCGGCGGTGGCCGACGGGCTTCGCGGTGGTCGGGGACGCCGTCGCGCACACCAACCCCGCCTACGGACACGGCCTGTCCGTCGCGGCGGCAGGCGTTCTGGCGCTCGCCCGGGCCCTGGAGCGCCGGGGCGCGGACGACGGAGGCGTCACCGCGGGCGTCCAGCGGGCCGTCCACCGGGCCACGCGGGCCGCCTGGAGCCTGGCCACCGGCCAGGACGTGCTGTACCCCGACGTCGCCGGAGCCCGGCCGACCAGGGGCGACCGGGCGCGGGCCCGGCTGGGCGCGCGGCTCCAGGCGGTGGCGGTGCGCGCGGACGGCACCGGGGGAGACGCCGACGCCGTGCTCGGCACACTGGTCCGGCTGGGCACGCTGGAGGGACGGCCCGCGGACCTGGCCCGCCCCGCCGCGGTGCGCGCGCTGCTGCGCGGCCCGTCCGCCGCGGTGCTTCCCGGCCGTGAACCGCCCCTCACGGAGGGCGAGCTGGCCTTGCTGGGCGGTGCTGCGGGGCGTCCGTACGACCGGGCGGGCGGTCGTACGGTGTGAGGCTGTTCGGGCCCGGTGTGCGGGTCGGGGGAACGCACGACGCCGCTGGTCACCTGGCCGTCCCCGGGGTGGGGGTGGTCGGGTGCAGCGGCGTTGTTGTGGTGCGCCCCCTGTGTGGGGGTGGGGGTGTTACTTGGTGAGGCCGGCCTTGACGGAGCAGACGGGCCAGGCGCCGGGGCCCTGGGCGGCGAGGACCTTCTCGCCGATGGTGATCTGCTGGGCCTTGGTGGCCTGGTGGGCCTGGGGGGCGTAGGCGGTGCCGCCGAAGGCGGCCCAGGTGGAGCTGGTGAACTGGAGGCCGCCGTAGAAGCCGTTGCCGGAGTTGATGGCCCAGTTGCCGGTGGCCTCGCAGGCGGCGACCTTGTCCCAGACGCCGGCAGGAGCGGCGGAGGCGGCGTTGGCCGTGACGAGGCCGGCCACCGGCAGGGCGGTGAGGGCCCCGGCCATGAGTGCCATCCGGACGCGGTTGCGGCGCTTGGTGGCGGTGGTGGCGGTGGCGGTCTCGTTACGGAAGGTCATGGGTTTCCTTTGCGGAAGGGGATGCGGGCGTGCGGAACCAGGCCCTGGGGGCTTGTGGTTTCGCGGGGTTCGCACGGGGTGTTGCCGGTGAGCGGTGTGCTCGTTCGGTGCGACGCATTCGAAGTTACGGGGGTGGGGGTGGGGTTTCAAGGATTCGTAGGTTTAGGCACGTCAGTGGGGGGTTACCGTGGGTATGGATCTTGATATTGGCCTGTTTTGAAGGCATATGTCCGCATTTTCAAGATCGAATACTGGCTGGAAGTGGTCCGGGCCACTCCGGGGGGTCTGTGAGGCCGGGCACACGGTCGACGCGCGGTGGCCGTGCCGTCGCGCGGGGTGCGGGAATCGGGGTGCCGGGCGGGGTGCGGCGGTGGTGCCGGGTGGTCCGGGCCACAGCCCTCACCCGCCGTGCCCCGCGCCGTCACCCGCTGTGCGCGAAAACCCCCGACGCGGGCGCGGTCAGACGTCCGAACGGCTGACCCGCGTGCTCCAGCGCCCGATGGCGACCTTCACCGGCAGCAGGACCAGCCAGCCCCACGCGACCCGGGACCCGACGAGGAAGCTCAGCGGCGCCGTGGCGGCGAAGACGACCACCGTCGCTCCGAGGTCCGCCAGATAGGCGTGGGCCTCCCGGTCGGGAAGCGGTGCCGCCCGGAGCCAGGGGCGCTTCCACACCACGAACAGCAGCGCGAACTGGGCGCTGCCCAGGGTCGCGACGGCCGCCGAGTAGACGGCCACGGCCGAGGGCTCGCTGGCGTACTCGGCGATGAGGGAGGTGGGGAAGGGGAGCAGCGCCGCGACCCCGAGGCCGAACAGCGTCAGCCGGATCACCAGGCCGTCCACCTGCCGGACGCCGAGGAAAAGACGGTGGTGGTCACGCCAGAAGGCCGCGAGGACGAGGAAGCTCAGGGCGTACGCGCCGACCTGGGGGAGGAGGTCGTGCAGCTGGCGGTGGAACTCGGCGGAATCGAGGCCGTCCGGGAGCTTGATGTCGATGGCGAGCAGGGTGATCGCGATGGCGTAGACGCCGTCGGCCAGCGCGACCAGCCGTTCCGGCCGGCCGAGCAGGGGTTCCGGGGCTGTCGGGGTCGTCATCCTGCCGACCTTAGGGAGGGGAAGGCCGGGAGCGGCGCAGGTCCGACGGTGTGCCGGGCCGTGTCCCGCCCCCGGCCGCGTCTCCCGCTCCGGCCGCGCGGCGCGCCGGGTGTCAGGAGCCGGCGGTGGCCGCCTGGAGGGTGGTCGCCATGATCGGGCTGGTGAAGGTGTTCGTCGCGTTCCCCGGGGACGGGTGGTACGAGCCCCACTTGAGGTAGTTGCGGTCACCGTCCCAGGTGGTGCCCTTGAAGGTGCCGGAGCCGGTGGTGAAGGTCTGCTTCACACCGTCGAACCAGAAGTCGATGGTGCCGTTGGTGCGGCCGAGCCGGATCTTCAGGGCGTAGGAGTGCCACTGGTTGTTGCTGGTCGGCGCGGTCCAGAGGGTGTGGGCGACGTGCTTGGTGTCCCACTCCTGGAGGCGGATGCGGCCGGTCGTCGCGTCGATCTCGATCGGGTGGTTCGCCGTGTCGGTGCTCGGCGAGCACTTGAGCTGGAAGACGTAGCGGCTGTTGGAGTCCTTGATGTTCAGCTTGGAGGACCAGCCGAGGTAGAAGGTGCTGCCCTCCTTGAGGTTCGGGCCGAGCGTCTCGCAGCGCTCCTCGCCGGCGGCCTGGAAGGCCCGCCACACGTTGCCCTTGGCCGGGTCCTTCACCACGCCGAACTTGCCCTCCGCGCACTGGACGCCGGCGAAGGAGGAGGGGCCCTTGCTGGTGCTGGGGGTCCACAGGACGGTGTCCGCCGCGGTGGCGGAGCTTCCGGCGACGGCGGTGCCGCAGGTGATCGCGAACGCGCTGAGCGCCACGACACCGGCGGTGGTTCGATGGCGGTGTGCCGAAGAAGGCATGTCTCTCCTGGGCGGACGAGTTGTCGGAATCGGATGCCGACCGGGCGGTCGGCCCGGACGTGCGAGGAGATTCGACCACCTGACGACCCGTTGGACCAGCCGGGCCGACCGGCCGTGGCCCTTTCGGGCAACACCGCCGGTCGACCCGTCCCGGCGGCCGCCCGGGGCGGGCGACCGGGGGAGGTCGGCGGCGGGAACGGCACGGGAACAGGGGAGGGCCGCCCGGGTCGCCGGCGAACGAGGGAGGTGGCCCGCCACCGTCTCAGCCGGCCGCGATGCCCACGGCCAGCGTCAGTTCGAGGACCCGGTGCGGCGAGGCGAGGTCCGGGAAGAGCTCCCGCAGCTTCGTCATCCGGTACCGGACGGTCTGGGGGTGGACGAACAGGGCTGCCGCCACCTCCTCGCGCCTGCCCTGGTGCAGCAGCCACGCCCGCAGCGTCTCCTCCAGCCGCCGTGCGGTCGCGACGGGCAACGGTCGCAGGGGTGCGAGGGCTCGCGCGCGCAGATCGGCGAACGCGTCCGCGTCCGCGCTCAGCACCAGTTCGGGCAGGTGCTCCTCGGTGTCGCGGATGTCGGGTGACAGGGAGCGCGCGCGTACGGCCCGTGCGTAGGAGGCGGACGCGCGGGTCCACGGCCGGGCCGGGCCGACCACGGCGACGCGGTCGGTGAGCTGCCGCAGGAGCCGCGACCGGTCGGCGTCGGGGACGAGGAGCACTCCCGTGGCGTCCGGCAGGTCGTCGAGGACGAGGGTGCCCGGGGCGAGCGTGCGGTACGCGGGCCGGGTCTGGGCGGCGGGGAGCAGCACCGCGGTCAACGAGGACGGAGGCTGCCAACGGGCCCGTTGGGCGGAGGCCAGCAGGACGTCCTGGCTCGCGTCGGCGAGGAGGTCGCGGGCGAGCTGCTCCAGGTGGCGCTCCTGGGCCCGGCCCCGGGCGGCCAGCTCGTCGGCGTGCCCCGCGGCGCTCGCGGCGGAGAGCTCGTCGATGTAGGCGAAGGTCAGCTCGGCGAACTTGGCGACCTCGGCGGCGGGCAGGCCCGCGGGTACGGCACCCGCCGCCAGGCACCGCCAGGCCACCCGGGCACCGACGCGGTACGCGCTCAGCAGGGCGTCCATCGAACGGCCGTCGCGCACCTCGCCGCGGCCCAGTTCGTAGGCCGCGTCGCCGGCGTCGCCTCCGGTGGGGTTCCCGCTCGCCAAGTCCAGGTAGTGCCCCAGGGCGGTGCGGACGGCTCGGCGGATGGTGTTGCCCATGCGGCCGGACAGGGCGTTGGCGTAGGAGGGGACTTCTTCGATGATCGCCCGGACGACCTCCTCGGCGGTGGCCGTCAACGCGGCCCTGAGGGCGGCGACCGTCGTCTCGTCCAGGGCCGGCTCGCCGGCCTTTCGGACTGCGTTGCTCATGTTCTTGTTCCCTGCGAACAAATCGGCGGACCGGATTCACGTTCTACGGTCAGGACTTTACGCCCGTATGCGCAGCAAGCTGGGCCTATGACGAGTGCAGCCCTCCGCAGCCGGGCGTGGAAACTACTGGAGCTGGTCACGACGCCGCTGCTGCCGTCGGACTACCTCGACCTGGTCAGTCCGCTGCGCGCGGGCGCCGACCTGCGCGGGCGGATCGAGGCCGTGCACCCCGAGACGGAGGACGCCGCGACCGTGGTGATCAGGCCCGGTCGCGGCTGGCGCGGCCACCGGGCCGGCCAGTACCTGTCGGTCGGGGTCGACGTCGACGGAGTCCGCCTGTGGCGGTCCTACTCCATCACCTCGCCGACGGACCGCAAGGACGGCCGGATCACGATCACCGTGAAGGCGGTGCCGGGCGGCAAGGTCAGCAACCACCTGGTCCACCGGGCGGCACCGGGCACCCTGGTCCGGCTCGACCAGTCCGCCGGCGACTTCGTCCTGCCGCCGGCCAAGCCCGCCAAGGTGCTCTTCCTGACGGCCGGCAGCGGCATCACGCCCGTGATGGGCATGCTGCGGGACACCGGGTTCGACGACGTCGCCATGATCCACTGCGCGCCGCGGCCCCAGGACGTGATCTTCCGCGACGAGCTGCGCGAGCTGGCCGCGGCGAAGAACCTGCGCCTCACCGAGGTGCACACCGGCACGGACGGTCGGCTCGACCTCGCCCGCCTCGACGAGCTGGTGCCCGACTGGGCCGAGCGCGAGACCTGGGCGTGTGGGCCCGCGGGCCTGTTGGACGCCGTGGAGGAGCACTGGACCGGGCACGGCGTCCTCGGGCGCCTGCGCACCGAACGCTTCCGGCCCGCGGTCGTCGCCACCGGTGACGGCGGGACGGTCACCTTCAGCGCCACCGGCCGGACCGTCGAGGCGGACGGCGCCACGCCGCTGCTGGACCTCGGTGAGGAGGCCGGGGTGCTCATGCCCTCCGGCTGCCGGATGGGCATCTGCTTCGGTTGCGTCACGCCGCTCAAGGCGGGCGCCGTCCGCGACCTGCGCACCGGTGGGATCACCGAGGCCGAGCCGGGCGTCCTCATCCAGACCTGCGTGTCCGCCGCGGCGGGCCCCTGCGACATCGAACGGTAGGAGCACCATGACCGCCATCGACCCCGCCACCCGTCTGACGGCGGAGCAGATCGAGGAGCTGGGCCGCGAGCTGGACGCGATCCGCGACGAGGTGATCGCCGGCCGCGGCGAGAAGGACGCCGCCTACATCCGCAAGGTCGTCTCCGCGCAGCGCAAGCTCGAACTGGCCAGCCGGGCCGTGCTGCTGTTCTCGCTCTTCCCGCCCGCGTGGCTGATCGGCACCGCCGGTCTGTCGGTCGCGAAGATCATGGAGAACATGGAGATCGGCCACAACGTCCTGCACGGCCAGTGGGACTGGATGCGTGACCCGAAGATCCACTCCACCACCTGGGAGTGGGACCACGTCTCGCCCTCCGACCAGTGGAAGCACTCCCACAACGAGCTGCACCACACGTACACCAACGTGATCGGCAAGGACAACGACCTCGGCTACGGCATCATGCGCGTCGACGAGGACCAGAAGTGGTACCCGTTCCATCTCGGCCAGCCGCTGTGGAACCTCGTCAACGCCTGCTTCTTCGAGTACGGCATCGCGGCCTACGACCTGGAGCTCGGCAAGAACCTCCGCAAGCGCCGCCGCAAGGACCCGGAGTTCCGCGCCCGGGTCAGGGCGGTGGGCCGCAAGATCCGCAGGCAGATGCTCAAGGACTACGTGATCCACCCGCTGCTGTCGGGCCCGTCCTTCCTCACCACCCTCGCCGCCACCTTCACCGCCAACCTGGTCCGCAACCTCTGGACCCACTCGGTCATCATGTGCGGGCACTTCCCCGAGGGCGTCCAGGTCTTCCAGCGCCGGTCGATCGAGGGGGAGACGCGCGGCCAGTGGTACCTGCGCCAGATGATGGGCTCGGCGAACATCAGCGGCAGCAGGGCCATGCACTTCATGACCGGCAACCTGTCGCACCAGATCGAGCACCACCTCTTCCCGGACCTGCCGAGCAACCGGTACGCCGAGGTCGCGGTGAAGGTGCGCGCGCTGTTCGAGAAGTACGAGCTGGAGTACGTCACCGGACCGCTGCCCAAGCAGGTGTTCTCCGCGTGGCGCAAGGTCGTCCGGCTCTCGCTGCCGAACCGGCGGCCCGCGGCCGGGACGCCAGACCGCGAGCGGGAACTCGCCGCCGCCTGACGCGCGTACGGGACCGCCCGCGCTGCGGACGGTCCCGGCTTCGGAGCCCGATCAGTCGCGCGTGCCCTCGTGGTCGTCGTAGTCGGTGGTGCCCGCGTCCAGGAGTGGCGTTTCGGTCGGCTGCTTCATGTGGGCCGGCGCCATCGCGCGCAGCGCGTGGTATCCCGTCAGCACGATGATGGTGCCGAGGGCGATCCCGGACAGCTCGAAGTTGTCGGTGAACTTGAGTGTCACATTGCCGATGCCCACGATGACGCCGGCCGCCACCGGGACGAGGTGGAGCGGGTTGGTGAGGTCGACCCTGTTGTGCACCCAGATCTGCGCGCCCAGCAGGCCGATCATCCCGTAGAGCACCACCGTGATCCCGCCCAGCACCCCGCCCGGGATCGCCGCGATCACCGCACCGAACTTCGGACACAGCCCGAACAGGATCGCGAACCCGGCCGCGCACCAGTACGCCGCCGTCGAGTAGACCCGGGTCGCCGCCATCACGCCGATGTTCTCCGCGTACGTCGTCGTCGCCGGACCGCCCACCGCCGTCGACATCACCGTCGCCGCGCCGTCCGCCATGATCGCGGTGCCCATCCGGTCGTCCAGCCGGTCCCCCGTCATCTCGCCGACCGCCTTCACGTGCCCGGCGTTCTCCGCGATCAGCGCCACCACCACCGGCAGCGCCACCAGCACCGCCGACAGCGAGAAACTCGGCGCGTGCAGCGACGGGAACCCGACCCACTCCGCCTTCCCCACCCCCGACAGGTCCAGCCGCCAGTGCTCCACCGTCTGCCCCGCGCCGTTCACCGAGTCGATCCGCCCGAAGACCCGGTCGAACAGCCACGACACCGCGTACCCGAACACCAGCCCCAGGAAGATCGCGATCCGCGACCAGAACCCCCGCAGCACCACCAGCGCCAACCCCGTGAACGCCATCGTCAGCAACGCCGTCCACTGGTCCTGCGGCCAGTACGTCCCCGCCGCCACCGGCGCCAGGTTGAACCCGATCAGCATCACCACCGCACCCGTGACCACCGGCGGCAGCACCGCATGGATCACCTGCCCACCCAACGCCTGCACCACCGCGCCACAGGCCGCCAGCACCGCACCCACCACCAGCAACGCCCCCGTCAGCGTCGCCGCGTCCCCACCCTGGGCTTTGATGACCGCCGCCACCCCCACGAACGACAGGCTCGACCCCAGGTACGACGGGATCCGACCCCCCGTCACCAGCAGGAAGAACACCGTCGCCACACCCGACACCATCACCGCGAGGTTCGGATCCAGCCCCATGAGCACGGGGGCCACGAACGTCGCCCCGAACATGGCCACCACATGCTGCGCGCCGAGCCCGACCGTCCGCCCCCAGGACAACCGCTCGTCCGGCCGCACCACCACCCCGGGCCGCGGCGCCCGTCCGTCCCCGTGCAGCTTCCACCCGAACCCGACCTTCATGCCGCTCCTCGCTCGTGGCCGACGCCTGTCGGCGCTGTCGGACCGCTATGTACGATCAACCAGGGTCCGATCATGCATCGACCGGAGCAGCGACGGCCGCACATGGACGATGGTCGGAGGCAGTTCCTCCGGCCGGCACCTCGCACCGCGAGCGGCGTCACCATGGGCCCGCTGCCGGTCCGGGCCCGGCGTCCGGTCGAGGACCTGGTCGACGACATCCTCGCCGCCCACGCCGAAGCCCGGCGTCTGCGCGACGCCGCCCGCCTGGTCGAACGCGCTCGTCGAAGCGGCCGACGAGAAACAGCTGACCAGGACCATCGCCCGCTACGGCCGCGTCGATCTCCTCTGCGTCGATGAACCGGGCCACCTCGAACTGGACCGCCGCAGCGCCGAGATGTTCCAGGTTCTGACGGAAAGAGAGGAGAAGAACAGCGTTGCCCCGGCCTCCGGCTCTGCGCGGCCGTCGTCGACCGCCTCACCTTCAACGGCACCATCATCGAGACCGGCGCCGAGCCCTACCGCCTCGCGCAGACCGAAGCCAGGCGGCAGGCGAGGAAATGGTCGGGCGGCTGTGCGGCTGCGTCGGTAGTCTCCGCGGGTGTCGTTGAATCAGTACGTCTACTTTGCGATCGCCAGCGTGGGCACCACTGCCGACGAGATCACTCAGTTGCTCGGCGTGGAACCGGACGAGGTGACGGTGCGGGGGAGCATAGCCACCTCACCTCACGCCATCCCGTTCTGCCATGTCTGGAAGGTTGTCTGCCGCGAGCCCGGCCTGCCGGTCGACGAGCAGATCGGCCGGGTCATCGGCAGGCTCGCGCCCCGCATGGAGGCGCTCATCCGTCTGACGGCCCGTCTCGCAACCGAGGAGGGCCCCGGGGGCACGATTCTGCAGGTCGAGCGCTTCTTCAACCGGCGTCACGAGCAGCCGTCCGGCTCGTCGGACGACACGAACCTGTTCGGCTGGCGCCTGGACCGCGCGGTGGTGGACTTCCTCGCCGCAACCGGCGCGGACCTGGATGTCGGCGAATACGACATGACGCCCATCGACGACTGATACCGCCCCCATCAAGGCGGTGCCAGTTCAGACCGGAAGCGGCGCTGCTCGGGGCCGGAACACAAGGGCCCCTCGCGGAAAGGCGGGGCCAGTTCGGACCGGAAAGACGGGGCCGTACCGAACCGTTGACGCCACGGATGACGGCTGCGACTGGCGCCTCCAGGCCGCCCGCGCGCATCGCCGCAGGAATTGCCAAATTCTGTGGATCGACCGGACAGTCCAATGGCTGGTCGCTCAAGCGAGTGGCTTGCGGTAGCGGACGTACTCGTTCTGTCTCCGGAACCCCACGCTCTCGTAAAGATCGTAGGACCGGTGGGGATTTGCCGTGCCCGTGTACAGCCTGGCCGTCGTTGCACCCTGTTCGCGAAGGCTTCGCAGCCCTTCCAGCAGTAGGATCCGGCCGATTCCCAGGCGCCGCTGGTCCGTTCGGACGCTCAGCTCTTCCACCTCGCCCACGGTGTGGTCGTGGCTGCGGATGGAGCAGAGGGCCACTCCGAGCATCTCCTGCTCCCTCCAGGCAGCTCTCCAGCAGGTCGGGTCGGCGGTGTCGACAAAGTCCTGGAAGGACCATTTCTGAGTGAAACCGGTATCCGTATACGAATCGACGACCGTCGTCCAGGCCGCGCGGTAGTGGCTGGTCCCGATCGGCTCCGTCCGTAACCCTGCCGGGAGTTCGCTGCCCGGCCCGGGCAACTGCTGCGGATCGTTCAGCTCCAGCTCGACCAGACTGAAGACACGTCGGGTAGCCGGCTACGAGCAGAAGAGCCGTGGCGTCCTGCTCGGAGACCGTGGCGTTCGCACCGATCACTGCCGCCCGCGCCGTGCCATGGTCCTCGGCGAGCCGGCGGATCCGCTTCTCGGCCCAACTCAGCATGGCTGACCCGATGCCCTGGTGGCGATGCTCGGGCAACAGGTAACCGCGGTGCAGGTAGAGCCAGGGTCGTGGTCCTCGTGGCCCCGATACGGCCGGAACCCGAAGCCGGGTGGGAGGTCCTGTCCTGGTGTGTCGTCCGACATGAGCGGATGATCTCGAACTTCGAGACAGGTCCGCCACCCTGTTCATGATTCATGCCGCGGTTGTGTTGGGCCGTTCCACGAGGCAGCCGCGTTCGAACAGGGGTCTGGTCCGACCGGCGAAGTCACGCAGGCGGATCGAACACGACTACCGCGAGCTGAAGACCCGAATCGGGCCGGACCACGTCGAGTGACTCCAGCCGGCGAGCAAGGTGTTGGGCCGTCCGCGCCGGTCCGGAATCTCGCACGATCGGGTGCTGCCACGATGCCCCCACTCCTTCCCGCCACTGTCACCCCCAAGGGCGCCGAGCCCAGAACAGGACATGGCCGCTGTCGCCCTCGGGCACGATCTCTTCATGAACCACGTCGAGGCCGGCCCGCACGAGCCATGAGCGGCTCGTCGCGGCGTCCGCGTGACTCCACCACATCGCCGCCCCGCCACCGAGCCAGTTCTCATCGGTCCCGGTCCAGGCTCGATGCCCGGCGGTGGCCAGGAACCAGCCCCCGGGCCGCAGCCAGGAAGCGATCCGACCCAGCAGGGCAGGCTGTTCCTCCACCGGAATATGGATCAGGGCATACAGGCAGACCACGGCGTCGAAGCTCTCCTCGGGGAACTCCGAGGTCGTGGCGTCAGCCCGGACGAAGTCGGCGCCAGGCACGAGTTCCCGGGCCCTGCGGATCTGGACCTCACTGATGTCTACGCCCGTCACGCGGTGACCAGCCATGACCAAGGACCGGGCCGCAGGGACACCGGTGCCACACCCGATGTCCAGGACGATGCCTGCCTCCGGCAGTCGGCCGAGCAACTCCTCGATCCACGATCCGTATTTCGTCTCGCTGCCGAATGCCCGCTCATAGTGCTCCGAGAGCAGGTCGTACCCCCTCCGGACCACCTCTTTGGGATCTTCAACGTTCACGCGGCGCACGATAACGGCGCATCGCCGAGAACACGACTCCTTTTCCTCGCAGGTCCGGTTGCCAGAACTGCCACCCGCTCCAGTGACCGTCGAGTTCGGGTTGCCGGAGAGAGCGGCTCCCTCGGGCAACCCGACCGTCCACTCCTGCTGATCGGCCTGCCCGCGCCGTCCGGGGACCGGCTCCGAACCTCCGAAGACCGTGACAACGCCACGGCACAGCCTTCCGTCCAGACCCGCTCAGCCCGGAGCACCCCACCCGTACCGGAGAGATGCCCGGTCCCGGACCTTCCGGAACAAGCTTCAGGGTGTGGTTCCTCCGGCGACGGTGATGTCGGAGGACGTCAGGTCGAGGGGCAGCTGGTCGGTGAGGGCCGCGGCAAGCTGTTCGGCCTGTTCGCGGGTGAAGGAGCCGCTGATCTGGGCGGTGCCACCGGTGACGGCTTCGCGGACGTAGGGGTGGGAGAGCACGGCGCCGTCCACGACGATGGCGAACTGATTGTTGGGCAGGTTCTGCCGGGCGAGCTTGCCGGTGGTCTCGGCGAAGGCCTTGGCGCCGGTACTGGTGAACGAGAGCTGGACCTGCCAGCCCGCGCCCGACTGTTCGTCGTAGGCGGCCTTGGCGCCGGCGATGGTCGTGCCGTCGAGCGCGGCCGGGCCCAGTGCGAACTTGTACCAGATGTCCTGCTCGGCGGTGGAGCCGCAGGCGAGGGCGGCGGCAGCGGCGGAGTGGGAGGTCGAGACGTCGCCGGCCCGCTGGGAGGCGTCTGCACAGTCGAGCGCCGCGAACGGGGCTGCGAGTTCGGGCGGCACCGTTCCCTGGGTCATCGCGGCCGACGGGTCGCCGGTGCCGGGTGCTGCGGCGGACGGCGCGGCGCCGGCCCGGGCGGTCGGAGAGTCGGCCGGCGCCTTGAGCGCGGCGTTGACCCCCGAGGGGGCTACCGCGGGCGGGGTGGGAGACGGCGGATTCGTGATGCACGGCGCAAGCGCGAGGACGGGGCGCAGGTGGAGGCGGCCCGGTCGGGTGGCGGCCGCGACCTTGTCGGTGGCGTCGCCGGCGGCCGAGAGCACGATTCGGCCGTCCTGGACCGTGACTTCGACGGCGGTCAGGCCGAGCGCGTCGGCGCGGTGGCGGAGTTTCTCGGCGGCCGACTGGAGCGTCGGCACCGAGGCGCTGGTCACGGGGGAGAGCGTGACAGTCGTGCGCTTTCCGTCGCCGGCAGCCCTGGGCGGTGTGCCGGTTTGTCCGGAGCAGGCGGCGAGCGCGGTGGCGGCGAACAGGAGTACCGCCGCCCGGCGTGCAGGAGCGGAGCCTGGGAGGGAGTGCATGGCGGCCAATGTTTCCGCTGCCGTGTGCGAGTCGTGGACGACTTGACCCAAACGTGACCGAACTGTCTTGGGAACATAAGGAGTTGATGAGGTCGGCAGTGGCGGTCGCGTCCCGGGCGAGGGGTGGGGCCTCCCGGGCGGTTCGGACGGTGCGTCCGTTCCGGCCGGGAGGCCCCGTCCTGCCCAGGTGCCTCCAGTGGTGGCTAGTTGACGGTCCAGCGCTGGAGTGCGGTGTCGGTGTCCGGTTGCTGGGTGACGAGGGCTCCGTTGGTGGTGGAGGCGGTGGTGAGGAGGAGTCCGCTGCCCTTGGAGGTGATCTTGTAGCCGCCGCTGGTGGCGGGGGTCACGGTCCAGCGTTGGTTGGCTCCGGTGGTGCAGGGCCACTGGATGACGGCGGTGCCGGCGGTGGTGGATCCGCCGTTGACGTCCATGCAGAGGCCGGACTCGGCGTTGGTGATGCGGTAGGTGCCGTCGCTCTGTTGGGCGAAGGTCCACTTCTGGTTGGCGCCGGTGCCGGGGGTGTAGGTGATGAGCTGGGTGCCGGGGACGGTGGAGTGGTTGGGGTTGTCGAGGGCCTTGCCGGAGGCGGTGAGGGTGTGGGTGCCGTCGAGAGCGGTGGTGACGGTCCAGGTGAAGGTGGTGTTGCCGGTGGTGGTGCCGGCGGTGGCGGTGACCGTGGTGGTGTAGGCGCCGGTGGTGGTGGGGGTGCCGGTGATCAGGCCGGTGGTGGCGTTGATCGTCAGGCCGGTGGGCAGGCCGCTCGCGCTGTAGGAGAGGGTGCCGGCGCCGCCGGCGTTCGCCTGGATCTGCAGGCTGACGGCGGCGTTGACCTTGCTCGACTGGGTGCCGGGGTCGTTGACCGTGACGAGCGCGGGCGCGGGGCCGGTCTGGGTGAGGGTCAGGGTCTGTTCGGCCGCGCCGCGCGTCCCGCCGACCGGGCTGGTCGTGGAGTTGGTCCAGGTGCGGGTCGGCGTGGTCTCCGACGGGCGGGCGGTGTCCGCGGACAGCCCGATCACCAGGCCGCTGTAACGGTTGACCAGGCGGTACGTTCCGGAGGCGGACCCGTTGCTCGCGGACGTGCCGGGGACGACGAACCACTGCTGCCCGACGCCGGGGCCGCTCGCGCCGGCGGCGGTGACGATCGGCTTGGCGCCCCAGGCCCGGCCCGCCTTCGAGGAGGCGTCGACGCCGAGCAGCTTGCCGGTCGAGGCGTTGGTGATCCGGTAGGAGCCGTCGCCGTTGCCGGTGAACACCCAGGACTGCAGGGCGGAGGTGGTGGCCGTGGCGACGGAGGTGGTCGCGGAACTGCCGGAGACCTGGGCGAGGATCTGGCCGTTGCCGCCGGAGATCCGGTAGGCCTTCGTTCGGTCGACCGGGGCCGGGGCGGGGGCGGACGAGCCGATGCTCACGTCCACGTACTCGCCGGAGGCGCCGCCCGAGCAGCCGAAGGCGCAGTAGGTGCGGAAGTTCTTGCCGACGATGGTGGAGCTGGTGCGGTTCGCGCTGTCGAGGAACCAGCGGTACCAGGAGGCGGTGTGGTAGCTGCCGCTGTTGCCGATCGGGTACCACTTCTGGGTGGCCAGGTTGTCGGTGGCGTAGTACTGCTGGGACGCGTTCCCGCTCTGGTCGACGCCCTGCGGCTCGCCGATGTACAGGCCCAGGTACGCGTTGTAGGTGATGTCCATGACGAACAGCGGCGAGGTCGCCGGCATCGTCCCCGCGGTGATCTGCTGGGCCGAGGTGCCGGTGTTCGCCGGGTTGTACTCGCCCGCGACGGGGGTGTAGCCGGTGGTGCTGGTGGTGCCGACCGGCACCATGTTGCTCTCCTTGCCGCCGACCCCGGCCTGGGACCAGGCGCCGTCGTACCACTTCTGCCAGCTGGAGGGCGCCATCTTGCCGGAGATCGGCGCCCGGGCCACGTGCTCGTGGAAGGCCTTCCAGCCGCCGCTCTTGTCGACGACGCGCGAGCCGTAGAAGACGTAGAAGTAGCCCGAGGCGGTGTCGACGAAGAGGCGCTGGTCGCCGTCGCCGTAGTGGTAGGTCTGGTGGGGGAACTGGGTGGTGTCGCCCCGGACGGTGCTGAACGGCGAGGTGATCACGTGGTCCTTGATGGTCCACGTGCGGCCCTGGTCGGTGGAGACCGTGTAGTCGATGGCGTCGAAGTGGAGGCCGTCGCCGAAGGGCTGCGGGGTGAACTCGTTGTGGACCAGGCCGTACCAGTCACCGGTGTCCGGGTCGACCCAGACCCCTGACAGGTCGCAGAAGTTCTTCTGCGAGTAGCTGGTGCTGCCGACGGCGAAGCTCGACGTGAGGCCGGTCGGGCTGTTGTTGCACCGCCAGGTCGTGTCGTTGTTCCTGTCGTTGGTGTTGGCGGGGTTCACCGCGTCGCTGACGGTGCTCGACCGGGAGGCGGTGTCGAAGTCGGTCCCGGTGAAGAAGTCCCAGTACCTGGGCTGGTCGGCGCCGTACAGGGCGGCCGACTGCTGGAAGTAGAACGTGCCGTCCTTGTCGAGGTACGGGACGGCGGGGGTGTCCGTCGGGTGCGGGTACGGGACGGGGGACCCGACGCTGATCGTGTAGCCGGCACTGTCGGGGGTCGCCGCTGTCGCGGGCGGGGTGGCGGCGCCGCCGAGCGCGAGGAGCGCGGTGGCGAGGGAGGTGGCGAGGATTCTGCGCGGCGGGGATGACACGAGAGCTCCTTGGGGGGACAACGCACTGGTGGGGGAGGGGCCGACCGGGACTGCCGTTCGGTACTGCCTGCCGTTCGGGACTGCCGGCCGGGATTGCCGACCGGTACTGCCGTTCGGGATTGCCGCGTCGGCCGCCGGGGGCCTGTCGGCACGGCGACGGTCGGGCGGGGCAACGGCGATCGGCGCCGTGGAGGGGGGACGTGCGGCTCCGAGGGCCCGGGTGTCGGGCGAGGAGCGGTGGTCCGAGGGACATCTCGATGTCCCTGGATCGATCTGACTGAAGTTGCTCGAAATCATGCGTCAGAGAGCAACTGCGATCAAACGGTGGCAGGGGACGTCGCGACTGTCAAGGGCTCGCCCGGTGAATGTGGGGTGCCGGTCGGGCTGGTCGCCGCGCAGGTGCGGGCAGGTCGGTCCACGGCGCCGGCCGGCGGCCCGGAGGACGGCCCTCGGGCCACAACTGGGCGGCCTGGCGCATGGATTGTGGGCCTGGCTGGTCGAAGACGTGGACGTTCGAGCAAGTCGGAGCAGGATTCGGCACTGGCCGCCGGGCTCGGGGCCGGGGCGGTGACTGCCCCGGCCGGGGCGTCAGAGCGGCCAGGTGTCGCTGTCCTCCGGGGCCGGTCGGACCGGGACGACGGAAGGGTCCTGGAAGATGCCCGCGAGCGCCAGCAGCGCGCCGCCCCGCGCGGCGTTGGAGAGCCCGAGCGTCGAGGCGGCCACGATCACCCGCTCGGTGGTGGGGGCGATCCTGCGCTCGTCGAGGATCTGCTGCGCGGGCCCGACCAGGTAGCGGCCGAACACCGCGAAGTACCCGCCGAGGACGATCCTGGGCGGATTGAGCACGTCCACCAGGATGCTCAGCCCGAGGGCGAGGTCCTCGGCGAGGCCGGCGAGCGCGGCGAGGGTTCTCGTGTCCCCGGCGTCGGCCCGGTCGAGCAGGTCGCCGAGGCGTTCGGCCAGGTCGACGGAGAGGTCGTGCACCCGGTCCGTCGGGTCGGCGGCCGCGTCCAGGAAGGCCTGGAGTCCGACGGCGACCTCCCAGCAGCCGGTCCGTCCGCACGGGCAGGGCCGGTCGAGCCGGTCGAGCTTCATGTGCCCGATCTCCGAGCCGCGCAGCAGTTTGCCGCCCGAGATGCTGGCGCCGCCGACGCCGATTCCGCCGGTGACGTAGACGAGTTCGCGGACGTCGGTGCCGGGGGCGCCGAGGTATTCGGCGAGGGCGCCGGACTCGGCGTCGTTCTCGACCAGGACGGGCGGGGCGTCCCGGCCGAGCCGCACGCGCAGTTCCTGGGCCGCCCGTACGCCCCGCCAGCCGAAGTTGGTGGCGACGACGACGCTGCCGGAGGCGGCGTCGACCGATCCCTGGGTGACGAGGGTGATCCCGATCGGGTGCATGTCCCGCTCGGCGACGGCGCTCAGGCAGTCCGCGACGAGGTCGGCGACCTCCGCCAGGGCGGCCCGGGCGGTCAGTGCCGGTACGTCGAGCGCCCGGCGGTCCTCGTGGACGACGGTGCCGCGCAGGTCGAGGGCGAGCACGGTGAGGTGGTCGGCACCGATCTCCGCGCCGAGGCCGCAGATGCGGCGGCCGTCGAGCTCGACCATGCGGTGGGGTCGGCCGATCGAGCCGGCCCGGTCGAGTTCGCCCTCGCGCACCAGGCCGCGCTCGATCAGGTCGGCGACCAGGACCGACACCGTCGCCTTGGGCAGGCCCGTCGCGGTGGACAGGTGGGTGCGGGACTGCGGCCCGCTGTCGCGCAGGTGACGCAGCAGCACGCCGAGATTGGTGCGGCGCAGCGAGGCCTTGTCGGCCGCCTCGGGGTAGCCCGCCATGACGGCGGCGGCCCCGGTGGCCGGTGCCGGTGCCGCGCCCGGGTGGGTGCGGCCGGCCGGGCCGGCGCCCGTGCCGGTGGTGCCGCGCTGTCCTGGCCGCACGTCGTCTCCTTGTTCCGCTCCGGATCCTGCGCGCAGGGCAGGGCCGATCTTGACCATGTTAGTTGATGCACCGTTCGAAGAAACTCGCCCCGACGCGACCGCGGGATGCGGTGCTGTGCCCCTTTCGAACCGTTCTGCGGGCTGGTGGGGCCTGTTTGCAGAACGTTCCGACGCATCCCTTGACAGCGCCATTCTTAATTAACACACTAGCCGAACTAACAACCCGCAGCGTCAGCGGGTTCCCCCACCGCCGCGTCCGGGCCGTGCGTCCCGCCCGCGGCAGGCAGAGATGAGGGCCTCCCCATGAAGTCACGCCCGTTCAGAGCGGCCACCCTCGCCATGGCGCTCACGTCGCTGACGGCCTTCGCCGCCGCCTGCGGCTCCGACGGGTCGGCCGAGCAGGCCTCGGGGCCGGTCACCGTCGAGTTCTGGGGCTGGGCCCCCGGTTACGAGAAGTCCGTCGAGCTCTTCAACGCCGCTCACCCCGGCATCAAGGTCACCTACAGCAAGATCTCGCCCGGCTCCAAGGGCGGCTACACCAAGATGCTCAACGCGGTGAAGGCGGGCAACGCCCCCTGTCTGGGATCGGTCGGCTTCGAGACCCTCCCGACCTTCGCCGCCGCCGGAGCCCTCCAGGACGCGACGCAGGCCGCCGCGCCCTACGCCAAGGAGTACGCCCCCTGGGCCTTCGCCCAGTCCGGGGTCTCCGGGCGCACCTTCGGCCTGCCGGTGGACATCGCCCCGATGGCGATGATCTACCGCAAGGACCTGTTCGCCAAGTACGGCATCGCCGCCGCGCCCAGGACCTGGGACGAGTACGCCGCCGACGCGGCGATCATCCACGCGGCCGACCCGAACGCCTACATCGGCTACTTCGGCAACGACGCCTACAACTTCGCGGGTCTCGCCTGGCAGGCGGGCGCGAAGTGGTTCGGCACCGGCGGCGACAAGTGGACCGTGAACCTCGACGACCCGGCGACGAAGAAGGTCACCGCGTTCTGGCAGGACCTGATCGACAAGAAGCTCGTCAAGACCGTGCCGAGCTTCGACACCGCGCTCTACAAGGGCATGGGGGAGGGCACGATCCTCTCCGACGTCAACGCGGTCTGGGACACCCCGATCCTGGCCGACAGCGTCAAGCAGACCTCCGGCAACTGGGCCGTCGCCCCGATGCCGGTCTGGGACGCCGCCAAGCCCGCCTCCGGCAACGCCGGCGGCACCCCCAACGCCGTGCTGAAGGGCTGCAAGCACGTCAAGGAGGCGGTCGAGTTCGCCCACTGGTTCGGCACCGACCAGGCCAGCGTCAGCAACCTGATCAAGGAGACGGGGATCTACCCGGCGGCGCTCTCCGGCCTGGAGAACCCGGCGCTGCACCAGCCGGACCCGTTCTACGGCGACCAGACGATCTTCGACGTGTTCAAGGAGAGTGCCGGCCGCGTCGACACCGGCTTCCAGTGGGGCCCGGTCATGACCAAGACCTCGGGCGTGCTCGGCGACGGCCTGGGCAAGGCGGGGGCGGGCGGCAGCGGCCTGGACGCCGCGCTGGCCGAGGCCCAGGCGCAGACCGTGGCCGAGATGAAGACCCAGGGCATGGAAATCGGCTGACCATGCACCCTTCCACTGACGCCCCGGTGCGCTCGGCGGAGCGCACCGGGGGTACCCCGGAACCGTCCCGGCCGACGACCGGCCCCGCCCGCCGGCGCAGGATCGACGGCCGCCGCTGGGCCCCCGTGGGGTTCCTGACGCCGTTCGGCACGCTGTTCGCCGTCACCTTCGTCGCCCCGATCTGCTACGCCCTGTACGAGAGCCTGTACAAGGTGCGCCGTTCCGGGCTCGGTCTCGCTCCCCCCTCCGAGGTCTTCACCGGACTCTCCAACTACACGGACGCGCTGGCCGACCACGCCTTCACCTCCTCGATCGTCCGGGTGGTGCTGATCGGCGTCGTCCAGGTGCCGCTGATGCTGGGCCTCGCCCTGGTGCTGGCGCTCGCCCTCGACGCCCGCCGCACCCCCGCGAAGCGCTTCTTCAGGCTCGCCTTCTTCCTGCCGTACGCCGTCCCCGGCGTGATCGGCGGCCTGATGTGGTCGTTCCTCTACCAGCCGGACGTCAGCCCGATCGCCGACGCCCTCGGCCGGATCGGGCTGGACGTCGACTTCACCTCCGACGGCATGCTGCCGTGGTCGGTCGGCAACATGCTGACCTGGGGCTGGACCGGTTACAACATGATCGTCATCCACTCGGCGCTGAAGGCCATTCCGGGCGAGTACGCCGAGGCCGCGGAACTGGACGGCTGCACCGGCTGGCGGCTCGCCTGGCACATCAAGATCCCGATGGTCCGGCCGGCCCTGGTGATGACCACCGTGTTCTCCATCATCGGCATGGCCCAGCTCTACAACGAGCCCGTGATCATGAAGGCCGTCGCCCCCAACCTGGCCAGTGACTGGACGCCGATCATGGCCGCCCAGAACGAGGTCGCCGCGAACAACTACCATGCGGCGGCCACCCGTTCGGTGATCCTCGCGCTGGTGATCTTCGTGCTGTCCTTCGGATTCATGCGGTTCGTCAACAAGCGCGGAGGAGCCCAGTGAAGGCCACCGGTCAGGCCGGCCGCGCCGGGGTGATCGCCGTCCTGGTGCTCGCCGCGATCTACTCCCTGCTGCCGGTCTGGTGGCTGGTCGTCTCCGCCACCAAGAGCAGCAGCGACCTCTTCTCCAGCAACGGCTTCTGGTTCGCCGGGCGGATCGAGCTGGTGAAGAACGTCTCCACCCTGCTCGGCGTCCAGGACGGCATCTTCGGACGCTGGCTGCTCAACAGCCTGCTCTACGCGGTGGGCGGCGCCGTCGTGGCGACCCTGCTCTCCAGCATGGCCGGGTACGTTCTCGCGAAGTACGCCTTCCGGGGCCGCGAGGCCGTGTTCAACACCGTCCTCGGCGCCATCCTCATCCCCGCCCCGCTGTTCGCACTCCCGCTCTACCTGATGTTCTCGGCCACCCACGTGGTCAACACCTTCTGGGCGGTGTTCGTCCCCAGCATCGTCAGCCCGTTCGGTGTCTACCTGGCGCGCATCTACGCGGCCGCCTCCGTACCGGACGAACTCCTGGAAGCGGGACGCCTCGACGGTGCGGGCGAGTTCCGGATCTTCCGGTCCGTCGCGTTGCGGGTGCTCCAGCCGTCGCTGGTCACCATCTTCCTGTTCCAGTTCGTGACCATCTGGACGAACTACCTGCTGCCGTCGCTGATGCTCGCCAACGACCGCCTGCAGCCGGTCACCGTCGGACTGGTCGCCTGGAAGGAACAGCGCGGCCAGACCGTCCCCTACAACCTGATCATCACGGGCTCACTGCTCTCCGTCGTCCCGATCGTCGTGATGTTCCTCCTGCTCCAGCGCTACTGGAAGGCCGGCCTGACCTCCGGCAGCGTCAAGTAGCCCACCGCCGGGACTCACCGCCCGCGACGGCCCACCACCGGGACCCACCGCCCGCGACGGCCCACCACCGGGACTCACCGCCCGCGACGGCCCACCGCCGGGACTCACCGCCCGCGACGGCCCACCGCCGGGACTCACAGCCCGCCACCCGACTCATAAGAGGCAGAAGACAGATGAGTGAGCTGCGGCTGACCACGCTGACCCTGCCGACCGCACCGGTCGGCCCCGTCAACCCCCTCCCGCCCCTCTTCACCGGGGCAGACCTCCACGAGGTCGCCGACGCCAGTCAGGCCGACGACGAGATGCGGCACAACATCGGCTACGGCCGGGTGCCCTCCGTCATGCCGTACCTGATGCAGGACGGCTACACCCGCGAACGGGCACCCGCCGAACACCCGGTCGCGGTACTGGAGAACGCCACCCTGCGGGCGACCTTCCTGCTCGGCGCCGGCGGCCGCCTCTGGTCGCTCGTCCACAAGCCGACCGGACGCGAACTCCTCTTCCGCAACCCGGTGTTCCAGCCCGCCAACCTCGCACTGCGCAACGCCTGGCTGGCCGGCGGCGTGGAGTGGAACATCGGCACCATCGGCCACGCCCCCACCACCTGCGAACCCCTGCACGCCGCCCGCGTGCTGCGCCCGGACGGCACCCCGGTGCTGCGGATGTGGGAGTACGAGCGCATCCGCGGCGTCGTCCACCAGATCGACGCCTACCTGCCCGACGACTCCCAGGTCCTGCTCGTCCACGTCCGCATCACCAACCCGCGTGACACCGTGGTGCCGATGTACTGGTGGTCGAACATCGCCGTACCCGAGGCACCGGACGTACGGGTGCTGTCCCCGGCGGACGCGGCGTGGCAGTTCTCCTACGACCGCCGCGTGCGCCACGTCGCACTCCCCGCCCCCGACGGCACCGACCTGACCCGCACCACGCGGTCCCTGGACGCGGCCGACTACTTCTTCGACATCCCCGACGGCCGCCGACGCTGGATCGCCGCACTCGACGCCGGCGGCCGGGGCCTGGTCCAGGCGTCGACCGACCGGCTGCGCGGCCGCAAACTGTTCCTCTGGGGACAGGGCGAGGGCGGCCGGCACTGGCAGGACTGGCTGTCCGGGCCGGGCAACGCCTACCTGGAGATCCAGGCCGGCCTGGCCCGCACCCAGCTCGAACACGTGCCGATGCCCGCCGGTGCGCGATGGTCCTGGGTGGAGGCCTACGGACTCCTGGAGGCCGACCCCGCCGCCGTCCACGGCGAGGACTGGGCCGCGGCGCGCGAAGCGGCCCGCGACGGCGTCGACACGCTCGTCCCGGCGAGCGTGCTGGAAGCCGAACTCGCCTCGGCCGAGGCGTGGTTGGACCAGCCACCCGTCGAGATCCTGGCCACCGGATCCGGTTGGGGCGCCCTGGAGCGCCACCGCCGGATCCACGCCGGCGAGCCCGCCCGGGAGATGTCCGGCACGCCCTTCCCGGACTCGACGCTCGGCCCCGAGCAGGAGGCGTGGCTGGAGCTCCTCGACCACGGACGACTCTCCCCGGCCGAGCCGGTGCGGGCGCCCGTCTCCTACCAGGTCGACCCCGCCTGGGAGGAGCTGCTCGGGAAGGCGGACGGCTGGCTCGCCGGGCTGCACCTCGGAGTCCTGCGCGCCTACGCCGGTGACCTCGACGGTGCCCGCGAGAGCTGGTCGGAGTCGGTCGAGAGCCGGCCCACCGCCTGGGCCTGGCGCAACCTCGCCGTCCTCGCCGACCGCACCGGCGACCTCGCCGAAGCGGCCCGCGCCTACCGCGAAGCCCTCCGGCTGGAGCCCGCCCTGCTGCCGCTGGCCCTGGAGGCGGCCGGGGTCCTGCTGCGCGCCGGAGCCCCGCAGGACGTCCTGTCGCTGCTCGCCGACCTTCCCCCGGCCCACCGCTCCCTGGGCCGCGTCCGCTGGGCCGAGGCCCGCGCCGCACTCGACTCCGGCGACGTCGAACGCTGCGGCCGACTGCTCGACGAGGGCATCGAACTGGCCGATGTGCGCGAGGGCGAAGGCACCCTGCACGAACTGTGGTTCGCCCACCGGCGCGCGACCCGCGGCGCCGAGCCGCTCCCGCCGCTCCCGCGGGAGTACGACTTCCGGATGCTTGCCGCGAGCTGAGCCGAGCCGAGCCGAGCCGAGCCGAGCTGAGCTGAGCCGAGCCGAGCCGACCCGACGCGCCCCGCTCGCCTGCGACGCGCGCGGGGGCAGCCCTTCCCGGCCGCCCCCGCGCGCCGCGCGAATTACTGTTATGCCAATTGACACAACATCAAAGGGGCTCCTACGCTCCCGGTCATGGAGGAAGAGCCCAAACGGCGCGGTCGCCCGCGCAAGGATCCGGAACGACTGGCGCGCTGGACGCCGCCCGACGGGTGGTCACGGCTGGTCGCGTGGATCTCGCCGGAGGAGAAGAAGGCGCTCAAGCGCGTCGCCGTGGACGCCGAGGTGTCGGTCGCCGATCTGGTGCGGGCCCTGGCGGGCGGGCTGGCCACGGGGGCGATCACCCACGAGGAGCTGGTCGGGCAGGTCAGGAGAGGGAGGCAGGTCATGGAGAAGATCCCCACGCTGTTCGAGCGCGACGGCGACTTCCGCGTCGTGGACCGTCCGCGGGCCGAGTGCGCCTGGGTCTTCGCCGGGGAGGGCGCGCCGACGGAGAAGCTGGACGGCACCAATGTGCGGCTGACCGTCCGCGGCGGCCACCTGGTGCGGGTGGAGAAGCGGCGCAACCCGAGCAAGGCGCAGAAGCAGCAGGGCATCGTCGACGGCTGGTACGTCGACACCGACCGGCACGGGCCCGAGGACCGCTGGATCCTGACCGCGGCCGACAACACCGACGTGACCGCCTGGCCGGACGGCGAGCACGCCTGCGAGGCCCTCGGGCCGCGGATCCAGGGCAACCCGCTGGAGCTGGACGACCACCTGTGCGTGCCGTTCGACCTGGCGGCGCCGGTGTACACCGCCGTGCCGCGCAGCTACGACGGCCTGCGGGAGTTCCTGGCCGGCCTGGAGAGCCGCTACGCCCCGGGGACGCCGGCGGAGGGCATCGTGTTCCACCACCCCGACGGCCGCCGGGCCAAGATCAAGCGCAAGGACTTCCCCGCGGCGGTCTGAGCAGCCGCCCCCGTGCACCCGGTCATTTGACCGAACCGGCGGTGAGGCCGGAGACGACATGGCGCTCGATGACGGCGAACAGCACCACCACCGGCAGGATCGCGATCACCGAGCCGGCGAAGAGGAAGTTCCACTGGACGGTGTAGTTGCCGATGAAGCTGTTGATGCCGACGGTCAGCGGCTGGCTGTCGGACCGGGTGGTGAGGGTGAGGCCCATCACGAACTCGTTCCAGGCGGAGATGAAGGTGAAGACGACCGCGGTGACGATGCCCGGCATCGCCAGCGGCAGCACCACCTTCCGCAGGGTGCCGAACCGCCCGAGCCCGTCGAGCATCGCGGCCTCCTCCAGCGCCACCGGGATGGAGCCGATGTAGGCGGTGAGGATCCAGATGGCGAAGGCGAGGTTGAACGCGGCGTTGCAGAGGATCAGCGTCCACACCGAGTTGAGCAGGTCGAGCTGGTGGAACTCGCGGTAGAGCCCGACCAGCAGCGCCGTCGGCTGGAACATCTGGGTGACCAGGACGAGCAGCAGGAACAGCTTGCGGCCCCGGAACCGGGTGCGGGCGGTGCAGTACGCGGCCGGCAGGGCCACCGCGAGGGCCAGCAGGGTGGAGCCGCCGGCGACCAGCAGGGTGACCCGGAGGTTGGTGCCGAGGGTGGAGTCCCGCCAGACGTCGACCAGGTTGGACCAGGCGAAGTGGCTGGGCAGGTAGCCGGCGTCCCGCAGTTCGTCGGCCGGCCGGACGGCGGTGACGACCATCTCCAGGTACGGCAGCAGGAACAGCGCGGCCAGTCCCCAGGCGACGGCGGCGACGACGAGGGTGCGGGGGCGGATCGGCTCGCGCCGGGCCCGCGGAAGCTCGGTCCGACGGTTCGGACGGTTCATCAGTTCTCCTCCTGGTTCCACCGGCTGACCCTGAGGAAGAGCAGCACCATCAGGACGACCAGGGCGAAGTTGACGACGGACATGGCGGCCGACTCGCCGATGTCGGTGTTCTTCAACTGGTACATGAACACGGTCGTGGTGGCGGTGTCGCTGTTGGGTCCGCCCTGGGTCATGCCCCAGATCACGGGGAAGGAGTTGAAGACGTTGATCAGGTTGATCACCAGGCCGACCAGGAAGGCCGGCCGCAGCAGCGGCAGGGTGATCCGAAGATAGGTCTGGAAGGCGGTGGCGCCGTCCACCCGTGCCGCCTCGTGCAGTTCGGCGGGGACGGTCTGGAGGCCGGCGAGCAGGGTGTAGGTGGTGAAGGGCAGCGAGACGAAGACCGCCACCACCATCATCCAGGGCCAGGCGGTGTCCGGGTCGCCGAGCCAGTCCCGGGGGCCGTCGATCAGTCCCAGGTCGGCGAGCAGCGTGTTGAGCACCCCGGAGGTGCGGTTGAGCATCCACTTGAAGCCGATGGAGGTCATCAGCACCGACGCCGCCCAGGGCGCGATCAGCGCCCAGCGGGTGAAGCGGCGCCCGGGGAAGCGCTGGTCGAAGAGCTGGGCCAGGGCCAGCGAGAGCAGCATCGTCAGCCCGACCACGGCCAGCGTCCAGACCACGGTGTGCACGAGCACCCGGCCGAGGTCGGGCTCGTCGAAGAGCTTGCGGTACTTGTCGAGTCCGGCCGAGCCGCGGACGAAGCCGCTGGTGCTGATCCGCAGGAAGGAGGTGCGGACCATCTCGTAGACCGGCCACAGGACCACCAGGACGATCAGCAGGACGGCCGGGCCGATCCACGGCAGCGGACCGAGCCGGGCGGCGAGGGAGCGGCGGGCCGGGCGCCGGCCGGCCCTCCGGCCTTGTGGGGCAGCTGACTTGAGGGACACGAGGGTGCCTTCCGGGCGTGTGGGCCCGCCGGTCGGGCGGCGCGCGGGAGGGCGCGCCGCCCGGAGGGTGCGGCGGGAACCGCGGGTGCGGCGGGTGCGGTGCCGTGGAACCGGGCGCGCGGGCGGGCTACTTGTCGGCGACCGCGGCCTGGGCCTTCTTCTGCAGGTCGCCCAGGACCTTGGCGGGGTCGTCGGCGACCGCGGAGCCGATGCCCTTCTTGAGCTCGGCGGAGACCTTGTCCCAGGCGGTGTCGCCCAGGGGGTAGAAGGCGGCGCCGGGCAGCAGGGAGAAGAAGGGTTCGAGGTCCTTGTGCTTGCCGCCCGTGCTCATCTCCTTCAGGGTGTCCTGGGTGACGGGCATCAGGTTGTAGGTCTCGACGAACTTGAGGGTGTTCTCCTTGCTGTAGGCGAAGTCGAGGAAGGCCTTGATCTGCGCCGCGTGGCCGTTCTTCTTGAACGCCATCGTCCAGTCCGCCACGCCCAGGGTGGACTTGAGGGGACCGGCCTTGCCGGGGATGGGCGCCACACCGTAGTCGACCTTGCCCTCGGTGGACATGGAGATGAGCGAGGGGTGGCCGTTGAGCATGGCGGTCTTGCCGGCGGCGAAGTCGGCGAAGGCGGTCTTGCGGTCGGTGGTGGCGGGGTTGGCGTAAGTGAGGCCCGGCTGAACCAGGTTGGCCTTCAGCCAGCTGAAGGTCTCGACGTTGGCGGGGCTGTCGAGGGTGTAGGCGCCGCTGCGGTCGGTGTGGCCGCCGCCGTTGCCGAGCTCCCAGATCATGCTCTCGCCCTGGGCCTCCTCCGGGCCCAGCGGCAGGGCGTAGGGGGTCACGCCCGGCACCTTCGCCCTGATCTTCTCCGCGTCGGCCTTGAGTTCGTCCCAGGTGGTGGGGGGCTGGGCGATGCCGGCCTGCTGGAACAGGGCCTTGTTGTAGAAGAAGGCGCGGGCGGAGGAGACGAACGGGATGCCGTACTGGGTGTCCTTGACCTTGCCGGCGTCGGCGAAGGTGGCGATCAGGTTGGCCCTGGTTGCGGTGGAGAGCACGTCCTCGGCCTTGTAGAGCAGGTCGTCCGCGACCTTGTCGGCGTAGCCGCCGGTCTGCAGGACGTCGGGGACGTTCCCGCTCTGGATCATGGTCTTGACCTGGCTGTCGATGTCGTTCCAGTTGATGACCTGGACGTCGACCTTGATGTCGGGGTGGGCCGAGGTGAAGGCGGCGGCGACGCCGTCCCAGTAGCCCTTGGAGCTGTTGGACGCCTTGTCGCCGTAGTCGGCCGCGACCAGCTTGAGGGTGACGTTCCCGCCGTCGGAGCCGCTGGATCCGCCGCTGCCGCACGCGGTGAGCGTCAGCGCCGCGCTGGCGCACAGCAGGGGGATGCCGAGGAGCCGCTTGTTCATGGCCGTGTACCGCCTTCGTCCTGCGAACCCGTGTTGCGAGGGATGGGTTCGTTCCTGGGAGTGCAGAAGCCGAGCACCGCACCGGTGCGTCGCGGGGGCTGGGGGAGGCCACCGCTCCGCGCACCTGTCGGCTGTCGAACGGGCCGCGACCGGCCATGGCTGCTTGATTGTGCTTGAAGACAGCCAGGTTTGCGCAAATCCGAAGTGCCCGTTGTTCACGGAAGTATTCACGAGGGGCGCCGGGCGGTCTAGTTGCTGTTACCGGACCGTTGCGGACATGCCGCCTGCCGGACGGCTCGGCCGCTCCCGTCGGATCTCTCGGACGCACCGTCAGATGTGCTGTCCGGCCTGGTCGGAGTGGATGGAGCGGCCTCGGGGGCCGGGCGGCGGGAGCTCGCGTCGACCGGCGGGTTCCGGCTCCGGAGCGGGCGGGTGGTCGGGCGGGGGAGCGGGGCGCGGCCCTCTGCTCAAATTTGTTTGCAAGGGGTGCAAAAGCACGGAGTGTGCACGTCGGCGCGCGCGCTCGTCGGTGCGCACACGTCGGAGCCCCCGGCCGTCGCGGATCCGGGGCCGAGGGCGAGGGGGGCGGGGGCGAGCGGGTCGGGCGAGCGGGTCGGGCGAGCGGTCGGCCGGGGTCAGGCGCGCAGCACGCGCACGCCGCAGCCGGTGACGGCCTTCTCCTGGGCGCCGGTCAGTCCGTCGTCGGTGACGAGGTCGTGGATGTCCGTCAGCGGGCAGATCGCGGCGAAGGTCACCAGCCCGACCTTGCTGCTGTCGGCCAGCACGACGCAGCGCGCGGCACTGCGCAGGAAGGCCCGGTCGGTGTGGGCCTCCATCTCGTCGTGCGTGGTGCAGCCCTCGCTGGCGGTGAGGCCGTCGACGCCGATGAACGCGACGTCCAGGTGGTACTGCGAGAGCATCCGCTCGGAGGCCGGCCCGACCAGCTCGTAGCTGGCCGACCGCGCGATGCCGCCGACCACCACCAGGCGGATCTCCGGCCGGACGATCAGGTCGGCGGCGATGTTGACCGCGTTGGTCACGATGGTGACCCCGCCGCGCTCGGCGAGCACCCGGGCGAGCTCGCTGGTCGTGGTGCCGCCGGTCAGGCCGACCACGGCGCCCTCCGGCACCAGGCGTTCGGCCGCCAGGGCGATCCGCCGCTTCTCGGCCTGCCGCTTGCCGTGCCGGTGGCGCAGCGGCAGCTCCAGATTGACGGTGCCGGTCACCGCGCCACCGCGGGTGCGGTGCAGCAGACCCTGGTCGTGGAGCTCCTGGAGGTCCCGGCGGACCGTCGCGGTGGAGACGCCCAGCAGCTCCGCCAGCGCGTGCACGTCGGCGCTCCCCGCTTCGGTGACATGAGCGAGGATCTTGGCGGTCCGGTCAGCTTTGAGCATGTCCGGGAGTCTAGACGAGGCTTGGTCCGTACCGCAGCGGTGGCTCCGGAAGCCGGGGAACGGCGCTCCGGCGCTGGCAGGACGGCAGGTATGTGACAAGTCGGCGCTGGGGTCAAGATGCTCGGAACTGATTAAAGTACCCGGCACAGCGAACAATTTCGATCGACGCGCGCTGCCGTCCGCCCGCTGTCCGCCGCCACGACCGGACCGGCGGGGCGGGAGGGCGGTGGCCCGCGTCCTCCTTCCGGAGGTGACCGCGTGACCGCGGACCTGCTCGCACTGTCCGGCGCCCGGCTGGTCCTGCCCGGCGGCGTCGTGGAGAACGGCCGTCTCGCCGTCGAGGGCGAGCGGATCGCCGGCCTCGGCGGTACCGCCACCCCCGGCGACCTCGACCTGACCGGGTACACCGTCGTACCCGGCTTCGTCGACCTGCACGTGCACGGCGGCGGCGGCGCCTCCTACGCCTCCGGCATCGCCGAGGAGGCCCTGCGCGCCGCCCGCACCCACCTCGAACACGGCACCACCACCACCGTCGCCTCCACCGTCACCGGCGAGATCGACGACCTCGCCCGCCAGGCCGCCGTGCTGTCCGAACTCGCCGAGGACGGCGTCGTCGCCGGCGTCCACTTCGAGGGCCCCTTCATCTCCCGCAACCGCTGCGGCGCCCACCGCCCCGACCTGCTGCGCGACCCCGACCCGGCCCTGGTCCGCAAGCTCGTCGACGCCGCCCGCGGCCACGCGAGGATGGTCACCCTCGCCCCCGAACTGCCCGGCGGCCTCGACTCGGTCCGGATGCTCGCCGACCTCGGCGTCATCGCCGCCGTCGGCCACACCGACTCCGACTACGGCCGGACCCTGGAGGCGATCGACGCCGGCGCCACCGTCGCCACCCACCTCTTCAACGCCATGCCCGGCATCGCCCACCGCGCCCCCGGCCCGATCGTGGCCCTGCTGGAGGACGAGCGCGTCACCGTCGAACTCATCAACGACGGCGTCCACCTCCACCCCTCCGTGCTCGACCTCGCCTACGGCACCGCCGGCGCCTCCCGGGTCGCCCTCATCACCGACGCCATGGGCGCCGCCGGCATGGGCGACGGCCTCTACCCCCTCGGCCCGCTCCAGGTCGAGGTCAAGGACGGCGTCGCCATGCTCACGGACGGCAGCTCCATCGCCGGCTCCACCCTCACCCTGGACCGGGCGCTGCGGCGCTGCGTCACGGTCGGCGGGCTCTCGTTGAGCCAGGCCGTGGAGTCGCTCTCCACCGTCCCGGCCCGGCTGCTCGGCCTCGCCGACCGGGTCGGCAGCCTGGAGACCGGCAAGCTCGCCGACCTCGTCGTCGTCGACTCCAGCAGCTACGACCTGGTCGCCGTCATGCGCCGCGGCGAGTGGATCACCGGCGGCGACCGCTTCGCCCCGATCACCACCGCCTGACCCCACCCGGCACGACGAACGGCCGCCCCCGCAGGAAGTCCAGGACTGCACACTGGTGATCGATATTGCGCAAAGTTGGCACCAAGGTCTATAGATTAAGCATGTGTGAGCAGAACCTGCTGGGAGGACAGTCGTGAGCCATGTGGACGTGGAGATCGCCAGCCAGCCCGACTGCTGGCGGCGCGCCCTCGATCTGGCGCCCCGGGGGCTGCCGGAGCCGGGCGAGCGGGTGGCGGTGATCGGCTGCGGCACCTCGCTGTACATGGCGCAGGCCTACGCGGCCCTGCGGGAGGAGGCCGGGCTGGGGGAGACCGACGCCTTCGCGGCCTCGGAGTTCCCGCACCGGCGGCGCTACGACCGGGTGCTGGCGATCACCCGCTCCGGCACCACCACCGAGGTGGTCGAGGCGCTGGGCCGGGTGACCTCGGGCGAGACCGTCGCCGTCACCGCCGACGGGGCGACCCCGGTCGCCGGTGCGGCCCGCTCCCTGGTGGTGCTGGACTTCGCCGACGAGCGGTCCGTCGTGCAGACCCGGTTCGCCACCACCGCGCTGGTCCTGCTGCGGGCCCGGCTCGGGCTCGCCCCCGCGGACCTGCCGCGCCAGGCCGAGCTGGCACTGGCCGAGCCGCTTCCCGAAGGGGCTGCCGCCGCGGAGCAGTTCACGTTCCTCGGGGCGGGGTGGACCTGCGGGCTCGCCCACGAGGCGGCGCTCAAGGTGCGCGAGGCCTCGTACCGCTGGGCCGAGTCCTACCCGGCGATGGAGTACCGCCACGGGCCGGTCAGCGTCACCGCCCCCACCAGTGCCGTCTGGTTCTTCGGTGCCCCGCCGGCCGGACTGGAGGACGAGGTCCGGGCCCTGGGTGCCACCGTCTCGGTCTCCCCGCTGGATCCGCTCGCCGACCTGGTGCGGGCCCAGCGGCTGGCCGTCGAGGTGGCCGTGTCCCTCGGCCTCGACCCGGACCGGCCGCGCAACCTGACCCGGTCGATCATCCTGGACCGGCCGTGACCGTCCGGCTCCGGACGCCGGCCGTCCGCCGTGTGGCGCGTTCGGGAGGAGGCCGGGTGTCGCGGTAGCGCCCGCCGGCCGGACCCTCGGCAGACCTCCAGCCCCCGTCGGACCGTCGCGGTCCGCGGGGGCCGTCGGTCGTTCCGCCGCCGCCCCGGCTGCTCGCGGTTTGCAAATCGCTGCTCGATATTGCTCGAAATAGCCACAGTTCAAGCACTTGACGACATGTCATGAACCTTGCTGTCATGGCGGGGCACCGCCCTCCCCGGCCTGCGGCCCATCGCCGCGCGGGCCTTCCTCACTCCCTCCCCAGGAGGACAGCGTGAGCGCTGCCGCCGCCCCGCCCACCCGCCGACCACGGGCCGTCCGCCACCGCCGGACGGCCGCCGCCCTGATCCTGACCCTGCTCGGGGCCCTGCTGACCGCACTCGGCCCGGCCCTTCCGGCCCGGGCCGCGACCGCGGGGAACGCAGCCTCCGTCACCCGCGCCGGTGACACCTTCACCGTCCGGACATCCAGCGCCGCCGCCGCCCGGATCGTCGTCGCCCGCGCCGACGTGTTCCGGATCTGGCTCTCCCCGGACGGCTCCTTCACCGACGACCCGGCCGGTTCCGACCTCGCGACCACCACCTCCTTCGGCACGGTCGGCGCCACCCTCACCGACGCCGGCGCGTACTGGCGGATCGGCACCCCCGCCATCAGCCTGCGGATCAACAAGAAGCCGCTGACCTTCGCGCTCTACCGGGCCGACGACACCACCCTGGTGTGGGCCGAGTCGCAGCCGACCAGCTGGAGCGCCGGCCGCACCACCCAGTACCTCGGCCGCGCCGCGGACGAGCAGTTCTACGGCACCGGCCTGCACCTCGGCGAATGGGCCCTGCGCGACCGGACCGTCCCCGTCGCGGTCTCCAACAAGTGGACCGAGGGCACCAACGCCAGCCCGGCGCCGTTCTACATGTCCACCAACGGCTACGGCGTGATGCGCAACACCTGGGCGCCCGGCTCGTACGACTTCCGCGCCCCGACCGCCCTCAGCCACGACGAGAAGCGCTTCGACGCCTGGTACTTCGCCGGCGACTCGCTCAAGGACGTGCTCGACGGCTACACCGACGTCACCGGCAAGCCCTTCCTCGCACCGATGTGGGGCCTCGAACTCGGCAACGCCGACTGCTTCAACGCCTCCAACCCGAACTACCAGGGCGACCACAACCGCGCCCGCCACCAAACCACGCCCGACGTGGTCGGCTACGCCGCCGACGCCCGCGCCGCCGACATGCCCTCGGGCTGGATCCTGCCCAACGACGGCTACGGCTGCGGCTACACCGCCCTGCCGTCCACCGTCGCCGCCCTGAACGAGAAGGGCTTCCGGACCGGCCTGTGGACCTCCACCGGCCTCTCCGGCATCGATCAGGAGGTCGGTACGGCCGGCTCCCGCGCCGTGAAGACCGACGTCGCCTGGATCGGCAGCGGCTACAAGTACGCCTTCGACGGGGTGAAGCAGGCCGTCGCGGGCATCGAGGACAACTCCGACGCCCGCCGGTTCGTCTGGACCGTCGACGGCTGGGCCGGCACCCAGCGCAACGCCGTCGTCTGGACCGGCGACACCAGCGGCACCTGGGACGCCATGCGCTGGCACGTCCCCTCCATCGCCGGCGCGGGCCTGTCCGGCCTCAACTACGCCTCCGGCGACATCGACGGGATCTTCGGCGGCAGCCCGCAGACCTACGTCCGCGACCTCCAGTGGAAGGCCTTCACCCCGGCGTTCATGACCATGTCCGGCTGGGGCGCCACCAACCCCTCGGCCGGGTACCAGGACAAGCAGCCCTGGCGGTTCGCCGAACCGTACGCGTCGATCAACCGCAAGTACCTGCAGCTCAAGATGCGGCTGATGCCCTACCTCTACACCATGGGCCGGACCGCCAACGAGACCGGCGTGCCCTCCACCCGGGCCCTGGTGCTGGAGTACCCGGACGACCCGGTGGCCCGCGGCAACGCCACCTCCGGCGAGTTCATGGCCGGCGACTCCTTCCTGGTCGCCCCGGTCGTCAGCGACACCGCCGTCCGCAACGGCATCTACCTGCCGGCCGGCAGCTGGACCGACTACTGGAGCGGAAAGGTCTACCAGGGCCCCGGCTGGCTCGACGGCTACTCCGCCCCGCTCGACACCCTGCCGCTGTTCGTCCGCCAGGGCGCGGTCGTCCCGATGTGGCCGCAGATGAACTACACCGGCGAGAAGGCCGTCTCCACCCTGACCTACGACGTCTACCCGCGCGGCGACTCCACCTTCAGCCTCTACGAGGACGACGGGGTGACCCGCGCGTACCAGAACGGCGCCTACGCCCGGCAGCGGGTGGACGTGCACGCGCCGGCCGCCGGCCGGGGTGACGCCGTCATCAGCGTCGGTGCGGCGAACGGCAGTTACACCGGGAAGGCCGCCGCCCGCGGCTACGAGTTCACCGTGCACAGCGCGACCGCGCCCACCTCGGTCTCGGTCGGCGGGGCGCCGCTCCCGGCCCTCGCCGGCAAGGCCGCCTACGACAGCGCCGGCAGCGGCTGGTACTACGACCCGGCCGACCGCGCCGGGGTGCTGTGGATCAAGGCCGGCAGCCGGTCCGAGGCGTTCACCGTGACCGCCGCCGGGATCACCGCCGCGCCCGGGACCCCGGTCGGCACGAGGTCCGCGCCGATCCCGCAGACCGGCTGGAAGGTCGTCACCGCCGACAGCCAGGAGACGGCCGGCGAGAACGGCGCCGCCGCCAACGCGATCGACGGCGACCCCGCGACCATCTGGCACACCAAGTGGTCGGGCGGCGCCGCCCCGCTGCCGCACGAGATCCAGATCGACCTCGGCGCCCGCTACGCCGTCGACGGCCTCGGTTGCGTTCCCCGGCAGGACGGCGGCGTCAACGGCCGGATCGGCCGGTACGAGGTGTACGTCTCCGACAGCACCACCGCCTGGGGCAGCCCGGTGGCCACCGGCTCCTTCGCCGACACGGCCGCCGCGCAACAGGTGTCCTTCACCGCCGCCTCCGGCCGCTACCTGCGTCTGCGGGTGCTGAGCGAGGCCGGTGGCCGGGGGCCCTGGACCAGCGCGGCCGAGATCACGGCCACCGGCGCCAAGGCGCCACCGGCCGCCGCCACCGGCTGATCCCCGGCCGGTGGGCGACCCGATGGCCTCCGGTCCGCGGACCGGAGGCCATCGGTGGTGCTGTCGGCGGCAGTGACGGTCGGCGGTCGCGACGGTCGCCGGCCGGGTGGGCGGCGGGGCGTTGGGGCGTTGGGCCGCAGCGGTGATCCGAGGAGCGCGGCCATCGTGTCCTCCGGCGGCAGCGCGGGGTGATTCGCACACTGACAGGAGGGGAGGGAGGACCGGGCGCGCGCCGGGTCGTCACCGCCCGCACCGTCCCGCGAACCACACCCCGACACCCACCGGAGAGCGCCCATGAACCGGCCCGCCCGCCGTGCCTTCCTCCTCGCCACCGCAGCCCTGCTGGTCACCCCGGCGGCGTCCGCCGTCGCGGCCGGGACCACGGACGGAGGTTCGGGCGGCACCACGATCGGAACCGGCGCCGCCGCGCGGCCCCCGGCCGGCAGGAGTGCCCGTGCCTCCCGGTCCTCCGTCGAATCGGAGGGGATCGTCGTCCTGGACCAGTCGTCGTCCGACGAGAGTTCGTCGAGCTCGGACGAGGTCGTCATCGTGGACCACTCGTCGTCGAGCGGGAGTTCGTAGCGCTCGGACCCGATCGTCACGCCGGGCTCCACCGATGATCGGACAGTTGCTTCGATCGAGTGAAGGTCGGGTTCGGTACCCGTCGGGTGTGGGCAGAGCCCCGGGCATGACGACACCTCAGGACAAGCGCCGCCGCCGCCGTCCGGCCACCCGCGCCGCCGTGCCCGCCCCCGCAGTGCCCGCCCCCGCCGTGCACGCGCGGGCCGCGCGGCCCCCGGCTCCGGCCCGGCCGCGCCGGGCGGGCGGTTGCTGCGGGACGTGGTCCAGCGAACACCTCACCCGGGACGCGAGGGTCGTGCGCACCGTCTGGCACGAACCCGCCTGCCGGGGCCGGAAAACCGGATGACCGGAGACCGCCGCCGCCCCTACGGTCGGCCCCATGGACGTCAACGCGCACCTGGTGAACGTGGTCGATGTCGAGGCGACCTGCTGGGAGGGGCAGCCGCCGCCCGGCCAGGTGAGCGAGATCATCGAGATCGGTCTCACCGTGGTCGACCTGCGGGCGGGCGAGCGCCTCGCCAAGCACCGCCTGCTGGTGCGCCCGGCCCGGTCGGAGGTGAGCCCGTTCTGCACCGGGCTGACGGGGCTGACCCCGGCCGAGGTGGCCGGCGGCCTCTCCTTCGCCGAGGCGTGCCGGACCCTGGCGGCCCTGCACCGGACCGGTGCGATCCCCTGGGCCAGCTGGGGCGACTACGACCGCAACCAGTTCACCCGGCAGTGCGGCCGCACAGGTACGGAGTATCCCTTCGGCCACCGCCACACCAACGCGAAGGTCGCCTTCACCGTCTCCTACGGCCTGCGCAGACGGCCGGGCATGGCCCAGGCCCTCACCGTGGCCGGCCTCCCCCTGGAGGGCCGCCACCACCGCGGCGACGACGACGCCTGGAACATCGCGGCCCTGGTCCTGGACCTGGCGGCCCGCGGCGACTGGCCCTGGTGACCTGAGTCGGAGACTCATCGTCAGTCGGACACGGTCCGCACCTGTCGGCGCCGGTTCGCCGAGCGGGGGATCCCGGTCCGGGCTCCGTCGGTCGGCCGGCATCCGGTCTCCTTGCCGTGCGGCCGCGCCGCCCGGCTCCACAGCCCGCCGGGAGCGGCGGCGGGTGCTCAGTACAGCTTCTTCACCGCGGTGTTCAGGGTGTTCTTCCAGGGGATCACCGGCGGATCGCCCCAGTAGCTCTGCCACAGGACCAGCGTCACCGTGTCGCCGTCGCGGCCCACGCCCCACAGGTAGTTGTAGTCGGGGCGCTCGGTGGCGTTGGAGTCGAAGGTGTGCAGCCCCTGAAGGGTGGCACCCTCCTCGACGTTGATCACCCCGTGGTCGAAGTAGGTCGCGGTCACGCCGGGCCGCTGCGGGGCGTGCGCGCAGGCGATGTAGTCCTGCCGGACCTTGTCCGCGAAGGCGACGGCCTGGGCCTCCGTGTCGAAGACCGCCACCTTCTGCTGGGCGAGCGCGGTCTCCGCGGTGGTGAAGTCACGGTGCCACACATTGACTTCGGCCGGCTCGGCGGGCCAGCCCACCTGACAGTCGAAATCCTCGCCCCACCCCCGGGCGGTCGGGTTGGCACGCCACGACTCGGTCTTCGGCAGGTCGGAGATGTACAGGGTCCCCGGCTGCGGCCGCCACTGGTCGGCAGCCGCCGCCCGACCCGGAGTCACCGCGGCCCCCAGGGCCCCGACCGCCAGTACCGCGGCCCCCACCGCGACCGCGCCCCCGCGCAACCGTGCACGTACTCCCATGGCGTCCCTTCCTCCGTGCGCTTCGATCACCCCGTTCCGCCCCGGACCGGGGCAGACTTCCCTCCACGGTAGGGTGTCAGCCCCCGCGCGGCAGGGCCTTTCGGTCGGAATTGACCGAGAAGTCCGCGGCTGTCGACCGAGAACCCCGCCAGTCCGGCAACCGCAGGGAGTGGTCGTGCCGGCCCGGGCGTGGTCGTGGCCGCGGCGTTCGGGAACACCGGGCACCATCGGCGGGACCGGCTGAGGCCGGTCCCGGGCCTGGGTCCGCGACGTCTCGTCCACACAGAGCACCAGGGCCGTCTCCGGCGGGTCGAGGCGGAGCCCGACCACGGCGCGGACCTTGACGCAACCAGCCCGGCAGCACGGCCCGCTGAGCATCGGTGACCGACAACGGCGGACTCCTCGGACCCGGACGTCTCGTGCCCGCGCCCCGACGCCGCAGCCTGTCCGAGAAGATCGACAGGACGGCCCCCGGGCCGTGTCTCAGCTCGTCGGGCGGCCGCCGGTCTGGGTGTAGACGTCGTTGACGACCTTCTGCAGCGTGGCGGCGCGACCGGGTGAGACCGTGCCGCGCACTCCCACCAGGTAGCTCGCCCCGCCGTTGGCGAAGGCGCGCAGCAGGTTCAGCCGGTAGGCCGGACCGTCGGCCGACTCCGAGCGCAGGGCCCAGGCGTCGTGCCACGTCCACGGGCCGAGCCCGGACCAGGCCGGGGTGGCGGCCAGGGCCGCGAGGTCCTGGCGGGTGCACCGGGTCCCGCACGGCCGCAGCTCGACCACCAGGGCGAAGTGCGAGCCGGATCCCCCTCGCCGGTCGTGGCCGCAGTGGATCCGGGTCACGTCGGGCCCGGTGCGCCGCTCCTGGACGCAGTCCATCCCGGACGGAGCGCGCATCACGAACGGCAGGGCGTCGAAGGCCCAGAGGTAGGACGGGTCGGCCGGGGACCAGGTCGCCCCGGCGACGGTCTGCGGGGGGAAGTCCCGGTAGGCGGTGAAGCGGCTGTGCGCCGGCAGCTTCCGGGCGGGCAGGGCACCGAAGGAGGGGCTCCCCGGTCCGGGGGCGGGACCGAGCGGGGCCCGGCGGCGGATCTCGCCCAGCAGGGCCTCGGCCGCGTCCGGCGTCCGGTCGTCGCCGCCGAACTCCTCCGAGTAGTACAGGTACAGGTAGGCGTTGCCGACCACGGCCCCGGCGGAGGACGACCTGAAGCCGGAGAGCGGTCCGCGATTCCGGTACGGCTGCCGGTCGACGAACCGGGCGGGGGCGAGCTTCGTGCGCAGCCAGCGGTCGTAACCGGTGCGGGCGTTCACCAGGGCGCTGTGACCGCTTCCGGGCTGCTCCAGGTGGGTCGCCAGGAACACCCGGGTCGCGGGCGCGAAGGGCGCGTCGTCGAACGCCTCGCAGCTGTCGGGCGAGGCCTGCCGGAGTACGGGCGTGGTCATGACCGGTGGGAGCACCCCGGTGGAGAGCAGGGCGCAGGCGTCCGGGAGGGCGAGGTAGGGCCCCGGTGCGCCGACGGCGCTCATCGTGCCGATCTGCATGACGAACAGCAGGCCCGCCGTGGCCGCGCCGGCGGGCGCCGAGCGGGCGGCGGCCCGCACCCGGCCGAAGGAGGACCGGGGTCGGTCCTTCGGCCGGACGGAGGAAGCGGGGCGCGGGCCCGCCAGGCGGTTGCGCAGCTCGATGTGGCGGAACCGGTAGCTGCCTCCGCTGCGGCGGAGCAGGCCGTGCCGGTGGGCCTCCTGGAGGAACGGCATCAGCCGGAACGGCAGCTTCCCGGTGGCGGCCAGCCAGCACCGGGCGACGGTGTACCGGCCCCAGGCGGAGGAGGCGACGCCGTACACCGCCGCGGCCAGGAGCGTCCCCGCCAGCGTGCGCGTCCAGGTCCAGAGGTGCACGGTCCGCGCGCCGCCCGACAGGGTCCAGAGGAGCAGCAGGAACGGCGGCGTCTTGAGCGCGGTGCGCACCGCCGCCTGGCGGTCGTGGCCGTCGAGCACGGTGAGCACACCGGTGACGAGCGCGGCACCCCGGTCGGCGCGCACCAGGGCCGCCGGGTCGGCCGCCGCGGCCGGGTCGGCGGGGCGGCGCGCGGAGTGCAGGGCGCCCACGGCGGTCGTCCAGCTGACGACGGCCGCTCCGGCGAGCAGGAGCCAGGGGGTGAGCCAGTGCCAGCGGAGGCCGGCCGCCGTGCCCGCCGCCGCCAGCAGCAGCCACCCGTAGCGGTACACCGAGGCACCCCGCACCGCACGCTCGCGCAGCGACCGCCGGTACTCCCGCCCGGTCGGGAGCCGGTGCGGCGCGGGAAGACCCTCCGGGGCGGCGAGGACCCATTCCGCCACCACGGCCAGGGCGGCGAACAGGGCGAACGCGAGGCCCACCCGCAGGTGGACGTACGGGAGCTCGCCGACGCCCAGGGCCGTCACGGTGAGGGCGGCGACCGTCACCGCGGCGGCCGGGCCGAGGGCCCGGACCGGTCGTGGCACCGCCTCGTCCAGCCGCCACCAGGACAGTTCCTGGGACTGCGAGTCGCGCAGGTGGGCGGCGAGCCAGCCGGCCCAGCGACGGACCTGTGCCTCGTCCGGTCCGGGCGCCGCGCCGACGCTGCCCGGACCTTCGAGGGGAGTGGCGTAGACGGACGGGACGAACCGGTCGAAGAGGTGCTCCTCGACCGAGGAGCGGTCGGGGAAGCGGCCGGGGTCGAGCAGTTCGGCCGGGTCGGCCCCGGTGTCGCCGTACGCGGCGCGGGCCATCGCCACCATCAGCGGGGTGGCGAGGACGGAGCGCAACCGGCGGGCCGGCGGGTCCCCGGTGGTGTCCCGCAGCCGCTCCAGGACCGGGTCCCACTTGGTGGCGTAGCCGTCGCCGCCGCGCACCAGCCGGGTGGTGCGCGGGAGGTAGGCGCGGACGTCGGCGACGGACAGCGGCCGGATCCGCACGACCGCGGCGCCGTCCAGCACGGCGCCGCCGAGTTCGACGGCGGCCATGTACGGGGTGATCCGGCTGGTCAGGACGAACCTGGCCGGGCCGCCGAGGCTCGCCCGGAGCCGGGCCAGCGCCTCGGGCTGGGCCGGGCCGGGCAGTTCGTCGAAGCCGTCGAGCACCGGCAGGATCCGGCCGGTGCGGATCAGCTCCAGGGCGATCGCGTGCCGTTCGGCGGTGGAGGGGGCGAGGCCGGTGTGCTCGGCGGCGATCCGGGCGGCGGCCCAGTGCCACAGGCCCCGCTGGCGCCGCGGGTCCCAGGAGGCGAGCGGGAACAGCACCGGCACGGGCGCGTCGGGTGCCCGGTCGGCGAGGAGGCGCCCGGCCAGCCGCAGGACGAGCGCCGATTTGCCCGCGCCCGGCCCGCCCAGGACTACCAGCCGTCCGGTGGGCAGCCGTTCGAACAGCTCCGCCACGTGGTCGAAGCGGCCGGTGAGGTCGAGCGGCCGCCGCGCGCCGTCGCGGACGTGGACCCACTGGTCGACGACCCGCGGGTCGCCCTCGGACCAGCCGATCTGGATGGGCAGCGGATCGTCGAGCCGCAGGGCGTGTTCCTCGCGCTCGTACTGTTCGCCCAGCGCCCGGGCCAGCGAATCGGCGGCGGAGCGCAGCCGCTCCGGGGGCACCGCGGCCCGCCGTCGCCGGGTCCGGGCCGCGCGGAGCTCCAGGAGGGCGGCGGCCGAGGCGGCGACCGCGACCCCCGCGACCCCGAGCCGGGCGGCCGGTGCCCACGGCGCGCCGATCGGCGTCAAGGACAGCGCGAGGACGGCGGCGAGGGCCACGGCGAGCAGGGAGGCGAGCAGTGGCCGCGAGGGCCCGCGCCGGGCGGGGGTGTCGGCGCCGTCGACGTGGAAATGGGCCTCGCCCGTCGGGCGGACGCCGCCGGCCGCGCCCCCGCCGGCCCCGCTCTCCGGCCCTGCGGACATGTTGACGGTGATCCGGCCGGCCTGGAAGACATGGCCCACCACCGTGTTGTCCCGCATGAGGTTGTGGGTGACGTGGTGTTCGTCGGGGGATGCGCCCCGGTCCTCGTCCGGGCGCCCGTCGTCGAGCCCGCCGTCCCCCTGGTCCGACATCCCGCCCGCCCCCAGCCGAGTGCACTCCCGCGAGGACATCATCGTCGGACCGCGCCCGTCGGGCGGCGTTTTCGCGAACTCGGCCGGGGCGGAGCACCGACGGGCGCCGAGGCGCTCCCGCCCGGCCGCTCCCGCCCGGCCGTTCGTGGCCGGGCGGGAGCGGTGCCCCCGGTCGGTCAGGCTGCCGGGAGGCGGGGGGTGCGCGGCGGGGTGGTGCGGCGGTCGCCGGTGGCCTCGAAGGCGGCGGCGAGACGGAGCAGGGTGGTGTCGTCGTAGGCGCGGCCCGCGAAGGTGAGGCCCACCGGCATGCCGATGTCGGCCATGGTGCCCATCGGCACGGTCACGGTCGGGATGCCGAGGTGGCGCGGTACCAGGTTGCCGTTGGCGACCCACACGCCGTTGCGCCAGCCGAGGTCCGCGGAGGCCTCGGTCACGTCCATGTCGGCCGGGCCCACGTCGGCGACGGCGGGGAAGACCACGGCGTCCAGGCCGAGTCCGTCCATCCACTGCTCCAGGTCGGTCCGGCGGGTCTCCTCCAGGCCGCGCAGGCCCTGCTCCAGGAGCGGGATCTCGGTGACCGACGCGTAGGGGTGCTCGCGCACCTGGCGCGGGTAGTCGGTGATGGTGTCGTCGAAACCGGCGTAGCGGTCCGGCAGTTCGCCCTGGTGCTTGGGCCAGATGGTGTCGGCGTCGACCTCGGCCAGGCTCGGGAGGGCGGGGTCCCCGTTGGCGCGCAGGAAGTCGTCCCAGGCCCAGGCCGACAGGTCGAGGATCTCGCGGGCGAGGAAGTCGGCGCCGATCAGGCCCCGGGTCTTCACGGACGGCGCCCCGGGGCGGTCGGACTCGTAGTTGGTGACCACGGGGAAGTCGACCTCGACGACCTCGGCCCCGGCGGCCTCCAGGTCGCGGCGGGCCTCCTCCCACAGGGCGATCACCGAGGCGCGGGTGTCGATCCGCTGGCCGGTCTGGCCGCCGATGCCGCCCTCGGGGTTGGTCCCGGCGTCCGGGTCGGCGTTGATGTACATCCTGGGCACGCCGACGCGCTTTCCGGCGAGCGCTGCCCGGGCCGCCGAGGTGTCGGCGGGGGCGAGCGCCGGGTAGGAGTCCGGGCGGACCTGCGAGGGCGCGGGGATCGGCAACCAGGGCTGGGTCCGCCAGAGGTCGCCCCGGGTGTCCGGGTCGTCGGCCACGACGACGTCGAGCAGTTCGAGCAGGTCGGCCATGGTGCGGGTGTGCGGGACGACGACGTCCATGGTCGGGACGAGCGGCCAGTTGCCGCGCACCGAGATCACGCCCCGGCTGGGGGTGTAGGCGCACAGGGCGTTGTAGGAGGCGGGCGCCCGGCCGGAGGACCAGGTCTCCTCGCCGAGCCCGAACGCGCCGAACGAGGCGGCGGTGGCGGTGCCCGAGCCGTTGGAGGAGCCGGAACCGTAGGCGCTGGTCAGCCAGTCGGCGTTGTAGGGGCTCTCGGCGCGGCCGTAGACGCCGCGCTGCATGCCGCCGTTCGCCATCGGCGGCATGTTGGTGAGGCCGATGAGCACGGCGCCGGCGGCGCGCAGCCGCTCGATCGCGAAGGCGTCGCGCTGGGCGACGAGGTGCTCGAACGCGGGGGAGCCGGCGGCGGCGGTCAGGCCCTTGGCGAGGTAGCTGTCCTTGGCGGTGTAGGGGATGCCGTCGAGCGGGCCGAGGCTCTCGCCGCGGGCGCGGCGGGCGTCCGAGGCCTCGGCGTCGGCGCGGGCGTCCGGGTTCATCACGACGAGCGCGTTGAGCGCGGTGGCGGTGCCGGGCCGGTCGTAGGCCTCGATCCGCGCGAGGTAGGCGTCGAGCAGGCCGACCGCGGTGGTCCGGCCCGTCTCCAGCGCGGCCCGCAGGTCGGCGATACCGGTCTCGACGACGTCGAACGGGTGGGTCATGGGGTTCGTCTCCAAGGTGCTTCGGTGGAACGGTCGGGTGAACAGGTGAGCAGGTGGGCAGGTGAACGGGTCCGCGGCGCCCCGGCCGGGAGGCCGGGACGCCGGGGCGTCGGTGCGGAACGGAAGAGAACGGAAGAGAACGGAAGCGAGGGGCTAGATCACGGCCGGTGCGAGCTCCTCGGTGTGCGGGCGGTCCCGGTCGGCCTCGCCCATGCGCCGGTCGGGGCGGCGCGCGAGCAGGTAGCCGAGACCGGTGAGGGTCACCGTGCCGACGCCGAGCGGTGCCGCCCAGATCTGGTACCACGGCGCCCCGGCCGGGGAGAGCACGGCGCGCGGCCAGCAGATGTTGACCACCTCGAAGCCGGTCCACAGCACCGCGAGCAGGTTCAGCGGGGTGCCGAGGCGCCCGTAGCGGACCGCCCCGGCGGGCGTCCAGCGGCCGCGCAGGCGCGCGGTCAGGGCGACCAGGGTGAGCACGAAGAACGGCACGAAGGTGGCGGCGCCGCCGAAGGTGATCAGACTCCCGATGGCCGAGGTGCTCAGCCCCAGCGGCAGCGCGGCGCAGCTGACCACCGCGGCGGCGACCAGGCCGCCGATCGGCGCCCGGTGCCGGTTGACCTTGCGGATCCGGCGGGAGAAGGGGAAGACGTCGTCGCGGGCGAGCGAGTAGAGGCCCCGGGCGGCGCCGCCCTGGGAGGCCATCAGGCAGGCGGTGAAGCTGATCAGCACGACCAGGACGAAGGGCTTGTCGCTCCAGCCGCCGAAGGCGTGGGTGACCGCAGTGGTGACCGGGTCGAGGTCCTGGCGGGCGACCACCTCGGCGGGGGCGGGGTGGGCGAGCGCGACCGCGACCGCGTTGAGGATCACCACGAGTCCGACGGCGAGCAGCGACCACCACATGGCCCGGGGGACCTGCCGGGAGGCGTCCTTGGTCTCCTCGGCGGTCGACACGCAGGCGTCGAAGCCGATGAACGCCCAGCCGGCGACGGCCACGGCCGCGAGCACGGCGCCGGTGTCGCTGAGGCCCAGGGCCTTCGGCGCGTCCAGCATGTCGGTGAGCAGGGCGAAGCCGTGCTCCCGGAAGAACAGCAGCAGGGTGAGGCCGACCACGACCGAGGCGACCGTCTCGGCGGCGATGCCGAGGCCGACGAAGCGGCGCAGCAGGTTGATGCCGTAGGCGTTGACCAGGGTGCAGAGCAGTACGAAGCCGACCGAGGCGAGCACCTGCTCGGCGGGGGTGGGGACGGCGCCGAAGAGCGCGAACAGCCAGGGGGAGGCGAGGTAGGCGACGGTGGTGTTGCCGAACATCACGGCGAACTGCCACAGCCAGCCGCTCAGCCAGGCGACGCCCGGACCGGCCAGCCGCTTGCTCCACTGGTAGGCGCCACCGGCCAGCGGCCACTGCGAGGCGAGCTCGGAGTAGACGGCGACCACCAGGCACTGCCCGAGCAGGCACAGCGGCAGCGCCCAGACCCAGGCCCCGCCCGCGACGCCCATGCCGACCTGGACGGCCGCGTACAGACCCACGACGGGGGAGACGACGGCGAAGCCCATGGAGATGTTGCCGAGCACGTTCAGGCTGCGTCTCAGCTCCTGCCGGTAGCCGAGAGCTGCCAGCCGGTCGTCGTCGGTCGGGGTGTTCTCGGCCACGGGCTGCGCCCTCCAGATAAAACTAACTTTGTTAGCGTCCGCTGTTGATCTGGCACGATAGCCCCCGAAGCACGAGGAGCGGAAGAGGGGACCTATCGGTGGGCCGACCGAGCAAGGCACTGCTGACCCGTGAGCGGATCGCGCGCGCGGCGCTCCAGGTGGTGGACGAGGAGGGCCCCGACGGCCTCACCATGCGGGCGCTGGCGGAACGGCTCGGGGTCAAGGCCGCCTCGCTCTACAACCACATCGAGAACAAGGACGCCCTGGTCGACTCCGTCTCCGAACTGGTCAACGGCGAGATCGACCACGCGCCGCTGGGCGACGCCGACTGGCGCTCGGGCCTGGCCGCCTACGCGCGCGGCTACCGCGCCGTCTTCGTCCGGCACCCGAACGCGGTCTCCCTGCTCGCCCGCCGCCGCGTCGTGGCGGACAACGCCCTGCGCGGCTACGACGCGCTGCTCGCCCTCCTGGGCCGGGCCGGTCTCGGCCCGGCGGACGCGGCCGAGGTCGCTGCGGCCCTGGACTTCCTGGTCCTCGGCTCCGCCCTGGAGACCTTCGGCGCCGGCTTCACCCGGGAACCGGCCGGCTACCGGCCCGAGTACCCGGCCCTCGCGGACGCCCTCGACGGCGCCTACGCCGACGGGAGCGGTGCGACGGAGCTCGACGACCGGGGCTTCGAACTGGGGCTGCGCCTCCTGGTGGACGGCGTGGAACTCCGCACCCGGTAGCGGAGCCCGGCGGTCCTGCTTCTGCCTCCGGTGACGAGTGACGAGTGACGGGTGACGGGTCGACAACGAGACGGAAGTCTGCGGGAGTTGATAAGGTTAGGGTAACCTAACCAGGTTGGAGCGTTCCCGAAGGGGCGGCCCGGATCGATCCCGGCGCCGCGCACAGAACCGGCCGACTCTCACCAGAGGTCCACATGCCTGCAACGGACACGATCCCCACCCCGCTCGCCAGGGCCGCCGCCGCACAACGCGTCCGCGTCGCGACCCCGCGCCGCTTCCTGATGTGCGAGCCGCTGCACTTCGACGTCAGCTACTCGATCAACCCCTGGATGGACCCCGGCAAGCCGGTCGACCCCGCCCTCGCCCTCGCCCAGTGGACCGCCCTGCGGGAGCTGTACCTGAGCCTCGGCCACACGGTGGAGGTCATCGAACCGGCGCCGGGGCTGCCCGACATGGTCTTCGCGGCCAACGGGGCCACCGTCCTGGACGGGAAGGTGCTGGGAGCCCGCTTCCGGCACGTCGAGCGGACCGCCGAAGGACCCGCCTACCTCAACTGGTTCGCCGGGAACGGCTACCGGGAGCTGCACTGGCCCGAGCACATCAACGAGGGCGAGGGCGACTACCTGGTGGTGGGGCGCAGGATCCTCGCCGGGTCGGGCTTCCGCACCGACCGGCGGTCGCACGCGGAGGCACAGGAGTTCTTCGGGGTCCCGGTCATCGGGCTGACCCTGGTGGACCCGCGCTTCTACCACCTCGACACCGCGCTGGCCGTGCTGTCGGACGACGAAGTCATGTACTACCCGGCCGCGTTCAGCGCGGGCAGCCGGGCGGTGCTGCGCGAGCTCTTCCCCGACGCGATCCTCGCCGACGAGGAGGACGCCGTGGTGTTCGGGCTCAACGCGCTCTCGGACGGCCGCCATGTGCTGCTCCCGGCCGCCGCGACCGGCCTCCAGCGGCAGCTGCGCGAGCGGGGGTTCGAGCCGATCGGCGTCGAGCTCACCGAACTGCTGTACGCGGGCGGCAGCGTGAAGTGCTGCACGCTGGAGCTGCGTTCCTGACGGTGGTGCGGACGCCGGCCCGGCCCCGCCCGAGGGTGGGGCCGGGCTCCGGCCTGTCCGGCTGTGGTGTCCGTTGCGGGCCTGTCTCTTCCGTCGCCCGGCCGAGACCGGGCGTCCGGCGGCCCCGCGGCCGGCTTCGGTCGGGAATTCCTGCCATTGGGCCCTCTGAGGCGTTTGCCCCGGCCCGAGTCGACGGTCCGGCGGTAGGCCCGCCGCAGTCTCCCGGGAGGTCGGGCCGAGCGCCGCCTTCACTGGCAACTTAGGTAAGGCTATCCTAAATCGAAGACGCGATCGGGGGGACACCGACGGTCGGCCACCGGCCTGTTCGGTGCGACGACGCACGATCGATCCACAGGGGAGGCACGTTCCATGACGAACCGTATGCCCGGCGCACAGCGCGCCTCCGGTGCGACCGCGAGCGCGATCGCGACCGGCCGCCCGGCCCGCCCGCGGGGGTCCGCCGCGCCGGCCGGGTGCGCGCATCTCGGCCAGGATGGCCCGGCGGGCCTGCTGGCCCGCAGCAGCTTCCTGATGGCCCTCGTCGGCCGGGCCGCCCGGCGGCTCCTCGCGGAGCAGGCGGCGGGCCGGGGGCTCAAGCTCTGGCACGTGATGGTGCTCTGCGCCCTGGGGGACACGCCCGGCCTCTCCAAGGCCGAACTGGCCGAGCGGCTCGGCCTGTCCTCCGCCGACGTGGCCCGGGTGGTCGGGGACCTCGTGGCCGCCGGGCATGTGACCTGCGCCCGCGACGAGGCGGACCGCCGCCGGACGCTGACCCGGCTGACGCGCAGGGGCCGCGAGGTCGCGGCCGCCGTCGACGTGGAACTTGCGGCCGTCGACGACGACGTCCTCGCCCCGCTCTCGGCGGTGGACCGGGAGCGGCTCGCGGACATCCTCGCCCTGCTCTCCGAGCACCTGGACGCCGAGCACTTCGGCCTCCGGCCGGTGCGGCGGCGGCCCGCGCCCAGGGCCTGACGGCGGACCCCGCGCCGCCGCTACGGCGCGGGCCCGCCATCGGCGGTGCGTGGGGGCCGACCGGTCGGTCAGGGCCGGCCGGTGAGGTAGCCGCCCATCGTGGTGAAGTACTCGGTGGCCGCCAGCTCCCGGCCGTCCTCGGTGCGGACCCGGGTGACGGCCAGGCCGTGGTTGCGGCCGGTGCGGGCGTCCGCGCCGGCGACGATCACCACGCCGTCGCCCTCGCGGTAGAAGATGCGGCCGGGGGTGCCGCCGTAGCGGCCCTCCGAGACGACGGCGGCGAGGATCTCCAGCCGCCTGCCCCGGTGGTGGGTGAAGGCGGCCGGGTAGGGGGCGGACTGGGCGCGGACCAGGCGCTCCAGCGCGTCGGCGGGCCAGCCCCAGTCGATCCGGATGTCCTCCTCGGCCCGCTTGTGGAAGAAGCTGGCCTGCGAGCGGTCCTGCTTGGTGAACTCGGTGCGGCCGCCGGCGATCAGGTCGAGGGCGCCGACGGTGACGGGCGCGATCAGGTCCACCGTCCGGTGGAAGAGGTCGGTGGCGGTGTCGGTCGGACCGACGGCGACCGCCTCCTGTCGCACGATGTCGCCGGCGTCGAGCACCTCGTCCATCAGGTGCGCCGTGACGCCGACCTCGGACTCGCCGTTGACCAGGGCCCAGATCAGCGGTGAGAAGCCCGCGTACTTGGGCAGCAGCGAGTCGTGGATGTTGAGGGTGCCGTGCTTCGGCAGGGTGTAGATCCGGGGCGGGATCCAGGTCCGCCAGTTGTTGGCGACGATGATGTCCGGGGCGGCCTCCTCCAGGCGCCGCAGCAGCTCGTCGTCGTCGGGGCGGTTGCGGATCAGGACCGGGATGCCGTGCTCCTCGGCGAGGTCGGCGACCGAGTCGCTCCAGATCTTCTCGTAGGCGTGCTCGCTCCTGGGGTGCGTCACCACCAGCACGACGTCGTGCTCGGATTCCAGGAGCGCCTTCAGGGTGCGGTGGCCCCAGGTCTGATAGCCGAACATGACGACCCGCATCAGCGTTCCTCCTCGGGCTGGCGAACTGACACGGAAGAGTAAAGCAAGGCTTACCTAACCGTGCAACGGCACGCATGCGCGGCGGAGTTGACCGGCAAGGCAAGGATTTGACCGTCCGTCCGGTCGACAGGCACGATAGATCAGGTTAGCCTTGCCTAAGTTCAAATCGGCGCACGAATGGGAGTGACATGCCTCGGGCCCTTCCCGGCGACGCAGCACTGATCCACGACCTGATCGGTATCGGCTTCGGGCCGTCGAACGTCGCCATGGCGATCGCGCTGAGCGAGCACAACGAGCGCGTCGGGAGGCACGAGGCCGTCACCGCGCACTTCTTCGAGCAGCAACCCGGCTTCGGCTGGCACCGGGGCATGCTCATCGACGACGCGACGATGCAGGTCTCGTTCCTGAAGGACCTGGTGACGCTCCGGAACCCGGCCAGCGAGTACAGCTTCCTCTGCTACCTGCAGAGCAGGGGCCGCCTGATCGACTTCGTCAACCACAAGAACCTCTTCCCGCTCCGGGTCGAGTTCCACGACTACTTCGAGTGGGCCGCAGCGAAGGTCGACGACATGGTCTCCTACGGCCACCGGGTCGTCTCCGTCGAACCCGTCCTGCGCGACGGCGTGGTGGAGTACCTGGACGTCACGGCGCGGTCCGGCGACGAGACCGTGGTCCACCGCGCGCGCAACCTCGTCATCGGCACCGGGCTGCGCCCGGTCATGCCCGAGGGCGTCCAGCGGGGCGAACGGGTCTGGCACAACTCCGACCTGCTGCGGAACATCGGCGCCCTCGACGGCACCGAGCCCGGCCGCTTCGTCGTGGTCGGCGCCGGCCAGAGCGCCGCGGAGGCCGTCGCCTACCTGCACCGCCGCTTCCCGGCGGCCGAGGTCTGCGCGGTCTTCTCCCGCTACGGCTACAGCCCGGCGGACGACAGCAGCTTCGCCAACCGGATCTTCGACCCGCAGGCCGTCGACGCGTACTTCACCGCGCCGGAGGAGGTGAAGCGCCGGCTGATGGACTACCACGGGAACACCAACTACTCCGTGGTGGACATCGACCTCATCGACGACCTCTACCGGCAGGCGTACCAGGAGAAGGTGCTGGGCACCGAGCGGCTGCGCTTCCTCAACGTCTCGCGCCTGACGGCCGCCGAGGAGATACCCGGCGCGGTCCGCGCGACCGTCGAGAACCTCGTCACCGGCGAGGCGGCCCCGCTGGAGGCCGATGTCGTGGTCTGCGCCACCGGCTACCTGCCGGCCGACGGCCTCGGGGTCCTCGGCGCGGTCGCCGACCGGTGCCACCGCGACGACCTGGGCCGGGTCCGGGTCGGGCGCGACTACCGGGTGGCGACCGATCCCGCGCTGCGCTGCGGCATCTACCTCCAGGGCGGCACGGAGCACACCCACGGCATCACCTCCTCCCTGCTGTCCAACACGGCCGTCCGGGTCGGCGAGATCCTGGACTCGATCCTCGACCGGGGCCGCGGGGTCGGATCCCTCGAAGCCCCGCCCGTCACCGAGGAGGCCGGCCTCCGCCAGCCGACCCGCTAGACCCCAGTGCCACGACATCACGGCACCACGGCACCACCGCAATACGGCACCACCGCACCCGCCGTCGTACCGCACGGTACGGCGGCGCGTGAGCGCCATGCAGGAGAGAGAGGAACCGCCCGTGCCCCTCGGCACACGCCGTCGCCCCGACGGCCCGCCCGCCGGCAGATCCGGGGGGACGCACCCGGCCGTCGGCCCGACGACAGCCGGGCGCCCGGCGACAGGCCGACGCCCGGCGCCGACCGGGGCCGCGGCGGCTCGCGGGCGGCGGATCACGGGGCTGGCGGCGATCACCGTCCTGCTCCTGGTCGCCGCGGTGGTCTCGGTCGCCGTCGGCGCGCGGGCGTTGAGCCCGGCCGAGGTGTGGCACGGACTGTTCGCCGGGCCGGACGCGGACCAGCGCGCGACCGAGATCCGGCTGATCGTGCAGACCGTGCGGCTGCCCCGGACGGTGCTCGCGATCCTGGCGGGCATCGCCCTGGGGGTCGGCGGCGCGCTGATCCAGGGGTTCACCCGCAACCCGATCGCGGACACCGGCCTGCTGGGGGTGAACACCGGCGCCTCCTTCGCGGTGGTGTCGGCGATCTCCCTGTTCGGCCTCACCGACCCGTTCCAGTACGTCTGGTTCGCGTTCCTGGGCGCCGGGCTGGCCGGGGTGGTGGTGTTCGGGCTGTCCAGCATCGGCCGCGGGGCCGGGAATCCGCTGACGCTCGCCCTGGCGGGCCAGGGCGTCGCGGTGTTCCTCGCGGCGATGACCACCGCGATCGCGCTGTCGGACAAGGCGGCCCTGAACGCCCTCCGGTTCTGGAACACCGGCTCGCTGGCCGGCGTCCCGTTCCGGGTCATCTGGCCGGTGACGCCGTTCGTCGTGGTCGGCCTGGTGCTGGCCCTGGCCGTGCTGCCCTCCGTCAACCTGCTCAACCTCGGGGACGACGTGGCGCGGGGCCTCGGGGTGAACATCACCCTGATCCGGACCGTCGGCATCGTCGCCATCACCCTGATGGCGGGCGCGGCCACGGCGGCCTGCGGCCCGATCGCCTTCCTCGGCCTGATGGTGGCGCATGTGGCGCGCTACCTCGCCGGGCCGGACTACCGCTGGCTGGTGCCGTACGCGGGCCTGCTCGGCGCGGTCGTCCTGCTGGTGTGCGACATCGTGGGGCGCGTGGTGGTCCGACCGGGCGAACTGGACGCCGGTGTGCTGGTCGCCCTGCTGGGCGCCCCGTTCTTCGCGGTCCTGGTGTGGCGAGGGAAGTTCAGGAGCGCATGAACGTGACAGTGGTGAAGCGGGCCGTGGCACCGGGTGTGCGGCTCGGCGGGATGTCGTTCGTCTGGCGGCCCAGGGTCGTCCTGGTCACGCTGCTGCTGGCGGCGGTGACCTTCCTCCTGTTCTGCCTGTCCATCGCCCACGGGGACTTCCCCATCGGCCTGCCGCAGGTGGTCGCCACCCTCTTCGGCGGCGGCGAGCGGGTCGACCAGTTCGTGATCATGGACCTGCGGCTGCCGCGGGCCCTGGCCGGGCTGGTCGTGGGGGTCGCCCTCGGGGTGTCCGGGGCGCTGACCCAGTCGATCGCCCGCAACCCCCTGGCCAGCCCTGACATCCTGGGGATCACCGGCGGGGCGAGCGCGGTCGCGGTGTTCCTGGTGACGGTGTCGGGCGGGTCGGCCGCCGCGGTCGTCAGCGCGGTGGGCCTCTCCGGGGCGTCGCTCCTGGGCGGTCTCGGCACGGGACTGCTGGTGTACTTCCTGGCCTGGCGGCGCGGGGTGGACGGCTTCCGGCTCGTCCTGATCGGCATCTCGGTCAGCGCGGTGACGGAGGCGCTCACGACCTGGCTGCTGGCCACCGCCGACATCAGGGACGTGGCCAGGGCCCAGGCGTGGCTGGTCGGTTCGCTGGACAACCGCTCCTGGGACGAGGTCGCGACGGCGCTCTGGGGCACCCTGGCCGTGCTGGCCGTCGTGACGGGCGCCGCCTTCCAGTTCAAGCCGATGCAGTTCGGCGACGACGTGGCCGCGGGCCTGGGCGTCCGGTACACCCGGGTGCGAGCGGTGCTGCTGCTGTGCGCGGTGCTGCTGGCCGGGTTCGCGGTGAGCGCGGCCGGTCCGGTCCCCTTCGTCGCCATGGTGGCGCCGCAGGTGGCGATGCGTCTGACCAAGCACCCGACACCGCCGCTGGTGGCCTCCGCCACGGTGGGGGCGCTGCTGCTGATCGGATCGGACCTGGTGGCCCGGACGGCGCTGCCGGTGACCCTGCCGGTCGGCGTGGTCACCGCCGCGATCGGCGGCCCCTTCCTGGTGTACCTCCTGGTGCGCGCCAACCGCCGTTAGCCGACAAGAAGCACGCAGGCCCGAACCGAAAGGGAGCCATGGTCGCCGACTCCATCACCGGGAGCCGTCCCGGCAGAACGACCGGGAACAGCACAGAAGTCGAGGCCGGGGCCGTCGCGCCGCGGCTGGCCGCCCGGGGCGTCACCGTCGGGTACGGCGAGCGGACCGTGATCGACGCGCTGGACGTCACGATCCCCACCGGGCTGGTGACCACGATCATCGGCCCGAACGGGTGCGGCAAGTCCACCCTGCTGCGCACCCTGTCACGGCTGCTCAGGCCGAGCCGGGGCTCGGTGGTGCTCGACGGCGAGGACATCGCCACGCTGCGGACCAGGGACGTGGCGAAGCGGCTCGGCCTGCTGCCGCAGTCGCCGGTCGCGCCGGAGGGCCTGACGGTGGCGGACCTGGTCGCCCGGGGCCGGCACCCGCACCAGAGCTGGCTGCGGCAGTGGTCCTCCGACGACGCCTCGGTGGTGGAGGACGCGCTGGCCATGACCGGGGTGTCCGACCTGGCCGACCGCCCGGTCGATTCGCTCTCGGGCGGTCAGCGGCAGCGGGTCTGGATCTCGATGACGCTCGCCCAGGGCACCGATCTGCTGCTGCTCGACGAGCCCACCACCTATCTGGACCTCGCGCACGCGATCGACGTGCTCGACCTGGTGGACGATCTGCACGAGTCGGGGCGCACCGTGGTGATGGTGCTGCACGACCTCAATCTGGCCGCCCGTTACAGCGACAACCTGATCGTCATGAAGGCGGGCTCGGTGCTGGCGCAGGGTCACCCGCGCGACGTGGTGACCACCGAGCTGCTGCACGAGGCGTTCGGCCTGCGGGCCCGGGTGATCGACGATCCGGTGGGGGACCGGCCGCTCATCGTGCCGATCGGACGGACGCACGTCCGGAGCGGGATGAAACGGGACGTAGATACCGCAACTTAGGCTAGGCTTACCTCACAAACCCAGGATAGCGTTTGCCTCCCCCGCTGAGGGGGTTTCGGCTGACGGCACGACAGCAAGGGATTCCGGATGCTCCTCGACCGAACGACACGTACGAAGCGCCGGCGGCGGCTGGCGGCGACCGTGGCCGCCGCGGCGCTCGGCGTGGGCCTGCTCGCGGGCTGCGGGTCCGACGCGACGGGCAAGGCCGCCAACGACACGGCCGCCGGCGGGACTTCGGCGGGCACCTTCCCGGTGACGGTGGAGCACGCGTTCGGATCCACGAAGGTCGAGAAGGCCCCCAAGCGGGTCGTCACCGTCGGCTACACGGACGACCAGGCCGTGCTGGCGTTCGGCATCAAGCCGGTCGGCATGGTCGACCAGTACCCGAACCCGGCGGGCCAGAGCCCCGACATCAACACCCAGTGGCCCTGGGTGAAGGACAAGTGGGGCGACGCCAAGCCCGAGGTCGTCCTCAACAACGGCGACGCCGGCCCCAACTTCGAGAAGATCGCGTCCCTGCGGCCCGACCTGATCGTCGCGGTCTACTCCGAGATCGACCGGGCCGCCTACGACAAGCTCTCGAAGATCGCTCCGACGGTCGGCCGCACCAAGGCGGAGAAGGAGCCGTTCAGCGCTCCGTGGCAGGACAACGCCCTGCACATCGCCAAGGCGCTCGGCCGGGCCGACGAGGGCAAGCAACTGGTCCAGGGCATCCAGGACAAGCTCGCCGCCGTCAGGACGGCGCACCCGGAGTTCGCCGGCCAGACCGCCGTCGCGCTGTCGTGGTACAAGGACTCGGTGACCCCCTTCACCACCACCGACGTGCGGGGCCAGCTGCTGTCCGGCATGGGCTTCAAGGGGCAGACCGAGATCGACCGGATCGCGGGCAGCGAGTTCTCCACCCAGCTCTCCCCGGAGCGGATGGACCTGATCGATGTCGACCGGGTCTTCGTCATCAACGACAAGGCCGACACCGACGCGCTGAAGAAGTTCGACCTCTTCGCCAACCTCAAGGTGACCAAGGCCGGCAAGGTGTCCTACCTGCTGGACAGCGAGGGCCCCGCGGTCGGTGCCGCGATGTCCCAGGTCACCCTGCTCTCGCTGCCGTACGCCATCGACGAGATCGTCAAGTCGGTCGGCCAGGGGTGAGCCGCCCCCGGCCGGCCGGTCCCCCGTCCGGAGGAAGGACCCGGGTGTGACCACCACGGAGGAGCGCGTCGCTCCGCCCGCCGCCGCCACCCTGCGCACCACGAGCGGCCGGGAGGCGGCCCGGTGGGTCCTCTCCCGCTGCCGCGAGACCCCGTGGCTGACGGCGGCCACCGTGCTCAGCACGGTGGCCGGGGCGGCGCTCCAGATGCTCCCGGTCCTCCTGCTCGGCCGGGTGGTCGACGGGGTGGTCGGCGGCGAGCCGCGCTCGGCCCTGCTGGGCACCGGGGTCCTGATGGTGGTCTCCGCGCTGCTCGGCGCGGCGGCCACCGCGGCGTCGACCTACCTGATCGGGCGGCTCGGCGCGGACCTGCTCGCGCACCTGCGGGAGGGCGCCGTCCGGGCCGTGCTGGGCATGCCGGTCGGCCGGGTGGAGCAGGTGGGCCGGGGTGACGTCCTCTCCCGGGTGGGCGACGACGTCGCCGTGCTGTCCAGGGGCATCCGGGCGGCCGTCCCCACCGTGTTCTCCGCGGGCGTGCTGGTGGCCGTCGCCACGGTCGGCATGTTCGGGCTGGACTGGCGGCTCGGCCTGGCGGGCGCCTGCGCGCTGCCGGCGTACGGGCTGGCGCTGCGCTGGTACCTGCCCCGGTCCGCCCCGCTCTACCGCAAGCAGCGGGCCGCCCAGGCCGATCGCGCGCAGGCGCTGATCAGCGGTCTGAACGGCATCGGCACGGTGCGGGCGTACCGGCTGGAGGAGGCGTTCCGGGAGAAGGTCGCCACCGACTCGCGGCGGGTGCGGGACCACGGGATCGAGGTGTTCCGGCTGTTCGGCCGGTTCGTCGGCCGGGAGAACCGGGCGGAGTTCATCGGGCTGGTCCTGATCCTCCTGGTGGGCTACGTCCTGCTGGAGACGGGTTCGGCCGGACTCGGCGCGGTGTCGGCGGCCCCGCTGGTGTTCCACCGCCTGTTCACGCCGCTGGGCGCCATCATGTTCACCTTCGACGAGGCGCAGAAGTCGGGCGCGAGTCTGACCCGGCTGGTCGGGGTGCTGGCGGAGTCCGAGGCGGAGCGGCTGGTGGGCCACCCGGACGCGGCGCCGCGGGGTGTCGTCCCGTGCCCGGTGGCGGTGGAGGGGCTGACCTTCGGTTATCCCGGCGCGGAGGAACCGGTCCTGCGGGACGTCACCCTGACGATCCCGGCGGGGGGTTCGCTGGCGCTGGTGGGGGCGACCGGCGCGGGCAAGTCGACGCTGGCCGCCCTCGTCGCCGGGATCGAGACCCCGCAGTCCGGCTCGGTCCGGATCGGGTCGAGCGACCTCGCCGACCTGGACGAGGTCGAGGCGCGGGCGCTGGTGAGCGTCCTGACCCAGGAGACCCACGTGTTCTCCGGCCCGCTGGCCGAGGACCTGCGGCTGGCGGCGCCGGCGGCCACCGACGCCGAACTGGCCGGGGCGCTGCGCACGGTGGGCGCCGCCGAGTGGGTCGAGGCCCTGCCCGAGGGGCTGGCCACGCCGGTGGGGGAGGGCGGTGAGCGGCTGGACGGCACCAAGGTCGCCCAGCTGGCCCTGGCCCGTCTGGTGCTGGGCCGGGCGCCGGTGGTGGTGCTCGACGAGTCGACCGCGGAGGCCGGCAGCGAGGGTGCCGCCGAACTGGAACGGGCCGTCCGGGCCGCCTGCGCGGGGCGGACCACGCTGTTCGTGGCCCACCGGCTGACCCAGGCGATGGCGGCCGACCGGATCGCGGTGCTGGACGCGGGGCGGGTCGTGGAGCAGGGCAGCCACGAGGAACTGGTCGCCCTGGGCGGCCGTTACGCGGAGCTCTGGCGGGCCTGGAGGGGAGACAGCCGGGTGAGGCTGAGTTAGGTTAGGCTGACCTAAGTTTCTGGGGAGGGTGAGTCGTCGAATGACGGAACCGAGTGCTCGTCCCGTACTGTTCTCGCCCGCCCGTCTGGCCGGCCTGCGCCGGCGCGCGGGCGACTGGTCCGACCGGACCATGGCCGAGGCGGCCGCCGTCGGCCTCTCGTACTGGGCGACCGGCCGCAGCCCCGACGGGCTCGACCTGGCGCCCGGCACCCGGTTCGCCGACGTGCTCGGCTGGGTCGCCGGCGGCGGCGGCGCGCCCCGGGGCTGGGACGTCGGCGCGGCCGCCCCGGACGGCATCCGGATCACCGTGCCCGCGGGCGTCCCGACCCACGAGGCGCAGCGCGCGCTCGACGACCTGGCGGACTTCCCCGACCGGCCCGTCGGCACCATCGGCCCGTCCGGCGCGGCCGAGCGGCTCGCGGCCCTGGCCGCGTGGAACGACACCGCCGCCGACCGGGTCCGGCCGACCGTCGTGGAACTCTTCCTCGAACAGGCCCGGCTGCGGCCGGACGCCGTCGCCCTCGTCGACGAGCACCGGTCGCTGACCTACCGTCGGGCGGCGGAGCTCTCCGCCCAGCTCGCCCACCAGCTGCTCGGCCGGGGCCTGACCGCCGAGCAGACCGTCGGCATCTCGCTCGACCGCTCCGCCGAGATGGTGATCGGCCTGCTCGCCGTGCTCCGGGCCGGGTGCGCGTTCGTCCCGCTCGACCCGAGGTGGCCCGCCGCGCGCCGCGCCGTCGTGATCGCCGACGCCCGGGTCGCCGTACAGCTCGACCGCGCGGGGCGGCCCGGCCCCGGCGAACCGGACGCCCTCGCGGTGGACCTCGACGACTGGCGCTACGGCGCCCACCCCGTCCAGGACCCGGGGACCACCGTCCGCGGCGACTCGCTCGCCTATGTGATCTTCACATCCGGCTCCACCGGCCGCCCCAAGGGCGCGATGATCCGTCACGAGGCGATCAGCGAACGCCTGCTGTGGCAGGTCCACGAGATCCTGGGCTTCGGCCACGACGACGCCTCCCTGTTCAAGGCCCCGCTCTCCTTCGACATCTCCGTCAACGAGATCTTCCTGCCGCTGGTGTGCGGCGCCCGGCTGGTGGTCCTGAGGCCGGGCGGCGAGCGCGACCCGCACCACATGCTGGACGTGATCGCCGAGCAGCGCGTCACCTTCACCTACCTGGTGTCGTCGATGCTGGACGTCCTGCTGGAGATCGCCGGCGACACCGCGCGCCTCGACAGCCTGCGCCATGTGTGGTGCGGCGGCGAGGTGCTCACCCCCGAACTGTACGAGCGGTACCGCACCCGGCTCGGGATCCCGATGTACCACGGCTACGGTCCCGCCGAGACCACGATCGGCGTCTCCCACGTCGTCTACCGGGGCGAGGCGGAACGCCTGTCGACCTCCATCGGCCGGGCCAACCCCAACACCCAGCTGTACGTCCTCGACGACGAGCTGCGCCCGGTCCCGGTCGGCGTCGGCGGCGAACTCTACGTCGGCGGCTTCCTGCTGGGCCGGGGCTACGTCGGCGCGCCCGGTCTCACCGCCGCCCGGTTCGTCGCCAACCCCTTCGCGGACGACGGGTCACGGCTCTACCGGACCGGCGACCTCGCCCGGTTCGCCCCGGACGGCTCGCTGGACTTCCTCGGCCGCGCCGACAACCAGGTCAAGGTCCGCGGCATGCGGCTCGAACTGGAGGACGTCGAGGCCGGGCTCGCCGAACACCCCGGGGTGCGGCACACCTGCGTCGTCGCGAAGAAGAACAGCGCGGGCGGCACCTACCTGGTCGGGTACGTGATCCCGGCGGCCGGTCACGAGGACCTGCGGGCCGAGGACGTCAGGGAGTGGGCCACCGGGCACCTGGTGGAGTACATGGTGCCCGCCCACGTCGTCGTGCTGCCGGAGTTCCCGCTGACCCCGAACGGCAAGCTCGACCGGCGTGCCCTGCCCGAACCCGGACCGGCGCCGGCCTCCTCGGCCCGGCCGGTCACCGAGGACGAGCGGGCCGTGTGCGCGGCCGTCGCGGAGGTGCTGCGGCTGGAGGACGCCGGGGTCGACCAGGACTTCTTCCGGCTCGGCGGGGACAGCATCCTGGCGATCTCGCTGCTGACCGCGCTGCGCCGGGCGGGCCTCCACGTCACCGCGCGCCAGCTCTTCGCCAACAGCGTCCTGGGCGCCCTGGCGGCCGTGGCGAGCCGCGAGGAGACGGCCCGGGCGGACCACGAGGACGTCGCCACCGGCGCCGTCACCGGCTCGCCCGTCCTGCGCTGGCTCGGCGGGAGCACCGACGCGGTCGACGGCTTCGTCCAGTCGGTCGTGCTGACCACCCCGGCCGAACTCACCGCCGAGGCCCTCGACGCCGTCCTCGGCGCCGTGGTGGCCCGGCACGACATGCTGCGCGCCCGGCTGGTCCGGGGCGAGCAGTGGGGCTTCGACGTCCCGGAGGCGGAGCCCGCGCAGGTGGCCGCCTGGGAGGAGAGCGACCTGCCCCTGGACGCCTGCGCGGACCTCGCCACCGCACGGCTGGACCCGGACCGCGGCGTGATGCTGCGGGCCGTCTGGCGCCGGGAGGCCCGCCAACTCGTCCTCGTGGTCCACCACGTGGTGGTCGACGGGGTGTCCTGGCACGTCCTGCGCGAGGACCTCGCCACCGCCTGGCGCCGCCGGGCCGAGGGCGAGCCGGTCGAACTGCCCCCGGTGGGAACCTCGTTCCGGCGCTGGACCCAACTGCTGGAGGGCGCGGACTTCGACGCCGACCGCGCCCACTACGCACGCCCCCTGCCGGGACCGGACGCGCCGCTGGGCCGACGGCCGCTCGCCGCGGACGACACGGTCGCGCGGGAACGCCGACGGACCTTCACGGTCGGCCCCGGGCTCACCGGCCCGCTGCTGGGCGAGGTCCCGGCGCGGTTCCACGCCGGTGTCAACGACGTCCTGCTGACCGTGCTCGCCGTCGCCCTCGCCCACTGGCGCCGCGACCGGGGCCAGGAACAGACCTTCGCGCACATCGAGCTGGAGGGCCACGGGCGAGAGGCGCGCCACGTGGCCGGCGCCGACGGGACCGAGCCGGACCTCTCCCGGACCGTCGGCTGGTTCACCACGCTCTTCCCGGTGACCGTGGACCCCGGCGCGGCCGAGGACCTCACCTCGCCCGAGTACCTCGCCGCCGCCCTCAAGGCGGTCAAGGAGGACCTCGCCCGCGTCCCGGGCCACGGCCTCTCCTACGGCGCGCTGCGCCACCTGCACGGCGCCGCCTTCGCCGCCCCCGCGCCGCAGGTCCTGTTCAACTACCTCGGCCGCTTCGACGCGGGCGCCCCCGGCGACTGGCAGCTCGCGGGGCCGACCGGCCACCTGGGGGAGCGGCGCGACCCGGGGATGCGGCTGCCCCGCGCCCTGGAGTTCAACGCGATCGCCGAACCCGCCGGGTCCGGCGGCTACCGGCTGGTCACCACCGTCTCCTGGCCCGAGGGGATGTTCACCGACGAGGAGGTGGAGGCGCTCGGCGGCCACTTCCGGACCGCCCTCGCCGGGATCGCCGCCCTCGACCGGGGCGGCCACTCACCGAGCGACTTCCCGCTGGTGCGGCTGACCCAGGCCGACGTCGACGCCCTGGACGGCCCCGCCCTGGACGACGTCCTGCCCCTGACCCCGCTCCAGGAAGGGCTGTACTTCCACTCGGTCTTCGACGACGACTCCGCGGGCAGCTACGTCGAACAGCAACTGCTCACCCTGGAGGGGGAGCTCGACGCCGACCGGCTCGCGGCCGCGGCGACCCGACTGCTCACCCTGTACCCGAACCTGGGCGCGCGCTTCACCGCCCTCGCCGACGGGCGGGTGGTCTCCGTCCTGGAGCGCGGCGCGGCGGTGCCGTTCACCACCCTCGACCGGCCCGGCCTCACCGACGAGGAGCTGCGCAGCCACGCCGAGCGGGACCGCAGGGCCGGCTTCGACCTGGCCGCCGGCCCGCTGATGCGGTACACGCTGTTCCGCGACCGGGAGCCCGGCCGGCACGTCCTGGTGCAGACCGTGCACCACATCCTGGCCGACGGCTGGTCGGTGCCGCCGATGCTCCGCGCGCTGCTCGCCGAGTACCACGCCCCGGGGGCGGCCTACCCGGTCGGCGGCTTCCCCGACTGGGTCGCGCGGCTCGCCGGACTCGACACCGCGGAGAGCGACCGGGTGTGGAGCGCCGAACTCGCCGGACTGCCCGGTCCGTCGCTGGTCGCCGAGGGGCACACCTCCTCCGGCCGGTTCGCCGACATCTCGGTGGCGGCCGACGACCTCGACGCGGCCGCCCGGTCCGCCGGGGTGACGCCGAGCGCGGCCGTGCACAGCGCCTGGGCGCTGACCGTGGGCGGCGTGCTGCACTCCGCGGACGTGGTGCTCGGCTCCACCGTCTCCGGCCGCGACGCCGAGGTGCCGGGCATCGCGGAGATGGTCGGCCTGTTCATCAACACCGTTCCGGTGCGGGCCCGGTGGACGGCGGACACCACGGCCCGCGAGCTGCTCGCCTCGGTGCGCGAGCACCAGGGCGCCGTCCTGCCGTACCAGCACGTCTCGCTGGCCAGGACCGCCCGGCTGGCCGGCCACGGCTCGCTCTTCGACACCCTGGTGGTGTTCGACGTGGCGACCGACACCGCCGCCCTGCGCCGGCCCGGCGACACCCTCGTCCTCACCGGCGTGGCCAACGAGGGCGCCCCGCACTACCCGCTGACCCTGGTGGTCGAGCGCTCGCCGGACGGGGGCACCCGCTTCACCCTGATCCACGACCGGGAGCTGCTGCGGGAGGCCGGCGCCCGGGACATCCTGGACCGGTTCACCCGCACCCTCACCGGACTGCTCACCCGTCCGGACACCCCGGTCGGCGCGCTGGTGCCCTCGGCGGAGCCGCGCCCGGCGCCCGTCCCCCCGGCCACCCTCGGCGCCCTGTTCGACGCCGCGGCCCGCCGGGACCCGGGTGCCACCGCCGTCACCGAGTGCGCGCTCGACGGTGCCACCAGGTCGCTGACCTACCGCGAACTGGCGGCGGCCAAGGAGGAGTTGGCCGCCGGACTGCGCGCGGCCGGGGTCCGGCCGGGCCGACCGGTGGCGGTCGCCCTGCCGCGCTCGGTGGAACAGGTGGTCGCCCTGGTCGCGATCGTCAGCGCGGGCGGCGCCTACGTACCGCTGGACACCGCCTACCCGGACGACCGGCTGGTGTACGTGCTCGCGGACACCGCGCCGCGGGTCGTCCTCGTCGACCCGGAGCAGCGGGAGCGCTTCACCGCCCTGCTCGAGCGCGCCGGCGTCCCGGCCCGGGTCCTGGTCCGGGGCGAGGACCTGCCGGAGGCGGCGGAGGATGCCGCCGGAGCGCCCGGACCCGGCCCGCACGACCCCGCGTACGTCATCCACACCTCCGGCTCCACCGGCCGCCCCAAGGGCGTCGTCGTACCGCACTCCGCCGTGGTGGCGCTGCTCGCCAACACCCGGCCGACCATGGGCTTCGGGCCGGGCGACGTCTGGGTGCAGTTCCACTCCTACTCCTTCGACTTCGCGGTCTGGGAGCTGTGGGGCGCGCTGCTGCACGGCGCCGAACTGCTGGTGCCCGACTACGCGCTGACCCGCTCCCCGGTGGACTTCCACCGGCTGGTCCGCGAGCGCGGGGTGACCGTGCTCAACCAGACCCCCTCGGCCTTCCACCGGTTCGTCGAGGCCGACCGGCACGCCGGCGCGCCCCTGCCCGCCCTGCGCCTGGTCGTGCTCGGCGGCGAGGCGGTGGACCTGGGGCGGCTGCGCGGCTGGGTCGAGCGGCACGGCACCGCCTCGCCCGAACTGGTCAACATGTACGGCATCACCGAGACGACCGTCCATGTGACCCACCGGGTGCTGACCGACGAGGACTTCGGCCCCGACGGGCCGGTCAGCCCGATCGGCGGCCCGATCCCGGGCCTGACCACCCATCTGCTGGACGAGCGGCTGCGGCCGGTGCCGCCGGGCCGCACGGGCGCCGTCTACGTGTCCGGCGACCAGGTCTCGCTCGGCTACCTGGGCCGGCCCGGCCTCACCGCGGGCCGCTTCGTGGCGGACCCGTTCACCGGCGACGGCTCCCGGATGTACCACACCGGCGACCTCGCCCGCCGACGGCTGGACGGCGAGCTGGAGTTCGTCGGCCGCGCCGACGACCAGGTCCAGCTGAAGGGGTTCCGGATCGAACCCGGCGAGGTGGAGGCGGCGATCCGCGAGCTCGACGGGGTGGTCGACGCCGCCGTCACCGTGGCGGACAGCGGCGACCACCTGGTCGCGCACCTCGTCGGCCGGGCGCCCGCCGACCTCGCCGCGCAACTCGCGGCGAAGCTGCCCGCGCACATGGTGCCGGGCCGGGTCCTGACGGTCGACACCCTGCCGCTGACCCTCAACGGCAAGCTGGACCGGGCGGCCCTGGTCGCCCGGGCCGCGCGGGACGACGTCCCGGAGGTCCCTGCGGCGGCGGGAGAGCCGGCGCTGCCCGCGCTCGTCGGCATCTTCGCCGACGTCCTGAAGCACCCCGGCGCGGACGCCGACACCGATTTCTTCCGGGCCGGCGGCGACAGCATCGTGGCGATCACCCTGGTCAACCGGGCCCGGGCGCTGGGCCTGCGGATCGCGCCGCGCGACGTCTTCCTGTACCGGACGCCGCGGGCCCTCGCCGGGCTCCCGGGCACCGTCGCGGCACCTGCTCCCGCCTCCGCCCCCGCCTCCGTCCCCGCCCCCGCCTCCGTCCCCGCCCCCGCCTCCGCCTCCGCCTCCGACGGGGTCGGGCCGGTGCCGCCCACGCCGATCGTCCTGCGCCGGCGCGAACTCGGCGGCTCCCTCGCCCGCTTCGCCCAGGCCAGGGCCCTGCGCCCGCCCGAGGGCAGCACCCTCGCCGACGTCGAACGCGCCGCGAGCGCGGTCCTGGCCGCCCACCCCGTCCTGCGGCTGCGGCTCGACGCAGGCCACGGGGTGTGGACCCTGCGGACCGGACCGGCCCGCGCGGCCACCGTCCTCAGCTCGGACACCGACGACCCCGCGGTCGCCGCCGACGAGGCCGCCGACCGGCTCGACCCCGCGGCGGGGGAGGTGATCGCGTTCACCCGGCTCGCCCCGACCGGCACGGTGGTGGTCACCGTCCACCACCTCGCGATCGACGCGGTGTCCTGGCTGATCCTGCTGGACGACCTCGCCACCGCCCTGCGCGGCGAGGCCCTCGCCCCGGCGACCACCTCCTACGCCGAGTACGCCGAGGCACTCACCCTGCGGGCCGCCGCCGACACCGGCGACCTCGGCCGCTGGACCGACACCCTCCAGGCACCCCCGCTGCTGCCCGCGCCCCCCGGCCGGCTGCGCGACCTCACGGTCGTGCTCCCGCCCGAGCCCGCCGACCGGGTCACCCGCACCGCGCCCGCCGCCCTCGGCCTCGGCCTCACCGAACTGCTCTGCGGCGCCCTGCGCACCGCGCTGACCTCGGTCCAGCCCGAGCCCACCGAGCTCGCCGTCGAACTGGAGCGGCACGGCCGGGTCCCGGTCCTGGAGCACCACGACTACTCCCGCACGGTCGGCTGGTTCACCGCCGTCGCCCCCGTCCGGCTCGGCCCGCACACCGACCCCGTCGCCGCCGCCCGCGAGCTGGCCGAACGGCAGCCCGACGAGGCCGGGCACCTCGCCTACGGCCGGCTGCGCTACCTCAACCCGCAGACCGCGCCGCTGCTGACCGCCCGTCCGCAGGTGCTCTTCAACTACCTCGGCCGGGGCGCCGAGTCGCAGGCCCTCACCGTCACCGGCGACGACGGCGCCGGCCCCTACGCGGTGGAGGTCAACGCCTGGACCGACGAGGACACCGGCGCCCTGCACGCCGCCTTCACCCTCGCCGAGGAGGTCCCCGACGCCATCACCCGCCACTGGCTGCGGGCCCTGGAGGCCGTCGCGGACGCCGCCGGCACGGCCGGGCGCACGGCACCGGTCACCCCGCTCCAGCGCGGCCTGTACTTCCAGGCCCAGCTGGCCGGCCCGGCCGGGCACTACGTCGCGCAGAGCTGGTTCCGCTTCGACCGGCGCCTCGACCCCGACGCGCTCGCCGAGGCCCTGGCCGCGGTGACCGCCCGCCACCCCGTCGTCGGCGCGGGCTTCACCACCGACGAGGACGGCAACCCGGTCCAGCTGCTCGGCACCGGCGGGCGGGTCGGCGTCCGCACCGTCGAACTGTCCACCGAGGCGGAGGTGGACGCCCTGCGGGCCCGGGACCGGGGCACCGGCTTCGACCCGGCCGAACCGCCGCTGGTCCGGCTCACCGTGGTCCGGTTGCCCGGCGGCCGCGACGGACTGCTGCTCAGCTACCACCTGCTGCTGTGGGACGGCTGGTCGCGCGAGATCGTGCTGCGCGACCTCTTCGCCGCCTACGAGGCCGTGCTCGCCGGGCAGCGGCCGGACACCCGCCCCGCCCTGCCCACCTTCGAGGACTGCGCCCGCGCCCTCGCCGCCCGGGACCGGGCCGCCGCCGAGCGCTTCTGGGCGGAGCACCTGGCCGGCCTCCCCGGGCCCACCCTGCTCGCCGGACCGGAGCCCGCCCTCACCGACGGGCTGCCGCCCGTGCTGCTGCGCACCCTGTCCACCGAACGGTCGGACCTCCTGCGGACGGCCGCCAAGGCCCACGGCGTCACCCTGAACACCGTCCTCACCGCGGCCTTCGGCCTCCTCCTCGGCGCCCGCACCGGCCGCGCCGACGCGGTCTTCGGCGTCACCGTCTCCGGCCGCGAGGGCGAGGGCCTGTCCGAGGTCGTCGGCGTGCTGCTCAACACCGTGCCGATGTGGACCCGCGCCCGGCCCGGCGACACCGTCGGGGCCCACCTGGCCGCCGTCCAGCAGGCCCGGGTCGAGGCGATGGAGCACGAGCACCTCGGGCTCGGCGAGATCCAGCGCGCCGGAGGCCACGACACCCTGTTCGACAACCTGTTCGTGCTCCAGAACTTCCTGGACCCGGACGCCTTCACCGCGATGAACGCCCGCCACGGCATCACCGAGGTCAAGGCCGACGACTCCACCCACTACCCCTTCACCTGGGTCGTCACCCCCGGCGACCGGCTCACCGTCAAACTGGAACACCGCCACGGCGACAGCGCCGAGGCGAACCGCCTCCTCGACGACTACCTGCGGGTGCTCGCCGACCTCGCCGGAGCGACCGGTCCGCTGGGCGCCCTGCCCGGCCTCGGACCGGTCCCCGAGCCCGCGGAGCGCACCGACATCGGCACCGACACCGTGGTCGACCGGTTCGACCTCGCGGCCGACCGCGCCCCGGAGCGGACGGCCCTCGTCTCGCACGGCGCCAGGACGACCTTCGCCGAACTCCGGGACCGCAGCCGCGCCCTGGCCGGCGTCCTGGTCGAACGCGGGATCCGCCCCGGCAGCACGGTCGGGCTCGCGCTCCCGCGCTCCCTGGACTCGATCGTCGCCCTGTTCGCCGTGCTGCGCACCGGAGCCGCCTACGTCCCGCTGGAACTGGACCACCCGGACGAGCGGCTCGCCGCGATCCTCGCCGACGTCCGCCCCGACGTGGTCCTCACCGTCCGCGCCGTGACCCCGCGGCTGACCGGTGGGCGCGCCGAGCTCCTCGAACTGGACCGCCCCCTGCCGGCCGCCGCGCCGTTCACGACCTTCGCCCCGGACGACCCGCGGCGCCTGCGGCACCCCGCCTACACCATCCACACCTCGGGCTCGACCGGGAAGCCCAAGGGCGTGGTGACCGAGTACGCCGGCCTCACCAACATGCTGATCAACCACCAGCGCCGGATCTTCGCCCCGGTCCTGGCCGAGCACGGCCACCGGACCTTCCGGATCGCCCACACCGTGTCCTTCGCCTTCGACATGTCGTGGGAGGAACTGCTCTGGCTCGCCGACGGCCACGAGGTGCACATCTGCGACGAGGAACTCCGCCGGGACGCGCCCGCCCTGGTCGAGTACTGCCGTGAACACGCGATCGACGTGGTCAACGTGACCCCGACGTACGCCCAGCACCTGCTGGCCGAGGGGCTCCTCGACCACCCGGAGCGCCGCCCGGCGCTGGTCCTGCTCGGCGGCGAGGCGGTCACCCCGACCCTGTGGCGGCGGCTCGCCGGGACCCCGGGGACGGTCGGCTACAACCTCTACGGCCCCACCGAGTACACCATCAACACCCTGGGCGTCGGCACCTTCGACTGCCAGGACCCGGTGGTGGGCGTCGCCATCGACAACACCGACGTCTACGTGCTCGACCCGTGGCTGCGCCCGGTGCCCGACGGCGTGCCCGGGGAGCTCCACGTCGCCGGCGTCGGCATCGCCCGGGGCTACCTGGGCCTGCCGGGCCAGACCGCGCACCGCTTCGTCGCCTGCCCGTTCGGCGCGCCCGGCGAGCGGATGTACCGCACGGGCGACCTGGTGCTGCGGCGGCCGGACGGCAATCTGGTGTACCTCGGCCGCACCGACCAGCAGGTCAAGATCCGCGGCCACCGGGTGGAGCTGGGCGAGGTGGAGGCCGCCTTCGCGGCGCACCCGGCGGTCCGGTTCGCCGCCGCCGTCGCCCAGCCCGACCCCAACGTCGACGGCGCCCACCGGCTCGCCGCCTACCTGGTGCTGGACGGCGCCGACCTGGCGACGGTCGCCGCCGAGGTGGGCGCCGCACTGCCGGACTTCCTGCGCCCGACCCACTACGCCCAGGTCGACGCCGTCCCGCTCACCGTGAACGGGAAGGCCGACACCCGGGCCCTGCCCGAGGCCCGGCCGCTGGGGGCGCTGACCACGGCGGGCGAGCGCGGCCCCCGGACCGCGACCGAGACCTCGGTCCGCGGGTACTTCGCGGAGACCCTCGACCTGGACGACGAGGAGGTCAGCGCGGTGGGGGACTTCCTGGCCCTCGGGGGACACTCCATGCTGGCCGTCCGTCTGGCCGGACTCCTGCGCCGGGAGTTCGGCCCCGTGATCACCATCCGTGATCTCCTCACCCTGCGAACCCCGGAAGCGATTGCGCGCCACATCGATGACAACTCCTGACAGTCGGCGGTCCCGCCGTCCCGGATCCCGGATCCTCCGGACGGCGGTCCGCCGCAACACCCGTGCCATGCTCGTCGGCACCGTCCTGATGGGCCTCTACCAGGCCGGTGAGACGGCCTTCCCGATCGCGCTCGGCCTGATCGTCGAGCACACCCTGCGCGAGCGCTCCCCGGGATCGCTCGCCCTCGCGGTCGCCGCGCTGGCGGTGATCATCACCACGGTGTCGCTGTCCTGGCGCTTCGGCATGCGCGTCCTGCAGAAGGCCAACACCACCGAGGCGCACCGCTGGCGGGTGAAGGTGGCCGCCTGCGGCCTCCAGCCGGTGGCCCGGGACACCGGCCTCAAGTCCGGCGAGGTGCTCACCATCGCCACCGAGGACGCGGACCAGACCGCCGACATCGTCGAGGTGGTGCCGATGCTGATCAGCTCCATGGTCGCGGTGCTGATCGCGGCGGTGGCGCTGGGCACGGCGAACCTGTGGCTCGGGCTGCTGGTCGTGGTGGGGACCGTCGCCATTCTCTCGGTCCTGAGCGTGATGTCCCGGCGGATCGGCAGCAGCACCAAGGAGCAGCAGGCCCGGGTGGCCCGGGCGGGGGCGAAGGTCGCCGACCTGATCACCGGCCTGCGCCCGCTGCACGGCTTCGGCGGCAACCACGCGGCGTTCCGGTCCTACCGGAGGGTCAGCACGGAGGCGAAGGAGCAGGCGGTCACGGTGGCCCGGGTGAACGGCCTCTACGCGGGCACCGCCCTGGGGCTGAACGCGATCCTCGCGGTCTCGGTCACCCTGACGGCCGGCTGGCTGGCCTTCGACGGGCAGATCGACATCGGGGAGCTGGTGATGGCGGTCGGCCTCGCGCAGTTCGTCATGGAGCCGCTGCGGCTGTTCTCGGACATGCCGAAGTACGTGATGATGGCGCGGGCCTCGGCGGAGCGGATGGCCCTGGTGCTGTCGGCGGCGCCCGTGGCGGTGCCGGGGGAGGAGCGGCCGTCACCGGGTGGCGCCCTGGAGATCGACAACGTCCGGTACGGCGCCCTGCAGGGGGTGAAGTTCCACGTCCCGGCCGGCGAGTTCACCGCCGTCACGGCCTACCAGCCGCGCGCGGCGGCCGACCTCGCGGCGGTGCTGGCCCTGGCCGTCCCGCCGGAGTCCTACGAGGGGGAGGTGCGGGTCGGCGGCCGTCCGTTCGCGGAGCTGTCGGTCGAGTCGCTCCGCGCGCACCTCCTGGTCAATCCCTACGACGGGGAGATCTTCGCGGGCACGCTCCGTTCGAACATCGACCCGTCCGGGACGAGCACCACGGTGCCCGAGGCGGTCGAGGCGTCGATGCTGACCGACGTGGTGGCCCTGCACCGGCAGGGGCTCGACTACGAGGTCCGCGACCGGGGCTCGAACCTCTCCGGGGGCCAGCGCCAACGGCTCTCGCTGGCCCGGGCGCTGGCCGCCGACACCGAGGTGCTCGTGCTGCGGGACCCGACGACGGCCGTGGACGCCGTCACCGAGCAGCTCGTCGCCCGCAGGCTCGCGAAGCTGCGGCGGGGCCGGACCACGGTGGTGATCACCAGCAGTCCGGCGCTGCTGGACGCCGCCGACCGGGTCCTGGTCCTGGACGGCGGCGTGGTCAAGGCGGAGGGCACCCACCGGGTGCTGCTGGACACCGACCCGGCGTACTGCCTCGCGGTGACGCGCTGACGCCACCGCTCTCCTCCTGGGCCCCGGCCCCGGCCCTGCTGTCAGGCCAGGGCCCAGGCGACATCCCTGAGCAGGGCCTGCCGCCAGCCCGCCCGGTCGTGCTCGGCGGCCGACCGCGACACCCGCACGGTCGCGCCGGCCCGCCGGACCAGGCCCTCCACCTCTTCGCAGTGCGGCCGCATCCGGGTCTCGTGCTCGCCCAGGTCGAAGGCGATCCGCAGCCCGGCCGGGGCGGGGCGCTCCCGCAGCCGGGCGGCGACGGCGCCGCCGACCGGCCCGCTCAGCGGGTCCGCCAGGCCCGAGGCCTCCGGCGTCCACCAGAACGACCCCGACTGGCAGGCGACCCGGGACACCAGGTCCGGGAACTCCAGGGCCGCGTACACCGCGCTCAGCCCGCCGAGGCTCTGCCCGGCGACCACCAGCCGGTCCGGGTCCCCGGGTACCCCGCAGTCGGCCACCCGGGGCAGCAGCTCCTCCCGCACCGCCTCCCACAGCTCCGGTCGGCACGCGTACTCGGCGAGCCGGTCCCCGGCGGGCAGGAAGACCAGGGTGACCGGGGGCAGTTCACCGGCGGCGGCCGCCGCGTCGAAGGCGGTCACGGCCGGGTGCAGGTACAGCCAGTCGTCCCCGTCGAGCAGCAGCACCACCGGTCCGCCGCCGGCCACCGGGTGGACCCGGACGGTGCGCCGACCGCCGAGCCGTCCGCTCGCCCAGCGGATCCGGGTGGGCGGCAGCGGCAGCACGTCGTCGGCGCCGACGGCCGGCCAGTGCGGCTGCGGCGGGGCGTCCGGGGTCGCGGCGATGGACCGCTCGCCGCCGGCCCCGACCGGGTTGAGCGGATCGGCGTACCAGTCGTCACCCGCGCGGATCCGGTAGGTCACCCGCAGCCGCGCGGGCATCCGCACCTCGGCGTACCAGCAGTCCGTGTCGCGCCAGCGGACCATCGGGACCGGGCTCGACCAGCTCTCGAACTCGACCGCCGCCGGGCCGCCGCGCCACCGGAACAGCGTCGTCCACCCGCCGTCGGGGCCCGGTACGAAGACGGGGCCCGGCGCGCCCCAGAACTCCTCGCCGCCGGGCGGGCCGGGCAGCCCGAACGCGGCGAAGGGGTGCGCGGGGTCGAGGCGAGCGGAGCCGGCCGGGGGGCCGGGAACGGGATCGGTCATGCCCGGGCTCCTTGTGAGGGAGGAGGGAGAACGTTAGGCTCGAAACCCAGGTTAGCCTAGCCTAAGTCACCTGGCCCGGGCTGTTCGCCCGAACCGCCCGACCCGCCCGACCCGCGTTCAACACCGCATCCCTGTCGACGACATGGAGGACCCGGACATGAGCACCAACCCCTTCGACGACCCCGACGGCCGCTTCCTGGTCCTGGTGAACCACGAGGGCCAGCACTCCCTCTGGCCGGCCTTCGCCGACGTCCCCGGAGGATGGACGACCGTCCTCGCCGAGACCACCCGCGACGCGGCCCTGGAGTACGTCGAGTCGAACTGGACCGACCTCCGCCCCCGCTCCCTCGCGGCCGCCACCGAGTCCTGACCGGAGGCACCCGCCCGCCCGTCGCGATGGGCCCCGCTCGCGCGGCCCCCGGCCGGGGCGCTCAGAGCCCGAAGTGCGCCACCGCGAGCTCGGCGACGGTGTCCGGCTCCAGCCGGGTGTTGTCGATCAGCAGGTGCGCCTCGGGCAGGTGCGCGAAGTCGTCGACGGAGTTGAGCCGGAACCTGGCGTCCATGTCGACCAGATTGGCGTTGGACCACGCGAGGTCGCGCTTGGACGCCTTCTCCGAGAGCCGCGACTCACCCGCGTTGCGCTCCAGCCGAACGTCCTGGTCGGCGCTCAGCTCCAGGAACAGCACCCGGGCGCCGCGCTCGCGGAAGGGGGCCGCGTACCGTTCGACCAGTGCGGCGTCCTCGGGGTCCTCGAAGTCCCAGACCAGGGTGAACACCAGCCCGGGTAGGTCCGAGGCGGCGACCTCGGCCAGGATCTGCTCGCGGAAGGCGTGGTTCAGACGCTGGAACTGCGGTGACTCGTAGGGGAACAGCCGGAGCAGCGGCTCGATGGTCAGATGGTTGTGGAAGAGCCGGAAACCCGTGCGCTCGGCGATCGATCCGCCCACCGTCATCTTGCCGACCGCCGCCGGGCCGATGACGAAGAGCAGGGTGGGAGGGGTGCTGGTGGACATCGGGCCAGCATAGGCGCTTGGCGTGATCATGGTCGAACGATTTCGGCCCCGCTCCTCGTCGCCGGCCACGGCGACACCCACGGCGACACCCGCGGCGCCGACCCGTTCGACTCCGTCGGGCGCCGTGGCCGGCCCGACCCGGCCCACGTATCCTGGCCCGGGTCCAACACCCCACCCGCGTCGATCGCATGGAGGATCCGGACATGAGCACCGACCGCTTCGACGGCGCCTGAGCGGGAGCACCCGCCCGTGCTGTGCAGCCGGCTGACCAACGCGAACATCCTCACCATGGACCCGGACCACCCGGTCGCCCACGACCTGGGCATCTGGCGGGGCCGGATCGTCGGCCTCGACGAGGCCGTCACCTCCCTGCCCGCCCGCGAGGTCCTCGACCTCCAGGGCGCCACCGTGCTCCCCGGGTTCGTCGACAGCCACGTCCACCTGGCCTGGACCGGACTGAAGCAGACCGCGCCGAGCGTCGCCCCCTGCCGGCAGGTCGCCGCCGTGCTGGCCGCCGTCGCCGGAGCGACCGCCCGCACGGGCGCGCCCGGCGACTGGGTGGACGTGATGGGCTACGACCAGCGGGCCCTCGGCCGGCACCTCACCGCCGCCGAACTCGACACCGTCAGCCACGGGCGCAAGGTGTTCCTGATGCACGACTCCGGCCACGGCTGCGTCGTCAACAGTGCCGTCCTGGAGCTGCTCCCCGCCGGGATCCCGCACCAGGACGGCTTCCTGGTCGAGAGCGCCATGGCGGAGGTCCGCCGCCGCCGGCTGCCCTACGCCCAGACCGAGATCGCCGACGCCGTCGAACGGGCCGCCCGGACCTGCCTGGCCGAAGGCGTCACCGCCGTCGCCGAGGCGGGCATCGGCGGCGGCCTGCTCGGACACAGCCCGGTCGAGCTCGGCGCCTACCAACTGCTGCGCGACCAGGGGCGCCTGCCCCTGCGGGTCCAGCTCATGGCGGCGGCCGACACGCTGCGCCCGCGCGAGGCCCACCGCGAGGACCGACTGCCCCGCGCCCTCGACCTGGGCATGCGCACCGGGTTCGGCGACGACTGGCTGTCGCTGGGCGCGCTCAAGATCTACACCGACGGCGGCATGATGGCCCGCACCGCCGCGCTCACCGCCCCCTACGAGGGCCTGGACCACACCGGCCAACTGCAGGACGACCCCGAGCACCTGACCCGGCTGGTCGTCGACGGCCACCTCGCCGGCTGGCAGCTCGCCGTCCACGCCATCGGCGACCGCGCCGTCGACCTCGCACTCGACGCCCTGGAACGGGCGCAGCGCCTCCGGCCCCGGCCGGACGCCCGGCACCGGATCGAGCACGCCGGACTCGTCCGCCCCGACCAACTGCCGCGCTTCGCCCGCCTCGGCGTCGCCGCGGTCGTCCAGCCGGCCTTCCTCCACTCCTTCGGCGACGACTACGCGACCCTGATGGGCCCGGACCGCTCACCCTGGCTCTACCGGGGCCGCGGCTTCCTCGACCACGGCGTACCGCTGGTGGGCAGCTCGGACCGCCCCGTCACCGACGGAGCACCGCTGCGGGCGGTCCAGTTCATGGTCGAACGCGCCTCCGCCTCCGGCCGCCCGGTCGGCCCCGCCGAGGCGATCACCGTCGACGAGGCCCTCCACGCCTTCACCGCGGCCGCCGCCCGCGCCTGCCACTGGGAGCACAGCGCGGGCAGCCTCACCCCGGGCAAGCGCGCCGACCTCGTCGTCCTCGCCGACGACCCACGACGCGTCGACCCCTCCCGGATCGCCGGGATCGGCATCGTGGCGACCTTCGTCGACGGCCGGAGGGCGACGCCCACCGACGGCCGGTGACCCGCGCCGGACGGCGTGGGCGCGGCGTCGACCAGCCGCTCCGACGGACGACGGCCGGTGCCGCCCGTGCGAAGCCAGCCCCCCCCGGCGTACGGGCCTCAGCGCTCCCACTGCGCGCCGATGGGAAAGCAGCCGGCCCGGCCCGGGCGGCCGGGGGTGCGAGCTCGACCTGCCGCGGTGGACGAATCGGTGGTCGGCATGGAGGTGGATCAGTTCCGCGGCGCGGCGGTGGCGCCCGTGACGGAAAGGAGAGCCGACGCCTCCTGCCGACGGGCGGGGTCTACGCTGTGACCTGACGCCACCGCATGATCCTCGGTCCTCACGCACTCGGCGGGCGAAGCCGGGGCGGCGTCCCTTCCGTGTCCCACTCGGGGCACGCGGCGTTCACCCGCCGACTCGTGCCAGGAGGACACATGCAACGCGGCGAAGTCTGGTGGGTCGACTTCGACGAGCGACGCCCGGTCGTGCTGCTGTCGGACGAGGAGCCGTCCGGGTTCCAGGCGATGCAGGTCGTCGCTCCGGCGGGCTTCGACATCAGCGGCCTCGGCGTCGAAGTGGCCGTGGGTCCCCTGGAAGGAGTGCCCTTCGACGGCGTGCTGCGGTTCGCGTTCGCGCGCCCGGGCATCACCCCTTGCACGTGGCTGACCACCGTGGCCCGGGACGACCTGATCGAGCGGGCGGGCGTGTTGTCCCCGGCGAAGCTCGGCGAGGTCGGAGAAGCCCTCCGTCCGGCCGGACTCGACGAGTAGCGCACGTCTCCGCTGCTCAGCCCGATCTCCTCGGTAGTCAACAGCGGCCCCCGCTCCGCCCCACTCCAGCGACAGGATCACGATCCACGGCTGGAGTACTGGCCGCTGTCCCGTCAGAGGTGGACCGGCCCGCCGGCCTCCGCAGCGATGCAATAGGAACGGCCACGCTGTAATTTATATCGTTTCGCGCTACCGTGCTGGAGTCTGTTGCGCACCCTGTTGGGGGTACGCAACAGGCAGAAGCCCCCGACCAATACCAGTGGTCGGGGGCTTCCTGTGACGGGCTGGGATGGACGGTTCCGTCGGGGGCTCTCCGCGACGGTCACCTCTGGGAGGCCCAGCCCCGGCAGCTACTTCACTGCCGCTACGACCACCCCGGCTACCGCTGCGAGAGCCGCGATGATTCCGGCGTTGCGGCGAAGCCATCGCGCAAGCCGGGACTGCCGGTTCGGTCGAACATCGCCCATCGAGCTTCCTCCTCTTGACTGGCCCGGGCCAGGTGACCCGGGCCGGAACAGTGGAAGCGGGGGAGAGCGTCGCTGGAGCGACATCGAGACGCTACCGCGCCCGGTGACGCGACGTCCTCGAAAGCGCAGAGTTCGCGCCGGCGGCCGCAGTTGCTCGACGCGACGCCGACCCAGCGGGGCGGGTACGGGTTCACCGGGATGCGGGGCGCGAGGAGGCCGGGGTGTCGGGGCGTCGGGGGCCGATGGTGTGAGCGGCTTCGTCGGGACGGGGCGGCAGGAGGTCGGCGTGGTGCCGGCGGAGGAGGCGTTCGTGCTCGGGGGTGAAGTGCGTGCGCCAGGCGCCCACCGGGAGTTCGTCGCTCCCGGGTTCGGGCAGGGCGGCGCGGGCCGCGGCCGGGTCGGGGTGGCCGGTGGCGGTCAGGAGCCGGTCGAGGGCGCGGTTGCGGGCTTCGGTGCTGCCGCCCTGGGCGGGGCCGGCGAGTTCCTCGTGGGTGAGGACGCAGACGGCGGGGTGGCGCAGCAGCCACTGGCAGCTGCGGGCTTCGCGCATGCCGGGGAAGCCGGGGTCGGTCAGGGCGAGGGTGATCCTGGCGTCCATGGTGGGCAGGGCGCTGACGATGTCGCGGTAGACGAGGTGATCGGGCAGCGAGCCGACGTGGCCGGCGGGCTGGGAGAGCAGGTGGATCTGCTGGACGACGCGGTCCCGCACGTCGCGGTGGTGGTAGACGATCGGCGGTCGTGCGGTGGTGTGCCAGGCGCGCAGGAAGCCGGCGTCGGCCCGTTCCAGGTCCAGGCTGTTGACGTACCAGCAGCCGCGGCCCGGCAGGAGCCGGGGCAGGTCGCTGTCGGGGACGCGGGTCAGGCGGTCCTCGAGCACGGGGTCGACGGGGGAGGCGGCGGTGACGGGCTGGCCCAGGCGTGTCCACCACACCCGCCACACGGCGGTGACCGCCTGCTGGAAGGCGGCCTCCAGCTCTGCCCGGTGGTCGCGCTGCCCGAGCAGCAGGCGTCCGGCCTCGTCCTGCCCGTAGGCGGCCCGGAGCAGCGGGGAGACCTCGCCGGGGCCGGGCCGCCCGCCGCCGTCGGGCCGGGTGCCGCTCATCGTCCCGTAGGGGGTGTAGCCGAGTGCGCTGGTGATCCGGGCCAGTAGCGGGGTGCCGCTGCCGCGCGGCGAGACGACGATCAACTGGGGCAGGACCATGGGAGATCTCCCGGGGAAGAAGAGGCGAGGGGATGCGGCAGGGGCGGGGGAGGGTCAGCGGGCCGGAACGGCGGCGCGGCGTTCCGGCCCGGGCGTACCGGCGGGCGTGGCGCGCGGGGTGAGGACGAGGTCCTCGTAGGTGTGGTGGCGGCGGGTGGTGACGCGCCCGTGCAGCAGGGCGGCCGCCCGGGCACGGTCGCCGGTGTCGATCAGGGCTCGGGCCAGCGTGTCCTGGACGATCTCGCGTTCCACCCGCACGCCGCCGATCCGCTCCACCTGTCCGCCCAGTCGGGTCAGGAGGTCGACGGCCGCCTGCGAACGGCCCGCTGTCACATGGGCGAGGGCCCGGACCACGGGAGCGAGCACCTCGCGGTAGTCGGGGCGCTCGTCACCGGCCGCCCGGCGGGCCAGGGCCTCCAGGTCCTCGGTCGCCGACTCGACGGCCAGGGCCAGGGCCAGGTTGAAGGTGTGGAAGACCTCCGCCGTGCCGCCGGGCCCGGCCAGCAGGTCGCGCACGTGGTCGAGGTCGCAGCGGCCGGCGGGTTCCTGTCCGGCCAGCAGCAGGCGCCAGTTCGTCGCCGACCGCATCCCCACGTCCGCGCGGCCCAGGACCTCGTCGGCCCGTCGGCGCGCGTCCGCGAAGTCCCCGCAGGCCAGCGACTGCAGGGCGGCGTGCCAGTTCAGGTGCTTGAACTGCACCGCCTGCGGGTCGACGGCCAGCCAGCCGTCGAGGAACGCGGTGGAGGCGGGACCGGTTCCCAGCTCCTGCTCGGCGTGCGCACGGGCGTGCGCGGCGAGCCCGGCGCGCGGGAACAGGGCCAGCGCCCGCCCGGCCAGGTCGAGGGCCTCCTCGGCGCGGCCCTGCTCCGCCCGCGTCCAGGCCAGCCTGCCCGTCCACGGCCAGCTGTCCGCACCGGCCAGGGCGGAGTGCCGCTCGACCAGCGCATCGCCGTGCGCGCGGTAGTCGGCGTCCCCGCAGGCGTGGAAGGCGTCCAGCAGCAAGGAGGCCACCTCGTCCCCGGGCCACCTCGCGAAATGCGTCACCAGGTGGTCGGCCGTCAGCCGGAACTGCCGGTGGGTGTACAGGAAGACGCCGTACACCAGGCTCGCCGACCGGGCGTCGGCCGCCTGCGCGTCCTGGTAGGCGACCACCAGCTCCTCCCGCAGCACCTGATCGCTCAGGCCCCCGCCGGTCGCCAGCAGCAGCAGCGCCCGCGCCGCGCCCAGCCGCGGACACTCGCGCACCCAGTCCCGCAACCACGGCACCGCGCGTCCGCTCAGCGCCGCCAACTCCCGCACCGCGGCGTCCTCCAGCGACACACCCGTCACCCCGGGACCGGACACGGCACCACCCGCTTCGCACACCGTCAGGCCCGCCGGATCAGTAGGCGGCCGGGATGATGGCCGTGCAGACGATCCCGCTGCTCCCACAGTGGTTGCGGGGCAGGTCCAGCGGCAGGCCGACCTGGTTGCCGCTCACCGTCCCGCTGTCGGAGACGGTTCCCCCGGTGGCCTGCGTGCCGCCGTAGGTCTCACAGGAGTTGCCGAACACCGCGTTGCCCACTCCGACGATGCCGGCGTGCGCGGCACCGGCCGGGACCAGCGCCGCCCCCACGGCCGTACCCACCGCCGCCAGCCGCTTGCCCACTGTACGCGCACCGCCGCCCGCGCCCTGGCGCCCGTCACCCGTCACCGTGTTCATCGCACTCCTTCCCGGCCCAGCCCCCGGCGAACGCCGACGCCTGCGCAGACCGCACCCGGGCAACCACCCGGAGTCACAGCCTGGTCAACGACCGGAAGCACCCTCCGGATACGCACCATTGCGGAAGCGCTCACGACTCGCGGCGCACCGCGCCGTCACCGGTGGCCGACGAGCGGGTTGCGGAACGGTCCTCGGCCCGGCCGATTCCGCCGGTCACGTGCCATCCGTGCTCCCGGACCGCGGCCTCGCTCCGGCTACGCCGGAGGGGTCGGCTCGGGCCGCAGGTACCGGTCCCAGATCTGGGCCCCGCGATACGGACCGCTGCCGCCGCTGTCGTACTGCGGTTCGTCGAAGACGACCCAGTACGACAACTCCTCGGCCTGCGCGAGAGGGTTGTCGACGGACTCGGGCGCGCCCGTGTCGTCCACGGTGCCCAGGAACTCGACCTGCCAGGGCCCGTCCCACGCCGGGTCGCGGATCACCGTGACCCGGCTGCCGGGCGACAGTGCGGCCGCCGGCCAGGCCCGGTCCAGGGGACGGCCCAGGACGTGCTCGACAGCTTCCCGGTCCCGTGTCGTCGCCGGGTCGGAGGATGGGTCAACAGTCATGGGCCCAGCTTCCCCGGACGGACTCCCGGAAGCCACCGGTTAAAGATCGAGCTGAGGCGAGGGCCCGGGTCTACGGGCCGGTCGGGCCGGTCGGGCCGACCGTCCCGACCGTCCCGACGGGCTTCGCCGGGCCCGGCCGCCGCTCGTCGGGGTGCCCGGGCAGGAAGTCGTCGGTGAACTCCGTGCCGCTGAGGGCGGCGTCGACGCGGGCGCGGATGTAGGCGCCGGTCATCGGGCAGTCCAGCGGGCGGTCGGTGCGGCAGTCCAGCATGTGCTCCAGTACGGCGGCGGCCCGGGTGAGCCTGCGGATGCGTGCGAGCATCCCGTCCCGCTGCTCGGTGATCAGGGCGTGCCGGTCCTCGACGCGTTCGCACTCCAGCACGGCGGCGGTGTCGGCGATCGGCATCAGGCCGTCGTCGTGCCACAGCTGGGCGTACGCGAGCTGCTGCAGGCCGTCGTGGTCGTAGTAGCGCACCCGCCCGCGTCGGGCGGCGGGGCGGACCAGGCCGCGTTCCTCGTAGTAGCGCAGGGCGGGCACGGACAGGCCGAACGCCTCGGCCACCGCACTGATCGAGAACAGCTGCTGCTCCATCGTCCCTCCGGGTGCGGGGTTCTGGCACTTGCGCTCAAGCGCGCTTGAGCGTGAAAGGTAAGGGCATCCTAACGTCCACCTCGAAGGGCAGGGCAGTCCCGTGCCGGTCTCCTCATCCGCCGACGCAACGACCGCCGGAGCAACCTCCGGAACAACCTCCGCCGGAGCAACCGCCGGAGCAACGTCCGCCGGAGCAACGTCCGCCGGAGCAACCGCCGCCGCCGGAACAACCGTGCCGCCCGCCCCCGCGGCGGGCGTACTGCTCGTCGTCGGCTTCGTGCTGCTGAGCCTGAACACCCGGGTCGCGTTCGGGCAGATCGGGCCGCTGGCCCCGGTCGCCCACTTCGGCCCCGCCGCGGTGACCGTGCTGGGCCTGCTCCCGCCGCTGTGCATGGGTCTGTTCGCGCCGCTCGCCCCGCTGGTGCGGCGTCGGCTCGGCGAGGAGCGCGGTCTGCTGTGGGCCAGCGTCGTGCTGGTCGTCGGCGCGGTCCTGCGTATGGCCGGGATGCCGGGCCTGTACGCCGGCACCGTCGTCGTCAGCCTCGCCACCGCGGTCGTCAACGTGCTCGTCCCGGTCTTCGTCCGGACCCGGTTCTCCCATCGGCGGGTCGGCACCATGATGGGCGTCTACGCGCTGTCCATGGGCGTCGGTTCGGCGATCGTCGCGGCCCTGGTCGCGCCCGTCGCCCAGGCCTCCGGCGGCTCCTGGCAGCTCGCGGTCGGCCTCGCCGTGGTGCCGGCCGTGCTCGCGGCGGTGGGAATCGCACCGCAGGCCCGCGTCCACCGGCCCCGGCCCGCACCCCCGGCGGCCGCCGCGACCGCACCGCGTCCGCACGTGGCCCGCACCAGGCTGGCGTGGAGCCTGACGGCCTTCTTCGGCATCCAGACCCTCGCGTTCTACACGGCGCTCGCCTGGCTGCCCTCCGTCCTCATCGCCTCCGGCACCGGCCGGACGGCCGCCGGGAGCTGCCAGGCCGTCCTCATCCTGGGCGTGGCCGCGGGCGGCTTCCTCGCCCCCGTCCTCGCCGCCCCCCGCGCCGACCAGCGCCCGCACATCCTGGGCACCGTCCTGGTCTGCGCCGCCGGGTTCACCGGACTGATGCTCGCGCCGAGCGGACTCCCGGCCCTGTGGGCGGCCGTCCTCGGCCTGGGCCTGGGCGCCGGACAGGCCCTCCCGGGCGTGCTCTACGCCCGCCGGGGCACCGACCACGACCACGTCGCCGCCCTGTCGACCATGGCCCAGACCTGCGGCTACCTCCTCGCCGCCACCGGCCCCGCCCTCGCCGCCGGCCTCCACGCCGCAACCGGTTCCTGGACCGTTCCGCTCGCGGCAGTCACCGCGGCGCTGCTGCTCGGCGCCGCGCTGAGCGGGCGGGCAGGCCACGACCCCCGCTGACCACCGGTCAGCTCGCCGGGGCGCGGGAAGCCACGGGAGCGGTCCCGCCCACACCCCGGGCACCGCTCGGGGACTCGGGCTCCGACCGGTGCCCCACCGGGCCGGCCTGCCCGTCGGGTCGCCACAGCGCGAGCTGGACGATGCCCCACGCCGCCTCGACGACGAGGAACGGCCACAGGATCCGCGGAGCGCCGTGGGCCAGCGCGTACGCCATCCAGGAGGTGAACAGGACGCGCGCGATGCCGTCGAGCAGTCCGTGCAGCGGCAGCGGCCGGAGGATGCGCAGGGCGGCCCAGACGATCACGACCGAACCCATCAGGTTCGCGTACAGGGTCTGCCACGGGTCGAGCGCGGGCAGGAGGCCCCACCCGAGGCTGTCGCCCAGTGAGGAGAGCGCGCCGTGCACCAGCGTGTAGGTCCACGGTGTCGCGAATCCTGCGGTGACGGCGAGGTCGTACCAGGCGCTCGCGCGGACGACGCGGAGATACGCGGGACTCGCGGAGGTGAGGAGGGGGCGGTTCATGGCGGGGCTCCGGTCGGTCGGGGTCGGTGGAGCCCCACGCTAAACAGTGGAGTACGGTCCAAGGTCAAGTTCACCGTCCGAAGGGAGCACCGGGGTATGCGCATCGGGGAGTTGGCCGCGCGGACGGGACTGTCCAGGGACACGATCCGGTTCTACGAGAAGGTCGGCCTCGTCGAGGGTCGGCGCCTGGCCAACGGCTATCGCGACTTCCCGCCCGAGGCGGTGGCCTGGCTGGAGTACGTCCGCACCGCGCAGGCACTCGGATTCTCCTTGGCGGAGATCGCGCGGACCGGCGAGGAGCTGCGCGGCGCACCGGACACCGCGGCAGCGCTGTCCGCCCTGTTCGAGGAGAAGATCCAGGTCGTCGACGCGCGCATGGCCGAACTCGCCGCCCTGCGCGCCGAACTCGCCGCACGCGTCGGCACCGGATGCCCCCTGCTGGCGGCCGGCCGACCCGGATGAGGGCACGTTCGGTCGCGCGACGGCCCGGCCGCTGATCGCGGCCGTGGCCACCGCGCAGGCCGTCAGGAGGCGGTCGGCTGGTCGAACAGTTCCCGGACGGTCCCGGTGGCCAGGGTGCGCAGCCAGTGGTGCGCGCGGTCCTCGTCGTAGCGCTGGTGCCACAGGAGGTACAGCGGGACCTCGGGCAGCGGGAGCGGCAGCGGCAGGGTGACCAGGCCGAGGCGCTCCCGGGCCGTGCGGGTGACCGCGTCGGGGAGGGTGACCACCAGGTCGCTGTCGAGGGCGAGTTGCAGGGCGAAGGCGGTGGTCGGCCCGGCGGCGGCGACGCGGCGTTCGAGGCCGTGCTGGGCCAGGACGTCGTCGATCGGGGCGCGCAGGCTCCCGCGCCGCGAGACCGTGAGGTGTTCGGCGGCGGCGTAGCGCTCGACGGTCAGCGGTCCTTCGGTGAGGGGATGGCCCGGGCGGACGGTGACGGTCAGCCGGTCCGTGCCGACCAGGTGGTGGCGGATGTCGGGGAGGGTCGGAGCGGCGGGCGCGGATTCGAGGTCGACCTCGCCCCGGCGCAGTTCGGCGTCGTCCGTGCCGGGTTCGGCGGACAGGCGCAGCCGCACGCCGGGTGCCTGCTCGCGGACGGCCGTGATCAGGGCGCTGCCGCAGGCGGCGGTCAGGGTGTCGTGCCAGCGCACGGTGAACACCCGTTCCAGTGAGGCGAGTTCGAGTTCCCGCTGCGCCGACAGCAGTTGCTGGGCCTGCTGCACGAGGGTGTGGACCTGGGCGCGCATGGCGAGTGCGCGGGTGGTGGGCACCATGCTGCGGCCGGTGCGGACCAGGATCTGGTCGCCGGTGGCCTTGCGGATCCGACCCAGGGAGCGGCTCATCGCCGGGGCGGTGACGTGCAGTCGGTCCGCGGCCCCGGCGACGCTGCCCTCCTCCAGCAGGGCGTCCAGGGCGGTGAGCAGGTTCAGATCCAGTTGCATGGGAGTCACTCTACAAGCGCACGGCATGCACCAGTTGTTCATGGGCGGAGTCCTGCCTCCCCCTCGACCCGCCCGTGAGCATCGGAGGCGGTGACGGGCGGCGCGACCTGGGCGCGCGCCGGTCGTCAGCGCGCGTTCCCGGCGTGGGGGAGGCGGTTCTGGCGTTCCAGGGCGCGTTCTCCCGGTGCGCAGGCGGACAGCGTGTCGGGGTCGGTGACCGGTGGGCGGTCGGTGCGCACGACGGATGCCGCCGCCTCGTGCAGCCAGGCCGGGTGGGGTTCCGCTCCGCTGAAGGCGGCCAGTCGGCCCAGGTGGTGCTCCGGCCGGTCGAGGATGTCCTCGTAGGCGAGCGTCATCCGCCGCTGGGGCGGCAGTCGGAGGAACTCGTCGACTCCCCGTGTCATGAGGTGCGACCAGAGCCTGCCGAACGCCGCCAGCGGCATGGGGGTGCGCATGACCCGGTCGACGTCGACCTTGCCCACCAGGTGGGCAAGGTGGTCGGGCAGGAGCGTGCCGTGTTCCGGTCCGAGGTCGAACGGGGAGGCGAGCCCGAGCGATGCCACGGCCTCGGTGCGCAGCAGCAGCGTGCGGAAGGCGGCGTGCCGGCTCATGGAGCGGGCGCAGTGGGGGCCGGAGCGGCTCAGGTGCACGAAGCGGGCCTCGGGGAACAGGGCGCGCAGCGCCGGGAGGAAGGCGACCGAGGCGCCGGAGCGTTCGACGACGACGGAGCGTCGGAGGCGTTGGCCGAGGTCGGTGAAGAGTGCCCGGTACTGGTCGGCGACCGGCCGGGTGGGCCAGTGGGGAACCACGGCGGCGAGGTCGTCGTGAAGTGCGTCGGGGTCGGCTGTGAGCGCGGGCAGGGTCATGTGCGCGATGGCCGGTACGCCGGTCTCGGGGCGGAAACGCCCCTCACCGTAGGGGTAGATCATCTCCGCGGTACGGAACGCGGAGGCGGCGATCGCGTCGAAGGTGAGAGCAGGTTCGCTCAGGAGCGACCAGAACCGGCGTCCGTCGATCGGCCGGTCCTGGAACGCGCCGTCGCCCTTGGCGGCCAGGGAGGTGAAGAACTCGTTCATGCCGAGCACGTCGGGGTGGGCCTGCAGAGCGCGGGACAGCATGGTCGACCCGCACCGGCCCGTTCCCACGACGAAGGTGATACGCACACGGTCTCCGGAACGTCAGGTCATGGTGTGATCGAACGCCGCCAGTACCTCGGTGCGGACCGGTTCACCGCAGGCTCGGCTGTGCGGTGCGGGACTGCCGGAGCATCCAGTCGATGTCGTTCTCGAACAAGGAGCACGCGAAGGCGTTGTCGAACCCGGGCCGACCCGGTTGCCCCCCGGTGGCGGGGAAGGAGGTGGGGAACGGCTCGGCGGCGAGCGCGAGGGCGCTGACGTACAGGGTGGCCATGCCGCGCCGCACGCTGCGCCGGAGCTCGTCCCAGCCGGGGTAGTCGGTCACCCTGGTGGAGAAGGGGTCCAGCTGGAGCGGCGGCGGGATGGGGTTTCCCGCCCGGGCGAGTGACCGCTGGATGACCTCGGACCACTGACGCATGGTCAGTGCCGCACTCCCCGCCGTCGCCCAGAACTCGGGTGGCAGCGCCCGGCCGGCGACAGCGTCCAGGGCGAGCCGGTGGACGGCCTGGGCGACGTAGTCGCGGGGAACCATGTCGACGAGGTGGTCGGGGTGTCCGAACATGGCCGGCAGTCCGGCGCTCAGCATCGACACGATCCGGTGCGCGTTCTGCAGTTCGGGCATCGATCCGTCGAGCGAGTCGCCCATGACGACCGAAGGGCGGACGATCGACCACGGCTGTCCGCACTGTCGGACCCGCTCGTCGGCGGCGGCCTTGGACCGGTGGTAGAAGGAGGGCCTGGCATGGGTCACCGCACCGACCTCAGCCTCGCGCGGGGCCTGCGCGTACCGTTCGGCGAACGCCGTCGAGACGAACACCAGGGGGCAGCGGGCGGCCTCGGCCAGCGCGGTCACCTCGGCCGCGCCACCCTCGTTGACCGCGTGCAGCTCCTCGGGGGAGGTGGTGTAGTTCACGCTCCCGGCCATGTGCACGATCACGTCGGCGCGTTGGGCCAGCTGCGAGAAGACACGGGGGGCCAGGCCGAGCCGCGGTGCCCTCAGTTCGATCGGCACCTGCGCGCAGTCCAGGTCCAGAACGCGGCGGCCGGTGAGGGCCACCACCTCGAACGACGAGGTCAGTAGCGGCGCCGCCGTGCTGCCGACCACTCCGGACATTCCGGTGACCAACGCAACCGGCTTCATCGGGCCTCACCTGTTCTTCCGCTCCGCCCCCGGTGGAGTCGCCGCCGGGAGGACGGTCACCGACCGTCCTCCGCACGCTAGCCACCGACCGTCGGTTCGTGCTCGCCACAAGGGAGGATGTCCCACGAAGGACTGAACTGCGCCACCCGGTAGGGGGTTGGGAGCGCGGCCGGGGTCGACGCCGGCGGACACCCGGACACCCGGGCACCCGGACACCCGGACACCCGGGCACCCGGACACCCGGGCACCCGGGCACCCGGGCACCCGGGCACCCGCACCTGCCGGTCCGCAGCCGACCGGTCAGCGGTTCACCGCGCGCATCCCGTCCTCGTCGTAGCGCTCGCCCTCGACCGCGGGCAGCTCGGCGTCGATGCGCGCCAGGTCCTCGCTGGTCAACTCGACGTCGACGGCGCCCGCGTTCTGCTCCAGGTAGGTCCGGCGCTTGGTGCCCGGGATCGGCACGAGGTCCTCGCCCCGGGCCAGGACCCAGGCGATCGCCAGTTGGGCCGGGGTGACGTCCTTCTCCGCGGCGATCTCCTTCACCTTCTCGGCGAGCCGGAGGTTGGCCGCCAGATTGCCCTCGGCGAAGCGCGGGTTGGTGCGGCGGAAGTCGTCCTTGTCGAGCTCCTCGGGGGAGCTGAAGCGGCCCGCGAGGAAGCCCCGGCCGAGCGGGGAGTACGGCACGAAGCCGATTCCGAGCTCCCGGCAGGTGGGCAGCACCTCGGCCTCCACGTCCCGGGTCCACAGCGAGTACTCGCTCTGGACGGCGGTCACCGGGTGGACGGCGTGGGCGCGGCGGATGGTCTCGCCGCTCGCCTCGCTCAGTCCGATGTACCGCACCTTGCCCTCGGCGACCAGCTCGCCGAGCGCGCCGACGGTCTCCTCGATGGGCACGTTCGGGTCGACCCGGTGCTGGTAGTACAGGTCGATGCGGTCGGTCCCGAGACGCGCGAGCGAACCGTGGACGGAGCTGCGGACGTGCTCGGCCGAGCCGTCCTGGTGGCCCACGGTCGACATGTCGCCCGGAACGGCCTTGTCCATGCGGTAGTTGAACTTGGTGGCGATCACGTACTCGTCACGGTGGCCCCGGACGGCCTCGCCGACCAGGGACTCGTTGGTGAGCGGTCCGTAGACCTGCGCCGTGTCGAGGAAGGTGATGCCGAGGTCCAGGGCGCGCCGGACGGTCGCGACGCCCTCGTCCTGGTCGGCCGTGCCGTAGAAGGCGGACATCCCCATGCAGCCGAGGCCGATGGCCGAAACCTGGAGATCCCGCAGAGTGCGCTGTCGCATGTGACGACCCGGCCCTTCGTCTCTCGTTGTTCCGTGGCCCGACGCCCTCCGGCGCCCCGGTCCGGACGACCGGTCCGGCCACGACTTCCCGGAGAGGACCCTACGGTGTGCCTCGCCCCCGGGGGCCGACCGGGCGTCGTTTCGGCGCGCCGCCCGACGCCCGGTTAGCCTGGGCCCGTGGTTGCCGTCTAGCAGGAAGAAGTGGCCATGAACGAAGCGGAGTTCATCAGCGCGCCCGCCCTCGTCCTGAGGTCCCTGGCCCGGGATCCCGACCGGCCGGCCGTCACCACCGCCGACGGCGCCACCCTCACCGCCGGGGCGTTCGCCGCCACCGCCTACCGCCTCGCCCACGAGCTCGTCGCCCGAGGCGTCACCCGGGGCGACACGGTGGCCCTGCTCACCGGCAACACCCCCGAGGCGCTCGCCGCCCGCTACGCCGTGGGTGTGGCGGGCGCCCGGGTGGTCAACCTCTACGACGGCATGAGCACCGCCGTCCTCGCCGGGATCGTCGCCAGCGTCGACACCGCCGTCCTCCTCGTGGACGCCGAACGGTACGCGGAGGCAGCGGAGTTGACCGCCCTGGCCGACGTGCCGACGGTGCTCGCCCTGGGCCCCGGCCCCGCCGGGGTCGGCGAGGACGCCATCGCGGCCTCCGCCCACCGGCCGGCCGAACCCCCGGCGGTGCGGATCGGCCCGCAGGACCACCTGGGCATCCGCCACACCGGCGGCACCACCGGCATCCCCAAGGGCATCCTCAGCCTGCACGGCCCCTACCGCCGGGCGTTCGACGTGCCCTTCGGCCCGGACGGGAAGGCACCCCGCTTCCTCGCCGCCACCTCCATCGCCCATCTCGCCGGAGTACTCAGCGATCTGACGCTCCATCACGGCGGAGAGGTGTTCCTCCAGGGATCCTTCGACCCCGGCGAGGTGCTGGCCGCGGTCGAACGCGAGCGCATCACCGACCTGTGGGTCCTGCCGCCACTGCTCCACCGGCTGCTGGACCACCCGGCGATCACCGGCACCGACCTCTCCAGTCTGCACCGCGTCAGTTACGGCGGCTGCGTCGCCTCACCGACCCGCGTCCGCGAGGCCATCGAGGTGTTCGGGCCGATCCTGACCGGCGGCTACGGGATGTCGGAGGCGCAGAACATCGCCGTCCTCGCCCCGCAGGAGCACGACCGGACCGGCCCCGGCGGACAGCTCTCCGTCGGCCGCCCCCTCCCGGGCGTCGAGGTGGCGGTCCGCTCCGCCGACGGCGCCGCGCTGCCGGCCGGGGAGCAGGGCGAGATCCACGTCCGCTCGCACTCCCTCATGGCGGGGTACTGGAAGCGTCCCGAGCTCACCGCCGAGGTGCTGCGCGACGGCTGGCTGAGCACCGGCGACATCGGCCACCTCGACCAGGACGGCTACCTCTACCTGGCCGACCGGCGCACGGACCGGATCATCGTGGTCGGCGGCCACGTCTACCCGTCCGAGGTGGAGGAACTGCTGCTCACCCACCCGGCCGTGGCCCAGTGCGCCGTCCTCGGCGTGCGCGACGCGCAGCAGACCGAGCACGTCCACGCCGTGGTGGTCCCCGCGTCCGGGCAGCACCCGGACCTGGCGGACGTCCGCGCCTTCGTCACCACCCGCAAGGGCCGGATCTACGCGCCGGAGGCGCTGCACCTGGTGCCCGAGATCCCGCTCACCTCCGCGGGCAAACCGGACAAGAAGCGTCTGCGCGCGACCCTCGCGGGCGACGGTCCGGGCGACCGGCCCTGAATCCGGTGGGCCGCCTCACAGGAGCGTGAGCACCTCCCGGTGCGCTCCGTCGAGGACGAGGCCGTTGTCCCAGCGGACCCGGACCGTCACCCGCCTGCCCCGCTCGCGGTGGGCGGTCCACTCCGGTTCCAGCTCGGCGATCTCCGTCTCCAGCCGCTCCCGGCTGGCCGCCGGCATGGTGTGCCCGTAGTCCTCGAACAGCGCCTTGAGCCGCTGGTACTCGCGGACCTCCTGGCTCTCCGGCAGCTCCCCGTCCACCCGCTCGACGGTGCCCTCGATGCCGGCGCCCAGGGCGAGGAACCCGACCGCGGCCCCGGGATCCCCGCCGAAGGCCTCGCCGATCCCGAGGTCCTCCGCCAACCGGACCCGCCGGCCTGCCTCCAGGGTCATCCGTCCGCTTCCTCTCCGTCGATCCGTCGCGGTTCCGCCGAGGTTCCGTCGTGGTTCGGCCGTCGTTCCGCTGCCGCCGCCGACCCGGCGGGCCCGCGACCAGGCCATTATCCGTGCCGCCGACCCGGCCCCTGGCCGGGGGCCGCACCGGGTCGGCACCGCGTACGGCCGGCCGTCACGCGAAATTCACAAACCGGCATCTACTCGCATAGACCGACGGTGCGCCATCCTGGTGCGGCATTCGCGGGCGAGTCCGAGGTCCACCACACCCTCACCTGGAGAAGCCGATGAAGCAGAGGAAGCCCATGACGCCCATGACGCTGCTGAAGCCGATGAAGCCACGTACCGCAGGCGCCGCAGCCACCGTCCTCGCCCTGGCCCTGGCCGGCCTCGCCGTCTCGGCGCCCACGGCCGGCGCCAGCGGCACCAAGCTGTCGCAGGCGACGGCGGCCGGTCAGTTCCGGAACGCCGGCATCACCTGGAGCTCCAGCGGCGGCTGCACCACCCGCTCCAACTCCACCTGCACCTCGTTCGAGCAGATCAACTCGGGCACGGTGAGCACGATCATCACCCTCAAGCAGTCCAGCGGCTGCGCGATCAACATCACGGGCGGGACCGAGGTGGGCCACGCCTCCGGGACCTACAGCCACTACAACGGCTACAAGGTCGACATCTCCCGCAGCTCCTGCATCGACGGCTACATCCAGAACAGCTTCACCTACATCGGCCTGCGCGGCGACGGCTACCCGCAGTGGAAGGCGGCCTCCGGCAACCTCTACTGCAACGAGGGCAGCCACTGGGACATCCTGGTCTACTGACGCCGGTCCACGGGGGCCGGCTGCGCCGGCCGGCCCCCGTTCGCGCGGGAAGCCGGGGAAGCCGGGGATGCCGGGGATGCTGGGGATGCCGGGGAGGCCGGCCCTCACTCACCCTCGGTGAACGCCTCCCGCAGCCGGGCCTCCTCCTCCGCCGAGAGGTTGGTCTCCAGGAGCTCCGCCTGCCGGCCGTCGAACTCCGCCCTGACCCGGTCGACCACGGCGTCCGAGCTGAGCACGAACAGCGCCGAGGTGCCCGGGGTGACCTTCTCCCGCACCTGTCGCACGAAGTCGTCGTCGATGCCGACATGCGCGAGGTGCCCCCCGAGCGCGCCCCCGGCCGCGCCCAGTGCCGCGCCGAGCAGCGGGACGAAGAAGATCAGCCCGAGGATGAAGCCCCAGAAGGCGCCACCCACGGCCCCCATCCCGACCATGTCGCCCAGATGGCGGGTCCTGGGCTTCCGCGCACCGTCGGGCCAGCTGACCACGGCGCCGTCCTGGACCTTGATCAGCTCCTGCCGCTGGAGCTTCTGCAGGGTGTCGAGGGCTTCGTCCGCCCCGGTCGCGGTGGGGAAACGCCAGACCGTCAGGGTCGCCATCTTGGCCTCCGAATCGCAGGGGAATGCCCGGAGCCCCATCGTCGGCCCGGGTACCGGCCGCCGCCACGCACGGCCGTCGGACGGGCGACCGGGGCGCCCCGGCGGACCCCCGGTGACCCCCGGTGACCCTCGATGCCCCGCCCCGCTTCGCCCCCGGACGGCCGAAGACGGATTGACGCCGCCACCGGGCGGCCACAGCGTGGCAGATGGCGCCCCCTCCGCGGATCCGTCCGGCCCGGCCGGCCGTCCAGGTCCACCCGACCGCGCGGACGGAGCGACCGGCGGGCTGCGAAAGGAACCGGTGCGGGCGATGTCGGACGGACGGGCGGCCAAACGCGTCGCGAAGTTCATCAAGCCACTGCGGGTGAAGCCGGGGTCGACGGTGGACCTCACGGAGGACTTCGACCCCCGCTACAAGGCGGACCTGAAGAAGCGCGACGGCGTCGAACTGCTGGCCACCGGGGTGTCGTTGCTGGCCGACCTCCAGGCGCGGCTGGCCGCCCAGGACACCTACGGCGTGCTGTTCTGCCTCCAGGCGATCGACGCCGGCGGCAAGGACGGGACGATCCGCCACGTCATGAGCGGGGTGAACCCGCAGGGTGTCCGGGTGAGCAGTTTCAAGGTGCCGTCCGCGGAGGAGCTCGACCACGACTACCTGTGGCGGTACGCGCAGCGGCTCCCGTCGCGCGGCGAGATCGGCATCTTCAACCGCTCGCACTACGAGGAGGTCCTCGTGGTGCGGGTGCATCCGGAGAACCTCGACCGGCAGAAGCTGCCCGAGGAGGCGAAGGGCCCGGACGTCTGGCAGCGCCGCTACCGGGAGATCAACGACTGGGAGCGCTACCTCACCGACAACGGGATCAAGGTGGTGAAGGTCTTCCTGAACCTCTCCAAGGAGGAGCAGCGCCTGCGCTTCCTGAAGCGGATCGACCGGCCGGAGAAGAACTGGAAGTTCTCCGCGGCCGACGTCCGCGAGCGCGAGCACTGGGACGACTACCAGGAGGCGTTCTCCGAGATGCTGTCGGCCACCAGTACGCCGTGGGCGCCCTGGTACGTGGTCCCGGCCGACCGCAAGTGGTTCGCCCGCATCGGCGCGGCCGCGGTGCTCGCGCACACGCTGATCGGGATCGACCCGCAGTACCCCTCGCTGGACGGGCAGGCGCGCAAGGAACTCCTCGCCGCCCGGAGCGGGTTGGAGGCGGAGGCCCCCTGACCGGAGCGCCGGACCGAAGCGCCGGACCGAACGGCGCACCGTCGGCGCACCCGATGCGCCCGCGCCTGCGCCCGTGCCCGGGTCCGGCCGACCGGTCCCCGGCCCCCCGGACTCACGGCCCACGGCCCCGGACCCACGGCCCCCGGACCGTCCCGATCGTTGAGGAGTGAAGATGGCGGATCAGCCCGACCGGTCCGGACCGCAGGAGTCGCCGGGGTCGTCCCCGGGCTCCCCGGCGTCCCCGGAGCCCTGGCACACCCGGACACCGGAGCAGGTCGCCGCCCGGCTCGGTGTCGACCCGGCGGTCGGGCTCAGCGACGCCCGGGCGGCCGAACTGCTGGCCGCCCACGGCCCGAACACCCTCCCCGAGGAGAGGCGGAAGCCGGACTGGCTGCGCTTCCTCGACCAGTACCGCAGCTACATGCAGATCATCCTGGTCGCCGCGGCGGTGGTCTCGATGGCCATCGGGGAGTGGACCACGGCGATCCTGCTGCTCGTCCTGACGCTGCTCAACGCGCTGGTGGGCCTGCGCCAGGAGGGCAAGGCCGAGAGCGCGATGAACGCGCTGAAGTCGATGATGGAGGCGACGGCGCGGGTCCGGCGGGACGGGGCCGAGGCCGAGATCCCGGCCGAACAGCTGGTGGTCGGCGACATCGTGCTCGTCGCCGCGGGGGACGAGGTCCCGGCGGACGGGCGGATCGTCGTGGCGGGTTCGCTGCAGATCGACGAGTCGGCGCTGACGGGGGAGAGCGTCCCGTCCGCCAAGGACGCGGGCACGCTGACGGACGAGGGGCTGGGCCCGGGGGACCGGACCAACATGGCGTTCATGAACACCCCGGTCACCCACGGCAGCGGACTGCTCGTCGTCACCGCGACGGGTGCCGGGACGGAACTGGGCCGGATCTCCCGGATGCTGTCGGCGACCAGGAAGGAGCAGTCGCCGCTGACCCGTGAGCTCAACACCCTGACGCTGTGGATCGCGGCGGCCGCCGGCCTGACCATGGTGGTGATGTTCGCCCTCGGCCGCAGCCGCGACCAGGCGTGGGACGCGTTGTTCGTCAGCGCGGTGTCGCTGGCGATCGCGGCCATTCCGGAGGCACTGCCGACGGTCAGCCAGGTGATCCTCTCCGTCGGCAGCCTCAAGCTGGCCGAGCGCAGCGCGATCGTCAAGGAGCTGCCGTCGGTCGAGACCCTCGGCTTCACCTCGGCCGTCAACTCCGACAAGACCGGCACGCTGACGATGAACCAGATGACGGTGGTGGAGGTGGTCAGTCCCACCGACCGCTACACCGTCTCCGGCACCGGCTACCGCCTGGACGGACGGATCCACCACGCGGCGGGATCCTCCCCGGGCATCGAGGACGCCGTACTGCCCTACCTGGTCGCCAACGACGCCGAACTGGTCGACGGGGCGGTGGTCGGCGACCCGACCGAGGGCGCGCTGCTCGTCCTCGGCCACAAGGCGGGCCTGGACCTCGCGGCCACCCGGGAGCGCTTCCCCCGGCTGGCGGTGCTGCCCTTCGACCCCGGCTACAAGCTGATGGCCAGCTTCAACGAGGCGAAGGACGCCGACGGCCGTCCGGTGGTGCGCTGCTTCGTCAAGGGCGCGGCCCCGGCGGTGACCGCCCGTGCCGCCACCGCGCTCGCGGACGGCGCCGGCATCCCGTGGGACGAGGAGCTCGCCGGCCGGGCCCGGGCGCAGAACGAGCGGATGGGCGCCGAGGGCCTGCGGGTGATGGCCGCCGCCTACCGCGACCTGGACCCGGCGGACTTCGACCCGGCCGGCGACCTGCTCGGGTACGTCACCGAGCTGCGGATGACCAGCCTGGTGGGCATGGTCGACCCGCCGCGCGAGGAGTCGAAGGCCGCGATCGCCGACGCGCAGGCCGCCCACATCCGGGTGCGGATGGTGACGGGCGACGACGTCACGACCGGCGCCGCCATCGCCCGCCAGCTCGGCATCGACGGCGAGGCGGTGCTCGGCGCCGACTTCGCGGCCTGGTCGGAGCAGGAGCGGCTGGACCGGATCGACGCCATCGGCGTGGTCGGCCGCGTCGCCCCCGAGCACAAGGTGCTGCTCGCGGCCACGCTCAAGCAGAAGGGCGACGTGGTCGCGATGACCGGCGACGGGGTGAACGACGCCCCGGCCATCAAGGCCGCCGACATCGGCATCGCGATGGGCAGCGGCACCGAGGTGGCGAAGAACGCGAGCCGGATGGTCCTCGCCGACGACAACTTCGCCACCATCGTCTACGCGGTGGAGGAGGGCCGGAAGCTCTACGACAACCTCACCAAGTACATCCGCTTCGTGCTGGTGCTGCTGGTGACCTTCGTGCTCACCTTCCTCGGCGCCGCCGTCCTGAACATCGCCGCCGGCGAGCCGTTCACCCCGCCGCAGGTGCTGTGGATCCACTTCGTCGTCAACGCCCCCTTCGGCTTCGCGCTCGGCTTCGACCGGGCGAGCCCCGGCCTGATGCGGCGCACCCCGCGCCCGCGCGGCGAGTCCGTGCTGACCGGGCCCGTCCTGATCACCGTGGGCCTCGCCGGACTCGCCGTCACCGCCGCCCTGCTCGGGCTGATCAAGCTCGGCGAGACGCACTACGACAGCCTCCCGATCGGCAACTCGATGGCGTTCACCGCCTTCGCGCTCTGCCTGATCGTGGCGGCCTACGAATGCCGCAGCGAGCGCGGCTCGGCGCTCGGGGTCAGCACCTTCGACAGCAAGCAGATGAACCGGGCCGCGCTGGGGGAACTCGTCCTGGCCGTCCTGGTCACCCAGATGGACGTGTTCCACCGCATCCTCGGCACCACCGACCTCGACGCCCGCCAGTTCGGCTGGGCCCTGCTCGCCGCCGTCACCCTGCTCGCGCTCTGGGAACTCGGCAAACTCCTCGCCCGCACCCTCGCCGCTCCCCACCCCGCACCGGCCGGGTGACGCGCGGCTCCCCGGCCGCGGCCGTCAGTCCTCGGGCTGTTCGGTGTGCCAGGTCAGTTCGACCTCCAGCTCGATCTTGCCGTCCTCGAGCTCGACCTCGATCTCGGTGGAGAGTTCGTCGGGGATCCGCAGGGTCAGTCGTCCCGGTCCGAGCTCCAGCTCGGCCTGGCCGCCGCGTCTGAGCGCGGCCGCGAGAGCCTCCAGCTGACCGGCGGCCTCGGCGCGTGACAGAGTGCGCTTCTGGGTGAATTCGAGATCCTTCACGGGTGCCTCCCGCTCCCGGGGGAATCAGCGGCCTCTCCCATTCTGGTGCCGTTTCCTCCGACCGGCCCGCCGGGCGGTGGGGCGCGGACCGGCCGGCGGGGAGCCGGTGTCCACGGGCTGGGACGCGGGGCGAGTACTTTTCGTGTTCCCGCGGTCGCGCTCGGAAAAGCCGTACACGGGTCTTCACGCGCGGAGCTGCGGCGGTCCGGTGCGGTGGGTCGGGCGCGGTGTCACGGTGCGCCGGAAGTCGAGGACTTGGTTCCGTTCTGCGTCTTCCACGGCAATGTGAAGTATGCAATTGTACATGCCACACTTCACCGCACCGATGGTGTGCCGATCCCCGCGGCCTGCCCTTCGACGGTCCCCACCCATGCCCGGTCGTGACCCCACGACGCCCGGGTACAGCTCGGAGGCCCCCACTTGAGCCCCACCCGCATACCCGGCCTGCCGCACCTGGCAAGGCTGTTGACCCTCGTCCTGGCGCTCTGCACCGTGCTCGCCGTGTTCGCCCCCGGCAGCCACGCCGCCCCGACGGCCACCCCCACGGCCCCGGCCGGCACCGGCACCCTGGCACCGCAGCCCGCCGCCGGAACCTCCCCGTACACCGGGGAGGCCGACCGGGGCGCGCCCGTCCCGGCCAGGAACCGGGCACCGTTCAACGCCCCGCTGGACGCGGTGGCTTCCGCCCAGTCCCTCGGCCTGAGCACCAGCACCACCGGCCGGGCCCCGTCCGCCGGCACCGCCGCGAAGTCCCTCGGCAGCGCGGCGCCCTCGGCCACCGCGGCCGCCGAAGCCGCCTGCAACGTCTCGGACTTCACCTCCCGCACCGGTGACGCCCTGGTCCAGCAGGTCAAGGCCGCCACCGGCGACTGCGTCAACCAGCTGTTCAACCTCACCGGCAACGACGCCTACTGGGCGTTCCGCGAGGTCCAGATGGTGAGCGTCGCCGACGCGCTGCGCTCCTCGGCGTCGGCCTACCCGGGCGACAACAGCACCTCGGTCGCGCAGTTGGTGCTCTTCCTGCGGGCCGGCTACTTCGTGCAGTGGTACCACGCGTCCGACGTCGGCACCTACGGCACCGCCCTGCAGAACTCGATCCGCGGCGCGCTGGACTCCTTCTTCAACAGCGCCCGTTCGCGCGACCTGACCGCCGCCAACGCCGCGATCCTCGGCGAGACGGTCACCCTGATCGACAGCGCGCAGGAGAACAGCCGCTACCTGCCGGTGATCAAGCGGATCCTGAGCGACTACAACCCCGCCACCCACAACGGCGTCAAGGGCATGGCCGGAGCGGTCAACAACGTCTTCAGCGTGCTGTTCCGGGGTCACCAGCTGGCGAGCTTCCCGGCCGCCGTCGCCGCCGACCCCTCGCTGCTCGACACCCTCGACAACTTCGCCGCCGTCAACGGCTCCCTCTACGGCACCGACTTCGGCTACCTGCCCTACAACGCGACCCGTGAACTCGGCCGCTTCGTCCAGTACACCGCGCTGCAGCCCAAGGTCCGCCCGTTGCTCAAGGGCCTGGCCCAGCAGAGCTCCCCGAGCGGCCGGACGGCCTACCAGTGGGCCGCCGTCGCCGAGATGGCCACCGAGTACGACGCCGCGAACAGCGCCTACTACGGCACCACCGACGCGGCCGCGCGGCTGCGTTCCGGCCTGCTGGCCACCGACTTCACCTGCTCGTCGAGCATCCGGATCATCGCCCAGCAGGCGACCTCCGACAACCTGAACGCCGCCTGCCGCAGCCTCACCTCCCAGGACGCCTACTTCCACACGGTGGCCAAGGACAACGGCCCGGTCGCGGACGACCGGAACACCACCATCGAGGTCGTCGTCTTCGACAGCCCCTTCGACTACCAGGTGTTCGCCGCCTCGATCTACGGCATCAACACCGACAACGGCGGCATGTACCTGGAGGGCAAGCCCAACGCGGCCGGCAACCAGCCGCGCTTCCTCGCCTACGAGGCGCCCTTCGCCAAGCCCGCGTTCGAGGTGTGGAACCTCAACCACGAGTACACCCACTACCTCGACGGCCGCTTCGACATGTACGGCGACTTCGACTCCGGCGTGACCACCCCCACCATCTGGTGGATCGAGGGCTTCGCCGAGTACATCTCGTACTCCTACCGCAAGGTCGACTACGACGCGGCGATCTCCGCGGCGGGCCTGCACACCTACAAGCTCTCCACCCTGTTCGACACCACCTACGAGAACACCAACACCGAGCGCACCTACCGCTGGGGCTACCTCGCCGTGCGCTACATGCTGGAGCAGCACCGCAACGACGTCGACGCCGTGCTCGCCAAGTACCGCGCCGGTGACTGGAACGGTGCCCGCACCGTCCTCAAGACCACCATCGGCACCCGCTACGACGCCGACTTCGACACCTGGCTCACCGCCTGCGCCGCCGGCGCCTGCGCCAACACCACCCCGCCCGGCAACCGGGCGCCCACCGCGGCCTTCACCGCCTCGGTCAACGGACGCAGCGTCAACCTGACCGACCTGTCCACCGACCCGGACGGCACGATCGTCGGCCGGACCTGGAGCTTCGGCGACGGTACGAGCTCCACCGCCGCCAACCCCTACAAGAGCTACCAGAGCCCCGGCACCTACACCGTCACCCTGACCGTCGTCGACGACAAGGGCGCCAAGGCCACCACCAGCCGCAGCCTGGTGATCACCGCCGCGAGCGAGTGCGCCAACCCCGACGTCCGCGTCCTCGACCGCAACTGCGCGCGCAGCAACGTCTCCGCGACCACCGGGAACTACGCCCACTTCTACCTCTACGTGCCGGCCGGCACGCAGAACATCACCGTCAGCGCCAGCGGCGGCACCGGCAACGCCGACCTCTACTACGACTGGGGCAGCTGGGCGACCAAGAACAGCTACGTCACCCGCTCGGCCAAGGCCGGCAACACCGAGAGCCTGACCATCACCAACCCCCCGACCGGCTACGTCTACTTCAGCCTGCTCGCGGAGGAGGGCTTCACCGGAGTGACCGTCACTTCTCGCTACTGACCCGCGGCCCCCTGGCGCAGGCCCCGTGACCCGGGCCGCGCGGGTCCACCCTTTCCCCGGCAGGCGGCCGGGGAACGGGCCCCCGGGACACCACCGGCCGCCCGACCCCTTCCCGGGGCCGGGCGGCCGGTGCCGTGCGTCGCGGTGTGCGGGCCGTCGGACGCGGGCGGTGTCGTGCGCTGCCGGGCGCGGGCCGTCAGACGCGGGCGGTGAGGATCGCGACCCGCACGTGTTCGGTGAAGGTCTCCCGGTCGGCCGGCAGGCACCGCCGGAGGTACTCCGCGAACGCGGGTCGGTCCTCGGGCGCGGGCAGTCGGTCGGTGGGTACGGCGGAGCAGACGCCGCCGACGATCTGCTCCAGGGTGAGTTGGTCGGTGTACTCGACGACGGTCTCCCGCACCTCGCCGAAACCGGCCGCGCCCAGGGCCCGCCGGTACTGGTCGCGGTCCCGGGGCAGGGTGCCGCAGGACGGCGCGAGGCCGGTGCCGAAGTGGTGTTCCAGGCCGGCCCGGAGAGCCGGTGACCAGTCGTTCTCCTGGAGCCAGAGCGGGGTGCCGTTGGCCACCACGGCGATGCCGCCGCCGGGCCGCAGGAGCGGGAGGAGCGCGTCGAACAGCTCCTCGTGCCGCATCCAGTGGATCGCGTTGCCGATCACGGTCATCGCGAGCGAGTTCCGGCCGAGCAGGGTCCGGAGGGTGGGGACGTCGCGGTCGCCGCCGAGTATCCAGGTGGCGTTGCCGATGCCCCGCTCGGCCGCCGCCTCGCCCGCGAGGCGGAGCATGTCGGGTTCCGGATCCATGCCGATGACGGACCGGACCCGGTCGGTCAGGGGAAGGGCGAGCTGGCCGGTGCCGCAGCCGAGGTCCAGGACCACGTCCTCGGTACCGAGTCCGAAGGCCTCCTGCAGTGTGTCGACGGCCTGCGGCGGGTAGCCGCGGCGGTACTTCGCGTAGTAACCGGCCACGTCGCCGCTGAATGCCCGAGTCATGGCCGACACCCTGCCACCCCGGCGCGGGGGCGGGACAGGCCTCCGGTCCGGTGATCGCTGACGGCGGAAATCCCCGGGGCGACGGTCGGACGGACGCGCCGTCGGACGGGCGGGGGAGGGGCGGTAGCGTCGCGGACACCGCCCGCCGGGACCCGGCGGGCCCCGTCCCCGGAGGTTCCCTTGCCGCAGATCCTGGTCGACCACTCGGCCGAACTCGACTTCGACCGTGCCGTTTTCGCCGAGGAGGTGCACCGGGCGATCGTCGAGGTGATCGACACCGCCGTGCCGGACTGCAAGACCGTCTTCCGCCCGGCCGAGCGGTACGTGGTGGGCGACGGGTCGACGGGGGAGGCGGTGGTGCTGGTGGAGATCAAGATCCTGGCCGGCCGCAGTGCGGAGCAGCGCGCGGAGCTGACCGCCCGGGTGCTGGCCGTGCTGGAGTCCTGCGTCACCGTGCCGGCCGCGATCGGGGTCGAGGTCACCGAACTGGACCGTGCCACCTACCGCTTCGTCCACCACCGCTAGCCGCCCCGCCGCCCCGCCGCCCCGACGCCCCGGCCGACGACCGCCGGCCGGGGCGCGCGGGATCCGGTCAGTTCACGCAGGTGACGATGACCTCCCAGTAGCCGGGGGCGATCACCTCGACCTCCGAGCTGCACTGGGCGTCGGTGAAGCCCGCGGCGTGCGCGGCGGCCCAGGCCCGGTTGGTGGCGGCGGACGGGTTGGGGCCGTAGGCCCTGAAGAGCTTGGTCGCGGTGGTCGACGCGTCGGCGGCGGTACCCGCGGCGCCGAGCAGGGCCGCGGTGGCGAGCGCCACGGCGGCGATGCGGCGAGGAAGCGAACCCATGGCTGTTCTCCACTCTCCTGGATGGACGGTGCGGGAAACGGCACGTGCGCTGTCGTTGCAAGCAGGGACTGTAGCAACCGATGTGACGGTCCGACAGATGCCGGTGGGCCGGGATCGATCGGGGGCGGAGGGGGCCCTCGGCCCGGGGTGCCGGGGCGCGCCGTCCCGGGGAGTGCAATTCATTTCAGTTTATATTCTGGCGCGGCATCGGAGCTTGCCCGGCGGTCGGGGAGTGGACTTCGTCGGCGCCGGTCGGTCCTGCGGAAGTCGGTCCTGACCTGCGCGCTCGACCGCTTCTTGTCCGGGGTTTTGCCAAGAGGCGGTGTGTCGTTCTCTTGACGCGGGTGACGCGGGTTCATCACTCTTGGCCTCGGCCAGCTGGTGTGGCTGAGATGGAGAACCTGATTCATCTCAGCTCATGCCTCCTCATGGCCTCGACCACGAGTCGTGGAAGGAGGTGTCCGTCATGAAGAAGATCGTCGTCCGCAAGGCCGGCCCGGTCCGCCTGACCAGCACGGCGCGTGCGCTGTACCTGCCGTGGGACTGCATGGTGCAGGTCTGATCCACCCCGAGGGCAGGGGACGGCGGTGCCGGTCGGGCGCATCACGACCGGCACCGCTCACCCTCCCCTCGGCCCGTCCGCGCCACCACCCGTTCGTCCGCGCCACCCGCCCGTTCCCTCCGCCCGCCCACCTCCCGCAAGGAGGCCCCGTGCACTCCCCGGTGGACAGCAACTCCGACGCCCCGGGCCTCGACCTGGACCGACCGCTGCCCATGCGCCGGCTCGTGTACCTGGAGGAGGCCGACGAAGTCACCATCGGCAGCCCGGAGACCGACACCTACGCCGTCTTCCCGGCCGACGGCGCGGAACTCGTCCGGATGCTGGCCGACGGCCTCACCCCGCGCGAGGCGGCCGAGCGCTACCGGGCCGCGCACGGCGAGAGCGTGGACATCGCCGACCTGGTCGAGGTCCTCGCGGAACTCGACCTCTTCCGCCCCGCCGACACACCGACGGCCGAAGCCGCGCCGGTGCGCTGGCAGCGACTGGGCACACTGCTGTTCGGCCGGCCGGCGCTGCTCGGCTACGCGCTCGTGACGGCCCTCGCCGCGGTCGAGATGGTCCGGGTGCCCGCCCTGGTCCCGCGGACCGACAACCTGTTCTTCACCACGTCGTACACCCTCGTCGTCCTGCTCCTGTTCTTCGGCCAGGCACCGCTGCTGGCGCTGCACGAGGCGTTCCACGCCCTGGCCGGGCGTCGGCTCGGCCTGCGCTCACGGCTCTCGGTCGGGCACCGCCTGGTGTACCTGGTGCTGGAGACCTCGCTCGACGGCCTGGTGAGCGTGCCGCGCCGGAAGCGCTACCTGCCGATCCTGGCGGGCATGCTGGCCGACGTGCTGGCGATCGCCGTGCTCACCCTGGTCGCCGACGCGACGCGCGGGGGAGCCGCCACCGTCGCCCGGCTCTGCCTCGCGATCGCCTACGCCACGGTGCTGCGGCTGGCCTGGCAGGGCTTCTTCTACCTGCGCACCGACCTCTACGTGCTGCTCAGCACCGCGCTGGGCTGCGTGAACCTGCACGCCGCCGCGGTCGACGTGCTCCGCAACACCGTCCGGCGGTTCACCGGGCGGCGGCCGCAGGTGGACCTGGAGGCCCACCATCCCGTCGACCGGCGGGTCGCCCGCTGGTACGCCTGGCTCATGGTGGTCGGCTACGCGTTCACCCTGACGATGTTCGCCGGCGTCGTCGTCCCCACGGCGTACCGGCTGCTGCACGACGTGTGGCTGCGGATGACCGGCCAGGGGTCGACGGCCGCCCGGCTGGACTCGATCGTCCTGCTGCTGCTGAGTCTCGGTCAGACCGCCGCCGTCGTGGTCCTCGCCGTCCGGGAGCGCCGCGCTGCCCGGCGCCCCGCCCCCGCCCGGACGGCCTGAACCCCGGACGTCCCGACCCCGGCCTCCCGCACCCCGTCGGCAGGCGCACCGAGTCACCACCGCGCCGCGTCACCACCCGCCCCACCTCCCCGTCACCGCACGAAAGGCAGCTGTGCCATGGCCGAACACCGCCACCACTGGGTCCGCGCCGCCGGGCGCCACGCTCGCGCCGCCGCCCGCGCGACGCTCGACCTGCCGCCCGTGCTCGCCGTGGTGAACGCCGACCGCCGCCTGCGCGGGCCCTACACGGCCGTCGGATCGATCCTGCGGGCGACCCTCCCCGACGCACTCGCGCGCTGCCCCGAAGCCGTCACCGGGCACGACATCGAGATCCTCTCGACCACCCCCGAACTGCGCGACCTGGTGCCCGCCACCCGCGAGACGCTCACCTCCCTGGCGGTGCCCAAGGAACGCACCCGCTTCTACTCCGCGCTGCGCACCCTGCGGATCGCCCACGGCCTGGTCGAGTTCCTGGAGGCGTACCTGCGCGCCCTCGGCACGGGCCCGCACACCCTGGTGGTCGAGGACGCGCACCGGGCCGATCCGACCGACGGCGAATTCCTCGCCGTCCTGCTGCGACGGATCGACCCGGCACTGCTGACCGTGGTCGTGACCACCGGTACCGAGCCGCTGGAGCGCCCGGCCGGCCCGGGCCGCGAGACACTGCCCGACGCGCTCGCCGCCCACTGCGCGGTGCTCGACCCGGCCGCCGCGGAGACCGCGGCCGCCCCGGAGCCTGCCGCGCCCGGGCAGGCCGGACTCGCCCACGCCCACATCGCCCACGCCCACATCGCCGCCGACGGCATCGGCGACGACGCCGAGGCGCTCGCCGCCTACCTGGCTCTCCCGGCCGACGAACGCGCCCGCCTGCACGACCTGCGGCGCGCCGAACTGGAGACGGCCGGCGAGTCCTCGCTGCGACTGGGGGCCATCGCCTGGCACGCGGAGCACGGCAGCGACCCGGCCGGCGTCGGCGCGGACATCCTGCGCCACGCCCTCGACCACTGCATGGACCTCGGCTACTACCACGCCGTGGTGGACCTCGGCGAGCGCGGCCGGCGGCTGGTGACGCACGAGAGCAACCCGAACCACTGGTGGGCCTTCACCACCAAGATGACCACCTCCTTCGCGGCGCTCGGTCTGGCGGAGCGGGCCCTGCCGCTGTACGACGAGGCCCGAGCGCTCAGCGCCTCGCCCGAGGTCCACATGCAGGCCGCGTACGCCACCGCGATGCTGCACACCCGGCACTTCGAGGCCGGGCGCCGCGACCACCAGCTGGCCCGCGCCTGGGTCAACCAGGCGATCGCCTTCGCCCGTTGGCACCCGGACCCGAAGGAGCGGGAGGCGCGGGTCGTGTTCAACCGCAACGGGCTCGCGCTGATCGAGGTCCACCAGGGGCGCCCGGCCGCGGCGCTGGAGCTGCTGGACGCCTGCATCGCCCGGCTGGACGAGACCCTGGAGCCCGACGAGCACGCGCTGCACCGCTCGGTGCTGCTCTACAACCGGGCCCAGGTGCACGCGGCACTCGGCCACCACACCGAGGCCGTCGCCGACTACACCGCGGTGATCGAGTGCGACCCCAACTACGCCGAGTACCACTTCGACCGGGGCATGCTCTGGCGCGACCTCGGCGAGCCGGAGCGGGCCCTGGCCGACTACGAGCACGCCATCCGGCTCTCCCCGCCGTTCCCCGAGGCCTACTTCAACCGGGCGGACGTCCTGGCGGAGCTGGGCGACACCGAGGCCGCGGCGGCGGACTTCGGATATGTGCTCCAGCTCGACCCGGAGTTCGACGAGGCCCGGATCAACCGGGCGGCCCTGCTGATCGAGACGGGCTCCCACGACCTCGCCCGGGCGGACCTCGCCGCCGGGCTGGAGCGGAACCCGAAGAACGCCCGACTCCTCTGCCTGAAGGGGCAGTTGCTCGCGGCGGAGGAGGATCTCGCGGCGGCGGCCGGGGCCTACGCGGAGGCCGTCGACGTCGACCCGGAATCCGCCGAGGCCTGGGCCCTGCTCGGGGAACTCCGCTACCAGGAGGGCGATCTGGACGGCGCGGGCAGCCACCTGGCGCGCGCGGTCGAGCTGTCCGCGGAGCCGGGCATCCGGTTCAACCTGGCCGTGGTCCACCACGACGCCGGCCGGTACGGCGAGGCCGTCCGGCTGCTGGACGAGGTGGTGGACGCGACCGAGGACGTGGACGCGCGCCTCCAGCGGGCCCGTTGTCTGCTCGGGCTGGACCGTCCGGAGGCGGCCAAGGCCGATCTGCTCGCCTGCCTGGAGGCGGATGCCGGGGCGGCGGAACAGGTGTACGGGCTGATGCCCGAGCTGGCCCGGGGCTGAACCGGCCCTCCCGGCAGTGCTGTTGGACCCCGTCGCATCCGTCGCATCCGCCGCCCCGCCCCCCGCTGCCGCCGGGCCGCGGGTCCGGTGGGGCGGCGGGGCGGTGGGGCGGTGGGCGGTGTGGTGCCCAGGGTGACCTCAGCGTGCCGCCGCGACCCCGGCCAGCTCCGCCCGCACCCGGCGCCGGACATGGGCCATCACCGGTGAACGGCGATAGGCGGCGGCCACCCCGACCAGCCACGCCGCCTCCTCGCGGAGACCGGCCGTGAGCGGGTGCGGCACCCACCCCTCGGCGGGGCCGACGGGGAAGCGGTGCCCGGCGCGGGCCGCCTCCAGGGCGGCGGCGATCGCGGCGGCCTCGACCAGGATCGCGAACTGCTCCGTCCCGGCCGGGCGGACCACCTCGCCCACCCAGAACGGCACCCGGGGGTGCAGGTGCGGGCGGAGGGACAGCTGGCCGTCGCGGATCTCGATGATCCGGCGGAACAGCGCGAACCGGACGCCCCCGCGCCGGCCGCCCCCGGGGCCGAACCACGGCTCGGGGGTGACGAGTTCGATCTCCGGACGCTCCGCCCGCAGGGCCGACCAGAGGGGGCCGAGCCGGTGGAGGTCGGCCCAGTCGCGGACCGGTCCGCCCCCCTCACCCATGCCGTACCGTTCCACGCGCCCGCGTCCCGCCGCGTCCGGCTCCCAGCCGGAGCACGCCCTCGGCCAGCTGCCCGACCACCGAGGACCGTTGACGCCGCAGCACCCGGTGCAGGACCAGCGAGGCGACGAGCTCCGCCTCCTGCTCCTGCCGCTGCGTGTACGCCGACCGTCCGAGCACCCGGCGGACCAGCTCGCCCGACAACCGGGGCGTCAGCGCCTCCCGGACGTTCTCGCCGAGCCCGGCGCCGTCGCCGGTGTGCCGGCAGAGGAGGTGGCCGATCTCGTGCAGCACGATGTGCTGTTGGTGCAGCGCGGTGGTGTCGACGGCGTAGCCGATGTAGTCCGCGCGGTCGGTGCTGATCAGCACACCGCAGGGCGAGTGCGCGGGGCCGGAGAGCGGGACCAGTTCGATGGGTCTGCCGCGCAGCCGGGCGAGTGAATCCGTCAGGGCCCGGATGTCGAAGGGCTCGGGGAGCGGTATCGAGTCCGCGACGCCGCGACATCGGAGCCAGAGCCCCCGCTCGACCCCACCCGGATGCCCCATGTCCGTACCCCCGATGCTCCACCGCCCGATGCGGGAGGCGATCCTACGGACGGGGGCGCCCCGGGAGAACCGCTTCGACAGCGATTGCCGCTACCTGCCGCCGGCCCCGCCGCCGGACCCGCCGACGGTCCCACTCCCGGCCCCGCCACCGGACCCGGCGTCGGGCCTGCCGGCGGCCTCGCGTCGGGCGATCGCCTCGATCATGTCGCTGATCGTGCCGAGCCCCTCGGGCGACAGGGCCACCGCGCGCAGCGCCACGTCCCGCACACCGGCGTCCCGCAGCGCGCCGAGCAGCGCCAGCTCCTCGGTGATCCGGACGCTCTGCCGGTCGTCGAAGAAGTAGGCGGGCGGCACCTGGAAGAACTGGGCCAGCGCCTCCAGATGACGCTTCGTCGGATTGTCCCGGCGGCCGGTGCGGAGCTGCCACAGGTACGTCGCCGAGAACGTCTCGCCGGTGGCCTCCCGGCAGGCCCGGGCGACCTCTTCATGGGTGTACGGCTCGCGGTCGGGGCGGCGGACCACGTCGAACAGCCGGTCCAGCTTCGCCGCGAGCGTGGACGCACCGGAGTCTGCTTCGGGCACGGCGCACCTCTTCCCTCACCCCGCGGACACGCCCCGTGCGTGTGCGGAACCACCACTCGCGACCGGTCACCCATTCTAGGGTCGCCGTCAAACCCCCTGGGGCCCGGAGGAAGTCGGCTCCCGACCGGAGGGACCGCCTACCAGTCCAGCGGCTTCCCGTCCCGGAAGAACCCGCCGGTGGGGCCGGAGTCGGGCAGGGTCGCGGCCCAGAGCACACCCGCGGCGCCCCGGTCGACGGGCGCGCCGCCGGGACCGCCCATGTCGGTGGCGATCCAGCCGGGGCAGACGGCGTTGACCAGGATCCGGTCACCGCGCAGCTCGTCCGCGAGCTTGCGGGTCAGGGCGTTGAGGGCGGCCTTCGAGACCCCGTAGGCGGGCGTCCCGCCCGTCATGTGGGTCAGCGATCCGGACTCGCTGGACACGTTGACCAGGCGCGGGTGCGCCGACCGGCGCAGCAGCGGGAGGAACGCCTGCGCGGTGCGCCAGGCGCCGAACAGGTTGGTCTCCAGGGTCCGGGCGACCTCGTCGAGGTCGACGTCGGTGGCGCGTCGCGCGGTGTCGTAGTTGACGGCGGCGTTGTTGACGAGCACGTCGAGCCGGCCGAACCGCGCGTCGACCTCACGGGCCAGCGCGTCGACGCCCTCGGCGTCGGTGACGTCCAGCCGGTACGGCAGCAGCGTGCCGGGGACGTCGGGCGCCAGCTCGGTCGCGGCCTGGTCGGCCTCGGCGGCCCGGCGGGCGCACAGCAGGACGGTGTGGCCGAGCGCGGCGAGCTGACGCGCGGTCTCGCGGCCGATTCCCCGGTTGGCGCCCGTGACCAGCGATACCGGCGGGGTGGTGCTCATGCGTGCTCCTCGGCGGGACGATCGGAACCGGAGGAACGACGTCCGTCCCCCGGCGGCCACCGCAGTGTGCCACGCCGGGCGGACGGAAGCGGCACCGCCCGGGCGGCCGTGGCGGGATCTTGGCGACCCCGGGCGTCCACGCCACTCGTGCGGCCCGGACCAGGGGCCGGAGGATGGGCCCCGGCCGACCGGGGAGTCCGGTGCGGCCCGCCGGTTCCGCCCCCGACCAGCAGGAACACGAGGTCACCCGATGCCCGTCGCCACCCCCGCCGTCGCCACCCCCGGCGCGATCCGTCCGGCCGCGCCCGCCGACCTGCCCGCGATCGCGCGGCTCTGCGCGGACCACGCCGCCTTCGAGGGCGCCGGGCCGGTGCCCGCCGACCTCGCCTCCCGACTGGAGCCGCCGTTGTTCGGGCCGAACCCGAGGGCCTGGTGCCTGGTGGTCGACCGCGGTGGCGAGCTGCTCGGCTACGCCTCCTGGTCCCGCGAGTTCTCCACCTGGCAGGCTGCCGAACACGTCCACCTGGACTGCCTGTTCGTCGCCGAGACGTACCGGGGCGAGGGCTGGGGTCGCGCCCTGCTCGACGCGGTGAAGGACGCGGCCGAGGCCCGGGGCGCCGCCGAGGTGCAGTGGCAGACCCCCGACTGGAACACCGACGCCGTCCGCTTCTACCACCGCGCGGGCGCGCTGGGGCGCCCCAAGGTCAGGTTCTCGCTCCCGCTCTGACCGCCGACAGGCCCGGCCCGGGTCAGCGGTACCAGGCGCGGACGGCGGTGGCGGTCTCGCGGACGTCGGCCCGGCCGTCGCGGATCCGCGCGGCGAGTTCGACGGCCGCCTTGGGCTCGGCGGTCACGATGACCCCGGAGGCGCTGAGGTAGGACGCGGCGACGACGGCCGCGAAGTGCTCGTTGGCGAACTCCAGCGCCGGGACGCGGATGAGCTGGTGCATGAGGGCGGCCGCGCGCTGGTGCACACCGCCGTACACCGCCACGTCCATCACCTCGTCGACATGGCGGGCCACCGCCGCGGCGAGCGTGCCGTAGTCCGTGACGTCGGGATCGGCGCGAAGGAACTGCTGGGCGACCTCCAGCAGCCAGGTGCGGTCGACGCGCAGGATCACGCCGCGTCCGCCGTCCCGGACCGGTGCCCGGCCCCGCCCTGCGGGTAGGGGCCGAACTCGGCCTCGAACGCCGGTGCCCACACCTGGGAGAAGTGCGCGGCGGCGGTCAGGAACCGCTCGCGCCGCTCGTCGGCCTCCTCGGCCAGGACCTTGCGGGCGTAGTCCGGCAGGCTCATCCCGGCCGCCTCCGCCCGCTGCTCCAGGGCCTCGTGGGTTTCCTCGTCGATGCGCAGGTTCAGTTGCTTCACGCGTGGCAGCGTAGCGGCGGGTACACCGCGCTACAAGACGAGCGCGCCGGGGCGGCCGTCGCGGCTGTGGTCGCGGCTGCGAGCGCCCCGGGCACCGGGCGCCCCGGAGACGCAGGATCGCCCCGGCCGGGACGGCCGGGGCGATCGGAGCCGAAGGGCTCAGGGGCTGCAGGGTTCGGGGGTCAGACGGCGACCCGCTCGGGCCGCTCCTCCGCCACCGCGTCGGCGGACCGGTCGGCGTCGGCGGCCACGTTCTCCCGGGGGACGGGCAGCACGGCCATGATCACGCCGGAGACCACGATGGTCGCCGCCCAGGCGAGCCCGTACCGGCCGACGGGGGTGTCGGACAGCGGCCCGGCGAACCAGTCGCACTTGGTGAAGGCCAGGCCGACCAGCAGCGCGAGCACCCAGGACACCATCGCCTGCCAGCAGAAGCCGCCGACGTACCAGTACCGGCTGCTCCGGCCGGTGTCCATCAGCGCGGCGGCGTCGTAGCGGACCGCGCGCGAGCGGCGGCGGAACATGTCCACCGCGTACACGCCGATCCAGGCCGAGAAGGAGACGGCGAGCAGGATCAGGAAGGTGATGAACGAGCCCAGGAAGCTCGTGGCGACCAGCATCAGCAGCAGGCCGCCGACCAGCGAGATCACGGCGTTGATGCTGACGGCCATGGCGCGCGGCAGCTTGACGCCCATGGTCTGGGCGGTGAAGCCGGCCGAGTACATGGAGAGGCTGTTGATCAGCAGCATGCCCACGATCGCGGTCAGCAGGTACGGCACGGCCAGCCAGGTCGGCAGCAGGTCGCCGAGGAAGGAGACCGGGTCCGCGGCCTCCGCCAGGCCGGGGGAGGCCACCGCCATGACGGCGCCCATCAGCACCATCGGCACCATCACCAGACCGGCGCCGGAGACCGTCACGCCGACGATCTTCCGGCCGGAGGCGGAGTGCGGCAGGTAGCGGGCGAAGTCGGGGCCGGTGGGGACCCAGCTGATGCCGCCGGCGGCGATGGTCCCGATGCCGGCGACCATCATCGCGGTGGTGCCCGCGGGCTTGGCGAATACCTCGCTCCAGTCCATGGTCGCCACCAGGTAGCCGAGCACCAGGACGCTGAAGACGCCGAAGAGGTAGGTCGACCAGGTGTTGCAGACGTTCAGCGCCTTCCGGCCCAGACCGGAGACCAGGAAGGTGCACGCGACGAAGACGAAGAGCGTGACGACGATCAGCGCGGTGTTGCTCCGGACGCCGAGGAGCAGGTCGAGGACGGTGAGGACGGCGTAGGCGCCGGTGACGGCGTTGATCGTCTCCCAGCCGAACCGGGCGATCCAGAGGATCGCGCCGGGGAAGAGGTTGCCCCGCACGCCGAAGGTGGCCCGGGAGAGCGTGGCACCCGGGGCTCCGCCCCACTTCCCGGAGACCGAGAGCAGCCCGACCATGCCGAAGGAGGCGAGCGCCGCGCACGCCGCGACGACCAGGACCTGCCAGAAGTTCAGCCGGTTGAACACCACCAGGGCCGCGCCCATGGTGAGCAGCAGGACGCTGATGTTCGCCGCGACCCAGGTCGGGAAGAGCTCGCGGACTCTGCCCCGGCGCTCGTGGTCCGGGACGGGTTCGATACCGCGGGTCTCCATCGCGCCGTCGGTGTCGGCGGTGGACGGGTTGTCCATGAGGGTGGCTCCGTGCATGTGAAGCGGGAGATTAATCGGTCAAAGTCGAACATTTATGGAAGTCTTCGCGCGTAGCACGAAGGTTGGGTCATCCTACTTTGTCCGCTTCGGCCTGGAACGCGGCCCCGCCTCCACCCCCGGCCGGCCCCGCCTCCACCCCCCGGTCCACCCCCGGCCGGCCTCCGCCCCCGGCTCCGGTCCGCCCCGGAATCGCCGTCGACGGATCCCGGCTCCGCTCATATGATCTTGATCATGGCAACGCGACTTGTGCAGATCAACATGAAGGCCCAGGACGACGCCGCGCTGGGCCGGTTCTGGGCCGAGGCGCTCGGCTGGGGGATCGACAGCGAGGGCCCCGGGGTGACCAACCTCGAACCCGTGGGGCTCCCCTACCCGGACCCGTCGGCGATCTTCATCGACCTCGTCGCCCGCCCGGAGCCCAAGGTCGGGAAGAACCGCGTGCACCTCGATCTGGCCACCACCTCGCCCGCCCACCAGGCGGAGCTGGTCGAACGCCTGAAGGGCCTCGGCGCGACGCTCGCCGACGTGGGCCAGGGCGACGTCCCCTGGACGGTCATGGCGGACCCGGAGGGCAACGAGTTCTGCGTCCTGGAGCCCCGCCCGGTCTACGGGGACACCGGCCCGGTCGCGGCGGTCGTGGTCGACTGCGCCGACCCGCGGGAGATGGCCCGCTTCTGGGGCGAGGCGACGGACTGGACGGTGCACGAGGTCGCCGACGACCACGCGAGCCTGCGCTCCGCCCAGGGCGTCGGCCCGTACCTGGAGTTCGTCCGCACCCCCGACGCCAAGACCGGGTGGAACCGCGTCCACCTCGACGTCCGCCCCTACCCGGGTGACGACGTGGAGGTGGAGGCGGCCCGGCTGCGCGCCCTGGGAGCCACCGATCCGGGCTTCGACCGGGCCGCGATCTCCTGGACGGTCCTGGCCGACCCGGAGGGCAACGAGTTCTGCCTCCTCAGCCCCAAGTGAGACCCGGGGCGCCGCCCGACGGACCCCGACGGACCCCGACGGCCCACGGCGCCCGAGCGCGCGTGGGCCGTCGGCGGCCGGTCGGGCGGCGCCCCTCAGCGCCCGGGCGCGCCCGTCGGCGGGGCGTCCAGGACCCGGAAGGACAGCCCGGCCGAGGCCAGCCGGTCGATCAGCGGACGCCCCATCGCCACGGCCGTGGTCAGCTGCCCGGCCGTGGGCGGCAGGTCGTCGTAGGCGAGGCAGAGCGCGGACTCGGCGAGCATGACCGCCGTCTCCTGGTAGCCGGGATCGCCCCCGGACACCTCGGTGACCAGCGGCCGACCGAGGTCCGTCCGGGCCACGAACCGCACGGTGAACCAGGACCCGGCCCGCTGCCGCTCGCCCGGTCCCTCGCCGGGCTTGCGCAGCCCCTCCAGCGCGTGGCGCAGCGGCCGCAGCTGGGCGGCGAGGGCGAGCGCCGTGACCACGACGACGCCGCCGACCGCGATCGGCAGCCGCCGCACCGCGGCGTAGTGGGTGTAGCCGAAGTCCGGGCCGTAGGCGTCGAGGGCGGCGGCGGAGCGCCCCACCACCTGCGGGTCGATGGTGGGCAGCGGCAGCGCCCAGGCCCGGGCCGCCCGGGACCGGTGCGGGCGGCCGGCCGGTGTGCGGATTCGCCGCCCCTCGGGCCGGGGATCGGCCGCGCGGCGTTCCCGGGCGGCCCGGGCCATCGCGCGCGGCCTGGAGAAGGCGGTCATCGCCGAGGCCAGGGTGCCGCCGGAGACGGTTCCGGCGACCCGGACGAAGCCCTCGACCGAGATCCGCTCCGGTGCGGCACCGCGGCGCAGCAGTTCCTCGACCGTGAACAGCACGCCGAGGTCGTGCGGCACCGAGTCGAAGCCGCAGGCGTGGACCAGCCGCGCGCCCGTGGCCACCGCCCGCTCGTGGTGGCGCAGATACATCCGGTCGACGAACTCCGGCTCGCCGGTGAGGTCCACGTAGTCCGTCCCGCTGTCCGCGCAGGCGGCCACCAGCGGCTCGCCGTGGCGCAGGTACGGGCCGACCGTGGAGATCACCACCCGGGCCGAGGCGGCCACCTCCCGCAGGGCCTCGCGGTCCCCGGCGTCGGCGACCAGCAGGGGCAGTTCGGCGCAGCGCGGATCGATCGCCGCCAGTGCGGCGCGGACGGCGGCAAGCCGGTCCGCGTCCCGGCCGGCCAGCGCCCAGCGGCAGCCCTCGGGCGCGGCCCGGGCCAGGTACTCGGCGGTGAGCCGGCCGGTGAACCCGGTGGCGCCGAACAGGACGAGGTCGTACGGGCGCGCTGCGGCCATCAACAGTCCCTACTCGTGGGTAATCGCCCGCGCCACGCTAGGAGCCCGCCGGGGCACTGTCAACGACGCGGCCCCGGGCGGCACGCGTCCGGGGCCGCGTCCCTCCTGCGAGCCGTGCCCCTCCGGGCCGGGCCGATCGGCCGTCACCTCCCGTCACCCGTACCGGTCGGGCGACCGTCGTCCACCGGCTTCACCCGGATGCGCGGGCGCCCGATGGTGTGGGCCGGGTGCGGAACGGGAAGGTGGGACCGCGCGCCCGACGGCAGGAAACCAGCGATCGGAGCCGACCGTGAAGCCAGCACCCGTCCGCAGCCGCAGGGGAACGGACCACGCGATCGTGCTCGGCGCGGGCATCGGCGGCCTGTGCGCCGCCCGAGCCCTGTCCGGGGCCTTCGAGCGGGTCACCGTCGTCGAACGGGACACCTTCCCGGCCGTCCCCGGGGTCCGGCGCGGAGTGCCGCAGGGGGCGCACGTCCATTCGCTCACACCCGGTGGCGCACAGGTCCTGGAGGAGTCATTCCCCGGCTTCGTCGAGGAGCTGGCCGCCGAGGGCGGCACGCTCGCCGGCGCCCTGGACGAGCTCGACATAGTGTTCTTCGGCTCGCGCCTGCGGCAGGTGCCCCTCGGCCGGGTGCTCCAGGTGAGCCGGCCGTTCCTGGAGGACCGGCTGCGCGCCAGGGTCGTGACCCTGGCGAACGTCGAACTGCGGACCGGGCTCGAAGCCACCGCTCCCGTGGCCACCGGCTCCTCCGGTGTGACCGGAGTCCGGCTGGCCCGCCCCGGGGAGGCCGACTCCGTCGCGACCGTCGACGCGGACCTCGTCGTGGACGCGACGGGGCGCGCCGGCAGGGGCGCCGCCTGGCACCGCTCCCTGGGCTACGAGGAGCCCGCGACCCGGCGCCTCCACGTCGGCGTCGGCTACGCCAGCCGCCGCTACCGGGTGCCACCGGGCGCGCTGGGGGAGGCCAAGGGCGTCCTGATCGGCGCGACCCAGGATCGCCCCCGCGGCGCCGTCCTCACCCAGCAGGAGAACGACGCCTGGGTGCTCTCCCTCTACGGGTTCGGCAAGGAGCACCACCCGCCGGGCACGCCGGACGAGTTCCTCGGCTTCGCCGAGGGCCTGCTCACCGCCGGCACCCGGGCCGCGCTCCGCGCCGCCGAGCCGATCTCCGGGGTCTCCTCGTTCCGCTACCCGGCCTCGGTCCGCCGGGACTTCCACCGGCTGCGCCGGCTTCCCGAGGGGCTGGTCTGCGTCGGGGACGCGGTGTGCAGTCTCAACCCGATCTACGGGGCGGGCATGACCGTCGCGGCCCTGGAGGCGAAGGCGCTGCGGGCCTGCCTGGACGACGGCGGCGTCGACGGCCTTCCCCGGCGCTTCTACCGCGAGGCCGCCCGCGCGGTGCGGCTCCCGTGGCTGTTCTCGACCATGGCCGACCGGTCCATGCCGCAGGTCCCGGGCACCCACCCCGTCCTGGCCGGCCTGCTGGCGCACGCCTTCCGCGCGACCATGCGCGCCGCGGCCGCCGACGCCGGGGTCGCCGCCGCGGTCTGGAACGCCGTCAGCCTCACCGGCTCCCCGGCGGAACTGGCGCGGCCGAGGGTGCTGGCCTCGGTGCTCCGCCACTGGTCGCCGCCCCGCACCGGCGCCGTCGGCGCCCTGCCCGGAAAGGACTGATCCTCGTGCCGCAGTTCGACGAGAGCGAGCGGAAGGCGTTCGTGGAACGCTGGGTGGCCATGTGGGAGTCCCCGACGGCTCCCGCCGACGCCATGGCCTACTACACCGAGGACGCCGTCATCGAGGACAAGGCGTTCGGCCACACCTACCGGGGCCACCGGGAGCTGCACGAGTACTTCGCCCGGGCCGGCGAGCTGTTCGCCGACATCCGGTCCGTCAGCGTGGGCGTGCTGGTCGGCCGGTCGCACGCGGTGGCGCACGTCCAGTACGGCGCCACGATCAGGGAGCCGTTCCTCTGCCTCCCGGAGTCCAGCCGGGGGAAGGGCTTCTCGCTGTACGTGATGAGCCAGCTCGAATTCGCCGAGGACGGACGGATCGTCAGGTCGGTGGACGCGTACGACCGCACCGCGGTGCTCCAGCAGCTCGGCGTCCTCCCCGCCGGCCTCCTCGCCCCGGCCGAGGTCCGCACCCCCTTCTCCGGCACCACGCCCTCCGCCTGAGCGTTCGGCTCCAGGGCATTGCAATGGGTGGACCAGCTCCGTTGCATTAAGTTCAAGCCAGTTGCAATGATCATGGCGCTGTTGAGCTGCGGAAATGCTTGAGCGATGTCGTCCGTGTGTTGCGAAAGATGGAAAAGCAACCTAGCTTCTGCGTTGTCGGATCGCGGGCGGCGGCCGCGGGGAACGGGGGTGCGGCGGCCCCGCACGTGCCCCGGAAGAAGTTTTTCTGCCGGGAGCGATGAGTTCTGCCTCGCCGACCGGTCTGACTCCGTGAAAGCAAGCAACCCCCGAGACACAGGGAGATCCTGATGCGCAAGCTCACCGCAGGTCTGTTCGTCGCCGCCGACGGTGTGGTGGAGAGCCCGGAGCAGTGGCACTTCCCCTACTTCGACGCGGAGATGGGCGCGGCGGTCGGCGCCCGGCTGGCGGAGGCGGACACCGTGCTGCTCGGCCGCGCCACCTACGACACCTTCGCCGAGGTCTGGCCGCACCGCGAGGACGCGGGCGGCGAGGAGGGCGGGATGGCCAAGGCGCTCGGGGACGCGCGCAAGATCGTGGTCTCCCGCTCGGAGCTGGAGCTGACCTGGCGCAACTCCGAGCAGCTGAAGGGCGAGCTGGTCGAGGGCGTCACCGCGCTGAAGCAGGAGGACGGCGGCCCGATCGGGATGTCCGGCTCGGTCTCGGTGGTGCGGGCGCTGCTGGCCGCCGGGCTGATCGACGAGCTGCACCTGCTCGTCCACCCGATCGCGGTCGGGCGCGGCATCCGGCTGTTCGAGGAGGGCGTCGACCCGATCCGGCTGAAGCTCCTGAGCAGCACGGCCTTCGCCAGCGGCGTCCTGAACACCGTCTACGGCCCGGCGGACCAGTAGTGGGAGGCGGTCGGTCCGACAGTGCGATCGGTCGCTGACAATAGGTATGCATAAAGCGCTCCGCATTCACCCGAATAGGGAGTGGCGCTGTTCGATTGTCGAGGTGAATGATTCAAGTCGCCCGGCCTGCGCAATCCCGCACGGGATTGCGCAGGAGTCCCACCAGGGCACTTCTCCGTGCGTGTGAAAATCGGAGAAGCGGGCGCCCATCGGACAGTGGAGATGGCTGATCGTGATCGACTACTTCAACGGCATGCCGGCCGACGTCATCGAGGCGACGGACGGCTGGCAGAAGGCCCGGGCCAGCCAGGGCACGGGCGCCTGCGTGGAGCTGCGGAAACTGGACGACGGCCAGGTGGCCCTGCGCAACAGCCGCTTCCCGAGCGGTCCGGCCCTGGTCCTCACCGCCCCGGAGATCGCGGCACTCCTGAACGGCGTGAAGAGCGGCGAATTCGACCGCCTGGCGGTTTGAGTTCGTAGTACCGGCACCCGGGTCCAGCGGTCCGGCGTGACGACGGTGCCCCCCTTGTGTGAAGCTGAACCCGACCGTTCGGGGTGAGCTTCGCGATTGTGCCCAAGGGGGGCCCTTTGGCCATGGAGGACCGTGCAGTCCCGTTCTGGCGTACCGCGCCCGACCCGCCGGGATCCTGGGGCGTTCCCGCCCTGCTCCTGGGCGCGGAGCTGAAGATCGAACGCGGCACCCTGACCCAGCGCCAGGTACTGGCGCGGACCAGGGTCAAGGTCTCCACCTCGGTCTACAGCCGGATCGAGAACGGCGAGATGCGGATCGACAAGCCGGCCGTGGTGGACGTCCTCCTGGACGCCCTCGGCGTGCGGCCCGGGCCCCGGCGCGCCCAACTGCTGCAACTCGCCCACGACGCCTCGGCGGAGGGGTGGGCCAACTCGGTCCGGACCCGCTCCCGGGTCGCCTACCGCGAGGCCGTGCCGGACTCCATGCTGCGGCTCACCAGCCTGGAGGAGTGGGCCGCGCGACAGATCATCGTCGACACCAATGTGATCCCCGGGGTGCTCCAGATCCCCCGGTACCGCGAGGTGGTGACGGTCCGGACCCTGCTCGCCAGCCAGCGGAGGCTCGCGGACCGGATCATCGAGGTCCGGGGCCTGCGTGCCGAGCGTTTCGCGAGCAGGCTCCCGAGGTCGACCTTCTTCGTCCAGCGCAGCGCCCTCTACGCCGACTTCGGCGAACCCCGGATGATGGTCGACCAGCTCTCGGTGCTGCTGCGGCACGTGGACGAGGAGCATTCGCCGGTCGGGCTCAGGGTGATCGCGGCGGACAACCCCCTTGCGCTCCAGGTGACCTCGCTGATCCGGCTCAGCTTTGAGCGGGGCTCGTTCGCCGCGCCGGACGTCATCTACACCGAGGCCGGGGGGCGGGGCGAGTTCCACCGCGGCCCGATCGCCGGCGAGGAGGCCGACAGCGACTACCTCGACTACCAGGACCTCAGCGACAGCGTCATCCGCCAGGCTCCCGGACCGGTGCCGAGCCGTGAACTGCTCGTCGAGGCGCTCGACTGGCACCGCGCCCGCCTCTGAGGCCCCGCCCGCCCCTGGCGCCGTGACCGCCGCCCCCGGCCCCGCCGGGGGCGGCGTCCTCACTCGACCGTGGCCAGGCCCCCGAATTCGATCCACTCCTGCGTGGCCTGGCGCCGGACCAGCTCGGTGTCGGGCCGCCAGTCCGTGACGTCGAGCAGGCCGACCTCCTCCTCGACCCGGAGACGGGGGATGGTGAAGAGCTCGGCCACCTCCGCCTTGGTCCGCACCCGGCCCCAACGGTCGCCGGTCTGCTCCCGCATCAGCTCGGTGACGGCGTCCCGGATCGCGGGGTCCTCGCTGACGAGCTGGCAGAGCACCACGACGCTGCCGGGGGCGAGCAGGCGCACGGTGTCCTCGACCATCCGGCGGGGGTTGCCGCGGTCGTCGTCGGGCACGCAGTGCAGCACGGACACGAACAGCGCGGCCACCGGCCGGCGGAAGTCGATGATCCGTGCCGCGTCGGCCGCGATGGCCGAGGTGTCCCGCATGTCCGAGGGCAGGATGAGCACGTTCCGGTTCTCCTCCAGGAACGCGCGTCCGTAACCGAGGACCAGCGGGTCGTTGTCGATGTAGACGACCTTGCTGTCCGGATCGACGCTCTGGGCGACCTGGTGCACATTGTTCTGGGTGGGCAAGCCCGAGCCGTGGTCGAGGAACTGCCTGATCCCGTAGCGCCGGGCGATGTGCCGCACCACCCGTTCGAGGAAGGCCCGGTTGTTGAGCGCCAGCTCCCGGGTGCTGGGGGCGGTCACCAGCAGTTGGTCGCAGGCCTCGCGGTCGCACGGGTAGTTGTAGTGCCCGCCCAGGAGATAGTCGTACATCCGCGCCGCACTGGGCGTGTCCGCGTCAACATAATGATCCTGCGATCGGGCCCTCGCGTCGTTCACGGTGCTCCCTTGTGTGCGCCGAAGTCCTTCGTCGACAAGCCATTGTGACGACACGTCATCCTAGGTCGGCCCGATCGCCGTTGAAACAACCCGGGTGGGTGAACTGTGGCGGGGCATGGCGAATCCGTGGCGCACCGGCGTCCGCGGGGGAGCGGTCGGGTGCGTCACGGTGGGACCGGCGTCTCGGGGCGGACTCGGGTGTCAGGCGCCCCCGTTCCGGCCGCCGGGGTCGCGTTCGGCCAGGATCCTTCGGGCGGCCCGGAGTTGGACCTGCAACTCGGGTTCGCCCAGGCCCATCAGGGCCGCGGCCGCCTTGGGAGTCAGACCCAGGCGCTCGTGCAGGAGCGCCGCGTCGGCCGGCCGGTCGGGCAGCGCGCGGTGCAGGTCGTCCGCCGCGGCGTCGACGGCCTCGGCGCGGGCCGTCGTGACGCTCTCCCGCAGGACGTCCCAGGTGAGGGCGGCGGGGTCCCCGCGGAGCGCCGCGCTCCAGTTCAGCTCGGCCCGGCGCAGGACCTGCGCGACGACCGTCGTCGCCAGCGAACGGTCGCCCAGGCGGGCGCGGGCGTAGCGCTCGTAGCCGTGGCGGTGGAGCTGGACGAAGGCCGCGTAGTCGACCGGACCGGTCGCGGGCCTGTGCGGAGGGGACACCACGCCTCCGATCGGGGTCGGGTCGTCGGTGTGCGGGGGGATCGGGCGGCTCGGAAGGTGCGCGTGGTGCGCGGGAGCGCGCGCCGGGGCCGGAGTTCCGGGCCGGGGGCGCGTGCCGACCGGCCTCCATCAGGAGGGGGCCGGGTGCGGCTCGCTCAGCGGTGGCGGGTCCGGCGGTCCGGACGCGGCCCGGTCCGGGCGGCCCGACCCGCTCCCAGCAGGCCGGGGATCATCGCGAGGTGTCCCCGCCGGCCCGCGCGGTCGGCGTACGCCACCCGGTCGGCCGCGAACAGGACGGTCGGCCGGTCGAGTTGGGCCCGTCCGGGGTGGCGCGCGGGCTGCGAAATCCCGTGGGCGCGCCGTCGCCCCTGCTAGCGTGGGAGATCACCGGGGGCAGGTCCGCCCGTCCCCGGAAGGGTCGGTCATACACAGGTGTGCCTCATCTTCTGTGATCGGCCCGTGCGCCCCACTCGGTGTCCTACCACTGGGTGGGGCAACCCCATTACGGGAAAAGGCCGTTGAGCAGAACCGTACCTCCCTGGTGAGCGGGTTCCGGCTGTTCCGGACCGTGCGGGATCCCCCGGTCGGATCCGGTCGCGACCCGGTCGGATCCGGGCCGACACAGGTGCCGACCACGCCCTCCCGGCCAGGTGCGATCGCCCGCCGTTCGATGCGCGGACGACAGCGCCCCGGCAGGGGCCCGGCAGCGGCCCACCCAGGCAGCGGTCCACCGCGCCCCGCCGCTCCGGCGGCCCCGCCCCGGGCACCGGTGGGCAGGGCCGCTCCGGCCTGGGCTAACCTCCCCTTCGTGAACGATCACCCCGAGCCCTCGACCCTGCGCGTCTTCGTGGCCCTCGCCCCGCCCGACGACGCCAAGGACGAACTGGCCCGGGCCCTGCGCCCCGCCTACGAGACCTTCCCGGGACTGCGGTGGAACCGGATCGAGGACTGGCACATCACCCTTGCCTTCCTCGGTGAACTGCCCTCCACGGCGGTCCCCCCGCTGCGCGCGGCCCTGGCCGCCCCGGCGGCCTCGCGCCCCGCCCTGGACCTGCGCCTGCGCGGCGGCGGCCACTTCGACGAGCGACTCCTGTGGAGCGGGATCGACGGCGACCTGGAAGGACTGCACACCCTCGCCGCCGACGTCCGCGAGGTCGTCGGCTCCTGCGGCATCACCTTCAGGGACCGCCCGCTGCACCCCCATCTGACCCTGGCCCGCTCCCGCCGCGACGATGCCACCAGCGTCCCGCTGGCCGCGGCCGGGCTCACCGGCTTCGAGGGCCGGCCGTGGCCGACCGATCGCCTGCACCTCGTCGGCAGCAACATTGGCCGGGGCCCCGGGCCGATCCGCTACCGCGACATCGAGGCGTGGCGGTTCGGCTCCGCCGTCCGGAGCGGCGGCGGGGGCACCCCCACCGCCCGGTAGCGGGCCTCACCCCATCCCACCCCGCACCCCAGCCCAGCCCACCCCGCACCCCAGCCCACCCCGCCGCCGGCCCCGGCGGGTCAGACGCGGTACGCGGCGACGTAGCGCGCCGGGTCGGCGCGGAGGTCGCCGTGCCAGCGGTCCAGGCACTGGGCGGCGAAGGTGCGGCCGGTGGCGGCGATCTCGTCCAGCGGGTCGAGGAGGGCGGGCACGTGCGGCGGCTCCAGACCGGCCGCGACCCGGGCGTGGAGGCCCGCCCGGGCGAGCCGGAGCAGCTCGACGGCCAGTGGGCGCACGGGGGTGTCGCCGAGACGGGTGTCGAGGCCGTGGGCGGGCAGGAGGTCGCGGGCGGCCCGGTGCTCCCCGGCGGTGTGGTGCCGGAGGAGTTCCCAGGCGGCGAGGCAGGACTCCGGGTGGTAGGTGAGGCCGGTCCACAGGGCGGGCAGGGCGGAGAGGTGGGCCCGGGGCGGCCCGTCGGCGCCGCGGAGCTCCAGGGTGCGCCGGACCCGGGTGTCGGTCCACAGCTGGGAGAGGTGGGCAGCCCAGTGGTCGAGGGTGGGCGCGCTGCCGTCCGCCAGGCCGTCGCGGATCAGGTCGGCGAAGGTGCCGTCCGGTGCGCGGTGGTAGCGGCCGTCGGCGGCCCGGTAGTGGATCAGCGGGACGCCGAGCGCCCAGTCGACGATGTCGTCGGCGCCCACATCGGGCCGCAGCGCGGGCGGCAGCAGCCCGTGGCGGCGCGGGTCCATCCGCAGCCAGGACCACGAGCGGTGCGACAGCAGGCCGCACGGACGCCCTTCGTGGAGCGGTGAGTTGACGAGCAGGGCGGAGACGACGGGGGCGGCGGCCGTCTGCATCCGCAGCTTCCGGCCGAAGTCCCCGGGGTCGAGGAAGTCCAGGGTGACCTGGGTCGACAGTGACAGCGCCATCACGTACGGCGCCCGGGCCCCGGCCGGGCCGAGGTCCTCGAAGTAGCGGCGCATGACGGCGCCGCGGGTCATCGGCACCCATTCGACGTCGGCGAGCCGGCCGAAGGGCAGGTTGCCGCCCGGGACGAGCGCCAGGCCGAACCCGGCGGCCAGGTCGGCGAGCCGCTCCAGCGCCGCCCGGACGTCGTCCATGGCCTTGCCGACACCCGGGGCCGGAGTCGAGGAGTACTCGATCTGGCCGCCGTGCTCCAGGGTGACGCTGCTGCCGTCGGGCAGCCGGACGCCGGTCAGCCGGCCGGTGTCGAGTTCGGGTTCGCCGCCCCACTGCCGCAGCACCGCCGTCAGCACGGCGCGGACGCCGCGCGGGCCGTGGTAGCGGGCGCCGACACCGGTGACCGGGTCGAGCAGCCCGCACTCGACCTCCACCCCGACCTGCTCGGTGCTGTCCGGGGACGCGTCGACCAGCGATCGCAGTTCGGCGCGGCCGAGTGCTACGCGCGGGCTCACCGGACGGGCGCCGCGGCCGTGCCGCGCGGGTGCCGGGCGTGCTCCAGCAGGGCGCCGACCGCGCCGAGGGCCGACTGCGCCGCCCCCTGGCACCAGGCGTGGGCGCCGGACAGGTGCTCGCCCGCGAAGAAGATCCGGGGTCGCCCGGCCGGGTGCGGGGCACCGAGCACCGACAGGTAGCGGGTGTGCTCGCCGGGGGTCAGATGGGCGAACGCACCGCCGCCCATGCCGGTCTGCACGTCCCAGTTGCAGTGGACGATGTCGTCGACGTCCGAGGTGATCCCGGGGTGGAGCTTCTCCAGGCACTCCAGCACCAGGGCCTCCCGGTCGGACTGGTCCAGCGCGGCGAACCGGCGGGCGTTGGCCCCCCACAGGTAGGCGCCGAGCAGCGCGGCGGGCTGCGCCGAGCGCAGCGGGTCGCGGGCGTCCCAGCGGGGAGTGCCGAAGCCGTTGACGCCGCCGTCGGTGCGCACCGCGTTGTCGGAGGGGTACCAGACCTGCTGGATCGGCAGATCGGTGAAGCTGCCGCCGCCGTGGATGCCGTCCTCGCTCTCCCAGCGGCGGCGGGTCACGTGCAGTACGGTCTTGGCGCTGCTGGCGTAGCTGATGCCGCGCACGGCGTGGCGCTGGGCGTGCGGCAGGCCGGGGGTGACGGTGATCTGGTCGAGCGCGGGGGCCGGGACGCAGCAGACCACGAAGTCCGCGCTGTCGTCGAGCCGGCCCCCGATCCGGCGGCCGCGCACCCGTACGCCGTCCGCGGTGGGCGCGAGCTCGTCGATCCGGGTGGACAGCCGCAGGGTGCCGGGGCGCAGTGCGCGGACGAAGGCGTGGACCAGAGCGTCGAGGCCGTCGGTGAGTTCGACCTGGCCGCGGTGGAAGAGGCCGAAGTAGTCGACCAGGACCTCCAGCAGCGAGGACTGCTCGTAGTGGGCGAGGCCGCTGGCGTGGCCGTAGAGGTCCCAGGCGTCCTGGGAGAGGTGGTCGTGGACGAACTGCCAGAGGGACACCGAGGCCGCGCGCTCCAGCGCGGGGTCGTCCCAGTGGCCGTCCAGGGCGAGGCGCTGCTGCTCGGTGGTGAAGGCCTGCCAGACCGGGCCGAGGATCCGGTCCAGCAGGGCGGACGGCTGGTGGCGCTCCTCCGGCCGCAGGGCGAAGGCGGGGAACAGGGACGCGACGTCCTCCACCCGGACCCGCCGGCCGCGCAGATGGTAGTAGGCCCTCGGGTTGCAGTTGACGAACGGGCGGGTCGGGAGCCGGAAGCGGTTCACGTAGTGGAGCACGCAGTGGTGGTTCGCGGGGATGCGCATCGCGCCCAGGTCGGCGTGGGTGCCGTCCCAGAACCGGTGCGTGCGCACCCGCCCGCCCGGGTGGTTGCCGCGTTCGTAGACCACGACGTCGAAGCCGCGCCGCTGCAGCTCGTACGCGCACACCAGTCCGGCGATGCCGGCGCCGACCACGACCACGCGGCCGCCGGGGCCGGCCACCGGGTTCAGCAGGGCCCGGGGGAACGCGAAACTGGAGTCGAACATCGGCGGCGGCCCTTCGCTGGACGGCCCCGGCCACCGGACTGATGACATATCAGCAGGCTTGTGGGGTGTGGGAGTTGGTGTAAGGCGGCAATGGTTCCGGTGGTCGGCCGGCGGTCGCTCCGCCCGCGCCCGAGGTGTTCCGGTTCCGGTGCGCATGCCGGGGGACGCCGCAGGGCGGTGGTGCGTGGACGATCGAACGGGGTGTGACCGTCCCGTCGGTCGCGACGGCTACCGGGCAGTCTGCCGGGTCGCGGGGCGTCGACCGCGCATTGTCACCCGAATGAGCTGCGCCCCCGGGGAGGGGAGGGGGCCGGTCGCCATTCCCGGCCGGGAATTGAGCGGTGACCGGGGTCGGCGGCACGGTGGAGGCACACACCGAACGCCTCACCACCGGGGGACCGAACAATGACCACCACCGCGCCCGCCGCCGTTCCGCCCACGGCCACCGCCGCCGCCGTTCCGCGCACGGCCACCGTCGCTGCCGTCCCGACGACCGCCGCCGCGTTCCCGACGACGGTGCGCAGCTACCACCTCGGCGAGGGCAGCGGCCTCGACCGGCTGTCGCTGCGCACGGTCCGGCCGAGGACTCCGGGGCCGGGGGAGGTGGCGGTCGCCGTCCGCGCGGTCTCGCTGAGCTTCCGGGAGCTGCTGGTGCTGCGCGGGCAGTACGTGCTCCCCGTCAAGCCGGACCTCGTCCCGGTCTCGGACGGCGCCGGCGAGGTCGTCGCCGTCGGACCGGGCGTCCGGTGGGCACGCCCGGGGGACCGCGTGACCGCCACCCTGTTCCCGTACTGGCGGGACGGCCGGCTGGCCGCGGACCTGCTGCCGCAGCTCGGCGGCTCGCTGGACGGGATGCTGACCGAGCTGGCCGTGCTCCCCGAGCAGGCCCTGCTGCCGGTCCCCGCGCACCTCTCCTACCAGGAGGCGGCCACCCTGCCCTGCGTCGGCCTCACCGCCTGGAACGCGCTGACCGGCGACGGCCGCGGCGTGCGCCCCGGGGAGACCGTCCTGACCACCGGCTCCGGGGGCGTGTCCCTGTTCGTCCTCCAGTACGCCCGCGCCCTCGGCGCGCGGGTGATCGCCACCACCGGGAGCCCGGCGAAGGAGCGGCGACTGCGGGAACTGGGCGCCGACGAGGTGGTGAACTACCGAGCCCGGCCCGACTGGCACACCGCCGTCCGGGAGCTGACCGGCGGACGCGGCGTCGACCGGGTGGTCGACACCGCCGGGTCGCTGGAGCAGTCACTGAAGTCGCTCGCCGTCGACGGCCACCTCGCCCTGGTCGGCTCCGTCTCCGGCGCCTGGCCGCCGCTCGACCCGCGCCTGCTCTTCGGCGCCGCCGCGACCGTCCGCGCGGTGGCGGTCGGCAGCCACGCCCAGTTCGCGGCCATGAACGAGTTCCTCGCCGAGCACGCCCTGCGCCCCGTCGTCGACCGGGTGTTCCCGTTCGAGGAGGCCGCGGCGGCCTACGACTACTACGAGCGGGCCGAGCCGCTGGGCAAGGTCGTCATCGCCGTCGGCTGACCGGCACTCCGCCACCCGTGTCCCCCGCCCCGTCACGGACGGGCGCCCCCGGCCTCCCCCCGCCGCAGCAGGGCGTCGATCCGCGCGGCCACGGCCAGCAGCTCCCGGTCACCGCCGCGCGGTCCGACCAGCTGGAGGCCGACCGGCGGCGAGCCGTCGACCGGGAGCGGCACCGTGACCGAGGGCAGCCCCGCGGTGGCCGAGGGGGAGGTGTTGCGGATCAGCGTGGGGAACGTGGGCACCTCCCGGCCGTTCAGGGGGAGCCACTCCTCGTGCCGGTGCAGCGGCCGGGCGCACACCGGCACGGTGGGGCTCAGGATCGCGTCCACGCCGTTCACGGCGAAGAGTTCGGCGTAGGCGGCCTGCATGGCGCGGCGCTCCACGACCGCCCCGCGCAGCGCGGCCGGTCCCGCGTACGCCGGGCCGGCCGGCAGGGCGGCGGCCCTGAGCAGCTCCGCGACGGCCGGGTCGGCGGCCGCCTCGACCACCTCGGCGGTGCTGCGCCCGACGCGGTGCCCGGCGAGGTAGCGGTCGAAGGCGGCGGCGAACTCCCCGAGCACGAGGTGCATCCCGGCCCGGGCGTCGTACTCGACCAGGTGCCCGGTGTCCACCGGGACCCAGACGGTCCGCGCCGTGCCGAGCCGCTCCACGGCCGCCTCCCAGGCCGCCCGGACGGGGGCCTCCAGGTCCTCGGTGAACACGTGCCTCGGCAGGCCGAGCCGGAGCGTGCGGTCCGGGGGTGGCGCCGCCCCGGTACGGCCGGTGACAAAGGCGTCCAGCGCGGCGAGCCGGTCCAGGGTGCGCGCCATCGGTCCGGGCGTGTCCCGGGTGACCGACAGGGGCGTGACACCGGCCGAGGGGTAGCGCCCGGCGCTCGGGCGCAGCCCGTAGATCCCGTTGAGCGCGGCCGGGATGCCGACGGACCCGCCGGTGTCGGTGCCGAGCCCGGCGTCCACGACGCCCGAGGCCACCGCGGCGGCCGTACCGCCGCTGCTGCCGCCCGAGAACAGGGCCGGGTCGGCGCCGTTGCCGACCGCGCCGAAGGTGGGGTTGCCGGAGGTGACCCCCAGCGCCAGTTCGTGCATGTTGGTCTTGCCCAGCACGATCGCGCCGGCCGCGCGCAGCGCCGCGACGACGGGTGCGTCGGCGGCGGGGACGAATCCGGCGAGCCCGGGGGTGCCCGCCGTGTTGGGCAGGCCCGCGACATGGACGTTGTCCTTGACGGCGAGGCACCAGCGGTGGGCGCCGCCGCCGCGCCGGTCGTGGCGGGCCGCCTCCGCCCCGGCCCCCTCGGCATCGAGGGTGATGAAGGCGTTGAGGTGCGCGACGGCGGCCGCCCGCTCCAGGGCCGCCGCCACCGCCTCCTGCGCGGGCCCTCGGCCCGCTGTTCCCGGCCTGCTCATCCGACCGCCGCTCCCCTCGACCGTGCGACCGCTTCCTCGGGGCGGCCGCCAGGACTCCAGCCTGGCAGCCGGCCGGACGGCCGGACGCTCGCGGCGCCCGGCGGGCCGCGATCTCGACAAGTTCGCTACAGGAGCACCGGGTCGCGTTCCGGTCGGCCACATCATCGGAATCATCCCTGCCGGGCATCGGGGAGATGCCGGTGGACATGATCGTTGGGGGTAACGATGAATGCTCGGACCAGGGACGCGAAGCCGCCGGCCCGGCACCGGCCCGCCGGAGGGAACGTCGCCCGCGCTTTGGCGCACGGCCTCTTCCTCCTGGCCGGACTGGCCACCACGGTGCTCGGCTTCAGCTGGTTCGTCGACGCGAACGACGAGGCGAACGCCTACCGCACCGCGCCGGTGTGCGGCACGGCGGCGCACACCCCCGGCACGGACTGCGTGCGGCACGAGACCGGCAAGGTGACCGAAAGGCACGCCGGTTATGTCGGCGAGGACACCGTCTTCACGCTGACCGTGGCACGTGGGACGGGCCCCGGGCACCGCTACACGGTCGACTCGGACCTCTACGACGCCACGAAGGTCGGCGCGGACGTGGACCTGGCGTTCTATCGGGGGACGGTGGCGGAGGTCTCCCACGGCGGGGCACGCACCCCGAACCCGGGCACGGCCTGGGCGACTGTCCCGAAAGGGACCTCTCAAATCACGATGGTGGCGCCCACATCGGCCGCCCGCCTATCAGCGTAGAACTCGGCAGCGTCGGCGTCGATCAGTAGAAGACAGGCAGCTGGCTTGCTCTTACTGAGCTCCTGGCCCAGGCCGTTGAGCGGTCGCCGGACGCATAACTTCAGGCGACCGGTGACCTTTTGGCAGCCCGGTTGAGGCCTGGGCTTGAGGTGCCACGCCTCATGGCGACCTGGCACCTCAGCGGCTTCGCCCTCCCTATGGCGCGCTGGTTCCTGCACCCGTTGGAGGCCTCGTCGCCGATGAAGGCGTCCTGCGAGGGCTTCGCGGCGGGCGCTGCCGCGGAACGCCATAGTGCAGTGCGGCGTCGAGGTCGCCAGGCTGCCGGTTAGTGGCTGCTGTCTTGGCTTTATCCTCCTTGTCACGCTCAGCCTTGAGATTCGCCTTCTTCGCGTCATAGGCGACGGCGGAGAAGATAAGCCCCATGGCCGGGAAATAGAAGGCGGAAAACGATAGCAACTCGTCAGCACCGTAAGCGAGATACCGATTCCAGAATTGAGCCACCTGCTGCACTGGCAAGTGTGGCGAGATGAAGTCATGCACCATCAGGCTGAAGCGCATGTCGTGGTAGCAGAACCAGGCAGCACCCCCAACCCAGGGTGCGCGCCGCAGGAGTCGGGAGTCGCCGGTCAAGGCACGCAATAGCAGCCAAGCCATGAGGACTGTCGTCTGGAGAACCTTGATCAGGAATCGGAACCACCACTCGCCGCGACCGATCGACTCGTCCAGGGCGTCGTTGGCGAGCGACTCGAAGCGATCACCATGCCAGAGGCCATCCAGCTTCTCGTAGACATACTCCCTCCGCCTCGCTCGCTCTTGCTTTCGGGCGTCACTGCGCATTCTGCGCCGAATCCGCCATCCCATGGGTCGGTGAAGGTACCCCGGGAGAGTGGTGTCCTCTGGTTCGGACCGAAGGTCGGCAACATTGGTGTGATAGTACGGCGCATTGAGGAGGCGGTGGCCGGCCTCGATGTGCTCCTCGATCTGCCGTTGCTCCTCGGCGTCGAGCTGGCTCGCGCTGACCGTCGCGAGGGTCGAGATCCGGGGAGTCTCGCCGTTGGCGTAGAGGATGCCGATCCAGGCGCCCATGCCCTTGTTGGTGGGCTTTGCGATGTGCTGGGCCAGGCGATCTTGTAGGGGGTTGATCGTCTGCCCGATGTACCGGATCGTGCCGTCGCGTGGATCAGTGAGCTTGTAGATGGAGCCGCTCGTACCTGCCTCTGAGCGCCTTCCGGCCATGCCGTTGCCTCCCCTGGTGCTAGAGCCTCTGGAGGAGGCTATCGGCGAGCACTGACAACGGTTAGTGACAGCCTCATCGCCAGGGAGGATGCATGCGGCTACCTACAGGCTGACGAACCCAGGCACTTGATCCACTCACACAGGTACCGCTGCCGCGTGACCTTGCCGTCCAGCTCGGTCTTCAGTGGCTGCGGGGCCCAGTGGTTTGTAGCCCTCGCTCCAGTCCGCTGCGACCTGCACGTCCTCGTGCTGGTCGTAGCTGTGGCCGGCGTCGTGGAAGCCCGGAAGGTCGTCGTGGCCCCCACACCGCGCCGAACTGCTGCGGGTGACCGTCCAGGCTGGGCAGGCCAGCCGTTCGAGCTCGCGGAGGTTCGCGCCCTGCTCATCGGCTACATGCTGGCGCGCATGGCCGAATCGGGCCGCCGGGCGGTCCGCCGCTACCGGTGCCGCCGGACGGACAACCACGGCCGGACCATCGGATGCGGGCAGACGTTCCGCATCGCCGAGCCGGTGGAGCTGCTGGTGAAGGAAGCGGTCCTGACCGCCTTCGACGACCCCAAGATCGCCATCACGCTGGCACCAGAGGTGGACGAGGACAAGATGCGCGCCTTGGTGCAGGAGTACGAGCGCCGCCGAAGCAAGGTTGACCAGCTGGTCACCGACTACGCCACGGATCTCCTCACCAGGAAGCAGTTCGCCCAGGCCAAGGCCATTGCCGAGGCGGCCGTCCAGGAAGCCCAGGAGCTGCTGGCCCAGGCCCAGGAGGAGACGGCCCTGGCCCGGGTGCCAGCCCATCCGGGAAGCCTGGGACACCACCGGCCTGAACTGGCGGCTGAGTGTCGTGAAGCTGGTGGTCGAGCGGGTCACGGTGGTCCCCGGCGGCCGACCGGGCAGCAAGACCTGGCGGGGCTTCCGGTTCGACCCTGACTTCGTCGAGATCCAGTGGAAGCACTGATCTAGGGCCGTCGGCCGTCAATCCACTGGTCGGCCAGCGGCTCTACCTGCGATGCTTCCGCAGTACAAGCAGGGAGGGGATCACTCAGTGAGCGCACCGAAGACCGTCACGGTGGATGGCCATTTCCTCATTCTGGCTGACGGTGGCGAACGCGACGGCCCCGACACCGACCACTTCCTGCTGCACGTTGACGATCTTCCTAACCTGCACTCGACGGATCTCAAAGCCGCTCTAAAGAAGGCTAGTCAGGGCGCCGACGTGACCGTCAGCATAACGCGAGACGAGTACGCCGATTGGAAGTATTCTTCGGTCGAGCCTGTTTACCTCGGCCTTTCAGACGGCGAACTCGTAGCAGTGGTTGACTACGCAAGCGACGACTATGAGTTCGACCAGAAAGACGAACTCCACGAAGCACTCTCAGCTGTACTCAAGCCGTATCTGACACGAAATCGCGCATCCCTCGCTGGAGTCGAATGGGATTCAAACTACTCCTACCCATCGGTGTGGCACCTCAAAATCTTGTGCTCTCTTCGAAATAGGGATGCCTCAGAGATACATCGGGTGGGCGAAGGAGCGTTGGCCCTGATCCACGCGTTCAAGAGCGGCAAACTAACGAGAGAAACAACCCTCGACCTACTCCGCTCCGGCAACGCACAAGTGCTCATCGGCCAGGAGGAAGGAGCGTGGCTGGACGTCAAGGTCCAGCACTACGACCTCAAGTCGCCGGTGGGCAAGATCTCCATCGCCGAGGCCGTGGCCCGCTTCGCCAACGCCGAGCACGGCGGCATCGTCGTGGTGGGCATGAAGGCTAAGAAGAAACCTGGTGGTGAGGTAATCAGCGGCATCAACCCGGTGCCGGTGGACGGTCGGACGCTGCGCCAGTACCAGGACGCAATCGAGAAGCACCTGTACCCGCCGCCGGACCTGCTCGACATTGAGGTTGTGCCGGCTGACGGCGGCAGCCTGGTGATCCTGCACATCCCGCCGCAGCCAGAAGAGCTCAAGCCGTTCCTCGTGCACGGTGCGGTCGTGGACGGGCGAGTCGAAGGTGCCTTCATCAGCATCGTCAGGCGCCGGGGCGAATCATCCATCCCCATCACGGCGCCAGCTATCCACGCCACCCTGGCCGCCGGCCGGGCGCTGCTACGGCGCGGCGAGCTGCCCAAGGAGTGAGTCCATCCCTCCTCCGGATAAGGCAAGAGATCGGGAAGGACTGGGCCTCCTCGATGAGGGGCCCCAGCAGAAGAAGGCCCAAGATTACAGGGGCATCCAACACGCCGGCCTGCCGCACTATGCGAGCCAGGACATGCAGGGGCCAGCCGCCCCGGCCAGCCTTGGTGTCGCGCAGCAGCTTGTCCCGGTCGGGAAATTCGGTAGCCCATGCACGTACGAGGAATGGAGCCGGGAACGCGACCAATCGCATCTGCGCATTTGCGGCCCGACTGAAACGCGCTAACGAGTGCATAGTGCAAGCGTGAGCGCCCGCTGTCGCTCTGCACCTTGCTGATTAGCGTGGCCGCAACCCCTTGAAAATTCCGCCTTCCGTTCGTACGACCAGGAGTTTTTCGGACCCACCTGCCAGCCCGCATAAAGCTGCAGGTCAGAAGCCTCCTGCAATTAGCTGCAATTGCAGGAAGCCAGGACTGGATGGTAGCCACCGAAAATCGAACAGCGCGTGCGCCCACACGGGTGATTGCATAAGGAAGATTGGATTACTGGGAGAGTCTTTCTGATCACTGGCGCGGTGCACCGTTTCAGGGATCGACGCTGCGGCCGTCACTGCCGGCATCCAGGGACGGTCACTCGCGACCTGGGGGCCTCGGGCCAACGGACCACTTGGATGGAGGTGGCAGTAGATAGGGGTCACAGTCGGGTCGACTCAGCAGAAGCGGCAGGCTTGCGACCAGCCGTGGTCGCAAGGCCCAGGCTCGGCAAAAAGGGACGGGTCGTGCGCGGGCCGATCTGGGGGGCTCGCGCCTCGACTTGGCCGCGGAGGCGATGCAGTTCCTCCTAAGCAGGCAGAGCTGACCGTCTGGCCGTCCCAAACGCCATAGCCCAGCTGGATACCCAGGCCGCCTCCGACGTCAGGCCGGAGTGCAGGCTGCATCTGATCGACTGGCATGCTCATTGCGGCGGATCAACCGTGGTCGTCGGCAGCGCCCGAGTCCATCCTGTAGTGCTACCATCCCTGCCTCTAGCGGAAGTTGAGGCCACGATGTCGCCAGCGCCGGGGGTGGGCATACACCCGGACCTACCAGAAACCCTCGTGCACTTCACGGGTCGCCCGAGGAGTTCCAGCGACACTCCGCCGGCCTTTGCAGCTGGGACGGCTGAGGACCGGATGGTGAGCATCCTTATCGACGGGGTGTTGCGAGGTTCGACCGTGCCAGCTTCAGATCTCCCGGTGGTCTGCTTCAGCGAGCCCTCTGAGAAGGCTCGCCGGGTCATGCTCCGCACGGGCGTGAGCCAGCGTGGGCCCTACGAACCATGGGGGTTGGTGTTCGACCGCGAAGCGCTGATCAAGGCTGGTGTTCGGCCGGTTCTATACCTGTCCGACGAGGAGATGGCCCTCACCAGGGACCTGCCTGACAAGGTAAGGAATCGGAGAGTTCGCTACGAGCCTGGACGGGCCGACTGGCTGCACGAGCGAGAGTGGCGCTTGTGCTTCGAGACCGACGACAAGGCCGACCTCAACCTGGCCAAGGGCCTCGTGGTTGGCGTGATCGTTGGTGAACAGGGTTGGCTTCCGCCGGCTGCCAGGCGGCGGATGTCGATGAAGGGCGGCAAGATCTCGATTGAGGTCACGCGCTTCGCTGGAGCCGCTGACGGCTTGAAGCGCCTCTGGTGGAACGGCAAGAAGCTGGTCGAGGATGGCATCTTCGACATCGGCGAGCAGATGATGATCGATGCGGCATATGGCCAGCGGTAGGTTAGCGGGATCCAAACTGCTGATCAGCTCATCAGATTGACGCTAGCCTGTGGCGTCATGGACACCGAGCCGTACCTGCCGCGGTTGTTGCTGTGGCTGGCCGACGAACGCTCCCGTCGGCCGGGTGAGACCGCCCCGTCGGCTGGGTTTGCCGCTGGCGAGTCACTGCCCGAGACCGTGGTGGAAGACCTGGCCTGCACCCTGGAGTCGCGGGGCCATGTCGCGCTCAGCCCCAGCCTGGCCGCCACTGCCCCAGAGATGATGCTCACCGCAGCTGGTCTGGCCGAAGCCCGCCGCCTGCGCACCGTGCGGCACGACCCCAGTCAGCGCATCCGCTACGCCCACGACGCCATCGTGAGGTGGTTGTTCCCCCTCCGGCACGCGGGCCCTGTCAGCATCCAGGCCTTCCTGTCCAGCAATGGGTCCGTCTTCCTCGGTGACGCCCTGACCCGGGCCGAGATCGAGGAAGCCGTGGGGTACCTGGTGGCAAAGCGACTCGTCTTGGCCGGCGGCCAGGACCACTACGACGGTGGACTGGTGTCCATCGCGCTCACCGCAGACGGCATCGACTGCGCGACTTCTGGAGGATCAGTGACTGACCATCTCAGCCGCACCAACCCTGGTTCGACCATCAACATCACCAACAGCCAGGGCGTCGTGGTCGGCTCGAATAGCTTCACGCAGAACAACACCTTCGGCTTCAACCCTGCCGAAGTCGGCCAGCTCGCCTCCCTGGCCGACTTGGTGCGCCAGGTCGGGCCCACCCTGGGCGCGTCGGCTGAGCAGGAAGCTGAGCTGATCCACGATGCCGAGTTGCTCCACGATGAGGCCATCGCGGCCGCTCCCGACCAAGGCCGGCTCCGGGTGGCCACCGATCGCATGATCGCTGGTCTGAGGTCCGTCCCCCAAGTAACCGGTGGGCTGACCATGCTCATCAACACCGCGAACCAGGCGTACCAGGCAGTCTTCGGCGGATGATCGTCCCGTCAGGCACCGCGATGGCTCGTTCCGCACGATAAGGATCTTCGCTCATGAACGCCGCTCGCCTGCGCCTGGCCTTGCTGGAGTGGGCCGTCGACCGAACCGCCGCCGGCCATCCTAACGTTGACGTCCGCGCTTGGCCCACGCCTCCGGACGTGGCACCAGACCAGGTCTTCGAGGTTGTCCAGGAGTCAGCCGCAGCTGGCCTCGTCAACTGCGCTGCTGACCAGCACCAGCTGCGGCTGACTCCTAAAGGCATCGCACACATCCAGCAGGTGCGGGCGCGGCGCGGCGACCGACCGTTTCGGCGCAGCCAAGCTCGCAGCGCACTCCTGCAGTGGCTGTACGACCAGCCCGGCCAACGCGGTCTGAGCCTGCGCGGCTACTACGATCTGTCGTTCTTCCGCCGCGACGATCGGTCCCATCTCGATGGCGTCCAGCTCCGCGATCGCGAGATTCGGGACGCCTATGACGACCTCCGGGAGTGGGGACTGGCGCAGGAGGCCGGCTGGACGATCATTGGCATCACCTCCAGCATCCAGCACCCCAAGGCCACGGCTAACGGCAAGCTCTGCATCGAGCAATGGGGCGGTGACGTCGCCGCGTACATGGACTATCGGCAGGGAACGAGCGCGAAGACGATCTACAACATCAACCTCAACGACTCCACGGCCGTAATCGACAGCGAGGGCTTCACCCAAAACAATCAAACCCAGGCGGGTGCTTCCCCACAGGCATCCAGCGAGCAGGAACGGCTCTACACCCGGCTACTGGTGGACAACGACGCCACGATGTCGCCAGCAACCAAGGGGTACCCCTCGGACTGGGATGACGAAGCCCGCTCAGAGAGCTTCGCGACCGCAAAGCACCGGTCGAAGCTCATCGCTGAAGTAGAGGCGCTGGCGTCAGCGGCTGTTCACACGCTATGGCTCCAAGCGATCGACGCCGACCAGGAGGTCATCGACCTCAGCAGCAACCTCCCGTGGTCCCCCGAAGACGTCGCCCGGGAGATCGAGAGGTCCCCCCAGAGCAAGCGCCGCAAGCAGGCCCGGGACGCCCTTAGAGCACAGGCACGTCTCGAACTTGGACGCGACCCTCTCGTTGATCGAGCACGCCCAGACGACGCCCCTTAGCAGTTCATCGTGAGCCTCAGCTTCATGTTGGACGAGCCGCGCAGGTTACCCGTACCAGCGCAGATCTTCATGCCAAGCAACTCCCCTGACTAGCAAGGAAGTCCAGGCCGACGTGCCACATAGGCACCGGCCTGGACCGATCTGTAAATCCCCCAACTCGCTTCAGTGGTGCCCGGTACGATCCGGCCATGGCAACCAGGCAAGCAATGTCCTACCGCCAGGCCGTGCTTGCGATCATGCAGGAGGACATCAGAAGTCAAGCCGACGACGAGCGCCAGCACATTGGGCGCGCCATCGCCAGGATCGACGGACTCACCGAGGCCCAGCAGCTCCGCGTGCATGCCAGCTACATGCGCGCGTGGCGACGGAACCAGCGCCACTCAGCACCCCAACTGGCAAGGTGGCTGTTGAACCTCACCGCAGTCCTTTTTGCGGTTTGGATAACTGCCGATGTCATCCTGATCGTTGGCTTCGATGCTGAGTTCAGCGGCTGGGTCGGAACAACGTTCATCGTGACTGGTGCAGTCGCATTTCTGGTTGCGGCGGCCACCAAGATCACCCTCACTGTCGAGGACAGGTGGCACTTCGCCTCGCCGTCCGCCCATCGGTCAGACCTGGTCACTGATCAGCTGATTCATCTGCTGTCGCTACTCAACAGCGCAAGGGCCCATTGGCGCGATCCCCGGACAATCCGGCGGCTTCGCTACCAAATCCACCTGTCTGCCCGAAGGATCGCCCGGTCGCCGGTTCGACTGCGACGCACGCAGTGGGGTGAGCTTGAGTTGCGCCGAGCAATCCGCCAGGAGCAAGCCCAGGTAGCTGCTGTCCTGCGACTTCACGCCGACCGTCTCGCAGTCATCGGCACCCAGGGCGAGTACGTCCAGATCTGCTCATCGGTGACGGAGGGGTTGCTCGCAGCCGTCGACGACGACTGGGACGGGCTGACGGCGAACGCGCCCGAAGTCACCCTCGCGTCTCGGCTCAAGCGGGCATCGGCCCGTTTGGGAGGCCCACTGCTGCTGGTGACTGCAGCCTTGACACTGCCACTCATCCCGGAGTTCCACGACTCGCGCACCACGATCTACAGCTCGCTCCTTCCGCTGGCTGTGCTGATGGCGCTCCGCGCACCCGAGGCGGTGGCCAACACGATTCGCGGAGCAATCGACAAGGCATCGGCTGCACGCGAGTAACAAACCGCCCGCGGTCGCCCGGCGCGGCTCCGACCCTGCACAACCTGCTTGAAGCATGCCTGTAGTGCGGGGCCTGCAAGGCCCGCACTCTCAACGTCCACGCAACGCGTGGTCTTGTCAGTGCGTCCAGGACGTTCCGCTGCCGCGGTACTCCTCGACGGGAATCGGGTGGACCCCTGGCGCATCTGGTCCGCTTAGAGCAGACCGTCCAGGTAGTCAATCTCGCGGGCAATGAGCCGGGCCAGCCCGAACTCGTAGGTCACGGTGGTGATGACCGTCCAACGTGGTGGCAGTGACATCCATGGTCAGCCCCTCAAACGCGTCTTCACCACCGTCCGCGGCCAGCTCACCGCTGAGCGCCTCCATCTCGACCGGGCCATCCTCAAGGTCGAAGTGCTGGCGGTCCACGATGCGCACCAGGTCGTCGTCGTTCACCACGTGCGTGCCGGTCAGGTCCGAAAACCGGATGATCTTCTGGCCCATTTCTACCTCTCGTGCCGGCTGCGGCCAGGCGAGAGCTTACGTTGGGTGGTCGGTACGAGCTGCCCGGTTCATCCTGCGCCTTGATGCCCAGCCAACTCCTGCGCTCGCCTCTTGCGTTCCTTCGCGTAGCCGATGAAGAAGACTAAGAGGGCCTTGTGACCGATAGACGGGGCAAAGACGCCGAGCACGATCCACGTGGTGCCCCACCAGCCGTGGCCATCGCCCGGATCGAAGGCTGGGACCCATAGAAAGTTGGTGGCGAACAGGGACAACCATTGGCCGAGTTGCTTTGGGAAGCGGCCAGCACGGAACTCGAAGTAGATGGTCAGCGCCGCGTACGCGATGAACATGTAGACATTGACGACCCAGAGTATGGGACTCATGTGGGAGTTCATCTCGACGAACTTAATCTGGCGTGGCCACTCCCAGACCATGATCATGGCGAGAACCATTAGCGGAAGTGCTCGCCTGATGTCGCGCATCACGGTGTCGATCTTCTGCTCGTGTCGCAGCGCAATGTCCCCAAGTCCCTCGTACATGGGGTTCGGCGCCGTTGCCGGGTCCAGGCCTCGGCGGGCACGAGCCGCACCGGCGAAGCCCTCCTCCTGAGTTGAGCTGCGCACCCGCATACCGGCGTTGTCGACATACGCCTCGACTTCGGCGATGAAGCCGCGGATCGTGTCGTGGGACAGCTGCGAGCTCAGCGGGATCTGGACCCAGGACGGTGGCTCGGAGGCGGCCCGTAGCTCCTTGGTGAGGTTGACCCAGAAGATCGCGTCCGTATCCGGGTCGTAGACGAAGCCCATCACCGGAATCCGGCTCTGCCGCCAGTCCTCAAAGTGCTCTTCGATGGGGATGGCGTAGCCGTGGGCGCGCTTGTACTTCTTGCCGCTCTTCACCTGCACGGCGAAGTAGTGGCCCGTCCGGCGGCCGGCTCGCGTCACGTTGATGAAGAGATCTTCACCGTGGTCGTTACCGCCATCGATCTCTTGCACGATGTGCTCGTGATCTTCAAGCAGCGTGCGGACGGCGTTGACACCCGCCCGTTCGATGCGACGGCTGGGGCGAACCTTTGCCACGGCGTTCCTCCTCGCGCTCGGCCAGATGGACGATAGCGACCGCCACCGACAGTGGCTAGGTTCCGTCCGGGCGATCATGTGCGGAGCCAGATGACGAGGGCTGCTGCGGTGACGGTGCCGAGGTAGACGTATCCGCGTTTGTCGTATCGGGTGGCGACGGCTCTGGCGTGCTTGAGCTTGTTGATGGCCCGTTCGACGGTGTTGCGTTTCCTGTACCGCTCCTCGTCGAAGCCCGGCGGTCGCCCGCCGCGTGAGCCTTTGCGCAGGCGGACGGCCCAGCTGTCGGTCTTCTCCGGGATGGTGTGCCGGATGCCGCGCCTGCGCAGGTAGTCGCGGCATGGCCCGTTGCTGTAGCCCTTGTCGGCGGCAAGGCTGTCGGGCCTCTTGCGAGGCCTGCCCGGACCGCTCCGCGGGACACGGATCTTCTCCAGCACGGGTTCGAACTGCGTGCAGTCCGCCCGCTGTCCCGCGGTGATGACCAGGGACAGCGGGCGGCAGCGGCCGTCCGCGCTCAGGTGGACCTTGGTGGTGAACCCGCCCCGCGAGCGGCCCAGGCCCTCGCCTCCGCCACCACCTCCGCCAGGCGGGCGACGAGGCTCTGCCACGGCGTCTCGACCTGGTGTTCCCCCGGCCCAGCCCCTTTGAATCAAGGGCTGGTGGCAGATCGGTACGGGCACCGGCCGCGTGCTGGTGGGCCCGGACGATGGTGGAGTCGACCGAGATGTCCCAGTCGATGTCGCCGGCCTCGTCCGCTTCCGCCTGGACCCGCTGGAGCAGACGCTCCCAGGTCCCGTCTGCCGACCACAGCCGATGGCGCTCGTAGACCGTCTTCCACGGCCCGAACCGCTCGGGCAGGTCACGCCAGTGCACATCGGTCCGTACCCGGTGCAGAATCCCGTCGATCACCTGCCGATGGTCCCGCCACCGACCGCAACGCCTGTTGCTGACCGGCAGGAACGGCCGCAGCCGTTCCCACTCGGCATCTGTGAGATCTCCCCGCCCCATGCCCGGACCAACGAGCAAGGCAGGCGATAGTCACATGATCGACCGGACAAGTCCTAGCCCACTCCAGCGTCGACGACGGCGCACTCAAGGTCACCTCGAACGGCCGGCTGCGCGCCGTCATCGGCCAGCAGCCCGACGGCACCACCGCCCTCAACATCGTCAACGGCCCCACCCCGCCCGCGCCCGCCGCACCGACCGCGACACCGACCCTCGGTGGCGTCCGTGTCGGCTGGAACGGCAAGTTCGCCGACGGTGCGCCGAGCCCCCTCGACTTCTCCCGCGTCGAGGTCCACGCCGCGACCGCCGCCTCGTTCACCCCGTCGCCCGCCACCCTCGTCACCACCATCGAGACCCCGCAGGGCGGCACCGCCACCGTGCCGACCAGCACCCCCGTCTGGGTCATCCTGGTGACGCGCTCGACATCGGGGAAGGCATCCAAGCCGTCGCCGACCGCGGTCGCCGGACCTGCCCCGGTCGTCGCCCAGGAGGTTCTGGCCGGCATCGTCGGGGAGCTCCAGCTCGCCGACGACGCCGTGACCGCCGCCAAGGTCGCGGTTGGCGCGATCGACGCGGCAGCCATCGCCGACGCCGCGGTGACCGCCACCAAGCTTGGCCAGGCCGCCGTCACCGCCGGGAAGCTCGCCAACGACGCGGTCACGCCGGGCACCATTGCCGCCGACGCCATCACCGCACGCGAGATCACCACCGGAGCGATCACCGCCGCCGAACTCGCCGCTGGGGCCGTCAACACGGCGAGCCTCGCCGCCGGCGCCGTCACCGCCGGGCAGATCGCCGCCAACTCGGTCACTGCCGCCAAGATCGCCGCGAACGCGGTCACCGCCGGGAAGATCGCTGCTGACGCGGTGGCCGCCGGAACCATCGCCGCCGGCGCGATCACCGGCCGCGAGATCAAGGCCCTGGCCATCACGGCCGACAAGCTCGCCGTGAACAGCATCACCGCAGACAAGATCGCGGTCGGCGCGATCACCACCACACTGCTGGCCGCCGACGCCATCGACGGCAAGACCATCAAGGGCGTCACCATCACCGGCGGCATCCTCCAGACCGGGCAGACCGGCCGCCGCGTCATGCTCGCCCCGACCGACCCCGTCGACAGCAGCCCGGCACCGTCCGCTCTCCTGTACTCCGGCGCCGACGTGGAGAAGCAGCCCGCCCGGCTCACCGCAGAGGTCCGCACCACCCCCGACGGCTCCGTCCCCATGACCCGCCTGACCGGCCCCCAGCTCACCACGGACGGCACCCAGACCCCGAGGCTGTGGCTCAGCTCCGGCAGCCCCGGCAGCGCCTACCCGGCCCGCGGCAGCTACTCCCTGAGCGTGGCCGGCGAGTACGGGATGGCTGGTGAAGCCGTCATCGTCGGGAACGCCGGAGACAAGAACAAAGCCGCGTCGATCGAGCTGAGCGTGCGACGCAGCACCGGCGGATACAAGACCGCCCTCACCCACCTGGACCCGGACGGCTGGTTCGTCCAGCTCGCCGACCAGGTCGCCGCGCTGTACCTGAGCAGCGCCGGTCTCACCGTCAGGGCGCTGCTCGGCGAGGTGCTGCTCCAGACCGGCACGGGCCTCCGGCTCCAAGGCGGCAATATCGACGTCGGCAGCGGCCTCGTGAAGAACGGCGCCGCGTGGACACCGATCACTCTCAAGCGCGGCTGCTCACAGCTTGGCGGCTGGCAGTCCGTCACGGTGAAGAAGCGGCCCGACGGGATGGTTGCCCTGCGCGGCATCATGTCGGTTCCGGCAGATGTGACCGACAACGTGATCGGCACTATCGACGATCCCAACCTCCGCCCGAAGATCGGCGAGATCTTCCCTGTCGCAACCCCGGAGAACGTCGGTGCCAACCTCTACGTACAGCCCAACGGCGATCTGGAAATATGGAATGCCACGGGCCCGATCGGCGGCTGGCTATCGTTTGGAGCTATCGAGTGGGACAGCACTGATTAGATCGAAGAGAGATCTGGCGTGGCGCCCGCGCGAAGCGGGCGCCACGCCAAGGCGTTATTCGTCGTCGCCGACGACTGCGGCCTTCAATTGTGAAGCGAGGCTCTCGGCGATTCCCATCACCTTGTCGGTGAACACTCCGGAGATATCAATCCTTCCGACCCCCCAGGAGAACGAGATGACTTCTCCCGAAATAGTGTAGACCGGCTGGCGCCCGATACCACTCGAGACGAAATAGCCTTCCTGGAACAATTCAGGGTGGGCATCTGCCATCATCTCCCATTCTCTTCTTTCAATGGGAAACTGTTCGCTCTCCGGCCAGTTCTCCGCACGCGTGATATGAAAGTCGTAGCTCACTTTTCCCCCTTGCATCATCCCCTGGATGCGCCGAATACTAGCACCACACCCTTGGTTTGCGCGTATTCGACCGCCCTGGTCATCTGCTCGATTTGAATTTCGGTCAGTGGAACGTTCGCATTGGTGATGACATAGACGACGCGATGCTTGATTTGATCCTGGTTGACACCTCCGTTGTACGACGGGCGATCATCGCGCTCGTATCGTGCGGCTTCGTCGACAACCCCTTTCAGGCGCGTCAAAAATACCCCGGGATTGTTGATGCTCTTCAGGCTGGTGTCCATCGACTTCAGACTGATGGCGATGCCGCTGTCGGGTTCAAAATGATCCCAGGTCCTCGATCCTGCCGGGAGGTTGTCAAATCCCATCTTGTCCTCGAAGGCGAGTCCCTTGTCTCGCGAGGAGAGCGACCAGAGGTTGTGCTCGACAATCTCGGTGACCTTGCCGAGGTTTTGGACGTCCGGGCCGTTCTTCTTCGCTATGGTACGCCGCGCCCAGACATCGAGGGCTCCGATGGCGACCTGGGCGGCGAGATTGTCGGCGTCTTTCTCGACCTCGTCCGCGACCTTGTTGCAGCCGAACTCTCGGAGTTTGGCTGCGGCGACGTACATCGCGTAGGCGGGGCGGACGGGGAAGTACTTGTCAACGAAAGCGCCGACGCCGCCGTTGCGTCCGGTAACGGCGTTGAACAAGTCGCCAACTACTTCGAACGGAGCCTTGGCGCCTTGGCCGAGCCATTTGGCGATGTTTCCGGGGGTGATCTCGTCGTCGCTGTCCTCGGGGGACATGCCGCTGGGGTCGGTGTAGAGCGTGGGTGCGCCGGCGGCGTAGGTGTAGGAGGAGACGGACGGTGCGCCAGCGGGGGTGGTGAGGGGGTCCTGGGCGGTGAAGCGGCCGAGGGAGGGGTCGTACTCGCGGGCGCGCAGGTGCTGCTTGCCGGGGAGGGAGGGGTCGTTGTACTGGCCGGTGAAGCCGAAGGGCGAGCTGGGGGCGCCGGTGGTGAGGGTGGTGGTGGTGGCGCGTCCGTAGGGGTCGTAGGCGGTGCGGCTCTGCGGGGTTCCGTTGGCGCTGGTGAGGTCGGTGACGGAGCCGAGCCAGTCGTGGTGTGCGTAGAAGGCGCCGGCTGTCGTGTGCTGGCTCTGGGGGAGGCCGAGGGGGTCGTAGGTGTGGTCGCCGATCAGCTGACCAGTGGCGTCGGTCTCGGTCGCGATCTGCGGCAGGGGGTTGTTGATGTCCCAGGTGAGGTTTCGGCCCGGGGTGCCAGCGCCGGTGGTCGTGGTGCGGTTGCCGAAGGGGTCGTAGGTGAAGGTCTGGGTGCTCTTGCCGGTGGCGGTGGTGAGGCGTCCGGCTGCGTCGTAGGTGTAGGTGAGGGTGCCGGTGTCGTAGATGGACTTGGCGGTGTCGGTGGTCCAGATCCGCTTGCCGGTGCTGGTGTAGACGGCGAGGTCGCCGTCGTCCTGGAGCGAGGCGCGGGCGCCGGGGTTGGCACCGGTGTTGCTGGTCCAGAGTGTGGCGTGGTTGGTGTCCTGGACGACGAGGTTGCCGTCGGACTGGAGGGTGGCGGTGGCGCCGGGGTGTCCTGCGGTGTTGGAGGTCCACAGGGGCTGGTTGGTGGCGATGGAGGAGAGGACGAGGTTGCCGTCGCTCTGCATGGCCAGGCGCACCGTGTTGGAGGTGATGGTGGCGCCGGAGGCGATGGGGGTTCCGGCGGTGAGGTTCTTGGTGCCGGCGGGGGTGGTGACGGTGGTGTTGTTGCCGTTGGCGTCGTAGCCGTAGGTGGTGGTGGCCGCCGGGGCGGTGGTCTTGGTGAGCTGGTCGGCGGCGTCGTAGGTGTTGGTGGTGGTGCCGGTGGGGTCGGTCTGGGTCAGGCGGTTGCCGACCTTGTCGTAGGTGTAGGTCAGGGCGCCGGCGGTGCAGCCGGTCGCGGTGGTGGACAGGGGGCAGCCGGAGAGGAGGCGGCCGGCTTTGTCGTAGGTGTAGTTCTGGGCGCCCGGGGTCATCCCCACGCGGTTGGTGTCGATCTTGGTGGGTTGGCCGGCGGCGTCGCGGGTGAGCTGCCAGGAGGAGAGCGTTGTGGCGCCCTTCGCGTTGGTGATGCTCTTGAGGCGGCCCGGAGCGTCGTAGGTGCGGGTCTCGGTGTGGCCGTTGCTCGCGGGCAGTGCGGTGGTGGCCAGGCGTCCGGCGGGGTCGTAGGTGTACGTGGTGGTGGCGGTGCCGGTGGTCTGCGCGGTCCTGCGGCCGTCGCCGTCGTACGTGTAGGTGGTCGTGCGGCCGTCGGGGTACGTGCGGCCGGTGATGTTGCCGGCCGTGTCGTAGGCGTAGGCGAATCCGGTGGTCTCGTCCCCCTTGGTCACGGAGGTCAGGTGGCCTGCCGGGTCGTATGCGAGGCGGCGCACGTCGGTTCCGCTGCTGACGGAGACCAGCCGGTTCTCCACGTCGTAGGCGGTCTCGACCGTCGGTGTGCCGTCGGAGAAGGTGGTCCGCATCGGCAGGCCGCGAGGGTCGTAGGTCGATTCGGTCGTGACGCCCCGCGCGTCGATCGTCTTCGCGCGGCGGCCTTCCTCGTCGTACCAGGTACGGGTGGTGCGGCTGAGGGGGTCGGTGACGCTGCTGACGCGGTGGAGCTGGTCGTAGGTGTAGGTGGTGGTTCGGCCGTTGGCGTCGGTGCGTTTGGTGCGCTCGCCGGCTGTGTTCCAGGTGTTGGTGGTGACCGCTCCGGTCGGGTCGGTGACGGAGGTGACCCTGCCCGCAGCGTCGTACGCGGTGGTGGTGACGCGGCCGAGCGGGTCGGTGACGGAGGTCGGGCGCCCGAGCGGGTCGTAGCCGGTGGTGAGGGTGTTGCCGAGCGGGTCCTTGACCGTGGTCGGGTTCCCGGCCGGGTCGTAGGTGAACGTGGTGGTGTAGTCGCTTACGTAGGCTCCGCTGACATTGCCGCGGGGGTCGACGATGCTGGTCGGCCGCTGGTCGAGGTCGTAGCCCCAGGTGGTCCGGTTGCCTTCGGGTGTCGTGCGGTCGGTCAGGTTGCTGTCGGCGTCATAGCTGTTCCGTGTGGTTTTTCCACGTGCGTCGGTGCGGCTGGTGGGGCGCCCGAGGGCGTCGTAGTCGATCGTGCTGGTCGCGTTGTTGGGATCGGTGGTGGTGATGACCTGACCGGTGGCGTTGTAGGTCATCGAGGTCGTGTAGCCGCTCTGGGTGGTGACGGTGAGCGGGCGGTTCACGGCGTCGTAGGTCGTGCTGGAGCCGCCGCCGGCCTGGTTGCTCATCCCGGTGGGATTGCCGTTGGCGTCGTAGCTGTAGATCCAGGTGTAGAAGCGTTCGAACGGATGCTCCGGAGAGGTGTTGCCCCGTGCGGTGACGGTTTTGACGTGCCGGTTGTTCTTGTCGTAGGCGAAGGTGGTCTCGTTGCCGAGCGCGTCCTTGACGGAGGTCAGGTTGCCGGCCGGGTCGTAGGCGCTGGTGGTGGTGCTGCCGCCGGCGTCGGTGACACGAGTACGGTTTCCGGCCGGGTCGTAGCCGTAGACGGTGGTGGCGCCGAGAGGGTCTTTGACAGTGGTCAGGTTGCCCGCGTCGTCGTAGGTGTAGGTGGTGGTGCCGACGACCGGTTCGGTCATGGAGGTGAGGAGGCCGCCCGGGTCGTAGGTGTAGGTGGTGGTGTAAGTGGCGGCGGTGGCGCCGGGGGTGTTGCCGCGGGGGTCGGTCTTGGAGGTGACGCGGCCGGCCGTGTCGTAGCCGAACGTCGTCTTCTCCCACATCGATGTGGTGACCGAGGTCCGGTTGGCGGCGGTGTCGTAGCCGTAGGTGGTGGTTGCGCCGCGCGGGGTGGTGACGGTGGCGAGGGCACCGAGCGGTGTGTAGGTCCAGTTGGTCATCCCGCGGAGGGCGTTGGTTGTATCGAGGAGTTGGTTGGCGGTGTTGTACGTGTAGGTGGTGGTGTTGTTCCGGCCGTCCTTGTGGGTGGCGACGTTGTTGTTGCCGTCGTAGGTCCAGGTCTCGGTGACGGAGACGGGGGCCGGGGCGGTGCCGGTGAGGACGTTGCCGTTGGCGTCGTGGGTGAACGTCCAGGTGTTGCCGTTGGGGTCGGTGACCGATGTGCGGTTGAACGACGTGTCGTAGGTGTAGCGGGTGGTCTTCCCGTAGGGGTCGGACTGCCAGCTGACCACGCCGCCGTTGTAGGCCAGGGTCCAGATCCCGCCGTCCGGGTGCGTGACGTAGGTGGTGCTCTGTGCGTCGTCGTAGCCGAAGGTCGTCGTGCCGCCCAGTGCGTCGACCTGTTGGGCGACGCGGCCGTTGCCGTCGTAGGTGTTGGTGGTGACGACGTGGCCGAGCGGGTCGGTGACGGTGGTCAGTAGGCCGCTGGTGGCGTCGTAGCCGTAGGTGGTGGTCTTTCCCCGCAGGTCCGTGACGCCGGTGAGACGGTCACCGGTGTACTGGTAGGCGACGGTGCGCTCACCGGGCAGGGTGACCGTGGTGAGGAGGGTACCCGTGTAGCCGAGGGTGACGGTGTGGCCGGCGGCGTCCGTGATCCCTGTCAGCCTGCTGTCGGTGTAGGCCATGGACAGTCCGATGCCGGCGGCGTCGCGCATGGCGGTGAGCCGCCCGCCGGCGTCGAAGAGCAGTTGGCGCTGCTCGGGCGTCGTCAACTGGTAGCCGTCTGCGGTCTTCTGCAGCTTCGAGTGGACGTACGGCCGGGTGGGGTTGAGGGAACCGTCGGCCTGGACCGCGTAGTCGGTCTGCGAGCCGTCCTCGGCACGGAAGCTCACCACGGACTGGCCGACGACGAGCGACGCCGAGTACGGGAAGGCCCAGCCCCGGCCGAGCACTCCGGTGGCCTGTGAGGAGGAGGAGTAGCTGCGGGTCAGATCGAACGACTGGCCCGGGGCCGGCACGGTGGCGTCGGTGATGGCCTCGCCGAACGCGCCCGTCGAGGTGTTGACCGGGTCGCCGCAGTACTTCACCAGGTTCAGCACGATGCCCGTGCTGGCGGGCGAGCCGGGGCAGGCCAACGACACGTTGGCCGGGACACCCAGGATCGGTGCGGGTGCCGCCGCTTCGGAGACGAGCCTGTCGGTGCTGCCGTCCGCGAAGTAGTACTGGACGGCCACGTAGTAGTTGACGTTCCGCTGGATGTTCGAGACCCACGAACACCAGCTGTTGGACTCGTACTCGCGCCACTGGTCGGCGCCCACCAGGGCATTGTCGGAAGCCCGGTAGAACACGAGGTAAACGTTGGCCCGACTGTCGGCCCGAAGCTCCGCCGGCGTGTTCGGGTTGAAGTCCCATGTCGCACACCAGGAAAGCCCGGTGTTCCCACTCTGGTAGTTGTCCGTGTAGTAGTGGAGATTGGCTATGTAGGGGTGGCCCGTCGGCCAGTCGGCCGCAGCCGCCGGCGGAGCCTGCGGGGCGGACTTCACCAGCGGCCGGTCCGTTCCACCAGGGCTCAGCGACCGCAACTCGGCCTCGGTCAGGCTCCGAAAGCCCGGGGTACCGGGACCCGCCATCCGCTTCACTGCAGGAACAGGCGCATCTCCCGCTGGCGCTGGCCTGTCCAGCTTCGACGCCTGCGCCCGCTTCTCCTCCATCGACAACGGTGCAGGTGCAGGGGCCGCCTTCCACGGCACTCCGCGGGGTGCCGTCACGCCCGGACCGCCGTTGTCGGGTTGGGCCCAGGCGGGAGGCGTGATGGAGAGGGAGAGGAGGACCAATAAGAGCGTGCGAACAACCAGCCTCTGGAGTTGCTCTCTTGCCATGTCATTACCTTTCACGTCGCGACGCGCCGGAGTGACGCCAAGGCAATGGTTGTCAGTGCACAGCTAGCCATGGTGGCGATGCGAAGCTATTGGCGCGAACTGGCGTACGGCTGGCTTATGTCCGCTACTGCAATGACGAAATGTATATTGACCCGTTCTGCCTGAATGATTCCGCCTCAACAGGGCCGGTTGGGGACGGCGGTCCTTCCTCGTAGGATGGTCTTCGGCGCGGGGAACGCCCTTTCGGAGTTTCAGTGAGTGTCCCGCCGACCGCAGAGCCCACGCTGTGGGAGCTCCAGCGCGCCATCCTCCAGATCCGCGAGGACCAGCGTGACGGCATCGCCGGGCTCCGCGAGAACCTACGCGCTGACCTCCAGGTCCTGGCCGGCCGGATCGAGCAGGCCGTGACCAAGGACGTCTACCTGTCCGATCAGCGCCTGACCGAGCAGCGGCTCGGTGTCCTCGAACGCGACCTCGCAGCCGAGGTCAGGGCCCGGGCGGCAGCCGAGGATTCGGCGGCGGCCGCGAGGCGCTGGCTGATCGGCGCGTTCGTGGCTCCGCTGGTCGTCGCGGCGGTGCAGCTGTGGATGCTGTCGAAGGGCGGCCACCCGTAGAACTGCGGCCTTCCCCAGGCCGTGAGCCCGGGCAGGCCGCCGAGCACGACCCATCAAATTGGTGCGCGGGGGAGAAACGCGAACCAACCATGGCAACACCTCTGTCCGCCGACGCCTTCCTCAACGCCCTCCGAAACGAGGGGATCTCCGTGAACGAGATCGGCGGCTGGCGCAACCACAACCGCAACAGCAAGGGGGCGTGGGGCCCCGTTCACGGCATCGTTATCCACCACACCGCGACGACCGGCACCGACGCCTCCGTGCAGATCTGCCACGATGGCTACGCCGGACTTCCCGGCCCGCTGTGCCACGGCGTGATCGCCCGCGACGGCGGTGTGCACCTCGTCGGCTACGGCCGGACCAACCATGCCGGGGCGGGCGACGGCGACGTGCTCGCCGCGGTCATCGCCGAGCGGAACCTGCCCTCCCCCGACCAGGCCAACACCGACGGCAACAGCAGGTTCTACGGCTTCGAATGCGTCAACACCGGTACCGGAGCGGAGGATTGGCCGGACGCCCAGGTTGAGGCGATGGTGCGTGCCGCTGCCGCGGTGTGCCGCGCGCACGGCTGGACCGAGCGGTCCGTCATCGGCCACAAGGAGTGGCAGACAGCCAAGCCGGACCCGCGCGGTATCGACATGGGCGAGTTCCGGGCCCGGGTCGCTTCCCGCCTGGGCAGCCGTCCTGCCCCGCAGCCGCAGCCGTCCGGGCCGCCGGCGTACCCGGGCCGGGACGCCTTCGGGCCGGGCCGCTCGAACAGCAGCATCCTCGCCCTCGGCCAGCAACTGGTGCGCCGAGGCTTCGGCGGGGCGTACAAGGTCGGGCCGTCCCAGTCGTGGGGCGAAGCCGACCGGCAGAACGTGGCCAGCTTCCAGCGCGCCCAGGCCTGGGGCGGATCGGACGCCGATGGCCTGCCGGGCCCGGAGACCTGGCGCCGCCTGTGGTCCTGAACTCTGCCCCCGCCCCCGCCCCCACCCCCGCCTGTCCGAGGATTTCCGTGAACCTCTACCTCTCCCTGCTGCGCACCGCCGTCCCCGCGCTGGTCGGCTGGCTGGTTGCCCTCGCCGCCCGGTACGGCCTCGACCTCGACCCGGCCGCCCTGGCCGGTGTCGTCGCGCCGGTGGCGAGTTTCGTCTACTACGCGGTGTTCCGCTTCGCCGAGGTGCACGTGTCGCCGGCGTGGGGCTGGCTGCTCGGCTACGCCCGTCCCCCGCTGTATCCGGGCGGCAGGGCCGTACTGCCGTCGTCGTGAGCCGTACCCGGGCCCGCGCCGCCCACGAGTAACCCGCCCCGAGGGGCGTGCCGAAAGGGGTTGCAAGTTCGCGCGGGTCCGGGAAACGACCAGGCCCCCCATCCCTAGGGATGGGGGGCCTGACCTCTTGGATCACCCACTGTAGCAGCGGATCCGGCACATGGTGTTTCCGACTCCGGCGAGTAATCTCAATACTCACGGAGCGAGGAGAGAGTATGGCGGGAAGAAGTACGGCCCCCCTGGTGCTGGTCGGGTCGCAGGAGTTCGCCGCGGTCTACGGGGTGCCGGCGCGCAACACGGCGCAGTGGATCCAGCGAGGCCTTTTGGACTACCAGGAGGCGGTGATCGTATCGGGACGGGCGTACTGGCCGATCGGTGCTGCGGTCGAGTTCGGGGAGAGCGCCGAGCGTCCGCGGACGCCGGACATGGCGTTCGTGGAGGGCCTGGTCGCTGAGCAGGCGCCGGGTCGGAGTGTGAAGGCGGCGCTTGCGGTCCGGGCGAAGGACCTGCCGCCGATCGTCGGCATCCGGGAGATCCTGGAGCTGACGGGCGAGGACTCGACGAAGAGCAAGCTTGTGTCGGACGCCGTGACCAAGGGTGTGTTCACCGAGCCGGACTGGCGGTTGTCGGGCTCGCCGCTGTGGCTGCTGCCCAACGCCCTCACCGGCCTGGACCGGATGCGGGAGCGGCCGAAGTCGCGGCCCTTGGTCGTGATTCCGGAGGTTCTGGCGGCTCTGGAGACCGGTACGTACGACGGTCCGGGTTCGCAGGTCCTGACGCGGGGGCAGCGGGCGGACGGCTAGGTTCCGTCCGGGCGATCATGTGCGGAGCCAGATGACGAGGGCTGCTGCGGTGACGGTGCCGAGGTAGACGTATCCGCGTTTGTCGTATCGGGTGGCGACGGCTCTGGCGTGCTTGAGCTTGTTGATGGCCCGTTCGACGGTGTTGCGTTTCCTGTACCGCTCCTCGTCGAAGCCCGGCGGTCGCCCGCCGCGTGAGCCTTTGCGCAGGCGGACGGCCCAGCTGTCGGTCTTCTCCGGGATGGTGTGCCGGATGCCGCGCCTGCGCAGGTAGTCGCGGCATGGCCCGTTGCTGTAGCCCTTGTCGGCGGCAAGGCTGTCGGGCCTCTTGCGAGGCCTGCCCGGACCGCTCCGCGGGACACGGATCTTCTCCAGCACGGGTTCGAACTGCGTGCAGTCCGCCCGCTGTCCCGCGGTGATGACCAGGGACAGCGGGCGGCAGCGGCCGTCCGCGCTCAGGTGGACCTTGGTGGTGAACCCGCCCCGCGAGCGGCCCAGGCCCTCGCCTCCGCCACCACCTCCGCCAGGCGGGCGACGAGGCTCTGCCACGGCGTCTCGACCTGGTGTTCCCCCGGCCCAGCCCCCTTTGAATCAAGGGCTGGTGGCAGATCGGTACGGGCACCGGCCGCGTGCTGGTGGGCCCGGACGATGGTGGAGTCGACCGAGATGTCCCAGTCGATGTCGTCGGCCTCGTCCGCTTCCGCCTGGACCCGCTGGAGCAGACGCTCCCAGGTCCCGTCTGCCGACCACAGCCGATGGCGCTCGTAGACCGTCTTCCACGGCCCGAACCGCTCGGGCAGGTCACGCCAGTGCACACCGGTCCGTACCCGGTGCAGAATCCCGTCGATCACCTGCCGATGGTCCCGCCACCGACCGCAACGCCTGTTGCTGACCGGCAGGAACGGCCGCAGCCGTTCCCACTCGGCATCTGTGAGATCTCCCCGCCCCATGCCCGGACCAACGAGCAAGGCAGGCGATAGTCACATGATCGACCGGACAAGTCCTAGGCGGTCACGCGAGTGATCAGGTCAGGGCATCGTCCAGGTACGCCTGCACCGACTCGAACAGCCCCGTCAGTACTTCCAGGACATCCCGGTGCCGCGGTACTCCTCGACGGGGATCGGGTGAACGCCGGAGCGCATGCGGTCGGTGTAGAGCAGGCCATCCAGGTGATCGATCTCGTGGGCGATGAGCCGGGCCAGGCCGAACTCGTAGGTCATGGTGGTGACGACGCCGTCCAGGGGGGTGGCAGTAACGTCCATCCGCAGCGGCCGGGGCACCATGCCGCGCACGTCGAAGAAGCTGAGGCAGCCCTCGTACTGCTCATCCGTCTCGTCAGAGACAGCCGTCACCCTGGGGTTGAGCAGGATGATCGGGTCGGCGCCGGCAGTTGGCGGCAGCACGATGGCGGCGGCCCGCGGGATGCCGATCTGCGGGGCGGCGATGCCCATGCCCTTGGCGAAGGAATGGACGCGGCCAATCCGGTCAATGGCCCCGAACAGCTCGTCGATGACAGCCTGAGCAGCCGCGGCATCGGTCGGCAGGTCGAATGGCTCGGCTGGCCGGCTGAGGATGGGGGTGCCCTGCTGAATGACACCGAGGGACTGCATCTGCTGGCTGGGCCGCACCAGGGTCACCTGATCTCCTTGGTCTGCTGCGGGGTGGGGGCGGCGCGGAAGCGCCATTCGAGGCGGTAGCGGGCGTGCAGCGGCGGGTCGTCGGTGGCCCAGGCGAAGTGCCGGCGCTCACCATCATCGCGGCGGCCGACGGCGGTGCGCAGCGGGGCGGCTTCGGCCGTCATCGAGGTCTCGGTGCCCCACACCACCGGATCGAGGGCGGCGGGAAAGTCCAGCCGGACAACCAAGTGTTCCGTGGGCAGGCGGACGGCCCGCTGGAACCAGTGGCCCCACTTGTCAGCGCCGACGCTGTAGGCGTACTCGATCCACGTGGCCTCACCCGGGTAGAGCGGGAAGCGGCCGTGCTCGTTCTCGAACAAGAGCCAGACCTCCTTGAAGGCGTCGCGGTCGTGCTTGGCCTGCCAGCGCATGTCCTCACCCTGGCACGAGGCGGCTAGTGCCAACTCATCCCAGGTCAACGGATGTTCACGATAGTGGGCGTTGGACCGCTCTGGCTCGCCGGGGTAGCGGTCGACGGCGATGCGGATCAAGTACCGGGTGATGGGCTCGCTGCCGGTGTTCCGCAGCCTCCGACGCATCGTCAACCGGTAGGTCGAACCGTCGTACTGGAGGCCCGCTTCGTCGTGCTCCACCACCAGGGCGGAGCCGGAGGCATAGGGCTGCTCGGAACGCCGCGGTGCGGGCGGGGTGGCCCCAGGGCGGCTGCGGGTGCGGGCGGCCTCATAGTCCAGCCAGCGCCGCCAGATGGCTTTGCCGGCGTTGAGGATGCCGTCGGCCAGGCGAGCGAACTCCTCGGTCGGCTTGTGACGACCCGACTCGATGTGGCTGACGTACGACGGATCGAAGCCCATCTTCCCGGCCAGACCGCGCTTCGACAGGCTGCGGACTTCTCGCCAGTGGGCGACTTCGGCCGCGAAGGCCTCCATGGCCTGCTCGACCGCTGCCTGGCTGGCCTGCGTCTCCATCCGCCCCGCCCCCAGTGAGTGATGAATGAACCGTGAGTGACCTTAGTTCACCATCCCGTCACCGTCCTGCCTGCGGCTGTCATTACCTCAAGCGGCCACGAGCTTCCAGCATCCGAGCCGCACACCCGGTACCCCCCGAGAGCCCAAGACCCGCCCCGCGTCAGGCGGGGCCGGACCCGAATTGGAGCTTGCAGCATGGAAACCAGGAACGTGATCGTCCCCGTGCACGACGGACCCATCGACCTCTCCCGCGCGCACTTCGCGGGCATCGGCGGCGCCGGCATGTCGGCGTTGGCCCGGCTGCTGTTGGAGCGCGGCAGCCGCGTCTCTGGCTCGGACACCAACGACACCGCCGCTCTGAGGGCCCTGGAGGAGGCCGGGGCCTTCGTCACCATCGGGCACAGCGCCAGCAACCTGCCCACCGACGCCAGCGTCCTCGTCTGGTCGAGCGCGGTGAGCCCCAGCAACCCGGAGGTGGCCGCCGCCCGTCGCACCGGCATCCCCGTCGTGCACCGGTCGGACGTGCTGGCCCACCTGATCGCCACCGCCGAGCAGTCGGTCGCCGTTGCTGGCACCCACGGCAAGACCATGACAACCGGCATCCTCACCGCCGCCCTGGCCCACCTCGACCCGTCCTACGCCATCGGCGGCATGCCCGTCGACCGCCCCAACGCCTACCAGGGAACCGGCGGCCTCCTGGTCGCCGAGGCAGACGAGAGCGACCGCACCGCGGGCCGCTACCACCCGAAGGTGGCGGTTGTCCTGAACGTCGACGACGATCACCCCGAGCAGTACGTCGACCTGGACGACGTCCTGGACGTGTTCGAGCGTCTGGCCCGCAACGCGAGCGTGCTGGTGGTCTCGGCCGACGATGCCGGTGCCCGCCAGCTGACCCAGCGCCTGGACGGCTCGCCCAGCCCGCACCTCATCACGGTGGGCGAGGCGAAGGACGCCGACGTGCGGGTGCTGCGCGTGCTGTGGGACGGCACGGCCAGCCACGTCACGGTGCAGGACACGGATGGGTCGTGGCACGAGTTCACCCTGGCGGTTCCGGGGCGGCACAACGCCCTGAACGCTGCCGCCGCCTTCGCCGCCGGCCGGGTGCTCGGGGCCGAGCCCATGGATCTCGCAAGCGGCATCTCCAGCTTCCAGGGCGTCCAGCGCCGACTCACCACCACCGGCCGCCACGCCGGGGTGGCGGTGCTGGACTCCTACGCCCACCACCCGACCGAGATCACGGCCGACCTGGCCACGGCCCGGATGCTGACCGAAGGCCGGGTCATCGCGGTGTTCGAGCCGACCGGCTGGACGCGGACCGCGGCCCTGGGCGAGGAGATGGGCCGCCGTCTCGCGGCGGCCGACGAGGTCGTCCTGCTGGACGTGCACTCCTCGGTCGAGTCGCCGCTGACCGGCATCAGCACCGTACCGATGGCCGCGCAGGTCGCCGAGTACGGCAGCCGAGCCCACCGGGCCAGGGCCGGCCGTGACGTGGCGGACCTGGTCGCCGAGCTGACGCAGCCCGGCGACCTCGTCATCACGATGGGAACGGGGACGGCCGGCCGCATCGGCCGGGCGATCCTGTTGCGGCTCACCGAAGCCGCCGTGCCCGCGCCGGCCGCGTAGGTCAGCTACTGGCGTCGGCTTTGGCCAGGCGCAGCGCCGTGTCCTCCAGCCCCACGCTGTGGGAGCCCTTGACCAGCACCACGTCGCCGGGCTTCAGGTAGGTCAGCAGGAGGTCGAGGGCGGCGTCCCGGTCCGGCACAAGCGTGCTGGTGACGCTGCCCTCGACCGCCGCGCTGTACGCCAGCTCGGCTTCCTGGCCGCCGACCGCGATCAGGTCGGTGATTCCACTCCGGGCGACGAGTCGGCCCAGCTCCGTGTGGTGGGCCCCGGACTCCGCGCCCAGTTCTCGCATCTCACCCAGCACTGCCACCGTGCGGCGCCCGCCGCCTGCCATGGCTGCCAGCGCCGACAGGGCCACGGCCATTGAATCGGGGTTGGCGTTGAAGGCGTCGTTGATCACGGTCACGCCGTCCGGGCGCTCGGTCACGTCCATGCGGCCGGGCGTCAGCTGCCGGGCGCCGCTCAGCGCCTCGGCGGCCTGCGCCACGCTCGCCCCCAGCCCAATCGCCACGGCCGCGGCGGCCGTCGCGTTGGACACGTGGTGGGCGCCGTGCAGCCCCAGCGTCACGCGGGCGCTGTCGCCCCGGTACGTGAGGATGAACGAGGGCCGGCCCGCGGCGTCCAGTTCGACGTCAGTGGCCCGGACGTCGCCAGCCTCCACCCCGAAGGTCAGGACGGACGCGCTGGTCCGCGTAGCCATCGACATGACGTACGGGTCGTCCGCGTTCAGCACGGCCAGGCCGTCGGCCGGCAGCGCCTCGACCAGTTCGCCCTTGGCCTCGGCGATTGACTCCTTGCCGCCGCCGAACTCCCCGACGTGGGCGGTCCCGACGTTGAGCACCAGGCCGATCTGCGGTGGCACGAGGCTCGTCAGGTACGAAATGTGGCCCTTGCCACGGGAGCCCATCTCCAGCACCAACAGCCGGGTGGTCTCGTCCGCCCGGAAGACAGTCAGCGGCAGGCCGATCTCACCGTTGAACGACAGCGGGGTGGCCACGGTGGTGTCCATAGTGCCAAGCACCTGGGCCAGCAGGTCCTTGGTGCTGGTCTTGCCGGCCGAGCCGGTCAGCCCGATGACCGTCGGGGACTTCAGCCGGGCGAGCACCGCCCGAGCCAGGGCGCCCATCGCGTCCTGGACGTCCGGCACCACGATGGCTGGCACCCCAACCGGCCGGAGCGCCAGTACCGCCGTGGCTCCAGCTGCCACCGCAGCCTCGGCGAACCGGTGGCCGTCGGTGTGCTCGCCGGGCAGGGCAATGAACAGCGACCCGGGCTCCACCAGCCGCGAGTCAATGACCCCGGGCCGGTCCACCACGGCGGTGGGATCGGGCACGTCGTGCAGGTCGCCCCCGACGGCCGCGGCGATCTCTTGCAGGGTCATGGGGACCACGGTGGCTCCGATCCATCTGATGCAGCTATCCGCCTCCGAAGGCGGCCTGCCCCTGACGCTAGCCACTTCCACCGGGCCCTGCCGGTCGTCCCACGCATTCCGAACCAGACTGTGACAAAAGGAAATGGGCATGTCTGCTACCAACCACCTCCGCATCGCTCTCGTCACCGGCGGCCGGTCCGGTGAGCGCGATCGCTCCCTTATCTCGGGCGAGGCCGTCCGCGAGTCGCTGGTCCGCCAGGGCCTGGCGCACGTGGTGCTCGACCCGACCGACAAGGACTTCGCCGACCGCGTCCGCGAGACCGACGTCGCATTCCTGGCCATTGCCGGCCAGTGGGCCGAAGACGGCAAGCTCCAGGGACTGCTGGACAGCCTGGGCGTTCCCTACACCGGCTCCGGCGTGCTGGCCAGCGCCACCGCGATGCACAAGCCGACGGCCAAGACGTTGGTCCAGGCGGGCGGCGTGAACGTGTTGCCGCATATCCCGCTGCAGGGCACCCAGGGTCCGACCGAAGCCGCCAATGCCTGCGCGGAGGAACTCGGTCTGCCGGTCATCCTCAAGCCGGCCTCGGAGGGTGGCTCCATTGGCATGCGGGTCTTCCGCGACCTGAACTCGCTGGCGACCACGCTGACGCACGACACGCGGGGCGGCGAGTGGTTCGTCGAGCCGTTCAAGGAGGGCACGGCCGTCACCTGCGGCGTGCTGGAGCAGGGCGGCGCGCTGCTGGCTCTGCCGCCGCTGGAGACGGTCCCGACCACGGCCGACTTCTACGACTACCGGGCCAAGCGCAACCCGGCCGGCCACCGCTACCGCTGCCCGGCCCAGCTGCCCGACACCACCCTGGCAACCATCTCGGGTGCCGCTCTCCGGGCCCACCAGCAGTTGGGGTGCTCGGGCTACTCGCGGTCGGACTTCCTGGTCACGGCGGATGGGGCGGTCCACTGGCTGGAGATCAACACGCTGCCCGGCCTGTCCCCGCACGGCAACCTCGCCACCATGGCCGCGGCGGCCGGCATCAGCTACGACCAGCTCATCCAGACCATGCTCACCACCGCCCACACCGACGGGTACCGACCGTGAGCGCCGCCCTGCCACTGTCGGCGGCCGACGTCTACGACGCCCAGCGCCGGCTGCAGGGCGTCGCTGCGGCGACCCCCATCCTGTCGCACCCGCGGCTCGACGCGTTCGCCGGCCGAAGCGTGCTCTGCAAGGTCGAAGCCCTCCAACGCAGCGGCTCGTTCAAGTTCCGCGGCGCCTACAACGCAGTTGCTGAGCTCAGTCCCCGCGACCGACGGCGCGGCGTGATTGGCGCCTCCTCCGGCAACCACGCCCAGGCCCTTGCCCTGGCTGGTCAGCTGCTGGGTGTGCCCGTCACCGTCGTGGTGCCGCACGACGCACCACCAATGAAGGTGGATGGTGCCCGCGCGATGGGCGCTGAGGTTGTCGCCTACCACCGCCAGCGCGACGACCGCGACGCCATCGTCGCCGAGCTGACGGTCGACCGAGGACTCGCCATCGTGCCGTCCGCCAATGCCCCAGCAGTCATGGCCGGTGCGGGCACGGTCGCGCTGGAGCTGCTGTGGCAGGCCCCGGTGATGACCGCGATCCTGGTCCCGGTCGGTGGCGGCGGGCTGGCGGCAGGCACCGCCGTGGCGGCCAAGCACCTCAACCCGCACCTCAAGGTCATTGGGGTCGAGCCCGTCACCGCCGGCGACACCGCCGCCTCACTCCAGGCTGGGCAGCTGGCTGAGCTCCCCGCGGTTCCGGACACCATCGCGGACGGGCTGCGGCACACGGCACCGGCCGCGCTGCCGTGGGAGGTCAACCGCGTTCTGCTCGACGACGTAGTGACGGTGACTGACGATCAGATCGTGCAGGCTATGGGCTGGGCGTTCAACCACCTCAAGGTGGTGGCCGAACCCTCCGGCGCTGTGGCGCTCGCAGCCCTGGACGGTCTCGACCTGCCGCCCGGTCCGGTGGGTGTGATCATCTCCGGCGGCTCGGTCGAGTTGGACGCCTTCCATCGTCTCGTGGCCACTGCGCCATCCCGGAAGGAACCAGCCCGTTGCCTCGCCACCCGATCCCCCTGATCACGCAGTACGCCACCCCCAGCCTGATCCAAGCCATCGCCTACGAAGGCCACCCGCCAGGCGATGACGACAACTGGGCGACGAGCGGTGCGCCGGACCGGGAGACGTACGGCTACTGGTGCACCCGGCTGTGCGGGATGGCCTGCCTGCGGATGGCTCTGTTCGCCCGGGACGGACTGGCACCCACGCTGTTCGAGCTGCTGGACGGCTGCCGTGTCTACGGGGGCTATGTCCAGCGGGAGGACGGCGGCGTCGACGGTCTGTACTACCAGCCGTTCACGGCGTACGCCGACGCCCACCACGGCTTGGCGACGGAGATCATCACGGCTCTGACGCCGGACCGGCTCATCGCCGAGCTCGACCAGGGCCGCCTCGTGATCGCCTCCGTGCACAAGGAGATCCGCCGTCCTGACCGGCCGGCCCCTGGGCGCGGTGGGCACCTCGTCCTCGTCACCGGCCACCAGACCGGCACCGTGGCGTTCCGCAACCCGTCCGGCCACACCGCTGACTCCCGGGAGGCAGTGCTGCCCCTCGACCATTTCGACACCTTTGCCGCCGGGCGAGGGATCTCGCTGCACGTCTGACGCCGCTGGCCGCGGCCCAGAACCTCGCGGCTTGGCCTCCTTGCCTCCGGCCAGGAGGCCACCGCCGTGCCAGACGTTCGTTCGCCCCTGGTCCAGCTGACGCTGGCCGATACCCCCAATGCCGTGCTTTGGGCCCGGCGGCACACAGTCGACCTGCTCGGCCGGTGAGGTTCCCCCGAGGTGCGGAAGGTTGCCGGACATGGCCTGATGGGCCGTGAGAAGGGAGCCTGTGCCATGGCTGCACCGATGAAGTACCCGCCCGAGTTGCGACAGCGAGCTGTTGCCGCGTACCGGGCCGCCGACCCGAAGCCCGTGATCCGGCAGATGGCCCGCGATCTCGGGGTGCACCACGAGGCCCTGCGCAACTGGATCCGCCAGGACGAGGCGGACCGCGGCGAGCGCGACGACCGGCTCACCACGGCCGAGAAGGAGGAGCTGGCCGCTCTTCGCAAGGAGAACGCCGAGCTCCGCCGGTCCTGCGAGATCCTCAAGGCCGCCTCGGCTTTTTCGCCCAGGAGCTCGACCCGACCCGGCGACGGTACTGAAGCTCATCGACGAGCACCAGGACCGCTTCGGGGCCGAGCCCGTCCTCCGGGAGCTGCACATCCCCGCCTCCACCTACTACCGCTGGCGCCGCGACGTTCACGAGCCGTGCGCGCGCAGACGCCACGACGCCGAACTGACCGAGGACATCCGCCGCATCCACACCGACTCCGACGCCACCTACGGCTCCCCGCGCGTCCACGCCGTCCTGCGACGCGAGGGCACCCACGTCGGCCGCAAACGGGTCGAGCGCCTGATGCGCGAGGCCGGCCTGCAAGGTGTCAGCCCGCGCCGACCCCGTTCCTTCACCCGCCGCGACCCGGCGGCCGACCTTGCCCCGGACCTGGTCCGGCGCGACTTCACCGCGGGCGCCCCGAACCGACTGTGGGTCGCAGACATCTCGCTGATCCCCACCGGCGAGGGACCGTGGTGGCTGGCCACGATCCGCGACGCCTTCTCCCGAAGGATCGTGGGCTGGCACACCTCGGAGCGAGCGGACGCCGACCTCGTGCTCACCGCCCTGGAGTACGCCCTGCACGGCCGGCCCGTCGAGCCAGGGAAGCTGATCCATCACAGCGACCACGGGTGTCAATACACATCCATCAAGCTCACAACTCGGCTGTTGAAGGCGGGAATCGAGCCGAGCATGGGAAGTGTGGGCGACTCCTACGACAACGCCCTCGCGGAGAACTTCTGGAGCGTCCTGAAGACCGAGTGCGTGCGCCGCACGACCTTCGCGACCCGCACCGATGCCGACCTCGCCCTTTTCGCCTACATCGACGGCTTCTACAACATCCGCTGCATCCAAAAGCGCCTCGGCTGGCTCAGCCCGGACGAGTACGAGACGAAGTACTACGCCGACCAGACGACGGCCGAACCAGTGGCCGTCGAACCACCCACACCTGTCCTGACCAGGTAATCAGCACCTCCCGCGCAACGGGGGAAGCTCAAGCCTGAGCCGCCTTCTTGCTGCGGACTCGGTCCGAGATGTTGTCGCTCTCGCCGGCGGCCGTGTTCACGGCGTCACGGATGGCCTTACGGCCGACGCTGGTACGCAGGTCGTAGTAGCCGCCGCGGGTGGTGACGATGGTATGCAGGCTGGTCTTCTTCGACCAGACGAGGTCGATCAGGGCTTCCGCTTCGAGCGGCTTACGGAACAGGCGGGTCACTTCGACGCACAGGATGACATCGACCCCGCTGGCGCGGACCAACGCCATGAGCTTCTCGAAGTCCTCGCGCTCCTCGCTGCTGTAGGAGGAGGCCGAGATGTCGTTGTCATCGAAGCTGGCGACATGCAGCCAATCCGGCCTCGACATGCGGAGGAGCGCACACTCGTCCAGCTGGATGGCGACGTTCTCGCCGCGAGCAGCTGGGTCTTTGGCATCGTCATCCGACAGCCGCGCGTAGTCAGCGACGCGCTGGAGAAGCTGTTGACCTGGCAGAACTTGGACAGTGGACACAAGAACATGCCTCGTTATGTCCAAATTGTACCATCTGACAGGTCCCTTTGCCAGCAGTCGCCTGGACGGCATCCCTGGAGGTGGCACTCCTGGTCGGCCCGGGAGCGGCGCTCACCATCATCGGCCTGACCTGGACGCGCTTCATCGCCCGCGTGGCGTCCTTCGCTTGCACCATGGGCGGCTTCACCGTCGTGCTGGCGTTCGCCGGCAGCCTCACCCTCGTGCCGTCGCAGCTGCCACTCGCCGCCACCCTGGTCCTCCCCGTCCTCGGCTGGCTGGGCATGACCCTCCTCCCGACGGCGATCGTCCGGATGGACTGACCTTCCCGGTCCCGCCGGACGGAGTTCCGCGCCCGCGGTGGCCGACCCGAGGAGCGACCCGGCCCCCGGCTCCCCCGGGCCGCTTCCCGCCGGCCGTTCGTGGGCGTACCGTGGCCACACGGTGGCGCGTCCGCCGGGTGCCGCCGGCCCGTGTCGGCACGCCCTGCCGGAGGCCGCGATGGCAGCAGACCGGATGGCCTTCCTCACCACCCCGCGCGCGGAGCGCGTGCGGCGGGACGCCCGGGAGCGGGTCGAGGACTGGCGGGAGGTCTACCGCCCCGGGTCCCTGCTGCCGATCGTCGGCGGACAGGCCGCCCGCTGCATGGACTGCGGGCTGCCGTTCTGCCACAGCGCCTGCCCGCTCGGCAACCTCGTCCCGGACTGGAACCGGCTGGTGGCCCTGGACGGCTGGCGGGCCGCGGCGGCGCGCCTGCTGGCGACCAACAACTTCCCCGAGTTCACCGGGCGGCTCTGCCCGGCCCCCTGCGAGAGCGCCTGCGTGCTGGCCGTCGACGGCGGGGCGCCCGTCACGATCAAGAACATCGAGCTCGCCCTGGCCGACCGTGCCTGGGCGGAGGGCTGGGACCTCCCGCAGCCGCCCGCCAGCACCACCGGACGGCGGGCGGCCGTGGTCGGCTCCGGCCCGGCGGGCCTCGCCGCCGCCCAGCAGCTCACCCGGGCCGGCCACACCGTCACGGTGTACGAGCGGGCCGACCGCCCCGGCGGGCTGCTGCGCTACGGCATCCCGCCGTTCCGGCTGGAGAAGCACCGGCTGGACCGCCGGCTCGACCAGATGCGGGCCGAGGGCACCGAGTTCCGCACCGGCCTGCGCGTCGGCCGGGACCTCGCGGCCGACGAGCTGCGGGCCGGGTGCGACGCGCTGGTGGTCGCCGTCGGCGCGGGCCTGCGGCGCGAACTGCCGGTGCCCGGCTGCCGGCTCCCCGGCGTGCACCAGGCGATGGCCTATCTGACCGGCGCGAACCGGGTCGACGAGGGCGGACTCCCGGCCGCGCCGGTGTCCGCCGAGGGCCTCCGGGTGGTGATCGTCGGCGGTGGCGACACCGCGGCGGACTGCCTCGGCACCGCGCTGCGGCAGCGGGCGGCGGCCGTCACCCAGCTCGACATCAACCCGCGCCCGCCCGCGCGCCGGGCCCCCGGGCAGCCGTGGCCGGTCCATCCCAAGGTCCACCGGGAGACGACCTCGCACGAGGAGGCCGGCGCCACCGGGGGCGGGGTCCGGGTGTTCGCCGCCAGCACGGTCGCCTTCGAGTCGGGCCCAGACGGACGCCTCGCCGCGGTCCGCTTCGCCGACGCGGACGCCGAATCGCCCGACCGAGGGCCCCGGGCGGGCACCGAGCGCAGCGTCCCGGCCGAACTGGCCCTGCTCGCGCTGGGCTTCACCGGCCCCGAGCCGGAGCCCTGGCTGAGTGCCGACCTCGGGCTCACGGTCGGCCCGGACGGCGCCTTCGCCCGGGACGACGGCTTCGCCGCCGGGGCGGCCGGCGTCTTCGTCGCGGGCGACGCGGGGCGCGGCCAGTCGCTGATCGTGTGGGCGATCGCCGAGGGCCGCTCGGCCGCCGCCGCCGTGGACCGCTACCTGCGCGGCAGCACCGAACTCCCGGACCCGATTCGGGCCTCCGCCCGCCGGCTCACCCTGTGAGGCCGGGGGCACCGGCCCCGTTCGATGCCCCCGGGACCCAGGCGGCGCAGAACTGCTGCCCGCCGTCGGAGAACTTGTAGGCGGTGCCGGGCGCGCACGTGTCGGGGGTGGATCCCCGGGGGGTGAGGAGTGGTGAGCGGAGCTTCTTGACGATCTTGTACTGCGGCTTGGAGGGGCCCGTGGCGTCGCACCTGATCTCACGGCCGGAGGGATCGCCGTTGGCGGCGAGCGCCCCCACGATGCAGTCGCCGACGCCGATCATCGGGCCGCCGCCCTGCCCGGGGTCGCCGGGGTGGGGGGCCTTCAGGTTGCGCAGGCAGGCGTACGCCTCCTTCTCGTAGAGCTGGGCGGTGCGGCCGTTCGCCCGCGCCAGGTTCGGGCCGAGGTCGAGCACGAAGTCGGTGTCGTCCTTGCAGGCGGGCCGCTTCACGGCGGGTACGGACGAGTGGGGGAGGGCGGTGCGGGTGCGCGAGACGACCTGGGCGACCGCCGTGAGGCTCTCGCACGGGACGGGGCCGTAGGTGGCCGGGTGGAGGTCCGAGACCGCCTCGGACGCGACGGAGACGCACTGTCCGGCGGCGAGGTAGTCGTCCGTCAGCTCGGTGGCCGTGGACGCCGTGGGTGTGGCGGGTGCCGGGGGCGGGTCCTCAGGTTCTCGCGCCGGCGCCGGTGAGCAGCAGCCGGGCGCACGCCCCGGCCTCGGCGGCGGGGTCCGGGGTCCCGGTGAGGGTGGCGAGGGTGATCGCCCCCTCGGTGAGCAGGGCCAGGTGGACCCCGGTGCCGGGCGGACAGTCGGCGTCCTCGGCGAGCCCGCCGAGGTAGTCGCGCAGCGCCTCCTTGTGCCGGCGCGCGACGGCGGCGACCCCGGGCGCGGTGGCGCCGAGCTCGCCGTAGGAGTTGACGAAGGCGCAGCCCCGGAAGCCGGGCCGGGCGAACCAGTCGGCGAGCCAGTCGTACACGGCGAGCACCCGTTCGGCCGGAGTGCCGCCGACCGCGTCCACATGGTCGGCGAGCTCGGCGAGCCAGCGCCGGTCGCGGCGCTCCAGATAGGCCTCGACGAGTTCCTCCTTGGAGGGGAAGAGCTGGTAGAGGCGGCGCAGGGTGACGCCGGCGGTGGTGCGGACGGCGTCCATGCCGACCGCCTGCACGCCCTGGGCGTAGAACAGCTCCTCGGCCGCGTCGAGGATCCGGGTACGTGCGGCGTCGGTGTCCATCAGCCGTGTCCTTTACATGAGAACCATGGTTCTCATAGGGTAGCGGACATGGTGAGAACGACCGTTCTCACTCGACCCGGCACCATCCCCAGAAGGAGACCGGTATGTCCGAGCAGCGCCCGCCCCTGCCCCCGTTCACCGAGGAGAGCGCCCGCGTGAAGGTCCGGGCCGCCGAGGACGGCTGGAACACCCGAGACCCGCAGCGGGTCTCCCTCGCCTACACCCCGGACAGCCGGTGGCGGAACCGCGCCGAGTTCGTCACCGGGCGCGAGGAGATCGCCGCCTTCCTCACCCGCAAGTGGCAGCGCGAGCACGAGTACCGGCTGATCAAGGAGCTCTGGGCGCACTCCGCCGACCGCATCGCGGTCCGCTTCGCGTACGAGTGGCACGACGACTCCGGCCAGTGGTACCGCTCCTACGGCAACGAGAACTGGGCGTTCGACCAGGACGGCCTGATGGCGCACCGGCACGCGTCGATCAACGACCTGCCGATCGCCGGGGCGGAGCGCCTCTTCCACTGGCCGCTCGGCCGCCGCCCCGACGACCACCCGGGGCTGACCGAGCTCGGGCTCTGAGCCGGGGCCCGGGCCCCGGCCGCCCGGTGGGGTCAGGCGCGGCAGCGCAGCATCGTCAGCGGGGGATTGGCGGCGTAGTCGTCCCAGAACTCCTCGCCGTACTCCCGCAAGCCGGCCGCCGAGATCTCCAGCGGGACCCAGGTGATCCCGGTGAACCCGGCCGCCCGCAGGCTCCGCTCCCAGACCTCGCGGCCGGGCGGGTTCGCGACGAAGGAGATCGGCGGATCGAGCAGTGCGGTGATCCTCACCCGGGGCCCGATCGCGGTGTCCTCGCCGAGCGATTCGCAGAGGAAGCCGTACTTGGCCAGCGACGGTCCGTCGAAGCGGTAGTCCGGGTGCTGCCCGAAGGCGAAGAACTCGGCCCCGGAGGCCAGGCTCCGGTGGATGTTGCGGCACATCCGCTCGACGGTGGCGACGTCCTCGGCGTAGTTGAACAGCTGGACGGCGACCGCGAGGTCGAAGGGCTCCTCGAAGGAGCGCAGTTCGGCGACGTCACCGAGCTCGTACCGCACGCCCAGCGGGTCGGCGTCCTCGCGCGCCCGGGCCGCCTCGACCATCGCGGAGGAGATGTCGACGCCGAGGATGCGGGAGGCGCCCCGGCGCTTGAACTCGCGGCTGTAGAAGCCGGTTCCGGAGGCGAGGTCGAGGACCGACCTGCCCTCGACGTCGCCGACCAGGCCGAGGAAGCCGGGCACCTCCCCGTAGCGGGCGAGCGGAAGGGTCTTGAAGCCCTCGAACGCCTCGCCGATCCCGTCGTACAGCTGACCGCTCATCGTGTCGGTCCCCCCTCTGTTCCGTCCGTGGCGGCGGCCCCCGGAACGGGCCGCCGCCCCTGGCGGGAAGTCTCCCTCCCACCCACCGGCCCGGCGAACTGGCGGAAACCCCGAACCCGGTGCGGTCACGGACGGTCCGGTTCTCGTGTTCCTCCCGACCGGAACCGCGCGGAGCGCCGGAACGCCCGCACCTCGACCGCCCGGCGGCACCCGTCAGTCGATCAGCACACCGGGGTTGAGGATGCCGTGCGGGTCGAGGGCTCCCTTGGCGGCGCGCAGGGCCAGGGCGAACGGCTCCGGACGCTGGCGGTCGTAGCCGGGGCGGTGGTCGCGGCCGACGGCGTGGTGGTGGGTGACCGTCGCGCGGTGGCGGTGCAGGACGTCGGTGGCCGCGGCCTTGACGTCGTCCCAGACGGCGACCTCGTCGCCGGGGCGCCCGGCCACCGCGACGGTGAAGTAGGGCGCGGCGCCGTCCGGGTAGACGTGGGTGAGGCGGCAGTTGACGGTGGCCGGCTGTCCGGTGGCCGCGCGGGCGGCGGCGCCGACCTCGGCGCGGACGGCGTCGATCAGGGCGGGGATCCGGTCCCAGATGGCGGCGGTCTCGAAGGTCTCGACGACGGCGCCCATCCGGGCCAGTCCGTCGCGGAGGTAGGGCATCCGCAGGAACGCCGAACGCCAGGTGCCCACGGCGCCGCCGCCCGCGGTGTCCGCCGCGACGCGTCCGCCGTGGTCGCGGGCCAGCTCGACGGCGGCGGCGAGCCGGCCGTCGACGGGCCCGGTGGCGGACTCGAAGCCCAGGACCAGGACGCTCGCTCCGTCCTTCGACGCGCCGGAGAACAGGGCCTCGCCGGGGTCGAGCAGCCGGCAGTTGGCCGGGGCGAGGTCGGTCTGCGCGACGGCGCGCACGGCGTCCAGCGCCCGCCGGAAGTCGGTGAAGGCCAGTGCGGCGGAAGCCTTGTGGCGGGGGCGTTCCTGCACCCGCATCCAGGCCTCGGTGATGACGCCGAGGGTGCCCTCGGAGCCGAGGAACAGCCGGTCGGGCGAGGGCCCGGCCCCGGACGCCGGCAGTCGCCAGGAGGCGCTGGTCCCGGTGGGGGTGACCACGCGCAGCGACTGCGCGAAGTCGTCGATGTGCGTGCGCCCGGTGGCGTAGTGGCCGCCGGCGCGGGTGGCCAGCCAGCCGCCGAGGGTGGAGAACTCGAAGCTCTGCGGGAAGTGGCGTAGGGTCAGGCCGTGGGGCCGCAGCTGGTCCTCCAGGACGGGACCGAGGGCCCCGGCCTGGATCAGGGCGGAGCGGCCGGCCGGGTCGACCTCCAGGACGCGGTCCATCGAGGTCAGGTCGAGCGACAGCACGGCGCGGTGGGCGTCGCCCCGGTACTCCACCCCGCCGACCACCGAGGACCCGCCGCCGAACGGAACGACGGCCACCCCGTGCGCACCGGCCCAGTCGAGCAGGTCGGCCACCTCCCGGTCGCCGGTCGGGCGGGCGACCAGGTCCGGGATCCGGCCCGGGCGGCCGCGCAGGGCGCGGGCGATGTCGCGGTAGGCCTTGCCCATGGCGTGGGCGGCCCGGTCGTCGGGGCCGTCGCCGACGAGGTGGGCCAGGGAGGGCGGGGGTGTCACGGCGGGTTTGCCGACGGCGAGGTCGGCGACCCGGGGGACCGGCAGCGGGCGGGCCAGGGTCCCCGGCAGCAGGGCACCGAGCGCGAGGCACTCGGCGTCGTCGGGCTGGGCGTCCTGATAGCCCCAGCCCCACCAGGACCGGAGGCGGGGAGCGTTCTCGGCGGCAGGCGTCATGGGGCAGCTCCGGGGGTCCGATGAACTTACCGGTCAGTAAATTACCCTAAGGTAAGATCAGTTCTATGACAATGCTTCCCACCAGGGCCGGCACCAAGGGCATGCCCAGGGCCGAGCGCGAACGACAGGTTCTCGCCGCGGCCACCGAGGAGTTCGGCCGACGCGGCTACGAGGCCACCACCATGGCCACCGTCGCCGCCCGGGTGGGCGTCACCAAGCCCCTGCTGCACCAGTACTTCGGCAGCAAGCAGGACCTCTTCCTCGGCTGCCTCGAACCGGTCGGCGACCGCCTGCTGACCGCCGTCCGGACCGCCATGGCCGACCACGACAACGGCGCGCCCCCCACCCCCCTGCGCGTGCTGCGCGCCCTCTTCGACGCCCTCGACGGGCAGCGCGAGGCCTGGTTCGTGCTCTATGACCCCTCGCTCCCGCCCGGCAGCGAGGCCGCCCACCGCGCCGCCCACTACCGCGACGCCATCGACGAACTCGCCGCCACCGGCACCGCCGACCTCCTGCGCAGCACCGGATCCGACGACCCCCTCGACGCCGACGCCCTCAAGTACGCCTGGCGCGGCCTGTGCACCACGCTCGTCCGCTGGTGGATCGAGCACCCCGACCAGACCCCCGAGGCCATGGCAGCACGCTGCGCCCGGATCTTCGCCACCGCCCGGGCCGTCGGCCCGGGCTGAGGGCCGACGCGGCGGCGCCGCGCACGGCCGCCGGGTCGCGCCGCCGCGTCCGACCGCCACGCCCGACCGCCGGGTCACGTTGCCGGGTCGCGCCGCCGCGAACCACCGCCGGGCGGCCGGCAGAGCCGACCGCCCGGGCGATGTTCGGCGGACGTCAGCGGCGGGAGCGCCGCGCCGTCACCAGCAGGCCGCCGAGGGCGAGGAACAGCACGGTGAGCAGCAGTGCCGGCTTCGGGCTGCCGCTGCCGGTGGGCGGCAGCGGAGGCCGAGTCGTCGGGCTGGGGCTCGGGCTCGGCAGCCCGCGGACCGTGGTGGTGGTCGAGCAGTTGCCGCTCGCGCTCACCGCCGCCGCCCGCCGCGCCCCGCCGCCGCCATTGCCGCTGCCGTTCCCGTCGGCGCCGCCGGGGCAGTTGGACCCGTCGGCGGAGAGCCGGTTGACGAGCGTCGCTCCACCCGCCCCCGGCTTCACGGTGACGGTGTAGCTGAGCGTCGCCGTCGCTCCGGGCCGGAGGTCCAGCGTCCACGTCAGGCGCGGCGCCGCGTAGGCGGTCCGCCCGGTGTCGGCGTGGGCGTCGAGACCGTAGACCGCTCCGTCCAGGACCCCGGAGAGGTCGTCGGTGACGACCGCGCCGAAGTACGTGCCACCGGCCCGGTTGGTGGCGGTGACGGTGTACGTGACCCGGTCACCGGCCTTCGGGTCCGCCGGCGTCGCGCGCTTGGTGAGCAGCAGGTCGTGCCGCGCGGTGATCGGCACGGTCGGGCTGGCCACCGTCGTGTGAGCGGTCGCGTCCGGGTCCGGCCCGCCCGTCACCACCACCGTGTTGAGCGGGACGGCCGTGGCATCCGGATCCAGCGTGCCGGTGAGCGTCCAGCCCGCCGTCCCGCCGACCGGGATCTCGACGGCCGGGCAGGTCGCCGTTCCGTCGGTGATCGGGCAGGCGGTGCCGTCGTCCGCCGTCATCGAGGCGCCGTTCACCCCGGCGGGCACCCGGTCCGCGACCACGACGTTCCGCGCCCGCGAGGGCCCGTGGTTGGTCACGGTCACCCGCCACTGGATCCGCTGCCCGGCGACGACCGGGTCGGTCAGCAGCACCTTGGCGACGCTCAGCCGCGCCTGCGCCGACGGCGACTCCGAGGGCGAGGCCACCGCCGTGTGCGTGGGTGTGGCCGGGTCGGGGCCGCCCGTGACGGTCGCCGTGTTGGTCGGCGTGACGGTCGCGCCCGGGTCGAGCGTCCCCTTCACCGTCCAGGAGAGCGTCCGGCCGACCGGGATCTCGACGGCCGGGCAGGTCGCCGTCCCGTCGGTGATCGGGCAGGCGGTGCCGTCCTCCGCCGTCATTGAGGCGTCCAGCACACCGGCCGGGATCCGGTCCGTGACGACGACACCCCGGGCCAGGGAGGGCCCCTCGTTCGTCACGGTCACCCGCCACTCGACCGCGGCACCCGGCATGACCGGGTTGGTCACCAGCACCTTGGCGACGGTCAGGTGCGCCTGGGGCACCGGCCCGACGGACGGGCTGGCGACGGTGGTGTGGGTCGGCGTGGCCGGGTCGGGCCCGCCCGTGACCGTCACGGTGTTGGTCGGAGTGACGGTGGCGGCGGCGTCCAACGTTCCGGTCAGGGCCCAGGTCCGGGTCTCCCCGACCGGGATCCCGACGGCCGGGCAGGTCGCCGTCCCGCCGGTGATCGGGCAGGCGGCGCCGTCCTCCGCCGTCATCGAAGCGTCGTTCACTCCGGCGGGCACCCGGTCCGTGACCACCACGTCACGGGCCACGGACGGGCCCCGGTTGGTCACCGAGACCTGCCACTGGATCCGCTGCCCGGGCACGACCGGATCGGTCAGCAGGGCCTTGGAGACCGAGAGGCGGGCCTCCTGCACCGGCGTGCCCGACGGGCTGGCGACGGCGGTGTGGGTCGGCGTGGCCGGGTCGGGCCCGCCGGTGACGGTGACGGTGTTGGTCGGTGTGACGGTGGCGCCGGCGTGGAGCGTGCCGGTCAGGGTCCAGGTCCGCGTCTCTCCGGCCGCGAGCTCCACGGCGGGGCAGGTGGCGGTCCCGTCCGTGATCGGGCAGGCCGTGCCGTCGTCCGCCGTCATCGTGGCGCCGTCGACCCCCGCGGGCACCGGGTCGGTGACGACGACGTTCCGGGCCCGCGAGGGCCCGTGGTTGGTGACGGTGACCCGCCACTGGATCTGCTGTCCCGGTACCACCGGGTCGGTAACCAGCACCTTGGCGACGACGAGGTTGGCCTGCGGCTCGGGACTGCCGGTCGGCGAGGCGACGGCGGTGTGGGTGGGCGTGGCCGGGTCGGGCCCGCCGGTGACCACCACCGTGTTGGCCGGCGTGACGACGGCATCGGGGTCGAGCGTGCCGGTCAGGGTCCAGGCCAGGGTCTCCCCGGCCGCGAGCTCCACGGCCGGGCAGGTGGCCGTCCCGTTGGCGACGGCGCACGCGGTGCCGTCCTGGGCCGCCATCGAAGCGTTGGACACCCCTGCGGGCACCCGGTCGGTGACGACGACGTTCCGCGCCCGCGAGGGCCCGTGGTTGGTCACCGTCACCCGCCACTGGATCCGCTGCCCCGGTACCACCGGGTCCGTGACCAGGACCTTCGCGACGACGAGGTTGGCCTGCGGCTCGGGACCACCGGTCGGTGAGGCCACCGCCGTGTGCGTCGGCGTGGCCGGGTCCGGCCCGCCCGTGACCACCACCGTGTTGGTCGGGGTGACGGTCGCGTCCTGGGCCAGCGTGCCGCTCAGCGTGTACGAGGCCGTCTCCCCGACCTCCAGGTCGATCGCCGGGCAGGTGGCGCTGTCGTTCGCGACGGGACAGGCGGTGCCGTCCTCGTCCGACGCCATCGAGGCCCCCGACACCCCGTCCGGAACCCGATCGGTGACGACGACGTTCCGGGCCCGGGAGGGTCCGTTGTTGACCACGGTCACCCGCCACTGGATCTGCTGTCCGGGTACCACCGGGTCGGTCACCAGCACCTTGGAGACCGTCAGCTTCGCCTGCGGTTCGGGACTCGCGGTCGGCGAGGCGACGGCGGTGTGCGTCGGCGTGGCGGGATCGGGCCCGCCGGTGACCACCACGGTGTTGACCGGCGTCACCGTGGCGTCCTGCGCCAGCGTCCCGCTCAGTGTGTAGGTGACGGTCCCACCGACCGGGATCTCGACCGGCGGGCAGACGGCGGTGCCGCCCGTGACCGGACACGCCGCCCGCGTCGCGTCCGGCGAGAGCGAGGCGCCGACGACACCCTCCGGGATCCGGTCGCTCACCACGACCTCGCGGGCCACGCTCGGCCCGTTGTTGGTCACGCTGATCCGCCAGGCGATCGTCTCACCGGGCACGACCGGGTCGGTGAGCAGCGCCTTCGACACGGTGAGGCTCGCCCGGGGCTCGACCGTCTCGCTGGCGTGCGCGGTCGCCGTGTGGGCGGTCGCCGTCGGATCGGGTCCGCCGGTGACGACGGCCACGTTGACCGGAGTGCTGGTCGCCGCCGGGTCGAGCGTCCCGGTGACGGTGTAGGAGACGCTGCCGTCGGCCGGGATCTCCACGGCCGGGCAGGTCGCCGTCCCGCCGGTGATCGGGCAGTTGGTCCCGTCGGCGTCCGAGGTCATGGCCGCGCCGTTGACCTGCGCCGGGACGGTGTCGGTGACGACGACGTTCCGGGCCCGCGAGGGGCCGTGGTTGGTCACCGTCACCCGCCACTGGATCTGCTGCCCGGGGACGACCGGGTTGGTCAGCAGCGCCTTGGCGATGCTCAGGTTCGCCTGCGGTGTGGGTACGGCGGTCGGCGAGGCCACCGCGGTGTGCGTGGGTGTGGCCGGGTCCGGACCGCCGGTGACCGTCACCGTGTTCGTCGGCGTCACGGTCGCGTCCGGGGCGAGCGTCGCGGTCAGCGTGTACGAGGCGGTCTGCCCGACCTCCAGCTCGATCGCCGGGCAGATGGCCGTCCCGCCGGTGATCGGGCAGGCGGACGCGTCGGCGTCCGACTGGAGGACGGCGTCGGAGACCCCGTCCGGGATCCGATCGGTGATCACGACGTTGCGCGCCTTGGACGGACCGTTGTTGGTCACCGTGACCCGCCACTGGACGACCTCGCCCGGAACGACGGGGTCGGTCAGCAGCGCCTTGGCGACGGTCAGGCTCGCCCGCTGTTCGGGACTCGCGGTCGGCGAGGCGACGGCGGTGTGCGTCGGCGTGGCCGGGTCGGGCCCGCCGGTGACGACGGCCGTGTTGGTCGGCGTGACGGTCGCGTCCTGCATCAGGGTGCCGCTCAGCGTGTAGGAGACCGCCTGTCCGACCTCCAGCTCGACCGCCGGGCACGTCGCCGTCCCGTTCGCGATCGCACAGACGCTCCCGTCGCCGGCCGTCATGCTCGGCCCGCCGACCCCGTCCGGCACCCGGTCGGTGACGATGACGTTGCGGGCGCGGGAGGGTCCGTTGTTGGTGACGGTGACGCGCCACTGGATCTGCTGTCCGGGGACGACGGGGTTGGTGAGCAGCGTCTTGGAGACGGTGAGGTTGGCCTGCGGCGTGGGCGTGTCGGTGGGTGAGGCGACGGCGGTGTGGGTGGGTGTGGCGGGGTCGGGTCCGCCGGTGACGGTTGCGGTGTTGGTGGGCGTGACGGTCGCGTTGGCGTCGAGCGTGCCGGTGAACGTCCACGTCATCGTGGCGCCGGCCGGAATCTCGACCGCCGGGCACGTCGCCGTTCCGTTGTTGATCGGGCAGGGCGTGTTGTCGGCGTCCGCCTTCATGCTGGCGCCGGTCACGCCTGCCGGCACGGTGTCGGTGACGACGACGTCGCGGGCGCGGGAGGGGCCGTTGTTGGTGACGCTGACCTGCCACTGGATCTGCTGTCCGGGGACGACCGGGTTGGTGAGAAGCGCCTTCGAGACAGTCAGATTGGCCTGTGTCGAAGGCGTGTTGGTGGGCGAGGCCACCGCCGTGTGGGTCGGGGTTGCGGGGTCGGGGCCCCCGGTGACCGTGGCGGCGTTGGTGGGCGTGACGGTCGCGTTGGCGTCGAGTGTTCCGGTGAGTGTCCAGGTGAGGGTCTGTCCGACGGAGATCTCGACGGCCGGGCAGGTTGCGGTGCCGTTGTTGATCGGGCAGTTGGTTCCGTCTGCTGCCGTCATGGCCGGGTTGTTGACCCCGGTGGGCACCTGGTCGGTGACGACGACGTCCCGGGCGCGGGAGGGGCCGTTGTTCGTCACACTGACCTGCCACTGGATCTGCTGTCCGGGGACGACCGGGTTGGTGAGCAAGACCTTCGACACGGTGAGGTTCGCCTGCGCCGAGGGTGAGTTGCTGGGGCTGGCGACGGCCGTGTGGGTCGGTGTGGCCGGGTCGGGTCCGCCGGTCACCGTAGCGGTGTTGGTCGGTGTGACCGTGGCGTCCTGAGCCATGGTTCCGGTGAGCGTCCAGGTCAGGGTCTGTCCGACCGGGATCTCCACGGCAGGGCAGGTCGCCGTCCCGCCGTTGATCGGGCAGGCCGTCCCGTCGGCCGCCGTCATCGAGGCGTTGCCGACCCCGGCCGGCACCTGGTCGGTGACGATGACGTTGCGGGCGCGGGAGGGTCCGTTGTTGGTGACGCTGACCTGCCACTGGATCTGCTGTCCGGGGACGACCGGGTTGGTCAGCAGCACCTTCGACACGGTGAGGTTCGCCTGCGCCGAGGGCGAGTTACTGGGGCTGGCGACGGCCGTGTGGGTCGGTGTGGCCGGGTCGGGTCCGCCGGTGACGACAGCCGTGTTGGTCGGTGTGACGGTCGCGTTGGCGTCGAGAGTGCCGGTCAGCGTCCACGTCAGCGTCTGGCCGACAGGGATCTCGATGGCTGGGCAGGTTGCGGTGCCGTTGTTGATTGGGCAGTTGGTTCCGTCGGCTGCCGTCATTGTCGGGTTGTTGACTCCGGTCGGAACGGTGTCGGTGACGACGACGTCGCGGGCGCGGGAGGGTCCGTTGTTGGTGACGCTGACCTGCCACTGGATCTGCTGCCCGGGGACGACCGGGTTGGTGAGCAGCGACTTTGAGACAGTCAGATTGGCCTGTGTCGAAGGCGTGTTGGTGGGCGAGGCCACCGCCGTGTGGGTCGGGGTTGCGGGGTCGGGGCCCCCGGTGGCCGTGGCGGTGTTGGTGGGCGTGACGGTCGCGTTGGCGTCGAGGGTTCCGGTGAGCGTCCACGTCATCGTGGCGCCGACGGGGATCTCGACGGCCGGGCAGGTCGCCGTTCCGTTGTTGATCGGGCAGGGCGTGTTGTCGGCGTCCGCCTTCATGCTGGCGCCGGTCACTCCGGCTGGCACGGTGTCGGTGACGACGACGTTGCGGGCGCGGGAGGGTCCGTTGTTGGTGACGTTGACCTGCCACTGGATCTGCTGTCCGGGGACGACGGGGTTGGTGAGCAGCGACTTCGAGACGGTCAGGTTCGCCTGTGTCGAAGGCGTGTTGGTGGGCGAGGCCACCGCCGTGTGGGTGGGGGTCGCGGGGTCGGGTCCGCCAGTGACTGTTGCGGTGTTGGTGGGCGTGGTGGTCGTGTTGGCGTCGAGGGTTCCGGTGAGTGTCCAGGTGAGGGTCTGCCCGACCGGGATCTCCACGGCCGGACACGTCGCCGTTCCGTTGTTGATCGGGCAGGGCGTGTTATTGGCGTCCGCCTTCATGCTGGCGCCGGTCACTCCGGCTGGCACGGTGTCGGTGACGACGACGTTGCGGGCGCGGGAGGGTCCGTTGTTGGTGACGTTGACCTGCCACTGGATCTGCTGTCCGGGGACGACCGGGTTGGTGAGCAGGACCTTGGAGGTGGTGAGGTTCGCCTGTGTCGAGGGTGAGTTGCTGGGGCTGGCGACGGCGGTGTGGGTGGGTGTGGTGGGGTCGGGTCCGCCGGTCACTGTGGCGGTGTTGGTGGGCGTGGTGGTCGCGTTGGCGTCGAGCGTTCCGGTGAGCGTCCACGTCAAGGTCTGCCCGACGGGGATCTCCACGGCAGGGCAGGTCGCCGTACCGCCACTGATGGGGCAGGGAGTGCCGTCGGCTGCCGTCATCGCCGGGTTGTTGACCCCGGCTGGCACGGTGTCGGTGACGACGACGTCGCGGGCGCGGGAGGGTCCGTTGTTGGTGACGTTGACCTGCCACTGGATCCGCTGCCCGGGGACGACCGGGTTGGTGAGCAGGACCTTGGAGGTGGTGAGGTTCGCCTGTGCCGAGGGTGAGTTGCTGGGGCTGGCGACGGCCGTGTGCGTGGGCGTCGTGGGGTCGGGTCCGCCGGTGACAGTGGCGGTGTTGGTGGGTGTGGTGATCGCGTTGGCGTCGAGCGTTCCGGTGAGCGTCCACGTCATCGTGGCGCCGACCGGGATCTCCACGGCTGGGCAGGTTGCGGTGCCGTTGTTGATCGGGCAGTTGGTTCCGTCGGCTGCCGTCATGGCCGGGTTGTTGACCCCGGTGGGCACCTGGTCGGTGACGACGACGTCGCGGGCGCGCGAGGGTCCGTTGTTCGTCACACTGACCTGCCACTGGATCTGCTGCCCGGGGACGACGGGGTTGGTGAGCAGCGACTTCGAGACGGTCAGGTTCGCCTGTGTCGAAGGCGTGTTGGTGGGCGAGGCCACCGCCGTGTGGGTCGGGGTTGCGGGGTCGGGGCCCCCGGTGACCGTGGCGGTGTTGGTGGGCGTGAAGGTCGCGTTGGCGTCGAGCGTTCCGGTGAGCGTCCATGTCATCGTGGCGCCGACCGGGATCTCGACGGCCGGGCAGGTCGCCGTTCCGTTGTTGATGGGGCAGGGCGTGTTGTCGGCGTCCGCCTTCATGCTGGCGCCGGTCACGCCTGCCGGAACGGTGTCGGTGACGACGACGTCGCGGGCACGGGAGGGTCCGTTGTTCGTCACACTGACCTGCCACTGGATCTGCTGGCCGGGGACGACGGGGTTGGTGAGAAGCGCCTTCGAGACAGTCAGGTTCGCCTGTGTCGAAGGCGTGTTGGTGGGCGAGGCGACGGCGGTGTGGGTCGGTGTCGCGGGATCCGGGCCACCGGTCACGATCGCGGTGTTGGTCGGAGTCACGGTCGCGTTCGCGTCGAGAGTGCCGGTGAGCGTCCACGTCAGCGTCTGGCCGACAGGGATCTCGACCGCCGGACACGTCGCGAGAGCGTTGGCGATCGGACAGTTGGCTCCGCCGGTGTCCGCCGTCATCGAGGCGTTGCCGACCCCGGCCGGCACCTGGTCGGTGACAATCACGTTCCGCGCCAGGGAGGGTCCGTTGTTGGTGACGCTGACGCGCCACTGGATCTGCTGTCCGGGGACGACGGGGTTGGTGAGCAGAACCTTAGAGGTGGTCAGATTGGCCTGCGGCGAGGGAGAGTTGGTCGGCGAGGCGACAGCCGTGTGCGTCGGCGTGGCCGGATCGGGCCCGCCGGTCACCGTGGCGGTGTTGGTCGGTGTGACCGTGGCGTCCTGAGCCAGGGTTCCGGTGAGCGTCCAGGTGAGGGTCTGCCCGACCGGGATCTCGACGGCCGGGCAGGTCGCCGTTCCGTTGTTGATCGGGCAGGGAGTGCCGTCGGCTGCCGTCATGGCCGGGTTGTTGACGTCGGCCGGCACCTGGTCGGTGACGACCACGTTCCGCGCCCGGGAGGGTCCGTTGTTGGTGACGCTGACGCGCCACTGGATCTGCTGTCCGGGGACGACCGGGTTGGTGAGCAGCACCTTCGAAGTGGTGAGGTTCGCCTGCGCCGAGGGCGAGTTGGTGGGCGAGGCCACTGCCGTGTGGGTGGGGGTCGCGGGGTCGGGCCCGCCGGTGACGGTTGCGGTGTTGGTGGGCGTCACGGTCGCGTTGGCGTCGAGCGTGCCGGTGAGCGTCCACGTCAGCGTGGCGCCGGCCGGGATCTCGACGGCCGGGCAGGTCGCCGTACCGTTACTGATGGGGCAGGGAGTGCCGTCGGCCGCTGCCATCGAGGCGCTGCCGACCCCGGCCGGAACGGTGTCGGTGACGACCACGTTCCGTGCCAGAGAGGGTCCGTTGTTGGTGACGCTGACGCGCCACTGGATCTGCTGTCCGGGGACGACCGGGTTGGTGAGCAGCACCTTCGAGGTGGTCAGATTGGCCTGCGGCGAGGGCGAGTTGGTCGGTGAGGCGACAGCCGTGTGCGTCGGCGTGGCCGTATCGGGCCCGCCGGTGACCGTCACCGTGTTGGTCGGTGTGACCGTCGCGTCCGCGGTCAAGGTGCCGGTGAGGGTCCAGCTCAGCGAGGAACCCGCGGGGATCTCGACGGCCGGGCAGGTGGCGACCCCGCTGGTGATGGGGCAGTTGGCGCCGCCCGTGTCGGCGGTCATCGTCGGGCCGGTGACGCCGGTCGGTACCTGGTCCCGCACGACGACGTCGCGTGCCCGCGACGGGCCGTTGTTGGTCACGGTGACCCGCCACTGGATCTGCTGTCCGGGCACGACCGGGTTGGTGAGCAGGACCTTCGAGGCGGTGAGGTTGGCCTGCGGCGACGGCGAGCCCGAGGGCGAGGCCACGGCCGTGTGGGTGGACGCGGTCGGGTCCGGTCCGCCCGTGACCGTCACCGTGTTCGTCGGCGTCGCCGTCGCGTCCGCGGTCAAGGTGCCGGTGAGGGTCCAGCTCAGCGAGGAACCCGCGGGGATCTCGACGGCCGGGCAGGTGGCGACCCCGCCGGTGATGGGACAGTTGGCGCCGCCCGTGTCGGCGGTCATCGTCGGGCCGGTGACGCCCGCCGGTACCTGGTCCCGCACGACCACGTCGCGTGCCCGCGACGGCCCGTTGTTGGTCACGGTCACCCGCCACTGGATCTGCTGCCCCGGCACGACCGGGTTGGTCAGCAGGACCTTCGACACCGTCAGGTTCGCCTGCGGCGAGGGGCTCGCGGTCGGGGAGGCGACCGCCGTCCGGGTGGAGGCCGCCGGGTCCGGTCCGCCGGTGACCGTCACCGAGTTCACGGGCGTCGAGGTCGCGTCGGAGGCGAGAGTGCCGGTCAGCGTCCAGGTCTGGGAGGAGCCGGCCGGGATCTCGACTGCCGGGCAGGTCGCGACGCCGCCGCTGATCGGGCAGCCGGTCCCGTCCGAGGCCGTCATCACGGGGTTGGTCACCCCGGCCGGGACGGTGTCGCTGACGACCACGTTCCTGGCGCGCGAGGGGCCGTTGTTGGTGACGGTGACCCGCCACTGGATCTGGCGGCCGGGGACCACCGGATCGGTGAGCAGGACCTTGGAGACGGTGAGGTTGGCCTGCGGCGACGGTGAGCCCGAGGGCGAGGCCACGGCGGTATGCGTCGGGGTAGCGGGGTCGGGTCCGCCGGTGACCGTCACCGTATTGGTCGGTGTGGTGGTCGCGTTGGCGTCCAGGGTGCCGGTGAGGGTCCAGCTCAGCGAGGAGCCGGCCGGGATCTCGACGGCCGGGCAGGCGGCGACGCCGCTGGTGATGGGGCAGTTGGCGCCGCCCGTGTCGGCGGTCATCGTCGGGCCGGTGACGCCGGTCGGCACCTGGTCCCGCACCACGACGTCACGCGCGCGTGACGGCCCGTTGTTGGTCACGGTGACCCGCCACTGGATCTGCTGCCCCGGGACGACCGGGTTGGTCAGCAGGACCTTCGACACCGTCAGGTCCGTCTGCGGCGACGGCGAGCCCGAAGGTGAGGCCACGGCGGTGTGGGTGGACGCGGTCGGGTCCGGTCCGCCCGTGACCGTCACCGTGTTCGTCGGCGTCGCCGTCGCGTTCGGGTCCAGCGTGCCGGTGAGGGTCCAGTTCAGCGCCTGCCCGGCCGGGATCTCGACTCCCGGGCAGGTCGCGACGCCGCCGCTGATCGGACAGGTCGTACCGTCCGGTGCCGTCATCACGGGGTTGGTCACCCCGGCCGGGACGGTGTCGGTGACGACCACGTTCCGGGCCCGGGACGGACCGGAGTTGAGGACGTTGACCCGCCACTCGATCCGCTGCCCGGGCACCACCGGGTTCGTCACCAGGGACTTGCTGACCTTGAGGTTCGCCTGCGGCGAGGGGCTCGCGGTCGGGGAGGCGACCGCCGTTCGGGTGGACGCTGCCGGGTCCGGGCCGCCGGTGACCGTGACCGTGTTCGTCGGCGTGGTGGTCGCGTTGGCGTCGAGGGTCCCGCTGAGGGTCCAGCTGAGCGAGGAGCCGGCCGGGATCTCGACCGCCGGACACGTCGCGGTCCCGCCGCTGATGGGGCAGTTGGCGCCGCCCGTGTCGGCGGTCATCGTCGCGCCGCTGACCCCGGCCGGGACGGTGTCGGTGATGACCACGTTCCGCGCCCGGGACGGCCCGTTGTTGGTCACCGTCACCCGCCACTGGACCGGCTGCCCGGGCACGACCGGGCTGGTGAGCAGCGACTTGGAGACGGTGAGGTTCGCCTGCGGCGAGGGGCTCGCGGTCGGCGAGGCGACCGCGGTGCGGGCGGTGGCCCCCGGATCGGGGCCGCCGGTGACCACCGCCGTGTTGGTGGGCGTCACGGTGGCGTTCGGGTCCAGGGTTCCGGTGAGGGTCCAGGTCTGCGAGGAGCTGGCCGCGATCTCGACGGCGGGACAGGTGGCGGTGCCGCCGCTGATCGGGCAGTCGGCCCCGTCGACACCCTGGCGCATCGTCGCGCCGGTGACGCCGGCCGGCACCTGGTCCGTCACGACCACGTTCCGGGCCCGGGACGGCCCGTTGTTGGTCACCGTCACCCGCCACTGGATCTGCGCGCCGGGCACGACCGGGTTGGTCAGCAGCGTCTTCGAGATCGTGAGGTTGGCCTGCGGCGAGGGGCTCGCGGTCGGGGAGGCGACGGCGGTGCGGGTGGAGGCCGACGGGTCGGGGCCGCCGGTGACCAGCGCCGTGTTGGTCGGCGTCGCGGTCGCGTTGGGGTCGAGCGTGCCGGTGAGGGTCCAGCTGGCGGTGCCGTTCACCGGGATCTCGACGGCGGGGCAGGTGGCGGTGCCGCCGCTGATCGGGCAGGCGGCGCCCTCCTGGTCGTTGGCCATGCTCGCGGCGGTCACGCCGGCCGGGACCTGGTCCGTCACCACGACGTTGCGGGCCCGGGACGGGCCGTTGTTGGTGACCTTGACCTGCCACTTGATCTGCTGCCCCGGTACCACGGGGCTGGTCAGCAGGGTCTTCGAGACGACCAGGTTGGCCTGGTTGCCGGGCGGGACGGGGTTGGCGGTGCTGGTGCAGCTGGGGGAGCAGTTCGGGTCGGTGGTGCCGCCCGGCGGGGTGACGGTGGCCCGGTTGTCGAGGGAGCCGGTGGCGTCGGCGGGGACGGTGCCGGTGAGGCGGTAGGTGACCTGGCCGCCCGCCGGGAGGTCGACGGTGGTGTTGATGTCGCCGGTGCCGGAGGCGGGGCTGCCGCAGCTGCCGCCCCCGGCGGCGGTGCAGGTCCAGGAGAAGTTCCGGATCGTGGTGGGCAGGGTGTCCTTGACCGAGGTGCCGATGGCGTCGGAGGGGCCGTCGTTCTTGACCACGATGGTGTAGGTGAGCGGCTGGCCGGGCACGTACGGGTTCTTGTCGGGCGTCTTGGTGACCGACAGGCCGGTGGTGACGCGCCCGGGTGTGTCGACGGTGCTGGAACAGGTCGGACCGCAGTTGGGGTCGGTGCTGGCGGCCGGGCGGGTCACGGTCGCCGTGTTCGACAGGGTGCCCGTGGTGGCCGACGGGACGATGCCCGTCACGGTGTACGTCACGGAGCTGTTGGCCGCGATCGTGGCCGTCGTGTCCAGGTTGCCGGTGCCGCTCGCGGCGCCGCAGCTGCTGCCGGTGCCACCGGAGGCGCAGGTCCAGGTGAAGCCGGACAGCGCGGACGGCAGCGCGTCGCGGACGGCCGCGTTGACGGCCGGCGCGGGCCCGGCGTTGCTCACCACGAAGGTGTAGGTGAGCCGCTGTCCCGGGACGTACGTGGTGGGGGAGGCGGTCTTCTTGACGGACAGGCCGACCTGGGTGACCCATTCGAGGACGATCTCGCCGTTGCCGCCGTTGGTGTAGCCGCCGCCGTCGCCGATTCCGCTGCCGCTGGTGTACTGGGCGTCGCCGCGGCCGCCCGAGGTGCCGCCGACGCCGTTGCCGCTGCTGTTGGTGCCGTTGGAGGTCTGGGTGTTGGTGACGCCGGTGCCCCGGTTGTAGCCGGAGCCGCCGCCGCCCATGCCGTTGGCGTCGAGCGTTCCGCCGCGCTGGCAGGCGCCGCCGCCACCGCCGTAGTAGCCGCCGCCGCCTCCGCCGCCGCCCTCGTTCTGCGGGCTGGAGGCGCCGCGGCCGCCCTGGTACTGGGCTCCGGCGGTGGCGGCCGCGCACGCCGTCTGGGTGGCGGCGGCGCCGCCCGCGCTCTGGGTGCCGCCCCGGCCGGAGGCGGCGGGCTGGTTGTCCTGGCCGCCGTTGCTGCCACCGCCGCCGCCCGCCGCCGGGGTGGTGGCGTCGGCGCCGGGGGAGGAGCCGCCGCCGCCACCGGCCACCACCAGTGGGTTGGTGCCGGAGGCGCCGTTCCACACGGCGCTCATGCCGCCGCCGCTGCCACCGGTCGCGCTGGACCCGTTGGCGGCCGTGTAGCCCTGGCCGCCGGCGCCGCCGCCGCCGTACGTCGAGGTGGTGCTGTTCAGCCGACCGCCCTGGCCGACGGTGAGGGTCAGTGCCTGACCGGGTGTCGCCGCCAGGGTGCCGGTGGTGTAGCCGCCACCGCCGCCGCCGTACTGGCCGGTGTAGTAGTCGCGGGGAGAGCCCGCGCCGCCGGCGCCGAACACCCGGGCGTAGACGGTGGTCACGCCGGCCGGCACGGTGAAGGTCTGGTCGCCGCCGCTGTAGGTGACGCGGGCGCAGTTGGTGAAGCTGCCGCTCGGCGTGCACGCGGTCAGGGCCCGCTGCTCCCGGGGCAGGCCCTGCGGACCGTAGGCGGGAGGGGCGGCGGCGAGCGCCAGTCCGCCCTGGGGGACCAGGCACAGGAGCGCGAGCGCACCGCGCATCGCCGTCCGGAACCGACCGCCGAGCAACGACCTCACCGGGGCCATCCGGCGTCTCCTCTCGCGACCGTGCACGCACGGGCACAGCTGGGCGGACAACACGACAAATCAGGCGAATGAACGCAGATGAGATCAGAGACTGTCGAGAAGAAGCGCCCATTGGGACGATCTGATGACGTGTCAGTCAGCTTTTGTGCCGGAATCCGCGCTTTCGGCCCATCCCGGTCACCGTTCGGCGCAACCGGCCGGAGCGGCCCGGATGGCGCGGCCCCGGCACGGGGCGGGGGCCGCCGGGCCGGGGCCGGGGCCCGCGTGCGGAGCGTCAGCCGAAGGCCGGCACGGTGTCCAGGATCGCGAGCCGCGCGTTGGCCGTCCTGATGCTGCCGCACAGCACCTGCGCGCCGCCGACGCGGTAGTCCTCGCCGCTGCCGGTGGCCTTGATCGCGGCGCCCTGGAGCGAGGTGTACTGCTTGTCCTGGAGGTCGTCCTTGCGCAGGTCGCGGACGACGATGAGCTTGCGGACCAGGTCGCCGGCGCCCTGCTGGGTGGTGAGGGCCTTCTTCTGGTCCTCGCTCAGCTTCGCGAAGGCCGCGTCGTTCGGGGCGAAGACGGTGACGTTCTCCATCGAGTCGAAGATGTCCTTCGCCTTGGCCGTCTTCACCAGGGCGGACAGCTGGGAGAGGTCCTTGGTCTGGTCGATCGCGCCCAGTACCGGCAGGCGGCCCATCGCGTCGAGGCTGCCCGCGCCGTCGCCCGGCATCGCCGCGCAGGCCTGGCCGAAGGCCTTCTCGGGCGGCGGGGGCGCGACAGCCACCGGGCCGGGCCCGCCGGTCCCGGCGTCGACGCCGCCGCAGCCGGCGAGCGGGACGACGGCGAGCGCCAGGGCCGTGAGGAGGGCGGGGCGGTGGGTACGGCGGCTCATACGGGGATCCTCCAGGGGGAACCGGTCGAATCGTGCCGGATACGCCCCAGATGGTGACACCGCGCCGAGCCGCCGCCCGGGAGATCGGGCCCGCACCGCACCGCCCGTCACCCGTGCGGAGCCGTCCCCGGACGGCGACGGCACCTGGTGGGACCGGTCGCTACGTGGTCCGGGTGGGTTCGACCGCGCCGAGCGGGGCGGCCAGCGACTCCAGGCTGCGCCGTTCCGCCCTGACGCCGATCGCCGCCTCGACCAGTCCGGCGAGGGTCATCAGGGTCGCGCCGATGCAGAACGCCAGGGTGGTGTCGGAGACCTTCCCGCTGCTCACCAGGCCGTTGAACAGCAGGGGGCCGCTGATGCCGCCGACGGCGGTGCCGACGGCGTAGAAGAAGGCGATGCACATCGCCCGGGTCTCCAGCGGGAAGATCTCGCTGACCGTCAGATAGGCGGAGCTGGCGCCGGCGGAGGCCAGGAACAGGACGGCCGTCCAGCACGCGGTCATGGTGACGGCGGACAGCGAGCCCTGCTGGAAGAGCAGCGCGGTGCCGAACAGCAGCACGCCGGAGCCGATGTAGGTGCCGGCGATCATCGGCTTCCGTCCGACGGAGTCGAACAGGCCGCCCAGCAGCAGCGGTCCGAGGAAGTTGCCGACCGCGATCACCGCGAAGTAGTAGCCGGTGTCGCCCTCGGGAACGGCGAAGTACTTGGTGAGGATCACCGCGTAGCCGAAGGTCACCGCGTTGTAGAGAAAGGCCTGCCCGATGAACAGCGACAGGCCGAGCACCGTGCGGCGCGGGTAGCGGGTGACGACCGTGCGGGCGATGGTGCCGAAGCCGAGCGGGCCGCGCTCGCGGATGCGGATCGGTTCGCCCTCCACCGGCGGCAGTTCGCGGCCGTACTCCTCCCGCACGATCCGTTCGGCCTCGGCCACCACCTCCTCGGCCTCCTCGGCCCGGCCGTGGGTGAACAGCCAGCGCGGACTCTCCGGCACGTGCCGGCGCACCAGCAGGATGACCAGGCCGAAGACCACGCCGATGCCGAAGGCCAGTCGCCAGCCCAGATCGGTCGCGAACAGGGCGGTGTTCAGCAGGGCGATGGAGGCGAAGGCGCCCATCGCCGCGCCGATCCAGAAGCTGCCGTTGATCACCAGGTCGATCCGGCCGCGCACCCGGGCCGGGATCAGCTCGTCGATCGCGGAGTTGATCGCCGCGTACTCGCCGCCGATGCCGAATCCGGTGAAGAAGCGGCAGAGGAAGAAGAACCAGGCGCTCCACGAGAACGCGGTGACGGCGGTGGCCACCAGGTAGACGGCCAGGGTGACCATGAAGAGCTTCTTGCGGCCGAGCCGGTCGGTCAGCCAGCCGAAGAACAACGCTCCGCTGCACGCCCCCGCGACGTACACGGCGGCCGCGATCGTGGTGACCTGCGTCGTCGAGATGGCGATCCCGCTGCCGCTCTGGGCGAGCCGGGCCGCCATGTTGCCGACGATCGTCACCTCCAGACCGTCGAGGATCCAGACCGTCCCCAGCCCGATCACGATCCGCCAGTGCCAGCCCGACCACGGCAGCCGGTCCAGCCGCGCGGGGACGTCGGTCTCGATCACCCCGTCACCGGGGCGGTCCCGGGCCGGTGCTGGTTGCCGCGCCTCTCGCTCCGTGCCCTTCGCCGGGTCGGCCATGGTGAACCCCTTCCCTCGCGCCGGTAGGACCCCCGGCGTCTGCCCGGATCCCGCACGACCACACCACACCACATCGAACCGCCCATCCTTCGCATACCGCCCACTCGGGCCGCGCCGCAGCCGGGACGCGAGGTCCTGCGGTGTCCGGTTCCGGCAACTCCCGGGTCCGGAGTGGTGGTTGAGGGTGCGGCGCGACATGCTGTCGGCGGGTGTGCGGCCCACCCGGCGGGCGAGGGAGTGCCGGGCCCCGTCCTCGGCTCCGGACTTCGGAAAGGCCTGTTCCCCATGGACGAGACGCTGGATCGCTTCCTGCCCGTGTACGGGCACCGAACGGTTCACGGAATCACTCTGGCGGCGCCGCCGGAGCAGGTCTGGGCGGCGCTGCAGAAGGTCACGCTGGCCGACCTCCCGCTGCCCCGGCTGCTGCTGGCGCTGCGGACCCTGCCCTCGCGGTTGCGCGGCACGGGCCCCGACCTCCTGGACCGGTCGGTGCCCCTGGCGGAGCTCTTCCGCCGGGACGACCGCTGGGTGACCCTGGCCGACGAGCCGGGGCGGGTGCTGGTGCTGGGCCGGGTCGCGCGGTTCTGGGACCCGGTGCCCCGGGCGCCGGCGCGACTGGGTGACGGCGGCGGGGGGTTCGTGGCGTTCGGCGAGCCGGGCTGGGCGAAGGCGGTGATCTCCCACGAGGTGTTCGCGCACGGCGGCGGCTCACGACTGGTGACGGAGACACGGATCCAGGGCACCGACCCGCGCGCGAGGCGGCGCTTCGCGGCGTACTGGTTCCTGATCCGCCCGGGAGTCGGCCTGATCCGGCGCAGCGCCCTGGCTGCCGCGGCCCGCCGCTGCGAGGGGCCCTGAGAAACTCTTCTGCGGGGCTGTCACGTCTGTCGTGGGCTGCCTTCCCACCTGACCAGCGGCCTCATCCTGTCCTCCCTCGGCGCGGTGATCAGCTGCCTGCGGGCCCGCTCCTCTGCCTCGCCCCCGGGACAGTCGCCCCCGGCCTGGGCCTCGCGGCCTGACCGGGACCGTGCAAGGCCAGGTCCGGTCCGGCGAATCCTGGCACGCCGCACCTCGGTACGCTGGGGCGATGCTGCTCCCCGCCGTCCCGCGCATTCGCCTGCGTTCCGCCGTTGCGCCGTCCGTCGACACGCCGTTCGGCCCGCTGGCCTTCGCCACGAGGATCGGGAACACCGTCCTTCCGCAGGTGCCCGACGAATTGTTCGAGCTGCCGGGCGACCGCACGCTGGCCCGCTGGGTGACGCCCGGGGCCACCGTCGAGTTGCTGCTGACCCCGTACGATCCCGAGCTCGACCCCGAGACCTGGGGGCCGCTGACCGGTTGCCGCGCGGCGGTGTGGCGGATCGATGCCACCGCGCCGCTCGGGCGGGTGCGGTTCTCGGCGGAGCTGCCGACGTGGCTGCCGGAGGGCGCCGACGCGGGGTGGGACGGGGGTCAGGGGCTGGCCGCTGTCACGGTGGAAGACGACGCGACCCGGCTCACGGTGGGCGGCAACGACGAGGAGGCGATCTGCTGTGCAGCCCTCCAGGGAGAGGCGCCCCGGCGGTGGGCTGCGCTGATGGACGAGGTGTACGACCATTTGTTCAGCTCCTGGGGTGTGGACTTCGGCCGCCACGGCATGTCCTGGGCGCTGCCCCCGCTGGAGGCCGGCGACCACTGCGAACTTCCCGTCGTGGCGGCCTGGGCCCCGGCCGCCGACGAGAGTGCGAACACCTGGTACGCCGTCATGCCGTCGTCGACGGTTGTGCTGAGGCAGGTCACTGCCGAGCCGGCAAAGGGGGCCGACGCGTCGAACGCGGGCTGATCACGCTCCGGGCCGGAGGGGTGTCGACGCCGACGGCGACCACCTAGCGGTCGGGGGCGGCGTCCTCGATGGCGGCGAGCAGGAGCGCGTGGACGGTGGCCGCCGCCTCCTGGGTGGCCGGGTCGGGGTCCGTGAGCTGGGGGGTGATCAGCTCGGCGGCCGCGGCGAGGAGCGGGACCGGCACGGTGGCCTCGCGCAGGTGGAGGAGCTGCGAGGCGGCGCGCTCGCCGGGGGTGGCCCGGGTGCGGGCGTCGGGGATCAGGGAGGTGAGGCCCCGGGGGAGGGGCTGGGTGCTGGTCACCCGGTCCATTCTTCCGCCTCCGGGGTGCCGGCGATCACCACGGCCGGCCGGTGGGTTCCCCGCCGCGCCCGCCCCCGGGGTGCGCGTCAGGTCGGATCGGTGGGTGGCTCCTCCGGTCCGGGGTTCGACAGGGCGCCGAGGCCGAGCATCGCCGCCGCGACCGCGTCCGCCGCGGCGTCGGGGATCCCGATGGCGGCGTGGTCGAGGACGAGGAGCCGTGCGCCGGGGATCTCGCGGGCCAGGGCTTCGCCGTTGCCGAGGGGGAAGAGGGGGTCGTGGCGGCCGTGGACGACGAGCGTGGGGAGGCCGAGCGTGGGCAGGCGTTCGCGCCAGCGGGGTCCGCAGTCGAGCCGGGTGAACACGGTGCCCAACTGGTTGGCCAGCTGGACCGGGGGCGCGGTGCCGGGGGTGCGGTCCCAGATGCGCGCGGCCCGTTCGCGTGCGGCGGCGGGGTCGTCGCCGCGGATGCCCGCGCCGACGGCGGCGAACTCCGCGACCGCCTCGCGGTCGCTCCAGTCGGGCATCGGTCGGGCGAACAACCGGCCCATGACCGCCCGGTCGTGGTCGGGGAGGTCCTCGTCGGGCGGGCCTGGGGCGACCGGGCGGGTGCCGGCCAGGGTGAGGGCGGAGAAGGCGTCGGCGTGGTCGAGGGCGGCGACCTGGGCGACCATCCCGCCGACGCCGGTCCCCGCGAGGTGCGCGGGCGCCCCGCCCAGTGCGTGGGCGAGGGCGGCGGCGTCGGCGGCGAGGTCGCGCAGGGTGTAGGCGGGCGCCTGCGGGTCCACCGTCGCCGACTCCCCGCTGTCGCGCAGGTCGTAGCGCACCACCCGGCGTCCGCCGGCTGCGAGGCGCTCGCAGAGCGCGTCGGGCCAGGAGAGCATGGTGGGCCCGCCGGCGAGCAGGACGAGCGGTGCGTCGTGGTCACCGAAGGACTCGATGCCCAGGACGGTGCCGCGGACGGCGACGGTGGCCATCTCAGCTCACCGGCCGTCGCTGCTGCTGTTGCCGTCGCTGTCGCCGCCCCGGCCGAGGCCCCGGTCGGGCGCGCTCATGTCGCCCGTCGCGGGGACGCCGTCGACGCGGGCGTAGCGCAGGTACACGGTGCCCTCGGGCCCGGCGGTCGGCGGTTCGAGGAGGGCGAGGTTCGTGGGGACGGCGCCGCCGTCGAACACCTTCTTCCCGACGCCGAGCACGATCGGGTGCACCCACAGGTCCAGGCGGTCGAAGAGCCGCTCCCGCAGCAGGGTCTGCACCAGGTCCAGGCTGCCGACGACCTTGACGTTCCCGTGCCGCTCGCGGATCTCCCGCACGGCGGCGGCCAGGTCCGGCCCGAGCTGCGTGGAGCCGTCCCACGGGAGCTCCGGCGTGCCCCGGGAGGCCACGTACTTCGGGACGCGGTTGAACAGCTCGGCGATCTCGCCGTCCTTCTGGTGCGGCCAGTACGCGGCGAAGATGTCGTACGTCCGCCGGCCGAGCAGCAGGGCGTCCGTGCCCTCGTACGCGGCGAGGATCTGCGCCCCGGTGACCTCGTTCAGCAGCGGCGCCTGCCAGCCCCCGAACGGGAACCCCGTCGGGTCCTCGTCCGGTCCGCCCGGTGCCTGCGCGACGAGGTCGAGGGTCGCGAACAGCTCGATCTGGACGATTCCCATGTCTGTACTCCCGGAGTGCGTGGATGTCCCTTCGAGATGTAGACCGGCCGGGACCGGAAAACTCATCGCCACGCCGGTACCCGGTTTTCCCGGCCCGCCGGCCGGGGGCCGTGCACGGTGGCCCCCGGCGCGCGGTCGCGGTGTCAGGCCGCGACCGGTACGGCGTCGAACTGGCGGGCGAGGTAGTCGAACCAGGTCCGGTGGAAGGCGGTGGCCAGCCGGGAGCCGGGGGCGATGAGGTCGAACGCGTGGTAGGCGCCGGGGTAGAGGTGGAGTTCGACCGGGACGCCCTGGGCACGCAGCCGGGCGGCGTAGTCGAGGTCCTCGTCCCGGAAGCAGTCGAGGTCGCCGACGGTGATGAACGTGGGCGGCAGCTCGGCGAGGTCGGCGGCGCGGGCGGGGGCCGCGTACGGGCAGACGTCCTCGGTGCCGGCGCGGTCGCCCAGGATCGCCTGCCAGGCCAGCAGGTTGGTCGAGCGGTCCCAGATGCCGATGTCGGTGATCTCGTGGCTCGACGCGGTCCGGTTGCGGTCGTCGAGCATGGGATACGTCAGCGACTGGAACAGCGGTGCCGCGGCGCCCCGGTCGCGGACCAGGAGGGTCGTGGCCGCCGCGATCCCGCCGCCGCCGCTCTGGCCGGCGATGCCGATGCGGGTGGCGTCCAGGCCCAGGGCCTCCGCCTCCCGGCAGAGCCACTGGTAGGCGGTGAAGCCGTCCTCGGCGGCGCCGGGGGCGGGCGTCTCCGGGGCGAGCCGGTAGTCGACCGAGGCGACGGCGCAGCCGAGGCTCGCCGCGAGTTCGCCGAGCCACGGCTCGTCCTGGGCGGCGAAGCCGAGCACCTGGCCGCCGCCGTGGAACCAGAGCAGGACCGGCAGCGGTCCCGAGGCGGTGGTGGGACGCAGCAGGCGGACCGGCACCGGCACGTCGAGGCCGTCCGGGCTGTCCCCGCCGTCCGCTCGGCCCGCTCGGCCCGCTCGGCCCGCTCGCGTCGCGAGGTGTTCCTCGACGGCGACCGACGGATTCGCGGGCGAGCTCTCGGCGGCGGACTCGGCCTGGGCACGGAACGCCGCGCGCGTGGTGGCCAGGTCGGTCAGGTCGAACGCGCCGTTGGGGGTCATCGGGACCGCGTCGAGGGCCAGGCTCAGCTCCTGGTCCATCAGCCGACGGGAATCGGGCCTGCGGGAATCGTGCCGACGGGAATCGTGCGTGCGGGTCTCGGCCATGGTCGTGCCTGCTTTCGAGGAGGGAGGGATCAGCGGGTGAGGACGGTTCAGGCGTCGAACGTGTCGATGACGACGACACCGGTGGGCCCGTACGTCTCCAGGGACTCCAGGACCTCGCTCGCCTCGTGGAGGCCGACGGTGCGCGAGACGATCCGGCCGGGGCTGAGCCGGCCGGCGGCGATCATGTTGAGCATGGTGCCGAAGCGCTGGCCCTGCATGCCGAAGGCGCTCACGAATTCCAGCTCCTTGACCATCATGACGTCGATCGGCAGGGCGACGTCGCCCTGCTCCGCGGCGGTGGTGTGCCCGAGCTGGAGGTGGCGGCCCCGGGTGCGCAGGGACAGCACCGAGTTGCGGCAGGCGGCGGCGATGCCCACGGCGTCGACCGACACATGGGCGCCGCCGCCGGTCAGGGTCTTCACGGCCTCGACGGGGTCGGTCGCGGCGGCGTTCACGGTGTGGACCGCGCCGAGCGCGCGGGCGGCGTCCAGCTTGTCGTCGGTGATGTCGATCGCGATGACGTTGGCGCCCGTCGCCGCGGCGATCTCCACCGTCGACAGCCCCGTGCCGCCCCCGGCGCCGTACACCGCGACCCACTCGCCGCCGCGGACCCGCGCCTGGTCGACGACCCCGTGGAACGCCGTCATGTAGCGGCAGGCCAGCGCGGCGACGTCGGTGAAGCCGACGCCCTCGGGCACCTCGACCAGGTTGACGTCGGCGAAGCGCACCATGACGTACTCGGCGAAGGCGCCCCAGTACGAGACCCCGGGGACCAGGGAGTCCACGTGCTCGCAGACGTGCTGGTTGCCGCTGCGGCAGAACTCGCACGAGCCTTCGCCGGGGTTCATCGGGAAGATGACGCGGGCCCCCTCCTTCCATCCCCGGACGTCGCGGCCGACCTCCACCACGGTGCCGGCGAACTCGTGGCCGAGCACGAACGGGGCCTCGACCCGAGGCCCGCCGGTCCAGAACTGCCCGGCCCACAGGGCCCAGTCGGTCCGGCAGATGCCGTTCGCCCCGACCCGCACGATCGCGCCGTCCGGCGGGCAGACGAGGTCGGGCACGTCCTGGAGGACGAGCGGGCGGTGGAGTTCCTCGATGACTGCGGCGCGCATGGCGCGGCCTCCTCGTGCTGCGGGGCGAAGACGCGTGGAGCGGGGAGCCGTCACGCGAAGTCCACCGGTTCAAGTGGTGGACCTGGAAGCTAGCCGCTTGTTCGGAGCGATGTCAACCGCATAGAGTGGTGGACATGAAGGGTCAGCTGAAGGACACGACACCGGACGGCACCGACGGCGCGGACGGCGTCCGGGAGGGGCGTCAGCGCGCCAAGAGCGACTTCCGCTTCGACGACGCGCGGCTGTGCTTCGCCTTCGTCGGCACGCTGGCCGACCGCGGTACCGCTGCGCCCTTCGAACGGCTGGCCGGCCCCGAGGACTTGAGCCGTTGGGCGGTGGAGAGCGGCTGCACCACGGTCGTGCCGCCCTGCACCGGGGCCGACCTCGACCGGGCCCGGCACCTCCGCGAGGCGATCCACCGGACCGGCCGGGCCCTGGCGGACGCCGCCCCGCCCGCGCCGGAGGACCTCGCGCTCGTCAACCGCGCCGCCGCCGAACCGCCGTCGACACCCGAACTCGCCCCCGACGCCACCACCGTGCGCTGGCACGGCGACGGGATCGCGGCGGTACTGTCCATGGTCGCCCGGGACTTGATCGCCCTCTGCGCCTCCGAGCACCGCGCCCACGTCCGCCTCTGCGGAAACCCCGACTGCGAGGTCCCCTTCGTCGACACCTCGCGGGCGAGCGCCCGCCGCTGGTGCTCGATGAAGACCTGCGGCGCCCTCGCCAAGAAGCGCGCCTACCGCGCGAGGCAGCAGACGCCGGACCGTTGAGACGGGCCCGCGGCCCGGCGGGTCACCGGGTGGCGGCGCGGCTCTGCCCGATGGAGAACGCGACGGTACGGCACAGGGCCAGTGCGTCCTGCGGATCGTCGGCCCGGCGGCCGAACCTGCGGATCAGCAGCACCGAGTCGAGCGTGACGCCCGCGCGGGCCAGCACGAACACCAGCGTGAGCAGGGCGGCGCGGGCGTTGCCGTCGTCGAACGGGTGGAAGAAACAGACGTCGAGATGGGCCCGGGCCGCCCTCGCGGCCAGGGAGAGCCGGTCGCCGGCCGCCTGTGCCAGGCAGGCGTCGAGCCGGGCGCGGGTGTCGGGGCCGATGCCGTAGCGCTCCTCGCCGCCCTTGGCGAAGGCGGGGAGGGTGCGCAGCGGCGGCGGTTCGGGAGTGCCCAGGACGTGCTGCTGCCAGCGGCGCAGAAGCTCGAAGTCGAGGACCGCTCCGCGTGCCGCGTCGGCCCGCACCAGCTCCAGCGCGGCGAGCAGGCCGGCGCCGCGAGCGGGGTCCACGACGGCGTCGAAGGAGCGGAAGTCCTCCGCGGCCCCGTCCCGGGCGGTACTCATCGGTCCACCGTCGTCACTGCCGTCGTCACTGCCGTCGTTCTCCGGCCACGGCACACTGTTGCGCACCGCGATCCAGCGCTCCAGGTGGTCCGGGAGCGGGCCGCGGTCCGGCGGTGACCAGCGGGTGTCCTGCGGGCGCAGCGGGCCGACAAGTTTCTCGGCGATGTCCTCCGCCAGGACGGTGTCCGGCGAGGTCCAGCTCTCGAACCGGCCGCCGACCGCCTGCCGCACCAGGCGCGCGGCCGGCTCGGGGGCGACACCCCAGTAACCGAGGAACCAGCCCAGGACCTGCAGGCAGTGCCGGTACCAGCCGCTCTCGGCGCCCGCGCGGTCGGCCACCTGCAGAATCAGGTTCCGGGCGGCGCGCTCCCACAGGATCCGGTCCGCCACCAGGGTCTCCGGGTCCAGCGGGTAGGCCTCGAACCACTCCGCGAGGTCCTCCAGCCACTCGCGCCACTCGCACAGTGCCGCGACGACCCGGTCGACGGTTTCCTCCGGGGTGGTGATCGAGTGCGAGCCGCAGCACCAGCTTCCGACCGGCCCCCCGTCGACGTCCCCCTCGCCGACGGACCAGCGCCACCCCGCCGCCCACCGGCCGTAGCGTTCCACCAGCACGTGCGTCATGGCATCGGACCACGGCTTGGCCACGTCCCAGGCCCAGTTGACCCGGGTCGGATCGAAAGCGGGGTCCAGCCGGGAGGGTACCTGCCGCGCCGGGCCGAGGGAGCGGACCACCCGCGCTGCCGAGGCGGGATCGAAGGGGTGGTCGGCCGGGTCGACCTCGTCCCAGGTGAGGTCTGCGGGGTAGAGCATGGTCAACACCCGCTCAGCCTGCCACGGGGGCCGGGGGTGCGGGCAACGGTATTTCCGCCCGGGCGCCGGTAGCGACGCAGGCCGTCGGGGTCATTTCGCCGACGGGGTCGGTGGAGGAACCGACCCCGCAGCGGCGTCGTACGTCCGTGGCCCCGGTGTGCCGGACGGGCACTTCCGGGGCGCGGGAGGGGCAGAACAGCGGGGCGGACGGGGCAGCGAGGTGGGGCGGGAGGCTCCGGGAAGTCCCGTCCGGCTGTGTCGAGTGGAAGCGTTCTCGCAGGTCAGGAGCGGTGATGTCGGCTCCGGTGGGCCGGATCGCGAGTGCGGGGTCATCGGGTGAGGCGGGGAGCGGGTCGCAGTACTGTCCGGCGGGGTTCGGACGGCGGTGCCGGGCGGCCCCGTTCGTCCGCACTTCGACCTCGGGGGATCTGCCATGTCGGCTCGCCGTACCCTGCTCGTTCCGGCCGCGCTGGTCGGCGTCCTCCTTGCCGTGAGCGGCTGCGGACCCGACGACCCCGGCGGCCCGGGACCTGCGCAGGCCGCGACCGGTGGCCCGACGACTGCTCCGGTCAGTGCCCCGGCCGGCGTCCCGGCGAGTGCCCCGGCCGCTGCCGCTCCGAGCGGCGCTGCGACCGCCGCACCCGCCGCACCCGGTACGGCCGCGCCGAAAGCCACGACGCCCGCGACGCCCGCCGCGACCGCGCCCGGCGGCGGAGGTGTCGACGAGGCCTACGCCTACGCCCACCCCTGTGACGCCAAGGACCTCGTGATCCGGGTGACCGCCCGCCCCGAGGCGACGAGCCAGCGGGTGATCGAGGTGCGCAACCAGGGCGCGCGCTCCTGCGGCCTGAGCTACTTCCCGCTGGTCAGCCTGGGCGACTCGCACGCCGCCGACCGGGGCAAGGACATCAGGCCGCTGGTCCCGGGCGGGCTGGGCGGCCCGCCCGCGTACCCGGTCGGCGCCGGGCGGACGGCGTTCGCCGTGATCGACCTCAACCCCGGCGGCGGATCCGCCACGACCTCGGCCGGGATCGACGAGCTGAACGTGGTGGCCGACGGTGACCACATGCCGGCCGCCGAGACGCGGAACTTCCCGCTCGGCCCCGGTGCGAAGGTCAGGGCGCCCAAGCTGGGCCTGTACCGGGCCACCGTCGCCGACGCCGTGGCCAGCGCGGCGACCGCGGACCAGCAGCAGCAGTAGCGGTCGTCGTGCTCGGCCGAGCGGGAGGGCCTTGACGCCGGAGAGGCGCGGGACGAGCGGGACCGGGTGGTCATGAGGTCGAAGCCGGTCGGCCGGCTCCCCCCGCCTCCGGAGGCCCCGGCTGCCGGACGGGCACGTCACCCGAACGCCGGGCCGCCCGTACGGGGCGCGCGATCCAGCGTGTCCGACGTGCTGTCCGCGGTGGCCCGGGCCCGGTTGGTAGGTTCACCCGGACGCACTGACGACGGACACGAAGGAGCGCCATGGGCGTCCTCCGCAAGCTCACCTCGATGGGCACGCTCGGGCTGGTCGACTTCCGCAGCGACAAGGAACGGATCGCCAGGAACACCAAGCAGACCGTCAGGGAACTGAGGAAGCAGACGAAGCTGATGAAGGAAGCGAAGAAGCGCGGCAAGTAGCGGAGGCCGCCGCTCCCGGAACTGTCCCCCCGGGGGGGCGGGCGGGGCGGCTCACGGGCGTGCTCCGGTGAGGGCGAGGGCGGCGCGCAGCTGGGTGGTGAAGTGTCCGGTGCTGGGGTGGCGGTGGGCCGGGTCGGGGTGGAGGGCCCGGTGCAGCACGTCGGCGAGGCGGGGCCAGGTCGCGGTGGGCCAGCCGGTGAGGGGCCGGGGCGGGTGGTCGAGCTGGTGCTCGCGGGTCTTGCGGCGGCTGCCGGTCCGCGGGACGTGGTGGCGCTGCTGGAGGACGCGGTAGAGGATCGCGGCGGTGCTGTACTGGTCGCCGGCGGTGGTCGGGACGTGGCCGGACCGGGAGTCGAGGCACTCGGGTGCGGCGTACAGGGTGGTGGCGCAGCGGTCCAGGGCGCCGGGGTCGGGGTCGCCGCTGTGCACGCAGCTGTCGAGGTCGATGAGGGTGAGGGTGCGGCCGTGGCCCAGGACGATGTTGCGGGGGCTGAGGTCGGCGTGGACGACGCCGTGGTGGTGGAGGCCGTCGAGGGCGTGGCACAGGGTCAGGGCGAGGTGGGTGAGGAACTCGGCGCTGCCGGGTGACCAGGCGCTCATGGAACGGTCGAGGTGGTCGAGCAGTTGGTGGAGGGTGAGTCCGGGCTGCCAGGCGACGGCGAGGTAGTGGAGGCCGTCGTGGACGCCTTCCCCGGTGAGGTCGGCGACCAGCGGGTGCGCGGCTGCCTGCCGCAGGCCCCGGGCCTCGTTGCGGGCCCGGGCGAGGCTGCTGGGCGCGGCGTCCAGGCAGGTGGTCTTGAGGGCGACGCGGGCGCCGCCGGGTGCGAGGGCCCGGAACACGTTCTGGCAGCCCCGGCCGTGCAGGAGGTCCAGCGGCGTGTGGCCGGCGATCCCGGTGCCCAGCAGATCCTGCGGGCCGCGGCCGTGCGGGCAGCGACGGGAGGGGCGTTGGCTCGTCTGCTGCCCGCGTTGCCACAGCCGGGGCTGTTCGCGATGGTGCGGCGGTGGTGCGGCGGCTTCGACGGTGGGGATCGGACGGGGCACGGTGTCCTTCGCTCCAGGAGGGGGCGGCCGGGTGGGGTGCGGGGGAGAGGCGTGGGGCGCGGGGCACGGCCGTCCGGCCGTGCCCCGACCGGGCGCGTGGTGGCGTGGCTGTCAGGTGCGGCTGACGGTGAAGGGGATGCGCTTGCTGACGTCCTGGACGCGGATCGCCCCGCTGATCTTCGTGACGCGGGTCCCGCCGTTGCCGCACACCACGCTGTCGCCGATGCCGTGGCCGGCGTAGGAGACGAAGGTGATCGTGCCGCGGCCGGTGGTGTCGACCCGGAGCTCGAACGGGCCGACGGCGTAGCGGGAGTCGGTGGGGCCGGTGGCGATCTCGGTCTTGAAGGAGTTGACCCCGAAGGTGACGGGACTGATGCTCAGGGCCCGGTCGTTGCCGTTGCTGGAGGCCGTCCCGATGAACGGCAGATCGAGGCCGGCCAATCCGACGTAGTCGCTGACGGAACCGCCGCAGGAGTCGGCGGTGGCGGCCCGGGCCGGAACGACGGTCGCGGTGCCGGCGGCCAGGAGGAGAGCCGCGGTGGTGGCCGCGGCCAGGCTGGTTCTTCTCATGGAACGTGAGTGTCCTTTCCTCCGGATATGTGGCCATCAGTGTGCGAACCGGAGGGGCGTGGGCGGTGGAACGAGCTCCGACCCGGCCGGTGCCTCCCCCGGAACGGAGTAGTGGTGGCCGTCGGCGACGGGCGCCGGTCCTGGGCGGGGAGGTTCACCGACTCGGCGCCGGGGTCCGGCCAGTCCGGACAGCCCGGTCCGGACAGCCCGGCCGGGCGTCCCGGCGCGTCCCGGGACGGATCGTTCGTCCACGGGCCTATGGTGCTGGGTGCTCCCGCCCAGGCTCTCCCGGAGGACACCGATGGCCGTTCCCGCGCTGGACCATGCGACGACCCGTTACTCCCTGCACCACGCCTACTGGATGGCGCGCGCGGCGGGCCTGGCGCCGCTGGAACGCGGGGCCATCGAGCAACAGGCGCGGGTGTGGGGGTTCCAGGAGGTCAGGCACTTCGAGTCCCAGCACGCGATGCCGTTCCCGATCGAGGACACCCAGGCCTACGTCATGGCCGGTGACCGCATGATCGTCGTCGGGTTCCGCGGCACCGAGGTGCTCAAGATCTACGACTGGCTCACCGACGTGAACACCCCGCCGGTCCCCGGCCCGGCGAACAAGGGCTTCGTGCACTACGGCTTCCACCAGGCACTGCAGTCCGTCTACCCCGGGATCCGCGACACCGTGAAGGAGTTGCGCACCGGGAACCAGAGCATCTGGTTCACCGGGCACAGCCTCGGCGGCGCGCTCGCGATGCTGGCCGGCAGCAGGTTCTACTTCGAGGAGCCGCAGCTCCTGCCGGACGGCATCTACACCTTCGGACAACCCCGTACGTGCGAGCGCCTGCTCGCCGACGCCCACAACACGGCGTTCCGGCAGCGCTGCTACCGCTTCGTCAACAACAACGACATCGTCCCCCACCTGCCGCCCGGCCCGTTCTTCACCCACGTCGAGGCACTGCGCTACTTCGACGTGAACGGCCGCCTCCACGAGTCCATGCCGCTCGTCGCGGGGCTGAAGGACCGGGCCAAGGGCTTCGTCACCGACCCGCCGGCTCCCGAGACGGACGCCATCAGGGACCACCATCTGCCCAACTACCTGGCCGCGTTCGAGAAGAGCCTCGCCGCATCGGGCTGAACGACGCCTCCGCCCCGCGGCGCCGGGCGCCCGCCGTCACCCCCGCCGTCACCCTCACCGGAGGCCTCGCCACAGGCGTCGCCGTCGGCGGGATCCGGCGGGGGCCGCGTCCTCCGGTGACCGGGGCCTTCGGAGCGGGCCGGACCGGATCCCGCCGGTTTCGACCAGGCCGGTGAGGTGCGCGCCCAGGCCGACCGAGCCCACCGCGACAGCGGCCAGGCCGGCGTTGCGCGCGGTGGCGTCGGGCGGCCCGGGAGGCGGGCCGAGGCGGGACCGCGCCGGTCCCGAGGGGTCCATGGTGACGACGGTCTGCTCGCCGGTCCGCGGCATCCAGTCGCCCAGCTCCACATCTCCGTGCCTGCTGCCGTCGGCGAGGCGTACCTCGACGGTGGTGGAGGAGTTCTGGTCGCCCTTGTACACCTTGACGACCACCGCGGGGACGGTCGTGCCCCGGTCGTGGAGGGCCTGCTGGTCGGCCATCGACACGCAGTAGTCCTCGAAGACCAGCCAGCCGACCGCGAACACGACGAACGACGCCACGGACACCTTCCACCACCCGGGCCGGTAGGCCGCGCCGGCGACCAGCCCGAGAAACAGCGCCGCGGCAGCCGCCAGCATGACGACGACCTCGACCACATGGAGGAACACCCAGTGGTAGACCACCCACATCGACAGCCACCCCAGACCGGCGACCACCCCCGTCAGGACCGCGCCGAGGCCCACCGCTGACGCGCCGCGCACCACCGCCCGGCGCACCACCGGCACCCCGCGCCCGTCCGCCCCCGCCGCCACTCCCACCCCCGGTCCGTCGCACGCCGGTCCCTCGCTCCCCGCGGGCCCCGATCCAGCGTGCGCGGTCGGGCCGCCGGAGACAAGGCCCGTGCCGCCGCGACCGGAGCCGGTCACCGACCCGGCGCCCCGAACACCAAGCGAACGTCAACCTGCCGTCATGGAGCTCCCGTTCGCGGGCGCCGAGGATGGGGGCAACGGCAGGGGCGGGACCAGGGACCGTCCGGCACCCGGCGCCCCGGCCCGTAGGAGGGGATCACCATGTTCAACGGCAGGAAGCTGACCGCGACCCTGGCACTGCTCGGTGCCATGGCCACAGGCGGAGTGGTGGCCGCCGCCCCGGCGGGAGCGGCCCCGCGCGCCGCCGGCTCGCAGACCACCCTCGCCTCGGTGGGGATCCGGCTGAGCACCACCCACGGCGTCGGTGTGTACGGCTACTACAACGTCAGCAGCGCCAAGGTCGCTGCGGACCTCTTCCCGTCCTCGCACGACGGGATCGACGTCGACTGCTGGAGCGACTGGGGACAGGACATCGGCTCCGGGAGCCTCTGGTACCACACTTACCGCGAGTACCACAACGACGCCGGGTGGTCGCAGAGCGTGTACGGCTGGACCTACGCGGCGTACGTGGACTACGGCGCCGCCAAGAGCCGCCTTCCCTTCTGCGGTTACTAGACCTCACCGGTTCCCACCGTCCTGAGCGGGCCCGCGTCGCCCACCGACCGGGAACCGCACGGTCGGCCGGTGACACGTCGACACCGGCCGACCCCAGGGTAAAGCGGGCGGCAGCGCCTTCGGTGAGCTCCCGCGGCCGACCGTACGGGGGTCCCAGCCCACTCGACCGGTGTGCTGGCAACGGACGGCCACCGCCGGGGCGCCCACGCCCGGTCCGGGCTCCGGCACCCGACGCATGTCGGGTGCCGGAGCCCGGACCTTCTGCGTTCGGCGGACGAGGGCTCGTCGAGGGCTGGAATCCGTTGAACGTCCACGAAGTGCTTGCCCGACGAAGCAGGTGACCGACCGGCTGTCGTGCGTGTGCGTCATGCGTTGGTCGCCTCCATCGATCACGCGGCGTCACGGGCTCTCCGGCCGCCGCTCCTTGCGGGCCCGGGCTCGGATGCGTGGCACGCCGCGACCGCTGGCGGTTTCATATCGGACATACATGACCTTACGCCTCAAATTATTTCACCCTGCCCTTGTTTCTGATTATTCATTACATGACGATGCTTTATGTACTGTTACATAATTGTCATTGACTATGGTCGTGGGCCACCTATTGGGGGTGAGAGATTGAGGCGCACCTTTACCCGGTGCTTACTGTTCATTTGCCATTGAAAGAACCTGATGTCACGACGCACTCAGGCCTCGCCCGCGTTCGCGGGTGGGGCCTTCTCTTCGCGCTGGATGCGCCGAATATCGGGCGTGGTGACGCTCGGTCTGCTGGTTCAGACCGGTGTCGCGCTCGATGCGCTGACGGCGCCCGCGGCTTCGGCCGCGCCGGCTCCCCAGACTCCGCAGACCCCTCCCGCCGTCCCGTCGACCGAGGCGCCCGACGAGGCGTCCGCCCTGCTGGCGGCGCGCCTGCAGAACCGGCGGATCGAGGTCACCAAGGCCCGTACCGAGTTCACGACGCTGTGGGCGAACCCGAACGGGACGCTGACCGCGGACCGGTCCACCGGGCAGGTCCGGATGAAGGTCGGCGAGGCGTGGGTCCCGGTGGACACCACGCTGGTGCGGACGCCGGACGGCAAGGTCGCACCGAAGGCACACCCGGAAGGGCTGGTCTTCGAGGGCGGCGACCCCGGCGTGACCGTGGGCGACAGCCTTCCCGTGGCCCCGCCGACCGCGCCTCCTGTGGCCCCGTCGGCTCCCGCGCCGACTGCGGCTGCGAGCGCCGCCACGATCGCTCCGACGCCCGCCTCCTCCCCGGCCACGGCGGCCACGCCGTCCACCACGCCGACCGCCCCGGTCCCGGCCCCGACCCCGACTCCGGCAACGGTTGCCCCGACGGCGGCCCCGTCGACCGAGGCCCCGGAACCGACCGCCGGCGGGACTCCGGAGGCGAGTGCCTCGCCGTCCGCCGCCGATCGGGCGTCCCGGACCGCGGCCCGTGCGGCTGCCCCGGCGGCCGACCCGACGCCGACCGCTTCCGCATCGGCTCCCGCCGAGCGCCCGCTGGCCAAGCTCGGTACCGGTGAGCAGCAGGTCTCCTTCGGCTGGCTGGGCAGGCTGCCCGCGCCGAAGCTGGAGGGCAGCAAGGCCACCTACGTCGACGCCCGCCCAGGTGTCGACCTGGTGCTCCAGGCAACCCGGACCGGCTTCGAGCAGTTCCTGATCGTGAAGGACCGCTCCGCCGTCGCGCAGACCGGCCGGGTCACTATCCCGCTCGACACCACGGGCCTGACCGTCGCTCCGCAGCGGGACGGTTCGGTCCATCTGCTGGAGAAGGCGAGCGGCAAGCCGGTCGTCCGGCTCCCGGCACCGGTGATGTGGGACGCCGTCGTCGACCCGGCCTCGCTGGAGCACCTCAACCGTGCCCCGGTGACGATGGAGGTGCGCGGTCAGGGCGCGGACACCGAGCTGGTGCTCACCCCCGACGCGGCGTTCCTCGCCGACCCGAAGACCCAGTACCCGGTCACCATCGACCCGCCGACCGATGTCGCCGCGCTCTACGACACGTATGTGCAGACCGACGAGTACAACGACGTGTCGTCGTCGATGGACCTCAAGCTCGGCAGCTACGACGGCAAGACCGTGGCGCGCTCGTTCCTGACGGTCCCGGGTGGCGAATTCAACGGCAAGCAGATCCTCGAAGCCAAGCTCAACCTGTACAACTACCACTCATCCTCGTGCATCCCGAAGCAGTGGGAGGTGTGGGACGCGCGGGGCGCCGGCTGGTGGACGCGCTGGACCGACCAGCCGCAGTGGGGCCAGAAGTGGGCGACCTCGAACGACACCTTCGACGAGGACGGCGACGACCGGCACCAGTGCACCCGCCCGGACGGTTCGGTGTGGGCGAGCGCCGACGTCACCGAGATGGTCCAGTACTTCGCCGACCACGGCTTCGGTGAGTACGGCATCGGCCTGAAGGCCGCCGACGAGTCCAGCAGCCTGTCGTGGAAGCGGTTCAGCTCCGCCGAGGGCGGCGCCACGCCGTACCTCTCGATCACCTACAACACCGTTCCGGCGACCCCGGCCGCCGTCGAGGTCCAGCCCTCGCAGCCCGGCAGCCCGCGCTACACCCCGGACGCCAACCCGCGCTTCCAGGTGCAGGCCGCCGACGTGGACGGCGACGCGCTCAAGGTCTACCTGGACCTGTGGCGCGAAGGCGCCTTCGTCGGCTCCATCGCCAAGGACGTCCCGAACGGCGCCGTCGCGACCGTCCGCCCCTCCGACTACGGCCTCGCCAGGCTCGACGAGGGCGTGCAGTACTCGATCTGGGCGATGCTCGACGACGGCAAGTCCCGCTCCGGCTGGACCGGCACCCACCTGATCGCCGACACCGTCAAGCCCGGCGCACCGTTCGTGTCCTCGGCCGACTACCCGTCGGACGGTCTGTGGCACGGTACGGCGAACCAGCCCGGCTCGTTCACCTTCTCGGCCCCGCCCGGGACGAACGACGTCGGCGCCTACGTCTACACGCTGGACGGCGGCACGCCGGTCACCGTGGAGACCACGGGCGCGATCACCACGAGCATCACCCCGACCACCGAGGGCCGGCGCGTGCTCAGCGTGCAGTCCAAGGACCGTGCCGGGAACCTCTCCCCGCCCGCGACCCATGTGTTCCAGGTCGGCAGGGCCGGTCTGAGCTCGCCCGTGAACGGCAGTCAGTCGGCCAAGCGTGTCAAGCTCGCGGTGGACGCCCAGACGCAGTTCGAGCGCGTGGTCTACGAGTACCGCCGAGGCCCCGGCGCCACCGAGTACCCGGTGCCCCGGACCAACCTCACCAAGGCCGACAACACCCCGGTCACCGAGGACAAGCCGCGCCTGGACGACCTCGGCGGCCACGCCAACTGGACGGTCGTCGACACCCTCGGCAATGTCGGCGGTGTCGTCCAGGTCCGCGCCAAGCTGTTCCCCGCTGACGGCTCCGGCGACGGCTACCCCACGGTGTGGAACACCATCACGGTGGACCGCAACGCCGACGGCGCCGCCGCGACGGCCATCGGCCCCGGCTCGGTCAACCTCCTGACCGGCGACTACTCCACCGACGTCACCGACGCCAACGAGCTCGGCATGTCGGTCACCCGCACCACCTCCTCGCGCGACCTCGGACGCGGCTGGCAGCCCCAGGGCGAGCGACTGACGCTCAACCAGCGCCAGATCGGCACCGACACGGCCGGCTTCACCCCCGGCCCGGCCGAGGTCACCCGCTCCACCGCCCGGGGCCACGACAGCTCCACCGACTCGCTGCTGATCAAGCCCGCCGACAGCTGGGCCTCCTACGCGGCGATCGGCCCCGAGTACACCTTCGCCCAGGGCATGCAGCCCGGGAAGACCTACCGGCTGACCGGCTGGATCTACGTCCCCGGCGCCACCGGCCTCGACCCCGACCGCGCCGACATCGGCCTGCGCCTCGCCGGCCTCTACCGCACCCCCGCCGGTTACGGCGACGTGCTGTCCCCGAAGGCCGCCTTCACCGACGGCTGGCAGCAGCTGACCGTCGACATGGCCGTCCCGAAGGACGCCACCGAAGCCTGGTTCCGCCTCATCAACGGGTTCGGCGCCGGTACCGGCAAGGAGGTCTTCTTCGACGACCTGTCGCTGAAGGAGATCGTCGCCCCGTTCGGCCCGCAGTGGGCCGGCGGTCCCGACGCGGGCGCTGGTTCGGACTACCGTTCGCTGTCCTTCCCCCAGTCCGACCTGGTAGAGATCAAGGGCAACGACGACGGCACCCTCACCTTCGCCAAGGGCACCGACGGCACCCTCTTCCCCGAACCGGGCGCCGAATCACTCACCCTCAAGGCCGTCCCCGCGGCCTCCGGCGCACTGGTGCTCAACAGCACCGGCCAGTGCCTCGAAGCCCCGAACGGCTCGGCCGGCAACGGCGCCGCACTTCAGCCGGCACCCTGCACCGGAGCCACCAACCAGCAGTGGTCCCGCGGCGACGACCTGACGCTGCGCCTGCTCGGCCACTGCCTGGACAACCCGTGGGGCCAGGTCGACGACGGCTCCCAGCTGATGCTCTGGAGCTGCAACGCCGGTGACAACCAGCAGTGGGAGGTGCGCACCGACGGCACGGTGATGAACCGCCACTCCGGCAAGTGCCTGGACACCGACCGCGGCGCCTCCGTCTGGGTGTGCTGGGCCGGCCCGAACCAGGTCTGGGACGTGCAGACCGCCGGCACCACCTACGAGCTGTCCGAGCTGGACGGTTCGAAGACGGTGTTCGCCCGCCAGGCCGGCTCCTCCATCTACCAGGTGGTCGCGGACATCGGTCCCGAGGCCGCCTCCACCACCCGCTACCAGTACGACACCGCCGACGGCCGCTCCCTCGTGAAGCGCGTCATCCCGGCGGTCGAGCCGGGCGTGGACGACGCCAACCACTGCTCGGTGGACCCGCTGCCGCGCGGCTGCGAGGTCATGGAGTACGACTACGCCAAGTCCACCACCGCGACCGCCGGTGCCCCCGGTGACTACCTGGACCGCATCAAGGCGGCCAAGGTGTGGTCGTGGAACCCGGCGACCTCCAGGCAGGAGGCCGTCGAGGTCGCGCACTACGCGTACGACGACAAGGGCCGCATCGCCCAGGTCTGGGACCCGCGCCTGGCCCAGCCGCTGAAGATCTCGTACGGCTACGACACGGACGGCCGGGTCGTCCAGCTCGCGGCGGCCGGTCAGCTGCCGTGGAACTTCGACTACGGCAGGGCCGCGGCCGACCAGGACCCGGGGCGCCTGCTGAAGGTCCGCCGGGCCAGCCTCGCCCCCGGTTCCAAGGACCAGGTCAACGGCGAGATCGCGACCGCTGTCGTCTACGACGTGCCGCTGACCCGCGACGCGGGCGGTCCGTACGACCTGTCCGGCGCGGCCACCTGGGCGCAGACCGACGCACCCACCGACGCCACCGCCGTCTTCGGCCCCGAGGACGAGCCCGGCACCCACACGGCCACCGCGGTGAAGCCGGGTGCGGACGGCTACAAGCCGGCCGCCGTGCACTACCTCAACGCCTCCGGCAACGAGGTCAACACCGCCAGCCCGTCCGTCACCCCCGGCGGTGACATCGACACCACCGAGTACGACCGCTACGGCCACGCCGTGCGTTCGCTGCAGGCCACCAACCGCGCGATCGCGCTCGGGACGCACCCCGAGTGGGAGCGGTTCACGGCCGAACTCGGCCTGCCTCCGATCCCCGCCGAGCTGCTGGCCGCCGTCCTGACGGACGAGCAGAAGGCCCGCAAGGCCGAGATCACCAAGTCCCGGGCGCGGTTGCTCGACTCGCGCACCACGTATTCCCAGGACGGCCTGGACGTCGTCGAGACCCTGGGTCCGGTCTACCGCGCCTCGCTCGCCGAGGAGGTCAAGGGCCAGAGCGACCCGGTCACGGTGACCTGGGAGGCGGAGAAGCTCCCGCAGCTGGGCACCAACACCACCGTCCAGATCGACAACGACTGCTGCGGCCTGACCTGGTCCGGCGGTGCCCACCTGGGCATCCGCGGCACTCAGGCCGGAGCCTTCGCCAGCCTGCGGGTCAACGTCCCGGAAGAGGGCAAGTACCTCCTCACCGGCCAGCTGACCAAGAACAGCGACCACGGCACCGTCCAGTTCTCGATCGACGGCCAGTCCCCGATCGGCTCCCCGATCGACACCTACTCGGCCGATCCGGTGATCGCGCCCTACACCGCCGGACTGCCCGTCCACCTCACCCGGGGCGACCACGAACTCAGGGTCACGGTCACCGGGACGAACGACGCCTCCTCGGGCGAGCGCTTCCACACCGGCCTCGACACGGTCACCCTGACCAAGGACACCCTCAACCCCACCATGCGCGCCGGGGAATCGGTCGTCGCTCGGGACCACAACACCAACACCTACGACGAGGGCAAGCCCGACGGCCAGGCCTACCACCTGGTCACCACCAGCACCGACGGCGCCCGCATCGACGGCTACGCCGACGACGCGGAACTGCGGGTCACCAAGCAGGGGTACGACGCGCCGATCGGGGGGACCTCGGGCTGGACGCTGAAGGCGGCCACCTCGGTGACCACCGATGCGCTCGGCGCCAAGCTGACGGCCACGGTCAAGCTCGATGCCTCCGGGCGTGCTATGGAGTCCCGCAAGCCGGGCTCCAACGGCAGTGATGCCGGGACGGTCAAGGCGGTCTACTACACCGCCGGCGCCAACCCGGACGACGTTCTCTGCGGTAACCGTCCCGAGTGGGCGGGTCTGGGATGCGTCACGATGCCGGGCGGTGCCGTCGCGGATGCCGACGGTACCCGAATGCCGACGACCCTGCCGGTCAAGCGGGTCACCCGTTACTCGCCGTTCGGCGAGCCCGAGGAGACCACCGAGACCAATGCGGGCAAGTCCCGCAAGACCGTCACCACCTACGACGGCGCGGACCGGATCCTGTCGACCGAGATCACCTCGGACGAGGGCAAGCCGCTGCCGAAGGTCACCACCGAGTACGACCCCGCCACCGGCGGCATCGTCAAGACGAACGCCGGTGGCAAGTCGCTGGTGCGCGTCCTGGACGCGCTGGGCCGCCTGATCTCGTACACGGACGCCGACGGTGGCACCACCACCACGGAGTTCGACCGGTTCGGCAAGCCGGTGAAGGTTACCGACCCGACCGGCTTCAGCACCTACACCTACGACCGCGCGAAGGAGCCGCGCGGGCTGGTCACCTCGGTCAACGACAGCGTGGCTGGCGAGTTCACCGCGAAGTACGGTCCGGACGGCCAGCTGGTCGAGCAGACCTACCCCGGCGGCATCGTCCGCAAGGACACCACCAATGCCGTCGGCGAGGCCACCGGCCGCACCTACACCCGCACCAGCGACAACAAGGTGATCTGGGCCCAGACCACTGACATCTCCACCCAGGGCCAGGTGGCCAAGGACACCAGCTCCACCGCCACCCGCACCTACCAGTACGACCGGCTCGGCCGGCTGGTGAAGGCCGAGCAGTCCACGGTCGCCACCGGCTGCGTCACCCGCCAGTACACCTTCGACGATCGTTCCAACCGGCTGTCCAAGCAGACCTCCCCGAAGGGGGCGTCGGGCGAGTGCAGCACGACCGGAGCGGTCGCGGAGAACCACACCTACGACAGGGCCGACCGCCTCACCGACCCCGGCTTCGTCTACGACGCCTTCGGGCGCACGGTGAAGACCGCGACCGGCGCGACCAACACCTACTGGGCGAACGACCGCGTCGCGGCCCAGGAGAAGGGGGACACCAAGCAGGAGTGGGCCGTCGACGCGGCGCACCGCCTGACCGGGTTCACCACCAGTAAGAAGCAGGCGGACGGCTCGTGGGCCGGCGCCACGTCGAAGCTGAACCACTACGGTGACGACTCCGACGAGGTCCGCTGGACCGTCGAGGACACCACCCAGGGCACCCTGACCCGCAACGTCTCGGGCCCGGATGCGGACCTGGTCGCCACCACCAGCAGGACGGGTGACGTCCAGCTCCAGCTGACCAACCTGTTCGGCTCGGTGGTCATCACCACCGACACCGCGCTGACCAGGCCGGTGGTGCTGGACTTCGACGAGTTCGGCATCCCGCAGGACGGCCAGGCGGGCGTCCGGTACGGGTGGCTGGGCGGCAAGCAGCGCTCCGCCGAGGCCCAGGACGGCGACATCCTCATGGGTGCCCGCCTCTACAGCCCGGCGCTCGGCCGCTTCCTGCAGATCGACCCGGTGCCCGGCGGCAACGCCAGTGCCTACGACTACTGCACCGGCGACCCGGTCAACTGCACCGACCTCGACGGCAACTGGGGCATGCCCAAGTGGCTGAAGAAGACGGTCGAGGTCGTCGCCAAGGTCGCCGAGGTCGTGGCCACGGTCGTGCCTGGCCCCATCGGCGCGGTGGCCGGTGCGGTCTCGGCAGTCTCCTATGCCGCCACCGGTAACTGGGAGAAGGCCGCCGAGATGACGGCGACGGCGGCAGCACAGGTCGTCGGAGCTGGTGCGGCAGTGGGCGCTGCATTTGCGGCGGTAAAGACCGTGAAGGTAGCGCGTAAGGTGGCCTGGGCTGCAACCAAAGCAAAGGTCAAGTATACGGAGAAGCTGTTTCTCAGCAAGACCTTCGGGGGGAGGTCGGAAAAGTTCGGCAATGCGAGCATGACGGCATTTAAGAAGGGAGAGCAGAGGCTCGGCCTCAGGGAGCCCGGAAAGCCGGGGCGTTACAATAATGGAGACAAGGACACTAAATGGTCGGCGGGATGGTCGGTCCACAAGCGCGACGGTGACAAGAACCATCGAGTCGTCTTTAGAGTCAAGACTCCATTCAAAAAGCTCCGGAAGATCGATGTCTTGTGGGGGCCGCGAATCGGCAAGCATGCATTCAAGAGCCACTGGTAGTCGCAATTTCTGACGACGTCGGATATGTCAGCGAGAGGCTGAAATGGATATTGATGACATGGCGGAACGGATCTCGGTGGCCACATCATCTGCAGATGTGATTTCCGATTTCTTGCCGATCTCGATTGATGTAGACGAGATCGATCCTATGGTCACCGTGCATTTCGGGAGTCTTCTGGATATTGACCTGCGACCTGTGGGGGACTGGTCGATCTACAGCTTCTTCTGTGGAGGATTCTCGTTCGAGGAGATGTCGCCCGAGTCGGCAATTGCCGCAGTTCTGCTGATTGCAACAGGGAGTGCCAGTATTCGCTCCACTGGAAAGTGGATCTTCCGGGAGCTGGTGCTGGAGTTTAATATCGACGGAGAGGAGTGGAGAGATTATCGGTCGCCGTCCCGCGAGACGCCGCTGTGGGAGAAGCTCCTCAGTAGGTAAGATTGTCGACCTGATGCACCAGTAGGGTTCCGCTCTCTCGGGAAGTAGTCGAAGGTCTCTGTTGGATTCTGAACTTCGCCAAGGATTCAATGGAGAAATGGTAACTGTTCCGGTCTCTGCTTTGCGACGATTCCGATTATGCATGCTAGTTCCGTGCGACATGGGCAGGGCTGAATGAACGTCGAGGGCAATCTCTGATTTCAGAGGTTGCCCTCGACGCTGTCCGGTTGCTGATGCCGGCTAGGCTTAGCTCGGCTAGGTGATTCCTCGGTGTCCCGCATTCGGCACAGTGATCTCTCTGTCGGTGAGTGAGGTATGTGCGTAGCGGTTAAATGGAAGCTGACGGGGAAGGAATCTCAAAGAATTCACTCCCACTTGGGTGAAAATAGCCACCGAGTGAAGAGCGGGCCCTGTTGGCGGGTGGCTTTATTGTGATGGAATGGTCGGAAGATCTTTTTGAGGTGTGTGGAAATCCGGCACTGGCCCGACGTTATCTCGCTGTCCGAGCCGCTCAATGCCGTGTCGCGAGTTCGAGAATCCAGGGGAAATCGGATTTAAAAGAGAGGTGAGGTCGGATGGCCCGAGATCGCAATGTTTGGCGGAGGGGGACCTGGCGGCTGGCTAGGAAGGTCACTTCTCGTAGAACGAGGAATAGATGAGAGATCGATTCAACCGGGTGAAGCCGTGGGAGGCCCCGGGCGAGATCGACCTCGAAACCGGGGTGCCTCCGTAGAACGAGAGGCCCGGTCAGGTGCGGCGGGTGACGGCGACGCCGGCCAGGCAGAGGACGCCGCCGGCCAGGGTCAGGAGGGCGGGGGTTTCGCCGAGGAGGAGCCAGGCCATGGCGACGACGAGGGCGGGGACGGAGTAGGTGGTGGCGCCCATGCGGGCGGCGGTGGTGCGGGAGAGGGCGTAGGCCCAGGTGGTGAAGGCCAGGGCGGTGGGGAAGAGGCCGAGGTAGACCACATTGAGGGTCGCGGACATCGGTGCGGCGGCCAGGTCGGACACCAGCTGGGGGGCGAAGGGCAGGCAGGCGACCGCGCCGATCAGGCAGCCGAAGGTCGTCACCTGGAGCGCGGTGCCGTGTCGCAGGGCCGGCTTCTGGGCCACCACGCCCGCCGCGTAGGTCACGGCCGCGAGCAGGCACAGGCCGATGCCGAGCAGTGAGCTGCTGTCGCCGCCCGACTTGGAGAGGCCCACCACGACCACGCCGGTCAGGGAGACGGCCATCCCGGCGAGCAGCTTGGACGGGAGGCCCTCGCGCAGCAGCCAGCCGCCCAGCAGGGCGATCAGGACGGGTCCGATGCCGACCAGCATCGCCGCCGTGCCCGCGTCGACCTCCTGCTCGCCCCAGTTCAGGGCGACCATGTAGAGGCCGAACCAGAGCAGGCCCGAGACGGCGATGCCCGGCCAGGCGGCGCGCGGGGGCAGGCTCTCCCGGCGGTGGGCGAGCAGGCAGAGCAGGGCGACCGTTCCCACCAGCAGGCGGCCGAGAGCCAGCGATCCGGGCCCGAAGTGCTCGCTCGCGCTCCGGATCGCCACGAACGCGGATGCCCACAGGACCACCGCCGTCGAGGCCGCCGCCAGTGCCTTGCCGTCCCTCGGGGTCACGCCCGCCGCTGAGATGCTCATGCGGGAGAACCTATGGTGTCGAGGTTTCGGTCCGCACCGAAATATAGGGGTCAGCTGTTGAGGACGACGTCGGCGACCAGGCGGGCCACCGCCTCGGGCTGCTCCACCATCACCATGTGCCCGCTGTCGGGGACCTCCACCAGGGTGGCGGAGGGGCAGGCTTCGAGGGCGGCGCGCTCGGTGTCGGTGAGCCCCACCTCGTCCCGGTCGCCGCGCACCACCCAGGCGCGGGCGCCGGACTCGCAGAGCCGCGGCACCAGTTGGCCGTGGCGGTCCAGGTAGGCGAAGTACTCGGCGATGGCGCGGTTGCAGAACGCCGGGGAGTTCCGCTTCAGATCGGCGACCAGCTCCTCCCGGCGCCGCTCCGGGAAGCCCTCGGCCAGGACCTTCGGCGTCAGCCAGAGCATGACCGGCCAGACCACGGCACCCAGCCCCGGGATCCGCCCGAGTGTCGTGGCGACCGCGAGCGCCTTGGACTCGTCCGGTCGCGAGAACGTGGGGGAGAGCAGCACCACAGGGCCGGAGAAGTGTCCGCCGGCCACCATCTCCAGGGCGATGTTGGCACCGATGCTGTGGCCGACCACGGCCGTACAGCCGTGGTCGGCCGCGAAGGCGCCGGTGATCGCCGCGTAGTTCTCGATCGACACGTCCACGGGCGCGATGGTGCCGGCGTGGCCGGGGACGGTCGCCGCGATCAGGCGGATCGGTGCGTCGGCGAGTGCGGGGGCCGCCGTCATGTCGGCGAAGAAGGTCGTGCCGCACATCCCACCGGGCAGGAGCAGCACCCGGTGCGGGGCGTCGGGCGGGCCCGACTCCTGGACGTTCCAGGCGTGGAACTGCGCGGCACCGACCATGGTTCGACCCTCCGGACTCGTACGACGACCCGCATTGTCGCGTGGCGCGCCGCAACGGTCGGTGACCTTGGGCCGGGCGCGGCATGTCGGGCAGGGCAGGGCAGGGCAGGCCATGGCAGGGGTGGGCGGGAAAATCGGTTGCGCCGATCTTGGAAGTCGCTAAGCTCTGACTCGTTCGCGCCGCGGGGCTGCCCGTGGCGTGGGGACTGACGTGGAGAAGCAGAGGAGGTGCGTTTCGATGGTCGCCGCCGTGTCGCGGCGCGCCCTTGTGTGCGCGCCATACGCCTCTTCCTCTCGTCTTTCGCCCACCGGCTGACGACGCCTCGCAACTGGCGCAACGGTGGGCTGTTCCCCAGGAGCCACCACAGTGCGTGAGCGCTTTTCCACCACCGACACCGAGTCCTTCTCCCGTATCCGTGCCAAGGGCGCACCCCGTCGTGGCCGCCGGTCCGAGCGGTTCGACGATCACGAGCCCGAGGTCGTGTTCGGGTTCGACGAGCACGGGGCCTACGCCGTCGACAGTGACGAGTACGCCGACTTCGACGGCGACCACGAGAACCACGACGGCGAGCACGACCACCACGACGACAGTTACGACGACAACTACGACGGCCCGGCCGGGGGCGACCGCTGGTCGACCTGGGACCAGTCCACCCCCACCGAGAAGGGGCCCGAGCCGCGCCCTGCCTGGGTGGTGACCGAACTCGCGGCCGTGGACACCGAAGTCGGGCTGGTGAAGACCGGCAAGGAGGCGGACGTCTTCCTCCTGGAGCGCGGGGTACCGGGCACGGACCGCCGCACGCTGATGGCGGCCAAGCGCTACCGCGACTCCCAGCACCGGATGTTCCACCGCGACTCCGGGTACCTGGAGGGGCGCCGGCACAAGGAGTCCCGGATCGCCCGGGCGATGGCCAAGCGGACGGCGTTCGGCAAGGAGGCCATCGCCGCGCAGTGGGCCGGTGCCGAGTTCACCGCGCTGTGCCGGCTCTGGTCGGCCGGGGTGGCCGTCCCCTACCCGGTGCAGATCCTGGGCACGGAGATCCTGATGGAGTTCGTCGGCGACGAGAGCGGCACCGCCGGGCCCCGGCTCGCGCAGCTGCGGGCGGAGGAGGTGGACGTCGAGGACCTGTGGGACCAGCTCGGCCGCAGCCTGTCGCTGCTGGCCGGTGACGGGTACGCGCACGGGGACCTGTCGGCGTACAACATCCTGGTCCACGAGGGGCGGCTGGTGATCATCGATGTGCCGCAGATCGTGGACGTGGTCGCGAATCCGCGCGGGCGGGCGTTCCTGGAGCGGGACGTGCGCAACGTCGGCGCCTGGTTCGTCTCCCGGGGCCTGCCGGAGCACCGGGTCGGCGAGCTTGTCGGGGCGCTGGAGTTCGACGCACGACTGGGGTGACGAGGACCTGGGGGAGGGGCCGGTCGGGCAACAGGGGCGCGCCCTGTCGTCCGACCGGCCACCGACCCCCGTCAGGCCTCGCGCTTCCAGAGCCCCCGCTCGGCCAGGACCGCCAGCACGTTCTCCCCGACCCAGTACGCCTCCTCCAGGTGCGGGGCGCCGGAGAGGATGAACTCGTCCACGCCCAGCCGGTGGTACTCCTCGATCCGGTCGGCCACCTCGCGGTGGTCGCCGACGAGGGCGGTGCCCGCGCCGCCGCGCACCAGGCCGATCCCGGCCCACAGGTTGGGCGAGACCTCCAGCCGGTCGGTCGAGCCGCCGTGCAGCAGGCGCATCCGCCGCTGGCCCTCGGACTCGCTGCGGGCCAGCGCCGCCTGGGTCTCGGCGATCCGCGCCGGGTCCATCCCGGCGAGCAGACGGTCGGCCTCCGCCCACGCCGCCTGCGCGGTGTCGCGGGTGATGACGTGCAGCCGGATGCCGAACCGCGGCGTGCGGCCGTGCCGGGCGGCGAGTTCGCGGACGTGCCGGATCTTCTCGGCGACCATGGCGGGCGGCTCGCCCCAGGTGAGGTAGACGTCGGCGTGCCGGGCGGCGACCTCGGCGGCCTCCGGCGAGGAGCCGCCGAAGTACACCTCGGGCACCGGCTCCGGCAGCCGGGTCAGCCGGGCGGCCTCCACCCGCAGGTGGGCGCCGCGGTGGTCGACCTGTTCGCCGCGCCAGAGCCGGCCGGTGACGGACAGGAACTCCTCGGTGCGGGCGTAGCGGCCCGCCTTGTCGAGGAAGTCCCCGTACGCGCGCTGCTCGGCGGACTCGCCGCCGGTGACGACGTTGAGCAGCAGCCGGCCGCCCGACTGGTTCTGGTAGCTGGTGGCCATCTGGGCGGCCAGCGTCGGGCTGAGCTGACCGGGCCGGAAGGCCACCAGGTACTTCAGCCGTTCGGTCTCCCGGGTGAGCATCGCGGTGGTCAGCCAGGCGTCCTCGCACCAGGCGCCGGTCGGCGTCAGCGCCCCGGTGAAACCGAGCTGTTCCGCACTGCGGGCGATCTGGCCGAGGTAGGCGATGCTGGGCGGCCGGTCGGTGCCGGCGGTGCCGGGGGTCGAGCCGTGGCCGCCACCGACGACGTGCCGGCTGTCCCCGGTGGTCGGCAGGAACCAGTGGGCGGTCAGCGCCATGGCGGCTCAGCCCTCCCGGACGGGGACGAACCCGCCGTAGCCGCCGTCGTGGTGGACCAGCGGCGGGCCGTCGGTGGTGTCCACGGCCAGCACCTCGCCGACGACCAGCAGGTGGTCGCCGACCGGCTGGAGCAGGAACGGGCGGGCCGTGAGGCGGGCGGCGGCGCCCGCGAGGACGGGCGTGCCGTACGGGCCGGTCTGCCAGTCGGTACCGGCGAAGCGGTCGATCCCGCTGCGGGCGAAGCGGTTCGCCAGCTCCCGCTGGTCGTCGCGGAGGATGTGCACGGTGAAGGCCTCGGCCTCCCGCACCGCGGGCGCGGCCGAGGCGGTGGCCGACAGGTAGAAGGACACCAGGGCGGGGTCCAGGCTCACCGAGGTGAACGAGGTGGCGGTGAAGCCGACGGGACCGCCGGGGCCGGCCGCGGTGATCACCGTGACGCCGGCCGCGTGCCGCCGCAGGGCGCTGCGGAGCAGGTCGGCGCCGTGGGATCCGGCGAGCGCGGACGGCTGGGCGTGCGTGGACGGCTGGGCGAGCACGGACGGCTGGGTGAGGACGGGGCGTTCGTCGAGGGTGGTCATGCCGGGTTTCCTTCCAGGGCACGCGGGTCGGGGGTGCGTCCGCCCGCGTCGGTGGTGACGATCTGGGCGGGCAGGTGCGGGCCGCCCCGCAGGCGTTCCAGCCACTGGACGACGGCGGCGGCGACGCTGCGGTGGGCGGCGTCGTTGAGCGCGTCGTGCCGGCCGTCGGCGACCAGGACGAGGTCGGCGGCGAGGCGCTCGGCGAACCGCCGCGCGGTGGCGGGCGGCGACACCGGGTCGGCGGACCCGTGCACCACCAGGACCGGCACCCCGGAGACCGGTGCGTCCTCGGCCGCCCGGGCGAGGTCGGCGGGGACGTCCTCGGCGAGCGCGCCGCGCCGGAAGTCCGGGTCGGCGGCCAGCAGGCCCCGGTGCGCCGGGCAGGACGTCCGGGCGCCGAGCTCGTCCGTCCACTCGTCGGCGGTGTCCGAGGCTCCGGGCGCGGCAACCGTCGTGGGCAGGCCGACGAGCAGCAGCCCGTCGGGGGCGGCCTGCCGGGCGGCGGCCAGCGCGAGCAGGGCGCCGGTGTCCGAGCCGGCCAGCACCACGGGCGTGCCAGGCGGTGCGGTCTCGCGTGCCTCGGCGACCGGACCGGCCAGGTCCACCCGGTCCAGAGGGGCGGACCCTGCGGCGGGCACCGCCGGGACGACCACGCGGTAGCCGTCGAAGGCCAGCCGCCGGCCGAAGCGGCCGTACACACCCGCGTGCTCGCCCCGGCCGGGCAGCAGCAGGACGGTGCCGCGCACGGTGACGTCGGCGGCGGGCTCCCAGACGGCGGCGGGCTTCCGGCCGGCGGAGGACGGGCCGGTCAGCGGCACCGGGGAGGCGGTGGTGGTGGTCATCGGGCGGCACCGGACACCGCGATGGCGGCCTGACCGGCCTGACCGGCCTGACCGGCCTGACCGGCCTGTGCGGCCTGACCGGCCTGTGCGGCCTCGACCGCGCGGGCCGCGTCGACCTCCCGCGCCGCCCGGGCGTCCCGGCGGGCGACCTCCTGGCGCACCAGCGGGATGAGCTCCTTGCCGTAGTCGAGGGCGTCGTCCAGCGGGTCGTAGCCGCGGATCAGCAGCGTGGTGGCGCCGAGGTCGACGTAGTCCAGCAGCGCCTGGGCCACCGTTTCCGGCGTGCCGACCAGGGCGGTCGAGTTCCCGGCGGCGCCGGTCGCGGCGGCCGGGGCCGTCCAGAGCGCGCGGTCGTGCCGGTCGCCCTTGGCGGCGGCGGCCAGCAGGCGCTGGGAGCCGACGTTCTGCGGCGCGGCCCCGGGGCCGGTCGGCAGGATCGGGCGGCGTCCGCCGAAGACGTCGTTGCGCTCCTTGATGGTGGCCAGGACGCGGTGGGCGCGTTCCCAGGCCTCCTCCTCGGTGCGGCCGAGGATCGGACGGAAGGACACGCTGATGCCCTGGACGTCGGTGCGCCCGGCGGCGGTGGCGGCGGCGCGGACGGAGGCGATCTGCTGCGCGGTCTCGGCGAGCGGCTCGCCCCACAGCGCGAAGGTGTCGGCGTGCTTGCCGCCGACCCGGTAGGCGGCCTCGGAGGAGCCGCCGAAGAACAGCGGGATGCGCGGCCGCTGGACCGGCAGCACCTCGGACTTGAAGTCGGCGAGGCGGTAGTACGGGCCCTCGTGGTCGAACGGCTCCTCGGCGGTCCAGGCCTTGGTGAGCACGGTCAGGTAGTCGTCGGTGCGGGCGTAGCGCTCGTCCTTGGTGAGGTAGTCGCCGTCGCGGCGCTGCTCGGCGTCGTGGCCGCCGGTGATGATGTGGACGGCGACCCGGCCGCCGGAGAACCGGTCCAGGGTCGCGAAGGTGCGGGCGGCGACGGTGGGCGCGATGAAGCCGGGGCGGTGCGCGATCAGCAGGCCCAGCCGCTCGGTGTTCGCGGCGGCGAAGGCGGCGACCTGGTTGGGGTCGGGGCTGGCCGAGGAGTGGGCGATCAGGATGCGGTCGAAGCCGGCCTCCTCGTGGGCCCGGGCGAACCGGCGGGTGTAGTCGGGGTCGACCACCGGACCGTGGGCGGGGCGGGTCTCGGAGACGTCGTGGGTGGAGATCATGCCGATGAACTCGACGGGCATGGTGGTCTGCCTTTCTTGGCAAGGGGCTCGGCAAGGGTCTTGACGAGGGGGATCGGGAGGGGAACGCGCCGGGAGAGAAGGAAGGAGCCGGTCAGCCGACCGTCGGGCGGTGCAGCGCGGCCCGGCCCCGGGCGAGCAGGACGGTGTCGTCCTGCGGGGTGTGCACCCGGGCGCACAGCACGTCGCGCAGGTGCCGCTGGAGCGGGTGGTGCCGGGTCAGACCGTGGTTGCCGACCAGGGCGACGGCCCGCTGGACGGAGTCGACGGCGGCGCGGGTGCCGAGCAGCTTGGCCCCGGGCGCCTCGTCCACGGCCGTCGGATCGCCCGCGTCGACGGCCGCGGCCAGGGCGGCCACCAGCCGTTCGGCGCCGCCGAGCTCGACGTCGATCAGGCCCAGTTCGCTCTGGAAGCGGGGCAGGCTCGCCAGGGGCGCGCCCAGGGCGCTCGGGGTCCGCTCGTGCAGGAAGGCGGTGAGCCAGGACTGCGCCGCACGGGCGACGCCCAGGTAGAGGGCGGCCAGGCCGAGCGAGTTCCAGGCGGCGCCGACCGGGTCCCGGCCGCCCTCCGGGGAGGGGGCGGCGAGCCGTGCGGTGTGGTCGAGCGGGATCCGTACGGCGTCCAGCAGTACGTCGTCGCTGCGGCTGGCCCGCAGGCCGAGGTGGTCCCAGGTCGGCTCGACGGTGATGCCGGGCAGGTCGCCACGGACCAGGAACGAGCCGACCCGGGGCTCGGGTTCGTCGGTGCGGGCCCACACCAGCAGCCAGCGCAGCGCGGGCGCGCCGGTGGAGAAGATCTTGCGCCCGGTCAGTTCCCACACGTCGCCGCGCCGTTCGGCCACCGTCGCCGGCAGGCCGCCGCGCACGGGGGTGCCGAGTTCCGGCTCCACCCGGACGTGGTTGACCAGGGTGGGACGCTCGGCGGACTCGGCGAGCAGCTGCGCCAGCGGACCGGCCGGCCAGTGGGCCTCGCGCGCCTCGGCGGCGTGGACGAACAGGGTCATCGCGGTGACCAGGGCGACCGCCGGGTCGCCCGCGCCGAGCGCGCGCAGGATCCGGACGGTGTCGGCGAGACCGAGGCCGGGGCCGCCATGCCGTTCGGCGACGGTCGCGGTGAGCAGGCCGGCCCGGTGGACGAGCGCGAGGCCCTCGTTGGGGAGGGTGGCGTCCCGGTCGTGCTCGGCGGCCCGCTCGGCGAGGGCGGTGGTCAGGGCGGGCAGCGCGTCGAGGTCGGGCGGTTCGTCGAGGGCGAGGGGCGGAGGTGCCGGTCGGGCGGGTGCGGCGGGTGGTGCGGCCGGGGTCATCGGGGCTGCTCCTGGGGGGTGGTGGTGGCGTCGGGGGTGCGGACGGTGGCGTCCGGGTGGAGCCGGGCCCGCCAGTCCGGGCTGTGGTGGCAGGCGGCGACGTGCGCCTCCGGACCAGCGGTGGGGACGGCGGGGGCCGGGCCGGGTTCCGGCACCTCCGCGCAGGCCGCGTCCGCGAACGGGCACCGGTGCGCGAACCCGCAGCCCCCGGCGGGGACGGCGGCCGTCGCCGGCGCCCGCAGGAGCCGCAGCACGGTCCGCCGTGCGGGATCCGGGCCCGGCGCCGAAGCGGCCAGCAGCGCGCTGTACGGGTGCAGCGGCCGGTCCAGTACCGCCTCCGCCGGGCCCTGTTCGACGATCCGGCCCCGGTAGAGCACGGCGATCCGGTCGGCGATCCCGGCCAGTGAGTCGAGGTCGTGCGAGATCACCACGACGGCCAGTCCCAGTTCACGGCGGAGCCGGTCGAGCAGGCGCAGCACGTGGTTGCGGTTGGAGGCGTCCAGGGCGCTGACCGGTTCGTCGGCCAGCAGCAGTCGCGGCCGTCCGACGATGGCCCGGGCCAGGGCGACCCGCTGGCGCTGGCCGCCCGACAGCGCGCCGGGGGTGCGGGAGGCGAGCGCGGTGTCCAGGCCGACCCGGTCGAGCGCCTCCCGCACCCTCGGCCCGCGCTCGGTGCGGGGGACGCCGGCCACGGCGAGCGGTTCGCCGACGAGGCGGGCCACCGTGAGATCGGGGTCGAGGGAACGCAGCGGGTCCTGGAACATGTACTGGACGGTCCCGGCACGACGCGCCGTCCGCAGGGACCGGCCGTGCAGGGCGGTGCGGTCGGCGCCGTCCACGGTGATCCGGCCGGCGGTGACGGGGGCCAGCCCGGCCACGGCCCGGGCGAGGGTGGTCTTCCCGGAGCCGGTCTCGCCGATGAGGCCCAGGATCTCGCCCGAGCGTGCCTCCAGGTCGACCCCGCCGAGCACGGGGGTGCGGCCGTAGCGGACCTCCAACCGCTCGATCCGCAGGGTGGGGGATCCGGTGGCGGGCGTCGGCCCGTCCGTGATCGACGGGGCGATGGTGGTGATGCTCATACCGGGACCTCCGTTCGTTCCGTGGCGTCCGTCCGTTCGCGGACGCCGCTGAGGGTCAGTTCGGCGCTGCGCAGGCAGCGCGCCGCCCGGCCGCCGGTGCCGCTGTCCTGCTCGGTCCCGGGGACGGGCGTGAGCGGGACGGCCTGCTCGACGCAGGCGGCGGTGGCGTACTCGCAGCGCGGGGCGAAGCGGCAGCCGGCCCCGGCGGCTCCGGGCTCGGGCGGCCGGCCGGGGATGACGGCCAGCTCCCGGCGGTCGCGGCGGCCCAGGGCGGCGACCCGCAGCAGCGCCTCGGTGTACGGGTGGGCCGGGGCGGCGACCACCTCGGCGGTCGGGCCCTCCTCGACGACCTCGCCCGCGTAGAGCACGAGGACCCGGTCGCACACCTCGGCGACCACCGCCAGGTCGTGGCTGACCAGCAGCAGGGCCAGCCCGTGCCGGTCGCGCAGCACGTCCAGCAGGTCCAGCACCTCCGCCTGGACGACGGTGTCCAGCGCGGTGGTGGCCTCGTCGGCGACCAGCAACCGGGGGTCGCCCGAGATCGCGACCGCGATCAGGACCCGCTGGAGCATGCCGCCGGAGAGTTCGTGCGGGTAGCTGTCGTGGACCCGCTCCGGGTCGTGCAGGCCGACGGCCTCGAAGAGTTCCACCGCCCGGCGGCGGGCCTCGGCGCGGGTGAGTCCGCGCCGGCGCAGCGGCTCGCTGAGCTGGCGCCCGACGGTGAGGGTGGGGTTGAGGTACGAGCCCGGGTCCTGGAAGACGGCGCCGATCCGGGTGCCGCGCACCTGTTGCCACTGGCGGTCGGTCAGGCCGACGAGATCGGCGTCGTCGCCGCCGTCGTCCGCCGTGCCGCCGAGCACGATCCGTCCGGCGGACACGGCGACCCCGGGCGAAGGCAGGCCGAGCACCGAGCGGCAGGTGAGCGTCTTGCCGCTGCCGGACTCGCCGACCAGCCCGACGGCCTCGCCGGGGAGGATGTCGAAGGAGACGTCGCGGACGGCCTCGGTCCGGCCGTGGCCGACGGTCACGTGCAGCCCCTCGACCCGCAGCGCGGCGGTGCGATCGGCAGAAGCGGGACGGTCGGGCTCAGGCAGGGTGGGGGACATGGTCGTGCTCCTTCCGGTCCGGCACGGACGGCACACCCGAGGCGGCGCGCCTCCCGCCGACCCGGCGCGTGCGGGCGGCGGCCGGGGCACCGGACCGCTCGGTGTCCGCGAGGGCGTCGGCCAGCAGGTTCAGCGCCCCGACGGTGAGCATGATCAGCACGGCGGGCGGGATCGGTGCCCACGGCTGCTGGGCCAGGAAGCCGAGGTCGCTGGCGAGCATGCCGCCCCAGGTCGGGTCCGGCGGTTGCACACCGATCCCGAGGAAGGTGAGGGAGGAGACCGTGAGCAGACCGGTGGCCAGCGCGTGCGCGGTGGTGACGGCGACCGTCGGCAGCACCTTGCGCCAGATGTGGACCCGCAGGATCCAGGACCGGGAGGCGCCCATCAGCTCGGCGGCCTCGACGTACTGGGCGCGGTCCAGTCCGAGCGCGGCGGCCCGGCTGACGCGGAAGAACAGCGGCGCGAGCAGGACCCCGAGCGCCAGCATCGCCTGGTGCAGCCCGTTGCCGAGCAGGCCGACGGCCGCGATCGCGAAGAGCGTGAACGGCAGCGTCATCAGGGAGTCCACGGCGCGCAGGGCCAGCCAGGACCCGGCCGGGCCGAACCGCACCGACAGCAGCCCGGGGACGACCCCGAGCAGGGCCGCCACGGCCACCGCCTCGACGGCGGCGAGCACGGAGAGCCCGGTGCCGGCCAGCAACCGGCTCAGCACGTCGCGGCCCAGGTAGTCGGTGCCCAGCAGGTGGTCCGCCGAGGGGCCGCCCAGGAGGCGGGCGGTGTCCTGGGCGAGCGGGTCCGCCGGGGCGATCCGTCCGCCGAACAGGGCCAGCAGCAGGACGACGGCCAGGACGGCCAGCGCGGCGCGGGCGACGGGCACCCGCAGCGAGGCGCGCAGCGCGGTCACCGGGCCCCTCCCACAGCCGACGCCGCCCCCGTCGCCTTCACCTTCGTCAGGCGCCGCTCCGGCCGGGGCCCGCGACGGGCCACCGGGTTGAGGGCGAAGAGCACGGCGTCGACGGCCAGGTTCGCCACCAGCACCACCACGACGGTGACCAGCAGGGTGCCCTGGATCACCGGCACGTCGTGCTGCTCGGCGGCCCGGAGGGAGAGTTGGGCGATCCCCGGCAGGTTGAAGATCCGCTCGGTGACCACGGCGCCGCCGATGAGGACCGGCACGCTCATGCCGAGCACGGTGAAGGCCGGACCGGCGGCGTTCCGCAGCGCGTGGCCGAACAGCACCCGGCGCCCGGAGAGTCCGCGCATCAGGGCGCCGGTCGCGTAGTTCCGGCGCAGCTCCGCGACCAGCGAGGTCCGCAGCTGGCGGGCGATGCCGGCGGCGGCGTCCAGGCTGAGGGCCAGGGCCGGCAGCAGCGCGAACCGCAGCCACTCGCCCGGCTGTCGGGAGAACGGCACGTATCCGCCGGAGGGCAGGAGCCGCAGCTGGACGGCGACCAGGGTGATCAGTCCGATCGCGATCACGAAGGCGGGCAGGGTGCCGAGGAGGGTGCAGCCGGCGGTGACCGCGCGGTCCAGCCGGCCGCCGTTGCTCAGCGCCGCCGCCACACCGGCCGCGCCGCCCAGCAGGACGGCCAGCAGCAGCGCGAGGCCGGCGATGGAGAGGTCCACCGGGAGCGCGGTGGCGATCGAGTCGGCGACCGGCACGGTGGTGAACCAGGAGGTCCCGAGGTCGCCGCCGACCGCGTCGAGCAGCCAGCCGCCGTACTGCGCGGGCAGCGGCCGGTCCAGGCCGAACTCGTGGTCCAGCCGGGCGATGTCGGCCGCGGTGGCGGTCTCGCCGAGGACGGCGGCGGCCGGATTGGCGTCCGAGACGGCGCCGAGGCCGAAGGTGAGCAGTGAGGAGAGCAGGAAGACGGTGACCGTGCTCGCGAGCACCCGCCCCAGCGGGCGCGGGGCGCGCGCCGCCCGGCGGGCGAGGGGCCCCGCGCGCCAGGCGCCCGCGCGGGGCAGGACGGCGCTCACGACGCGGTCACCCCCTCGAACCGCTGCACCGCCGTGAAGGCCGGGACCGGCGAGACGGACTTCCGCCGGGCCAGCAGCCGGGGGACGCTGTACAGGAAGGTGTTGGGCATCGTGCGCACCGCGAGCGCGGTCGCCGCCCGCAGCACCTTCGGGTACTCCGGCGAGTCCAGCGGGGTGCGGGAGACCAGCTCGACGGCGGCGGCCAGCTCCGGCGGCGTACGGCGGCCCGGGTTCATCAGGCCCTGCTCGCCGAACAGCACCTGGAAGGACTGCGCGGCGGAGTCGCGGCCCGCGAACTGGTCGGTGAACAGGGCCTTGGCGTGCTGGATGTAGACGATCTGGGTGGCCTGCGCCGCCGGGACCACGTCGATGGTGGCCCGGATGCCGACCTCCTTCAGCTGCGCCTGGAGCTGCTCCGGCAGTCCCTGCGCGGCGGTGGTGGTCAGGGTGAGGTCGACGCCGTCGGGGTGGCCGGCCTCGGTGAGCAGCGCGCGCGCCTTCGCCGGGTCGTACCGGTAGAGGTCGGCGGAGGCGGGGTCGTAGCCGACGTAACCCTTCGGGAACGGCTGGTGGTTGACCTCTCCGTAGCCGAACAGCTGGGTCTTGAGCAGGGCCTCCCGGTCGATCGCGAACTTGAGCGCCTCGACCACCTTGGGGTTGTCGAACGGCGCCTTCTCGACGTTGACGTCCAGTACCGCCACCACCAGGGACGGGATCACCTGGACCTCCAGGCCCGCCGCCCTGGCCGCGGCCACCTGGCTGCCCGGGATCTGGGCCACGTCGAACTGTCCGGACTGGAGCCCGGCGACCACGGTGGCGGCGTCCGGCAGCGGATGGACCTCGAAGTTCTCCAGCTTGATCGCGGTCGCGTCCCAGTAGGCGGGGTTGCGCCGCAGCACGGCCTTGGCGTTCTGGGTGTAGGAGGTGAGGGTGAACGGCCCGGCGCCCGCCGGTCGGGTGGCCAGCCCGGCGGCGTCCGACTCGAAGGCCTTCGGGTTGACGACCATGCCGGTCTTCCCGGCCAGCAGGTTGGGTATCTGGTAGTCGGGCCGGGAGAGTTCGAGCAGCACGGTCTGCGGGTCGGGCGCGGACACCTCGCGGACGCTGGTGAGCTGCGGGGCGACCAGGGACTTAGCCTCGGTGCGCCCTCGGTCCAGGCTCTTCTTGACGGCCGCGGCGTCCAGCGGGGTGCCGTCGGAGAAGGTCAGTCCGGGGCGCAGGGTGAAGGTGACCGAGGTGCCGTCGGCGCTGAACTTCCACGCCGAGGCCAGCGCCGGTACGGCGGCGCCCTGTTCGTCGAGCTTGGTGAGGCCCGCGTAGACCAGCGACAGGGAGTGGACGTCCCAGCCCGCCGAGGAGAACACCGGGTCCCACGAAGTCGGCAACGCCCAGCCCCACTTGAGGGTGCCGCCGGTGGCGGACCCGCCCGTCCCGGCCTGCCCGGGGTCGCCGCACGCGGCGAGGGCGAACGAGGCGCCGAGGCCGAGGCCGAGGCCGAGCAGGGAACGTCTGCCGAGCAGCGGGCGGTCGTTGGAGGAGCTGGTCATGACGGTCGGTCACCTTTCGGAGGGTGCGCGGCAGTTCCGGCTTTGAGCACGGGTGCGGGTACGGTCGCGGTCGCGGGCCGGAGCGCGGGATCGGGGCAGGGCGGTGGGCGGAGCAACGGCACGGGGGCGGGCCGGGAGTGCGCGGTCGGGAGTGCGCGGTCGGGCGGCGCGGAGGGGGCCGACGGGCGGTGCCGAGGGCCGGGAGACGCGTGGGAGGCGCAGGGGGGTGGCGGTCGGCCGGGGGAGAGGGCCGGTCGGCCGGGAACCCGGGGCCCGGGGCGCCGGGTTCAGGGCCCGGAGCGCCGGTGGTCAGGGTTCGTACGAGCGGTTCGCCCGGGCGGGCCGGGGGGAGTGGCGGCGTCGTGGCCGCCAGGTCCGGACGCGGTCAACAACAGTGGGTGCTGCTGGTGCGTCGGTGACTCGTCCAGCGGCGCACCGGGAGGGGGTGCGTGGAGGTCATGGACTCATCCTGGCCAGGTCAGCGGCCTGCTGTCAATGGACACCAAAAGGTGTCCCTTTGCTCCGGCGGATGCCGCAACACGCCCTCAATGTGCCGTTCACGCGGCACCGTTGCGACGTCCACGGAGCGTCGTTGCGGCGGCGGGATCCGGCCGGTGCGCCGTGCGCGGGGCGGCGCCGTGTGACGTCTTCGCCCCGTTCGGAGGCGTGCTCCGTCAGTCGTCGGCGGGGGAGCGGTGGGCGGAGCGGTGGGCGGCCACGACGGCCGGGCCGGAGCGTTCCTGCGGGTGGAGGACGACGTCCCCGTTGGCGGTCCGTACGCGCCGGGCGCCGGGCGGAAGGCTTCCGGCCGCTCCGGCCAGCTCGGGCGAGGTCAGGCTCCGGTAGCGCTCCAACAGGTCCGCGGCGCTGGGAAGGCCGTCCGTCGGCGGCAGCGGCGCGCGGGAGACCGAGGCCAGCGCGGTCCGGTACTCGTCCACGCTCCGCCACCCCGGCACCACCCGGCGCCCGCCCGGCCCGGTGAACACCACGGTCGGCAGCGCGTACCGGTGGCCGCCGTCCTCGGTCTCCTTCGCCGCCCCCGGGTGGGGCCCGTCCCCGCGCAGGCCGATCACCTCCGGCAGCGGCCGCCTGGCCTCGGCGCGGTCGCGGCACACCCGCTCGCGGACGGCCGCGGAGGCCAGATCGGCCCGCAACCGAGGCTCGTCGAGGCCGGGCACCCCCGCGACCGCCGCGAGCACGCGCCCGGGGGTGTCGGCGGGCTCGCCCAGCACGAACACGCTCTCCCGCAGCCGGCGCAGCACCCGGTCGGCGACCAGCGGTCCCTGCGCCTCGGCGGCGGCCGCCGCCAGCGAGGACGGCCAGCTGCTCGCCGCCACCCAGCCCAGCCGGGCGGCCCTCGGCGCGCCCGCGTAATCGGTGATCCGCTCGACGTACCCGGCGTACCAGGCCGTCTCGGCGGCCGGGTCCGGCGCGGGCTCCTCGTCCTCGTCGAAGAGCACCCCGAAGACCCTCCGGTGCCGGCAGAAGCCCTCCGCCTCGCGCAGCAGCGCCCGCAGCCTCGGCTCGGCCGCCCAGGACCACGGGCACATCGGGTCGGTGTACTCGACGACCTCGACCGCAGTGGCCCCGGGGCCTGACTCGTCCACGGCCCCGGTCCCGCCTTCGGTCCTGCCTTCGTCCCCGCTCACGCGGTCGCCACCCGGTCGCCGGAGCGCACCAGTTGGGCCACGGTCGTGCCCGAGAGGATCTCCACGGCGCGCTCCTCGACGCTGCGCCAGACCGACGGCAGTCCGTGCGCGGGGCCCGGGTAGTCGAGTCCGGCCAGCGGCTCGCCGCGCAGGGTGATCACCTCGCCGTCCACCGCGCGCACCACGTCCAGCAGGGTGATCTCCTCGGCCGTCCGACCGAGCCAGTAGCCGCCCTCGCAGCCGCGCTGGCTGCGGACCAGCCCGGCCCGCCGCAGTTCGCCCACCACGGACTTGAGGAACCGGAACGGGATGCCCTGGGAGGCGGCGATGGCCTCGCAGGTGAGTGGGCGCGACGTGTCGCAGGCGAGCTCGACCAGAGCCCGGGCGGCGTAGTCGGCCTTGGCGGATATGTGCATGCACCCGAGTATCCCCCGGGCGGAGCGGTGCTCAAGTCCCTTGTCCGCCAAGGGCGGGCCCGGTCGGCGGGAAAAGACACCTCTTGACATCCTTTTGCCGCCGGGCCTAGCGTCCGGTGACATCCCGGGGCGTCGGGCGCGGCCGGGGGAGGCACCGGGAGACGCCGCCCCCTGTCCTGATTCATGCCGCGACCTAGGAGCACCATGTCCGCCGAACCCCACCCGCACACCCCCGCGAACGCCGCCGAGGGGGCGGCCGTCGTCACGGAGGCAGGTACCGGCTTCCACCCGCACCTGCACGGCACGGACGCTCCCGCCGGCACCGCCCTGCGGGCCCGGCTGCACCACATCCGCGCCGGCGAACTCGACGACGGCACCGCCCAGACCGGCGGGATGCGGCGCTTCGCCGCGATCAGCGGACGGACGGTCGGCTCGGAGAAGCTCTGGATGGGACAGACCCACGTCGCCCCCTCGACCGCCTCCTCCGACCACCACCACGGCGAGTCCGAGACCGCCATCCACGTGGTCAGCGGTCACCCGGAGTTCGTCTTCGTCGACGACTCCTCCGGCACGCCCGAGGAGATCCGTCTGCGGACGGGCCCGGGCGACTACATCTTCGTCCCGCCGTTCGTCCCGCACCGGGAGGAGAACCCGGACCCGGACGAGGAGGCGGTCGTCGTCATCGCCCGCAGCACCCAGGAGGCCATCGTGGTCAACCTCCCCGGCCTCTACGCCCTCGGCGACTGACCGCGCCGGCGTTCTCTCACCGGGCGGCGGGCCGGTCCGCCCAGACCCGGGCCAGACAGCGCCGCTCGCCCGGACCGGCGGGATCGCTGAACCCGGTCCGCCCGTGCAGGACGGCCGTGTTGTCCAGGAGCAGGAGATCACCCCGGCGCAACGGGACGCGCAGGACCGTCCCCGGGTCGGTGAGCACCCCGTGGAGGGTGTCCAGCGCAGCCAGCCGCCCCGGCGGGAACGGCCGACCGGCCTCCCGCTGGCCGCGCTCGATCCAGTAGCGGTTGTACTGGACGTGCAGGCCGTGCCGGCGCTGCTGGAACACGGGGGAGACGCGGTCGAAGTCCGGCCCGCGCCCGAAGTGGAAGTCCTGGTACAGGTGGTGCAGCGCGGACGGGTCCTGCTCCGCGAGACGGTCGTGGACGGCGCGGGCGCTGACGAGCAGCGACTCGCCCCCGGACCGGGCGGGGCGGATGCACAGCAGACCCAGCAGCCACGGCGACTCGGGCCCGTGCGAGCGGTCGGTGTGCGGGTCGAGCGTCCTGGCGTCGCCCTCCCGCTGCCTGGCGCGGTCGGCGGCGGAGAGCTCGACCGCCGGCGCGGTCTCGGCGGTCAGCAGGTCGTCCGCCGCCGGGCCCGCCGGGAGCGGCAGCACCGTGCCCAGCCGCGCGGCGAAGCGCCGGCACAGCTCGGCGCACTCCGGATCACCGAGGCCGTCCAGCTCCAGGCCACGCACCAGGGCCAGCCCCGGCCCGTGGCGCAGGCCGTGGGCGACGCGGGCGACGACGTCCTCCGCGTCGTGCGGTCCACCGGGCGAGCTTCGCGGCCACGGAACGACCCAGTCCTGCTCGTCCAAGGTGTCGGGGGTCCAGGCCCGGGGCCCCGGCCCCTCGGCGCGTCCCGTCATCGGTGGTCCCCTTCCGGTCGCACGAGCGGGAGTCCCGACACCTTGTTCCCCGCCCGGCAGGCCGAAAACCCCGCCCGCCCCGGGCCTCCGGGCGCCCCCGCCTGCGCCGCCGGGTCCGGCCTCGTAAGGTGTGCCCCGTGAACGATCGGCACGAATGGCGGGTCGCGGCCGATCCCGGCCGGGCCGTCCAACCGACCTGCGACCACCTCGACGGGCTGCACGAGGTGCCCGCGAACGCGGCCCCCGGCTGCGAGGACTGCCTGCGGGAGGGGCGCACCTGGGTGAACCTGCTGGCCTGTCTGAGCTGCGGGCACGTCGGCTGCTGCGACAGCTCCCCGGGGCAGCACGCCTACCGGCACGCGCACGCCCACCACGCGCACCACATCGCCCGTTCGCTCCGGCCGGGCGAGGACTGGGCCTGGTGCTACACCGACGAGGTCTACCTGCGGCCCGCCCGACCGGCGTGATCGCGACGGCGGGCCCGAAGGGTCAGTCCGGGTCGCCGCTTCGCGCGTACGTACGGATCCGGTAGCCCACGCCGGTCACCGAGGTCTGCGGTCCGCCGTCCTCGGTGACGGTCCAGGCGGGGCCGACGGCCGGGGCGTAGGTGTCACCCGGCACCGACAGGTCGACCTCGGTGACCGACAGGGTCACGGCCCGGTCGACGACCTGGCGGTAGAGCTGCCCGCCGCCGATCACCCAGATCTCGGCACCGGTACCCGTCCCCGGTTCCGCGGCCGCGAGGTCCAGCGCCTCGTCGAGGGACCCGGCGCGCTCCGCGCCGTCCGCGGACCACTGCGGGTTGCGGGTCACCACGATGTTGCGCCGCCCGGGCAGCGGGCGGAACCGCGGCGGAAGCGACTCCCAGGTGCGGCGGCCCATCACCACGGGGCGGCCGAGGGTGGTCGCCTTGAAGTGGGCGAGGTCCTCGGGCAGGTGCCACGGCATCGTGTTGTCCGCGCCGATCACACCGTCCGGCGTCTGGGCCCAGATCAGTCCGATCCTCATACCGCGACCGGTGCCTTGATCGCCGAGTGGTGCCGGTAGTCGACCATCTCCACGTCGCCGAACGCGTAGTCGAAGAGCGAGTCGGCCTGCCGCAGTCGCAGCTCGGGGAAGTCGAACGGCGTCCGCGAGAGCTGCTCGGTCACCTGCTCCAGGTGGTTGGCGTAGATGTGGCAGTCACCGCCGGTCCAGATGAAGTCCCCGGGCTCCAGACCCACCTGCTGCGCGACCATGTGGGTGAGCAGGGCGTAACTGGCGATGTTGAACGGGACCCCGAGGAACAGGTCGGCACTGCGCTGGTAGAGCTGGCAGGAGAGCCGGCCGTCGGCCACGTAGAACTGGAACAGGGCGTGGCACGGGGCGAGCGCCATGGCGTCCAGCTCGCCGACGTTCCAGGCCGAGACGAGCATCCGGCGCGAGTCCGGGTCGTTGCGCAGCGTGTCGAGGACCTGACTGATCTGGTCGACGTGCCGGCCGTCGGGAGTGGGCCAGCTGCGCCACTGGACGCCGTAGACGGGGCCGAGGTCGCCCTCGCGGTCGGCCCACTCGTCCCAGATGGTGACCCCGTGCTCACGCAGCCACTTCACGTTGGACTCGCCGCGCAGGAACCACAGCAGCTCGTACACCACGGACTTCAGGTGCACCTTCTTGGTGGTGACCAGCGGAAACCCCTGTGAGAGGTCGTAGCGCAACTGGTGCCCGAACACGCTCCGGGTACCGGTGCCCGTCCGGTCGGCCTTGGCCGTCCCGGCGGTGAGCGTGTGCTTCAAGAGGTCTTCGTACTGGGTGTCCACCACGAGGGGCAAGTGTACGTGCCCGTCCTGCTCGCCCCGGCCCCGGACCGCCGCCTGCCCGGGAGCGCATCGATATTTCCCGGGCGCCGCAGCCACCCATGGTGCTACCCTGCATACAGGCGATGCTGGAAGCCCACCCCTCGGGGTGCGGGAACCAGGCGCTGTTCCACAGCTGAGCCGCTCGTAGCGGAAGGCCCCGGACACCGGCGGACCGAGGCAGCTCCAACGCTCCGTTCCCGGCACATCCGCAGCAGTCGAGTGCGCTCGCCCCGGGCATCCCTCGGGCGAACCCGCGTCAATGCGACAGCGACAGTCGACGCCACCCCACGGGCCCCTTCATGGTCGTGCCGAGGTCGCGCCGTCCGCCGTCCCGCGTATGTCGACCGGCTTTCGGCCGAACCGCGATCCCGCTTTGCGTGCCCGCCCGGCCGCCCACGGCCGCCGCGCCACCGCACCCTTCACATCACACTTCTCACACCACAGGAGTACCTGCTCGTGACGACCACCACCGAACCGACCACCACCGCCACCACGCCGCTGGACGGCCTGCTGAAGGCCGACCTGCACCAACTCGCCTCCGCCCTGGGCATCCAGGGCGCCGCCCGCCTGCGCAAGGGCGAACTCGTCGAGGCGATCACCGCCACGCGCTCCACCGCCACGCGCTCCACCGTCCGCCCGCCGGCGACCGAAGTCCCCGGGCCCGCACAGCGGGCCCGCGCCCGCTCCGACGGACCGGCGCAGCCGGACACCGCCGCCGCGAGCGACCTCCTCCCCGTCGCCGGAGTGCTGGACATCCGTGAGGGCAGCGCCGTGCTGCGCACCTCCGGTTACCTCCCCGGGCCCACCGACGTACACCTGCCCGCCGGTCAGGTGCGCGCGCTCGGTCTGCGCACCGGCGACGTCCTGACCGGCGCGATCCACCCCGGCGCCACCCATCCCGGTGCGACCCGCCCCGGCTCGGCCCGCCCCCGTGCGAACGGTGCCCGTCCGAACGGCGCCCGCCCGCAGCTGGCCCGGGTCGACACGGTCAACGGCAATCCCGCCGAGGAGTCCCGGCCCCGCCCGGCGTTCCACGAACTGACCCCGCTCTACCCGCACCGGCAGCTGCGCCTGGAGACCGAGAGCGATCCGCGACAGCTGACGGGCCGTGTCATCGACCTGGTGGCGCCGATCGGCAAGGGCCAGCGCGGCCTGATCGTGGCACCGCCGAAGGCGGGCAAGACGCTCGTCCTGCAGTCGATCGCGGAGTCGATCGCCCGCAACCACCCCGAGGCGCACCTGATGGTCGTCCTGGTCGACGAGCGCCCGGAGGAGGTCACCGACATGCGCCGCTCGGTCAAGGGCGAGGTCATCGCCTCCACCTTCGACCGGCCCGCCCGCGAGCACATCGCGCTCGCCGAACTCGCCATCGAGCGGGCCAAGCGCCTCGTCGAACTCGGCCACGACGTGGTCGTCCTGCTCGATTCCCTCACCCGCCTCGCCCGCGCCCACAACGCCAACGCCCCCGCGAACGGGCGGACCCTCAGCGGCGGCCTCGACGCGAGCGTCCTCCAGCACCCGAAGCGGCTCTTCGGCGCGGCGCGCAGCATCGAGAACGGCGGCTCGCTGACCATCCTGGCCACTGCCCTCGTCGACACCGGCTCCCGGATGGACGACCTGATCTTCGAGGAGTTCAAGAGCACCGGCAACATGGAGCTCCGCCTCGACCGCCGTCTCGCCGACCGGCGCGTCTTCCCGGCCGTCGACGTCAAGGCCTCCGGCACCCGCCGCGAGGAACTCCTCCTCGGCCCCGTCCGCACCCCCGCGACCTGGGCGCTGCGCCGGGCCCTGGGCGGCCTCGACACCCAGCAGGCCACCGAACTCCTCCTGGACCGCGTGAAGCGCACCCGCGGCAACGCCGACCTGCTGCGCCAGGTGGTCACCAACTCCCCGTCCCACCAGGCCTGAACGCAAATACCCCGGCCCACTTCCTCCGCGCCCCTGCACCGCGGTGGGCGTCCGCCGAAACCCGCGTGACGTCACGGACGGCACCCACGACACTGACGCCATGACTCCCTCCGCACCGCCCCGACTGCTGCGACCGCGCGCGCTGAGGCCCGGAGACCTCGTGGTCCTCGCCTCCCTGTCGGGCCCGCTGCCGGCCGCCTACGAACCCAACGTCGAGCGGACGGTGGCCCTGTTCGAGCGGATGGGGTTCCGGGTGCGCCGGGCTCCGCTGCTGGAAGCGGGACGCCGCCACTGGTGGAGCGCTGCCACGCCGGCGGAGATCGCCGGGGAGCTCAACGCTCTGCTGCGCGATCCCGAGGTGCGCGCGATCGTCGCGAGCGACGGCGGCCAGACGGTGTTCGGCTACCTCGACCTGATCGACGTCGAGGCGGTCAGGGCCGACCCCAAGCCGATCCTCGGCTACAGCGACATCTCACTGCTGCACCTGGCGCTCCACGCGCGCACGGGCTTGGTCGGGTTCCACGCCGACATGGCCGTCCCCGGCTTCGGCGGGCACTGGCAGTCCGCCCCGGCGCCGCGTCGGGCCGAACTCGAAAGGCTCTACTTCGAGTTGCTGACCGGCACCGAGGCCATCGGCGCGCTGCCGGCGAGCCCGTCGTGGGAGTGCTGGCGCCCCGGCCGGGCCGAGGGCCCGCTGATCGGCGGGGTGATCAATCGCCTCGTGCTGGCCCAGGCGACGCCCTTCGCGCTGCCGCTCGAACGGTTCGACGGCGCGGTGCTGTTCTGGGAGGAGATGGGCGGCCTGGCGTCGTACGTGTGGAGCTACCTCCAGGTGATGCGGCACTCCGGCATCCTCGACCGGATCTCCGGCATGGTCGTGGGCGTGCCGCGCGAGATCGGCGGCCTCGAACCCGGCGCGTCCCCCACCCTGCCCGAGATCGTGCTCGACGTCCTCGGTGACCGTGACATCCCGGTCCTGGGCAACGTCGACTTCGGGCACGCCGGTCCGAACCTGCCGCTGCCGCTCGGCATCCGCGTCGGCCTCGACGCGCGGGAGCGGACGTTGTCGCTGCTCGAACCGGTGGTGGCGCCGCCCGCGGCGGCGTGACCGCTGCCGACTTCCCCGTGTCAGCCGTGTCAGCCGTGTCAGCCGGGCCCGGCGGGTCCGGAGAGTTCGCCTTCGACCTCGGCCAGGTCGTGCGGCGTGTTGATGGCCCGCCAGGGGCTGTCCACCGGATATCCCATCAACTGGCGTGCGCGGACCAGTCGGGGCAGGGTGGTCCGCTCGTGGTCGCCCTCGTCGGGCAGCATGTCCACGACCTGTGGTTCGAAGACGAAGACGCCGCCGTTCACCCGCAGGGGCGGCGCCGCCGGCGAGACGAGGGCGGTCACCCGCCCCCGCTCGTCGCAGTCGACGCTGCCCCTGGGCAGCCAGGGCCGGGCGAGGGCGAGCGTGGCCGGCGCGCCGTGCCGCCGGTGGTGGGCGAACATCGCGCCGAGCGGGAACCGGGTCCAGATGTCGCCGTACAGCGCCAGCCACGGTTCACCGGGCCGCCCCAGCGCGGCGGCCGCCAACTTGAGCCCCCCGCCCCGGCCCAGGGGCCGTTCCTCGACCACCAGGTCCGTGCGCAGCGGCAACCGCTGGGAGGTGAGGTAGTCGTCGATCACCCCCGCCAGGTGCCCGGCGGAGACGACGACCTGCTCCACTCCCGATTCGGCGAGCCAGTCGAGCTGATGGCGCAGGATCGGTCTGCCGCGCACCTCGACCATGGGCTTCGGAAGGCTCAGCGTCAACGGCCGCAGCCGACTCCCGGCCCCGCCGGCCAGGACCACGGCCTGACGCACCGCATCAACATCGGAAGCCTCGCCGGCCATGCTGGCTGTGAGTTGTGACACAGTCACTCAGCGTAGTGCATGCCTGGTCCCCGTGGGTGACGAATCCGCCCAAGGTCCTTGCGGCCGAAGGACGTTCCAAGCGCCTCGGGTGACTGCTGCGCCGGTGCGTCGTCCCGACCGAGCGGGCGCCGGGGCGTTCCCCGGGTCTCGCCCTCCGGTCGAGGGCCGGTCCGCGGGTCGGTCCGGGGGCCGGTCAGTGGGTGTGACGGGTGGTGGGGTCGGGCCGGTCGTGGGGCGGGAGCGGGCGGGCCTCGACTGCCTTGACCGTGTTCTTCAGCGCCTTCGCCAGCACGCCCTTGCCGACGCTGCCCAGGAGCAGCCCGGTGAGGCGCCCCCTCAGGTTCTTGCCCTCGCGCACCACCACCGCGTCCAGCCGCGTCGTGCCGTCCGGCAGTGGTGTGAAGGTGTACGTGTGCCCGGAGGCGCCGCCCCAGAGGTTGGAGTCGACGGTGGTCATCACCACCCGGTGCGGGTCGGACCAGTCGTAGTGCAGCCGCTCCCAGATGCCGCCCGAGCCCTCGGTGACGTCGGCGCGGTCGGATCCCATGGTGTGGACCTTCAGGTACTCGTCGGCGCTGTTGCCGAACAGTTCTCGGCGGCCCGGGCCGAAGTCGGTGAGGCAGGACACGAACTGTTCCGGTGTCGCGTGCGTCCGCTCGGTGAGGTGGATGGTGGCCATGGTGTGTTCTCGTGCTCCTCGGGTCGGGCCGGTCCGGTGCGGGCCGGTGATCGCTGGACCCAGGTTGCCGGTCGGTGCCCTCCCGTCGAGCCCGTGTCGGACCCTGGTCCACCTGCCCCCGGGCCCTGGCCCGGGTGACACGGGGGACACGGGCCAGGGTCTCCACCAGGGTCCGCCCCTGGGGCGACGGGCCGGTGTTCCCGGGATCGTTGTCGGCGGGTGCCGGGCGGCACCCGCCGATGCGAAGGAGTAGCAGATGACGGTGGATCTCAGGATCGAGGTCGTGGTCGTGCCGGTCTCGGACGTGGACCGGGCGAAGGAGTTCTGGACGCGGATCGGCTTCCGCGAGGACGTCGACTTCTCCGGCCCCGGGGGTTTCCGGGTCGTGCACCTGACGCCGCCCGGCTCGGCCGCGTCGATCGTCGTCGGCAACGGTGTGACCGACGCGGAGCCGGGGTCGGAGCGGGGCGTGCACCTGGTCGTGGACGACGTCGTGGCGGCGCGCGCCGAGCTCGTGGCCCGAGGCGTCGACGTCGGCGAGGTGTTCCACGACGAGGGCGGCGTCTTCCACCACGCCGGCACCGCCGGCCGGGTGCCGGGGCCGCATCCGACCCGGCAGTCCTACGGCTCGTTCGCGACCTTCGCCGACCCGGACGGCAACACCTTCGTCCTGCAGGAGGTGACGACGCGACGGCCCGGCCGGATCAGCCAGGTGGTCTACCGATCGGTGGCGGAGGTCGAGCAGGCGCTGCGCGACGCGGCGCTCGCCCACGGCGAGTACGAGGCGCGGCTCGGCCACCACGATCCGGACTGGCCGTCGTGGTACGCCGCGTACATGGCCCGCGCCGCCGGTCTGGGCGGCTGACACCCGGTGGCGGAGTCCGGTCACCGGGCCGGTCACCGGGCCGGGCGCGATAGGCCGACCGACGGCGGACGAGGGAGGAGACCGATGCCGACGAAGAGGGAGAGCGGGCACGGGAACGGGAGGCGGGGAGCCGTCCTCGCCGACGTGGCCGCCGCGCACCCGCCGGACCGCGCCGCGGCGCCGGTCACCCCGCTGACCCGACAGGAGCACCGGGTCGCGGACCTGGCGGCCGGAGGACTGACCAACAAGGAGATCGGCCTGCGCATGCACCTCTCGCCGCGCACCGTCGGCTCGCACCTCTACCGCGTCTTCCCGAAGCTGGGCATCACCACCAGGGCGGTGCTGCGCGACGCCCTGAACCGGACCACGACCGTCTGGGCACGTCAGCAGGTTCCCGTTCCGAGGAAGGATCGAACATGATCGACAGGCGTACGTTCTCCAAGGCGGTCGGTCTCGGCCTGGGCGCCGCGGCCGTGCCCGCCGGGGCCGTCGCCGCCGACCGCTCCGGCCGCCCGGCCGCGGTCGGCCCGGCCGAAGGACCCGCTCCGGCCGAAGTGCCCGCCCCGGCCAAAGGACCCGCCCCGGCGCGGCCGTTCGGCAGGCTGAAGCAGGTCCGCGCCGGCGTGCTCGACATCGGCTACGCCGAGGCGGGACCGGCGCACGGCCCCGTGGCCGTCTGCCTGCACGGCTGGCCGTACGACATCCACAGCTACGTCGACGTTGCCCCGCTGCTGGCCGAGGCCGGTTACCGGGTGATCGTCCCGTACCTGCGCGGCCACGGCACCACCACCTTCCGGTCGCCGACCGAGGTCCGCAACGCGCAGCAGTCCGCCGTCGCGCTCGACATCGTCGCCCTCCTGGACGCGCTGGGGATCCGCAGGGCGGTCCTGGCCGGGTTCGACTGGGGTTCGCGGACGGCCGGCATCGTCGCGGCGCTGTGGCCGGAGCGGGTCAGGGCCCTGGTGTCGGTGGGCGGGTACCTCGTCACCGACGTCCGGGCGCAGCAGAACCCCCTGCCGCCGAAGGCCGAGCACACCTGGTGGTACCAGTACTACTTCGCCACCGACCGCGGCCGCCGGGGCCTGGAGAACCCGCAGTACCGCCGCGAGCTGTGCCGGGCGGTCTGGGCGGAGGCCTCGCCGACCTGGGCGTTCGACGACGCGACCTTCGAACGCACCGCCGCCGCCTTCGACAACCCCGACTACGCCGCGATCGTCACCCACAACTACCGCTGGCGACTGGGGCTGGCCGCCGGCGAACCCCGCTACGACCGCTACGAGCAGCGGCTCGCGGACCGGCCCGCCATCGGCGTCCCGACCATCACCCTGGACCCCGGGCTCGATCCCTTCCTGGCCTCCACCGACGGCCTCGGGTACCGGAAGTTCTTCACCGGCGCGTACGAGCACCGGGTGCTCGACGGCGTCGGGCACAACGCGCCCCAGGAGGCCCCGACGGCGTTCGCCCGGGCCGTGCTGGACGCCGACCGCCTGTGAGCACACCGCCCCGGTCCGGCCGGCCGTGACCCGGGCGGCCAGGCCCCGGCCGGCGCGGTCACGGCCGACGCGTGGTCACGGCCGAGGCGTGGTCACCGGACGCCCGACAGCGCCCCGTCCAGCTCACGGCGGGAGGCGATCCCCAGCCTGACGAAGACCTTGCGCAGGTGCCACTCGACCGTCCGGGGGCTGATGAACAACTGGGCCCCGATCTCCGCGTTCGAGTGCCCGGCGACCACGAGCCGGGCGATCTGGGTCTCCTGCGGGGTCAGGGCCGGTGCGTCGACGGCCCGGCGGCGGACCGTCTCGCCGGTGGCGAGCAGTTCCCGCCGGGCCCGCTCCGCGAACGCCTCCATGCCCATCGCCGCGGTGGCCCCGTGCGCCGTCCGCAGCTCGGTGCGGGCCTCGGCCCGCCGGTTGCGGCGGCGCAGCCACTCGCCGTACAGCAGCCGGGTCCGCGCCTCGAACACCCGGAGCCCGCCCCGCTCGTAGTGCTCGATCGCGGCCCGGTAGCGGTCCTCGGCGTGCTCCTCGGGCCCGGTCAGGGCGTCGGCGACCGCCGCCGCGCCGCGCGCCCAGGGGGTGCCGGACAGGCTCCGGTCGGCGAGCCGTTCCCGGGCCTCGCGCGCCTGTGCCAGTGCCTCGGGGTCGTCGGTGCGGGTGGCCGCCTCGATCAGTTCCAGGCAGGTCCAGTGGTGCACGGCGAGGTCCTGGTACTCCAAGCCCCGTCGCGCGGCCTCCAGTGCGAGCGGGTAGTTGCCCAGGCCGTTGTGGAGCACCGCCCGGGCGCACGCGGCCACGGCGATCGACCGGCCCGGACCGCGCCGCTCGCCCTCCCGTTCCAGCGTCTCCAGGATCTCCAGGGCCGGCCGCTCCCGCCCCCGGTAGGCGCTCAGCAGCCCCGTGGTGGCCAGGCGGGCCGCGGCCCCCACCGGTTCCTCGGTGTTCGCCCCCTCGGCCAGCAGGTCCCAGGCCTCGTCGAAACGGCCCGCCAGGCCCAGCGCGGTCGCCCGGTGGGGGAGCGCCGTGGAGAGGACCGACAGGGCGCCCGTCGTCCGGGCGAACCGCACCGCCCGGTCCGTGACGTCCAGCCACGCCGCCAGGTCGCCGAGCTCCCCGGCCGTGCCCACGGCCGGCCCCAGGACCGCCGGGACCGCCGGGTCCTCCCCGTCGGTGACGGCGCGCAGTGCCCGCGCCAGCAGAGGGAAGGCCTTGACCGGTCCGTCCTCGGTCCAGACGGCCAGGGCGTGCAGGAACGCTCCGGCCGCCTCGTCGTCCGCAGGTCCGTCCCCGGCCGTCCCGCCGGCGGGCAGCAGGCCGCGGGCGGCCTCCGCCACCCGCCGCAGCCCGTCCTCGTCGAGCCGTCCGGCCCGGACGGCCGCGCCGAACGCCGCGAGGCAGGTCTCGCGCGCCGCCGCCGGGTCGAGCTCCCCGAGCGTCACCGCAGCCGCGAGCAGCGGCCGTATCGCGCCCGGTCCGGGGTCGGTCAGGGCGGTCGCCCCCGCCCGGAGCCGGTCGGACGCGGCCTGCTGCCACCGGTCCAGCGGCCCGAGTCCGGCGGCGGCGAGCAGGTCCGGGACCCGGTCCGCCGCGCCCGCCGCGAGATGGGCCGAGGCCGAGGCCAGCGCCCGCCGGGCCCGCTGCGCCGGGTCGGGGCTGAGCGCGGCGGAGCGCTCCAGGAACGAGGCCGCGGCGGCCCGGCCGCCGCGGGCCAGGGCCCGGTCCGCCGACCGCTCCAACGCGTCGGCGACCGGCTCGTTCGGACCGACCGCCGCGTGGGCGAGGTGCCAGGCACGCCGGTCGGGGTCGCGCTCGGCGTCGGTGGCGTCGGCGAGGGCGCCGTGCACCGCCCGCAGGTCCGCGGCCCCGGCGCGGCGCCAGACCGCCGAGCGCACCAGCGGATGCCGGAACCGCACCGGGGCGCCCAGCTTGAGCAGCCCGGCGGCCACGGCGGGCGGCGCCGCCTCGGGCCCGATGCCCAGCGGGCCGAGGGCGCGCCACAGCAACAGCTCGTCGCCGACCGGCTCGACCGCCGCGAGCAGCAGCAGGGTGCGGGTGTCGGCGGGCAGCGCGTCGACCCGCCGACGGAACCCCTCCTCGACCCGGGTCGCCACGGGGGCGAGGCCGTGTCCGCCGAAGCCGAAGGCCAGTTCCGCCGCCGACAGCCCCTGCGGCAGTTCGAGCAGGGCGAGCGGGTTCCCACCGGTCTCGGCGACGATCCGGTCCCGCACCCGCGGGTCCACCGGACCGGGCAGCACCGAACCGAGCAGGGTCCGGGCGTCCGCGTCGGCCAGCCCGCGCAGGGGCAGACCCGGCAGATCGGCGAGCTCGCCCTCCCCGTCGGCGAGCCGCTCGGCGAAGACCAGCGCCACCGATTCGGCGTCCAGTCGGCGGCCGACGAACCCCAGGATCCGCAGCGACATCAGGTCCAGCCACTGGGCGTCGTCGACCAGGCACACCAGCGGGCTCCCGGCCGCCGCCTCGGCGAACAGTCCCAGCACCGCCATCCCGACCAGCAGCAGCTCGGGCGCGGGCCCGCCGCTCAGGCCGAACGCCACCCGCAGCGCGTCCTGCTGGACCGGCGGCAGCCCGTCCAGATGCGTCAGCAGCGGAGCGCAGAGCCGCTGCAGGCCCGAGTAGGCGAACTCCGACTCGGCCTCGACGCCCTCCGTCCGGACCACCCGCATCCCCGCCGCCCGGGCGGCCACCTGGTCGAGCAGCGCGGACTTGCCGATCCCCGGCTCACCGCGCAGCACCACGACCCGGCTCCGCCCGTCGCGCACCTCGCGCAGCAGCCGCTCCAGCGTCTCCGACTCCCGCTGCCGCCCGAGCAACTGGCGCGCCGCGTCCTGCTCCATCACGCTTCCTCCGCCGGATCTCCCCTGGCGGAGAGCCTTCCCCAGGAGCTTCGCCCCCATCCTACGAACCCCGCGCGCGGCCCGGCCCGGCCCGGTGTCGGCCCGGTGACGGCCGGCCCCGCGCGCCGGAACGTCAGGGTGTGTCGACGGTTCCCTCTCCCGGCTCCGCGCCGCCGCGCCACAGCCGGAGCGCTTCGGGGTCGCGGAGCCCGGCGGTGGCCCGGTGACGTTCGCCCTCGGTGAGGTCGAGCGCGTTCAGTCGACGGCGCCACTCGTCGACACCGTCGGTCTGCTCCAGGGCGGTGCCGAGTTCGACCAGGGTGGCGAGTGTCCGGGCGACCTCCAGGGGCGCGGCGGTGTCCCCGTGCCGGCGCAGGGCTGTGACCAGGGCCCGCAGCGCCGCACGGTCGTCGTTCTTGAACTCGCTGAGGACACGGGCGTTGTCGAGCGCCTTGGCCAGGCCGGTGAGCGACTTCGAGCCGCCGTGCTCCAGCTCCGCGGGCTCGTCCCGCTGGATGAAGATGATCGAGTTCCCGGACGGGTCGACGAGGGTGAAGCGGCTCGCCCCCGGCCTGAACCGGGTGATGCGCGGCCGGCCGGTGGACAGCGTCCGCCCGTAGGCGGCGCGCAGGGACCGGGTGAACTCGGCGTGGTACGCCGCGACTTCGTCGACGAGGACCAGGCAGCCGCCGCCGTCCTCGTGGCTCGGATCGATGTTCCTGGGCGGAGTCCCGAAGTGCAGGGCGAACCCGCTCCACTCCAGTGCCAGGTAGACGTAGGGCCGGGTCTGCTTGTAGGTGACCTCGAATCCGAGGGCCTGGTAGAACTCCAGCGTCTCGTCGACCGACACGCACGGCAGCACCGGCACCGTGGTCTCGTTCGCGCGCACCGTCGGTCCTGTCATAGCGGCCACCTCATCGCCTCCTGCTCCGATCCGGACCTCCGAGCCTGCCGCAGAACCGGCCCCGGCGCCTAGCGAGTTGTTCCGTTCCGTCGCTGCCGCGACGGCGCCCCGCCAGGTGCCGGACCGGACCGGCCCGGCCCGGACTGGACCGGACCGGCACCTGGCGTGCCGGGCCGGTCCGGCCTCGGGCCCCGGAGGTCAGCCGCGGGGGACGGCCTTGGTCCACCAGCCGCCCCAGTTGCCGCCGGCGTCCCGGTCGCGGAACAGGTCCGCGCCGATGGTGAAGGAGCGCGAGCCGATGCTGAAGGCGTTGCCCTTCTTGTTCACGATCTTGACCTTGTTGGCGAAGTCGTGGTCGCCGCCCAGGGACATCCACGCGGCCTGCGCGCCCTTCGGCGGGAACCAGGTGGTCCACACGTTGAAGTCGGTGCCGATCACGAACAGCTGCTTGGTGCCGTCGGAGAGGGTGACGTAGGTCTTGCCGTCGCCGTAGTCGCCGCCGCAGAAGAAGGTGCCGCCGCTCGCGCTGCAGGTCTTGGGCCGGGGCGCCGGCTGGGCCTGGCCCCGGTCGTCGCCCTGGCTCTGGGCGAGGGCCGGGGACGAGGCCAGTCCGAGGGTGGCCACGGCGGCGAGGGCCACGACGGCGGTCCTGATCCTGTTCATCACTGCTCCTGGGGAGTGCTGGTGCTGCACGGGAGGTGCGGGCCGGTCCGGCCCGCGGCCAGCCTCGGCCAGTCCTTGACGGAGCGTCAACGAATTCCGGGGCCGGTGCCCGCGGCGCAGGTCGTCGATGCCTCTGTGGGCACGAAACACCGGAACGGTGAACCGCCCGGCGGTCGCGGCGGGGCGGGGCGCGCTCCGGGGCGGTTCGCGCCGACGCGTGCTCCGGGAGCCGCGCCCCGCGCTCTCGTCCGTACAAGAACCATTGCCGCACCCTGAAGGCGGATGCCACCGGATCCCGGCACCGGAACGAAGGGGAAGACCGTGACCACTCCCGCCCCGTCCCGCATCACTCTCGTGAACGGCAGCTTCGAGCAGCCCGCCGTCCCCGCCGGCAGCAACGCCCTGCTGCCCGACGCCTCCCAGACCCAGAGCCCGAACCGCGTCCCGGGCTGGCTGACCACCGCCACCGACCACCTCATCGAGATCTGGCACGACGGCTTCAACGGCGTCCCCTCCGCCGACGGCGCGCAGTTCGCCGAGCTCAACGCCAACCAGGTCTCCACCCTCTACCAGGACCTGCCCACCACCCCCGGCGCCACGCTGTACTGGCGGCTCTACCACCGCGGGCGGCTCGGCCAGGACACCATGGCGCTGGACATCGGCCGGCCCGGCGCGGTCGTCCAGCAGCGCCAGTTCACCGACGGCACCACCGCCTGGGGCTTCTACTCCGGCACCTACACCGTCCCGGCCGGGCAGACCGTCACCCGCTTCGCCTTCCGCTCGGTCGCCTCCGCCGGCGGCAACCAGTCGGTCGGGAACTTCCTCGACGGCATCTTCTTCGGCACCGCCCCCGCCGTCGTCCTCACCAAGTCCGCGATCCCCGACGGGCCGCTCCAGGTGGGCGACACCCTCACCTACCGGATCGTCGCCAGGAACGAGGGCGGCGGCAACGCCGAGACCCTCGTCCTGACCGACACCGTTCCCGACGGCACCAGCTACCTGCCCGGGAGCCTGCGCATCGTCGACGGCCCCAACGCCGGGGCGAAGACCGACCGGCCGGGCGACGACCAGGCGTCCTACGACCCGGTGACCAACCGGGTGACGTTCAACCTCGGCAACGGCGCGACCGCGGGCCACGGCGGCAGTCTGCCCAACACCGACACCCTGCCGAACGGCACCACCGTGGAGTACCGGGTCACCATCGACGAGGAGAGCGCCGGCGGACACATCACCAACACCGCCACCGCCACCTACGAGAACCGGCTCGGCGCCACCCCCGAACCCCTCACCGCCACCTCCGGCCCGGCCGACACCGAGGTCCTCCCGGCGGCCGACCTGGGCGTCACCAAGTCCGCCGACGAGACCACCGTCACCGTCGGGCAGACCGTCACCTACCGGGTCACCGTCCGCAACGCCGGCCCCAACACGGCCACCGGCGTCACCGTCACCGATCGCCTCCCGGCGGGCCTGGCGTTCCTCTCCGCCGAGGAGGGAGTCGGCACCTACCACCCCGGCACCGGCGAGTGGAGCGTCGGGACGCTGGCCGCCGGCGCCTCCGCCACCCTCACCCTGCGGGCGAAGGCCACCGCCCCGGGCACCGTCACCAACACCGCGACGGCGCACGCCGCCGAGACCGACCTCCACCTCGCCGACAACGCCGACTCCGTCACCGTCTGCGTCAAGGCCGCCCCCGCCTGCCCGCCCGCCGGCTGCTGCTGATCCTGCCGGCGCCGCTGTCCTGCTGGCCGGCCCCGCCCCACCCGGGGCGGGGCCGGCCGCGCGGGCGCCGCCTCACTGCAGGATGTTGATCGCGCGGGCGATCACCAGCGTCGCCACGATCAGGGAGGTCGCGGCCTCGACCATCATCAGCAGCTTGGCCCACCGCTTGATCGCGGAGACATCGGTCGGGCTGAACGCGGTCGCGGTCCAGAACGACAGCGACAGGTAGTCGGCGAACCGCGGCACCCAGCCGGCCGGCGCGTAGGCCGTGTGCTGCATCTCGGGGAAGACGAACGCCGGCTCCGCGGCGGGCCGGTGGGCCCGCGCCGCCGCGCCGCCCCGGTCCAGGTCCCAGTACCAGAGCGCGAAGGCGATCACGTTCGTCACCCAGGTCACGCCACCGGTCGCCAGCAGACCGGTGGCGTTGTTCGCGAACAGCTTGTTGTCGGTCAGGATGTCCGACACCAGGTGGATCCCGGCGTACAGGTTCGACGCGGTGATGAAGGCGATGACGCTCTCGGTGACCACCCGCAGCCAGGCCTTCTCGCGGTCGATCCGCCCCGGATCGCCCACGACCAGCACCACCAGCAGCGTGAACAGCACCACCGGCACCACCCACACCGGATCCACCCGGTACGACGCGGGCAGCGCCACGTGCAGCAGCCCGGCACTCACCACCGCCACCGCCACCGGCCACCAGTGCTCCCCCCGCACGGCACCCCCACCGGATCCCACCGAGGACGGACCGGCCGGACCGGTGCTTGCGCGCATGCCTCATTCTGACCTCGTCGGTGCGTGCCCCCCGCGATCCGCCGCGCGACACGCGGCCCGCCATGTCGACCGTTTCGCCGGACGCCCCTGCCTCGTCGAGGGATCCGTTTGCCCGGTCGTCGCGATCCTCCGTCGAGTGTCGAGAACTGTGCTTACCTCTAAGGCCTTTGACGGTAAATCACGCTCCGCGTCGAATCGGTCGCTGCTACCCTAGGTAGAGCACCTACCGGGTGTGCGGGTCCTGGGACCCGCGCACCCGGGACGGACGGAACAAGGGGGACGGGTATGCCGATCAGGATCACCACAGCTACGGCCCGAGTCCTCCAGGCCCTCCTGGCGGACCTGGACGCCGAGTTCTACGGGAGGGAACTGATGAAGACCACCGGGCTGCAGAGCGGCAGCCTCTACCCGATCCTGCTGCGACTGGAGAAGGAAGGGGTGATCACCAGTCAGCAGGAGGAGATCGACACCAGGACGGCAGGCCGCCCCGCCCGCCGCTACTACCGGATGACCGGCGACGGAGTGGTCGCCGCACGCCAGGCCCTGGCCGAGGTCCACGAACTGACCCGGGCCCCCGGTGTCGGGCTGCTGCCGGGGCTCGCCCCCCAGGGAGGTGCCGCGTGAACACTGTCGCCACCGGGACCGCCGGCAGCCTCCTCCACGAGCTGGCCGCCGTACCGCGGGCCGAATGGATCGTCGCGCTGATCGCCGCGATGGTCGCCGCCGTGGCGTACGAACTCGTCGTCAAGGTCGTCGTCCGCAGGATCACCGCCAGCCTGCCCTTCGTCCTGCTGCGCCTGACCCGGGTCATGCTCCGGCGGGACGCCTGGAGGGTCCTGTTCCACGAGATCTGGGCCCCGGACCTGCACGACATCCTCGACCCGGGCGAGGGCTCCGCGGCCCGCCGCTACCTCGAGGCCATGCGGTTCTCGCTCTCGCTCCTGTTCGGCGGAGCCGTCCGGGCGGCCCGCCAACTGCCGGGCCCGGCCCGGTCCGCCCCTTCGGCCGCCCGTGTCCACCGCGTGATCCGCGTTCTCCGTTCGGACCTGCGGTCCGCCGGAGTGTCGATGAGCGGCGTGGCCGCGCTGGTCATCACGGTGGTCCGGCTGGGGTCCGACTCGCCGACCTCCGAGAAGGTCCTGACCGTCGCCGCTTGGCTCCTCTCCGTCGGGGTGCCGGGTCTTCGGCGCCTCGACCGCGTGCGCCGCAGCCGTCGACAGCCGGCCGCCAAGGACTGACGACGGCTCCCCGCACACGCCGAGGGTCCCCGGAGCACCAAGTCCGGGGACCCTCGGTGCTTCGGCGCGGTGCCCTTCGACACCCGGGAGCCTCCCCGGCGCTCCCTGTCGGTCCGCCCGCCGCCGAAGCACCCCGCCGAAGCACCCCGCTGAACCTCGCTCCGCCGAACCTTGCTCCGCCACCGGGACGCCCCCGTGACCGGGGAAGCGAGCTCCCCGGCCGCCCGCTGTCAGAGGTCATCGTTAGGCTGCCGGAACAGCCGGGTGATCACTGCCCGGCCGCTGGACAGCACGGGGGAGTGGCAGGGGCATGGTCGGGGAGATCGGTGCGCAGGGTTACGTCGCGCGGCTGGAGGACACGGAGGTCGTCTTCCGCAACGAGCGCGGGCGGGTCCTGAAGAAGGTGCCGCCGCCGCTGGCGGGGCATCCCGGGCTGGCGCGGCTGTTCGCGCTCGCGGCCGGTGCCGAGGCGCACCGCCGGGTGTGCGGGCAGGAGGCCGAGCGGCTGGTGCGCGAGGGTGTCGCGGTGCCGGCCCGGGCGGTGCGGCTGCTCTCGGTGGACGCCGCCTGGGCGGAGGCACTGGCGCAGGCCGGCCTCGTCGCCTCCGCCGGGGAGCCGGACGGCGAAGGCGGTCTGCTCGCCCGCCGCTACCGGCACCCCGCCCTGCCCGACGCGGAGCGCGTGCTGCTCACCACCCCCGACGCCGCGCGCCACCGCGACCGGCTGATGGCCCACCAGGGCTGGGAACCGGTCGGCTCCCCGGCGGCGACCGGGCTGCCGGACGACGGAGCGATGCCGTTCCCCGAGTCCGCGCTCGCCGGGCATCCCGCCCGCGAGCAGGAGGTGCTGCGGTACGTCGAACGTCTGGAGGAGGCCACCTCGGCCCGGCGGGTGTGGGTGAAGCGCGACGTCGACGCCGTGCTGAAGGCGATCGCCACCGCCGAGCCGACGCTGTCGCGCAGCTTCCTGGACGGCGTTGTGGACCTGTGCCTGCGCCACGGCGGGGAGCGGGCCGACGCTGCGGCGTGGTTCGCCCGCGCCAGGACGACGGAGCGCACCGCCGGCGAGCACGTCGACCAGGAGTGGCTGGACGCCCGCTACGCCGCCGCGGACGCGGCCGGCGCGCTCACCGACACCGCGCTGCGCGAACGCCTGCGGCAGGTCACCGCGCGCGGCGCCGACCGCGACGCGGCGCGCCGCACATTGACGCTGCTCGGCGACCGCACGCTCCGCGAGGGACCGCGCGCCGGACTCGCCACCGACCTCGTCCGCACCGCCCGCGCCGCCGGCCTCGACCCGGCCCGCGAGCTCGCCCGACTGGCCGGCCGGCTGCTGCCGGCCCGTCACCTGGGGCACCCGGCGGCCCGCGAGTTCTGGGCCGCGCTGCTCGTCGACCCCGCCTGGGAGCTGGTCCTGGCCGAACGTCCGGACCTCGGCCGTGAGGTGGTCGCGGTGGGGCCGCAGCCCGGGATGCCGGAGGCGGACCTGACCGTCGACTACCTGGAGCGGACGGGTGCGCTGGCGCACCTCACCGCCGCCACCGACGCGGGCGGCGCCGCACCCGGCACCGCAGCCGACTGGCTGCGCGCCCTGGTCGTCCTGGCCGACCGCTCGTTCCGCCCGGGGGCCCGGCCGGTCGTGCATCGGCTCGCCGACCTGTTGGCGCCCCGGATCGCGGCCGACGGCGTGCCCGTCGACCTGCCGTACCCGAGCCGGAGGGACCGGCGGGCGGCGGGGAGCTCGGTCCTGCGACTCGGTGTCTTGGACCAGTTGCTGGCCGCGGGCGCGCCGGTGGCCGACCCGCCGCCGCGACTCGCCGACCCGTACCTGCACCGCATCGACACCGCGCCGCGCCCCGCGCTGTCCTCGCTGAGCGCCGACCCGAGGTTCGCCCGCGAGCTGGGGGCGCTGCTGCGGGCCGAGTTCGAGCTGACCAACGGGGGTGACGCGGACAACCTCTGGTACCAGCCGCATGATCCGAAGGGGTGGGCGAAGGTCCCGACCCTGGTGGACAGCGAACCGGGGCGCGCCGCGCTGGCGCGGTGGTGCGACGAGGAACTCGCCGAGCTGCCCGTGCTCGACCTGGACGGGCTGGCGCTGATGCTCGCCCGCTTCCAGCACATCGGAGCCGCCGCCGTTCTGCTCGCCGACCCGGCGCGGGCCCGGCGGCTGGCCGCGGTGGACGTCCCCGCGCTGCTGCTCGACGCCGTTCGGGCGGAGGCCCCGGAACCCGCGCTGGACCGGGCGGGTGCCGAGCTGCTGCTCGGGGCGGTCGAGGCGTGTTCGGTGTTCCGCGACGCTGCCGCCGGCCCGGTGCGCCAACGGATCGGGCGGCTCCTGGAGATCGACGAGGAGCGGGTCGGCCGTGAGTTCACCCGCCTGGTGCAGATCGCCGCGAACTGCCGGGACGGACTGGCCCACCTGGTGCCGCTCCTGACCCCCGAAGCCGCGACGCCCACCCCTCCTGCGGATCCCGCCCCTCCTGGGACCCCCGCCCCTCCGGCCCCCGCCGACCCGGCGCCCGCCCCCGTCGTCCCGGCGCGCGTGCGCGTCGGCCGCCTGCTGCACGAGGCGGCCACCCGCAGCCCCCTCTGGGACGGCGACCTCGACCGTCCCAGCACGATCGTCCCCGGCGTGTCCGCCGCCTTCCCCTACCTGGTCGTCGACTGGCGGACCGAGCTGCTCCGCGGTGACGCCACGAGTCCCGGGCGGCTGCGCGAGTACGCCGACCTGCCGTGCGTGGCGGAGCGCGGGCCGGGCCGCTGGCGCACCGTCACCGTCTCACGCCCGGACCACCGACCCACCCCGCCGGCGGGCCACCTGTTCCGGACGGCGCTGTCGACCGCGCTCGTCCTCCACAGCAGCTTCAACAGCGCGGTGCTGCTGGAGTACGCCCCCGACGGCACCTTCCCCGAGGGCGGCCCCCTGGCCGTCCCCGGCTGCGAGGTCCGCGCCGGTGCCGAGCTCACCGCACAGATCGGCCCCGACCTGCTGCACGCCTACCTGGCGCTGTTCGCGGAGCGCGGCCCGCTGCCCGCCCACCCCGGCACGGTCGAGCGGCTGGCCGAACGGCTGGCCCTGACCCCGGCCGAGGCGGGAGCCCTGCTCGCCGTCCGCACCCACCACCGGGACTACGAGAGCGCCGCCGAGAAGGAGATCGTCCGACGGATCGGGGGCGACGCCGTCCGGGAGTTCCGCACCCGGCTGGTGCCCGCCGAGCCGGAGCGCCTGTGGACGCACGGGCCGGACGTGGACCGCGCGGTGGCCTGGTGGCACGAGCGGTACGGCGCGCCGCCGGTCGACGCGGGTCTGCTCGCCCTGGCCCGGCGCGAGATCCGCTTCCCCACCGGCGAATGGGTACCGACCGGCCCCGGACCGGCCGCCGACCCGGTCCCGCCGGGCCGACGCAGGCGCTGCCGCCGCCCGGAGGCCCTGCTCGCCGCCGCCCTCGCGACGAACGGCGACCCCGACCACGCACCCGCGCCGTACGCCTCGCCGTACGCGATGGCCTGGCTCGCCTACCGCACACCCGCGGGCCACCCGCTGCGCCCCGCACTCGCCACCGCCGCACTGCGCGTCACCGCCGAGTCGGTGGACGCCCGAACGGTGTGGCGGCTCTTCTCCGTCGACCGCCGGACCGCCACCGGCAGGCCGCCGGCCCCACCGGCCGACCTGCCCGGCGTGGAGGTGGTGGACGAACCGGCCACCCACCAGTGGCACGTCCTGGTGCGCCCCGGCCTGTTCACCGGTGCCGACGACCCGACCCTGGACGCGCTCGACGACTACTACGACCGGCTGAAGCCCTCGCAGGCCCGGCCGGCCGGCTCCGGCCTGCCCGCCCTCGCGGACCTGCGCGTCCTGCTGTCCGGCGGCCTGGAGGCGCTCGGCCACCACCTCGCCGCCGACGCCGAACGCCTCCCCGGCTGGGAGCAGGACCCGCGCCGCAGCGCCCCGGACGTCGTCGCCGACTGCGCGGGCGCCCTGGACCTGCCCACGGACGCCGCCGCGCTGTACCTGATGCTGCTCGCCCTTCCCGACCCCACCGACCGTCACGTCCGCCAGTGGACGGGCTGGAGCGCGGCCACGCTGAAGGCCGCCCAGCAGCGGCTGTGCGCCACCGGCCGGGTGGTCACCGCCCGCCGCTCCCGCGCCGGTCGGACCCTCTTCCTCCCCGGCCCCTGGCTGGACCTGAAAGCCCCCCGACTCCCCGTCGAGGCCGCCAAACTCGCCCCCCTCACCCTCACCCCCGAACGCGCGAGCACCGCCCACGCCGTTCTCGTCCCCGCTCATCCCCTCCCCACCCTCTTCACCACCGCCTGGCACACCGCCCATCCCTGACGCCGCCACCGCGTTCCCGGAAACGCGGACGGCCCGTCCACCCCCGGAAACCGCCGGGGGCGGGCGGGTCCCTCGACCTCAGACGGGCGGCAGCAGATCGCCCTCGCTGATCGTGTACGTCAGCAGGGGCTGGACGAAGTCCGTCTCGCGGTTCTCACGGCGCCGCAGCCGGAAGAACTCCTGCCGCTGCTCCTCGTCGGCCGGCACCAGGGGCTCGCCCTGCGGCAGGTACGGGCGCCCGTCACGGAACCGGAGCAGGGTCTTCGACGTCCGGAAGGTCACGCCCAGCCACTGGTTGTCCGCCGTCCGGGCCGGTGCGTCCAGGACGATCCGGTGCCTGAGCCGCCGATTCGACTCGACGGAGAACACGACCGCGCCGTGGTGGTGCAGTGGGACCTCGAACGTCTCGTCACCGGGCTCCTTCGACTCGACGATCAGCTTCCTCGGCGGGTCCGCGTCGGGATGCCGGTAGCAGGAGAAAACGGCGATGAACGTCCCGTCGGCCAGGTCGAGGGCCTGGTCGGAATGGCTGCCCATGGTGGTGCAGGCGTTGGTGTAGCTCTCGACGAGCGCGTTGTTGAAGCCGACCGCGAGCCCCGCACGCTCCTGGATCCGCCGGGCCAGCCGCTCGTGCACCGCCCGGAAGCGCTGCGCCGGGCCGCTGCAACGGGTGGTGGTGCGGACGAGTGGCACGCCGCCCGTCCCGTCGACCAGGGTGAGCGTGGCGCCCTGCCGACCCTTGCCCGTGTCCTCCAGCCGGGCCGACGCGGAGAGTTCCGTGAAGAGGTTCCCGTCGGCGGGCAGGTCGTACGAGCGGACCTGGTCCGGGATGCTACGGGTGGGGCGCAAGGTAGTCTCCGGAGTTCATGCTGAAGCGGAATCCCTCGCCGTAGTCGATGAAGGACGCAGTCCTGTTCTCCTCGGCGTACAGCCGGCGCAGCTCGTCCATGCCGGCCTCCGTGGGCGGCTCCAGCTCCACCGGATCCCCGGCGGTCTTGAGGAACGTGCGGCCGTCCCGGTGCACGGCTTCGGCACTCGAACAGCGCACCACGTACCCGAGGCGGGTCGGGAGCAGCCCGGCGTCCAACGACGAGGGACGGATCTCGTGCGTGTAGAGGCGGTTGGTGGACAGCGGCACGAGGAACACGGAGCCGGGGTGGAGGGTCAGGGTGAACTGCGGCGGCAGCGCCGTCCCGTCGGGCACGGCCGCCGGGTCCTTGAGGTGGAAGCGGAGCCTGGTCAGCCCGCTGACTCCCTTCACACCGAGGTCGAAGGGATCCTGGGCCGGGGGCCGCGACCCGTCGAGCCGGTCGAGCCGATCGAGACCGTCGAGCCGGTCGTAGAAGGTGCAGAAGGCCATGATGCCGTTGACGGGCATGTCCTTGGTCTTGTCGGCATGGGCCGAGATCCGCGCCTTGGACTGCTTGCGCCCCTCCGTGGCGCCGGTGTTGTGGTAGATCTGGGCGAGCACGTGGTTCAGCGGCGCCTGGCCGCGGAACACGGCGGCGGCCTCCCGGTTCAGCTCCTCGACGACGTCCGCGTCGGTCGGACCGAAGCCCTCGGTGGGCCCCGAGAGGTTCGTGGAGCACCGCAGCAGCCGGAAGTGCAGCCCGTCACCGTCCCGCGTGACCGGCGTCAGATAGATCCCGCTGCGGTGGGCCGTCCCGGGCTTGGTGGACTCGGTCAGCGACTGGAACGTGTGCTCCGCGCGGATCCGCCCGAAGTGATCGGCCTCGGGCCCGAAGAACCGCGGGTAGTACACGCCGACACCGTGCACCCGCACGGGCACCCGGCCGAGCCCGACGACACTCCACGACGCGTCGCCGCTCCCGGCCCCGCCCTCGTCCTCGCCGTATCCGTGCGAAAGCTCCCGGACCACGAACACCCGCGCGGCCGCCCGCAGCCGGCTGCCACCGATCGCGCCGATGTCGCCGCACAGGTAGACGGTCCTCCGCGCGACGTCGACCGCACCGGAGGCGAGCTCCTCCGGCGTGACGACCGACCCGGGGAACCGCGCCACCACGTCCTGGCCGTGCACCACCGAGGGCGCGACCAGGACACTGCCCGCACCCTCGATCCGGGCCTCCGCCGACTCCGTCGCGCCCATCAGGAACTCCCGCCCTTCGCAGACATCGGTGAATCGCCCCCACAACCGTCGACCGCCGATGCTCTCACGGGGGGCTGACAGCGGGTGACGCCCTGTCCTGCGGCCGCCGCCGGGGCCCCGCGTGTCGCCCCGTGGCCACAGCCGGGACAATGAGCCTGTGCCCGAGGAACCGAACCCGTTGTCAGACCAGTGGCCGCTCGCGCCGAGCGGGGCGACAGACTGGTTGTTCGAGCTGTGCGGAGACGGCCTGACCGGGTTCATGCCGCCGGCGATGCCGGACGCGGTCTGGGTGCTCAACGCCATGTACGAGCACGAGCGCGGACCGGGCACCGCCACGTACCACGAGTACCGCCAGGCGGCCCTGGCCGAGGGGAGCACCCCGCGCGACATCATCGGGGGCATCGACCTCGACGCCGTCGCCATCACGACGGGGGGCGGCCTGGGCCGCGCGGGGCACCCGGGCCCCGGCTGGCGGCGCCTGCCCTGGGCGGAACTGGCCCGGCGGACCGGCGACCCCGTCGTCGCCGACGGCCTGCGGCCCTCCCACCGCTGTTTTCCCTCGGTCAGGACGAACGGCAGCTGGCCGCTCGGCATCACCCCACCCACCGAGGGGAGCCTGGACCGCGAGACCTGGATCCGGCTGATCGACATCCTCATCACGCACAGCCCCGCAGGCCCGGACACCCGTTGCCTGGCCTACTACAACCCGATGACGCTCGGGGCCGTCGACTTCGACAACCTCCACGTGCGGATGGGGCGGCTCGGCGACGCCGTGAGCCTCTACGACGCGCCCGAGGCCGACCTGACCGACTTCAGCCCCGCCAACCTCTGGGCCGAGGACCGTTCATGGGTCCTGTGCACCGACTACGACCTGTGGGCCACCAAGGTCGCCGGCCCTTCGGTCCTCGTCGAGGCCCTGCTGAACGACACCGGCGTCGAGGCGATCCGGTTGCCCTGGGCGCGCTGAGTACGAACCGCACGGCTTGCCCGCCCTCCGCGCCCGCGCGACGCCGCTTCCGTGGCCCTGCCCGGCGTGCCGGTGTCCGGTGCCGGGCCGAGTGCCGAGGAGACTGGGCGCCGTGACTGATGTGCGAGAGAACCTGACCTATCAGAAGTTCGGCCTGGCGGTGCGTGAGCTTGCGCGGACGATCGCCGACGACGGCTACGAGCCCGACCTCATCCTGAGCATCGCCCGCGGCGGTGTGTTCGTGGCGGGCGGTCTGGCCTACGCGCTGGACTGCAAGAACATCCACCTGGTGAACGTGGAGTTCTACACGGGCGTGGGCACCACCCTGGACATGCCCGTCATGCTGGCGCCCGTCCCCGCGGCGATCGACTTCACCGACAAGAAGGTCCTGATCGCCGACGACGTCGCCGACACCGGCAAGACCCTGAAGCTGGTGCACGACTTCTGCCTCGACCACGTCGCCGAGGTGCGGTCCGCCGTCATCTACGAGAAGTCGCACTCCCTGGTGAAGTGCGAGTACGTGTGGAAGCGCACGGACGACTGGATCAACTTCCCGTGGTCGGTGGAACCGCCGGTCGTCCGGCGCGAGGGCCAGGCACTCGACGCCTGACCGGAGCAGCGCCGCCGAGGCCGCGGGCGATGCCGCGGCCGAGGACGGCCCGGGGTGGCGTTCGGGCCCGACGGTGCGTCGGCGCGGTGTACGGGATTGACCGCCGGAGGTGCCAGGCCCTACTTTGAACGCGTTCAATCTCGTGGAGGGGGCATGGGAATGAGGCGGAACACCGGACCGGTGGCGGCTGCGGCGGGCGGGGGACGGGCCGGGGGCAAGGAACGCGGTCTCGGCTGCGACACCGCGCACGCCCTCACCGTCACCCTGCTCGCTCTCCTGCCCCCGGCCTACGTACTGGTCTTCGAACTCGACGACGGCTACCCCGGCGGGGACCCGGCGATGTACCTCCTGTGCGTCCTGCCCCTCCTGCTCCTCCCGTTCGCCATCGGCGCGCGCGGCTGGGCGGACCACGGCAGGGCGACCCTGCGCTGGTTCCTGCGCGCCGCCGCGCACTACCTGCTCCGCTTCCTGGCGCCGACACTGCTGCTCCTGGAGCTGGCCGAGCTGGCCGTCAGGGCGTCCTACGGCGGCACCTGGAGTTCGAGCGAGTCGACGCTTGCGATGGTCGGCCTCTCCGCCCTGATGATCGGCGGCCCCGTCGTCCTGGCGCTGCTCATGGTGGCCCCGTGGGCCGCCCGCGGCCGCGACGCCCGCTGCGCCCTCGCGGTGCTGGCCAACCTGGTACCGCTCCTCCTGCTGATGGTCGGCGCCATCCCCCTGCTGCTCGTCGTCATCGTCAACGTGGTCTTCACCTGCCGAGTGATGCCGGCGGCCACCTTGCGGCGCCCCGGGCCGGACGACGTGTAGGGGGACCGACGGTTGTTTCCTCTGTCGCGGTACCGCGGCAGGACCTGAGATCGCAGCAGGGCCCGGACCGCGACGTGCGGTCCGGGCCCTGCTGCGTGCCTCCCTGCGGGGTGGCGGTGTGTCAGCTCTGTGCGGTGTCGTCGTCCGCCTGCTCGGGGGCTTCGGCCACGCCCGCCTTCTCGCGCATCTTGCGCACCAGCTCCGCCTTCTGGTCGGCGGCACCCTGACGGTCGAGGTTGCGGTGCGGACCGTTGTTCTGCCGCTCGGCGCGGGACAGCCTCTTGCGCTGGCCGCCGCCCATGCCCACGGGGTTGTTGATGTTCTTGCTCACGGTCACGGGTCTCCGGTCAATAATGTGAAGCGATCTACGGATTCATCGGTGGGAGGCGGGCGGCGACATCGAAGGATGTCAGCAGGGGCCCGTCACGCTCTCACTCGTAAATCGGCGTCTGGAAGAACACGACAAGAACGTTACCCGGTTCCACCGGCCCCGCATACCAACCTTTTCGCCGACCGGCCGTGCAGAGACGGCCGAGTCCCCCACGCTCGTCGACGTGGGGGACCCGACTGCCAGCGTACGCCGCGGCGTCGCACCTCCGTCGGCCGGGACCGACGGGAACGCCGTCCCCGCAGGATCCGGCACCCCGGCAGGATCCGGCACCCCGGCAGGCCCGGTGCCCACGCAGGGCCCGGCCCGCTTGTCGGCAGGCTCCGCGATCGGCCCGCCGAGCCGCGCAGGACGGACGGTCCCTAGGGAGTGCTCGCCCCGGGGCGGACCCTGCTCATCTTCGCCGCCCTGGCCTGCGCCCAGAGCAGCAGCAGCACCGTGACCATCACCGCCATCAGCGCGGCCTTGCCGACCGGCCCGGCCGCCCCGCCGCGCAGTGCCGAGGAGAACATCGGCGTCAGCGCCGCCACGCCCACGGCAGGCCCGGCCGCGTACCAGGCGGCGAACAGCAGCGGGCCCGTCCCGCCGCCGGCGCCCTGGGACGGCGAGAACATCAGGTCCTTGCGCAGCACCCCGCGGCACGCGTTCACCAGCCCCGCCGCGACCAGCGCCGGCGCGGCGGCCGGCGCGAGCCACGCGGCCGGGCCCGTGCCCGTTGCCAGCAGCGCTCCGGTGCAGGCCAGCCCCAGCAGGACCCCGGCCAGCGTCGGAACGATGGCGTGGCGCAGCATCAGGGCGGCGAACGGATACGGCGACCAGGAGGCCCGCCGGACGTCGTCCGTCTCGATCCGGGCCGGCTCCAGCAGCTGCGCGACGGCGAGGTAGCCGAACGTGAGCGCGACGGCGGTGGCCAGCCAGGACAGCCCGCCGGTGGCGCCGTGCGCGAGCACGGCGCAGAGCAGCGCGGGCACCACCAGCACCGTCGCGCGACCCAGCCGGGCGGGGGAGCGGAGCAGGGCGAGGGTGTCCCGCCACGGCACCACCAGCCAGGCCCGTCGGGGCGCGGGCAGCCGGAGCCGGCGCTGCCGGGCGCTGCCGTTGGCGCTGTTCACCGCGAGCCGCGCGCTGCGCAGCTCGACCGTCCGGAGCGCGGCCAGCACCCCGGCGGCGGTCCTGGCGCGCTCCCGCAGCCGGGCCAGCGGGACCGTCGGGGCGGCCCGGTCGGCGAGCACCAGGGCGGCACCGGTCGACACCAGCAGCAGTGCGGCGGCGACCCAGCCGCCCGTCACGGCGGCCGAGGTCGGCGCCAGCGCGGCGATCGCGGCCCAGCCCCACGGCCCCGACCACATTTCGACCAGCTCCAGCCAGCGCACCGGGTGACCGGCGACGGCCAGTGCGCTCTGCGCCGCCAGCGCGATGATCAGCAGCGTCAGATACGGAGTGAGCCGGCGCACCCAGCGGGCGGCGCGGTCGCTGCGCTCGACCAGCAGGGCGGCGCAGGTGGCCAGGAGCGGCACGCAGAGGCCGCCGAGCAGGCACCAGCCGAGCGCGGCGGGCAGGCCGACCCGGACGGTGAGCCCGAGGGCGACCATGCCGCCGACCGCCGCCACCAGGCCGGGGAACGCGGCCACGGCGCAGGACAGCCAGAACCACGGCCGGAGCACCGGGCGGGGTCGGACGGGGTGGATCAGCAGCCAGTCGGTCGCCGCCCGGGGCGGCACCACCGGGCCGCGCCACAGGCCGTCCCGGACCAGCAGAAGGAAGGTGACCAGCCCGATCGCGGTGATGCCGGCGGGCATCGCGGCGAGCAGGTCGCCGCCGTGGCCGGTGTAGTCGGCGCCCATGGAGGCCTGCAGGAACAGGCCGAGGCTGGGTACGCCGCCCCAGATGATCAGGATGAGGATCACGCAGTAGACGGCGAAGCCGACCGACTTGGCGCGGTTGCGCCGGTGGGGGGCGCGCAGGGTGCGGAGCAGGGCGAGGGTCTCGTCGGTCCAGTCGTCGTCCTCCGTCCAGTCGTCGCCGGTCCGGTCGTCGTCGCTCCAGCCGTCGCCGGTCGAGTCGTCGCCCGTCCGGTCGTTGTCGGTCGACCCGTTGTCGGTCGACCCGTCGTCGGTCGAACCGCGGCCCGTCGGGTCGTCGTCCGTGAGGTCGTCGTCCGCCCGTTCGTCGCCCGGTCGGGCTTCGGCGGCGGGGTCGGTCTTCGGGTGAGGGGTGGCGGTCACCGGGCACCCGCCGAGCCCGCGGCGGTCCGGGCCGCGAAGTCCGCCGCCAGTACCTTGCGGGTGGCGCCCTGCTTGAGGATCTTGCCGTCCTCCAGCACCACCACCCGGTCGGCCACGTCCATGGCCAGGTCGGTGTGGTGGGTGACCAGCAGCACCGCGACGCCGTCGGCCAGCTCGGCCTTCAGCAGGTCGGCGAGGTGCCGGCGGGCGTCCGGGTCGAGTCGCTGCTCGGGCTCGTCCAGCAGCAGCAGGTCGCGCGGGCGCACCAGCGCGCAGGCCAGCAGCAGCGCCTGCATCTGTCCGGAGGAGAGGGCCGAGGGCAGTGCGTCGGCCCTCTCCGTGAGCATCCGGCCCTCCAGTACCTGGGAGACCCAGTCGGGCGCGTCGGCGACCCCGTGGGCGACCGCGACCAGCAGCAGGTGCTCGCGGACGGTGAGGTCGGGGTAGCACGCGACGGTGTCGCCGACCACCGCGACCCGGGCCCGGACCCGGGGGTCGTTCTCGTCCATCGGGATGCCGTCGAAGACCACGGTGCCCTTGCTGGGGGCGTCGCGTCCGGCCGCGACCCTGAGCAGGGTCGACTTGCCCGACCCGTTGTGTCCGAGCAGCGCCACGCACTCTCCGGCGGCCAGCGACAGGCTCACGGGGTGCAGCACCTCCCGCTCGCCGTACGAGCGGCTGACGCCGGTCAGCTGCAGCAGGGGCCTGCGGGCTGCGGGACGTGGTTCGGCGGCGTTCTTGGCCATGGGGGAGGGAGCCTCTCAACGGGTTGTCCAGCCACAGTACCGACCCGCCGGGGGCCACCCGGGTGAGGGTGAGGGTGACGGCTGCGGCCCCGCGGCCTGACAACGGCAGCCCCGCAGCCCGACGGCTGTCGCCCGGCGGCCGTGCGGCAGCGGGCCGGGGCCGGCCTCGGCCGAAGCCCGCCGCGCTCGTCGGGGCACGTCGTGGGTGTGGACGACTGTGACCGGGCTTGACCGCACGGTGATCGAATGATCTGGCGAATGCGGATCGGAACGGTCAGGACGCGTGCTCTTCGGACAAGTCCGTTCAACGTCGGTCCGGCCCGCAGATCCTGGGTGCCCGATCGATTGTCTGGTCCCGAGCAGGCCTCGCGGTCCGGACCGACGGTCGGTGCGCACCCCGAGGCGGGAGGACGGAAGCCACATGGTCGGCATCGACGGCGGTGGCCGCGCGGACGCGCACGACGACGCCCCGAGTCCCCAGGTCCACCAGGACCCTCCTGACCAGGCCCGCGAGGCCGAGGTCCGCGGCCTCGCGGCGGACACCTCCCTGCCGAACGACCTGGTCGCCCTGCTGGTGATGCACGGCGAGGCGTACTGGGAGTACGCGCACCTGCACCTCGGCGACGCCGACGCCGCCGACGCGCTGGTCGACGACGTGTTCGCGGACCTCGCCGCCCACTGGAACACGGTGCTCCAGCAGGAGAACGTGGACGAGTTCTGCTGGGGCGTGCTGCGGGCGACGATCGACGACACGCTGCGGCTCCTCGCCCGGCCCTCCGCCTTCACCTGCGCCGCGTTCGCCTTCGCGATGGCCGACGCCCGGGAGGCGTTCCAGGCGCTGGAGAGCGGGATCGGCCTGTTCGCGGCCATCGGCGAACTGCAGGAGCGCCAGCACGACGTGGTCGTGCTGACCTACGTGCTCGGCTACCCGATCGTGACCGCCGCGCGGGTCATGGGGATCACCAGGAGCGGGGTGTACAGCCTGCGCCGCGACGCCCGCCGCCGGCTCGCCTCGGCCCTGGGTCTGGACGAACAGAGCGCCGAGAAGGCGGAGGAGCAATGATCGACATCCAGAACGCCACCGGGGCGCAGTCCGACACCACCCGCGGAGCCTCGGACCCCGGCGGTCCGGCCTGGCTGCCGCTCGCGGAAGTGCGCCTTCCGGAGCCCGTGACCAGGGGCCGGGGCTCCGACTGGCTCGACCGGGCGCCGGCCAGGATCGCCGCGCGCCTGGCGGCCCGCACCGCGGAGCCCCTGGCGCCTTCGGTGGCGGTCCGCCTGGACCGCGGCCGCTTCGAGCTGCTGGCCCTGTGCCACCTCGTGGTGGAGGACGCCCGGGCGCCGGAGTGGATCGCGACGCTCGCGGACACCCCGGCGATCGATCCGCACGGGGCGCTCGTCCTCGGCGCCCTGTGCCACCTGGCCGTGCACGAAGGCGACGACGAGGACGGCGCGAGCCTGCGCCGGACACTGGCGGACGGGCCACGGATGTGGTGGCAGTTGGCTGCAGGGGCCGACTGTCTCCCGGCTGCCCACGCCCTCGCCTGCCTCGCCGCCGGCCGCGGCGACCAGCAGGAGGCCGGACACTGGCGCGACCAGGCCCGCCGACTGGCCGGGCGCCGGGACGCCCGCTCGGCGGTGCTGTCCGCCTTCGAGGGGTTCCGGCCCACCCACGGCCTGTGCGCCGGGGTCCGCGCGGCCCTGGCGGCGCTGCCCACCAGCCGCGACCCGGACTTCGGACGCACACCGGCGATCGATCCCGACCCGCTCGCCGCGGCGCTCCGTCGGCACCGGGCCGGCAGCTGCTGCCGGCCGGTACTGCCGTAGGCCCGTAGGCCCGTAGGCGCGAAGACCCGAAGGCCCGTAGCGCCGTAGCGACCGGGCAGCGACGGGGCGCGCCGCGGTTCGGGGTTCGGACGGTGACGTCCCGGGACGCCCCGGGCAGCATCGTCTGCTCCTGTGGCGTCCGCTCGGTGTCGCCCGGCACGGAGGCCGGGTGCACCGGACGGAAGAACGGGACGGAAATGACCTGCTTGAGAGCACAGGAGGCGGTACCACCGGCCAGTGGTACCGCCTCTCGCTCTTCACCTACGGTTGCTCGGCGAGGTTGTCGACGAGTTGCCAGGCGAGCCGGGTACCGGCCGCTTCGAAGCCATGGCGGAGTTTTTCCAGCGCGGAGTGGATTTCCTGCCATTGCTGATCACCCGCGGGGAAACAGTCCAGGTAGTACGTCGAACGCTCGATGCCCGGCTGCCAGGAGGCATCACCCTTGAGGTCGGACGTCGTGCCGATCTCGATCTCCCAGTCATCGGCAAAGACAACGAACGGATTGTGGTTGAAGGTGTCCAGAGCATCAGCCGTGATTTGAGGCACCTGCTCCTCATCGATCTCGCCGATGATGATGGCCCGAATGAAGAGCTTCACTTGTATTCTTCCGGTTGATCCAGGTGATATCGCCAGCGGCCACTTTGCCGCTTCCTGGGTTCAGGTGTCCCGGTGGTCGGTCGGGGCGGGTGGACGGGCGAGGTCGAGGGTGGCGAGGGCGCCGCCGTCCGGGGCGTTCGTGAAGGTCAGCGCGGCGCCGAGCACCGCGGCGTGGCCGACGGCGATGGTGAGGCCCAGTCCGTGGCCCCGGCCGCGTTCGGCGGCGCCGGTGCGGAAGCGCTGCGGCCCGTCGGCGAGGAGGTCGTCCGGGAAGCCGGGGCCGTGGTCGCGCACCGTGATCCGGGCGCCGGTGACGGTGACCTCGACGGGCGGCGCGCCGTGCCGGTGGGCGTTGGCCACCAGGTTGGTGACGATGCGTTCCACCCGGCGCGGGTCGGTCGGGACGACGGCGGGAGCCTCCAGCCGCAGCCGGGTGCCGCCGCCGGTCTGCTCGGCCTGTCCGGTCTGTTCGGCCTGTCCGGCCTGCGCTGCCGCGTGGGCGACGAGTTCGCCGAGCGGTACCTCGTCGACCCGGGCCCGCTCGGCACCGGCGTCCAGGCGCGAGACCTCCAGCAGGTCCTCGACCAGGACCCGCAGCGTGAGCACCTGCGTGCGGACCAGGTCCGCCGCCTCGTCGTCCTCCGGGAGCAGGCCCGCCGCCGTGACCAGGCCCATCAGGGGAGTGCGCAGCTCGTGGGCGACGTCGGCGGTGAAGCGTTTCTCCGCGGCCAGCCGCGCCTGCAGCGCGCCCGCCATCGCGTCCACCGCCACCGAGATCTCGGTGATCTCGTCGCGGGCCCGCCCCCGCGTGCCGATCCGGGCGTCGAGGTCCCCGTCCGCGATCCGGCGGGCGGTACGGGAACCGCGGCTCAGCCGCCGGTTCGTCCGCTCCGCCACCAGAGCGGCCACGGGCACGACGACCAGCAGCGCGGCGAGTGCCGCCTTGACCATGCTGCGGTCCAGCAGTTGGAGACTGCGCACCTGCGCGCTCATGTCGGTCCGTACGACGATCACCTGGTCGTCGCCGACCGGGGCCGCCGCCCAGAGCCAGTACCAGTTGGGCGCCTTGACGTCGTACCAGAGCGCGTACGCCTCGGGCGTCCGCAGGTCGGCGACCGACTTCGCCAACGGTGCCGGCAGATCGGCCGCGGTCCGCAGGTCCGCGAAGGCCGGGCGGTTGCCCGTGAGCGAGTACTCCTTCTCCGCCGCGGCCAACTGCGCGGCCGCCAGTTCGCGCCCGGCCCGCTCACTGCTCCGGTCCGCCGCCCGGTGGACGAGCACCCCGATCACGGCGGCGACCGCGCAGCAGGCGAGCGCGACCAGGGCCGCGACCTTCCAGCGCAGGGAACGCGGGTCGAACAGTCGGGTGGCCATCCGCTCAGCCCCGCACGAGCTTGTAGCCGAAGCCCCGGACGGTCTCGATCCGGCCCGCCCCGATCTTCTTGCGCAGCCGCACCACGCACAGGTCGACGACCCGGGTGTCGCCCTCCCAGCCGTAGTCCCAGACGTCGCGCAGCAGCCGGCGGCGGTCCAGGACCGCGCCGGGGTTCTCGGCGAAGGCCAGCAGCAGACGCAGTTCGGTGGGCGTCAGCGGGACCGGCCGCCCGTCCAGGCGCACCTCCAGGCCGCGCAGGTCGACGGTGAGGTTGCCGAAGACGAGGAGATCGGGAGAGGCGGGGGCCGTCGGGGGGTCCACGGGCGAGGCCGGTCCGGCGGGGGCGGTCGGCGCGGTGGTCGGCGCGTCCGGATCCCGGTCGTCCTGCGCGGGTTCCGGGGTGGGGGCCCGGTGGAAGGTGGCGCGGCGCAGCAGGGAGCGGATGCGGGCGACGAGGACGGGGATGTCCACCGGCTTGACCACGTAGTCGTCGGCACCGGCCTCCAGTCCGGCCACGACGTCGAGCGCGTCGCCCCGGGCGGACATCATCAGGACGGGGGTCAGGCTCTCCTCGCGGATCCGTCGGCACAGGCTGATGCCGTCGAGCCCCGGGAGCATCACGTCCAGGATCAGCACGTCGTGCGCCCCGGCCCGGAACGCCTCCAGGCCGTCGAGCCCGTCCCCGGTGACATCGACCTCGTAGCCGTACCGTTCCAGGGCCAGCTGCACCGAGCGGCGGATGACCGCGTCGTCCTCGACGAGCAGCACGCCGACCGGGTCGGGCACACGAATGGCGGTCAAGGAGTCTCCGATGTGTTCGCGAGGTGTTCGCCCGGAGAGCCGCACTCGTCCGGGCCCGCGGGTGATCGATCGTAACCGTACGGGCGGCGGGGCTGCGGCCGTCCGGGGTCGGGGTGTGCCGGAGCGGGGTGTGCCGGAGCGGGGTGTGCCGGAGCGGGGTGGTTGTCACCCACGGTCAATGCTCAGCTTTTCTGTCGCCTGCGTGGCCGGGCCAGACCGCGAGCCCCCCGCCCGGTCCTGAGACGATCCGCCAGCCTTCGGGGCCGAGTACTTCCCAGGCCTCGTAGTCCGGGTGCGCACGGCAGTTGAGGTGGCAGCCGTTGTCGAAGACCAGCCGCATCGAGCCCGTCTTGAAGGCCACCGCGGACACGACCGTCGCTCCGAACAGCCCGAGTGCGGCTGCCACGTTCTGCCTCCCCGGGTCGAGGACGACCGACTCGGCGGTTCGCTTGGAGCCTTGGCTGAGTTCGAAGGGGCATCCCAGAGCGATGCGGGCATCCGAGTCGAGCAGGAGGGTCAGTCGGTGGTCGATGCTGATCCTGGTGACGTCCTGGCCGCGGAGGTTCATGATCCAACGGTCATCGTGCTCGGTCAACAATGGTTCACTCATCACCGAAAGATGCACTGCGGAGCACCGAGAGCGCCAGCGGAACGGACCCGTGGCCGTGACCGGGTTCCAGTCACCGTGTTGGGGTGACAACCGTCGCGTTCCGGCACACGGGGCCGAAAGGCGGCGCTTCGGGGCTGCCGGACGGTCGCGCGGACCGGTCAGAGCCGCAGGGACGCCGCGACCGGTAGGTGGTCGCTGCCGGTGGCGGGCAGGGTCCACGCCGCACGCGGCGTGACGCCGGACACCAGGATCTGGTCGATCCGGACCACCGGGAACGCGGCGGGCCAGGTGAAGCCGAAGCCGTCGCCGGCCTCCCGCTGCGCCGACCGCAGCGACCCCGTCAGCCCGCGCAGCGCGGAGTCGTCGACCGAACCGTTGAAGTCCCCCAGGACCACGACCCGTGCGAGCCGCTCCGCCCGGACGGCCTCGGCCAGCCTGGCCGCCGCCTCGTTGCGGCGGGCCGTGGCGAAGCCGGTGGTCGGTTGCACGCGGACGGAGGCGAGGTGCGCCGCGTAGAGCGCCACCGGTCCCTTCGGCGTCCGGACCGTGGCGCGCAGCGCCCTGGTCCAGGGCATGATCTCTACCGGTTCCACCTCCTCCAAGGGGAATTTGCTCCACACCCCGACACCTCCCAGCACCTGGGAGTAGGGGTAGGCGGCCGCCAGTTCGCGGCGGAAGGTCTCCTGCGCCCGGCTCGCCAGCTCCTCCACCGCCAGGACGTCGGCGCCCGAGGCCGCCAGCGCGCGGGCCGTGCGGGCCGGATCGGCGTTCTGCTCGTTCACGTTGTGGCTCACCACCGTGAAGTCCCCGCCGCCGGACCTCTTGTCGAGGAGAGCGGGCCCGAACAGGACGGTCCACACCAGGGCGGGGACCAGCACGGCGACCGTCGCCAGGACCGAACGGCGCGCCGCCGCGCAGCACAGCAGCAGGAGGACGCCCAGCCCCGACCACGGCAGCACCGTCTGGCAGAGGCTGCCGAGGTTGCCGACGACGTTCGGCAGGTGGGAGCTCAGGACCATCGGAGCGGTACAGAGCAGCGCGGCCGCGGCGACCGGCCAGCCGCGCGGCCCATACCGCCCGCGCCGTCCTGCGCCTCGCCGCCCCGCGCCGCGGTGGGTCGGACGGTGCGGGGCCGGGGGCGGTACAGGAGGCTGGGCAGCGGGCTGGACAGCGGGCTGGACAGGGGGCGGCGTGACCGCGCCCGGGGCCGCGGTCACGCCCACTCCCGGCGACCGACGTCGAGGGTCGTCAGGACCTGCGGCAGCCTGTTCCGCAACGCGTCGACGAGCCGCCCGCTGTTCTCCAACGCCGCCCTCATGCCCTCGGTGGGCGTCGTACCGGCGCGCTGGCCCAGCACCACGCCGAGCACGAGCCGCTGTCCCGTCCCGGGCCCGTCCTCCGGAACCTCCAGGGCCCACATCAGGTTGCCGCCCGCCGGTGTGCTGGAACCGGTCTTCAGCCCCACCACCCCGGGACGGTCGAGCAGCGTGTTGGTGTTGCGCAACGGCGCCTCGCGGCCCGGCAGGGTGGTGCTGCGCAGGGCCACGGTGGCACGCAGCGCCGGGTCCTTCATCGCCTCGCGGGCCAGCACCAGCTGGTCGGCGGCCGTGGAGACGGTCGTGGGTTCGATCCCGCTGGCCCCGGTGTAGGTCGTCGCGAGCATCCCCAGCCGGGCCGCCTCCGTGTTCATCCGCTTCACGAACGCCTCCTCGCTCCCCGCGTCCCAACGGGCCAGCAGCCGGGCCACGTTGTTCGCGGACGGGAGCAGCATCACCTCCAGCAGCTTGCGCTGGGTCAGCCGCTGGCCCGCGACCACGGGAGCCGTCGACTCGCTCGTCGACGCCGCCTCGGCCGCCGCCTGCGCGTCCACCGTGATCGTCGGGCCGTCCTCGCCGTCCCGGAGCGGGTGGTCCCGCAGAACGACGTACGCCGTCATCACCTTGGTGACGCTCGCGATCGGCACCGGCTGCTGCGGCCCGTTCACCCCCAGGACGCCGACCTTCGTCACGGCGACGGCCGACTGCCCCTCCTCCGGCCACGGCAGAGCGAGATCGACGACGGGCGCAGGAGCCGGCAGAGTCGGCGTTCCCTCGACCCGGACGCCTCCTTTCCCGGCGCCGCCGACCGCGGCCCCCTCGGGCAGGTTCGCCGCCACACCACCGCCGGCGCCAGCGACCAGCACCGCGGCCAGCAGCCACATCACCCTGCGGCGCGGGACCGGGCGCCGGCCCGGCACGGTACGGGGATCGTCGTTCTCGTAGTTCGTCACGGCGGACACGGCAACTGCCTCCCGAAGCAGAGGAACAAGAAGCCCCGGTGCACGGACCGCGACCCGGGGTGTGTCCACAGCCTCCGGGACGCCTGCTTCGAGCCGGTCGTCACCCGACTTCCGCAAGCACGCGATCGTGTATCAACCACGTACCACCGGCGACGGGGGACGCGGGGAGCGGAGCGCCAGGTCGTGCGACCGGCCGCGAGCGCTGGTCGGACGAATGCTCTGTGCTGCCCGGGAACGACGGCGGTGTCGGGGCGGGGTGTCCGTATCCTTCGTCGGGTGAGTCTGATCGAGAGGGATCCGGAACAGGTCGAGCTCGTCGTTCGGGGGGCGGGGGCGGCCTCGGTCCGGCTGTTCGACCTGTCCCGGGCGGAGTACGAGGTCGCGTTCTGTGTGGAGGCCGTCGACGACGGTGTGCGGGCACGGCTCGAGGACGTGACGGTGACCGTCTGGGACGACATGGGCGGGTTCTTCGACGGCCTTGCGCGCGACTTCCGTGGCTGGGAGGGCGAGCGGGTCTGGGTCAACAATCACCTGGTCGTGACGGCGACGTTCGGCTCCGGTGGCCATGTGTATCTGGGCTGGACCCTGCGGTCCGGGTTCTTCCCCGGCGACTGGAGCTGCACCGTGACGACCGTCATCGACGCCGGTGAAGGGATGACGGTGCTGGCCGCGGACGTGCGGGAATTCCTGCGCGAGCAGTAGGCGGGCGATGGCCGGTCCGTCCCGGGCGCCGGCTCGGTCGACGGCTTGCCGTTCGGCCGGGCGAGGGTGTCGACGGGTCGGCGCCGGTCCCCGACGGCAGTGCCACCCGGGTTCCCTCGATCCGCGACGCCTGGGGCGCCACGGGCTCTAGCCTGACGCTGTGACAAGTCGAAAGCGAACCTCCCGTACCGGCACGGCTGCCCTGGCGGCCGCCGGCCTCGTTCTCCTCGCCGGCTGCGGGGGCGGTGGCAGCAGTAGTGACAGCAGCAGTGACAGCAAGGCGAAGCAGGTCGGCTGGTACCGCACGGTCGGTGACCTCTGCGCGGTGGTGGGGGATCCCGGTCTGCCGGGGGAGTTGAGGGACTCGATACCGGTCACGACCGACGGGATCGCGAGCGATCCGTCCAAGACGCTCGGTTGCAGCTACGACGGCGGTCCGGCGACGGAGGACTGGCGGGTGAGCATCGATGCGACGGTCTTCGAGGCGGCCCGCGGCTGCCACTGGCTGGAGGTCTCGGCGGAGAGCGCCAGGTCGCCGATCGGCGGGCCCAAGCCGACCGAGAGCCGGAAGTTCGAGAGGACCGACGGCGGTGGGCTGGGCCAGGAGGGGTACCAGGTGTCGGTCCGGCACCCGCTCACCGACAGCATTCCCGGGCCGGTCGACCAGCTGAGGTTCACGTCGGCCTTCTGCGACGGGAATCTGCGTCTGACGGTCGAGGTCGACTACGGTGCGGGCTCGGGCATGTCCGCCGACTACCCGGGTGCGCTCGACAAGGCGGAGGAGGCGTCGCGGAAGAAGGCCGCCGAACTGCTCAAGCGGGCGCGGGAGAAGCTGTACGAGCGTGCGATGAGCCCGCAGCCGACGGGTTTGTGACAGGCAGGCGCCCGGGGCCGGCGGCGCCCCGGGCCGGCGTCCGCCTCCGGGCTGCGGCCCTCGCCCCCGAGAACGCCCCGGAGAACGCCCCGGAGAACGACATCCCCCGCCTGTCACCCGGCCTGGTCCGACCACGCCCCGGGGGGGCCGGCCCCTGTTCAGCCGCCGTCGCCGCGGCGCTCGGCCAGCAGCGCGTTCAGCCGCTCCACCTCACGGTCCACCAGGACGTGCTTGTCGTCGACGTAGGGAAGGTGGACCTTGCGGCCGTCGGGACGGAACGCGTAGGTGAGGAACGCCGGTGCGCCCTTGGCGTGCGCGTTCGGGTTGGGGGCCTTGCCGAACCGCGCGATCTCGGCCCAGCGCAGCCGGCGGCGGCGCACGATCCCGCGGACGGTGATCCCCTCGGCGGTGACCAGCGTGCCGGCCCGGAAGACGCCGACGACCACCAGCAGGCAGAAGCCGATCACCAGCAGCGAGCCGATCGCCTTGGTGGACGGCGCGAACTCCTTGTCCTTCCAGATCGGCAGCATCGCCCCGAAGGACAGCAGCAGGATGGTGAACGCGAGTCCCCCGACCCGGTTCGTCGCCACCCGGTACTCGTGCGGAACTCTCAGTTGCCCGTCGCTCATCCGGCCCGCCCCTCGATCGGTCTCACCGGTCCGCCGTCCTCGTCGACGACCGGTCGGATTCGCAGTGTAGGGGCGGGAGTTGTTCATCGACAGGTCATCGGACAGACGGATGGGCGGACGGCGTCGAGGACCCGGCCGAGCGCGCGGAACGGCGTTCCCCGCCCGGACGGGTCTTCGACGCGCGCTGCCGACGCGGCCGCGGGCCCTCCGGGTCCTCAGGAGGTGATCAGCTCCAAGTGGGGCCTGAAGGCGGCGTTCTCCCGGCTGTTCAGGTTGACCGCGAGCCCGACCGCGCCGAGCGGCTGCCAGACCGCGAGGGTCACCGCGCCGCCGAGGGCGACGGCGGCGGTGACGTCCAGGCCGACCCAGTCGGCGGCGGTGGAGACCTGGCCGGTGCCGAGCGCCGTGGTCGGGGCGGGGGAGCGGTTCCAGGTCACCGCGGTCTCCGTCCAGCTGTCCGAGGCGGTGGCGAAGGCCTGGAGCGAGGTCTGGGTGCCGCCGGCGTCGGCCACCGCCCCGCGCACCCAGAGCACCGCCCGGCGGACCGTCCCGCTCACCCCCGAGGTGTCGAAGGCGAGCAGCGCCCGCCGGTCGAATCCGCTGCCGGTCGAGTCGGTGTTCTTCACGGTCAGCGTGGTCGCCGTCCCGTAGTTGGTGTCGCCGTACGAGCCGTCCCGGACGTAGGCGTCCTGGGTGGGCTCCAGCCGGGCCGCGGTGGCCGGCGCTGGCGCGGTGCCGGTGGTGCGCAGCGTCACGGTACGGCTGGCACCCCGGGTGCCGCCCAGTTCGACCAGCAGGGTGACCGAGCCGCCGGTGGCCAGGACGGTGACGCCCGGGGCCGGATCGGCCGTCCGGTAGCCCGGCCGGGCGACGGTCACCTGGACGGTGGAGGCGGTCCGCCCCGGGTCCGCCACCGCGACGGTCATGGTGCCGCCCGACTCGCGGACCAGGACGGAGGCCGGCGCGGAGACGGTGATCGGACCGGCGGTGCCGGCGGCGAAGAAGTTGGCGGCGGTGACGCCGGAGGCACTGTCGGAGACCGCCTGCACACCGGCGGAGTTGGCCAGCACGGTGACGGTCGGCGCGGCCGAGCGGGCCTCCGCCGCCGCGGCGTCCGCGCCCGGCATCAGCAGGTAGGAGTAACCGGCGGCGGACGGATCGGTGCCGTGGTCGAACCAGAGCGTCAGATAGCGGCGGGTCAGCGCCTCCGTGGTGCCGCCGCCGTTGATGTCGTGCCAGCTGCCGGTACGGGCCTCGCGCAGCGCGTCGACCGTCGCGCCGCCGGGGAAGAGGTACGCGCCGAATCCGGAGACGGCGGCCCAGCGGGCCCCGGTGAAGCGCCGCGACCAGCCGAGGGTGGTCGGCTGGGCCGTGCCGTCCACGGTGAGGGTGTGCTGACCGGTCGCGCCGAGGTTGCGGTTGTCGACCACGGTCTCCACCGGCACGCCGTCCGCGCAGCGGATCCCCGCACCCAGGCAGACGACCGAATCGTCCAGCAGGAACCAGGACTTGACGCCGCTCAGGGTCGAGGAGAGGCCGCGCACGGCCTGCCCGACGGCGGCGTAGGTGCCGTCGCAGGCGCCGCCCGCCCAGGTGTTGTCCGGGCGGGCCGTGCCCCAGGCGCCGCCCGCCGCGTCCGCCAGCGGCTTGGTGGAGACGGTGGTGCCCGGCAGTCGGTACGGGTTCACGGTCGGCCAGAAGGCGTCCGAGTACTGGCCGTTGCCGAACGTCGAACCCCACCACGCGAGCAGGCCGTTGTTGGTGTGCCAGCCGCGCAGGTTCTCGCCGTTGCCGGTCTCGTAGAAGGTGCTGCGGGCCGAGCACATCGCCAGCGAGGCCGCCCAGCCGGTGCGGCGGACGACCGCCCGGTCCATCGCGAACACCCGGGCGCCGGCCGGCTCGGGGGCCGGTCCGGTGCCGGAGTCGTTCATCAGTGCCTGGGCGCGGGCGAGTTCGGGGATGTCGACGGCGGGGTCGGTGAGGTACGGGCGGTAGAGATCGCGGGCGATCCAGCCCTTGACCGACGCCCGCCAGGCCGCCGACTGCGCGGCCGGCGCCGCGCCCGAGTCGGCGAGCCGCAGGATGTGCCCGATGATCGTGTGCCCGCGACCGTGGTCGTCCTGCTGCAGCTGCAGCGCGTCGCCGCTCTGCAGACCCCGGCTCTGCGCCCGGCCGCTCACCGAGTCCATCACCAGGCCGTTGTAGAGGAACGGGGCGAACGCGGAGTCCACCGCGTCGAACACGGTCTGCCGCTGCGGGTCGGTCACCGCCCAGGCCGAGCCCGCGAGCAGCCCGAACAGCTTGCTCAGCCCGCCGAGCAGCACCTCGCCGTAGGAGCCGGTGTACGGCACCCAGGTGTGCTGCACGAACGAGCCGTCCGGGTGGAGGCCGTCGCCGGTCAGCACGTACGGGAAGACGGGGGAGAGCGCGGTGGAGGCCAGGGCCAGCTTGGCGGAGCTCCTGCCGATCACCCCGCGCAGCGCCAGGACGCGGCAGAGGTCGACCCGGTTCGCGCCGGTGGAGGTGCCGGTGTAGGCGGCGACCTTCGAGTCGGGGACCGAGCGGTCCACGGCCGCGCAGTAGTTGGCGATCCGGGTGGCGCCGAGCAGCGGCTGGACCAGCACGCAGATGTCGAGCAGCGCCTGCGGTGTGCCGATCTGCCAGTCCCACCAGTTGTTGTAGTTGCTCGCGGTGGGGGTGTAGGCGATCGCGTGCAGGTGGTCGAGGCCGGTGGTGACGGCGGTGGCGAGCGCCGCGTCCGCGGTCGAACCGGTGCCGGGCCGGGCCCAGGCCAGCGCCATGGTGCGCAGCCGCAGGTAACTGGAGGTGATGTTGGCGGAGACCGTGCCGAGCGGCAGGTCCGGCCAGAGGGAGCCGGTGGTCGGTGCCATCGCCGCCTGCTGGGCGCGGGCGCGTTCGCCGAGGGCGGCGAGCGCGGTGGCGAACGGCTGGGCGGCCGGATCGAAGCCGGTGCCGGTCAGCATCGCCTGCCAGCGCAGGCGCAGCGTGTCGTACGCGTCGGCGGCGTGGGCCGTCGGTACACCGAGGGCGGACCAGGTGCCCGCGGCGGCCAGGCCGACGGCGGAGGCCTGGAGCAGTCGGCGACGGGAGAGCGGGAGGTGTGCGGGGGAGTGCGGCTCGGGGATCAAGGGGGCTCCTTGCCGGGTGCGACCTGCGGCGCACGGCTGCCGGAGCGCCGTGGGGGGTCGGCGCGGCAGCACCCGGGCGGCGCCGCACCGCGCCGGACGGTGTGACGGTAAGCGCTTTCCTGTGCGGGCGTCAACGAATGGTGCAGACCTCTGCCCACCCGTCAGCGGGAACCCGCCGCCCGGCGACGGCCCCCGACCGCCCCGCCCACCTCGGGACGGCCGGGTTCGCGCGCCACCTGCCGCGTGTCACCTGCCACCTGCCACGCCCGCGCGTCAGCCGCGGACCCTCCGCAGGAGGCGGACGGCCGTGGTCGCCGCGAGCAGGGCCGCGGTGACCACGGCGAGGGCGGTGTACAGGCGCGCGGTGCCGAGCCCCTCCGCGGTGGCCGCGCGCACGCCGCTGAAGCTGCCGACCGCTTCGCCGAGCCCGGTCGCGAGGGCGGCGAGGGAGAAGTAGGCGGCATGGCGCTGTGCGGGGCCGGCCGAACCGACGAGCACGTCGAGGGCGGGCATCAGCAGCATCTCGGCGAAGGTGACCAGGACGACGCCGGCGAACAGCCATCCCACGGTCCGTCCCGCGCCGAGGCAGGCGAAGGCCGCCGCGAAGCATCCGAAACCGAGGGCGCACAGGCTCATCGGCCCCGCTCCCAGACGGCCGGCGAGCAGGGTCAGCGGCAACTGCAGGGCGATGATCAGGACGCCGTTGACGAGGAACACGGTCCCCAGCGATCCCCCCGTGCCGAGGACCTCCTTCGCGTACAGCGGGAGTGTGGCGAAGAGCTGGGTGTACAGCACGAAACCGAGGGCGGTCAGGGCGAGCGGGATCCTGAGGCCCGGCTCCCGCAGGAGGGTCTTCCACGGCGCCCGCGGGGTGCCGGCGGCCGGCGCCGCGGCTTCCCCGGCCGGGCGTGCCAGGAGGACGAGCCCGAGTGCCACCGCGTGCACGCAGGCCGCGGCGGCGCAGAAGACGGCTGTGCCGTAACGCTGTTGGAGGGCGACGCCGCCCAGCGGGCCCAGCGCCATGCCGAGGTTGACGGCCACGGCCTGGGAGGCGAAACCCCTTGCCCGGCGCCGCTCCGGCGCGGCGGCGGCGACGAGCTTCAGCGCCATGGCGTTCATGCCGAACCCCAGCCCCAGCACCGGGAGCACGGCCGCCAGGACGACGGCGCTGCCGTCGGTCGCGGCGAGCGCGCCGAACGCGAGGGCGCCGAGGACCAGCGCGGCGGAGATCGCGGTGCGCGGGCGGAGTCTGCCCAGGGCGGGCCCCGCCACGATCCGCATGAGGCGCAGGCCGACGACCGCCTCCGTGACCAGGGCCGCCACCGTGCCGGCGCTGTGGTGCCGCTGGGTGAGGTGCAGCGGCAGCACGGTGAGCAGGGCCCAGACGGCGCAGCAGGACAGTGTCCACTGGGCGAGCAGGGCGGCCCCGGCCGCCGCGTCCCCGGGCGGGGACGCGGCGGCCACGTCGGCTGCGGTGTCAGCGGGCATGGGCGGCGAGCACCGTCTGCCCCTCGCCCTGCTCGGGGAAGGCGAAGGCAGGGGAAGCGGCCTGCGCCGCCCGCTGGAGGACCTCGTGCACGGCGGCGTGCCCGGCCCGGCGGGCGATGACGGAGCCGAGGACGCAGCTCATGTAGTCCTCGGGCGGCAGCGCCACCCGGGTGCCGACGGCCTGGTCCAGGGCCACGTGTTCGACCCCGGGCAGTTCGAGGACGGCGTTGAGCCCGGCGAAGCCGGCGAAGGTGCCGGCCCGGGGGCTGATGAGCTGGCGGGAGCCCGCGTGGAGGTTGCTGCGCCGCTCCAGGTCCGGCGGGTTGCCGGTGGCGACGGCGATCGCGGCGGCGTAGAAGTCGATTCCGGTGGCGAGGGGGATCAGGTGGGAGGTGATGTAGCCGCCGCCGATCCGGCCCGCGATCTCCAGGAGCCGGGCGGTGCCGTCGGGCAGCAGTCGGCATTCCAGGTGGAAGGCGCAGTCGCGCATGCCGGTGGCGCGCACGGTCCGCGTGGTGAGGTCCTCGATGGTGTGCTGCCGTCCCCGGTCGAGGTCGGTCGGGTGGATCTGCAGGTACTCGACGGAATAGGGATCCGCGACCCACTTGTCGGTGATGCCGACGATCCGGATCTCGTCGCCGACGACGAGCCCTTCGACGCTGTGCTCCGTTCCCCCGAGGAGCTCCTCGTAGATGAGTTCGCCGGGCCTGGCGCGGAAGATCGGGTCGCGCTCCGGGCGGGTGAAGTCCCGCAGCAGCCCGTACTCGGTGCCGAGGTCGTCCGGCCCGTGGACGCGGTGGATGCCGCGGCTGCCGGACGCGCCGGTGGGCTTGAGGACGGCGGGGTAGCCGACGTGGGCCGCGGCGCGGTGCAGGGAGTCCTCGTCGTGGACGAGGGCGTAACGCGGCATGAGGTCCGGCCGCCCGGCCGCGGTGAGGGCCTCGCGGGTCAGGAACTTGTTCCGTACGGTGCGGGCGGCGGCGGGCGGCAGTCCGGGCAGGCCGAGTTCGGTGGTGAGGCCGGCGACGAACTCGACGTCGCGGTCGCCCCAGGTGAGGACGCCCCGGAGGTCGTGGCGCCGGGCGAGGTCGAGGGCGGCCTCGCGTGCGGCGGCGGTGTCGAAGGTGTTCACGACGCGGGTCTCGGCGACGAGTTCGGGTGCGTAGGGCGGTTCACGGTCCGCCAGGACGACGACGTCGAGGCCGAGCCGGTGGGCCGCGAGGGCGGTGGCGTTGACCTCCAGGGGGGACCTGCGGGTGTTGACGAACAGGACGGACGGCATGCGTACTCCGGGCGGGTCTGGTGAGCGGTGGACGGGGGTGGTGCGGGGCGCGGTCAGCCGGACCGGCGGACGAGCGCCCGGACCTCGGCCGCGGCGACGGGGGCGAAGCGGGGCACTTTCCCGGGGGCGGGTGCGGAGAGGTGGGACGCGTCCGAGGAGAGCAGTCGGCCGGCCGCGGCGAGTGCCGGGACGGCGGGCAGCCCCAGTCGCTCCCAGAGGAGGTCGGCCCAGCGGGGCATCAGGGGTGCGGCGAGCGCCGCGAGGACGGCGAGGACGCGCGGGGCACCGGCCGTTCCCACGGCGCCGGGGGCGAAGGCCAGCCAGTCGTCCACGGCGGCGGCGGCCAGGGCGAGGTCCCCGGTGCGCAGCGCCTCGCGGTGCCGCGCCGCGGTGTCCTCGAAGCGGTGACGGACAGCGACCGGGGCGGTGGCGGCGCGGGCGTTCGGGGTCGGGGCGGTGGTTTCGCAGGCGTCGAGCAGCCGCGAGAGCCGGCCGGCCAGGGTCTGCGTGACGTCGTCGGCGAAGGCGTCCGGGGAGAAGTCGGTGGGCTTCTCCCCGGGGCTGAGCCGGGCGAGGTGGAAGCGGAGCGCGTCGGTGTCCAGCCCGGCCGCCACGTAGTCCAGCACCCTGATGACGTGGTCGCGGCCGGTGGAGAACTTCTGCCCGTCGAGGGTCATGAACCGGTTGAAGCGGTACTCGTCCGGGGCGCACGGCATCCCGGTGGCTTCCTGGACGGCGAGTTGCATCAGGAGGGGGAGCGCTCCGTCCAGGCCGAAGCACAGGGTGAAGTGCGGCCGGTGCGTCCCGTTCGTCAGCAGGGGGTTGTGGGGCAGGCCGTGTACCCGGGCGTGTTCCCGGCCGGCCAGCAGGAACATCGCGGTGGTGCCGAGGGCGTACGTCGAGTGGACCTGCCGGGGCGCCAGGGGAGCCAGCGGGTCCGGTGAGGCCAGGGGCGCGGGGGTGGTCCAGGGGACGCCCCAGCCGAGCGGGTGCGTCAGCCGCCAGAGCGGACCGTTGAGTTCGACGTAGCGGCGGAGGAGGTCCACGTAGTCCTCGGGCACCCGCCGTCGGCGCGCCAGGTCGAGGAGGGCCGGTACGTCCAGGCGCAGGAACGCCGAGGCGGTGCCGGTCGTGGTGACGTGCCCGCGCGGGTGGCGGGCACGGGGTTCGCGCACGTCGGCGGGCTGGAACCACATGCCGCACGCCTCGCAGGTGTACCCGGCCGTCTCCTCGCCGCACGCGGGGCAGCGTCCGGCGAGCCAGCAGGCCACGAGCTCCTCGCCGGTGGCGGCGTCGGCCAGGAGGCGTTCGCGGCGGATCTCGATCCGGCCGCGTTCGGCGAGCCGTTCGGCGAGGGCGTGGTGCCAGCCGCGGTGGTCCGCTGCCGCCGCCGCGTCGTGGACGTCGAGGAAGACGTCGGGCCGGCAGTCGGTCGCGGTCAGCGCCGCCTCGATGCGGGCGTGGTAGTCGCGGGCGGTGGCCTCGGGCGTGCGGCCCTCGCGGCGGGCGGCGTCCAGGACGTAGGACTCCAGGCCGTCGGTGGCGGAGACGGTGGTGACGCGGTGGCCCTCTGCGCGCAGGTGGCGGGCGAGCGCGTCGGCGGCCAGGAAGGGGCCGCCGAGGTGTCCGAGGTGGAGTTCGCCGTTGGGGGTGGGCAGGGCGGCCAGAATCAGATGATCGGTCATGCGTGGTCCGTACGTCGGTCGGGCGGAAAGGGACAGCGGGAGGGCACGGGGGCGTTCACGGCGCGAGGAGTTCGAGTACCCGGTCCGCCATGCCCCAGCACAGGCGGGCGCCGGCGCCGGACGCGGCCGAGGCCCGAGCGAGGCCCGGGGCCGGCAGGTCGGTGAGCGGCGTGCGGTCGGGCGGGTAGCCGTCGACGCCCGCCCGTCCCGCGCGCGCCGCCGCGACCAGCTGCGGCAGTCGGCGGCCCAGGGCGCGGCGCCCCTCGTCGAGGGTGTCCGGGCCGAAGGTGTCCGGGCCGCCGTCGGGCGCGACGTCCCACTGCTCGCTGCGGAAGCTCACCCACGCCCCGCCCGGTGAGGCGGTAGCGCCGCTGTCGGCCGGGGCGGGCAGGAGGAACAGGTCGTCGTCGGGGAAGCACACCATCGGCGCGTCGGCGGGCAGCTCCCGGTCGATGCGCAGCGCCGCCATCCGCTTGGTGCGCCACGGCGCTTCTCCGCTCGGCTCGACCCGCCGCCCGGCCCCGATGGTCGGGCCGGGCCACGGGCCGGTCGCCAGCGCGGTCCTGCGTGCGGTGACGGTCGATCCGTCGGACAGCAGCAGCCGCTGCCCGCCGGGTCGCGCGGTGTCGATCCGGGCCACTCGGGCGCCGGTGCGTCGGTGGCCGCCGGCGTCGACGACCGCGTCGATCAGGGCGGCGGCCGCGGCGGCGGTGTCGAGGACCGCGATGCCGCCGTGCACGGTCGCGAGGCCGTCACCGGGGCGCAGCAGGAGCTCGCCGCAGGCGTCCCGGGCGGCCCGCACCGTCGCGGGGGAGGCGGGTCCCATGGTGGCCCCCACCGTGGAGCGGGCCAGCCGTTCCAGGGTGGGGGCACCGGCGGCGACGAGGACGGGCACCCGGCGCAGGTGCGGGCGCAGGAGCGCGAGGAGGCGGGGGTGGTGGAACCTGGCCGTCCCGCGTTCCAGCAGGTCCCGCTGGCCGGGCGTGGCGGCCCAGGGGGCGAGGACGCCCAGCGACCAGTGGGTCGCCGTGTTCGCCGCCCCCCGGTCGAGCACGAGGATCCGGCTGCCGGGGCGGTCGGTGAGCGCGCCGAAGGCGATGGCCGCGCCGACGATCCCCGCGCCGACGACCGCCAGGTCCGCCGCCGCGCCGGTGGCCCGCCCGGGTGTCGCGGGGTCAGGCGGAGTCATGGCCGCCGCCGAGCCCGGCCACGATCTCCGTGCGCCGCATCCGGCCCGCCCGGTGCTCGTCGCGCAGGACCCGCACCTCGGCGAGGTACCGTTCGCCGGGCGCGTCGCCCAACTGGTTGCGCAGTGCGGGCAGTCGGCGGGCGAGCGCCGCGTACAGGCGCTCCACGCACTGGGCGTCCGCCTCGGTGAGGTCCCGCACCTCGATCTCGAAGCCGGCCGTGCGCAGGGCCGTCTCCCAGTCCGGGTGCGGTGCGAACAGCCCTTCCTGCAGGGTCAGTTCGATGTCCTGCGGGGTCTGGGGGCGCAGGATGCGGCTGATCACGACGACCACCGCGGGCCGGTCGCCGCGCAGCAGGGACCGCCAGTGTCCGACGGTGGTGGCGGGGTCGGACCAGTATCCGGAGCCGATCGCGAGCACGGCGTCGAAGGAGGCGGGCGGAAGGTCCGGGTCTCCCATGTCGCCGACGGCGTAACTCACGCGGTCGGCCTCGGGGCGGCCCGCCAGGCGGGTGCGGGCGACGCGGACCGCGGCGGGGCTGGCGTCCAGGCCCACGGCCGTGCAGCCGGTGCGGGCGGCGAGCGCGGCGGTCAGGCCGCCGGTGCCGCAGCCGGCGTCCAGGACCCGGGTGGTGGTGCTCCAGCCGAGGCGGGCCGCCAGTTGTTCCAGGTAGTGCCGGGTGGCGCCGCTGAACTGGCCCGCGAACTGGTCGCCGAGGGCTTCGGCGTAGGCCTCGTCGATGGCGGGGATCTCCTGGTAGGAGTCCCATTCCTCGGCGATCTGCGCCATGGTGGTGGAGGCGGCTGGTCCGCTGGTCATCGGGTGTCCTTGTCGTTGGTGTCGTCCCCGGCCGGGGCGGCTTCGTCCGCGTCGGGGGACGGCGGGGCGGTGTGCACCTTCAGGCCCGCGAGCAGCGCCTCGACGCCGTCCGCCGCGGCCCGGGCACTGTCGGCCCCCAGACAGACGGTTCCGGCCCGGTCGCCGGAGGAGCGCGGGGGAGCGACGACGTCCCCGGGCGCCACCGACAGCTCGGCGTGGATGAGCCGGTCGTCGGCCGCGAGCGCGTCCCAGCCGTCCACGGCGGTGACGAGGCCCGCCTCGGGCAGGACGAATCGCACGGCCGCGCCACGGGCCGGGCGGCTGGGCAGTGCCACCGGCAGTCCGAGCAGGTCGTCGTGGAGGCAGCCGAGGAGTTCGAGCCCGGGGTGGGACCACTCGACCATCGCGTGCAGCCAGTCCCCTCCCGGCCGCACGTGCACCTCGCCCAGGACCGGGCCCTCGGCGGTGAGCCAGCACTCGACGTGGAAGATCCCGTACCTCAGCCCGAGCGCCTCCAGCGCCCGGACGGCCTCGCGGGCGATGTCCCGGTGGCGCCCGTCGGGGAGTTCGACGGGCGTGACGTGCCCGGCCTCGACGAAGGTGCCGGGGGCGAGGATCTTGCGGGTGACGGCCAGCGCGTGGGGGATGCCTTCGGTGAAGAGGCCCTCCACGCTGTACTCGGGGCCGGTGACGAACTCCTCGACGAGGACCGGGCCGGGGCCCGCGCCGGGGCCCGCGCCGACCCGTGCCCGCGCGAAGGCCCGGGCCGCGCCGTCCGCCCCGTCCCGCGCGTCCACCCGGACGACGCCCTCGCTCCCCGCCGCGTCGCGCGGCTTGACCACCACGGGGCCGCCGTGGCGGGCCAGGAAGTCCACGACGTCCTGCGGGGTCGAGCACAGGGCGGTGGCGGGCTGGCGGAAGCCGAGGTCGGACAGCGCGCGCCGGCACAGGTCCTTGGTGCGCACGGTGCGGACGAGTTCGGGCCGGTTGCCCGGCAGCCCGAGGGCGGCGGCCACCTCCGCGACCGCGAGGACGGAGTACTCGCGAAAGCCCGTCACGACGTCCACGGGGTGGTGCGCCCGGTAGGCGAGCGCCCATCGCACGCAGGCCGCGGGGTCGGTGTGGTCGAGGGCGTGCGTCTCGTCGGCGAGCGCGGCGTACTCGGGGGCGGCGGCGAGGGCGGCGGCGGTGTCGGTGACGACGACGCGGCTGCCGCGGGCCTTGAACTGCGTCAGCGCGCGCAGGCTCAGGTCGCGGCCGTGCCCGGCGCCGGCGGGGGCGGCCCCGCCCAGGATCAGGACGGTGCTCACGCCGACCACCACACGGAGAAGACGGTCAGCGTGGTGGTTCCCGTGTTGCGCACGCGGTGCGGGCGCCGGCCGGCGAAGTGGAAGCAGTCGCCGGTGGCCACCGGGTGGGTGGCTCCGGCGTACTCCACGTGTCCCTCGCCGGCCGCGACGAACCAGGTCTCCAGCACGTCGTGGACGTCGGGGTCGGTGGCGGCGCCGGGCGGCAGTACGAACACCGAGGACGAGAAGGGCGCCGGGACGCCGGCGAGATCGTGCTCGCGCAGCACGATCCCGTCGGGCCCGGGGATCGGCGGCAGGCAGCCCACGGGGCCGCCGGGGTGGGTGGGCGCGTCAGACACGGGCGGTCCTCTCCTGCGGGGCGGTGGTGTGCGGGGTGGCGGTGGTTTGCGGGGCCGCCGCGGGGGACCAGGTGACGGTGCTGCTGTCCCGGTCCGTGCGGTAGAGGGCGCGGCCGGCGACGGCGTTCGCGATCACGGCGTTGCGCCAGGCCATCAGGCTGAGGTTGGCGTCGGCCACGCCGTGGCTGTGGCCGGCGGCGCCCTGGACGAAGATCCGGCAGCCGGGCGGGCCGTCGAACTCGATCGAGTAGTCCTCCCGGACGCGGAAGGCGCCGTCCTCGTCGAGCGGGATCAGCTCGCGCAGCGGCTCCAGGTAGGCGGGGACGCGGTTGCGGTAACCGGTGGCCAGGATGACGACGTCGACGACTTCGCGGTGCACGCTGTCGGTGTCGATGTCCCGGGTGACGACGTCGATCGGTGCGCCGTCGGCCCCGCCGTCGACGGCGAGCAGTTCCTGGCCCGGGCTGAGGCGGTAGGCGCAGTGTCCGGGCCGCAGGGCGTCGAGACGGTAGAGCTGCGCGTGGATCGCGTCGAGGAGGTCCGCCGACACGCCGTCGCTCGTCAGGCGCTGCGTGCGCAGCAGGGCGGCGCGCCGCTGCGCGGACAGCCGCGTGAAGTGCCGTACGTAGCCGGGGAAGTACCACTCGTTGCTGAACGCGGAGTCGTCCAGCGGCAGAAAGCCGTCCCGCCGGGTGGACCACACGAGGGAGGAGGGCAGCAGGTCCTTGTCGCCGAGGAGCCAGTGCACGATCTCGGCACCGGACTGGCCCCCGCCGATGACGGCGACGCGTCGGCCGAGGGTGTCGGGGCACCGGTGCATGACCTCGGCGGCGTGCAGGACCCGCGCCCCGCGGGCGGTGACACAGCTCGGGACGTGCGGCCGGCGGCCGCTGCCGAGCACGAGGTTGCGGGTCCCGGTGACGCCGCCGGTGGCGTCGTGGACGGTCAACTCCTCGCCTTCGGCGCGGACTTCGGTGATCTCGGCGCCGAAGGTCAGCTGCGGCATCAGGTCGGCGGCCCAGCGGTAGTACTGCTCGAACTCCTCGCGCGGGGTCCCGCTCCGCGAAGCGATCAAGTGCCGGTAGAGACGGCCCTGTTCGGCGAGGAAGTTGAGGAAGGAGAAGCGGGACGTCGGGTCGACGAGGGTGACCAGGTCCTTCAGCGGTGGCACCTGGAGGGCGGCTGACGGGAGCATCGCCCCGTCGTGCCAGGCGAACCGGCTCCGGCGTTCGAAGAACCGTGCGGTGAGGGCGGGTTGGGGATCGATGAGGGCGGACAGTCCGAGATTGGCGGGCCCGATGCCGATCCCGACGAGGTCGGGCCCGGCCGCGCGGCCGTCCTTCATTGTTCCGGTCATGACAGCCGCTACCCCCGCGGCCGTTTCGCGATTGTGCACATACTGGCGGATTCCCCCTGGAAATAACGGTTTCCGGGCCGCGATCGTCCGTGTGCAACTCGCGGCGTGGAGACAGTCAACAGAGATCAACCGCGCCCCCGCCCCCGCCGAACCGGCGCACTTCGCGCGCGCCTTCTGGCACAACGGCGCATTGACGAACCGCCGCCCGTGGCACCCGGCGAGGGCCTGGATCGCTTGCGGGAAGCGGAAGTTGCCGTCACGTCAGGTGGCTGGTTCGGGATCGGGTAGACCGCCGACACGGTGGTGGCCCCCGAGGGGCCCGGCCGGGCCGGCGTCGCCCGGACCACCGGCGTCGCCGACCGGGCGGTCGGCTCCCGGGCCCGCCGGCCTCGATGCGGGGCAGGGCGTCTCCGGCCCCGCGGTGCTGCGCGACGCCCGTTCCGCCTCCCCGACGGACGCCTGGGTCGAGCCGAGGAGATGCGGGACGCGGCCCGGCCCCGTCGTTCGCCGCTCGATCGGGTGGGGGCGCTGAGCGACGCTGGTCGGTGCTCCGTGGCAGCCGCCGCCGTGGCCCTCGACGGTCGACTCTGTCGGAGACCCCGGAGGGCGGCAGTCGGGCAGTCGATGCGGGGTGCGAGACTCCGGTGATGGGGAACAGTCAGGAGTTGGTACTGCGCGGCCGTGGGGGTGTCAGTGCCGGCTGGTCGGACGGTGCGGTGCTGGTCCGGGACAGGTTCGTGGAGCACCGGATACCCGTCCAGCTGATCGAGCGGGTCGAGCTGAGGGGGCGCCGGGTTCGGCTGGTGCTGCGTGCCGACGGGGCGTCGGAGTCCGACTACCTGGTCCGGGCCCGATCCGGGCCCGCCGCGACGGAGTTCGTCCGGGCGGTGCGGGTGGCCGTCGAGACCGCCGGGCCGGTGGCGGAAGGCGCCGTGCGCACCGTCTGGCGGCCGGCCGGACCGGGTCGGCCGGCGCGCTCGCGGGCGGGGCGGCTGCTGGCGCTCTTCCTGCTGTGCCCGGTCGGGCTCTCGATCGCGGCGGGCGGCGGGGCCGGGGTGGGCCAGGTGGTGGTGGGGTGGTTCTGCGGCTCGCTGGTCACGGGGTTCGGTGTCGCCGTGCTGTACGGGGCCCGGGCGGAGTGGCGGAACCGTCGGCTGTACCTGCGCGGCATCCCGGTGACGGCCGAGCTGACCGAGCAGGAGCTGGTCGACATTCCGGACCAGGAGCCGCCGCATCACCGACGACGCAGGTTGGCCTATGAGTTCACCGATCTGCAGGGGGTCCGGCGGACCTACCGGACCGAGCGGTCGCCGAGTGACGCGGTGCGGGCCGAGGTGGAGCTCAGCTACGACCCGGCCGATCCGCGGCTGGTGGTGCAGGGGGCCCCGACAGTCTGGACGACCGTCGGAGCGGTGCTGGCGGTGCTGCTGCTGGGGCTGCCGGTCACGGCGGCCGGGCTCGGCCTGGTCGGGGTCGCGGTGGCCGCCCCGTTCGTCAGCCTGTAGCGACCGGACGCCTTTCCGGCTCGCCCCGAGCGCCGGGGCGGGCCGTCAAGGCAGGTGCCTTGCGGAAAATTCATCTTCATGATATGATGCCCCGCCGCATTGAGATTTCTCGCATAGTGTTCCCGCGTCCGCCGACGCCGAACGTCCGGCGTCACCCCGTGGAAACACTGACGAGGAATGCCCTGTGTGCTACGAGTCCGACGCTGTTCCGCCCGTCCACGGCGCCGCCGTCACCCCCGTCCGGGAGGCGGGTCCGCTCGTCCTGACGGCAGCTGACGGGACCCGGTTCGCCGCCTTCCTGGCGCGGCCCGAGCGCCCGTCCGGCGCCGCCGTGGTGGTGCTGCCCGACAACAGCGGCCTGTCCCCGTTCTACGAGGCACTCACCGAACGGCTGGCGGAGCAGGGGCATCCCGCGCTCGCCCTGGACTGGTTCGGCCGCACCGCCGGGCCCGACCTCCGTGACCGGGGAGCGGAGTTCACCGAGCCCGGCAACCTGCTGACCCACCTGATGAGGCTCACCCCGGCCGGCCTGGACGCCGACATCACCGCGGCGGCCGCGGCACTGCGCGACGACGGTGACGGCGACGGTGGGGCGGTCGGACGGCCGGTGATCGCCCTCGGCTTCTGCTTCGGCGGCCGTCAGGCCTTTCGGGCCGCCGCCGAGCGGTTCGGGCTCGCCGGTGTGATCGGCTTCTACGGATACCCGGACGCGATCAACGGCTCGCCCGGCCCGACCCAGCTCGCCGGCGACTTCACGGCGCCGCTCCTGGCGCTGTGGGGCGGCGCCGACGAGGCTGTTCCGCCGGCCGCGGTGGCGGGGTTCGAGCAGGCGCTCGACGCCGCCGGGTGCCGGTACCGGTCGGTGGTCTACCCCGGGGCTCCGCACGGCTTCTTCGAGCAGGGCGCGGCGGACACCGCCGAGGCGTGCGCGGACTCCTGGCGCGGGGTCCTGGCCTTCCTCGCCGAGCACGGCGCCGGGCGCTGACCCGACGTCCCGGCCTTCGTCGCCGAGCACGGCGCCGCGCGCTGACCCGACGTCCCGGCCGACGCACAAGCGATGCGGCACCGCTGCGGTCCCTCCGGACCACCGCTGCGGCCGGGACGGGGCCAATCCGGTTCGGGCGCGGTTCCGAAGAACAGGTGCGACGACATCGCGGGTCGCGCCGCGGCCCGGTCGGGAGGGGAACCCGTGACCATGTTCGACACCGTCTCCGCCGCGCCGGTCCCGCGCCCCGGCCCGGCCCCCGCCGCCCCGCGCCCCGGCGCGCGTCCGCGCACCGTGGCGGTGGTGGGATCCGGCGTCGCCGGGCTCACCGCGGCGTACCGGCTCTCCCGGGCCGGAGTGGAGGTCGAGCTGTTCGAGGCCGACGACCGCCTCGGCGGCCACGCCCACACCCAGGAGGCCCACGACCGGGACGGGCGGGCGGTGCCGCTGGACACCGGGTTCCTGGTGCACAACGAGCGCACCTACCCGTACCTGGTGGGCCTGTTCGCGGAACTCGGCGTCCGCACCCGGGACAGCGAGATGAGCATGTCCGTACGCTGCGACGGCTGCGGCCTGGAGTACGCGGGCGCGCGGGGGCCGTCGGGGCTGTTCCCCCGCCCCGACGTCCTGGTCCGCGGCCGGTACCTGCGCCTGCTCGCCGAGGTGCCCCGGTTCCACCGGCTCGCCCGCCGGCTGCTGGCCGACCCGGGGGCCGGGGAGCCGAGCCTGCGGGAGTTCCTCGCCTCGGGGCGGTTCGGGCCGTACTTCGTGAGCCACTTCATGACCCCGCTGGTCTCCTCGGTGTGGTCCTGCGCCCCCGACCTGGCGGGCGACTACCCGGCCCGCTACCTGTTCGCCTTCCTGCGCAACCACGGCCTGCTCGGCGTGGGCGGCTCGCCGACCTGGCGCACCGTCGTCGGCGGCTCGCGCACCTACGTCGACCGGATCGCGGAGCGGCTCACCACCGTGCACAGATCGGCGCCCGTGCGCGCGGTGCGCCGGCATCCCGACGGGGTCACCGTGGTCCGCGCGGACGGGCGCAGCACCGAGACCGACGCCGTGGTGGTCGCCACCCACGCCGACCAGGCGCTGCGGCTGCTCGCCGACCCGAGCGACGACGAGCGCGAGATCCTCGGCGCCTTCACCTACTCCCGCAACCCGACGGTCCTGCACCGCGACCCGGGGGTCCTTCCCAGCGCCCGGTCGGCCCGCGGATCGTGGAACTACCGGATGCCCAGCTGCACCGCGCCCTCCGACCGGGTGCGGGTCAGCTACCACCTCAACCGGCTGCTGCGCCTGGACACCGAGGCCGACTACCTGGTCACCCTCAACGAGGACCGGCAGCGGCCGATCCCCGAGCACCTGGTGCTCTCCCGCACCGTCTACGAACACCCGGTGTACACCGCGCGCACGGTCGCGGCCCAGCGCCGGCTGCCGCAACTCGCCACCGCCCGGACCGTGTTCGCGGGCGCGTACCACGGCTGGGGCTTCCACGAGGACGGCTGCCGTTCCGGCATCGAGGCCGCGCACGCGCTGCTGGGGGTGAGCGTCCCGTGACCGCGCTGCCCGGACCGTGGGGCGCGGTCCTCTACGAGACCGTCACCACGCACGTGCGCACCGCCCCCCGGCGACGGCCGTTCCGCCACCGCGGCTACCTGTGGCTGGTGGACCTCGACGACCCGCCGGTGCTCGCCCGGCCGCTGCGCCCACTGGCCCGGTTCCTGCCGCGCGACCACGCCCTCGCCGCCGGCGACGACCCGCCCACGATCCGGCACGACCTGGAGCGCTACCTCCTCGCCCACGGCCTGCGGCTCGGCCGGGGAAGGGTCCTGATGCTGACCCAGGCCCGCTCGCTCGGCCACGTGTTCAACCCGCTGACCGTGTACTGGTGCCGGGACGGGGAGGGCCGCCCGCTGTGCACGGTCGCCGAGGTCCACAACACCTACGGCGGGCGGCACCGCTACCTGCTGCCCCCCGATCCCGAGGGCCGCGCCGAGACCGTCAAGGACTTCTACGTCTCGCCGTTCTTCCCCGTCGACGGACGCTACCGCATGGTGCTGCCGGAACCGGGGGAGCGGCTGCGGTTGGCGGTCCACCTGGAACGCCGGGGCGAGCCCGCCTTCACCGCCACCGTCCGCGGCACCGCCCGCCCGGCCGCGCCGGCGGCTCTGCTGCGCGTCGCCCTGACCCATCCGTTCGCCACCTGGGCCGTCAGCCTGCACATCCGCTACCGGGGCATCCGCCTGTGGCTCAGCGGTCTGCCGGTCCACCCCCGCCCGGCCGCCGCCACCCCCTGCCCGGCGGCCACCCCCTGCCCGGCTGCCGGCCCGTCCCGGCCCGACGACCGGCCCGTTCCCACGGAAGAGGTACCCGCCCCATGACGACCACGGCCTCCCCGACCGAGACGCCGACACCCTTCGTCGACCCCGCGCGCTGGCCGGACGTCGCCCGGGTACCGGACGTGCCGCTGCGCGCGGCCGCCGCCGCGCGCCTGCTCCGCCGGGCCGCCTCGCGGCGCGGCCTGCGCGTCGAACTGCCCGGCGGCCGCGTCCTGCGGCCGGCCCCGCCCGGGGCACCGGTCCTGCGGCTGCACCACCCGCGGGACTTCCTGCACCGGGTCGGCGAGAGCGGCCTGATCGGCTTCGGGGAGTCCTACCAGGCCGGCGACTGGGACAGCCCCGACCTGGTCGCGCTGCTCACCGCGCTCGCCACCGCCCCCGAGACCCTGGTGCCCAGCGGCGCGCGGTGGCTGCGCCGGTTCTACGTGCAACGGCCGCCGGACGAGGAACTGTCCACCGCGGCGAACGCGCGGCGCAACGTCCGCCGGCACTACGACCTGTCGAACGAGCTGTTCGCGCTGTTCCTCGACCCGACGATGAGCTACTCCTCGGCCCTCTTCCCGACCGGCCCGGCCGACGCCCCGCTCCCGGGCCCGCGCCTCGGCCGGGCACCGCTCCCCGGCCGTGCGCTGCTCGCCACCCACGACGGCCTGCCCGCCGCCCAGCACCGCAAGATCGACCGGCTGCTCGACCTGGCCCGGGTCGGCCCCGGCACCCGGCTGCTGGAGATCGGCACCGGCTGGGGCGAACTGGCCCTGCGCGCCGCCGCCCGCGGCGCCCACGTCGTCACCCTGACCCTCTCCGAGCAGCAACTCGCCCTCGCCCGGCAGCGGATCGCCGCCGCCGGGCAGGCCGACCGCGCGGAGGTCCGGCTGTGCGACTACCGCGCCGCCGAAGGCCGGTACGACGCCGTCGTCAGCGTCGAGATGATCGAAGCCGTCGGCCGGCCGTTCTGGCCGGACTACTTCGCCACCCTCGACCGGGTCCTGGCCCCCGGCGGCCGGGTCGCCCTGCAGGCGATCACCATGCCCCACGACCGGATGCTCGCCAGCAGCCGCACCTACACCTGGATCCTGAAGTACATCTTCCCCGGCGGCCTCGTCCCGTCCGTGCGGGCGATCGAGGAGACCGCCGCCCGCCACACCCGGCTGCGCCTCACCCGCGCCGACACGTACGGACCGCACTACGCCGAGACCCTGCGCCTCTGGCGCGAACGCTTCACCGAACGCTCGCCCCAGGTCGCGGCCCTCGGCTTCGACGAGGTCTTCCGGCGCATGTGGGAGCTCTACCTCGCCCACTCCGAAGCCGGTTTCCGCACCGGCTACCTCGACCTCCACCAACTCCTCCTCACCCGCGACGAGGACCGGCCGTGAACGCCGCCGCCTTCGCGCTCAACCTCGCCGTCACCGCCGCCGTGGCCCTGGCCGTCCTCCTCGTCGCCTTCGCCGCGGGAGTGCGCTCGGGCCGCCACCGGGGCGTCGACACGGCCTGGGGGCTGGCGTTCACCGCCGTGGCGCTGAGCGGATTCGCGCTCTCGGACCACCACGGGGACCCGGGCCGCCGCCTGCTGGCCACCCTGCTCGTCACCGTCTGGGGCCTGCGGCTGTCCGCCCACCTGTGGTGGCGCTCCCGCGGCGCCCCCGAGGACCCGCGCTACGCCCGGATGCTCTCCCGCGCCCCCGAGGGCCCGGCCCGCACCCGGTACGCCCTGCGGATCGTCTACCTGCTCCAGGCCGCCATCGTCTGGTTCGTCTCGCTGCCCGTCCAGGCCGCCCAGTACCTTCCCCACCCGCCCGGCGCGCTCGCCTGGGCGGGCACCGCGCTGTGGACGGTCGGCCTGTACTTCGAGGCGGTGGGGGACCGGCAGCTCGCCCGGTTCAAGGCCGACCCCGCCAACCGCGGCCGGATCATGGACCGCGGCCTGTGGCGCTGGACCCGCCACCCCAACTACTTCGGCGACGCCTGCGTCTGGTGGGGCCTGTTCCTGCTCGCCGCGGACAGCCCGATCGGCTGGGCCCTCGTCCTCAGCCCGCTCCTGATGACCTACCTGCTCGCCTTCGGCAGCGGCAAACCGATGCTCGAACGCCACCTCGCCCCCGAACGACCCGACTGGGCCGCCTACGCCGCCCGCACCAGCGGCTTCTTCCCCCTCCCACCCCGCCGCCCCCCGGCGCCCCCACCCGCCCCGCACCCCGGCCCCGGCCCGTGACCGCGGCCCGGGGCCTGCCTTCACATCGGTTCGGTTTCCGCTCCAGCCCGGATCACGCCCCGGCCCGGGCCGCGCGCAGGGCCAGCGGCGTGACCAGGAGGGCTGTCAGTGCGCAGGCGAGGGCCAGGCTGGTGTAGCCGCCGGCCGTGACGGCGAGGCCCGAGAGCAGGGCGCCGGTGCTGCCCGCGACGGCGAGGCCGACGTCGGCCAGGCCCTGGGTGTTCGCGCCGTGCCCCGGTGGCAGCGCGGCCGTGATGACGGCCGTTCCGCTGACCAGGCCGAGGTTCCAGGCGATGCCGGCGAGGGTGAGGGCGACGGCGAGGAGGGGCACCGAGTCGCCCGGCGCGGCGGCGGCCAGGAGTGCGGCCGCGCAGAGGAGAGCGCCGGAGGCGGCGGCGACGGGGAGGGCGCCGAGGCGGTCGGTGACGAGGCCGGTGAGCGGGGAGGGCAGGAACATCGCGGCGATGTGGAGCGAGACGACCAGGCCGATCGTGCCGGTGCCGTGGCCGTTGGCGGCCAGGTGGACAGGTGTCATCGTCATGAGGGCGACCTTGGGCAGCTGGCCGAGCAGCATGATCCACAGGCCGGTGGCGACGCCCGGCCCCCGTGGCGGGTCCTCGCCCTTCCGCACCGGGTCGGCCGCGCTTCCGGAGTCGGTTCCCTGGACGGTGCCCGGGGCGTCCGCGGCGGGGAGCCGGGCCCGGGCCAGGTGGAGCGGGTCGGGGCGCAGCAGCGCGGTGAGCAGGACGGCCGCCGCCGCGTAGCCGAGGGCGGCGAGCAGGAACGGCCCGGCGAGTGGGGGGATGCCCCAGGCGCGGGCGATGTCGCCGGTGAGCGGGACGAGGTTGGGCCCGGCCACCGCGCCGAGGGTGGCGGCGAGCAGGACGCGGCTCAGGGCGCGGGCGCGGCGGTGGGGTGCGGCGAGGTCCGCGCCGGCGTAGCGGGCGAGGAGGTTGGTGGCGGTGCCGGCGCCGTAGACCAGGAGCGAGGGCAGCAGCAGGACGACCTGGTCCAGGGCCACGGCGGCGACCACGCCGACGCTGCCCAGGGCGCCGATCGCGTAACCGGCGCCGAGGCCGGGGCGGCGTCCGCGCCGCTGGCACAGCCGTCCGATGGCGAACGCGCCGAGCATCGATCCGCCGGTGAACAGGGCGGTGGGGATGCCGGCGAGGCCGGTGGAGCCGAGCATCTCTTCGGCCAGCAGGGCGCCGACGACGATGCCGGCGGTGAGTCCGGCGCCGCTGACCAGCTGCGAGGCGACCAGGACGGCCAGGATCCGCCGCTGTTCGGGGGCCTCGGGCGCTTCCGGTGCTTCCGGCGGCCCTGGACGCCCCGCCGGTCGGCGGGCCACGCCGCCCGCCGGGGCGGCGCTCACGAGGACGCCAGGGGGCTCAGCGCCGAGATCTCCTCCAGCGACATGTCCAGCTGCTCGTGCAGATAGCGGACGATGGTCCAGTGGGGGAGGGCACCCTCGTCGAACGGGCCGAAGGCACCGCAGTAGAGCGGGATCCAGCGCAGCGCCTCCTCGGCGGCCTGCCGGCGGCCGGGTTCCTCCTGGTAGGACTCGTACGGGATGCCGCGGTGGTGGACGAAGAACCGGCCGGGCAGGCGTTCCTCGCACAGCGCGCGGTACTCGCGGGTCTGCAGGATGAGGTAGTGCCAGATCTCGTCGATGTGCTGCTCGACGGGGAGGAAGAGGCCGGCGAGCTCCTCCCGGTGCCGGGAGACGAGGTAGAGGTAGCGCAGGCACTCGGTGACCTGGCGTTCGGCGTCGGCGGGTGCGCAGCCGGTGCGGTTGACGGTGTAGGCGACCGCCTCGGCGTGGAGGTCTTCGCCGAGCAGCTCTTCGAGGTCCGTGACCGTGACACGGTCCTGGGAGTCGGACCGGTAGTCGGGCCGGGAGTCGGATGGGGCGGTCATCGGGTACCTCCGGCCGACGGGGTCGGGTTCGTGGCGCCGGTCGGGGACGCGGCGAGCCAGGCGTACTTGCCGGAGGCGCCGACCGGCAGGTGGTCGTGGTGCTCCACGCGGCAGCGCCGGCCGGTGAGTTCGCCGGCCGCGTCGGCCAGGGCGTCGCTCTCGGCGCGGGTGAGCGGGGCGGCGTCGAAGGTGGTGCAGCGCAGGACGGCCCCGTCCGGCTCCTCCAGGTGCAGACGGGTGAGGAAGACCCGAGCGGTGACGGCGCTGACGGCTTCGTCGAGGTCGCCCTGGGCGCGGGGGCCGCGCGGGGTGGCGAGCAACTCCTTCTCGCGGCCGCAGAAGCGGGTGATGCGCTCCGGGTCGGTGCTGCCGTCGGCGGTGCGCACGCAGTCGCCCGAGCGGTAGCGGACCAGCGGCATGAAGGGATTGCGCACGCTCGTGACGATGAGGCTGTGGATGGTGCTGCCGGGGGCGACGGGCAGCAGTTCGACGCTCATGTCGTGCAGGTAGGGCCGGTAGTCGCCGCCGCGGTCGCTGTAGTAGAGGTAGCCGAGTTCGGTGCTGCCGAACAGGTCGACGATCGGGCAGTCGAAGTGCTCGCGCAGGTACCGGGCCACGTTCGCCGGCGTGTACTCGTAGGCGTGGACGACGGCCGCCGGCGGCGGGAACCCCTCCCACAGGCCCCAGGCACGGGCCTTGCGCACCAGGTGGGCGAGGTGCGACGACGAGCAGTCGAGCAGGTAGCGGCCGTGCGGGTGCGCGCGGGCGGCGTCGCGGATCTCGGCGAGCATGCGTTCGACGTCGGCCCGCTGCCAGTGGTCCGGGTCCAGCCGCAGGTTGAGGTAGAAGGTGCGGTCGTCCAGCCGGCGGTCGCGCAGGTCCGGTTCGGCCGCCGGTTCCTCGCCCCGCTTGCGGGCGTTGACGCGGGCGACGTGCTCGGTGGCCAGGACGGTGGTGAGGGAGACCCGGTTGCAGCCCTCCCGCCAGGTGTCGGCGAGATCGGGGTGCTCGCTCCACAGGCGGTAGTAGGACTTCAGCAGGAAGTAGGGCGGTCGGATGATCTGCATACGGGCGTGGTTGGTGCCGGTGGAGAGCACGAACTCCGCCTCGCCGGCCGTGAGGGCCGCCGACAGCTGAGGGGTCATCCAGTTGTCGGGAAATCCGCTGGCGATCTCGGGTTTCTCCAGAATGGGGAAATGGCCCTGTTCGATCGAGGCGCGGTAGAGGGGAATGTCCTTGATCCGGTCGACCACGTCGGCGGTCGGCTGGCCGTTCAAATGCCACCTCCGGTCGGTGTCCGGGGCTCCGGTTCTCCGGCCCCGGGGCAGGAATCGGACGGCAGGCCGGCCCGGGCGACGCGGGCGGTACGCGTCGGCGAGGGCGCGCCGCAGGCCCGGGCCGGCCGGGTGTTCCGGCCGGCCCGAACCTCGTCGGCGCAGGTCAGGGCAGATCTGCGCCGTCAGGTGCCGGTCGGTGCGTCAGGAGATACAGCCGGCCTTGGCCACGCTGATGCACCCGGACTTGGGGGCCGCGCTGATGCAGCCGTCCTTGGCGGTGCTTCCGGAGTTGGCGGCGACCCAGCCCTTCCACTTGTCGTCCTGGGTCATCTTCTTGATGAGCTGTTCCATTCGGACCTCCGAGATATACCGGTAATCCGGCGGCGCGTTCGTCGCCGCCACTGCGACATTAAAGCGATGGTCAAGCACGTGTCAACGACAGGTCATCGGACAGTGACGCGAAACGCCTGGCCGATAATCGCCGTCCGGGGAACCGGGCCCGGCGGGCGCCCGTCGAACCGGAACGACATGTTCATGCCTTAGCCTCGTGGCAGGTCCGCACATCCGGCACGGGAGAGAGGCTGGTTCCATGAACTCACGTCCACCGGTGGCCCGTTGGGCCGCTTCCCTGCTTGCGGCCGCGCTTGTGGCGGCGGGCGTTCTCGTCGGCCCCGGCGTCGCCACCGCCACCGCTACCGGCGCTGCTGCCGCACCGTCACCCGGGGGCGGAAAGCCTCCCGTCGGCGGTGTGGAGCGACTGGTGCCACTGCCCGGCATCGACTGGACGCAGCGGGCCCTGATCAGCGCCGACGGGCGGCGCGCCTACATCGGTGAGGAGACGCAGACGGGCAATCGGCTCGGTGTCGTCGACACCCGCAGCGGCGCCGTCCTCGCCGAGGTCCCGATCGGCACGGAGCACTGGAGCGGTACCAAGACCTTCTCCCCGGACGGCCGGCTCATCTACCTGACCGGCGCGGGCACCCTGAACATCTTCGACACCACCACCAACACCGTGCGGGCGAGCGTTCCGCTGCCCGAGCAGCCCCACCCGGACGGCTGGCAGGTCGGCTCGCCCTACAGCCTGGCGGTGTCGCCGGACGGGGCGACGGTCTACGTCGGCCAGGGCGGCCCGTTCCTGGACGCGCGGCCGGAGCCGTCCGTCCTCCCCGGGCGCCTGCTCACCTTCTCCGCCGCCTCCCGCACGTTCACCGGTGGGACGCCGCTGCCGACGTCGAACCCCCGTGACCTCGTGCTGCGCCCGGGCGGAGCGACCGGCTACCTCTCCAGCCCCGAGGGCCTGATCCGCCTCGACCTCACCGGGGCGCACCCGGCCGTCGTCCGCACCATCACCTCGCCCGGGTTCATCGACGACCTGGTCCTGGCCCCGAACGGGTCCACGGTGTACGCGCAGACCAAGCCCGAGGGCCGGATCCAGGTGATCGACCTGGCCACCGACACCCTCGCCACCACGATCGACCTCCACACGGGCTTCCGTCAGATCGCCGGTCTCGCGGTGAACCCCCGCGGCAGCCGGCTGTACGTCCTGATCCAGACCAACCTGCCGAGCCCGACCGTGGCCGCGTACAGCACGGCCACCGACCAACCGGTGCCGAAGGAGGACTTCGCCGAGTTCGACCTCGAACACGGCGCCAACCTGACGGTCGGCCCGGACGGCCACACCTTCTACGTCACCGGCACCAACTACAACGACAACCCCGGCACGTTCCTGCAGATCGTCAGCTTCTGACCGGACCACCGCGGGGTCGTGGCCGCCGCCCGGCGGCCACGACCCGTTCGGGCGCGCCGGGCGCACGACGGTGCGGCACGTCGGTCTACGGTGGCCGTAGGGCCGCAGGGGGGCGGGCCGGACCGCCGCGGTGCCCCTGCCGGTGTGCGACGGAGGGGGCGGAATTGCTGCGGATCCACTTCACCCACGAGGACCTGACCAGGGTTCGGATCGCGCGGGCACCCGATCCGCTGGCCGAGTCGATGCTGAGCCTGTCGCTGGTGCAGGCCCGCGGGGTCGGCGGTGCGGCGCTGGAGGGGTGGCGCAGCCGTACCCGCCTGGGCCTCCGCCCGGAGCAGCGGGTGCTGTTCGACCTGGCGACGCCGGCCGGGGCGGCGGAGGCCGCGGAGGTGTTCCTGCACGCCGGCAGCCACACCCTGGCGGAGAGCCTGGACCAGACCTGGTCGCTGCCCGGCCGGCGGTGGAGCGCCGACCTGCGCGTCCTCAGCGGGACGCGCCCCCGGGCGCCCCGGTGGGTCCACGAACTGCGTCGGGGCGAACGCGAGTGGCGCGAGCTGGTGGACCGCCGGCTGCGCGAGTACCACGCCTTCGCGGTCGAGCCGTACTGGTCGCAGCTGCTGGCCGTCGCGCACGCCGACCGCGCCCGTCGGGCCGTCCTCGTCACGGACCTCGGCCTGGAGGGACTGTTCGACAGTCTCCATCCCGACGTCCGCTGGCAGTCACCGGTGCTGACGCTGCCCTGGCCGGTCGACGCGGACCTGCGGCTGCGCGGCGCCGGGGTGATGCTCGTCCCCACCTTCTTCTGGCCCGAGCCGATCCCCCTCACCGACACCCGCGGCCTCGACCACCCGCTCGTCCTGCACTACCCGCTCACTCCCGACCTCACCACCTACCGCGCGATCTGGTCCCAGGGCGCCCCGGACGGGCCGGACGGCCCGCTCGTCGCGCTGCTCGGCACCACCCGCGCCCGCACCCTGCGCGCGGCGGCCGACCCGGCGGGCACCGCCGAACTCGCGCGCCGCACCGGCACCTCGCCGGCCACCGCGAGCCACCACGCCACCGTCCTGCGCTCCGCGGGCCTGCTGACCACCGAACGCAGCGGCCCGGGCGTGCGCCACACCCTCACCCCCCTCGGCCGGGCCCTCCTCGACGACCGACCGGTCCTGCCCGCGACCGCCCTCACCACCACGGACCCGCCCTGACCGCCCGAGGCGCGCCCGCCGGGCCGTGCCGACCTCCCGGCCGTCCGGGAACCGCCCGCCGAGGGCCCGGACACCGGGTCGCCGACCGGTCGGGGGTCACCTGCGCTGCAGCTTCACGGCGTCGTCGCGGATCCAGTAGTAGTGGCTGCCCTCGCCCCTCGGGGTCTCGTAGAAGGTGTGGCCGTCCCACTTGGCGGCGCTGCCGGTGAGCTTGACGCACTGGTCCTTGCGCCAGCGCGGGCCGATGACCGTGAAGCCCACCACCTCGTTCCAGGTCCTGATCCATTCGGTGAGCTGGAGGTTGGGTTCGCCGTAGACGCGGATGTCGGCCCGCCAGGCGTCGGCGACGTCCTGGGTGACCCTGGCGTCGCAGCCGACGTTCTCGGCGACGTCGCGCAGCTGGTCGAGGTCGACGGTGTAGGACTCGGTGTAGCCGTTGGCCTCCTTGCGGACCACCGCGTGGGCGAACTGCTTGTACACCGCCCCCTTGTCGTTCTCCTTGGCGATCGACCAGTAGCCGTTCCAGCCGGTGTACCAGCCCGGCGGGTAGCGGTTCTCGTCCAGCGAGATGAAGCAGGTGTCCTTCGCGACGGTGCCCACCGTTCCCTGGGCCTTGCGGAAGGTTCCGTCGGAGTGACTGAGGTAGGCGACGGCCTGCACCTTCGTCCAGGCCGCGCAGGACTGCGCGCGGGGCTTGTCCTGGGCCAGGGCCTGCGGGCTGCCGGCCAACACGACCAGGGTGGCCAACGCCGCTGCGGCCACCGGGGTCCTGCGGTTCGTCACGGGTACTCCTCGGCAGATCATGGTCATCCGTACACCGGGAGAACCGGCGGCAGCAGCGAAGGGTCACGCCGATCCGGACCTGAATGACCTGCCCGGGCGAGCGGCTTGTCCGCTGTCGGCCCGGGCGCAGCACCGCGCCCCTTCCCGCCCGGCCGGTGCCGGGCTGGAAGGGGCGGTCCGGTGCCGGCCGGAGGCTAGTACGCGCCGTCGTCGACGAACGTGCTGGCGTAGATGCTGAAGCAGGGGAAGGGGTACGCCTCTTCCGTCTGGTCGTCGCTCTGGGCCTCCAGTTGCTGGAGGGCGAGGATCTCGGTCATGGGTGGTTGCCTCCGTTGTCTCGTGAGTCCCGCGAGTCCCGTGAGTTCCGTACGTCCTGTGGGTCTCGTGGGTCTCGTGGGTGGGTGGGATCCAGGGTGAACCAGTCGTCACCCGGGCCGTGGAGGGCTCGGTGCAGTGCCAGCAGGATTCCGGCGCTGCCGTTGGCCACGTCGGCGCTGAAGCGCAGTGAGCCCGTGCCGAGCCAGCGGACGCCGTCGCCGTGCGGGACGGCGTACTTGAGGAGCCCGGTCGCGAGCCGCAGCGCGTCCTGGCGGTCGGCGTCCTGCTGGGTGCGGTCGGCGTGTTCGGAGAGCAGGTAGACCAGTCCGGCGAAGCCGTCGTGCAGGCCGGCCTGGAGCGCGCTGACCTTGCGGGCGTCGGCGAGGACGCGGGGCAGGGCCGCGAGGAGGCGCTCGTCCGCGGTGGCGGCGTAGCGCAGCAGGACGGTGCCGATGCCGGCCGACCCGGTGGCCAGGTACGGCATGACGCGCCGGTTCACGGCGTTGTCGGCGAACGAGAGCGAGCCGTCGGGCAGTGCCACCGCGCGGTCCAGCTCCTCGTGCAGCAGCGCGCGCCCCGCCGACAGCCAGCGCGGTTCCCCCGTCTCGCCGGTGAGGTGGTGGAGGAAGAGGGCCAGTCCGGAGCGGCCGTGGAACAGGCCGCGGGCGTCGTGGGCACCGAGCGTCGGAGCCAGGTCCGTGCCGTGCCGCAGGATCGCGTCGCCGGCGGCCGCCGCGCGGTCCAGGTGGCGCGGGTCGCGGGTGAGGCGGTGCAGGGCGAGCCAGGCCAGGCCGATCCCGGCCCGTCCGTCGGCCAGCGTGGTCGTGGTGGCCGTCAGCGGGTGGCGGTCGGCCGCGTGCAGCAGGTCGATCGCCTCGTCGAGGTGCCCGGTGCGGGCCAGCGCCCGTGCGACGCCGGCCGAGCCGACGGCCAACCCCGGGGGCAGCGTGTCGGCCGCGCCGAGCGCGTCCGCGCGCAGCCGCTTGCGGACCTCGTCCGGGACCGGGACGCCGGCCCGGCACAGGGCGTGCGCCACACCCGCCGTTCCGTAGGCGACGCACACCGTGTTGGTGCGGAACCCCTGGGGCGACGGTGGGAAGACCCAGTCGGGCCGGTCGGTGTCGGCCAGGGCGAGCAGTCCCGAGGCCGTCCGCTCGGCGAGCAGGGTCAGGCAGCCCAGCGGGTCGGCGTCCACCTGCCCGGGGTCGGGAAGGGTCCACGCCCGGTCGTCGCCGGACCGTCGGAAGGCGGTGGCCCGCTTCCAGAGGTCGTGCGGAACCGGCGACCCGGCCGCCAGGTCGCGTCGCAGTAGCGCGAAGTTCGCCGCCGTCAGCCGGGGAGCGTTGTGGAAGGGCGCGAGCAGGGTGAGCGCGAGGGCCGACAGGCCGTAGCGGTCGCCGAACAGCGGGTCGGCGCGGTGTTCGGCGGTCAGGGCCGGGGGCGGCACGAAGCCGGGAGTGCCCATCCGGGCGGGGCGGGCCTCCAGCGCGGTCGCGGACTCGAAGTCGACGAGCCTGGCGTCCCCGGCGGGGGTGACGATGACGTTCCCGGGGCTGACGTCGCCGAACCGCAGCCCCAGCGCGTGCAGCCGCTCCAGGGCGTCGTCGAGCGAGCCGAGGACGCGCCGGCAGGCGGCGTGGTAGCGGTCGAAGTCCGCGGCCGGCCGGTCGGCCAGCAGCACGGGCGACGAGCGGTTGATCCACGTCACCAGCGGCAGTCCCTCGACGTACTCCATGACGAGGAAGTCGTGCTCCCACTCCGTGAACCGCTCCAGCGGCCGGGGGCACACGCCCTCCGCCGCCGCGTGCACGGCGGTCAGGGTGTCGAACTCCCGGCGCAGCCGCTCCTGGGCGCTGACGCCGTCCCAGGTGTAGCCGTTGTGCGGGCGGGCCTCCTTGACGAGGACGAGCTGCCCGGTACGCGTGTCCCGGGCCCGGTAGGCGCCGCCGGCGTTGCTCGGCTGCAGCACCTGGACGATCTCGTAGTCGCGGAGGCGGATCGCACCGAGGTGAGGGGCCGGCTCCTGGTCGACGAACGGGTCGCGGACGCCCTCGGGCAGGACGAAGTACGGCAGCCGCCGGTCCGGCACGTCGTGCCCGTGCCCGTCGGTCAGCAGCGGTTGTGCGGTGCCGTCGGGCAGCAGTCGGCTGCGGCGGCCGAACGCGCCGTAGCGGTAGTGGACGGTGCGGGAGTCCCGGTAGCGGCGGTCGCTGAGGACGTAGGCGCCCTCCTCGCCGTGCAGGGCCTCGGCGAGTCGGTCCAGCAGCCGTGCGGCGACGGGGGTGTCCGGCGGGTACACGGCGCAGAACTTGCCCGCCTGGGACCGGGCGCCGTGCTTGTGGTGGAGGGCGAGGAAGAAGAAGTGCGCCGAGAGGTGCTTGAACGGCACCTCCTCGGCGAAGCAGATGTCCGCCACGGCGTCGAGGACGTGCTGGGCCCGCTCCGGGCGCGCCGATACGTGGATCTTCCAGCCCTGCTCGGCCCGGCGCGCCCCGGGGGTGCTCCACGCCGTCCAGACGCCCCGCTCGCTTCCGCGCCAGCCGGCCGCGACCCGGGCGGGCACGAAGCGCCGGCCGGGGTCCGCCATCGTGCCCAGCGGCGCGTAGAACTGCTCGTCGGCGAGTGCATCGGACAGCGCGTCGAACAAGTCGGTCTCCTCCACGTGGTCGTTCGCCCGCCCGCCTCCGGCCGGCCGTCGAGTCGCGGCAGGACCGCCTCGGCGCGGTGACCCCGGGGCCGTCACCGGCCCGGCGTTCCCGTTTCCACGGGGCGCGCCGCGGAAGCGCGACGAGCCTCCCCGGTCGCGCCCGTGCCTCCGGAACGGCCGCCGCCCCGACGGACGGGACGTTAGGCGCGACGGGTTCGACAACGGTTCGGCCGCGGTATGGGAACGCCTGTTCCGAGGACGGCGCGGGGTTCACCGGTCGGGCCGTTCTGCCACCGACTGCTGTGCGGATCGGACCGGTTGGACGGAACAGTTGGCAGGCCCCACGAGCCCCTGCCCTACCACGCCCCCGCACCACCGCGTACCCGCCGGGCCCGGAGCCCGGCGGGTACGCGCGTCAGCCCGCCGCCGAGGAGCCGCCGCGGACCGCCGGCCGTTGCGCGGCGGTGCCGCCAGGCACGCTCGTGGCTCGGGCTCCGGGCGGCGGACCCGAAGGGCGTACTTGTCACGCCCCCACCGGAAGTACCACAGTGTGACTCCATGGACACCAGCGGTGATGGCGGGGCTGACGGAGCGCCGGACGAATGGCGGGATCCGCGGCGGATCGGACCGCCTGCGGGGGGCCGTCCGGTGAACGCCTCCCTGACCCTGCCGGCGGAGACGGTGACCGCGTTGGGTCACCGGGTGTGGGAGATCCTCTCGGGACACCTCGGGGCCGGGTGCCGAGGCCTTCCGGTCGCCTCGCCGGGCTCGGCCGCCGAAGCGGTGCGGCTGCGCTCCGAGCCCCTGCCCGACGCCCCCGCGGACGATCCGATCGCCCTGGTGGACCAGGTGGGCCGGCTGTTGCGCGAGGGCAACGCGCACCCGGACCATCCGGACTTCCTCGCGTTCGTGCCCTCCCCGGGGACCGTCACCGGGGTGCTGGGAACGGCGCTGGCCGCCGGGTTCGCCGTCCCGACCGGATGGCGTTTCACCGGGAGGGTCTCCAGCGCGATCGAGTCGGCCACCGTCCGGTGGCTGGCCGAGCTGATGGGCCTGGCCCCCGGGACGTCCGGTCTGTTCGTGTCGGGCGGTTCGGCCGCCAACCTGACCGCCCTGACAGCGGCGCGCGACGCGCTCGTCGGGACCGAGGCCCGCGGCGCCACCGCCTACTTCTCCGACCAGACCCACCTCTCCGTCCCCCGCGCCCTGCACGTCCTGGGCATCGGCGAGGACCGCCTCCGGGTCCTGCCCGGGGACACGCACCGCCGGATCCCCCTGCGCAGCCTCGCCCGGCAGGTGGCCCGGGACCGCCGCGCCGGTCTGCGGCCCTTCCTCGTGGTGGCCAACGCGGGCACGACGGCCACCGGTGACGTCGACCCGCTGCCCGAACTGGCCGCCTTCTGCCGCGAGGAGGGCCTGTGGCTGCACGTGGACGGCGCGTTCGGCGCCGCCGCGGCGCTGACCGAGCGCGGACGCCGCATGCTGGCGGGCCTGGACGCGGCGGACTCGGTGAGCGTCGATCCGCACAAATGGCTGTTCCAGCCCGCCGGGACGGGATGCGTGCTGCTGCGCGACCCGACCCGCCTGACGCGGGCGTTCGGCGTCGGGCTCCCCGGGTACCTGGACGCGGGCACCACCGGCCACGACGAGGGCGAGGTGGACTACCTCCACTGGGGGATCGAGCAGACGCGGGAGTTCCGGGCACTGCGCCTGTGGCTGTCGTTGAAGGTGTTCGGCGCGGACGCCTTCCGCGCCGCCGTGGACCGGGGCCAGGCGATGGCGGACGACATCGCCGCGTACATCGCCGCCCGGCCCGGGCTGGAGGTGGTGACCGGTCCTTCCCTCGCCGTCGTCACCTTCCGCGCGCTGCCGCCCGCCACCGGGCCCTTCCCGTCCCCGGAGGACACCGACCGGGCGGTGGACGAGGTCTGCCACGACCTGCGGTCGGAGGGGCGGGCCATGGTGGTCGGCGTGACCGTGGCCGGCCGCAGGGTCTTCCGGCTCTGTGTGATCAACCCGCGTGCGCGGTACGAAGGGCTCCGCGCCCTGGTCGACCGGGTCGCCGAGCTGTGGAGGGCTCGAACGGCGCCCACGGGGCGGCCGGGGGCCGCCCCGTGAACGCGGGGCCGGTGCCGGGCCGCGCACTCTCCGCGGACGGGAACGGTCGCGGGCGCGCACCCGTCGAGCGTCTCGACGCCGCCGCGCTGCGGGCCGAGGCGGTACGCCGCACCGGTCTGGCGGACTTCGGCGCACCCGGTCACGGACCGGCCCTGGACCTGCTCGTCCAGGCCCTGGAGACCGAGGCCCGGCTCAGCCCGGCCGGCCGGGCCGAGGCGCGGGACACCCTGCTCCGCGCGCTGTGCACCCGGCTGTGGCTGCACGCCCTGCCCGTACCGCCGGTGCGGCAGGAGCCTCCCGTCGTCCTGGTCGGCCTGCCGCGGACCGGCAGCACCCTGCTGCACAGGCTGCTCGCCCACCATCCGGCGCTGCGGGCCCCCCGTCTGTGGGAGCTGCTGGCGCCGGTCACCCCGCCGGGGCTCCGGGCGGCGGATCTGTTCGCGGACGCCGAGCGGCACGTGGCCGATCTGGTCCGGACCGCACCCGATCTGGCCCGCGTCCACCCCACCGGGGCGAACGAACCGGAGGAGTGCGAACACCTGATGAACACGGACTTCCGCAACAGCGTCCTCGGCCTGCTCAGCTATCGGGTGCCCACCTACGCGTCCTGGCTCGCCGGGCAGGACCTGACGGCCGCCTACACGCTCCACCGGGCCCAGCTCGCCCACATCCTCGCCCGGCGTCCGGCGCCGGCCTGGTCCCGGCTCGTCCTGAAGAGCCCCGCCCACCTGTGGCACCTGCCCGCTCTGGACCGAGTCCACCCCGGCGCGAGGTTCGTCGTCCTCGAACGCGGCCGCGAAGAGGCGATCGGCTCCGTCTGCGGCCTCGTGTCGGCGGCCCGCCGCAAGCGCAGCGAGGCCGTCGACCCCGTGGAGATCGGCCGGGACATGACCGCCGCCACGCAGGCCGGACTGTCGAGGATGTACGCCTTCACCACCGACCCGTCGGTCGCCGACCGATGCCTGACGGTCCGCTTCGCCGACCTGGTGGCCGACCCCGACACCACCGCCCGGCGGGTGGTGGACTGGCTGGGGCTGACCGCCGACGGCGCCCTGCGCCGGCGCTGGCACGACCACCTCTCGCGCAACCCGCGTCCCGAGCACGTCCACCCCCGCGAGGCCTGCGGTCTGCCGCCCGCCGGTCCGCGACCCGCGTCCCACGATCCGGAGGCGACGTCATGACGACAGCCGCTCCGCACCCCGGCCGGCTGCCCTATCCCTTCGACCGCGCCCACTGCCTGTCGCCCATGCCCCACAACGGGCTGCTGACCCTGCCGGGCCTGGCCCGCATCACCCTGCCCAGCGGCGATCCGGCGCACCTCGCGGTCCGCCACGCCGACGTCCTGCGCGTCCTCACCGACCGCCGGTTCAGCCGCCGGGCCATGCTCACGGCACCGGGCGGGCCCCGGTGGACCCTGGCGGACCGCGACGAGCCCAGCCTGCTCGGCCTCGATCCGCCGGACCACACCCGGGTCCGCCGGCTCTGCGCCCCCGCCTTCCGCCGCGACAGCGTCGCCCGCCTCGCCCCCGCGGTGGACGGTCACGTGCACCGTCTGCTGGACGCGGTCCTCGACGCCGGTACGGGCCCCGAACCGGTCGACCTGCACCGTGCGTTCGCCCTCCCGCTGGCCGAAGCCGTCGTGTGCGACATCCTCGGGGTGAGCTCCGCGCACCGTGCGCCGCTGGTCGAGTGGGCACGGCACAAGCTCTCCCTGACGTCGCTGCCGCCCCAGCGGGCCCGGGCCGGCCACGAGGCACTGCGCGCCCACTACGACCGACTGTTCTTCTCCCCGCGGACCGCCGACGCCCTGGTGCCGGGCGGGTTGCTCCACCGGCTCCGGGACGCCCACGCCGCCGGACACCTGAGCCGGCCCGAACTCCTCGCCACCGCCGTCAACCTGTTCGTCGCCGGACACGCCACCACGGCCGCCACCCTCACCAACGGCGTCCTGGCCCTGCTCAACCACCCGAACCAGTGGCAGGCCCTGCGCGCGGACCGGACACTGCTCCGGCCGGCCGTCGAGGAGATCCTCCGCTTCGACACCATCGCCGACGTCGGGCTGCCCCGCCTGGCCGTGGCGGACGTCACCGTCGCGGCGACCACGATCAGGGCCGGGGAGGCCGTCGTCCCCTCCCACGCGCACGCCGGACGCGACCCCGCTGTCTTCGTCCGACCCGACGACTTCGACATCACCCGCCCGCCGGGTCCCCACCTCGCCTTCGGGCACGGCCCCCACCGCTGCATCGGCGCGGACCTGGCACTGCTGGAACTACGGACCGCGATCGGCGCGCTCGCCGACCGCGCACCGCACCTTCGTCTCGCGGAGCCCGCCACCGCGCTGCCTTTCCTCGGTGGCTCCCTGATCGGCGGGGTCGAGCGCCTGCCCGTCAGGACGCACGCCCCGTGATCCGCTCCGCCCCGTCCCCAGGTCCGGACACGCGATGTCCGCGCCGTGGAACGGTCCGGTCAGAGCCCCGTACCACCGGGTCGGAGGGCCGGAGTGCGCGGTCGAAGGCGTTCCCCCTGCGGCCCGAACATGATCAGGTACTCGACCGGTCCGCCGGGCCCGGCGTTCGCGACTCCGTGGGCGGTGCGGGTGTCGAACTCGACCACCTCCCCGGCGCTCAGCACGAGGTCGTGGTCGCCGAGTGCCAGCCACAGCCGCCCGTACAGGACGCACAGCCATTCGTACCCGTCGTGGGAGACCTGCCGCGGCCGCTCCGGCGGCGCGTCGACGGCGGGCAGGACGTGCTTGTGGGCGTGCAGGCCCCCGACGTACCGGGTCAGCGGCAGCACCGCCTTGGCAGGGGCGGACCGCTGCGGCGCGGGGGAACGCGGTCCGTCCGCCGCGGCGGACGCGGTGCCGGCCAGCTCGTCCAGTGAGATGCCGTACGCCTTCGCGAGCCGCAGCAGTACCTCCAGGGTCGGCTTCCGCCGGCCGGTCTCGATCCGTGACAGCGTGCTCGGCGAGATCCCGGTCGCGCGGCCGACGCCGTTGAGCGTGGCACCGTTCCGCTCGCGCGCGGTCCGCAGCCGGGGGCCCATGGCCGCCAGGATGTCGGCGGTGCCGTCGTCCGTCACCGTCGCCCAGCTCCTCGAGGTCTTGCCCGTGCACCGCGCTGTGCTGCCAGTTTGCCAGAACGGCAACGCTGCTCGCCCCGGGCGGCCGCCGCGCCCCATGATCGACGGGTAACCGCGACCGCCCGTGAACCGAGGAGAAGCCATGCACCGGCCCGCGCCGTCCGCCCACCCGCGTCACCGCACCGTCGAGGCACCCGCCGGACGCCTGCACCTGGTCGAGCAGGGCACCGGACCACTGGTCCTGCTCGTCCACGGCTTCCCCGAGTCCTGGTACTCCTGGCGCCACCAGCTCCCGGCGCTCGCGGCGGCGGGGTACCGGGCGGTGGCGTTCGACGTGCGCGGCTACGGCCGCTCCTCCAGGCCCGCCGCGACGGACGCCTACCGGATGCTCGACCTGGTGGAGGACAACCTCGCCCTGGTGCGCGCCCTGGGGGAGGAGAGCGCGGTGATCGTCGGGCACGACTGGGGCTCCGGCATCGCGGCGGCCTCCGCCCTGCTCCACCCCGAGGTCTTCCGTGCCGTCGGCCTGCTGAGCGTCCCCTACACGCCGCCCGGCGGCCCCCGCCCCACCGACGTTTTCGCGCGGATGGGCGGCGACCAGGAGTTCTACGTCTCCTACTTCCAGGAGCCCGGCCGGGCCGAAGCGGAGATGGAGCCCGACCTCCGGGGATGGCTCGCGGGCTTCTACGCGGCGATGTCCGCCGACACCATGCCCGCCCACGGCGAGCCCGACCCGCACTTCGTGGCCCGCACCGGCGGCCGGCTGCGCGACCGCTTTCCCCGCGGCGGGCTGCCCGCCTGGCTGACGCAGGACGACCTCGACGTGTACGCCGGGGAGTTCGAGCGCACCGGTATGACCGGGGCCCTCAACCGCTACCGCACCATGGACCGCGACTGGGAGGACCTCGCCCCGTACGGCGGAGCCCCGATCGAGCAGCCGTCGCTGTTCATCGGCGGCGCCCTGGACGCTTCCACCACCTGGATGGCCGACGCGATCGACGCCTTCCCGACCACCCTCCCCGGCCTGGTCTCCAGCCACATCCTGGACGGCTGCGGGCACTGGATCCAGCAGGAGCGCCCCGAGGAGGTCAACCACCTGCTGACCGCCTGGCTCGCCTCCCTCCGGAGCTGAATCGGCGGGGCGGCGAGGTGGGCACGGCGCTCCGGTGCCCGACCACCCCGCTGGACGCCGGCGGCGCCCGGACGCCGCCCCGGCGGGCCGTCAATTCCGCGGCGATCCCTTGAACCCGTGTTCACCCGGCCGTTCCCGGAGCGGTGCACGCTGCTTCCGGCACAGCCCTTCGCACGGCACGGCCCTTCCCACGGCGCACCCTCCGGGAGACAGCAGATGAACAGACGTATGTACGCGGCCGCGAGCCTCGCCCTCGCGCTGAGCGTGGTGCCGGCCACCACCGCGACGGCGAGCCAGGGCGGCCACGCCCGCGGCGCCCGCGCGCCGTTCACCCTCGCCGTGTACGGCGATGCCCCGTACGGCACCTCGCCGAGCGACACCAGCGAGTTCCTGGCCACGCCGGCGTTCATCGCGAACGTCAACGCCGACCCGGACGTCAGCACCGTCGTCCACGTGGGTGACATCCACTCCGGCAAGCAGTACTGCACCGCCGCGTACGACGAGTCCGTCGCCGCGCTCTGGAAGACCTTCGCCGACCCGCTGGTCTACACCCCCGGCGACAACGAATGGGCCGACTGCCACAAGGCCGCCGAGGGCGGCGGCAAGTACAACGCCGCCACCGGGAAGATCGACCCCGTGCTCGACCCGGCCACCGGGCAGCCCGTCGACCACGCCGCCGGCAACCCGGTCGCCAACCTCGACCTGGTCCGCAAGAACTTCTTCCCGCGGGCCGGCCACACCCTCGGCAGCGGCACGCTGCGCGTGCTGTCCCAGGCCGAACTCCCCGACCGGGCACACCCCGAGGACGCCCGGTACGTCGAGAACGTGCTGTGGATCAAGAACGGCACGCTGTTCGTCACCATCAACGTCCCCGGCGGCTCCAACAACGACGCCGACCCCTGGTACGGCGCGCCCACCGCCTCCCAGGAGCAGCTCGACGAGGCCGCCCGGCGCACCGCCGCCGACCTGCGGTGGCTCGACACCGCCTTCGCCGTCGCCCACGTCGGCGCCGTCTCGTCGGTCGTGGTCACCACCCAGGCCGACATGTGGGACCTGGACGGCAAGCCGGCCACCCACGTCGCCGGCTACGAGCCGTTCGTCGCGAGCCTCGCCTCGCACACCGCCGCGTTCGCCAAGCCGGTGCTCCTGCTGATGGGCGACTCCCACGTGTACCGCTCGGACAACCCGCTGAGCCAGGGCGCGCCCTGCGCCGGCGACCAGGACGTCTGCTCCTCCGACGCCTGGAACAGCCACCCCGGCTACAGCGTCCCGAACTTCCACCGCATCGTCGTCCACGGCAGCACCGTGCCGCTGGAGTGGCTGAAGCTCACCGTCACCCCGGGTGCCCACCACCCGACGACCGACACCTCGTTCGGGCCCTTCAGCTGGAGCCGGATCACCCAGCCCTGACCCTCCGCCCGGGAGAGCGGTCATGCCGGCCGCTACCGCCCGGCGGACGCACCACCCGGGACCGGTGCTCAGGTTGCGTTCAGGTTCGTTGTGCGAGCCTCGGCCGCATGGTTACCAACACTGAACGGCGTTCCGCCGTGACCGACGTCCACGGGCTGCTGAACAAGGTGCCCGAGGTCACGGTCTGGTTCTGGGTCATCAAGATCCTGTGCACCACGGTCGGCGAGAGCTTCGCCGACTGGATCAGTACGACCCTCGGCGTGGGGCTGGTCAACACCTCGCTGATCTTCACGGTCGTCCTGGCCGCCGTCCTGACCTGGCAGTTGCGCACCCGGCGGTACGTTCCGTTCGTGTACTGGCTCACGGTCGTGGTGCTGAGTGTGACCGGCACGCTCTACACCGACATCCTCACCGACAGCCAGGGCGTGCCCCTCGTGGTGAGCAGCAGCGTGTTCACGCTGGTGCTCACCACGGTGTTCGGCATCTGGTACGCCCGTGAGCGGACGCTGTCGATCCACAGCATCGTCACCCGCCCCCGGGAGCTGTGCTACTGGCTGGCGGTCCTGGTCACCTTCGCTCTCGGTACCGCGACCGGCGACTGGACCCTGGAGCTCACCGGCTGGACCCCCGGGGTGTCGGTACTGCTGCCGCTGGGCCTGATCGCGTCGATCGTGCTCGCGTGGCGCCTGGGTGCGAGCACGGTGCTGTCCTTCTGGCTGGCCTACATCCTCACCCGCCCGCTCGGCGCCAACCTCGGCGACTGGTTCGCCTCGCCGAGGGGCGACGGTGGCCTGGGCCTGGGCACCGCGGTGACCAGCGTGCTGTTCCTGGCCGCGATCCTCGCCACCGTCCTGCACCTCACCCGAAGCCGCGCCGACGTCCTCGAGTCCCGGAGCGAGGACCGGGCCCTGCGGGCGGCGGACCCGTCCCGCGAGAGGATCATGCTCGGCTACTACGCCGTCGTGGCCCTCGCCACCGCGGGCCTCCTGGTCTGGGCGCATCAGCAGCCGCACGCCGCCGCGGCGAGCGAGGAAGGCGATTCGGCGGGAGCGGCCGCCGCCCCGCTCACCCCCGAGCAGGCCACCGCCTCGTTCCCCGCCGCCGAGGTGGCGAAGTTCCGCACCGTCGCCGCCGACACCCTCACCAGGCTCGACTCCGGCGACCAGGCCGGGGCGACCGCCCGGATCGCCGACCTGGAGAAGGCCTGGGACGACGACCAGGCCGCCCTGCAACCCAGGAACCAGCAGGCGTGGACGCTCCTCGACGGGCAGATCGACCAGGCCCTCAAGGCACTGCGCGCCTCCAGGCCGGACAGGGCGACCGAGGTGAAGGCGCTGGACACCCTTCTCGCCTCGCTCGGCTGACCGGCGCCGGGCCGGCCAGGCGACGCGCTGCCCGGGCGCGTCGTAGGGCGGTACCGGAGGGGTCCGGTGCCGCCCTGCGACGCGTCGTCGACCCGCACCGGCCGGTGCGGGTCGACGACGCGTCCGTCCCCGGTCGTGCCCGGCGAGCGGTTCGGCTTCGACCGCTGCCTGCGGGAATCACCGGTTCCGGTGTGTGCCGGGGAACGGCCGGTGAATCCGCGGTTCCGCTGCGGGGCCGGTGGTCCGGCGGGGGCGCGGGGGCAGGTGGATCGGCCACGGATTGGCTGCAAACCGTGCAGACAGCGATTCGGAAGTGGATCTACCGTTTCCCGCCGAGGGGGCAGCTTCGCCTGCCCTCTCGGGTTCGGGGACCGGATTTCGTACCACTCGATCTGCCCTACGGAGGAGAACTCGACATGTCCGTGAAGAAGACAGCATCCCGCCTCGCCCTCATCGGCGCGACCGCCGCGCTCGTGCTCGGCGGCCCGGGCGGCCTCGGCGGCCAGGCCAACGCCAGCGTCGAGAACATCGACAACTGGAACTCGTTCACCTGTGCCCAGAAGGGCGGCTACTACTGCCTCTGGTACAGCCCCAACCACGGCGGCGGCATCTGGAGCAGCAACGTCGTCGCCACTCCCACGATCAGCGGGAACTTCAGCGACGGCAACCCCGTGCGGAACAACGCCGCCTCCGCCGAGAACGCGAGCGCCTGCAACGTCGGCATCTGGGTCTACCCCAACTACATGGGCGACGAGAACTGGCTGAGCCCCAACCGGGGCGGCAACCTCACCCCGTGGCTCAGGAACAACGAGGCGTCGATGGCCCTGGACGACGCCACGCGCTCCTTCTGCCCCACCGTCTGACGATCCGCCCCGTGGCCAGGGCCTGCCCGCCGGAACGAACACCGGCGGGCAGGCCGCCTCGCGAACCCGAAGGAGAACAGCCGTGACTGCCGCAGCGAGAGTCCGCCGAGGGCGGCTCCTGGCGCCGGTGCTGATCGCCCTGGCGGTGACCGGCTGCTCCTCCGGGCAGGCCGCGCCGCCGCCCGCCGCCGACCCGCCCGCCGCGGCGCCCCCGCCCGCGGTGGTGGCGACCCCCACGCCCGAGCCCTCGCAGGTGGCCGAACTCCAGCTGCCGATCGCGGAGTACATGCTGACGCCCCAGCAGTCGGCCGAGCTGAAGTGGCTGAACACCAAGAAGGTCGCCGTCTGCATGAAGCAGTACGGCTTCGACCTGCCGATCGCACCGGCTCCGGTCGTCTCGGCCTCCGACTCCCTCCTGTTCCGTCGCTACGGCCTGACCGATCCGGCAAGCGTCAGCACCTGGGGCTACCACCTGCCCAAACGCGACACCGCCACTCCGCGGGCCACGCTCTCCCCGGCGGAGAACGCCCTGCTGCTCGGCCGGGACGCCACCGGCAAGCCGCTGACCAGCTCGAACGGCCAGGCGGTGCCGACCGGGGGCTGCCAGGGCAAGGTGAACACCGATCTCCGGTCGCTGCAGCCCGGCGGACAGGGCCCGGGCGGCGGCGCGTCCCAGCTCGCCGGGCAGACCAAGGCCGACAGCTTCTCCCGCTCGATGGCCGATCCGCGGGTGAAGGAGGTCTTCGGACGCTGGTCGGAGTGCATGCGCGCCGCCGGGTTCACCGCGCCGAACCCGGTCGAGGCCGGAGCGGACCTGCCGTCCGTGAAGGCACCCGAGCCGGACGCCGCGGAGATCCGCATGGCGCAGACCGATGTGGAGTGCAAGACGCGCACCAACCTGGTCGGGCTCTGGTTCGCCGTCGAAGCCGACTACCAGAAGGCCGCGATCGCCCAGCAGCCGGAGGCGTTCGCGGCGCTCAAGATCGAGCGGGACGCGCAGGCCGCCCGGCTCGCGCAGCAGATCGCCGCGCTGCCCGGCGGCTGAGCGCGAGGAGCGTCGCACGGGCGTTTCCGCCGGTCCGTCCACCGCGCCCGGTGCCCGGCCCCGTGGCGACCGGGGCGCCGATGCCCGCCCCGCTCCGGTGGCGGGGTCCGGCGGCAACAACGTCCGGCCCCGCCGCTCCCGGGGCCGGCCCCGCCGAGCCCCCCGTTCACCCGGACGACGGAGCCCGATCGCGGGGCCCGCGGCCTTGCGGCGAGGCTGTCGGCATGACCGTCGACACCGAGAACCCGCCGTCCGCCCCGCCGGTGCTGGATGTCCGGCAGCGGAACGTCGTCTTCGCCACCATCGTGCTCGGCATGCTGCTGGCGGCCCTGGACCAGACCATCGTCGGCACCGCGCTGCCCACCATCGTGGCGGACCTCGGTGGGGCGGCGCACATGTCCTGGGTGGTCACGTCCTACCTGCTCGCCGAGACGGTGGCCACCGTGCTGGCCGGCAAGTTCGGCGACCTCTACGGGCGCAAGGTGCTGTTCCAGATCTCCGCGATCGTGTTCATCACCGGCTCGTTCCTGTGCGGCCTGGCGACGAACATGACGCTGCTGATCGCCTGGCGCGCGCTCCAGGGGATCGGCGCGGGCGGGCTGATGGTGACGGCCATGGCGCTGATCGCCGACGTCATCCCGCTGCGCGAGCGGGGCAAGTACCAGGGCGCGATCGGCGCCGTGTTCGGCGTGGCGACGGTGATCGGGCCGCTGCTCGGCGGGCTGTTCACCGACCACCTGTCCTGGCGCTGGGCCTTCTACGTCAACGTGCCGATCGCCGTCGTCGTGGTGGTCGCCGCCGCCCGGACCATCCCCTCGGTGCGGGCGGCCGTCCGGCCTGTCGTCGACTACCTGGGCATCGCCCTGGTCACGGTCGGTGCGAGCGCGGTGATCCTGGCGACCAGCTGGGGCGGCAACGAGTACCCCTGGACCTCCGGGGTGATCATCGGCCTGTTCGTCGGCGGCGCCGTGGCCCTCGGACTGTTCTGCTGGGCGGAGACCCGGGCGGTCCAGCCGATGCTGCCGATGCGGCTGTTCCGCACCCCGGTGTTCGCGGTCTGCTCCGTCCTCAGCTTCATCGTCGGCTTCGCGATGCTCGGCGCGCTGACCTTCCTGCCGACCTTCCTGCAGTACGTCGACGGGGACTCGGCGACCGTCTCCGGCGTGCGGATGCTGCCGATGGTGATCGGCCTGCTGCTCGCCTCCGTCGCCAGCGGCAACATCGTCAGCAAGACCGGGAAGTACCGGATCTTCCCGATCGTCGGGACCCTGGTGATGGCCCTGGGCCTCTACCTGCTGTCCCGCCTGGAGCCGGACACCGGTACCGTGCTCGCCTCCTGCTACATGTTCGTCCTCGGCGTCGGCATCGGGCTGAGCATGCAGGTGCTCACCATCGCGGTGCAGAACACCGTCGACTACGCGGACCTCGGCACCGCGACCTCCGGGGTGACCTTCTTCCGCACCATCGGCAGCTCCTTCGGCACCGCCGTGTTCGGGACCGTCTACGCCAACAGCCTCAGGACCGAGCTGGCCGAGGGAGTGGCCGAGTCCGCCCGTTCGACCGGCGCCGACCCCGCGGCGCTCACCCGGGTGGCCGAGAGCCCGCAGGGCCTGCACGGCCTGCCCGCCGACCAGGCGGCGCCGATCGTGCAGGGCTACGCGGACGCCCTGCACACCGTGTTCCTGTGGACCGTGCCGGTGGCCCTGCTGGGCTTCGTGGTCGCGCTCTTCCTCAAGCAGGTGCACCTGCGGGACACCGCCCGGGCGGGCTCCACGGACCTCGGCGAGGGCTTCGCCCAGCCGACCAGCGGCGACTCGGACCAGCAGCTGGAGTCGGCGGTCGGCCGGATCGTGCGCGGGGCCGACCTCGACACGGTCCGCTCGATCGTCGGCGGCGCCGACACCCGGGTCGACCTCGCCGGCGCCTGGGCGCTGATGGAGGTCGCCGGCCACACCAAGGCGGTCGGCCAGGCGTCGCTGACGCTGATCGGCGCCCGCAAGCGCGTCCCGCCGGAGGTCCTGGAGCCGGTGTTCGAGCGGATGGCCGGCGAGGGGCACCTCACCCGCGACGGCGACCGGCTGGCCCTCACCGCCACCGGCACGCACGAGGTGCGCGCGCTCGCCCGTGCCTGGTCCGACTGGCTCAACGACCGCCTGGAAGCCGATGCCGGGCGGCCCCGCAGCCCGCAGCTGCGGACGGCGGCCGAGGCGATCGCCTGGCGACTGCTGGTCGAGGACCTCGCCAACGGCCTGCCCGCCCACGTCCGGGAGAAGGCGGTGGCGGCTGTGCGGGAGCCGTCCTGACCGGCTCCCGACCCGGCGGCGCCGAGAACCGCGACCACCGGCCGCGCGAGGAGAGCGGCTGCGTCGTTCGGGTGATTCCCGAAGGCACGGGCAGACCCCGGGGCGGCCGGCTCGGCGAGGACCGGATTGTTCGGCGTTTTGTTCAATGACCGAGGACCGAGCCGGAACAATCCCGGTGCGCTAGACCGGTAGCGCACGCCACACCCGTGCCGTGCGTGGGACCAGGGCCGCTCCAGCACCGGTCACCCCGGGAGGGTTCACCAGATGACGACGCTCTGCATCGCGAACAACCGCACCGAGGAGATCGTCGGGGACCTCGCCGCGATGTCACCGCCGGAGCAGCTGGCCTCCGGGTACGGGGCTCAGCGGATCCTCTGGTGGGCGAAGGACGGGGACGTCCTGGTGGTGCCCTGGGTCCCCGACCCGGAGTACCTCGCGTACGTCACCGGGCTGACCGGGGTGCGGGCCGCGAGCCTCACCTTCGTGGTGCCGCCGCCCGGCGCCCAGGGCGACCGGATGATCACCGGAGACCGGCTGGCGGATCCGGCCTTCAGGGCCGAGCTCGGCCGGGTCCTGGCGGGCCGGACGGTCACGGAGGTGCTGCCGATCACACCGAACGGCGCCGTGGCCGGGCTGGCGGCCGCGCTCGGTCTGGCGCACGCGATGCCCGGTCAGGCCTTCGCCGCCCAGGGCGGCAACGCCCTGGTGAACAGCAAGGCCGGGTTCCGGGCGGTGGCCGCCGGCGTCGGGGTGCCGATCCCGCCCGGGCGCGTGGTCGCCTCGCCCGCCGAGGTCGAGGACGCGGTCGAGCAACTGCTGGGGCAGGGCCACAGCGTCATCGTGAAGGTCGAGTTCCAGGCGGGCGGCTTCGGCAACGAGATCCTCGCCCGGGACGAGCGGGTGGACCCGGCCGGTGCCGAACGGGTGGTGGTGCTGGCGGACCGGGCCGCGGTGGCGGTCTACGTCGCCGAGCGGTGGACCTGGCTGACCGCCGGCCGCGGCCAACGGGTCGTCGTGGAACAGTACTTCGCCGACTCCGCGCCGCTGTACGCGGAGTTCGCCATCGACGACGCGGGTGTGGTGCTGGTCGGCTGCGGCGAGATGGTGATGCGGCCGATGGTGGTCGGGGAGATCACCCCGCCGGTCACCCCGGACGCCGAGGCCCGGGCCGAACTCGTCGCCCAGGGCGCCCGGTTGTGCGAGGCGCTGCGCGCGATCGGCTACCGCGGCAGGGTCAGTGCGGACGCCGTGCTGACGCCCAAGGGCGAGATCCGCTTCCACGAGACGAACGGCCGGCTGACCGGCTCCAGCCACCTGCACGACGCGTTCCTCGGCCGCCTGCTGCGCGAGGAGCACCGCGGCTCGCGCTGCATTCTGGAGCTGGCCGGTCTCAAGGTGCCCTCCTTCGCCGAGGCGGTGGCGGGGATCGCCGCGGCCGGGCTGGCCTTCAGCCCGGAGACCGGCACCGGCGTGCTCTACAGCTGCGACTTCACGCCCGCCGACGGCTCGGTGATGTACTGCGTGGTGGCCGAGAGCCCCGAGGCGGCCCGCGCCCTGGAGGCCGAGCTGCTCGCGCTCTTCGCCGGATGAGCCCGGGCGCGGCCGGCGGCGGGACGAGGGCGGCGGCGGGATGAGGGCGGTGGCGGGATGAGGGCGGTGGCGGGATGAGGGCGGCGGTGATCCACCGCTACGGCGGGCCGGAGGAGTTCCGCGCCGAGACGGTGCCGGAGCCGGTCGCCGGTCCGCGGCAGGTGCTGATCGACGTCACCCTGGCCGGGCTCAACTACGCGGACCTGCACTGCCGCACCGGTGAGTACGCGCGGTACCCGCTGCCCGCCGTGCTCGGCGCCGACGTGGTCGGCCGTCGGCGCGGGGACGGCCGGAGGGTGGCCGCGCTGCTGCGCTCCGGCGGCGGGTACGCCCAGGTGGCCCGCGCCGAGGCGGCCCACACGGTGGAGTTGCCGGACGCCGTGGACGACGAGCAGGCGCTCGCACTGCTGGAGCAGGGCGCGACGGCCTACGCCGCGCTGACCCTCGCGGGGCGGCTGCGGCCGGGCGAGACCGTCGCGGTGACCGCCGCCGCCGGCGGGGTCGGGCACCTGGCGGTGCAGCTGGCGCGGGAACTGGGTGCGGGCCGGGTGCTCGCGCTGGCCTCCACCCCGGCGAAGCGGGAGTTCGTCCGCGCTCTCGGGGCCGACCGGACGCTGGACCCGGGTGACCCCGAGTTGGCCGAGCGGTTGGTCGCGGGGTCGGAGCCCGGCGGGGTGGACCTGTTCGTCGACTCGGTCGGCGGCCGGGTGCTGCGCGTCGGGCTGGACGCGCTGGCGCCGTTCGGCCGGTTGCTCTCGATCGGCTCCCGGGGCGGGGCGGAGGAGACCTTCTCCGTTGACGAACTGGCCGACCGCTCGGCGGGGTTGGTGGGCTTATGGCTCCAGCACGTGCTGGCGGACCGGGTGTTGTTCGCGGGGATCGCCGAGCGGCTGTTCCGGCTCGCCGCCGACGGGCGGTTGGTGGCACGGATCGACCGGACCGTGCCGCTGTCGGGGGTGGCCGGGGCGCACCGGGCGCTGGCCGGCCGGGAGACCATGGGCAAGGTGCTGGTGGACGTCCACCGGGAGGACTGAACCTTCCGGCAGCCCAGCAGCCCAGCAGCCCAGCAGCCCGGCCGACGCGAGCGTCGTGCCGCGCGCGCCGGGTCCGGCGGCGGGCTCCCCGTACCGGACCCGGCGCGCGCGGGCTCTCAGTACCCCGCGACCTCGTCCAGCCCGTGGCCGAGCAGCGGGACGAGGAAGCTGCGTTCGAACACCACCACGGTCTCGCCGGTCGACTTGGTGCCGGTGGTGCGGCAGTTCACGATGCCCTGCCCCTCCCGGCTCCTGGAGAGCCGCTTGGCGAGCGTCTCGGTCTGCGCGTAGAGGGTGTCACCGGTGAACACCGGATGGGTCATCCGGATGTTCTCCCAGCCCAGGTTGGCGATGGTGCGCCCGCTGGTGGACCGGGCGGTCATCCCGCCGACGATGCTGAGGGTGACCAGGCTGGAGACGATCGGCCGCCCCCACGGGGTGTGCGCGCTGTAGGCGGCGTCGATGTGCAGCGGGGCGTCGTTCATGCTCAGCATGCTCATCAGCACGTTGTCGAGCTCGGTCACGGTCCGTCCGGGGCGGTGCTCCACCACCTCGCCGACCTCGAACTCCTCGTAGTGGCGCCCGACCACCTCGCGGTAGCGGCGCTCGCCGATCCGGCGGTAGCCGGCGGGAACGGCTCCGTCGTCCATCAGGCCTCCCTCGATTCCCGGAGACCGGCGGTGAGTTCCTTGACGTGACCGGCGAACTCGCGGATCAGCGGCTCGTCCATGTCGGCACGCATCATCAGCCGGAGCCCGGCCTCGCCCCTGGGCACGATCGGGAAGAACACCGCCGAGCTGTAGAAGCCCCGTTCGAAGAGCTGGGCGGACAACTTGACCGCCTGCTCGGCGTCCCCGACGTCGATCCGGCGCACCGGCAGGCCGTTGCCCGCGAATGTGGTCGGCAGCAGTTCGTCGAAGAGCTCGATGTTCCGGTTCAACCGGCCCTGCAGCGAGGCGAGTTCGGGGGAGCGATGGATCGCGGCGCTGCCGAGCGAGGCGCCGACGAGAGGCAGCGCGACGTTCTGCGACCAGCCGACCGGGCCGGCGTGCCGGTGCAGGAACTCGAACTGCTCGCGGTTGCCGAGCATCGCGATGCCGCCGCCGACGCCGAAGCCCTTGCCGAGGCTGGCGACGATGACCGTGAGCGGGTTCATCTCCAGGCGGGAGCGGACGAAGCCCTCGCCGCGTTCGCCCATGATGGACAGCGAGTGCGAGTCGTCGATGTAGAGGAACAGCCCGTAGCGGTCCTGGAGTTCGAGCAGGCCGTCGAGGGCGGCCGCACCGCCCATCGAGTACGCGCCGTCCGCCACGTAGGCGACCCGAGGGTACTTGCGGCAGATGTCCTCCAGGTAGTCGAGGTCGTTGTGCGGACAGGTCAGGACCAGCGACTCGTCGGCGCAGATCGGCTTCACGTACGCCATGCAGAAGTGGCAGAAGCGGTCGAAGACCATCACTCGGGGGCCGCCGCCGCTCCGGCAGGTGCCGTCCAGGTGGCCGGAGGCGATCAGCGGCAGGATGCCGGCGGTGAGCGAGGTGCAGGAGGCGCCCGGCAGGATGTGCGCGCCGAACAGGTCTCCCAGCTCCTCCTCCAGCCGCACCAGCAGGTTGTGCCGGATCCGGGTGGTGGAGGTGACCAGCCAGGTGCTCCGGGACTCGGTCAGCGCCTCCACGGCGCCGGCCGCGACGGCGGGGTGATTGTTCAGGCCCAGGTACGCGCAGGAGACCATGTTCGCGAACTCGTGGCCGCTCTCGCGGACGATCAGCCGGTTGTTGGACTCCGAGTCCACCGTGATGCCGATCAGGCCGTTGGCGGCGGCGGCCTGCCAGACCGGATCGGCGCCGGCCAGCATGGCCTCGGCGTTGCGGTACCGGCGCGGGCCCAGGATCGATTCCTCGGTCATCGTCACTCCTCCGTCGCGTGGTCGGGGTTGTCGGTTCGGGTGCCGTTTCGGCTGTCGGCCCGGGATTCGGTTCGGGGTTCGGCCCGGGTTGCGGTTCGGGTGTCGGGCCGGTCCGGAGCCGGGTGCGGCGGCGGGTCGAACTGCTCGATCAGCCGCTGCGACGCCTCGAAGAACGGCATGCCGACCATCACCCCGTCCACCACGGTGACCGAGCGGCCGTTCTCCAGACCCGCCGCGACGACCCGGCGGGCGCGCGCGAGCAGCTCCTCGTCCGGGCTGAACGTCCGGTTGATCAGGTCCAGTTGGCGCGGATGGACGGCGATCTTGCCGCTGAAGCCGAAATCCCGGGCGAGACCGGCCTCCCGGCGCAGCCCGGCCAGGTCGTCGACCTCGAAGAACGGCGCGTCCATCGCCTCGATCCCGGCTGCGCGGGCGCTGTTGACCACCCGGCCGCGGGCGTGGGCCAGGGCCTCCCAGCAGAGCCGGGCGCCGACCGCGAAGGCGTAGTCGGCCGAACCGAAGACCAGCCCGCGCAGCCGGTGGCCGGCGGCCGCGATGGCGGGCGCGTGCTCGATGCCCAGCGGGGTCTCCACGACGGCCAGGAACTCGGTCTCCGGGCAGTCCTGGCCGAGTGCGCCGGCGGCGATCGCGACGTCCCGGGGGGACTCCGCCATCGGGATCAGCACGAGGTCCGGCTTGACGCGGTAGCGGGTGATCGCGACCAGGTCGCGCAGGCCCTCCGGCCCGGACAGGGCGTTGATCCGCACCGCGCTGCGCGCCAGCTTGGTGGACGGGAGGGCGAAGAACTCCTCGGCGAGACGGCGGGCCTCCTCCTTCCGGGCGGGCGGGACCGAGTCCTCCAGATCGACCATGGCGATGTCGGCCCCGGACCGGTGGCTCTTGGTGTACCGCTCCACCGCCGTCGCGGGTGTGGACAGCAGGGAACGGCAGTACCGCGTGAACTTCATGGATGTCTCCGAAGTCAGCGAGGGCTGCGGGTCCCGGTTCTATCCCACCGGGCTTGTTCGGCGCCGTACGGCTGGACATTGAACATCAACTCGGAACAACCGACCCGCACGCACCATTGTTCGACGCCAACGGCCCTGTGCATGATGAATCACCGGGGGACGGACAGGGGACGCGCGCGGCACGCATGACACCACGGCACACACGGCGGGCGTCGGCGCGTGGACGCGCAAGGGCGTCAGCACACCGCTTCAACGACGAAGGGGGCCGTAAGTGCCGCGTCGGGAAAGTCCACTGGATCCCGGGGACGGGGCGCTGCTGCGCTTCGCGGGCGATCTGAGGGCGCTGAGGGAGCGCGCCGGAAGTCCGCCGTACCGCCAACTCGCCCTGCGGGCACACTGTTCGGCGGCCAGTCTGTCGGTGGCTGCGGGCGGGCGGCGGCTGCCGAGCCTCGCGGTCACCCTCGCCTACGTGCAGGCCTGCGGCGGGGACGTGCGGGAGTGGCGGCACCGTTGGCAGTTGCTGGCCGCCGAGCTGGCCGCGGACGCGGCGGCGCGACGGCGCGCCCTGGACGTGGGGCGGGCCCCGTACCCCGGCGCGGCGGCCTTCGAGGCCGTCGACGCCGATCGGTTCTTCGGCCGGGAGGCGCTGCTGGACCGTCTGGTCTCGGTGCTGGCCGAGCGGCGGCTGGTGATCGTCACCGGGCCGTCCGGGGCGGGCAAGTCGTCCCTGGTCAGGGCTGGTCTGCTGACCAGGCTCGGTTGGTCGCCTGCGGCCGCGGCGGCGACCGGGGACGGGGACGGGGGCGGGGGCGGGGACGGCCCGGAGGGCGGGGCGGAGCGGCCCCGGACCGGTGATGGGGTGCCGGTGGCGCTGCTGACGCCCGGCGAACGACCGATGGAGGCGTACGCGCTCGCGCTCGCCCGGCTGGGGCAGTCGGCCGCGAGGGCGGCGCGGGACCTGTCCGGGCCGACGGCCGGGGATTCCGTCCTGGTGGTGGACCAGGGTGAGCAGTTGCGGACCCGGTGCCGGGACGCCGCCGAGCGGGTGCGCTTCCTGGACGCGCTGGTGGCGCTGGCCGCGTGCGCTCCCGAACGGCCCCCGGCCGGACCGGCGGGGCCGGCGGGGGCGGCGCAGGCCGGGTGCCGGGTCGTGCTGGTGATCCGCTCCGACCAGAGCGGGCCGCTGTTCGCCGAGCACCCGGGGCTGGCCGAGGCCGCCCGGCACGCGGTGGTCCCGGTGGGGCGTCCGGCGCCGGTCGAACTGCGGCGGGCGATCACCGAACCGGCGTTACGGGCGGGCTGCACCGTCGAAGGAGCCCTGCTGGCCGTCCTCATCTCGACCGCCGCGTACCAGCCCGGCGGGCTGTCGCTGGTGTCCGCGGCGTTGGCGGCGACGTGGCGGCGGCGCAGCGGGAACGCGCTGACCCTGGCGGGATTCCAGGCGACGGGCGGGTTCGAGGGCGCGTTGGCCCGCGCGGCGGAGACGCTGTACGACGGGCTGGAGATCGCGGACCGGATGCTGGTGCGGGCGGTCTTCCTGCGGCTCGGCGCGGAGTTGCTCGACGGCGGTCCGCTCGGGGCCGGCGGGGGCACCGCCGCGGCGGTCGCCCTGGGCGGTGGGCCGACGGCGGGCGGTGACGGGACGGCCGGTGTCGGGACGGCCGGTGAGGTGGCGGCCGGTGAGGTGGCGGGCGGCGACGAGGGGGCGCGAACTCCGCTGTGGCGGGCGGAGTTCGACGGTCCCGGGGTCCCGGAGATCCTGGAGCGGCTCGTCCGCGCGCGGTTGGTGGTGGTGGACGGGGAAACCGTCGAACTCTCCCACTACGCCCTCCCGCAAGCCTGGCCGAGGCTGCGCGGGTGGCTGGTCGAGGGGCGCGGGGCCTTGAGCGAGCTGCGGGGGCTGACCATGGCGGCCCGGGGGTGGGCGGGTGCCGGCCGGGATCCCGAACTGCTCTACCGGGGAGCGCGGTTGGAGCAGCTGATGCGGCGGGTGGCGGACGGAGAGCTGGCGGCCACCGGGATCGAACGGGCCTTCCTGGCGGCCTCGGCCCGGGCCGCCGCCGCCGACCGCCGCCGGGCGCAGCGCCAGCAGTTGACGGTGGCCGGGGTCGCCGCGGCGAGCGGAGCGCTGCTGGCACTGGCCGGAGGGAGCCGGATCCGGCGCGCCTGGCGCTGGTGACCCCCGGGCCGCCCGCGGGGAGCGGCGGCGGCAGTCCGTGCGGCGGGCGGGGGATTGATCGGTGTCGGCGCGGCGGAGTCGAACAACGCGCTGATCGACCGGAGCCCGGTGGGGCGGCGCCCGCGGTGCCGATCACGGTCCTTGCGCCGTCGTCGACCGGCCGGGTAGCTTACGAGCGATCCCGGCCCGTCGACGAGCGAACTCGGCCGCCCGGCCGGTGAGTTCCGTCAGCCCTGGTCGCCCCTGTCGCCCCTGATCGGCCGGGGAGGGTCCGGCGACGGACCCGTACCGCTGTTCCCCGTGGCCGGCGTCCGCAGGCCCGGGGCCCCGTCCGACCGGGGTCCCGGGGCACCTCCCGGGGCCGTCGCCACACCGCCGGAAGCCGTCGTTCTCGCCGTCGCGTCCTCGTTTTCCCGAACCCGCGTCAAGGGGGAATCATGTCCAGTCCGGCCCGTCCGGTGCACAGTTGGGACGAGTTCAGCACACTGCGGGAGGTCGTGGTCGGCAGGGCCGTCGGTGCCCGGCTGCCCGAGCAGAACGAGCCGTCGTCCTGGCTCTCCTGCTTCCCGAGGACCAGCGCCGCCGACCTTGCCTCGATCCCGGTCGGCCCCTACTCGCCACAGGTGGTGGAGGAGACGGAGGAGGACCTGGACGCGCTGGTGGCCACCCTGCGCGGCCTCGGTGTCACCGTGCACCAGCCCGAAGTGATCGACCACGCCGCGGAGTTCTCCTCCCCGCTGTGGAAGGCCGACGGCGGGTTCCACTCGTACTGCCCGCGTGACCTCACCCTGGTCGTCGGCGAGACGGTCATCGAGGTCGCCAGCCCGATGCGCCAACGCTACTTCGAGGTCTTCGGGCTGCGTGGACTCTTCCACGACTACCTGCGCAGAGGTGCCCGCTGGATCTCCGCGCCCCGGCCCCAACTGAGGGACGAACTCTTCGAGTTCGACGCCGACGGGCTCCCGCTGCTCGGCGAGAGCGAGCCGGTCTTCGATGCCGCCAACGTTCTGCGGCTCGGCCGGGACGTGTTCTACCAGGTGTCCCGCAGCGGCAACGAGCTCGGCCTGCGGTGGCTGGAGTCCACGCTCGGCCTGCTCGGCGACGGCGGGCTGAGACTGCACCCGCTGCGCGACATCTACGGCTACACCCATATCGACAGCACCATCGCGCTGCTGCGGCCGGGGCTGGTGCTGCTCAACCCGGAGCGGGTCGGCCCGGACACCGTGCCGGAGCCGCTGCGAGGCTGGGACATCCTGTGGTGCCCACCGGCCGAGCCCACCGGCGACGCGGTCGACAACGCGTTGAGCGAGAGCTGGATCAGCATGAACCTGCTGATGGTCGCCCCGGACACGGCGATCGTCGAGTCCGGCCAGGACGCCCTGATCAAGCAGCTGGAGCATGCCGGCATCACGGTTCTGCCGCACCGGTTGCGGCACTCCCGGCTGCTCGGCGGGGGCTTCCACTGCGTCACCCTGGACATCCGGCGCGACGGCGGTCTGGAGGACTACCTGTCCTGACCCGCGGGGGCGGCGTCGAGCGGGCCGAGCACGAGGCCGGCCGACCTCCACCGGGCCGCAGAGGTCGGGAAACCCGAATCCCGGGTTTCCCGACCAGGACCGCCCCGGGTACCGACGACCGCAGCCGGGGCACCGCTCCGCCGCCGGGGCACCGGTCCGCCGCCGGGCGAGGTGTCAGACGGAGCCGGTGGCCAGGTACCGGTGCAGCGAGTCGGCCGTCGCACGCACGAAGGCGTCCTGGGTCGCCTCGTCCAGCAGCTCCAGGGAGAGGTACGGGTTGAGGTCCTCCAGCTCGACGAGCAGCAGCTCGCCCGCGCGGGTGCGGCAGGCGTCGACGCGCTGGATGCCGTGCTCCAGGGTGTTCCAGCGCACGAACCGGTCCGCGAACGCGAGGTCCTCGGCGTTCGCGCGGTACGGTTCCAGCTCCCAGCGGCGCTCGGGGTCCGGCGCGTACAGGGCGTACTGGAAGGCGTCGTCCACGTAGTAGAACGACACCTCGTGCAGGAAGTCGATCCGGGGCTGGACCAGCATCCCGCCGAGGTCCGCGCCGTCGAGCCCGGCCCGGTCCAGGAAGGCCAGGCCGATGGAGTCCGCGCCCGCCTTCGGCTTCACCGCGTACTGCGCGGTGTCGGGAAGCCGCCCCAGGTCCTCGGCGCGGTCGACGGTCGGGATCACCGGGTACCCGGCGGCGGTCAGCTCGGTCAGGTACTGCTTACCGGCCATGTCGCCGCGCCCGGTGAGCGGGTTGTAGACCCGGGTGCCACGGGCGAGGGCCTGGGCCCGGAACGCGTCGTACGCCCGCTGGTAGTGCAGGACGGGGCCGCTGTTGCGCACCACGACGGCGTCGAAGCCGTCCATCAGGGCGGCCGCGTCCAGGGGGTGGCACACCGCGAGGTCGAAGTCCGCCCGCAGCCTCGACGTCAGCAGGATGTCCTCGTCGCAGTACCGCCGTCCGCGGGCGGGGTAGGCGAGGTCGGAGACGAAGAGGATGCGGGGACGGGCGGTGGCCATGGTGCGGCTCCTTGTTCGAGTCCGCCCACGATAGTTCCTGGCCCTCGCCGCTCCTGCGGCCGCCCCGGGTGTCCGCCTCCGCTGCGGCTCCTCCTCGTCAGGGGCAACCGCGGGGCGCGGGCCGTCGTCTGGCCCTGTGGTGACGGGCGGCCGCGGACGCCGCCGGATCTCTGGCTACGGGGGGCGCTGTGGGAACGATCGGTGCGGTGGGTGCGGTGGTGGGGCTGCTCTGCGCGGGGCTGCTGCGGTGGCTGCCGCTCCGGGGCCGGGCGGAGGATCTGCCGACGGCGGGTGTCGCCGCGGTGCGCGGCGGGTCCAAGGCGGCGCTGACGGTGGTCGTCGTCGAACTGCACCTCGCGGGGGTGCTGGACGTCGACCGCTTCGGGCGGCTGAAGCGGGTGGTGCACGGGAGCCCGGGGCGGGACGGGACGCCGCTGCACCGGGCCGCGCGGTCGGCCTTCGGCCGGGCCCTGTCCCGGAGCGACGCGGCGGTCGCCCCGGCGGTGCGGCGGGCGAACGAGGAGGTCCGCGTCGACCTGGTGGCACGGGGTCTGCGGTGCGGCCGGGTGCGGCTGGCGGCGGCGGGTCTCACGGCGCTCGCCGCCGCCGTCCTGGCCCAGGTCGCCGCCGCGCACGGGGCCGCGCCGGCGGGAGTTCCGGTGGCCGTGCTCGCGCTGGGCGTGCTGCTCGCACCGGTGCGCACCCTCGCCGGGCGGCGCCTGCTGCGGGACCTGCGCCGCGATCACCCCCTGCCGGGGGCGGCGGGTACTCGCCCGGGACCCGAGGAGGCCGGCCTGCTGATCGCGCTGTACGGCCGCCGGGCCCTGCGCCGCCTGCTGCCGGACTTCGCGGCGGCGGCCGGGCTGCTCGGCGGCCGTGCGGCCCGGGAGACCGTCGCCCGCAGTGGCGGCGGCCCGTACGAGGGGTCGGACGCCGTCATCTGACCTGCCGGCCCCGGGGCGCCGGTCGGACGGTGGCACTCGGCGCGCGATCGCCGTCCCCCGGCAGGACCCCCGTGCGGCCGGGGGAGGGGGAGGGGAGGCACGGGGGGCGCGGGTCAGGCCTTCGCGTCGGCGGAGGATTCGGCCCGCTGCTTGGCGACCAGCCGGTGGCGCAGAGCCGCGGCGGCGGGGTCGGCGTCGACCTCGCGCCACCGGCGGCGGTCGAAGCCCGGCGTGTCGGCCCACTCCTCGGCGGCTTCCACCAGGGACTGCCAGCTCTGGCGGAGGCTGTTCAGATTGTCCGTCCGGTGCCGGTCGTCGGGGGTCTCGATCAGACGCCCGAGCATCACCTCGGCGCGGGCGGTGGCGGTGCGTACCAGACTGGACAGCGCCCGCGCGGCACGCTGTTCCGCGCTGCCGAACGCGCTGTCCCCCTCCATGGGGCGGATCTGCTCGCGGAGGAAGGCATGGATGGCCCGGACATCGGCCGGGGTGAGGTCCACCGCGTAGTGCAGCGGCTCGGTGGGCGGGGTACTGGTGTCGGCCACGGGTTCTCCCTCGGTCTCGGGAAGGCGGTCGGACGTGTCGTCACGCCGGCTGGATCGCCTCGGACAGGGCATGTCTACCGGATCCGAGGGGATGTGACGGGTGTTTCGACGAGACCTGTCCGCCGGGTCGCCGGTGTGCTCGGATTGCTGGGGGACCTCGAACGACCAGGCGGTAGGAGGTCCGTGGAGCGGCTCGATACGCAGCACGGAGTCCCCGTGTTCGCCACCGCCCGTCGGCCGGCAGCGTCCCCGTGGCCGCCGGACGCATCGGGCCCGGCCGCTGCCGCACCGCGCGCAGCAGGGACTGCCTCGCATCGGGTGCGGCGAAGACAGGGCGCGAACGGCCGCCGGCGTCTCGCACGTCACGGACACTCGGGCCGGGTGTGGGCGGTCAGCTGTCGTTTCCAGCCCTTGGGAGGAGGCCAGGGCACGCCCCACGCCGCGAGCTGGCCGCGGCTCCATCCGCCGGCCGGGGTCCGGGCCGCTTCGATCTCCTCGGGCGTCGGGCGCACCGGCTCGCCGGGGGAGGGCGGCGCCGGGGCACGGTCCGGCAGCAGCGCGTCCTGGCGCGCTGGCGCGACGACCGCCGGAGTCGGCTCGGGCACGGATTCGCCGGCCCGCAGCCGGAACGGCCGGGTGCGCCAGTCCCATCCGTGGCGAAGGACCAGTGACGCGATGTCCAGGGAGCCCGGGCGCTGTTCGCCCGCGGCGGTCAGGACATGGGGCCATCCCAGCACCGTGCCCCTGGCCAGCAGCGGGCCGATGACGCCGACGAGGCGGGGGTCCGGTCGGTGCTCCTCCAGCAGGGCGCGGGTGCGGTTCCCGTCCGTGACCAGCAGTCCCCAGCCGCGTTCGCGGCACAGTGTCTCCAGAGCGCGGTACTTGGCGAGGTTGACGGCGGTGGCCATCTCGAAGACCGGTTTGACCTCGACGAGGACGCAACGTCCGTCCGTGGTGGCGACGAGCAGGTCGGGGAAGTACGTGCGCGATCGCCCGTCGAAGCGGTAGCCGATGGCGAGGGGCTGCTCCTGGTAGTACGAGACCTGCGGCGCGAAGGAGAGGAGCTGGATCACGCGCAGCTCGGTCTCCGACTCGTACGCCACCGCACGCCCGAGCTTGGGGCAGTGCCAGGACCCGGAGCCGGGCTCCTCGCCGTCGGCTTGGCGCAGCGCTTCGAGTTCCGTGCGCGGGGGAGCGCTCTCGGGCGTGCCGAACCACCGGACGTCACGGTCGAGGCGGCTCCATCGGGCCTCGGCCCGCTCGACACGCCCTTGCCGGGAGGACTCGCGGCGGGCTGTGTCCTGGCGCAGCGCGCGGATCGTCATCGCCTGCGCCGCGAGGTTGTCCGCGGGCAGCTTCCGGACTCCCGTCAGGGCGGCGAGCAGAGCCACCGCCTGGCGCGGTGCCATGGACGGGCACAGGACCTGGGACAGGTCGAGGAGGCGCTCGGCGCTGCCGGGGCCGTCGTCGTGTTCGGGCGGGGGGCCTTCGAGCCGGCCCAGGTCGGACAGCAGGGCGCGGAGCCTGCTGGTGGCGGGTGTCCTGGCGCGAGCCATCGCGCGCACGGTCCTGTTCTGCAGCTGGCGGACACGTTCGCGGGAGAGGCCGAAGGCGCCGGCGATCTTCTCCATGCTCTGGGCGTCCTGGTCGCCCGCACCGATCCGGCGGGCAAGGATCTGGCGGCTGCGCTCGGCAGGGATCTCGTCCACGGCCGCGGCCAGGAGTTCCCGCAGGACCATGGTGGTGTCGTCGTCGCGTTCGGCGACGGCGCTCCAGGGTGGTGCCAGCGCGACAGCGCCCGGACAGGCGCACTCCAGCGCCCAGTCGTCCAGGAGAAGCTGCCGCATGTCCCGCCACAGGCGCCGTCCGGTGTCCCGACGGACCTCGGAGTTCACCGCGGCCAGGGCGGCGACCACCGGGCGCGCCAGGAAGACGGGTTGCCGCTCGGGGCGCAGGACGTGTCCGGTCAGGCGCTGCCACTCCTCGAGAACCTCGACAGCCCGAGGATCGGAAGCGGCCGGGACGCTGTCGACGGTGTCCGCGCCTTCCTGTTCCGGGCCCGCGCCGGACAGTCCGGACCTCGGACTGGACGATGTACGCTGCACGATTTCCCCCCGGGCTCCGCCGTACCGTCGAAAGTATGCCCGCACACGCGGCAGCTCGGAACCGGGTCGTTGCTCACAGTGACCTTCTGCACAGCCCGCGCGGCCGCGGTGTGTGCGCCCGGAGCAGCCGGAGCTCCCGCCCGTGCGAGAAGGCCCCCACCGCGAGGCGGGAGCTTCGTGCGGGGCGGCGGCCGGGGCGCCGGTCCGGGTGGGGGCGGTGGTCGGGCCGGCCGAGATTGGCAGCACCTCCCCGCCGGAGCCGACTCCGTACCCTCTGCGGGAGGACGCTATCCGTCGCCGAGCGCACGCGAAGCGGGGCCGATGCCACGGCCGGGGGAGGAGGACGCGGGGTCGGAGGGGTCGGGAACCGACGCGGCCCACGCGGCCATGCTCTCGAGCACGGGACCCAGGCTCTCGCCCAGCGGCGTGAGGCGGTACTCCACACGTGGCGGGATCTCGGCGTAGGCGGTCCGGGTGACGAGGCCGTAGGTCTCGAACTGGCGCAGACGGCTGGTGAGGGTGTGCGGGCTGATCCGAGGGAGCGCTGCGCGCAGCTCGGTGAAGCGGTGCGGGCCGTGCAGCAGCTCGCGCACGATGAGCGTGGCCCAGGGCCCTTCGAGCAGGGTGAGGAACCGGGCTACGCCGCATTCGGGAAGAGGATTCGTCGACACATCTTCACTGTAGGCCAATAGTGCAGTTGAAGTAACTGGTGCACTGTATGCACTAATCGATTCATGAGCTATGTGATCCACGGCGCCACCGGCGCCCAAGGCACCCCTGTCGCAGCCGCCCTCGCCGCCGTCGGCGCCTCCGTCACCGCCCTGACCCGCAACGCCGACGCGGTCGTCGCGGGCGCTCGGGTGCGGGCGATCGACCTCGGCGCCACCGACGCACTCGCCGAGGCGTACCGCGGTGCGGACGGCGTCTTCGTCCACCTCCCCATCGGCGGGCCGGAGGACCGGCTGCGCCACGCCCGCAGCATCGTCGCCGCCCTGAACGCGGCCCGCCCGGGCCGGGTGGTGTTCTCCACGAGCGGCGGCGTGCCCGTGGAGTTCGCCGACCCGGCGGTCGCGGCTGTCGTCGACGGGCTGGAGCAGAGCGGCCTCTCCCACGCGGTGATCGCGCCGCGCCTGTTCCTGGAGAACCTCCTCCTGCCGCCCGTCGTCACCGGCGCCCGCGAACAGGGCCTGTTGCGCTACCCGCTGCCCGTCGGCCACGCGGTGTCGTGGGCCTCGCACCTGGACGTCGCCGACGCCGCGGTCGCACTGTTCGACCGGCCGGAGGTCACCGGCCTGATCGAGGTCGGCCTGCACCCCGCGGTCACCGGCCCCGAACTCGCCGAGGCGTTCGCCGCCTGCCTGGGCCACGCCGTCACCTACGAACCGCTCACCCCGGCGGCGTTCGGTGACCTGCTCGCCCCGCTCCTCGGCGCCGACGCCGCCGGTGGCGTGGCGGGACTCTACGACTTCCTCGGCACGCTCCCGGACAGTGCGATCGCCCCCGACCGCTCCGCCCGGACAGTGCTCGGCCTGCAGCCCCGCACCCCGCTCCAATGGCTGACGGAGGCGGTCCGGTAGGTTCTTCCGGCCGCTCGGCCGACCGGGGCCCGACCGAGGCGTCGCCACGGACCCGCTGAGCGCACAGGGGCGCCGACAGCCGGCCCCGACGGTCGGCCCGACGCGTCCGTCTCGGTCCCCGACCGACCGGAGACCGTCCTCGCCGAGCTCGGCGGGATCCCCGGAAGCGCCCTCGCCGCCGTTCCACGGGCCACAGCCGTTCCACGGTCCGCAGCCGCGCCACGCCCGCAGCCGGGCGTGGCGCGGCCCCGGATCCCGGAGGCGGCCCCAGGCACCGCACGACGCGGCACACCACCGCCCGCCTCCGGGACTCCTGGCCACGGAGGCGGGCGGCCGCTTCGTGGGGTCCGGCGGTGCCGTGGGCCGCCGGGGAGGCGGTCGGCGCGTCAGAACGGCAGGACGCGGCGGAGGAAGGCGTCGTTCCAGAAGTTGCCGTCGCCGTCCACCAGGGTGCCGTCGTCGGCGGTGAACAGGACGGCGGTGCCCAGGCCGCCGACGACCGGGTCGTAGGAGCTGCCGGTGGACTGGGAGCCGTCGGCGGCCACGCTGACCCGCTCGGTGCGGCCTGTCCACAGGTCGTGCCGGAAGACGTCGGTGGCGTGGTTGGTGTCGCCCGGGACGAGGTTGGCGGCGTCGGAGTTGAAGTACACCCAGCGGTTGCCGGGGGCGACGACCGGTAGGGAGGAACTGCCGGTGGTGACGGTCCCCGGCAGGGCGATCGGCAGTCGGCGGACCGCTCCCGTCCTCAGGTCGCGGACGAAGAGCTCCTGGTGGCGGAAGTTGCCGTCGGGTTCGTCGGGGACGAGGCAGGAGTAGACGGCGAGGCGGCCGTCGGGGCTGATCGTGCCGGTGGCCGCGGGCTGCGGATTGCCGGACTCGTCGGCGCTGGCGACCGTGGTGCGGCCGGAGGCCAGGTCGTGGACGTAGTACGGGTACTGGCGGGGCGGTCGGGCGGCCGTGCCGTCGCCGTGGAGGCCGCGGCGGTCGGGCCGAGGCGGTGAGGCCTCGTCGTCACCGGCGGCGGCCGGTGCGCCCCCGGCGGGCGGCGGCAGCAGATTGGTGGCGCGGGAGATGAAGCCGACGCTCCCGCCGTCCGCGCTGATCACCGGCCAGAAGGAGTGGCGGTTGGCCGGTGAGCCGTCCGCGCCGATCGTGAGCAGGCGGGTGGTGTGCTGCCACCGGTCGGTGACGTAGATGTTGACCGTGCCGTAGGGGCCGGCGCCGGGCGCCAGGTCGTCGCGGGTCGAGGAGAAGGCCACGTAGCGGCCGTCGGCGCTGATCGACGGCTCGTTGGCGTACCGGTCGGGTTCCAGCTGGGCCGGGCCGCCCGCCGTGATCCACTCGATGCCGCCGGTCCACAGGTCGCGGACGTAGATGTCGGTCGTGCCGTTGGTGTCCTCCGGGACGAGGCCGGCCCGGGAGGTGAACACCACGGAGTGGCCGAGGGCGTCGATCTCGCCCTCGTAGGAGAAGTCGTCGGCCTGGGCGCCGGTGGAGCCGAGGCTGATCCGCTGGACGACGCCGGTCCACAGGTCGCGGACGAAGACGTCGGTCGTGCCGTTGGTGTCGCCCGGGACGATGTTGGTGGCGTCGGAGTCGAAGACGGCCCAACGGCCGTCGGCGCTCAGCCCGGTGGCCCGGCTCCCGCGGTCCGGCTCGGCGCCGCCGATACCGGTGCTGAGCCGGACGGTGCGCGCCCGGAGGCCCCCGGCGTGCGCCGCGTCTGCCTGCGCCGCGCCGGTCGGGGCTGCCTCGGCCGGGGATGCTTCGGCGGGGACGACCGCCGTGGCCCCGGCGAGGACGGCGGCGGCCAGCACCGCGGCGGCCCGCACCGCGCGTGTTCCCCGGGTGGTGCGGGCGGTGCGGGCGGCCGGTTCTGTTCTGGTCATAGCGGATTGCCTCCCCTGCTCGCGCCTCACGCGCGCCCGGCCACGCACTGCCGCGCGGCCCGCCCCCCTCGGCGGTCGGCTGGGTACGAGCCAACCGCCGGGCGGGGCCCGGGTCAATGCTCCGGACACCGCCTTGATGAGAACCCGCCAACCCCTGTACTGCCGAGGGGCGGAAGCGGGACTGAGCGGTCCCGGAGCGCCTGCCCGTCCCCTGTCGACCGGTCAGGCCCCGTGGCTCGAAGGGGTTCCGCGACCGTTGGACCACCCGCGGACTCCGTCTCACATACCGGGACCGCACTGGCGTCGGGCATCTGCTTCGAGCATGATCTCCGCGGCACCGATCAGGGGGATCGGTGCACGAGGATCCGAGGGGGACCCATGAGCGAGACGAAGGACCCGAAGGTTGTGGCGATCGAGGCCTTCTTCGCGGCCTACGGCGCGGGTGACGTCGACGCGATGAGCGCGGTGCTGGCCGAGGGGATCGAGTGGACCATCCCGGGGCGCCACCCGCTCTCCGGTACCAAGCGCGGGGTGGCCGAGGTGCGGGCCTTCTTCGACCAGCTGGGCAAGTCCGGCTTCAAGGCGGAGCCGATCTTCTTCGGCGTCAACGACGAGTACGTGGTGGACATTCACCGGGGCTGGACCACCGAGGGCACCGGGAAGGTCGACACCACCTGGGCGCTGGTCTGGCACTTCGACGCGGCGGGCAAGGTCGACCGGGTGGTGAACCTCTCCGGTGACCAGCACCAGATGGACGCGTTCGTCTGGGAGAACTACGCGCTCGCCCCGATTCCGGACCGCCTGGCCTGATCCGGCGTACGGCCCGCGCGCGGCCGGAGCGGCCGTGCTCTACGGTAGTGATCATCAAGCAATGTCCGTCACTTGACGATAGGTGCTCCTTTGAACATACCTGGCGATCCGTCGGCCTCGGCGACGCGCTCCGAGGACCTCGCGCGTCTGCTGGTCGCGGCGGTGGACCTGGCTCCGGCGGGCCTCGACGACTTCGCCGAGATGGCCTCCGCGTCGTCCGACGAGGACCCGCCACCGATGACCGGCCCGACGGCGGAGCTCACGGCCGTGCTGAACCGGGCGTTCGGCGACAAGGCCGCGCGGGAGGTCAGGACGTCGTTCGTGAACGCGGACTCCACGATCGTCGTCGACGTGGGCGTCTCGGAGCGGGTGGCGGGGGCCGCTGCGTCCTGGATGGCGGACATGCGGCGGGTGTACGCCGAGTGCCCGGCCTGGACGATGAGCATCGAGGGCCAGGAGTTCACCGTCCAGGTCGTGGATCCGACGGAGGACGCCTGCCGGCCGCTCGAGGCGGAGCAGCGGTTCGGCGACGAGGCGCTGATGCGTACGATGCTCGCCGGTCCGGTCGGACAGCAGGCCCGGATCACCACCCTGTTGGTCCGCGACGGTGACCGGGCGCTGGAACTGACGTTCCGCAGCCTGGCGACGGAGTCCGACGACCCGGCGGCGGCCCTGCTGGGTACCGCGGTGCCGCGGTTCCTCGAACTGGCCCCGGCCAGGTTCCTGGGCCTGCCCGTCGGCTGAACAGCCTCCGCGCCCGCGCCCGGTTCCGGGAGTCGGCCCGAGAGCTGCCTCGGCTGCGGTGCGTGGCGCGGCGGGTCGGGTCGGGCGGTCAGGACGTCGGCGGGTCCGTCGGCCTGGCCCGCTGCGGGTGGAGCGTCTCGTGCCGGGCCAGCATCGCCACGAACTCGGCGATCTTCCGGGTGCGCGTCTCGGCGCGTTTGACGGCGTTGACCCGGTTGATGAGGGCGAAGCGGTTGGTCCTGGTGAGGACCTCGAACATCGCCTGCGCGGCCGGGACCGCGGCGATCGCGGCTTGCAGGTCGGCGGGCACCTCCGCCTCCGACGACGGCGCGTAGGCCGCCGTCCACCGCCCGTCGGCCTTCGCGGCGTCCACCGCGGCACGGCCGGAGGGAAGCATCAGGCCGGCCGCCTCCAACCGGGCCACGTTGTCGACGTTGCGCCGGGACCAGACGCTGCGAGGCCGGCGCGGGGTGAACCGCCTCCAGGAACTCTCCTCGTCGCGCTTGCGGGCCTGGCCGTCGATCCAGCCGAAGCACAGCGCCTCGTCGACCGCCTGCTGCCAGGTCAGCGTGGTGACGGAGCCGCCCTTCCTGGTCAGGGCGAGCCACACGCCGGGAGAGGCGGTGTGGTTCTCCAGCAGCCACGCGCGCAGCGCCGCGCCGTCGGCGACGATCAGCTCGTCCAGCTCGGTTCCGGTCACCACCACAGGTTAGTGCGAGGGGGTCGGTCGCGGGTTCCAGGGTGCCCCCGTGAACGTCGATGATCTTGTGTGGCAGCGGGGCAACGCCGCAGGCCCGCTACGGTGTGCGTGCGGACAGGCCGACGGTCACCGAGAGTCCGGCCGAGGGAGCCGACCGGGAGCGGCGCCACACGTCGTGCTCCCGCCGTTCCCGGCGCCACGACCCTGCTCGCCCGCAACGCCCACCAGCGCCGCTGAACGTTCTCACCTGGAGCCGAGATGTCAGAAATCCCCCCGATCACCATCCGTGACCTCGCAGCCGCCGACGAGAAGGACTGGCGCCGGTTGTGGGCCGGATACCTCGACTTCTACGAGTCCACCGTGCCCGCCGGGGTCGCCGACTCCACGTGGCGACGGCTCCTCGACCCGCACCAGCCACTGCTGGGCCGTGTCGCCGAGCACGACGGCACGGTGATCGGCATCACCAACAGTGTGCTGCACCACAGCACGTGGCTCACCGGCCAGGTCTGCTACCTGGAGGACCTCTTCGTGGACCCCGCCCACCGCGGCCTGGGCGCGGGCCGCCTGCTCCTCCAGGACCTCTTCGACCTCGCCGCCGTTCGCGGTTGGGCACGCGTCCACTGGCTCACCGCCCACGACAACCCGGCCCGCCGCCTCTACGACACCTTCGTCCCGGCCGACCACTTCGTCCACTACGAGCGGGACCTGCCGCTGTCGTAGGCGAGTGTGAGCCGCGCGGATCTCGCCGCAGGGCCCTCGGTCGGGTCGGCGGGGGACCAGATGCGGTTCGGCATGGTGTCTTCAGCGTTCGGTTACAGGGTGGTGTGCGACATCCTGCCCGGTGCGGTCCCGTCTGCGGGAACCCCCGATCGGTCGGCTTCCCGCCGCCGGGCGGCCGGTTCGTGCCGCCCGGCCGGCCAGCTCCTTCGGGCTGGTCGGCGGGTTTCGAACAGCCCGCCCCGGGAGGGAAGCTGATCCCGCAGCCCACCGGAACGCCACCGACCGAGAGGGACGACCCAGGATGCATGAGCACCAGCAACACGCTGCGGCGGCACGATCCCCAGCCGTACGGACACTTGGGCACCTCCTCGGAACCGCGTGGTTCGTCCACCTCGCCCTGTCCGGCGACGAACGTCCCTTGTGGCTGCGCATCCTGTACGGGGCAGCCGGGGTGATGTTCGCCGCCGGCGTCGCAGCCACGGTGACCCGAGCCGTCGAGGACCATCGCACGAAGCCCTCCCCGTGACCATCCGTCACCAGTGACCGCACCACCCCCGACCAAGCGGGCGGCAAGATCGTGCAGATCCTCGCTGTGGCGACCGAAGGTGACGAACGGACGGCCGTCACCAGCCTGATCCACCTGCCGCTGTACTCGCACGAGAGCCGCGCATGACCCCCGCTGCCGCGCCGCCCATCGCGTCACCGCCGACACGCGCCATCGCCGTGCTGTGCCTGGTGCAGGTCCTGGTGGCCCTGGAGTTCTCGATCGCCAACGTGGCCCTGCCCACCCGCGCCGACGACTTCGACGTAGCCGCCCGCGACCTGTAGTGGGTCCTGTCCGGCTACGCCCTGGCCTACGGTGCAACGCTGCTGTGCGGAGGCCGGCTCGCCGACGTCCACGGACCGCGCCGGGCGTTGCTGACGGGCCTGACCTGCTTCACCACCGCACCCACGCCACGGGAGAGCCATGAAGCACCGCACCCTCCCTGCCCTGTTCGCAGCTCTCGTGACCCTGACCGCCTGCACGAACGACGACCCCACCGACAAGGCCGAGCCGTCCGTTCGGGCCGTCGCCTGCACGGCGGAGTACCACGCCCCGGAAGGCACGCTCCTGCGCCCGGAGAGCGTCTGGCCCCAGGCCCCCTACAGCCGCTCCGAGTCCTCGCTCGCCCTGTCCGCGGGCTGCCCGGAGGCGCCCGCCGCCCCGTCCACCTCCTGCGACCCGGCGGAATTCCCGTGGAGCGCTCCCGACGAGCTGCGCGCCGCCCGCCTGCGCGCCGCCGGCGTGGAGACCTGGGTCAGGTCGACGATCACCGGCGGCGGCGCCGGCCAGGCCCTCACCCAGCAGGTCCTCCGACTCGCCCCGGAGCAGGCGTCCGCGGCGCTGAACCGCTTCCGCGACCACCTGGTGCAGTGCGGCGCGACCACCGTCGCCGAGACCGACGGACAGCCCCAGGTCCTCCTCCTCGAGGACCAGGCCCGGCCGAAGCTCCTCGTCGACCTCGCCAACGACCGGATCACCGCACTCACCCCGACCGGAGAGGGATGGACCGGGCCACAACTGCTGCAGCTCCAACACTGACCCGCGCCCACGGAACGGTCCGCGCCGGCCCCGACGGCCCGGCGTCGTGCTGTCGACGGCGGCGGACAGCCCGAACAGGGCTGCCCGCCCCGCAGTACCGCCCCTCTGGCCTGGCATGTCCGCGGCCGAAAAATCCCAGGTCAAACCCCTGGCCAGCGCCCGACCGGCAGGTCTACTGTTCCCGGCACGGCGGCCCCACCACAGCCCCACCGGGCCGCCGGCCAGAGCAGCTGCGCCATGTCCCCCGGCGCGGCTGGCCCCCCACGGCCGGGCCCTGCGGACCAACCCCCCTACGTCCCCGGGCCCGGCCCCTGCACGCCCCTCCGGGGGGCGTCCGCCCGAGGGCTCGCGCGCGGGCGGCTTCAGCAGTCGGCTCGCACTGGGCGGCTGTTCGGGTCAATGTCTGACAACAACATCGCCTGCTTGTCGACGGATCCGGCAATCGGTCCCGAGACGTCCCGATCCAGTCATGGTCAACCTCCAACTTTGTTGACGATCTTCCGCCCTTCCAGCAGTTTCCCCAGTTCGTGGCCAGCCGATTGTTGTCGACGGAGACGGCTCTGCGCCCCGGACGCTACGGGTGCAATGTTCGACAGGTGGCAGCGTCGGGCTGTTCTCGACTGGTCGGATCCGTGACTGGCAGCTGATCCGGAACAGGCCGCCGCAGTGATGTTCCAGACGATCCGGACTGGCCTGTTCCTGGGTTTCCGCTCGACGCGGTGCGGGTGAAACTTCCTGTTACGGCCCGAACTGCATCGGACGGGTCGAGGGAAGATCTCGCATCGTTCAAAGGGAGGGTCAATGAATTCTCGTACGAAGTTCGCTCTGGCCATGACTGCGGGCCTCTTCGGGAGTGCGCTTGCGCTTGCTCCTGCCGCCCAGGCCGGCAGCACCACTGTCAGCGGCTACGACAACTGCGGCTCCGGTTGGATCTGCTTCTATTCGGAGCAGAACGGCAACGGCCAGAAGTGTCAGTGGAGCCAGAGTTCCACGGACACCCGTTCGCAGTGTTCGTGGATGGCTGCGGGTACCAACACGCGGTCGGTGTACAACCGCACCGGTAGCAGGTTCCACTACTACCACAACGTCAACTACACCAACCGGATCGGCAGCACCACCGCCGGGAACAAGGGAAATCTTGCCGGAACCTACACGATCGGTTCTCTCTGCGCCGGCTCGTGCCCGGGGTGAGCAGCTGATCAAGTGACGGACTTCCTGGCACGCCTTTCACCCTGAACTCCGCAGCGGACAGCTCGGAACGGATAATGAACACAGTGGTGAGGGGGCAGGGGCATTGCATGTTCGAGATCGGTCCGGTTCGCCGGTCTGGTGATGTGATGTCATGTCTCGTTCTGGGGATGGTTGTTCCCCGGAACGTAGTGCAGGCACGGTGCCCGGTGATCGTGTGGTTGTCGAGACCCATGAGAACCGAGCGAGACCGTGCCTGCCCGAACATCGTCGCCCATGCCCGTCGGGCTGGGACACCTGACCCGCCAGAATCGCGCTGTCATCCGACAGGATGCCGCTGACCTGCGGCGCTTCCTGATCTGGGTGCCCGACCCACGCAGTCGGCGGGGGCGGCGGTATCCGATGCTCGCCCTGTTGTGCGCGGCAGCTTCGGCCGTGCCGGCCGGTGCCCGTTCCCTCATCGCGATCGGGGAGTCGATAACGGATGCCCCGCAGTCGGCCCTGGAGGTCCTCGACTTCCCGGCCGAGCCGCTCACCGGTGTCCATCCCGTCCCTCACCCGGCGACCGTCCGGCGCCTGCTCCAGCGGCTGGACGGCGACGCTCCGGACGCTGCCATCGGAGCATCCCTACAGGCCGGAGGAGTACACCCGAGCGAGTCCGAGCGATCGGCGAAGCCGGTGCCGCGGGCGATCGCGGTCGACGGCAAGACGGTCCGCGGCTCGCGCACCGTCACGAGCACCGCGATCCAGCTGCTGGCCGCAATGGACCACCACGGCGTGGTCCTGGCCCAGCGGCAGGTCGCCTCCAGAAGCGACGAGATCCCCGCCTTCGCCCCGCTGCTGGACAGCATCGACCTGAGCGACACCGTGATCACCGGCGATGCCCTGCACACCCAGCACGCCCACGGCACGTACCTCCGCGAGCGCGGCGCCCACTACCTGGCCATCGTGCAAAAGAACCGCCCCGGGCTGTATGCCCAGGTCAAAACGCTGCCCTGGGCGGACATCCCGCTGGACCACCGCACCCGCGACCGGGCCCACCACCGCGACGGGATCCGCCGACTCAAGACCGCCGCCTTCCACCACCTCGACTGTCCCGGCGCCCGCCAGGCGATCCAGATCGTCCGATGGCGCCGCGACCGCTCGACCGGGAAGCTCACCATCGCACGGGTCTACCTGATCACTGGCCTGGACACCTACGACGCCACCGCCGTCCAGCTCGCCACCTGGATCAGGGGCCACTGGGGCATCGAGAACCTCCTGCACCACGTCCGAGACCGGACCTTCCGCGAGGACGACTCCAAAGTCCGCACCGGCCACCTGCCCCGCACCATGGCCGGCCTGCGCAACCTCGCCATCGGCATCTTCCGCCAGAACGGCCACACCAACATCGCCGCTGCCCTCCGCCACACCGGCCGCGACCACACCCGACCCCTGCGAATCCTCGGCCTCACGTGATCAATCCGGACCGACCGCAACCATGCAATGCCCTTGGGATACATACGGCGTTCTCTCGGCGGCCATTCATGATCCCTAAGCTCACGCCTCGTGAAGAACGTGAAGAGGGCGATCGTGTTGCTCGCCTTGATAATGAGCTGCTTCCCGCTGACCCCGACGGCGTTCGCCGCGGCCAAGTCGCCCGCACAGGTGGCCGAGGACTGCGCCGACCCGAGGCCCACGCAGGCCGGGGACATCATCTACTGGGACCCCGAGTGCTACCTCACCTTCAAAAGCAGCAAGCAAGTATGGGGCGAGGCCACCATGCCCGACAAGCTCGGCAGTGGGAAGAGCCCCATCGCCTACGGCTGCACCAGTAGCGGCAGCGTGAGCGTCGCCGGAACCAAGAGCTCCTCCACCAGCTTCTCCTTCGGCCTCGACATCGGCGGGAAGAAGAAGTTCGGTGACTGGGAGGCCTCCGTCGGGCCCAAGCTCGGTTGGAGCTGGACCTGGAGCACCAGCGACACCCACACGCACACCGCCACGGTCCCCCTGGGCAGCGTCGGCTGGATCGAGGTCAGGGAGCCGCTGATCGAGGCGGTCGTCGACATCGATGCCCGCTACGACGGCAACAAGAACGAACTCGTCAAGAACGCGGTCGTCCGGGTGCCGGACACCAGCCGGTCCTTCGCCTGGTTGTATCAGAGCCGCAAGATGACCGACACGGAGCTGAGGGACATCTGCGGGCAGGACCCGCCGACCACCAAGACCTACGACATGTGGTCGGCCGGCGGCAAGGCTCCCTACAAGAACCTGCTGAGCGGCAAGTGCCTGGCCATCGGCCCCACCGTCCCCAACGGCGGGCTCGTGGTGCAGCGTACCTGCGACGGCGGGGCCGCGCAGAAATGGAACGCCGTCAAGGCGAGCAACGGCTATTTCACCATCCGCAACAACAACGGCTACTGCCTCACAGTCCCCTACAACAACGGCACCCCGCCCGGTCAGAACACCCAGCTCATGTGGTGGGGCTGCGAGACCCGCTGGGACTCGGGCAGCCAGCTCTGGTCGGTCAACCCGACCAAGATCAGCGGTACCTACACCTTCGCCAACCAGTGGACGGGGCTCTGTCTCGCGCCGCACTCCAATGAGATGACCAAGAACGGCGGCCGGGTGACCATCCGCAAGTGCGTGTAGCGGGATCGGTTGACCCCTCCTACGGAGTCCTCTGCGGAGTGGAGAGGACTCCGTAGGAGGGGCCCTGTGGACTCTTCTGCAGGAGCGAACCGGACTCCACTGGAGTCCATTCCGAAGCGGACTCCAGTGGAGTGGAGTCCGCAAGCGTCCAGAGCGTCGCCGTCCAGCGGCTGGAGCAGGCGCCGGACGGTCGCCGGGTGAGGGACGGGATGGACACCGGTGAGCGGCTCGGCCGGGAAGTCGAGGTGCCCTTCGGTATGTCCAGGTGGCTGTGGGGTGGGGGCAGGGGTGCAACGCGGGACTCCGCGTTGCACCCCTGCCCCCGGGCGATTGTCGCGAGGTGCGGTCACGGGGCCTTGGTGTCGGGGATGCGGACGCCCTCGCCGAGGCAGTCGCGGAACTCGTACCAGGGGGCGGGGCCGCTCCAGCGCAGGGCGGTGGCGGCGGTGGCCGTGTCGGCGAAGCGGCAGCCGTCGTAGAGGAGCTTGCCGGCGGTGGTGGCGGTGGACGTGGTCACGTGGTGGGAACCGAGCAGGGCGCAGTCCTGGTAGCGGATCATGGGCCCGCGCGAGGGGTTGACGGCGTTGAAGCGGTAGACGTGGGGGGTGGCGTCGGTGGCGAACGCCTTGAAGGAGTTCGCGGTGTCGTCGCAGGAGACGAAGGTGATGGTGCCCTTGTACCAGGCGGAGTCGATAACCTTGTGGTCCTTGCCGCGGACCTCGAAGCGGATGCCCTGCGCGTACAGCCGCATCACCGAGTCGTTGCGCGGGCTGTTGGCGTTGAGCTTGAAGAAGGTGCCGGTGGAGTTCTCGTCGACGAGGATGTAGGAGCCGCCGATGAAGTTCATCGACCCGCCGCGCTCGTTGCGTACGAAGATTCCGGACTGGAACTCCACCTTGCAGTCGCGGAACCAGTAGTTGAGGAACTGGTCCTGCTGGTTCTCGGTCGGCTTGCCGCCCATCACCAGGAAGGCGTCGGCGTAGGAGCCGCTGATCTGGCAGTGGTCCCAGCCCATCTCGCTGTTGAGGTTGGAGGTGCCGGCGGGCCCGTCCAGGACGATGCCGGCCTTCCAGGAGCCGTGCCACTCGACGTCGGTGTACCAGGTGTCCTGGACGCCCTTGCCCACGGCGGAGAGCGCGAGGTTGAAGGTGGCGGTGGCGTCGCGGCTCTCGAAGGTCAGGCCGTTGAGGCGGATGTTCTTGTAGCGGCCGTCGTTGGTCCAGAACACCGTGTCGGGGGTGGTCGGCGCGTAGACGACGCGGGAGAGCCGCTTGCCGTAGCCGCTGATGGAGATGCCGTCGATCACGCCCGGGTTGTCGGTGCCGTGGGTGACGGGCAGCAGTGAGTCGGGCTGGGTCAGCAGGTAGGTGCCCGGCGGGACGAGCAGCACCTTCTTGGGGGTGTAGCCGGTCTTGGGAGCGCCTCCGAGCAGTTCCAGGGCGGCCTTGCGGAAGGCGTCGTCGCTGGGCGTGCGCCCGCTGGGGTCGGCGCCCTTGGCGACGACGTCGACCACGTAGTCCGCGGGGCCGGCGGTGGTGGCGGCGCTCGCCGCGGAGGCGCCGCGGGTGCCCAGCGCGATGCCGCCCGCGAGCGCCCCCGCTCCGGTCATCCCGGCGAGCAGCGCCCGGCGGCCGGGCCGGCGCCCGTTCTCCTGGGCCCCGTCGTCGTGCCTGCCGTCCGCGTGCGTGGTCATCGGTACCCCCGGTGGGAAGAGAAGTTCGGTCGAGCGCCGCGGGCGACCAGAAGTCGATCATGGCGGGTCGGCCTGATCCTCTGTCATGCCCACCCCGCGCCGCAAGCCTCGGCCGCGGGGCCTGTGGTGGCCCCGTGTCCGGGTGGGTCGGCCGCCGGGCCGCCGGGCCGCCGGGCCGCCGGGCCGCCGGGCGGTCGGGGGCGTCGGTCGGCTGTCGTGCGGGCGGGGGTTCGTGGGGTGTCAGGCGTCGGGCTGTCGGGCCTCGGGGTGTGGGCCGCCGGGGTGTCGGTCGTGGAGGAGCCGGTCGACGAGCAGCTCGGGGTAGCCGGAGGTCGGCGGGTCGATGCCGAAGATCGCACGGAGGTAGAACGGGGCGACGAGTTGGTCGAGGATCTGCTCCAGGGGAGGCGGGTGCTCGCCCCGGGCCGTGGCCCGCTGGCGGATCTGTTCGATGGAGTGCATGCGGCGGCGGAAGTGCTGGGCGCGTTCGTCCTGGGTCTGCGGGTTGTTCGGCATGGAGAGGATGACGGCGCGTACGAGGGCGCGTCCTTCGGGTGTGCGGATGCTCGCGACGCTGGCCCGGGCCCAGGCGAGCAGGTCGCCGCGCAGGGAGCCGGTGTCGTTCAGCGGCGAGTCGCGCTCCAGGCGGGTGGTGACCACGTCGGCGAGGAGCGTGTCGAGGCTGCCCCAACGGCGGTAGAGGCTGGTGTGGTTGACGCCGGCGCGTTGGGCGATCGCGGGGATGTTGAGGTCTTCGCCCGCCGGGTCGCAGAGCAGGTCCACGACCGCCTGGTGGACGGCCGCGCGGACCTGCTCGGGGCTCTTGCGGATGCGTGTGGTCGGTTGCTTCGGAGTCACCCCCACATCGTAAGCACAGATGTTTGCTTCGAGTACTCGGAGGGTCTACAGTCCTCACCACAAGCACAGATCCGTGCTTAACCCCTCCTGAGGAGTGCGCGATGAAGCAGCTGCTGTTCCCGAACAACATCCAGTTCTGGTACGAGACCCTGCGGTCGATGAGCCACATCGCCTACGGGGGCGCCGACTTCGGCGAGGTCGTCTCCACCGCGGAGCGCATCGTGGAGGGCGACTACGTCAGCTGGTACACCGAGTGGATGGCCACCGCCGACCGGGTGTCCGGCCAGGCCGAGAAGGCGCTGGCGGCCGGCCACCGGGTCAGTGCCCGGGACGGGTTCCTGCGGGCGTCGAACTACTACCGGTCGGCCGAGTTCTTCCTGCACGGCCACCCCTGCGACCCGCGTCACGACCACGCCTACGACCGCAGCGTGGACTGCTTCCGGTCGGCGGCCGCGCTGTTCACCCCGATCATCGAGCCGGTCGAGATCCCGTACGAGGGCACCACCCTGCCGGGCTACCTGTACCGCGTCGACGACTCCGGGACCCCGCGCCCGACGCTGATCATGCACAACGGCTTCGACGGCACCGCCGAGGAACTGCACTACTTCGGGGCGATGGCCGGAGTCGAGCGCGGCTACACGGTGCTGGTCTTCGACGGCCCCGGCATGCCGGGGCCGCGCCACCGCGAGGGCCTGGTGTTCCGTCCCGACTGGGAGAACGTCGTCACCCCGGTCGTGGACTTCGCCGAGAAGCTCCCGGACGTCGACAACAGCCGCATCGCGCTGCTGGGGATCAGCATGGGCGGCATCCTGGCGCCCCGGGCCGCGGCGTTCGAGCACCGCCTGGCCGCGCTGGTGGCCGTCGACGGCCTCTACGACCTCGGCGAGACCTCGGTGCGCAACATCCCCGGCCCCCGCGAGGAGGCGGAGCGGCTGCTGCGCGCGCCGTCCGCCCCGGAACTCGACGCCGCGCTCGAAGAGATCATGGCGAAGGACCCGATCGCCCGCTGGGCGATCAACCACGGCATGTACGTGATGGGCGTCGACACCCCCCGGGCCTTCAACGCCTCCTACCTCGACCACACCCTCGCCGGGGGGATCGCGGAGCGGATCCAGTGCCCCACCCTGGTCTGCGACGCGGAGCAGGACATGTTCTTCAAGGGCCAGCCCGAGCAGCTCTACGACCACCTGACCTGCCCCAGGACGCTGATGGTGTTCACCGCCGAGGAGGGCGCCGGCGCGCACTGCCACCCCGGGGCGATGCGTCTGACCCAGGCCCGGATCTACGACTGGCTGGACGAGACCCTCGCCGCGGGCGCGTGAGGGGCGGGGCGCCGCGGCGCGGGGGAGGGGCGCCGGGGAGCGGCGCCGCCTCGCGCCGGCCGGCGCCGCCCGCCGGTCCGCCCCGGTCCGGCTCGCCCCGGCGCGGTCAGGCGATGTGGTGGTCGTGCCGACGGTAGAACTCGGCCCATTCCTCCGGGTCGGGCCGGCGCCCGTCGGACACGATCCGGGCGAGTTCCTCGTAGAACGGGGCCCGCGGCACTCCGGGTGCGACGAGCATCAGCATCGAGGCCGGCTCGCCGGAGTCGTTGCGGAAGGAGTGCACCGCGCCCCGCGGGACGTGGAGGAGGCCGCCCGGCCCGGTGTCGGCCCAGCGTCGGCCGTCGTACAGGCGCACGATCCCGGACAGGACGAAGAACGTCTCGGACATGCCGCGGTGGAAGTGCGGCGCGGGACCGCCCGGCCGGGGCCCCAGATCGAGCCTGAACAGCCCGAACCGGCCCTCCGCGCCCAGCGGTTCGACCAGGTGGTGGACGGCGGTCCCGCCGTCGCCGACCAGCACGTCCGGTGCGGTGCCGGCGTCGCGGAGCTCGGCCCTCGCCGTCGCGGGGGCGTCGGGGTGGCGGGTGTTCGGGTAGGTCATGGGGGGTGTCCGTTCGAGGGAGGGACGGTCGACGGGAACCCGTACCCGGTCCTCCCGGGGTCCGTTCCCCGGCGGGGCCGCCGTCCCCCGTACGGGCGCGCCACGGTGACGGCCCGTCGGCGGGCGGGATCCTCCGGGCACGACGGTCGACACGGTCCGGCCCGGTGCGACCGATCACCGCCGACCACGCGCCCGAGGTGTTGCGGATGGTCCTGAAGTAGCAGATGCGCAGGGGTACTTCGGCGGGGTGGTCCGGTACCGGCGGTGGACGCGCCCGGCCGCGGCGGGCGCCTACGGTCGTGCCGACGGTTCGCCGAGGCACCCCAGGGAGAGAGACCGTGATCCGCGCCGCCGCGCCGGCCGCCGCTGTGGCGGCGCTGGCCATGACCCTGACCCTCCTGACCGTGTCGGCCCCACCGGCCACCGCCGCGGCCACCACCACTGCCACCGCTTCCGCCGCGGCCGCCACTGCCACCGCTTCCGCCGCGGCCGATCCGCTCGCCGCGCTGCGCGGCCGGCAACCGTCCTGGCACCCCTGCGCGAGCGGTCCGCAGGACGCCGAGGGCGCCGACCTCGACGCCGCCGGCGCCCGCTGCACCGAGGTCACCGTCCCCCTGGACTACCGCCGTCCCGACGGGCGGACGCTCGGCGTCGCCGTCTCCCGGCTGCCCGCCACCGACCCCGCCCACCGGCTGGGCACCCTGTTCTACAACCCCGGCGGCCCCGGCGTCCCCGCCCGCGCGCTCTCCCTCGCCCTGCGCCGGGCCGCCCCCGCGCTCGGCGCCCGCTACGACATCGTCGCCGTCGACCCGCGCTTCGTCGGCGCCAGCGCCCCCCTCGACTGCGGCTGGCCGACGGCCGGCCCGGGCAGCGCCGGCCCCGACCGCGTCGGGTTCGACCGGTCCGCCGAGACCGCCAAGGACCTCGCGGCCCGCTGCGCCCCGTACCGGGCGCTGCTGCCGCACGCCTCGACCCGCAACGCCGCCCGGGACCTGGACCTGGTGCGCTCGGTCCTGGGCGAGCCGACGATCTCCTACCTCGGTTCGTCCTACGGGAGCTACCTCGGCGAGGTCTACCTCCAGCTGTTCCCCGAGCGGGTGGGGCGGGTGGTGTTCGACGCCGCCATGGACCCGGACCTCTTCGGCCCCGACCTGACCGCCACCCAGGGCCCCGCGATGGCGGGCGCGCTCACCGCCTGGGCCACCTGGGCGGCCGGCCACGACGACCGCCACCACCTGGGCACGACCACCGCCGGGGTGCTGGCCGCGGTCGAGCGGGTGCGCCTGGCCGCCGAACGCGCCCCGCTGGCGGTCGGCGACCACCGCGTCGACGCCCGGGCGCTGCCGCAGGTGCTGTGGACGGTGTCGGCCGGCGACGACGACGCCGCCTACGAGGAGTTCTCCGCCCTGGCGCGCGTCCTGCTGGACGCCGCCGAGGGCCGGCCCGCCCGCCCGACCCCGCTGCTGGAGGCGGTCCTGACCGGCCTGGCGTCCCCCGACACGGGAGGCTACGCGGCCGCGCAGACCGCGGTCATGTGCGCGGACCGCGCCGCCTCGCGCGACCCGCTCGCCTACTACCGCGACATCCGCGCCCACCGCGCCGACGAGCCCTTGTTCGGCCCGCTCACCCGCAACCTCACCCCCTGCACCTTCTGGCCCGCCGAACCCGCCGAACCGCCCACCCGGGTGCGCAACGCCGTCCCGGTCCTGCTGGTCGGCGCCGACGGCGACCCCGCCGCCACCTACCCCGGCCAGCTCTCCGCCCACCGCGCCCTGACCGGTTCCCGCCTGGTGACCCTGCGCGGTGCCTTCCGCCACACCGTCTACGCGGGCCTGTTCGCCCCCCGCGACACCTGCGTGGACGCCGCCGTCGACCACTACCTCCTCGACGGCGTCCTGCCCGCCCACGACACCGACTGCCCACCGCCCCGCCCCTGACGCCGTCCGTCGCCGGTCCTGCCACCAGGAGGGGGAGGAGCCACGGCCCAGGCCCGGCCCGCCGTCGTGGGACGTGCACGCAACGATTGCTGGGGCCGGGTCAAGGGTTTGCAAAGGGATGGTCGTATGATCGCCCGATGCACCACGACCTCATCGACGGCGTCCCCGTCATCTGGACCGAGACGCCGGGCCCGCTCGAAGCCACTCTGATGTTCGGCTGCGGGATCCAGGACGAGACCTTCCGCACCTTCGGGGTGACGCACCTGGTCGAGCACCTGGCGATGAGCACTCTGCCGAGGCTGCACTTCGACCACAACGCCTCGGTGAGCCTCTCGCTGACCGATTTCACCTGCACCGGCCGCCCCGAGCAGGTGGTCGACTTCCTGGCCCGCGTCTGCGAGGCCCTCACCGGGCTGCCGCTGGAGCGGATCGAGAAGGAGGCCGGAGTCCTCGCTGCCGAGGGCAGCGGCGTCGCCGACCCGGTCACCGCCGAGCTGCTGTCGATCCGTTACGGCACCCAGGGCCTGGGTCTGGCCTCCTTCAGCGGCCCCGGTGCCGACCGCATCCCGCTGGACGCCGTCCGCAGCACCCTCGCCCGCCACTTCCACGCCGGCAACGCCGTCCTGGCCCTCACCGGCCCGCCGCCCGAGGGCCTGCGCCTTCCGCTGCCGCCCGGCCCCCGCGCCACCCGCGCGCCGCACCCCGCCGCGCGCACCACCCGGCCGTCCTGGCACCGGGCGGACGTGCCCGGCCCCGGCCTGCTGCTGTCCTGCGACCTCAACGACCAGGCGATGCTGCTCGCCACCCACGTGCTCTGTCAGCGGCTGACCGACACCGTCCGCCACCAGCACGGCCTCAGCTACGACGTCGGCGGCACCGCCGTCTTCGTCGGCCCCGGCCGGGGCGAGCGCAGCATCCAGCTCGACGTCCGCGAGGGCCAGGAGAAGCGCGTCGCCGAACTGCTCTGGCAGGAGGCGGTCCGCCTCGCCACCGAGGAGCCCACCGAGGCCGAACTCGCCGAGGAGCGCGAGGCCGCCCGGGAGTTCTTCGCCGACCCGCGCACCGCCGACATGGAGGTCGCCGAGCGTGCGGCCGACCTGCTCCTCGGGGAGACCCACCTCGATGCGGAGACCAGGCTCGCCCTCCAGGCCGAGGTGACCCCGGCCCGGGCGCGGGAGGCCTTCGCGGCGGCCATGGAGACGGCGCTGCTGCTCGTCCCGTGCGGTGTGGAGCAGCTGATTCTCGGTCGACCCGACGGATCCGGGCTGCCGGCCGGCGGCTGTTCCGATCTCGCGGAGCTGCCCGAGGGACCGCGGTTCCGTCCGCCGCTGCTCGCCCGGGCGCGGTCCGGCGCGGCGCGCAAGGTCCGCCTGGTGGTCAACGGTGACGGCGCCTGGTGGCAGGACGAGGACGGCCTGGTCCACGGCTTCCCCTACACCGAGGTGGTCGGCGTGGAGGTCCACGACGACGGCCGTATCCTGCACGGCCTCGGCAACTGCTTCGTCCCGGTGGCTTCGGAACTCTTCTCCGGCCTCGGCCCGGCCTTCGCCGCCATCGACGCCGCCGTGCCCGAGACCCTCCGCTACCCGGTCTCGGCACTGCGGGCCGGCAACTGACGGTGAGCCGCCCGGCCCGGCCCGGCCCGGCGGGCCGGGCACGGTGAGAGGAAGCTGCACGGTATGCCCGCAGAATCACCACCCTCCGCGGACGAGAACGGCGACGGAGGCCGAAGGGCGTGGCCCGCGACGTGGGGCTACCGGTTCACCGTCGAGCTGGTCGCGCTGCTGACCGTTTCCGCCGTGCTGACGTTCTGGCTGGTCCCGGAGCCGTTCAGATTCCTCACGCTTCCGGTGGCCGGCCTCGCCATCGGCCGGCGTTGGAGGGGCCGGTCGCGACGGTAGCGCTCCGCGGACCGTGCCACGCGACGCACGGCCTCTCCCTTCTCGCGCTCGCACGGGCGCGGCACGCGCCTGCGCGATCAGAAGTGGTGCCTCCGACACGGGTCACCGCTTCCGGAACGTTCGGTCCGCCGCGCCCCGACCCTGTCGGTCCGACGGCTGAACCGTGGCTCCTGGGCACCTCGATCCTGTTTCGGGGGTGCATGGCCGCGGCCACCCGAACCCGAGCGAGACGCCGTTCGACCGGCGCCGCTCGGGATCGGAACGGCACCGACCACTGAGCCGTGGGTCCAACGCCACGGACAGGGTCCGGCGGACCGTCATCGCCGGAAGAGCTGGGGACGGGGACACACGTCCAGAGGCTCTGCGGGCCGGTCCGCCCAGCGCCACCAGCTATGACCCTGCGGGCACTTCCAGGCGTGTCGGCACACGCGCTGCCGGTCCTCCTCGCGGACGGACAGGACAAGGCCCAGGCTCCTCAGCGGTTGCCCGCAGTCGGGGCAGGTCGGCGGTTCGGGAGTGCGGTCCACGGTGGACACGCTGGCCCACCAGGTCCGGACTGCCGTTCGACCGGCATCTCTCGAGGTCGGAACGACAACAGCCACTCGGATCCACCCCTCCTCCCAGGCGCGCCGCGCCGCTTCGTGGCGGGTGCGGACGGCGAGTTCGGTGATGGCGGAGGAGAGGTAGTTGCGGACGGTGCCGGGGGACCGCCGGCAACGACCAGCCCGCCAGCCCCTGGAGCTGACGGCCGGACCCCGGGCGGGCGCCGTCACCGGAGCCCGCCCGCAGTTCCCGCTGCGGCCGGTCCGATCCCTACCGGTGGGGGAGCAGCAGGTCGCTCGCCGGGGAGGCGGCGGTGCTGGCGCGTCGACCGGCCGTGACCGAGAGCGGCTTGGGAGCGTCGTCCCACTGGCACACCGTCGGTCTGCTCCAACGTCAAGATCAAGAACCTGTGGAGCGGCGGCTGCCTCACCGCCGTCGACGGCCGGGTGAGGATCATGGGCTCGTCGCGGGCGTCCTCGTCCGGTCCGCTCGCGGGTCAGGGGGAAAGGGGGGCCCGGTGCTGAGGGGCGGCGGTCTCGGGGAAGGCGCGGCCCAGCAGGGTGTGCAGGGTGTCGCGCTCGTCGGGTGCAAGGAGTTCGAGTGCGGTGAGGCCGGACATCAGCTCGGCCCGGATGGCGCGGACGGTGCGCTCGCCCTGTTCGGTCAGCACGATGTTCTTGATCCGGCGGTCGGCCGGGTCGGTCTCCCGGCGGACGAGGTGCTGGGCCGCGAGCCGGTCGACGATGCCGGTGACGTTGGAGGCGTCGCAGGCCAGCAGGTCGGCGAGGGCGCGCATGGGCCGGGGGCGGACCAGCAGGCTGAGCGTCTTGCCCTGCATCAGGGTGAGCCCGTGCTCGGCGGCCACCGTCGCGAAGTGGCGGTAGTAGGACGCCGCCACCCGCGCGAGCCGGTCCAGCAGCTCTTCGGGGGAGGGCGCTGGTGCGGGCGGGGGCGTCTGGGGCATGGGTTCAGCATAGGGAGATCGGTTGACATCCTCAACCATCGAGGTCTACCGTCGAAATTACTTGAAGACATCAACCATCAAGGTCTTCAAGCCCCTGGAAGGACCGCGTGACCCTCATGACGCACACCCCGCCCCCCGCCGCGGCAGACGTTTCCGCCCTGGTCGCCCGCCTGCGCGCCACCTTCGACAGCGGCCGGACCAAGCCCCTCGCCCGGCGCCTGGAGCGGCTCGCCGCCCTGCGTTCGATGCTCACCGAGCAGGCCGAGGTGTTCCAGCAGGCGCTGGCCGCCGACCTCGGCAAGAGCGCGGCGCAGGCGTACCGCACCGAGATCGGGTTCACGCTGAACGAGCTCGACCACACCGTCGCGCACCTGGAGGAGTGGCTCCGGCCGAAGCCCGCGGACGTCCCCGGGTTCTTCCGGCCCGCCTCGGCCCGCGTGGTCCGCGATCCGCTCGGCGTGGTCCTGGTCGTCGCACCCTGGAACTACCCGCTGCAGCTCGCGCTGGTCCCGCTGGTGGGGGCCCTGGCGGCCGGCAACACGGTGGTCGTCAAGCCCAGCGAACTCGCCCCCGCCACGTCCGCCGCGATGGCCCGGCTGCTGCCGCGCTACCTCGGCCCGGACACGGTGGCCGTGGTCGAGGGCGCCGTCCCCGAGACCACCGCCCTGCTGGAGCAGCGGTTCGACCACATCTTCTACACCGGGAACGGCGCGGTCGGCCGGATCGTGATGGCCGCGGCCGCCCGCCACCTGACCCCGGTCACCCTGGAACTCGGCGGCAAGAGCCCGGTCGTGGTCGAGCCCGGCGCCGACCTGGCGGTCACCGCGAACCGGATCGCCCAGGGCAAGTTCCTCAACGCCGGCCAGACCTGTGTGGCCCCCGACTACGTCCTCGCCATCGGAGAGAGCGCCACCGCACTGGAGCGGCACCTCGCCCACGCCGTGCGCGAGCTGTTCGGCGACGACCCGGCCGCCTCGCCCGAGTACGGACGGATCGTCAACGACCGCCACTTCGACCGGCTGACCGCGCTGCTGGACGACGGGAGGGTCGTCACCGGCGGCGGTCACGACCGCGGTGAGCGCTACCTCGCCCCGACCGTGCTCGCGGACGTCTCCCCGGACGCGCCGGTGATGCGCGCGGAGATCTTCGGCCCGATCCTGCCGATCGTCGCCGTACCCGACCTCGACACGGCGATCGCCTTCATCAACGAGCGTGACAAGCCGCTCGCCCTCTACGCCTTCACCGAGTCCGAGCGGACCAAGCGGCGGCTCACCGAGGAGACCTCCTCCGGCGCGCTCTCCTTCGGCCTGCCGGTCTCCCACCTCGCCATGCCCGACCTGCCCTTCGGCGGCGTGGGGGAGAGCGGCATGGGCCGCTACCACGGCGAGTACTCCATCGACACGTTCAGCCACGCCAAGGCCGTCGTCGACAAGCCACTCACCTGAACCGAGCGGCGCCGCCGTCCGAGCCGACCGACCACCCCGGAGAACGAACCCGTGACCACCCCCATCGACCACGCCGCCGCCGTCGCCGCCGAGACCGCGCGCTTCGTCACCACCGTCCGCACCGCCGACCCGGCCACCCCGGTGCCCACCTGCCCCGGTTGGACGCTGTCCGACCTGGTGCGCCACACCGGCAGCGTGCAGCGCTGGTTCACCGTCCTGCTGCGGCAGAGGCTCCAGGAGCCGCCGCGCAGCCGGGACGTCGAGCTGCATCTGCCGTCGACGCCGGACGGCTACCCCGCCTGGCTGGCCGAGGCCGCGGCGCAGGCCGGCGCGGCATTCGCCTCGGTCGATCCCGACGCGCCGATGTGGGCCTGGGGCGCCGATCAGCACGCCCGCTTCTGGGTGCGCCGGATGCTGTTCGAGACCTTGGTGCACCGCGTCGACGCCGACCTCGCCCTGGGCCTGGACCCCGACATCGACCCGGTGCTGGCCGCCGACGGCGTCTCGGAGTTCCTGACCAACCTGCCCTTCGCCGCCGGGTTCGCCCCCGGAACGGCCGCCCTCCGGGGCGCGGACCGGACCATCCGGTTCACCCGCACCGACGGCGACGGGGACGGCGACGGCGACTGGCTGGTCCGGCTGCGTCCCGACGGCTTCGGGCTCGACCGGCAGGCCGCAGCGGACGCCGACGCGTCGCTCCGGGGCACCGCCGCGGACCTGCTGCTCCTCCTCTACGGCCGACTGGACCGGTCCGCCGACCGGTTCGAGGTGCGGGGGGACGACGAGCTGCTCGCGCACTGGACCGCCAACTCCGCCTTCTGAGCCGCCGGCCGGCCCGCCGGTGCTCTCGGCGGGCCGCCGCTCGTTCGCCCGGGGCTCGTCCGAGGCATCCGCCCAGGTGGACGGCGGTGCGGCCGACCGGCGGGCTCGCCCTATGCTGGCGCCATGACAGAGCTTCCCGGCTTCGCCGTCCTGCTGACCCGCCTGCTGCACCACCAGGGTCAGGAGCCCGCCGAGCTCGCCCATCGGGCGGGGGCCGACGAGGCCGAGGTCCTCGCGCTGCTGGACGGTGCCGCGCCGGACCAGGCGCTGCTGCGCCGCCTCGCCCCCGCGCTCGGCCTGGACACCGCCGACCTGTTCGAGATCGCGGCCGTCCCGCTGCCGGAGGACCTCGCACCGGCCGGCGGGATGGCCACCACCTCCATCGTCAGCGTGGTGCGGTTCGGCAAGGCGCTGCCGGCCGACCGGCGGGCCGAACTCCGCACGTTCGTCGCCGGTCTGCCGCCTGCTCGGGCGACCGGACGGATCGAGGGACTGCCCGCCTCGGCCCCCGCCCCCGACCCGCGGTCCGCCGGGAACCTGCTGATGCGGATGGTCGCCACCCGCAACCTCGGCTGGACCGGGACGGCGAAGGTGTTCCACCTGCTCACCGGGCGCTACTGGATGTCCACCGCCTACGGGCGGATCGCCTCCGGCGAGGACCGGCTGACCCCGGATCTGCTCGTCGACTTCGCCACCGTGCTCGGCCTGCCCGCGGCCGTGCCGGCGGCGCTCCTCGGCATGCCGCTGCCGCCGGACGCACCCCGGCCGGACGCGTCCGCGACGGACGCCGCCCTGCTGCTGCGCGGCCTCCGCCGGCTGGGCGTCGAGCAGCTCCGCGAGGCCGAGGACCTGGCGCGGGCCCTGCAACCGGTCTGATCCTGGCGCTTGGAGTCGCCGCGGCCGTAGGTCTGGCAGAACGACCGGTCCGGGCAGGTCCCGGCGTCCGGCCGCAGCCACGGCGAGACGTCCACCGCCGGCATCAGGTGGCCGTCGGCGGCCCGCGACAGCGAAAGGCTGGCCAGCTCGGCCCGCAGCCGCTCGATGTCCAGGCGGCCCTTGTTCAACGCGCCGTACAGGGCGCCGTGCCCACGCCGGTGCTCGGGCGCGAGGGCCAGGTCCGCCAGAGTCTTCACCGGGCCCTCAGCGCACAGCAGCGCGTCGGCCGACTCGAACAGTGCGTCCCCTCGACCGCGCAGGCAGTCGTAGAAGTCCGCCCGGAAGCGCGACAGTTCCGCGAACGGATCGCGCCGGTTTGCCTGTTCCACCACACTCGTCACTACGGCCTTCGCGTGAAGTCGTCGATCTTTTAGCCGACTTCAGGATCACGTGAAGGCCGACCCACCGTCGTGGGAATCCCCGTGTGGGTGACAGGGGCGAACACTCAGATTCGGGGACCTCGGCTGCAGCGGATTCCCCACTCGCCGCTGGGCGAGAAGGTCTCGCCGTTCGCTCGTGTCACGGACAGGCTTCGGCCGTCGAAGCTGATCCGGTCGCCGATCGCCAGGAAGAGCGGGCTGTCCAGCTCGCAGAAGCCGCCGCCATCCGTCTCAAGATCGTCAACCAGCATCATCTGTGGGACCGGAGTGACTCCGTCAGCAATCAGCAGCATGTCGGGATCGTCCCACACCCGGTTGATCGGCGGCGATCGATTTCCGGCGGCCGAGAGGTTGAACGGCAAGCTGAGCGGCTTCGTCAACCTCGCCCTGCTTGACTCCTCGGCCAACCTCCTGGCCTTCCGCATCCCGAACGTGCTCTTCAGCTTCGTCATGGGGCTGGTGATCGCCACCTTCGGCATGTACGGCCGGGTGAGCGGCAAGCCGCCGCTGGACAATCCGTACTGGCGGCACCGCCACCCGCGCCAGGCCGAGCCGGACACCACCGCGGCCCTCGCGTACAAGGGTGGTCCGGTCGCCCTCCCCGGGCCTCCTGTGTGAGCGGACGGCTTCGACCCGGACGCGCTGGCCGGGACGAGCACAGTCCCGCGCCCCGGGCAGTTCGGACGGGCCGAGGCGTCTCCCGGGCTGGCGAGCCGGACCGACCGGCGGATCCGCCGGACTCTCGTGGTCCGGCGGACGACAGAGGGCGGGCGGGTCAGGTGGCACCGCTGTAGTAGTCGCCGACCGTGAGGCGGTAGTCGAGGTCGCCGGTGTGCTGGTCCTTGTGGTACTCCGGCGCGTTCTTGATCTCGTCCTTCGTCCGGTTCAGCCACACGGCCCGCTCCTCGGTGTCCACCCGCCGGACCGTTCCGGCGGGCAGGAGGATCTCGCGGCCGAAGATCCACGGGCCGGTGTCGACCACGATGTGCGCGAAGTCGACGTCCTGGCTGTGCCGGTCGACCTTCCCGACGGGTCCGTCCTCCGCCTCGACCCGGTAACCCGTCAGGTCCAGTGTCGCGCCGTAGCCCTCGGCGTTGCTGTAGTCCCACAGTCCGCTGTTCACGGGTGCCTCCTGCGCGGTCGCCGGTCTGCGTGGTGCGACGGTCGACTTCCCCGATCGGACCGGAGCATGCGAACCCCGTGCCGTCCGGGGACCGCTTCCGGCACCGCCCCGCCCGGGTCGACGCATCCCCGGACGGGCTGCCCCCGCCGCTGCCGTTCCAACCGCGCAGGTGGCCGCGGCGGACCGGCGCGGTCAGGGCCGGCCGGCCGCTTCGAGGAGGCGGGGCGGGAGGTAGGGCGAGCGGACGCGGGTGACCCAGCCGCGGGTACGGCGGGCGTGGCAGGCGAGGGCGAGGACGTCGAGGCTGAGCGGTGCGCCCGGTTCGGTGCCGCGGTCGGCGACGCTGTGGTGGTCGCGGTGGGCTTCCAGGGCGTCGAGGAGGGCGAGGTCGAAGCCGGTCGCGTCGCCCCCGATCAGCTGCGAGAGGAGGACGGCCGGGGCCGGGAGCCAGCCCTCCCGGACGCGCTCCGCCTCCTTCAGGGCCCGCTCGGCGGCCGGGAGCGGGTCGGCGCCGCGGAGGTGGTCGTGCAGGGCGGTGCGGTAGGAGGCGGACGGGGAGCGGTCCTCGGCGGCGATCGTGGGGCCGGCCAGGACCAGCGGTTCGAGGTCCTCGGGGGAGCCGGTGATCAGGGCGTAGGAGAGGGCGGTCTGCCAGAAGGCCGGGCCGAAGTCCCGGTGCCGGCGGGCTGGGAAGCGCAGGGCGCGGCCGTCGATCGTCGCCTCGGCCTCGGTGCCCGGCTCGGCGAGGGCGGCCCGGAACACGGCGGCCCCCAGCTGGGATCCGCGCCGCAGGGTGGCGATCACGGCGTCGGTGGCGTCGTCGCACGTCGAGGCGCGCGCCGCGAGGAGGTAGGTCTGGTAGCGCAGGGCGCCGGTGAGCTCCCACGCGTCCAGCGGCTCGCCCTCCTCGGCCGTGACGGCCTCCAGGGTGCGCCGCTCGAACCGGGCCTCGCCCTCCGGGCTGTACGGGAGGGCCGGACCGGGCCGCTCGACGTGGACGGGTCCGGCGGCGAGCACGGCCACGGCGTCGGGGCGCGGGTCGCGGCCGAAGGCGTGGACGCGCGGCCCGGCGGTCTCGAAACCGGTGACCAGGGCGTGCGGTAGGTAGTCGGTGTCGACCGCCGGAACCCAGCCGTGGGTGCGGTACGCGAGCGCGGCGAGGGCTATCGGGAGCAGCGGCAGGAGGCTCGCCGGGCCGGTACCGTGCGGCCCGTCCTGGAGCAGGGCGAGCAGGGCGGCGTCGAAGACCTCGCGGTCCCCCGCGCCGAGGGCGCGCAGGGCGCGCAGGCCGGGCTGCGGTTCGGCGGCGGGGGCGGCGCCGTCGGCCGGGACGCTGTCGGTCGGGACGTCGTCGGCCTCGGCCTCGAAGAAGTGGGCCAGGAGGCCGTCGACGAGTTCGAGGGCCGGCGTGGCCGGCCCGTCGGGCATCAGCTGCCGCGCCCAGCCGAAGGCCTCGCCGTGGACGGAGACCTGGTCGGCGACGACGGCGAGGCAGAAGGCGTCGAGCCACTCCCGGGCCGTGACCCGGTGCCGGGGGTCGCGCCCCTGCCCGTGCTCGCGGTCGTAGCTCATCCCGAAGTTCGGGTAGTCGAGGAAGACGTGGAAGCTGTCGACCGGGTAGTAGGCGGCGAAGGAAACGGCGCCGGCGGCGGCCGCGGCGGCGTCCTTGAGGACCGCCCTGGCCTCGGCGGAGTGCAGGTCGGGCCGGGTGGTGGAGAGGGCGCCGAGGTAGTCGAGGAAGGAGTCGCAGATCAGCTGCCACTCGGTGGTGGTCATCAGTCCGGCACGGGAGTAGGAGTGGACCTGCCTCCCGATCCGGTTCACGAAGTCCTCGCCGGCTTTCGCCACCCGCGCCCCGTCCACCTGGTGACGTTCGATCCGCACAGTCCTGCTCCCTTGATCATCGGCTGCCCCCAGCCTAGGCAGCGGGTCCGACACCAGGGCCCGCGGGGCGGCGGGAGGGCGTCGGGGTGTCGGGGCGTCGGCGGGGTGATGCCGCATCGGTGGATGCGGCCGGGAGCGGGCAGCGGATCAGGTCGCGGGGCTGCCCGGCGCCGCCGGTGGCGGCGCCGGGCCCGTCCTCAGGCCATCACCGGGGCCCGCTCTAGCCGTTGAGGATCGTCACGCTGTACACGGTGACCGAGGTGCTGAAGCCGACCGCGTTGGACCGGGTACCGGTCGGCCCGATGTCGAGGTTGCCGACGCTGGTGTCGAAGGCCCCGTGGTTCCAGTCGGCCGTGATCCGGTAGACCCCGCTCTGGTTGACGCTCCACGTGCCGGGGGTGCCCGCGTAGCAGTAGTTGCCGTGCGAGGTCCAGACTTCCAGGCCGTGGCTCATGGGGTAGCTGCTGTTCTGGGTGGGGCACGCGGTGGGGCCGATGGCGCTGGCCGGCGTGGCGATCGCCACGCCGTACCAGGATGCCACCGGTGAGGGCTACGGCCGAGAGTTTCCTGCGAACGATCAAGGTCATCTCCTGTGCCTTGCGGTGGCCCCGATCCCGTGTCGGTGATCGCGGTGGTCCGAGTCGTGCCGTCCTGTTCCGGTTCGCCCGTCGGCCCCGGTTCCCGGGCGGGTCCGGGGCCGGTTCGAGATGTTCTCCGGTGCTGAGCATGTCAAGATTAGCCATCGGCCCCGGGCCTCGCCGGGCTTCTCCCTCCGCAACTGCGCTTCCCCGGACGGCACCCGGGCCGCCCGCGCGGTCAGGGCAGCAGCGCGGCCGCCGCCCCCAGCAGGTCCCGGTTGTGGCCCAGGACGTCGCGCCTGGTCAGCCGGTGCAGCGGGTCCGCCGCCACGCCGAAGTCCTCCAGCGGGACGCCGGTGCGCGCCCCGGCCCGGGTCGCGCGGCGCAGGGCGACGCGGAACCCGGCCCCGCGCGGCAGCTCGTCCAGCAGTTCGGGCAGCCACACCCTCAGCAGCTCGTACGTCCACACGTTGGCGCCCCCGGCGCCGGTGGTCGCGGCGGTCCCGAGCACCGGGCCGAGCCCGCCGCCCGGCCCGTCGCCCGTGGGCCCGCCCGCCACCGGCCCGTCGCCCGCGGGCCCGTTGTCCGCGAAGCCGGCCGCGAAGATGTCGGCGGCCGAATAGGTCAGGGCGTCGACGATCAGCACCTTCGGCCCCGCGTAGCGAGGCAGCCCCTCGGCGACCGCGTCCGGGTCGGAGAGCGGGAAGGCCTGCGAGTACTGCTCGCCGCTCTCCACGGCGTCGCGGATCGACCCCGTCCACCGGCGGAGGGCCGGATCGGCGCGGACAAGGGCGAGCGCCGCCCGGGTCGTCGGCAGCGAGAACCGGACCGGCTCCACGGGGTCCCTGCTCAGCACCCGCAGCGCGGCCTCGGCGGCCAGGATGTTGCCGCCCGGGTTGCCGCGGACGTCCACGATCAGCCCGGCCGCCGGCGCCCGGGCCGCGATCGCCGCCACCTGCTCGGCGAACCGCCGCGCGCTCGCGACGTTGAAGGAGTAGATCCGCAGGTACCCGTACGGCCGCGCCCTGGCCGCCGAGTACGCGAGCACGTCGCGCGGGGCCCGCGCCACCGAGGTCCGGGCCGGCCCCGGCGCGAACAGCGCGCGCTTGGCCTGGCGGGTGGCCTCGTTGCCGGCGTCGATGCCGAGACGGGTCCCGAGCGTGGGCACCGGATCCTGGTCCCGGCCCCGGTACCGCTCGGCGGCCCGCACCCGCCACGGGATGCGGGTCTCACGGAGCCGGCCGTCGGGCGTGCGGTACGTCAGCAGGACCCAGCGTTCGTCGGGCGGCGGCGCGGTCCGCAGCGGGCGCAGCGTCAGCGACTCCAGCCCGCGCGCCAGCCGCGCGTCGGGGCTGCTGCCCGCCTGCGCGGCCGTGCCGCGTTCGACGGCGCGCTCCACCGGGACCCCGTTCCACAGCTCCAGCTCCACACCGGCGTCGAAGTCCCCGTGCCGCAGCGTGTCGTCGATCCGGGAGACGAGGTGGTGCGGCGTCCCGTCCTCGTCCTGGTAGCGCTCGACCAGGAAGCCGAGCACGGCCACCTGCCCCCGGTACGGGGCGGGCAGTTGGTAGACGGTGTGCAGATCGCGCAGGTCCCGGAAGACGGCGGCGAGCTCGGCGTGGAACTGCAGCTCGCTGAGCGCGGGCACCCGCCGCTCCAGCAGGCGCAGCCGCTGGACCGGGTCGGTGGCGTACCGCGCGCGCTTGAGCGGCAGGTGGACGTACAGCTCCTCGACGAGGACGCGGGCGGCGGTCACCAGCCGGTGGCGGTCGGCGAGCGGCAGCGGGTCGGCCCCGACCCGGGCCATGAACGCGTCGAGCCCGACGGTGTCCGGCAGCGTCCGGGCCGGCCTGGTCGGACGCGGGCTCACGGCGGGCCCGGCCGGTAGTACTCCGCCAGCCTGGTCAGCGCGGGGATCCCGCTGCGTTCCACGGCGGCGAAGAAGGCGTCGTCGTGGGTCAGCGCGTCCGTCCCGGGAACGACCAGCCCGGCCGGGACGTCGTCGGTGCCGGCGACGGACCCGGCCTCGCCCTCGGGCATGTCGCCGAACAGGACGAGCGGTGCGTCGGGATCGTCGAGCGGGCCGCCCCAGGCGGCGAGCGCGTCCTGGGCGTCGCGCCAGGCGGCCCGCGGGTCCTGGCGGACCTTCTCCAGCGCCCGCTCGGCGGCGGGCCAGTCCAGGACGGTGTCCGGCGCGTCCGGGGCCCGCACCGCGACCCTGCGCCGGATGCCCTCCGCCGGTTCGATCGCGTTGGTGCCCCGGGCCCCGGCGGCCGTCATCAGGGCCGCGGTCCCGTAGCGCGGCACGCCCCGGGAGACGACCAGGAGCACCCGGCGCTCGGTCGCGTCGATCAGGTTGCGGTACTCGTCCTGCGCGGGTTCGTGGCGTTCGAGCACCAGCAGGTCGGCGGCGCTGCCCGCCGCCAGGCGCCCCACCTGCGGACCCCAGGCGGTCGCCAGCGCGTCGCCGGGGTTCGCGGTGACCATGTCGCACAGGGCCCGGTCGTCGAAGTGGCCGCCGAGTTCGTGCCGGTTGATGCCGTCGGCCACCTTGAGCTCGCCGAGCACGTGTTTGGTCCCCGACGGCGACCAGTCGGAGCCGAGCGCGATCCGCAAGCCCTGCTCCGCCGCCGCGACCACGTCCGTCGTTTCGTGGTAGAGCCAGTGGTTGGAGAACGGCGACCACACCACGGTGCCGCGCTCGGCGGCGTCGACGCCCGCCACGGCCTGCTGCCAGGCCGCGAACTCGGCGGAGGTGAGCGCGGTGCCGTGCACGCAGATCAGCCCCGGCCTGAAGCAGGGCGCGAGGTCGGCGAACTCGCGGTGGACCAGCGGCGCAGGCTTCGGCGGGGGCGGCACCGCGGCGCGCCGCCCCTCCGCGACGTGGTAGATCAGCACCCGGCTGCCGTCGAGCCGGGCCGCCGTCTCGTCGCGCAGCACCTCGGCGTCCTGCTGGAGCGCGGCGGTCAGCACCACGTCGCGGCCCGCCGGCAGCTTCTCGACGTCGACGATCCGCACCGGCCCGCCGTCGATCGCGCGGGTGGAGCGCGGCGCGCCCTGGATGGAGGTGGAACCGCCGACCAGCGCCTTGACGCCGATGTAGGTGAGCAGCGCCTGCGGGGCGGCGGTGCCGAGCACCTTGGCGGGCCAGGTCACCGTCGTCGCGTAGTCCGGCGGGTGCTTCTCGTCCACCCAGCGGTCGTGGTGCAGGTACGGGACGCCGACCGCCTCCCACAACGGGAGGGAGTTGTACTGGAGGTGGCCGTGCAGGTCGACCAGGCCGGGCAGGATCAGCGCGCCGGCGGCGGTGAGGTCGATCACCGGGGCGTCGGCGAACCCGGCGGGCGGCGCCTGGCCGGCCGGCTGCACCGCTGCGATGCGGCCGTCGTCACCGGCGTACACCGCGCCGGGGTCCAGGATCCGGTGCTCGGCGTCGAAGGTGACGACGGTGCCGCGCAGGACGAGCGCCATCAGGACGGGGCCTTCGTCATCGGTCCGGCGCCTTCCAGATCAGGGTGTGCAGGTCGTCCGGGACCGGACGGCGGACGGAGTTCTGCTCCGCGCCCCCGAGGGCCCGCACCCAGGCATCGTCCCCCAGGAACGCCGGGACGCCGAACGGCAGGTCGCGGGCCGGCACCGGCCGGTAGTCGCCCGCCTCGAACACGGTCCCGTAGTTGGGTCCGGTGTTGTCCCCGTCCTCGTCCGGCGTGACGATCGGGCGCAGCGTGTCGATCGCCGCCCGCCACCCGTCCAGCAGCGTCGACTCGGTGTGGCTCGACGGGTGCGGGACCTGCACGAGCACGGACCCGGCGGGTCTGCCGGTCCACAGCCGCACCGCCTCCTGGGCCACGCCCCCCATCGCGACGACGGCCTCCAGCGCGGGACCGGCCACCGCGCCGTAGAGCTCGTTGCGCCACTGCGCCTGCGCGGGGTCGGCGAGCCGCGGCTTCATCTCCCCGGCGAACGACGGGCGGACGGCGTACGCCCACGCGTTGAGGCAGACGTAGGACCGGGTCAGGCCCAGCCTCGCGAGGAACCCCTGCACTCGCTGCCCGGCGTTGCCGACCAGGGTCCGCCCGGCGATCCGCTCGGTCGGCCCGGGATCGGAGGCGACGACCAGCACCCGTGCCGACCCGTCCAGCCGCCCCCGGTAGAACACGGGCCCCCAGTCGGACCAGAACGCCTCTTCGCCGGGCGGATCGCCATCGGGCGGATCGGGTGGATCGGGCGGATCGGGCACCCGCGCGAACAGCTCCGCGAACGCGTCGGTCGGCCCCCGGTCGAACTCGGCCATCGGGTCACCACCTCACTCACCGGCGGACCTCACGGACCGTGCCCGCTCCTCGCCCCCACGCGGGGTACGGCCGTTTCGGTCCACCTCCCAATGCACCACACCGCCCCGCCCCCCGCAAACCGTCGCCGCCGCCGCACCGGGGCGCCGGGGCCGTGCGCTCAGGCCTTCGTCGGCTTGCGGGGCTCCCCGACGCCGGCCGGGTCCTGGGGTCTCCTGTGCGCTCCCACGGCGGCTCCTCCCGTGTGCGGACATCGCCGTCCGTCCTGGCCGTCCGGACCGGGGTGGCGGAAGCGGTGTGGGGCGGACCTCCCGTGCAGCTTCCACCCGAACGCTACCTCCGTACCGCCCCTCGTCTCTGTCCGACCCGTGCGTGCGTCGCGCCATGATCTCCCACCGGCGCGGGGGAGATCGGCCGGTGACGGCATGTCAGGCGTCCGGCGGCCGAAGTGCTTCGGTCACTGGGGTTCCGGATCGGACGCGTTGACGGCGAGCCATGAGTGGACGGCGGCGGCCTCGTCCTGCTTTCCCAGCGCCTGCAGGAGGTTCTCCTGCAGGCGCAGGATGTCGCAGAGCGGGGCGTGGAACCGTTCGGGGGCGGCTGCCGCGAGCCTGCGGTGGATCTCCAAGGCCTCCGTGGTTGCCCGTAGTGCCTCGGGCAGGTCGTCCCCCGTCAGCAGCCGGAGCAGTGCCGACGCGGTGAGCGCTTCGGAGAGGCCGGATTCGTAGGCGTCCGGGTTCTGGGCCGTCAGCCAGCGCCGGACCTTCACCAGTTCCCTGGTGACAGTGATGGCTTTCGCCCAGTGCCGCGTCAGGGTCAGCGCCCCCGCGAAATCCTTCAACGCCTGGGCGAGGTCGGGACCGTGGGCGTTCGGGTCGTCGGCTGCCAGCTGCTGTCGGATCCTCACCGCCTCCAGGGCGACGGGCAGGGCCTCCTGGTCCTGTCCCGCCTCCCGCAGGCCCGCGACGAGGTGGGACAGGGTTCGGGCGAGGGCCAGTGTGTGGGCGGCCGGTTCCTCCGCCGCCAACTGGCGGTAGAGCTCGACCGCCGCTCCGGTGGCGGCGAAGGACTCGGCCCGGCGTCCCGTTCCTGCCAGCTGCTTCCCGAGGTCGGTCAGGGAACGGGCGAGGCGGGGACGGTGGGTGGCCGGGTTGTCCGCGGCCAAACGGCGGTAGGCCGTCACCGCCTCCTCGGTGGCGGTGACGGCCTCCTCCCAGCGTTCCGTGTCCGCCAGCAGGGAGCCGAGGTCGGACAGTGACTTCGCGAGATCGGGCAGGTGGGCCGAAGGGTTGTCCTCGGTCAGTTGTCGCCGGATGCCCACCGCTTCCAGGGAGGCGGCGACGGCGTCGTCCGGTCGGCGCAGGAACGGCAGCAGGGTGCCGAGGTTGGCCAGGGAACTGGCGAGGTCCGGTGCGTGGGCGGCCGGGTTGCCGGCCGCCAGTCGGCGCCGGATCTCCAGGGCTTCCTCGACGACGGGCAGTGCCTCGTCCCACTGCCAGGTCGCGAACAGGTCCGCTCCGCGGTTGGACAGGGAGTGGGCCAGGTCGGCTTCGTGGGCCGCCGGGTCGTGGGCCGTCAGCCGCCGCCGGATCTCCAGCGCTTCCAGGGTCGGAGCGAGCGATTGCTGCCGCTGTCCGGTGTCCGACAACAGGCCTCCGAGGTTGGACAACGCGTGGGCGAGGTCGGCTTCGTGGGCGGCCCGGTTGCCTTCGGCCAACCGCCGGCGGATCTCCACTGCCTCCCGGGCGACGGGGACGGCCTCCGGGCCACGTCCCGCTTCCGACAGCCAGGCGCCGAGGTTGGCCAGGGAGCTGGAAAGGTCGGCTTCGTGGGCGAGGGCGTTGTCGGCCGCCAACCGGCGTCGGATCTCCACCGCCTCCGTGGTGAGGGCTACAGCTTCCTCGTGCTGTCCCGCGCGGGAGAGGTTGACGCCGAGGGTATTCAGCGCAGCAGCCAACTCCGGTTCGTAGACGGCGGGATGAGCCGTTGTCAGCTGGCGGTAGAGGTCGACCGCCTCCCGGGCCGGAACGAGGGCCTCCTCGGTTCGCCCCATCACCGACAGCCGGGCCCCGAAGTTGGAGAGTGCGCGGGCGAGGTTCGGTTCGTGGGCGGCCGGGCTGTCCTCGGCCAGTCGGCGGTAGAGGTCGACGGCCTCTCCGGCGGGAACCGGGGCGTCCTCCAACCGGCCCGCCGTCGCCAGCAGCACACAGACGTTCGACAACGTGCGGGCGAGGTCCGGTTCGTGGGCAGCGGGGTTGCTCTCCGCCAGTCGGCGGTAGATGCCGACCGCCTCCTCGGTGACGCCCAGTGCCTCCTTCCGCCGTCCCAGCTTCGACAGATCGGCACCGAGGCCGGTCAGGACGAGGGCGAGCTCCGGCTCGTGGGCGGCCGGGTTGGTGGTCACCAGCCGACGGTGGACCGCCAGGGTCCTTTCCCGCGCGGCCAGGGCGTCGTCCAAGCGCCCCGCCGTCACCAGCCGGTTGGCGAGATTGTGCAGCGAGTCCGCGAGGCCGGAATCGTGGGTCTCCGGGTCGTCGGCCGCGAGTTGCTGCTGGATGGTCACGCCCTCCTCGGCGACGGCCAGGGCTTCTTCCCAGTGCCCCACCGCCTGCAGTCGGCTACCGAGCGCGGACAGCGCCCAGGCGAGTTTCGTCGCGTGGGTGTCCGGGGCGTCGGCCGCGAGCCGCCGCCAGATGGCCGTGCCCTCCTCGGCGGCGGCCAGGGCCTCGTCCCGATGTCCCACCGCCTGCAGTCGGCTACCGAGGTTGGTCAGGGCCAGGGCCAGGTCGGAGTCGTGCTCCGGACGCGTCGGGGTGAGCTCTCGCCAGATCCGCACTGCCTCCCGGCCGCTGGCAAGGGCGTCGTCGTACAGGCCGGCCTGGCTCTGGCGGACCGCGAGTCCGTTGTGGATGCGGGCCCGCGCAGCCGGGGAGCGGGTGGTGGCGAGGCGGTGGTGCGCCAGGCGGGTGGCGACGGCGGCGATGCCGACGTCGAGGTCGGTGTGGCGACCCTCGGGGAACTCGTACTCGAGGGCTTCCAGGACGTCGAGGTCGAGGTTCTCCAGGGCGGCCAGGCGGGTCAGGGCGGCGCTGCCCGCGGCCAGGGCGAGGTGGGGTTGGCTGCTCAGGATCGGGTCGAGGTGACGGTAGGTCAGGTGGGGCCAGCGGTGGGCCGCTTCGATCAGGACCGTCAGCGCCTGGCGGGTGTAGCCCGCGGGTTCGCCTCCCCAGCGGTCGGGTACCAGCAGCGCGGCGGGCGCGGTGCCGGACCAGGGGTCGGTGGCGTGGTAGCCGAACTCCTCCTCGTGGCCGGGCAGGGTGAGCGCCAGATAGTCCTCCCCGAGGCGGTCGGGCGCGAGTGGGTCCAGCAGCAGGGCCTGATCGGCAGGCGGGTAGCACCGGGAGTGGTCCTCGGCGAGCTCCGCGCCGACAGCCGTACTGTCGGCGGCCCCCGCTCGTACCAGGGCGGCCGCGGCGGCGGCGGGGGGCAGCGAGCCCGCGAGGGTGGCCACGTACACCGCCCGACCCATGGCGTGCGGGTTGCTGCGCAGGGGGCCGTGGCCCTCGTCGTGGAAGGAACGCCAGTGGTCCTGCTCGCGGTCCAGCAGGTAGGAGGAGAGGCTCGCCTGCCCGCTCCCCGTGGGGGGCGTACAACCGCGGCTCGCGGCGTCCACGTCGACCAGAGCCCGCATGTGGACGGTGAGGGGCAGGGCGAACGCCGAGTCACCCAGGTCGCCGGGCACGCCCAGCCCGGCGGGGTCGGGGTGGGCGAAGACCTCGGCGAACCGGTCGCGGGCCGCGGTGTACATGGCGCTACGGGCGCCGGGGGCGTCGGGAAGCCCTTCGAGCCGCAGCATCCCGGTGTCGAGGACGTCGAGCTTGGCGAGCTGGTGGGCCAGGCCCTGCCACCAGCTGCCGGCCTGGCGGGCCAGCAGCAGGATGCGCAGCCGGTCACGGGCCGCGTCCCGGTGCTGTCGCAGCAGGGTGATCAGGTCCTCCAGCGGCCAGCGCTCGGCGTAGTCCACCACCATGACCAGCCCTGGGGTGTGCACCGCCAGGGACTGGTCCCCGCCCCCGGCCGAGGCGACCTCGCTGCGGTGCCGGGCCAGCGCGACCGCCCAACCCGCCCCGGCCGAGCGGACGGCGAACTCGGCGGCCAGCCGCGTCTTGCCGGACCCGCCCTCGGCGTGCAGCAGCCGCACCGACAGCCCCGGTACTGCCTCGTCCCGCCAGGACTCCAGCAGCGCCGACTCCGGTCGGGGCAGGAAGGGCACCACCTGGTGACGGGCCGTCAGCAGTCGGCTGGGCACACGTGCCAGCCCGGGTGGCAGGGCGGCTGGCGCGTCGAGCGGGAAGGGCTCCACCCGGTACGGCGGGGTGCCGCGGTAGATGTAGTTGTACTGGTCCCCGTTCTGCACGGCGTACACCCGGCCGCTGCCGGTGGCCGTGATGTTCTGCGTGTGCACCGCACCCTCGCCGGGGCCCGCAGGCGTGCTCACGGTCAGCCCGTCCTCTCCTCACGGCCCGTGCCGGTATGGATCCTGGGGGCGGAGGAGTCCATGTAGTGGTTGTGCTGGGTGCTGTTCTGCAACACGTGGACGGTGGCGTGGTCGTTGGCGGTGACGTTCTGCACCCACTGCTGCTGGGCCATCGGCAACGCCGCCCGCATCGTGTCCAGCTGCGCCCGCAGTTCCTCGACCGCCTCGGGATGCGCGCTCAGGAAGTTCTCCAGCTCCAACTGCCACTGCCCGCGCACCATTTCGCGGGCCCGGTCGGCGTCCTGGCCTCGGGCGACCTGCATCGCGCTGCTCTCCAGGCGTGCCACGATGGCGGCGCGCGGCTCGGGGCCGCGACGGTGGAGGAACGCCGACACGTGGTCGCGCACGGTCTCCCAGGCGTCCGTGGCCATCGCCGCCACGATCGTCGTCGCACCTGACATCGCCAGGGTCAAGATCTCTTGCTGTGTCACGAAGATCCTCTCGAACGTTCGAAATGCCGGGCCCGGCGGTCGGCGGAGGGCGGTGGCGAAGCCGGTCGCCCCTCCAGCGGCCGCCCCCGTGCGGCGCAGCCTGTGAATCGGAGCCAGATCAGGATTGCCGAACCGGGAGACTGGACTCGTCCGGTCGGAGCGCTTGTGACACGTTCGTTGCAGTGCCTCACCTGTCCCGGTCGAGTCGCCCCAACATTCGTGGAGCCTCCGATCGTGTGATCGAGTCGCCTGCGGGTGTTGCTCCAATCCCGTCCGGTACGCCTGTTCGTACTGGTCGGGCGGCATGTGGTCGAGGGCGAAGTGGAGCCGCTCGCTGTTGTACTGCGCGACCCACTGGAGCACGGCTCGCTCGACCTGGTCGAAGTCCCGTCGAGGTCCTGATGCCGGATCAGTCTCCCGACGGTCGATGGGTGAGTTGCCGGGTGGTCCGGCCAGGCTGCGCTTCACCTGCACGCACGGCCACCCCGTCCGGTCCTGGGAGGACGGGGACACCCTGGAGTGCTGGCACGTCCAGATCTCCTACGGCCTCGACGGCGACGAGGAGCAGGACCAAGGCCCCGAGAGAGCGGTACCGGCCGGTGATGGGCCAGCGGCTCCAGCGCCCGGGTCACCGGTCGGTCGTGTGAGCCTCTATCGGCTGAGGGCGGACACCGGGCACAACTGGTGGTACGGAGTCGACGCCCACCCCGGCGATCTCGAGGTCATCGCCAGTGCCGCCCTCACCAGGAACGGCCGCAGCTTTGCCACGGCCTTCGAGAAGGCCGTCACCATGCCGGCCGGTGACCTGCTCGTCCTCGACCCTGTCCACCTCGCCAAGGCGTGCTGGTGCTCGGCGGCACCGGCGTCCGGGTGATGCTGCGTTATCCCGGTGGCTGGCGGTACGCCTTCAGCCCTGACTGCACCGAGTAGCGGCAGGACCTGGACGCCGCCCGCGGAAGGCTCCGTGGCCTGGAGCGCGCGGCGGGCCGCGAACGCGATGCCGCCCGGGCCGAGGTCGAGGCCGCGAAGCGGGTCCATCAGGACCGGGTCGGCCGGGCCCGGACACATCTGGCCCGGCCGGGGCGTGTCGAAGTCCTCGCTCGGGGACAGCCTGCGGCTGTACGAAAACGCACTGGGCGTGACGGTGGACGGCCGCACCGTCGAGCACCCGCTGTCCGAGGTCTCGATCCTCGACGACCACTCGGGCCAGGACTGCCACATCTATGTGGCTCTCCCGAACGGCCGCCGGCAGATGGTGACCGTCTCCCTGGAGGAACGCCCGAGTCCGAGGTCCGGAAGTTCGTGATCGAGGTGATCAACGCCGTCGCTGATGGTGTCCGAGGGCGCCGGCCGGGCGACCGTCCACGAAGGTGTACGGCCGGGTACGTGGTACGGGTACGATGTGCGGCCCGGTGGCCGATCACGTCGTGCTCCCGCCGCCCGGCGGGCCGGGCGCCCCGGTGACGCGCGACGGTGCGGGCATGCGCAGGTAGAGGTTGGTAAGCACCTTGCCGGCTCTGAGCCAGTCCAGTTCCTGCGCCTCCAGGGCGGCGATCGCCGCCGCCTCGTCGGCGAACTCGCGCTCGGGGCGGGCGCCCTGGATCCCCGTTGCCCAGTGGCGGCCCCAGACCCCGAGCGCGGGCTCACCGCTGTACCTGCGCATGAGGGAACCGCGCTTCGCGTCCGACCAGGCCGGGACACGACGGTAGGAGCGTGGCAGCGAAGCGGTGAAGTCCTCGACCAGCCCGGCGGCGGCCTCGGCCGTCCCCGGTGAGAGCCAGAGCGAGTAGTCCATCTCCGCCCCGCCCCGGGACGCGTGGTGAGTACCCGCCACCAGCAGTACCTGGCGTCCGTACCGCAGCGCCGCCCGGTAGCTGTGCTTCCCGGAGAAGGCCACCGCCCGCTGCTCGCAGCGGGTCGCACCGGAGACGAACGCGCGGTCGTCGGCGGGTTCGAGAGTGAAGGGCATCGGCGCGGGGCTGACGGACCGGCCGTCGAAGACCAGCACGCCGGTGCCGAACAGGTCGAGGTACCAGACGTGGCCGGTGTCGCGCCCGGTGAACAACCGGAAGTGCGGGTGGCGTTGCGCGGTGACCCAGGCGACCAGGCGAACCGCCTGCTCCGTCCACTCGGCGGCCGGACGGCCCGCGGCGACCGCCTCGGCGGCCTCCCGCTCGAAACCGCCGTCGGCGAGCCGATCCATGGCGCGGACGCAGTCCGGGCAGTCGTCCACGCCACCCTCCATGAAGGTGTGGAACCCGCGGTGCCGGCGGAGCGGCCGCCCCCGGCGGTGGCCGCGCCACAGGGCGTACCAGGTGCTCGCCCGTTCCCGCTCGTAGCGGCGTACGGCGGAGGCGATCCCGTGTTCGAGGATGCTCGCGGCCTGCTCCGCGTCCACGCCGTCCGGACCGCGCAGGACCCAGTGGTCGACGGCCTCCAGGACCGCGCGGTCGTTGCGCAGTTCCCGCCGACGCCCGGACCGGTACGTCCCGGGTGTCCGGTGGACGGCGGAGACGTACTCGTGCACAACGCGGGTGCCGGGCTCCGGAGCGGCTCGCAGCCGCTCCATCACCGAGCGGTGCAGCGCGGGCGTCCACAGCCGGGCGATGTCGGCCGGGGTCTCGGCCTCCGGGTCGAACAACGCCTCGACGCAGCGCTCCGGATCGTCCATCGGCCCCTCCCGGCACGGCATCCGCACCGGTGGCCCGGCGCGAGGACTGCGGCGGAGTACGGCCCCGCAGTGGGGAGTTACCGCCTTTCGGGGCCGGCCGCCACCGGCCGCGACTCCGCGCCGAAGACTATCGAACACCGTGCCCGCCCCGCGTCGGCGCCGGTCCCGAACCGGCCCTGCCGGACGACCCGCTGTCGAAGGCGGCGCCGGCCGGGGTGGCGGACGACCTCGGCCCCTGTGACCCGCGAGCGGCCCCGTGCGGGCCGCTGGAGCCGCAGCCCACCGCTGATTGCCGGCCCGTCCACCGGAATCCTCGGGCTCCGGGCTGGCGCCGCACGGCTCTGTCCCGACGCCACGCCAATCGAACTCGCCGACGGTAGCTGACCTGGAACCGTTCGATATCTGGCCTTGGCAACTACGTACGAGACCTCTGAACGCAGGCAATCAGGCCTGCCAAGCCGCCAGCACTCGGAAGAGGGTCTTGTTCCGGATCATGGCCCACAAGACGTTGGTCCGCCGCCGGGCGAGGGCGATCACGGCTTGCTTGTGCCCCTTTCGATGCCTTCGGCCGGTAGTGATCGGCCCGCCGCACGATCGAATTTGCTGTCGCCGAACGGTTCCCGGTCCTCCCGGTGGCAGGCGGATCCGGTTGGTCGTTCGCCGTTCTGGGTGGGTCGGGTGGTGGGAAACTTCCGGCCACGGGGGCTGTGCCGTTGGGGAGTTGGCGAAGGGGGTCGGGGGCGGATGCGTCGGTGGGTGTGGTGGGCGGTGGCCGGGGTGTGTGCGGCGGTGGGGGCCGGGTTGGTGGCGGTGGCGTTGTGGGTGGATCTGGAGACGGCGGACATGGTGGCGAGTGTGGTCGGCGCGCTCCTCGCCCTCGCGGGCCTGGCGTTCACGGTCCGGACCCTGCTGCGCGAACGCCCGCCCGCTACCGCGGCCGGAGGGGCGGGGGCATCGGGGACCGGGGCGCGGGAGGGCGACGCCGACGGTGGTGTCCCCGTTGCGACGGCCGGTGATGACGCTGTCGGGGACGGCGCTGTGCGGGAGGTCCGGGGCCGGGTGCAGGCGTCCGGTGAGGGGTCCGTCGGTGCGGGCCGGGACGTCTCGCACTCCGCCGTCGGCGCGGGGAGCCGCGTCGAGCACACCGAGGTCGACAACCGGATCGAGAACACCACCGTCGGCCGGGACCAGTTCCAGGTCGGCCGCGACCTCACCGTCAACAACCACCCCGCTCCTCCGCCGGAGCCGGTGCGGCGACCGGTGCGGGTCGGTGCGGTGCCGCCGCTGGCCTCCGCGTTCCAGCCCCGCGAGGAGCTGCGGGGAAGAATCGACCGCGCCCGGGAGCGGAACACGATCGTAGTCCTCATCCAGGTCCTGTCCGGGGGTGGCGGGGTCGGCAAGTCCCAGCTCGCCGCCGCGTACGCCGACCAGGCCCACGCCGAGGGCGTGGACGTGCTGGTCTGGGTGAACGCCGCCGAGACCTCCCAGATCATCACGGCCTACGCCGAGGCCGCGAGGGCTGTCGGGGTGGGCGCGCTGGGAGGGCAGGACGCGGAGCAGGACGCGGCCGCGTTCCTGAAGTGGCTGGCCGTCACCGACCGCTCGTGGCTGGTGGTCCTGGACGACCTCACCGACCTCGAGGGCGTCCAGCGGTGGTGGCCCCGCCCACCGGCGGGAACGAGCGGTGGGGGACGGGTGCTGGCCACCACCCGCCGCCGCGACGCCCTCGTCACCGGCGGCGGCCGCGCGGTCGTCGACATAGGCACCTACAACCCCACTGAAGCCCTCGCCTACCTGCGCGAACGGCTCGCCGAAGCCGCCGCCGGCCACCTCCTCGACGACGGTGCCCCTGGCCTGGTCGAGGCGCTGGGCCTACTGCCGCTGGCCCTGGCCCACGCCGCCGCCTACATGATCAACGAAGAGGTCGACTGCACCGCCTACCTCCGCCTGTTCACCGACCGCACCTCCCGCCTGGAGAACCTGCTGCCTCCGGACGCCGACACCGACAACTACGGGCGCCAGGTCACCACCTCCCTCCTCCTGACCCTCGACGCCGCCGACCGCCGCAAACCGGTCGGCCTCGCCACCCCCGCGATCCGCCTCGCCGCCCACCTAGACCCCGCCGGCCACCCCGACACCCTCTGGACCACCAACGCGGTCACCCACTACCTCACCACCCACCGCACCCCCGCAAACGACCCTGTCACCGCTGAACAGGCCCGCGCCGCCCTGCGCCTGCTCCACCACTACGCCCTGATCACCCACCACACCCACGACACCCACCGCGCGGTACGCCTCCACGCCCTCACCGCACGCGCCGCCCGCGAAACCACCCCCGACGACGACACCCCCGCCACCGTCCGCGCCGACGCCGACGCCCTCCTCGAAACCTGGCCCGAACACGAACACACCGCACCCGACCTGACCGCCGTCCTGCGCGCCAACACCGACACCCTCGCCACCCTGGCCGGCGACCTCCTCTGGCAGACCAACGGCCACCTGATCCTGTTCGCGACCGGCAAGAGCCTGACCGCAGCCGGCCTGATCGGGACCTCCGTCACCCACTGGCAGCACCTCACAACCGACGCCGAACGGCTCCTCGGCGCGAACCACCCCGGTACTCTGACCGCCCGTGGCAACCTCGCTTCCTCCTACGGGCGGGCGGGGCGCACCGGGGAGGCGATCGTGCTCGAGGAGCGGGTCCTTGCCGACCGCGAGCGGCTGCTCGGCGGGGACCACCCCGACACCCTGACCGCCCGTGGCAACCTCGCCACCTCCTACTGGCAGGCGGGGCGCACCGCCGAGGCGATCGCGATCGAGGAGCGGGTCCTTGCCGAGCGCGAGCGGCTGCTCGGGCCCGGCCACCCCAGCACTCTGACCGCCCGTGGCAACCTCGCCACCTCCTACGCGCAGGCGGGGCGCACCGGGGAGGCGATCGTGCTCGAGGAGCGGGTCCTTGCCGAGCGCGAGCGGCTGCTCGGGCCCGGCCACCCCAGCACCCTGACTGCCCGTGGCAACCTCGCCACCTCCTACGCGCAGGCGGGGCGCACCGCCGAGGCGATCGCGATCGAGGAGCAGGTGCTTGCCGACCGCGAGCGGATCCTCGGCGACGACCACCCCGGTACCCTGACCGCCCGTGGCAACCTCGCCGCCTCCTACTGGCGGGCGGGGCGCACCGGCGAGGCCGTCGACCTGTTGCGTTCCGTTGTGGAGGACCGAAACCGTGTCTCCGGCCCTGCGCACCCGGACACCGTGGTGTCGCGTGCGGGCTTGGCCACTGTGCTGGCCTGGCGGGGGCGTGCTCTGCTCCCTGGTGACTTGGCGGGGGCGTGGCGGGACGCCGCTGAGGCGGTCGGGGCGGTCGGCCCGTACCTGTCCGATGATCCGGCGACGTACGGGCCTGTCCTGGCGGAGGCGTATGGGCTCGCCGCGGCGGTGCTGGACGCCGAGGGGCAACCGAAGGCCGCCGCCGACTTCCGGTCCCGCGCCCTCCAGGCCGTGGCTACCCCACCGCAGCCCCAACCTGGACACGACGACGCGGGCAGGAGCCGGTAGCGACCCCGCGCTGTCTGCCGACCAGCAGGGATGTCACCAGTTTGACTGGCTGCCCCTGGATCACGCTCCTGCTCACCGGAGCCGTGCCGCTGACGGACGAGGAGACCTTCCCCGCCGATCTCGTGGCGGCGTCCGCCGCCATGCTCCCCGCCCTCACCCTCCTCCGGGAGCACGTCATGAACGACCTGACCGGCAAGACCGTCGTCATCACCGGCGGCGCCGGTGCCGAGGCCGCGCGGCTGGCCGTCGCCGCCGGCGCCAACGTGGTGATCACCGACCTCCTGGAGGGCGACGGCCAGGCCACCGCCGCCGAGCTCGGCGAGCGGGCGCGGTTCGTACGGCACGACGTGACCTCCGAGGAGGAGCGGCAGCACGTGGTGGACGTCGCGGTGGCGGAGTTCGGCGCGGTGCACGGGCTGGTCAACAAGGCCGGGCTGCGGAACGGTGTGACGGCGGTCGTCGCTGGACCGGACGGGAACAATCCAGGTGCAGGTCTATACCAATATCAATGATCTGTCTCATCATCAGAGAATAGCCATCACATGGATGTTGGCGAACCACAAGCTGCCGCCATCGCAGCCGGACACCCGCTCGTAATCCCTGGCAGTGACTCCCGCGCCCCTGCTTTGATGGCGCCCATGAGCGACGAAACACTCCGCAGGATCGCGATCCTGCTGTTCCCGGACGTCGAGGAACTGGACGCCGTCGGCCCGTGGGAGGTGCTCTCCTACTGGACGCGAAGGTTCCCCGAGGACGGCTGGCGCGTCGACTGCGTCTCGCGGGACGGCGCTCCGGTGCAGTGCGCGAAGGGCCTCACCATCCTGCCGCACTTCTCCCGGGACGCGATGCCGCCCGTCGACGTCTTCCTGCACCCCGGCGGGCAGGGCACCCGGCCGCTGATGGAGGACGAGGACCACCTCGCCTGGGTGCGCAAGCTCTCCGCGGAGGCGGCACTGACCACCAGCGTCTGCACCGGGGCGCTGGTACTCGCCAAGGCGGGCCTGCTCCGCGGCCGCGCGGTCACCACCCACCGGACCTCCCTCGACCTGCTCGCCGAGCTGGAGCCCACGGCCGAGGTCCGCCGGGACTCCCGCTTCGTCGACGACGGCGACCTCGTCACCTCGGCCGGCATCTCCGCCGGGATCGACATGGCACTGCACCTCGTGGCGCGGCTGCACTCGGTCGAGCGGGCCCGCCAGGTGCGCCACGGCATCCAGTACGACCCCGAGCCGCCGGTGTAGCCGGCGGCGGCCACCGCGTGCTGCCGGTGCCGCGCCGTGGCCCTCGCTCGAGTCCTGGAAGCTCATCGGCCGGGCCCGCCGGACACGGTGGGTTGTCTGTGAAAAATCGCGGGCGGTCGCTCCACCGAGGGGCCGACCCGCACTTCGGGGCGAGAAGATGATCATAGGGAGAGGGGGAACACGCGCTCGAAGTACCATCCCTGCAAGGTTCTTCGGCCGATAGTTCCCGACCCACAGTGGCGTGGTCGGGCGGAGACATCCCTGCAGAGAGGACGGAGGGCAAGGGCGATGAGTGTGACGGAGAGTTGGTCGCGTGTGATGACTCTTCTTCGGGAGCACGCACCGGCCGATCACGCAGATCTGCCGGGGCCCGCCACGGAGCAGATGCTCGCGGCAGCCGAGGAACGGATGGGGATCTCCCTGCACGGGGACCTGCGGACGTGGCTGTTGCAGAACAATCTGGATCTGCCAGAGGGAGACGTCGACGACGAAGTGGCATGTTGCGGCTTCGACGGGTTCCCCGACGAGGGAAGCTTCTTTCTGGGCGTCCGGGCGATGGCGAGGCTCCACACGAACCGCTCCACGTCCTGCGGATTCGACCCTCCGGACCAGCCGGACTCCCCGTTCTGGCGGAATGAGTGGATCCCGTTCCTGTCGGACCAGGACGGCTGGACGGGAAAGTTCGTCGATGTGCGGGACGGGCGCGTCGGCAACTGGTTCGTGGGTGGGCCCACGGTCACGGGCGAGTACGAATCGATGGCCCAGTATTTCGACTCCGTGGCGGAGACGCTGACGAGGATCGTCGATGGAAGCTCACCGGTCTGTCGGTTCACCGAAGGTCGACTTGTCTGGTCGTGAGACGGCTCCCCACAGCGACGGACCGCACCGTCACGTCGGCGATCGACGGGAGCAGTAACTCCTCCAGCCGGTAAACCATTTCGTCCACGGGCCGAACTGTCAGCTGCACCGCACCTGGTACGGGCCACTTCCGGGCAGCTTCCCCAGGGCCCACTCGCCCAACAACCGGCGCGCGGCGTGCATGCTCCACGGAAAGCGAGCCAGAGCCCGAGATTCGACAGCGTTTGTTCATGGCTCGGGACAGCAGGGCTTGGTCAGGCGGTTCGAACCGTACAGCCGTGGTGTCGGCTTGGTCGGCCGACCGGACGAGGCCGGCCGGCCTGAGGGAACGAGCACGCCGACCGGCCTCGTCGTTTCGTCAGTCCGTGGCGTTCGACCGGGACTCCGCGACGGCGAGGCCGGCGATGGCGGCGAGCATCAACGCCGTGCCGATGACCGTGGCCGCGGTGAGCCGCTCGCCCAGGAACAGCACGGCGAGCACTGCCGCGCCGACCGGCTCGATGAGCATGACCACCGACGCGGTGGCTGCCCTGACCGCACCCGCTCCGGCGAAGTACAGCGGGTAGGCGAGTGCCGTGGTGACGGTGGCGACGTAGAGCATCAGCAGCACGACGTGGCCCGGGTCGGCGGTGTGGGGCAGGAGGCCCTCGCCCCAGGCGAGCGGCAGCACGACGGCCGCGCCGACGGCGAAGGACCCCATCGTGAGGGTGTACGGGTCCTCCCCGGCGCCGTGCCGTCCGGTCCACCGGCCCAGGAGGTTGGAGGCGGCGTATCCGGCGGCGGACAACAGTGCCGTTGCCACCCCGACGGGGTGGACGACGCCCTGCTGGTTGCCCAGCACCAGGATCGCCAGGCCGGTCAGCGCGCCACAGACCGCCAGCAGGCCGCCGCGTCCGACGCGCTCGCCCAGGAACACGCGGCCGCCGCCGGCGGTGAACACCGGGGCCGCCCCCAGGGTGACGATGGTGCCCACGGCCGGCCCCGTGTCCCGCACGGAGGCGAAGTAGGCGGTCTGGAAGACCGCCAGGCCGACGCCGGTGCCCGCGAACAGCAGCACACGTCGGCCCCTCGGCTGCGGCGTCCTGGACCGCTTGCGGGCCGGGCGGACGACGTTTGCTGCGAGCAGCAGCGCCACGCCGGTCAGGAAGCGCCAGAACGAGACGGCCATCGGCCCGAAGTCGCTGGACCGGTAGATGATCTCCACGGCGGCGCCGGTAGTGCCCCAGGTGATGGCGGCGAATGCCAGGCAGGCGAGGCCGCGGCGGACGGATCGGGGCGCCGTCACGGGGGCAGGGGCCGTGGCAGCAGCAGTTTTCGACACGGAAGGAGTCTCCAGAGGGAGCAGGTGATCGTGGACTCGCGTCTGCGGGTACAACCACCCGGCGCGTCGCGGCCCGTGGCCTGCCTACGCGCTGGTGTCGGTGGCGACCCGCCTCAGAGGACGGGAGGCGCGAGAACTGCTGCACACATGAGGGCACTGTACGACATTGCCGCACGGCGCTTCCTTGCAGCTTGGCCGGCCCGCGGCTCTCCTCGTGGAGCTGGACCCCACCTCCGTGCCGCCGCGGCGACGCTGCCCGGAACCGCACACAGGTGGCCGGGGCGCTGTCCTGGGTCGTGAACAAACGCTGTCGAATCTCGTGGACAAAGCCAGCGGTGCGCCCCCCCGGCGGGCCGGCGGGGCGCCGAAACAGAAGTGCGCACCGTGGCCGAAGGCGAGCTGCTCCTTGTCCGCCCAGGTGACGTCGAAGGGGGCGGCCTTCGGGTGGCGGCCTGGGGCCGACCGCCGTCGGCCAGGCACTGCGCGGGCCTCGCCTGCCGACGCTCCGGGAGTCTGCCGGGCCAGGCCACGAGCGGCAGGGTGGCGGCCAGCCGGCCAGCGGTGAGAGCTTCGTCGGCGTCCCGGTCGAGGTACAAGGCCAGGTGCTCGGCGAGCCGGTCCAGGTAGCGGGCGAACCCGAGGCCGGTGCCGGGGCCGGTGGCGGCCATCCGGCACCGACGGGGCTGCATCGGTGCTCTCGAACCTCTCGGCGACGCGGTCCACGAGCGCGTGCCACCGGCCGACGGCGCGGGCGATGCCCGGCCGGGTCGGGCCGAACAACCCGTCGAGGGCGTCGAGACGGTGGCCCTGATTCCGACTCAACGGCGTAGCGGAGTGTGGAGGTCGTCAGCCCTTGCCACCGGCCTTGAGGACCTGGGCCGCGGCCACGCCGGCCGCGGCGAAGCCGTGACCGCCGCCGTCGACCTCGGCGGCGACGGCGAGGTCCCCGCGGTAGGCGATGAACCAGCTGTTGGTGGCTGTCCCGCCGGATTCCGCGGTGCCGGTCTTCGCGCCGATCTGGCCGGTGAGGCCGGCCATCGGCGTGCGGGCGGTGCCCTGGGTGGCGGTTCTGGCCATCATGGCGCGCAGGTCCCTGGCGACGCCGGCGGGCAGCGAGCCCGGGGCGGTGACGCGCCTGGCGTCGTCCCGCAGGACGGGCTGGCGGAACTTCCCGCTCTGCACGGTGGCGGCGACCGAGGCCATCGCCAGCGAGTTGACCTGGATCGTGCCCTGGCCGATGTACGCCGCGGCGGCCTCGTCATTGGTGCGCGGCACCGGGATCGTGGCGTCCCGGCTGTCGATGCCGATGTGCCACTCCAGGCCGAGGCCGAACTGCTCGCGGGCCACCTTGGAGAGCGTTCCGGGCTGCAGCTTCTCCAGGCCCTTGTCGATGAAGCCGGTGTTGCAGGAGTGACTGAAGTCGTCGGCGAGCGTGTACGAGGGGAAGTCACCGCGTTCGTCGTTGTGCCACTGCCGGGGCGAGTTGGTGGTGTCCTTGCAGGGCACCACGGTGTCCGGGGTCACCCCGGCCTCCAGCAGCGCCGCCGAGGTGATCACCTTCATCGTGGAGCCGGGGGCCTGGCCGGCCGAGACGGCGCGGTTGTGCCCGCTCGGCGAGTAGGCCATCGCCAGGATGTGGCCGGTGCTCGGCTGGATCGCCACCAGGGAGGCCGGCTTGCCGCCCGCGGCCTGCTGCTTGATCGCCTCCTCGGCCACCCGCTGGAGCTCGGCGTCCAGCGTCAGCTTGACCTGCGGCGCGCTCGGTGGGGTGAGCACGTACAACTGCTCCGGTTCCCTCCCGGCCGCGGAGAGCACCACGGCCCGCCCGCTGACGACCGTCCCGCCGTCGGCCGGCGTGATCCTGGGCAGCACGGCGGCCAGCGAGGGGAAGCCCTCGAGCGGCTTGCCGTTGCGGTCGGTCGGCTTGGACACCGGGTCGGGCAGCGACTTCACGGCGATCGTCCCGCCCTGGGCGAGGTGCGGGTGGAGCACGGTCGGTGCCCAGTGCACGACGGCCTTGCCGCTCCCGCCCCGGACGACGCCGAGCGTGCTGTCGTACTCCCAGGCACCGGTCGCGCCCTCGAACTCGGCCTTCGCCCGGAAGCCGACCACCGGTTCCCCGGTCGTGCCGGTGGTCGCCGGGCCCGAGGCGGTCAGCGCGAGCGCGCGGGCCGGCACGTTCTCCTGGAAGGCGGCCAGCGCCGCGCGGGCCGTCTCCGGCCGGTCGGTCAGCGCCGATGCGGCCGTGACGTCGCCGCGGCCCCACGCCGCCAGGAAGTCCTGGGCCACCGCAGCGGCCTCCTCGGTGGTCGGCGGCGCCTGCGGGGTCCTCACCGCGCTCTCGGACGCCTGAGTGCCGCCGGCGCTGCCGCCGTTCGACGACCCGCCCTGCACGGCGGTCACGAGGTTGTGGAGGCCGTATCCGCCGACCGCCAGCAGCGCGGCGGACACCCCTCCGACGGCGGCCAGGACGGCCTTCCGGGCGCCGGAGCGGCGCGGTGCGTCCGCCTCGTCCCCGTACCCGTCCCCGTCCCCGTACCCGCCCCCGTACTCGACGTCGTAGTCGTCGGGCTCGGTGTGCCCGGCGTACCCCTGGTTCCCGTCGGGTTCCTGTCCGTCCCGCATGTCCTCGTCCCCCTGCGTGTGGGTGTCCCGCGGACCTGCCCCCTCCGGCATCCCGGCCCGCGGCCCGGACGGACGGTCGTGGATCCGTTCGAGCACGGATCAGCATAGGGGGGTGCCGTTGAGAGGTCGACGGAGGGCGCCATCGGGACGGACCGGCGACGAGTGCGAAGGGCGCGACGGGGGCGGCCCGTAGTCGTCCCGCGGCGTGCGGCCAGGGACGCCGGGCCGCCATCGGCGATCTGGCAGTGCCACGGTGCGCGAGCGCGCCTCCGGCCGGGCGTCCCGTGCCTCGCGCCCCTCCGCCGCGCACGGGTCTCGATCGGTTCGGGCCCGACGGCGCCGCCACCACCGGATTCGGGCACGATCGAGTCCACCACGTGGACGGCCGCAGGGCGTCGTGCGGGCCCGTCGTGCGGGTCCCTCGTACCGCCCTGCCCGCGCTCGTGCGCCCGGCTTCGCCGAGCGTCGCCGAGCCGCTTCGCGGCCCTCCGGCCTTGCCCCGCCTCGCCAGGCCTCCTCCCGTCCGACCCGTTCCCAGGAGGGGCAGCGCGGACTCGGCGGCGCGGGCGAAGCCGATAGCGGATCGTGACATGCCCACCGCTCGTCGAACCAGAAACGGATGGCAGGATTCCGCCTCCCGGTCGCTGCCGCTCCCTCGTGGGTGCCGGTCGCGCCACCCTGCCCCACACAGGAGCGCCATCGTGGTCCATCTCCCCGGCTCTTTCCCCCACCGCCGAGCCCTGCCGGCAGCCCTCACCACTGCGTCCGCCCTGCTGCTCACCGCGTGCGGCGGGTCACCGGCCCCGGCGAGTGTCGAGGACAAGGCACGGGCAGCCGTCCCGAGCGCGCAGCGCGCCGCCGGGGTCCTGCGGATCGGGTCCGACCTGAACTATCCGCCGGTCGCGTTCCGCGGCTCGGACGGCAAGCCCGCCGGCCTCGACCCGGAACTGGCCGAAGCCCTGGGGAAGGTCCTGGGCCTGCGGATCGAGATCGTCGACACGCCGTTCGACAAGCTGATACCCGGTATCGACGACAAGCAGTTCGACCTCGCGATGTCGGGCATCAGCGACACACCCGCGCGCCGCAACGCGCTCGGCGACAACGGCATGCCGACGGGCAAGCCCGGCGTGGACTTCGTGGACTACTTCATCGCCTGGACCTCGATCATCGTGCAGAAGGGCAACCCGAAGGGCATCCGGACGCTGGACGACCTCTGCGGCCGCACGGTCGCCGTGCAGCGCGGCACGACCCAGGACGAGATCGTCACCCGCCAGGTCGGCGCGTGCGAGCGGACGGGCAAGCCCTTGCAGGTCCACCGCTTCGACGACGACACCGCGGCCCTCGCCGAGGTGGCGGCCGGCAAGGCGGTGGCGGACTTCAACGACCTCCCGGTGGCGGCCTATGCGGCCAGGACCACCGACAACGGCAACAGCCTGGAGGTCACGGGCGCGCTGTCGCAGTCCAGCCCGTACGGGATCGCGGTGAACAAGTCCGACACTGCTCTGCGTGACGCGGTGGCGAAGGGGTTGGACGAGCTGATGCGCGATGGAACGTACGACGCGATCCTCGCGAAGTGGAACATCAGTGCCGGTGCGGCCCGGGTGGCGGCGGTCAACGGGGGACTGTGACCGCAGGCCGCGCGGGGCGCACGCCGCCCTTCGGTCAGGGAGCCCGGCGCTCGACCACAACGCGGGGTGACAATCCGATTGTTGGTGTGCGACGCTGCAGCTCGCGCGGTGCCGTCCGCGCTGCGGGGGAACCAGGGGTGGCCGCATGAACGACGAAGCGCAGCCGATCGGGCCCCGGCACGACGGCCGCGACGCACCGGACGACAGCGCGGGGGAGCCCGCCCGCAGGTCGGGCGGCCGGATCACGGGCGTCCTGGTCACCTTGGCGGGCCTGCTGCTCGCGGCCTCGGCGCTGCGGCCCGACGGCGGACTGCTCGGTGCGCCACTCGCCGAGGTGCCGGTCCAGGCCGTCGGGTTCGTCCTGCTGCTCGCGCTCGGCTGGCTGATCGCGGTCGGCCGGTTCGCGCTGCGCTTCCGTGCGGAGGTCCGCCACCTGGTCGGGCCCACGCCATGGGCCGAGCGCCTGCGGGAGGCGGCCGCCGTCCTGCTGCCCGGGGCCGCGGTGGCGGTGCCGGTGCTGATGTTCCTCTTCCACAACCGGGCGGACACCGGACCGGACGGGCCGCACCGGGCGCCGCCACTGCCCCCGGTGCCCACGGTGGCGCCGCCCGAGCCCGCTGAACCGGCGCCCGGGGGATCACTGCCGGGCGTGGTCCAGGTGCTGTTCGGCGTGCTCCTGGCAGTGCTGGTGATCGCGGTGGTCGTCGGTGTCGTTCTGCTGCTGCGGCGGCTGCGGGTCGTCCGGCGGCGGCGGCCGTCGGCGCCGTTGCCCGCCGCGCCGGCCCGGAGCGAGGACGCCCTGGCGGCCGCGGTGGTGACGGGGCGGCGGGCCCTGACGGGTGCCGACGCGCGGGCGGCCGTGATCGCCTGCTACGCCGCGATGGAGACGTCGCTGGCCGCCTCGGGGCTGTCCCTGCGGGCTCCTGACAGTCCGACCGAGTTGCTGGAGCGTGCGATGGCCGACGACCGTGTCGATCCGGTCCATGCGCGGGATCTGACCGCGCTGTTCCGGGAGGCCAGGTACTCCACCCACCCGATGGACGAGACCCATGTGCGTCGGGCGCGGACCGCCTTGGACGCCCTGGCCGGGCGACTGGCGGAGCAGCCAGTGGCGGTGGGGGCGGCCGGCGCCGTCGACCGGGTCGAGGGAGGCCACCGATGAGCGTCCGCCCGAACCGGCGCACAGCCGGCCCCACCGCGTCCGCCGACCAGGCCGACCCGACCGGTCACGGCCTCGCCGCGCCCGGCTCCGTCCGGCACAGCCTGATCGAGCTGACCGGGACGGCGGTGTTGGCCGAGGTCCTGTTCGCGCTGGTCGGTGGAGTTCCTGCGGCGGTTGCGGGTGCGGTCCTGCTGGCCATTGGCGCCCTGGCCACGGGCCGGTACGTGGCCGGCGCGGGTTTCCTCGACATCGGTCTGCGCAGTCGGCAGCGGGTGATGGACTCCCGCGAGCCGGGCCTGGGTGACTGGCGCTGGACCGTCCGCGAGGGTCTCGACCCGCAGGGCGACGCCGGGCCGTTGCGCGGTCGCCTTCGGCGGCTGTACGCGGCACGCCTGTCCGAGACCCACGGCCTCTCGCTCACCGCCGACCGCGACCGGGTCGCCGAACTGATCGGGCCCCGGCTGTGGCCGTGGATCGATCCGCAGGCCGAGGACCGGGACGGGGCCGTGCCGGAGGCCGTTCTCCTCGCGCTCGTCGACCGCCTCGAGGCCCTGCAACCGCCCGGCCCGACGCCGCCGACGTCCGGCTAGCGGCGCCGCGCGGTGTCCACCGCCCCCGTGTTCCGCTCGTTTCCCGCACTTCCCGCACTTCCCGCATGTTCCGCGCTCACCGCACTTCCCGAACTCACCGCCGGTTCCGACAAATCGGCCGACCGACGCCGTCCTCCAGGAGAGTCATGACCGCCGTTCCCCAGGCCCCCGCCCCGGACACCGAGCAGGCCCGGGTGGCCGAGGCGGGCCCGGGCCGTCCCACCGAGGCCGCCGTGCTGACGCCGCAGGAGGCCGGCCTGCGTGCCCGCGCGGTGGTGGAGGAGATCGAACGCGCCGTGGTCGGCAAGTCCGAGGCCGTCCGTCTGGTGATGCTCGGCGTGCTGGCCGGCGGCCACACGCTGATCGAGGATCTGCCGGGGCTCGGCAAGACGCTGCTGGCACGCTCCTTCGCCACCGCCCTCGGCCTGGACTTCCGCCGGATCCAGTTCACCCCCGACCTGCTGCCCTCGGACGTCACCGGCGCGCCGTTCTACGACCGGCGCAGCGGCGAGATGGTGTTCCGCCCCGGGCCGCTCTTCACCCAGCTCCTCCTGGCCGACGAGATCAACCGGACTCCGCCGAAGACCCAGGCCGCGCTGCTGGAGGCGATGGCCGAGGGCCAGGTCTCCGTCGACGGCGCCACCCGTCGGCTGCCGCAGCCCTTCCTGGTGATCGCCACCGCCAACCCGATCGAGTACGAGGGCACCTACTCGCTGCCCGAGGCGCAACTGGACCGTTTCCTGCTCCGGGTGCGGATGGGCTATCTCTCCACCGGCCTGGAGGCCTCGATGCTCCGGGCCCGCCTGGACCGCGCGACGCCCGAGCCGGACCTGGAGACCGTCAGCAGCCCGGCCGAACTGCTCGCGATGCGGGCGGCGTTGGAGCGGGTCGAGGTCGACGACGACCTGGTCGAGTACGTGATCGCGCTGGTCCACGCCACCCGCAACGACGCGCAGATCCAGGTCGGCGCCTCGCCGCGGGGCGGTCTCGCGCTGGTCCAACTGGCCCGGGCCCGCGCGATGCTGGAGGGGCGCGACTACCTGACGCCGGAGGACGTGAAGGCGCTCGCCGTCCCGGCGCTGGCCCACCGAATCACCCTGACACCGGAGTTGTGGGTGCGCCAGGTCGAGGCGGACGAGGTCCTGGCGCGCCTGGTGGCCACCGTTCCGGCACCGCGGACCCTGCCGCGCGCGGCAGGCGGCTCGGAGAGCGGTCCGGAGAGCGGTTCGGTGGACGCCCCGGGCGCCGCCCGGTGAGCCCCGGGCCCGCCGCCGACCACCGGCGTGCGGAGCGGGCCGCCGCACGCCTGGTCGCCCGCAGCACCAGTGCCACACTGGCCGGCCTGCCCACCACGCCGCCCTCCCCGCACTGGCGGCCCGGCGAGCGGGCCCTGCGCCTGCTCACGGTGGCCGCCGTCGCGGCCGTCGCCGCACTGGCCACCGGTCACCCGTGGCTGCTCGCGCTGGCGGCGGGCCCGGCCGTCCTGCTCGTCCTGGCGGGCACGGGCAACGACCGGCCGTCCCGGCTGGACGCCGAGAACACCGTCACGCCCCGCCGCTGCCTGGAGGGCGAGCCGATCACCGTACGGATCACCGTCCGCCACGACGGGCGGATCGGCCGGCTCGACCCGACCGCCGCTCTCGGCCCGGGCGTCACCCTGACGGCGGTGACCGTAGGCACCAATGAGGTCGACCTCGTGCTCCGGGCCGAACGGTGGGGCCGGTGGACCTTGGGCAGCGTCGACATCGAGGTCTACGACGCCGGCGGCCTGACCCGCCGGACGGTTCGCACCGACCTCGGCACGATGGACGTCTTCCCGGAGCCGAGCGCGGCCCGCCTCACCCCGATCCCGGTGCGCTTGCCCGAACGCATCGGCGAGCACACCACCGCGCACGAGGGCACCGGTGTCGAGGTGGTGGGCGTGCGCCCGTACGTGCCCGGTGAGCGCCAGCGGCGCATCCACTGGCCCTCCACCACCCGCCGCGATGCGGTGCAGATCAACCAGTTCGCGGCGGAGCGGGCCGCCGACGCGGTCGTCCTGTTGGACACGCTGGCCGACTTCCGGGACGCGGCCACCGGCCGCTCCAGTCTCGACGAGACACTGCGCGCGGCCACCGGGCTGACCCGTGCCTACCTGCGCCGGCACGACCGGGTCGGTCTGATCGCGGTCGGCGGGAAACTGCGCTGGCTCACCGCGGGCAGCGGGGAGCGGCAGTCCTACCGGATGGTGGAGAGCGTGCTGGAGGTCCGTCAGGACCGCGGCCACCGCGGGCTCCTCGCGCCCCGGCTCCCGGTGGCGGCACTGCCCCGCCACGCGCTGGTGTACGCGTTCACCCCGCTGGCCGACCAGCGGATCCTGGACGTGCTCGGCCGGGTCCGCGACCTCGGCAACCCGCTGGTCGTGGTGGAGATCCCGGCCGGCGAACCGGCGGTGGAGCCCGGTGACGAGATCGACGCCGTGGCCCTGCGCCTCTGGCACGCCGAACGCGAGGCGATGCGCTCGGCACTGCGCACCCGGGGCATCCCGGTGGCCCGCCACACCCCGGGCGAGGCGCTCGACCTGGCGCTCGCACCATTGCTGCGCCGCCGGATCGGAGGAGGAGCCCGATGACCACGCCCGACCACGTCCCGACCCCTACCCCGACCCCGGTTCCTGTCGCGGCGCCGATTCCCGACACGGCCACGACGGCTCCTGCGGCTCCGTGGTCGCGGTGGGCCGAGCGGGCCGCGCTGCGCTGTACCGGTGTCGCCCTCGCGCTCACCGCCGCCGGGGTCGGCGCCGCCGACGGTGCGGCGGACCGCTTCGGGCCCGCCGCCGTGGTGGCCGCCGCGGCCTTCGCCCTCTGGGCCGCCCCGCCGCTCGAGGAGCCGCCGCGCCGTCCGCACGGCTGGCCCGGGCGGCTCGCCGGGTCGCGCGGTACCGTGCTGGCGGCCGGGAGCGTCCTGCTGGCCGCGCTGGGTGAGCCCCCGTTCGGGCGGATCGCGGCGGTGGCCGCGCTCCTGATCGGCTATCTGCTGCTGGTCGACGTCCTCGGCCCGCAGCGCGACCGGGTCCGGCCCGCACACGTGCTGGCCGCCCTCGCCGCGTCCGGCCTGGTCCTGTCCGTCGCGTTCGCGCCGACCGGGGCGGGGGAGTGGTCGCGCCCGATCGCCCTGGCCGGTCTGGCGGCCGCGGGCTGGGGCGTCGCGCGGGCACTCCGGCCGCGCCCCGGCGGCTGAGCGGGGGCGCTGTGCGATGGCTGCGGGCAGGGGTTCCGGGTTGACACGTTTCTTCGTATCGAGAATATTAGATACGTCCCGGGAGGTCCGGCTCGCGAAAGGGGTGTGCGGTGGATCCGCTGGCCGTCCACAAGGCGCTCGCCAATCCCGCGCGGGCGGAGTTCCTGCGCTGGCTGAAGACGCCGGAGCTCTACTGGGACGAGGCGTACTACCGCGAGCGCGGTGTCGGCTTCCACATCGGCGTGTGCGTGACGGAGATCCGGGAGCGTTCCGGGTTGGCCCAGTCGGTGGTCTCCGGCTACCTGCAGATTCTGCGGGACGCCGGGCTGCTGGTGTCGGAGCGGGTCGGCAAGTGGACGTTCTACCGGCGCGACGAGGAGACGATCGCCGCCTTCGCGGCGTACGTGCGCGACGAGCTCTGACGCTCGTTCCCGGGTCGGCGCGGGGGAGGGGTGTGCCCTTTTCGCGCGCAAACCCATCTAACTATCTAGATTTGTAGCTCGGTCCGGTGGGGCGGTGCAGCCGTGCCCGCGCCCGGCCGACGGCGGAAGGCAGTCATGGGAAAGACCGGTCCTGTTGTCCTGACCCTCTCCCTGGGGGTGTTCGGCATCATCACCACGGAGATGGGCGTCGTCGGCGTCCTGCCCCGGATCTCCGAGCAACTCGGCGTGCCGACGGCGACAGCCGGGTGGCTGGTGGGGGTGTTCGCGCTCGTGGTCGCCGCGGCCGGCCCGTTCGCGACACTGCTGGCCTCCGGGGTTCGGCGCAAGGCCGTCCTGGCGGCGGCGCTCGCGGTGTTCGCGGCCTCCAACGCCGTCTACGCGCTCACCGACAGTTTCCCGGTGATGCTCGTCTTCCGGATCGTGCCGGCGCTCTTCCATCCGGTGTTCTTCGCGGTGGCGCTGACCGCCGCCACCCGGCTCGTGCCGCCGGAGAAGGCCACCAGGGCCGCCACCACCGTCTTCGCCGGGGTGACGCTGGGCTTCGCGTTCGGTGTGCCGGCCACCTCCTACCTCGCCGAACACTTCTCCCTCGCGGCCGCGTTCTGGTTCGGCGCCTGCGCCAACCTGCTCGCCCTGGTCGGGATCCTGGCCCTCTTCCCCTCCATGCCCGCCGGCCAACGTCTCTCCTACGGGGACCAGTTGGGCATTCTGAACCGCCCCCGGCTGTGGCTGTCCCTGTCGGCCGTGGTGTTCGTCTTCGCGGCGATGTTCTCGGTCTACGGCTACTTCGCCGAGTACCTGGAACGCGTCACGCACCTCGGCGGATCGACGATCGGCGCGCTGCTGATGGCCTTCGGGGTCGTGATGGTCCTCGGCAACCTCCTCTTCGGCCGGCTGCTGGAACGCGACCCGGTCCGGACGGTGACCGCCTTCCCCGTCCTCTACGCGCTGCTCTACGTCCTCCTTCGCACCGTCGCCCCGTGGGCCGTCCCCACCGTCCTCGCCGTGCTCCTGTGGGGCGCGGTCCACTCGGGCGGACTCGTCGTCAGCCAGACCTGGCTGGCCCGGGACGCCCAGGACGCTCCGGAGTTCGGCAACAGCCTCTTCATCTCCTTCTCCAACCTCGGCATCACGATCGGCAGCGCCGCCGGCGGCCTGGCGGTCGCAACCGTCGGAGCGCGCCAACTCCCCTGGGTGGGAGCGGGGTTCGCGCTGGCGGCACTGGCCGCGGTGCTGCTGCGCCGCCGGCTGGGGCCCGAAGCTCCGGGAGAGGGAACGGGCGAGACGGCGGACCGGGCAGACAGGCGCACCCGCGTGCGGTCCTGACACCCGGCCTGCGCCCCGTGCGGGGTCCGGCTCTCTCCCTCTTCGACCGTCGAGAGCCTTGCTACGGTTTGTGGACGATCACTGACGGGGAGGACGCGCCGCCACGGGCGACGTACCGCGGCGCCGGCGGTGTCCCGCAGGCGGGACCGGTGGGACTCACCCGGACGTTCGATCAGCGGCAGTCCGACGCAGCGGGCCTCTCCCCGCACCGGGTGGTCGGGAGAGGCCTCCGACTGCCGGGACCGGGACCGGGGGCGCGGTGGCAGCGTCAGGGGCGGCGCGCGACGCCGGTAGCCGCCCGTCCCCGGGGCGGGCCCGGTTCCGGTGTGCGCACGGCCGGTCCCGGCGTCCCGGCCTCGGGTCAGAGCAGGAGGAAGCCCGTGACGGCCGCTGCCGCGACGAGGACCAGGCACACCACGTTGATCGCGGTGTCGGAGCGTAGGGAACGTTGTCGGGCGGTGTGGTCGAGGACGAATCCGGCGGGGTCGTCGGCGGGGTAGTGGACCGTCAGGTGCCGCCCGTACGAGCCGGCCGGGTCCGGTACACCTGTGTCGCAGTGTGCGGTGACGGCCGTGCCCTCGCGGGTGGTGAACGCCACCACCGGTGTGAGCGTGGTGGAGGTGCTGCCCTCGGCGTCGGTGGTCACGTCCCGCAGTACCGCGACGATCCGGCCTTCGGCGGCGGTCATCGAGGCCAGCCGCTCACGGCGGTGCCTGGTGTCGCGCACGTTGCCCGGCAGGTAGCAGGCGCCTATGAGGGCCCACGGCCCGCAGACGCCGATCAGCGCCCACGGCCAGCCGTGGCCGACCGCGGCGGCGACCACCAGGCCGGCGTAGAGCAGGAACAACGCCGTGTTCGGCCAGCCCAGCCCGCGACCGCCCGCCTGCGGGTCCGCGGTGAACCGGTAGTTGTGCGGCCTGCCGCGCGGGTAGCGGACCCCGATCTCCCGGCCCGTCCACGCGGCGGTGATCGTCTCACCTTTCTCGCCGTGCTCTCCGTCGTTCGTCACCACGACCCGCGCGCCGCTGGACGGCTCGCGGTAGGACACCACCACCGCGATTCCCCCGCGCCGTGAGCCGCCGTGCCGGGGCACCCGCACCTGCTCGATCCGTCCCGGGACCCGCACCGCCCGCTGCTCGCGCGTCATCCCGGCCAGCGACCTGCCGTACCCCACCAGCGCCACCGCGCCCAGCACCCCGCACCACACCGCCAGGTACCCGTGCCACCCCATCGCCCGTCCCTCCTGCCGTTCCGACCCCGTCGATCCACCGGTCCGCACCACCACGACCCACCGCTGCCGCGCGCCCTCAACGGGCCGGGCTGCGCCGCACCACCGCGCCCTGCCCGTCCGCCTCCAACGAGGCCGAGCCGCCGGCCCCGGTCACGCCGATCCTGATCGTGAGTGCACCGGCCAGGCGTTCCGCGGACAGTTGCCAGGTGCGGGGCTCGTCGACGCCGAGGGCGGTCCTGGCCTCCTGGACCAGCGCGGGCAGCCGGTCGAAGGGCAGCGACCGCGGGTCGAACGCGGGGACGTTCACCCCGTCGGGGGCGAACACCACCGTCAGCAGCTGCTCCCGCACCACGACGGTCATCGCCTGCCTGCCGTCCCCGCCCCCGGCGAGCGACTCGACGGCCTCCCGCAGCACGCCCCGGTCCAGCACCGACCGGCCGGGGCCGAAGGCCACCGTGCCGGTGGTCGAGGAGGTGACCGTGGCCGTCACCGAGAACGTGCTCGTGCTCGTGCTCGTGCTGGACGAGGTGACGGGCCGGGCAGTGGGCGCCTCGGTGTCCTTCCCGAACAGCTCGGTCCGCATGAGCAGGACCACGGCGGCCGCGCCGAGCAGCACCCCGAGCAGGGTGGTCAGGCTCCAGGCGCAGCCGTCCTGGCTATCCGCCACCACGACCGGCCCGGATGCCGGCTCCAGGACGGCGCCGGCCGCCCGGTCCTCCCACTCCGGGGTCGGCCGCCTCACGATCCGCAGCAGCCACGGCCGGTCCGGGGGGTAGCGGACCACCAGGACCGTGCCCGGCCGGTGGTCGGTGAGTTCGGAGACGTGCACGTTCTGGGTGATCCGGATGCGGAAGGCGGGCGCCAGGTCCGGGGCGACGGTCAGGTCGAAGCGCACCGGGACGTCCGTCTCCTCGACCGTGGGCATCTCCCGTCCGTCGATCACCGCCAGTGCCGTGAGGGGAGCCAGGGCACCTTCCCGGGCCCGGCGCGGCGCGCCGGCGAGGCGGAACAGCAGCGCGTAGGCCGCGAGCAGGGCCGGTCCGGCGACGATCAGCGCGACCCTGCCGAGAGTGCAGCCGACGACGAAGGCGGCCAGCGACGCCCCGATCACGCCGCCGGTCAGGAATCCCCTGGCGAGGTCGAGGGGAGCGGCACCGGTGGGCGGTGCGACCGTGGCGGTTGTCATACGGGTGATTCTGTCCGTCCGGCGCGGCTGCCGACAGGGGTCGGTGCGCGTTCGATCGATCGTTCTCCCCGGTCGACCGTCATGACGGTCCATTGGCCGGTGGCGACGGCGGCCGACGGCGACGGCCCCGCGACGACACGACCGACCGCGGACCCAGGGGCAGTGAGCCCGGCGGCGCGGGTCGTTGGCCCGGTCCGCCGCCACCCGCACGACCGGGCGCCTGCCTTCCGCCACCCGTGTATCGGAGCCGGACGTGCCCGGCACCCCTGCCCTCACTGGAAGGTGGTGCGGTGCGCCACCTCCCCGTGGGACACCCGACGCTGCGCAAGGGCGGGAGAGGCCCGACCTCGTCTCTCCCGCCCGTTGGCATGGACAGCGGGTCGACCGGCGGCCGTGGGTGGCCCAGTTGCTCGGCATCGTGCGCACCTCCCCGGGCCTCGGCGGTGGCACGGGGGATCGCCTGCGGTCAGCCGCGCTTCAAGGTGCTCGGCCTGGTACGAGGGTCGTCTCCCGGGATCGGGGGAGTCGTCCCGAACCGGAGCCAGGGCCGATCCGCATCGGCCCGGTCACGGGGATGCGTCAGGACGACGTGGATTCGATCGGGTCGGGGAGCGGAATCCGGTCGCGCGCTCGCTGTGCGGCCCGGGGGTGGGGCGGCCCGGCGTGATGGGGCGTCGCCTATGCTGAACCGATGTCGGACGACGGCGGAGTTCTGGGTATCGCGGGCGCTGATGTGGACCTGCCTGCCACGCTGCGTATCGCCGGGCTCGTGTTGGAACGGACGCAGAGCCCTGCGTCCTTGGCCTGCTGGACCGGTTCCTTCCCGGAGTCGGCAGGCGGCGAAGCGGCGGTTGTCAGTCTGGTGATCGAGCCGGCCGCGCCGCCCGAGGAGGCCGTCCTGCGACTCGCTCTCGACGTGGTGAGCAATTTCGACGTCCTCGTCGACCGGGCCGTGCGGTACTGCCGGACCCGGCTCGGGGAGCGGCACTTCGAGCTCGCGCCGGAGGAGCTGAGCTGGCTGGATCTTCCGGAGTTGCCGTTGGCAGGTCCCGAGGTGGTGGTGTGGGCCGACCGGACCTGGGCGATCCGGTTCACGGAGAGCAGGTTCCGGCTGGCGGACCCCTTCGGGATCCTGGTGACCTTCGACGGCACGCGGCCTGTCGACGTTCAGGGCCCCGAGGACGAGCAATGAGCCGTTTGTCGTGGCATCGCGGTCCCGGGGACCGTCGGACCGTCAGCAGGCCGGGCCGGTCGGCGGACGGACGGCACGGGGGCCGGGTCGCCGCACGGTGACCGCGGCCGCGCGGCGCAGGGCCGGCGCCACCGGGTGCGGTGGGGGAGGGACTCGCCGGGTCAGAAGCGCCGTCGGCGGGCGGAAACGAACGAGAAGACGCCGAACAGCAGCAGTCCGACTGCCACGACGGCGAGCAGCCACGGGCCGGCCGGGGTGTCCGCGAAGGATCGAAGGGTGTCGTCGATGCCTCTCGCCCGCCCGGGGTCGAAGCGGACCGCCGCCGTCATGACGAAGAGCCCCACGCCCGCGAACACCGCGCCGCGCGCCGTGTTGCCGGCGACCCCGATCCCGGTGACCGCGATGCGGGTGCGCCGGCCCATCGAGGCGGTGTCCAGTCGGCGCAGGAAGGTCCGCAGGGCGGCGCGCACGGCGATGCCCGCACCCACGCCGACCAGTGCCAGGCCGGCCGCGCCCACCAGCAGGCGGCCGCCCGGCAGGGCGAGCGCGTCGGCCGTCCGGTCCTTGGAGGCGCGGTCGCTGTTCGACCCGCCTGCGGTACCGGAGGCGAAGGCGGCGGTACCCCAGCAGACCGACGCGTAGAACACCGCCCGCCCGGCATCCAGCAACCGCTTGCCCGGCTTGCGCCGACCGCCGCCGTGCCCGCCGTGCCCGCCTTGCCCGCCGTGCGAGATTGCGGCGGCGGCGCGCCAGAGCGTCATGCACGCGAAGCCGAGGACGAGCAGCCACAGGAGGAGCGTGCCGCCGGGCCGGGCCGCGATCTGGCGCAGTGCCCCTTCCCGGTCGGCCTCGTCCGGGCCCCGGCCGTCCGTCGCGATCCGCAGGGCGAGGTAGCCGATCACGACGTAGACGACTCCGCGGGCCGTGAAACCGGCCCGCCCGGCGGCGCGCAGGAACGGACCGGCCGACACCGCCCCACTGGACCGGGACTCCCGTGCGGTGGCCACCATGACGCCTCCTCCGTCCTGAGCGCGCGGCGCGCCCGGGAGCCGTGTGCCCCCTTTCCGGGCTGCCACGCACCACACCCCCGGCACCCGATTCCACCGTCTCGCCGCGCTCCGGCCGGGCCGTTCCTGCGGAGCCGTCACCGGCGCCGACGCGGCGGCCGCCGCGAGCCGGAACACCGTTCCTGCACGTCCTGCTGTTCCGCGGGGCGTACGCGGACGGCGGAGTTTCCCGACGTGTTCGACCCGGGCGTGGGTACGGGGCACATGGTCCGTCCTCGAAGTGCTGCTGATGGAACCGCAGGTACCTTTCTCGAACAGTGGGCCCATCACACCAGGGCCGGCCGGCGTCGGGTCCCGCTCGCCCGCTCGCCCGCTCGCCCGCTCGACGGCGGCCGGGCCGCGACCGCCTCCGGTGAGTCGTGGGCGGGTGCTGGTCGCGCCCCTGGCATGCTGCTGAGCGCGGCTGCGTTCGGCGCCGCCCGGGCGGGCCGGCCGACGGGCAGTGGCAGCGGGTTCCGGGAGTCCGGGACCCCCCGAGGCCCCCGGGGCCCCGGAACGGACGAGCGGGAACGGAAGGGGTGCGTACATGGACCCGGTGACGAAGGCACTCGACGAACTGCACCGGCGGATCAGCGGGCTGAAGGGCGGCGAGGTCGCCTCCTACATCCCGAAGCTCGCCCAGGCCGACCCCGAGGACTTCGGCATCGCGATCACCAGCATGGGCGGCCGTCGCTACCAGGCGGGCAAGGCCGACACCGAGTTCACCGTCCAGTCGGTCTCCAAGCCCTTCGTCTACGCCCTGGCCCTCACCGACCTCGGACCCGACGAGATGCTCCGACGGGTCGGCGCCGAGCCCAGCGGCGAGGCCTTCAACGCCATCAGTCTGGAACCGGGCACCGGTCGGCCGGCCAACCCGATGGTCAACGCCGGCGCGATCGCCACCACCGCCCTGGTCTCGGCGGCCGACCCCGAGGCGCGGTCCGCCCGGATCCTGGACTGCCTGTCCGCGTTCGCGGGCCGTCGGCTGGGCTACGACGAGGAGGTCTACGCCTCCGAGGTCGCCACCGGCGACCGCAACCGTGCGCTGGCCTACCTGATGCGCTCGGCCGGCTCGTTGAGCGACGACCCGTACGCCGTGACGGCCACCTACTTCCGCCAGTGCTCGGTCCTGGTCACCGCGGCCGACCTGGCGGTGATGGCTGCGACCCTGGCGAACGGCGGCCGCAACCCGGTCACCGGCGAGCGGGTCGTAGAGCGGAGCGTGGCGGTGCGGACGTTGGCGGTGATGGCCACCTGTGGGATGTACGACGGCGCCGGGGAGTGGTTGTTGAGTGTTGGTTTGCCGGCGAAGAGTGGGGTGTCGGGTGGGTTGATCGCGGTGGGTCCGGGTCGGTTCGGTGTCGCGGTCTACAGTCCGCCGTTGGATGCGGCGGGGAACTCGGTGCGGGGTGTGGCTGCGCTGACTGCGATGTCGGAACGGCTTGCTCTTCACCTGATGCACGCACCGGTGCACCTGACGGCGACTGTCACGGACGCCGGGCACGGTGCCCGGTCCTCGCGTGCCCGCAGTCCGGAGGAGAGCGCGCTGCTCAACGCGAGCAGTCGGCGTATTGTCGTTGTCGGTGCCCAGGGCGAGCTGGAGTTCACCGAGACGGAGCAGTTGTTGGGGGCTGTCGAGGGGGCCGTTCCCGAGCCGCCGGGCTGGCTGGTGCTGGACCTGATGGCTGTCACCGGGATCCGGCCGGGTTCGGCGGCGATGCTCGCCGCGGGTCTGGCGGACGTCGCCCGGCGTGGTCACCGGATCGTCGTCGCTGCCCAGGAGCCGTTCCTGGCCGGCGTCGGCGGGTACTCCGGCTGGCGGGCTTTCGCCGGCCGGGACGACGCGGTGGCCTGGTGCGAGGATCAGCTCCTGGCCGGCGAGCTGCCCGTCGGCCCGCCCGTTGCGGAGGGCGGGAGCGGGCCGTCTGCCGGGGCCGGTTGCGGGCCGTGACGTGCGGCGGCGGGGTCCGGTCGATGCCGGGCGGCGGCGGGGTTCCGTGACCTGCGGGACGACGGGCTCCCGGTCGGGTCTCCTCGACGGTCACGGTCCTGGCCGTGCTGTCGTCGAGGGGGGTGTCCGGCGGCTCACCCGGGATCCGTGCGCCGCCGTGCGCCGCCGTGCGGCGCCGTGCGGCGTGGCCGCAGGGAGGGCGAGGGCGGGGGAGGGCGGGCGGCGCCGCGTCGTCCGTCTCCGTCTCCGTCTCCGCCTCGGCCTCCGCCTCGGCCTCCGCCTCCGCCTCCGCGTCCGTTTCGGAGTTCTGGGACGGTTCGTTGAGTCAGCGGGGCCGGTCCGTGGCTGTGACGAACGCCGGCTGCGACGGGGCTCTGGCCCCGGGCGTCGGCACGGCGGCCCGCGACGACGGTCCCGGGCTCACCGTCCGCGGTGCCGTTCCCTATCCCCCTGCCCGCGTTCGCCTGCACTGTCCTCCGACGGGTAGGCAATCAGGGGGCTCGTGGCGCGGGTCCGCGCCGTGCCCGGTCGGGCTGTCGGTGCTGCGGGTCGCGGCCCTGCGGGGCGGCGGCCTGTGGCGCGCAGGTGGGTCACGGTCGCTGGCGGGTCACGGTCGCTGGCGGTGCGGCCGGGTTCGGCGTGCGGGGGCGTTCTCGTACTCGGACCGGTGCGCGCTGTCCCGGGGCCCGGCCGCCCGCGGTGGCCGGGCTCCGCAGCCGTGGCATCGCGGTGAGTTGCCACGATCGGCATCCAGCCGGCATCGTTGAGGACGTCCGTGCTGGTGGAGCCCGGCGGGTGCTCCAGCAGCAGGGCCTTGACCGGGGAGAACGCCCGCTCGGCGGTGGACCTGTCGCTCGCCCGCAGAGCGCGGGCGGCAGGATGTTGCGGCCCAGGGCCTGCTGGGCGTCGACCGGACGGTGGTCCTCGTGCGGACGGGCTCCCACGACCGCGCGGGTCCTGACGGCCTCTGCCGTCCGACTGCGGCGGACGGGTCGTACGTCCGAACCGTGGGAACCGGCGCGCCCCGCCTCGGCCTTCTCTGCACTACGGCTCGCCCCGGTGGTTGTGGCGGCCGTGAGCGTGACGGGCGGTCAGTGCCGGAAGGGATCCGTCTCTCCGTTGATCCGGATCAGAAGGTCTGTGATCGGGTCCCGGCCTCCGCTGGGGACGAGGATGAGTCCTGCGGCATGGATCGCCTCACCGGCCTCCCCGGACGCGGTCCGGGTTGTCGGTGTGCGGCTGTGACCGGACGTCGCCTCCAGTCGCCCGGCCTGCTCGCCCGGCCCGCCCGCCTGCTCGCCGTTCGCCCGGCCCCGCTGGCCCGCTCGTCCGCCCGGCCGCCTGGCAGGTCGCCTGGCAGGTCGCTCGCCCGGCTCGCTCGCCCGGCTCGTCGGTCCGCTCGTCGGCCCGGCTGGCCGGGTCGGCGCGGTGACGGCCGCGGTCGGGGTGTTTGGCGTGTTGTGGTGGCGCGGGGGTGGGGTGTCGGTGTTGCGGGTGCCCCTATGTGTGTGGTCAAGGTCCGAGGCCAGTAGGTTCGTGCGGGCAGGGGCGGGCCGAGTCGTAGGGGTGTGCATGAGTGATAGCCAGGTCATGATCCAGCTCACGAGTGACGAGGCACTGGTGCTGTCGTACTGGCTGGAGAAGCTCCAGATGACGGACCTCAGCCGCGTTGTCGACGATCCGGCGGTCTGGGCTCCGATCCATCGGATCGCTGGAACACTCGACAAGTCGCTTCCTGAGCTGTTCGCGCCTGACTATGACCAGCGGCTTGAGGCCGCTCGTCAGCGGCTTCGGCCGGAGGATTGATCGAGCACTCTGGACTCCTCGCCTGGCCGCAGCGGGTTCGGGCTTGTAGAAGGTCCTGTCGCGGAGCATCGCGAACGGGACGTCGGCCCGGTGTCTGGCGAGGCGGGGGTCTGGTGCGGCCGGTGCGGTCCCTGTGTCCGGGGAGCGGGAGATCTTGCGGTCGGCGGGGCGGGAAGCGGCTTGCCCGGCCCGGGGCGTGCCGAAGATCTTCCTGTGCGGGGTAGAAGCGGTCCAACGGGTGGGAAGGTGGGGAGGTCTGACGGGCCGGGGGTTCGGTGGTGCGGGGGGTGGGGCCCGTGGGCCTTTGCCCGGAACGGGGTCCGGTTGTTCCGGTGTCACCGGTGTCCGCCCCCCGTACGGGGTCCGGTTGTTCCGGTGTCACCGGTGTGCGCCCCCCGTACGGGGTCCGGTTGTTCCGGTGTCACGGGTGTCGATCACGCTGATCCTTTACGAGGTCGTGCTGTCCCGGCCTCGTTGGCGTGGCACCGGTCGCCGGCATCCACGTGACGAAGAGCCTCCCAACGAGCTGGTGGTCCTGCCCCTATCAGCGGTCCACCGGTGCCTCCGGCCCGGTGGCACCACCCCCCGGGTCATGCGAACTGCAGGGGGGAACAGTCCTGCCGAGCCGGAGGCCGGGAGCCCCGTTGCGGGGCCACGAAAAAGGTAGCGGGGGGCAGGGGGTCCGTCCGTTCTCCGTCGGTTCTCGGGTTGTGCCGGCTGCGTGTCGGGGTCTGTCCCGTGTGGGTCGCGTTCCTGGCCGCACGGTGGTGCCGTCGGGCGTGACCGGGCGTGACCGGGGGGTGTGGGGCGGGTGGGTTCAGTGCAGTACCTCCAGTTCCGGCCAGTGGTCGCCGGGCCGGTCGAGGAAACCGGTGGGCCGCCCCATCAGGTATTGGGCGAAGAAGGCGGCGACGGCGGTGCGTTGGGCGGCCAGGGAGCGGTGGGGGTCGAGGGTGCCGATGAGTGCGGCCGTGTCGGGGACCGGGAGGCGGTGGACGAGCTGGGGCAGGAGGACCTGGAGGTCGGTGTACGAGCCGTGGGCGGCGTTCCGCAGCCGCAGGGCGTGCCGGGGGCCGGTGGACGCCGCCCAGCAGGAGGCCCAGTCCGGTTCGGTGGTCAGGGTCTTCGTTCCGGAGGCCATCAGGAGGAAGGGCTTGGCGAGGCCGCTGTCGGCGACGGGTCCCAGGAGGGCGCCGTCGAGGTCGGCCGCCGCGCGGACGCGGGGCTCGTCGTGGGCGAGCTGGGCGGCGACGGAGCCGCCGAGGGACTGCCCGAGCACGCCGGTCCTGGCCGGGTCGGCGGCTTGGGCCAGCCCGTCCGGGAGCGGGTCGGTGCCGGTGTCGGGGCGGTGGCCGCGGGCGAGCCGGTCGAGTGCGCCGAGGACGAAGCGGGCGTCGGCGAGGCGGGCCCGGGAGTGTCCGGCGAGGAGGGCGGCGATGACCTGCGGGGTGAGGTCGTCGGGGAGCGGGAGGGCGCGTTCGACCCGGCCGCCGGGGAACTCGACCTGTTCGGCCTCGTAGGTGGAGTCGAGGGCGACGACGAGGTGGCCGTGGCTGGCCAGTTCCTCGACCAGGGTGGTGCCGAGGGCGCGCGAGCCGCCGTCGCCGGAGGAGAACAGCACCACGGGCAGCCGGCCGGCACGGCGGGCGACGGGCGCGCCGGTGCGGGCGTGGGTCCTGATGCCCCGCCAGTCGGCGGCGCCGGTGGGGACACCGAGGGCCGGTGCGGAGTGCGTGTCCCAGTCGGCCGCCGCGGCCGGGGGCAGCCAGGGGGCCCTCGGGTGGCCGGCGCCGGGTTCCGCCGGGTACCAGAGGCCGGCCATGAGCTCCCGGTAGGGCTGGGCGGGCAGGAGGGGGTCGGGGCGGCTGTCGTCGACCAGGTGCAGCGCGACGGTGCCGACGGGCCAGGGGCCGGTGGGCGCGGGCAGCCGCAGCGGGACGGGGGTGCCGGGGGTGTGCGCGGGGGCCGGCCCCCGCGGCCGGGGCGGCGGGGCGGCTTCCCGGGGCGGGGGCGGGGGCGGGGGCGGCGGCGGTGGCGAGCACGGCGGCGCCGAGCGTGCCGAGCGTGCGGAGCAGGGCGCGGCGGGTCTGGGGCATGGGCGGGCTCCTCGGGCGGGTGCGGCTGCGGGGTCGTCACCAGGGTTTCGCCGCCGGGGGTGCGGGGCGCCCTGCGGGGGGACGGTCCCGCGGGTGGTCGCGGGTCGCCCCGGGGGCGCGTGCGCTCCTGCGCGCGGAGGAGGCCCCGGTGTCCCGGGGTCTCCCCGGTCTCCGCCGGTGGGCGGACGCGTTCGCGGGCGCGGGGGTCCTAGCGTGGGGATCCGGCGAGGACGCCGCGGGAACGCGGAGGCGAGGACGGACACGATGACCGGGACCGGTGCGGTACGGACGGGGCGGCCGGGTGCCCTCGCGCGGCTGCCGGGGCGGGTGCCGCCCCTGGTGGCGGACGCCGCGCTCGCGGCGGCCCTGTTCCTGCTGACGCTCGGGCCGGGGCGGGTGGCGGACGGTAGGGGTTTCGCGCTGCAGAGCGCTCTGGTGCTCCCGTTGGTGTGGCGGCGGCGGGCGCCCCGGTCCGTGTTCGGCGTGATCGCGGCCGCGGCGCTCGTGCAGTGGCTGCTGGGTGTTCAGCTGCCGGCCGACGCGGCGTTGCTGGTCGCCCTCGGGACGGTGACCGCGCGGGCGCCGTACCGGTCGGCGTGGGCGGCGGGTCTGGTGGCGGCGGCGGGTGCGGTGCTCGCGGCGGCGCGCTGGGCGCCCGAGGGACGCTTCCTCGCCTCCGGCGCCGCGATGGCGGCGGCGGTCGCCGCGAGCGCGCTGCTCGGGGCGAACACCCGCGTCCGGCGGGCCGCGCGGGCGCAGCGGCTGGCGCGCCTGGAACGGGACCGCGACGAGCGGGAGCGCCGGGCGGTGGAGGAGGAACGCGCCCGGATCGCGAGGGAGTTGCACGACAGCGTGACGCACGGCCTGTCGGTGGTGGTGGCGCTGGCGGACGCGCTCGGGCACGCGCGGCCGGCCGACGCCTGCGCCGTGACGGCCCGGATCGCGGAGACCGGTCGGCAGGCGCTGGGCGACATGCGGCGGGCGCTGGGCCTGCTCCAGGACGCCGGACCCGACACCGGGTCCGGTACCGACGCCGGGTCCGGTGCCGGGTCCGGTGGCGAGCGCCGGTCGCCGCCGGGGATCGGCCAGCTGGGGGCGCTGTGCGCGCGGATGGAGGCGGCGGGCCTGGTGACCCGGCTGCGGGTGGACGGCGAGGCCGCCGGGGTGCCGGCGGCGGCGCAGCTGACAGTGCACCGGCTCGTCCAGGAATCGCTGACCAACGTCCTGCGCCACGCGCCGCAGGGGACGCGCGCCGAGGTGCGGGTGTCCTGCGCGCCGGGGGCGGTCACCGTCGAGGTGACCGACGACGGGCGGGCCGCGGGGACCGGGCGTCCCGGATCCGCGGGGGCCGGACTGGGTCTCACGGGGATGCGGGAACGCGCCGCGGCCTTCGGCGGGGTGCTGGAGGCGGGCCCGCGGCCGGGCGACGGCTGGCGGGTCTTCGTACGGCTGGATCCGGGGGCGCGTCGTGAGCGTCCGGGTGCTGCTGGTGGACGACGAGGAGCTGCTGCGGCTGGCGTTCGCCATGATCCTGCGCGCCGAGCCGGACATGGAGCCGGTCGGGGAGGCGGCCGACGGGGCGGCGGCGGTGGAGCTGGCACGGCGGCTGCGGCCGGACGTGGTGCTGATGGACGTGCGGATGCCGGGCACCGACGGCATCGAGGCGACCCGGCTGCTGCGGCGCGAGGTGCCCGGGACGCGGGTGCTGGTGCTCACGACCTTCGACCTGGACGCCTACGCCTTCGAGGCGCTGCGGGCCGGGGCCTCGGGCTTCCTGCTGAAGAACAGCGGCCGCAGGAACTGCTGGGGGCGATCCGCGACGTGGCCCGGGGGGACGCGGTGCTCTCCCCCCGGGTGACCCGGCGGCTGCTGGACCGCTTCGCGCACCGCCTCCCCGCCGCCGGGCACGACGGGGGCGGGGGCGACGCGCAGCGGCTGGGCGTGCTGACCGCGCGCGAGCGGGAGGTCCTGCTGGGGGCCGCCCGCGGCCTGACCAACACGGAACTCGCCGCCGCCCTCGGTCTCGCGGAGCCCACGGTGAAGAAGCATCTCGGCCGGGTCATGTCCAAGCTGGGTCTGCGGGACCGGGTGCAGGCGGTGATCCTCGCGTACGAGTGCGGGCTGGTCGGGCCGGGGTAGCCACGGGCGGCCGTCGGGCGGTGTCCGACGGCCGGCCCGCCCGGACACCCGGCCCGCCCGGACACCCGGCCCGGCCGGACACCCGGACACCCGGGCAGTCCGGACACCCGGCCCGGCCCGGCCCGGCCGCTGCCCGGACCGCCCGGCCGCTGCCCGGACCGCCCGGGAGTACCGGCCGGACGCAGGCCTGCGGGCGGCGACGGGAACAGGGGCGCGCCCCGGACCCCGGGCCGTCCGCCGCCGACACCGCGGACGCGGTCGACCCGAACCGGCAGGAGCCCGGTCCGGTGCGGGCGCCGGACCTCCTCCCGGGCGGCAACCGGCCGAGGCAGGCGTTCGACGCGGCCACCGCCCGCCCGCGGACCGGACTGCGCCGCGCCGCCGCCGGCCGCGAAAACCCCTACGGCGGCACCGGCGAGGCCGCCCGCCTCGAACTGCTCCACGACGGTTCGCTCGCCGGCGCGACGGAACCGGCCATGCTACCACTGCGGCCCCGCCTTTCTCCCGGTCGAGCGGCAGGTACCGCGGCAACGGCCGGAGAAGGGGCGTCCGGGACCCGGTGACGGTCGCGGCCCTGCACGCGTCCCGCCGCGCGGCGCACGGCACGTCCCGGGGCCGGGTCGGGACCGTCCCCACCGCCCCGATCCACAAGGCCGATCCGGTACGCCCCGTCCGCGGGCACCGGACAACGGGGCACCCGGAGCCCGTGCCGAACGGCATCACGCTGCGCCGCATCGTGCCCGCGAACGCCGAGGCGCCGTAGGCCGACGTCGTGTCCCCGGCGGGCAAGCGGGAGCGGTTCGTTCGGCAGCTCGCTGCGGACCTCGTGCAGCGGTTCGCCGTACCGGCTCTCCGGTCGCTGCGACGGTCGTCCCCGACGGCAGGGGCCGGGTCCGCGGGGGCCCGCCCCTTCGCCGCGTCCGCCCGCCTGCGGCTCCGTCCGTCCGCGGGCCCGCCCGCGGCTGCTGGGCGGGCCCGCGGACGGGTGCGGACGGTCCGTGCCGGACGAGGTCCTCGATCCGGGTGGCGCAGGCCGGGACGGTGGCGAGCGGTTCGGCGGCGGCCGGGTTCTCCCCGGCGGCCGGGCGCGGGCCCGCCACCGTGCGGCGGACCCCGGCGGCCGCCGCGGCGACCGGGACCACCGGCAGCCGCGGGAGAAGTGATCGACAGACCGACGTGCCGGGGGAGAGGGCGGCCTGCGAGCACGCGTGCACGTGCGGGTGCTCGGGTGTCCGCGGTGGCTCCGCGCGGGGGCGGCGGAACACGGCGACCTGCCTCCTCGCGGTGAACTCCGCCGACCCGCAGGTGACATGAGCGTCCATCGGGGTGCCAGGGCGGGTTCCCCGGACCCGGTAGCCGACGCTTCCGGGGCCGGCTGTTTGAAATCGTCTGAGCGGGAACCCGAAGGACGGGACCGACCAGCCACTCCGGGCCGCGGTCGAACCCGAGGAGGAGCGGTATGAGCATCTGGATCGTTCTGGCAGTGGCCGTGCTGGCAGCCGCGGCGGCCCTCGCCGTGCTGCTGCCGCAGTGGAACACCCCATGCGGCTGCAACAGCGTTTCGGTCCGGAGTACGACCGGACGGTGCGGGCGCACGGCGGCCGCACCGGGGAGGCCGAGCACGAGCTGGCCGGCCGGCTGCGGCAGGCCGGGCGGCTGGCGCTCACCCGGCTGCCGCAGCGCCGCGCCGAGGAGGTCGCCGACCGGCTCGCCGCCCTCCAGGAACTGTTCGTCGACGACCCCGCCCGCTCGCTGGACGAGGCCGTGACCCTGCTCGACGGCACGCTCGACGAGATCGGCTTCCCTGCCGGGGACCGGCTTGCCGTGCTCTCGGTCGATCACGCCGCCCTCGTGCCCGGCTACCGGAGCGCCCGGCAGGTGCTGGAGCGCAGCCGGTCGGAGCGGGTGGGCACCGAGGAACTGCGCACCGCGCTGCTGGCCGTGCGTGACCTGTGCCTCGAGGTGGCCCGCCCCGGCGACGAGGAGGGCAGGACGGCCCGTGCCGGCAACTCCACCGGTGCCGTCCACCGCTCCGGCCCGCGCCACGCCACCCGATGACGCCGGCGACCCCACGAAGGAGAGGACGACCATGTCCCAGCACGGTTCTGCAGCCCGCAACGACCCCGGCGACGACGCGCCGGCCCCGGACCCCGCGGCGGTCCGGCGGACCCGGCCAAGGCGGACACCCTCCGCCCGCACGGCGCCCCCCGGACGCCGCCCGCGCGCTTAAGCACGCCCCGCCCGGACCCGCCCCGCCCGGACCCGCCCCGCCCGGACCCGGCCCGCCCGGAGGCCGGCCGCCCGCCGGCTTCCCCCGAACGAGGCGCCGCCGCAGGACGCTTCACCGTCGTACCGGGAGGCGACCGGGCCGCGGACCGGCCGTCCGAGCCCGCCCGCCCCCTGCCGGGACCCCGGACCGGCGACCCGCAACCGGCGTCGGCGGCACCCGCGCAGAGCGGACCGGGCGGTTGGCTCGGCGTCGAGCGCACGCGGCGACTGCGGGCCGAATGGCACTCCGTCCAGGCGGGATTCGTCGACGATCCCCGCCGGTCCGTGCAGCAGGCCGACGCCCTGATCGAGAAGTCGGTCGCCCTGCTGGCCGAGGCCGTCACCGAGCGGCGCCACCGGCTGCGCGGCGCAGAAGCGGCACCGGACGGCACACCGGCCGCCAGCACCGAGGACCTGCGCCTCGCCCTGCGCGAGTACCGGTCACTGCTGGACCGCCTCCTCGGCACCTGAACCACCGGCACGTCCCGGGGCGGAGCGGGGCGCCCGGGCGCCCCGCTCCGCCCCGGCACCCGGGGTGCGCCTCGCCGTCCTGGCGGTGCGGCCTGTGGCGGCTGCTCCCGGTGTCCCGGCCCTGACGTGACGCGGGGTGCGACACGTCAGGGCCGTGCTGCGCCCCCGGCCCGGCGCCGACCGGTGCCGCCGGGCCCGGCGGGCCGAGGGCCGCCCCCTGGCCCCGGCCCGGGCGCCCGGTCACCGCGAGGACGTCCCGGGGTGCAGCGTGACGCTGACCGTCGCGTTCCCGGACGGCGCCGGCCGGACCCACCACGGCGACCCCGCGCCGCGGCGGCCCGGCTCACCCCCCGCGCGTGAGCCGTCGGACTCCCGGCCGGTCTTCGACGAGGCCCGCGCCGCCGGCAGGTACCCGAAGTTCCCGACCGCGCCGCACCGGCGCATCACCGCGGCCGAGGCCGGAGCGGCCTGACCGGCTGCGCGTCCCGCCCCGTCCCGTCCCGGCCCGCGTGCTGTGTCCGGTCTGCTGGGACGCTCCCGGGGCACGGCGCCCCCGTCTGCCCGGGTGGCGGCGGTCTGCGGCCGGACCCGGGCGGGTGGCCGACGGGTGCGGCCGGGGCCGACCTGCGGTAGTGGAGGCCCGTGTACCGGTGTGGACGGGCGGGAAGTACTACCGGTCGGGGAATCGTCTGCACGGGGGAGTGCGATGGATGCGGCGGCGTTGGCGGCGTGGGTGGCCTCGGTGATCGGCGGGATCGCCACCGGCGCGGGAACCGGTTTGGGGACGGCCACCGCCGAGCGGATCGGCCGCGCCGCCCGTGAGCGGCTCGCCGCGGACGAGGAGAGCCGGCGCGTGCTGGAGCGCTTCGACGGGGACCCGGCGGCGCCAGGAGCCCGGGACGACCTGCAGGCCCGCCTGCTGGCCGTGATCGAGCAGGACGCCGAGTTCGCATCCCGCCTGCGCGCGGCCGCGGGCGTGCCGCCCGGGCCGCCCGGCTCCGTCAGCCAGCACGTCCATGTCGGCCGCGACGTGAAGAACGGCGTGATCGCGATCGGCCCGGTGAGCATCCGCAGGAAACCCGGCACGATCGCCGTGCTGATCACCGTCGTGGTGATCGTGCTGGCCCTGGCCGTCAAAGGCGTTGCCGATCTCGGTGACAGCGACAACAGCCCTGCCGGCAGCACACCGACGGGCGCGGTACCCGCTCCCGCTTCCGGTGCCGGCGGGCGCGGAGCGGACCCGACGGCGGGCGGCGACCGCGACAAGGCCGCCGTCGTGCGGGACGACGCCCTGGTGCAGGCCATCGCCCCCGACCTGCGGTCGATGCCCGGCGGCTGGGTCACGAAAGCGGGGCCCGATCTCGTCCCGTGCCCCTCCGACTGCAACGGCAGGCTGCAGATCGGCATGGTCACGTTCGAAGGCCTCGCCGCAAGCGACTCGAGCAACGACCGGGTCACCTTCGCCTACGGCTGCTACGACAGCGTCGAGAACGCCGCGGCCGCCTACCAGCACAACACCGCCAGAAGCCCGGCAACCGCCGACAACCCCTCGCACGAGATCTCCGTGCCGAAGGTCGGCGACAGCAGCAAAGCCGAGTCCTTCCACGACTCCACAGGCATCAACCCCGGTTACGACGGCCTCGTCAACTTCCGCGTCGGCACCATCACCGCCACCGTCCAGTACGCCTCCCTCAACCAGATCAACACGCGCCAGCTCACCCTCCTCGCCCGCCTGCTCGCCGACCGCGCGCAACAGGCACAGAACGGTCGGACACCCTCGGCCCAGGCCGCCGCGTGACCAGCAGGTCCGAGCAGCCGATCCACCGACCGGGTCGGACGGTCCAGCGGTGGTCCTGGCGGGGGTGCTTCTTGCGGATCGTCGGGCCGACCCAGGGGCGCGGCCGTAGCCGGACCGGTCGGCCTCGGCGGCGTCCGTCGTCGTGACCAGGGCGGGCAGCTCGCGGCCGAGGTCGCCCAGCACCGTGCGGGGCGTCGCCGCGGCGAGTGCGCAGAGGGCGACCAGGGCGACCTTCTCACCCGGCGCCAGCTGCGGTGTCCCGTCGGCGAGCATGCTGCCGGTGACGACGGCGCCGAGGTCGTGCGCCAGCTCCTCGTCCAACTGCCCGTCGCCGCCCGGGGAGACCTCCCGCCCCGCAGCCTGCTCGAGCGCGTCGGCCGAATCTCGTGATCGTCGACACCTGTCCGCAGCGCCGTGCCCGCTGAGCGCCGTACACGGCCGGCGGGCCGTCCGGGAGCCGCCACGGCGCTGACGCTGCGACGCGGTTCAGGCTATGAGCAGGCGCAGGCCGAGATCTGCCGTGTCGTGGTCGGCGAGGTGGCTGTTGCGCTCGGCCCACCGGCCGGAGTCGAGGTCGTCGGCGAGGCTTCGTACCGCCCGCTGCTCGGCCTGCGGCCCGACCCTCGTCCACACCGACATCGCACGGCGCACGTGGTCCTCCGGATACGCCCCCGGTCGGCGCCAGTACGCCTCGAACAGGCCGTCGGCGCAGTCCCACGGGACGGGCACCGGCTCGGTGCGGGCGCCGACCGCGTCGGCCATCCGGGCGAGCGAGGGGAACTCCGCGAGGACGGCGGCGAACTCGGGCAGGTAGTCGCGGGTGAGCCAGAACCGGTCCTGCCATCCCGGCTCGTCGGTGTCGAACGTGAGCACCACCACGCGGCGGGCCACGCGCCGCATCTCGCGCAGCCCCGCCATCGGGTCCCCCCAGTGGTGAACGGTGGAGACGGCCATCGCGGCGTCGAAGGAGCGGTCCCCGAACGGCAGGTTCTCCGCGGCGGCGGCCACGCAGGCGCCGAGCCGGCAGGCCGCTGCCCCCGCATGACCGCCGACGGCTCCACCGCGGTCACGTCGCGACCGGTCGGCTCGTAGGAGCCGGTGCCGGCTCCGACGTTCAGGACTGTCTGCGCCTCGCCGAGCGCGTCCCGGATCTGCGCGGCGATCCGCGGATCGGTACGCCGTGTCGCGGTGTAGGCGCCGCCGATCGCGTCGTACAGTCGTGCACCGAGCATCTCGAACTGTTCCTCCGGTGTCACCGTCAGTCCCTTCGCCCGTGCCTCGAGTTCCCTGTCGACGGCCGCCGCCATGGCGTCGGCGCGATCACGCCGTTCCAGCAGCAGGCCGCGCAGCCGGCGCAGGTGCGCGACCGCGTCGGTGGACGGGTCGCCGACCAGTTCCGCGACCTCCCGCAGCCCGAAGCCCAACCGCCGGTAGGCAAGTACCTCGCGCAGCCGCTCCACGTCGCCCGCCGAGTAGGCCCGGTACCCGGCCGCGGTCCGCGCCGACGGCCGAACGAGCCCGATCCCGTCATAGTGGTGCAGCGTGCGGACGCTCACGCACGTACGGCTCGGCCACGCGTCCCACGGTCCAGTGGTCTTCCACGGCACCGACTGTGCGGCCTGACGCCACGTGAGGGTCAAGAACCCCGCTCACGGCGGCAGGAGCCGAACGCCAAGCAGCGGCCGACCGCCACCACGACCGAACCCGAGCCACGATCGAACCAGGGCCGCAGAGGGGCTGCCTCCCCCAAGGAGGACGCCCGTGGAGCGCACATAACCGGCGCCGTCGGGCACAAACCAACGGCACGGCCTCGCGGGGCTCGGGACCGGGTCCATTTCGGGGCCGGTGGTTCACGCGGTGCCGAACCGCGCGGCCAGCTCGTCACGTTGCTTGCGTACGAACCCCGTGTCCACCACGGCCCCGTGCCCGGGTACGTAGAGCGCGTCCTGCCCGCCGAGTGCCAGCAACCGGTCGAGTGCCGCCGGCCAGGCATGCGGCTCTGCGTCGGAGCCCGCCTTGGGCGCGCCCGACTCCTCGACCAGGTCGCCGCAGAAGACGACGTCCGGGGCCCCGTCCCGGCCGACCGCCAGGACCGCCAGGTCGTGGGCGGTGTGCCCGGGGCCGACGTTCGCCAGCAGCACCCGCTGCCCGTCCTCGTCCAGGTCGATCACGAACTCCCCGGAGACCAGGTGCTGCGGAACGACGAGCGCGGCCGCCGCCTCGGCCGCCTCCACGGGGTCCACCCCGAGCCGCACCGCGGTGCTCCGTATCTCTTCCCGCTCGCTCGCCATCAGCCGCTCGACGCCCGCGGCCCCGTACACCTGCGCGTGCGAGAACGCCGCTGTGCCGAGCACGTGATCGAAATGCGGGTGTGTGAGCGCGACGTGCGTCACGGGCAGGCCGAAGAGTTGCGTCACCTCGTGCCGGATCTCCGCCCCCGCGCGCAGCGTGGCCCCGGTGTCGACGACCAGCACACCCGTACGGCCCGCGATCGCTCCGACGCTCTCGTCCCATCCCGGCATCCTGCGCCGGGCGACGCCGGGCGCGAGCCGTTCCCAGCGCGCCTCGACGCCGCCCGTTTCCCCTTGTGTTCCCATGCCGCGACGGTAGCCCGGACGCGGTACCGTCGCCCAGCAGGACCACCGGGCCGGGGTGTTGGGACAGGTCGGCGTTTCTTCGTCCCGCGCTATGGAGTTCTCCCCGCCCCGACTGCCCTGGCGCCCGGGGTCCTTCCCCGGGCCGACCGACCCGTGCCGGCCCCGCCGTCCACGGACGCCGGCCCCTCGCCCCGGCCGGCCGACGGGGGAGCAGCCGGGACGTCACCCGCCCCCGTCATCGGCGCGGCCTGCCGGCGGCCCGGTGGGCATCCTCGGCGCGCCGAGGCGGTCTGCCGGCGGGGGCGTACCGGTCTCCGGGCCGGCGAGACCACCTGGTGCCCGTCCCGGCCCGGCTCCCGTAGGACCGGTACCCGTCGGAGCTGAGTTCGAGTCGACTGTCACCGACCTCCCGGAGCCGCCGGCGAGCATCGAGGCTCGCCGGCGGGTCGCGCACGAGTACCGTCAGAGCGGTGGTGCGGCGGAGACCCAGTCGCCGCAGCGGCTCGTCATCCTCCAGGGACTGTCGACCGGGTCCTTCGGCGGCCGCCGGAGAGCCGCTGTCGCGTCCTTGATGCGCCCGGCGTCGATGAGGTGCTCGGCGAGGCGGACAGGGCTGGAGGCGAGGTGCGGTTCGAGGACCGCGCGGGCTTCCTCGGGGCGGCCGGCCGCGGTGAGCATGCGGGCGATCTCGTCGGCCGCGTACCAGGTGTCGCCCTCGGGGAGCGCAAGTGCCAGCTCGATCGCCCTGTCGGGCAGGCCGCAGGCGGCGGTGATGAGCGGTAGGCGCATCCGGCTGGAACATCCACACGTTGAGCCAGGGCCGGGACTGGCTCAGGGGTGTCGCGAGTGGTGTGTCAAGGCAGGGGACCGTGGACGGCGCAGAACTCGCAATCGCACCTGGTCATGGAGTTGGCCGGACAGTGGGCGGTGGGCCAGTACGGCGATGCGCATGGGCCGGGATCGACCGGCGTGTCGCCGGCCGTGATGCGCTGGCGCCAGCCGCAGCGGACTACGGCTGGTACGCCGGCCCGACGCAGACCCTGCCCCGTGCGAGCGGCGACGTCGAACGGGATGTCCGACCGGACCACGGCAGGCGCGCCCGCCCTCCCCGGCAAGCAGCACCTCCGCGCCCGCGAGTACGACCCCTCCCTCGGCCGCTTCACCGCCCAGGACCCCCTCACCACCCCCGCTGGCGCACCGTCCGTCTCCTCCTACACCTACGCCGCCGGCGCACCGACCGTCTTTACCGACCCCAGCGGCATGTCCCCGGAGGACAGCGACGACGAGATCACTCCCGGCAACATCGCCAAGTGGCTCGGTCAGGGCGCCAAGGCGCCGTTCGAAGTAGTAGGTGACATATTCAACGCCGCCACCGGCCGCAACGGTGGCGTCGGCGCCTTCATCGACAAGTACTTCCCCGTCCGCCCCGCCTACGCGATGTACGTCGCCGCAGCCAAACTTCGTGAGTTCGGTTGCAACAAGGTCGCGGACGAGGTCGAGAAAGACGCCGATAGTCTTGCTGCCCAGGTCGCCATCGGAGCCTTGGATGTCTGGGCGCGGCGAACCCTCGCCAAGAAGAACGGCCCTGACGTCCAAAATCTCGGCAAGGTCACCGAGATTGTCGAGCACAACCTGTGGAAGCTTTCCTCGCGAGACAAGGGACTCGCCTTCGAAGACAAGATGGGATTTGACAACCTCCGGGCGGGATCGCTGACCTGGGATCACTTCGAGCCCGACAGCGGCATTGCCATCAGTCTCAAGTCGATGGACACCAGCCTCAAGACCATCAACAATCCAGGTGCGTTCTTGACCCGCCTGAAGAGTGTTGTCGACGACGCCGCAGGGTACAACGGCGATCAACGGCCCGCCTACAATGGGGGCGTCGACCCGAGCCACATCAAGCATCGCGTCGTCTACGTAATCACCAATGCGAACGTTCCGCTGACCGAAATTCAAATCGAGCAGATGACCCGAGCGGTCGAATATGCCCAAACCAAGGGCGTGGTTCTGGTATTCGGCGCATCCAGGGGATAGAAGAAGGGTGAGGAGTGAGCTACGACTTCCACATCACGCGTGCGGAATCCTGGCCGGAGAGCGAACAATCTCCCATCGAGAGAAGGGAATGGGAGGCGGTGGCGGATGGCCATTCCGAGCTGCTCCAGGATGGCTTTTTCGACTGGAATGATATTGGGCGCCAGCCGGTCTACGCAATTTCTGGGGAAGTCATCTCGTTCTCCTGGAGGATCGGAAGAGTCGATATCTCCGGAATAATCACCGACAGGGTGATGGGAATCGCCGAAGGCCTTGCTTCACAGTTGAACGCTGCTGTCGTGGGCGACGACGAATAAGAGCACTCCGGTGTGGTGCCAGCATGGCGCGGGCACCACACCGGACCTCTCACAAAGCCGGGAGGCCGTGCGGCCAGGGTCGGGTGACATTCTCGCCACGGTAGCCGCCCTGTGGCCGGGGGGCCTGGTCGAGGCCAGCCGTGGGCCCTCGCGCCCGAGCGGTCTGTCAGGACCACCACCCGCTACCGCCCGCCAAGCCGTCCACGACGCCTTCGACGACCTGGCCCGACGATGGCCCGACGTCCTGGCCACCCCCAGCCCCACGGCCTGCGCGTGGCAGAGCGTGCGCCACCACGTCGTCACGGTCAAGGACCCGCTCGGCAACACCGTCACCACCAGCTACGACCCGCTAGGGCGCCCGACCTCCGTCACCGACCCGCTCGGCCGGATCACCACTACCGCCTACGATGCCGCGGGCCGGGTCACCTCCGTCACCGACCCGACCGGAGCGGTCACCACCAACACCTGGAACACAGCCGGCGAGCGCACCAAACGCACCGACGCCAACGGCCGCACCACCACCTACACCTACGACCGGCTCCACCGCATCATCGCCGTCACCGACCCCCTCGGCCGCACCACTCGCACCTGGTACGACGAGGAAGGCCGCCGCGCGAAGACGACCGACCGGGCGCTGAACCGGCGGGCCGGGGGCGGAGGTGCGGCCGGCCTCGACGGCGGCGTCCATCGTGGCGGCGAGGACGGGCAGCCCGCGGCCGAGGTCGCCGAGCACCGTGCGGGGCATTGCCGCGGCCAGCGCGCAGAGGGCGACCAGGGCGATCCGCTCGCCCACCGACAGCTGCGGCAGCCCGTCGGCGAGCACACTGCCGGTGACGACGCCGGCGCCGAGGTCTACCGGCTGGACCTGTGGTGGATCGGGGAGTCTCCCGACGAGGGCGACTGACACCCCCGGGCCGACGACCGGCCGCCGGACCTCCCGGCACGGCCTCGGCGCACGCCGGCCACTGACTGCGGACCCGCATCCGCGGGCAGCGGCCGGCGTGCCTCGTGCCTCGTGCCTTGTGTCCCGGTCCCGGTTCCGGACCGGGACACGCCGCACGGGAACGACCCGCTGCCGCCATGGCAGATCGACGTCCCGGCTCCGGTGCCGGCCCCACGGGCCGGCACCGAGTCGCTCGGTTGTCAGTGCTGGTTGCGATGCTGGCGGGCATGGACGAGGAGGCGTTGATGCGGGGCCGGGTGTACGGGGCGGACCACGACGACCCGGATCCCGGACCACGGCCCGGCCGCGCCTACCGGGAGCTGTGCGGCGGTCCGCTCGACGGCCTCCTGCTCGATGTCACCGGCTGGGACAACGGCGCTCTCGCGGACGGAGCCGCACTGCCCACGGAGATCGGCGCGTTCGGCCCCGGCGGCCGCGCCCACTACGAACCGCGCCCCGCGGATCCGAAGCGATGGGACTGGGCAGGGGACAGCGCCTGAAGAACGACGACCGCGCTCCGCCCACGGCGCCGACGATCCTGGCCGCAGGCCGCCTCCACACCGTGACAGCCGTCCGCCGGGCCGCGGCCCGATCGCCGGGCTCCACGCCGAACACCCTGGCTACGATGCGCGGCAGGAAAGCGGGGGAGGGACACGGCCGAGCGGCACGGTGCGGCGGACCGCGGCGTCCACCACGACGAACACCGGGCGGAGCGCGACCAGCCGGCGGACGCCGCGCACCGGGGCGACCGGCCGCAGGTCCTGGCGGCGGTGCGAAAGCCGGCCGGCCTGGTCAACATCCGGCGGGTCGCCGGCCGCAGCGGCTGGGCGCCGCTGCACCGGGCCGCCGGGCACAACGCCCCCACGGAGGCGGTCGAGCGGCTGCTGGCGGCCGGCGCCCGCTGCGCTCCGCCGGCGGCGACGCCCCGTCGACCTCGCCACCCGCCTCGGACACGAGGCCCTGGTGCCGGTTCCGCACCCGGTGCCGCTGCACCCGGTGCCGGAAGCCGGTCTGCGGGCGATGGAGCACCTCCCGCACGCCCTGATCCGGGTCCGCACGAGTACTTCAACGTCACGGTGACGCTGGTGCTCCCGCAGGTCTGTGTGCTGACCGAGCTGCCCGACCCGGCACTGTGGTTCTCGGCGCCCGGCATGTACGGGGCTTCGGCGTCCGGCCCGAGGAGGAGCGGGGCACGGCCCGTCTCGCGGTCGGCAGGCACTGCCGGGTCGTCGGCTGCTCCGGCCGCACGCACCACGTCACCCCCGACGGCTGCGTGCCGGTCGAATCCGGGTGGTGGTAGCAACCCGCGCCCCGGACGCGGGAGATCGGCGCGTTCGCCCCCGGCGGCCGTGCCGGCTTCGAACCGAGGGCCACGGACATGCGGCCGGGGGACCGGGGCAGTGACTGATGACCGGTCGGTGACGACTCGAAGGCCTCTTCTCGTCATCGCCCGGTGAGGCAGCCGGTCCTCCCGCGACGGTCGTACCTGGGCCGGGGTGCGTGCGCGGCGTGGGCCGGACGGGCTCCGGGGAGGCGGGGGAGTGGCTGGCGCCGTTTCGGGGGCAGGCTTCGAGGTCGATCCCGACGTGCTGTTCCGGGCACCGGTGAAGTTCATGGGATCGAAGGACTTCGTCTGCAGCATCGCCTCCGGCGTGGCCGGAGACCTGGCGTCCACGGCCGGGACGGCGGGCGACGACTCGGCGGCCCACGGCTTCGCGCGGAAGTACGAGCCCGCGGCCAGGAGCGTGGTCAAGGCGATCGGGAGCGCCGGACAGGGCATGGCGACGATCCCCTGCCGCCTGCTGACGACGGCCGCGAACTCCCTCGCGGTCCAGGACTCGGTGGCCGGCCCGGAACTCGGACGGGCCGGCCGAACCCGCACGAGCGGGGCCGCAGCCAGCCGTTGCAGACATCCGGCCCCGGCCACCCGGACCGCCTGTCCCGCCCTTGGTAGGCCAGCGGGCGGCCCCTTCCGGGCGGCGTCCGTCGGCAGGCCGGCGTGCCGCAGGGTGGGCCATCGCGCGGGCAGGTCCGGGGAGCGTCCGGGCGTGGGGCGGGGAGCGCCGGGGAGCCTCGTCGGGGCAGGGGCCCGGGGAGTGTCGAGTTCGTGGTGGGGCGGTTCAGGGGCCCGGTCCGGGCAGGGGTCGCGTTCGAGGCCGGTGAGGACGGTGTTCGGGTTGCCGCCGTCCGCGCACCCGTTTCCGGTTGGGTCCCGCGCTGCCCGGGGCGCCGGCAGTGGTGGTCGGTGTCCCTGGCACGGCCGTGCTGCGTGCCGTCATCGGTCTCGTCGTGCCGTGTGGTTCTGTCGTCCGGGGTGGTGGTCGTGTGCGTAGGTGAGGAACTCGGCAAGCCGGCCCGGGCTGGTGTACATCTCCTTGGCCCGGGCCATCATGAGGCCGGGGCTGTGGACGCCTTCCATCGCACTGGCCGCGTGCGGCCAGACGTGGCGGCAGCGGGTGACGTACTCCCCGGACGCGACGACGATCACCTCTGCCGCAGTGTCGACACCCTTCTTGACCGCGTCTGTGTAGATGTGGTCCTCCGTCGCGGACCGGGGGTGCTTGTTCTTGAACCTGATGCCCTTGTAGCCGCGCACGGGGTCCGACAGGTCCAACAGGCCGTAGTGGTCCGAGAGGATCAGCAGTCGGTCGCCGGCCTCTTCGTCGATCACCGACTCGACCGCTCTCCGGAGCGCCTTGTGCAGAGGTCCGGTGTAGACGAGCCCGGCAGGGACGGGCTCGATCTCTGCGAGCGGGTCCTTCTGTTCCCCGCACGAGACCACGTACAGCTTCCTGACGATCGCCGCCCCCATGGCAAGCCCCTCTTCGTCGTGATTGTGCCGCCGTGCATCCTACGGAGGTGCCCGGCGGGAGGTCGCGGCTCTCCAGGGAGTGGGTGGTGTTGTCGGGCGTGCGGGGGTGATGTCCGGCCGTGCCCCGGCCGGCCGGGGCGGCTCTCTCCCGGGGGCGGATCGTGCGGAGGACCGCATTGCGCGGATCCGCAGCCACCGGCCCGCACGACCGGGCGGTCCACCCCCACCGCGGGAGCGGGCCGGTACGCCCCCGCGGCGGACGACGGGTCAGGGCGGTTCGGCGAGGCGGGCGGCGACGGTGAGGAGCAGCAGCCCGCCGGCGGCGGCGGCGGTCCTGAAGTCCAGGACGCCGGTGAACGGTCCGGTGACCAGCAGCAGGGTGCGGTGCGCGCGGATCGCGCGCTGCCACTGGCGGCCGGCGGCGACGGGACCCTCGTACCAGGGGTGCCCGCCGGGCCGGCGCACGGTGAGGTGCTGCCCGTCGAGGACGGCCGTCCATCCGGGGGCCGGGTCGCCCCCGGGCGGGTGCGCCGTCCAGCCCTCCCCGGCCACCACCGGAGAGGCGGCCGCGGCGGGCACGACCAGGACGGGGCGCCGGTCGGGCAGCAGCTCCGGCCACGGCGAGCCGCACAGGCCCGTACCGGTCAACTCCACGCACGACCCCTTCCCCCCGCCCCTGGCCGGGCCGCTTCCACGGACCCGGCAGGCCCCATCATCGGCCACCACCCGGGCCGGCGGAGGCGGAATCCGCCGACGAACCGACCGGCGGCCGCGGCCGGCCCGCACGGCCCGCCTCCGGACCTGCGGGCGGCCGCTGCTTCCGGCCGCGCCGGGTTCGGACACCGTTTCGAATCCGGTCCGCACGGTCGGAGGCGGCTGGAAGAATCTCGGCCTGTCGGCAGACGGTCGATCGGGCGAGGACGCCGGGTTGTTCGGCGACGGGTGACGAGGGAGGACGAGGATTCATGCACGAGATGATCGGTCGCTTGTCCGGCATACTCGGGATTTCGGAGGCTCGGGGTGATGTCGTCGACTGGGAGGAAATTGCGCGGAGCACGGGCCTGCGGGTTCCGGCGGACTACCGGGACTTCGTCGCGGTGTTCGGCGGCGGCGAGCTGAACGAGTACCTCGCGGTCCGCATCCCGCCGGCGGAAGGCCGCCCCGAGAGCCGGCTGCTGGAGGGACTCGGGTTCGATCCGCGGGAGGAACCGCAGCCGGACGGCGGCGCCGGCGCCGTGGAGCTGTCCGAGGAGGGCAGGCTTCTTCCCTTCGCGACGACCATCAACGGTGACGTGGTGTTCTGGATCTGCGACTCGCTCGATCCCGAGAGCTGGGACGTCGTCGTCTTCAGGCGCCAGGTGCCGTACGGAACCGCCCGGTGGCGCCGGTACGGGACGGGTTTCGGCGAGTTTCTCGCCGGTGCTCTGGACGGGGCGCTGCCCAATCCCTTCAGCGACGACTCCTGGAACCTTCCCCCGCACGAGTACCGGAACTGGCGGGAGGGACTGAAGCCCTCGGCTCGGCTCTGAAGCCTCTGCAGACCGTCAGGCTGCAGGAGACGGCCCGGTCGCGTCGCCGAAGGCGCCGGTGAGGCAGCGGCGGACCTCTCTCGTGACGAAGCGCTCGAGGCATCCGAAGATGTCCTTCGTCCTGAGTCCGCCGAGGGTGCGCCGTGCCACGCAGCCGCGCGTTCGAGGGTCGTGACGCATGCGGACCGGCACGATTGTGTGCGGCGCGCGGTCGGCCCGGCGGTCTCCGCCACGGTCGGGCCGGTGGCGGTCGGTGCGCCCGGACGAGGCCGGGACGGGTGCGGCGGCGCACGGGTGGGCGAAGGAGGTTTCGGACGCGAGCCGGTCGGGGCTGTCGCCGGCGGTGACCGGCAGCTGCCCGGCGGTCTCGGTTCCGACGCCTGGATCCGGCGGGGCGGTGGAGCAGAGTGCCCCTGAGCGTCCGCACTGGCCGGCCCGTCAGTGCGCGGCCCTACGGTCGCGGTATGACCGACACCGGTGCCCTTGCTCTCGTCCCGGCCTGGCGGGGTTTCAGCGCCCGGCTGGCCGCTCGCTCTCCGGCCGACCACGCAGCCCTGCGCCCGGCGGCCGACGCCGGGCGGATCGCAGGCCTGGAGGACGGACTGGGCTTCGCCCTGCACCCCCAGGTGCGCGCCCTGCTCGAACTGCACGACGGCGTCGCGCCGCGACCCGCCGGGGACACCTTCCCCGCGGGGTCCTTCCTGCCACTGGCGCACCGGCTGCTCCCCGCGGAGCACATCCTCGCGCGCCACCGGAGGTACGTGGAGCTGTTCCCGGCGGACATCCGGGATCCCGGGGGCCGGGGCACGCCGGCCGGTCACGCCCGCTGGTGGGTGCCCATCGCCCTTCCCCTCGACGGGGGCGTGCTCCTCGTGGACCACCTCCCGGGCCCCACCTGCGGGCACGTGTACGAGATGGGTATCGGCTCGGGCGACATCGAGGGCAGCCTGTGGGCCACCAGCCCGGCGGACATGTTCGCCGCCCTGACCGACAGCCTGACCACCGGCCGGCCGTTCCGCCACTTCGTCCCCGACACCCACCGGCACACCTCCGGAGAACACCGCCTCGACTGGCGGGTGGCGCGACAGCCCGCCCCCGAAGCGAAGCGGTGCGATGCCGGGATCCGGTGGTGGCGGCTCCGGGGCAGTGGCTGCGGAGGGGAGGACCACAGGTGAGTACGGCGTTCCCGGGCCGGAGCGCTGACGCTGTCCCGTGAATCCGCTGACGCCCGGCGGTATCGGCTGGTCTCCTCCTGCCCGTACCTCACAGCGCCGAGGGGCCGGGGCGTTCCCGGTACCGTCACGTGCGGACCCGTTCCGGGCGGGCGCGGCGCCTGGGGCCTTGGCCCGGTTGCACGCGCGGATCACGGCGGGTCGGGTTGCGGCGGAGCACCCCGCGCGGGACCCGACCGGGTTCGCCGCTGCCTTTCGCGCCGACGGCGAACGGAGCTGGGCCGCCCGCCGCCCGCCGCCGGCCGTTGCCTCCGGTCCGGCCGCTCCGCCGGGGAGGTGGGTCTCCGTGCGGTCGGTGATCCGGTCCGCCCAGCAGGTACCGACGAGCACCGGCCTGGTGAGGAGGATGTCGCCGGCCCGCTGGGAGCGGCCGAAGAACCCCGGCTCCTCCGAGGAGAGGTCACCCGGGTAGTTGCAGGGCACGCAGATGCCGCGGGCGTCCGTGCACGTGAGGGGACCGGCACGGAGCCGGGACGGCGCGCGGCCCACCAGCGCGATCCCGTCCAGCAGGACCTGGGGCCGTGCAACGCGTCGACGGCCGCGCCCGCCGGGTGCCCGGCGCTGGAGTACCCGGTGACAGCCGACTTTCAGGCGTGGCTGTGCCGGGGGTTGTCCTCGCGGCCGAACACCGGCCCGTGGGGCGAGTACGGCCTGTCCCTCCTCCACGGGAGGAGCTCCGACACACCGTGGAGCGCCTCCTCCACCTCCTACCGTGGAGTGCCTCCTCGACCTCCTGCGGCGTCATCCCGAACCGCAACGGGCCCACACCGTGAAGCGGCTCCGCCGTCCGTCGGACCCGCTGCTCCTCGGCGGCAACGTCCCGGCTCACGCGCGCCGAACCCCTTCTCGCCGCCGGGGCCGGAAGTCCCGGGCGGGGCCGGCCGGTCCTTTCGGCCCCGGGGGACCGTACGCCAGGACGGTGACAGCCCGTACCGGCAGGCGCTCGACCGTGCCGGTCGGGATCACTCGGGCGTCGGTCGGGGATCTTCCGGCTGCTGCTCCGGACGGCGGGAGCCCGGGAGTGCGCAGGCGGCCGCGGCGGTGAGGGATCCGGCGCAGAGCAGGAAGAGGGCGGCCGTCCGCACGGTCCAGGGCGGTGCGCCGGGGACGGGGCCGAGAGCGGGGCGGACCTCGTGGCGGGGGTCGTAGGTGAAGAGCACCTGGCGGCCGACGTCGAGGTGCTTGTCGCTGGGGTCGGCCTCCAGGGTCCAGCGGGTCCCGTCGGGGGCGCGGGCGGTGAGGTAGTGGCTGGGGGGCGGCCCGAGGCCACCGGTGTCGTCGGAGCCCCGGCTCCACCGCCGCTCCACGACGCCGGTGACCGCCACCCCGCGCTCGTGCCTCACCTGCACGTCGGTCCAGCCAGGGGTGACCGTGCCGTAGACGGACGCTCCCAGCAGCACGGCGGTCGCGGCGGCCGCCATGACGCCCCGCGGGAGGGACTCCCGAGCGGAGCCGTAGTAGAGGACCGTGACATGGACCGTCAGGGCGGCCAGTCCGACGACCAGCATGGCCAGGTAGAACAGCTCGTCGGCGGTGTGCCGGTACACCGCGGCCGTCACCCACGAGCCGGCCACCACCGCGGCGACCGGAGCCAGGGCCGCGGTCACGAACCGCCCCAGGGCCCACAGGACGCCGACAACGCGGCGCCGGAACGTATCCCCCATGGCGCACAGCGTGACCTCCGCACCCCGGCCGACAAGCCCTCCGGTGCGAGCGGACGCAATCGGAACCCACGGGCGGCACCCTGGCCGCCACCGCCGACGTGCTCGGGAAGCCACTCGCCCACGCAACCACCGGCTGCGATTCCTCGGGTTGGTGTCGGTACTGGTGAGAGGTTGATGGCGGCGCCGGTCTGAGGGCCGGGTTTGGGCTGGTCGGGTGGGTGGTCGGGGGTGGTGGGTTTGGCTGTCGTGGGGGTGAGAGTTCCGGCGGTCGGGCGCTGTCGTGGGGGTTGTATCTCACCGTGGCTGCCGCTGTCCTGGGTTCGAGAGATCTGATGCCCTCTGCGGGGCGGTGCCGCTTGGATCTGGTTCATGGGTGACAACGGTGGGGTGTGGGGCGGTGGTTGCCCCGGGCTTTGGTGGTACGGCGTCCGGTGGAGCGCCAGGCGGCTGGTGAGCTGACGTCGCGGCATGTGCGGGCGGTGGCTGACACGGTGGGTGTGTCGGTGCGGACGGTGTGGCGGTGGTGAACGCGACCGGCGCGGTGGACGGCAAACCCGCCCGCCAGGGCTACGCAATGTCTGGGGCACGGCAACTTCCGGACCTGGGCGAAGGTGGCCTCGCGTCTGACGGCGGAGGTCTACGGCCAGGCCCGCCCCGTGGTCGAGCGCCGACTGCTCCGCCTCACCGGCCCGTTGTGACGCCACCGCGGCCCATCGGACCCGAATCTGCGGCACCGCCGCCGCACCACGTGAAACAAGGCCGGGCAGGCCCTCACCCCGGCTTGGAGGAAGGCAGGAGAGCGTGAGCGAGCGCCCGAATCCCGAGCCCGGATCCGGCGGGGCCGCCCGCGGCGCTGCTGGCGCCGGTGGGGCGGCCGGTGCCGCTCTTCCCGCGGCTTCCCTGGCCGCTCTGCGCGGACCGGCGGTGCGCCGTCTGCTGGCCCTGCGGCAGGAGCGCGCTCTGACGGCCCGACAGGTCCGGCTGACCGCCCAGCACCTGGCGGTGACCGAGCGGACGGTGTGGCGCTGGCTCGCCGCGGCCGAACGCGACCCGGCCGCGGCCCGTGACCCCGGTTCCCGCGCCGGGACCAGCACCCGCTTCACCGTCACACCCGAGGTCCGCCATCTGCTGGCCCTGTGGAAGGGCAACGTCGCCGCGGTCCACCGCGAGCTGGCCGCCCTGGCCACCCAACAGGACCCGCCCGGCCGCCCGCCGTCGCTGCCCACCCTGCACCGGGCGATCCGGCGGGACCTGAGCGCGGGGGAACGGGCGGGCCTGGCGGCGGGAGAGCGGGCCGCCCGCAAGCACGACGTGTTCCTCACCCGCCCGCGCGGGCACCGCAACGCCGTGTGGGAGACCGACCACAAACAGGCCCCCGTGCTGGTGGACGTCGACGGCCGGGCCCGCCAGCCGTGGATCACCTGGTACGTCGACTGCGCGACCAACGCGATCGCCGGCCTCGCCGTGACACCCGGCCAGCCCTCCCGCGAATCCGTCCTGGCCGCGCTGCGCTCCGCCGTGCTGCGCACCGACCCCTACGGCCCCGTCGGCGGCCTGCCCGCAACCGTCCGCATGGACCGGGGCCGCGACTTCCTGTCCCGCACGGTGATGGCCGCTTTCGAGCTGCTGAAGGTCGAGGTCGAGGACCTGCCCGCCTACACCCCGCACCTGAAGGGGACGGTGGAGGGGCTGAACCGTTCGGTGGAGCGGATGCACCTGGCCGCGCTGCCCGGCTACGTGCACCAGCCCCGACCGGGCCGCCGCCCCCGCCCCGCGGACCGCCACGGCCTGCTGTCCTTCGAGGAGTTCACCACCGGCCTGATCGCCTGGGTGGTGTGGTGGAACACCGAGCACCGCCCGGCCCCGCTCAAGGGCAGGACTCCGCTCCAGGCGTGGCAGGACGATGCCGCGCCGGTGAGGGACATCCCGCCCGGGGACCTGTGGACGTTCACCCTCGAGGACGACCGCGCCGAGCCCCGGGCGGTGACCGGTCGCGGCGTGAAGTTCAAGAACCGCTACTACGTCGCCCCGTGGATGACCGGCCGCACCGGCACCCGGGTGAGGGTGCGCCACATGCCCCACCACCTGCACGAGATCGAACTCTTCGACCCCACCACCGGCCGCCACCTGGCCACCGCCCACCTCGCCGACGAAGCCACCCCCGAGCAGATCGCCGCGGTCCGCCGCGCCCGCACAGCCCGCACCCGCCGCCTCAGACGCGACCTCGAACAGGCCCAGGCCCAGCGCTACGAGCGCTACGCCGCCGCCACCCGGCCCGAGGCCCCGCGAACGCTGGACGCCCTCACCGCTGCCGAGGCCGGCTGCGAACTGGCCACCTCCACCCACACCGACCTGACCGATCTCGCCCGGCCCGACCTCGTCCCGCCCACCGCCCCGCCCGGGCACTGGAGGACCCCGCCAGGACTGCTCACCACCGCCCGCCCCGTCACCGAAGCGACCCGAAAGCAGACCCTGTGACCGGACTCCTCCCGCCCCAGGCCAGCGACCAGTACCTGCGCCTGCCCGGCGCCCAGGTCGTCACCACCCGCGCCCTGCTCGCCGCCCGCGACAACCTCGCCGACACCATCGACGCCCGCGCGATGATGTGCGTCCACGGCGGCGCCGGCTTCGGCAAGACCCTGGCCGTCAACACCTGCCTGCGCGACCTCGACCCCGCCGAGGACGTCCGCCGCATCACCTTCCGCGTACGCCCCACCCCCCGCGCCGTGCGCCACGAGCTCTTCGCCGCCCTCGACCTCCCCGGCACCCCGCCCCGCGGCCCCAGCGAGTTCGACGCCCTGCTGCGCGAAGCCCTCGCCCGCACACCCCGCACCCTCGTCGTCGACGAGGCCCAGTGGCTCGGCGGCGAGGCCTTCGAGTACTTCCGCTACCTCTGGGACGACCCCTACACCCGGCTCGCCATCGTCTTCGTCGGCGGCGAAGGCTGCCACCAGGTGCTGCGCCGCGAGCCGATGCTCTCCTCGCGCATCTTCATCTGGCAGCACTTCACCCGTCTCACGTCCGAGGAGGTCCAGGCCGTTATCCCGCTGTTCCACCCGGTGTGGGCCGACGCCGACCCGGCCGAGATCGCCTTCGCCGACCAGCACGCCGCCCACGGCAACTTCCGCGCCTGGGCCCAGCTGACCGCGCACGTGCACCTCGGCCTGGAGCGCACCGGCCGCGAGCGGGTGGACCGCGAGGTCCTCGGCTGGGCCTTCAGCCGGCTATGAACCACCGCCAGCCGTCCCCGGACGGCGCGCCCCGCCCGGGAAGCCCTACAGGTGCCGGCACGTCGGCGGGCGTGGCCGACGCCGACTGTCCGCAGTGCCGGCGGCCACCTGCCGGGAAGGTGGCATCGACGGCGCGGTACCTGGCCGTCGACCTGCTGCTGGACCCCGCAACCGTCCTGGCGGCTTCGCAGCGGCGCGTCCTGCCGCCGGTGACGGTGGTACTGGACCGCGACGACGACGCCCGCTTCACCGCCGCCGCGCTGGCCGCCCACCGGCCCCGGGCCGGAACCATCACCGTCCACCCCACCGTGGGAACGGCCCGCACAGCCGTCCTCCTGCACGACCACCTCACCGCCCTCGGCCGGTCTGTGGCCGGGCTGCGGGCCCAGGGCCTGACACGGGAGGTACAGGCCGAGCATGCGGTACGGGTCTGGATGTGGACCGAGGCCGTACGCCACGTGATCGTGCTGCGCTCGCACCTGCGCATCGACCTGCACTACCTGCTGGACCTGCACACCGCCACCGGTGCCGCCCTCACCCTCGTCTGGCACACCCCCGCCCCGGGGCGCGAACTGGAACTCCTGCTGAACAGCCTCGACCACCGTGTCGTCGACACCCTCGCCGCCGCCCGTGACGCCTTCCACGAACCCGCCGTCTGCACACCGTGTTGCCCGGCCGCTCCGTCCCGCGTCAGGGGCCGGGTCCTGATCCCGGGGTGGGACGTCCCCTTCGCCGCCCTGCCTCCCGCCGTGGTCCTGAGGCGGATTCGCCGCCATGCCGCGCACCCGGTCCAGGCCGGGGCGCTGGCCGCCGCCTGGATCACTGGCGCGTCACCGGATCGTCTGCGCGGAGTGCGTCTGCAGGACGTCGCCCCCGATGCTTCCGCACTGTCCCTGCCGACGGTGATCTCGGTCGGTCCGGGGCGTATCGGCCGTCACGGCATGCGGCGGGCCTTCCACGTCCCCGCCCGGCTCCGTCCCTACCTGCTTGCCGCCGCACACCACCGCGGCCTGGAAGGCGCCGGCTCCGATGCCCGGCTGTTCACCACGGTCCGCGCGGACCGCCTGAGCGCCGTGGCCACCGCGTGCGGGCTCCACATCCCTTCCTGATCGCACCTGCCCCAAGCATCGGGATCGGGTGGGCAGACTCAGGCGCCGGCGAGGGCCGCGCCGGGCAGGACGGCCCCTGCTGCATTCCCGTCATCTCCCGGACATCCTTTTCGGGGTTGGTGACCGATCACGGCCTCACCCGGCACCGACAGACCGGGGCGGGCCGCCCGCCGAGGCATGCTTGTACGACTTACTCAAAAGGCGTGGACCGGTGTCGGCGTGGAGGCGTAGGGTCTCCCTAGTGTTTCAAGCTAGATAAATAGGCGTGGAGGTTGTGGTGTGTTCGTGACGACCGGTCAGGCCGGGACGGCCCTGGGGTGCTCGATCCCGACGGTGAGGAAGCTGATGGCCACCGGCGCGGTCCCCGGCGTGCGCGACACGGGCCGGCAGGTGTTCCCGCTGGCCGCGCTCCAGCAGCTGCAGGCCCGCCAGGCCGCGGACCTGACCGTGCTCGGCACCCCGGAGGTGGCGGTGCTGCGCTCGGACGCCCCGGCGAAGGTGGACGAGCCGGACCGCCAGTGGATCGGGTTCGGCACCGGCCTGGACCAGGCGCAGCTGCTGGCCTCGCTGTCGGGCTGGTGGCGGTGCGACCCGGCCCGGGTCGCGGCCGGCGCCGTGCTGCCGGTGACGGTGGCCGGGTTCGTCGTCGCGGTGCTGACCGGCCTGACCGAGTGGGAGGCCGACGGCACCGCGGGCACCGCGGGCCGGTTCCGGTTCCCGAAGGCGCGGCTGGCCGGCTACCTGACCGACCTCACCGCCCCCGCGAACGCCGCAGACCCCACCGACCCCAAGGACGCCCGCCTGGCGGGCCTGCTGCTCGGCACCCGCCTGCCCTCGCTGTCCGGTGGCCCGATCGCCTACGTCACCACCACCCCGACCACCACCGACCAGCCCACCACCGAGGAGGAGTGACCCGCTGATGGACCGCAAGACGTACACCGCCGAGCTCGCCTCTCTGCGCGAGCTGCGCACCGAGATCACAGCCGCCGAGAAGCAGGTCGCCGCCGCGCAGAAGGAGCTGGACAAGCTCACCGCCCAGCGCTCGCGCCGCGTGGCCGGGCTCGCGGGGTACGAGGGCGCCCAGGCCGCAGCGGTCGCGAAGGCCTCCGGGTTGTCGGTCGGCGACGTGGTACGGATCGCCCCGCTGCTGGACCCGACCCCGGCCGCCGTCCGCGCCGCCGCTGCGCCTGCCCCGGCATCCGTGGCCGAGCCGGTCGACGAGCCCGCCGTCGCGGTCGCCCCGGCGCTGACCCGCCCGGCCCCCGTACTCGAGCAGCCCGCCCCGGCCACCCCGGTGACTGAGGCGCCGATCGACGTCGCCGACCAGGCCACCGCCGCCTTCGCTGCCCCGATTGTTCCACCTGCGGTGCAGGAACCGCAGGAGACAGAACCCGGCGTACAGGCCGGCTTTGTTGCCGCGCCGCGCCCGGTGCTCGAGGCCGGTCCGCGTGAGCTGCCCACCCTTCCGGAAAGCCCGGCCGGTGCCCGGTTCGAGGCCGTGACGACCGGGCTGGTGTCGAAGCGTCCGAACTTCACGCAGCAGTCCCGCGCGACGGTGTTCCTGGACGCGGCGGCCGGGATGCTCGCCGTCCGCGACCAGGTCGTCCGGGTCGATCTCGGGGCCCGCATGCCCGGGGAGGTCCTGGACGCGGTCCTGCACGCCGCGCCCGGTACGGAGCGGGTCTACGTCACCATGCGGCGCCCCGTGGCACGACGGCGCCGAGCGCTACAGCACGCTCAAGGACGCGGTCGCGGCCTGGCTGAACGCTCCGAGCGAGCGGTGGACCACCGCCGTCGGGAGCGGCCGGGACAGGCTCGCCGGGCACTTCGTCCACCAGCGCCAGCCGGTCGGCCGCTACGCCCCGGCGGCCGCGCCGGACAGCGGCAGCATCGAGATCCGGAGCATGGGGGAGTGGTTCGACCCGGACGGCGCCGACGTCGTCACCTGCCGCCAGGCGTTCACGCTGCTGTGGCAGGCGCTGCGCCGCCACTGGGACGACGCGGTTCTGATGGGCTCCCCCAGCCAGACCGGCCGGGACCTGTGGTCGCGCACCATCCCGACCAGCGGCAAGTGGGCCGGGGGCTATCCGGTCCTGTCGGAGGAACTGCGCGCCCTGCTGCACGCCACCGGCGGGCAGGGCCGCACCGAGCTGCTCCTGCCGCCCCGCGTGCCGGAGCGGCTGCCCGCCCTGGTGGAGTACGACCGCACCTTCGCCTACGCCAAGCACCTGTGGAAGAGCCCGGTGGGTACCCCGCGCCGGATCACCGCCGCCGCGTTCGCCGCGATGACCGAGGCCGAGCAGACGAAGGCGCTGATGTCCTGCTCGCACTGGAACGTGCGCGTCACCGTACCGGCCGGGTGGAACCACGTCGGCCTGCTGCCCGCCCCCGTCACCGGTGACCGGGCCTGGATCTACCCGGCCACACCGGGCACTACCTTCACCACCTGGGCGGGCGGCGCGGAGGTCCACCTCGCCCTGTCGAACCATCTCGCACCGTGGCGGATCGAGGTCCTCGGCGGCCTGCTGTTCGAGGACAGTAAGCCGCTCGACGAGTGGGGCAAGCGGTTGAAGGCCGCCTGGGCGGACCTGACCAACCTGTCGAAGCTGCACGGCGACGAGCGCCAGCGCACCGCCGCCTACCTCGCCTCCCGCGCCGTCCGCTCCGTGCTGCTGTTCGGCCTCGGCGGCTTCGCCCAGCGCCCGCGCCTGGTCTCCGGCACCACCCCGCTCGGCGAGACCCTCCCCGCCGGGGTGGAGATCCTCGGCCAGGACGACCAGGTGGTCACCTGGCAGCGGCAGGCTGGCTTCTCCCGCGACCCGTACGCGCACCCCGAGTGGGCCGCCTACGTGTGGTCGGGGGCGAGGGCGGCACTGCTGGACATGAAGTACCGCCAGGGCAAGGAGGTCATCGGCTACGCAGGTGCCCTGCACGCCAAGCCCGGCACGGTCGTCTACTTCGGCACCGACGGCATCGCCCTGACGGAGCGCCAGCCCTGGCCGTACCGGGGCGAACCGGGCGACTATCTCCTCAAGGGCCACCTCACCGGCCGGTGGAGCACCCGGTCAGCCAGGAGCAGTACCTCAAGCTGCGAGGCCTGGGCCGCGCCGAACTCGCCGCCGCCGCGAAGGGAGCTGGCCAGTGAGCCCGGCCGACCCGAACAACCCGAACGGGGCCGCCCGGTTGACCCAGGAGTTGCTGGACCAGGGCTACACCAAGCGCCAGGTCGCCAAGCTGCTGGGCAGGGACGCCAGCCTGGTCTCGCAGTTCTTCACCAAGGGCAAGGGCGCCAGCATGGTCGGCGCGCTGCGCCAGGTGGTCCGTGCGGTGCGCGGCGGCGAGCGTGATGAGGAGGTGCTGTCCGGGATCGCGGAGGCGAACACCACCCGCCGCCGCACCAAGACCGGCCAGAAGGCCCGGGTGCGCGGCAAGGACGTCGTCGGCAAGCCCGGCGAGTCGATGGCCGGCCGCGCGGGCAAGCAGGCCATCAACTCCGGTGCCTCCCACCTCGCGCCGGTGGTCCACGCCACCGGCCAGGCCGGCGGCCGCCTCGCCTTCACCGTCCGGATGAAGGCCGATCAGTACGTCTACGGCGCGGGCTCGGAGCAGGACTCCGGTGGCATCCGACGCGGCTTCCTCCCGCGCGCGGACGGCACCGAGGAGCGCACCTACGGCTCCGCCTCCACCGGCGGGTTCGACGCCGCCGAGTGGTCCCAGCGCGTCGCCGACCACCACGGGGACGTCACCGAGGCGATGCGCGAGTGGCTGGTGGAGACCGGCCGGGCGGTCGAGGGCGCGGACATCCGCTACCTGGAGGTCCGCGGCTGGACCCCTGAGTAGTCGGTGGGCCCCCGACTCGGCCGCACCTGCGCGGGCCGGGAGCGTTCGGTCGGCCGGTGAGCGCAAGGGGAGCCGATCGAGCGCCCGGCCCCTGGTCCGGGGTGTGCGCTTCAACGGCCGGGCCCGGCCAGCCTCCTGACGGACGGACCCACAGCGGTGTCGCCCAGGGTTCGGCGCCCTTCGTGCTCCGCCCACCCCACGGTGGCCCGCCGGTCTTCCGCCGCCCGCGCCACGGCGCCGCGCCGATGAGCCTACGATGTTCACCTGCGGCGGATGTGACCTCAGAAAGCCCATGCCGCACGATGGTTGCTGCCTGCGGTACGGCAGGCGGCAGGGGAGAGCGGAGCGGCTGCGACTGTGCACTTGAAGGACTTCTCCGTGAGCGGGTTCCGCTCGCTGACGCTGCTCAAGAACATCCCCGTCAGCTCGCCGACGATCCTGGCCGGCCACAACGACGGCGGGAAGAGCGCGGTGCTCGCCGCCCTCGCCTTCCTCCTCGGCGGCCATCGTCTGGCCGAACAGGACCGAACCTACGTCACCCCGACCGGAGCCGGCGGCGTCGCCGAGCCGGGACGCTGTGCCTCGACATGGGTCGAAGGCCGCTTCGCCCTGGACGACTTCGAGCAGGAGGCGGGCTTCGCACCGGAGTTGAGGGTACGGCGCCGAGTGGAGGGCGATGCCGCGCCCGTGCTCGAGTACTGGGCCAGGATTCCGGCCGACCCCAGGCTGCGTGACATCCACTCGCTGCTCGTACCCGAGCTCAGGGAGCTGGTTCTCGCCCTCGGACTGCAGGCCGAGGGCAAGGGACTCAAGGCCGACCTGCAGGCGGCGCTGGCCGCACACGCGGCACGCTCCCCGCAGGTCGACCAATGGGCATCCTTGCCCAAGCAGTTGGCGCGACGGCTGCCGCGGCTGTTGTCATTCAGCGGGAAGGACGAGAGCCCGGAGCGGGCCGTCCACACGGCACTGGTAAGCAGCTACCAGGCCCATCTCGAGGACGACGGGCTGCAGGGCCGCCTGCGTACGATCGAGTCCGAGGTCACCGCGCTGGTCAAGGACGACGCCGCCGACCTGTGCGAACACATCAAGGCACACTGTCCGGATCTCGTGGACGTCTCCGTCGAGCCGGAGGTCTCCTTTTCCCACGGTTTCAAGCAGGCGCATCTGCACATCTCCCGTGCCCGCGGCGAGCGGGTCGATCTGTCCAGGTCCGGACGGGGCAGCAACCGCCGGATCGCCCTGGCGGTCTGGGAGTGGACCAGCAGGCTGCTGGAGGGCCCCCAACCGGACGGGGACGACATGCCGCCCGTCCAGACGATCGTCGTCTACGACGAGCCCGACACCCACCTGGACTACACCCACCAGCGGACCGTGATGGACCTGATCCGCCGCCAGTGCGCGACGGATGCCGTCAACGTCATCGTGGCCACCCACTCGATGAACCTCATCGACGGCGTGGACATCGCCGACGTCGTCCACCTGCGCCTGGAAGCGGGCCGCACCGTCATGGAACGCCTCGCCGAGGACACGCACGAAGGCATCGACCTGCACCTGGGGCAGATCGCCGTCGCGCTGGGCCTGCGCAACTCCGTCCTGCTCCACGAGCGCTGCTTCCTCGCCGTCGAAGGCCCCACGGAGCAGCAGGCGATCCCGGTGCTCTTCCGCCTCGCACAGGGCCTGTCCCTGCAGGCGGCGGGTATTGCCCTGTGGGCCTGCAACAACAACGAAGGAGCCCTGCACCTCGCCCGCTACCTCATGCGGCCAGCGCCGCACCGTCATGTTGCTCGTCGATGCCGACAGCCGCAACGTCGCCAAGTTCTTCAGGGACGACCGGCTGCGCCAGTTCGGCCTCGATCCCGCGCGGCAGGTCTCGTTCGTCGGCGAGGCGACGGGCTTCAACGAACTCGAGGAGCTCTTCGAGGACGAGCAGTGGGCCCAAGTGGCCAACCGCAAGTGGCCGCGCCCCGACGGCCAGCAGCATTGGGAGGCCACGGACTTCAAGGCGCACCGTGGCGGCCGGAAATTCAGCAAGGACATTCTTGGCATGATTAAGGATCAGGGCCGCACGAGTCCGGACGGTAAACCCGAAATGGTTTACGAGCTGGCCACGTCCTTGGGCTCCGCCGCAGACGTGCCGTCGCAGTTGAGGGAAGTATTCGCGGCTTTGCGGGCGAGTGCGGGCTGATCATTTCCTGACGGCGCGTCCTGCCGGAGCCGGGCGGTGCGCCGCGCCGTCATCCGGGCCTTGCGTTGTTCACTGGTCGGGGAGGCCCAGGCGTGCCAGCCCGCCTCCTCCACCCACTGCCGTGCGTGGACCCGCTCGTCGATGCCACACCACCGGCACCCGTTCGGAGCAGGGAAACCGCTACGCAAAGAGCCTTGCTCGGAAGTCATCTCTCCCCCTCTCTGTCCTTATTCTTTCCCGCCGCACTGACAATCTCTCGCCCCCGGGCCCACCGCTCACTCCCTTGCCGCCGCCGGTACGGCATCTGACATCCAACGGTTCCCACAGATCACCAATGCGGGCCAGAACACCGAAACCGGCCCGCACCCCACACCCGAACGGTTACGGTCAGCGACCATGCGATTGCTCCACACCTCGGATTGGCACCTCGGGCGCACGTTCTACCGAGAGTCCCTCATCGATGCCCAACGTGCCTTCCTCGACCACCTGCTGACCGTCGCGCGCGAACGGGAGGTGGACGCGGTCCTGGTCGCCGGCGACGTCTACGACCGGGCCATCCCGTCCCTGGACGCCGTCGCCCTCTTCGACCACGCGCTCAACAGCCTGGCCGACCTGCGGGTCCCCGTCGTCATGATCAGCGGCAACCACGACTCGCCCCAGCGCCTCGGCGTCACGTCCCGCCTGATCGAACGGGCCGGCATCCACCTGCGCACCGACCCCGCCACCTGCCACACACCCGCTGTGCTGCACGACGCGCACGGACCGGTCGCCTTGTACGGTCTGCCCTACCTCGAACCGTTCCTGACCCGCGAGGAGATGGCAGCCGACAAGCCCACCCACGAGGCCGTCCTGGACGCGGCGATGGACCGGGTGCGGGCCGACCTCGCCGCCCGCCCGGCGGGCACCCGCTCCGTCGTCCTCGCGCACGCCTTCGTCACCGGGGGCCGCACCAGCGACAGCGAACGCGACATCACCGCCGGCGGGATCCCGACCGTCGGCGCCGCCGTCTTCGAGGGCATCGACTACGTCGCCCTCGGCCACCTCCACCGCCCGCAGAAGGTCACCGACCGCATCCGCTACAGCGGTTCCCCCCTCGCCTACTCCTTCTCCGAGGCCGACTACGCCAAGACCACCTGGCTCGTCGACCTCGACGCCGACGCCAACCTCACCACCGAGGCCGTCCCCTGCCCTTGCCCCCGGCCCCTGGCCACCCTCACCGGGCACCTCGACGACCTCCTCGACGACCACCAGCACGACCACCTGCACGACGCGTGGCTGCACGTCGTCCTGACCGACCCACAGCGCCCCATCAACGCAATGGACCGCCTACGCACTCGCTTCCCCCACACGGTCCAGCTCACCTTCCTTCCCGAGGACGGCGGCCCCCGCGACAGCGCTACCTACACCGAACGCACCCGGCACCGCACCCCGCTCGAGATCACCGCCGGGTTCGTCGACCACGTCCGGGGCGGCCTCGCTCCCACCCCGGCCGAACACGACCTGCTGCGCCGGGCAGTCGAGTTCGCCCGCCACGACGACACCGAGAAGGAAGCCCGCTGATGCGCCTGCACACCCTCGTCCTGCAGGCCTTCGGCCCCTTCCGTACCCGGCAGAGCATCGACTTCGACACCCTCTCCCAAGGAGGGCTGTTCCTCCTGCACGGCGCCACCGGCGCGGGGAAGTCCACCGTCTTCGACGCCGTCTGCTTCGCCCTCTACGGCAACGTGCCGGGGGAGCGGCACCAGACGGCGCTGCGCAGCCACCACGCCGACCCCGCCACACCCACCCAGGTTGAGGTGGAGTTCAGCATGGCGGGGCGGCGCCTGCGAATCGTGCGAACCCCTCAGCAGGAACGCGCCCGACGCGACGGGAGCGGCACCACGCGTTCCCAGGCCAAGGCCCGGCTGGAGGAACAAGACGGCGACGACAGCCTCGGTAAGCCCCTGTGGAGGCCCGTCACCGCCGCCCACCAGGAGGTCGCCCGCGAGGTCGAAGCCCTGCTGGGCATGAACCGCGAGCAGTTCTGCAAGTCGTCCTGCTGCCACAGGGCGACTTCGCGAAGTTCCTGCGCGCCAAGGCCGAGGAGCGCGCCACCGTCCTGGGCCGCCTCTTCGGCACCCACCGCTTCCGCACCATCCAACGCTGGCTCACCGACCACGCCAAGGAGAGCGGTCAACACTGCGACGACGCCCGCCGCGCCGTCCTGCGCGACATCGACCGCATCCAGGACACCGCCGGCGCCGCGATCACCGACCCGGTCGAGGAACCAACCCCCACCCAGGACAGCATCGACGCCGCCCACCCCGCCGCACTCGCCTGGGCGCGGGCCGTGCACGACGGCGCCGCCCAGGCCCAGCAGGCCGCCGCCGGCGCACTGCGGGACGCCCGAGCCCATCACCGGATCCAGGAGAGCCACACCGCACAGGTCCGCGTCCTGGCGGAGCGTCAGCTGCGCCACCGCACCACCGCCCAGGCCCTCACGGCCCTGCAGGCGCAGGCATCGGACTTCGAGAGCCTGCAGGCGGACCTGGAACGCGGTCGCAGCGCCGAGCGGGTCCGGCCCCTCGTCCGGGCCCTCGACGACGCGGACCGTGACCACGAACAGGCCCGCGAGGCAGAAGCCCAAGCCAGGACGCGACTGCCCGAACCGCGGCGCGAGGACACTGAGGAGAACCTCACCGCCGCCGAGGACCAGTTGAAGAACGAGCTGGGCCGCCTCGACGCCCTGCGCCACGACGAACGGCGCTTCGACGAACTGGCGGCCTCCCTCGCCACGCTCGAAGCCGAACTCGACGAAGCCCAGACCGACCACGACGAGATCACGGCCTGGCTCGGCCAAGCGGACGCCCGCCGCGCCGAGCACACCGCGCGGATCGAGCGCGCCCACCTGGCTCAGCTCCAGGCAGACAGTCTCGCCGCCACCCTGCCCGCCCTCCAGCAGCAACTCGCGGCGGCCCGCCGCCGCGACGAACTGGCCACCGAGGTGGCCCGGGCCCAGGCCGGCGTCGACGAGCTGACGGACGCCGTCGTGCGCAGCGCCGCGCACGCGCGAGAGATCCGGGACCGGCGCATCGACGGCATGGCCGGCGAACTCGCTGCCCGGCTGCGTCCCCAGGAGCCCTGTCTGGTCTGCGGTTCGCCCGTCCATCCCCGGCCGGCGACGGCTGCCGCCGATCACCCGAGCCGAGCGGACGAGGCCCGCGCGGAGCAGGCATATCAGCAGGCCGACCAGGCCTGCAAGGACGCCGAACAGGACCTGGTGCGGCTCACGGCCGAGGCCGGTGCGGCCGAGGAACTGGCCGACGGGCAGGCCACGGCAGAGCTGCAGCAGCGCCACCTCGCCGCCCAGGAAACCCACAAGGGCCTCCTGGCCACTGCCGCCGACGCCGTTCCCGCCACCGAGGAACTGCGCGCCTTCGACGAGACGCACACGACCCGGACAACCGAACTCACCGCCTTGGGCCGCCGCATCGGCGACTACATGGGCCGCCAGGAGACCCAGAACACCGAACAGGAGATCCTGACCCAGCGCCTGGCCGACGCTCTGGCCGGGTCCCCGACGATCGCCGCCCGCAGCGCCGGACTCATCGCCGAGGCCAAGGCGATCGCGGTGGCGCGGGCGGCGATCCAACAGGTCGCGGCGAGCGCGGTGAGCCTGGACCGCGCGCACCGTGCCGCCTCGACCGAGATCACCGCCGCGGGATTCGCCACCGCCGAGGCCGCCCGCCAGGCCATGATCCCCGGCGCCGAACTGGCAGCGATGGAAAGCGAACTGGACGCCTGGCGGACCGCCCAGGCCACCCACGCGGCGACACTCGAGGACCCGGACCTCACACAGGCCGCCGCCACGGAACCAGCCGACGAGCAGGCCGCCGAGGCGGCGCTGACGGCCGCCGCCGACCGCGCGCAAGCGGCGGCGATCGCCGAGAGCGCCAGCCGCGCCCGCAGCGAGGCGCTGGTCTGCCACATCGACGACCTCACCCGGCACATCGCCCGCCTGGCCCCACTGCTGGAGGAGCACCACGTCGCCAAACACCTGGCGGAGCTGGCCGCAGGCACCTCGGGCGACAACCAGTACCGCATGCACCTGGAAGCCTACGTCCTGGCAGCCAGGCTGGAGGAGGTGGCGCGGGCGGCCAACACCCGTCTGGAACGCATGTCCTCCCACCGCTACGCGCTGTCCCACACAGACGCGCGCACCAGTGGACGCGGCCGTTCCGGCCTCGGCCTGGAGATCCTCGACCAGTGGACGGGCCAGACCCGCGACACCACCACCCTGTCCGGCGGCGAGTCCTTCTTCGCCTCGCTCGCGCTGGCCCTGGGCCTGGCGGACGTGGTTGCCCAGGAGGCCGGCGGCAGCCGGCTCGACACCCTGTTCATCGACGAGGGCTTCGGCAGCCTCGACGACGACACCCTCGACGAGGTCCTCGACGTGCTCGACGAACTGCGCTCCTACAGCCGCACCGTCGGGGTGGTCAGCCACGTCGCGGATCTGCGACGGCGCATCCCCAGTCAGATGCAGGTCCGCAAGAGCCAGGACGGCTCGACCGTGAAGGCCATGGCCACCGCCCCGGCCTTCTGACCTTCCTACACGATAGGACGAGGCGAGACCCCCACACCGATCGGGGCGGTCGACGTCTCGTCCCGTCGTCAAGCGGGCCACCCGCCGTCCCAGCCCGCGAAGGAGAAGCACCGCCGTGGAGACCACCACCGAGGCCGATGTGCCGGCCGCGTTCCGCGCCGACGCCGGGCAGCCGGTCCCGCAGCAGCCGACCGGGGCGCTCAACCCCTTGCCGCTGCACTGGTTCCAGAAAGACGCGGTGGCGGCCGCGGTGAAGGAGGTTCGCGACGGCGGCCGCGCCGTCGTGGCCGCGACCGGCTCCGGCAAGACCCTCATTGCGGCCGGCTGCGCCCGGCGTCTGGCGGCGCGGGGGCGGGTGCTGGTGCTGGTGCCGACGATCGAGCTGTTGGAGCAGACCGCCGAGGCGTGGTCGCTGCGGGGCGGTCGCCGCGGGCTGGCGGTGGCGGCGTGCTCGCGCGAGGAGGCGCTGGAGAGCGCGGAGGCGGGCGGGCGGGTGCGTGCGGAGGTGTCGACGCAGGCGCCGCGGATCGCGGACCTGGTCGCCGCCGCGAAGCCCGGCGGCCGGCGACCGTGTACGCCACCTACGCGAGCCTGGAGCGCATCGTCCAGGCCCACCGCGACTTCGGCCTGGCGCAGTGGGACCTGGTGGTGATCGACGAGGCGCACCGTACGGCCGGCGCCGAAGGGAAGGCGTGGGCGGCCGTCCACGCCGACGACCAGGTCCCGGCGAAGCGGCCGGCTGTACTTCACCGCGACCCCGCGGATCGCCGACGACCGGCGCGCGAAGGACGGCCTGGCCGACCTCACGAACGCCGACGGCCAGGCGCTGCCCGCACTGTGCTCCATGGACGACGAGAGCATCTACGGCAGGACCGTGTTCACCTGGACCCTCGGACAGGGGATCGAGCACGGCTACCTCGCCGACTACCGCGTCCTGGTCCCCGTCGTCACCGACGAGGACCTGCGCGAGCTCCTCAACCTCCCGGCCGTCGCCGACCTGCGCTCCCAGCGCAGCAACGAGGAACTGCTGCGCCTGGCCCTGCAGATCGCGGTGCTGCGCGCGGTCGCCGACCTCGGCCTGCGCCGCGTCATCACCTTCCACTCCCGCGTCAGCGCGGCCCGAGTTCGCGAACACCCTGCTGGAGACCTCGGAGCTGCTCGAGGACGCGGAGCGCCCGGAGCGGATCTGGGCGAAGGCGGTGGCCGGCACCGACCGCCTCAAGGACCGCCGGGCCGCGTTCACCGAGTTCAAGGCCCACACCGGCGAGGACGGCGAGGAGTGTGGCATCCTCTGCAACAGCCGACTCCTGACCGAGGGCATCGACGTCGCCGCCGTGGACGCCATCTGCTTCGCCGACCCCAAGAGCTCGGTCATCGACATCGTCCAGGCCGTCGGCCGCGCGCTGCGCCAGTCCTACCGCCAGGGCAAGGTCTCCTGGGTCGTCATCCCGGTCTACCTCCCGACGCCGGAGGTCGGCGACGACACCGCCACCGCGGACCCGGCCGAGGTCCACGACAGCCGGCGAAGCCGTGAAGGCCGAGGCCGACACCGAGATCGAGGCCAGCTCGTTCCGCACGATCTGGCGGGTCCTGCGCGCCCTGGCCGCGCACGACGCCCGGGTGGTCGGCCGGATCACCGAACTGCGCGGCGCACGCTCGCAGGGCACCGCGCACACCACCGCGGCCAAGCCGGCCGAGGGCAAGGCCGCCGAGCCCGGCGGCGAGGGGGAGCAGCAGCCGGCCCCGGCCGAGTCGCCGATCGAGTGGCTGAAGATCAACGCCCGCCAGCACGCCGCCCGGATCCTCCAGACCGTCAAGCTGCGCGCGTTCAACCCGCGCGCGGTCGAGTGGCAGCGCATGCACGCCGTCGCCGCCCGGTTCCACATCGAGCACGGCCACCTCGACCCCACCGACAAGACCGAGCACGCCGAGCTGATCTCCTGGCTCGCCCGCCAGCGCCACCTGAACGGCCAGCACCTGCTCGACCCGGTCCGGGTGTCCGAGCTGGACGCGCTGGGCATGATCTGGTCGAAGAACGCCAACGCCTGGGAACGCGGTCACGCCTACGCCGCCGCCTTCCACCACCAGCACGGCCACCTCGCGGTCCCCGCCACCGCCAAGCTGGACGGCTACGCGGTGGGCGCGTGGATGCGCCGCCAGCGCAAGGCCGACAACCTCACTGGCGACCAGGTGGCGAAGCTCGACGGCCTGGACGAGCTGTGGCGCCTGGAGCCGGACTGGAACAGGTCGTACCGCCGCCTGCTCGCCTACCTCGCCGCCGGCGGCACCCTGGACGGCCCGGCGAACCGCACCGGCCTTGGCGACGACCTGACGTTCCGCCCCGGCACCTGGCTGCGCAAGCAGGACAAGGCCCGCACCGAGGGCAAGCTGACCGACCACCAGGCCGCGCTCCTGGACGCGCTCACCCGGCACGCCGAGACCGTCGCGGGCTGACCCGCCCCTGACCAACGCCCGCTGTCCCGGCCCACCCCGGGCCGGGACGGCCCGCTCCCTGGAAGGAGACGAGTGACCACCACCCAGCAGCCGAAGGTGTCCTGGTACGCGCAGTACGTGTGCCACACGCGGTCTGCCGAGCCGTGTTCGAGGAGCAGGGGCCGGCTGCCAGCGGCGGGTGGGGCCGGTGCCGGCTCGGGCAGGGACGAGGACCGTGCAGGACCGGTGGAGGCGGTGCGCGTTGGTGCTGGGACAGGGCTGGGAGCGTGGTCGGTTACCGGTCGGGTGTGATTGGCGGGTCTCGCCGGGGTTTGACGGGTGAGGGTTGTCTCATCGAGGCCTGACCGGGTTGTCCGGGTCGGTCGCTGACCTGCGGTGGACGACTTGTCGCATGGGCGATATCGGTAGGTGCTGGTGAGCGATCCCGTTTTGAACCGCGGGCTCCGGCAGGGCGATGGCCTTGCCGGAGCGTGGTGTTCAGATCTGGGGGTCGAGGCGGAACTTCTGGTGGTCGGCGTTGCTCCACTCCTGCTGGCGGACCGGCGCGCCGTTGCGTGTGCCGTCGTTGCCGAGGGCGATCTGCAGGACCTTGTCGCTGTGGCGGGCGACCAGGCGGTACCAGCCGTCGCCGACCGGCTCGGGGCGCCACTGCTGGTGGGCGCCGCCGCTCCACTCCCACTGCCGCACGGCGGCACCGTTGTCGGTGCTGGCGTCGGCGACTTCCAGGACCTTGCCGCTGTGCCGGGCGGTGATCCGGTAGAAGCCGCCCTCCACCTTCTCGAAGGTGAACCGCTGGTTGTCGGCGTCGCGGCGCTCCCACTGCTGCGCCCTGGCTCCGTCGGCGAGGCCTTCGGCGCCGGTGCCGGCGATCTCGACGAGCTTGCCGCTGTGTCGGGCGACTAGGGCGGCTTGGGTGGGGATGGCGGCGCTGGCCGCGTCGTCCCAGGTGATGTCGTCGCCGTCGATGTAGATGCCCCAGAACGGCACGTAGTAGAAGTACTTGTAGCGGCCGCCGAAGAAGGGCATCGGGTACCAGATGTAGTTGGCCACCACCCCCCTGGAGGAGACCCCCCACCCGGTCGTGTGGGCCCCTCGTTCGTAGCGGCCCTGCACCACGTCGGTGGTCTCCGGCAGCCGCTCACCGGGCTCGAAGTTGACGGCGTAGAGGTTCTCGGCCATCTGGCCGGACTCGACGCGGTGGAAGTAGGCCGGCGCGCTCTTCTTGATCACGCCGACCGTGCGGGCGGGCCGCGCGGGTACCGGGTCGCGGTAGCGGGTGGTTGCCGCCGCCACCATTGCGGTGCACTTGGAGCCCGAGGCCGTGACGTGCTGGTGCTCCCACTGGCCGTCGCCCGCGGGGGTGGCGATGACGAACCCGCCGACGGTGCCCACGCACACCGCGCCGTCGGGGCCGGCCGTCATCGCGCCGACCTCCGGCACCGACTGCTCCCCTTCCGCGGTCACGGGGAAGGTCCCGAGCTTCTCCAGGGTCCGCGCCGCCAGGACGACACCCTCGTAGCGGTACCTGGGGCCGATGGCGGCGTAGACGCGCTGCCCGTCCCCGCTGGGGCACACTGCTGCGGTGTACCCGCTCCCTCGGGCCACCACCTTCAGCGTGGCGGTGTCCACCGCGGCCAGGGAGTTCTCGCGGTAGCTGTTGAAGGTGTAGAGCAGCGTTCCGTCCTCGCTCAGCACGACCCTGACCCCGGCCGGCCCGTACGCGAAACCGGCCAGCTCGACGGTGGCGGTCACCGTCCCGTCGGCCAGGTCCAGCACCTTCACCGTGGGCGCGCCGTCGGAGCTGCCCGCGTACAGCCGCGTGCCGTCCGGGGAGACCGCGATACTCGTGTAGACGTCCTCGTTCTTCAGTCGGCGCAGCACGGTGTTGGTGGTGGTGTCGATCTCGACGATGTCACCGGTGCCGACCGCGACGTAGAGCCGCTCGCGCCGCTGGTCGATGACCGCGTCCCACACCGGCTCGTCCAGCAGCTGCCCGGTGCCGCGGTCCACCTCCTCGTCCAGCACTTCGGTGAGGGTGTCCGTCTCCACCAGGTGGACGCCGTCGTTCAGGCCCACGTACAGGTGGGTGCCCTGGGAGTTCGGGCACAGGAAGCCCCGCCCCAGCCCGCCTCCGACCGCGTTGCGGCTGGTCAGCGTGCCCAGCACCTCGCCCGACTCCGGGGAGATCGCCGACACGGCCCAGTACTCACTCGTACTCCAGTCCGCCTCGTGCAGGGCGTAGTAGTGGTACGTCCGCAGATCCGTCACGACCGGCTCCCCTCCCCGCCGACACATGGTGCATCGGCGCAGTCGCCAGCGTAAAGATCAACAAGAGGCAGCAGGGCACGTTCCACGAAATTGGCCGGCACCTCGTACCCCACTGGGTGAACCCTCCAGCACAAGCCCCGGGTGGCCGCTGCTGGCCCTGCCACCAGGACCGCGAGGAGCGCCTGGAGCGGGAGGCCCAGGCGCGGCTGGAGGCGGCCCGGGCGGCGAACGCCGAGCTGCGCCCGTGCTGGACGTGCCGGGGCTCGATCGGTGGGAAGTAGGGCTCGAAGCCGGAGCTGCGGGAGAAGGCCGGCCCGGACCGGCTGGAGTGCCCGCAATGCGAACAGGACCGCGCCGTCAAGGACTTGGGCCCGCTGATGCTGCCCGCCCCGACCAGGCGCGAGCAGATGGCTGCGCTGGTCTCCACCCCGGATGACCTCTGGTGGGAGGACCGCGTGCTGCACGCCAAGCTCCACCCGGCGAAGGGCCGCTGGGTGTGACCTGTTGGCCGTTGTGGGCACGATATGGCCTCTATCAGCGAGTTGTCTGGACCTTTGGTCGTTCCTGTCGGGGTGATGGCGGAGTAGGTGTGCGGGGCGGGGTTTGGTGACTGTGTGTTGTTATTTGCGGGGTGGCGGGACGTGTCGGCCGCCGACGGGGTCGGCGCGGCATTGTCGGGCCCGTATCCGGGGTGAATTCCTCTGATAGCTCCGTTCGGCTATTTTGCGGAGCGGATTTCTGTAGCGGCATGAAGGCAGATTGAACTTGCAGACTTGGGGCGGCCCAGTGGGAGTGTTCGATTTTTTGGGAGATTGCTGGGGTGTCAAATCTTCACGTGTTGGCCACGGTGTGGGACATCGGCGAGTGCTGTGTGGCGCGGGCTCGGGAGGTGGTCCCACTCCCGGAGTGGTTGCCAGGGCTGGCCTCTGAGCTGGGGTGATGCCGTTGTGACGGGAGGTTGCCCCGTCACCCGTGGCGATGTGGGGTGACGGGGCGGGGCTTCGGGTGCCAGCTGGTGTCGCCGTGCTCGTTGCGAAGGTGGCGCTGTCGCGGGGTGTCCAGGTGGCGTGCCCTAGCAGGTTCAGCGGGTGGTGAGCCACTGGAGGAGGAGAGTGAGAGGCAGGGCGCCGGCGGCGGAAGCGGCGCCGAGCAGTGCGCGGTTGACGAGGGATTGGCTGGTGGGCCAGCGACGGGGCTTGCGGCGTCGCTTCCAGGGGTCGGGCTGCGTCATGTCGGGTCTCCTGCGTGGTGGTTGGTTCGGGCTGGCGGGGGACTCCCCGAGCCCACCCACTGCGTAATCGTGCTAGGGGACAGCCTCCGCGCCGACTTCTGGATCTTGGCGAATTTTTGTTCGAATCTTGAGGATGCCGCATGTAGGCCAGTCGGGAACTTCCAGTTCGAACGAGTGTCGCTGCTTCGGGAATGGTGTTGGGTGATGCTGTGCGGGATTTCCTGGGCGGTCTGGAAGGGCGGTCGCCGTGTCGGCATGGAGGGCCGTAGGCCCTTTTTCTGGGTGCCTGAATTCGATTCCCTGCCGCTGCGCCAAGGAAGGGTTTCGGATTGCCGCCGAAAAGGGAGTGGGAGGGTATTCGGATTCCCGTCGCGAGTGCGGCCTGATAGATCCGTGAAGGATGGTCACCGCGAGGTTGTCTGTTCTCCTCCGACGCCCGCCGTGGAACCGGTGGGATAGGGCTGTGCGGAAGCCGGTGAAACGCTGCCGGATTCGCCTCGGGTTCCGGCCGGGAGTCTGTGGTTGAGGGCCCGTCAGGGATGGCCGCCAGGGGGGCACGTGAGGGCCCACCGCCGGGGCCGGGGAGGCCCGAGCCGGGACCGGTTGGTCCGGAGGTTGCCCCTGAGGGCCGCAGGCCCCGCCCCAGGGGGTACCGGATGGGCTGCCAGCCCAGTAACCAGGCGGCGGACCGGCCATCGGCCGGTGCAGGGGGAGGGGCCGGGAGGGGGAGGGTGTGACTGATACCGGAAGTCCGCGACACATCGTCAACGCCGAGGGCCGCAGGCCCCGGCCGGCACCCCGCCCGGCCGGAGGGACGGGCCGCTACCCGAATTCCGCGTCACATCGTCAACGCCCACCCCCGGGCGCAGCCCGGGAAACCCTGCCAGTCAATCGGCCCATAGGGCCGTGAAAAACACCGGCCCAACAAGACCGGAAAGTCGACAGGTTGACGGGCCGTAGGCCCGGGAGAAAGCCACCGGAAAGGCGGAGCGCAGCGACGCCCAACCCCCGCCACCAACCACCCGCACACACCCACGAATTCGCCACCGGCGAATTCGCCCAACCCCGCACCGCCCGCC
>NZ_JBSSXW010000003.1:0-69553 GCF_054031055.1 Kitasatospora sp. cg17-2
GCGGCAAGCCGCTGCATAGGGAACGCCTTCGCTTCGCTTCGGCGGGTTTTCCGCGCAAGCGCGGAAATCGGATTCCGCAAGCGGAATCACTGGTGGTGAACCAATTCGCGCAAGCGCGAATTGGTGGGATTCCCGCAAGCGGGAATCCGGCTGGCTGGGAGGGGTGGTGGCTCGCTCTGATGCACCGTGTAGGTTTTGACTTGGCTTGCCATTGCCTCTCTTGTCGTCTTGTTCGGTTCCTCTCGGTGAAGGCGTGCGCCAGAGGAGCCGCAGGGTGTGGTCGTCGGAACGGTCCGGTCTCGGCCGGCCTCCGGGGTTGCAGCTTGACCTGATGCCGTGGCGGAGACCGTGTTCGACTCGCTCTTGAGTTGACTCTCGGGGCCGACTGCTTCGATCCGGTGAAGCCTGTTCGGCGACTCTTGATGCACTATGATGCACTGTGTAGCTTTTGATTTCTGGTGCCACCCCCTCCTCGGAGGGTCTCCTGTTTTCCGATCTTCAGCCCGTTCGACTCGCGCCATGCACTGGGAAGGGAATTCAGAAATGGCTGTGAAGCTCCGGCCCCATCAGGTGGAAATGGTGGAGGCGATCGTGCGCGGTCTCGACATCCCGCCCGGCGGCCTGGTGCCCGCCGGGGGGCTGCGGGTGACGGCGGTCTCGCCGTGCGGTAGCGGGAAGACGATCAGTGCCGCCTCGGTGGCGCTGCGGATCGCGGGGGGCGGGCGGGTGCTGGTCCTGCTGCCCACGCTGGACCTGCTGACCCAGACCGTGCAGGAGTGGCGGAGGGTCGGGCACGAGGGGCCGGCGGTGGCGGTGTGCTCGTTGCAGGACGACGTGCTGCTCTTCTCCCTGGGTATCCGGTGCACCACCAACCCCCTGCAGCTCGCGCTGTGGTTCGGTACCGGACCGGTGACGATCTACGCGACCTACGCCAGTCTCGACGTGCTCGCGGCCGCCTTCCAGGGCGCCTACGGGCAGCGGCTGGAACCGCTGGACCTCGCCGTGGTGGACGAAGCGCACCGGACGTCGGGTTCGTTGGGGAAGGCGTGGGCCGACATCCATCACCAGGGGGTGATCCCGGCGGTGCGGCGGCTCTACATGACGGCGACGCCGCGGGTGTGGCAGGAGCGGGCGGGGCGGCGGCCGCGGGAGGGGGCGAGGGATCCGCTGCCGGAGGAGCTGGCGGCGTCGATGGACGACGAGACGATCTTCGGTCCTGTCGTGTACAGACTGACGATGGGGGAAGCGGTCTCCAGAGGGATCCTGGCGCGGTATCAGATCATCGTGGTGGAGATCCCCGACCCCTACCTGACACCGGAGCGCCTGAGCGGGCCCGAGCGCAACGAGGAAGAGGTGCGGGGGCTGCGGCTGGGCGCCGTCCAGGCCGCGATGATGCGCACCGCGGTGGAGCACCGCCTCCGCACCATGATCACTTTTCATCACCGGACCGTGGAGGCGGAGGCTTTCGCCGCCGGCCTGCCGAAGGTGGCCGCGCAGCTGCACGCGGACATCCCGAGCTTCTATCCGGCGCCGGAGGAGGTGTGGGTGGACTGGCTGTGCGGGGAGCACGCAGCGGACCAGCGGCGCAGCGTGCTGGGGGCGTTCGGCAGTTGGCCTGGCATGGCGGTGCTGTGCAACTGCCGGGTCCTGGGTGAGGGCGTGGACGTGCGGGCGGTGGACTCGGTGGCCTTCCTGGATCCGAAGGGCTCCCCCGTCGAGATCGTGCAGGCGATCGGGCGGGCGCTGCGCAAGAGGCCGGAGGACGAGAAGCTGGCGTCGCTGGTGGTGGTGTGCTTCACCCGGCCCGGGGAGAGTGAGGAGGACATGGTGACCTCCGCGTCCTACCGGCCGCTGGTGCGGGTCCTGCAGGGCCTGCGGGCCCACGACGAGGAGGCCGTGGACCTGCTGGCCGTCCCCACCACGAACACCCCCAACCAGCCGCCGGTGAGGATCGGCGCCGCGCCGGGCGAGGGTGAGGCGGAGGACCGGTTGCTGGTGCGGTTCTCCTCGCAGCGGGACCCGTACTTCCTTGCGGATCTGGTGCAGTTCAACGTGATCGACACCGAGCGGATGGACTGGGCGCGCGGCTACATGGCGGCCAGGGCGTTCCGGAAGCGGGAGAAGCACCTGCGGGTGCCGTACGAGCACCAGGAGGGCGGGTACGGGCTGGGGCGGTGGATCAGCGTGCAGCGCCGTGTCCACGGGGCCGGCGGTATGGAGGGCGGGCGGTACCGGCGTCTTCAGGCGCTGGGGATGGTGTGGGACGAGCAGGAGGCCGCGTTCCAGGAGAACCTGGCCGCGGCCCGGGCCTGGTACGCCGAGCACGGCACCCTGGCCGCCCCGCGGGGCGCGGTGGTGCTCGGGCGGGCGGTGGGTCAGTGGCTGTCGAACTGCCGCCGGCCAGGAGCGATGGACGGGCAGCCCGGGCGGGCTGAGGCCCTCTCCGGGATCGATCCGGACTGGAACCCGGACTGGCCCCTCGCCTGGCAGCGGCACTGGGCCGGCGTCGCCCTGTGCCTGGACGGCGGCGCCACCCTGGCCGACCTGGTCCCCGGGGTCAGCGTCGACGGTGACGACATCGGACGCTGGCTGGAACGCCAGCGCCGGCCCTCGGTGTGGAACGGTCTGCTGCCCGGCCAGCGCGAACGCCTCACCCGCCTCGGCATCCACCCCCACCCCTCCCCCGGCATGCAGGGCGCGGCGCAGGGCGGGGATGGTGGGGTGGAGAGCGGTGGGGGCGCGCGTGGTGGTGGAAAGGGTTCGGGTGGGGGTGGTGCGGCGTTCCGGCGGGGTGTTTCTGCCCTGCGGCAGTACGCGGAGCGGGAAGCGCGGGTCGTCGTCCCGCGGGGCCATGTCGAGGCCTTGGCGGACGGCAGTGAGGTGAAGCTCGGGGTGTGGCTGTCGAACGTGAAGAGCCGCCGGGATCGTCTCGATGAGGCGCAGCTCGCCGAGTTGGCGGCTCTCGGCCTGTCTTGGGCTGTGGTGGTGGTCTGACGGGTTCGTGTGGGGGCTTGAATGGCTGTTGGTGGCTGTCATGGTGGGGCGGGTCGGTCTGCAGAGGGTCGGTCGACGACGAGTGGTACGTTCCGGGGAGGGGTGCGCGGATGGGGTACGAGGTGGAGGCCGAGGCCACCCTGCGCCAGTGGGTGGATGCCTACGCGAAGCTGCGGGTGGGAGAGGCGGGCTGGCGGTTCCGGTCGTTCGCGCAGGCCGTTGGCGAGCTCGGCACCGTGCAGCGGCCGGCGCCGTGGCCAGGGGACAGGGGGCAGTGGGCGCGCGGGCGGTGCTTCGCTGCCGCCACCGACTACGCCGAGAGCACCGGTGCGGTCTATGTCGAGGGATTCGTGCTGGTTGCGGATCTGGCGCAGTGGCCGGTGTTCGAGCATGCCTGGTGCCTGCGCGAGGGCGCGGTCGCGGACCCGTCGCTGCCCGACGGGTCCGCGGTGCTGTACTTCGGGATTGCGCTGGCGGACGGGTACCGGCGCGCCGAGCAGGCCCGGCGTGGTACCCATGCGGTCCTCACGACCGATCCGCAGCAGCCCTGGTCCCTGGTGAACGACGAGGCCTTGCGCCGGGGCCTGCCGGAGGCGGCGGTCCTGTCGGGGTTCGGTGTGCCGTAGGGCGGGCCCGGCTCATGCCCTGGTGTCTGGTGGGCGCGATACGGTGTCGTGGTGAACGGTGAGTGGGCCACGAGGGTGGCGGGCGTTCGGGTGGGGCGTCTCGCTCCGGAGGAGCCGGGGGCAGGCGGTCAACGATGACGTCGATACCCGCGTCGGAGGCCCTGCGTCACGCCGCGGCGGTCGGTGGTCGGCTGGTGGACCTCGTTCAGCAGCAGGACTGCGGAGCCGAGCAGAAGTGCCCGTGGAGCCTGGTTCGCGCTGTGGGACTGTCGGCCGAGAAACGCGCGGCCGCTGCCTGGATCGTCGCCGACGAGATCATGACCTCCCGCACCGGCGTCGAGCGCGCCATCTACGCACTGTGGCGGGAGGCCACACTGTCCGGCACCACGCTGACCGGCGCAGACCGGACCAAGGTGTACGCCTATGCCTTCAGCGTGTTCGGCACCCCCTCGGCGGTCAGCGGTACGGGCCACGGCCTGCCCGGCTACATCGGCGAGTGGCTCTGGTACTTGACGACACGGGATCTCCCGCCGCCGGCCGGGCGCAGCGTGGAGTTCCTGGCCGCGCCGTCGTTCGAGGTGCGCGACAGCGGTGGCGACGGGCTGATCATCCACCGGGTCGCTGAAGGCGGTCCGGAGCTGGTCTTCCGCCTGTGGGAGATGAAGAAGTACACCGGCGCGGACCCGAGCCTGACCGGAACGATCACGGAGGCCTGGAAGCAACTGACCGAGCACGGTCCGCGCTACTTGGCGCAGATGTCGTGGGGCGGGAGGCTCCTCGCCCCGGACACGGAGGTGTTCGTGAGCGGGCTGGTGGGGCACTGGGTGGACGCGCACCCGGCGAGCAGCGGCGGGGTGAGCGTGGCGACGAACGCCGCGAGCATCCCGAAGAAGAAGGCGTTCCAGCTCGCGCACAAGCACTTCCCCTCCCACACCCACCCCGGGGCGATGCAGGGTCTGGTGGTCGCGGTCGACAATCTTGACGAATTCGCCCAGGCCGTGAGGGGGTACGTGTGGAGCGCACTCTAGATCCGGCGGTGCTGGCGGCGGCGCTCGGTGTGCACCGGCCCGGCGGCGTCCTGCCGAGCCCCGAAGCCCTGCTGAAGACGATCACCGACCTGGAGATCGCCGCGTTCCGTTCCGAGTTCGAGGTGACGGACGAGACGCTGGGCACGGCGTGGCTGCTGCACGGGCTGGCCGCGCTGGATTCGCGGGCTCCGGAGTACGACCGGGCGCGGATCCGGCACGCGTTCGCGGTCAGCGCGCACGTGCTCGACCTGGCGCTCGCCGACGAGCGCCGCTCGCCCGCGGACCGGCTGCAGATCGCCTTCGCCGCGCAGGCTGGCTACCGGCGCTGCGAGCAGGACCCGAACGCGACCGCCGTCTACCGGCGCGTCGCTGATCTCGTGCACACCGAGACGGAGATCTACACGCACATCGGGACGCTCGCGGTGGAGGCCGGTGTCGCCTTCCTCGGCCTGGACCGGCCCGCGCTGGTCGGCGCGCTGCGGGCCTGGCGGCGCCAGCTCGCCGGCCTGCGTGAGCTGATGGGGCGCGAGTCCCTGGCGGGCACCATGTTCGGCCCGGGGGAGGCCGTCGTCGAAGCCGTCCACCACCTCCAGCTCCACCTGGTCCTCGGAGAGGAGGAGCACCTGCGGGCCGCCCGCGAGTTCCTGCTCTCGGTCCTGGAGCAGCGGGCCGGACACGGTGACCGGCTGGCGCTGTGGGTGGCCGCCCACCTGCTGGAGCTGAGCGGAGAACTCGCGGACAGCAGCCTGTACACCCTGCTGCCGGCTGGTACCCCGGGGGCGGTGGCACGCACCTTCGCCCTCTCCAGCCCGCCGGTGCTGACCCTGTGGCCGCCGCAGCGCCAGTTGCTGCGGCTGGAACGCGGCAACCCGGTCGACCCCGCCACCGAGCGGAGCCTGATCAGCGTGCCCACCAGCGCCGGCAAGACGCTGATGGCGCAGCTGGTCATCTGCTCGCACCTGGCGCAGCGGCCCGGTCGGGTGCTGTATGTCTCGCCGATGCGCAGCCTGGGACGGGAGATGCGGGCGGCGCTGCGCAGCCGGCTGCGCGGGCTGGGCCGACGGCTGGCGGCCGAGCGGCCCGACTTCCCCGTCGACGTGATCGACTTCGCCGCCCGGGGGCCGCTGACCGGCGACGTGGACATCGTGACCCCGGAACGGCTCATGCACATGATCCGCAACAATCCCGAGATGACGTTGGACGACGTCGGGCTGATCGTCGTCGACGAGGCGCACCACCTCGCGCAGGGCCGGCGCGGGTTCGTCCTGGAGGGTCTGCTGGCCTTCCTGGCCGCGAGCACCTACCAGGTGCGGCTGGTGCTGCTGTCCGCGGCGGTCGGAAACCGGGCCCAGCTGGCGTCCTGGCTCGACCCCGGCCGGCCTCCGGAGGAAGTGGCCTTCACCGACACCTGGCGCGGGCCTCGGCGCCTGCACGGCCTGATCTACCCGTCGCTGCTCAAGAACCAGGCCGAACTCGCGGACCGGCGGCCCAGCGCGAAGCAGCTCTCGACGACCAAGGCCACCGTGCCGGTGGCGATGCGCCTGGATCTGCGGCCCACCGCCGGGTCCGAGGTCGCCCACCTCATTACCGGCCGGCTCGGGGAGCGGACGTTCGCCGCCGCCAACCCGTGGGAGTGGAACGCCCAGACCAAGCTGTCCGGCGGGATCACGAACTACGCGGTGTTCGCCGCCGGGGCGGCCGCCCTGACGAAGACCGGCAGTGTCCTCATGGTCGTCGACACCAAGCGGATGGCCCGAAACACCGCCCTGGCCATCGCCGGGAACCTGGAGGAACGCCCCGAGGCCGGCGCCCTCACCGAGTTCCTCGCCGACACCCTGGGTCCGGAGCACCCGCTGGTGCGCTGCACTCGCAACGGCGTCGCCTACCACCACGGCGACCTGCCCGACGACGTGCTCCAGGCCGTCGAGACCGCCCTGCGGGAGAACCGGCTGCGGGCCATCGCCAGCACCAGCACCCTCACCGACGGCGTCAACCTCCCCGTGCGCACCGTCATCATCCACAGTGGCCTCGACGGCGACCAGACCCTCTACCAGGGCCAGCGGCAGCTGCGTCCCGCCGAACTCCTCAACGCTGTCGGCCGGGCCGGCCGGGCCGGCCGGGAAAGCGAAGGCTGGATCCTGCTGACCCGCCCGTACCCGCCCGCCCCTGCCGACTTCGACGCCCTCACCCCCGACACCGACCAGCTCACCGTCGCCTCCGCCCTGCTCGCCGAGGACGCGCTGGCCGAACTCGCGGCCGCCGAGGACCGACTGCGCGCCGACGCCGACGCCGTCTTCGCCCTCGCCGGCACCACCACCGCCGACTTCGCGGCGTTCGTGTGGTTCGTCCTTCAGGCCCAGGCCTCGACTCCCGCCCTGCCGACGGGTCATGACCGGCTGGCCGCAGTGGGGAAGCTGCTGGCCATGGACACAGCCGGCGACACGGCTGCCGCGACGCGGTGGCGCGCCTTCGCCCGCAATGTCATGGAGGCGTACGACCGCACCGACCCGGCAAGCGCGCGACGCTGGTCCACCACAGGAACGAGCCTGCGCTCCGCACGGGTGCTCGACCGCCTGGCCCAGGACCTCACCCGCGCCCTGGCGCAGCACGCACAGGAGGCGCCCGCCGACCCGGCGACGGCCTGGCTCACCGCGACACCGCAGTGGTCGCTGGAGAGGACCCTGGACTTCCTGGCCGAGCACCAGGTGTTCGAGCAGCTCCTCGACCTCCCCGAAGCGGCCCGGGCCTGGAACTTCACCACCCGTGAGAGCGCCGGATCACCCGTCGAGGTCCCCGTCACCGCAGCGGTGCGCAACTGGGTGAGCGGCGAGAGCATCCCCCGCCTCGCCGGCGCCTGGATGCCCGGCATCCCGGCCGAGTGGGCCCTGGAACAGGCCGTCCGCTGCATCAGCAGCACCTTCGAACACGTCCTGTCCTGGACCCTCGGAGCCCTGGTCAACCTGGTGAACGAAGCCGGCACACACGTACCGGGAACGCCGCTGCTCAACTCCCAGACGGCCTGGCACCTGCGGCACGGCGTCGACACCGAACAGGCCCTGACCCTGCTCACCTCCGGCATCACCTCCCGCCGGCTCGCCCACGCCATCGGCAGCGACGCCGCCGCTCACGCAATCCGCCCTGCGGACCTCCGCGGCTGGCTCACCAACCAGGACGCCGACGGCTGGGCCGCGTCCTACGGCGCGACGACCTACGAGATCGACGACCTCCTCGACTACGTCCGCACCCCCTCCACTCTCGTCAACGACCTGCTGGCCCGCAGCACCGTCGCCGTCCAGGTCCGCGCCCTCCTGCCGATCGCCGATGCACCCGCCACCCTGGTGCGGCCCAGCAGCACCAGCGCGAGCATCGGCGTCCACGTCGACAGCCGACTCGTCGCCACCGTGCCCCCCGACCGCCACCTCGACGTCCTGGCGATGCTCGATGCCGGCTTCGACCTCCACCACCGACTGCGCGGCAGTGGCCTGATCACCAGCCGCGCACCCATCCCCGGAGAGGGGCCCGACCGGCCGTAGCGAACGACGCCGACACGAGGCCCTCGCCGCTGACCGCCGAGGGGGGTGCCGAACACGCAGCCGGAGGTTCGGGGGCGGGCCGGCGGCGGGTGTCGGTCGGTTCGTCGGCGGATTTCGCCTCCGCCGGCCCGGGTGGTGGCCGATGATGGGCCTGCCGGGGCCGTGGAGGCAGCCCGGGGCGGGGGAAGGGGTCGTGTGTGGAGTTGACCGGTACGGGTCTGTGCGGCTCGCCGTGGCCGGAACTGCTGCCCGACCGGCGCCCCGTCCTGGTCGTGCCCGCCGCGGCCGCCTCTCCGGTGGTGGCCGGGGAGGACTGGACGGCGCACCCGCCCGGGCACGACCCGGCCCCCGGATGGTCGGCCGTCCTCGACGGGCAGCACCTGACCGTGCGCCGGTCCGGCGGGTATCCCTGGTTCGAGGGTTCCGTCGCCGTCGGCCGCCAGTGGCAACGCGCGATCCGCGCGCACCGCACCCTGCTGCTGGTCACCGGACCGTTCACCGGCGTCCTGGACTTCAGGGCCGCCGCCGACTCCGGCGGGCTGCTGCTCCTCACCGTTGCCGCCCGCCTCACCGAGACGCCCTGACCCGCCGTCCGCCCCGGGCGGGGTACGCAGACCGGTCGGCACGGCGCAGCGGCCACGGTCGGACCGCTGGCGGCGCGCGTTCGACGCCGTAGAGCCAGAGTCGGGCTCACTGGCTGGTGGCGGAGGAGGGGTTCCGGGAAGGGGTCGGGGCTGAGAGGATCGAGGCCGTTTCCGTGGAGGTCGTCGTGCGTCGACTGTTCGAGCGCTGGGGTACCGGGCGGGCCGAGGCCCAGGTGGTCGCGGATCTGCGCGAGGCGGCCCTGCGTGCCATCTACCTGCGGGAGAAAGCCGCTCAGCCGGACGGGGCACGACCGGACATCAACCCGCACACGCCCGACAACACCACGTACTCCCTGGCCTCCATGCTCACCTTCGACAGCGGCGGAAGCCGTCAGCCCGGGTCGCTCGGCCGGGTCGTCCACATGGTGTTCGGCGGCCAGCCGGAACGCGTCGAGTCCCGCCGCCGGTGGCTCGTCTGGGAACTCGAGCGGCTCGGCCACCCCGAGGCGGCCCGGTTGCTGTCGGACCTGACCGCGCAGGACGCCGTACGGTACATGGGGCCCGGAACGTTCCCGCTCGGCCCCGGGGCATGACCGGCCGGGCCGGGGGCGGCCGGTGACGGCGTTGCGGCACCGGTAGGGGCGACCGGGCCGAGCTGTCGCCCGTACCGTGCCCAGGGGCCACGAGGCGGGGCTCGTGGTGACCCGTCGAGTTCCCCCGCGTCCGGTGACCGACGGGCCTTCCCCGGGCCGGGCCTTGTGTCCATGGGGCCGGTCCGCGTCACGGTGTGTGCCTGAACGCCTGGATCACCCGATCGGGGGAACGTCACCGAACTCCCGTGCCCTCCTGCGGGGCAGAGGGGTTGGGGTTGCGGGATGGGCTCGATGCGGTGCGGGGAGGACCGGGTGTCGGTGGTGGCCGGAACGGCAGCGGCCGTTCACGAACTCGACGAGGAGCAGCGCGCGGCGCTCGATGCCTGCGTGGTCGCGGCGCTTGCTCTGAGCAGCAGTGAGGGTGAGGCCCAGGGGCGCATGCGGCTGCTGATGGAGTGCCATGGCCGCTATGTGCGTTCCTTCGGGGTCCTCGGGCAGGCTCCGTCGTACGAGGTGTTCGCCGACCGGATCCGCGGAAGCAGGGTGGCCGACCTCCTGCCGGGGCGGCCCGGACGGTCAGTGCTCGGCGAGCTGTGGCTGCTCGACGACGACGGCATGCCCAGTTCGGCGCTGCACCGGCTCGCGGTGGAGGCCTCTGAGCACGGCCACCAGGCCCCGGGGATCGGTGCCGACATCCGCCATCTGCACAGTCTGCTGCGGGCGGTGGGGATGCTGCCGGCGGGTGCCGGGATGTCGCGGATCTCCGGCGAGACCGTCCAGCACGCCGTCTTCCGCTCGTTGAGGGCCGCGGGCTTCGAGGCGTACACCCGGGGGCGGGAGGCGATGGTCCGCACCCCTGTCCTGACACGGCGTGAGCTGTCCCGTAACACCGCGTTGGTCGAGTTGGGCGCGTACACCGGGATCTCGCCGACGCGGCAGTTCGGCGGCCTGTGGGCGGCGTGTCCGATGTGCGGTTGGACGATGCGGGCCGCCTACCGGCCCAACGGCACGGTGGACCTCGAGTGCGAGGACGAGCGCCACAGTCTGTTGGGCGCCCGGTACCGGGCCGAGCCGACTGCGGCGGAGGGCTGGTGCCTGGCCCCGCGCGGCGAACTGCGCACCGTGCCGGAGCTGCGGCCCGTGGAGGGCTGCGTGGCGCTGCCCTACGCCCTGTGGCTGTGGGTGACGCTCCCGGGCCTGCTGGAGGTCGAGCTGCGCGACCGACTGGTCGCCTTGGGCGCGCAGGTGCGGCTGTGGCCTTTCGGTGACGCCTACGACCTGCACGTCGCTCGTCCCGGCCGGTCCAGGGTGTGGCGGGTCGACGTCAAGACCTGGGCCGACCCGTACGGGCTGGCCCAGAAGCTGCGCGAGGACCCGGAAGGGCCCGGTGAGCTGTGCTTTGTGGTGCCCGAGCACCTGCGCGGGTACCTGCCGCTGCTGCGCCGCCAGGTGCAGGGCAACGGGGCCCGTGTGCTGACCGATACCGATCTGGTGGCGGAGGTGGAGGGGGCGTGAGCAGGACCCTGGCCGCGGCTCTGGCCCTGGCCGAGTACCTCCTTCCCGCACGGTTCCGCGACGGAGAGCAGGTGGTGCGCGTCGCGGACGCCCATGTCCTGCTGAGCGGGCACGCGCCGCGCGTCGTGGCGGGCTGGGAGCAGTGGCCGGAGGCGGACAAGCGGCGCCTGGGCGCGCTGCTGGGCACCCGCCACCGGGGGGAGGCACTGCTGCACCATGTGGAACGGGCCGTCCACGACGTCTTCCGTACCCCGGACGCGGACGATCCGCTGCCCGACCTCTACGCGCTCGGGTACAGCGAGCGGGGGCGGGCGCTCGACGTGCTGCCGGCCCACGGGCAGGACCCCTCGGAGGTCGCCGACCGCCTGCTCGTGCCGACCGGGCGCGGGCGGCTGCTGCGGGTCGCCAGTGGATCGGGCTGGTCCGCGCCGACATCGCGCGGGCGGGTCCAGCTCGCCTTCCCCGACGAGCAGGGGGTGTACAGGCCGCCCCGGGTCGTGACCGCGCCGTCGGTGGACCTGGTGGTGGACGCCGACGAGCTCGGCTGGCAGAGCAGGGACACCGACCAGGGCATGGAGGGTCCGGTCTTCCGCGAGAGGCAGATCGCGCTGCTGCTGCGCGGGACCGTCGGTCGGGGACAACGCCCCTTGGAGCCCGTCGTCCTGCCGCCGGGGCGCATGCACCTGCTGAGCGCGCCCCCGGGCGTGGGCAAGAACGTCTTCGGCCGGGGGCTGGCGATCCAGCAGGCGGCCCTGGAGCGCACCACCGTGCTGGTGGTCAGCGACAACGGCGACGTGTACGGCGAGGCCGCCACTTTGCAGCAGGAGCTGCGGGCGGCAGGCGTCAAGGCGACGGCCACGCCGTTCATCGCCCCCAACAGCCGCTACGGGTTCGCGCTGCGCTCCGCCGCGAAACTGGAGGGCACCGGCGTGCCGCTGGCGCAGGCCTCGGCGAGCATCGCCTTCCTCATCGACAACTCCGCCTACGGGTGTGCCACGAAGGCGCAGCTCGAGGGACGGGACGACTTCGAGGCCGGCAGGGAGCCGTGCACGGTCACCGCCTCGGACGCCTTCGAGCGGCCGGAGCGGGCGCTGTGCCCGTACGTGTCGTCCTGTGGGAAGTTCTCCCACGTCGAGGCCGCGACGACGGCCAGGATCATCGTGACCACCCACGCCTGCTTCCAGTCCGGGATGATCAAGGTTCCGGTGGAGGTCGACGGGGAGGTCCGCAACAGCATCAGCGCGCGGGAGTTCCTGCTGCGCCTGGCGTCCTACGTGGTCGTCGACGAGGTCGACGCCTACCAGTCACGGGGGTTCGAGGAGTGCGGCGAGCTGGAGCTCGCCTCCCGCTCCCGCCCGAACACAGTGCTGCGGCGCATCCGCGACAGCCTGCACCAGGCGCCACCGCGGCTGGCGGTGACGGTGCGCCGGCCCCTGACCCGGGCGGTGTTCCTGGCCGAACAGCTGCTCGACCTGGTGGCCGCAGAGGAGATCTGCACCGAGGTCGCCCAGGCCCGGGCCATGGCCCGCGGGCAGGACCCGCGCCGGACCCGGCAGGTCCTGCAGGACCGCAAGCGCTGGTACCAGCCCCACCAGTGGGACCGGCACCTGCTGGAGAACCTGATCGGAGTGGATCCCGAGGCCGCGGCCACCGCCGAGCAGGCCGACTGCCTGCAGGCCCTGCTCCCGCGCGTGGCCACCCGGCCGGGGGACCGCCCTCCCGCCGCTGTCCTGCCGGACCGGCTGCAGCCCATTCCGGACGTGCTGCAGCGGATGCTCACCATCGACGAGGGCGGCGAGTGGCAGCTGGCTCCTCTCAAGGACGAACTGCGGGAGCTCGTCCACGCCGCGCTGCCCGCCTACGCCGCCACCGAGGGCGGAGGCGATGAGGCACCCGTCGAATCGGCGGTGCCGGCGCAGCGCGGGCCAGGCGGGCCGGGGCCGGTGAGGGTGGTCTCGCATGTCGAGGCCACTGCGGGCGTCCTGCACGCGCTGATGATGAAGGTGTGGCTGACGGCCATCGTCCACACGATGTTCGACCTGACGGACCGGGCGGGCGAGCTCTCCGGGCACGGCATCGACGCGGCCTCCAAGCTCGCCGACGCGATCGGCCACCAGGGCGGCGGCACTGTCGTCCCGTTCGGCCCGCTGGGTCGCCAGCTGGGCGGTTTCCGCTTCGAGGGTCTGGACGACCCCGGCGGTCATGCGAGTTTGACGATGGAGGTGCTGCGTTCCGACCCCCACACCGAGACGCAGTTCCTCGGCAGCATCGTCTCCCTCGCCCTGAGCGGCCGCCAGCGCGCCGTGGTGGGCATGTCGGCCACCGGCTACATGCCGGGCGCGTCGCGCACCCACCTGCTCGCCCGCCCCGACTGGGCGATGCCGGACACCCTCCAGGGCGGCCTGAGCATCTTCAACAGCACTCCCGTCGCCGATGGGAAGTTCCTGGCGGTCGGCAGCACGCCCTACGGCGAACGCGACCAGCGGGTCGTCTCGCTGGCGGCCGGCTACGCGCCGGGCCTGGTGCGCGACCTGGCCCGGCTGGCCGCGGATCCGCGCACCCGGCACCGCGCGCGGGCGCTGGTCACCGTCAACTCCTACCGGCAGGCCCGCCTGTTCGCCCAGGTGCTGTACGACACCGCGCTCGCCCTGGGACGGCGGCTGCGTATCCACGTCGCGGTCGCGGACACCCCCGACCCCTCCCTGCCACCGGTGTGCGACGCGATCGGCCGGCTCACCCGCGACCGTTTCGCGGAACTGGCCGACCTCGACGGCGAAGTGCTCATCTCGCCTCTGCCGCGCACCGAACGGGGCCTGAACGTGCTGACCGTGTTCGAGGGCGTCGCCGTCTCGGCCATCACCCTGATCGCCATGGCTGTGCGGCCGGTCATGCCGGCCGACGAGGCGCCGGTGCTGGCCGCCAGCGTCGCCGCCCGGGCCTGGCGCGACACCGTCCCCGGCGACGACCCCGCCGCCGTTCTGGCCCGGGCCCGCGCGGCGGCCGACGCGCACCTGCGCCTCAACCTGAATGCGCCCCAGCGCTTCTCCGCCCTGCCCGACGAGCTGAAGTACGAGCTCGTCGCCACCCTCCTCGGGCAGAGCGTCCAGCTGGCCGGCCGCGGACGCCGCGGGCAGACCCACGTCGAGCTCCACTTCGTCGACGGCGCCTTCCACGACCCCACCTGGGGATCCGACCTGCCCACCCTGATCCGGGGCCTGCTCGAGCAGGCCCCGCCAGACGACCTCGCCCAGCTCGGCGCCTCCTACGGCCGCACCATCGAGGAATTCGCCGAGTACGCCCACGCTCCGCACCTGCTCCCCGCGCTGCGCGCGGGCTTCCACTCCTACCTGGGAGAGCACGCATGAGCCGCCCGCTCGACAGCGTCGCCCGCAAGCAGGCCCGCCTGCTGCAGTTCCGCACCGCCCCCTCCGATCTGGGGCAGGTGATCGCCTACCGGCCCGACACCGCTGCCCTGGACCTGGCCGGAGAGCTCGCGCAGGAGTACAAGCGCAACGTCGGCTCCGGCCTGGACGTGCAGCCGCCCTACCGCGCGCTGGAGGCCGTCCTGCGCGCAGCCGCGGGCACGTGGGCGCGCTGGCAGTGGAACGACGGCTGCTACGAACTGCTGTGCGCGGCGCCGATCAGCGCCGAGGACCGGCGCGACGTGTTCAGCTACTGGGCCGAGGCCGTGGTCCCCGGCCCCGACGGCCTGCGCATCGGCGAACAGCTGGCCGAACTCCTCGCCCGGGCCGAACCCCGCCCCGCCGTCCTGCCCGAGCCGCCCCGCGCCGGCAGGCGCTCGCGCGGCTGGTGGCCGGGCGAACTCGCCCGCTGGCGCCTCGCGGAGGAACTCGCCGCCCTCGAGTGGCCCCGCAACAACGGCACACCCGTGCGCTTCGCCCTGTGCACCGACGGCCGCCTGGCCGCGATCGGACACGAGCTGCCCGCCGAACCCGACCGCAAGGGCACCGTCCGCCACCTGCTGCCCCGTATCACTGTCGGTACCGCCGCCAGTGGGCACTCCGGGCGCCACGCACTGACCGTCAACGCCGTCACCACCCTCCTCGCCACCTCCTGGAAGGGCGTCTCCACCGTCCTGCTGGCCAACCCCGACCAGCCGCTCGTCGTCGCCGCGGCCACCGACGGCCCGCCGTGGAAGCGCCGCCTGAACGTCCCCGCGGTCGCCGCCAGCCGCCGCTTGGCCGCCCTGCCTCGCCTGAGTAGGAGCGTGCCGCCCTTTCCCGAGCACCTCGCCGACGACGCCCTGGCCGATGCCGCCCCCGGGCCGGTGTGGGCCGTCGCCCCCGCCAGCGTGCGCACCCCCGGCCTGGGCCGCGGACACGGCATGGAGTTCTTCCGCCGCCTCGAGGAGGCCATCGACACCCGGTGCGAGAAGTACAGCCACCGCAGCCCCGTGTTCATCGAGGTCCCCGGCATCAAGGTGCCGCCCACCGAGAGCGGCTCACGCGTCAGCGGACCCGTCCCGCTGCAGCGGATCCCCGCGGCACTGGACGCCGCCGGCGTGGGCACCCTCCTCGTCCCCGTGCTGTGGAGCACCGACGAGGTCCGCGCCCGGGTGAAGGGCGCGATCGCCGCCCAGTGGGGCTGCGGTGAGGACTGGAAGGCCGTCGAAGGCGTCGCCGAACCCGCCGCCGGCGGACGCATCGAGGTCGTCTTCCTCCACGACAAGGCCGGCGCCCTCGGACACGGACCGCACACCGTCGCGGAGCGCGAGCGGGACCTGGCCCAGATGCTCGCCCCCCACACCCGCGAGAACACTCTCGTCGCGGCGGTCTGCGAGACCGACTGGGACCCCGACCGCTGGTACCCGAGCGTCGAAGCCCGCGAGAGGGCCGAGGCCGAGGACGGCAAGTGGCCGTCCAAGCAGGCCCTCGCCCGCCTCGCCGCGACCTCCCAGTACATCAAGCAGGCCCCACCGCCGGTCCCCACCCACACCCGCGAGGGCAAGCCCTACAACGAGAAGTACCGCGCGAAGAAGGTCGCCTCCCGCCAGAACGGGCTCGACAGCTCGACCGCGAACGTGCTGCGCGAGATCCTCAGTGGCGTCGGCGCCACCGACCACCGCCTCGGTGCCGCGTTCGGCAGACTGCCGCTCGAGAACTGGTGGCACATCGGCGTCCACGTCCGCCGCCACGCCCAGCGCCGCACACCCGGCAAGCGCCGCACCACCCAGCCGGCACCGATCACCGCCACCCTCACCGCCATGCGCCCCACCGGCGGGAAGGACGACCCCTGGCAGGTCTGGGCCTACAGCCCCCAGTGCGGGCGGTGGCAGCCCCGCGGCCCGGCGACCACCGCGCTGCACGCCGCAGACCTCGCCTGGGACGTCAGCGGATACCGCACCGCCGCGGACGAGACACTCCAGGCCCGCGCCGCCGCGGACATCGTCGAACAGGCCCTCATCGCCACCCGCACACAGCTCCCCGCCGCAGCCCCCGCGGTGCTCTACGTCGACGGAGACTCCGCCGAGTACATCTGGGCAGGTCTCACCGACGAAGCCCTGAGCCAGGACCCTCCCCCCGACATGCCCCGCCCGGCATCCTGGCTGCCCGGCCACAGCCTCCCCCGCGCCCAACGCCCCCTGGCCACCGTCCGTGTCGTCAGCGACCTGGAACGCATCGGCCGCCCCACAGGCGCCCACATGCGCACCGGCGACGGCACCTGGCGCGCCACCGACACCACCAACAGCCTCTTCCAACTCGCCACCGACGACGGCACCCTCACCTACCCCGACCTCCTGCTCGTCAACGTCCCCCGCACCTGGGCCGCCGGCCCCGCCAACCGCTTCGGCAAGGACGAGACACGCTTCGACAGCGGCAGCCAGAACAAGAACGGCTACGCCCACACCGCCACCCGGTTCACCGTCATCGCCCAGAGCCCCGACGCCGACTGCGACCTCATCGGAGCCGCCGCCGCCGTCCTGACCAACCAGGGCATCACCTCCGACGTCCGCCAGAGCACACCCACCCCCCTCCACCTCGCCCGCAGAATGGACTCCACCCACCCCTACTACCGCCGCACCGCAGAGAGCACCGAGGAGGACCCCGACGACGCACCGGCCGAATCCGGTGCGGACGAAACCCCCGGAACGTGAGCCGCGCACAGCCGGCCGGGCCGGCATCCGTCCGGGGCCGGCTGCCACCGGCCGCTCCCGCAAAGGCACCACGCCGGTGCGGCCGACGTCCACATGCTCGCCGGGACCGGTGACGCACCCGGCCCGGTGACCGGGCACGATGCCGAGGCCGAGGTCTTGCGGGGCACCGTCTCCTCGAGCCGCAGAGGCTACGAAGCGGGCCGACCGGCCCTTCGACGGCGGTGACCCGGCGCCGTCAGGGATGGGGCGCGCCCAGGACGGGCAACGCCGCCGCGGCACGCAGGTCTCGGTGAAGGTGGCGGGCGCGGAAGCGCGGGCCGCTCGACCGGGTGTCACGGCCATTGTCGGACATCGGGCTCGCCAACGGGCTCGGGCCGGGCAGTACGCGGCCCACGTGCCGGGTGGGCTGTCTGGGTCAAGGAGCGTGCCTGGACCGCCCGCCAGCCCCGGGCAAGGGCACGGGACGCCGCCGGGATGCGAGGCCTACACCTCGACGTAGCCGACGACGACGATCGTCCGGCGGACCGTGACGTGGTAGATCACGCGCACGCGGTCGATGTCGTCGCGGTAGTCGCGCAGCTGCCCGCCCGGCAGCGGGTGGCCGATCTCGGGGCGCACCGAGATCGCGACGAGGGCGCGGTCGAGGCGGTGGACCTGGGGTGCGGTCAGCTTCTCGACCTGGCGGGCCGCGAGGTCGGAGAAGGCCACGTCGGCACGGCACGGGAGCGGGGGTTCAGGCGACACGCTGCTCAGTGTGCCCGGTCGCCAGCTCCGCGAGGCGCTGTTCGCGCAACTCCTCCCAGGGCACGCACGCCTCGGGGTCGGGAAGGCCGTGGGTGGCGATGTCCTCCAGGAACGCGGCCAGCTGCTCCGCCCTGCCCCGTTCCTCCTCGGCCAGGGCGCGCAGCGAGTCGGCCGACCCGCCGTCGAGCGGTACCCGATTCTCGTTCGACGTCATCACGCTCTCCATCCGGCCCCGGGTGGACTGGGCCCGGGAGCAATGAACCCACGGTATCCACCATCGCGGGAAAGGGAACCGTACTCGGTGAAGTCCGCGAACGCGCCCTCTCCCTTCCCGGAACCGGGCGCCCTGCCCGCCTGCGTCCGTGCCCTGGCTGCTCGGGAATGAGCGGGATCCGTTTCCGCGAACTCAGCCGGTCCATCCCTTCGCTTTCCGGGCGGGCGTCCGCAATAACACTTCAACGGGCTCGCATTTCCACCGGAAAGCCAGGTTCTCGTTCTTGAAATAGGCCACCGAAAGGAATGGGAAGAAAACAAGGCAGGATCTTTGGTCGTCGTGGGAGGCGGTCGGCGGTCACGCGAAGGCCCGGCGGTCGCCCTCGGCGGACAGTGCCGCGAGGTCGGCCGCCGTGCGCGGGGATCGCTGGGCGGTGCAGCTGACGGTCCACCGGCCGTCGGGGGTGCGCAGGGTCATGACGCATCCCTCCCGGCCGGCGGGCCGCTCGCAGGCGCACCAGGCCGAGGCGGCCGTCCATCCGGGCCCGCACGACCCCGGCCCCAGCAGGCGGGCCAGCTCCGCGCACGGCGGTCCGTCCATCGTCTCCAGTCGCAGGCCCCCGTAGGCGGCCCACGCATCGGTGGCCTGGACCGCCCCCGTGCCGGCGGTGGCCCGGATGCGGCGCAGCAGGGGGGACAGGAGCGCGGTGGGCCGCAGGGCGGTGTCGCGGATGCCGGCTTCGGCCGCGTGCTCGTCGGGCGTCCAGTCGGGGCCGGTGACCAGGGGGCCTCGGGAGCGCTCGGCCGCGGCGGCGGCGCGGGGCCACCAGCGGGCGGGGAAACCGGTCAGGCGCAGCAGGCCGGGGGTGCGGGGCCGGTAAAGGTGGACGGCGGAGGCGGTGGTGTGCCAGCGCAGGCCGTACACGCCGCCCACGCGGTCGCGGGGGTCGGTGCGGGTGTGGGCGTCCCAGGCGTGGCAGGGCAGGAGGGCTTCGGCCCACAGGCGCACGATGTAGGGGCGGGGTGTCAGGCGCAGGGTCAGCCGGTGCGGTTCGGGGTGGAGGGAGGCGATGCCGAGCGGGTGGGCGCCCTGGATGCCGATGCGGCACACCGCGAGGGTGGCGGCGGCCTCGAGCTCGGCCTGCTCGGGGTCCGCGGCCGCGATCGTGCGGATGTCGGCGCCGGAACGGTGGAGGGCGGTAAGGGCCTGGTGGGACTCGCCGGTGCAGGCGCGGCGGTCCCTGGTGGCGGCCAGGAGAGCGGGACGGGTGTCGGGCCTGATCATCGCGTGGGTCTTTCCGCGCCGGTACAGCCCCCTCCTGTTCCGGCGACGGCGGTGACGGCCCATCAAGACCTGTGCATACGTGTGGACGTGGGGTTTCTGGCCGGTCCTGGGCTGCGGGACCGAGGAGGGGGCCTCCCGCAGCGCGGCCGGGCACCCACCGGGGCCCGAACCGCATCATCGCGCCCGCGCCGGGTGCGGGGCAAGGCGCCACGCCGCGCCGGGTACGGGGCTGCGCAGGCCGGCGTCCGGGGCAGCACCCGCCGGCGGGCGCGCCGGCCGTACGCTCCTGCCGGGTGAAGCGCTCAGTCACAGCTTCACCCGGCCAGTTGAGCGCCGTATACGTGGCTCAGTAGGCGATGTCGATGGCCTCGATACCGGTGAACTCGACCTTGAGGCCTGCGGCGCGTCCGCCCTGCTTGAAGTAGACCTCCTGGAAGCCCTCGGCCATGATCTCGCGCAGCTTCTCCTCCCCCTCCCCCTGGTCCTGGGCGGCGAAGAGGCGCTCCGCGTAGGCCGGGGGAAGACGGACGGTCAGCGGGCGCAGGCGGGCCTCGTCGGTGGTGCCGACCGGGGCGGTGTAGCCGAAGTAGGCCCGTACCTCCACCGTGATGCCGCCGGTGCCGGCGGCCCGCTGGCGGGCCTTGCGGCGGATGCCGGGCTGCCAGGTCCTGCGCAGTTCGCGTTCCAGTGCCTCGCGCAACGCGGCGCGGGGGTGTTTGCGCTGGCCCTTGAGGTAGCGCTCGACGGTGCGGCGGCTCACGCCCAGGCGCGCGGCCGTGGCGGCTGCGTCGCCTTTGAGGGCCTTGACCAGGGCCCGCATGCGGGCCTGCGCGGACTTCGGCAGCGGCTGGGTGAAGTGCCGGGGTGCGGCCCGGTCGAGGGCGTCGCCGATCTCCTCCACGGCGCTCTACTTCCCGTCCGTGATGCTGCTGTCATAGCCCTTGATGTGGCGCGCGGGGTTGAGCGGCTGCTCGCCCTCCAGCCAGTCCACGACGGTCAGCATGCTCTGGACACCCTCGACCTTCGACAGCCCCGGGGTGGCACCGAGGCGGAACGTCCCGGGAAGGATCCTCCCGGAGCCGGTGAGCGGCAGGAAGTCCAGCGGGCCGGGGCCGGGGCTCGCGTAGACGACGCAATCGTTGTTGACACCGAGCGGGTAGCGGCCGTTCACACGGGCGACGTTGGCCATCTTGCGGTGCATGTTCACCCGGGCCTTGGCGATGACCGCGGCACGGATGTCGGGGCGCCACGTCGGCCGCTCCAGCGCCGACCAGGCGTCGCCGGGTCGATAGGTCAGGCCCCGGGGACGCTCTCGCAGTTTCCCGATACCGAACTTCACCGTCGACTTCACCGCCGACAGGACGATGGCGATCTGGTGGTGGCGCCAGCAGGCTGCGGCAAGTTGATCGTCGCCCGTCTGCGCCAGGTGGCCCAAGCCCTCGGCGGCCAGGGCCCGCCGCAGGGCGTCGAGGTCCCCACCCGTGTCCTTGAGGAGGCGATGGGCGGTCATCGCGGCGAGGAAGGCGCGCTCGTCGGTGTCCTTGTCGACCGGGATGCCGGCCTCGGCCATGGTGGTGACGTAGGCCTCGCGCAGGCGGTCGTGCCACGGGTCCAGGTAGGCACCGGACTGCTCGCGCACGTACGCCTCGATGGGGGCGACGTCGAAGCCGAGCTCCACGGCGTAGGCGACGGTGGGCGTGGCGTACCAGGCCGGGCCCGTCGGGGGCCGGCCGGTGGGGGTGAACGGGGAGGGCAGGCGCGGGTCGGTGGGAATGTGGGACAGGTCCACCAGCCAGGACCCTGGCAGCTTCTTGTCGAAGCGCGGCCGGTGGACGTGGACCGGGCCGGACAGGCCGACGGAGAGCCGGGCGGCGGCGGCGAGGTAGGCGGTGTTGATGTCGATGCCCACCGCGAACGGCTCCAGCATCTCCGCCTCCGAGAGGGTCTCCAACGGGCGGATCCACTGGTACGACTCCTCGTCCAGGAACCCTCCCTCCCAGCCCTGCGCCGCCGGATGCTCGACCAGGACCTCCGGCGGCGCCGCCTCGTGGACCTCGGTCAACGCGCCCGGATTGGGTCCGGAGACCCACCCGCCGGTGGCCCCGTCGCGCACCGCCCGGGTCGGGGGCCGCAGCGCGGTCATGAGTTCCAGGCCGCAGGTCGCGGTGGAGCCGCGGGGGGTGATGACGCGTTGGGCGTAGATGCCGAGGACGCGGGCCAGGTCCGGGGCGGGCAGGGTGGCGGCGTCGCCCCAGGCACGACTGTCCAGGGCGTGCCAGGGCAGGATTGCGAGCTGCACGCACTGGCGGCGTCCGTCCTTGACCGGCCGGTAGATGCGGGCCCAGGGGCCGAAGCCGCGGCGGGTGAGCTGCCACTTCGAGCGAGCAAGGGCCTTGACGACCTTGTGGTCCTCCGACAGGCGCTGGGAGCGTCGGGTGGCCGGGTCGTCGTCCAGGGTGGCCGGAAGGCCGAACTTCTCGGCCGCCTCCGCGGTGAGAACGATCAACGGGTCGCCGTCCCGGCCGTTGCGATGCAGGCGGGCGGCGCCCAGGCCGGACTCGTCCAGCGCCCAGGTGACCAGCTGCGCAAGGGTCGTGGCCGGGCATTCCAGGAGCAGGCCGCCGACGCCGTGGGCGGTGCTGTTGCCGTCCAGCACCACTAGCGGCCCGTTCGGGAAGTGCCCGTCGAAGTAGGGGGCCGGACGCGCCGAACGGCGCAGCACCGGCTGCCCGTCCGAACGAGCAGCCACAGACTGGACGGCGGGCGTCTGCGGAGCGGACTCGGTTGCTTCCTCCGCCGCAACGGGCTGCGGCTCGGTGTCCGTCGGCACCACCGGGGCCGGCACGACCGATGCCGGGGTGAAGACCGCCGGAACCTCCACGACGGTCGAGGTGGCCGGAGCCGGAGCCGGGTACTGCCTGGCCCAGCCCTCCAGGAGGCGCGCGTAGGCCTCCAGACGCGGCGGGCGCGGCTCGGAGCGCCCAGATTCCCAGTTCTTCACCGACTGCACCGTCGACTTCAGCGCCCGTGCCAGTTCCGCCTGCTTGACTCCGGCGGCCTCCCGAAGCCGCGCCCGCTCCGCCGGTTCCGGCAGCCGCGGTCCCGGCCCGGCCAGCAGGGCGTCCACCGCCGCGAACAGCTCTTCTTGTGTGGGCATCGGAACCCTGTCTCCCTTGACTCCGCTCCAGTTCGGATTTAACCCTCACATAGATACCAGAAGCATGGCGGCATACACCAAATGCCTGTTCAAGTAGGCTAGTTGCCAGGCCTCTGGATTCTTCTGGCGATGATGTCTTAACCTTGGACTATCATCGTGCGGGCTGGGCGCCGGGAGTCCGTACGGCTGCCGTTCGATGCCGTTCGCCTTGCCTGCGGCCCAGTCGGTTTGGCCTGCCGCTCGGTGCTACCGCAGACGGCCGCACGGACCGGACGAACGGCTGCGCGACCGACCGTCGGCGCCAAGCCCTCGCCCACGGTGTCAGCCACCGGGCGGTAGGCCCGATGCGTGGCCCTTGAGGTGAGCGAGAAGCTGGGACTGGAGCCGCTCAACGCGACATCAACGCGGTCCGTACCCGGCTGGAGCGCGTTGCCAAGGACCGCCGGGCGCAGCGGCCCGGGCGCGGCCTGTACACCGTGGCGGCCCAAGGGGCAGGGTCCGGGACCTGAGCCGAGGGAAGGGGTGTCGCTGTCCGGTGAGGCCGTGATCGCCGCATCCGCCTGCTGCCGGGGCCCGGGCCGGGCAGCGGTCGGATACCCGTACGATCCGGGGCGTGCCAGACAACATCGACCATGGTCCCCTGTCCCCGGCCGGCTGCGAACCGGTGCCCGGGATCGGCGTACGGGTCTGCGCGGTGATCCTGCAGGGCCGGGAGATGTGCCTGCTCCACCGTCCGAGCCCGGAGGGTGACCAGTACGTGCTTCCGGGCGGGCTCGTCCTTCCCGGGGAGGATGTCTCGCAGGCCCTCGGCCGCGCGCTGGGCGCGTTGATCGGCCTCGACGTCGCCGCGCTGCCGGCCGCGCCCCGGCTGCAGTGGGTGCAGGACCAGCTCGCGGAACGGACTCCCTCCGGGGCTCGGGTCCTTCGGCGCCTGCATCTGATCCACCTGCTGCGGGTGCCTCTCGTTGAACGGCGGGCTATCGCAGAAGCCGGGCGGGCTACCGGAAATCCGGCCCGGGTGGTGTGGCGGGACGTCCTGCAGGCGGCCGCTCTGGACCTGTCTCCCGCAGTGGGCGACGTACTCGGCTCCCTGTCCGGTCCCGATGCCGCGGTCCGGGTGCTGCTGCCCACGATCACGCACCCTGTCCGTGGAGCCTGAGGCCGACCCGCGGAACCAGGACCGGTACCCGGGTGTCCCGAACGTACACAGCCTCCTGGGGGCCTGCACCGTCGGCGCGGCCGCGCTGCACACCCGTGCATCGCCGGACCACGGCACCCGGTGCGGGGCGCGGTCAGAGCAGGCCGAGGTCGAGCGAGGCGATCGCGACCGATTCGCTGGATGTGGGCACCATCAGGTCGGCCGCGGCGCCCAGCACGGTCCAACACACCTCCCGGCTCGCCCTGTCCAGGTGCGCGGGCGGGCTGGCGACGAGCAGGCCGCGGATGTCGGTGACGGGGGCGGCGACGAAGGTCACATGGGTGGGGTGGTCGACGGGAGGCCGTAGCGGTGCGGACGCGCGTGCCGGGCCGGTGATGTCGATCCACCAGCTTGCCGGCGCCAGGGCGTTGAGAGCCTCCCGCAGGTGGTCGGCGGACGGAGGCATGTCGAAGGCGGTGAGAAGGACACGGGCGCCGGCGCGGGGCCAGGTCGCGGGCGTGCCGGGCGGGTCGGCGACAGTGAAGCCTGCTGCGGCCAGGCGCTGTCTGATGCGTCCTGCCGTCGGGCCGGTTCCCATGACGATGACGGTCCCTGGTCCCACTGTGTGTCCTCCCCCTCGGATCCACAGGTAGTCAGTGTCGCCGATGGTCCAGGCGATCGGCGTGAGGCGCGCGGCCCCGTACCGGGTGGGGGAGAGCCGGGTGCGCCGTGCTCAGCTGCGTGTCGCCGTCATATTCGGACAATGTCGTCGCACAGGGTAGCCAGGGCCAGGACGACGTCGTGAGCGCCCGCGATGTCCGGTTCGGTGTCCGCGTCGCAGGGAGCGGCAATGAGCAGGCGGCGCTGCAGCAGGCGTTCGGAGTCGCGCAGGTGCGAACGGACGGTCGCGGCGTTCATGTCGAGTTCCGCAGCCGCAGTCTCGACGTGGGTGTTGGCCCGTGCCCAGGCCGCCAGTGTGGTGAGCAGGGGCTTGCGGTCGGTGCGCAGTGGCTGGAGGAACTGCTCGACCCAGCGTCGTACTTCGTCGGTGTCGAGGAGTTGGTTGATCTCCACGGACTCGGTGTCGGGCTGGACCCGGTGGAGGCGGCGGGATCTGATCTCCAGTGCGAGGCCCAGCACGGCCCGGTGGCCGATGTCCTGGAGGTCGGCGCCCAGGAGGTCGGCGGCCTCACCGAGGCGGCGGGCGACCGTGTTGCGGTGGGTGCCCAGGATCCGGGCAGCGGCGGCAGGCTGGAAGTCCAGGCCCAGTCGCAGGGCCGACAGGAGGTGGCTGCGGCGGTCCTCGGGAAGGCGCAGGAGAGGGGCGAGATATGCCTGGGACCAGGACCAGGCGCGGATGTCGAGGACGTGGGCGAGCTGGATCTCGGTGATGTAGAGGTGGACCCGGGAGGGAACACGCCGGGCCACGGTGAGGGCGCGGCTGGCGTCGAGGTAGGCCTGGTTCGTGTCGCCGAGCCGGTGGACGCAACTGCCGCCGAGGAAGCGGCGCGGGGCGTCCTGGGCCACCTGGGTGAGGCCGTCGAGGACGTCGTGGTCGGTGCTCCGGCAGGGGGCGACGACGATCACCTCGTCGGGGAAGGCGGGGCAGGCGGAGACGAGGGCGCTGGCGCCGACAGCGTCCTGGCACTGTTGGACGACGACTGGTCTGTCGGTGCGCGAGGATGCCTTGAGGACGAACACACGGCACTCCTCGGTGTCGAGGACGCCCGGGGCGATGCCTGCGGCGGTGCGCTGTGCGTCGGTGGTGTGGCCGGTCATCAGCAGTTGGAGGACAGCCTGGCGCACGGCGGCTTCGCCCTGTCCGAGGCGGGCTCCGGCGCGCGTGGTCTTCTCGACAGCGCTCTGTGCGGCCAGGAGGTCGAGCACACGGGCGACCACGGAGTTGGCTTCCAGTGGGAAGGCGGGGGCGGTCAGGGCGAGGACGGGGGCGGGGCGCAGGTCGCCGATCGTGAACAGCCGGACCTGGCGACCCCCGACGTCCAGTGCCGCCGAGCGGATTCCTCCGTCGGCGAGTTTGGCGATCTCCCCGTGGACGGGTCTCAGCAGGTCCTGGGCGTCGGCGGGGGCCGCTGCCGTGACGGCCGAGCCCGGGCAGACCACGGCCGCGCGGACGTGCAGGGCGGAGGCCAGCCAGCCGACGATGCGCTGGGTGCCGTCCGGCTGGCCGAGGTGGTGGATCTGGTCGAGGACCTCGCGCTGGAGGCCGGTGGTGCGCACGAGCTTAGCATGGTGTTCCTGCGTCAGGGCACGGTGGAGCACCAGCCAGTGCGCCGGCTCGTCGCTGATGGACAGCAGGGGTATCCCGAACCGGGCTCCCGCGCTGCGCAGTGCGGCCGGGACGCCGGAGGCGTCGGGCGGCTGGGCCACGGCCACAGCCGTGGCCTGGGCACGCTTGAGGCGCGCCAGGGTACGGGTCAGCTGGACGGGGTCACCCAGTCGGGGGTCGTGACGCTGAATGACCACCAGATGACGGTGGGCCAGGGCAGGCTCGAGGTCGCTGCCCGGGACCAGGGCGAGGACGCCCTCCAGTGGCCGGTCACCGTCCGCCGAGGGGCAATCCTCTACGAAGCGCAGCCCTGCGTGGGGCACACTGGTCGCGAAGTGCAGTGTGGGCAACCTGACCTCCCGGGAGCGGGTACTTACTCGTACGCCCGGCGCCCTCCTCTCGGCGCAGGCGCTGGGCGGGCGTCCGGGGGTGTAGCGACATGAAACCTGAACGGATTCAGAGATTGTGACGGACCGGTCGAAGTATCCGACCGACGTCGACAACACGGTATGCGGTCGCACCGACACGTGGCGGCATGTTGGAGTGATTGCGAGAAGGGGGAGCAGCCATGAGTGGTGCTGATGACATGCCAAGGAACACCCTGGCCGAGAAGATGGAGAACCTGCGGCAGGCGCTGACGCCGGAAGGACAGCGCCCCTTGTCGGACGCCGCTGTCGCCACCGCGATTGCTGCGGCCGCCGGGGACGATCCCGCGATCAACGAGAACACGCTGTACAGGCTGCGTACGGGGCGCATCGACAACCCGAGCATGCGGACCCTGTCGGCGATCGCGAAACATTACGAAGTCTTGACCGACTACTTCGACCCCCACGCGTCATGGGATCCGTGTGAACTGCGATTGGTGACAGCGGCCCTGGCCCGCGTGGAGGTACGCGGCGTTGTCCTGCGTCTGGCCACGTTGCCCGAGGACAAGGTCACCGCACTGGGGCGCCTGCTGGACGCCTCCTAGGTCGCGCACCCGGCGCACTCGGCAGCGGTGAAAGTGCGCCGGTGTGCGCTGGTCGAGGTTTCGGCCGCGGGCATGGTGCTCCCGTTCAGTACCGCAGTCTCCGGAGTTTGATTACGTTCAAGGTGTCCCGCCCGGCAGTACGACGCTGACCGCCAGACGGAGCACCCTGACGCGCTGGTGGTGTGCAGCCTCGGGTGCCCGTCGGCACGGGCGACCACTACAGGAGGCCGCTGACCATGTCCGTGCAAGACCTGCCCGCCCCCGCCGCCGCCGACCTGCAGGGGGTTCTCACGGCCTGCCGCAAGCGCAACAACGAGGTGTCGCAGGAGAAGGTCGCCCTGCTGGTCGGAGTCTCGGGGCGCCACTACGGAGATTTCGAGCGGGGCAAGGTCCGCCGTCCCTCCCTGCTTCTGCTGCAGCGGGTCGCGCTGGTGCTGAACATGAGCCCCTCCGAAGAACGGTCGATGTACGAGCTCTTCGAAGTCCCGGCCGCCTGACGCATCGGCGTGCGGCCGCAGGGACGCAGGCGCGGCCGGCCGTCACCGCATGCCGGTCTCGGGGGGTGTGGCTGGTCCCTGCCCCGGCCACCGCACGCCGTACTGCGGGTCGTTCACTGCGTGAGCCGCAGGGCCGCCCGCCGGCGGCATCACGGTGCGGTCGACTCCGCGGTCACGCTCACGCCGGCGCATCTCCTGCCGGATGTACCGGGCGCCGTACTCGTGCCACCGCCACAGGCTTCGCGCCGACCTCGCCTCCCGCAGGAGGGCTTCTCGCCGCGGCACCACGGACAGGCAGTCGGCCGCGACCGCTTCCTCCTTCAACCGGGGCAGCGCTGCCGAGAGGAGTCCCGCGTCGCCGATCGGGTCGCGCGATTCGGGGGCCGTCCGGCGGGCTTCGTCCAGGTGGCGGCGCACGTCCTGGCCGTACGTACCGGCCAGGGTGTCCAGGGTCCGGGCGTGGGCCCGGCACGCCTGGGCGCGCCGGTGCAGCCGGCGTCGACGGACCGGCGGCCAGTGCCCTCGCAGAACGACGGGCCATCGGGAGCTCAGGGCCAGCGCCTCGAACACTGCGGCCTGCCGCCGGCGGCCGACGGCGGCCCGGGCGGCCCGGACACGGTTCGCCTCGGCCTGCTGGGCCCGCCGCATCCACCCGGCCGCGGTCTCCAGCCGGTGGCGGCGCCGCTCCAGGGCTGCGGACTGCGGCCCCCGGCCGGCCAGGGCCTCCGCCCGCAGCCTGTCGGCGCCCAGGCAGGCGGCGCGGGCGCGCCGGTCGGCCTGCCACATCGCCCACTCGGCACACCGCAGGGCACGGGCGAGATCGTCGCCGCGGCGGTGGACGTGGGGACGCGCCGCCGTGGACATGGTGTCCGCGGCCGGGTCGCCGGCGTTTGCGGCGGCGACCGGGGGGGTCCAGCCGGTGGGTGGCAGCAGGTCGAAAACGCCCTCCAGCGCGGGGTCGGTGGGCCGTGGACCGGACGGTTCGGGGAACGCCGGCAGGTCGAGGTCGGCCTCCAGCGCGTGCAGCAACCGCTCGGCCGCGGCCCGTTCCTCTGCGGTGCGGGCCTCCAGGCGCAGACTGTCCGGCATGTCGCACTCGGAGTCCGGGACGGTGGGGGCGATGCCCTGTTCGAAGCCCCGGGCGTTGAGGTCACGGGCCTGCAGGTAGCGGCGCCGCTCGATGGCGTCCAGGCTCTCCAGCGGCGACGGCGTGGCCCAGCTCTCCTCGAGGACGGACTCGAACACGAGCTGGGCGAGCGGTTCGTCGGGCGCCGACGGCGAGGTGAGGAGCAGCCAGGCCCCGTGGAGGTGTTCCGGGGGAACGCTCGGCAAGAGGCGGTGCAGGGCGCCGGAGGGCCGCAGGGCGAACAGGGCGCGGGTACCGGTCACGACGTCGTGTTCGACGAGGGAGTAGAGGGTGTGCCCCACCTGCCAGGACGGGCCGATTCGGGTGCGGGGGTCCTCGGTACGGCGGGCGACGGGGTCACTGATGCCGAGTGTGCGCTCCTCAGGGGGAATGCGCAGCCACGGCCCCCCGGCCCCCTGGTCCCGCGGTGTCCACCAGTCGGGGTGCACCGTGCACGTCCTCCTTGTCCTGCGGCAGGGCGGGGGGAGTGGGAAGGACCGCGGGCCGCTCGGCGCGCAGGGTCAGGCGGCCCGGTGCTCGTAGCCGTCGTCGTCGCCGAAGACGTCCTCGGTCGTGCGGCCCATCGCCAGTTCCCAGTCCTCGTCGCTCGTCTCGTCGCGCTCCAACGCCGTGCCTCCTGCTTGCGAATGGGCCGGGACGGCGAGGGGTCATGGGGGGAGCTCGCCGTCCCGGGTGGCCGGTCCGGGTGGGCCGGGTCTCCTCCACAGTGCCTCCTCGCGGGCCCTTGCGCAGCCCGCCGGGCGGCAGATCCCGCCTGACGGGATCTGCCGCCCACGGTTTCCTCCAGGCGGGATCGGACGCCTTGTCAGCTGCCCGGCATGCCCAGTGCGGGCCTTTCATGGCAGGGCAGGCAAGGGCCCGCCCTGTCCGGCGGTCTTGCGGGTGCCGGGGTTCGACACGGGAAGGAGCGGGCGCCATGGGTCTGAGCGACGGACAACTGTCCTCCCTGGCGGACTTCGCCACTGCCCGGGCGGAGCGGCTGCGCTCCGGGCCGGTCAGCATCGTGGCGATGCGCCAGCACCTGGATACGGGCGACGCTGTCCTGCTGGGCGACTTCCCGGGGGCACCGGTGCGCTTCGTCGAGCGATGGTGGCGAGCGGACGAGGGGTGGTGGGAACCGCTGGAGGAGGCGGCCGTCGCGGCTCTGGACGAGCAGGCCCGGCGATGGGCGCTGTCCCAGCAGGCCGTCTTCACGCAACAGGCTCCGAACCCGGCGGAGCAGGAATGAACGGCCCGGAAGCGTACTCCGAGGAGGCCCTGCTGGGTTCGGTCCTGGCCGATCCCCGCCGGGCGCTGGAGGTGCGTGGCTGGCTGCGGGCCGAGGACTTCGCGGACCCGTGGCGACGGGAGATCTACCGCCTGCTGGTGGACCACCACCTCTACGCCCATCCGAGGGTTCTCGCCGCACCGCCCCAGCAACGGACCCAGGTGCTCGCCCGCCTGGTGCTGGAGGACCTGCACGCACGGGCCAGTGCCGACGGCTGGGCGAGTACCACCGACTGGAAGCAGGTCGCCGACTACGTCACGAGTCTGCCCGCCGGCGTGCCCGACGCCGCCAACGCCGCCCAGTACGGCCGGGTGGTGGCCCAGTCGAGTCTGGAGCGCACCGTCGGGGCGCAGGGCGAGTTCGCGGAGCGGGCGGTGCTGGCCGCCGTCCTGGCCCGTCCCGAGGAAGGCGCGCGGCTGGCCGGCTGGCTGGAGGGCGGCGACTTCCAGGACCCGTGGTTGGGGCAGATGTACAGGGCCCTTGTGGAGGAGAAGCTGTACGCCCACCCTGCGGTCACCGTCCGCAGCTCCCCCGGTGAGCGGCAGGAGGTACTGGCCCGGATGCTCTACGAGCAGCTGCGGTACAAGGCCTCCCACGAGCGGTGGACGGTCCCCGACTCCGTCTGGCCGGCCGTCGCGCAGCAGATCCACGCCCTCACGACCACGCAGCAGGTCCCCCACCCCGAGCACGCCGCGCAGCTCGGCCAGCGGGTCCTGCAGACCAGCATCCAGCTGGAGGTCGCCCAGGGCTCCTGGCGCGTGGAGAACACGCTGATGATGCTGGGCGCGCCCGCTGCCGAGATGGGGATCAACGCCGTGCTCGGCACCCTCCAGGCGTTGGAGGACCGCTGGGAGCAGGCCATGGGCCGCGTCGGGGCCGTCGGCGCCGTGATGGCTCCGCAGACCTCCCCGCGCCCTGAGACGGCGTTCACCGAGGACGCCGTGCTGTCGTCGTTGTTGCGCGATCCGGGCCAGCTGGAACAGGTCGCCCGCTGGCTGCGCGCCGAGGACTTCACCCAGCCGGGCCGGGCCCAGCTGTTCACCGCCATCCAGGACGCGGTCACCCACCGCGGCACGGTCGACCCGGCGCTGATGGTGTGGGACGCCCACAGGCGCGGCACCGCCGGGCCCGGGTCGCTCACCCCCGAGCAGGTCTGGGCGATGTACCAGGAGGGCATGCCCGGCATCGCCCACAGCGCGGGCCACCGGCTGGTGGAGGCCAGCATCGTGCACCACGTACGCGGCGCGACGTCGGCGATCAACGCTGCCGTGGGCGATCCCGCCGCCGCCCCCGGCATGGTCATCGGCACCGCCCGCGGACACCTGCAGCACGCCGCCGACCAGGCCTCCCGGCTGGCTATGGCCCCCTGGGCCGGTGCACGCACCGGGCAGGGGGTGCGGTGAGCTCCGCCGCCGCCGCGCCCCGCGCCCCCGACGGCCTGCTCGCGCCGTGGCGGCACCTGCCGCGGCTCGCCGGCGTCCTCACGCAAGCCTTCGCCCCGGCCGCCGCCCGCCCCGGGTGGATGCGCGCCCTGTTCGCCCCGTACTGGCTGATCGAGACGGCCGTCCACCGCTGCGCGGGCCGGGTGATGTCGCGGGGCCCGGCGACGCTCGTGCTGCGGCGGCCTCAACCCTGGACGCGAACCGCCTGGCAGAACGCGCTGCTCCTGCCCTGCGCCGTGGCCGCGTTCGCGGCGGTGCTCACCCCTCCGGCTCTGGCGGGGGCCGTCGTCGGCAGCGCCCTCGCGGGAGCGGACGGCGGCCGGTACGCGACGACCGCCGTACTGTTCCTGGTCGCGGCTCTGCTGCTGTGGCAGCTCGCCGCACTCGTCGGGGCGGCGCGTACAGGTGTGCGACTGCGCCGTGAGGTCAGGGTTCTGGCCGGGCCGTGGGCGGAGGTCGGATCGCTGGCCGGGGGCCGCGACGGGCAGGCGACCCGGGACCTGGTGCGTACGGTCCTCGCATGGGCCGACGACAATCGAGTCGCCCTGGTGGCGGTGGCCGCGAACGACCGGCTCGCCCGCCTGTACGCACGGGTCGGGTTCGCGCCCCTCTCTCCCGGATCGCCGGTCCTTGCCCGCCGGCCCCGTCCGGCCGGCTCCTCCTGGCGCCCGCTCCCGCGTCCCGCCGGCGACCGGGCACCGGTGCTTCGAGCACGGCGCCTGCACCGGTCCGCCCGGGACGCGTCGCCCGGGCGGACCGGTGGTCAGCGCTCAGGCCTTCGGGTCGATCCAGGTCACCAGGAGCGCGCCCAGCGCGACTCCCGGGCCCAGGCCGAAGACAAGGCCCCGCCCACCATCTGCGGGTGGGGTGCGGTACGTGCGCTCCAGCACGGAGAAGACGGTCGGCCCGCCGAGGTTGCCCTCTTCGGCCAGCACCTCGCTCGAGTGCCTGGTGAACTCCTCGTCGACGCCCAGGACGGCGGCGAGCTTGGCCAGGATCGCAGGCCCGCCGGGGTGGAGTATCCCGAAGTCCAGGGGCCTGTCGGCGTGCTTCTCCAACCACGCCAGCAGGGCCGGAGCCAGGTCGGTGACGGAGCGCAGGGAGGCCCGGGTGGAGGAGAAGTGGTCGCCGCGCTCGTCCGTCTCCTTACGGTAGCGGTCGGTGGTGTGGGGGATCACGTACTCGAGGGTGTGGTCGATGCGCAGGGACGCGTCCGGCCCGAGCGGCCGGGCCGCAACGACGGTGGCGGCCACCAGGTCGCCCCACAGTGCCTTGTAGATGAGGTCCTCGATCGACAGCAGCGACTGCTGGTACAGCGAGGACAGGAACTCCCCCGCGACGACGAGCACGTTGTCGTCCGGGTACCGGGCCAGGTGCTCCTCCGCCATGACCAGTGCCTGGACCCCGCCCGCGCACGCGAGCTGTGTCATGGGACGGCGCCGGATGTCGGGGCGCAGCGGCAGGGTGTTCTGCAGGTGGACGTCGAGTCCGGGCATGCGGTCGCCGGTGGAGCTGGTGGTGACGATGCAGTCGATGTCGGCGAGGGTGATGCCGGCGTGGTCCGTGGCGGCACGAGCGGCTTGTCGGGCGGCTTGGAGGATGACGTCGAAGACGTCGTCCTTGCGTTGGGTGGGACTGCGGTCGGCGACTATCTCCTCGTAGGGGCGCAGGTAGCGGCGTGTGCCGGGGAGGTTGGTCAGCGCCTTGCGGGCGACTTCGAGCTTGGGGTGGTTGGGGTTCCAGGCGAGGATGTCGTCCCGGACCCGGGCGGCGGCGACGACGTGCTCGCCGAGGACGAGGGCGGGTCGGCTGACGTAGGCCGTGGTGGTGGTCAACGGTGTCCTTCGGGTCTGACCCGCGGGGGCGGGCCTGATGGGTGCGGTCGAGCCTCCGGGCCCGGACGTCCGGCCTGCTGGGCAGGCGTGGGCGGGGGCGGGGGAGGTGGGGCACGCCGGCGGGGCGGCGTTGGGGGCTGCCCGGCTCAGGCGAACGGGCCGGGCGCATCCGGACTGTCGGTACCGGGGACGGGCCGGGACTGTGGGGCCGGCCCGCGGTGCGGACGCGTCACGCCGGCGGTGGCGCGGCCGGCTGCGGATGCCGGGCCGCGCCGCCGTGTGCTCGTGGCGCCCGGCCTGGGGGGGTGCGCGCAGCATGTGCGGAGCGCGGTGGGGCCTGCCGCTCCCCGGTGTCCGCACGGGGCTGTGCGCAGCGGTGCGACGGGTGAGCGCCGTGACATCCTTCCCCCCGGGTCGGCGGATGCTGATGGCGATCACGCTACCTGCCGGTACCGGATCCGCCATCGGCCGCTCGGAGGCGGGTGTCCTGCCGCGCGTTGTGCGGGTCGGGAGTTGACGAATGGTCACCCCTCTGTGTACCCGGGACAGCGGTCGTTAGGGCGCGCCGGCTCCGGTGGCCTGTTGCGTGATCTTGTACAGCTCGAAGCCGTCCAGGACCTGTTCCAGTGCGCCGGGGCCCGTGGTGCGCGCGGTGTCGGCGTCGGTGTCCGGCTCGGGGAAGAGGTCGAGGTCGAGCAGGTGGTGCAGGCAGGCGAGCGTGACCTGTGCGCCGCGGGTGACGAGCGGCACCAACGCGTCGGCAGGCTCGGGCGCGCAGGCCAGGGCATAGCCGAGGGGTTCGGCGGCGCTCTCGTGCAGGGGGCGGCCGCCGGGCATCCGCTCGGCCAGGGCAAGGCGGGTGAGTTCGACGAAGGCGTGGCCGAGGACGGTGGCGTCGGTGCTGAGCAGGCCGGCGTCGAGCCGGTCGAGGACGTCGGTGATGTCGCGGGCGTGGGCGGCTCCCGGGGCCGGCCGGTCCGCCAGGAACGGGGCGGTCGGCGGCTGGTGGCGCAGGGCTGCCGTGTGCAAAGCCGTGTAGGCCAGGCGGGCGAGGGCACCGGTGAGGGCGATCGCGGCGTCGGCCTCGGTCAGGGTCGGGTGGCGGTCGGCGAGGTCGCGCACCGCGTGCTTGGTGCGGGTGAGGACCGTCTGGTCGGCGGTCCTGCGGGCGAGGTCCAGCGCGAATATCTCGCTGTCCTCGTACAGGTGCCGGTAGGGGTCGCTGGGCACGGCGATCTCCGGTGGTGTAGCAGGACGGCCTGGGCCGGGCGCGCTGCAATCGGCTTGGCGGGTACGGGCGTTGCCTGGTGTCCAAGGAATACCATCCCGGTGCGAACGAGGCGGGGCCCACCCTGCTGTCCGTGGCTGTCGCGTCCGGGGTGGCATCGGTTCGCGGCGATGCGGGGGTACCCGTCGGCGCGCTGGCCCGGCTGTGTGGAAGGAGTCCGGGACGTTGGCGCGTACCTCCCGCACGTCCTGGCGGTCGGTGGCAGGGCGGCGGTGCGGCGCACGCCCTAGCGGCCACGTGGAGCCGCTGCGAGGGGATTCGGACGTGAGTCGCGGCGCCCTGACGCCCTGCGTGCGGTGGTCCGCAGCCACCGCACGGGGGACTTCGGCGGCCGGGCGCAGCCCCGCCGACCGGGATCTGCCGTACGGTCCGTCGGCGGGCCTATGCCCCGGCGAGGGCGGCTGCGGGCGTGGGCCGGGGCGGGCTCTGCTCCTGGCGGGCGGCCTTCTTTGTGCCGTCGGTGTCCTTGGACTTGTGGCGAGCGCGGGCGGCGCGGCGGCGGACGGTGCGCAGTTCGGCCTCGCCGAGGCCTCCCCATACCCCGCTCTCCTGATTGGTGGCCAGGGCCCAGAGCAGGCATTCGGCGCGTGCCGGGCAGCGATTGCACACTGCCTTGGCCTCGTCGATCTGCAGGAGGGCCGGACCCCGGTTGCCGATGGGGAAGAACAGCTCCGGGTCCTCCTCGCGGCATGCGGCGCGGTGCACCCAATCGCGCTGCGGGACTTCCTGGGGGGCGGCGGGGTCGGTCATCGGATTCCTCGCTTCACGGTGGCGGGAGGTGTCTCCTGCCGGGGCAGGGGCCGGGCCGGGCGCGGCCCCGGTTCGGTGGTGGCTGCTGGACCGGGGGTGGCCGCGAGGGCGCCAGTGAGACGCTCGGTGAGCCGGCGGCGGTGGATGGTCAGGCGGTCGGCGCCGTCGTCCGGCGGGGGCGGTGCGGGCAGGTCCATCACCGCGCGCAGGACTCTCAGTGCTGTCAGGGTGGCGGGTCTCTCCTTGTCGACGATGTCGTCGTAACGCCAGCGGGCGGCGTCCGAGCGGGCGCGTGCCCGGGTGACCTCCTCGGCGGTGGGCCGCAGTCGTACGGCCGGGTCGCGGTCCTGGGCGAGGAGGCCGTCCAGCTCCCGGCCCAGGGCGGCGACGGTGTTGCGGGCGCGGGTGACGGCCTGGCCGTCGATGCCGCCGGCGAGCCGGTCGGCCAGGCGGTGGTCGGGCCGGGGGTAGTGCGCGGCGACGGTGGCCCGCACCGCGGTGCGCTGCTCGGCGAGGACCTCGTCCAGGAGGGAGCGGGCGGCGTCGAACGTCGCTGTGTAAGCGACCTGCTCGGCGAAATGGACCTCCATCGGGCGCAGGCCGTGGGCCTGGGCGCGGGCGCGCGCCGCTCGGGCCGCGGTGGCCGCGACCGTGTGCAGGTGCGGCTCGTGGGCGTCTGCGGCCTGTTCGGCAGCGGCGAGGGCGAGCAGGCGTCCCAGGACGGCGTGACGCCCGGCGGTCTCGTCGGCCAGGGTGCGTGCGGGAACGGTACTGCCCCGGTCGGCCGAGGGCCGGCGGCCTTCGCCGCCCTCGCGGCGGGCTTGGGCCACGTAGGTGTGGGCCTGGGTGAGGATCGCGTCGGTGTCCTCGGCCGCGCGCTGCGCGGAGGGCACCCGGCGGCGCCACTGGAGCGCGGCGTCGGCGTCACCGGCGGGCTGGCCGGGCAGCGGGAGCGGCTGGGGCTGGCGCAGGACAGCGGCTGCGGTGCTGCGCACTGTCTCGCGCACCTCGCCGTCCAGCGGCAGGTGGTCCAGGGCGCCGGCGAGGGCGACCTCCAGACGTCTGCGGTCCGCCTCCTCGGCGTGGGCGGCGCTGTCCGACGACCGGTCGGCGGGTTCGGTGCGCACGTGGGCGGTGAACGCCTCGATCCGCTCCGGGTGCAGGTGCGGGGCCAGGACGAGGAGGTCGCGCTGCAGGTCCGTGGCGGCTTTGCGCCAGTGGGCGCGCTGGCCGTCGGTGAGGTGGGTGGGAGGCTGCGCGGTGACGGGGTCGAGGTCGGCCAGGCGCTCCAGGTACCAGGTGGCCGCGGCGACGGCCGCCGGTTCCTCGCGCGCCGGCCAGGAGGAGTTCAGGATCCGCCAGTTCGCGACCAGCCGCTGGCGGTCCTGCTCCCCCACGGGGCCGGCGGCCTGCCGGACGGCGCGGGCGGTCCGCATGGCCGTCGTCGCCAGCGTCACGTGCGGCTCCTGCGCCCCTGGGTAGCGGGAGGCGAGTTCGGCGAGCATGTCGCCGTTGGGCGGCGTGGTGAACGCGGCGCCCCACGCCGTCCCGGCGCGGGTCCAGTCCGGGCCGCCGGGCACCGCGCCGAACGGCTCGTCCCTCCCGTCCCACAGGCGGTCCTCGAGCCAGTCGGCCTGCGCTGTGCGCAGCGTGTCGCGGCGCGCGTCGCCGGCGGGCAGTTCCGCGAGCGCCCGGCGCACGATGTCGCCCGGCCCGATCGGTGTCAGGGCGCCGTCGTGCGCGGTGGCGTGTGCCATGACCTCCAGGTGGCCGAGGCGGTCGGTGTCGAGGAAGAAGTGCGCGGCGGTGGCCGGGTCCGTGGTGAGCAGCCAGGGTCCGTCCGTCCCGCCGAGGTAGGGGTCGGTGTGGACGCTGGTGAGCGCGTACTGCACGGGCTCGGGCTGCGGCAAAGGCGCGCTCAACGGCCTTCCTCTCTTTGCGGTGGCGGGGATCGGAGGGGGTCGGGAAGGCGAGCGTGCGCGGGTGGCGGGGGCGGGGACAACCGCGCCTGCGCCCTGGTCCCGGTGGGCGGGAGCGGTCGCCGGTCCCTCCCGTCCGGCGGGATCGGGCGGCGCCGGGCGCACCTTGGCGGGCGGGTGCGTCAGCGGCGTCGTCGGCCGCCGGGGCGGCGCGGGCGGGCGGGCTTGGGGCCGGGGGCCCGACGCGGCGGTGGGCCGGGCGGGGTGTCGGCCCCGGCTTGGGCGGCCTGCTTCGCGGCGGCCTCCAACCGTGCACGGTCGGCTTCGCGGCGCACGCGCAGCAGTTGCAGGCGGTCGGTGATGCGGGCGGTGCGGTAGAGGTCGAGGGCGTTCGACAGGTGTTGCCACTCGGTGGCCCGGTCGCTGTCGGGGGGCGGGCCGAGCGGGTCGGTTCCGGTGATCCCTTGGCGCAGCCGCCAGTCGGCGACGGCGGCGACCAGGCGCCGGTAGAGGTGTTGCTGGGCGGTGTCTTCCTCGTCGGGGGCGGGGATCCGCTCGACCCATTCCTCGGGCGCTCGCCGGCCGGTGAGGGTCGCGGCGAGGGCGTCCTGGGCCAGGCGTTCGGCGCGGGGCAGCGGGGCCGGCACGGCCGGTCTGCGGTCGGCCGCGGCTGGTGCGGCGCCGGATGCAGGGTGGGTCCCGGGGTTCGGGGTGCTGGGGGCTCGCAGCACGCGCAGTCGGGCGAGCTGCTCGAGGGCCTGGCGGTCGAGCAGCTCGGGCGGCGGATGGGGGTGGTGCCGGTGGGCGGTACGTGTGGCGCGGTACAGGGCGCGGATACGCTCCTCGAGGGCCGCCCAGGCGGCGGCGTGCTGCTCGGCTTCGGGCTTCGGGCCCAGTCCTGGCAGGTGGGCGGGGACCCGGTGCAGGGTGCGCCAGGCATCGGTGAGAGCCGCGGTTCGCTCCCACCGTGCGCGCAGGGCCCGGCCGGCCTGCGGTGGCGGGAGGGGGCCGAGCGGCGCTGCCCAGGCGGGGACGTCGGCGGCGAGAGCGGCGCCGCGGGCGGCGAGGTGGCGCTCGACGACGTCGCGGCGCTCGGTGAGGTGGCGCCGCCAGTTCTCGGGGGTGTGCGGGTCGCCCAGGGCGGTGGCGGGGGTGAGCCAGTCGGGCAGGTCCGCGGCGTCGCCACCGGTGGGCGGCCGGTCGGGCAGCAGGCGGCGCAGGTGCCGCTCCGCGGCTGTGCGGGCGCAGACGGCCTCGGCCCGCTGCCAGGCGTCGTGGGCCGCCGCGTTGCGCGTGCGGGCCCGCTCGGCGGCGGCTGCGGCCGCGCCGGCGGGGTCCGGCGCGGTGGCCGGGGAGCCGGGGCGGGTGCGCTGGTAGTCCTCCCGGGAGCGCTCGCGCCACGGCATCGCCCGGCGCAGCGCCTGCTCGGCGCGCAGACGCACCAGGTCCTCGACGGCGGCGAGTTCGGCCCGGTGGTCGCCCTCGTCGCCGGCCCGCAGCGCGGCGCGCCGCGTCGCGCGCACCCGTTCGGCGAGCTGGCCGGCGGTGAACGCGCCGTACGGCCGCCGGGGCCAGGCCGGGTGGCGGCGGCCGCCGGCGGTGACGGGCCCGGGGGCGGCGGCGGCCTGCGCGTCGGCGGCGTGCAGTTCGGCGAGGGCTCGGGCCCGGTGTGTGCGGGCGAGGGCGGCGATGCGCTCCAGCTGCTCGTCGGACAGGGTGCGCAGCAGGCGGGCGTTGGGGTGGGGATCGGCATCGGCCCGGGCTTCGGCGGCGCGGGCGGTGCGCAGGCGGCGGTCGATTCTCCAGGCCAGCACCGCGCCGGGCACGTCGGTGCCGGCCAGGGTGCCCTCGTGGTGGGCGGTGGCCAGGATCCCTTCGGGGGTGAAGCCGGCCTTCTCCGCACGGTCCAGCGCGTTGACGACGGCGGTGAACGCGTCGTCGGCGATCAGCGGTTCGGCGGCCGGGCCGAGGGCTGCGCGGGCAGCGGCGGCGTAGCGCAGGCGGGTGGCCTGTTCGGTGGCGTGGGCGTACTCGGCGGTCAGCTGGCGGATGCCCCAGGCGCGTTCCTGCTCGGTGCGGATGGTCTGGCGGGCTGAGGGGGTGAAGGAGGAGTAGGTGGCGATCCGGGTCAGGGCCTGGTCGAGGGTCTGGTCGTCCTCGAGGGCGATGTAGAGGTGGTTGCCCGAGCGGCCGCGGGTGGCGGCGACGTAGGCGGCTTCGCGGGAGGTGCGGGTGGTGAGCAGGGCGTGGGAGCGGGTGACGGTCATGCCCTGGGCGCGGTGGACGGTGGAGGCGTAGCCGAGTTCGCAGTGGGCCGCGAGGTAGTCGGCGGGCAGGGTGAGGCGGCCGCGGTGCTGGGTGTGGCGCACGACGGCGTCGCCGGCGGGGGTGTAGCGCTCGATGGCCCACACGTCGCCGTTCTTGACGAAGTCCTTGCCTTGGCGGCAGGTGAGTCGGCGCTGGTTGCGGCGGGTGGTGATGAGGTCGCCGACGTGCGCGCGGTGGCCGTCGCGCAGCTTGGCGGGGTTCGGGCGCCAGCGCGAGGGTGCCAGGAGCTGGCCGTGTTCCATGCGCCAGGCCTGCGCGCGGCGGTTGAGGGTGGCGACCAGGTTGCGGTCGGGGGCGGTCATCAGCGAGGTGTGTCCGGCCGTCAGGTCACGGCGCCAGGCGGTGAAGACGGCGTCCGCCATGGCGGCGGCGGTGCCGCCCTGGATGCGGCCCTGCTGCCGGTACCAGGTGAACGCCTCGCCCGCCTCGCCGTCGCGCAGCTTGAGGGAGGCGCCGGCTTCCTCGGGGTGGCGGAAGCGGTGGACTGCGTGGAGGTGGACGGCGCCGACCTCCGACTGCAGCAGGCGCAGCGCGCCGCCCGCTTCAATGGCGGCGAGCTGGGAGGGGTCGCCGATGAGGCGCACGTGCGCGCCGGCCCGCTGCGCGCGGCGCACGATGGCGGCCAGCTGGGTGGTGGCGGCCATGCCAGCCTCGTCGACGATGACGACGTCGCCCTTGCGCAGGCGCTCGGCGCGCGGCAGGACGAGTTCGCCGGCGTCGGCGAGGCGCTGGCGGCGCAGCCAGGAGTGGAGGGTGTGGGCGGGGCGGCGCAGTTCCTCGGACATGACGTGGGCGGCGCGGGCGGACGGGGCGAGTGCCACAGTGGTGCGGTCGGCGGCGGTGAGGGCGTTCGCGGCCAGGCGCAGGGCGGTGGTCTTGCCTGCGCCGGCGGGTCCGATCGCGGCGACCAGGGCCCGCTCGGAGGTGGCGAACGCCTTCGCCATGGCGCGCTGTCCGGTGTCGAGGGGGCCCTTGTGGCGGGCGGCGGCACGCTCGAAGGTCCGTTCGCTGCAGGCGGGTTCGGTACGGCGGCGGGCGGCGGCGACGATGCTGTCCTCGGCGGCGAGGACGGCCGGTGTGGTGTAGAGCTCGGCGCCGCGGCGCCGGTAGACGCTGGTGCCGTCCGCGCGCTGCAGCGGCGCGAACGGCGGGTTGATGTCGGGCGGTGTGAGGTCCAGGCACAGCCGTGCCAGGGCGTGGTCGGTGATGGCTTCGGCCCACCCTTCGCCGCCGCGGCCCAGGGTGGCGGCGGTGACGTGGCGGTGGGCCTCGGCCAGCAGGTGACGCCTGCCGAAGACGGCGCGGTGCAGGGAGACGGTGGCGACCACCTCGCGGGCGGCCGCGCCGACGTTCAGGCGGGGCGGGCCCTTGTCGCGGTGCACGTCGCGGGCCGCCGCGCGGGCATGGTGCAGCAGGTTGTCGACGAGGGGCCTGCCGAACGCGGCCGCCACCCCCAGCTGCCAGCCCTCGCGCAGCACCGCGAGCGCGGTGGCCGGTTTCTTCTCGGGGCGGGTCTGCAGGGCGGCCCGGCGCATCAGGGCCAGGCGGGCGGGCAGGGAGGGCTCCTTGCCGTGTGCGGCGCGGTACGCGGCGATCAGGCGGGGCAGTTGCCGGCGGATCGCCCTGGTGCGGGTGGAGGTGGCGTCGATCAGCTCCGTGCTGATGCCCGCGATCTCCATCACCGGGCGCCGCCCCTCCTCGATCCGGCGCTCTCGCACCACCAGGTCCAGGGCGGTGCAGGTGCGGCGCAGAACCTGCGCGTTGTAGAGCTCGGAGGCGGCGACGGCCTGGGCCAGCAGCAGCCGGCCGTCGATGGTGCGCCAGCGTCCGTCCGGGCCCTGGACTTTGTTGGCGATCAGCACGTGGTCGTGGAGGGCTGCGTCGCCGCAGCGCGAGTCGAAGTGCCGGAACCGGGCGGCCACCAGGCCGCTGGTGACGTCGTGCTGGGCTACGCCGCCGGGTCCGGTGCGGGTGGCCAGTGCGTTGTCCTCGATCCAGGTCAGGGTGGTGGCGATCGCCTCCTCGTGGGCCTTCTCGACGGCGGCACGCACGCTCTCGTCGCCCAGCGCCCACAGCAGGCTGACCGACTTGGGCGGGCGGAACACCGGGTGGAAGGCGGCCACGGGCTGGCGCGGGGGCCGGGTGCGGCGGGTGATGAAGCGGTGCAGCTCGGTGCCGCCGGTCGGGTCGCGCTCGTACTCGGCGCGGAAGGCCACCGCCCCGACCTGGCGGCGCAGCGTTCGGCGCTCGGTGTCGGTGGCCCGGCGCCCGGCGCGCTCCTCGAGGGCCTGTATCCGCTCGTCGATCGCCACGGCGAGGGCGGTCGGTTTCTGTCCGAACCGGTAGAAGCCGGCGCCCAGGCGGGCCGCCCGCTGGGCCTGGCGCACCGTTGCGCCCGCGCGCAGCTGCTCGGTGACGATCTCGTCCGCCCGCGGGTGCAGGCCCTCCCCGAACAGGGCCCGCATCTGCGGTTCCGTCACCTCGCCCTCGACACCGAGGAGGGTGGCGGCGCGCCCCGTCCACCGCCCGGGCGGCACTTCGAGGGCCGCCTGGTGCTCGGCCAGGTCCCGGCTGCGGGGGCGCGGGTGGTCCCCGCTGGTGATCTGGCGCATGAAGTAGCGGTAGCCGTCGCCCGGGGTGGTTTTGCCGAAGTCCACCGTCATGGGCGCCAGGGTCGGTGCCGGCCGTGCACGGATGCAAGAGCTGTCGGGAACTCGGCCCCTGCCCCCGGGGGCAGGGGCCGAGGGCGGGCCCGGTGCCCGGTTCGGTCGCGGGCCGCCGCCGGTGGCGTTGTCACAGGCCCGAGGCATGGCGGCGGCTGCGTGGGTGGGGTGCGGGCGCGGGGTGGGCCCGTGCCTGCGGGTGGGAAGTGCCGGCGGCGCGGGTGCGCCGGATCCCGCCGGGCGGGATCCGGCGGGGTGCGTGCTTTGGGTGGCAGGGCGGTGGCGGGTTGCCTGGAGCGGTGGCGCGGCGCCCGGGCTCGTTCTGGCCGGGTGACGGCGAAGGTGCCGCAGTGCGCGTCGTCCGGTGCGGGTTGAGCGAGAGAGGCGGGACGGACATGGCGAAGGGGGTCCAGCGCAAGGCCGTGGGATCGGTCGCGGCCCGTCGGCGGGCGCGGGAGTTGCGCAGCGAGTACGAGGCCCGTGATCTGGCGCTGCTGGAGGGGGCGGAGGAGTTCCTGACACTGCAGGAGCGGGCGGCTGCGGCGGTGGAGGGCATCGAGGATCAGATCGAGAAGCTGGAGGCGGCACGGGAGCGGGCGCGGCGTCAGGGGTGGGAGTCGGGCGCGGTGGTGGCGGCGCGGATGCGCGGGCTCCAGGTGCGGGGGGTGGCGGTGCGCGAGGACGAGGTCGCGGACCGGCTGGGTGTGGACGTGGGTGAGCTGCGGCGGATGGTCGCGCACGTCAAGGCGTCCGGGGGTGGGGACGCGGCGGCGGCGGATCCGGCGGGCGCCGCGGTGGCGGCCGGTGGGGCGCGGCGCGCGACGGGTGGCGGTGCCCCGGTGGCGGGCGGCGGTGGCGGGCCGCTGGTGCCGCCGGCGCCGGTGCGCCCTGGGGTGGGCGCGACCGCGGGAGCCGGGGTGCAGGGCCCGGGCGGCGGAGCGGCGGCACCGGGGTCCGGTCCCGGTCCCGGGCCGGCTGACGGAGTGCGGGAGGTGCGGTGATGGTCCAGGTGTCCGAGGTGACGGCGGGCGAGCTGGACCCGACGTGGCTGGGGGGTGCGTTCGAGGTCGTGGAGGAGGGCCGGGACGGTCCGCTGGTCCACGGGATGCGGCTGGTGTCGTACCGGAAGGTCCGGGGGCGGGGCCGGGTCGTGCTGGTGGGGGAGAACACGAGCGTGGTGGTGGACGCCTCGGTGTCCCTGGCGTTCCACGTCGCGGCGGCGTGGGGCCGGTGGACGGGAGGGGTGGTCGACGGGGCCGTGCCGCAGCCGGTGCCGGTGGCACAGCAGGGTCCGGTAGCGGGGTATCCGGCGGCGGGCGGGTATCCGCCGCCCGGGCAGCCGGTACCGGGGCCTGGTCCTGGGGCGGTGGCGCGGCCGGGGCCCGCTGCTCCCCCGTCGGGTCCGGCGGAGCCGGGCGGTCCTGCGGCGCCGTGGATGCGGCGGCCGTCGGCGGGGTGATGCCGGTACTGGCGGGTGGTGGCCGGGCATGGCGGTGCCCGGCCACCAGTGGGTCTCGGTGGCCGGGCGGGGGTGGCGGGGTGTGCGGTGGTCAGTGCGCGTTGGGGCGGTGGTCGGACGCATCGAGGGCGTCGAGGACGACCCGGGCGATGGCGGCGGCGCTCTCGCGGGTGAGGGTGGCTCCTTCGCCGCGTCGGGCGGCGGGGGTGTGGGGGTCCAGGTGGACCGGGACGGTGCGCGCGGCGCGGGCGATGGCGTCGAGGACGTGGCGGCGGTCCGGGGTCGGGCTGTGGGTGGTGGCGGCAGGTGCAGGGCGGTCGGTGGCGGCCGTTGTGTCAGCGCGGGTGAGGATCAGGCGGGCGGTTCCCGCCTCCCAGGTGATGGTGAAGCCGTAGTGGGGGGCGCGTGCGACGGCCCACTCGTAGTGGCCGCGGATATCGGCGCAGGAGGGATCCTCGAGGTCGGCGCCGTCGAGCTGGTGGCCGTGTGCGTAGCGGTAGTCGAGGACGATCCGCTCGGCGGCCTTCACGGGCCGGGTGCCGGTGTGCCCGCCCAGGGCGGTGGCGTTGAGTCCGTCCGTGGCGTCGGGGGTGTGGCGGGGCAGTCCCATCGCGGCGAGCAGTTGGTCGACCTGCTCGACACTGATCCTGCTGCGGGGCTCGGGGGGCATGGTCGTCGTCTCCGTGGCTGGTTGTGCCCGGCTGGGCGGTCGCACCCTACCGGCGCCGTTGTTGCGGTCGGCGGTGAGTGGTCTACGGGGCCGCCGCCCGCGGGGGCGGGGCGGGCGGCGGGCCTGTGGTGGTGGTCAGGGTGCGGTGGGCTGGTTGCTCCGGATCCGCAGGCGTGGGTGGGTGCCCTGGGCGAACAGGCGCAGGATCTCGGCGTCGGTGACAGGGCGGGTGGTACGGGCGCGGTCGGGGTTTCCGAGGATGGCCGCCGGGTCCGGTCGGCCGTGGACGGTCGGGTGGATCCGGGCGAGGTAGGTGCGGAGCATGTCGGGCCAGGGCAGGCCGAGCAGGGTGCCCCAGGCCGCGGCGCAGACCAGGGGCGAGAAGATGTCGCCGAGTTGCTGGCACTGGCTGGTGCGGGAGCCGGTGACCGGGTGGTCGCCGGGCAGGCCGACCAGGGCGCAGACCTCGGGGATGGTGAAGCGGCGTCCGGTGTCCTGGCAGTACCAGCCGCGGATCTTGCTGGTGACGGCGGTGATGGTGCGGTCGAGGTCGAACAGGTTGCCGCCGCTGGTCCTGCGTTCGCCGCGGGTGTTGATGCGGGTGTCCGGCGGCCAGCCGAGCGCGAGGGCGGCGTTGGTACGGATGCCGGGGGAGGTGACCGGGCCGGGGCGGCGGTACCAGTGCGCGGACATGATGGCGCGCTTGCGGTTGCTGGCCGAGCCGAAGTCGGCGGCGTCCAGATCCTGCCACTGCACGCTCTCGCATCCGGCGGTGGTCAGTTCGTCCTTGATGTACTGCTGGACGTCTTCGGGCAGGGCCGAGCTCTGCTCGATGACGACGGACTGGATCGGGGCGCCGATGGAGCGCAGGCCCAGGATCCAGATGACGGGGGCGAGCATGAGTCCGGCGGTGGCGGCGGTCATGTCGTCGACCAGTGACCACAGTTCGGTGATGGGGGCGCCGGACGGCTCGATCCTGTGGTCGAAGCAGTGGTCGTTGCAGTCGTCGGGGTCGTCGTGGTCGCACAGTTCGGAGCCGTCGACCCACACGTTGCCCAGGTGGGCTGCGACCCCGTCGATCGCGTCGAGGAGGATCTCCAGGTTCTCCTGGCGGCGGCCGGCGCCGAGTCCGGCGCGGGTCCAGTCGGTGCACGGCATCGTGCACATGATGCGCCGGGTCCAGCGCAGGGTGGGGTGGCGGGGGTCGAGCGTCCTGATGTCGCGCCGGATGACGGTGCATCCGGCGGCCGTGCTGGTAGCGGCAGGGTCCTTGTTCAGCTCGATGCACACCATGTCGACGCGGACGCCGAGGACCAGGCGCAGCCCGGCGCAGCCGCCGCCGCAGCCGGCGCACAGGTTCAGTTGGCGGGGGGCGTCGCCAGGGCGGGGCGGGTAGAGCCAGCGGGTCGGGTACAGGCCGGCGAGGTGGTCGCGCTGGGCTGGGGTGAGGGAGTCGAGGAGGGCGAGGAGTTCGGGGCCGTCGAGGGCGAACAGGTCCTCGTGGGTCGGTGTGCCTGTGGGGGGTTGGTCGGGGTCGAGGGCGAAGAGGGGCAGGTCCTCGTGCGTGGTGGGGCGGGCGGCGGGTGTGGGCAAGCGGGCTCCCGGCCTGGTGTGTGGGTGACCGGCGGCCGGGCTCCGGCCCGTGGGGCGGGAGCGGACGGCAGGGGGCGGGTGGCGCTCGGTGCGCTCTGCCCGGCGGGGCCTGGCCGGTCTCGATGTGCCTGAAGGTAGGCACGGCAGGCGGCGGGTCAATGCCCGCGCCGGGGGGCGGGTGGCCGGGGTCGCACGGCGGGCCCGGTGCCGGGTCTTCCCCCTCGGTTGCCCGGGTGCGGGAGGACGCGGGTGGGCACCCGGCCTCGGCGGGCGCCCCCGGGTACAGGGGCCGGGCGCAGCGGGGACCGCGCGGCGATGGGCGGGCGCGGGCGCGGCTGCTGGCCCGGAGCAGGGACCGGGTCCGGGGGCGGAAACGGAGTGGCCGGCGGAGCTACGGCCGACGCCCCGCGGCGCAGGGCTGCGGTGGGGCGGCGGCAGCGAGTTCGCATGCGGGTGCGGTGCGCAGGGGCCGGGAGCAACGCGCGCCGGGCACGGGGCAAGGCGGCGCTGCTGCGGCGGCCGGGCTACGAGCGGGGCGGCTCGGGACCGAACCGGACGGCGACGCCCGGCGGCGGGGTGTGCGGTGCCGAGACGGGGCGGCGCGCGGCGGTGGGCGGACGAGGACGCCGTCCTTCGTACTGGCCGCCGTCGGCGCCCGGGCCGGGACGGCACAGCGGGGCCGCCCGGGAGTCGCAGGTGTACGGGCCGGCGCCGGAGTCCTGTCATCCGGCGGGTGGTAGCGGGCGCGGGCGAGCTGTCAGGGGTGCGGCCGAGCGGAGCCAGCGGTCCGGTGCCGCTGCGCTGTGCCGGATCGGTTCACGACACCTCCCGGATGTGCTGGCCGAGGTCGGCCAGACTGCGGATGCAGTGGACGCTGGTGCGGGTGCTGGCGCCGTGATCAACGACGAGGAACAGGTGCCTTCCGCTGCGCGGGTCGTCCGCGAAGAGGAGGGACAGGGTCGGGCGGCCGGGGCGCTCCGAGTTGCGCAGGCAAGCGGTGGCCCGGCGCGTGTGGACAGTGAGGAACGCGTCAAGGGGCGGTGGGACAGGGCCCAGGTCCGGGCTCCAGGCCAGCGTGTCGGTGCCGGTGTCCGGGCCGAGGGTGGTGGAGGTGTGGAGGGCGGCGTGAATGAGCGTCGCGGGGTCGTAGGCGGCAACCTGACGGTTGGTGGCCTCGACCGCGGCCTGCATCACTTCAGCGGTTGGGCTCTTGGCCTCGTTGGCACGGCGCTTGGCGGCCTCTATGGCGAGCGCCGTCAGGGGTACTGCCGGACCGGTGTAGGGCATGACCATGGGGCGTCCTTGTTCGGAGCCCGGCCCGCCCGTGGTGCGGCGCCGGCCGGGGCTGGGTGGTGGCGTGGGCGCTGGCCCGGGGCGGAGGCGGGCGGCGCGGGCGCGGTCGACAGGGTAGGGCCAGCGGCGGCCGCGCGGCCAGCGGGCCGCCGAACGGGGGGCCGGGAGACGAACGGTCGAGTTCTCCGGTCCCGGCAGGCCCCGACCGGGCCCGGTGCGGTACGGCCGAGTGCCGGCCCCGGGTGGGGTCAGCGGCTGGGCCGGCGGGGGACGGTTCCGGACTGTCAGTGCTGGTCGCGGTACCAGGTGAGGAAGTCCTCGGCGCGGGCCTGGTCGAGGCGCACGGTCAGTGTTCCGGCGTCCAGGTTCTGGTCGACGCCCTCGGCCGGGCCGTCCGGGGTGGCGGAGCCCGGCCAGCGGGCGACAAGGGACAGGAGGGCACCGGCGGCCGGGCCCTCGGCATTCAGCTCGAGGACGACGGTCAGCACGTCGTCGTCGATGCCGAGGTCGACCAGGCAGCCGGGGGACGTCGTACGGAGCCGCTCGAAGAGCCGGGGGTGGTCGGCGATCGCCGAGCCGAAGGCGTCGGCGTTGGCCTGGGCCTGCGCGGTGCGCGCGAAGAACGTGTCGATCAGTTCCTGGGCGCTGGAGCGGAGTTCGGCGTGGGTGATCTCCTCCAGTGTGCGGACGGTGTGCTCGATCGCGTCGGGTGGGGTGAGCGGGCGGAAGCCGACCTGGCGCCGCATGCCGTCGGCGTCGTGGAGGGTCAGGATGGTCAGGTTGTGCACGGGGTGGAGATTGATCGTCCACCGGTCGGGCAACGGGTTGGGGGGCATGGACATGGGGCTCTCCTGGTGGTGAGTGTGCGGGGGTGGCGCAGTCGGTGCCGCGGGGTGTGGTCGGCGGTCCTGGGGCTGGAGCTCGGCCGGTCGGCGGCTGGTCAGGGTCGCGGCGCGCCTGTCAGCGGTTGGGGCCGAACCGGTGCGGGTCCAGCAGGCGGATCGCGGTGACCAGTGCGCAGGTTTCTTCGGTGTAGAGCGGGCTGTTCGCCAGGAACCAGTCGGCGGCGTCCGGCTCGGGGCCCTCGAAGACCAGTTCTGGAGGGTCGCCCACCCGGTTGGCTTCGGAGACCAGGTATCCCCACAGATGGTGGGCCGTCGCCTGCGCGGCGGGCACGATCAGAACGGGGAACTCCGCCTCCCACGGGTCGCAGTCCCACGGGCGGCCCTTGGTCAGCATCACGGCGGTGCCCGGGTCCTCGATCTGGGTGCACTTCGGGCAGGAGTCGCGGGACTCGGTGAAGGCGGTGGGGTGTGTGTGGTACGCCTTGGTGAAGTAGTTCGAGGTGGGACTTCCCCCGTCGGCGGGGTGAGGGAAGTCGGCCAGGATCAGGTCACCGGCTTGCACGTCGCGGGCTTCCACGACGCGGGCCGAGGCGGGTGTGAAGGACGGCCAGCTGCGGTTTCGGTCGGTGGACGGGCCGGTCACGACGACGGGGAAGAACGAGACATGCCGGTCGGCGGCGACGGGCAGGGCGGTCATGTTGTGCTGCTCCGTTCGGTGAGGTGATGTGCGGGGCGAACCCGGGGAATCCGTAGCGAGGTACCGGGGCCGGCCCGCGCGACCGGGCAAGGGGCGCAGCCGTGTGCGTGGGCAGGGCGGTGCCCGGGCGGTGGTGCCGGATCGCAGTCGACGGGTCGTGACGCGCCGACACACGCCGCTGGGTGCGGGGCTCCGCCCGTCGGTGTGCCGCCCCCGCCCGGGGGGATGCGGGGGCGGCACGGGCGCCTCGACCCACCGGGGGGGTGGGGAGGCGCCGGGGAATCCCGCACGGCCGGGACGGTCACGGCCGACGGGCGGGAACAGGACACACCGTAGACCCGGCTCCGGGCCGGTCAACCCCTCGAACTCCGGGAGGGCCGCGCCCCGGGCAGGGCCGGGGGCGCGGCCCTCCGGCGACGCGCTCCGTCGCTAGTCGGGGGTGGGCGCAGGGACGCGCTTGCGGCGGAGGGGCCTCGTGGCGAGGTGGTGCGCGAGCGGGTGGAGAACGACGGCAGCGCAGCTGACGAGCACACTGACGACGACGACGGCGGCGGCGGCGCCTTCGCCGACTACGGTGGTGATCACCGTGTTGTGCTCCGCCTGCAGCAGGCTGGCGATAGCGAACGGGGCGAGCACTGCGAAAGTCAGGTCGAGGGCGGCGGCGCGACTCGCCCAGCCGGTGCGCACGTCGATCGGGTCGATCTTCTCGAGGTCGTCCGTCGCCGTCTCGACAGCGGTGCGCCGGGCAACGAGGGAGAGGACGCAGTTCACGAGGACGACGACCACCAGCAGGTAGGCCAGATAGCCCGGTTGGTGGATGAGGGCCGTAACGAGGAGGACGATGGATTCGGCCGTGAGGATGCGGTGCAGAGGACGGCACCAACGGTGCGGGCAGGCCCTGGTCAAGGCAGAGGGCTTGCGCATCTGGGCTCCTTCGGGAGGGTCGGGGCGGGTTTGTTGAACCGCCGCGGCGACGGGCGCCCCGGGGATGGGAAGTCGCCGGGCGGCGGGAGCAGGACGCACCGTAGGAGCGCGAGGCGGCCGGTCAACCCCACCCGGGCTCGCCCCGGACCGGGCCGGTCCGGCCCGGTCCGGTCCGGGGCGCGACGGCGGTGTTGGACCTCGGGTGCGGCGGGCAACGCGTTCGGACCCGCCGCAGGTGCGGCAACGACGCGCCGTGCTGCTGCCCTTCGCCGACCGGTCGCAGGACCCGTCCTAGGACTCCGGAAAGCAGTGGCGGGCTTCGGGCCGGCCTGAGAGCCAGGGGTGGGGCTCGACCGCAACGGCGTTCGGCGGGACGCCGGTCGACCCAGGCCACAAGACAGACCGCGGGTCGGGACGGATATGCGCCTCCGCGGGGGCTGGTGTGCCGGGGCAGCGGTGGGGTTCTCAGCTCGGACGAATGTCCGAGCGCACGCGCAGGATCTTTCCGATCAGGTGGTCGGCGGCGGTGCCTGGCAGGTCGATCTCGGCCCGGCCGTGCTGGGCCGCCTCGGTTCCCGAGGTGAACAGCGGCACGGGCGTGGTGTAGATGGTGACCGCCTCGTAGGTCGGCTGATCCATCGTTCCTGTCAGCACGGCGATGCGAGGGGCGAGGAGCTCGGCGCCGTGGCATCCGGCCCAGCCGGCGCAGACCCGGCTGCTCGCGCTGTCGGCGTCGTTCTGGTGGCACAGGAATACGGCGTGCGGCTGCTCACCGGTCGGGACGTCGTAGGCGCGGAGTTTGTCGTACTCCTCGGCTGCCCAGATCCCGGACGGGACGTCCCTGCGGTAGGGACAACTGTCGCACGGACGCGGCGCGGGTGGGCGCAGGGACGGGGTCATGGGTGCTTCCGGGCTCTTCCTCGGGCGGTGGCGGACAGGGCTGTGACGGCAGGTCCCGGCGGGCGGGCTCGGCTGCGGGACGATACAACGGGAAGCCGCCCGGGACGGTGCGCGGGCCTCCGGGTGGCGGGTGGGACGCTCCACCTCCTCTGGCGGGGTGTCAGTCGCGGGGGACGTGCAGTCCGCGTTCCTCGCGCCCGCGTTCCCAGTGGGCGCGGCCCACCTGTTCGCCGGGTCGGAAGTCGGTGCACGCGAAGACGCTGCCCTCCGGGCTGTGCTGCTGCCGGGTGTTGTGGCAGTTCAGGCACTGGGTGATCGCCAGCCGGTACTCGAAGCATACGGCGCGGTGTTCGTCCAGGGCAGCGGCGAAGGCGTGGTGCGGGGTCCGGTGGTCGTCCTCGTTGTCTGGGTTGGTCCACAGCTCGGGGTCGGTGCAGGCTTCTGCGGTGGCGACGTCGAACCGGCCGGAGTACGACCACGGGCCGACCGGGGTGAACTCGGCCGGGTCGTGCGGGCCGATGACCATGTTCTCGGGCCAGACGCTCACCAGGCAGGCGCAGCCGGGCACCGTGCGGTCCCAGCCGGCGAGGTATGCGCCGTCGTCCCAGACGACGGGCGTGAACGTCCCGAACGCGTGCGGGGCGAGAGCGGCGGCGGCGTCCGGGTGGAGAGTGATCGTGCGGGTCATCGTGTGGTCTTCCTGTCCGTTCGGTTCGAGCAGGGCATCGGGCGCAGCAGCGCCGGGCCGGACTGGACCGGCTGCCTGGGCGGGGCGCGTGACGGTGGCGACTCGGGGACGGCCTGCGCGCTAGCCCGGGTGTCGGCGGCGGGCGGGCCCGCCCGGTCCCGGCCGGGGGCATCCGGCGGGTGGGCGGCCGGGGCCCGCACGGCGGCCGGGGCCCGCACCGGGTGCGGGCATCCGGCCGCCGGGGTGCCGCCCCCGCCCGGGGGGATGCGGGGGCGGCACGGGCGCCTCGACCCACCCGGGGGGGGTTGGTGGGGAGGCGCCGGGGAAGCCCGCACGGCCGGGACGGTCACGGCCGACGGGCGGGAACAGGACACACCGTAGACGCGGCCCCGGGCCGGTCAACCCCGTCGGCCCCGGAGGGCCGGAAGGCGGCCGGAGGCGTTGCGACGGGCACGGACCGGGCTCGCCGGTCATCCGGCGGCCGGGCAGCGGCGGCCCGGGCTCCTGCAGCGGCGCCCCGCCCTGGCCTGGCACCGTGCAACGGGCGGGGCCTGTCAGAAAGGCGGTTCAAGGGACTGCAGCTCGAAAGCAGGCCCCGGTCGCCCCTCGGGGCGGCCGGGCTGCACGGTGGGCGGCGGCCTGCGGGATGGAGCGGCAGTCGCCGGGGCCCGCGGGGGTGAGCGTGTGTCAGGTGCGGCGGTAGTCCTTCGCGCCGAGGTTGGACAGGAAGAAGTAGAGGAACGCGGGGACGTCGTGGACGGTGCCGTCGTCCAGGGTCATCCTGTAGGCGTCCCAGCCCTGGTAGTCCAGCATGGGGCGCATGTGGTCGGGGTTCAGGTCGGTGTGGTCGATCCGCTCGATCGCGGTGATGGTCTTGGGGCCGTCGTAGGCGAGTACGTCGCCGACTTCCAGGTGGGCGGCCGTCGCGCGCGGGATGGGCGGCTTGCAGCCGAGTCGGGGGGTTCCGTAGTCGATCACTCGTGCCATGGCGGGTCCTGTCTCGGGTCGAGGGTGTGGTGGTGGGTCGGGGCAGGCCCGGGCAGGGCGGCGTGGGCGTACTGGAACCTCGGGGCGGGGTGAAGGCCCGGCGGCTGGGTGGTGATCACAGCCCGCCGGGCCGGTGGGACGGGTGGCAACGTAGTTGGCTAGGCGGGCCGGTCAACCCCGGCCGGACACGGGGTGCAGGGGTGCGTCAGCAACTGCGGGGTGGTCAGATCCGCGGGTGGGCGGCGTCGTACGCCTCCGATGCCTCGAAAGCCTCGGCGGTGGCTGTGGCGGCTTCGGCGTCGCCGGCGGCCAGGAGTCGGCGGACAGGGTCGTTGGCGCGCTCTCGCGGGGTCATTTTCAGCTCGGCGAGTTCGGCGAAGACGTCGGCCAGGCGGCGTGCGGGGATGCGCTGCTCGGCGTCGGTATCGGTCCAGACGTGTCCGCCCTGGTCGACGTGGAACGGGCCGGTGTGGCCGACGGTCAGGGCACAGCGGTGCGCGAAGTCGGGTCGTTCGGCCTGTGGGGTGCTGCTGGGGCACTGTGTGGTGGGCGGCTGCTCCTGGTCGTCGCCCTCGTCCGGAGCGTGGAACCAGTCGTAGTAGCGGCAGGCGTCCGTCCACAGGTCGGCGGACTCGTAGCCGTAGGCGGCGCGGAGCTGGGCGTACAGGTCAGGGAAGCGGCCGGCCGGGTCGGTTTCCTGGTTCTCGTCGTCCATGCGTGCAGCGATGCCGGCGGGGTCGCGGGGCGGCCGGGGCGAGGTGTGCTCCAGCTCGCGGTCGTAGGGCGCGCAGGCGATGGCGAGGTCCTCGGGGTGGGCCGTTGAGGTCCGCTGGACGAGGAGTGCGTGCCCGTATGCCTCGGCGGAGATCGCGTGCGCGAACGGGCCGAAGCGGCGCGTGGCGTAGTGGGGTGCGGTCAGGATGACGGCGTACTGGGGTTCGGGGGCTGCGGGGGTGCTCACAGGGTTCCTCGAGGGGGGTGGGTCCGGCCGCACCGGCGGCCGGACCGGGGCGGGGTCAGGCAGTCGGGGTGGAGGTACGCAGGCCGATGCGGTCGGGGTCGTGCGAGCGGCCGCCGCGGTCCCGGCTGTGGCCGTCGCAGGGCGCCTCGGGCGGGCCTGCCGGACGGTTGTGGGCGTCGGCGAGTACGCGGACCGTGTCCGGGTCGAGCGACCTCGCGTCGACGACGTGGGGCCGCAGCACCTGCCGGGCGGCGTTCAGCACGGCGTCGAGGAGCCGGGCCCAGGCAGTGACGGCGTCGATGCCGTGCTCGCGGCCGAGCGCGGCGTACCGCATGCCGAACCACAGCGGGTCGGTGCCGTACACGGCCCGAAGGGTCAGGTGGTCGAGCAGGCAGGCCGGGATCGTGAGGGGGTAGGTGTAGAGGGCGGTGGTGCGGTCGGTCTCGGCGTCGATGAGCTCCACGACCCGGTGGAGTATCTGCCCGGTGGTGGGGACGACCGCGGGCAGCGCCCCGGCGTGGGTGCGCAGCGCGGCGGCGACGGCCCTCGCCATGGTGCGGGCGTTGAGCGGATCGGTGTCGGGTGCCGGGGCGCAGCAGGAGGGGTCGGTGCAGGTGTGGAACAGGACGTCGAGGTGTTCGCCGTGCGGAGTGTAGAGCTCGGCCCCGAAGCCCGTGGGGGCCCGGTCCGGCCCGGGGAGGATCTCCGGGCTGCCGATGAGGACGAACGTGTCGTCGGGGCCGGGGATGCGGAACTGGAAGCCGCCGCCGTCGGCCGGGTGGACGGTCGCGGCGAGTTCGGCGGTGTGCAGCTCGGTCAGGGCCGGGAGCATGGCCGGGTGCAGTTCGGGGAGCAGGTCGGGTCGCACAGGTTTGCCTTTCGTCGGTCAGCGGGGGAATCCCGCCGGCGGGCCGGGGCGGCGGAAGGCTGCCCCGGCTGTCGGGTGACTGGGGTGGCGGGTGGCGGGTGGCGGGTGGCCCGGACCGGTCGGGGCCCTGGGCGCAGAACGCGAACGCCGGGCAGCGGGGCCGCCGCAGGAGCCGGGCCGGGGAGCGCTGGGGTACGGGGGCTGCAGGGGCACCCGCTGTCCGGCCCAGAGGGGAGGGGCTGGCGGCGGGGCCGGCACCGTGAGCGCCCGGCCGACGGCGGAACACGGGATAGGAGCGGGGGGACGGCCGGGATCCGCTCGGGGTGAGACGATCCCGACCGCCCCGCACCCTGCGGGGCCCGTTGCAGTCACGCGATACCGACGGGCCGGGAGGTGGCCGCTGCTGCCTAGGCCCGCCGCCCTGCTCGCAGGAAGCGGGAGATGCGCGCCTTGTTGTAGGCGATGAGTCGGGGGACGTCCGCAGGTTCTTCGGCCACGGTCCGGCCGGTGTGGTGGGCGGTCAGTCGGGGGTCGTGCGGGTGCTCGCGGAAGGTGTCACGGTCGTTGTCCGCGCACCAGGTGGCGATCTCGCAGCACGCCGTGCAGTCGGCGGGGCGGTGCTCGGTCATGCGGGTGGCCCGGCTTCGGGGCCACCCGGTCAGGACGGCCTCCGCGCGCTGTCGGCTCTCGTGGATGGGAGCCAGCAGGATCCCGGCGACGGTGACGCTGCCGTACCTGCCGTCGGAGCGGAGGAAGGTGTAGCCGAGCCCGGTGCTCGCCGTCGGGGTGTCGGGCGTGGTGAGGGCTCGGAAGTCCGTGGCCTGGATACCGAGTCCGGTGACCAGGGCGCGGGCAGTGTCAGGGTTGAACATGGTGCCTCCGTGCGCGGTGAGTGTCGGCCGGGCAGTCACCGGCCCACGAGGGGTGGCGGGTGTGCTAGGGCGACCGGGACCCCGCTCGGGGTGGAAGGAGGGTCCCGGCCCCAGGAGGGGAGGGGCTGGCGGGGTGCCGGGAAGGCCCGGACCGCCGCAGCGCGGCGGCGCTCGGCAGCGGTCCGGGCGGGAACAGGACACACCGTAGGAACAGCAGACCGCCGGTCAACCCCGGCACGGTCCCGGGCTGGGACCCGTGGTGGCCGTGGTGGTCTGCACCACGGCGCGCATGGTGTGGTTGTCCATCACGCGTCGGGCCAGTTCCTTGATCCGTACGGGGTCGAGGGACGCGAACTCGGTTGCCAGCGTGATGATCTCGGCCACGGCGGAGCGGTGCCCGGGGCGTGGCCGAAGAGGTCGACGCGATCACCGCGCGGCCCATGGGTGGCGTTCATCGGCGCCGTGACGGTGCGGTGGACGGGGATGGAGGAGTTCGGGCCGGCGAGACTCAGTGCGCCCGTGCGGCGGGCACAGTGGCGGGGGGAGCGCAGCCGGCCGGTGGTGCCGGACGTACAAGCAGGGGCTGGTTCGGCCACGACGGCGAGCGCGGGCGGGTCGCGGCGCGGGGAGGACCGCGGCGGGCCGGCCGGGTCAGCGGGTGACCAGGGTGCTTCCCGGAGCGTGCGGGGCATGTCCTCGCTGCCGAGCGTTCGGTGCGGGCGCGGGGGGCCGGTCCCAGCCGGTGAGGGGCGTGCGCAGGCCGATGACACACCGTCCGGCGCGCACAGCGACGGTGCCCGGCACCTGTGCGGGGTGCCGGGCACACTGGCGGAGCTACGCGCCGCTGGGCCCTGCGGCGGAACGTCCCCGGCGGCCGGAGCCCTTGGCCTCGTACATCGCCCGGTCGGCGTCGCCCATCGCACGGCCCAGACCGGCTGTCACCTCGGCCGTACCCGCCGAGACGCCGACCTGCAACCGCTCGCCTTCGTGGTCGACGGGAGCGGCGACGGCCTCGCGCAGCGCACCGACGCGGCCCGCAAGGCGGCTGTCGGCCACGGCCAGGACGACGAACTCGTCGCCGCCGAGCCGTGCCGCGCTCTCAGCGGGGCCGAGCCAGCGTGCGATCCGCTGTCCGACCGCCGCGAGGACGGCGTCCCCGGCCGCGTGCCCGTACCGGTCGTTGACCGGTTTGAAGTCGTCCAGGTCCAGCAGGACGACGCTGTACCCGTGCGCGGCCCCGGTTGCGCGGAGCAGCTCGCCCGCGCGGCGGGTGAAGGCCCGGCGCACGGGCAGACCGCTGACCGGGTCGGTGCGGGCCTCGTCGAGCTCCGCACGCAGCTCCTCGCATTCCCGGGCCAGCTCGCGGGCCCGTTCCTGTGCGTCCGTGAGCCGCTGACGCAGCCGCCGGTTCACCTCCAACAGGCTGCGCACCGCCTCACGCAGGGCTTCGTTGCGGACGCTCGCCGGGATGCGGGCCAGGACCAGCGCCCTGGCCGCAGCGATCGTGAGAGCGCTCCCACCGACGCCGGGGACGGCCTGGGAGGACCGGGCAGGTACCGCCGACGTGACCGGACCGCCGGTGGCGATCGTGGCGGGCGTGGCCGGGCGGGACCTTCGGGTCACGGGCTGGGTGACTCGCCGGGGTGCGACTGGAACCCTCGAACTCGGATGTGCCATGGTAGATCCACCTCTCCTGCAACGGAGTTGAGGACCCCGCCCCGGGGTGCGGTCACCGTCTGGCCAGATGAACGACCACGCTCCGGGGCTTCGGGGCCCGGGCAGTGGCCCCGCGCGTCTTCGTACCCCGGCCCCTCCCCTGCGCGCCGTCCGTGCTGTGTCAGTCCAGCCCGAGCAGCGGGGTGGAACGGCACAGACGGGAGGAGTCGAGGGGGTGAGGGCACCTTGGGGTGAGGGCAGCGCTCGGGCCACCCCGGAACCTAGGCATGGCATATCGCCAAGCAAGCCCCAACCGGGGTTCATCGAAGCCGGGTTGCAGGACGGCACGGCCGGCGGCGAGACGCCTGCCGCCCAGCTCCCTGTTCCATCCAGCCGGCGCTGCGCCCGCCACCCCGATACCGGTCACCTTCGACTGCCGCGGCGCCACCGGCCCACCGGCAACCGACGGGTCATCCCCGGCCCGGGGCACGCGGCCCCGTCAGGAGACGGGGACGGCAGACACGGCCTTCAGCACCAGTCGTCGGTCACGGCGCCCGAGAACGCCGAGAACCTCCCTCAGGTTGATCTCGTGGTCCCCGGCCAGGGACGCGGCCACGGCCAGGACGGCCAGAGCAGCAGCGTCGTCGCCGAGTTCACCCGCGACCAGGCCCAGGCCGACCCGCTGCCAGTCGAGGAAGACGGTTCCCGGACGGCAGTAGTGCGCGGCCGCAGTGCCCAGCCGTACCAGCCACCGACCACCGGCGTAGTCGTCGAGCAGCCGCACGGCGATGCGGTGGTGGGGGTTCCCGGTCTCGCCGGTGGCCAGCATCCGCACGCGCAGCGCGTCAGCGGGAGTGGGGGAAACAACCATGGCGGGTCCTCCATCGTGAATCGGGCAACACCGGACCTGACCCAGCCGCCGGACATGTCGACCCAGGGACTGCCGGACCGGCGGGACGGGTGGCAACGTAGTCGGCCGGCCTGGCCGGTGGCGCGCTCCGGGCGCAGCCCCGCCACGGGGCCGCCTCTGCCGCCCCGGAAGTGCTTCCGGGGCGGCAGAGGCGGGTGGGCGAGTCCGTGCTCCGCGCTCACACTCCCCGGCCGGGGTCGGCGCCGTCGGCGACGAGCCGGCGGCGGATGCTGTCGCGGCGTTCCTCGTCCAGGGCCGCGTCGGGGTACGGGGCGAGCATGGCGTCGATGGCGGGCATCAGCTCGCCGACGGTGGTGATGTACGGGTAGAGGCCCAGGTCGTGGAGGGGCTCGTGGCTGTCGCCGTCCTGCCACAGCTGCGCGAAGACGTTGTGCAGCCGGCGGTCGTGGCCGTACTCCAGGTTCAGGGTGTCGGTGAGCGGCATGGTGTAGCGGGACATGAGTCCTCCTCAGGAGGTGGTGGTGGAAAGGGCTGTGGTGACAGGCCGGGCGGGCGCCTGTGATGGGTGGGCGGACGGGGCCCGCTCCGGGTGCGGGCATCCGGCCGCCGGGGTGCCGCCCCCGCCCGGGGGGATGCGGGGGCGGCACGGGCGCCTCGACCCACCCGGGGGAGTGGGGAGGCGCCGGGGAAGCCCGCACGGCCGGGACGGTCACGGCCGACGGGCGGGAACAGGACACACCGTAGACCCGGCTCCGGGCCGGTCAACCCCTCGACCGCCGGAGGGCGGTGCTCCGGTGCGGGGCCGGGGCACGGCGCTCCGGCTACGCGCTTCGTCGCTAGTCGGGGGTGGGCGCAGGGAGGCGCTTGCGGCGGCGTGGCCTCGTGGCGAGGTGGTGCGCGAGCAGACGGGGGAACGGCGGCTGCGCGTCCGACGGATCCGGCCCGGTCGTGACCGGAGTGTCGGCGCAGCGGCCTGCCGGGTCCACCGCAGCCGGCAGGTGGCGGGGCACGCCGACGGGACGGCAGAGCACCGGTCAACCCCCGGCCGCGAGACGGCCGGCGGGTCGGGACGGCCCGCCCCTCGGCGGCGGGAGCGCGGAGGCGCTCGGCGCTCCCGTTCCTGGTGGCCGCGGGCGGGAGGGCGAGGCCCAGCCCCGAAGGGGTCCACAGCAGAGCGGCAGGCGACACGACGCAGCTGCGGGACGACAGTGCCGCGCCCGCCCCGGGCCGCGGACGAGGACGCGGCGACGGGCGCTCGCCCCCTCGGGCCGGCCCTGACGCTGCCTCGCGGATGCGCGATGCCCGCCCGCACGGCCCGGGACCGGGCCGTGCGGGCGGGCGGGACGGGCGGCACCCTCGCGAGGGCCGGTGTGCCGAGGCGTCGGTGGGTGCTCAGCCCGGGCGGCGGCTGGCTGGCGAGCCCTTGGAGGGGACCGGAGGGAGAAAGCGAGCGCCTGGGAGAATGCGGCCGGCAGGAGCAGGGGGCGGGCCGTGCGCGGACGGCCCGCCCCCTGCGTGCTCTGTGGTCAGAAGGGGGGTTCGGCCGGGATGGTCTCGGGCCGGACGACGGCGATCTGGAACCAGGGCCGTCGGCGGGGGCAGGTGCAGGCGAAGTACGGCAGCCTCGTCATGTCGCACTCGTCCTGGTACCAGCCGTCGGGGTAGCAGTCGTTCTCGGGGACGGGCCGGTGCCAGGGGCAGTCGTGTTCGGGCAGCCGCCAGACGTACAGGCCGTGGCCGTAGGGGTAGGGTTCCGCCGTCCAGGGACCGACGGCGGTGTGCCCGGGGTGGTGCGCGGTGTCGGGGTGGCGGCGGGCCCAGCGCCGCCACAGCCGGCGCGGCCGGTAGTGGGCGGCGGGCGGGGCGGGGGGCGGGTCGGTGGGGGCATTGGTGTCGAAGCCACCCCTGAGGACGAGTTCCCAGGCGGCCTGGGCGTCGTGGCGCAAGGGGTCCTGCGGGAACGGGCGGTAGAGCGCTGCGGTCAGGTACCCGCGGCCGGTGGTCAGTGCCGCCGTCCAACCGCCGATGCGCGCGGTTCGCTCGTGCACGGTCATGCAGCAGTCTCCTAATTCGTGGGCAAGCGGATCAGCTCTGCCGCACATTGCGGGGCTGATGCGGATCGTGGTGACGGACGCCTGCGTGTTCTCCCGGCCCGGCCGCTCCGCAGGACCGGGCCCGGAACGCGGTCTGCACGGTGGTGGGGTTCCGGCCCGGGAACGGGGCTGGGGTGTGTGGAGCAGCACCCGGCGGCCGGAGCGCTCACGGCCGCCGGGCGGGAACAGGACGCACCCTACGGGCGGACGACGGCCGGTCAAGCGGCCGTGGAAGGCGAGGCGGACGGTTGTGCCCCGGTGTGCCGACGGCGGCAGGCCGGCCAGCCGGGTCGGGACGCAGTGTGCTGGAGGCGTCCGGGTGTTGGAAGCGCTTGTGCGCACTGCGGGTGTCGGAGGTCGGGGAAGACCTGCAGGGCCCGGCCGATGAGCCAAAGGGCGGTGATCAGGTCGTGGCGCAGGGGACGCGTCGACGGGGCGCGCCGTTGGTTCGAAGCGCCCAGCGTCCGAGGGGGCGGGACAGGCCGACGGTTGGGGCGTCGAGGGTGTCCGCGGGAAGGACGCGGGCGCAGGCCGCCGGCTCGGCGGGGAAGTCGGTGCCGCCGCCGGGGACTTGCGATGCGTCGGGCAAGGACCGGTCCGGTGAGTGCTGCGACGCCGCCCGGTCGCGTGCCGAGCAGGCCGGGGTGGTCCGGGCGGTGGGCCGCCCGCCAGCCCGGTCAGTCCGTGGACCGGGCGTGCGAACTCGGTCCGGGCTCCTGCGGGCACGGCAGCGGTGGGGCGCACCGCGGATCCGGCCGCGACGGCGAAGCGGCTGTGCTGCGCCTCGTCCCTGCGCACGGGGGCGGAACGGGGCGCAGCGGGGCCGGTGGCGGGTCGGTGCGTCAGCGGGAGGTGGCGGTGGTGCCGGTCAGGGGAACGATCCGGTCGCCGCAGGGGGCGTCGACGCGTTCGAAGCCGCTGGGGGCCACGGCGAGGTGGTGGACGGTGCCGGTGGGGTCGGTGACGCACATGACGTCTCCGACCGACACGGAGCGCACGTCGCCGGGCCAGGTCCGGCCGTGGACGTCGTGGTCCTGGAGGTTGCCGATGACAAAGGCGCGGTCGGCGGCGGTCTCGGGGTCGGTGGCGTCCACGGTCAGCACGAGCGGGCCGTCGCCGCAGTGGCCGGCCTCGGCGACACAGTGCCCGGGCAGGTAGCCGGAGAAGTTGACGTACTCGCCGTGCGGGCCCCGGGTGACGTTCATCAGCACCCTGACGGTGTGGCGGCCCGGGGCGTGGGAGGTGGGCGCGGCGGTCGGGGGCTTGGCGGGGTCGGCGAGGCGCAGCGCGCCCGTGCGGCGGGCGTAGGGGCGAGGGGGGCGCAGCCAGGCGGTGAGACGGTCGGTGATGCGGGCCATGCGGGGACCTCCTGAGGAGTCTGATCGGGGCGGGGCGGCCGCCGGACGGGCGGCTGCTGTGATGGCTCGAGCAGCCCGGATGTGGTTCGGCTCCCGACCGGGGTGCGGGGTGGGCGGTCGGGGGCTGCCCGTGCGCGGCACGAGCGGATCGCGGCGGGCCGCGGGCCGCTCGGGACGCTGGCGACGGTAGGGGCGGGAGGCGGCCGGTCAAGGGCTGCGCGCCAGTGGGACCGCCGCGCGGGCGTCGGGAGGGGCGGAACCCGTGCGGGGCTACGGGGGTGGGTGGTCAGGGCGCTTCCCAGAGCGTGCGCGGTATGTGCTCGCTGCCGAGCGTGTGGCGCGGGCGCGAGGGCCGGTCCCAGCCCGCGTGGGGCGTGCGCCGGCCGATGACGCTCCATCCTGCGGCATGCAGCGACGCGCCCGTCTCGTCGGCCTGTGTGTAGGTGACCAGGCGCGTGTAGCCAAGTGCTGCGGTGGCGCGCCAGGCGGCGGCGTACAGCTTGGAGCAGGCGTCGCGGGTTCTGTCAGTGGCGATACGGGTGACTTCCAGGGTGTGACCGTAGAGGTGGCGTGCGACGGGGCGCTGTCGAGCGGGTGACGTCGAGTCCCGAGGTCCCGCACCCCGCCTGTTCTCGTCGTCGGCGGGGTGCGGGACGGTGGCGGCGCCCGCTCGCACAGGTAGCGGGCGGGGCGCTGCCGGGTGTGCACGCCGGGGCCAGGAGTGAGCGGGACAGGGCCCGGGGCCTGCACACCGTCGCACCGCCCTCCTCAGGTACGGGGAGCAGTGCGGCACGGACGGCACAGTAGGTGTCTCGCCCGGCCGGTCAACCCCCGCCCGGCACGGGTCCGGCGGGCCGGGCGGGCATCGTGCCAGGTCAGCGGCCGATCGTCGTCAGTGCCACGTTCAGCACCGTCGTCCGTTCCCTCGGCGTGGGGCTGTCGGCGGCCGTCGCCGACACCATGGCGAGGACCGCGTCGACCTGTTCGACCGGGAAGGCGTCGGGAGCGGCGGCGCGCCTGAGGAAGTCGGCCAGCGGCTTCCTGATCCGCCCGCGGATCTTGCGGAAGTCGGCGTTCGTGGCAGCCAGCACCTCCACCGTCCGCAGGACGGGCCCGTGGGACTGCCACACCTTGAAGCAGGCGCTGAGGGCGGTTGCTCCGTCGGTGGCCGCCGCGACAGCCCGGGCTGTCTGCCGGACGAGGTCGGCGGCGAGTTCGAGGAGCACGGCGTCGCGGGTCGCGAAGTACTGGTAGAAGGTGGCGGGCGAGGTACCTGCGACTCGCGCCAGGTCCATGACCTTCATGTCGACGACTCCGGTGTCGGCGAGCATCTCGGCCGTGGCCGTCAGGATGGCCTGACGGGTCTTGAGACCGCGCTTTCCGATACGGCGGCCGTCGACGGTGGTGATGGGGGGCATGGGTGATCCGTTCCTGGAAAGAAGGGGTTGGTGCGACCGGTTGATTGCCGGTCGCGCCGCGTGGCCGGGAGCGGCGGGACGCCGCCGCAGCAGCGGCGCACCCGGGTGCGGCGGCGGGGATGCGGCACGCCGTCGGGACGCCCGGCCGGCGGGACCGGTGCCGGGCCTGCGCGGCACAACCTAGGAGCATCTGACGCGCAGTCAAGTCCGTTGTCGGAGTGGCGGCGGGCCAAGCACCGCCACAGCCGACGCGGCCGGCGCTGCACGGCGGACCGGGCGGGTGCGGGCCCGGTCCGTCCGCCAGGGGCCTGCGCCCCGCGGACGCCGACGGTGCCGGTGGCGGGCAGGAGCGCGTCCTGTCCGCCACCGGCACCACGGGGGCGTGTCGGGGTCAGGCGAGGTCCTCGGCGAACGCCTCCTGCGCGCGGGCGAGCAGTTCGAGCTGGGATGCGGACAAGCGCTCGGCGGCGTCGGCCGCGAGGCCGTGGTCCCGCGCCAGCAGGTACAGCTGGGCGGCGGTCAGGGCCAGCGCGTCGAGGTCCCGGGTGCGGAAGGCGCTCATGGCGGTGCGGAGGTCCTCGGGACGCGGGCCGCCGGACGGGACCGGAGGCCGTCGGGGGTCGCGGCCCGCGGGAGCCGGGGCCCAGGTGCTGCCGTCGCGGCGCAGCACCGTCCACTGGCCGAGGTGGCGAGCGGCGGTCCGCTCGGTCAGGTGCGTGTGGCGGGCAACGACAACCGTGGGGACGGGCAGCCGGGTGGTGTCCCACAGGGCGGCGAAGGCGTAGAGCGCGGCGATGGCACCCTTGCTCAGGCCTGGGTTCGCGGCTGTCAGGGCGAGGGCGACCGGACCGAACGGGCCCTCGGCGTCCGCAGGCCCCGGTGCGGGAACGTCCGCGGGTCCGGGCCCGACCTGGGCGGGGGCGAACAGGGCTGCGCGGCGCTGCGGGGAGGGGAACCACACGCCGTCCATCGCAGGCACGGGCGGGAGCGGCTGGTGGTGGAAGCGGTCCCCGGTGTGGTCGAGGACGGCCGGGTGGCAGGTGACGCCGTCGCCGGAGGACAGGCTGACGCCCCACAGGACGGCTCGTGAGCCTGCCGCGGCCCGGGCGAACAGTTCGAGACCGGCCAGGAGCAGGGTCTCCGGCAGGTCTTCGCCATCGGCCCGCCACACCAGCCCGGCCACCGTGGCCGGGCTGTCACCGGGCAGCAGCAGGACGCCACTGACGGCGGCGGGGTCGGTGTCGATCCATTCGCGTGTCAGGGCGTGGCCCGGGACCAGGAGTGCGGCCTGCCCGGGTGCGGCGGCAGGCCACGGGCACGCGGTGAACCGGTCGGCCGGGAGCGGGCGTTCCAGCCAGATGACGCCCTCGGCATCGTTGTAGCCACTCATCATGGGCACCTCGCATGTCGTCGTCAGGACGGGACGGCCGCAGCCCCGGCGGGCGCCGGGTGCGATCGGGGCGAACCGTAGGAGCAGCAGGCAGCGGGTCAACCCGCGCAGAGCGCATGCGGAGCACATGCCGGGCCGGGCAGTGCCCCCCGAGGACGGACCGATCGGTCCGTCCTCGGGGGCACGAGCCGAAGGGCGGGGCGCGCGGGCGCCTGGGTCTGCGGTCCCGTCCCGGGTTCACCGCCGGCCGCAGCCGCGCCGCCCCGGGCGCGTGGTCGCGTGCGGCCCGGGGCGGGTCGGGTCGGGTCAGCGGTCGTGGGCGGTCGGCGGGAGCGGCTTCGCCGCCCCGACGGGAGCGCTCAGCGGGAGGAGCAGGGGGTCGCCGATGTGCGCCAGCTCGGTCAGGCCGCCCCCGGGGGCGAGGGCGTAGAAGCGGCGCAGCCCGGTCGCCGGGGTGCGGGGGGTGATGACCACGACGTCGCCGACGGCCAGACGCCGCAGCCGCTGCGGCCAGTGCCGGGTGTCGCGGTCGGCTTCCAGCCGTCGGCCGACAGCCGCGGCCCGGTGGGCGGCGGCCAGTGGGTCGGGGGCCTGGACGGTGAAGGTCAGGGCGAGTGCGGGCATGTCGGGGTCCGCGGCGCGCACCAGGGTGTGTCCGGGCCGGTAGCCGAAGTAGTTCTCCGGCCAGCCGTGCGGGCCGGTGGTGACGTTCAGGCAGGCGCTCGCGGTGAACAGCGGGTCGCGCGGGAAGAGCAGGGCGGTGACGCGCGAGTACAGGGTGGGACGGTGGTGTGCGGGCATGGCGGCCCTCCCGGGCGTCGTCGGACAACAGGGGCGGGAGAGGCGGGGCCTCGCAAGGTGCTCCGAGGACCGTGCGCGGCGCACGGGGACGGCTCGGCCGGTACGGGCGCGCGACGGCACGGCGGGGCGGCCGGCGACTGCGTGACGGTACGGCGGTCCGCAGTGAAGGGCGTGGCGGGCCCGGGCACCTGCGGGTGCTCTCCCGGGCAGGGACCGTAGCCACGGCGGCGGGCCGGTCAAGTACCGGCGGGCCCGGGAGCGGGACCGGTTCCACGCCCGACGGCCGGGCACCGGCGCACGGCCCGCCCCGGTTCCCCGTTACGCCGGGCGGGCACAGGTCCCGCCGCCCGCACCACGGCGGCCGCCGGCACGCCCACCGACGAACGGCAACCAGCAACGGGCAGCAGAGCAGCAGTGGGAGGACCCGCAGGGGGCACCCGGTGGAGCGCCCCGGGCGCGGGACTCGCGCCGGTGGACCGCGCCCGGGCCCGCGAGGACGGCGGGAACGCCGGCCGGGGATGCCGGTCGGGGCACCGCCCCAGGGACGGTGCCCCGACCAGGGGTGCCGCCTCGCGGACCCCGGGCCGGTGTGCGGGACCGGGCCGGGCGCGGCGGCGTCGGCACCCCGCCCACCCGGGGGGTGGGGTGAACGGGGTACCGGGGAAGCCCGCACCGCCGGAACACGCACATGCTCGACGACGACCGGGCGGGAACATCAGCCACCGTACGGACCCCAGACGCCCGGTCAACCCCCACGACGCGACGCCCGCAACGGACCGGAGGCGTGCGGGCGGGGCCGGAGTCCGGCCCCGCCCGCTCGCCTCCGGTCCGTCATCGGCGAACACGGACGGGGGTGTCCGCAGCAGCCCGGCGACCGCATCCCCACGAAAGAGGGGAAGGGAGGGGTCACCCGCTCCAGGCCGGGTCCGGCGCTGCCGCGGACCGTCCCCGCCCGGTGACCGCAACGACCCACGGCCACCGGGCGGTAACAGGACCCACCGTACGGACGGCGGACGGCCGGTCAACCCCCCGCTAGGACCTCGCCGCCGCAAGGCGGCTGCACGGCAGGACGGGCCGGAGGGTCGGCCCTGCCCGCCGGGCCCCCGGTCCGCCATCGACGAGCATGGGACGGGGGCACGGCCCCCGCAGGGGGCCGTGCGCGGCGGGGCCCCCTGTCGGCCGGGTCAATCGCTGTAGACGATGACGACGCTGTCCTCGCTGACCTCCAGCTCCAGCCAGCACAGCCCGTCCGCCACGGCGGCGCGGATCTGCTCCAGCATCGTGTCGGCGGGATCGCTGGACAGGGGATCGTTCAGGGGGAGGTGCTCCGCGAAGTCGTGGCCGCCGACCGGGGTTTCGCCGAGGTCGTTCTCGGTGCCGGGGCCCCAGCCGTCAGCATGTACGACGTGGTGGTGAGTGTCCTTGCCGGGCAGGTGCGGCAGGCCGTTGGACATGATGTACGTGCCGTCGTTCTTCACCCAGACGAGACACGCTCCGGTGGCACCGGAGTAGGGGCTGGTGCGGTGCTTGGGGGCGGCGGCCGCGTGCTCGGCCAGAGGCAAGATGTCGGCCAGCGGGAATCGAAGCAGCAGGGGCTCGGGCATGGGCGCAAGTCCGTTCTTCCGGGTGGGAATGTTCGAGAGCGCGGGCCCCGGGCGGGCGCCTTCGGGCACGGACCGGGGACAGCCGGTGGCGGGGCGCAGCTCGGGGTGATGCGGGTGCGACAGGCACCCGGGCGGCCCCAGGGCCGGAACGCGCCGGGCGGCAGTCGCGGCGGGTCTGACGCCCGGCCGGTCAACGCCCCGGCCCGGACAGCAGGGCACGGCATCCGGGGACCGCCGGGTCCCCGGATGCCGCAGGCCGACGCCGGACCTCAGAGTGCGTGTGGGGCGAGCAGGCCGGTCAGCACGGGACTGCCGTGGACGTCGGTGACCTCGACCTGCGGCGCCAGGGGTTTCGCGGCCCAGCGCCAGCCCTGCCCGCGGACGGAGGCCCTGCCCAGCCTGTCGGGCAGCTCCAGGACCAGCCTGCTGCCGCTGGTGTAGCCCAGGTGCGTGTAGAAGGACGTCTGCTCGCGGTGGTGGCGCAGCACCAGGGCGTCGTACCCGGCCCGGCGGTGGTCCTCCTCGACCCTCTCCAGCAGGGCACGGGCGATGCCCCGGCCCCGGTACTCGGGTACGACGACGAGCTCGTGGACGTTGCCGATGCGGGGGTAGAGCTTGTTGCGGATGAACGTGGGAAGGTCGAGTTCGACGGTCCAACGGCCCGGCCCGCACCGGGCCAGGCCCACCGGCCTGCCGTTGTCCGGGAACTCGGCAAGGACATAGTGGAGCGGACCGTGGCTGAACGGGCCCTCGTCGCCCGCACCGGTGGCGAGTGTCTCTCGGACGACCTCCAGCGACGGGGCGAGGTCTTCGGCGCTGCGGCGGAGGTCGATCAGCCGGGCCAGGTCCGCGACGGCGTCGAAGTCGCCGGGCGTTGCGGGGCGCAGCCGCATCGGCAGTGGCACGAGGGACGGGGGCCGGTCGGCCGTGGGGCGGGCGGGGACAGGATGGTGCTGCACGGTTCCTCCAGCGGTGCGGTGAACGGACAGTCCGGCCCCGGGGCATGGTCACCCGGGCGGGCAGGCAGGGACGCTAGGCCGCCCATCGGGCCCGTCAACCCCGTGCCGCCGCAACGACCCGGGCACGCCCCGACGCGACCCCGGGGTGGGGACCGGCCAGCACCGACCCCTGGCAGCCACAGCCGCCGACCCGGGCCGGTCGGGCGAACAGGCGCGGGCCGTTCCCCGGGGGCCGCTGCCCGGGTACGCGTGGGGCCCGGTGACGCCACCCCGGACGGGCGGCGGCACCGGGCCCCAGGAGCCTTCGCCGAGTCAGTGCGCCTGCGCGCCGCCCGCCGGTTGCCTGCCCGCGTCGGCGGCGGCGCGGTGCGCGGCCAGCAACGGCGACCCCATCACCATCTGCGCGATCTGACGCATGGTGGTCACCGCCGTGTCCAGGGCGTGGAGAGCGCTGCTGTCCACGCGGGCACACACGGCCCGGTGCGCGTCCCGGACGATCTCCAGAACCCCGTCGACCCCTGCCATGAGCAGCTCGGCCGTCAGGCCCGGCATCGGCCGGGCGAGGTGGACCGCGAACAGGGCCGCGCCGGTCTGTTCCAGCAGATCACTCACAACGACCAGCAAGCGGCGCAGCACGGCGCTGACCGGCATCGTCGGGTGCGGGTCGGACCGCAGCAGGATGCGGTCCAGCTCCGTGTCGAAGCCGAGGTAGAACGCGAGACGCCTGGTCTCGCTCTCGACGGTGTGGACCTCGTCCAGATGGCGACGGGCGACGGTCTCCATGGCACGGGCATCGGTTGCGGACACGGGCAGGGCTCCTCGAAGGACTCGACGTCACGAACAGGAACAGGAACAGGAACGGGGCCGTGGCAAGGCCCGGGACCGGAACACCGGGGAAAGGCCCGGCCGGCCGGAACGGTCACGACCACCGGGCGGGAACACCACGCACCGTACGAACAGGAGACCGCCGGTCAACCCCCACCCGGAACAGGCGACGGCAAGCCGAAGCACGGCCGCCCCCGGCGGAGCCACCAGCGCACTGCGGAGCACTTCCGCGACGAGGCCAGCACCCACCGCGAACAACCGAGGACCGGCCGGCTTCCGGAGATCGCAACCCACCGTCACAGTCGCAACCGGAGGCCGGACCGGCAAGCACAGCGGACCGGCGAAACAGGGCCGGACGCCGCCCGCCCCGGAGGACCGACCCGCACCGGAGAAAACCGCACCACACGCAACAGCGACGGCCCACGACGAGCCCCGCCCTCCGGGGCGCTGTTGCGCACCCGAAGGGCGGGATCCGCGGGACAGCGCCGTGCGCACGCCCGCCGGGAAGGGCTCACTCAGACACTGAAAGCGAGGTCGACGCCGTCCTCCGCGACCTTCAGCACCATCTGACGCCGTCCCTGGTCCGCGGCGGCGCGCAGCTCCTCCAGGAACGTGGTGGGCCTGCCGCCGCAGAAGGGTTCGAGCAGCGGGAGGTACTCCGCGAAGTCCTCGCCCCCGGCAGAGGCGGCGCCCAGTCCGTTCCCGGTGCCGGGGCCCCAGCAGTCGACGTGGACGACGCGGTCACCGGTGGCCCTGCCCGGCAGGTGCGGCAGCCCGTTGGACACCAGGTGCGTACCGTCGCCCTTCACCCAGACCAGGCACGGCCCCCCAGCACCGGTGACGTCACACACGCGGTGCCCGGGCGCCGCGACCGCATGCTCGGCCAACACCAGAACCCCCGCCAACGGAAACGGGAACAACAGCAACATAGACATGGATGTCAGTCCATTCTTCCGAGTTGAAGTCTTTGACAGCACAGCCCCCGGCGGCCGCTGCGCCACGGACCGGACGCCGCGACGGGATGCGGCTGTCTCCGTCCGCCGGACGCCGTGCCCCGGTGCCGCAGCGCAGCCGCGCCGCACGGGACCTGTTGTGTGCCTCGTTCAGGCGCTGAAGGCGATGGTCACCGATGTCTCGGTGACCTCCAGCACGAACCAGAGGAGCCCGTCCGCGACGGCGGCACGAACCTGCTCCAGCGTCGTCGTGGCATCACCGGGCAGGCTCTCGGTCAAGGAGAAGTACTCCTCGAAGTCGTCGCCGCCCACCGGGGTGTCGGCCAGATCGTTCTCGGTATCCGGGCCCCATCCCTCGGCATGGACGAGAACACGGGTCTTGTCCGCGCCCGACAGATGCGGCAGGCCGTTGGACACGAGAAACGTGCCGCGCTGCTTCACCCAGACCAGGCACGGTCCGCTCTCATCGGTGTAGGGCCAGAACTGGTGGTCCTCTGCCGCGACCGCGTGCTCCGCCAGGGGCAGTACATCGGCCAACGGGAAACGCAGCAGCAAGGGCTCGGACATGGGTGTCGGTCCGTTCTTTCGGGATCGAGGTCAGAGCACGGGCCCCGGACGGCCCTTCGGGCACCGACCGGAGAAGGCCGTACCCGGCGCCACTCGGGGGCAGGTGCGGTGGAGTGCGGTACCCGCTCCGCAGGATGGTCACAGCGGGGCGGGAACAGGACGCACCGTAGGACTGGGAGGCGCCCGGTCAACCCCCGGCCGGCCAGCAAGCCCGTTGGCACAGTGCCGGCCAACTACGGCACGGAGCCCACCGACGCCCTGCCCGGCGGGCCTGGCTGGGCGTCGGCGGCCGTGCAACGCCACCCGGATCCTTCGGCGCAGCGGGCACGAGAGTTCGACCTACGCGAGGAACACGTTCAGACGCGGTCAACCGACGCGATGTC
>NZ_JBSSXW010000005.1:0-59160 GCF_054031055.1 Kitasatospora sp. cg17-2
AGTGTCACCGAACCGAGGCTTAAGACAATTCTCGAGCCAGAACACGCGGCGCCCGGGGCAGTGGTCTACACCTGTCCTAGTGGTCTAGACCGATCAGGCCCGTCCGACCCCTGACAAACCCTCCAGAATCACCCTGAGCGTGTATCAGGAATCCGCCGTCGGCCAATCCCGCCGCAACCCCTATGCCCATCTGACCGCACATCACCATCGCGCCCTGTTTAATCCCAGGAACCGGCCCCGGTGTCCGCCCGAATTTCCACCAGGCGCAGCGGCTGGCGACCGGCACCGGCCGTTGACGATATGACGCGAAATTCGGGTAGCAGCCACCACCGCCGGAATTGCTCAACCATTCCATGGGAATCCCCCATACATGGGAATCGTCCATAAAGGGGCGGTGGGAATTCGGCTGGGACCAGAATTACAGGCCGTCTGCGAGGCGGATCGGGGTGGTCAGGAGGAGGAGCCGGCCAGTCGCACTCGGTGGCCGGTAGGCAGCGTGGCCGCCCAGGCGCAGCACGACGCCGAGGACGTCCAGGACGTCGAGGCGGGGCCCGGCCGCCGACCCGGCCGCAGTCGGCGGCCGGGTCCCGGTGCGGGGCAAGGCGGCGGTGCTTACGAGTGCTGGGGCTGGTTGTCGGGCCTGGGACGCCGGTAGGCCGGCCGGGGCGGGGAGGCCAGGCGCAGGGCTGCGGTACGGGTGCGCTCCAGCCAGTCGGCAAGCCGGGCGATCGTGGTGTCGTCGAGGAGCGCGCCGAGCTGCTCGACGGCTTGGTGGTCGTTCTCGTCGAGGTCGTACAGGCCAGCACGGGCCAGTGCCGTCCGGAGCGCCTGCGCCCCGCGGCTGCTGCCCCCAGGAGTGCGCACCGGGTCCCGCGGTGCGAGTGAACGCGCGCCCCCTGCTGATCGCGCAGAGCCGGGTCGGCGCGGCCGCGCCGACCCGGCTCTGCGCGATCAGCAGGGCTTGATGTTGGTCGCACTCAGATAGAGGTTGGAGACCCAGCCGTACTTCGTTGACGCCGTACGGACGTAGGTGAACCCGTCGGTCGTACACCAGAGGTCGACCTGGTTTGTCACCTTGGCGGTGTCGACGATCGTGCATTCCCACGCGGGGCCGTTGCGAAGGTTCACGTCTTGCGTGAAGAACTGGGCGTAAGGCCTGGTGTCACGGTTGGCAGGAGTGACACCGCAGGCGGCGAATCCCTGGGTTGCTGCTTCACTCGTCTGCCCAGTGGATGCTGAGGTGGGCGAAACGGTCGCGAAGATTGCCGCAGTCGCAGCTGCGGCTACTCCGATCCCCTTGAACAGGCGCAAGATCTTCCTCCTTCGAGGCCATGCTCAGCGAATGCTGTGCAAGACATGCGAGTAGAGATGTTGTGCGCGCATTACATTGCCCGGCGCCGTGTGGCGTCTTGACTCCACACGGCGCTCTAGTTTGTCTTACCTTTGTCTGACATTTACACGAAATGTTGCTCGCCAAAAGGCGCCTATCAGCCATATCGGTGCAGGGGCGCCTGGTCCTGCCGGTGCGGGCGGTCCGGTGGGGTTGGCGAACCGGCTGCGGTCCGCGCCCGCCGGATCCGGGGCAGTGCCCCTCGCCGTGCCCGGCCGCCAGGCTCAGGAGCAGGTCCGCCGCAGGCGTCGTGACCGATCCGCCGCCCGACCGACCAACAACAACAAGGAGAGGGGCCAGGAGAGGGATGTCAGAATTTCCGGCCGCCCGGATATGCCTTCTGACCTGGGCGGATGCCGGACCTTGGCGCGGTGGGGGTGGTGACGTCAGGAACTGCGTCGGGAGTCACCCCAGGACCTACGTCAGGAGTTGCGTCAGGAGTGGGCCGGGGTGGTGGCGGGGCCTGACGTCGCGGCCGGCGGGTGCCTGCGGGCCGCTGGCGGGGGGCACGACGGCGCCCTGGTCCCGGGGCAGCGGCTCCGGTTGGAGTCGCTGCCCCGGGACCGGGGCGCGGGTTGGTGGGGGGTGGTCAGGCGCCGAGGCCGACGTGGGAGACGTACTGGTAGGCGCCGTAGTCGGAGTCGAGGTCGCTGATGATGTCGTCCCAGATCTCTTCGAGCCGGGCGCCGTCGCCGGTGGTGAGGGCGTCGACGGCGTCGTCCCAGACGTAGCGGACCTGGAAGGAGCGGACCCGCAGGTTGTCGCGGCGGCGGTTCTCGTCCACGGGTGCCTGGTTGATGGGGTGGATCTCGATTTTGGATCCGCGCCCACCGCGGTTGAGGTGCTGCTTGAACGCCCCGGAGTTGTTGAGGACGTTGGCGGCACGCAGGTTCCAGTAGGCGGTGTCGATCGCTTCCTGGGTGGCCGGCCTGGGGGTCTGCTTGCCCTTGGCCCAGGCCCGCTGGGTGGCGGGGGTGGCGGTGACGCCTGCGTCGGCGAGCGCCTGGGCGCCGCCCTTGGTGGTCCGCAGGTACCGCATCCGGGCGCCGAGGCCGCGCCGGGTCGAGACGGGGGACTTGATGCCGCCCTCGATGATCATCCGCTCCAGGGCGTCCTCCAGGGCGCGGGCGAGCCCGACCGAGCCGTGGACGTTTCCGGGGTCGCCGCCGGCGCCGTAGCGGCCGAAGTTCTTCCATCCGTCGGTCGACACTTTCAGGCGCTCCGCTTCCGGTTGAGGGGCAGGGTGTACTGGTCCTTCAATTTCATCTGGTTGGCGAGTCGGCCCTCCGTGAATACGGTGCGCCAATCGGTCTCGCCGGTCACGTGCAATTCGTCGGTACCGCGCAGGCGGACGATGGTGAGGCCGCCCTCGTGGGCGCGGTGTGCCTTGTACCAGAGGTTGGCGAATGCCTGGCTGCGGATGATGTGCATCCAGTCGGGTCGGCGGATGTCGCGGTTGAAGGTGGATTCGCCGATGGTGGAGGCGAATTTGGCGTAGATGGCCTTGACGTATTCCAGGGTGACGTGGTCGTTGTCGTTGAGGGCGTTCTCGCGGGCCTGGGTGAGGACGCGGCGGAACTTCTCCAGCAGCCCTTCGCTGGCGCCGGAGGTCCAGGCTTCGGTGATGTGCGGGGCCTCGCTCAGGTCGAGCTTGTGGCAGCGGATCAGCAGGCGGACGGTGGCGCTGTCCAGGAGCACGGGGCCGGTCTCGTGGCGGTTGCCGATCGGGTCGGGCAGGTGCGGGTGTTCCCAGGTGGGGCGCTTGGGCAGCAGGTAGATGCCGGAGCGCTTGGGGTCGAATCCGCCGTCGGGCTGGTGGACCAGGGAGCCGATCGGCAGGTGGGTCTTGAGCGCCGAGCAGTAGGCGGCGTTGGTGTCCAGGACGTCGACGTCCACCTCGGCCGGGTCGCCCTTGCGGACGGCGGCCATGAGCGGGCCGTTCTCCCACTTGTGGCGTCCCTCCCAGATTTCGTCGGCACCGCCTCGGGTTTTCTTGGAGAGGAATTCCAGGCGCTCCGGATAGACGGTGTGCTCGTACGCGGCGCCGACCCGGGTCGCTTCGAACAGTGCCATTCCGTTCGGAATTGCTTTCTTCTCCAGGGCGGCGGAGGTGGCCTCGGTGTCGCCGTCGTGCTCCTCGAGGGCCTGCTCGACGGCCGAGGTGATCATGTCGAGGTAGTAGCCGAGGTCCCGGCCGGTCCCGGCGTACTCGCGGCGCGGCGCGGCGGGGGCCGCCTGGGCCCTGCGAGCGACCTGGCGGGGCGCAGCGGGCGGGACGGCGGGGGCCGGGGCCGGCTGTTCGGCGACGGCGGGCGGGGCGGCGGGGGCCGGGGTGGTCGGGGTGGTCGGCTGCGCCGGGGCAGCGGCCGGGGCGGGCGCGCAGAAGCCGCCGAGGTGCAGCGGGCGGCCCGCGATGCGGTGGCGGACCGGGCGGCCGCAGTGCTCGCACGGCGCGGGCGGGTGCTCGATGGGCTCGCCGTCGGGGCCCCGGTCGTAGTCGGCGCCCTGGACGGGAGCGGCGGCCGCGGGCTGCCCGGTGGCGACGGCCCGGTGCTCGATGTCCGGGGCGGTCGGCTGCTCGCCGGGGCGCGCCCGGTGGCCCGGCACGGGAGTGAGCGGCACGAACGGCTCGGTCCGGGTGCCACGGCTCGGCGGCGCGTCCGACCGCGGATGCGGGGCAGGGGCGGGGGCCGCCGGGGTGGAGGTGTCCGGCACGTCGGTCGGCTGCTGCTGGGGTGCTGCGGCGCCTGGCGGCCAGGTCATGGCCTGGGCGGCGCGGGTGGGGCCGGCGAGCAGGTCCAGCGGCGCCAGGCCCCAGTGCCGGGCGAGGGCGTCGACCTCGTCCAGGCCCCAGGGCTGCGCACCGGACTGACGGCGGGACACCTTGTCCTGGGTCAGGCCGATGCCTTCGGCGAGCTCGGCCTGGCTCTCTTTGGTGCGCTGACGGAGGGCGGCGACGGTGAGCCGCAGGGTTTCCAACGTACTGAGTGCCATACAGGCATTCTATCCATTCCCCATGGAGAATTTCCATAGCATGGGCATAGGTTCACTGGATCGAGTGAGACGGTGCGTGCTCCGCCGACGGTCCGGGGGGCCGGGTCCTCGGTCGGGGGCCGCGTGCCGCTCCAATCGGCCGCCAGTGCCAGGCACACAGCTCAGCTCCGGACCGGGGCCGCACGGGGTGGCGTCGGGCCCGGCAACACCCCCCCAATCCGGGAGGGTCCTGCTTCCCCGGGGTCGGCTTCGGCACGGCCGGGTCGGGGCAGGGAACTTCCCGGCCGCCGTGTCCACCGAGCGGCCACCGACCGTCGCGAGGAAGTCCCGGACCCTGGGGGTATCGTGCCGCCGTCCGCACTGCACGCCTTGGCCGACCTGCTCGACCGTTCGTTCGCCCGGATCGCCGACGCCGCTGTCGACGCCCGGACCCTCGACCGGCAGCTGATCCACCGTGAGACCAACCCCTGGCGTTCGTACGCCGGGGACCACGTCCTCCCGCTGTTCACCGCCGCGTCCTCCCGGCCGGCCCCGGCCGGGGAGTGGCTCGCCCGCAGGGCGCTGCGCCGGATGGGGGAATCCGACAGTGAGCAGCACGCCTGGGTGTCGGAACTCCCGGGCGCGGCGGGCCTGCTGGGGGCCGCACCGGCCGTCGATCCGACCGTCCCCGAGCGGGGCTGGGACGGGGAGCTCCAGCCCCCCGCGGTCCAGGCGCTCGGCCGTGCGGCCCTCGCGCCGTACGACCCGGCCGCCGCCCGGTTCACCGGCCTGTCGCTGGAGTCCGTGCCCGGCGGGGTCGACGCGTCTGTCGGTCTGGAGCTGCCGCGCCGCTACGCCGTCAACGGGCCCGAGCGTCAGCCCGCCAGGATGGCCGTTCGCCTGACCGGGGTCACGTTGTCCGCCTTCGAGGGGGGCCGCGGCTCGTCGGGCGAGCTCGGCTGGTCCACCGACGAGGGCCGCACCGAGGTCCTGGTGGGTGGTCACGGCCGCCTGGTCGCGGAGCGGTCGGAGTTCCGCAACGGCGACTGGTACTGGCACGACAGCGAGGAGGGTCTCGCCGCCGCTCTGCTGTACCCGCCGGTCCCCGAGGGGCGGCGCGAGCGGCGGCGGGCGCGGCGGCGGAACCACTGGACGGACCGGGCCGAGCGGTGGCCGCTCCCCCTGGACCGGAGCTCCCACCTGGCGGCCGCACTGGTGCGGCAGGCACTGGCGAGGGCCTCGCTCGGTGCCTGCGCCGACCGGAACGAGCAGCGTGCGGTCCTCGACGTCTGCCGGGTCTTCCGGGGTGCGGGGACGGATGTCCTGGCGGCCGGCCGGCTGGGCGGCAAGGGCTTCCGGGCCCTGATCCACCGCTGGGCGGAGCTCGGCGGCGATCCCATGGCGAACTGGTTCGCCAACGTGCTCCACGGGAACAGCGGGACCGGCCCGGCCGGGGCCTGGGGGCGGCGGCTGGCCCTGGAACTGAGCCAGCGGCCCTGGCCGACGGCCGCCGGCCTCCCCGCCCTGCCGCGGGCGGCGGCGCTGCGGCTGCTGACGGCCGACTTCGAGGGGATCCGGCTGCACCGCCAACCCGGCACGGCCGTGCTCCAGTTCGCTCTCCCGCCCCGGGACGGCGGCGGGCGCCGGGAGGGCTGGGACCTGCTGACAGTCGTGGTCGAGGGGATCACCCGCCTGCGCGTCACGCCCGGCGCCTTCGCCGAGCCGGGGCGGGTCGACCACCTCAACCGCCGACGCCACGCCCTGGAGTGGGGCTCCAGCCTCTGCGTCTCGTGGCACCCGAAGACCGGGCTGATGCGGACGGTGGGCCAGGAGCCGGAGATCCGCCTGGTGGGGCGGAGCGACGGGTGACGCCCCCGGGGTCGGCCCCGTGCCCCCGGCCCGGAGGGAACAGCCGGCAGGCCGAACCGGCCGGCGCCGTTGTCGTGGCAGACCGCCCGGAGCCAGTCGTCGCCCGGCCCGGGGCCCGCGAGGGCGCGGAGCTGGACGACGTACGGGTGGCTTCAGGTGCCCGGGAGCCGGGGGTCCTCCGCCGCACGCATCCGGGCGAGGAGGTCCGGGAGGTCCTCCGGCGCGAAGGACCGGTCGCTCGACATGACGCAGGCGGCCACGATCCGGGCCAGGGCGTCCACGGCGTCCCCGGTGGCGGTGACGGACCACACCCGCAGGCGCTCGCGCAGGACGGCGCTGTACCGGGCGCCCGGGTCCGCCAGCATCCGCTCCGACGCCGCGACGATCTCCTCGGGGCCCAGAGCGTCGTGGATCCCGGAATGGGCGACGACGACCGACTGGACGATCGCCTCGCCGTACTCGGCCAGCACCACCGCCAGCGGCCGCTCACCCGGCCCGTCCACGCGCAGCGCCCCCCGGCCAGCGCCGTCCTCCAGGAGGACGGCCTCCATGTAGGCGATGCACCTCAGCCGCTCACCCGATGTCACCACCGGGCCAGGCTCCCGAGACCCCGACAACCCCGACAGGCCGGAGGCCTCCGAACCCTCCAGGCCCGCTTCGCCGCCGGGCGGCGGCGTCGCTGCCGGGAATTGCGCACGGCACCGGCCGGGCCGCCTCCGGGTTGTCCCGCACCGCGCATGCGGTGCGGGCGCTGCACCGGGTGCGACAAAGCCGTCCTTGCTACACGGAGGGCAGCAAGGGGTGCAGCAGGGGGTTTCCGCGCTGCACCCGCTGCTGCCCGTGACCGGCAGGGACCCGGGCCGGTTGCACCGGTATGACGTCCTCTCCGCCGTCCCGGTCGCCGGCCCCGGTCCCGCTCGACGGCACCGCCGCCGGGCACCTTCCCCCGGCCGGGCCGACCGACGGGGAACTCGCCGCGCTGCAGAGCGCCGCGGCCGCCGGTGAGCGGGCGGCGGCATGGGTGCGCGAGCTCGCCGACCGCCAGCCTGTCGACGTCCACGGCACGGTGCTGGGCCTGGTGGCCGACGCGATCGAGCGGGCCACCGGTCGCGAGGTCGTCCCCGACGGCGAAGGTCACCTCGCGGAGGAACTGCGCGACCGGCTGACCGGCTACGCGCTGATCGGCGCGGCCGCCCCGGCCGGCGTGCCCGAGCTCGCGGCCGGCGAGCGGATCGCACTGGCGGCCGTGGTCGCCCTCGCGGCCGCGATGCCCGGCACCGCCCTCACATGGTTCGAGCGGGAGCTGCCCCTGCTCGCCGAGGTGATGGACGACGCCGTCGCCGCCGGCCGCGCCGCCGACAACGGCCGGTGAACGCGGTCCGGCCCGGACGGGCACGGCGGGCGCTCGGCCCCGGCACCGCCCGGGTCCTCGCCGACACCGTCCGCGCACCCCGCACCCCTGGTCACCGACCGCCGTCGAGGGCACGCTGCGCGCCGTTCTGGAGCGGTTCGAGGCGACGGCCAAGCGGTGGCGGGACGCCTTCGACGACCTGGACGAGGACGTCCTCGCCGAGGCCGCGAGCGAGGCCCGAGCGTTCGGATCCGATCCGCCCGGGCCGCCGCCGCAGGCCTCGACCTGACGATGCCGGACGCGCTCTGCGCGGCCGCCACGCACCGCCTCGACGCACCGCTGCTCGCCGCCGGCCTGCTGCCCGCCGAGGCGCCGTAACCGCGACCGGGGCCGCGCCGGGAACCGGCCACGGCACGCGCGAACCCCCAGGTGCTCGCCGCCGGGGGCGTGAAGGGGCCGGGCCCGGGGACGTAGGGGGGGTTGGTCCGCCGGGGCCCGGCCGTGGGCCAGCAGCGCCGGGGGACATGGCGCAGCCGCTCTGGCCGGCGGCCCGGTGGTGCTGTGGTGGGGCCGCCGTGCCGGGAACAATAGACCCGCCGACCGGCGGTGGCCAGGGCTTTGACCTGCGATTTTCCGGCCGCGAGCATGTCATTCCGAAGGTGTGGCCCCGGGTCCGGACCGGTGGCGTCGGAGGGGATGTGCTCCGGCCGGCGGTGCGCCACGACGGCGCGATGAACGACGACACCCGGGCGATGGTCGACTTCCTGCGCAAGCGGTACCGCAGCAGCGTCGAGACCCACGAGAGCATCTTCACCGGCTTCACCGACGGCCGGATCGGCGCGGAGCTCGGCGGCACCCCCGAAGCCCGCGCCGACTTCGCCCGCCGGGCCCTGCACGAGGCCGAGTCGGTGCTGGAGCTGTTCGAGACCACCATCGTGGCCCTCCTCGGCACCGCCGGACCCATGGTGGTGGCGGCGCTCCTCGGTCGATGCGTCTTGGTTGCTGCATGATGGAGACGGTGGTGGCCCCGCCCTCAACGGGGCGGGGCCGAGAGACGGGCTTCACTACGTGATCTTTAGACCGGGTTCCTACGCCGTGGGTCAGCGGATCAGGTAGTGGAGTCCGTCGACCAGCACGGCTGTGATCACGCCGCTGATGATGCTGGCGACGATCACACCAGGCATCGTGGTGGCGTTCCGCCAGCGCGAGTGGTTCTTCGGGCTCATTTCTCCTCACCTCCTTCCGTCCGGGGAGCGGAATCGGCTTCGGTCTCAGGCCGGACGAGCCTCGTCGGCTGGACGAAGTTGGGGAGAGGACCGAGGCCGGTAAGAAGCGCGGCGGAGGGGTCCTCCGCGGCCTTCTCCAGAGCGGCCTTGGCCTTGTTGTTCACGTTCAGGTCGTAGGGCGGGTTGAAGGCGTACAGATGCCGCACGCCCCAGCCGGTGACGGTCTCGGTGGTCATGTAGACCTCGGCGTCGGTCATGGTGAGCACCCCCTCGTCGATGAGCTTGTCGATGCCCCGGCGGAGCGTCGACTCGGAGATGCCGTAGTAGCCGGCGAAGGTCGCGGTCTGGGGCAGGCCGAAGGTCGGCTGGCGCAGGCTCATGCCGATCAGCAGCACGATCTTGCCGGGCATGTCGAGCCGGTTGTGCAGCCCCTCGCGCCAGTACGCGAAGGGGAGCCGGAAGTACACCTCCTTACGCCGTCCCTTCTCGCCGCCGGCCGGAACCGTGTACGGCTCGTGGCTGCCGTCCTCAAGCAGCTTGGTCACCTTGGCGAGCCGACCGCTGGTGCTGCGGGCGACCAGGCCGAGCCCGGCGAGCCGGTTCCACAGGCGGGAGACCGCCGAGCCTGCGGAGCCGTCGGTCGCAAAGGTCAGAGCGATGGCCCGGCCCCAGGTCTCGGCACGCTCAACGGCGCCGAAGTCGCCGCCGCTGGTGAGCGCGTAGAACAGCAGCAGCAGGTCCAGAGCCTTCTCGTGCCGGACCAGCCGGCTGAGCGGGCCGGGCTTCTGGACCAGGGCCGCCACATCCTCGGTGTCCTGGACGAAGGCGCGCCGGATCGGCACCGCCTCACCGCGGCGCTTGGACTGCTGGAGCAGCAGTTCGATGGTCTCCGCCTGCGGCAGCACGCCACGGTCGCGGACCGGCGTCGGGGCGGAGGCGGTGATGGATGTCCTTTGCACAACTTCAGTCTGACGGAGCCGAACCTCCAGACGGGCGCGCGTCCTCCGCGACCACGCCTGCCGGACGACGCTCTCGGTCGGTCCTATGAAGACCTATGACAACTATGACGCCAGGTATGAGCCCAGTTTGGGTCGGTGGTGCCCAATTCGGCCTAGGGGCAGCTGACCACAGACGCAGATCACAAAAACGATCATTAACACTTCAGAAAATGATCACAGTTCAGTGGATGCCGCTACTGCGGTTCTGCTCAAATCGCGATCACAGCTTTGCCAGAAGGAGCTGGCCCGGGGCTGCCTCCGGCGGGCGGTCACGCCCAGATGATGTCCCCGTCGTCACCCGGGCCGCCGCCGTGGAAGCAGTGCGGGCAGTCGCAGTAGTGGCCGGCGTACTCGGCGGCGAGCTGGTCGTGCCGGGCGCCCGGGTGGACCCGCAGCGCGGGCCACCCGCCGTCGACGCGCTCGGCGGCGACCGCGGCCCGGACCGCGGCGAGCATCTCCGCCACCAGGGTCAGGCGGTGGTCGACCAGGTCCGGGTGCTCGGCGAGCTGGCCGCGGACGGCGATGTCGGAGTAGTCGGTGATCAGGGCGGTCGCGGCGACCTGCAACGAGTCCATCGCGGCGTTGATGTCGGTCGTATCGGTCATGGCGGAGTTCCTTTCGATTCGGGAGGGACAGTGCTGCTGCGGGGGCGAGGCCCTAGATCGCCTTCTGCGTGGTGATCATGACCCCGCCCCACTCCATGGGTGCGGGCGGGGCTGCGGGGCGGCCTGAGGGGCACTCAGGGCTCTTCTCGCACCTCTACAGTCCGAGGTCCGACGCCGTGTTCGAGCTGGGGGTCCACGCGGCACCATCGGCGTAGGCGTCGTCGGCCGGGCCGGGCTCCATGTCGCGGGCCATGTCGACGATGCGGCTGTAGTGACCCTGGAACGCGGCGGTGATCACGGCCTGCGGGCCTCCGCGGTGCTTGGCCACGTTCAGCTCGACCTCGCCGGCCCGCGGGGACTCCTTCTCATGCATGTCCTCGCGGTGCAGCAGGATCACGATGTCGGCGTCTTGCTCGATCGAACCCGACTCGCGCAGGTCGGAGAGCAACGGCCGCTTGTCGTTGCGCTGCTCGGGACCGCGGTTGAGCTGGGAGAGCGCCACGACCGGGCACTCCAGCTCCTTCGCCATCATCTTGAGGTTGCGGGAGATGTCGCTGATCTCCTCCTGCCGGTTGCCGTAGCGCTTGCTGCCGCCGGACTGCATCAGCTGGAGGTAGTCGACGACGACCAGGGCCAGTCCACCCTGCTGCTGGGCGATGCGCCGGGCCCGGGAGCGGATCTCCATCAGGGTGAGCTCCTGGGAGTCGTCGATCACCAGCGGCGCGTCCATGACGGCCTGGGTCCGGCGGGCCAGCCGCTGGACGTCGTCGTCGTTGACGCTGCCGGCCTTGATGTGGTGCAGCGCCACCCGCGCCTCGGCGGAGAACAGCCGCTGGACGATCTCCGCGCGACCCATCTCCAGGGAGAAGAACGCGGCCGGCTTCTGCTGGTGCACGGCGCAGGCCCGTGCGAAGTCCAGGGCGAGCGTCGACTTCCCGACGCCCGGCCGGGCGCCGATCACGATGAGCTGACGGGGCAGCAGGCCGCTGGTGAGCTGGTCCAGGTCGGCGAAACCGGTGGACAGCCCGATCAGCTTCTTGCGGGTCTTGGCCGCGTCCAGGTTGTCGAAGAACAACTCGACGTCGTCGCGGACCGGGGCGAACGGGGTACTGACGGTGCGGGCGCTGACCGCCTGGTAGATCTCCGTCTGCGCGGCCTGGGCGATCTCGTCGAGCTCGCCCTCGGCGGCGTAGCCCATCGCGGCGATCCGGGTGCCGGCCTCCACCAGGCGGCGCAGCACCGCGCGCTCGTGCACGATCTGCGCGTAGTACTCGGCGTTCGCGGCGGTCGGCACCGAGTTGACCAGGGTGTGCAGGTAACCGCGACCGCCGACCCGCTCCAGGTCGCCACTGCGGGTCAGCTCGTCGGCCACGGTGATCGGGTCGGCGGGCTCGCCCTGGGCGTAGAGGGCGAGGATCGCACCGTGGACGGTCTCGTGCGCGGGCCGGTAGTAGTCCGCGGGCTGGAGGACCTCGACCACGTCGCCGATCGCGTCCTTGGACAGCAGCATCCCGCCCAGCACCGCCTGCTCGGCCTCCAGGTCCTGCGGCGGGACCCGCTCGAAGCCGTCGCCGGCCGGGGCGTCGTCGCGACTGCCGCGGGTGCGCCCGCCCCAGCGCGGCGCGGGCAGCTGCTCGACCGCCGGTGCCTCGGTGGGCACCCAGTCGTCCTCCGGCAGGTCGTCCGGCCCGTCGTCGGGCAGGTCCTCGGGCTCCAGGGCCGGGTCGTCGGGCAGTACGCTCATGGTGAATCTCCTGTTCGAGGGACGGTTCGATCCGGCGGCCGGGGGTGCAGACCCCGGCCGCCGCTTTGCTGCTCGAGAAGGTCAGGCGTCGACCTTCGGCTGCCACGGCACGCCCTCGGCCGCCAGGATCTCGGCCATCGACATGCCCTGCGGCTTGGACGTGCGCCGCTGCTCCGCCTCGTTGAAACAGGTCGGGCAGTCCAGCGGGAGCGCCGGGTGACGCGAGCACTTGCTGGCGTCCGGCTTCCGAGGCGCGGCGGGCTTGGCCGGCGCACCGGCGTACTGGGCCGTGGTCGCCTCCGCCAGGCCGACCCAGGTCGGCTGGGTGGTGCCCATCCAGGCCGCCACCGAGACCAGCCACTCCACCGAGGCACCCGCTGAGATCAGCGCCCGCGCCGAATCGGTGAACTCGGCCAGTGCGGTGCGGCGGCGGTGAGGCCCGAAGCCAGCACTGTTCCTGGCACCGGTCCAGGCGGCCACGACCCGCAGCACCTGCGGGTCGTCGGCAGCGGCGTCGGTGTCCGACCGCTGGCCGGGCACCGACGGCGTAGCCGTCTCGCCGTTCTCTGTTTCGATCCTCTCACTCTCCGTTACCTCAGAGGCTCCCGTGACAGCCGCGTTCGACGCGACGTCCGGGAGAGAGAAGAGGACAGAGTTAAAGGACAGATTTGGGGTGCTTGAAGCACCCCCTCCCAGTGCTTCAAGCACCCGGGTGCTTGAAGCACCCGGGGCAAATTCGGGCGAATCGGTTGAAATCCCAAGGGGGGTGCTTGAAGCACCCGGGGTGCTTGAAGCACCCCCCTCCTCACTTGCAGTGCTTTTGGAGGCGTCCTTCGTGTCCCTCTTCGGACGCTTCGTCCCCTTGTCTGCGCGGGCCTTCTTCTCCGGCGCGGGACCCAGGTCCGGGCGGTCCTCCGGGCGCAGCGGGGCCAGGCCGCGGTCGACGCGCTCCTGGTTGACCTTCTTCATCTGGTCGGGGCTGTAGAAGCTGAACGGGATGAGCACGTCGTAGACCTTCGGGCGGACGTGCTCCGGGATCCGGAACGCCGCCCGCTGGTCGCCCTCACGGATCAGGCCGCGGGCCTCCAGCGCTCCCAGTCGTCGCGTCACCGTTGACTTGTCGCACAGGCCTGACTTGGCGAGCGTGTTGCGCGACGGGTAGGAGTCGGTCCCGTCGCTGTTCGCCCGGCGCGCCAGAGCGATCAGGAGCAGGCGCTCGTACGGGTCCGACACAGGCGAGTGCTCGGCCGCCCACTCAACAGGCAGGAAGCTCATCGCGACACCGCCGATCCGGCGGAGACCGCCAGGAGCAGCCCGGCCTGGCCGGCGGGCGGGGACGTGCGGGTCAGGCCGGCGAGGGTGCGGTCGGCCTTCTGGGGCGGGCCGGACCGGTGGATGCTCACGCTGGTGGAGGGGCCTGCGGAGCGAGCCTGAGTGACGCGGCGATTCCGCAGGGTGACGGGGCTGTGCAACGGACTACTGCCTCTCCGCCGCCGCGATCCCGCCAGCACCAGACGTTGTCCGCCAGTTCGGGTGCGTGAGACGGGTGTCTCTCGCACCGAACTGGGGAAGCCTGGTACCGTCGAACCACAACGGCTCCCCACGTGGGGGTTTATACGGATAGCGCAAGCGGCCCAAATCTTGGCGGATGCAGGGCCGCTTTCGCGTTTTCTGGACTAGGTGACGCCCGCGAGCGGACGTCCGGTCGAGCCTATCCCGGCAGGGAGCTGAGCGTGTCGGTCACACGCCCGCGTATCCCATGGCGGTCCAGGCAGCGGAACGTCTGGAGTCAGCGGACGGTCAGGCCGAGCGGTCCTTCGGCGCGTAGCGGAGGAGGACGACGTCGCCAACCGGCCGGGCCTCGAGCAGGCGCATCCGGGCTGCGGACCCACCCGGATAGTCGGCGGAGCCGAGGAACCGGGGTGCCTCGGGGTGCCCGACCAGCAGCGGCGCGACCGCGAGGTGGATCTCGTCGGCGAGGCCCTGGGCGACGAGCTGGGTGTGGATGGTGCCGCCTCCCTCCACCATGAGCTGGCGGACTCCGCGCTGGCCGAGCTCGTCGAGGACCAGGCCCCAGTCGAGATCCGGGCCGGTGCTCACCACGTCAGCCAGACTGCCCAGGGTCACCCTGACCTTCTCCGCCGCAGTGTCGGTGGTGAACACCAACTTGCCGCCCCCGTGGTGCCAGAACTTCAGGTCGGGATTGAGGTTGCCGGTCGCGGTGACCGTGACCTTGAGTGGGTACTCCGACCTGCCGTCGGCGATCCGCTTCGCACGGCGTTCCGGACTGTTGACCAGCAGGCGCGGGTTGTCCTTGCGCATGGTCGTGGCGCCGATCAGGATCGCGTCGGACTCCGCGCGGACCTGATCCACCCGGTCGAAGTCGTCTGCGTTCGAAAGCAGCAGCCGGGTGTCGCTGGCGTCGTCCAGGTAACCGTCGACCGAGGTCGCGGCGGACAGCAGTACGTACGGGCGGGAGGTCATGAGGTCATGCGTCCTGTTCGGTCTCGTGGAGAAGGGATTCGTTGAGGGTTCGGCGGAACTCGGCGACCTCGGGCAGGCGGGACCAATCGGCCAGCTCCTTGTCGAGCCGGGCGAGCTCGGTGAGGATGCGGCCGGAGCCGGTGTCCTCGGCAACGGCGAGGGCGTGCACGCCGGCGACCGCGGCCTCCTCCGGACGCCGGGCGCCGGCGAGCGTGACGGCCTGCCGCGCCATGTAGACGCCGCGGTCGCGGTGGTAGCCGTCCGGGAGCAGCCGGATCGCTCCGGCGAAGGCGTCCGCGGCCTGGTCGTGGCGGCCGAGGACTTCGAGACCGCGTGCACGGTGGACTTCCACGTACGCGGCGTTCAGCCAGGAGCCCCACGGAGTCGGGTCGGCAGCCACCCCGTCCAGGGAGTCGCGGACCTGGTCGATCGCCCGCTCGCTCTCGGAGGCATCGCCGCGCAGAGCGTGCCCGTACGCCTCGTAAGTCCGGGCAACAGCGGCAAGCCGACTGCGGGGCCGTGCCATCCGCTGCGCGGCTTCCGCGAGGTCGACGACCTCGGCCAGGTCGGCCATGTCACCGGCCAGCTGGGCCTTGCGGGCCATCACGTACGAGGTCAGCTCACTGTCGCCGACGGTGTGCGACCACTGGAAGGCCCGGTCCAACCAGTACCCGGCCTGCTCGTTGTTCCCGAGGTCCTGGTAGAGCCAGGACAGGAACTCGCCGTACTGGGTCTGCAGCTCCGCCAAGTCGCGGCGGTCCGAGGCCGTGGCGTCCTTGCGGAGCTCCTGGATCACGCCGATGTGCTCGCGGACCGTCGCGATGACCTGCCTCGGACCGAGCAGGTTGTCGCTGTCGATCAGCAGCCGCCGCGTACGCCGCAGGTGCTCCACGGGCGTTGCCCCGTACGCCGACGCCGCACGGGCCTTGCGCGCGAGCGCCGACGTCGTTCCCCGGTCGGCGGCCGCCGCCGGCGTTCCCACACCTACGGCTGCCGCCACACCGAGGCCGACCCCGCCGCGCAGAAGCGCGCGTCGATCGAGATTCACCCAGACCACCGACCCGTCTCGTAGACGACAGGGGACGGACATCCCCTCACCGTCCGACGCTGCCTGGTGAGGCAGGGTCAGGGCCAGAGCTGCCGAGGCTTTGGCCACATGGGCCACGGGACTGGCCACATCACCCTGGCCGATACCGAGGTCGTCCCAGGCACGCAGCAGGGAGCCGCAGGCGTTCAGCGCGGCGTCGAGCCGGACGACCTGGGCGCGGTCGGGAACCCGCTCGGCGCGCTCGAATCGGCCCAGGTGGCTGTGGTCGATCAGAGCAGCGGCAGCTAAGCCGCGCAGGGACATCCCGCGGCCCTGGCGAAGCGCACGAAGCTCGTAGCCCCACCGGTGACGTGGTGATGCGTCAGGTGTCAGCTCGTTCGGTCGCTGGCCCATGCTGCCCCCAAGGCGTGGCCTACGTGGCCAATGGCGCTGGCCACATGTCGGATCTGGAAGTCGAGGATCACTGCGGACTAGAACCGAACTATCAGCAACCGGTCCAAGTCAAGGAGTGATCAGTGAGCGGGCGCCTCGGTCAGCTTCGGCCCGACGTTTCGGGTCTGGCCAGCAGGTCGTTGGAACAGGGCACCGCTGCCTCGGCCCGCCATGTCGACGGTGCGGACGTGGGTGAAGGCGCGGTTGCTGTAGTAGGCATGGAGGTCGGAGTTGTCGCGCCACGCGTCCAGGCGGAGCCACTGCTTGCCCTGTTCGGCGGCTCGGGTGCTGGCCCAGTCGAGCAGCGCCGAGCCGAGTTCCAGGCCGCTGACGTCACGGCGAACGACCATGCGGTGGACGTACAGGGCGGACTGGGCTGTCTCCTCCGGGCTCCAGAAGTCTGGGTCGGCATGCTCGTCGACGGTGACGGTCGCCACGGGCGCGCCCTCGTCCTCGACGATCCAGCACTCGCCCGCCGCGATGTTCTCTGCGATGCGCTCGGCGCGCGGTGGGTACTGCCACTGCTCGGTGCCCAGTTCGCGCAGCCAGGAGGCCGCGTGCCCCCACAGGTTCACCACGGTCTCCAGGTCGTTCTCGACCGCCAGCCGGATGGTGGGGCTCGCGCTCAGCTTGGGCTTGCTGCGCTCGTAGGTGATGACGTGCCGGTCACCCGGCAGAACGTTGGTCACGACGCGCACGGGGCGGCCTTCCTCGGTGTAGCCGGTGCAGAGGTGAACGCCCACGGGGGTGCCGGGGCCGAGCTGGAGGCGGTCGGACTCGTCAGGGGTCGGCATCCGTACTTGGATCTCGTCCAGCGCCCGGACCTGTTCGTACCCCAGCTCCGCCATCACGACGTTCGCACCGCGGGCGATGTCGTCCGGGCTCATGATCTCGCTGCTCTGCACCAGATCCAGGGGGAAGTGGCTGTCGTTGGTGTTGTACGGCACGCCGTCGATGAACCGGACACGCCGACGAACAGCCGCCAGCTCGCCCTCGTCCAGTTGCAGCCGACGCCGCACCTCTGGGGACGGGACGACCACGCTCACCTCGATGAGTTGGCCGGCCTCGCGGCCCTCCTGCTTCATCTGGTCGAGGAAGGAGTCCATCTCCGGGGACAGCGGCCGCTTCATGAACTCGGCCTGGGGTCGGTAGACCATCGGCCGGCGGCTGCGGACGAAGTACCCGCGCGGGCGCTCGCTCACGATCAGGCCCTCGTTCACCAGGACCCGCAGCCCCTGGACGGCCGTCGAGCGGGTGGTCTCCCACTCGGCTGCGATCTCCGCTTCTGTAGGCAGCCGCGCGCCGGGCCCGAGGGTTCCGTCGGCGATCTCGGAGCGGATCTTGTCCGCGATGCGCTGGTAGAGGGCCCTTGCCCTACTGCTGACTGCCATGGCAGATGTCTACCTCCCTCTCAATGACTAGTCAATATAGCCGATGCGCTTGACGATGGGTCGCAGAGTGTGCAACCTTCATTGCAGCGGGCATTGAGTAGTCAATCTACTTGGCCTAGTCAAACTTCATAGCTCTTACCCTGCGCCGGCTGATGGTGAAGACCAGACCCGGAGGCCTGCGCGGGGGAGCAGCCCAAGCAGCTGTGCTGCCCAGGCCTCGCGGACGACACGTCGGTCGTGAGGTGTGGAGACCACAGCAGCCCCCGCCACTCCGACTTCTCGGGAGACCGCGATGCGCAGCAACTCTCGGCCGGCCCTCCGGCTCAGCACCCTCCGCCCCAACCAGATCGAGATGACCCCCGGCCTTCCGGCCTCGCTGGTATGCCCCGACTGCTCGGTCTGGCGTCGCATCAACCGCAGCAAGGTCCAGCCGCACTTCCTGGACGACGGGACGACGTACTGCCCGGCCAGCGCCCAGCGCGTTGAGAAGGACGTCACCCCCGAGCGGTGGGCCGCGCAGATCGAGGAAGGCGTCGCGGAGACCGCCGCGCGGAGGGCGACCACGGTGTTGAAGAAGGTCAAGGCCCTGCAGCCCGAGGCGGTACTCCACATCGCGCAGGGTCGCCCGGCCGAGCCCACCGTCTCCGCCAAGCAGGTCGCGCGGAAGCGAGCCAAGGGCTGGGAAGCCGTCCGCTTCGGCGTGCTCGTCACGGACGCGCTGCGGCAGCAGCCGCTGTACGGCGCGCGGGGTCCCCTTTTCTCGCTGCCCCTGCCCAATGGCGTGGCCACCGAGCCGCCCCGGAAGCACCGGAAGCGGAAGGGCCGCCTCGCCGCCTGACATCGCCCAGCACTGACCCGCCACCAGCACGAACGACCACGGCCGCCGCCGACCCGATCACCGGGTGGGCGGCGGCCGTGGCTGCTCGTACGCAGCACAGAGCAGCAGGACGGCCCCGGGGATTGCAGCCCCGAGGCCGTGGTCGGTCGCACCACCCACCAGCAGTAGACGAGAGGAAAACGACCGTGAACCCCATGATGGCACTCTTCGTCGACACCCCGAAGACCACCGGAACCACCGGACCCGCCGACTTCGACGACCTCTACACCCGGTACGCCGGCCAGCTGCTCGCGGCGGCCGCCGAGGAGCTCGCCGACCTCGGCCCGGACGCGGCCGACCTGGACGAGGACCTGGCCGACGCCGTGTGGGACGACGTCGCCGCCGGCCGCTACCCCGAGGGCGCCCGCGGCCTGGACGGCCTCCTCGTCCTCCTGGCCGAGAAGGTCCACCGGATCGGCGCCCGGGCGGCGGCTGCCAGCGAGGCGGTCCGCGAGGTCGTCATCGACCTGGACGACCTCGCCGACACCAGGCCCGCCCCCGCCGGCGTCGTGCGGCCGCTGCCGGTCACCGTCTCCGCCGCCGTCGCCGCCCTCCGCTCCCTCCCCCTGGCCGGCTGACCGCGATGAGCAGCCAGCACCTGGGCGACGCCGAGGTCGCCCGCCGCATGGAGGCCGCCCGGCAGGCCGCCGAGGCCGCCGAGCGCGCCCGCCAGCAGGCCGAGCAGCTCCGCCAGCAGCAGGGAGGCACCAAGTGACCCGCGCGTTCGGCGGCAGCAACGGCGACGGCAAGAAGCCCTCCGACCCCCACCCGCCGATCACCTCGAAGGGCAGCGGCCGGTGAGCAGCCCCGAGGACAAGGCCTGGACCCAGCGGCAGATGGACGAGCTGCTGCGCCGGGCCCGTGAGATGCACGCGAAGGCGCAGACCGAGAAGGCCGGCGGACAGCCGCAGTAGCCACGACACGAGAGGAGACCGTCCGTGATGCCGTCCGAGGAGTACGTCGCCTGGCAGGCCGGGCTGGAGCAGATGAACCGCGACTACGAGGAGGCGGACCAGGCCGAGTACGTCGCCTACATGGACGCGCTCGACGCCCGCGACGTCGCGCGCTGGGCCGACCCGGTCCTGGAGCAGCCGGCCACCAGCGGCCTGCTCCTGGAGCAGCGGCACGTCCTGCACGAGGCCGCCCACCCGGAGACCGTCGCCGGCCTTCGGCGCCTGGCCCTCCTGGCCCCGTCGGTCTGACAGCGGTTGCCGTCGTTCGCCGCCGCACCCCGCCCCGGACGACCGGGTGCGTGGTGCGGCGGTGTTCGTCGGTGCCCGACAGCGCCGTACGACGAGACGGAGGACCTGATGGACCAGCAGACCAGCACCGCCACCGACGACACGAACACCGCCACCGACGACACGAACACCGCCACCGACACCGGCGACGGCCCGGTCGCCGACCGGACCGAGACCCCGACCTCGACCGTCACCAGCATCCCGCTCGACCTGATCTGACCAACCCGCCCCCGGATTGCCGTTCACCGCCGCCCCGCCCCGGACCACCGGGCGCGGGGCGGCGGCGCACGACATCGGTGCCCGACGCACCCCGGCGTCCCCGCCACAAGAGAAGAGAGGAGACGAGGTGACCATCACCGTCGACAAGCCGGTCCACCCGCTGCCGCCCGCCCGCAACCCCGCCCCCGGCGCCGTCCGGGCTGCGGCTCCCGCCGCGAGCGCGGTGCACCTGGTGACCCGCCAGGAGTACGAGGCCGCGAAGACCGCCCTCGCAAAGCTGACCCGTCTCGGCCGGCTGATCACCCGCTCGCTGATGTCGATCGGCGGCGGGGCGCTCGTGTTCACCTGCGTGAACGTGACCCTGTTCGCGATGAGCCACCACATCCCGGGCCTGATCGCCTGGATGCTCGACCCGATGGCCTCCCTGGCCCTGATCACCGTCCTGTACGTCGACGGCGTCCTCGCCGAACAGGGCGGCGACGAGCGGGCCGGCACCTGGCCGTTCCTGCTGCGCTGGTTCGCCGGCATCAGCACCTGGCTGATGAACTCCTGGACCTCCCTCTACCCGGACGGGAGGTTCACGCTCGTCCCCGACCACCCGGACGCCGGCGGCCTGCTGCTCCACTCGGTGGCCCCCTTCCTGCTCATCACGATGGCCGAGGCGTCCTCCGGCTACCGCAAGTACCTCGCCCGCCGCCTCGGCGAGCTGCGCCGGGTCGTGCAGGCATTCGAGGACCAGCAGCAGGCCGCGAAGTCCGAGCGCGAGCGCCTCATCCGCGAGGAGAACGAGCACGCCGAGCGCGAGCGCCGGGAAGCCGAGCGCGCCGAACGCGAGGACCGCCGCCTTCGCGAGGACCGCGAGCACCAGCAGCGACTGGAAAGCGAGCGGGCCCGCGACGCCGCTCAGATCGCTCGCATCGCCGCGCAGTCGGAAACCGAGCGGCTCCGCGAGCAGGCCGCCCTGGAGAACGCGAGGGCGCAGCGCGAAACCGAGAAGGCGCGTGTCGAACGCGAGGCGGAAATCGAGCGGCTCCGCGAGGAGACGGCGCTGGAGAACGCGAGGGCGCTTCGCGAGGCCGAGCGGCTGCGCGCGGAACGGGAGAACGAGGACGCCCGGGCGCGCCGCGAGCAGGAAATCGAGGCGGAGCGGCTGCGTTTCGAGCGGGAGAACGAGGACGCCCGGGCGCGCTCGGAAGCCGAGATCGAGGCGCTGCGGATCAAGGCCGAGGGCGAGGCCCAGGCGCAGCTGTTGCTGGCGAACGAGCAGGTCAGGCAGCAGCGGGCGGCCGAGGAGGAGCGCCGGGCCAAGGAGGTTGCCGAGGCCGAGGCCAGGCGCCGCAAGGCGGAGGAGCGGGCCGCCGCGCGACAGAGCCGACTGGCCTCGCAGAGTGCTCGCACATCGCGTTCGGTCACCTCGCGGGTTCCCTCGGAAATCGCCTCGCAGAACAGCGGGACGGTTCCTCGCGAAGTCCGCTCGCAGCTTCGCGAGCAGGCCGAGCGGGAGGTCGCGCGGCTGATGCTGGAGGGCTCGGAGATCGACCAGCAGGCGATCGGCGCGCGCTACGGCAAGGGCGAGACGTGGATCGGAGACCGCATCCGTTCCGCGAAGAGGCGCCTCGCGGACGACACCGAGTTCGAGTTCGCGGTCATCTCCTCCGCGCTCGAGGACGAGATGCCGGTCTCCGAGGACACCAAGCACGACGACCAGGCCGTCGACGAGGCGGCGTGACGGGAAGCCGGCTTCTCCGGTGGCCACCAGAGCACTCGTAATGCCCTGGTGACCGCCGAAGGTGCCGACGGCACCGAGCACCACCATACGACCCGGTCGTCCGGCCGGAGCCCGGGTCCGAGAAACCCATCACCCGAGGTCAGGAGGCTGACGCCGTCCTGCCCGCACGCTCTCGAAAGGGGAGCCCACCCATGGACCTGAACGCCCTGTTCAGTGACGAGGAGATGCGGAAGTTCACCGCGTCCCAGCGCGACCAGCACCTGGAGGACGCCCGCCAGTACGGGCAGCTCGCCATCGTCGTCGAGCAGCGCCTGCGGAACACCCCGATCGAGGGCGACCGCTGGCTGTCCGAGCGCAACCGCGCCCGCAAGGTCGCCGCCAAGCTGCGCCGGATGGAGAAGGCGTCGAAGCGGGCGGCCGGGGCGGCGGAGGCCCTGTACGCCACCTACGTGCACCAAGTGCTTGAGCTCCCGGCGCGCCGGAACACCGCCGCCGAGCGGAAGGCGGCCCGCCGGGCCCGGCGCGGGGCGCAGCTGCAGCACACGGTGGCCGCCTCGCTGGGCAGGTCGGCGGCGCAGCTGTCCGGCGTGGACGGCGGCCCGGCCGCGGCCGCGGGCGAGGGCGACAACGGTGGGGTGTACCTGCCGGTGCAGCCGCCGGTCGGGGCTCCGGCGGAGCCGGCGGCGGCCCCGGCGATCAACGGCATCGGGGACTTCTTCCCGGCGCCGAAGCGGGTCGGCTGATGGCCCGCAGGAGCAGGGCGGAGGCCGATGCCAGGCGCCGGCACAACCGTCGTCAGCACTGGCGCGAGGGCGGCGAGAAGGCCCGCGCCGCGGGCCCGGCCCCGTACGCCGCCTACTGGTGGGACGTCGCCCGGTCGATCGCGGTGGAGGCCGAACGCGAGGGGCGGCCCCAGGTCTGGAACGAGCTGGCCACCGCGCTCCACGGGTTCTTCGAGCGTCACAACCAGTAGCCGCCATCACCAACCACAACCACAACCACAACCGGCTGGGGGCCGCCGTGGCGGCCCCCAAGGTGCGCGCGCGACGCGCGCGCGCGAGGTTGCCGTACCTGTGACTGTCTGTCAACTCAGGAAGGAGGAGGAATGAGCGACGACGAGGACTCCGGCGAGGGCTCCGGCACCGTCATCCCGTTCCCCGGAGGAGCCGGTGGAGGGGTCGGATTCGCGCCCCCGCCGCTGCCGGAGGCACCGTCTCCGCTGCCCGACGGACCGGCCGCGCCGCCGGTCCTGGAGATGCCGCCGGACAGTGGCCGGCGCTCCCCGCTGGAGACCCTGGCCGCCCTGTCCGGCCCGGCCGAACTCGTACCGGTCGGGCCCCCGGCGCTGCCCGACGGGCCGGCCGCGCCGGCCCCGCCGGTGCCCGGCCACGTACCCGCCACGTTCCGCTCCGAGGCCGCCCAGGAGACGGCCCCCGGTCCGGGTCTGGGCGCGCTGTCGCTCGCCGCGGTGCTCGCCGTCTCGGTCGCCGCGATGCGCGGCATCCACTCGGCCGTCACCGCCTGGCGGGCCAGCCGCGAGCAGCGCAAGGCCGTCGCCGAGGCTGCCGAGACCGCGGAGAAGACCGGGAAGGACGGCAAGGAGAACAAGGAGAAGAAGGGCGGCGGGCGGGACACGGTGGCCCCCTCGCACGAATGGGGCCGCCGCTCCCTCGACCGCCAGCAGGGCGGCAGGGGCGGCGGGGCCGGCGGGGGACGGGGCCCGGGCGGCTCCGGCGGAGCCCCGGGCGGTCCGGGCGCGCCCCGCCGGGGCCCGGACCGGGGACCGGCCGCCTCCCCCACCGGCAACACCGGCGGCAACCGCAAGGAAACCGGCAAGAAGGACACGGACAGGAAGGACACCGGCAAGGGCGGCCCCGGCGCCGGCCCGGGTGCCGGCGGTGGCTCGCCGAAGGGCAAGGACACCGGCACCACCGGCAAGAAGGACACGGACAAGAAGAACACCGGCAAGGGCGACTCCGGGAGCTCCGGCTCCGGCGCTTCCGCCGGTGGCGGTCCGTCCAAGGGCAAGGACACCGGCAAGGGCGGTCCCGGCCCGGCTGATCCCGGCGGCTCCCCGAAGGGCAAGGACACGGGCAAGGGCGGCTCCGGCGGCTCCGGCTCAGGCGCTTCCGCCGGTGGCGGTCCGTCCAAGGGCAAGGACACCGGCAGGAAGGACACCGGCAAGGGCGGGGCGGGCGCGGACAGGAGCCGCAGCAACCCGGGAAAGTCCATGCCCGGTGCAGTGCGCCGCACGTCGCAGGGCGGCGGTCCGGCCGCCCGGGGCAAGGCCGGCGGCAGGAGCGGCAAGGACGGGGGGAGCACCCAGGCGCCGGGCACGCCCGGCGGGAAGAACGGTCCCGGCAGGTCCGGGGCCGGTTCGACCGGCGGCACCGCGCCGGGCAAGCCGGGCGGCAAGAACGGTCGGGTGAAGGCGCCGACCGGCGCGTCCGGCACCGGCCCGTCCTCGGGCACCCTGCGCAAGGGCAAGGGGAAGAAGGGCGGCGGGGCCGGCGGGTCGACGGGTGCACCGTCGGCGCCCAAGGCCGCGCTGGTGGGGAAGAAGCAGAAGCTCGGACCCGGGGTGCGGCACGGCACTCTGCAGGCGTGGGAGGACGCGGACTGCCGCTGCCGCCGGTGCATGAAGGCGTACCACCGCCGCAACGCCGGCGCCCGCCCGGGCACGTTCAAGCAGGCGGTGAACGAGGAGTTCGAGCGGCGCTGGGCCAAGCGGATGGGCACCCACAAGCCGGTGTTCTCCCGGGTCTCCAAGAAGGCCAGGAAGAAGGCCGCCCGGAAGAAGGCGGCCCGGGCCGCCGCCTCGGCGGCCGCGGGCACCGGGCCGGGCACGGCCGGCCCGGGCGCGAAGAAGTCCCGCGGCGGCTGGGGAGCCGCCTTCCGCCGGGCCAGGGCCCGCGCGAAGCGCAAGGCGCCGAACACCCCGCCGCCCGGTCCGGGCAGCACGCACAGCGGCGGGTTCACCGCCGGGCCCGGCGGCACCACGGCGGGGCGCAGCACGCCGTTCTCGGCGGCGGGGATGGCCAGCGCCGGGGGCGAGACGCACACGGTGGTGCGGACCGACCGGGTCGGTGACGCCGGGGCCTCCCGCACCCGGCCCCCGGAGCACGCCGCCGGGCAGGGGCTGCCCGCGAGGGCACCGGCCGCGCTCGGCCCGGCCTCGGTCAAGCACACCCGGCGGCCGGGCACCCGCCGGCCGATCCCGATGCCGCCCGCCCCCGCCCCGGCGCCGGTTGCCCCGGTCGCCGCAGCGTCGGCGGTGCCGGCCGCCGGGGCGCCCGTCCAGCAGGCCGCCGCCGCGGTGGCGGCCTCGATCCCCGCACAGAGCGGACCGAGCACAAGGAGCATCACCAACGTGTCCCTGCCCATGACCACCACGCCCGCCGCGGCGCCGGGGATGTCCTCCGAGCACGCCACCGAGATCACCCTCGACGACGTCCTGGACGAACTCGGCCGCCTCACCCAGGAGGGCTTCGCCGCGCACGACACCTGCACCGCCCTGGCCGAGCGGGCCCGCCGGCTGCGCTACGAGCTGGAGGACCTGGCGGCCGAGCTGCGCACCAGGAACAACGTCATCGGCTCCATCACCTCGACGGCCATGAGCCGGCTGGCGGAGTCGATGGACGTCCTCGCGGCGAAGGCCGACGAGATGAAGGTCGCCTCGCTGGAGGCGGCCGAGCAGTCCGAGAGCGCCGACCAGGCGATGAACGACCACTACAAGCCGATCCAGGCAGCGACCGCCGACGCCGGGCTGCGCACCCCCTCCGCCCGCGTCCACAACGAGAACTGAGAAGGAGGAGCAGCCGATGAACGACATCGAGCTGTACGACAACCACGGCGAGGTCGAGCACGGCGGCGGGGCGCTCGGGTTCCTCGCGCTGGCGGCCCGCACCGCGCAGCTGACCGCGAGCGCCCTCAAGCTCAAGGAGGGCATGTGGGCGCTGCAGCGGCACATGGAGCACAACGCCGGGCAGGCCCGCACGCTGTCGGAGATGTGCGGGCAGGCCGAGGTCGCCGACCGGTTCACCGCGCAGATCCTCGAGGTCTCCGCCGCACTGACCCGGGTGGCCACCGCCTCGGGCGAGATGGCGTCGGCCGCCGACGCCACCGAGAGCGCCGCCCGCGGCTTCGAGGCCGCGCACGACGGCGAGTACCGGGGCATCCACGAAGCCGCCCAGGCCTCCGGCGTGCCGATGGCCAAGCCCGGCTTCTACGAGGTCCGCTGACCCACCCCGCACCACCGCACCGACCCCGACGGGGCTGCACCCGAACAGCCAGGGTGCGGCCCCGTCCCGCACCCCCCGAAGGAGAGGAAGGCGACGGTGACCGTCACCGAGCACACCCAGGCGCCGGCCACCGGCACCGCCACGACCGTTCCCCCGGGCACGATCCGCCGCCGCACCAACGGCGAACGCCTCGCCTACGCCGCCTGCGCCGCCGGTGCCGCGATCGGCCCCCAGCTCGACCAGGGCCCGCTCTCCTGGCTCGGCGCGCTCGGCACCGCCGCCGGCACCGGCCTGTGGCTGTACTGCAAGGCCACCCCCAGGGACGGCTCCGCACCCGGCCTGGGCCTGCTGCGCTCCGCGCTGCGCGCCCTGCCGGCGCTGTCCGGCTCCGCCGTCTACACCGCGGCGCTCGCCGCCCCGGGCACCGCCTGGTGGGAGATCGCCGGCCCCGTGCTGTGGGGCGCGGCGATGGCGGCCGCCACCCCCTACACCCGCTCGGCCGCCCTGACGGAGGAGGCGCTGCCCGACCTGGTCGCCGCCCTCCCCCAACAGGGCGCCCCGGCCGGGCCGCCGACCGACTACCCGTCGTTCCTCGCCCGCCTGTGGGACCAGGCGAACCTCGCGCCCGGCACCCGGCTGGACGCCGTCGAGCAGTTCCAGCAGGGCCTGCCCGACTTCAGGGCCGTCGTCGTCGCCCAGCCCGGCAAGGCCGTCCCGCAGCTGTCCCTGCGCAGCCTCGCGGCGGCGTTCGACGTCCCCGAGGAGGCCATCAGCTTCACCTCGCTGCCCCGCTCCGGCCCGGGACGCATGGTGCTGCAGGTCACCCCCACCGTCGGCGAGACCACCCGCCAGTTCCAGAGCCTGGAGGCGCTGTGGGAGAGCGCGGTCAGCTGCCCCGGCGGCGCGGCCCCCGGTGTGCGCTTCGTGCGGGCCCGGATCGAGGAGGACCGGATCGTCATCCTCGTCGCCTCCCCGCGCGGCAAGAAGATCCGCCTGCCCCATTCCGAGGTCTGCTCGGCCCTGGACGTCGACGACCCGACCCGCCTGGTCATCGAGACCGACGGGCTGCGTCAGGCCGTCGTCTCCGTCTACCGGATCAACCCGCTGATGAACGTCCGCAAGGCCACCGTCGCCGATCTGACGATGGACGAGCGCGGCCGGGTCGCCGTGGGGGTGTGCCACGACGGGCGCCCGGCCGTGATGCGGCTGTGGGACCCGGGGCAGGGCGCGCTGCGAGGCATCGTCGCCGGCGTCACCGGCGCGGGGAAGTCCGTGCTGCTGAACCTGATCCTCGCCGCCGAGAAGCGCTCGGGGGTGGTGTCGTGGGTCGCCGACATCCAGGGCGGCATGTCGCTGCCGGAGGCCGACGGCAGGGTGGACTGGTTCGCGAAGGGTGAGGACGAGGCCCTGTCGATGCTGGCCACCGCCCACAAGGTGATGAAGCACCGCGAGAAGGTCTCCAACGAGATGGGCCGCGGCGACTTCGCGATCGGCTGCCCGTGGTCGCTGCTGAACATCACCCTGGACGAGATCAACCGGCTCCTGTCCCACCCGGACGAGAAGAAGAAGAAGCTCGCCGCCTACCTGATCGCCGACATCCAGAAGACCGGCCGCAAGGTCGGCATCGGCATCCGCCTGGCCGTCCAGTCCCTGCACCTGAAGGACCTCGGCGACGAGGAGGCGATCCGCCAGCAGGGCAAGGTCGGCGTCCTCTTCCTCATGCGCACGACCAGCTCCTCCACCCGGGACATGGGCCTGGACGGTGTCGCTCCGCCCGGATTCCAGCTCGAGAACATCCCCGCCCGCATCTACGACAACGGCCAGATCGAAGCCCTCTTCGACGGCACCGACGACGACGAAGGGCAGAGCACGGCCGGCATGGCCTACATGTTCCTCGACGGCCGCGCCCGCTTCATGCGCACCTTCTACGCCGAGAAGAAGAACGGCATCTATCCGGACCTGATCGAGCTGTACGGCGACGAGCCGCCGGTCACCGTCACCGACGGCGAGGCCCACGCGGCGGGCAAGGCGTACGCACTGCGCGACACCCCGCCCACCGAGCCGGCGCCGGACGGCGCGCCCCTGGCCGACGCCGCCCACGGGCCGGTACCGGCCCCGGCCGAGGTTCCGGAGCTCGTCCTCGAACTTCCCGCCGCAGCCGACGGCGACGAGGGCCCCGACCTGGGCGACCTGTTCGACAGCGGGCCCACCCTGCGCGAGCGGATCCTCGACCTCCTGGCCGACGGGCCCATGAGCCTGCCGGAGATGCGCAAGGTCCTGTGCCCGGAGTACGAGACCGGCTCGGTCAACACCGAGACCGGCGAGCTCCACCGGTCCGGCTGGCTGGAGAGGGTCGGCCGCGGGGTCTACCAGCTCGTCACCGAGCCCGCCGACGCCTGACCACCCACCACCACCGAACACCCGGCGGGCCCGGCCGACCGGCCGGGCCCCACCCGCGCAAGCCCGAAGGAGCCCCCGTGGTCGTCTCCGTCTCCGGCGTCGTACTCGCCGGCGTCGTCATGGTCCTGCTGGTCCGCAACCGCCGCGCCACCGTCGGCGCCGCGATCGTCGCCGCCGTCTTCGGCTTCCTCCTCGCCTCCACCGGCCTCGCCGAGCCGATCCGCTCCGCCCTCGACGGCGGTGCCGAGGTCACCAGCTCCGTCAAGCCCTGACCACCCACCGGCCCGGGCACACCGACCAGGCCCCACCGGGGGCCGACTCCCGCACACCCGCCCGCCCCCGTCCCGCGAAAGGACCAGTCCCGTGCACAAGCTCCTCCTGGTCGGCCCCACCGGCTCCGGCAAGACCCACCGCCTCCAGCACCTGGCCGCCGCCCACGCCGCCGACCCGACCGCCACCACCTGGGCCGTCGACCCCCACGCCCAGCTGGTGGACGCCGACCGCCGCACCGACCTCGACGGCGCCGCACAGATGCTCGCCGACGCCCTCGCCCTGATCGACGGGCGCACCGGCCGCGGCGAGGAGCACATCCCGACCGCGGCCGAGCCGAGCGTGCTGATCCTGATCGACGACGCCGACGACCTGATGGCCCGCCACGAGCCGACCTGCGGACAACTGCACCGCCTGGCCACCACCGGCCGACGCGCCGCCGTCCACACCGCCCTCACCGTCCAGAGCACCACGTTGCAGGCGTGGCGGCTGGCAGCGCTGCGCGACCACTACCTGAACCCCGACACCGCCGAGCACCTGCCCCGCCGCCACAGCGGCGACGAGGACTGACCCGCACCCCCGACCGCCCGTCCCCGGCCTCTCCGGGGGCCGCCGGACCCGCCCCGCCACCGGGCGCGGGCCCGGCGGTCCCAGAAGGCGCCCGGCGCCGCGCCACCGCCCGGGCCCGAGTACCGCGGCCCGACACCAGAAGGAGAAAACGATGGGCAACGACACCGCCAACAACCCGCCGCGGAACGAATGCAGGCAGTGCTGGTACCACGCCTACGCCAAGGACGCGCACTCCCACCTCGGCCCGCGCGAGAACTGCCAGCCGTGCGTGGACCACATGAACCACGGCCACCCCCCGCACATGATCGTGCAGTGACCCGCGGCCGGTCCCACCGAGACCGGCCGCAGAGAACCGCGCCGTCCGCCCCAGCAGCGCACCCACCGAGCAGTGAGCGCCCGCTCCCGGCCTCTACGGGCGCGGCCGGCGCCCCCGATCCGAGCGAGCCCTCCCCGCCACACCTAGGAGCACCCCGTGGACAGCATCTACACCGCCACCCCCGCCGCCGACACGGCGGTCGACCTCAACGCCTACCTGCTCCAGGAGGGCTTCGTGGTGGCCTCGCTCGACGGCCGGGTCGTCGCCGTCCCCCTCCAGCCCTCCCCCGCCACCCCGGCCCTGATCCCCGCCCTGGTCGACGGCAAGGTCATCGCCGTCCCCGTGCACAACCCCCTCGCCGCCGCCGCGGAGACCGCCGCGAAGCCGCTGCCCGCCCCCGCCGCACCGGCGCCGGTCCCGGTGGTCGACCCGGGCCTGCCACTGGCGGTGCGCCAGTACGTCCTCTACGGATCCATCGCCTCCCTCGCCGCCGGCGGAGCGGTGTGGATGCTCGGCGCCGCCGTCGCGCAGGTCGCCCCGCACGCCGACGCACTCGGCGACCTCCTCAAGTGGGCCGCCGTCCTCGTCGCCGCCGTCGTCCTCGGCGTCGCCGGCCTGCTCGGCAAACTCCGCTCCGCCACCGGCACCGGCGCGGGTACGTCCGCGTCGGCGGGCGGCGACGGTGCCAGCACCGGTCCCGTCCTCGCGATGTTCCACCGGCACACCGAGGTCACCATCGGCCGGCAGTCCGCCGGATGGAAGGGCACGGTCACCAACAACGTCCGCTGACCGGCCGCCCGGCCTCGCCCCCGGCCCGCACACCGCCCGCCCCGCCGAACACCGGCCGGGCGGGCGGGCCGCTTTCCGGGGACGGGGCCGGCCGACCGGCCGACACCGCGACCTGCCTGGAGGACGTCGTGAGCAGCACCGTCACCGTCACCGCCGACCCGGCCAGCCCCGAGGAGATGGGCGCCGCCGCGGTCACCGCCATCACCGAGGCCCTCGAGGCCGCCGCCACGACGCGCCCCCCGGTCGACCGCCGGGCGCCGTGGCGGATCGAGGGCACCCCCTACAGCGCCGCCCGCCTGACCGTCGGTGACCTCACCGCCGTACTGGCCGCCCTGCCCGACCACCTGCCGGTCGTCTGCGGCGTCCCGAAGTGGGACCGCCGCGCCGCCTGGCCGGTGCGCGCCACCACCTGGGACGGCGCCCTGGTCCTGCGCACCACCACGCCCGACCCGGACCCGACCACCCCGGCCCTCGACCTCCACCTGCCCGCCCCCGCCCCCGACGGCGACGCACGGCCCGCCGCGGCCCGCCGTACCGGCCTGGCCGCGGTGCTGACGGTCGGCGACCTCGCCGCCGGCCTGGCCGCCCTGCCCGACCACGCCCCGGTGACGGCCGTCGTCCCCGGGTGGGCCGGCACCGCCGAACTCGTCCTGGAGCACGCCGACGACTACGGCGACTGCCTCCTGCTGGACACCGGCTACTCCACCTGCGAGGAGCTCTCCGGCGCCGCCGACGCCGACGCATAGCCCCGGCCCCGCCCCGCCCACCGCACCCCGGCCTTTCCGAGAGGACCCCGATGAAGCTGCGCCTGTTCGCCGGCCCGTTCGCCGACGCCGTCGCCCACGCCGCCCGCGCCCTGCCCACCCGCCCCCCGGTGCCCGTCCTCGGCGGCATCCTGCTGCGCACCGGCGAGGACGGGCTGCACCTGGCCGCGTTCGACTACGAGGTGTGCTCGACCACCCGCGTCGACGCCGAGATCGCCGACGACGGCACCGCGCTGGTCTCCGGACGGCTGCTGTCCGACATCGCGAAGACGCTCCCGAAGTCGGCCGAGGTCGACCTCGAGCTCTCCGGAGCCCGCCTGCTCCTCACCGCGGGCAGCGCCCGGTTCACCCTGCCGACCCTTCCCGTCGAGGAGTACCCGGCCCTCCCGGCCGCCCCGGACAGCGTCCTCACGGTGGAGGGCGACGCGCTCGCCGACGCCGTCGCCCAGGCCGTCGTCGCGGCGGGCACCGACCACTCGCTGCCCGCGCTCACCGGCGTGCAGATGATGCTGGAGGGCAGCCGGCTCACCCTGGCCGCCACCGACCGCTACCGCTTCGCGGTCCGCGAGCTCACCGTCAGGCCCACCGGCACCCTGCCGGCCGCCGAGCCGGTGAGGAAGGCCCGGAAGAAGGGCGAGGAGGACGCCGGGCCGACGGCCGAGGAGCTCGACGCGGCGGCCCGCACCGTCCTGGTGCCCGCGAAATTCCTCGCCGAGGCGGCCCGCGCCCTGGCCGGCGAACACCCCGTCAGCATCGGCTGGTCGGACGGGCAGATCACCCTCTCCGTCCCGGGCCGCACCACCGGAACCCGTCTCCTGGAGGCCGAGTTCCCCAAGTTCCGCAACCTCTTCCCCACGGCCGAGGACGCGGAGCTGACCGTCACCGTCCCCGTCGAGGAGGCGCTGGCCGCCGTCAAGCGCGTCGCCCTGGTCGCCTCCGACAAGCGCCCGATCCGCCTGGCCGTCGACGGCGACCAGCTGCTCGTCGAGGCCGGCGACGGCGACGACGCCCGCGCCGCCGACCGCATCCCCTGCAACTCCGTCGGCTCGCTCACCGACCGGGTCCAGGGCTGCGACGCGGCGTTCAACCCCGGCTACCTCGCCGACTGCCTCAAGGCCGTGACCACCCCCGAGGCCCGCTTCCACCTCACCTCCTCCACCAAGCCCGTCCTGATTCTTGGTCACAGCGGCGAGGACACCGGCGGCGACTACCAGCACCTGCTGATGCCCATCCGCCTCCAGGGCTGACCCCGTACGACCCCGCCCGCCCCGGCACCCGCCGGGGCGGGCCACGAACCCGCGCACACCCCACCGACCTCACCAAGGAGCAGCACCCCGTGAACCAGCACACCGAGCCGACCACCGACTCCGAGGAGCAGCCGAGCGTCAGCGTCCGTGAGGCGGCCGGCCGCCGGGTCCGCGCCCTGAGCGCCCCGGGCGGCTGGCTCGACGAGCGCCGCCGGGAGCTGGCCGCCGGCCTGGACGACTTCGCCGGCGCCGAGCCGTGGGTGCGCGGCCTCGCCTACCTGATCACGATCACCCTCGCCGTCCTGGTGCTCGGCACCGTCGGCGGCATCCTGCTGAACGGCGCCGGCGCGCTGGTCGGCGCGATCCACCTGCCGCAGGACCTGCCCGCCGACGGCGACGGCCTGCGCACCGCCGTCACCGGCCCGATCCACACCTACCTCGCCGCCCACACGCCCGCCCCGCTCACCGCCGCCACCGCCTACGGCGCCTGGAAGACGGTCGGCCTGGTGGCCGCGCTGCTCGCGTTCCTCACCCAGGGCGCCGTCGCACGCCTCGCCTGGACGGCCTGGTCCTGCGCCACGCTCGCCATGGTCTGGCAGGCCACCCCAGACACCGGCCGCCCCGTCGCCACCGGCCTCACCGCCGCGGGCATCGCCGCCGTCAGCCTGTTCGCCCTGCGCGGCATCAGCTTCTCGCTGCGCCCGACCGTCATCAACCGCACCGACGTCGCCCCGCAGATCACCGTCCACACCCCCGAGCCCCAGCCGACCCCCGCCCCGACCCCGGCCCGGCTCGCCGCGCTGCCCAACCCCGCAGCCCCCTTCGACCACCGCCACTGAGCCGACCACGACGACCGGGAGCAGCCCGCCCGTGCCCGAACCCCTCCTTCCCCACCCCGTCCGGCTGACCGCCGTCATCGCCCAGCGCGGCCAGGCCCTGGCCGCCGACGTCGCCCAGCTGCGCGCCGACGCCGACCGCCTCGCCGCCGGTCTCGCCCGCGGGGTCAGCACCGCCGACACCGAACGGCTCACCGTCCTGGCCCAGCGCATCCACGCCCAGGCGTCCCGGATCGAGGGCCTGATCGACGCCCGCAGCCTCACCTGACCACCCGCACCGCCGGGGCCGGCACCCACCGCGCCGGCCCCGGCCGCTCCCCCTACCTGCCGAGCACCGACCACCGGAAGGCACCCAACGTGGCCCTGGCCGTCTCCCGCGACGCACAGATCGCGGCCCTGTACGAGAAGCTCCACCATCGCTCCGCCATCCTGGCCGGCCTCACCCCCGGCACCCCCTCCCACACCGGGATACAGGCCGAGTGCGACGCCCTTCACGCCGAGATACGACGCCTGCAGGCCGCCACCAGCATCTCGCCGAAGACCGTCCTCGTCGGGCTGGCCGTGATCCTGCTGATCCTCTGGAGCGCCGTCCGCTGACGCCCGGGCACTGACGCTGCCCACCACCGCGCCCGCCGCCCCCGCCAGCCCGGCCGGGACGGCGGGCGTCGTGGTGCGCGGCGCGGCCGCCCGGCCGCACCGAACACCGGAGGGAACCCATGACCACCCAGACCGCCGAGGAGTACTACGCCGGCCACATCCAGGACCTGCGCGACTACGGCGCCCGGCTCGTCACCACCGGACCGCGCCCCGACCACGCCCTGGTGTTCACCCTCAGGGACGGCCACCACTTCCTGCCCTTCCCCAACCAGGCGCGCACCGCCACCGTGAACGCCGCCGTCCGCCGCGCCCGCAAGCACCACACGGTCCACGAGTACGACACCACCGACCGCAGCGGCGCCCAGGAGCGCGTCGTCTACATCCGCCACGCCGCCGGCACCTGGAGCAACGTCCAGGACGTCGTGGACATCTACGTCATCCCCCTGGAGACGCCCCGAGCTGTGGGCCCGACCGCCGTCCTCGCCCGCTGACACCCGCCCACCGAAGGGACCGCCCATGCTCTCCACCCAACCCTCCGCCCTCGACAACGTCCTGGCACCGGCCGAACGCGGCGACCTGGTCGTCATGATCGGGGCCAGCGGCTCGGGCAAGTCGACCCTGCTGCGCCACCTCCCGCCCACCCAGGTCGTCAGCCTCGACAACCTGCGCGCCGTCGTCGCGGACTCGGCCGGCCAGCAGGAGGCGACCGCCGACGCCGTCCTGCTGCAGACCCAGATCCTGGCCATGAGGCTGCGACGTGGCCTGACGACCTGGGTGGACAACACGTCGGCCGAGGCACACCACAGGGCACAACTGGTCGAGCTCGGCCACCAGCACGGCCGCCGTGTCGTGGCGACGTGGGTGGACGCGCCCCTGCCGGTGTGTCTGGCGAGGAACGCGCAGCGGCCGACCGAGCGCCGGGTGCCGGAGGACGTCGTGCGCAGGCAGCACCGCATGGTCCGCTCCGCCCGCGAGCTGCTCGCCGGCGAAGGGTTCGACGAGATCCGCCACCACCGCACCGGACACTGACGCTGCCCACCACCACGCCCGCCGCCCCCGAGCCGTCCAGGCCGGGACGGCGGGCGCCGTGGTGCGCGGCGCGGCCGCCCGGCCGGCACCCGACCCGCTCCCCCTCGGAGGCACCCGTGACCGACACCCTGCGCACCCGCCTGGCCCGCACCGCCCTCGACACCGCCGACAGCGTCGCCGTCGTCACCGCCGCCGCCGCCCCTCACCACCTACCGCACCCTCACCACCCACCCCGCCGACATCCGCATCACCCTCGCCCTCGCCACCGGCGCCCTCGCCGCCGCCCTCACCGACCACCACGCCTACCAGGCCCTCGCCCCCCTGCGCCGCCGCCTCGGCGCCGAGCACCACAGCCCGGTCGGCGTGACGCCCCCGCCGGCGACCCCCGAGCAGCTGGCCGCCGACGTCCGCGCCGACGCCGCGCAGCGCGCCGCCTCCGGCGCCGCCCGCCTCGACTACAGCCACGGCGCCCTCACCAAGGCGGAGAACTGGACCGGCATGGACGACGGTTCCGCGACGTGCGAGATCACCTCCACCGCGCGCCTGCTCGCCGTCCCCCGGCCGACCGACCGCGACGGCTACAACAGCCGCACCTTCCTCCTCGCCCGGGACGGCGAGGAGCCGGTGCAGATCCACACCGTCGCCGAGCTCGCCGCGCTCCTGGACGGCCCCGCCCCGGCCGCGGCACAGCCCGCCGACGCCGACAGCGAGGACGGCGACGGCTACCCGTGGGCCGCCCTCGGCCAGGACCTCGCCATCGCCGAACTCCTCCCCGCCGACACCGACGCCGACGCCGACGCCGACTTCGACACCGAGGGTGGAGCCGACGAGGACGAGGACGTCGACCAGGAAGCGGAGGCCCACGCCGCCGGCCTCCTGTAGCCGACCGCCCCCTGCCGCCGCACCACCCCACCCGACCACCAGCCACCACCCCGGCCCCGGCCCGCACCCCAGCAGGCCGGGGCCGACCCGCCGAAGGAGACACCGCAGATGACCACCACCCCCGCCATCACCCCCGTCGGCCGCCGCGGCCTCTTCACCACCGACCCCGACCAGCGGCTGCGCCCCGGCACCCCGGACAAGGCCTGGGAGCTGTGGCTCACCGGCCCGAACACCCTGCTGCCGATGCCCGACCTCGCCACCGCGCTGATGGCCGCCGCCGAACACAACGCCCTGGCCGCCGACCTCGACGACGGCTCCCCGCTCCAGCCCGCCACCCACGCCGTCGTCCTCCGGAACGGCTACGCCTGGCGCCGCGAGGGCGCGGCCCGCTCGGGCGCCGGCGTCGCCGTCCCGACGCTCTGCTGGACCGCCTGCTGCTCGGTGTGCGGCGACCTGGTCGAGGACGAGTACATCCCCCACCACGCCACGCCCGAAGGCGCGGCCGCCGACGCCGCCGGCCGCGAGTGGCACGAGCGCCCCGACGGCCGACTCGTCTGCGACCGGGGCGACGAAGCCCACGACGCGGCCCGCGCCCAGGTGCTCCCCCAGGACAGCGGCGGCGAGCCGGACGAGAACCAGCTCGCCCTCCTGTAGACCCGCCCGGCATTCGATGGAGGACCGCATGCACCGCACCGTCATCGCCCCTCGCCCGGACAGCCCCGCGTCGCAGGCCGTCGGATTCGACCTGGACGGCACTCTGACGGTCGACCAGGGTTGGCAGGCAGGCCGCATCGGCCTGCCCCAGCCCGGTGCGATCGAGGCGCTGCGCACCGTCGCCCGGCAGCGCGCCGTTTTCGTTTTCACCGCCCGACCGGAGCGCTGGCTGCCGGAGATCGCTGACTGGGTCACCTGGTACAGCGGCCTGTCGGCCTTCGTCGACCCGGATCCCTCGAGGGCGTACTGGACCGTGGTGGGCGGTCCGATCCTGGTGACCAGCACCAAGTTGGGCGCGGCCGCGTACGTGGACGACCGCGCTGTCCACCACGCTGGCGACTGGACCGACACTCTCGCCACCGTCAGCCACGCGATCGGCCTCGACCATGCGGGCGTTCCCGCTCCGGCCTGACCCCCGGCACAGTGAAGGGCCCGCTTCCCTCGGCTATAACGCCGGTGGAAGCGGGCCCTTTTGCGTTTCGGGCCTACGCGGTGGCCGCGTCGATGTGACGGCGAAGGCGGCGGCGTACGTCGCCGGACTTCTCGTAGCCGGCCAGGACCGCGTCCCCGAGATCCGGGTAGTGCTGGAGTGCGACGGCAAGGTTCTTCGGGGTCAGCAGCGCGCTCGCCTTGCTGAGGGCGGCGAGACCGTCGCGGATGGCCTGTACCTCCGCCGGGGCCTCGCCCACCAGCTCGGCGTCCACGATGTCCGGACCGCCGCCCGAGCCCGTGGTCCGTGAGGCCGGGGTGTAGTTCAGCTGGTCGCGGACCTGCTCCAGCTTCTTCGCTGTGACATTGCCCGGCAGTGCCCTGGTGGTGGAGAGGATCTGACGGGCGGCCTCGTCACCGTGCTGGCGCACCACCACGGCCAGGAGTCGGACCTGCGACTCGGGGAGCGCCGATTCCACAATTGTGGAAACGGCCGTCATGACCAGGACGATGTCCATCAGCTGATAGGCGCGCGAGAGGCTGTAGCCCCAGCGGCCCTTCACGTAGGACTTGAAGTCCGAGTACCCCTTCTGCGTGAACAGGATCGGCTCGCTGCGGATCATCTCCAGCGCCATCCCCGCCCGCATCTCGAAGCGGGTCTTGGCAGCCTTCACCGTCTCTGCCGCGTCCTGGCGGGCGGATTCGATGATCTCCTCGAGCCCGGCCAGCCGCTCGGCCGGAGTCGAGCCGAGCGAGGCCGGGTCGAACTGGTGGGGAAGTCGCGCGTCCCGGGTCGCGACCGTTCCCGTCTTGCTCGTCCGGCCGGTGCCGAGACCGGCCGCGACTGTCGGGTCGACCTTCTTGACCGTGAACGTCTTCGCCATCAGGCCACCAGCCCGGAGGCCTTGGCCAGGTCGCGGAACATCTGCGCCACGTCGCTCTTGGGGGCGTACTGCGTGATCGTCTTCCGCTGGTTGCGGGCCTCGGCCAGTATCGACCGCACCGGGATCTCCGCCAGGACCTGCGGGCCGGCCGACTTGAGCTCGTTCATCACGGCGCCGTTGATCGCGGACAGCGGGAGCATCACGCGGTTGATGATGAGCCCGCGGACATCGGGCGCGGGGTGCTCCAGCTCGGCGGAGAGCGTCTCCATCTGGCCGAGCAGCAGACTCAGGGCGTCGATGGAGAACTCATCGACGTCCACCGGGATGAGCAGCGAGCCGGCGGCGTACAGCGCGGCGTCGGTGTCGACATCCAGCCCTGGACGGCAGTCGATCAGGCAGACGTCGAACATGCCCTCCAGGTGCCGCAGGACCCGCCACAGCCGCTCGTGGGCGGCACGCTCGCCGTGCAGCTTGCGCGGCAGCGAGAACATGTCGAGGGAACTCGGGATCACGTACAGGTTGTCGGAGTGCTGATGGACGAGGGCCCTGGCCTGTTCGGCCGAGCACCCGTTCAGCATCGCCGTCGGCATCGTCAGCGGCCCCTCCAGGCGGGGGATGCCGAGGGCGGTGGTGAGGTTGCCCTGCGGGTCGAGATCCACCAGCAGGACCCGTCGACCGTGCTCGGCGAGGGCACCGCCGAGGTGGATCGTGTCCGTGGTCTTCCCGACGCCGCCCTTCTGGTTCAGGATCGCGACCACGTGCATGGTGGCCGCTGCCAGCATCTCGTTCATGCGGGTGAGCGTATCGGCAGCGGAGGGCCGGACCGGTAGCCGCCGTGCCCCCGGCTCACCCGGAGGTGACTATCCGCTCGGGCCGGACCGCTCGGAGGCAGCCGGTCCGGCGCGGTCCTCACGGCGATCGGCGGTCGGCGGCTGGAGCCTGGGCGAGCGGGGCGGGCAGTGCGGCGAGGTGTGCGGTGGTGCCGGGGCGTTCGTGGCCGGCCGCGACGAGCGCGCGGCGGGGGCGTAGAGGTGCCAGCCAGCCTCGCTGTGGGCGCGGTGGGTGAGGCAAGAGGCGAGGAGGCTCCCGCCTTCGGCAGTCCGGCGGCGTCGGAGCGGCGACGCCGGACAGCGATGACCTTCGGATAGAGGGCGATCCAGAACGAGGGAAGTACTCCGAAGTGCCACCCTTCTGAGCCGGGTCGGCTGCGGTCCTGCCGAAGTGATGACATGCCTGGTCACGGCGCCTACAGTGGGGCGCCTGATCACGGAACGGGGAGGACAGCATGAACACTCGTGTAGGCAAGGACACGATCTGGGGCCTCGGCTCGCCGGACTCGACGTGGGGCACCGTCGACTCCTCGTGGGGCGTGGACAGCGGTTGGAACCTCCACACCACATGATGCGCGCGGAAAACTGGGAGGCCGTCACCTGAAGGTGACGGCCTCCCAGTGCCTTCTCGGGGCGTCGCCAGCGCTTACCGCCGACCGACGCACTGCCCCGTCGGTCCGACCGCTCGCCCGCTCCACACCGCCTCCCGGGCTCGAGCCGCGCTGAGCACCGTGGCCGCGCCGGACCAGTTGCCCCAAAGGCCGGTGCACGGTGCCGGGGGGTGGCTACGGTGCTCGCATGGCGAAGCGAGCGGCACGGGCGCGCGGGGGCTCCACCCCGCCGCAGCGGGTGACCGGCAAGCGGCTGGCAGAGGGCTGGCCCGGACCGGACGGCGGGCGGGTGAGGCTGGCCGGGCCCGGGGACGCCGATGAGGTGGCCGCGTTGCTGAAGCTGGCCGACGTGGAGCTGGACGCCCGGTACGGCAGGGCCATCGAGGCGGGCTCCGTCTCCGCCACCCTGCGGACCGCCCTCGACAGCGGTCCCGACGCGCTGATGGAAGGAGCCGTCACCTCGCTCGCCGGCGCCAGCTTCGCCGACGGGATGCCGCCGCTGGCCCTCGCCCTGGTCGCCGAGGACTCCACCGGCCGCGTGGTCGGCGCCCTGGTCGCCCACCCGCCGGCCCCGCTCATCTCCCGGCTCCTCCAGCGGGGCGCCGGTCCCGGGGAAGCGCTGCTCCCGGCCATCGCCATCGCGAAGATCGGCGGCCTGGCGGTGGAGGAGGACGCCCGCGGCGCCGGCCGGGGGACCCTGCTGCTCAAGCGCGCCGTGCAGGTCTACCGGCAGCTGCAGTACCCGCTCCTCTACGGCCAGTTCAGCACCGCCTCCGCCCACCTGGAGGCCTTCTACCAGGCCGCCGGCTTCACCCCGCTCGCCGACGGCGAGGGCCTGAGCATGGCCGAGCGTCTTGGCCTGCCCTACGGCGTCGAAGGCACCCCGGGCGAGCGGCTGTTCTTCCGCTGGCGCCGCTAGCCCCGCCGCACCGCGCTCTCCTCCGACTGAAAGGTGTCATCATGGCCGCCACTTCCGACGACGGCTTCGACCAGGCGTTCAGCGCGTTCAGCGACCTCGGCGAGTTCTTCGCCGACACCTCCCTGTCCGACGGGTTGCTGACCGACCGCAGGGCCGCGCAGGCCGAGATCGTCGACAAGACCTTGGCGATCGGCATCGCCGAGCAGGACAGCGAGATCGACACGGACAGCATCGCCGCCCTGTACCAGCTCAGGCAGCACGCCCAGGACCGCGCGGCCCGGATCGACCTCGCGCTCGACTTCGTCGACGCCAGCCGCCTGTGGCTGCGCCTGCTCGAGGCGGAGACGGTGCACGGCATGGAAGGCGACCCGGCGGAGATCGCCCGCCGGGCGAAGGGCCTCAGGGCATGGAGCTCCCAGCTGATCGGTGTGCTTCGCGCCACCGGCGCGGTGGTCAGCCCGCAGACCGCACGGGCCGCGGTCGCCCCGCTCGTGGACCGCGACGTCATCCTGCGCCAGCCCCGCGAACGGGCCGAGGGCTTCGCGCGGGGCGAGGGCCAATCGCTCGTGCAGACCGCCAAGGTCCTTGCCCTGCGTGAGGAGTACGCCGACCTGGCCCTCCTCGCCGTGGGCGGCAAGGACAGCGCCGGCGTCTGACCCACCAGCGCATCGCGGGCGCCGGAAGGGCCGCCACCTTGACGGTGGCGGCCCTTCCGACGTGCTGTGCCGGGTCGCATCAGTGGTCGCGTGCGGAGCTCGTCGGCGATCCGGTCGAAGTCGGGGGTGGTCACCGCCTCGGCGGTCGGGGGTTCTAGCGGACGTGGTTGATGAAGACCCTCGAGCCGTCGTGGCAGTCGATCGTCGCTCCGTGGCCGACGGCCGGCGGGACGGTACGGGTGGAGTAGAGGTCTGCGGAGGCGATCTCGCCCGGGTCCGCCGCGAGCCACCGGGCGACGAGGGCCCGTTCGACGGTGGCGGGGTCGTCGGTGAGGGCGGCCGGGGCCTCCATCGCGGGCGGCTTCTCGCCCAGGACGGAAGCCGGGTCGTCCCCGCCGCCCAGGTTCTCGCCCGGAGCGCTCGTGACGGCGATCTGCCAGTGCGACGTCCGCCCGGCGGCCTCGACGGTGATCCCGAAGGGGTGCCGGGTGTGCCCGCCGTCCGCGAAGGTTCTCGCGGAGACGCCGGGGAGGCCGGTCCAGAATGCGATGGAGTTCGGGCACTCAGATGAGTCACCATGGCTACTGTGAGTGACCCAAAGAAGCATCACTACGTGCCCCAGATGTATCTGCGCCTCTTCGGCGCGGGCCCGGACGAGAAGCCGCAGGACAAGGAGGTGCAGGTGGTCCGGCTGGCTAGCGGCCGCTCCACCAAGGAGCGCGTCAAGAACGTGGCCGCCTCGAACCACTTCCACCGCGTCGAGGTGGCCGGGGAACGGAACATCCACCTGGAGACGGCGGCTGCGGCCCTGGAGGACGACGTGGCTCCCGCGTTGAAGGAGCTCGCGGATCGCACCCAACGCCGGTGGCCGATTCCATCGGAGACCCGCCTCAAGGTCGCCCTCTTCATCACCTTCCAGCACCTCCGCGGCCCGATCGCCCGAGACGTTCTGCAGACCGCCCACGAGCTGATTCCCGAGCTGATCCGCAGCCAGGGGGGCGAGATCGAGAGTACGGAGCTGAACCTGCCCCTGGAGCACGCGGCGTCGATGCTCGGTCCGGCGTTGCCCAGCGGAGCGGCCGAGCTGTACGACCGGCAGTGGAACATCATCGACTTCCAGCGCAAGGGGCTGGCGACCTCCGACGTCCCGGTCATGCCGCTCGCGGACGAGCACACCACCGACCGGACACCGATGGGCCTGATGACACCGGGCGGACTGTACGTGCCGCTGGCCCGGCGCACTGCCCTGATGATCAGCGGGCCCGGGACGAGCGAGCGGGACGATGCCCAGCTGGCCGGCAACACGCGAACGGCCCGCTGGCTCAACGAGACGACGATCCGGTGGGCGAGGGACGACCTGTTCCATCACCCGGAGGACGCACCTCTGCAGGGCATCGAACTTCCCGGTCCCCGTCGGGGAGAACTCCGCTGGGAGTACGTGACCAGCGAGATGTTGGACTCCTTGGGCGAGCAGTGAAGCGCCCCGACCTCACCGCCGTCCAGTGCGTCAGGCCGGGAGGCAAGACCGTGTGGGCCGAGCTCAGCGTGGCGGCCCCGCTCGACTCGGCCGCACTCGCCGACGCCGCCCACCGGGAGGTGGTGCCGGACGGCCCGTTGCCCGACGGCCACCTGCTCGTTGAACCGGTCGAGCGCCCGGACCAGGGCGTGCGGTTGTGCCTGCTCCACACCGTCCGGCTTGTACACCCCCACGGCCCGGACGCTGCAGCGTGACCACGCTGGGGCAGCCGGCCCGTACGCGGCCCGGCTGCCCCAGCGTCGTGCTGGCAGTGCACAGCCCGACCCGGCGGGCAGCCGACGGGAGAGGCCCGCAATCCGAGCACTCGAAGGACGGCCATGGCAGGGTCCAAGTCCCGTAAGGGCAGCAAGGCCAGGGCGAGCAGGGACAGCAGAAGCCGAGCCGCAGACAAGAGCGTGACCGAGTGGTTCGGCAGCGCCGTACACAGCACTCAGGGCCTGATGCACCTCGATGTCCGCGCGGCCGGGAACGGGCTGCTGCTCACCGCCTTCCCGGCCGAGGCAGGTGACCGCACTGCGGCTTGGCAGCTACGCCTGCGCAACAACGACAGCGCGCTCCTGAACGAGGTGGCCGCAGCGCTCCGCGCCGGAACCGGGCACCAGTTTGGGATGGGCGACCGCTACTACGCGTTCTTTCCCGCCCCTCACCAACCCGGGATCGGCTCTCTCGTCCACGCCCGATTCAGACCCGATCCCGAGGCTGCCCCCGAGATCCTGATTCGCGCCGACCGGCCTCTGGCGCTGTGGGCCGAGGCCGGCACCGCGATGGAGGAGATCATCACCAACCTGGACACGACCCTGCCGCCCGAGCACTGGGAGCAGGAGGACGCCCGAACGTGTCCAGGCTGCCTGCGCCCCGTCTACGACAGCACGGAGTTCGTCGGCATGTTCATCGGCGCGGGGATGCCGATCGTCGGAGTGTGCCGGTTCTGCATGAGCGGACAGACACTGAGCATGGTCCGGGCGGCGGGCCTGATGATCCCCGACCAGCAGCGCGCGGTCCTGGAGGCGATGGCGGGCGCGTAGCGCACAGTCCCTCCTGACCGGCCCCGGCACCGCCACGGCGGTGCCGGGGCCGAGCCATGTCCGCGTGAATTACCAGTCCAAAAAATGAGGCCCCAACGTGAGAGGGGGACACCCCACGCCATGCACGTTTCCGCACGCGGGCCTGCTGTCATGTGGACTCTCCGTGCCTCGAAGGGGTGAAAGAACAGACCTCTTCCAGAAGGAGGGCGCGATGTCGCCCGTTCAGACCGTCCTGCTGTTCCTCGCCGAGGCCGTCACCGATCCGTCCGGCCCGCAGGCCGCCGCTCTCGGCCGCGCGATCCGCAACGTCGGCTTCGCCGCCTCGGGCGTGGCGAACACGGTCGCCGCGATCCGCCTGCTGCGCCACCGCCAGCCGTCGGCCACCCCGGCCTACGAGACGTGCCGGACCCGCCCGGCGACCGACACCGAGTAGGCCGGCGAGCCGTCCCCGCGATCTGATCATCAGGGGCTTACCGCTAGCCACGTCCCAATTGATCCCCGAAGCCCAAGCCCGCCGGGGCGAGGGTGTAGATCTCGTCGGTGATCCGGTCGAAGTCGGGGGTGGTCATCGACTCGGTGGCCCGGGGGCTAGCGGACGTGGTTGATGAAGGCGCGGGATCCGTCGTGGAGGTCGATCGTCGCTCCGTGGCCGACGGCAGGTGGGGCGGGGCGGGTGGAGTAGAGGTCTGCGGAGGCGATCTCGCCCGGGTCCGCCGCGAGCCACTGGGCGACGAGGGCCCGTTCGACGGTGGCGGGGTCGTCGGTGAGGGCCGGGACCTCCATCGCGGGCGGCTGCTCGCCCAGGACGGGCGCCGGGTCCTCCCCGCCGGTCAGGGTCTCGCCCGGGGCGCTCGTGACGGCGATCTGCCAGTGAGAGGTTCGGCCGGCGGCCTCGACGGTGATCCCGAAGGGGTGGCGGGTGTGCCCGGAGTCCGCGAAGGTCCTCGCGGAGGCGCCGGGGAGGCTGGCTGCGGCGTCGAGGAGCAGGTGCTGGACGCGGGCAGGGCGCATGAGGGGTCCGTCCGTCGGTGGGGTCGGCGTCACGCTACCGGCCGCCTACCGGGGTGCTCCCGAGGCGACCGCGCGGCTGACGTTTGATCACCCTCTCAGCTTATCGAACAATAGTTCTATGACCGTTTCCGTTCCGTTCTCCCGCCCCGTACGCCCGGCTCCCGTGCCGGGCGATGCCGAGCGGGCGCCGCGGGAGCTCATGACGCTGCCCGGGGCGTCCCGGGACATTCGGCGCTGGCGGCTGGTGGAGATCCGCCTCGGCGGCGAATGGAAGCCGGCGATGCTCACGGTGTGGCGCAGGCCGCCCGGCAGCGCGGTCTGGGTGGTCCACGTGCGGTGGGACGACGACGCGACCGTGCCCCAGGGCCAGCCCTGGGGCTGGTTCGTGTTCGACGAGGGGACCGTGCGCCCGCTGCCCGAGCCCGACGACCCGCCGCCCGGCCGGGCGCCGTTCCACGGGGCGTGGCGCGACGCACTCACGGTGCCCGCCGAGCTCGCGGGCGCGCCCGACCCGGACGGGGCGGACCGGTGCTGGCGCCTGGCGTGGGTGCGGACCGGGGGAGGCTGGCGCTCGGGCCTGGTCACGGCCCGACGCCGCCCGGGGCCGGACGTGCCGTGGATCGCCCTCGCGCGCTGGGGCGAGGACAAGCAGAGCTCCTGGCTGCTCTACGACCCGGCCGCGGTGCGGATCCTGCCCCCGGCCGACGCACCCGGCGACCGCCCGGGCGCAGGCGCACTCGGTGGAGCGGCGCCGGCTCCGGCCGGCGGGCCCGGACACCCGGAACCGGGGGCCGCCGGATGAGCGTCGCCGCCGTCCCGGAGGTGCCCGTGGCCGAGCCGGCCCTGCCGGTTCCCGATGTGGAGGAGGAGCGCAGGCTCAGGCTGGCGGACCTCCTGGAGGAGACCAGTCCGGCCACCCGCCGCGCGCGCGTCGAGGCCGCGACGCGCCCGGTTCTTCCGGCCCTGGAGCCGCTGCTGCCGGACGGCCGGCTGCCGAAGGGCGCCGTCGTCGAGGTCCGCGGCGACACGAGCCTGCTGCTGGCTTTGGCCGCCGGCCCGGCGGCCGCGGCCGCCACGGTCTGGACGGCCGCGATCTCGATGCCGACGCTCGGGCTGGCCGCCGCCCGCGCCTACGGCCTGCCCCTGGAGCGCCTGCTGCTTGTCGACACCCCGGGGGAGCGGTGGAGCGAGATCGCCTCGGTCCTGGCCGGCGCCTGCGAGGTCGTCCTCCTCGACCCGCCCGTGCCGCCCCGGCCCCGCGAGCTCCAGCGGCTGGAGGCTCGCCTGCGGGTGACCGGCACCACCCTGCTCACCACCACTCCGTGGCACGGCGCCGCCCTGCGTCTGACGACCGGCGGCGCGACCTGGAGCGGGCTCGGCGACGGCCACGGCATGCTGCGCTCGCGCACCGTGGAGGTCCACTGCACCGGACGCGGCCGGGCCGCCCGCCCGCGCACCGCCCGCCTGCTGCTGCCCGACGAGACCGGCTCGGTGAGCGCACCGCGCACGGCCGACGCCACCGGGACCGCGCCGACGGTCGGGACGGCGGCCGCCGGGTAGCGGTCCGGGACGTCCCTTCCGGGCGGCCCTGGACGGAAGGCTTGGAGGTGCGGCCGCCGGAGGGAGACGAAGGTCATCACTCGGTAGGCGGATTGACACCCTCCGCAACTTTTTGTCACGCGTCGCTAAACGCTCACGCCTTCGTTTCGGAAAACTGTCACTAGGCGTCATGCCTCCCCCACGCAGCGACAGTTTCCGAGCGCGAGAGGTCCGCAGTGAACACCCTGCCCTGCCCCGTCCGACCCGAGCACACCGCCGCAGCCGACCACGCCCGGCCCGCTGGCGACCACCCCGGTGCGGCCGGACGCCACCGGTCGGCCCCCGGTCCGGCGGCCGCCGCGTGAACCACGACCCGGCCGCGAACGGCGGCGACCCCCCGCTCCTGCTCCCCATAGAGTTCGACGCCTTCTTCGAGCTCTACCACCAGCGCTACCTGGACTACGCCCGAGCCCAGCTGACGCTGTGCGAACCCGCGCAGATCCAGGACCTGGTCGAGGACGTCCTCGCCCACCTCGGCGCCGACTGGGACGGCGTCCTCCAGCGTCCCGGGCCCACGAACTACGCCTGGGGCATGCTGCGCTTCGCGGTCGAGCACGAGCGCCGCCAGCGCGGCGAGGTCCTCAAGCTGGTCGAGAAGGCCGTCTTCATGGACGCCGCCAACCGCGCCACCCGCCCCGTCTTCGAAGCGCTGGAGGACGGCCTCGGCATCTACCACGCCATCAGCGCCCTGCCCGAGCGGCAGTACGACGCGCTGCTGTTCAACCGCTTCCTCGAATACAGCACCGCCGAGACCGCCGACGTCATGGGCATCAGCCCCGGCACCGTCCGCGTCCTCATCCACCAGGCCCACAGCAAGCTCCGCCAACGCACGCTGCTCTCCGCCTCAGAGACCGACGAGGAGTAAGACCGGTGAACACCGAACTCGACCACCTTGCCTCCGCCGCCGCCCCCTACGCCCGCTTCACCGGCTACGACCCGGCCGCCGGCCGCCGACGGATCGCCGCGAAGATCGCCGCGCTCAAGCGCGCCGCCGGCCAGTCCGCGGACACCGCCCCCGCGAGCCCGGCCGAGTGCCCCGAGCACGCCGTCGACGAGCAGGGCCTGACCTTCCAGCAGCACGCCGAACGCGACCTGCGCAACCTCTCCACCTGCGTCATCAACGAAGCCTCCGCCCCCGGCCGCCTCCACGCGATGGCCGACACCAGCGACTTCGACCCCAAGGGCGGCCTCGTCTTCGCCGCCCTGCTCTACCTCAGCGGACACCCCCGCCACGCCCAGTTCTGGTTCCAGTTCGCCGCCGGCTCCGGCGAGAGCACCGCCGCCTACGGCCTCTACCTCCACCACGCCGCCCTCGGCGAACTGCGCGCCGCCGAGCACTGGTACCACGAGACCGCCAAGCTCACGGACCAGAACGTCCGCGGCCGGCCCACCGCCCCCGCGCCGGCGCCGCCCAGCCTCCCCCCGGTCGACGTCTACCTCTTCAACACCCCCTGGCACAGCGCGGCCATGCGCCTGCCCGACGACACCACCGACCTCCACCACCCCGACCAGGCACTGCGCCGAGCGGTCGACCACCTCGACACGGTCCGCGAGGACGATCGGTTCGGCACGTTCGTGCTGCCCACCGAGACCATCGCCGAGCAGCTCCACGACCTGGTCTGCCCCTAGCCGGCCCGCGGGACCGGGCCGACCGACCGTCAGTGCCCGCAGGCGGGGCCGCCCATGGCACACCTGGTGACCAGTCAGCTACAGCCGGTGGATTGTTGTGCGATAGCTCCGACAGAATTCGATCTGGACTGTGTCGTACATCTAAGCTCGGAGCGTGCACTTCCCCGCCTTCGCCGGCCTGCCCGGCGGGCCGGCCAGGAGCCGTCCACCACCGAGCGGTGGCGGGATGACCCGGGCCATCGACGCCCGGGAGAGCGGAGATGCGCACGATGTCGGTCCACGGCAACGGCGGGCACCAGCCCGGCCGGACCCAGCCCAACGGGAACACGAACGCCCAGTTCCCGCGGGTGGCGACCGGCGGCAGCACGGAGGGGAAGCAGAAGTCCCTCGACCTGGCGGTGAGGATCGCCGGCCTGGTCGTCGGCCTGACCAACCTCGGGTTCACGATCTGGGAGAAGCTCAACGGTTTCTTCCAGGCCTGAAACGCAGCAGCGCCTCAGCTGAGGGCTGAGGCGCTGGAAGGTGCTGCTCGCTGAAGCAGTTGGCCCTGCCCCGTACAGGATGGCCGTCCTGGGGTGGGGCCTTCTGCGTGCCCTCGCTGCCCGACACCGAGCGACATCGAGTGACGTCGAACGGCATCCAGCGGCATCCAGGCGCGCACCGCTCACTCTACGGGACTCATACAGGCAGAGCCAGAATCCGAACGCGTTCCAGGCCCGACGTCAACCGGTCGGACGGCACCGCCGCTCGCACGGACACCTACCCGTCCCACCCACCGGCCCCTCCCGATCCCGGTCCTCCCGGCCCGCGCCGCCCATGGAACCCGGCGAGCGCCACGACCAGGGCCTGCGGCTGCATCTACTCCGAACCGTCCGGCCAGTACATTCCGCAGCCCCGGGCGCCGCACGACGCAGGCCCGGGAGGCCAGGCCTGCGGGTGAGGCCGACCGGACCCGCGCGGTGCACCTGCGGCCAGCAGCTGGCGCTCACCGTTCCACCAGTGCCGGACGGACCGGCTCCGGGCAGCCCGGCAAGCGCAGGTTCGGGCAACACGCTTTCACCGGAAGTACTCGGCCAGGACCTGCACGACCTTCAGTACAGCGACTGCGCCGAGCTCTCCGCTCACGCGCACCAGGATCCGGCCGGGCAGCCGGTCCGGCGACCGCCAGGCGGGCCGCCCGTCCGGCTCGGGCACCGCCGCCCGGGCCGGATCTGTCCGACGTCGCTCGACGCCGTCCCACCCTGCCGCGCCCGGCTCCTCGCTGCGCGGCCTCATCTCGTCCATACCCGTCTCCTTGTGCATCGTGTGCGGTGAATACGAACCGCAGGCGGAAGAAGCCAGAGACGCAGCAGGGCGCCGCGGGCTCGCTTCCGGCGGTCCGTGGAGCGGACGGTAGGCACAGGGGACGGCGGGTCAAGAGGGTTCGGGCACTGGTTCTCGCTGACGGCACCGGCCTGGTGGGGGCGCCGAACCGGCGGACGATACACCACTCGGACGTCCGGTCAACCCCGTGCCGGGAGCCGGGTTCGACAATGGCGAATCAGGTCGACGGCCCGCCCCCTGGTGCGGGGGCAGCGGCCGGATCGGTCGGGACCGGGACGGCGGCGGTGCTCGCCTACGGGGTACAGGTGCCGAGCATCGAGGTGAGCGCGGCCTTCTCCGGCTCGGTCACGCTCAGGCCGTAGACGTGCTTGGTGTCGGTCCATGCCCGGCTGTAGGTGCACCAGTAGCCGGTGGCCGGCGGGCGCCAGGCGTCCGGCGCCTTGTCGCCCTTGCTGCGGTTGGAGGCGGCGGAGACCGCGATCAGCTGCGAGTGCGTCAGGTCGTTGGCGAACGCGCGGCGCTTCGCGGTGGTCCAGGTGTCGGCCCCCGAGCGCCAGGCGGCGGCGAGCGGCACCACGTGGTCGATGTCGAGCGCCTTCGCGTCCGTGAACACCTTGTCGTCGTACAGACTGACCCAGGCACCGGCGACCGCCCGGCACAGTTCGTCCTGGACGACCCCCTCGCCGTCGCGGGCGAGGACGCTCTCGCGGGTGTCGCACTCCCCGGAGACCTTGATCCAGTGCGGGAAGCGCTCCCGGCTGTAGCCGTCCATGGAGTGCGGCGGTTCGACGACCAGCTCGTCGAGTTCGGCCCGGACGACGTCGGTGGGCGGCGGCTCGGGAAGCTCGCGCCGTACGGCGGCGGGGCCGGCGGTCGTGAGGGTCTCGGCGGCGGCCGGCGCGGCCGCGGGCAGGAGGACCGCGGCGAGCGCGGTCAGGACGATGGCTGTACGACGCCATCCGGTAGTGGTGATCATGCGCCACGACTACCGCTGGCTGGTCCATGGCCGACGGTCGGTCACCAGTTGGCGGCGTGGCGCGCGGTGTGGTTGACGGCCCGGTCAGCGGGTCACGGCCACCATCAAGGTGTGGCCGTCACCCGTCGACCGGGCCGTCGATGCCCGGTCAGGTCAGTCGAGTGTTCGTGCGCGCCGCCGGTGGGCCGCCTGTCGGCAGGCGTTCGAGCAGTAGCGCCGCGGTTGGCCGCCGGCCCGGGTCGGCGGCGGGATCTTGAGCGCCCCGCACTGTTCGCAGGGGCGCAGCATGCTCCCTTCCACGGCGCGTACGGCCTCCTTCAGTTCGGGGGGCAGGCCGTCGGCCAAGTCCTGGATCTCCTCCTGGACCGTTGAGGTGAGGTGGTGGTGGGCGGAAATCCGCCTCCGGTACTCCGCATACAGGGCGTTCCGGGTCTTGCCGGTCCACCTGCGGACCTCGGCCTCTGAGAGGTCCAGGGTGGCGACCATCTCGATGATGATCCCGACGCTCTCCTGCGCACCCGGGCTGAGGGTCAGCGCGTTGGTGGTCGCGGTTCGGCCGGTGGGGTCGTTGGGGACCGGGCGGGGCGTCACTGGGCACCGCTGGTGGGCGGGGCGACGGTTCCGGCCCCGACGACCTGCCCGGGGATGACCGCCGGCTGCGGGGCGGACGCCGGGATCGGTGCACCTCCCTGCTGGCCGAGCTGGGCACCGCGGAGCGGGGCCGACAGCTCACGGGCCCCCTGGTGGCGGGGGGTGTAGCGCTCCAGGGCGCCGATCAGCCCGGTGAACCGCTCGACCATGACGGGCATGTCCTGGGACCGCGCCCTGGCGACGCAGACCCGCACGATGTAGCCGATGAGCAACGCCAGGACCACGATGACGCCGAGGACGAGCACGACCACCAGGGCCGCGACGACGAGAGCAGTGTCCAAGTTCTCCTCCAGATACGACGAGAGGCCCCCGCCGACGGCGGAGGCCTGAGATGTGCTGGGTGCCTTGCGGCAAGCGAAAAGCCCCGCCGTCCAGGCGAGGCTTCAATGAGTCAGGACATAAGTGTCCCGCTCGAGATAAGTCTCCCAGAAATTGAACGCTCGGTCAATCCGCGCCCTGGCCTGGGAACTTGGGCCGCACTCGCCGTTATAACAAGCCCAGTAGGTTTCGTAACAGCGCCCCTGAGCCGCGCCCACCTGCGCAGTTCGGCTGCGCGGCCCGCGCTGGCAGGGGCGAGCGCTCCGGGGGAGCCCGGACAGGGCCTGCGGATCAGTGCGGGCCGGTGCTCGTCGGCCCGGGTGGGGAATCATGGTCGGGGTGACGACACCTCAGCCTGCCCGCCGCCCGCTGTACCGGCCCGCGCCCGCCGACCCCGCCCGGACCGCCCCCGACTCCGGCACCCAGACCGGGCTGCGCCGCCTGGCCGTCGAACTCGCCGGCCCGGTCGACCCGGCCGCCGGTCCGATGCCGCCCGCCGCGCCTGCCGGGTCCGGTCGCCGGCGCCTGGCGGATCCCGGCGCCGCCCGGTAGCCGCCGGGCACCGGCCTGCTCCTGGAGTCTCATGGTTCGTTCACCCTGAACGAACCTTCACCCTCCCGCCCCTGTGAAGGTTCGTTCAGGGTGAACGAACCTCCCGTCGGGCGGGTAGGACTCCGGTGTGAGTGATACCGAGTACGGCTTCGACGCGGCCAGGCTCCGCGCCGCCCGTACGGCCGCGGGCGCCTCGGTGGCGCGGATCGCGCGGGAGAGCGGGGTGTCCGGGCGCGCGGTGTCCCTCTACCTCGCCGGATCCCGCGTCCCGCGCCCCGAGGTGCTGGTGCGCCTCGCCGACGCGGTCGGCGCGCGGCCGGCCGACCTGTGCACCGTCGAGCACGAGCGCCTGGCGCACCTGCGGGTGTTCACCGGCCGCAGCCGGGCGGCGATGGCCCGGGAACTCGGCATGGCCGAGGAGACCTACCGGCAGCTGGAGACCACCGGGCGCCGCGGCCGGCTCGCCTCCGCACGCTACGACGACGCCCAGGACCGGTGGATCGGCTGGCACGAGTGGGCGCCGCCGGTCTTCGGCGTCACCGAGGAGCGACTGCTCGCCGCCGAACGGCGCACCCAGGAGCACTGGGAGGCGGAGCGGGCCGAGCGGTGGCGGCGCCGGCGCGAGGAGGACCCCGACCGGGTCGCCATGATCGAGGAGACGGCCCGGCGCATGCGCGGGTATCCGCCGGACCGCTGACGACCTCCCGCGCGACCACCGTCCCGCCCCCCTTGTCGTCGCCCGCCCCTACGATGCCGATCATGGAAAGCGACGCGCGAGCCATCAACCCGGCCCCCGAGCACGCACACGACGGGCCGCGCTGCACGGTCTGCCAGGCGCCGATCCGCGGGCACGGCCCCGGACAGCGCCCCTCCTACTGCGGCCGCGGCTGCTCCTCCAAGGCCTACCGGGCCCGCCGCAAGGCCGAGCAGAACGCCCTCCTGGCGGCCGCCGTCGACGGCTCGCGCGAGCCGACCGGCGACCCGTCGGGCGACCACATCGGGCGCCTGGGCGCGGTGGTCGAACGCAGCGCCCGGGCCCTGGCCCGCACCCTGGCCCAGGACGACCTCGGGCCCCTGCACGCCCAGGTGTCCCTGTCGGTGCTGGTCCGCTCGGCGGAGAACCTGCTCGCCGCGGCCCAGGCCGCCGTCCGTACGGCAGGCACCAACCTTGGTGACTCGCGCGTGGCATCCGGACGGGAGGTTGTCCCACCGGCCGGACAGCCGGCCCGGTGACCCAGGCCCCGACACCCGATCCCGTTCGGCGCCCGACGCCGACGACCGACACCGCCCGGGTACCCGCACCCGATCGGACCGCCGAGCGGGGACAAGGCCGGTGAGCCCGGGGACGGCACGGTGTCGTCCCCGCGCAACACCCTCGCCGTTTCACCCCGAGGGCAAACGGCGCAGGTCGTGGGACTAGCATCCCGATCATGAGTTTCTCCCCGGGGGGTAAAGCGGTGGATGCGGCGGCCGCGCCGATGCTGTTCGGCGGCCCGACCTGCGCGGTGTGCGGCACGGAGCTGGCCTGGGCCGGCAAGGGACGCCGGCCGAAGTACTGCTCCAAGGCGTGCTCGTCGAAAGCCGACCGCGCCCGGGAGAAGGAGAAGCAGACCAAGGCCCTCGCCGCAGCCACCGAAACGCCCCGAGGGGAAACGGGACTGCCCGACGGCCTGACCGACGACCCGCTGGCCGCCGACCTCCTCGCCCTCGGCGAGGAACTGCGCCGACACGACCGGGTCCTGCTGCTCCAACTCGACCGCGCGACCCGCAACGGCGACCCCGCCCTTGCCCGCCAAGCGGTCACTGACGCCCTCCACGCCGCCTACCTGGTGATGCTGCGCCACCGGGAGCTGGCCGAGCGGATGCTCGCCGAGCACCCGACCCAGACCCCGACGCCGGAACACCCCGCCCCGGCACCCGGCGAAACCCCCCGGGGTGAAACCCGCACCGCCCCCGGCGACGCCCCGGCGACGGCCGGGACGTCGTCGGCCACCGTGCCCGCCCCCCGTCCCGCGGCCGCCGACCCGGTCCCGGACGCCGGACCCGCAGGCCGATCCCCCCGGGGAGTAACGACCGGGCAGCACGACGCTGCCCGCACCGCCGAAGTGACGCTCCCGCGAGCAGTTGCCCCCCGGGGCGAAAAGACCCCCGACGCCCAAACCGCCGAAACCGCGCCCGCTGCGCCCCGGGGAGAAACCGCGGCACCGGTCGGCGGTGCCGGGTCGCGTGACCAGGCCGGTCCTGCGACGGAGGGCCGGCTGAGGGGCCTGGTCGACCGGCGGTTGGCCCAGCAGACCACCCCCGGGCCGGCCGAGCAGAAGCCCGCGGACCGGACGGTGTCGGTGCCGCGCGACCCGCTGCTGCGCGGCCTGCCCCGCGGCATGGACGTCCGCATCCCGCTCGACCCGCAGGTCTTCGGCTACCACTGGCAGCTGGCCGGCTGGACGGTCCAGCCCGACGTCCTGCTGGTCCTCGGCGAGGGCCACCAGGTCGGCTGGGTCGAACGGGGCCTGGACGGCGGCGACGGCTGGGTCGCGGTGTGCGAGGGCTACTTCATCGGCGACCCGGTCACCCTGGAAGCACGCCTGCACGACACCCCGGAGCACGCCGCCCGCACCGTCCACCAGGCCTACCTGCAGAACCTGTGACACCACCACCCGGTGCGTGCGGACACGCTCTCTACCGCGTGGTGCGGTTGCCCCGGACGTTGCCCCGGACGTTGTTTCGGAGGTCGCCCCCGGACGTTGTTCCGCGGGTTGCCCCGGAGGTTGCGTCGGACAGGCATCCCGGAGCAGGTGAATCCGCAGGCCAGGCCAGGGGGACAACCGGGCGACCGAGGACCGACCACTTCCGTGGGGCTCCCGCAGAAGCAGCACTCCGGGTGTCCCGTACGCCCTGGCGCGCTCGCGCGAGCGCACCGGCGCCGACGTTGCCGCAGTCGCCCGGCCAGGCCCACCGCCTCCATCGGCGCGGCCCGGTTCCGCGCGGGAAAGCCGCCGGACCGGTGAGGGCCGACCTGCTGCTCACCGCCGCCGGACGCGACCGGGTCGGGTGCCCGGCGCTCCCGGCCTCTTCCCCTTCGGTCGGTCGGTGCCCTGGCCGTCCACGGACGGGATCACTGATTCGTCCGCGCCGGGAGTGCCGCCTGCCCGAGACTGGCGTGCACCCGAGAGGTGAGGGAGACGTTGATGAGCGACTGGCTTGTGTACGAGAACGGCGAGTGGACCGCCCTGCCCAAGGACCCCGTCCCGGACGACGACAGTGGCGACTGGGTGGCCATGTTGAAGAAGGCCGGGTTCGAGCCGTGGACCAGCTCGAGCACGAAGACGAACGGGCTGTGGACCGGAGAGGAGCTTCCGCTCGAGATGACGGTGTACCACCGCTACCGAACGGTGCCCCGCTTTGCGATCGACCTGCAAGGAAACCAGGACGGCACCACCCTCACCGCCTACGCCGCAGAGCTGCCCGACGTGATGGACCTGATCGCCCGCTGGGCGCCGGCCGTGCAGGCCTTGGCCGCAGCCGCTCTCGGCCCCCACCCCCAGGACGTCGTCCGGTGAGCGCCCGCCGGCTCACCGGCGGCAGGGCGGTGCCGGCGGCCGTCGCGGCGCTCTGACAGGCCTTCAACGTGCCCTGCGCGGAGGCCGGACCGACCGCGCTCGGCACTGCCTGGCCGGTCAGCGGCGGCGGGGAGAAAACGGGCTTCGAGGAAGAGGCAGAGCAACTCGGCAGAGGCGGGCTGCGCCCCGGGTCCGGGCCGCGGATTCCGGCCCCGTTGCTGATGGCGCTGCAGTCCAACGCGGGATGCAACACGCGCAACACGAAGGCCGTGGCCGATCTCCGCGTTGCACCCCTGACCTGCACGAACTACGGGGAAACCCGGAATGCAACGCGCTGTTGCACCCCGGAGCCCCGTCACGCGCGGACCTGTCAGGGCTGCAGCGGGGTCAGCCGCATGGGCGCCGAATCCCGCGCCCGCAGCTCTGCGGGCTGCAACTGGCAGTCCCGCCAAAGAGCGAACCAACACCGCCAGTTCCGGAACTGCGCACCGCGGTCGAACCACGTGCCGCCCTCCATCACCGGCCCGCACTCCTCGACCTCGACCCCGGGCGCCACATTGCAAGCTGGCCGTTCAAGGTAGATCGCCATCTGCTCCACGTACATCGACTCGGGAAGCCCGTACGGCAGCCACTCCACCTCGGTCCGAGCCACCGCCGGCCACCAGCCGAACCAGTTCACGTGCTCCCGGAACCTGCGCCTCGGATCCACGCTCGTACCGATGTACAGCAGCCAGCCGTCCTCGTCGTAGCACCGGTACAAGGCTGTCGGGCCCCTTGCCGCCCGCTGGCGACGCAGCTCCAACTGCCTCTCCCAACAGAGCCGGCACCGGCCGCCCGGCCACAGTGAAGGATCATGCTGGCCGCACTCGCGGCAATGACCCGGGCCCTGCGAGCTACGGAGCTCCATCGACTCAGGCCTGTTCCAGCTCGCAATGCCAGCACAGCGACGCGTACGTCAGGTTCGGGCAGCCCGGCTTTGCGCACACCGTGGCGGCGCCGACCGTCGGCGCTGCTCTGACATCGCTACTGCCCCGCATCAGTCGCTCGATGACGATCAGCGCGTGCTGCAGCTCTCTGCTCGAGGCCCGGTCTCCGACCAGGTCGTCGAGCGGCACCGGGGCATCCGCGTGCAGGTAGTCCTCGTGGAGTTCGCGAAGGATCTCCCACAGCGGACGGTCGTCATTCTCCATCGCCTTGAGCTGGAGAGCGTGAAGGATCGCGTAGATGCGCTGGTAGTCGGATCTGTCGATCGGCCGCTCGTCTGCGGGCATGCTGCGCTCCTGAGGGTTGGGTGGTGGGATTGTGGCAGTCAGCACCGACAAGCTGGCGTTCCCGGCCGGACGGATTCCTTGATGCCTGCCCCGGGCACCTTGATGCCCGCTCCGGGGCTCGGTGGGACTCCTTGATGGCCGCCCTGTCGCCTCGGTGGACATCTTGACAGTCATCTTGGAAGGCGTTCCCGATACCTTGGCGGCCGTCCCGCCACGGACCCCGGAAACCTTGGTGGCAAGGTAAAAGACCCAGGTCAAAGCATTGGTGGCAGCCGAGCCGGATACCTTGATGCCCCGCCAACCGAGCGGGGCATCAAGGTGCGGAGCCTGTCAGGGCTGCAGCTGTGTCCAGCCGCACGGGCGCCGGCATTCGCCGCCGAGCGGGTGCCAGACGGGTGTGGCGGGGCCGTGCTGGAGGAGGCCCTCGAGGCGGGCGGCGTCGGCGGGGACGGCAGCGCAGCACGTCCAGCTGCCGCCGGGCATCCTCGATCGCGGCGATCTTCCGCTGGACCTCCATCACCAGGGCGCCGTGGAACTCGGGCGGGATGACCCCCTCTGTCTGCTCCTTTCTCCTGGTCCTGGTGTGTGGGGTCGGGTCCGTGGTTGTGCGGTTGGACGGCGGGCGGTCCGGCCCTGCGGGGCTGTTGTTGTGGTGAGCGTCCGGCGCCGCCGGCCGAACGACCTGCCGAGCGCCCCGCCCGCCGCCGGGCCGAGCCGACTGCGCACAGCACCTCTGAGGGGCCCGCACCGGTCCCGGCCCCCGGGCACCAGCACGCCCGCCCCGACCCGTGCCGGACGTCGCGCGTAGGCCGTCCTGGGCGGCTGCGGACCCGGGCTGTCCCTGGTGGCCTCCCCGGGCCCGCTCGGTGCGGTGCCGGCTGCGCCTGCGGCCGGCACCGGGCTGGCCGCTACGCCCGGCTCGGTCGCACTCGGCGGTCCGGAATCACGACGAACCGGCCGGGCACAACCGCCGGATTTCCGGGGCAGACCGGCCGGACAGGTGAAAAATATCGCAGCAAAAACCCTCCGGAAACTCCTCCCGCATACCTCTCTACTGCACACGCGATAAACCATCCCGAGAGGGCATCGCAAACACCCGGATAAGGCGTTGCGCGCAGCCGGAACAGTCTGCTAGAAATCCCGCACACCGATCCACCGGAAAGGAAAGCCCGTGAAGAATCTCCCCAACAGCCGTGAAATCATCCGCCGCCGAGCCACCGGAATGACCCGCGAACAGATCACCAAAGCGACCGAAGAGGCCGCCGGATGGGAACGCCACCGCTCCAGGGTCTGCGAAACCGACGACGACGTGGCCGCCATCAAGGGCGCAATCCAGGCCCACAAGGAATGGCGCCGCATCGGCTACGTCATGACCGAGGAAAACCTGGAAACCTACAATCCCGAAGCCGACCCGACCGTCCAGCGCTGGCTCCGCGAGGACGAAGAACGCCAAGCCGCCGAATCCGCCGCCCAACGGCTCGCCGCCCACAACACCACTGCCGGGCCCACAGCCCCTTCCAGCCCCGGGACGCAAGCCCTCCGGACGGCACTGGCCCGCGCCGGCCTGTACGACCTCGACGAGAACGACCACCAAACCGTCGAGCAACTCGGCGCGCTCCTCGACCACGCCACGATCGCCCGGCTTGCCGACTGGTTGGAGCGCACCCGTACCGCGGCCCTCCGCCTGGCCTCCCCGCCCCGGCCGGCCTACCGGCGTCCCAGGCCCGACAACCGGCCCCAGCACTCGTAAACGCCGCCGCCCTGCCCCGCACCGGGACCCGGCCGCCGACTGCGGCCGGGTCAGCGGCCGGGCCCCGCCTCGACGTTCTCGACCTCCTCGGCGTCGTGCTGCGCCTGGGCGGCCACGCTGTCTACCGGCCGCCGGGCCCGGCGGCCCCGGTCTGTCGGCGGTCTGCTGGCGGTCGGTCGGCGGATTCGTTCGCGCTGCTGCTCTCGTCTGGCTGATGATGTGGTTTGTCCGGGGGTGGAGTGGCCCGGTCGGGCCGGGGGAAGGGACCCGTTCGTGGAGATCATCAGTGGTTCTGGCCTGCTCGGCGGGCCGTGGACCGAGCTGATGCCCGACCTCCGTCCTGTCCTGGTGCTGCCCGCCGACCCCGGTCGGCCCCTGGTCCCCGGAGACGGCTGGACCGGCCACGACACGGCGCTGATGCCGGCCGCAGGACCGCATCCGCTGTGGTCGGCGGTCCTGACAGGCCACCGGCTGACCGTCCACCGACCGGGCGGCCAGGTGTGGTTCGACGGCGGGATCACCGTCACCCGCGAGTGGACCCGATCGGTACGGGCGCACCGCACCCTGCTGCTGATCACCGGCCCCTTCACCAGCGCCTTCGACTTCCACCCCGCCGCCGCGGCCGGCCGGCTCCTCCTCCTGTCCACCCCGATCCGCCTCGCAGACGCCCTGTAATCCCGGTCCCCGCCGAATTCCCACCACTCATTTATGGACGATTCCCATGTATGGGGGATTCCCATGGAATGGCTGAGCAATTCCGACGGTGGTGGCTGCTACCCGAATTTCGCGTCATATCGTCAACGGCCGGGGCCGGTTGCCAGTCGCTGCGCCTGGTGGAAAGTCGGGGCGGGTAGCGGGGTCGGTTCCTGGGGTTACACAGGGCGTGATGGTGATGCGCAGTCAGATGGGCATGGGGATTGTGGCGGGATTGGCTGACGGCAGATTCCTGATACACGCTCAGGGTGATTCTGGAGGGTCTGTCAGGGGTCGGGCGGGCCTGACCGGTCTAGACCACCGTGACAGGTGCAGACCACTCGCCCCGGGGCCCGCGCGTTCTGGCTCGGGGGTTGTGCCGGCCTCAGTTCGATGACACTATGTGATGGTGGTCGGGATTCGTGGCCGGCCCCGCTTCCGTCCGGATGCCGACCGCAAAGCCCCGCCACCCCCTCTCCCAGTCAGCCCGCGCACGGAGTGCGCCCTGCCTTAACTACGTCTGACCAGCAGAAATGCAGCCTCACGGGCGCCACGACGGGCCCCCGCTCGAACCCCGCCCTCCGCTGCGGCCACCCTCCGCCGGGCCTTGGCCGGAGGCCCCCGAAGCAGAGGGAGGCCACTATCCGTTACTGCGTGACGAAGTCACGCAGCGTCATTCCGTCACGCTAGTGACGGCGCGTCAT
>NZ_JBSSXW010000002.1:0-270050 GCF_054031055.1 Kitasatospora sp. cg17-2
CTCGTCGTCGAATGCCGTGAGGATCGCGGTGGCGGTAGTGACGACGTCGCCCCCGAACGCCCCGCGCAGGGCGGCGATCGAGAACCCGTCGGGGAACGCCCTGGTGTCGAGCAGCCATGCCTGGTGGGCTCGGTGGGCGTCAAGGTCGTCATGGTCGGCCACGTTGCCTGCGGCGATCAGGTGCAGTCGCCGGGCGGCCCCGCCCCAGACGGATTCGGTGACGCCATCACAGCTGGCCGCGTCCGGGAACAGGGCCGCCAGCGCAGCGGGCCTGCGCTCGGTCGGGGCGATCGCCCCGTACGCCAGCGCCTCGGCGTACAGCAGCATCGCTTCCTTGACCGGCTCGCGGACGGCGCCCACGATCTGTCGAAGGACCTGGTGCAACACCGTGGACTGCGCCCGGCCGGCGGTGACGGTGTAGTTGGCCGCGCGGCACAAGGCGCAGCCCTCGCTGTTGTGGTGGTTCCCGGCAACGAACCTCACCCATGCCCTCACCGCGGCCGGGGTGCCCGGGAGAAGCGCTATCGTGCGTTCGAACCATTGGTGCGCGAGGTTGTCGCCGAAGGTGTTGACCCGGTGGACGGCCACCTTCCCACAACCGATCGAGACCACCGGCAGGACGTCCGTCAGCAGGGTGCCGTTGTGCCAGGCGAGGGTGGTCAGCCGGGCTTCGCCGATGTCGTGCACGAGCAGCATGTCGATGCGGCCCGGGCCCCGGGGGGCGAGCTGGTCCCTCATCCGGGCGACGGAGGCCACGGCCCGCTCGCCGACGCTCAGCAGAGTGGTGCCGTGCACGGTCCGTTCCGCCTGTCCGGTGTCGCTGGTAGCAGTCAGGATCAGGTCCGTACCCGGTCCGTCGAGGGGCAGGCCCACCTGGCTTGCCGGCTCGACGGTGATAGTGAAACCGTCGGTGTGCCACAGGACCGCCGGCCGGTCCGACCGGGTGCTCCAGGCGGGGCCGAGCTGGCCCACGAGGAAACTCGCGACCTCGGCGGGGCCTGGAGTGATGGAGTAGGGGTCGTAGTCGGATGTGGGCATGTCGTCTCCAAGGAGGGGATACGAGAACGGGACTCCGGACCAGGGACTGTCCCTGGCCGTGCCAACGCGGGCGACGGGCCCCGGGGAGCGAGGCCGCCCCGTACCCGGCGGGGTCCCGGACGGGGAGCAGGCCCCTCGGCCCGCGTTGGGCGGGTGAGGAGCCGGAGGTACCGGGAGAAGCCCGCGCGACCGGTGCTGTCACGGCCGTGCGGGCGGGAACACGACACAGCGTAGGACCCACAAGCGCCCGGTCAACCCCGACGTGGCCCGGCCCGATGCCCGGCCAGGCGCAGGGGCTGCTTGACGCGAAGCAGCCGGGGCCAGTAGTGGGTCGCTGCTCCGCCGCGCGACGGCAGTGCGGGCGTGGCGGCCCGCCATGGGCGCGTTCTGATCGTGCCAGGAGTGTCTTGCGCGGGAACGAATGGGACCGGGTCCTACGGCACGACGGCCTCGTGGGCGGTATCGGCGTCGCGGGCCTCACCGCTCTGTTGCAGCCTGGGCAGGCGGAGTCGCAGCTGTGTCGCACCGGCGCAGGTCGAGTGGATCACGCATGGCCTTCCGACTGGGCCCGTTCGGCGCGCACGGCGAAGGCGACCGCGGCGAAGTCGGTGAACTGCCAGAGGCTCTCCTCGTCCCGGACCGTCTGAAGGATCCCGTCCTGGCGCCAGCCGAACCTGACCGCCAGAACCTGACGTGCCTGCCAGGGCAGCACCGCCCTCCAGCCGTGCTCGGCCAGGACTCGGTCCGCGTCGCCGGTGGTGCGCCATGACCAGGGATCGGCACGGAGGTGTGGAACGGGGGTGTCCGCCTGGAGGATCCGCTCGCCGTAGCCGGCGGTCGGCGCACCCCCGGGAACGGCCCAGATGTCCGACGCGCCCACAGCGCCTGTCGGCAGGTGCAGCCAGGCGTAGAGCACCGGCGGCGAAGGGCCTCACGATGTCCAGGAGAATGCGGTGCCCGCGGTACTCGTGGCGGGTTCCATTCGTTGACGAAGAGTTACGGTCGGCGGCGTTCAGTTCCACCTATCGGTGCGTCGGGCGGGGCTGCACGACCGGTTGCGCACCTGTGGTTCTGCCGACGGATCGGACCGAAGGTCCAGTGGGCACCTGGTCAAGGCCCGCCCGTTGTCCCACACGGGATGCAACGGTGCCCGGCACCCTATGCGGGGTGCCGGGCAGATTGGGACCGGGACGCGCTTGGGCCTGCGGCGGAACGTCCCCGGCGGCCGGAGCCCTTGGCCTTGTACATCGCTCGGTCGGCTTCCCGAAGCGCCTGCCCCAGGCCGTCTGCCACCTCGGCCGATCCCACCGAGACCCCGACCGACAGGGCCAGGCCTTCATGGGCGACGGGCGCGACGATTTCCTCCCGCAGCGCCTTCAGGCGATCCGGCAGGCTGGCGTCGTGCGCGGCCAGGACGACGAACTCGTCCCCGCCGAATCGTGCGGCCGTCTCGTCCGAACCCAGCCAATGGGTGATCCGCTCTCCGACCGCCGCGAGGACGGCATCACCGGCGGCATGCCCGAACTTGTCGTTCACCGGCTTGAAGTCGTCCAGGTCCAGCAGGACAACGCAGTATCCGGGCCCGGTTGTGCGGAGCAGCTCGCCCGCGTGGCGGGTGAATCCCCCACGCACGGGCAGGCCACTGACCGGCCGCCGCTGGCCGACCAAGCAGCATGAGGCGGAGTGGACTGGCAGCAATCGCTACACATGCGTCAGGGCGGCCGGACTCGAACGGCAGCGAGCCGAGCAGCACCACTCCGGGAGCCCAAGGGTCCGTCGCTCGCGAACGCGGGACACAGGTGCGGAGCTGGCGCCGACGTGGCCGCGCGGGGCCGAGCCCCCACACGGCCACGACCGCTACTGCTCGGAGTGAAGGAGCCGGGCGGCCTTGACAAGGTCTCCGTCGGTACCGACGCGCAGGGCCGCCAGAGCCGCCGGGCCGTAGGTGAGCATCAGCTCGGGACCCAGACTTATCTGAACCTGTCCTTCGGGAAAGCGGCAGTTCGAATCCTCCGCGCTGACCCACCCGTGGGCGATGGCCTCGATCGCGTCTCTCGCCTCACGCCAGTAGCAGTCCAGGTCGGGGTACAGGTCGACCAGGTCCTGGTCCGTACTCACCGGGGTAGCGCGACCGCTGACAAGCGCGCCGACCAACGTACGGAAACACACGACCTCCGGTGTGTTCCACGACTCGGACTCAACGTGCACAAGATCGCGGACGGAGGGGAGCGCGGGAGGGCCAGGAGTAGCCCGCAGCCTGGCAAGCAGAGAGCGGACGAGAGCAACTACCGGAGCCGGGTCGTCGGAGGCGACAAGGCGCCACTCGCCCCACCCGATCGGCTTGTCGCGACCGTCGAGCATGAACCACTCGACAGTTCCGAAACCTCTGAGGCAGTGCAGTTCCAACACGGCATAACGGCTGTCCCGGGTGAGCGGGACACTGACGTGGTGTCCGTCGGCTTCGGTGTACCGGTCCTCGGCGGCAATGCCGTCGTGCGTGAGTGCTACGGCGAGGGTCTTTACGGCCCATTCGTCGGGGGGAATGGTGGTCATCAGCGGATGTCCTCGTGGTGGTTGGTCCTCGGCGAGGTGGGCCGCACTGTTGTAGCAACGACAGCCTGAGACGGCTGAACTGCGGAGGCAGGTCGTCCGCACCGTGCGGCCCTGACGCATGTGGGCGTCGAAGGCGGCCAACGGCTGGCGGGTTTCGCGCACAGACATCGGCTCTGTACGGAACACGACGAAGGTCGGGCGCCGAACATCAACCACGCTAGCCGCAGCACCCTCCCGGTCAACCCCGGAACGTGCCGGGAGGTACGGGTTGCCCCACACGATCAGCCGGGCTTGTGAGTTGGTGACCGTCGGAGTCCCGGCACCGGCGCAAGGCCGACGGGCCAGATCGGGGACAGCTCCTGCGCCTTCACGCATTCCGGATGCCGAAGTGCTGCAGCGCGGGGCAGAGCGCCTGCACCACAGGGCGCGGGGCGTCTGACCGCTCGGTGTCTGCTTCGCAGACGCCTGAAGCCCAGGTCCGCTGCCCGTCTCCACAAGGATGCGCCTGGCTGCCAGCTCTGCGATCGGTAGCGGGCGAGGCGTTGGCTGCCGACGGAGCTCCGACGGCAGTGTGCGATGGAGGGCCGGGTCTGTGACAGCTCTTGCATCTCCGCTCGACTGCCGCCGGACGAGTTGCCGCGCGTCGCCGCCCGGCCTTCGGGAGTTCGCCTGCGTCGGGACGGACGTCGCCGCGGCCGAGCCGGCCTGCCACACGCATCCGGTGCGCCGCAGACGGCCTGGTACGGGCTGACCAAGGGCCCAACCCGGTGGCGGTGCAGGCCGCAGTCTCCGTACACCGGCCCGCAACGCGACCCGGGCGTACATCGCCCCCCGGGCCTCATCGCGAGGGATTGCTCAAAGTGCCGGGCCGGGCCTGGGCGAAGCGCGGTGTTGGCCGGGTGCTCTGAGAGCAGCACGCGGTGTGCACCGTGAGGGTGGTGGTCGGCGGGTCCACGGGCTGGTGTGCCGGCATGGGTGAGGGCCGCTCGACAGGCCTGCGTAGGCTGGCGAACGGCCCTCGGTGGGGTCGGTTGCTGCAGGCGGCGTGCATTGGGTTCTGGATCCTCCTCGTCTGTTGTGCGACTGGCCCGTCCGGTCATTTCTTCGTCGTGGTCGCCTGCGGAGGCGCTGCTTCGACAGGGTGTCGGCGTGTTACCTGTCGGGGCAGCGCTCGACGACACGACGTTGGAGTCCCTCGATGGCGGGCGGGGTCAGCGAGTCGGGGTCAGATGTCTTGGCGTGGCCGTAGTGATGGCTTCAAGTGCCTCGTCAACCTGGGGGTCCTGGGCGCAGGGGCCGCATACTGGCAGGCTTTCGCCCCTGCGGTGGTGGGTGAGGCTGTGCGTCGCCGTTTCGGACAGGTTCTCGAAGCACGAGCAGTAGAGGCAGTGGGCTACGCCGAGGAGGCTGTCGGCGCTGATGCCCGCTTCGGCCGGTGTGGGTCATCGGCCTCCGGGTCGGTGGGACGGGGCTCAGTCGCTTGGCCGGGACCGTAGGCCCGCGGCGGTGCCGATCGAGTGCCCCGGGGATGAAGGACGACGCGGTGTGGCCGCCCCGGTGCGTGGGCATCGGAGCGGCCATAGGTCTGTCAGACGGCGACGGTGGGTGCGAGGCGGTCGATGGCGGTCAGGTAGGCACCCGGGTCGGTCATGCCGGACGCGTCCGGCCAGGGGATCGGGATGGAGAGCGGAAGAACGGCGGTGGTCTGCGGCAGTCGGCTGGTGTAGAGGCTTCCGTGCTCGCTGGTGAGGGCGGAGGGCGGGACGATGAGGACGCCCTGAAGCGCGTCGCCGAGGTCCTGCGGGCCGGGGATACGGTCCCTGAGCAGCCACAGTGCGCCGCCGACCCGTGACCGGTCGGGGCTGGAAAGGGTCGTCAGAATCGCCATGGTGCACGGGGCTTCGGCGGTGTCGTCCGTGGCGATCGGAAGGGCCGCGAAGCTGTCCGGGGTGAGGTCCTTGGCGTCGGCGAAGAGAGTGGCGATGGCTTCGACCCGATTCCGGGCCTCGTCAAGAGCCTTGGGATCCGACTCGGGGACGATGTCCAGCAGGTCGCCGAGGCGGGCAATGTCGTAGCCGCGGGAACGGGCGCCCTTGGGCAGGAGTCCCGTCAGGTTCTGGTTCTGGACGATCCGACCCTGCCACGCGTGGATCTGCGGTTGCGAGAAGACCGGGGCGAGGCTGCGGGTCACGACGGTGACGCGCTGACCGCCAGAAAAGTTTTGCGGGTCCGTGCTCTTCGCGCGCAGACGAAGGATGGTGGAGGTGGCGTCCACGGTGGCTGCGAGACGGCCACTGGCCGTCACCCTGGTGAAGGTGCTGCGTTGGTCCGGCGTGGACGGCTGGGTGCTGTGGTGCAGGCTGTCCAGCAGGAGTGTGCTCCGGGACATGGTGATGCTCCGTTCGCGATGGCGATGGGATGGGGCTCGTGGGCTGGCCACGGTGGCCGGGGGGGTGCGAGCCAGGTCGGGGTGGCCGTCGCCGGATTCCGCCGGTCGCACTTCGCTCGCCGGGAGAGTCTTCGGGGCGATCCCCTCAACCCGGAACGTAGCCACCCGGGGCGTCCGGTCAAGCCCGTCACCTGGCGCGTTCAAGGGTGGGCTCGCAACGGACTTGGGCGGGAGTGAACGTCTCAGCTCGGCGCCCCGGACCACGTCCGGGGCGCCGAGCTGAGACGTTCACTCCCGATGGCCATTGACGGCTTCGGCCTACGCCGGCCGCTGTGTCTGCACCGGCGAGCCGCCAGAGACGTGTACTGCTCGCGTCGGTGGGTGTGGCGGCCCTAGCAGGGTTGCGTCAGGATGGCGGTTCGGCGGCCACCGGTGCTGTGCTCTGCGTAGTGACCGCACGGAGGTCGGAGCGCCGTGCTCGTGATCGGGTCCTCTCGGACCACGGTCCAGCCGTCTCCTTCGAAAGCTGCGGCGTGCGCGGCCGAGAGCGCGCCGGCCAGTTCCTGGCCGCGTCCCTCGGCATAGGCGATGTCCGGCGCGGTGACGCTCACCCGGTCGTGCAGCGCAGCGAGGACGTTGGGCGAGGTGTTGTCGACATTGAAGGCACCGTCGCGGAGGTGGGCAGGCAGCTGCGGATAGACCCGGTGTCCGATCGTACCGCTCTCGGTCTTCTCACGGGAGAACCCGCGAGTCCACAGCAGGTCCCGGGCGGCCCGGAACTGCGGGGTCTCCGGGCGCAGTCCATCGCGTTCCCTGGTGGACAGCCCTCCCGCAGACACCAGTACGCCGTACCCAATGCCGTACTGGTTGGGCGTGTCCTCGTTGGCATCCAGTCCCTGGGCGCGCAGGGCGGCGACGGCGTCGCGGACTCGCTCCACTGGTGTCGCGTGGGAGAACGTCAGCAGGCAGGCTGCCGCGACGGGCGTGAGCCGGTAGTGGTCGGGGGTCGGCCAATAGGGCGGTAGCACGCCAACCCGGACCAGGTCCGCCTGGGCAAGGGTGTGCGCCACGGACTGTGCCAGGTCGTCCGGCTCGCCGGAGACGAACAGGGACTGAACCCTCCGTGTGCGGGTCCGCGACGACTCCAGGGTGGTCACCGCGAAGCCGAGGCCCCGCAGGAGTGCGGTGCATTCGTCGAGTACGCGGTTCCGCATTCCGCGGACGGCCCGGACCCGGCGGGCAGGCAGGCCGCCTTCGTCCGTGGAGCCGGCCTCGTACCACTGCACGAAGGCACCCGACGAGTGGCCGCTGGGCTTGGCGACAGCTCCGACTGTGACGCGACTGCCTCCCACCTGTTGGGCGTGGTCGGCGGCGAGATCGGCGCAGGGCACCCTGGCTTCGGCAAGCGCCCCGAGGACCGATCGGACGTCGGGGTTGTGGGCGTCTTCGGGCAGACAGCCGCGAAGCGTCACCAGGCGATCTGGCTCGAGCATGGCATCTCCAGACTTGAGGAAGGTGTGTTGGTCGCCGCCACCTCCGCTCCGCCGGAGCGGAGGTGGCGGCTGATGCGAGTGGAATGCTCCGGGGTGGCCGGTTGTGATGCGACTGCCACTCGACCCGGACAGCGCGGGCTGTGGTGGCGGGGCAGGAGGCCCGTCGGCGCAGTCGGCACGCTAGCGGCTTCAGCAGGCCGGGCAACCCCGTCGACGGCGGGATGCGACTTCCTGCGCCCCGGTCGCGCACGAGCACGGCCGAGGCAAAAGAGCCGATTCCTCCACTGAATTGCACGACGTGCTGGTACTGCGCCTCCAAGGTGATTTCCCTTCATCGCGGTCCGTCGTCCGGCGATGAAATTAGGGCGCCCAGCACGGCGGTCAAGTCCCGCGCGGGGTTTGGTCGAGCCCCCACTCCGGGAACGGCTCGGCCCTGCCCGTGTCCGCCGCTGGCGTCGGCGGAGAGACGGGTCGGGCACGGAGCCCGGCACACGCGTTCACCACCGGTTCGCCTTCGGACGCAACGGGGAGGGTGTACCGCAGCGCCACCGGACGGCTCTCGAGGGAAGGTGGCGCCGTGGCTGTGGGAGGCACCCGGCACCTGTCCTGCGGGTGGGCGGGGCTCAGGCGGGCGGGCGGCGGTGGACGAGTGCGCGTCGCGAGTCCTTGTCTGTCGTGGTGGGAATGGGAAGGTTGTTGGCCCTCAGGAGCTCCTTCGCACTGGACTGGTCGAGACGCCTGCCGCCCGCGACGGTCTTGATCTCCACTTCGTAGCCGTCCGCCTCGTACCGTGTCGGGCGGGTCCGGCCGAGTGCCGCCTGGTGGTATGCCTTCTCGTCCCTCCAGGCCTTCTCCTGAGCGGCGGCTTCCGCGTAGCCGAGGGCGTGGGCGACGACGTCCCGGTCGGTACGCACTTCGGCCGCCTGGGCCGGCTCGGCCCCCGGCCAGCACATCGACATGAACGGGCAGGAGTCACAGACGAAGTCCAGACCGGGGCCTCGATGGGCGTCGCGCGGCGCGAAGGCGGGCGCCTTGGCATGCCGCAACAGGTCCCGCGCCCTGGCATCGACCAGGGCCTCCTGCTTGGGCCCGAACTCGCCGATCCAGACCCCGGAGGTGCCACCGTGAATGCGCGACATCGGCACCACCGCCACCTCCTCGATCGCGTATCCCATCATGCGAAGCGCCAGGGCGTAGCCGTAGAGCTGCAGGAGGCGGGTGCGCGAAGGGTCGGCGCCGTCGTCGCTCGGGTCGTAGCCGTGGGTCTTGAGGTCGACGAGCAGTCCGCCGCCGATGACAGGGGTGAACAGGTCGAGCCTGCCCGGGATCTGCAGGCCGCGCACGGGGAGGATGACGTCGTGCTCGACGAGGGTGAGTTCGTGGCCCAGTTGGGCGGCGAGGCGGGGCAGCACCCAGTCGTGGACGGCCTGTCCCAGGTGGGAGGAGCGCTGCTCCTGGTGGGAGTGGTTGTCGGTGGGGTGGTAGCGGGCGAGTTGGTAGGCGGCGCATCGGGTGCATCCGCCGAGGCCGGAGATGGACAGGGTGCCGGGGTCGTGGCGGTTGGCGGCGGTGGCGGTGCGGAACACCGCCGCCAGCGCGTCGTCGATGCGGTGGCGGTGTGCTTCGAGTTCGGCTCGGTTCACTGTGCGGCGTCCGGGCAGTCGTCGCGGTGGTCACCGTCCTGGGTGTCCTCGCAGCGGCAGAGGTCGGGCATTTGCGCTCGCGGAGCGAGCCGGAGCGGGGTCGGAGGGTTCCGGTCGGGCTCGGCCGACGAGGGGGCGTCCGGATTGCGAAGCTGCCGGTAGATCGCGTTGACGGAGGTCCCGAGGGTCCGGTGCGCCTGCCGGATGAGCTGTTCGTCCCTGTCGGTGAGCGTGCCGCTCGCCTTCAACTTCGCGATCCTCTGCGGGTTTCCGAGGAGGATCTGGTTGACGCCGTTCGGCTTGAGCACGTCCGCCATGTGCCGCAGGACGTCCCAGGCTGCCTGCCGGGGATCCGGGGCATCGGTTGCGCCCGCGTTCGGGTGTTCGGGGTGGGACCGGACGAGGTCCTCCCCGGGCTGTGGGGTGGCCGGCGGCGGTTCGGGGAGCACCGGGGAGGTGCGGTCCGGGACAGCGGTGCGGTCGTCGGTCCGGTCGGTGGCGGGCGGGTCGGCTTTGGTCCGGTCGTCGGGGTCCGGTGGCGTCGGCTCCTTGGTGGGTGCGGGGGTGGTGGCCGGGTGGGGTGTGCGGGTCGGGTGGGCGGGTGGTGTCGAGCGAGTGGGTGCGGACTCCGTGGTGGTGTCGCTGTGCATCATGCGGGCTTCGTTGCCGAGGTCGGGCGTGGGGAGTGGATCCTGGAGGGGGCGGACCGTGGCGGGGGTGCTGTCCGGGGCGGGCGGCGGGGCGGTCTCGGGGGCCGCGACGGGCAGTGGCGCGGGGTCGGCGGCGAGGAGGGTGCCCCAGCCGCGGGGTGCTCCTCGTACGACGTGTGAGGCGTGGGCGTTGACGATCCGGGTGGTGATGCGGGCGTAGAGCATCCGCTCGGGGTGGCGGCGCCAGAAGTCGGCCCTCGGGCCGGTGGTCAGCTCCGCCACCAGGGCGTCCTGCATGGTGTATGTGGTGAGGATTTCACCCTGGTGGGGCCGGTCGGGGTCGGTGACGGCGACGGTGCAGCGTTCGCGGGTGGCTTCGACGATGCGCCAGGTCCAGCCTGCACGGTGCAAAAGAGCGCGCTGTGCGGAGGCGTAGAGAGCGAGTCCGCTCTCCTCGCTGTCGTCCGGGTAGAAGCTGTTGATGGCCTCCCAGGTGGTGAGTCCGAGGTCCTGGCCGGCCAGTAGGACTAGCACGAGGTCGACGGGGTTGCCCTTGAGCCAGCGCGGCAGTCCTCGGGCGTGGGAGAGCATTTCGGCCCTGCGGACGTAGCGTGCGAACTGCGGGTCGTCGTCGAAGAGGTCGGCGACGTCGGAGAGGGCGGGAAACGGCGAAGATATTGTTGCATTCATGACAATGTCTTTCTTGTGCGATGTCGCGCGGACCGGGCTCTGGGGGTCGGCAGGATCTCCGGACGGAACGGGGGTCAAGTCCCCCTTCCTCGGTGGGCAACGCCGGTTTGCGTCGCTCCTTCACGGGGCTGCTCGACGTACAGAGGCCTCTGCGGGGGCTCGATGTGTCGGTCGTCGAGGAGCGACGCCGGGTCACAGGGTGAGGACCAGCGGGCCTTCGATCGCCGGGTAGTGGCCGGCGATGAGCTCGAGGATGTCGAGGTACCCGTCGAGGTCGGTGATGACGGTACGGTCGTCGCCGTATCGGACCTGCACCCCCCGCTCGCTCCAGCCCCGCCCTCCCTGTACCAGGGGGAAGGAGAGCCAGGAGGCGAAGCGGCCGTGCGGGCTTCGGCCCTGGGGGTGGCTGTGGAAGTGTCCCCAGATCTCGGCGCGCAGCGCTGCCAGCGCCGGATCGTCCGCAGGACCGGCACCACTCCGCACCTGGTGGAACTCCGGGCTTCCGGTGGCCTTCTGCACCGCGCTGTCGGGCACGGTCCGGCCGAGCAGGACGAGGGCGAGGACGTCGACTACCCGGTTCGGCTCGCCCAGGACGGTAAGCGGGAGACGGATGGGGGCATCGCTGGTGCCGTCGGACCGCAGGGCTGCGGCCTGCCACCCCTGTGCGGCGGTCCAGGTGGCGACGGCACCGTGGGGAAAGCGCTCCGGGTCGAGCTCGGAGTGGCCGGCCGGCCAGGCGAGGACCGCGCCGGGGAGCGCGGTGACGCCGCCGTCGGCGAGCTCGTCGGTGTCGGCCACCGTCAACCTCGCGGGGCGCAGTCCCCTGGAGGTCAGGACGCCGTCGACGCCGTCCAGGTAGGTGTCGGTCTGCTGGCTCGTGATGTTCATGGTTCCTCATCTTGTGGTGGCCCCGTCGGGGCTCTTGCGGAGGCGTCGCGGGCTGTCCGAGTCGGGTGTTCGGAGTGCGGCGCGAGGGGAATCTAGTCCGGGCAAACAGCGGGTCAAGGGGCTTCCGCGTTGTCTGAACTCTGTGCACGGACTGAGCCCTGGCATCGGAACCCGCAGGTGGGAGTACCTGGGCGCGCATGGTCGATCCAAGACGAGATTCCGGAGCCGCCGGCCTCACACCGTCGGCGCCTGAGTCGCAGCTGCCACAGGTCCCCGCAGCACCAGCCCGGGCCGGCGGCGTGGCGGCCTCACGGTTCACGGCCGATGCCGTGGAACGGTCGGCCCTTCACCGCGGCCCCGTCCGATCGGCTGCGGTTGCTCACCGGAGGGCCGGCTCCGTCGGGGCCGGGCGTCGTTCTCAACCCCCGGGCCATCGATCGATTCAGCCAGGGGACCCAGCCGCACCTCATGAAGGACTGCTGCGGTACCGCGCCGGAGGCCGGTGCGCAATGCCTCGAGGGCAACTTGACACGTCTCGGCGAGTGGAGTGGCTCCGGAATCGGATCACGTGCTTGGGGACGCGCAGCAGCGAATCGCGGCTGCGGTGCGTCGGGGTGCAGGGTGGGTGAACCGGACGGGCGGGTCGGTGACTTCGATGCCGCTCACGAGGTCGCGCCCCGGACGGTTCGCACGAGTGAGGTCTGCCCGAACCACCTACCTTGTGGCGGCGCCGTCTCGGCGCGGCTCCTGTCTTGGAGTGGCCGAGCGGGTACCAGGGGCAGGTCGCCGGGGGGCCGGGCGGTCCGTGGCGTACGAGGCTGCAGTTCGGTCGGGATCGCGGGTCCGGGCCGGGGGAAGCCGTAGTAGCCGGCAGCCCAGGCGTTCGGCAGCCGCGGGTCCTCCAGGCGCCCACGCCGTTCCCGGAGTGCCTCCGCCAGCACTTAGCGGCCGGTGGCGTCGACGGTGCCGTCCGTGATCCGGCCGGGGCACAGCTGGACACGTCGGTACCGTGGGTGGGCCCCGATCCCGATCTGCCAGCCGCCGTCGCGCACCAGACCCAGTTGCGAGGGCAGCGTCCCGCGAAGCGTGCGGATCTGGTCCTGCCAGCCGCACACGTCGGTGATCCAGTCGGCCACCGGCTCCGGTCCGTGATGGGTCGGCTGTGTACGGACACGAACTCGCGTCACCGTGCCGGATGGCGCTCCAGCGCCAGGCAGAGCAGGGCGAGCGCCTCGTGTGCGGTGGCGCAGCGCAGGGGTTCGCCGGTGGTGGCGCTGGAGACGATGCTGCTGTCGATCAGGGCGATCCAGATCGCGCGATCGATGTCGTAGAGCTCGATCCAGCCGGCCGGGCGGCCGTCGCGCTGAAGTTCCTGGACGCCCGGGTGGGCGGGCCAGGTGAGCCGGGTCAGGCCGCCGCCGAGTGCGGCGCGGTGGGGGGTGCCGAGTGCGCGGGCGGAGGGTGTGCTCCAGCCGGTCGGGCGCTTGAGCGTCAGCTGCGGCGGGTTCGCCGTCGTGCTCTTGGCGCGGGCCCGCTGCTCGCTGTGGGCGCGCTGGAGCAGGTCCAGGGCGTCGCCGACGGTGCGGTGGGTGCGGGCCCCGCTGGTCCTGTCGGTCAGGATCGTGTCGGCCTGCCCGCCCTGGTGCCCGGCGGCGATGTGCCCGGTCCGTCCCCAGGGTCCGTCAGGCAGCGGCGCGGTCCAGCCGACCGGCTGCCCCTGGTGCAGGAGCTGGTGGACGTCCTCGGCGCGCGGGTCGTCCCAGGAGGTCCGGCTCCAGCCCTCGCCGAATGTCAGGTCCAGGTCGTCGAGGCGGTCCGGCTCGCCGAAGCGGTCCACCGGGTCGGTGCACGCTGCGCGGCGCAGCGCCTCGAAGTCCTCCGCCAGGGCGACCGGGTAGGCGACGGGGCGGGTGACCGGTTCGACGGCTGCCGGCGTCCGTGCGGGTGCCCGGGTTTCGGGCCGGTCCGAAAGAGCCTCTGCCGCGGTCCCTGCCGGGGCAGGCTCCTTTTCGGGCCGGTCCGAAACGGGCGGCGTGGCCGCCTGCCCGGCCGGGCCGGGATTTACGGGCCGATCCGAATCTGCCGGTCGAGCGGGCCGCCGGGCCAGGACCTTGGCGTCGACGCGGGCCAGGTCATCCGGGCGCGTCAACGTCTCCTCGGCCCGGCGCAGCTCCAGTGCAGTTCCGGTCACGTCCGGCCAGCGGACCTCGTCCCGGACGTCCTCGGCGGCCTCCTGCGCCCGGACGCCGAGCGAGGCGAGTGTCCGCTGGAACGCGTCGTAGGCGCCCACCGGGTCGGCGTCCACCGCGCCCAGGAACGCCCGGGCGGCTTCCACGGCCGCCTGCGCGTACCGCACGATGTCCGCCCGGGTGCCGTCCAGGCCAGCCATGCCTTCTGAGCCGGCGTGTACGGCGTCGGCCCTGGCCTTGTCCCGGGCCGCCTTGGACTTGCACGCCGTCGAGCAGTACTTCGACCGGCGCCCGCGCCTGCCGGGCTCCGGCGCCGGCACCGACGTGCCGCACCCCGACCGCAGGCACGTGTCGCCCGACGCCACCTCGAACAGTACGTCAGAGGCGCCGGAATTTCGGACCGATCCGTTTTTCATGTCCGGATACTAACCCTGGCGTTCGCCCCGGGCTCAACCCATTGCGGCCCGGTCCGCAAATCGCCGGCGCCCGAGCGGACGCCAAGGAGACGGGATTGCGGACCGGTCCGAATCGCCGGGCGCCGCGTCCTGTGGGCAGCGCGGCTGCTGCACCGTGGCTGCTCCTGCTGCTGCCCGTGACCGGCCGGGCCCCGGACCGGTTGCGCCGGTATGACGCCCCCTCCGCTGCCCCGGCCACCTGCCCCGGTTCAGATCCCGCTCGTCGGCACAGCCGCCGGGCACCTGCCCACGGCCGGGCCGACCGACGGCGAACCTGCTGCGCTGCAGACCGCCGCAGCCGCCGGCGAGCGGGCGGCAGCGTGGGTGCGCGAGCTCGCAACCCGGCAACCGGTCGAGGATCGCGAGGGCGATCATGGTTACTGCGGGCGTGATCGCGGCCGCGACGAGCGGAGTGGCTGCCCGTACCGATCCACGTGGCGGTCGAGCACCGCTGGCCGATCACCTGCCCGGGTTCGGCATCCGCCCACGACTGGGCGTCGGCCATCGGTGTCTCCGGCGCCGGATGTGTCCGGGCCCTCGATCATGCCGGTCTTCGGGGACAGTCGGCCGGCGGTTCGGCACCGACGCACTGTGCGCTAGACGGTACGTGCGTCGCTCTGCGCTCGAGCACGCCGGCTGAACCAGGGGCGGGGCCGCTTCCGCGCTCGACCACGTCCCCTTCGGGCCTCCGCCGACAGTCGTGCACCCTCCGCTTCATCGATGCGTTCCTTCAAAGTGAACGTGGCCATCTCAAAGGTGATCCAGTCCATAACAGATGACTCCTCGGTGTAGACCGGAGCAGGCGTCGAGCACCGTGGACCGCCGGAACGCGTGAGTCGCCCGATCGCAACGGCCGACCGCAACACCGTCGCCGCGGTCGCCCGCCAGCAGGGCTCCGGGACCCACCGGCGGCGTCGACCCGTCCGGTCGGCTGCGCCGGTCCCGTGACCGTCGTTCACGCGGGAAGGGAGCCTTCTCCGCCCGGCCCCGGAGCCGCGGAACGGCACACTGCCGTCCGAGGGCTCCCCGCGTACCCGATGAGGCCTGGGGTGGGACCGCCACGTCCGAACCGTGCAGTCCGTCCCCGGCGCCCCGGTCGTTGCTGCGGCTGTGGGAATCACCGCTTCCCCACGGGGTGCGTGGTCAGACCGGGGCGGGCAGACCGTCCGGGTAGATCGCCAGGACCGTGCACCCCTTGTCGCTCGCGGGCCGGTGCTCCGAACCGGGATGGCCGTAGATGTAGGTCCCGGCCGGGTACGCGGTGGTCCCGTCCAGGAGCTCACCCTCCTGGACGAGAACGATCTCCGTCCTGGGATGGCGGTCGACCCCGGGCCACTCGGCTCCGGGACTGAACGTCACCTGCAGGACGGTCACGCCGTCAGGGCCGTCAGGGAAGCGGACGGCCCTGATCCCCGGCGCGATGTCGAAGCTGGGCACGTCGTCACAGTGGACAATGTCGAATCTCAAGGTTCCTCGTCTCGCGTTCGAAGCGGGCGCCGGCGGCAGCCGCCACGGGGTGAAGGCCCAGCGCTCGCCGTGCGGGAAGGAGCAGCAAGGGTCCTGCGGGATTGCGGTGCTGCCGGCCGCCAGACGGTCCTCGGTCCGCGGAATCGTGGGTCGGCCGTACCGGTCTGGCCCTGCTCCCAAGCGGCGCGCGGTGCCTGACTGCTCACCCACGGCGCGTCGCCCATCGTCGGGGAACAGCTCGGGGATCCGGCCGTCAGTAGCGCTGGTACCACTGCTGCCAGGAGCCGGCCCCGACGCCTCCGCTGGTGGCCATCTCGTCCTGGACGACCGGCACACCGTTCCATGTGCCCTCTGTCACCTGCAGCGCGAGCCAGCTGTGGTCGTTGCGGACCTTGAGCAGCTGGTCCCCGGTGCCCGGAAGCCAGCCGGCCTGGGTCGTACCCCACCGCTGGTTGGCTCCCCCGGTGCACGGCCACTGGATCAGCCGCGTCGCCACCGTGCTCCAGCCTGGAACATCGAGGCAGTAACCGGAGTTGACGTTGACGTACTCCCCTGTCGTCTTCCGGTACCAGCGCTGGTTCCGACCTCCGTGGCAGTCCCACAGGCGCACGGCTGCGCCGGGAGATGACGACCAGTCGGCCACTTCGAGGCAACGACCGGCGAGGCGGTTCACGAACACGAAGCCGGGAGGTCCGTAATCGTTCCCGGCATGCGCCGGACCGATCGACAGGACACTCACGCCGACCATCGCAGCAGCGATGGCTGCGGAATGCACTATGGGTTTCCGCATTGATCCTCCGATTTCCTCACAGATTCCGACAGAGCAACAAGAAGATTGAGTTCAATTCGCGTAGTACTGGAATCGCTTCCGGAATCACGAACCCCGCCTTCCAGCCGACCTGAACTGGGCAGTGGAAGGTCCGGACCTGTAGCGAAGGGCCACAACGACCGCTTCCGGGCGGTCTCGTGGGGTCGCGTTCCGGCCCGCGTCCGCCCGTTGCCATGCCGACCCGTAGTTCATCGTTTTCGTCGGCCTTCTCCCCAACAGTCCAATAGGGACGACCTGCCTGGTCGTTCCTCCCAGGACGCGAACGGTCCGAGCGGTCGCTCCGTCCCGTCACTCAGAGAAAGCTAGGAAAGACGGCACTGATCTGCATCCAATGACGCCGCAGGGGCACAGTGAAATCCGCACCGCGGGAAATCAACGGCCAGGTTCCCGCCCGATGGGATTCGCCGACCGGTGGCCCGGGCCTCGCCAGCGGGCGTCCACGGACCGAGCAGCTGAGGGATGCCCGCGCTGCGCACGGGGAAGCCCGCCGCCGCGATGCCCAGACGCGACCGGTGCGCCTTCTCCTCCGGGCGCACCCGGACGGACCTCACCGGGCCGTGCCGGCCCGTTCGGGAAGCCTCGGCAACACGCTCACCAGTGACTGTCCACGTGGCCTCGGCCGTCCGGCTGTTCGGACGGACGACGGGTTCCCGGTGGGCGGCGGGCGCTTGCGAGACCCGCGCGGCCTGGCTGGGCGTCAGGCGGGGGGAGGTGAGCGTGACACTCCCGTCGGGCAGCCGGACAAGGAGGGCCTGCGGCAGGCGGCGGGCGCCGCCTGCCGCCAGGACGCGGGCGTCCACGGTCTCGGCGTGCCGGACCTTCGGCCAGGTCCCGATCCGGCCAGTCGGCCGGTAGCGCGTGCGCCAGCCTTCATCCCGAGTGCTTCCACGCCCATGGCCCGTTGACCTGCTGCCTTGCCGGGTTCCTCTCGGACCTCACTGCTCAGGAACCCGTGCGTGCTCCGATCGCGCACAGCACCTGCACAACGGCCGCAGCTCGAGCCACCCCAGTGCGCATTGGCGCGGTGAAGTCCAGTCTGCCGTCGGGGGTGGCAGCGACGATCTCGCCGTCGAGGACCAGGCCGACGGGCAGCACTGACGGCGGCGGAACGAACCGCGGGAACCGGGCGGTGAGGTTGTTGCCGCGTCGGGGTTACAGGTGTACCTCTTGGCCGTCCAGGATGTGTGCGACGGCTCGGATTCCGTCGACCTTGATGGAAGGCTGGACGACAACGCCTCCGGGCAGTGCGTCCTACGCGGGCAGTACGTGCGCTGCTCCCGGCCTCATGACCTCCCCACCAGCGGGCACAGGACCACCTGTGTCCCGGTTCGGGGCAGTGCTCCAGTCTCTCGCACCGCTCCGCGTAGAGGGAGTCGGACATCCGCGTGCTGGAGCTGCGGGGTGGTGTTGCCCGCCAGGACCTCAGTCGCGCACGGGGTGGTGCGGCGTTGGCCGTCCCGGGTCAGTCCGGGTGGACGGAGGTGATCGTGTGGTTCGTCCAAATGCGCGAGCCGATCGCTCTTTCGCCGTGGCCGTCGGCTGTGGGGCGGCCGCAAGCACGCGCGCTGGCCGCTGGGAGCCGCTGTACCGGTCCCGACCGTCCGAGCCCCGCCGGGCGCCTGGGCTGCGAACTGCCGGCTGTGGCACTTGGCGGACACGGCGCAGCGCGGCTCCCTCAGCAGCTGGATCGCGGGTCCCGCGTGCCCTTGCGTCCAGGGTGCGAGGACATTCCCGCGGAAGCGACCGAAGGGGTGTGCCCGTGATTGCCGATCCGGCGCTCAGGCTGGCGTGCCGACGGCCGGGGCAGGCTCGTCGTTCTGGCCGGTGTGCTTGAGGAAGGCGACCAGCCCTGGGCCCAGGTCGGGGTCGAGGGCGGCCTCGGCCAGACGTACGAGGATGTCGGCGCCGCTGGCGGCTCCGAGGTCTTCCAGGACCCTGAGGCGTTGCGGGGGTAGCTGGACGGTGATGGCCACCGGCGGGATGGTCAGGGTCTCCAGCCGGTCGAGGGCCCGGCGCAGATCGCTGAACTGCGCGGCCGTCGTGACAGCTTCGTCCTCCCCGTATGCCTCGACGAAGGCCGTGCCCAGCCGGTCGGCCATGTCCAGGCCAGCGCGTCCTGCTCCGGTGATCGCGGGAATGTAGAGCAGGTTGTGTTGTTGGGCGTCCTCGCTGCGGGGGAGGGGGCAGTCCGTCAGGGCCTCGACGAGGGGGCGTACAAGGTCTCCGATTTCCTGAAGGTTCTCGCTGAGCCGGTTGGCCACCGTGAAGCCCGGAGTCCGGGTTTCCTCGGCGGTGGCGGCGAGTCCGTAGGTAAGCGACAGCCGGTCGGCCAGGAAGCTGAGTCCGTTGCACGCCTGGTCCACTGCCTTGCGAACCTTGTTCGCCGCCCGCTTGTGGTCACGCCCGTTGACCTGGTCGGCCCAGAGGGAGGTGGCGGCCAGCGCCTTGCGGGCGGCCTCGAGGACGTGCGCGTCACGCAGCGTGCGGATGCACTCGGCAAGTGTGTCGAGGGCCGTGCTGTGCATGGTCAACTCCATTGTCCGGAAGGGTCCGAGGCGATCCTGGCACGTGCATCGGGCCGACACGGGCCTATCCGCTCATCGCTACCCGTCCGTGCTGCGGCGGTTGCGGCCGAAGACACTCGGCTGGTAGAGGGTACGGTCGCGTACCGGTATTCGGGCGAGTGGGGCGCGGTTCGAGAGGCTCGCACGCTGGAGGGCCGCCGAGAGGTCCGTCGTGGCCACCGCACCGTGCGCGCCCGGTCCGCCGACCGCCCGGGTCCAGGTCCGGGCGGCACCGCCCGCTGCCGGGTTGCGCGGCCCCGTCACGGGCCGCCGCCGCATGGGCCAGAATGTGGAAGCGCCGGCCCGGGGCGGGCGAGGAGTCGACCAAGGGCGGACGGTACATGGGTACGGAGACGGACGCTCGGCAGAGCCTTCCCGCTGCCTACGAGAGCTGGCGCACGGATACCGCACCGGCGGCCGGGCTGATCGGGTTGGTGCGCCGCCTGGTGGAGATGTCGGACCCGGAGTGCGACGTCGACAAGGGTCCCTTCATCTCGCCGCGGGCCGCGTTCGAACACGAGGGACGCGACTACGTACTGCTGCTGACGGGCGCCGGTCGGCAGACGATCGACGAGGTGACGTCGCGCTTCGCCGAGATCGCCACCGCCTCGCCCGAGGTGCGCCACGTCCTGCTGTGCACCCAGCGCAGACCCACCAACGAAGCCCCCCGGGCCGCGCAGCTGCTGGGCGACCTCACGGGGCGTGTGGTCGTCCTGGACCGCAGCCACCTGGAGGCGGCGGTGTGCGGGGTGGCGGCACTGGCGGACCTCGTGCACGCCGCGTTCCGCCGCGGCGGGGCCGTCCACCCGTCACTGGCCGACCTGGTCCTGCCCCGCGCGGTGGCGCAGGTCCCGGCGCCGATGGACCCCGCCGGACGCCGGCAGCACCTGCTGGCCGCGTTCACCAGCGCCGGGCGAACCGGGTCGGTGGAGGTCCGCCCGCTGCTGGCCGGCGGCCTCGAGGAGTGTGCTCCCACCGGCCTGGCCCTGGCGCGGGGCGGCCGGGTGCTGGTCACCGTCGACGGCGGGATCGTCGATCTCGACGCCCGCACGGGTGCCACCCGCTGGCACGTGGCGCTTCCCGGCTGCGAGGGCCCGGTCCTGCCCCGGGACGACGGTTCCATCCTGATGATGCGCGGCGGCGCGGTGCTGCGCTGGCACGAGGGCGCGCTGACCGCGGTGACGGGTGGGTTCCCTGCGGGGGCGCGCCTGGTCGCCGGGGACTGCGGTGAGGTGTGGGTGCTGTCCGGCTCGGGTGTCACCCTCGGCTCCGGCGAGGGCACCCTGGCGCTGACCTGGATCGGCGGTGAGGCGGGCCGTCAGGCCCGCTACCCGATCGCGTTCGACGCTGCGGTGCGCTCGGCGGTGTGCCTGGGCCGGCGCCGCTTCCTCCTGGCGGCGGGCGGTCATCACGCGGTGGTCGACCTCGCGCTCAGTACCGATGCGGGCCCCCGCGCCGCCTGGATCCGCGCGTACGCACCCTACCCTGGCCACACTCTGCCCGCGCACCCTGACGGTGCCGTGACCGCGTCCGGCGACGGGACCGGAACCGCGCTCGTCCTGCACCATGTGGACACCGCCGCCATGAACGGCACCCCGCAGCCGGTCGCCGTCGTGCCGCTCGGGTCCGCCGCGGGCCTCGCCGCCCTCGGGCCCGGGGAGGCCATGCTGCTGGGCATGCTTCCCGGCGTTCCGGGCGAACAGGCGCCGGTCCTGCTGCACCTGTCCGGCCTCCCCCACGGCACGGCCGGACCCGATGCCCGTGCCAGCGATGCGGATGCCGGACCGCGGCAGGTCCGGGAGCCCTACCGGGAGGTCGCCGAGCTCGCGGCCGGGAACAAGCGCCACTACCGGCGCCCCGCCGAGCGGATCGGCTTCGGCGGCCAGGGCGAGGTCGCCCGCGCCACCCACAAACCCACCGGCATGGAGGTCGCGTTCAAGCGGCGCACCTCCAACCTGCCCGGCCCAGTGGCGCGGATGGTCCGGGAGATCGAGATCGGCCAGCGCCTGGGCGCCCACCCCCACGTCATGCCGGTCCTGGACGCCGCACCCGACGCAGCGTGGTTCGTCATGCCACTCGCCGAGGCAACCGCAGAGGAACGCTGGACCGAGCTGCGGGATCCGGCCCGGCTGCGGGTACTGGTCGACGCCGTCGCCTCCGGACTGGCAGCGGCCCACGAGCACGGCTGGGTCCACAGAGACGTCAAGCCGTCCAACATCCTCCTCCTCGACGGGCGTTGGCGCCTCGCGGACTGGGGCCTGGTGCGCCGCCCGCGCGGTCAGACCACCAACGCCGACCGCACCCGCACCGGCCTCGGCAGCCCGGGCTTCGCCGCCCCCGAGTTCAGCCGGGCCACCGGTGCCCACGACGCTGGCCCGGCCAGCGACATCTACAGCCTCGGACAGGTCATCGGCTGGGCCCTCACCGGCGAGGAGCCCGCCCCCAATATCCCGCTGCTCCCCCCGTCGGGACCGTGGCGGCACATCGTCCAGCAGGCCACCTTGCTCGACCCGGCCCACCGTCCGCAGGACATAGCCGCGTTCACCGCCCTCGTCGAACGCGAGACGGCCGCGTCGCGGGAACTGCCGAGCGTGCGGGCCTCGCGCCTGCTGGAGACGGCCAACACGGACAGCAGCGGCCCGGGTGCTGCCGACGAGCTCCTGGACCTGGCCGCAGCCGACCCCGCCGACACCCACCTCTACCTGGAGGTGCTGTCCGAACTCGCACATCCCGGCCCCGCCCTGCTGCGCAACCCCGACCGGGCCGCCGCCGTCCTGCAGGCGATGGGCGCCCACCGGCACACCAACCCCTGGCCCCCCTTCGCCACTATCGACCGGGTCATGCTGTGGCTCCTCGAGGCCGCCCGCACCGCTGGCGAACACGGCGACCTGCACGTCCTCGCGGAGGCGACCACCGCACTGTGCGCGTGGGACGAGAGCGTCGACCAGTGGACACCCCAAAGTGCCACCCTGCGGTGGCTGCGCACCCTGCACGGACCCGCCGCCACCGAAGTCGCCGCCGTGCTGCGCCGCTTCCCGTACTCGGCCCGCCGGTACCAGGACCTGACCGGCGAGATGGGCGTGGACCTGGCCATCCGCAGCGCTATCCACCACGTCGCCCGGGCCCAGCGGTGACCGTCCCACCGCCACCGCCGGTGGCAACGGGCGCCGGGGAAGCGGGCCCGCGCGCCGCCGACACCGCGGGCAGCGCACGCTGGTCCCCTGCCGAGGCTGCGGTGCTGGCCCTGCCCCGCACACGACGCGCCGGCCGGGGGCCGAGCGCGCTGCAGATCCTGAACCGGCAGCGCCGGGAGTCGAGCCACGAGCACTACCTGAAGTTCCTGCTCGACCCCGCCGAGGTCCACGGCCTGGGCACGGGACTGCTCAACGCTCTCCTGGACCTGTCGGGCCTGCCCGCGCTGGGCGCCGATCCCCGCCTGGCGGCGGCGCGCGTGCACCAGCAGGTCCGCGGCACCACGAGCCGACCCGACCTGATCGTCACCAGCGCCGTCGGATCGGTCGTCATCGAGCTGAAGGTCGACGCACCCGAAGCCGCCCAGCAGACAACCCGCCAAGGCGACGACTTCACGGACCTGCCCGACCCCGTCTTCGTCTACCTCACCCCGGACGGACGGCAGGCAGGCGACGCACGGTTTCGCCCCGTCGCCCTGCGCGACCTCGCAGGCCGGCTCGCCGTCCTGCTCGCCGAACCGGCGCCCGGGCCCGCCGCCGTCGGACGCCGCCATGCAGAGGACTACCTGACCGACCTGGAGGCCACCGTGGGCATCAGCGCCGACGACGATGACGACGCCCGTTTCTGGGTCACGCACGGCACGACGCTCCTCGCAGCCCAGGAAGCCACAAGAAGACTCCTCACCCAACTCCCCGCTCATACAGCAAACGCGCTGGCCAACCTGGCCGCGGACCTCGGCGACGAGGTCACCGTGAAGTCCTTCGACTACTGGGCTCAGGGCAGCCTGGGAGAGTACCCCGAGACCGCCGTCGTCATCAGCCGTCCGCAGTGGCTTGCCAACGGAACTCCGGTACTCGGGTTCGGCCTCGGGATCCGGCGGGCAACCGGGCAACACCTCGGCGCCGATCCCGACACCGACCGGCGGCGGCCGTTCCACGGAATCTACTGCGCCGACCCCGCAGTCCGTGCGACCCTGCAACTGCGGTACCTGGCGAAGGGCTGGGGCGGCCACTGGGCGTGGCACCGGTACATCGACCTAACACCGCAACCACACGGCACCGGGTTCCTCGAGCACAACGCCGCCGGCATCGCCGCCGCCGTACGAAGCACCTGGTCCGAACGGGCCGCCACAGTCGACGCGCTGTGGAACACGCACCGCACCCAGTAGTCCACATCGCGCCTCGGAGAGTTCTTCAACCTGGGTCTTCTGCAGTCAGCAACGGCCTGTTCCCAGCCGCGCTGGACGAACCGGCTCGATCGACACCACGGCGGCAGTGCGGCCTTCGCGTCAAGTCCTGCGCCTCTTGATCGAGCTCAGGATCTCGTGAAGGCCGTGCCATTGTCCCAGAGACACCCGAACGAGTGATCCACAGGTCCGCTTGTTCGAGGCTGATGCCTAGGCGAAAGCACCGAGAGGTAACAATGGAAGGCAGAGATGAGACGAATGCGGCGGGACTCGAACCCCCGACCTCCGACCGGCGCCAGCTGATCCCCAGTCTCCACCGGTTCCAGCCTGCCTAACGGTGCTCTGTCCTCTGAGCTACGCACCCGCACTCACGAGTCTCTCATCCTGTGCGTCTCGCGCTCAACCGATTTCAAGAACCAGCAGCTAGCCGAGAAGTGTGCACTCCCCGCCACCAGCGACGCGAGTTCATAGCCCCAACCACCCCAAGAAGAAGAAGGTCACCGACCCGGGTGAACTGCAGAACAAGCTTAGAGGTCGTTGTCATCTACTTGGCCCGGGTGCAGGGTGATTCTCGAAGTGTCCGGGCATGGTGCGGAAGCGACTGTGGACACGGCTGAGGCCTATGGGTCGGACGGTGGTGCAGGTGGGACGGGGTGCGGTTTGCACCTGTCTCATTCCAGGATGTCCGCTCTTCGCGGTGTCTGCTTCCCGGCGCCGGTGTCGTGCGCCTGGGCGCACTCGGTCTGCTGCGGTACTTCGGAAGTATGCCGACGCGACGCCCTTGTCCGAGTGATCTGTCCGATGCCCGCTGGGAGTTGATCGAGCCAGTTCTGTCGGCCTGGCGCTTCGAGCGCCGCGGCAGAGCCCTGGACTTCGGCCGGCCGCCCGAGCACGACCTGCGCGACATCATGGACGCGATCCTGTACGTGGACCGCACCGGAGTCCAGTGGCGCTACCTCCCGCACGACTTCCCGAACTGGAACACGGTCTACGGCTACTTCGCCAAGTGGCAGCAGGACGGCGTGTTCACCCAGCTCAACGGCCTGCTCGGACAACTGCTTCGACAGAAGGAGGGGCGGGACGTCGAGCCGTCGGCCTGCGTGATCGACGCCCGGAGCATCAAGACCTCCACCGGCGTCCCCGCCGCCGGCCAGGGCATCGACGCGGGAAAGAGAATCGTGGGCAGGAAACGGAGCATCGTCACCGACACACTCGGTCTCCTCCTCGCGGTGCTGGTCACGGCAGCGAGCGTGCAGGACTCCGTCGCCGGAACCCGACTCCTCGACAAGGTCGCTGTCGAACACCCCGGCATCCGCAAGGCGTGGGTCGACGGCGGCTACCGCCAGCACCTCGTCGAGCACGCCGCCACTCTGGGCATCGACATGGAAATCACCGCCCGCAAGCCCGGCACCAGGGGATTCACCCCGATACCGAGGCGGTGGACGGTCGAGCGGACCTATGGCTGGCTCATGCTCCATCGCCGCCTCGCCCGCGACTACGAAGCCCTCCCTACCCGCTCCGAAGCCATGATCCACCTCGCCATGACCGACCTCATGGCGCGCCGCCTCACCAGCGAGAACACCATCTCCTGGCGTGACCCGACACCGCAGACCAAACAGCTGATTCCAGGATGAAACATCGGACGAAAACGACCTCTAAGGGCGGCGAAACCCGGGCCGGGTCGAGCTGGCCGCGATCGAGCAGCGGTGCCGCGAACATCGAGTCCCTGAAGCACCCGTGCGAAGGCGTAGCGTCCAGGTGCGCACCCCCGGCGGGGTGGCTGGGCCACCGGTGTACCGGGCTGGGCGCAGTACGGCCGCATCAGAACCGGGGCACGACACCCGGCGGTGCATCCGCACCAGTGAGACGGATGCAGTCCGGCCGATATCGTGGTCCGGTGACCCTCGATGGCGTATCCCCCAGTGATGTCGACCCCGCCCGGCTGACGCCCGGGTCCCCGATCGCCAAGGCTCTGACCGACCTGGGCGTCAACGGAGTTCGGGCCTTGGGGCATCTGCGGGACGCCCGGATGATGCTGTCCGAGGCCGCCCGCTGGGAGCAGCCGTACGAGGGGGTGATGGCGTCGTGCCGGGCGGCGATCGACAGCCTCTTCAAGGAGGCGGGCCGTGACTTCGAGGGGGTGTTCGACGCTCAGGAGCGCGCGTATCGGGAGCTGCAGGTCTTCCTGGGTCGCGCCGCCGGGAAGCCGGTCCGGCCGGCCGGACCGCTGGACGCGCTGCTGGCCGCCGTTGATTCCGTGCAGGAGATGCCGACGTTCCTCGACCCTCGATCAGGTCTTGGCGCCGCGGTGAGGAAGCTGCTGGCGGTGCCGGCGCAGTACCGCCCCGATCCGAAGGCCGGGTTCGAGGCCGTCACCGTGCTGCTGGCCCTCATGGCGCCGATGACCGCGCTGCCGGCCGACGCCGAGGAGCAGGAGCCGCTGCTGGCCGCCCTCGCCGCGGTCCGGGCGGCGCACGGGCAGAGCACGGCACGGCGTACCGAGCCAGCACAGGCCGACGGCGGCGATGACCTGGCGGCCCTCCGGGAGGCCTTCGCGTACTGGACCCGCGAGCGTGAGGACAAGGGCGGCTACCGGCGGCGCCAGATCGAGCACCTGGTCCAGAAGCTGACCCGGGAGGCGCCCGGACCGGGTGAGGCCGAGGCGGTCCGCCTGTGGGGCCGGTTCTACGCGGACGCCTCGGGCGTCCTGCACGGCGGGCAAGTCGACGGCGCCGAGAACGACAGCGGTGCCGACGCCGCACGCCGGCTGCTGGAGGAGATCGTGCTGCACGTCGAGCAGCTCGTCCTCGGCCTGCCCGCGCTGGCGCCCGAACTGCTGCGCCTGGTGCGGCTCCGGGCTCCGTCGGCGTCGGACGTGGAGGCGGTGCGGCGCTGGCACCAGCCGCGTCAGGTCCGGTACTTCTTCGAGCACGCCGAGTGCCCGCTGTGGCTGGACGCGCTGACCGTGGAGCGGCTGCTGCCCGAGCCGGGCCGGTGGCCGGCCGAACCGTACCTGCGCCGCATCGCGGGTGCGGATCCGCAGAAGGCGCTGTCCTGGCTGACGGCGAACCTTCCCGCCTTCACCGGCGCCGGCGCCGGGGCGCTGGCCGGACTGGTACGCGTGGCGCGCACCATCGGCGCTCCGTCGTCCGATCTGGTGCGCGCCGTCTCCGAGCAGGACGACCACCTCGACGCCCTGCTGCAGCACCTCGTGGGCTGGCTCCACGACATCCCCGCGCCCGAGCGCGACCAGGCGTGGGTGGACGTCACGAAGAACGTGCTGCTGCGCCTGTTGGTGCGGCCCGGTGGCCACCTGTGGGAGATCCAGCAGGGCCTCCTCCAGCTCCAGGCCGCGGTGTTCCCGCCGTTGGTCGAGCAGAACCCGGTCCTGCGGGTGGCGGTCCGCGCGGTGCTGGCCAAGGCGCTCGGAGCGGCGCTGGCGGCGGAGGACCAGGAGCTGCCGTGGGGCGAGCTGGACCTGGTCGGCGATCTGCGGGCGCTCGTCGTCGCCGACGACTTCGGCCCGTCCGCGACGCGGCTCGCCGCCCGCGCCGTACTCGACTACGCCCGCACCGAGTCGCACCACGGCACGGCCCTCGGAGAACGCACCGCGCAGTGGGAGAGGACGGCCGCCGGGCGGTCGGCCGACCGGCTCACCGCCGTGCACCTCCTGGAGGTCCCGCCGACACCTGAAGCCGAGGAGGCGTGGTGGGAGCGGGCGTTCGGCGTTGCCGCCGGTCTCGGCGCGGTGGTGCGGGTGAGCGACGACGTCGTGGACTTCGTCGCCAACGTCGTGGAGCACTGCCCGCACGACTCCCGGGACCACCTGGAAACGGTCCTGGCCGGCGCCTTCGGCTCGCCGCCCGAGCCCGCCGACCTCGCCGCGGCGCTCGAGGCCACCGCCGCCGGACAGTTCGGCCGGCTCGCACCCGTGTGGTGGGTCGTGCGGGCGTTGTCCCCGGTACTGCCGGCCCCCGTCCTCGAGCCGTGGCATCCGGTCGTCGACGCGCTCAACGGCATCGCCGGCCCGCCCGACCGCCGGCCCGGGCCCCTCTTCCGGGTGGACGACGGATTCCTGGACCGGCTCGCCACCGCCGCCCGGGAGATCGGCGCCCTCGCCACCGCCCAGGGGGTGGGCGCCGCCGCCCGCGCCCTCGCGGCCCGCCGCCAGAAGGACCTCTCCGACGGCTACGCACGCAGCGTTCTTGGCCGCGTCGTCGCGGCCGACCCCGCCCTGTGGGCGTCGTGCATCCCGGACGCCGTGGAGGGCCTCGACGACGCCGGTCTGGCCTGCGCCTACCTCGCCGCGGTGCAGGCGCAGTGCCAAGCCGAACCGTGCCCCCTCCCCGACTGCGGCACCGTGATCGCCCAGGCCGCGCGAGCCGCCTGGGACCTGCTGCCCGAGGTCACCCGCTCCCACCCCGACGACCGCGCCGGGCTGGAGCTGACGCTGTGCCTTCTCGTCCGCGGCGCGTGGACCGGCGGCCACGACCTCGACGCTCTGGAGGACGTCGTGGTGGCGTGGTTGCTCGGCGCCGCGGCCACGTGGACAGCCCCTGCCCGCGCCCAGGAGGACCGGCCGCCGGCCGTGGCCGGGCACCTGGACGCACTGATCCACTGGGGCCTGGCCCACACCGGCCCGGACAGCGAGCTGCCCGAGCAGCTCGCGACCCTGCTCACCGCCCTCCTCGACGCCGAAGCCGACGACCGCGCCCTGGCCGTCATCGGCACCCACCTGCCCGACCTCCTCCAGCGGGCACCCCAGTGGACCGCCGACCACCACGCCCTCCTGTTCGGCCTCGACCATCCGTCCCGGCCCGTCCTGACATGGCTCACCCACCAGAACGCGGACACCGCCACCGTGCTGACCGTCGTCCGCCAGCTCGACCGGGCCGGCCTCGCCGCCTACCTGCGCGGTGACGACCCGGCCGCCCAGGTCGTACGGATCTGCGCGGTCCTCCTGATCGCCCTGCCCGAAGAGCTCGGCGGCCACGACGCGTTCCTGGGTCTGGTCGCGGTCGGCGACGGCGCTCCGAGGGCGTTGTCCCGGCTGCTCCACGACGTGGCGTGGTCACTGCCGCGCAAGGCAAGCCGCACCAACGGCCCGCTGTTCGAGCGCGGGATCGCGATCTGGCGCGCCGTGCTCGCCCTCGACCCGTGCGATCCGGCCTCGCTCGTGGGAGCCGGCCAGTTCGCCTTCACCGAGGCACTGGACGACACCATCTGGCTGGAGCTCACCCTGACCACCGTCGAACGGACCGCTGCTTTGTCGGGCGCCGACGCTGTCGCCCGGCGCGCCGCCCGCCACCCCGATTCCCCCACCGCTCGCGCCGTCGTGACCCGCCTGCTGCCGCTGTGCGACGACACGGTCGCGAACGACCTCCCGCCCTACCGGCGCCAGGCGATTGCCACGGCTGGCATTGCGTTGTGGAGGAGCGGGGTGCCGGGCGGCGTACGGCGCACGGAACTTGGCGATGCTCTGGTACAGCACGCTGGTTTCCTGGAGGCCGCCGAAAGCGCGTGACCAGGGGTCCTATCGTCATTGCGCCTCGACAGCGCGGACCCGTCCCAGCAGCCCCAGCTGCCGGAAGCGTCAGACCGCCGCTACATCAGTACAGGTCGCCGATGGCCACGTGGTGGCGAGAGCCAGCCGACGGGCGGACCGGCCTCGACGGTGGGCCGGCCACTCCGGACCGGATCGCCTGGGGTACTCGGGACCACCATGACCGAACCACGGTAGCTCCACAAAGGTCGGCTTGGAGAAACCTCAGGCCAGATGCGGGGATGACTGCGGAACTGCACTGTCTTGTTGGCCGCTGAGTGTGAGGAACTCGACCAAACGTGGTCCGAGCTCAGCGTCAAGGATGGCCCCGGCCAGCCGCACGCGAATCTCGGCTCCGCTAGCCGAACCGTCGCGCCAGCATAGCGGGGTACGACGTACGGTCAGGCATCGTGAGCCGCAGATCGGATTCCGGGCGTGCCGCCATCAGAGCGCTGCCTACCCGCAGAAGCTACGCCGCTCGTGGATTCATGGATCTACGCGAACCTGTCGTGGAACGGTTGCAACTGACCACCCCTGAGAAGGACCAGCTCACGCAACGGCCGCCGCACCACCTCCACCGGCATGGTTGCTGCTCGGTTCCGTAGGCCTAAGCCAGCTGACCAAACCCACCCTCTGCCATGTTCTGGCCGTCCCAATTGCGGCGTCAACTGCCTTCTCCAGCATCAGACCTGCCGCTGAACTCGCTTCACGGTCACGTACACCATGCCCTGCGTCGCCTTTTCAGCAACCTAATGACCCATCGCATAGCACAACCCAGAATCGCGCCTTGAACTGACATTCAAAAGATGTCCACTGATGACTGTCACAAAAGGTCTGCACCATCCAGCCAAAAGATTGCAACAACTTGCCAGCTGTCTAGTTAGATCAGAGACTGCAATGCAAATCACCCCTCCATTTACAGCCCTCCGTTTGCATACTTGTATTTACTTCCAGAATAGCCTCTTCCCCTTCGTACGAACCATGCCTCACGGTGCCGTCGTCACGTTGACGACTATTTCTAGATAGACTGTCGCGCAAATGGAAATAGTTCAGTGCGGACTTTTCATTGTAACCAACAACCTACACAGCGCGGCATCTGATATGCCGCTCCAATTTGCTCCCTAGAGGCCATATTCTCTACATGGCGCCTTCGCAAGCCACCTTTCATATTGCGATGACTAGGCGGATATTTGCGCCCATTCGCCGACCTAACAACAATGCCGCCAGGGAAAGCATGGAGTCCGGTTGCTCACTACTCACACAACGCAACCCGCCAATGTCTGCGTCTACTTTATGCAAAGTATCCTCACACGCACTGTCGCAGCTTGGCAGCCCATCAACTCCATGTGCTTCCAGGCTAATCTGAACTACACCGTTCCTCAACATCCCAAGGAACTTCAACACCTCAGCCGATACGGACTTTCTCCCACTGCGTCACACCCGCGCATATTCATGCCTATCCCATAACCTCACGACAGGCACTTTGAATATCACACATCACTTGCCAGGAACCCTCACCACTAAACCCACCCCCTTACTCGACTCTGTCGTTGTAGGCAGTCTTGTAGGTACTTCTGTAGGCACGGCGGTAGGTCTGTAGGGATCTAGGTAGGGATCTAGGTAGGGATGCATCTATCCATCTGTGTAGGCGCACCCGTGCTGACGCTCACGGCGTCGTCCCTTCCGGTCGGCTCACGGTCGGCAGTATCTACTGTCCTCCCGTCATGCTCTAGTGCTTAATGCCCCCTGCTTTTCCACTTCAACCTCCCTTTGTTCCTCATGTCCCTTCGTTGCGCATGTGTGCCTTACAGACTTACTCCACTCTCACATGCATCCCATATTTCGACTGCGCCTTACCGTCCATTTACCGACCCAGCAGCCTTACTTTTTACATGTATGCCCGCTCAGTCACCCGCGCTCGTCGTCTCTGTATGTTGCGCCCACATCTCTACTTGCACATCTGCTCCTCGTACTACCTGCGTGACTTCGCCTTTTACGACTTGCCACCTCACCTACCCTTAGTGACAACGAGCTATTAGAGCCGCTTCGCTTGTATTGATGAACTCAACGACTCTTTGACCCTCAACTGCAATAGCTCATGAATCAGTTATTCAGCGCGCGCATTGTTACTCCAAACCTCACTGCCACTCACCTAGCTGCTGTGCACGAGGCCTAATGGCCTGCCAGTACATCCATTGCGGTCAGTGTTAGAGCAACCTCACGGCTTGTTCTCTAGCCCGAACAATCACGCCATGACCACACGCGCTCATACCTCACGCCCCGTTGCCTGCTCTGGTCACAGGTCGCCTCCAGCTCACCCATAACAGGCTGGCCTCAGTGGCCGCAGGGCAGGGGGAGCTGGTTCGTCCGACCCGCTGGGCCGACTGCAACAACCGGGCACTAGTGGACATAACCGACAACCGCTCACCTCCCAGGTCAACACGCCGACACATCCCAGTCCACCAGCCCAAGCGAAACTGCTAGGGTCGTGTTGCGTCGTAGCATCCGGGCGCGGTGCACGGGCTTGAGTTCACCTCAGGCCAGTTCCTCTTGTGCCTGCTTGTCCCAAATTGGGTACGACGATGCCCCCCTTGCAGGCGCGGAACTTGTTGCGACGCAGCCTGACGCAACCAAACAAGAGGTCACGAAGGTGCAGATGGACACTCAATCGGATGCCCTGCCGGACGAGGACACCAGATCGGCAGACCGTCCGATCACCGTCTTCGCCATCGCAAGCCAGAAGGGCGGCATCGGCAAGACCGTCTCCACCGTCAACATCGCGACCCGGCTCGCGATGGCCGGCTTCGACGTTGCCATCATCGACCTGGATCCCCAGGCCCAGGCCGGCGAGGCCATCGGCATCGAGCTCAAGGGCGAGCGGATCTTCCGGTCCCTCGGTCTGACCTTTCAGCACAAGCTGCAGAACCTGCCTGTCAAGGCCCTCACGGACATCTGGTTCGACCAGAGTCACCTGTTGCAGGAGTTTGAAGAAGCAGGCCGTCTGTACCTCCTCGCCTCAGAGGAGAGCACGATGACTCAGGCTCAGAACGCACTCATCACGCAGCCTTACAGCACGACGCCCATTCTCCGCAGGATGATCCTCTCCGACCTCCGCGGACTGGTTGACTTCGTACTCATCGACACGCCGCCCTCCATGTCGTCACTGAACGCGATCGCGTACGCTGCTGCCGACTTCGTGATCACGGTGCTCAATCCCCAACGCCAGACCGTCAAGGGCGCTCTCGTTATCAAGCCGACCGTGGAGAAGGTCCGTGAGCTCACGCAGGGTGAGTGCGCCCCCGAGTTCCTCGGTGTCCTCCTCAACGACTCCAATCCTGAGTCCAAGTGGACAACGCAGGACGTGTTCGTCATAAACGGTATGGTCAAGGCAGGCCTGATGCCGTTCGTCACCGACATCCGCACCGACGTTCGCATCTCGGACTGCTTCGGCCCTGCTGGCCCTGTGGTGGTTCAGTTCCCGAACCACGCGCCCGGAAAGCGCTACACCCAGTTGGTCGAGGAGATCCTGCATCGGATCGACCACCCGCAGGACGAATGGGCCATCGCAGATGCTGCGGAACCACGGGAGGTGGAGAGTGTCTGAGCGGCGCGCTAAGAAGGCTGCAGGCTTGAGTGTCAGCCCTGCATCACGCCGACGGACCGTGACCCAGCGCGGTGCGGACGTGTTCAGCGAGGCAAATGTCGACGAAGTCGTCAACAGGTCATACGTCGGTCAGGGTGCTGCGGCCGCCTCCGTAGAACCCGACCCTGAGCTGCCTCCCAACGTGGTACATCTCCATGGCCACGAGCCGAACCTGTCTCTTCCGAGTCAGGTTTCTACTGCGGCTAAGCCTCAGAGCCCGGCTGTCCAGGCCCCGGCGGTGCAGGCCCCGGTCGTCCAGGCCCCGGTCGTCGAGACGCCGGCGGTGCAGGCCCCGGTCGTCCAGACCCCGGTCGTCGAGACCCCGGCTGTCGAGACGCTGGCGGTGCAGACGCCGGCGGTGCAGGCCCCGGTCGTCGAGACCCCGGCTGTCCAGACCCCGGCGGTGCAGGCCCCGGCTGTCCAGACCCCGGTCGTCGAGACCCCGGCTGTCCAGACCCCGGCGGTGCAGGCCCCGGCTGTCCAGACCCCGGCGGTGCAGACCCCGGTCGTCCAGACCCCGGCTGTCCAGACCCCGGCGGTCCAGACCCCGGCTGTCCAGACCCCGGCGGTGCAGGCCCCGGTCGTCGAGACCCCGGCTGTCCAGACCCCGGTCGTCGAGACCCCGGTCGTCGAGACCCCGGTCGTCGAGACCCCGGCTGTCGAGACGCTGGCGGTCCAGACCCCGGCTGTCCAGACCCCGGTCGTCGAGACCCCGGCGGTCCAGACCCCGGCTGTCCAGACGCCGGCGGTGCAGGCCCCGGTCGTCGAGACCCCGGCTGTCCAGACCCCGGCTGTCCAGACGCCGGCGGTGCAGGCCCCGGTCGTCGAGACCCCGGCGGTCCAGACCCCGGCTGTCCAGACCCCGGTCGTCGAGACCCCGGTCGTCGAGACCCCGGTCGTCGAGACCCCGGTCGTCGAGACCCCGGCTGTCCAGACGCCGGCGGTGCAGGCCCCGGTCGTCCAGACCCCGGCCCCAACGCTCCGAGCGGTGATCGATGAGTCCTGGGCTGAAAGCAACATGGATCTGAAGTTGCAGAAGAACTCCTGGGAAACCATCCCTTTCCGCTTCTCGCCTGACCTAGTGAGGGCTCTCAACGAGCGGGTCGCCACCGATCGAGACCTTCACGGGAGGTCCTACACAGTCGCGCAGTACATCGACGCGGCAATGCGCCAACACCTTCCCGCTGATCTTGATGGTCAGTTGGCCATCGCAGAGGCCTTCTTCATGCGCCGCAAGGGAGACGTCCCTGCTGGCAAGCAGGCCAGCCACCGCGTAAGCCCCCAGGTTCACTCCGTGGCTGCGAAGCTCCCAAATGATCTTCGCAAGGCCGGCAGGGCGCGAATGGCAGTCCACGTCTACTCCGCCGCGCTCGATCTGTTCATGTCCGACATCAACGAGGCAGAACCCCTGCCGTGAGTCGCCTCGGTGACTCTGCCCGATCGCCTCAGGAGCACCGCTCTTAGTGCAACAGCAGTACCCCTGACTGCCCACCAAACCGTGGCCCGTCAGGGGTACTGCTGTTACCTGTACCGACATTCGAACATCACGCACCGATGGTGCACTCAGACAATGCCCGCATCCCGGGCGCTTTCCTGCATTGCAGGATCGTTCACCACTGCCCGACTTCGCGCCGCATCCTCCCGTCCCAGCGCAACACACGGCCACAGGTGCCTCTGCCTCCGCCTGTCTCCAATCACTCGAACCCCTTCGCCGTTGTAGTTATCTTTGTAGCTCTGTAGCTATCCACCCATCCTTCTCTGTAGGCATGTCAGTATGCAGGCACGACCTAACGGCAATTGAGGCTCGCACTCACTCCGCCGCACCCTAGGCTCATCCGACGGCCTCCAGGACAGTGCCGACTCGGATACTGCTCTGACTTTCCCTGGTGCCAGCTGGCCCCGGTCAAAACACCACGCAACTCTGGGGCGAGATGTAGCAGGCCAGCTCAAGCGTGGGGATTTCGATAGGTAGTGACACGACGTGACACGGCTCAGCATCTAGCGAGCCGACGAATCGGGCATCCAACGCCAATCCGCCACGCCCAGGTGATGCGACGTGACATTCCCACCTGCAGATGCGCTAGTCTGCTCTGAGCTGGGATTGCTATATCCACACCAGGGAAGGTGACGTTCGTTGAGCCGGCGCATTACCCCCGCTTCACTCGCACGAGCCGCAGACGTCAATCGGGTCTGGGCAAGCAAGGCCATCGAACTCGGCCTAATGAACCCGGAGCACTTGGACGGTGACGACGTCATCGTTCTTCGAGTCTTCGCAGTCGCCGACCAAATCGTCTGGCCCGGAGATCGTCGTTCACGCAGCGAAGCCAGGAACATGGCGATCTGGCACTCGGTCGTGGTGAGCACTGCTCGCGATGCTCTCAATGATGCTCAGTTCAACAGCACGAGCCTCTTGTGGGTCACAAAGGACGGCGTCAAGGTCACCCACACAATGGCCGAGGCTCTTGTGCTCCTGAGCGATGCTTCATGGTCCACCCAGTGCTCTTTCCACATTCCGATCGGGGTCTGGGTTGCTGAGCTTCCGGATGGCTTCAGCCTTCCCTCACGAATCGTCACCGATCCAGCGCATGTGCAGGAACTACTTCTCTAGACCGGGGCCCCATCGCCACGCCTTCGCGTCCTCATCACTCAAGAGCCGCGACTAAGCAGACGCTTTCGTTACAAGGCATCAGCTACAGAGCCCTCTTCCTCTTCGACGCATCTGGTCGACGAGGAGCCTCTTGGAGCCATGGGCAGGAGCTCCGGCACCCTACAGCCCCCCTTCACGCACCAATGTGCCCGCCACATCGTCGCCTCACAGCCCATCGCCGCGCACAACGGGGCCTCTCGCAGGATCACGTCCCCCGCCAAAGCAATCGAGAGAGGTGAGCCAGCTCCCTAACTGAACACACCTTCCCGGCTGAATATCAGACCACCTGCCGGGCGGTGATGGGTGTTTGCCTATTTCTCTCGACCGGAGCACATCATAGCTACCCACTCGAGGGCTGGCTCAGTCATGCCTGAATTCAGTTCATCTGCGTCGGCATCCCCTGACTACTTCGCACCGTTGCCAGCCTCTTTCCCTGCCGATCCCACCGCATCGCGGCGCAGCGCACCCAAGAGTCCTCTGCTGCTGACCAAGGTCATGCGTGACCGTCTTCGGCGCGCTGTTCGCTTTCTGCTGGACAGTCCGGAGCTGACCGGTCTGTCCGATGCGGCCCGTCTAGCTGCGCTCGTTCTCCTGGCGAAGTCTCCCGTGATCCGTTGTGGTGTCAAGATCCGCCAGGCGGAGCTCGGGCGTTGGCTCGGGGTCGGAACGTCCCACATCGAGCACAACGTCCTGCCTGTGCTGCGCCGGGCGGGCGTGGTCGAGTCCCGGGTCACCACGGACGACTTGGGTCAGGTCACCGGGTTGGTGTGCGAGCTGACGGCGCTTCGGGCTGCCCGTGCGGCCGGCGGTGACCATCCGCTGCGCCTGCTGCGCCGGGACCTCGCCACGCTCCTTCGGTTGTGCGAAAGGGTGCTCGGTCCTGGTTGGGCGCCGAAGGACGGGCCGGTCACCGAGCCGGGCCTGCTGGCCGGCCGTCAGGGCCCTGGCGCTGCTACGGATCGTCTCGCCCTCCTGTTGCTTGTCCTGCAGACCCAGAAGAACGGCCGGGCCTCGCTGATCGGTGGGTCGGTCGCGCGCGGTCGTGGACGGTGCGCGGCGACCGTCGCGAAGCTGCTGGGGTGCAAGGTGGGTGGTGGCGCGAAGGTTCTTGGCCGTCTGGTGCGGGCCGGCGTCGTCGTGGTGTGCCGGGAGGAGCTCGGTTCGGGGCTTCTGGGCAAGAGCCGGTTGCTGGTTCCCGCGGTGGCTTCCGCGCACGGCGTGGCGCTGGCGGTTCCCCGTCCGCGGAAGCCCGTTGGTCGCGTCCTGGGCGGCGTCGCTGACGACGGCCGGCCGGAGGGTGAGGCGCCGGACACCGCTGCGCCGCGGGACGGTCTGGCGGCTGGTGGCGGCTCGGAGGAGGAGGTCGACGAGCGCGCCGCTGGTGCGGTTGGCGATCATGGAGCCGGTGTTGCGTCTGATCCCCTTGCGGCGCCCGGGTCTGCTGCGGGTGATGAGGCGTTGGAGCCCGGTGTTGCGGTGCGCGCCGGTGGTGCGGGGCTCCACGCTCCCCACGCGGTGGTGGTTACTGATGGTGGTGTTGGTGCTGGTTTGGTTGGTGGTTGTTCCGGCGATGCCGGTGGGGGTGAGCCGCCGCGGCGGGTTCGTGCGCGTGAGCGCGAGGACCGGCCGGGCCCGCTGCGCGGGGAACAGCCGGTTTTCGCGTCGTCGGAGTCGGTGCCTAGGGAGTTGGCCTGGGTGGTGGAGCCGGTGGTGTGGCTGTGGTCCCACCTGCCGCGGCAGGGCCGCCGCGAGTTCTTGACTTCGCTGGTGGTGGGGGAGCTTGAGCGTCTGTCGGGTCTGGTCGGCAGGGAGCGTGCCGGCAGGGCGCTGCGGGCGCGGTTCGTTCGTCGGATGGGTCAGCAGGGCTCGGCTCCGGTGGCTGATCCGGTCCGCTGGATGCTGAGCCGCGGGCTTCGGCAGCGTGTCGACTGCTGGTCGGAGCTGTGCGACGAGGGCGTGCGCATCGACTCGGCGGCACCGTGCGCGAGTTGTGAGTCCGATCACGGGGATTCCCGGGCAGTGCGGGGCGCGGTACTGCGGGACCTGACCGCCAGCGGGCGACGCGTGGAGCGCGGTGAGCTGGACGCGGCGGTCCACCATGCCGTCCAGGTCCAGGCGGCGACCGCGGCCGTGCGCCGGGAGGGCAAGCTCCGGGTCCAGGCTCAGGCGGCGGCGGCCCTTCAGCTGCGGCGGGACGAGGCGCGGCTGCGTGAGGAGCAGCGGTTGGCTGTGCCGTGCGCTGGGTGCGGGTTGCCCGGGGTGGCCGGGCGGTGTGCGGTGTGCGGGTGGCGGGCCGAGGTCGTTGAGCTGCTGACGGAGGTTGTCGACCTGGTGGTGGCCGGCGGCGGGGGTGAGCGGTCGGCGGTGGAGCGTCGGTTGCGTGCCGGTCTCGAGCAGCGGGCGGCTGAGACGCTGGCCGTGGGTGCGGACGAGGGTGAGGTGGCGTTCGCTCGCTGGAGCGCCGCCCGGGACCTCCTAGAGGACCGGCGCCGTGAGGTCCTCGAGCGGCTCGGTGGCTGCGTCGAGGTCGAGGCGGAGGTGCGGGCCGTGGTCGCCGCGGAGTGCCGGCGGCTGGCCGGGACGGGCGATACGGGCTGGGTGCGCGCGCAGGCAGCGGAGGCCGGGGAGGCCTCTCGCGTCCGGGCTGCGCAGGCCCTCCTGGAGCAGCGGATCTCAGATGCGCGGGGGCAGCGGGCGGTCGCGCGTGAGCGGGTGGACTGGGGGGCTCGGCTGGCAGGGTGGGCGGTTCGGCCGTTGTCGGAGGAGGTGCGGGCGGCGTGAGCGGGCGGACGGCAGGACGGCGGCGCTCGCACTCCGAGGGGCGTTCTGATGGCTCGGCAGGACCGGGTCGGCGGCGTGCGAGTTGGCGGCTCACGGCGTGGGTGGAAGGGCTTCCGGGGCTCTCGGTGCGGGCGCGCCGGCTGCTGCTGGAGGGCGATGTCGAGGGCCGCTACCACGGGCGCAGCGGTGGTGACAGCGGTTACCGGCTGACGATGGCGATCGCGGTCGCGGTCAGCCAGCCCGGCCGGGAGTGGACGCCGGCGCAGTGGTGGGAGGCGCTGGTCCTGCGCCCGACCGCGGGTGGGGCGTGGGCGCGGTCGCTGCGGACGTCGAAGGGCGATCGGTACGCCGAGGCGAAGCTGGGCGAGATGCTGGTGCGGGCGCGGCGGTTCGTTGGCCGGTCGGGTGCCGTGACGTGCCGTGCGGATGCGCTGGTGGAGATCGCGCGGGTGCGCGAGGCGGTCGAACGGACGATCTGGCGGGGGACCTCGGGTGGCGTGGACGAGCGGCACCTGGCGGCCCGTCTGGAGCTGGCCCAACGGGCCGGCGGGCTGGAGCACCATGTGTCGGTCCGGCAGTTGGCCGAGCTGATCGGGTGCGCCCGCTCGACGGCGGAGGCCAGCAACGAGCGTCTGGAGAAGGCGGGCTGGCTGGTACGGCGGTCCTCGCAGGGCGGCCCGCACGCGAGCGGGGCGTGGACGCTGCGGATCCCCGCCGCTGCCGGTGACGACGCTCGTGCAGCGCCGGGACACCCCCCAGCCCAGGGAGGGAGGGGGGCGGGAGGTGACCCGGGAATGCACACCGCGGTGCCGGCCGGGCGCGACACCCTGTCACTGGCGAGGATCCAGGCCCACGACGCCTTCCACCACCACGCTCACGCCGGCACGGGCGCGAGGCTGCTGTCATGCCTGGACCCAGTCGAGGGCCGCAGCCCGCAGGACCTGGCGGCCGCCCTGGGCGTGCACCGCACCACCGTGCGCCGGCGCCTGGACCGGCTGGCCGCGGACGGCCTGGTCGTGGAGGCCGACGGCCTGGTCTACCTGCCCGCCGCGCTCACCGGCCACCTCGGTGTCCAGGCGGACGAGGAACTGCTGGACCGGGCCGCGCAGGAGAGGGGGACCGCCGGCCGCGGTGAGCAGCGCCGTGAGGCGCACGCCCGGCAGCGGGAGGCGTACCGGATCCTGCTGGACCTGCGCGCGCGGCGGCGGGAGGAACGCAGGGCGCCGGCGCGGCCGCCGCTTCGGCTGGTGCCCGAGGGCGTGGTCGACCCGGTGTCCGGTGAGCTGCTGGACGACGCGTGGGCCGGGTGGGACGTGCGTGATCCGGGCCGGCCGGTGTGGGTCGGTGCGCCGGAGCGGGGCGTGCGGGCGGTGAGCGCGTGAACCGGGGCCTGGAGTTGGCGTTGCGGTGCGCGCAGGTGGGGTGGTGGGTGCATCCGTTGGTGCCGGGAGCGAAGGTCCCGGTGCGCAACTGCGGTCGGTGCCGCGTGTCGGAGCCGGGGGAGCGGCCGGGGTGCGGGTTCGCGGGCGCCGGGGTAGGTGCGTGCGGATGCCTGGTGGCGGGCCGCTGGTGCCACGGGGTGGCGGCCGCGACCACGAGCCGCGAGCTGATCGAGCGGTGGTGGCGCGGGCGGGATCTCGCGGTCGGTGTGGCCGCCGGGCCGTCCGGGCTGGTGGTGCTCGACCTGGACGACCACGGACACCCGCTGCCCGAGCGGGAGTTGCTGCTGCCCGGGATCGACCTGGGGGACGTCCCGGAGGCGGAGCGGGTGCCCTCCGGGGTGGACGTGCTTCAGTTGTTGTGCCGGGTCCGGCGGGCCGAGAGCCTGTTGCACACGCCCGCCACCCTCACGGCGTACCCCGTCGGGCGGGATCCACCTCTGGTACCGGGTGCCGGCGGGGCAGCGTTTCACCGCGCGGGCGAGCCGCCTCGGATGGCAGGTCGACGTGCGGGCCGGCTGGTCGACAGCGGCTGCGCCCGGCACCGTCACCGCGTCGGGCCGCCACGAGGTCGTTCCTCCCGGTACCGCCCCGGCGCTGCTGCCGCGCTGGCTCACGCTGGAGCTGGCCAGGGTCGGCCTGCGCCGGGACCCCGCGGCCCAGCCGCCACCGCGCGTCCTTCTCCCGCGGGCCCGGCCACCCGGCCGGCCGCGAAATGCCTTCGCGACCGGCCGCAGGCGGGCATTGCCGCCACTACTCCAGGCGGCTGTTTCCACCGCTCGCGGCAGGCGTGCCGACGGTCGCCAGCCGCAACTGCCGGACGACGGTCTGTGCGACCCGGTTGGCTGCCACCGAAGCCGGACCGGAGCGGTGGCTCAGCAGTTCGGGCGTGAGGAACTGGCGGGCGAGGTCCGTCTGTTCGGGCCACAGCAGTACCTCCGCGAGGCCCTCCGGGAGGGCCTTTCGGACCGCGGCGAGCCGGTGGTGCGGAAACTGCCTCTCACGTCCCATGAGCGCGAGGACGCCGGTGGTCTCCGGCCGCTGCCGTACGGCCAGGGCCAGCGCCTGCGCGGTCTGCTCGGCCGGCACGTCGCGGTGCCGCTGCTCGATCATGTCCGCCCACCCGCTGACCAGATCGTCACCGGCCTCCTGTGCCGCTGCCCAGACACCCCGCTTCTCGTGCCACAACCGCGGTCCCCAGCGCTCGACGGCCGCCTCTTGGACCTCGTCGAGCAGCCCGTCGACGGTGTGCTCCGCTCGGGACGTGAGTTCCTGGACGATCTCCTCGAGCGGGCGCGTGAGCCACTCGGTGGTCGCCGCCGCCCACTGGGCGCCGTGGCGTCGCTGTCCCTCCGGGGTGAGGAACTCGACCAGCGCGCGCTGTCGTTCACGGGTTCGCGGGTCACCGGGGGCGGGGAGCTCGGCCGGGAAGGGCGTGTCGAGTGTGACGGTCGCGCTGTCCGACCAGGTCTCGTTCCACCAGTCCTCGACATCCTCGGGGTCCGACGGATCGTAGGGCAGGTCGTTTTCGCCGTCCGGTCCGACATCAGCGGCCGCGGCGTCCCGGGACCACAGAGGGTCCAAGAGCTCCTGGTGCTCGTCGCCGCCCGCAGGGGCAGGGGGCCGGAACCACTGCAGCTCCTCGGTCAGCAGGTTGAGCAGGCGCCGGCGGTCGGTGCCTGCCGCGGGAGCCCGGTGGACGTACTCGTCCGCCCGCTGGCTCAGCCACTCGAAGAAGCGGACCTCCTCGGGCCGGTGGTCCACCCTCTCCACGTACCCCCAGTCCCTCGGGTGGTGCTTGGCGAGGAGGACGGCGATGTCGGCGGACGAGGCCAGCTCGCGGTGCTGGTAGTCGGTGCCCGCGTCGATGAGGACGACATCGAACTCGGCACGCGCGGCCGCGACCTGCCGCTCTGCGATCTCCCGGGTGAGGGAGCCGAGCATGATCGGCTGCCGCAGGACACCACCGGGCAGAGGCGCCCACACCCCCGGCTGCGGGGGCCCCACACGGAAGGCCGCGAACACGCCGACCGCGTCGTCGCCGGCCAGGACCACCACGCGAACACCGGAACGCGCCAGCGCGCCGGCCAGCGCCAGCACCAGCGTGGTGCAGCCCCGTCCGCCGCGCCCGTCCGCCGAGGCAACGGCCACCACACCCCTGACCTGTTCCGCGGCCTCCGGTGCCACCGGCCGCGGCACCAAGTGGTCGGGCTTGGGGCCGCGGACCTCCTCGTCCGTCGGCGCGAGCGACCGCCACCCGGGCGCGCCACCCACGAACAGACCGCCCCGGCGCAGCGCACGGCTCCACCGCGGCCCGTCGTCGCCGATTTCCGCCCGCAGTGCGCGCCACGCGGCGATCTCACGTTCGTGCTGGTGGTCGAGATCCCACAAGGGGGTGAGGCCGTTCTGCTGGACGGCCAGCGTCGCGGCGCTGACGTGCTCGCGGGCGGCCGTCGCACTGGTTCGCCGGCTGGGGAGCACATCAAGGGCGGCGTGCTCTCCGAGCCGCCGCAGCCACAGGTACGGGCTGGCCCGGTCGACGAAGACACGCAGGCCCGGAATCCCGACGACCGCGCCGTCCGAGGTCAGGCTCGGCAGCAGCCGGGCGAGGACGCTCCCGTGGAGCCCGCTGGCGGGCAGGAGGACCAGTTCGTCCGCGCCCGGACTCGTACCCCCGAGGCCGAAGAAGGTCCCCGCCGCGTCGACCGGGGGCAGGCCACTGGCGGTGGGCCGCGCCAGGGTAAGGAGAGCGGCTGCCTCCAGCCGGATCTGCTGGGGGTCGTCGGCGTCCGGAACGAGGCCATGGAAGAGCCCGCTGCGCCGGAGCCAGTGATGGGCCTGGGTGTACGACTCGCCTGTGTACTTGGTACGCAGGAGCGCGTTGCTGTCCTTCGACACGGAAGATCCCGACTGCGGCACGACGCCCCGGACCAGCATGCCGCGCAGAGGGGCGTGATGGTCATCGCACTGACGAGGCGTTCGCCTCTTTCCGTCGCCTGAGCGCAGCGTGTCCGGGCCGCGGTGCGCAGACGGTGGCAGCAGTCCCTGCCACCGCTGACGATACACCGTGCCTGCCGCAGCCACGGGTGATCCTGTCATCCGGCTCGGCGCCGCGTATCCTCCCGAAGCGCGCTCGGAAGCCGTCAACCGGCCGGTGGCGCGGTCCGAATGGCTCGCCGGCGGACGGATGCCACCGTCCGTCCTGCGAGACCACCCGGGAAGGCAGCCCGGCCGGAGCTTCGGCTGCCCGGTCCCGGGTCCGCTGCGCGATCGTCTCGAGCCGCTCCTGTCGCAGCGCCAGCGGGTCGTCCCGCCGGCCGGGAGCCAGGAGGGCGTCGTCCGGAACCCACGATCCCGGGTGCCGGAACCGCTCCGGGACGGACCACGTCGCACCGGTGGGCGAGCTCCAACAGGGCGGCGACGGCGGCGCGTCGGGGATGGTGAGGACCGCGACGAAGAGGTCCTCGCCTTCGCCGGGGCCGGTTCTGCCTCGAAGTGCCGCCCCGTACGCCGGATGCTGCCATCCTGTCCGCTATGACGAAAAGCAGCGGTGCCGGTTCACCAGGTAGCGAAGGTCCGGCAACCTGGGCGCTCCTCGCGCTTGTCGGTGGGCTCGTCTCCGCCCTCTACCTCTACTACACCGTGGTGACCTCCTGGTACGCGGCCCAGCGGTACGACGGCGGGAACTTCTTCTGGTGGCTGTTGCCCGTGGTCCTGGTCGCGGGCAACCTGGCCGCAGCCGCACGCGCCGGCTCGAACGCCTTCGCCACGTGGGGTGTCCGCGGGCTCTTCGCGGCCGGGACGGCCGGCGTCTTCTTCGTCTATCTGCACGCCCACGTCGCCAACCTGGTAAACCCAGTGGTCCAGTGGGTGGGGCCACCCAGTGGAGCGCTCACAGGTCTCCTCGGACTGCAGATCCTCCGCCTGGTCGCCGAACACCGACCCTGGCGACCTGCGGACCGCAGGTCCTCGTAAACGGCCCGGGGCTGCTGGACTCTGCCGGAGCCGCCGGCGGGGAGCTGACCCGCACCGGCCACTCGCTGGCCCACACGGCGGGGCGGCGCTCGAGCCACCGGTACCGGACCCGACCGGACCCGACCGGACCCGGGCCGCGGCTGTGGCGACCGGCCGGCCACGCGCAGCGACGGAAGCTCACCAGTGGTCGCACTGCACCTGCGATTCGGCGCCGGAGGGAGTCAGGGCGTGCGGGCGTGCCGAAGGTGGCCCCGCCGCATCAGGGCCCCGGTCGGAGCGACGGCCCCGCATCGGTGCCGTCCCCGGCCATCGCGAGTCCACGGCGCCTACGGCTGCCCTGCGTCACCCTCGGAGCGCCGCCGCCGCTGTCGCCTCCCGCCCTGGGGCGGGCCCCACCGGAGCGCGGCGCACGCGAACACGTGCAACCCCCTTCAAGACGATTCGCCTACGTGGCAGAGTGGTTCGTCGGGGAGCCGCAGCCGCCTCGTGGAACAGGCGCGCTGTTTCTTCGCTGTGAGACCGCCCACGCGGTGACTGCGCCCGGGCCCCGAGGCCCGGGCGCAGTCGCGTGAACGCGGCGGAAGCGAGGCCTCGGCCCGGCGTACTCCCTTTCCGGCCACGGCCGGGCGGGTCAAGAGCCCGACCAGCGGGCCCGCGACGTCAGCTGCTCGGCAGCGCTTCGAACAGGCCGCGGCCCGCGCGCTGCGCCCGGCCCGCCTTGACGAGCCGCTCCAGCGTCGCGCGAACGTTGTCGTCGGTGGCGCCAGCGCCGAGTGCCGCGGACACCTCGCCCGCCCGCAACGGCCTACCGGCCGTGGCCAGGGCGCTCAGTACATCGTCGGCAGTCCCCCGGGACCGCTTCGCCGTCGCTGGGGCTCCCGCAGCAGGCGAAGCCGACTTCTTTGCGGCGGTCTTCTTCGCGGTCCGGGTCTTCGGCCTGCTCTCGGCCGGTGCGGCGGCCTCGGTCGCAGCGGCGGTCGTCCGGGGCTTGCGACCGGCGCGCTTGGCGGGCGCTGCCTCGGTGGCGGCGGCCGCCGGGGCGGGCACCCGCCGTCGGGTTGCCTTCTTCTGTGCCGGCTCGTCGGCTGCGGGGCGCGGCCCCGCAGCGGCCTCGACCGGTTCCGGCTCTTCCGCTGCCGGAGCTTCCTCGGCCGGCACCAGCACCGGAGCGGAAGGCTCGACCGTCACGCCGACGGCGGGCTGCAGGGCCGCGTCAGCGGCACGCAGGCCGTCGAGGGCGACACTCAGCGACGTCACGTACCCAGTGACCCGCTCCAACTCGCCCTCCAGCGCAGCCTGTTGCTTCAAGAGCCCGACGAGCTGGATCTCGACCAGCGTGATGGCGGTTGCGACGCCGGAGTTCGTTTCGACGGAAGTTGCCAAGGGGTGACCTCACTCAATGTGGGAACGGCGACCGCCGCACGGATGATTGCCTTCACGACTTTACGACGCAACTGCCGCTTTACACCCGGGGAATCCCTCATCGGAGCGGCTGGCACCGGTTCACGGGCCGTCGCTGCTCCAGGGGTCGAGTCACACCCGTCGGCGTCGTGGGCGACGACCACGGCTTTACCGCACACCCGCGAACCGACGGCGTCCATGGTGAACGGGACCGCCCCGAGAATGTGCTGGCCGACGAGCATCGCGCTGGGTGTCAGGGCCCGTGCGTTCCGCCGGGATCCGCATGCGCCCGTGAACGAGGCAGATGTAGCCCCGTTCGCCGTTGTCGTCCGCGCCGGCCCCGAACGGAGCCCGCACCCCGGTTCCCGTACGGCCTGCGCCGCTCATCGGGCCCGGCGGGGCAGGACCGAACCCGCCCGGCCGCCGCCACAGCCGGATCGCAGCCCTCGCGCACCACGCCGACGGGAATCGCCTGACGCAGCCTCCGCCGGGTGGCAGCATGTTCTGCGACCGAACGGACGCATGTTGGCGGAGCAGGGTTGGGACCGGCGGCGCATCCAGACCGCCGTGATCGGCGACGAGCACAGCGACGATCCCGTCGTCCTGCCGTTGGAAGCCATTGAGGTCGACGCTTTCCGGCGGGCCCACCGCGGGGACACCTTCTGGTGCGGAGTCCTGCTCGGAGGGTGCGGCAAGCAGCTCACCACGAAACTTTATTTGGACAGGGCCTGCCACCTCGCGCACTTCCCCGAGCCCGGCGGTGCGCCCACGCCCACCGCCGGGCCGTGCGGTCCGGACCCGGTCGGCCATCGACTGCGGCGCTCACGCCGCCGGCGGGTACTGCGGATCGTCCGCCGGCTCCAGGCGGACCGTCGCACCGCCGCGTCGGGCCGCGCGATGATCCCGGCCCGGCACACCGGGGCCGGGGCTCACCCGCGTGCGTTCCCGTCGCCGTCCCCGCCGTCGCGCAGCCGGTCGAGGTCGGCTTCGGTGAGCGTCGGAAGTGCCCGGTCGGCGTCCCACAGGCCTGACACCCATTCGACCAGCGGCCGGACCGAGGCTGGCACGGGCTCCGAGCGTCGCACCACCTCGCGGCCGTCCCACCCGATGCTCTGACCCGCCCGCAGGTAGAAGCCGCCGATGGGGACCGGTTCCGGTTCCGGTCCGAGGTCGGGCTCGACGTACACCTGGTCCGGCCAGGCCTTGGCCGTCGTCCCGTTGACGCGCCATCTGTACTGCTTGAGCCAGGCGTGCAGATCGGCGGTGTCCGGCGGATCCGTCACGGTGAAGACATCGGGCAAGGGGCTGGGACTGGTCAACGGGCACTCCAGAATGCGTTGCTCAACGCGCGGTCGGACACCCAGTATCCAGCGCGCGCCACCCCGGGGCGGCGATCATGCCACCGGACCGGTCCGGCCCCGCAGCCTTCCGGAGCGGCGACTTCCAGTGCCGGCCGTGTGCCTCAGCGCTGCGACGGCCCCTGGGAAGTGAGCGCGCAGGGCGCCTGCCACAGGGGAACAACCCGAACAGAAGAGGCATCGCGGCAGGTGCGCGTCTCGGCAGTACGTCCCGCGGTGGCGGCTGGCCGGATCGTGCGCGCCTGGTTGGTCCTGGTGTCCGTGAAGGTCATGTCCGGCAACCTATCGGCCGGCACCGACACCGACAGGCCCCGACGGCAAGGCCTGCGCACTGTGTCCGCCTCCAGCCCGCCGCTGCGCGCACGGGCTCCAGGCGCCCGCTCCGGAGGCGGCTGTCGCTCGGGCGGTGGCGAGGGGAATGAGCACGAGGGCAGGGTGCCAGCACGTACTGACATGCCCGCCGCTCGGGAGGAGAAGCCGAAGCGTCGCGAGGGCGATGCAAGGGGGGCCGGACGCTGCTCAGAACGGAGGCTCGGGGCGGGAGCGCGTGTAGACGTGCAGGATCCGGTCACCATCGCTGTCCGGTGTGTGCCTGAAGGTCGGGTGCCGTTCGTGGACCTGCTCGACGCAGCGGCCGGGCAGCACAGTTGCCGCCCAGTTCAGCAGCGGTTCAAGTCCCAGGTCCGGTGGGCGAACAGCTCGCCCACCGGTTCGCCGCCCGCCGCGGTGAGCCGCCAGCGTCCGGGGCGGTCCGACATGTGGTTCAGCGGGGGCTCGAAGGCCAGGCAGTGGGTGGGAGCCTCCTCGCGCAGCGGCGCCAGGCCGGCCCGTGCGCGCTCCACTCGGTCCAGCGCGGCGAGCCAGTCGCGGACGGCGGCTGCCGCGGCCCCGGCGAGCGCCCGAGCCACACGCTCCGGAACACCAGCGGTGAAGTCGAGCGCGGCGACGGCCAGCCGGGCGCGCCGCTCCTGGAGCTCCGCGATGTTGTCCTCGTGGCCGCCGGCCACCGCTGGCCGACTGAACTCGGCGAGCAGCGCGAAGGCGTCGACCAGCGCGTCCACCGGTGACGCCGGCCGGGATGGGAAGATCTCGGCGAGGAGATGACGGGTGACCTCGTCGACCTCCGTCCAGTCGGCGGCCATCACCAGCACCGGCCCGGCGTGCGGACGGCCGACCCGGCAGTGGCGCTGGGGCCGGCGGTACAAGGCATCCCGGTCGGCACGGGTCCGGTGCGGTGGCCCCCCGTGCCGACGAGGCGCGGACTGGTAAGGACGGTGTTCCGCACCCGGGATCGGCCGGCCAGGAGAGCGTGTACGGCGGATGCCGTGGCGCTGCGGTTCGGCGCGCTGGAAGCCCAGGCTTTCGACGGAGGCACGGGCCCAGGGTAGTGGCCACGTGCGCAGCTGCGGGCCAGCGGTCAGGGCAGGTTGACGGATCAGCGAGCACCGCCTGACGGCAGGGCGCGAGGACGGCGGCCGAGCCTGTGACGGGAGACCATCCCCGGGCAGGGAAAGCGCCCGTGCGAGTACCTCCCCGGTCAGTCCTCGTCCCCGTCCGCATCGCCGATGAACACGCGGAGATCGTGGATTCCTTGCAGCAGCTGGATGACACACGACTCCACCCTGCCCAGAGCACGGCGGACCTCGTTCACGTCGCCGTGCCGGGCGTGCATATGGGTGCCCAGCGCGGTAGCGGCGGTCACCACCGCCGCTACCGCCGTGAACTGCGCCAGCGGCGCGTTCACCGCATCCGGGTCGTCGGGGTCGAGGAGCTGGACCGCCGTTCGCTCCAGCCGGGAGAGCAGCACGGTGAGAGCGACCTCCCAGTCCGGCCCGACCACGTCCATCCATCCCAAGTACGCGTCGCCGAGGACTGCGAGCTCGTCCTCGCCCGCGCTCGTCCGGGTCGTGGTAGCGAGCTCGAGCTCGGTCTTGGCGAGCAGGCAGCCCAGCAGCCGGGCGCGGTCCTCGTCCTGCGGGCCGTCGGGCCACAGCTCCGGGTCCGCCCTCGCCCTGAGCACCCACTGCCGACCCATGAGCCGGCACGTGCCGTGGCACGGTCTGCTCATGCTGGCATGACCGACCCGACCCGTGCCCACGGCGCTCCGACGGGTCCGTGGGGGCGTAGCCACCCTGCCGCGTCCGTCCCCCGGCCCGCGACCCCCGTACCCGATCGCGGGGGAGCAGCCAGAAGGGCGGCTCGGCGCAGTTGGCGGCCTGCCGGGGCGGGCACGAGGACGCCTCCACATACCCGGACACCGGCGGCGGTCGCGGCTACCAGTCCTCCTGGAACTGGCGGCCGGAACGGTGCTGCACATGGAACGGCTGAGCCGGCGGGGCCGGGCGCCGTCGCGGCAGGGGCGACCGCGATGGGTGACGCGGTCGTTACGGAAGACCAGCATCGCCCGGGAGCGAGGAGGAGCAGGTCCACAAGGCGGGCTTCACGTGCGGGTCCCGCAGAAGGGCGAGGGTCGCTGCAGGTCCGGGATCTGGCCAGTGCTCCGGCCGCACTGCACCTGCGGCAGCGCACCGTGCGGAGGAGCCCCCGTGCAGGACGACTGCCCCGAGCACGGCCCTTACGACGTCCCGTTGTTCTGGCACACCGCCCGCGCACAACGGGACGAAGATCCGCCGCTGGGCCGCCGACCACAACGTCCACCTGTGCTTCACCCCGAGGAACACCTCCTGGGCGAATCCGATCGAGGCACACTTCGGACCGCTGTGACAGTTCACGCTCACCAACTCGAACCACCCCAACCACACCGTCCAGACCCGCACGCTTCACCGCTACCTGCGCTGGCGCAACGCCAACGCCTACCACCCCGACGTCCTCGCCGCCCAACGCCGGGAACCGGTAAGCGTCCGCGGGGAGAAGGGCATTCGCTGGGGAGGAAGACCGCTGACCGATGCGGCGTGACGGCCGCCGCGGCGGGCTCGCTCACCCAGTGGAGCCGTCGAACACCTCGAAGCCCGTCTCCACGGTGCCACGGAACGCCAGCGCCCGGCGGTCGAGACCGAGGGCGTTGAGAAGGATGTCCAACGCCCCTTCCACGTCGTCCGCCGAGCGGCTCACCCAGATGAACGTGTCGGGGACGACCGCCCCCTCAAGCCTGCTCAGGGCAAAGTCGACCCGCTCGATGCGGAACATGGCAACGTCGACGTACCCGAGGTCTTCCCAGCCGCGTTCGGGGGTCAGACGCAACCGCGCCGCAAGTGCCTCCAGCGGCGGCTTCAACCCCGCCACCAGCTGGAAGGAGCTGGCGGCGAACTCCCACATACTCTGCTGGAACGCAGGATTGCGCTTCCCACCCTGGTACGACGGAGCTGTCTCCCACTCCGGTTCAGGCCCCGGAACCTCGATCACCGCCATGCCTACCTCCCGCCCGAACACCACCGTTGACCTCGGCGATCACCGTAGCCCACAGCCCAGATCAGCCACACCCGGTGAACGTATGCGGCCAGAGCATTAGCCGGCCCGGGCCACCGCGCGGCGGTCGGTCCCCGGCAAGGGCGGGCCGCCGCACCCTCGTCGTCAGCCGACCTCTGCCTGGCCTCAGCGCTGGTCGGCCGGAAGGCCGGCGGCGTTCGGATGGGGCAGGACCGTGGTGCCGGAGGGTGATTCCGTGGTCACACCGGTCATGCTCGGACGCATCAGAACTGTCAGGGCGTCGCGGGTCGTCCCGACGTTCCAACTCGGGGTGAAGTCGGTGTCGGACACCGCCGTCGAGACGTCGAGGAGGCGAGCCGGGTCGATCGGCCCGGTGGTGGAGACAAACCTTCCACACATAGACAATGCGTTGCACCGCAACGGCCGACTGCCACGGGACGGCACCGCCGTGTCGGCGTCCCGGCTGGTCACAGCAGCGAGACAGCAGGAACACCGGGAACTCGCCGGTCTGGAACCGGTCCCATCCTGGTGCGCTTGCGGGCTGTCAACTGGCCGTGCAGCAGCTCGTGGGAGATGCCGCGGGTGCCGCCCGGGTGGCCGGACAGCAGCTTGGCCGGCACTGACCCCGGGTCCCGAACCGGCCAGACGACCTGACTGCCGTTGAACTGCCAGGCCGTGGACCACCGCCGCGGCCAGTCCTCAGCGAGCACCAGCCTGCGGCGGCGATCCTCACCGCTGGTGAACTCAGTGATCAGCTCGGCGAGATCGCACACATCCGAGCGGATCTTGAGAGCGGTCCGCGTACTCATGCCCAAACGACAGCACCCCAGCGGCGCGCGCGGGGGCAGGATCCTCGAAAGAGATCCTCATCCCCGTAACGACCACCCTCCTGGGCGAGGGCCCGCCTGCTTCAATCTGGCACCTGGTCGGCAGACAGGTCTTTCCTGTAGCCGTTGAGGAAGTCCTCGTCGGGTTCCCAGTCAGGGGGCTCGTCTTCATGGTCGTCGAAGCGCTGCATGGTCATGCCAGCCAGCGGGAGTTCGTCCCGTGACAGGTCAAGCCCACAGACCAAGCAGATGAACCGGCGGGGAAGGAACCACTCCCCGTCGAACTGGTCACCAGATGTCCACTCCCGGCCGCGGACGTTGCCCTCGCTGCAGCAGGCGGGGCAGGTCGCGGGCTGACTCAGCCCCCAGACTTCCTCCGCCGCGAGGGCTGCCTTGAGGGCTTCGGGGTCGGGCGTGGCTCTGAGACGGTGAGTCAAGTCGCTCGCCGCCTTCCGGGCTTTCCGGATCTTCATCTCGTAGCGGAGCTGCAGTTCTCCAACGGACGTCTCCACGATCTGCCTGCTCAGGGCGTGGTGCGGTCCCCAAAAGGCTTCGGAGGTCCGGGATATCGCGGGAAGGAGCTGTTCGACGCACAGGATCCCGGCGGTCAGCAACTGCCGGCAGTCGCTGGGAGTGGCCGAACCCATATGCGTGAGCCCGTTGCGGACGGACCGAAGGACGTCCAGATCATCGCCCCTCTGGAACGGCTTGCCGAGACGGGTCTCTGCGCGCTCCATGGCCGTTTTGCCGTTGATGGTGTGCGGCTTGTGGCGGGTCTTGGCGTCGCCGAGTTCAAGTCGCTTGGCATCGCTGAGGCGCTCCTTCTCCACGAGGAGCGCTATGTCGATGGAGGCCAGGTACGACTTACAGAGATGCTCAATGGCGACTGCCATGTGGTGGTTGGCGAAGTCGGAGTCGTCCGGGCCAGCAGATTCGGAGTAAGAGTTGAGCGACGTCTCCGCCCAACGTCGGGCAGAGTTGAAGAGATGTTCGTGAATCTCATACACCTTACGGACGATAGACCGTACCCCTACGTCAGCCGCCCACCGGGACACGGAGGCGTCGCGCCATCCACTGCTCACCGTAATGGGCTAGGGTCTGTTGCGAAAGTGGATCAAGGTGGCCCGCGTGGCTCACAGACCACGAATGGCTTCGGCCAGGTCAGGGCCGTAGGACGCCCAGCAGATGATTGAGCCGTCGGCGGCGAGCTGGCCCATGAACCACTCGTCGTCAGCTCGGGCGAGGCACAGGTCATGGAACGACAGGATGACGTCAGGCTGGAGGACGTCGTAGTCCGCGGAGCCGGGTTGTTCGACAACGACGCGTCGTTCAAGCGAGAGCGGATCCGCTTCGGCGTCGCCGGAGACGGAACGGACCCGCTCGATCGTCCATCCGTCGGGGAGATTTGCGTTCACTGCCGCATGGTCGCACCCAGGGCGCCTCACAACCATTCGTTTATGGCGGCGACCAGCACCGTCGCGTGATAGCGGACGGCGAGCTTGTCGTACCTCGTGGCGACCGCGCGGTGACGCTTGAGCCCGTTGATCCCGCATTCGACCGCGTGCCGCTGTTTGTAGTCGACCTTGTCGAACTGGGGCGGACGGCCACCTCGGGAGCCGAGCTTCTGGCGGTTGCGGATCTGGTCCGCCTTCTCCGGGATGGTGCACTTCACGCCGCGTCGGCGCAGGTAGGAGCGGCTCGCGCGGGAGCCGTACGCCCTGTCGGCGCGGACCCTGTCCGGCTTCGTGCGGGGCCGGCCGGGGCCGGTCCTGGGTACTCGGATGGCGTTCAAGACTGGCTGGAACTGGGGACTGTCGTGCCGCTGGCCGGCGGTGACGAGCAGGGACAGTGGCTTCTGTCCCTGCTCAACCGCCAGGTGCAGCTTGGTGGTCAGCCCGCCGCGCGAGCGCCCGAGTCCGTGCTCGTCGGGCTCAGTGTCGACGCCGCCGGGAGGCTCCTTCTGTAGATCCCTTTTTTACGCGTTCCAGCGGCATGTTGGTGGGCGCGCGCGATAGTGGAGTCCACGCTCACGTCCCACGTGATCAGGCCTTTTGCGTCGGCCTCGGCCTGCAACTGTTCCAAGATGCGCTTCCAGGTACCGTCGCGCTGCCACCGCCGGAACAGGTCGTAGGCCCGGTCCCATGGCCCGTACCGCTCAGGCAGGTCACGCCAGGGCGCCCCGGTCCGAGTCCGCCACCGTATGCCATCGATCAACTGCCGACGAGTCCACGTCCGCGGGCGGCCCGGCTTCTTGCCCGCCGGCAGCAACGGCTCCAGGCGCTCCCACTGGCCGTTCGTCAGGTCACCACGTCCCACAGACTGTGATCATCTACGACCTTGATCCACTTTCGCAACAGACCCTAGTTGGGCCGCCACCTATCGCTTCCAACCGCCACCCGTCGGTTCCAGTCACATCAGGTACCGGAGCTCGTCGAAGACTTGGAGGACGACGACAAGGACGTGGTCGGAGACCATGAAACCCGCCACGACCCCGGGTGCGGTGTAGGCCTTGCGCAGGTGCTCGTCGGGGCCGATGGGTGCCGTCGTGGCGAGCGGACCGGAACATCGCCCGAACACGAGCCCGAGGCCCTCAGCGTCGCACCCACCTTTCACCGAGCGACGGCTGGCCTCCGCCTTTGCTCGGGGCGGTTGTCAGCCTCGGCCGCAGTAAGGGATGTGGTTGCCCGGCTCCAGAAGGGGCTCGGCCCATGCGGCGTGCGAGGCGCGGCCGGGGGCCCGTTGTGCTGCTGACCGACTTCGACCTCGCCGACTGCCCGCTGCGCGGGGCTGTCCTCACCTCCGGGCTGGACCCCGGACCTTGCGGACGGACCACTGCTGGCAGGATGTCGCGGACGGGTCGAGTCGGGGACGGGTATGGACAACTGGGATTTTCAGCAGTGGCGGGCATCGCTCGGAGCCCTCGACTCTCGGGCGGCAGCCCTGGTGGGCCTTGCTTCAGCCGAGCGAATCTCCGGCTGCCTCGGTGATGAGCGCTTCGGCCGCCATGGCAGATCGGGAGTGGAAGTCGTCAGCGATCTGCTCGGAGAATGCTGGGCCACCGCCTTGGCAGGTGAAGGAACGTCATCGGCTCGGATCCGGGAGTTGGCCAGCCAGCTGGCCAACTATTCTGGGGACTACCTGACTCTCTCGCTAACCGAGATGTTCCACTCGTACGAGCCACTCGCCGAGGAGGACGACGTCGAAGACGATGAGGATCCTGGCGATGGAGCCCCGGACCTCGATGAGTTTCTGGAGGAGGCCGAGCCCGAAGGCGCCGTGATGATGCATCGCGACGCGATGACGGCAGTGTCTGAAGCCGTTGCGGCATGCACTGGGGGATCGTGGGACGGCGCTCTTCGCTGCCTGCAGATCACTGCGATCGCCGCAAGTCAGCACGATCCTCGATTGCCCGGACCGGGCGTTGAGATGCAGCGCCAACGAGAGGACCTTGCGCTGGTCCAGGCCGCAGGGAGTACCGAGCTGCCTCGTTTGGCGGCTGATCTGCGAGTTCGCGCCCAAGCGGACGCTTTGGGGTGGAAGCGGGTCACCGAGCAACTCAACCTCCTGCACAGCTGAGGCATGGCTCCTCCGGGTCGCCAGTGGGACCGTCGAGCGACTACTTAGCCGCCTTGGTGAACAGACCACCAGGAGGTCCGGCACCCCCCGGGTTCAGTGTGCCGCCCCGGACCGGGGCCTCCGGGCCGGCCCGGCGGGGCGACGATGCCTTCCCGTGCGGCTGGGTGGTGCATGGCGAGCGGCCCCGCGCGCACCACCCGACCCCGGTCAGGCCGCTACGCCCCGCGCACCGGCCCGTTGTACCGACGACGGGAACTCGGCGTCCGGCTGGATCCAGGGGCTGGCGCAGTTCATGGCCGACCGCACAGGTCCGGTCTCCCCGGCGGCCGGATGGGCGGGGAGCGGCGGATCGACCGCGACCTCGCGCCGCTCGAAGGAGACTGGGACCTGCGGTTCGCCCTGCGGGTCGCGGTGCCGGACGCGATGGTCACCACCGGTCGCGACGACGACGGCATCAACGCCTGGATCCACGACGGCCGGACGTCGTGGGCGACGTTCTCCGCGGTCGGGGACGGCACGACCGTGCTGCACCAGGGTAGCGAGAGGCGCATCGGCGACGAGCTGACGCTCGCCTGGACCGTGTGGGAGGAACTCGACCGGCCCGAGCCGTACGACTACGGCGGCACCGTCACCCCCGACCGCCAGTGGGTGTGGCTGAACACCCCGGATGCCGACGGACCCCGGTGGCCCATCGGCGACACGGCGCCTGCCACGTCGCGCTGAAGGGCACCAGCGGCCGTCCACCAGCCCCTTCCGCCCCGATTCCGACGGGGCGGAATGGGTCAGTGGACGGCCACCGGATTGCTCCTCATCGGTGGCGCACTGCGACCGGAAAGAGGTTCGACGGTGCCCGGTCGGACCTATGCTGGAGGTACGACGGTCACTGGGGCCAGCACCCGGGCGGGCGTCTTCGGCCCTGGCCGGTGACAATGCAGGTCGACGCCGTTACAGTGGCCGCCCCGATCACCTGTCCGAGGAGACCGCCATGACCGATCGATCCGCCCGCCGTGACTCGGTTTGGGGCGTGGCGCCCGAGGACACGATCTGGGGCCTGATCGACTCCTCCTGGGGCCTGTTGGCCCGTGACACCGGTTGGAACACTCTCCCCGTCGGGGCCGGCCATCCCTGATCGGGAGATGGCCGGCCCGGTGGGACCGGAAGTGCCGGTTGGTCGTGCCACACTGGGCCCGCCCGACAAACACCTTCGTCCGGACCACTCCCGGACGGCGCCGTCGCAGGGCAGCGTGGGCAAGGTTGGATTCGGCCCGCGGACCGACCGACACCGTCCCGTGTCTCTCCGCCCCTGGAGGGCGAGCACCATCCGGAGGCCGACCCCGCTTGGCTTGACTCTGTCGGTGATCTTCATCAGTCCCACGGCGGCACCAGGCAGCTCGGTCGTCGGAGTGTCTGTCGTCCGCGTCATGCTCGCAGCGTGAACGAAGACACCTTCTGGCAGCTCATCGAAGACTGCAGGCCCGCAGGACCTGACCCTGAGGCCGAACTGCTCGCCGCCGACATCACCGAGCGCCTCGCCCGGTCCTCGTTGGCGCTGGTCACGGGCTTCGCAGAGCAACTGTCCTGGGCGCTCTACCAACTGGACCGGAAGGAGTACGGACAAGGCCTGTCAGGGGGACGCCTTCCTCTACACGCACGCCGCGGTCGTCGCCGCAGGCCGACCGGTATTCGGCAGGGTCCTGCAGGATGCCTCCGTCTTCGCCCATTCGTCATCGACGGCACCTGGGCAGAGAGTCTGCTCTACGCGCCGGACCGTGCATACGAACGCACCACCGGCGAGGAGCCTGGCCGCGATACGCGCCACGCCTTCGAGTCGTACTCGAATGCCGAGGGCTGGGCAGGCTGAGCCCCGACCAGAGATGAATGCTCCCCAGATTTTCACCGGTCGGGGTGAGATTGCCGCGATTCGCCGTCGTTGGCCATGTCTGGCTGCTGCTCTGGCCCCAAGGTTCGGGCTGTTCAGTGTGTGCGGGGGTGCCTCTATGTCTTTGGTCAAGGTGGTCGCGTGGCAGTGTGGCTGTCATGAGTGATGACGTGCCAGTTCGAGAGTCGGCGGGCGAGAGCGTGCGGCCGTGCGACTTCTGCGGTCATCCGGTCGCGATGGACTCGGTCGACGAGCGGGACTGCCCCGTGTGCGGCGAGGCCGCTGAGGGTCAGCCGGCTGCGGCGGGCGGGGGTTCGTAGAGGGTTCCGTCGCGGAGCATGGCGAAGAGGCCATCGGCCCGGCGTCCGGCGAGACAGAGCAGGGCCTGGGTGTGGTGCTTGCCCTGGGCGATCTTCTTGTCGTAGTAGGTCCGCGATGCCGGGTCGCCCAGGGCCGCGAACGTGGAGAGGAAGAAGGCTCGTGTGAGCTGCTTGTTCCTCTCCTGGAGGGCTGTTCGCCGCGGATGGAGGACTCCGAGCTCCGGGTCGCCGGGGCGAGGCCGGCGTAGGCGGCGAGGTGGACGGCGGTCGGGAACGTGCTGCCGTCGCCGAACTTGATCAGGATCCGGGCTCCGGTCCTGATGCCGACTCCCGGCATCGAGGTCAGGACCTTCGAAAGAGGTCGGTCCTCCAGGAGTTCCTCGATCCGCCCGGCCGGCAGCTTGCGCTGGTCGAGGACGGCAGCCAGGGGATCCGGCCAGGCTCGGGAGGATCGGCGCGGCCGCCTCGGTCCCCGGAACGGTCACGGTCTGCTCGTCCAGCGCGGCGAGGATCTCCTCGACCAGCCGCTCGGCCATCTTCGGCGCCTTCGGCCGCAGCAGCGTGACCAGCCGCCGGCGGCCCGCCTTGCGTATCTGTGCCGGTGAGCCGAACCGCTCCAGCAGGGCCAGGACAGTCCCCCGCTTGCGCGCCGTCCTGGAGGGGCGCGGACCGGGATACGTGAATGAGACTAATTCTCAATAAGGTTGCCGAATTAGTTACATTAGCGCTACCGTGGAGTCATAACCTGACGCACTGTCAATTTATATTTCCGGAGGCAGACATGGTCCGCGACTTGCCCGACGTGACCCTCGGCGATCTGTACCGGCTGTTGGACAGCGGTGCCGACTTCCCGGTGCTCGGCCTCGATCCGGAGAGCCGGCGGCTGGAGGTGGGGCCCGGGGCCTATGTCCGGCCGGGGCACCTGATCATCAGCCGGGCCGACGTGCTGGAGTTCCTCGGCATGAGTGACGAGGACGAGAGCGGGAGGGTGGGCCGGGAGGACCTGGACGAGACGGACCGCGATCTCCTGGAGGACCTGCTGGCCGAGCTGAAGGAGACGGTGGCGGAGGTCGCCGCCGGCCTCGACGATGACGGCGACGACCGGTGACGCACTCCTACGACCTGTTGACGGAGCCGTGGATCGGCACGTGGGGCCCGGACGGCGAGTACGCCGAGGTCGGGATCCGGGAGGCGCTGGAGCGGGCCCACGAACTCTTCTTCCCGGCGGCCGTTCCCGAGGACGTGGCCGTCCTGCGGCTGCTGGTCGCGGTCTACGGGGCTGCGGCCGGGCCGGTGAGCGACGCCGAGTGGGATGCCGCCTGGGCCGCGCCCCGGCTCGACGCCGACCGCATCGCCGCCTACCTGGACCGGTGGCGGGACCGGTTCGACCTGTACAGCCCGACGCACCCGTTCCTGCAGTGCGCCGCGCTGGTCTCCACCCCCCGCGGGGCCGGTGCGCTCAACATCGTCAGCCTCACGACGGGCGGCGGCGCGTTCTTCGAACCGCGTCTGGCCCGGGGGGAGGAGGAGCATCCGGCGTGGCGGCCGGGGGCCGCCGCCCGGGCCCTGCTGCTGCGGCAGGGCTTCGACACCGCGGGCATCAAGGCGGCCGTCCCCGGTGATCCCGACGTCCGGGGCGGCAAGGTCTACGGGGCCCAGCGGGGTCCGCTGTGGCAGACCACCCACCTGGGCCTGGAGACGGACGGCCGGCTCAAGGACCAACTGTTGCTCGGCTGGACGCCCTACCGGCGTCCGGACGCGGACACCCCGGCCTGGGAGCGCCCGAGCCCGGGTCCCGGTCACCTCCGGCGCCTGCCCGAGGGCCGATTGGACTGGCTGACCTGGCCCACCCGCCGTATCCGCCTCGCGCCCGACGACGCCGGGGACGTCGTGGCCCTGGCGCTGCACGAGGGCGACCGCCTCACCGAGCCCGTCGCCTCGACCTTCGGCCTCGACCCCATGGCGGCCTGGCGGCACCGGGGCCCCAGAAAGCTCCCGCTGAACACGCTCACGAGCACGTGCGCCCTGGTCCACTCCCGCCTGAGGGGCCTGTACACCGCTCCCGGGGCGAGCGGGGCGGTGGAGCATGCGATGGCCGCTGTCCGGCGCGGGGCGATCGACCCGGAGGCCGTCCTGCGCGCGACCACCGTGCAGGCCGTCGCGTCCGACAAGTACGGCTCGGTGCTGGGCGGAATCTTCCTCGACCAGCTCCCGTTCGGCCGCGCGAGGAACCTGGTCGACGCCGAGTGGTGCCGGGGCGTCGCCGCGTACGCCCGGCGCTCCGCCCGCCTCCACGCGCAGGTGTACGAGCACATCGCGGGGGCTGCGCGCGTCGGCACGGACGTGGCCGCCGGGATGGTGGTCGTCCCCCAGCCCACCGAGGAGTGGAGCGCCCTGGTGCTCGCGGACGGTCCCGACCAGGAGACCGCCGGCGAGGAGTACCTGACGGTGTTGGCGGACGGCGTCGCCCAGGTGGTCCGGGGCTGGTCCCGCTCGCTGCGGCTGCCGCAGCGTGCCGTACTGGAGGATGCGGTGGACCGGGTCCTGCGCGAGGCGGTCGCCCCCCTCGAACCCGAGGACCTCACGCCGTCCGCGCCGGCCGATCCGCCGCCGGCCCCCAAACGGTCCGGCCGTCCCGCCGCCAGCCACGCCGCCTTCGGCGAGACGCTGACGCTCGCCGCCCTCGCCGCGCACCCGCGGTGCGTCGTCAACCTCGCGACGCTGCGGCGGCGCATCGACGGGGGCATGGACCCGGAGGAGGCCGCCACCACCGCCTCCCGCAAGCAGGCCCGGCCCGCCGACGAATAAGCGGTCGTTGACGCGGCCCTCGAGCGGGCCCGACGACCACTCGATGCTCATGCCGTGAACGACGGCGTCGAGGTTGGGGATCAGTCCGGTGGCGAAGCCGGCGCGACCGCACGGCGCGGCCGCGCACACGTCCGCTACACGGAGAGCGGTCCACCGGCGCGAGCCGACGGTCCGCCCCCGCGTCCCCTGCAGGAAGGCCCTCGGCGGACTCCGAGAAAGGCGAGGAGGGTCTCGCAGCTGTCCAGGCTGCTCTCCACCTGGAGTTGTTCGTGCGGTCTCGAGCGGCTGGGCCGGTGGACGTGCTGTCGGCAGTGGTCGGGACCGATCCGACGGGCCGGACGGTCGGTCTACCGGTGGTCGCCGGCCGGGCCCAGGTGGTGAAGTTCCAGGTAGCGCTCGGCGGCGGCCGCCAGGGCGGCCCGGCCGCGCTTCGCGGCGGCGGGCAGCGTCATGCCCGGCTTGCCGGCCCGGTAGACGAGGACGGGCGCCCGGTCGTCGGCGGGCAGGGCGGCGGGCAGCGGGTCGAGTCCGTAGCCGGGCAGCCAGTCCTCCGGCTCCTCGCCGGGAAGCAGGGCCCGCAGGTCGCCGGCCGTCCACACCTGCGGCCCGTCCTGGTCGACGCGGCGCATCAGGTCGATCGCCGCGTCCCCCGTGTCGCAGGGCAGTGCGCCCGGACGCCACCCCGCCTTCGCCGCGAGCCGCCGCAGCAGCTCGGCGGCGTCGAACGCCTGGTCAGGGCTGGCGGCGCCTGTCGTGAGAACGAGCAACCACGGCTGCACCAGAGCGAGCATCTCCTCGGTGGACAGCTCGGCCGCCGCGACGGGGGCCGGGGTGCCCGTGGCCCAGCGCTCGTGCTCGGTGGGGTCGGTGCCCGACAGCACGAGGAGCTTGGTGGAGACGGTGGAGCGCGGCATGCCGACGGCCTCGGCCAGGTCGCCGTAGGAGCCGAGCCCGTGTTCTTGGTGGACGCGCAGCAGGGCGTCGCGCAGGCCCACGATGCGGGGGATCAGTCGGGTCTGGACGACGGCGAGCAGGGCGCGAAGCTCGGCGCCGTCGCCGGCCGGGTGGTCCCCGGGGGTCTGCGGATGCAGGTGCCGCAGCAGGCGCAGGCCGTGCAGGACGGTGTGGGTGAACTCGGCGGCGTCGGTGAGCGCGGCGTCGCCGACCAGCTCGCGGTCCTCGTGGCCGACGGCGGTCGGCACCTCGGAACCGTGGCGGCCGTCGGGCCGCGGGTCGTCGTGCTCGGTGGTCTGCGGCACCGCGTCACCTCTCCTGTACGGGACTCCGTACAGACTGTACGGAGTCCCGTACAGGACGGGGGCGGCTACGCGGAACCCCGTCGTTCACGGGGCACCGCGGTCCGGGGCGGGCGGGCCGGCCTTGCACTTGGCCCGGTAGTCCGCCCGCACCGCGCGCACGGTTTGAACAGGGACTGCTCGATCTCCCGCAGGCGGGCCCGCAGGTCCGGCGGCAGGCCGTCGGCGGGGTCCTCGACGTCCTCCCTGGTCAGGAGCAGCTCGCCCGTGGTGCGCGCTCCCACCAGCCTGTTGAGGTGGCGGGTCAGCATCCGAAGGAGCCGTCCCCGGCTCATCGTCGGGCCCGAGGCGATCATCCACGACCAACGACCGGCTCTGCGCGGCACTTTCGGTGGCCTACACCCGTCATGACGACGGCCCCCGCTGGCTGATCGGCGACGATTCCGACCCGCTGATGGCCTGGTCCGTCCCGGCCCTGCTGCCACCGCTGGGTGCCGGGCGCGCGGACGAGCGGACCTTGCTGTGGCCCTCTCTGGAGGCGGCTGGACGCGGTCCGGCCCGCGCTGAGCTTGTGATTTATCCACGCGTCTTCGTCAGTGGAACAGGTGATCGTGGTGATCTTCCATGCGGAAGACTGTGTGCGTGACGCTTCCTACTCCGCTTGCCGCTGCCGAAGAGATCTACGGTCACCTCATTGATCAGCTCAACCTCGCCCTGCGCCGGCCCGGGATGTACGGGGGCGAGGTGGCTTTCCGGATCCTGATTGACCACCTGCTGTTCATCGAGCGCCAGCCTGAGGCGTGGAACCAGTTGAAGCAGGGTTGGGAGGAGCAGGGGCTCTGGACCCCCATCGGCCCCAGCGGGGCCTTCCAGGATGTCTTCCCCGCGCAGGCTGACTGCTGCGAAGTCGCTTCGCTGTACGCGGAGTTCGCACACCGGCGCGGCTGGCTCAAGCCCGATCGGGTTCTCACGGCTGAGGAGTACGAGGCCCTCACGAGCCGAGTCCGGGGGTGGGCCGCAGTTGACCGCACCTGGGCCGACGTGACGGCGGAGTTCGGCCCTCCCTCTGTGCTGTTCGGAGGGAACAATCCTCTGTACGGGAAGACGCTCGGCTACCTCTCGGAGGATCAGCAGCAGCCGGCGGTGGTCTTCCACCTGTGGAACGGCAGCGAACCGGGGGCCGAACCGTGGCCGCCCGAACATGCGCAACCATTGCTCCTCGCAGTGCGTTTCGACGGCGGCTCGTTCCGCGGATCGTTGACCTTCACCCCCGAGGGCGAGCGGAGGAGGCCGACGGTCGGGGATCCCTGCCTGCCGCAGTAGCGGTCCGACGGCGAGCACAGGTCACCCACATGGGGATTTCCAGGACAGCGGACCCGCCCCCGCATGATTCTGGACCTCCAGGAGGTACAGGACTCGACGCGAAGGCCGTGCTGGTGAGCGTGGTGGAACAGGGTGTGCTGGGCGATCCGCTGGCGGAACTGTCACGCGTCCGGGGGTCCTCTACGACTGCCTGACCGGGCGGCGTGATGCGCTGTTCGGGCTGACCGACGCGGTGCTGTGCGCCGATGGCCCGGTGAAGACCCTGGTGGACCTGGCGCTGGCTCCCGAGCACCGGCGCGGGCACGGCGCCCTGTACGGCGCACTGAACCGGGGCCGTCTCGACGTCGACCGGCTGCGGGCCGAGCTGGCCGGCCTGCCGCTGCCCCGCGCCGCGGACGGCCGCCTGGTGCTCGCCGTCGACGTCTCCCCGTGGCTGCGGCCGGACGCCGGAACCTGCCCGGACCGCTCGTTCTGCCACACCTACGGTCGCGGCGACGCCAAGCACCAGATGATCCCCGGCTGGCCGTACTCGTTCGTGGTCGCGCTGGAGGCCGGCCGGACCTCGTGGACCGCCGTCCTGGACGCGGTTCGCCTGGCGCCCGGGGCCGATCTGGCCGCCGTCACCACCGCCCAGCTCCGCGACGTGGCGGTCCGGTTGATCACAGCTGGGCAGTGGAAGGCCGGTGATCCGGAGGTCCTGGTGGTGACGGACGCCGGCTACGACGCCCCGCGTATCGCCCACCTCCTCGCGGGTCTGCCGGTGCAGGTCCTCGGCCGACTCCGCTCGGACCGGGTGATGCGCCGCTGGCGCCCAGCCGCGCGGAGTTCGCGGCGGCGAACCCGGCCCGTGGCCGGCCGCCCAAGCACGGTGGCGAGTTCGTCTTCGGCGACCCCGCCACCTGGGGCAAGGAGCAGGCGGTCACCACCACCGCGACCCGCCGCTACGGCACCGCCGTCGCTCGGGCCCGGGACCGGCTCCAGCCGAGGCTGACCCGCCGCGCGGCCTGGCTGGAGCACGACGGGCCGGCCGGTGAGGTCGGCTGCCGTCCCGACGGTGGTGGCGCTCGAAGTGTGCCGGTCCCCACTGCACCGCCCGGTCGGCGACCGGCCGTGGAGTGACCGGTGGACGATCCCGGCGACGTTGATTCCGGTTCAGGCCAGCAGGTCGGATTGGAGGGTCACCACCTGTTGGAACGCGGCGGCCGGTACGCCTGTCGGGTTGGTCATGGTGATGACGCCCACGATGTCGCCGGCGGCGAGGTGGGCGAGTCGGGCGGGCGGCGGGGTGCTGGTGTCGGCGGTGCGGGTCGCGCGGGTGGCGAGGGTGATGCCGTAGACCTCGTCCCAGCCCTGTGGCGCGAGTTTTCCGAGGCCCGCGATGCCCTTCGGGTCGTCGCCGTCGCGCAAGGCAGTGAACACGGACCAGGCTTCGTGGGAGGAGCCGAAGGAGAGCAGCCGGATCTGGGTCCGGGTGCCGTCGGAGGCCGTCCATTCGCGGACCGTGGCGGCCTGGCAGGCGTACTGGGTCAGCGCGGCACGCAGTTTGGCCGGGTCCTTCTGTTCGGCGGCCAGGTCGTTGCAGTCGACCCAGACGGCGCCGGTCGCAGCGGCAGCGGGTGCGGGTGAACCAGGGATGGTGGTGGAGGCCGTGGGGCCGGTGCTCGCTGCGGCGGGGCCGCTCCCGGGCGCGGTGGGCGGTGGGAACGCCGCAGGGGTGAGCGGACCTCCCGCCTCCGCCGGGACAGGGAGGAGCAGGTGCCTAAGGTCCGCGGCGTGGCGGCTCTTGTTCTCCTTCGGGGCTGCTTTGCCCGAGGGCAACGGCGGAAGAGCGAGTGGCGGGAAGGTGTAGCGCCCGTCGCTCTCGGTGGCCAGCCCGGGCAGGTCGGTGCGCTCGGACGCGGTCACGGCGAGCGTGCTGCCCGTGCCGGCCAGCACGCAGATCACGGCGGCCGCGCACCAGCGGACCGCGGCCTTTCGCCGCCGGGTGCGGCGGGCGGCGCGTTCGTCGTCCGTCGGCGGTGGGCCCGGGGCGAAGCCCGACGGCGGCGGGGTGTCCGAGGGGTCCGCGACGGCCGGCGCCGGGCCGTCGGGCAGCGGAGCACCCTTCGCCGCTGCTGCGGGCGGCGCGGCGTCCGGCACGGCGGGACTGTCGCGGTCGGTCATGCGGAGGCTCCCGGGCGGGCGAGGCGGTCTAGCTGCTGGGCGAGGAGGCCGACGATCCGGTCCTTGGCCAGTGGCGCCACGCCTTCGGCGTCCATCACCACCAGGAGGTCCCCCTCGGCGGCGGAACAGGTCATCCGGTCGATCGGCGCGGACGGTTTCGCGGGCGGCAGGTAGCAGTGCGCCTCGGGATGGCCCGGCACGGCCGGGCCGAGGCGGAAGATCCCGGAGTCGCCGGTGAACAGCGCCGTGAACTCGTTGGCCTTCTGCACTTCCTGCTGGTTGAACTGGTGCAGCTTCATGCCGATCACAAGGCCGCCCTGCTTGTTCGTGTAGGTGCGCACCCCAGTGGCCTTGACGTGCAGATCCTTCCAGGACTGCCGCAGCTTCTTCCGCTGCTCCTCGGGGAGCGGCCCGAGGTCGTCCTCGAACGCGGCGGCCATCTGGTCGCCGGTCAGTTCGGTGTCGTTGCCGAACGCGCCGTCGTCCGGCCCGGGCTCGTGGTCGTCCGGTACCGGCAGCAACAGGTCGCGCAGGGAGCCGAAGTGATTGCCGTTGGATTTCGCGCCGAACGGTACGGAGCGGGATGTCGGCACGGTCGGCGGCGGGGCGGCCGCGACAGGTGGGGGATCGTCGTAGCGGACCTCGATGATGGCCGCGCCGACGGCGACACCGACCAGGGCTGCCGCGAGCGTCGCGCCGCCGGCACGCAGCATCCGGCGGGAAGCCGTGGCAGTACCGGGCGGTGCGTCCGCGGGGGCGGGTACCGGCGCGGTGGCCCGGGTTCGGGATTCCGGCTCCGGGGTTCCGGTGACGGTGCTGTCGGTCATGTCAGACGCTCCCACTGCTGCCTGGCGAGGTTCTTGACGACCTCGGCGTCCACCGGCTTCGTCCCGAAGACCCTGACCTCCATCAGCACCGTGCCGCGCTGTGCGACGGCCAGGCCCAGGTAGTACTGGTCGGTGGTCTCGGCCCAGTAGGCGGGGGTGTTCTCGATCCGGAACCCGCCGTTGGCCTCGGGGGCGAAGGGTTCGTACTCGCCCTTGTTCCATCTGGCGTTGTCGGCCTTGCTGGCGAAGTCGGCCTTGAACTGGGTCAGGGTGACCTGGATGTCCAGGCCGCCCTGGCGCCAGGCGACCGCTGCGGCGCGGCGGAAGCCCTGCTGGTTGAGCGCTCTGAAGATGTCGGCGGCCCCCTTGCTGCGGTCGGCGAGTTCGCCCACCGTGATCCAGCTGGGCGTCTCGGGCTGGTCGTCCCACGGCTTGCTGCCGCTGGGTGCGGTGACCAGCAGCTTGCGCAGGTCGCCCTCGATGGCGAGGGGCGACGGCGCGGCCGCCGCGGCGGCGGTCGGATCCACCACCTCGGACGGGTACGTCGGCAGCGCGACCTGGAGCCGTGGAAGCGGCGTCGGGGGGCGCCCGGACTGAATCGCGTAGCCGACGCCGCTGCCGGCCACGGTGCCGAGCACCAGGCCGCACACCAGCAGCAGTACCGGTCGCGGACGGCGTGGCCCGCGAGGGGCGGCAGGTGCGACCGCGGGGCCGGCGGCAGGCGGTACGGCCGGCGGCCGGGCGGGCGACGGCGCCACGGGTTCGGTAGTCACGCGAGGGCTCCAGAAGGGGGAGGGATGACAGGGGCGGGGCTCAACGACCGGAGATCAGCCAGTCGCGCTGACGCTTCATCACGTCGTTCAGCAGCGCCTTGTCCGGGTCGCCCTTCATGTCCACGTCGATGATGTACTGCACGTCGCCCTGGCTGGAGATGCCGCTCGTGGAGCCGGTGTAGGCCTGCTGCTTCGGCTTGCGGACGTAGCCGTGGGCGGCCGGGTCGCCGACGATCTCCACCGAGGGGAGGTCCATGGTGTAGCTCCTGGCGAACTCGCCGGCCCGCGCGGCGGTGGTGAAGCGCAGCAGGGTGACGGTGACCTCGGCCTTGCCGTCCTTGGTGCGGTAGGTCCGGGTGGCGGCGTCCTTGTAGCCGAAGGCGCGCAGGGCGGTCATGATCTCCGCCCCGCCGCTGATCTGTTCGGCCATGTCCTCGTCGGTCACCGGTATGCCGTCGGCCGGGCCGTAGGATTCGCCGCCCTCTGGGATCGGGAGGAGGAAGAAGCGCAGGTCGCCGTCGTGGCGGCCGTTGCTGACCGTACCCCGGACAGTGCTGGCCGGCGCGGGGACGCTCGCGGTGGGGGCAGGTTCAGCAGGGGGCACGGTGGCCGTGGTGGTGGTCGGGACTGCCGGCGCGGCGGCCGGGGCGGGCCGCGGGTCCGGCCTGCCGACGGCCACCGTGACAAAGGCGCTGGTCGCCGCGACGGCGAGAAGTCCCAGAGCGGCCAGGCCCACCCCCGCAGCACGCGGCAGGCTCCGTGCGACGGCCGGTGCCGTTGTCGGTAGGTGATCGGGAACGGCGGCGCCCTCGAGCGTGGCGGACAGGGAAGCCGGTGGATCCTGCGCCGGATCGGCGAGGGGCTGCCCGTGATCGTGCGCAGACAAGGGAGGTCTCCCAGGGTGGGTCGGGCAGTGTGCGCACGGGAAGCTCGAGGGCACCGTCGGTGGCTCGCGAGCCACCCGCCCCCTCGTGCGTCTGGCGGGAATTATGAATGCGACCGGGCGCCGGTGCCAAAAGATCGAAAACCCTACTTCCTCTCAAAGGTCGATCAAAGGGACGCGCCGTAATCGAACCGAAATGGTCCCTCGCGTACAAGGAACGGCTCCGGCACCTCGCACCCGAACCGAGCGCCGGAACCAGGCCGCCACCGAGCCGACCGCCTGCGGGCAGTGCGCCATCGGGGTCCAGCCCGGAGGTGAGGACAGCCCCGCGCAGCGGGCAGTCGGCGAGGTCGAAGTCGGTCAGCAGCACCACGAGCCCCCGGCCGCGCCTCGCACGCCGCATGTTCAGGGCGGTGTGTCCCGTCTTCAGACGGGGCGAGACGGGTGGACGTCGACTGCCTCCGCGACTCGCAGGAGGTGAGTGTGGGCGTCCATCCGGTCGCAGCCCAGTACCAGCCGGTGAAGTTGCGCTGCCCCTTGAATGACGAGAAACCGCGTACCGGCGACCCATCCTCGAACCGGACCGGCCACATCACCTCAAGCGGCCCGCGGCACACCTTCCCGCGCGCATCGACGTACTCCAGGCAGAAGTCCTCCGCCTCCACCAGCCACCCCCTGCTCGGCGCTGACCTGGCAGAACGACCGTCGAGGACAGGCTAGAGATCCAGGTCAGGAAGACTGAGACAGATCAGAACTTGGCCGAGGTTGACTGAGACGCGTGGCCACTTGGTGCAGATCGACTGAGACTGGTTCAGCTCCACTGAGACGGAACAGCGGATCCGTCCGGCGAGGTGCGGGCCGCTCTTCTTCAGCCGGTCGGCGATCCGCTCGAGTCGGTGGGGGCATCGCCTCGGTGGTCGGGGGCCCGGTTCTAGCGGACGTGGCTGATGAAGAGGCGGGATCCGTCGTGGTAGTCGATGGTCGCGCCGTAACCGACGGCCGGCGGGACGGGTCGGGTGGAGTAGAGGTCGACGGAGACGATCTCGCCCGGGTCCGCCGCGAGCAGCCGGGCGACGAGGGCGCGTTCAACGGTCGCGGGGTCGTCGGTGAGGGCCGGGACCTCCATCGCGGGCGGCTTCTCGCCCAGGACGGGAGCCGGATCGTCCCCGCCGGTCAGGTTCTCGCCCGGGGCGCTCGTGACGGCGATCTGCCAGCCTGATGTACGGCCGGCGGCCTCGACGGTGATCCCGAAGGGGTGCCTGGTGTGGCCGGCCTCCGCGAACGTCCTCGCCGAGGCACCGGGAAGTGCGGCCGCGGCGTCGAGGAGCAGGAGCTGGACGCGGGCAGGGCGCATGTGGTCCGTCCTTCGGTGGGGTCGGCGTCACGCTACCGGCCGCGGCGCCGGGCGCTCCCGAAGCGGCCGGGCAGCTGGCGTGTGATCACCCCGTCAGCGTATCGAACAATTGTGCTACGGCCGATTCTGCCCGTCCTCCGCCCGGTACGCCCGACAGCACCGCGCGGGTGATCGCACGTGCGGTGGGACGACGACGCGACCACGCCGGAGGGCCGCCCTGGGGCTGACGCGCTCACGGTGCTGTCCGGGCTCGCGCGCCGAGGCGGAGGACAAGCAGAGATCCTGGCTGCTCCACGACCCGGCCGCAGTACGGATCCTGCCCCGGTCGACGACCCGGACACGCCCGGCGGACCGGTGTCGCCCGGCGATCGCTGCCACCCGGAGTCGGGGGGGCTGCCGGATGAGCATCGCCGCCGCCCCGGACACGACCGTGGCGGGGCCGACCCTGTCCGTGCCCGACATGGTGGAGGAGGTGCGGCCGGATGCTGTGCGGCGTCACCACGAGGATCGGCACGCACGCCGTGCTCAAGGTGCTGGCGGCGGTCACCGAGTACGCGCACGTGATCGCGTGCGCCGAACATCGGTGCCGACGGTTCGGTAGGCCGGCCCTGCCGCCCGCTCGGGGGTTCGGACAGCGGGGCCGACCGCCTTCAGCGTGCGGGTGAACGGGCCCGCCCGCATCCGCGGCTGCGCCAGTGGATGCGGGCGGGTCCGGCCGCTCACCGTCTGCGGCGGCGCCGGGCGCGGCGGGGGAGACGCCGCCGTTGTGGGCGGGAAGCCGAGCTCGGTGGCGCGCGGCCGGCGCGCGGTGCCACGCCTCACGCCCGGAAGAAGCCGCTGAGCTTCTCCCAGAGCGTGAACCCGAGGTTCCCCAGGCCGACGACCAGACTGGCGATCGTCACCACCGCGTCGATGGACTTCCGCCTCCGTTCGGTGCCACCACCGTCTGCTGCCGCCGGGGAGTGGTCGTTCGTATCCATGTGTGCCTCTGCTCTCCGGCGCGTCCGGACGGCCCGGACCGTCCCCGATCGGTACAGGTACAGGTACAGGTACCTGTACCGATCGGGGTGGTGCGGCGCCCGGTGACCGGGCGCCGCCGGGCCCGCTACGGGCACACCAGGTCGTGGAGTTGCTCGGCGAGGTCGTCGGTGGGCAGGCTGATCGGCCCGTACTCGGCGTCGCGGACGATGGCGAGGTCCTCGAGCGCCTCGCGCAGCACGACCTCGGGCTGCCCCTGGACGCCTCCGGCGGCCAGCAGGTACTCACCGACCCAGGGCAGGCAGGCCAGGTAGTAGTCCGGCACGGGGGGAAGGGCCGGGGGCACGGCCCGCCGGTCCGCCGGGAGCGCCTCCAGGCGGGCGGACTGGTGGAACCAGTGCTCGGCCGCCTTCAGCTCGCCCAGGCGGGCGTGGTGGAGGTAGAGGCAGAAGCAGGCGGTGGCGTCCTCGGCGCCGCCGGCGAACTGCCACCAGAACTGGGCCTCCTGGTAGCGGCCGGCGAGGTGGAGCAGGCAGGCGAAGACGAGGGCCCCGCGCGGTTCGACGGTGTGGTCGTTGACCAGCCGGTGCAGCGAGGCCGCCGCGTCCCCCTCGGCGATGATCATGGTGGCGATGGTGCGCAGATCCCGCTCGGCATGGTCGTGGAAGGTCAGGCCCTCCAGGTCCGTCGGCAGGACGGTCCTGTCGCGGCCCGGGCCGGACCCGGGTGTGTCGGTTCGTGCGGGCGGGCAGGCGGTCGGCTTCGGTGCGGGGGCGGTGCACCCGCCCCGGCCGCCGTCCTGCTCCTCGCAGGCGGCGCCGGCCCGGCGGGCGGCGAGCTTCTCCGCGATGCGTCGGCGGCCGTCGGCCAGGTCGTAGGCGGGGGCAGGGGCTACGGCGCGCATGCCGCCCCCGGCCAGCAGGTGGTCGAGCGGGTTCACGTGGATCACTCCTCGTCGTCGGGCGAACGGCCGGGCTCGACGGTCCGGCGCGGCGCGAGGCGGGCTTGCAGTCGGGTTCGGGCCTGGGAGACCAGGGAGCGGACGGTGACGTCCTCGATGCCCATCACGTCGGCGATCTGGGCGGGTTCGTAGCAGGCCAGGAACCTCAGGACGACGACGTCGTGCTGACGTCCGGGCAGGTCCTGGATCGCGCGGGCCACGCTGATGCCGACACCGAGGTCGTCCACCATGGAGCCGTCGACGAGTTCGAGGACCCGCTTTCCCCGCTCGATCAGCGCGTAGGCGAAGGCGGCCTCCTCGATGAGCGCGAGGTGCTCGTCGCGGCGGGCGCACTCCGCCTCCACGACCCGGCGCAGCAGGGCCCAGGCGTAGGCGGCGGGGCTGGGTTGGGCCAGGACGCGGTTCCAGCGTTCGGCGAGGGCGACGAAGACGTCGTCGACCAGTTCCCGCACGATGCTCTCGTCCGGGAGGTGGGCGAAGGCGTAGTCGGTGTAGCGCTGGGCGTGGAGGTCGTGGAACGCGGCGAAGGTTATGGGCAGCTCGGCCGGGTTCGGGGCGCGGGTTCCGGCGGCGTCGGCCGCGTCGGCCGGCTGGGTGTCGCTCATCACGCCCCCCGCGTCGGGTCGGGGGCCGCGCCGCGCGGTGCGCTGCGACGGCGGCGGGGTCGCGCCGGAGCGGGGGCGGGTCCCGCTCCGGAGGCGGTACCCGAACCCGTGGTTCGGTGACGGTCGGGCTGTCCGACGGGAACGCCGGTCAGCGGCCCGACAGGATCGGGGGTCGTCACGTGCTGGTCCTTCACTTCTCGATGGCTGCCCGCTCCGTGACGGTGTGTGGTCTGGCGAACCCGGAGCGCGTCTGGGACCAGCATTTCGGTCGACGGTTTGAAACGTTCACGACGGCCGGGTAAAGAATTACGGATCACCGTGTTCCGATTCGGGGAACAGCCGGTCGCCCCTTGACCACCGGCACCGGACCGACCGGAGAACCATCCGTTCCCGGAGCGGTTCAGGAGTTGACGCCCCCGGCATCGGGCCGCCTCGGCGATCTTCAGATCCCGACGCAGAAGCCGCACCCGCACCCGGACCCGCCTGTACAGGCGGCGGGCTGCGCCGAACCGGGCCACGGTGGCCGGCGAGGCGTTGGCGGCGATGGCGCATGGTCGTGGCCGGTACCACTGGCGTCGGCGGTGCAGGACTGCCCGGTCCCCCCCCTGGCGGTGGTCGCGGGGCCGGGTGCCCGGACGGGGGAGAAGTCGACGGCGACGACCCCCAGGTCCCGGCCCCGAGGCAGGAGGCCGGGTCGGTGGACGCGATTCGGAGTGGTGTCGGCCAAGGACGACCCGGGCGGCCGGCACGGGCGGTGCGGCCGGGCCCGCGCTCGCCCGGCTCTCGGCCAAAGCTCCGCCGATCGGAGATTCCCGGCCAGGCCGCGAGGTCGGCAGCGGATCTCCTTCGCCCGGGTCGCCCTCGGGCGCCCCTTGTCAGGCGCACGAATACCACACGGGGCATCTTCACCACAGGCGCATTGGCTGCACGAGGCGGTCCGGTTCCTTGCCAGCCTGGTTGTCCGTCAACGATTCTTCATGGAGCCGCAGTTGAACCAGAGATGGGCACCCGTGTCCTTGACCTCGTACGCCGGCCGCGTTGCCCGCGCACCCCGACCCGGGCCCGGGGGTGTGTCCGCGTCCTGGGGGGGCCGGCAGGGCCCGGCCCGCAGGTGCTGCGCGCCGCTCGTCGGGGACCGGGAAGGCCGCCTGATGCCGTTCTTCGAGGGCCTCCTCGCGCACCTGGCCGGCGATTTCCTCATCCAGTCGCACTGGATGGCGACGGAGAAGGTCAGGCGGTGGTGGCCGGCGGCCGTGCACGGCGTGACCTACGGGCTGCCGTTCGTGCTGATCACCCGGTCACCGGCCGCGCTGGCGGTGATCGTGGTGACGCACATCGTCCTGGACCGGTACCGGGCCGCGAAGTACCTGGTCTGGGCCCGGAACCGGCTGGCACCGGCCGCCCACCGGGTCGCGTGGGCCGATGTCCAGAAGAACCAGGGTTCGCCGGTGACCGTCCCGGCCGGACTGGCGAACGCGCTGGTCATCGTGGCCGACAACACCGTGCACCTGGCGATCAACACCGCCGCCCTGGCGTGGTGGAGCTGACGATGACGGTCCCGGTCACCCGTTCGCGGTCTGCCACGGTCGCGCCCTGATCGGCTGGTCGGGGCGCGGCGCCCACCCGGGGCCGGCCCGGGAGGTCGACGGGGTCCACGGCGGGACTTCCCCGGTCGAGGCCCGGCCCGAGCGGCCGCAGCTGGAGCGACGTCCTCGCCCGGCGCCCCGGCGCCCCGGCGCCCCGGCGCCCCGGCGCGCACCGTGCTTCGTGTGCCGGCGCCACGCTGCCGCCGGCTGCCGAGGTGCACTGCCCAGTCTGCAGCCGGACCCTGTCCGCTTCCGGTGCTCCCTGCGGCAACCGGATCTGCGGCTGGCCGCTGGAGGAGCGTCACTTCAACCGGGTGGAGGCGGTGGCGATGTACGACGGCGCGACGAGGCAGGCCCTGACTCGGCCGAGGTACGACTCCGGACTGGGCCGGGCGATGAGCTACGGTCGGCTGACCGTCGGGTGGCTGGGCACCCGTGCCGCCGAGGCCGAGGACATCGATGTGATCATCGGCAACCCGACCCCGCCCGACCGCCGCCCGCACCACGGCGGGGCGATCGTGCGGACGGCCGGCGACGCCGACCGCACCGGCCGGTGGCCGATCGCGGACCCGGACGAGCCGGAGCCGGTCAAGACCGCCCCGACTGCGGCATCGGCGGCCACCTGCGCGTTGTGGCAGACCGAGCGGGACGCCGCCCAGGCCCACGCCAAGGAGCTTGAGGTCCGCTCCCCCGTCACCGGTCCCACTGTGATGCTGGTCGACATGTTCGCCACGGGTGCCCGGACGACGACGGTGGCCCGGCTGCTGCGACGGCGCGGCGCCCGTGAAGTCCGCGGGCCGGTGCTGGCCGCGCACCGCGGCGTGGAGCGGCCAGCTCCTCAAGCGGCCGGGGTGTCGGTCCTGGTGCGGTCCGGCCGGGACGCCGGAGGCGGGGGGATGTCCGGTGTCCCGGCCGGAGGCGGGCAGCCTGGAGGAGAAGCCCGTCCCTGCTCGCGGCCCGCTGCTGCGGTGGTGGGGCCGCCGTGACCGAAATCGTAGACCTGGACGGGCACAGCCCGGAAGGGCCGTGACCCGCTCTACGCCCGTCGCGGCCATGCCACGGACGGTGCTTGCCGAGCGTGGTGGAGACGGAGGGACACCTTGGGGCCTGCTCTCGCCCCAGCGGTCACTGCGGCCGGTCGCCGATCGGGCCGTCGTGCGGGTCACGGGGCTGCGCGGGCAGGATTCCGCTGACCGCCGCGCGCAGCGGCTCGACGGCCCGGACGGTGAGGTCGTGCCAGTCGGTGGCGGGGAGCCAGTACTTGCCGGCGAGGTGGCTGCCCCAGTGCAGCAGACCGGGCCAGGTACGGATGCGCTCGACCGCGATCGTGCAGGGAAAACGTGGCGGCCGGCCGCAGCTGTGGTGGCGGGTGTTCCACGGCACTGCCCGGGTACCGGGTGTGCTGGCGAAGACGGCGAGCGGGTCCGTACCGATCTTGGCGCGCCAGCGCCGCAGTGCACGGTCGGCGGCCGCGGTGTCGACCTCCAGGACGCCCCCGCCATCGGGGATAGGTGTCAGGCAGCGGTCGCAGATCGCGGTCAGGTCGCCCACCCGGAGTTGTTCCATGTCCTCCGCCTCCGCTCAACGGCCACGACTGATGGTAGTGCGCCGCTTTGCTGAGGACTTGCTGCCGTGCTGCGCGTACATGGCTCTCGTCTGCCCCGGCCGTCGGCCGCGGTGAACTGTCGCCCGCCCGCCCTCCCGCCCTCCCCGCGGACCGGTCCGGCACGACGACGTTGTTGACCGGGGTGTGCTCAAGTCAGTGGGACCAGTAGGGGTCCTCGGTGTCCGGTCGCAGGGGCGAGAGCGGCCGGGCGTGCTCCGCTGCGTACGCGACGTCGGTGCCGTTGACGGACATGGTGAGGGTGACCGTCCCGTCCGGTTGTGGCGAGAGCGCGACCCACACGCCGATCCCCTCCGACATCTCGGCGCTGAGGTACTCCGGTTCCTCGGCCGGGTTGCTCGGGGTCCAGACCGGTGGCTCCTGCCGGTAGCCGCGCTGCTGCCACGCGGCCTGGATGCGGTCCTTGAGCTCCTGCCGGTGGGACGCACCGATCCGGGTACGGACGGTGAACCGCCGGTCGAAGACGGCCAGCCTGCTCGGCGTGCCGTCCGAGCGCTTCTCGTACCGGTCGACGGTGCAGCCCCGGTCGCTCAGTACCAGGCCGAGGCTCCCCAGCGTGTCCTGGACGGTCCGCTCGCTGAGCTCATGGAACTGCTGCGGCGTGTGGCGGACCACCTCCGGCGCGGGCTTGGAGTAGTAGTCCTCGGACCCGAGGGACCACCACGCACCGATCAGCAGCACGACCATCACCCCGACCGCGAGAGCGACACCCGCCACCGCGACCAGAGCCGCTTGCACCCACACCTTGCCGGACAACCCGACCCCCAAACTGCGCCTCGTGCCGCCACCGTACGCGTCTGACCCAGTAGGTCTCCTGAGCATCCGTACTCAGATCGGCGCCGCAGGGGGCACGGCCCTCGTCGGCGCGAAGGCCGCGGCGAGGCCTCCGCAGTCCGGTGCCGAAGGGCTAAGCTTGTTCTTTAACCTTGGCGGGCCGCCAGGGTGCGGCTTAGGTTGAGCCGGACGCTGTTCAGATATTCGATCGTCGACCGAAGGGGCGGGTTGGCAGACTGCTCGTCATGAGCAACTCGTACGCGCAGGCAGTGCTGAGGACGACCGATGTCGCCGAGGCACTGCGAGTTGTTGGGCAACTGCTTGATCTCGCTGACACCGGGGAACTCGAAGTCGACTTCGAAGCACGGGCCTCCACGGCCGACGAGCTGAAGCGGTTGACCGGAGAGATGCCGGATGCTGACTGGTGGTCCTATGGAACCGACCGACACGGCTCCTCACGTGAGGGCGACTCTCCGTCAGAGTGCCTTCCGATCTTTATGAGCCGATGGTGCATGGCCTCGGAAGCCGTGGAGGCGTTCTTGGCCGCAGCACGGAACGTCCCGGCCATGGTGCGCTGGGACTTCAGCGGCTGGCCGGAGGCTCCCGAGGTCGGCCTCGGCTACGGGGGCACCAGAGGTGCGTACGTGACACTGTGTGTGAACGCCCGCGACCTCTACCTTGAGGAGCCCTCGGCGGACCACACGGTGTACGTCCACGTCAAGCAGGTCGAAGCCCGACGTGCCACCTGGCTGGCAGCGCAAGTCGGCCTGAAGGTCATCGGCGAGTTGCAGATGGCACCCCTCTGAGCCCTCTGAGCCGGGTCGCTCTACGACGGGGGCGTGGCCTGCTGGTGATGAAGTTCCGACGTTCGCCGGACAACGGAACGGCCCTGGCGTGATCATGTGCGTTGCGAAGCACCTATGATCACTGACCAAGGCCGTGTGGATGACTCTGCTGGACGATGCCGACCGGGTCGAGTCCCTGTCCGTGTTGTCCCGCTTCCGGACGGGCTTCTACGACTGCCTGACCGCCCGGGCGGATGTCCTGTTCGAGCTCACCGACGCGCTGCTGTGCGCCGACGGACCGGTGAAGTCGCTGGTCGACCTCACGCTGACCGCCGAGCATCGGCGCGGCCACGGCGCGCTCTACGACGGGCTCAATTGCGGCCGGATCGGGGCGGACCGGCTGCGTGCCGAACTGGCCGGGCTACCCCTGCCTCGGACGGACGACGGCCGGATCGTGCTGGCGGTGGACGTCAGGCAGGGCCACCCCCGCCTGCTCCAGCCTCTGCCGGTCGGGCGCCTTGGCGCCGTACCGCGCGTTCACGGCCGGGCCGCCGTCGCGGCAGCGGCGGTCATGGCCAGGTGGTCGTGCTCGGCCCGCAGGGTCGCGAGCGCCGTCCACCGCGAACTCCAGCCCGCCGGCGGCTGCGGCTCGGTCACCTCGGTCCCGTCCCAGACCGGCCCGGGGACGTGGAGCGCGAGCAGTTCGCTGCGCAGCGCGCGTTCGTCGTCCTGGAGGATCCTGACCCCGCCGGTCCACGGGTTGCCGTCCGCGCCGACGGCGGTGACCAGGTCGTGCTGCTGCAGGTGGTCGATGCGGATCGCCCACCACTTGCTGTTCTGGTGATGCGGACGATCCCTGCGGCGGGCGAGGTCGACCGCCGAGAGCACTCCGGCGCTGCGGACGTCGTCCAGGAGCCGGCGGTGGACCTCGGTCAGTCGGGGTAGCTGCCGGTGCTTGGACTTGCGCTCGCCGCGGGGGAGGGGGACGCGAGCGGCGGCCCGCAAACGGGCGTGGAACCCGGCGAGGCACGCTTCCTCGTGGCGCCCGAGCCACCAGTCCTCCCGGTCCGGTCGGTCCGCCAGCCCCAGCAGGCCCGGGCAGATCGTACAGAGCCGAAGTGTCACCGGCACCGCCTGCTGCCGCCCACGGTCCGGCCACCACTGGCCCCGCGTGGCCCGGTTGTTGCCGCACAGTGCACAACCGGCCAGGTGGTAGGGCTCGGCGGCCAGGGCGTCGAGGGTCTGGCGGACCGCTCTGAACAGGGACAGATAGTCGAGGAACCCGGATGTCCCGTTGCGGCCCAGTGGCAGACAGGAGTCGCACAGCGCGATCGGGGAGCGGCCGATGGACTCGCCCGGGGCAGCCACCCGGGTACTGGGGAGCTGCTGGCGGCACCAGGAGCAACCCGTGGCCGGTACGGGGTCGGTGGGAGGCTCGTAGGCCGCGCTGGGTGCGGCTTCGACGGTCAGGTCCCGGAGCTCCTCGAACAGCACCGGGCCCTCGACCCCGTCGGGGTGCGCGAAGAGGCGCACGGACTTGCTGCGGCCGGCCAGGGCGAGGCGGGTTCGCCAGTGCCCGTAGCCGAACATGTCCAGGACCCGGTCGGTCGAGCCACTGTCGAGCGCGTCGTCGTGCATCCGCTGCTGCGCCTTGGCCTGCTCGCGCGGGTCGTCGAGCCTGGGCACGAGGAGGACGGCCAGGTCGATGTGAAGAAACTTCTCCCGGGAGGGGTCCGCGTAGTGCCCGACCGCGCGAATCGACTTCACCCACCAGAGGTGTTCGTCCGGGTTCTCGTTGATCGCGGCGGCGGCCTTGAGCACCTTGGCGACCAGCGCGTCGGCGGCGGCCCGGCTGGAGGGCCTGCGCCCGGAGGCGAAGGCGAGCACCCGACCGGTCGGTGTCAGCTTCCAGGCCCGGGAGTCGCGCCCGTCACCGGAGCCCGGTCCGCTCAGCAGCCCGAGTCGGACCAGCGCCGCGAGGAAGTCCAGCGCGGCCGGCTCGTCCGCGTCGAGGACCCGTACGGCATCGTCCGGCTGGATCCCCCAGGGATCGGCACGCCGCAGCAGGTCACGGGATGTACGCAGCGGCCGACCGAGAAACCCGGAGCCCAGGTCGACCGCAAGGGCACCCTCGCGGGCACCGAGCCCACCGAGGGCCATCAGCCCCGGATGGTCCTCATGGTCACTGCGGCCCAGCAACTCCTTGATGAGCGCATCCTCGTCGGCGGAGATGGTCGGACGGTCTTCTCGCACGGACAAGCCTCTCAATGACACGGGGTGCTCCTGACCAGGCTAGCGACTTGGAGCCCTCCCGGTCCCGACTGCCCCTGGCCTCACCCCGGAACGAAGGACCGCGCAGCACACCGCGGGGCCGTCGTCGTCAAGTGGTCCCGGCGACATCGGGCTCCTGGGCCCGGGCGGCGTCCAGCCAGTGACGGTGGGTTCCGAACATCTCGGCCACCGCGGCCAGTTCGGCGGCACCGGGGCGGGAGCGGCGTAGCGGCTCGCAAGCAGGGTGGCGGCTTGTCAGTATCCGTCTACGGTGTAGACGGTGGTCTCCTTCCGCAACGGCAGGTCCGGGCGAATCCGGGTGCGCGGGACAAACCGGCTCTCGTAGGTGAACGTCTCGCCCTCCACACCGGCCTTGTAGACCGGGCCGACCAGCTTCCCCTCCTCCGTGCGTACGCCGACGCGGACGCGGTAGCGCCAGTGCGCGCGACGCCAGGTGCCGTGGGCCAGGCGCCTCCCGGGCCCGCAGGCCGCGGACCTGCCGTCGGCCGACTGGTCCGGAGGCGGGGTCAGCCGCAGCACGTGCACGCCCTGGTAGGCGCCCGTGGCTGCCTCCGGGGTGCGCACCGCGCGGCGAACCGCCCGCTGGGAGAACCGCCCCGCGGGCGGCGGCCCGGTCGGGCCGGTCGGCGGCGTCCAGCACCCGAACGCGAGCTGCGCGGCGTAGGAGTACAGGACCCGACCGGCCGGGTGGGTGCCGAACGCCGCCGGCTGCAGGAACCGGTGCCGGACCCCGGCCCCGTCCACGCTCGTCAGCCACAGCCAGCCCATCCGTGTGTCCAGGTGCAGCCCGGGCCCTGGCTGCGCGCGCAGCAGCGCCCCGATCACCGCCGGGCGGCGGCCCGCGTCGATCCGGCCGTGCTCCAGCAGCTCGGCCAGGGCCCGGTCGTCGGCGGCCGCGGCGTGCAGCGGGACCGCGTCGTGCATCACCAGCGCCCATGCGGCCGGCAGCCGCAGGCTGGCCTTCATCGCGGGTTCCGGCTCGGCGCAGGTGACCACGTCCAGCGCGGCCGGGCCCGGGATGTGGTGCACCACGGCCCGGTAGGCGGCCAGCGCGACAACCGCCCGGTTGAAGCGGATCATCGCCTGCGAAGCGTCCAGCGCGCGGTAGTCGACGTCCTCCAGCAGGTCCGTGGCCAGCAGGGCGCTGCGCAGCGGCGCGATGTCCTGGCCCTGCAGGCCGGTCAGATCCGCCGGCAGTACGCGGGCGGTGCGACGGGCGAACGCGGCCTCGAACTCCCACGGTCGCCGGACCCGGTCCTGACGGCAGGCCAGGGCGACCATGTCCACGACCCGGTCGTCCGCGCCGGCCAGCGCCAGCACCCGCTGCTCCCGTACGACGGGGGTGTCCCAGGTGATGCCGTGGCTGGCGGTGAGCGCGGCGGCCGCGCCGCACTCGCCGACCAGCGAGATCCATGCGTCGTTCACCAGTTGCTCGTGTTCAGTTCCCGGGCCGAGGAACTTCGCCCAGTGCGAGTCCGGGTCCAACCCGGTCACCCGCAGACCCCCTCGGTCGGCGGCGGCCCGCACCGGGAATGTTCGACTCAGCAGATCGTCCACGCTCACCTCCGGTCCAACGACACGGCCCGTAGGTGGTGGCGGGCACCGGGCTCGCAGAACGGGGGTCCTGCGGGCCAGCGGCCGACCGTCGCCGACGGGACCGGGTGCGTGCGCAGCGGGAGCCGACCCCACCGGGGCCGCCGGCCGGTCACCGGTGTACCGCTCGCCGGACGTGACGGTGGCTCGGCGAGGTTCGGCCGCTGGCCGGCTGCGAGCCGGGTTGGGGTGACTGGGTGGGCGGTCAGGTCCGGTCGGCACGGAACAGGGGGTCCAGCGGGTCGCCCTCCTGTCCGAGGACCAGGCAGGTCGTCGCGACCGGCCCCCGGGAGAGCTCCCAGAGCCGGGCGAGGACCGCTGCCTCGGACGGCAGCGCGGCCGGATCGAGGCCCAGGGCCCGGGCCGCGCGGTCGCGCCGCTCGTCGAACTCGGGCAGGTCCTCCCGGTACTCGTCGGCGATGGCGCGGAGCTGCTCGTCCGTCCGTCGGCGAGCGTTCCGCCACCACGGTGCGACAAGGCACAGCTGCACCAGGTCGGGCAGTCCGAGTGCGATCGGTCCGGCCTCGCCGTCGAGGCTCACGTACACCACGGGGCGTTCCTCCCCGCCCTCGCCGACGAAGCAGAAGGCGTCCCCCGAGCCCGCCCGCGCGAACTGCTCCAGCCGGCCCCCGGAGGCCAGACGGACCCCGTCCTCCAATCCGTGGTCGGACGGGCTTGTCGCATCGAGGTCCGCCACCCCGGCGAAGAACGCGACGACCTCCTCGTCGTCGGCCAGTCGGGGCAGCAGCGCTTCGGGACAAGCCGGGGCACCGGGTGTCGCAGTCGAGCTGTTCATCCCGAGACCGTAGCCGGGCCCCGGCAGCGGCCACCACCTGGGGCAGGGCGGCATATCAGGGCGCGGTTCCGGTCCCGGTGTCCCGTGACCGTGAGGACGTGGAGTCAGGCGCTCCGCCACTCGTCGGTCCCGCAGCCAACCTCGTAGTGCCACCAGCCCTCGTCCTGTCCTTGATCCAGCAGTGCCTTGATCCCGGCGAAGTCCGCCCCGGCCGGCACGTTGAAGGCGACCATGGGGAAGTCCTCGCTCATGACTTCACCGCCGAGGTCGAAGACAGCCAGGCGTTGATGCACCGCCTGAGGGCTGCGTCCCAGCGGCCCGGAGGGGACAGGCACGACGCGAACCGTGCAGTTGCCAGCCGAACTGACCCGCCCGACAGCCCAGTGCAGCCCGTCCGAGTCGGTCCGGAACCTAACAACGTCCCCTCGGCCACACCGTCCAGGAGGAACGGCACGTTCTCAATCGCGGCCGTGTCAGCGCTGAGCCTTGTCGCCCACAGGCCCTCGATGTCCTGAGGGAACCAGCCCTCGCGGGGGACGAACCGGAACCAGACCTTGATCTTTTCGACGGCGCTCTCCATGGCGCCAATCATGGGCTGACCGGCGGCGGCACCTTGCATCGGGTCCGAGCCGAGTGATCGGGCTCCTAGGGACCGGACCAGCACCGACCTTCGCCTAGACGGGTCTCCGAGCCTGCGGCCACAGGCGCCGCTGGCACATAGAACCCTGCACCCCTGGGACCGAGGCCCCTCGGCTGGTCAACCATCGCTGACACAACCACGGAGCGGTCAACCTTCACTGGCACGAAACCGTGTCGGTCAACCTTCAGTGGCAATCGGCCAGGGTCCGCTGTCACAGGACATCAAGATCACTTGCGACAGGCCACGTGCCGGGACAACCAGCCTTCTCGTCACAGCTGTGACCTGTGGTAATCCCTCCAGTTCGAACGCGTGACCGATTTCTGGCAATCGGAATTCCAGCTTCCCTTTTTCGTTCAGATGTTCGATTCTGGAGCTGTGGAGACATCCCTCGCCGCACTGGCGCCCCAGTTGCAGCTGTCCCGTCCGGGGCCGCTGGTGCCGGTGCTGCCCGCGCTCGGAGGACTTCTTCCGGAGGGCGGGCTGCGCCCGGGCGCGGTGGTGTCGGTGAGCGGCGGTGGAACCGCGCTGCTGCTGGCGCTGGCCGCCGCCGCGACGATGTCCGGCACCTGGTGCGCGGCGCTCGGGTTCGAGGGGCTGGGCCTGTTGGCCGCGGCCGAGCTGGGGGTGGACCTGGCACGCCTGGTGGTGGTCGAGGCGCCGGGGGAGCGCTGGGCGCCAGCGGCCCTGGCACTGGCGGACGGTGTCGGGGTGCTGCTGCTGCGCCCGGCCGGTGCGGTGGACGCCCGGGTGGCGGAGCGGCTGGTGACGGTGGCACGGCGCGCCGGCTGCGCGCTGGTGGTGGACGGGCCGTGGCCGGGCGCGCGGGTGCGGCTGCGGGTGGTGTCCCGTTCCTGGGAAGGTGTGGGCCAGGGACGCGGGCGGTTGCGGGCCCGGCGGGTCGAGGTGCAGGCGGGCGGGCGTGGAGCCGCGGCGCGCGAGCACCGCCTCGCCCTGTGGCTGCCGGACACGCACGGCGCCGTCCGCGTCGTCGGCCCGGCCGACCGCGAGCACGCACCCGCCACGTCGGCGGGCCGGACTCCGCTGGCGGTGGTCTGACGTGGCCCGCCCTGCGGACGAGGAGCGGACGGCGCCGCGGGTGCTGGCCTGCTGGGTCCCGGACTGGCCGGTGACCGCTGCCCTCGAAGAGGAGGCCGGGCCGGAGCGACTGGTCGTCGTCCACGAACGCGGCCGCATCCTGGCGGCTTCCCGGGCGGCCCGGGAGGCCGGTGTGCGGCGCGGGCAGAAGCTGCGCTCGGCGCAGGCCCTGGCCGCCGGCCTGGAGGTCCACGAGCGCGCCCCGGACGCGGAGGCGCAGCTGTTCGAGCCGGTCGCGGACGCGGTCGCCGCGCTCGCCGCACACCTGGAGGTACTGCGCCCCGGGATGGTGGCGTTGCCGGCGGCGGGTGCGGCGCGCTTCCACGGCGGGGAACACGCACTGGCGGAGAAGGTCGTCGACGCGGTCGAGGCGGTCGGACACGAGTGCCGGGTCGGGATCGCCGACGGCGTACTGGCCGCGCAGCTCGCCGCCCGGGCGGGCCGGATCGTCGCCCCGGGCGCCAGCGCCTCGTTCCTCGCGCCGCTGCCGGTGGCGGAACTCGGCGACGCGAAGCTGGCCGATCTTCTGGGCCGGCTCGGCATCACGTCGATCGGCGCGTTCGCGGCGCTGCCCGCCGCCAGCATCGCCGACCGCTTCGGCCGTACAGGCGCCGCCGCGCACCGCCTGGCCCGCGGCCTGCAGGCGCGGCCAGTTGTCGCCCGACCGCCCGGCGCGGACCTGACGGCCGAACAGCGCTTCGAGGAGCCCCACGACACCGTGGAGCCGCTGGTCTTCGCCGCCCGCGCCCTCGCCGAGCACCTCCACACCGCCCTCGCCGCCCACGGCCTGGGGTGCGAGCGCTTCGACGTCGAGGTCGACTGCGCCGACGGCACCGGCGCCACCCGCGCCTGGCGCCACGAGGGCGCCCTGTCCACCGGCGCGGTCGCCGAACGGGTCCGCTGGCAACTGCAGGCCTGGCAGACCCAGCGCCGCTTCGGCCCCGACCAGCGCGGCATCACCGCGCTGCGCCTCGTGCCGGACGGCCTGTACCGCGATCCGGGGCGCCAGCTGTCGCTGGCCGACGGCGACCAGGAGGCGTACGCCCGGGTGGAGCGCGCGGTGGCGCGGGTCCAGGCGCTCCTGGGGCACGGCGCGCCCGCGACCGTCGAGCTGGCTGGCGGGCGGGCGCCGGGCGACCGGGTGGTGCGCACCCCGTGGGGCGACGCCCACCAGGAGCGGCGCGCCGACGGGCCGTGGCCGGGCCGCCTTCCCGCCCCGTCCCCGACCCGCGTGCCCGCCGACCCGCCGGTGGTGCGGCTGCTCGACGACACGGGCGCCGAGGTGGAGGTCACCGCCCGCGCCGAGGTCCGCACCCGCCCCGCACGCCTGGTCCTGCCCGACGGCACGCTCGCGGTGACCGGCTGGGCGGGGCCGTGGCCGGAGCAGGAACGCTGGTGGGACCCGCAGGAGGCACGCCGCACCGCCCGCCTGCAGGTCACCGTCGCCGACGGCCGCGCCTTACTGCTCGCCGTCACTGCCGGCCGCTGGCGCCTCGAAGGCGACTACGACACCTAGACCCCGCACCACCGCCGGCCCGACCCACCGGCCCCCGATCCACCGGCCCCCGGCCCGGCCTGCCGGGCGGTCGGACCGACACCCCACGAACACGACACGAGAGCGATGCCTTTCCACAGCCACCACGACCTCACCTGGGCCGAGCTCCACCGGCGCATGAACGGCCGGCCCCAGCCGCCCGGCGAGCGCACCGTGCTGCCATTCCCCGCCCCGCCACCCGCCGCCGGACCGACCCCGGCCCGCGGCGGGGGAGCGGGCCCGGTGGGGTGGGCGGAGCTGCACGTCCACTCCACCTACAGCTTCCTCGACGGCGCCAGCGACCCCGCCGCACTCGTCGCCGAAGCCGCACGCCTGGGCATCGAAACGATGGCCGTCACCGACCACGACGGCCTCTACGCGGCCCCCGCGTTCGCGGTCGAGGCGCGCCGCGCCGGCATCGGCACGGTCTTCGGCGCCGAGCTGACCCTGGACGCCGACCTCGCCCCGACCGGCAGCCCCGACCAGGACGGCGAGCACCTGCTCGTCCTCGCCCGCGGACCCGAGGGCTACCGCCGCCTGTCCAGGACGATCGGCGACGCCCACCTCGCCGGCGCCGGCAAACGCCGCCCCCGCTACGACCGCGACCACCTCGCCGACGCCCACGGCGGCCACTGGGCGATCCTGGCCGGCGGCTGCCGCAAGGACCCGCTGCGCCGCGCCCTGGACACCGAAGGCCCGGCCGCGGCCGAACGCGCCCTGCACACCCTCGCCGAACGCTACGGCGCCAGCAACGTGCACGTGGAGCTGACCGACCACCACCAGCCCGGCGACGACGACCGCAACGACACCCTCACCCACCTCGCCGCCCGCAACGGCCTCACCCTGGTGGCCAGCACCGCCGCCCACCACGCCGCCCCCGCCCAGGCCCGCCTCGCCCAGGCCCTCGCCGCACTGCGCCAGAACCGCCCCCTGGCCGACGCCGAGGCCCACCTCGCCGCGGCCGGCACCGCACACCTGCGCTCACCCGCCGAGATGGCCCGACGCCTCGCCCCCTGGCCCGGCGTCCAACAGGCCACCGTCGACCTCGCCCGCGCCTGCGCGTTCGACTTCCGCACCCTCACCCCCGAGATGCCCGGCCACCCCGTCCCCGACGGCCACACCGAAGCCACCTGGCTGCGCCACCTCACCGAGCAGGGCGCCCGCACCCGCTTCGACGCGGGAAACGCCAAGGCGCACCGGCAGATCGCCTACGAGCTCGACGTCATCGAACAGCTCGACATGGCCGGCTACTTCCTGATCGTCCACGACATCGTCGACTTCGCCCGCCGCGCCGACATCTGGTGCCAGGGCCGCGGCTCGGCCGCCAACTCCGCCGTCTGCTACGCCCTCGGCATCACCGCGGTGGACCCGATCCACTACGGGCTGCTGTTCGAACGCTTCCTGTCGCCCGAGCGCGACGGGCCGCCCGACATCGACCTGGACATCGAGCACCGCCGCCGCGAGGAGGTGATCCAGTACGTCTACGACACCTACGGCCGCGACCACGCCGCCCAGGTCGCCAACGTCATCACCTACCAGCCCCGCCTCGCGATCCGCGACGCCGCCCGCGTGCTCGGCTACGCCACCGGCGACCTGGAGCGCTTCGCGAAGGAGACCGGCTGGCACGACATGCCCCCACCGGATGCGCCGGTGCCCGAGGACGTGCGCGCCCTGGCCGCCGGCCTGCGCGGCCTGCCCCGCCACCTGGGCATCCACTCCGGCGGCATGGTCCTCACCCGCCGCCCCGTCGCCGAGACCTGCCCCACCGAATGGGCCACCATGCCCGGGCGCAGTGTGCTGCAGTGGGACAAGGACTCGGTGGCGGAAGCCGGCCTCGTCAAGATCGACCTCCTCGGCCTGGGCATGCTCTCCGCCCTCCACGACGCCTGCGACCTGATCGCCCGCCACCACGGCCGCACCCTCGACCTCGCGACCATCCCGCCCGACGACCCCGACGTCTACGCCATGCTGCAACGGGCCGACACGGTCGGGGTCTTCCAGGTCGAGTCCCGTGCGCAGGCCTCCGCCCTGCCCCGGATGAAGCCGAGCCGCTTCTACGACCTCGTCGTCCAGGTCGCCCTCATACGCCCCGGCCCCATCCAGGGCGGATCCGTCCACCCCTACATCCGCCGCCGCAACGGCCACGAGAAACCCACGATCGCGCACCCGCTGATGGAACGCGCCCTCGCCAAGACCCTCGGCGTCCCGCTGTTCCAGGAGCAGATGATGCAACTCGCCATCGACTGCGCCGGCTTCACCCCGACCGAGGCCGACAAGCTGCGCCAGGCGATGGGCTCCAAGCGCTCGCACGAGCGGGTCGCCGAACTGCGCGAACGGCTGATGACCGGCATGGCCGAACGGGGCATCCCGCCCGAGGTCGCCGAGGACGTCTACACGAAGATCGACGCGTTCTCCGGCTACGGCTTCCCCGAGAGCCACGCCGCGAGTTTCGCGCTGCTCGTCTACGCCTCCGCCTGGCTGAAGCACCACTACCCGGCGGCGTTCACCTGCGCGCTGCTGGCCAACCAGCCGATGGGCTTCTACTCCTCGCTCACCCTCATCACCGACGCCCGCCGCCACGGCGTCACCGTCCTGCCCGCCGACGTCAACCACAGCGCGACGCAGCCGACCCTCGAAGACACCCCCACCGACGCCCCCGGCGGCGGCACGGCCGCACCCGCCGGTGCGCGGCGCCGCGGGGGAGGGCCCGCCATCCGGCTGGGCCTGGCCGCCGTGCGCGGGCTCGGGACCGAGCAGGCCGAGGCCGTCGCCGCCGGCCGGCCCTACACCGGCCTGGAGGACTTCGCCCGCCGCACCGCGCTCGACACCCCTGCCCTCGAAGCCCTGGCCACCGCCGGCGCGTTCACGAGCCTGGGCGTCACCCGCCGCCGGGCCCTGTGGTCCGCCGGTCTGCTCGCCCGCACCACCGACGCCATGCTCCCCGGCACCGCCCCCCCACTCACCGCCCCCGACGGCCTGCCCGAGATGACCGCGATCGAGGAGACCATCGCCGACCTGTGGGCCACCGGCACCTCCGCCACCACCCACCCCGTCCAGCACGCGCGCCCCCACCTGGAGCGCTGCGGCGCCATGACCGCCGCCGACTTCAAGACCGGCGCGGCCCACGGCGCGCTCGTTGCGGTCGGCGGTCTGGTCACCCACCGCCAGCGCCCACCGACCGCAGGCGGCGTCCTGTTCATCTCCCTCGAGGACGAGACCGGCCTCGTCAACATCGTCTGCCAGCCCCACGTCTGGGAGCGCCAGCGCCGCACCGCCCTCGACAACGCCGGCCTCCTCGTGGCCGGCACCGCGGAGCGACGCGACGGCGCAATAAACCTCGTCGCCACCCGCCTGTCCCCGCTCACCCTCGCCGCCGGCAGCCGAAGCCGGGACTTCCGATGAACCGCCACCAGCAAAGCCCATCGGCGCAGGTCAGCGACGCAAAGACGGTGACGCGCCGGCGACGCGCGGGATACAGTCACCATCCGCACAACCCCCGGGAGGTCACGTTGACCGACACCAGCACCCGCACCAAGGACAACCCCGGCCTTCCCGGCCGCCCACCCGGCGTCCACGCCGGCGAGGACGGGCTCACGTCACGCCAGCATGCGGTGGTCAATGCAATCCGCGACTCGGTACAGCAGCGCGGATACCCGCCGTCCATGCGCGAGATCGGCCAGGCCGTCGGGCTCTCCAGCACCTCCTCCGTGGCCCACGTCATCAGCCGCCTGGAGAAGCTGGGCATCGTGCGCCGTGACCCCCACCGGCCCCGCGCCTACACCCTCTCCGCCTACCGCCTCGCAACTCACACGGACAGCACAGCCCCGGCCGGCGGCCACCCGTCCACCTCGTACGTGCCGCTGGTCGGGCGGATCGCCGCCGGCGGTCCGATTCTCGCCGAGCAGACCGTGGAGGACGTCTTCCCGCTGCCGCGCCAGCTGGTCGGCGAGGGCGAGCTGTTCGCGCTCACCGTGTCCGGCGACTCCATGAACGGCCCCGGCGCGGCCATCTGCGACGGCGACTGGGTCACCGTCCGCCGCCAGCCGGTCGCCGAGAACGGCGACATCGTGGCCGCGATGATCGACGGCGAGGCCACCGTCAAGCGCCTCAAGCGCGAGAACGGCCGGATCTGGTTGATGCCGCACAACCCCGCGTACGAGCCGATCAACGCCGACAACGCCACCATTCTGGGCAAAGTCGTCGCGGTCCTGCGCCGCCTCTGACCAAGCCTCGAAACCGGACCCAGGCCGTAGTGCGACCGCACCAGCGGTCGGCGGAAACACTGCCCTGGAACGCTGGAGCCCGCGCCGATGATCGGCACACGCCGAGCCCCAGATCGGTGGCGACCATGAAGGCCATGGCGTTCCGCCCCGACGGCCTGTACAGGGGTTCGGCGGGCGCAGGCCTCGGCGAAGGCCGCCCGCAGGCGCCCGGACGGGGTTTCGGCGGCGGTCATCGTGTGGTCCCTTCCAGCGTGGGCGTCAGGCCGCGCTCCAGCAGTGCGCTCCAGGCGTCGGCGAGCACGCCGTCCTGCGGCCGCGAGGCATCCAGCCGTACGACGGGGCCGATCTCCGGGAAGGCGCTTGGGGCTTCGGTGATCGCCAGGTAGGTGTCGCGCAGCCGGTTCTCCACGTCGACCACGTCCCAGTCCTCGCGCACCGAGTCCCCGGACGTGCGGGCGGCCACCCGCTGGATCGAGGTGCTCACCGGGGCGTCCAGGACGAAGGTGAGGTCCGGCACCAGCTCGATCGCGCCGGCCAACTGCGCGTAGGTGGCCTTCGGGGCCTGGCCGTGCTTGACCTGGAAGAAGGCGACTGCCTACCTCCGGGCTGTGCGCGACCGAGCGGCCACCGCGGTGCCAGGCTGCCCCCGAGGTGGAGCCCGCGTCCCGGGATCAGGTCGTCGCGCCGGGGAGCGTGCGAAGCCCGTGCGCATGACTGAGCAGGTACAGCGCCGCCTGCAGGATGAGCGCGACGTGGTGCCTGGGTGGGGTGCCGGTCAGACCGTGGAGGATGTCGTTGCGAAGGTTCATCCCGCGGTCGGGGTCGACCAGGAGAAGTTCCAGCGCCCTGCGCCAGTCCTCCGGGTACCCGGCCTTCGGCATGTCCTGCAGAAGCCGGCCCAGCTGGACAACTCCACTGGGGGCTTGCCCATTGGACATGGCGAGGATGGAGACCCGCGGGCGCAGGAGCTGGCGGAGGATCTGTTCGACCTGGGGCAGCGCGACGCACGCTGCGGCGTCGAATTCCTCCAGCCAGTAGTAGAGGAAGGCCCGGGCGAGGGTCCGCGCGCGGGGTCCGGGCAGCACCGTCTCGTGCGCCAGAGCGGCGGTCATCTCGAACTCGTCGGGCCGGAAACGCTCATGGATGCGGTCGAGCTGAATCGCGGTCAGCCTCCCGTACAGTCCCAAGCCGTGGACCTGCATCGCCACCGCGAGGTCGTCGTCGGCATCGACAGGCGGACGGACGAAGACCGGGCTGGCCGGGTTGATGCGCGAGCTCGGGATCCTCAGCAGGCCCTCGAGCGCGCCATCGGCCTCGGCCGCGGCCTGCGCGCGCATCGCCGGGTGGACGTCCGGCACGGTGAGCCACAGCGCGGCCTGCAGGTCCGGGGCGGCATCGACCAGCGCCCGCTGCCCGGCGACCAGCCCACGTGGGATGGTGCCCTCCCTGCGGACGGAGGTCCACTCCGGCGTGGTCTGCTGCAGCGCCATCTCGGCCTGCACCCGCAGGTCGGGCAGGCCCCGCTTCTGTGCCTCGGTCGACGCCTCCGCCAGGAAGTACAGGCGGCGGTGCCCGGAATCAGTGGACTCGGCGGCGTCGAGGAGGGAGTGGACCACTGCGGCGTCGATCTCCGGATGGCGGCTTCGGGGCGCATCCTTGCGCAGCACATCGAGGAGTCCGATCCGGACATCCACGTCATGGGCGAAGCGGCCGGCGGCCCGCTCGGCGAGGCCCGCGACGTCGTACTTCAGGGCCTGCAACCCCTCCAGGACTCCCAGCAGGACCCGCCCCTCGTCCTCGGCGCAGGCCAGGAGACGCTCGGCGACGTCGACCGCGGCCTCGGCCGCCCGTTCCTGAAGGTCGGACTGCCTGAACCGGAGGGCCAACTCCCCGGCCCTCCGCAGGCACCTGGCGGCTCGAGGCAGCCCGTGGCCACCCTGGGAAGCGGCCAGCAGCTGCGCCGCGTCGAGATAGCCGGAGACCGCACCGCGGACGCGCTCGGGCGTACGGCCGTGGCCGACATCGAGCAGCAGATGATGAAGGTGACCGCGAAGGAGCGGATCGTCCACGCCGTCCGCGTACAGGCTCCAGATCTCCACATCGGCCGGTGCGGGCGGACCCGGCACTGTCGCCCGCGAATCCGGGCGGGCCTTCGCCCCCTGGGACGGGCGGCGCTGCAGGGCCACAACCAACGCGTCCCGCTGCTCCCCGGCCGAGTCGTGGCCGACGTCCATGGCCGCGAGGGAGAACGCGGCTGCCGTGGTGGACACGGCGTTCGCCGCCGCCGTCGTGAGCGCGGCCAGCACGCTCGGCTCGATCTGTGCCACGGGGCCTCGCTTTCGTCACCAGCAGTATCGGAGCAGTCGGCGTCCGTGCATACCGACTTTCGTGCGTTCCGGTTCGGAGGAACAGCAGCACGCCGGCTCATTCGCGGCCGGCCACTCGGGCCCGAACCGGAGCCTGCCCGCCGGGGCTGCGGCTGGAGCGTGGTCCCGGACTCAGCAGGTCCGCAGCGGGCTACGCCAGTCCCACTGCCGTAAGGACCGGTCCCGCTTCGTTGCCGCGGTTGTGGGCCAGCAGCAGGACACGGCCGCAACCGCCGGTCGCGAGTGCCGTCTGCCCAGCCGCGGCAGGGCAGACGGCACACCAACGTCTGCCGGCCGGTGGCCAGGTCGGTCCGGCAGAGGATGACGGCGGCCCCGCTCGGGTCCGGCGCCGAGCACGGTCCGCGCCCAGGGCAAGCAGCGCGGCGCAGCGGGGGCATCGCGCCGGCTGCTGCCGAACTACGGACGAGAGCCCCGGCAGACAGGCCCGCGGGACCAGCGGCGGAGAAGGCCCACACACTGCCGTCGGGGTGGGGGCAGCAGATGCCCGGCGCTGGCGATCACGCCCGCGACCGCCTCCCGCGTGGTGCGGCCTGGCGACTTGCTAGGACAAGACCCGCGAGTCTTACCAGGCCGACGTCACCATCGCCTCGATCCTGCTTTGGATCTGATCATTGAAGACGATCGCTAGCCCCTCGCCGGACTCTGGCCCTTGGACTCACGTGCCTGTCGGGCGTCCGCCCAGACGTTACTCTCGCCAGCCTTGATCCCGTGGAAGTAGCGCTTCATCGCGGCCGAGTCCTTCGACCAGTCGCTCATCTCCGCGATGGCGTCCTCGGGCACCCCACTCTCGTACAGCTCGGCCGCGCCGCCGACCCGAAGTCCGTGGGCGGTGACTCGCTGTGCGGTCCCGGCGTCGAGCAGCGCGTTGTAGCCGAGTGCCCGGCGCTCCTCCACGGTGAGGTGGGCCACCCTGGCGAAGGCCCGTCGCGTCATGGCCTTGACGTAGATGTTCAAGGCCTCGCCGGAGAGCATCGACAGCGTCACCCAGTCGTCAGCGGTCAGTTCCTGGTCGTGCTTCAGTGTCCCGTCAGGGTGCTTGGGCCTGGTCTGAGAGGTGAGGCGCACGGCGAGCCGACCAGCTTTGTCGAGCGCGCGGAACAGCGCTTGGTCCTGAGGCTGGTGGATCCGGCGGCCGTACTCCAACCAGGCGCGCAGCCGGCGGACCGGGCAGATGCTCGGGGCGTCGTCCCGGGCCGGGATCCACGCCTCGAGCACGCTGCCGTCCTCGCGGGTCTTGCGGTCCACCAGGCGCACCGCGATACCGTCGGGTTTCACAGAGGCCTGGGTGACGATCAGTTTGGCGAGCTCGATCCGACGGCTGAGAAGGTGGAAGCCCAGGCAGGCGACAGCGGCGTCGCGCAGGTCGGTGGGCCGGCCGCTCTTGTCGCACTCCGCGACGATCTCCTCCAGGTCGACCTCACGGATCGCCGGGCTCTGCTTCTCCACGCCGGTCTTGCTCCACCCGCCCCGGTACTGGGAGATCATCGCGGTGACCTCCCGGGTGCCGGGCCGGGTGTTGCCCGGCGTCGCCGTTTCCTGCCAGATGACGACTGCGCTCTTGTAGACCGAGATGGTGTTCGGGTCGAGCCTGCGTTCGATGAGGCTCCCGACGTACTCGATCAAGGTGGTCGTGGTGCACGGCAGCGCGACCCGGCCGTGTTTGACGCACCACTCCTTGAACAGCTCGACCTGGCTGTCCCGGTTGCGGGCGGTGTTCTCGGGTCGGGCGGCTTCCATGAGTCTGGCGGTCGCCTCGGAGATCACGTAGTCAGCCGAGGTGTACTGCGGTGGGGCGAACGGTGTCGGCAACGGCCGTCCGGCGACGAGCACCGTGTCCCGATCGAACCCTGCTACGTCGATCCCGCGAACGGCGGGTAGCGGTCCTTCGTCCACACCGACAAGCTCCCCGTGCAGAACCTCGACATCGGTACTCACCTCGATGACCAGCCACCTTCCTTGTGACCGGCTCCCTGCTCAACGCGCTCCACGGCGCGACGTAGCGAGTGAACCTCCCGTTCGAGGGCTTCCCCGACAAGGTGCTCTGCCGTCGCGACCCTCCCGAGCAGATCCCCTGCATGAACCAGCAGGCCGGTGACGTCCTCCGCCCGCTCGCCACCGACAACAAGGGCACCTTCGAGGAGCGCCCGCACGCGGTTGACCAACGCGTCCAAGCTGGCGCACCGGGCCTCCGAGCTGGCCTCGCCGCGCAGCTCAGTGAGGTCGACACCACCAGTCTCCACGGCCTGCCGAAGGATGCCGCGGAAGTGCTCGGCCCCTTGGATGTCGCCGGCCTTCAGACACGCGCCCAGCCGGTTCGAGCCGTAACCCGCGTACACGAGCAGCCAGGAGAGCTTGTCGACCTGGTCGTCCTTCATAGGCCGCGCGGCGGCGACCTGCCTGGCGAACTGGCGCGCGCCGCCGACGAGGTTGTCGGCGTCGAAGCGGAGCGCTGCCACCTGGGCCGTGATCGTCCTGGGGGAGGCAGCGGACTGAGCCGTGCCCGGTCGGACCGGCTGCTGTTCGGCTTCGCCGATGGTACGCGTCACGAGAGGGCCTCCTGCGGCCGGTCGGCGGTCGATTCGGGGGCACTCGTGGTGCGGGTGATCTCCATCCAGACGTTGGCCGGCCTCCAGGTCACGGTGAAACCGTGAAGAGGCGCCTTCTCGACAGCCCACCGGTAGTGCTCCTGCACCTCGGGCAGCCCGGCCAGGTCATTGCCCATGAGGGAGTAGCCCCCGGCGAGACGGTACCGCACCTCGACCAGGTGGGAGGACTTGACCGATCGCGAACCGTCGCGGCCTCCGCGGGCCCGGAAGACGAAGCCCTCCCGGTCGTCACCCTCACCGATGGGAAGCCCCATCCCACGGAAGAGACGCTCGGCCTGAACGAGCGTGATCTTCTTCGCGGGACCGCCCGTCGTCGCTCGCCCGGCGATCCCGGCTTCCGGAACAACGAGTCCAGCCGCCAGTTCCTCGCGTGGATCGGCCACTTCCGCAGTCTGCGTCAGCTCACTCACCAGGGCGGACGGATACTTCGGATGATCGGCCCACTTCCCGGCTTGCCGGACCAGATGGCGCAGATGCCTTCCGGCCAAGTCCAGGCGGCCGGCGGCAAGTGCTGTGTCCACGGCGCCGTGGGAGTAGGAGGCGGCGCGCAGGATCTGACCGGGGCCCGAATACAGGCCTTCAGCCGTGAGGTGGACCTGCTCCTGGGCGCAGTGGTTGATGAAGCCGGCCAACTCGTTGACCTTGTCGCGGACGAGTACGGCCGACGGCCCGAACTGCTCCAGGTCTTCGACGGGATCGTGCGGGTGCTGCTCCATGCAAAAGTACCCTTCTTTGATCGGTGTTGTCAGATGCCGGCCGTCAGCCCGTGTTGCAGCAGCGGGTACAGGGTCTCGGGGCGTTCGAGGACGCCGCTGCTGTACCGGGGGTTCGGACGTAGCGGTTGGGCCAGCGGTATACCGAAGTACGCCGCACCGCCGCCGAGGTCAGTCCACGTGGGATCGATCGCGTTGTCCGCGACGTCGGTGCACCAGGCGTGGGCAGTGGCCACGGGACTGCCGGACACAATGGCGAAGCCCTCCACGTAGCGCAGGTGCGGGTACGCCCGCTCGGTGGAGGCTGCGTTCTGAAAGCACTCCCTCTCCGGGCCCAGCAGGACCGTTGGAGGGAGGGCAGCCGGGCTGAACCAGCGTCCGTGTGCGAGGACGAGGTCGTGTACCGACCGGTGCGTCCAGGACGCGGTGGCCGACCGATCCGCAATGCGCTCCATGGTGATGTGCATATTCATCCAGTCAAGCAGGGTCTGCTCGGCGGAGGTCGCGGGCGCCCGGACGAAGGAGGCGAGCTCGTCCAGTAGGCGCCCGAGCGACGGCCGCGAGCCGGTCGACGTGGTCACGGTTCTCTCCTGCGCGCGAAGGGGTCTGACGGGAGGAAGCCTCTCACAGCAGTTGCCTCGTATATTGCCACCTATACGAGGTTAACGATCGTTAACGCGCGACGGAAGGGTGCGGAGGGGTGTAGGGCCGGGCTGACGGTCCTGGGAGTGGGACCAATTGGTCCCGTCAACCAGCTCGGCTGACGGGACCATGTTGGGGACGGCGCGCGGCCGGGCCGCGCGCCGTCGTGATCAGAACCTGCGCTACTCGGGCTTCTTGCTCTGCTCGTTCTCCTCCAGTTGGTCGAGCGCATCCCCTACCCGGTGTACGAACCGCGCCGCCGCCCCCGGACCCGGCGCCGGCTTCCCTGCCCCGGCCATCATCCACTTGATCACCGGCATCGCGACCGAGGCAACCAGCCAGGCAACCACCTGTTCCGCGCCCGGCAGCCACGGACCGTCTTCCCCCGTACCGGAGGTCGTGTTCATCGTCATGCCTCCGACCGTAGGGCCGGCCCCACCCGGCCCGGGCCCGGACGATCCGGATGCACTCGAAGGGAGGAGGAAGGTCCCGGCTCAAGTCGCCCTGCTGAAGGCCACCTTCACCGCCGCGACACTGGCGGCGGCCGCCGGGCATCGTGCCGCGGTGACCGACTCCGACCCTCGCCTGCACCTCGTGCCGATCCGCTTCAAGGACGCCCGCGCCTTCGTCGCCACCTGGCACCGTCACCACCGGCCGCCGCCCGGCATGGTCTTCGCCGTTGGCGCCGCCGACCAGCACGGTGTCCTGCGCGCGGTCGCCATCGTCGGTCGGCCTGTCGCCCGGCACCTCGACAACGGCCAGATCCTGGAGGTCACCCGCACCGCCACCGACGGCACTCGAAACGCCAACAGCGCTCTGTGCGGCGCAAGTTGGCGTGGAGCCAAAGTCCTCGGCTGCACCCGGCTCGTCACCTACACCCAAGCCGAGGAGACCGGTGCGAGCCTGCGCGCGGCGGGCTGGACCGTCCTTGCCCACCGCCCGCCCCGGCCGGGCTGGGACTGCACCAGCAGACCTCGCCGCGACCACGGTACCGACCGGGTCGCCCGCACGCTGTGGGGTGCGGCAACTCCCCACGAAGTCCGTCGACACGATCGGAAGTGACTACAACATCGAACTGTTAAGCATCTGCCGATCTCCGAAGATCAGTAGATGCTCAGTTGGCCATCGACGAATTGCCCGCTAGACTCATATCAACGAAAGCTCAAGAAGACAATCGAGAACTTTCGGACTAGAAAGACAATCAGGAACAAAGTTCCCGAATGTCGGCAAAATTCTCTTCCTCCAATTAATTGGGCGGAAGGTGGATAATTCGGTGAGACTGTTGCGCTGAAAAAGCTTCCGGTTCTTCCGGAAGAAATGGTGCGACCGTCCGGGTCCCGTGACAAGGATTGATTCCCGGACGGCCGAGGTGCACCGCGGAACGCGGGAACCGGTCATCACCAACGTGCGGCCCGAGTTTGCACCTCGGGTCGCACGGCCTACGGGATCAGGCGAAGAATCTCCACCACTACCCGCAGCCCTTCAATGACCATGTCCCGCAACTGCTCCAAGCGGCGTCCTTGCTGCTCATCCGGCTCCGCCGCCTTGGTGTCGGCCGGCGGGACGTTCGGATCGATCGGCAGGGACACTGCCACCTCCCATAGATGGGTACGGCAGACGGGCACGATGAGTGTCCGCCCCTCGGGCCATCATGGCCCGAGATCCTGGGGGAAGGTCCGGAGATCCGGGATCGCAGCAGTGCCGATTCTAAAGGACCCCTGATGGCCCGTCAAAAGGCGTACGGAAATGTCAGGCGACCTGTTGGGCTGGTGTGGTCGAAAGCCTATAGGAAACCCTATAGACTTTGTAGGCGCACAATCGCCTGACCTGCGACTTCATAAAATGCCACCTGGTGGCAGCGGCAAGCAGGATGGGGCTCGGGCCCGACGCGGCCCCTGTCCAGCCGCCCGCCGCGTCGGTAGACGGTCGTCATGACGTTGCGTCCGCTCGACCCCGTAGTCCTGGACGCCGACCTCGCCGACTGGGTGGAGGCCACCGCCGCGAAGGCCGGGCTCACCCCCGCCGCCTACCTCGCCGACCTGATCAAGGCGGACCGGCACGGTGATGTCGTCGAGCGGGCACACCGGCTCGCCGCCGCGACACACCAGCAGTGGGTGGCCGCAGGCCGGCCGGTGGACGACGGGCTCACCCTGGACGAGGTCTTCGGCCCGTGACCCACCCGTACGTCCTGCGTGTCGCCAAGCCGGTCGCCGACGCGATCCGCGACTTGCCCGCCGACGCCCGCAACGAACTGCGAATCGCCCTGCTCCGCGCCCAGACCGACCCGTTCGCCTGGCCGCAGGCCGACCGCTACGACATGGACGACACCGTACGGATCGTGACCACCACCACGGCGATCGCCCACTACGCCATCGTGCCCACTACCCCGCATCTGTGGCTGTTCGCCGTCGCTGGCCTCTGGCCACCAGGGCCTCAAGGCCGCACGGCTTCAGTGCTCCTTCTCGGCCTCCACGCGCCGAAGGGCGTGCAGAGAGATTTGTCGATGATGTGCCAGCAGTCATGGCGACGAGCGTACGGACCATCGACGTCGAACGGGGCCGCCCTCAAGTGGACTTGACATGCAGACCTGGGCGCCGCACCCGCTCCACAGTGCGGAATCCTACCGTGAACCTGAACCAGCGGGCGAAGGTTCGCTCGAACGAGCGAACCGCAAGGCAGGACACAACATCCCAGGCACCTGTAGAACGCCATCGCGCGAATGCGAGTGGCCAGTGCGGCGCGGCTGAAGAAGCTGCCCCTGGAGGGCTACCGTTCGCCGACCGGGGGCGCCGGCGAGAACCGCTGGCGCCCCGGGTTCAGCCCTGGTCGCTCTCAGGAAGCGGGGCAACGACCAGCCGGCCGGTCGCGTCCTCCACCGCGCCCTCGTAGTCGAGCGTGGCCTCCTTCACCTCCGCCTCGACGTGTTCCTCTGCCGTCTGGCACCCCGGGCAGATCAGGCCGACCAGCACGCCCCGGCTCATCGTGGCGTTCCAGCGCAGGTAGTCGTCGGAGTCCTTCCAGCAGGCCCGGGTGCAGCGTGAGCAGTGTCCCAGGGGTCGGATTTTCGTACGCGCCATGGCCACTATCGTGCACTACTTACTGCAACCAGGGGCGGAGAGTACGGAAGTCGCTACTCAGCGGCTTCGGAACGGATCCGGGCGATCTCCACCGAGGATGCCGCGGACGATCTCCGCGACCTCCCGCGCGCCAGCCTCGGTAGCTGGGGATGCACGGAGGGCAGCCTGCTCTGCGGCTGGTTGACCATCAGGTCCCACCCGCCGTCGAGGTAGATGCCCACCGCCAGGCCGGTGCGACCGTCCCAGCCCCAGACCGGCCCGCCCGGCAGGGGCGCCACCGCCGCACCCGTCCGGCCGGCCGACGGGGCCAGGGTCAGACCGACATCGGTGAGCCCGTCGCACCGGTGCGGATGTTCATCCGCAGCACCGGGTGCTGGCCCCGCCGACCGGACACCGGCGTGAGCGGGCATGAGCCCGCGATCGGGCTTGCCGTCCACGACGGCCGTGTCGACTGCTGCCCACTGCCGCAGGGCCGGGGTGATCCCGTGGTTCGGGATCTCGGGACGGGGTTTCCCGCCTGACGGTCTCTTCGCGGGCCGCCACCGCAGGCCCCGTGGAGCGGCCCACCCGCGACCCCTAGCCTCCGACCGACAGCCGGAACAGATCGCCCCACCGTCCGACGCCAGCGAGGGACATGCCATGGCCGCTAAGCCCACCAGTATGCAAACCCCGCACCACGTGCGGGTGGTGACCGCAGGCGAACGCTACGAGGGCAGGCAGCGCGCCGACATCGTCGCCGGAATCTCCGCGGAGTCCGTCGGTGCCCGTCGCCTGTGCATGCACCTCGTCACGATCCCACCGGGCGCACGCGGTGAGGTCCACCTCCACCAGGACCACGAGAGCGCCCTGTTCGTCCTTGCGGGTACCGTTGTCACCCGATACGGCCCGGACCTCGCCCACCAGGCCGTGGCGGAGGCAGGCGACTTCGTGTACATACCCGCGGGCATGGCCCACCAGGCCGTCAACCTCAGTTCCACCGAACCGGTGCGCGCCGTCCTCGCACGCACCGACGCCAGCGAGCAGGAGAGCGTCGTCCTCCTCACCTCCGACGGACACCCCCGGTCGTAACCGGACGGAGCGGACGTCCGGCCGGACTGCCGGAGCCGCGCACAGCACGCGAGGACCCCAGCCCGCGCCATCGGCCCCGTCCGCGGCCCGACGGCGCCCGGGCTCTCGGTCCGGCCCCGTCGCGGCCCCGCCCGCTGGGCACCGCGGGTCACCCGAACCACCAACGACTGGAGTGCAAACGCGATGAACGTCGGGATCCTCGGCGTCGGTGCCCACGTGCCCGACAAGGTTGTGCCGAACAGCGATCTGGAAAAGCCGACCGGACTGAGCGACACCTGGATCCGGGAAAAAACGGGCATCGAGCAGCGCCGTCACTCCGTGACCGGCGAGCCGGTCACGGACATGGCGCTCCAGGCCCTCCTGGACGCCTGCCGGCGATCCGGCATCGACCCCAGGGAGATCGACGCCCTGGTGACCTCCACCAGCACACCGCAGGCCGTCATGCCCGGGCTCGGCGTGCGCCTGATCGCCGACGCCGGCCTGAAACTGGCCATGGCTCCCCTCGACGTGGTCGGTGCGGGCTGCGCCGGAGCGGTGGGGCTGCTGCACGTGGGTGCACGCCTCGTCGAAGCCGGCGTGGGAACTGTCGCGGTCGTGCAGTCGGAGGCGAGCAGCAGCCTCATGCGGCCGCACGACATCCGCAAGGGTGAGGCCCTGCCGACGGCGATCTTCGGCGACGGGGCGTGCTGCTGGATCCTTCGCCCGTGCAGGGACGGTGCTGGCATCCTGTTCAGTGCGTCCCGGACGGATCCCGTCGGCAACGAGGGCCTGGCCCTCCATGGAAGCGACATCCACAGCTTCGCCATGGACCCGCGGGCGGTGAAGCGCTTCGCACTGCGCGAAGTACCCGCTCTCCTGCGGCGTTTGGAGGAAGGCAGCGGGACGCCCGTCGCGGCCGCCGACCTGGTCCTGCTGCACCAGGCCAATCTTCGGCTGATCGAAGGAGTCCTCGACATCCTGGACGTGCCCGTGTCACGGACCTGCACCACCGTCCAGGACTACGGCAACACCATCTCGGCGTCGGTAGGGATCACCGCGGTCCGGGCGATCGACGCCGGCCTCCTCGCCCCGGGCGCGCTCGTGTTCCTGGCCGCGTTCGGTGCCGGATGGACCACCAACGGGACGGTGGTCCGGTGGTGCGGTCCGGCCGACTTCGTCGGCTGAACCCTTTCTGCTTCGGCGTCGCCCAGCGGGGGTGCCCTCATGTGTTTGGCCAAGCGGTTCGGGGTCGTGCATGGGTTTCGGGGATCAATTGGGACGTGGCTAGCGGTAAGCCCCTGATGATCAGATCGCGGGGGGATTGGGGAGGCGGAACGGTGGAGCGGATTCGATCGGATCGGCGGCCAGGTTCGGCAAGGTCGCGGGGCCGAGCCGATTGGATCTGCGACCGGGGGCAGAACCGACCGATTCCGCCCCCACGGAGTCGTTGGACGTACAGCGCCGAGGGTGCCGGTCGGCTCACTCGGGCGCGGAGTGCTTCGCCCGTTCGAGGCGCTTCTGCTTGGTCCGGTCCGTCAGAAGATGCAGCCGGTGGTGAGCGCGGTGACGACCGCCTTGACGTCGCCGTTGTCGACGGAGCGGAAGACGTGGCGGAGGTTCACGCGGTGCTGGCCGGCGATCGATGCCGCGACGGCCAGCACCGCGACGTCGCTGGAGGACTGCGGCAGGCCCCGGTCGATCAGCGCGCCGACCGCGTCCCACTCCACCCACGGCCGCCCCTCCTCCCGGTTCACGGCACTTGCCAGGGCGCCGTCCGGCTCCAGCAGCTCGCGCAGCCAGAAGCCGTCCTGATGAGCGGCCAGCAGGCCGACGGCGGCGTTGGTGGCCTCGTTGCCGACGCCCTCCAGCAGGGTTCGGGCCAGGTCGGGCACGGTGGCGGTGTCGCCGGTCATCTCGGTGCTCTCCACGGGGGTCGGGACGATGTCGCAGCCAGTGTGGTGTCCGCACCCGTCCGGGCCAGGGATCTGCGCGCCGCCGCGCGGGCGGATCACACGTCCGTGGCGGCCCCGCCGGGGCGGGCGCGCTCGACGTGGGCATCGCGCATCCCGGGCAGGGCCTCGTAGCAGTCAGCGGGCCAGGCGATCACTCTGCCATCGAGCAGGATCGGTCCGCAGTGACGGTGCCCGTGAAGACACACTCGCGCCTGTCGTGCCAGGTGGCAATCGCTCGGGCGTGCGTCCGACAACGGATTCTCGGAAGGGGGTGTTGTCATCGCCCGCTCCAGTCGTCCGTCGCCGGTTCCGCGGGCAGGTCCCGGTCCTTGCGCAGTGGCGAGGCCAGTAGCAGGGCGCTGCAGAGCACCAGTAGTCCGGTCATGACCCACATGGTGGTTCGGAGCCCGAGCGTCGCGCCGAGTGCTCCGCCCGCGACGGCGCCGAGTGGGATGGTGGCCTGGTTGGCGAACATCGAGGTGGCCACGATCCGGCTGAGCAGAGCGGGTGGGGTGTAGGTCTGGCGGAAGCTTCCGAGGACGATGTTGCAGAGCGTCACGCCGCCGACCAGGACGACCGAGCCGGACGCGTACAGGGCGACCCGGGGTCCGGGGCCGGCTGCCGGGAGCAGCAGGCCGAAGGGTGTGGCGGCCAGCAGGACGATCCGAACGGCGCGTGCCGTGCCGAGGTGTCGGCAGAGCGGTCGGGCCGCGGCGGCGCCCATGACTCCGCCGAGCGCTCCGGCAGCGGCGAGGAGCCCGACCGCGTCGGGGGTGACGCCCACCTCGCGGAGGAGGAAGAGGACGGCGATCGACTGGTAGCCGGTGAGTGCGGCGTTGGCCGAGGCCGCGTACAGCAGGAAGGAGCGGAGGAAGCGGTCGCGCAGGATGAAGGCGTGGCCTTCGCGGACCTGTGCGCGCAGCGGGGCGGGTGCCACCGGCGTGCGCACCGGCTCCTTGTCGCTGCGGATCAGCAGCAGGGCGGCGGAGGCGACCAGGAACGTCACCGCGTCGACGAGCAGTCCGGCGGCCGCGCCGCACCACTGCACGGTCAGGCCGGCGACGCCGGGGCCGGCCACCTGGGCGGCCGAGGCGCTGCCCTGGAGTTTGGCGTTGCCCTCGACCAGGTCGTCCCGGTCGACGAGTTCCGGCAGGTACGCCTGGTAGGCGGCGTTGAAGAAGACGGCCGCGGTGCCGGTGAGCAGGGCGACCAGCAGCAACTGGGCCGTCGTCAGCACGCCCAGCCACCCGGTCACCGGGACGCTGGCGAAGAGCGTCGCCGAGACGAGGTTGCAGCAGATCATCACCGGCCGCCGGGGTAAGAGGCCGACCCAGACGCCGACGGGGAGGCCGAGCAGCAGCCATGGTATCCAGACGGCGCCGTTCAGCAGGCCCACCGCGAGCGGTCCGGCATCGAGCGAGACCACGGCGACGAGCGGGAGCGCGACGGAGGTGACGCTGCTTCCCAGGCGGCTGATGCTCTCGCCGGCCCACAGCAGCCGGAACTCCCGTTGCGCGAGCAGACCCCACCGCGAGCGGGCGGGCGGTTCGTGCGAGTTGCCCGCGGGGGCGCCGGTCCGGGTGAGGTCGGTCGTCATGGCCGGGCCGGGACGCTGTGGGCGAAGGCGAAGACGGACTCGCGTTCCCGTCCGTCCTCGGGCACCGGCCGTGCGGCCCACTTCTCCAGGACCCCCACCAGGTCCGCCGCCAGCTCCTGGGCCTCCTCGGGAGTCAGCCGCAGCCAGGTCTCGGTGGCGACGGCGCAGTTCTCGCGCCATTCGGGGCTGTATTCCTGCCGGTTGGAGAACCAGGCGCGTACCAGGGCGGCCTGACGCTCCAGTTGCAGTGAACCGGCGGCGTCGGCGACCGCTTCGGCGACCGGGTCGTCCTCGAAGTCGGCCCGGGCCCAGCGCAGGCTCGCGGAGGTGGGACGCCACCAGCGCTCGCGCCGGTCCCGGGCCAGATCGGGTGCCTCCTCGACGAGGCCCGCGCCGGCCAGCACCTTGAGGTGGTGGCTGACGTTGCCGACCGCCTGGCCGGTGCGCTCGGCGAGCAGGCCGACGGTGGCGGCGCCGTCCACCTTGAGCACGTCGAGCAGGCGGCGGCGGAGTGGGTGGGTGAAGGCGGCCAGGACGGCCTCTGCCCGCCGTGCTCCGGCCACCAGGCGGCACGGGCGGCGCTGTCCGAGGCCGTCGAGTACCACCTGGCGGTCGCCGTCCTGGTCGGCTGGCAGGACGTCCTGGCCGTCGTCGGCTACGTGCACGACCAGTTCAGCCGGATGCTGGCCGCGGGCCGGGACCGCCCGCGACGGTACGCCCCGGTGCTCCCGCGCGAGGAGTCGGCGGCCAGGGCACTGCGCGACCTCGCCGAGATCCAGGCCCGCAGGCACTTCGCCGAGCACACCGGAGTCGCCCCGCACAGTCCGGTCGACCCCGACCGGGCGTTCCGGATCAGCGGGCGCCGCCTGGTGGCCGCGCTCGTGGCCGAGCAGCGGGCCCGCCGGGGTGCGGCCGAGGCGCTGCTCCAGCAGCGGCTGGCCTACGTGCGCAGCCTGCGGATCGCGCTCGCCGAGCACGGCCCCGATGCGATCACCTCGCCGGTGTAGCGACGTCGGTCGCCGCCGCCCCGGACGAGCGGGTCGGTTTCCGGCTGGAGCGCCGGACTGCCGGGCCAGGTTCAAGGCCGGCCCGCCCGCCCCGGACCGGGGCACCCCGTGAACGACGGGGGCGCCGCGAAGCCGCCCCCGTCCTGCACGGGACTCCGTACAGTCCGTACGGAGCCCCGTACAGAAGAGGTGACGCGATGCCGCAGACCACCGAGCACGACGACCCCCGGCCCGACGGCCGCCACGAGTCCGGGGTCCCGACCGCCGTCGACCACGAGGACGGCGAACTGCTCGGCGACGCCGCGCTCGCCGACGCCGCCGAGTTCACCCACGCCGTCCTGCACGGCCTGCGACTGCTGCGGCACCTGCATCCGCAGGACCGCGGGGTCCACCCGGCGGGCGACGACGGCGCCGAGCTGCGCGCCCTGCTCGCCGTCGTCCAGAACCGGCTGATCCCCCGCATCGTGGGCCTGCGCGACGCCCTGCTGCGCGTCCACCAGGAACAGGGCCTCGGCTCCTACGGCGACCTGGCCGAAGCCGTGGGCATGGCGCGCTCCACCGTCTCCACCAAGCTCCTCGTGCTGTCGGGCACCGACCCCACCGAGCACGAGCGCTGGGCCACCGGCACCCGGACTCCCGTCGCGGCGGCCGAGCTGTCCACCGAGGAGGCGCTCGCCCGCGTGCAGCCGTGGCTGCTCGTCCTCGCGACGGGCACCGCGAGCCCTGACCAGGCGTTCGACGCCGCCGAGCTGCTGCGGCGGCTCGCGGCGACGGCAGGGTGGCTTCCGGGCGCACTGCCCTGCGACACCGGGGACGCGGCGATCGACCTGCTGCGCCGCGTCGACCGGGCCGGGCCGCAGGTGCGGACGGCCGGCGAGCTGCGGGCCCTGCTTCCCGGCGAGGAGCCGGAGGACTGGCTGCCCGCCTACGGACTCGACCCGCTGCCCGCCGCCCTGCCCGCCGACGACCGGGCGACCGTCCTCGTCTACCGGGCCGGCAAGCCGGGCATGACGCTGCCCGCCGCCGCGAAGCGCGGCCGGGCCGCCCTGGCGGCCGCCGCCGAGCGCTACCTGGACCTGCACCGCCTTCTCTGCACCAAGTCAAATGAGATGACCGGGGTTCTGACAGCTACCTTCCCCAGCAGTTTGTCGCAGTCATAGGCTGACGTCATGTCAGCCGAACCCGAACACGACGACGGAGAGATTGCTGCCTCTGGCGCCATTGGAGGCGTCGGTGATGACGACGTCATCATCACTGGTGGTACTAACAACAGCGGGTTGGTCACGGACTTGGCGGCTGGGTTCGCCGCTGCGGCGACCACCGCCGGCATGGTCGCGAAGGCGAAGATCGCGGCCCGTGCTGAGGTGCGCAAGGCCGAGATCGAGGCCGAGACTCGTCGGCTGGAGACGACTGAGGAAACGAAGCGCGAGCAGATGCGGCTGCGGGCCGGGCAGCCAGCTCCTGAGCGAGCTGAGGAGAGCTAGGCCAGGCTTTCCGGGGCGATTGCGGTCACCGCGACAGGCAGCCCCGACCGCTCCTTGAGCTCCAAGGAGCAGGCGGGGAAGGCAAATTCACCTGCCTGAGGGCATGGTGGTTGGGATGCCGAGGTTGACCGGGGTTCGGCGGGTGAGTCGGGCTGCGTCAGCTTGCTTGGTGCGGACGAAGGTCAGGGTGAGGTCGATTCCCTCGATCGCGCCGAGCCATTGCTCGTCGGAGTTCGTCGGGCTCTACGCGCGGGGCGGCCGGCCCTGGGTGCCGGGCGAGGGCCGGGCCGTCACCAGGGCGGCAGCACCCCTCCCGGGACGCCGGACGACAGGAGTCCCCACCTCTTCCCACGACCCGATCGGCTCTGCCCGTAGACACCGCCGGCGATGGGAGGCGCGGCAGACGTCTCCGGAGGTTCTTGCCCGGCACCACCGTGGTGGCTCTGCGCCCTGATGAGGTCTGGTCAGCGGGAGGGAGCCGGCCGGGTGGTCCGGTGGTTGCGCAGGATGGCATCGAGTGCGAGGTCCGGGGTGGGGTGGATCCTGGGGCGGGAGAGGTTGTCGACGAGGAGCCTGGCGCCGCCCGGCTGGTGGAGGAGGGCGATCCAGCCGGCCTGTCCCCACGGCCCGTCGGGCAGGGGCGCCGTCCATCCGACCGGCGTGCTGCCGTGGCGCAGCTGGAGGACGTCCTGGGCGCCGGGGGCGTGCCAGGAGCCGAGTTCCCAGCCGGGGCCGAAGGTGGGCTCCAGGTCGTCCAGGAGGTCGGGGAAGTCGAAGCGGACCTCGGGGTCGGTGCAGGCCGCCAGCCGGGCCTGCTCGGCCGCCTCGGCTGCCAAGCGCCTGGCCGGCACCAGCCCGGCGTCCGACTCGGGGGCGGGGGCGGGAAGGGGCGGCTGCTCGGCCGGGGAAGAGGTGGCCAGGGTTTCGCCTCGCGAGGCGTTTGTCTCCCCCGCGTCCGTGCCGTTGTCCAAGTCCGGGTCGTCGTTGTCCCAGTGGTCGATCCGCTCGCGCGAGCGGGCGACGAGGCGCTCGTGCTCGTCCAGGTCCGGCCAGCGGGCCTTGTCGCGGATGTCCTGCGCGGCCATGTAGGCGCGGGTGCCGTAGACGGGCAGCACCTTGGCCAGGTCCGCGAACGCGGCGGCCGGGTCGCCGGCGGCGGTCTCCTCCAGGAATCGGGTCAGCCTGCGGTGCAGCGCGTCCGCGACGCCGAGGAGGCGCCGGCCGTCCTCTCCCCAGCGGGCCGAGACGTCGTCAGCCCCGGCGGCGGCCGCCGGTGCGCTGGGTGCGGCGGCACTCGCTGCTGCTTGTACTGCTTGCTGGCGGGCCTTGGCCTTGGCACGGTCGACCTTGCTGCGGCAGGAGCGGGAGCAGTAGGTACGTGGCCGGCCGGTAGGGGCCTTGAGTACCGGGTTTTCGCAGCCGGGTCGGGCGCACTGCGGGGCCGGTTCCTTGCCGGTGGTGGCCGGCTGGTCGGTGGTGGTGGTCGGCAGGGCGCTGTCCATGCCGGGATCGTAGCCGCCGGGGCTGACGGACCGTCCTGGGTTTCGCCCCAGCCCCGATTGCGAGGCGAAACCCCGGTTTCCGGTGCGGGCAGGGCGGTCTGCTCTCAACTGCGGTGCGGTGCCGCCAGGCCCACCCGCCGGTCCTGGCGGCCGCCGTTCAGCGGCGAGGCGGAATCCCCGCCGCAGTGCGCGAAGCCGTCCTCGACCTGGCGGTGACGAGCAGGGCCGAGCCGACTGCACCACCGACAGGGGGCAATGCGGGTGACCACGGCCGTCCCCGACCCGCGCACGGCCGCCGCCCCGGGCCGCCCGCGACCGCAGCACCGAGGCGGCACTCGGTCGGGTCCGCGCCGCCGCCACCCGGCGCCGCCGTGAGAAGACACAGGTCGGCGTCGCCGCCGTCTCCCGCCGCGCAGACGTCTCCCGCGCCTTCCTCTACGACCACCCCGAGGCCAGAGCCGCGGAGGTGTGCGACGGTTGTGGTGCCCGTTCGGCGAACGGTGTTTCAGGCGAAGGTGACTTCTGCGTCGAGGTGGTTCGCCAGGTCTTCGGCCATCGTCCTTCCGGGGCCGTCGCATTTGACATGCAGTCCGGCCTCCCGCAGCGCGGCGATCAGGGCGGGTGTCTCGTTGAAGACGGCGATGTAGTCCCCGTGCGCGCGCAGGGCAACGCGACCCTGTCCGATGTTCGCGAGGGACCAGTCCCCCTGGGAGTTCTGCCACACCGGCCTGAGTGCGGCCCGGGCTGCGGACTGCAGGTCGGCCTCCCCCAGGAGCTGGAAGACCTTCGCCCGGGCCACGCCGCCCTCCGCCGCGCGAACGAGGTTCTCGCGGTGCCCGCGGGGGACTGTGCCGTCCTCGGCCCGCCCGGCACGGTCTGCAGCGACGAGGGCCTCGGCCACCTTGCTCTGAAGTCCCAACTCTGCGGCGCGGAGCGCGGCGATGTCCGCGGCGATGCTCTTCACCCGCTCCACCGGATCGGCGGGGCGCTGTTGGTTCATGGTCGTCAGGACCTGCTGCACGACATTGGTCACGGTGGCGCCGTACTGGGACATCGATGCCTCCCTTTGTGGCGGCGCCCGCGCACCACCATCAGTACGAACCATACTGTATGGGCCATACTGAATTGCGGCAGTGCAGCACGTCCTTCTCCCAGGCGGGTGAAGGACGCGTTCCCCGAGGCACGGACCCGTCAGGCCGGAGCGCTCGCGTCGGTCACATGCCGCGCTCCGGGCCGTGGATCGGCGCGGGGCGGTCGTCGGGTGACATCGGCAGCGGTTGGAGCAGCACCGGGCCGGGGTAGAAGGCGGAGCTGTTCGGGCCGACCATGTCCTCGCCGACCAGATAGCGGTAGAGCCACTCGGAGAAGCTCATCCGGTACTCGTTCCAACATCCTTCGTGGTCCACGGCACAGATCCGGTGTCCCGTACGGTCGGGCAGCGGGGCCAGAAAGATGTACTCGCCGCGGTCGGTGCCGGTGATCGGGATCAGGCCGTCCTTCGTCCCGAACCGGACCTCCTGCAGGCCGAGCACGACGCGGATGCTGTCCTCCGGATCCACCCAGTGCTCCCGGTCCCAGTCGAGCTCGGCCCAGGCACGGGAGGTCTCGCGGATCCTCTTCCCGAGGTTCCAGCGTTCGGTGGCCGGATGCGCGAGAGACAGGTGCCCGTTGATCTGCACCGGGGCGTAGGCGTCGACGACCGCCTTGTAGTCCCTGGGGAACTCGATACCGATCTCGGCCTCCAACGCGGCCCACGCATCGGCCGCGGCGAAGCGCCGTTCGCCCGGGCCGAGCATGGAGAGGACCTCGGCAAGCCAGTCGCGCACCGGTTCTCCTTGTCGGGTTCGGGCGTCGGGACGCCGCGTCGTCGCCACCACGAACCCGGTGGCCTGCCGGGAGGATAGCCGGGGCCGGCGACATCGACTCGGCCAGGCCGCCCCGGATCGGAACGCGGCACAACCACCGACCGCCCTGCCGCCCACCGCCGCTGGTCGTCCTACTGACCGGACGGTTCCCCCCGACCCCCACGACACCGATGCCCACAGCCCCAACGACTGGACGCCGCTCACCAGGCGACCGGCCGGCTCGTCCGACCACCGGGTTCAGGGGCTCGGTGTCCAGCTCGGCGGGGTGAGCGCGGTGTCGGTCAGGATCCGCATGACCGTTTCGTCGAGGGTGCTGTCCTCACCGACGACGCGTTCGAGGCCGCCCGGCAGGAGGACCAGCGGCCCGGTACCAGCCGGCCATCTGCTCGGCACTCACCTCCGCAGACAGCGGCCGGGTCGCGTGGCGGCGCACCGTCTCGGCGAAACCGACGTCGAGCGGTGGCGGGCCACCAGGTCGGTGACCATCGCACCGTACCGGCCGACGTCGAGGATGCCCTCGAAGACGGTGTGGAAGCCGCTGTCGAGGGCGTGCCGGGCGACCAGTCCGATCAGGCCGATATTCGCGCCGTCGGCGACGTCCCGCTCGCGCAGCACCTCACGGCGCGGCTGGTCCTGTCCGACGACGGCCAGGCCGCGGCCGTAGGCGGAGCGGATCCCGGCGGCTGTGCTCGACTTCCCGGCGCCGCTCCGCGTACCACCACCAGCACCGTGCCAGCGCCGCCCGTCCCGGCCCCCACGGCGGAGGAATTCTCCATGCTGTCGTCCACACGCCGTCCGTACCCACGGCCCGCGGAGCGACTCGGCCGGGCCGGTCGTTCAACGGGTGGAGCGGTCCTCGGCCGTCGCGTGCCTCGAAGGCGCGAGCGGGCAACGCGGCTTCCCCTGCCCCCTTCGCCCGGACGCGGGTGGCCTCTGCCATCGGCTCATGACCGTAGAGCTGACGACCCAGCTGGACGATGAGCTGGTCCGCGACCTGAGGGAGCGGGCCGCGAGTGCGGGCATCGACGTCGACACGCTGATCGGCCGGGTCCTGACCGCGGATCACCTGGCCGCCAGCGGCACCCGCGAGGAGCGGATCGCCCGCGCCACCGCGCTGGCCGCCGCCGCCGTCCACGACTGGAACCGCGCCGGGCGCCCCGAGGGCGACGGCGTCGACTTCGACGACCTCTTCCTCCGGTGACCGCCCGCCCCTACCGGGCCCGGCTGTCCGCCGAGGCCGCCGCCCTGGTGCGCACCGTCCTGACCGACGGCCAGGTCAAGGAGCTCCAGGACGCTCTGGAGCGGGCGATGGCCGATCCGTGGTCCTGGCCGGCCGGCGACGGAGACGACCTCGACGACAGCATCCGGCAGATCGTCCTGCCCGACCTGATCGCCCACTACGTGATCCTGCCCGACCCGCCCGCACCGCACCTGTGGGTGATCACTCTCACCGTGCTGTAGCCCCGCGCAGGGCCGGCCGTCGCTTCTGCGGCTCGGCCTGCCGGATCAGGACGAACTCCTCCGGCCAGCGGGTCTTCCACGCGTTGATCACCGCCTGGTCGGTGTGCCGGAACAGGAGCTCCACCTCCCCGGGCCGGCCGTCACCAACCGCAGGCGGCACCTGCAAGCGTCGTTCCCCCGGTACTCGCGCCCGCTCGCCCGCAGCGGGAGGCCGGGTGCCGGATCTGACAGCAGGCCCGCCAGCCGGTCGTGGCCGGGCCGGTGGCCGGGCACGGCGCACCCCGGGGACTGTCTCAGGCGAGCCGCTCGATGATCGCCCGGGCGGTGTGCTGGAGTGCCTCGTCCTCGTCGATACCGCCGATGTTGCGGCCGCTGCGGCGCACCCGGGTGAGCTCCTCACGGATCCGGGGCAGGACGGGTGCGGCGGCGGGGCCCATCCGCAGAAGGCACTCCAGGACGGAGCCGCTCGTCGCGTCGTTCTTCTCCCACACCTCCAGAAGGACCGGCACGACGGTCTGCGACTCGGTGGGGCCGGCGATCTCGTGGATCGCGGCGGCGGCGTGGAGCCGGGTCCACTCGTACCCGTCCTGGAGCAGCGCCCGCAGGGCGGGCAGTGCTGCTGCGGCCGGTGCCCCGATCCGACCCAGGGCATCGACCGCACCGCTCTGCTTGTGGGTGTCGAGAAGGCCCGTCAGGCGCGGTACGGCGTCCGCGGGATCGTGTTCGGCGGCCCACAGGAGTTGGGTCGCGGCCAGGCGCAGCTCCGGGTCCTCGGCGTCGGCGAGGGGCCGGGCGCTCTCCAGAGCTGAGGCGGCGTCGGTGCCGAAGCCGGCCAGGAGGTCGAGGACCGCTACGGTGCCGCGTCGTTGGTCCTGGCGGACGCAGGTGGTGAGGGTGTCGGCGAGTGCGGGCACGGCTGCCGGGTGATTGAGCCGGCGGAGGGCTGCGATCAGGGTGCAGGCTTCCGACCAGGTCCAGTCCTGGGTGAGGTCCGCGTCGGCCAGGCGCCGGGTCAGGCGGGGCAGGAGTTCGTCCGCGGCCCGGGGGAGGTGGCCGGCGGCCGCTATGGCGCGCCAGGCGTCGGCGCCGGTGTCGAGCGCGGTCAACAGGTCGGGCAGGGCGCGCTGGTCGCCGAGGTGGGCCAGTGCCGTCACCGCGTTCTGGTGGGCGCGGCGCAGCAGTGGGTGCGGTGAGGCCCACACGGTGGGTCCGTGGGTGGTTCGGTGGGCTTCGACGAGGGTGGCGAGGGTCTGGCGGGCGGGTTCGGCGAGGGTGGGCGGGAGTTGGCCGAGGGTTTCGGCGGCTTCGGCGGTGGTGTAGGGGTCGTGGGGTCGCAGTTGGTCGGCGAGCAGGTGGACGAGGTGGGTGTGGTCGCCGCGCCAGGTGTGGATCAGGTTCTTGGCCATGGGGATGGCGTCGTGGCGGGTGGCCCGGTCGGGGTGGGTGAGTTGGGCGGTGAGCAGGGCGGTGCGTTCGGCGACCCGGTCGTCGAGGACGTGGTGGAGGGTGGTGAGGAGTTCGGTGGTGGGGGCGTGGGTGCGGCCGTGACGGTCGAGGTCGGCGAAGACGGCGGCGAGCTGGGGCGGGACCGTCGGGTTCGGTGCCGGTTCGGTGGCGGCTGCGGTGCAGGCGGCGCACTGTCCGCAGGCGGTCGGCTCCGCGTCCGGCTCCTCCTCGGGTTCGGGTGCGAGCTGGTGGAGCAGGGCGGTGGCGGTCGGGACGAGGTCGGTGCCGATGGTCTCCGGTGTGGAGGCGGCCCGGTGGACGAGGGCAGCGAGACGGATGTCGGCGTCCAGGGACGGCTCCGTGGCCAGGTCGGTGAGCCAGGTCGTGACCGGATCGAGCGCCGTCGGCAGCCGCCGGGCCAGTTCGGCGGCGGCCTCGACGACCAGCAGCCGCTCCGCGGTGCCGCTCTCCGCGGCCAGCTGCTCGCGCAGCAGCGCGAACGCCCGGTCGGTGTCGTCGAGGAACAGGCCCAGCGCCGGGACGGCGGCCCGGCGCACCCGCGGGTCCGGGTCGGCGGCGTAGCGCTCGAAGGCGGCGGCGCGCTCGCGCATCCGGGGCACCGTCTCCGCGTACGGCCTCGTCATGTCGCCGGCCGGGCTGCAGTAGATGCCCTCGGGGTCGCGGTCCAGCGCCGCGCGGCCGATGCTCAGCAGCAGCGCGAGGACGGCCGCGCGGTCCGGTGTGCGGGGATCGTCGGCCAGTGCGAACAAGTACGGAATGCTTGCCGTGGTGCAGCGGTAGACGTCGCCCTGGTGGTGGGCCGCGCTGTAGAAGCTGGAGAAGGCCTTCTCGCGGACCTCGGGGTCGGGGGAGGCCATCCGTTCCAGCCACAGCGGGACTTCCCCGGCAGAACCGTAGGCGTGACTCATCGACGACCAGTCGACATCGTCAAGATTGTTGATCATGCCCTGCACCATGGCACGGGGTACTGACACGCCACCCGCGCACGGGGTCGGGACGGCCCGGCCGACCCCGGGCTGCTTCTCCCAGCGCAGTGGCGCCCGGGCGCGAGAGGGATCCGGCCGGGCCGGGGAGCGGGTGAACGCGCCCGGGAGGCGGCACGCGCCGCCGGACAGACCGGTCAGGGAGTCGAGGCCCGCTCCCGTGGCCACCGACGGCCGACGCTCAGGATTCGGTTGCCAGGGGCAACGGAGTGCCGAGGTCGAGGAGGGCGGCAGCAGGGACACCGCCGCAGTGGATGCGGCCGGCGTCCCGCTCGGCCTGCACCCGGGCGTCCAGCACACCCACGAATCTGGTCTTGGTGAGGGTGCGCTGCTGGAAGGCGTCCACGAACCACGGGGCCATCGGCACCCCGAGGTAGGCCGGTGCCGCTTCGCCCCGCGGCCATGCGGGGTCGAGGACCACTCCGTCCGCCCGTGCGCACCAGGCGTGACGGCGCAGGCTCCCGGAGGCGAGGACAAAGCCCTCCACGTACGCGCCGCCCGCCCGCTGGGCGACGCGAAGGGCGTTCGCGAAGCAGCGGGTGGGTGCTCCGCGCCTGGGCACACCGGCGGCGGGCCAGGGACTGGGGGTGAACAGCCGGCCCTGGGCGAGGACGACCCGGGCGGCGGCCCGCTCGTCCGGGTCGCTGGTGGTACGGACGGCCGCGATCAGGTTCCGCTCGGCGCGGGTCGGGGTGTGGTGGAGCACGAAGCCAGTGTCCGGCGGTTGCGTCCGCTCGGCCACCGTAGCGGGGACCGGCGAACGCCGGGTCCGCGCGCTGCCGGCCGGCCTGCGGTGGCAGGAGGTTGCCCACCGGGCGGGCGGTTGCGCTCCGGCGGATCACCGACCGCGCGCCCGCCAGCGCGCGGACGGTGCAGGTCCCGGTGGGAGTCACCGGGCCGGGGCGCGCCCCGGGGAGGTCTCCCCCGACTTCCCGCGATGCCCGTACCCTGGCCCGTCCCCCAGCAGGCGATCTTGACCAGCGCGGCGAAGCACTCGTCAGTACCCGCTGTCACTGTCCTGCCGTACCGTCCCTCCGGGCTGGCAAGACCAGCAGGTCCGGACCGCAGGCGTCCGGAGTCGGCAGCAAGAAGGGGTGCAAGACAGGTGAGCTGGGATGCAGTCGCGGCGGACGAGCGGATCCGGTGGACACTGGAGCCGCTGCACCGGGTGGGCCCGCTGCGCTTCGGGATGACGGCCGAGGAGGTGCAGCAGGCGCTCGACGGCGAGCTCGTACCGGACCGCTGGGACAGGGTCCGGCCGCACGGCGGGCTCGTGGTGAGCCGCACCTTCAACCTCCCCCACGACAGGCCGGCCTGGACGGCCGTCACCGCCTACTTCGGCGACGGGCGCCTGACGGGTGCGGCCCTCGACGCGCGGCGCGGCCCCCAGGTCTTCCTGGAAGGCCTGCCGCTGGTGGGCCGGGTGCCGTCCGAGCTGGAGGCCGACCTTGCCGCGTACGAGGCCACCCATGACGTCTACCTGCAACAGAACCACCTGGGGGACATCGCCTCGGAGGAGCTCGGACTGTTCAGCAGCACTCAGCGGTCCCACGACGTGCTCCTCACCAGGGCGATGCTCGTGGACTCCGTCTGGGCGCAGCGGATCGGCGACTACACCGAGACCTGTCTGCCCACCGAGGAGTGGCGGGACCGCATGTGGTGACCCCGCCAGCCCTTGGGCCGTGCGCCGGCCGGCGCGGCCGCCCCGTCCTGCCCGCCCGGGCCCGGCGCGCCGCAAGGGCGACGGGATGGGTCCGGGTCGACAGCACGTGACCCCGGCGGGCCGGGGCCGGTTCAGCGGTCATGACGAAGGTGAGTGTCCGGCAGCAGGCCGGGCCGGCCGCCGAGAACGAGGACCAGGAGCAGCAGGTGGTGAACGAGGTGCTCGCCGAGGCGGGCGAGGTGGGCCGGCGGGCGGCCGGGGGGGGGTGTGCGAGCTCGCGGCCCGGCCGTTGCAGGCCGGGCACCGCGCGGTTCCGGAGCGGGCCGCCGACGCCATCGAGCAGGCTGCGGGGCGGGAGATCCTGCCCGGTGGGGACAGGCAGGTGGACGAGGAGCTGGCGTACGACCTCGGCGCCGGCGCCGTCACCGGCAGTGTGCTTGCCGACGCACTGCCGGAGCTGTCGGCGGGCGAGCGGATCGAGGTCTGCGCGATCGCCGCAGCGATGCCCGGCACATCACTAGTGATCTTGACCGGTGGCGGGTCAGGTGTCCAGCCTGTCGCGGCCGAGTTCCGCGTCCCGCTCTCGGACGACGTCCATCGCGTCGCGGAGCGTGCACCCGGACGCTTCTCGGTACGCCTTGACCGCATGAACGATCCGGCTGCCCGGGGTCTCGCGGTCGACGCTCTCCGGCAGGTTCTCCATGGGCTGACCGTACCGATGGACCGCCCGACCGCGCTGGTCAATATCGCCTGGCGAACGGTCACGGTCGCGTGTCCGCTGCGGAGGCGCGCGAGAGGGTCTCCGATCCCGAGCAGGGGCTGGAGTCTTCTGTGCTGGCCTGCCGATTCGCCGGCGCCCCCGAGGGGCGTGCAGGGGCCGGGCCCGGGGACGTAGGGGGGCTGGTCCGCGGGGCCCGGCCGTGGGGCCAGCAGCGCCGGGGGACATGGCGCGGCCGCTCTGGCCAGCGGCCCGGTGGTGCTGTGGTGGGGCCGCCGTGCCGGGAACAGTAGACCCACCGGTCGGGCGGTGGCCAGGGGTTCGACCTGCGATTTTTCTGCCGCGAACATGCCACGCGCCACAGGGGCGGCGCCCTGTTCGTTCCCCGGATGCCGTACCGTCCTGCGCACTGACACAGGACCTACGACGGGCCGGTGTCCGGCGCCCCGGTTTCCCCGCCGTCCTGCGGGGCCCGGCTCGCGTTCGCCGAGGTCGGCGCGCATTCGCTCGGCCTGGCGAGGACGGCTTCGTCCTGGCGCACCCGGCGCCTCTTCCTGCTGGTGGCCTTCGGCGCCCGGCTCCACATCCACGCGCCCCCGGCGAGGACGGCCAGCACTCCCAGCACGCCCATTCCGGCGCTCCGGCCCACCCACTCCAGGGCCGTGACGATCAGTCCATCCCCACCGGGGTTCTCCCCCGGGGCCGGTGGCCCACCGCCCACCAGCAGACCGGACACCGCACTGTGCGCTACCTGACTGTTCACAGTCTCCCCTCTCCATCTCCCGGGGATCCCCGCCCGGCAGACCGCCTCACAGCCTGCCGGGCCGCGCTCCCCCGCGTGTGATCACTCCGCGCCGACAACCCGCCACCCGGGCCGCAGCCGGCAGGACGTCGGCGACCCAGGACCGGCACGACCGGCCGCTCGCCTCCACGGTGTCACGAACCCCACCGCCGGCGGGTGCCCGCCGGTGCGGAAGCAACCCGCAATCGTGGTTGGCAAGCCGGAGGCGATCCCCGAGTCCGCGACCGGCCCGTCTCCGGTCCAGGGAGGGACCCGGCCCTGGTGCTGTCGGCGGGCGGTACGAGAATCCGGGCATGACCGACGACGCCGCGCCCGCGCCCGTGTCCTTGCCCCGTCCCGCCGAGGTTCTGGCCGGAACACCGTGGAGCAACCTGTCGCACAGCATGGGCGCGGCAACGGACGTGCCGCTGAACCTGGAGCGGCTGCTGGACTCCGACCGGCGCCGGCGCACCGGCGCGCTCGACTTCCTGCACCACGTGGTGCACCACCAGAACACGCTCTACGAGGCGACGGCGCCGACCGCCCTCTACGTGGTGGGGATCCTGGCCGACCCGCGCACCCTGCGTCCCATCGACCGGTCCCGCCAATATCTGCCGGGACCGATGCGGGCCGCCCTCCTCGGCTGGCTCGGCGCGGTGGCCTCCGAGGCGAACGACACGGCAGCGGACGCCTTCCGCCGACACGGCTTCAGGCCCGAGGAGCACCTCCCCTTCGTCCAGATGAACCGGCTGCTTCCGCTGCTCCTCGGCCCGGTCGAAGCGCACACCCGGGACCCGGACCTGTCGGTACGGGAGGCCGCGGTCGCCGCCTGCATCCCCCTGGTCGACGACGCCCGGCTGCGACACCGTCGCACCGCGATGCTCCCCCCGGTCCGTCAGGTTCTCGGGGCCAGCGCCCAGTGGCAGTACCGGGAGCGCGCGATCGACACCCTGCAGGAATGGGGCGAGGACACCACCGGTCTTGTCGGGCGCGACCCGTGGGCGTTCATCGACGCGGACCTCCCCTGCCGTGGCCCCGGCCCGGGCCGGCCCGTCGACCGGTCGGAAGAACCGCCGTTCTGAGACCAGGCCTTCGCCCGGACGTCGCCTGGTCCAGTTCGGTACTCGGCTCCGTCCGCGCCTGCCGGGGGCGGGATTGCCGAGCCGGTCCGGGGTGGTTCAGGTGGGGTGGACGAGGTGGCGGGCGGACAGTTCGCGGGGGTGGCAGGTCCAGGTGAACGGTTCGGGTACCGGGGGGTTGTCGAGGATCGTGTCGCAGCAGACGTGGCCGGGGCCGGCGTTGTAGGTGCTCTGTCGGGGGTGGGCTGCGTGGTCGAAGGCCGCTCGCAGCGGCAGGGGGGTGCCTTCGGGCCGGTGGGGGGTGATGTCCCACTGCGGCTGGTCGAGGAGGCCGGCTTCGTCGGCGGTTGCTTCGAGGTGGGTGAAGAGCACGGGGCCGGCCCGCAGGAGGCCGGTGTGCCAGACCCGGGGCGCCCGGGTGGTGGGGGGAGCGAGGAGTGCGGGTTCGACGGCCCAGCCGGTGTACGGGGGCGGCGGGGCGGGGGCGTCGAGGAAGAGGCTTGCCGGACGTGGCAGGTCGGGGTGGTGGACGGCCATGACCGTCGATTCGTGGCCGGTTGCGCGGCCGAAGACGCAGACGGCGATCTGGACGCCGTGCTCGGTGTCGGTGAGCACGGTCGGCAGGGCGAGGGTCGCGTCGCGGTGTCCGGGTTGTGCGAGGTGGACGAGCCAGGCCGGGGCCGCGCCGGCCGGTGGTGCTACGGGCCGGTGCTCCAGGACGAGGACGGTGACCAGGCCGGCCGGTGTGTCCAGGAGGCCGCCGTGGGACAGGCGGGCGGCGGGGGCGTCCAGCAGGGTCCCGGGGCCCCGCAGGACACGCAGCCCGCTGCCGGTGGTGATGGTCTCGCCCATGCCGTGACGGTAGCCCTGGGGTGGTGCGGCCGCCAGCGGCCGCACCACCGTGTCGGCCGGTCAGCCGCAGGCCAGCTCGGCGACGTCCGAGTAGCCCTGCTCGTGCTTGGCCCCGCCTTCGCTGTATGCCTCGCCGAAGACCCGGAAGAGGGCCTTGGAGACCTTCGGCGGGTCCGCGGCCGTGCACGGCGCGGAGGCGGCCACCCGGCTCACCCGTGTGTAGTCCTCGCCGAAGGGGCTGCGGACGGGGCCGGCGACGGGGGTGTACTGCCGGGCGCACAGCGCTCCGTCGCAGGTGGCCTTCTCCAGCGTCGCGTTCAGCCACTTCGGGCCCCAGCCGTCTCCCTCGCAGGTGACGTCGGCGTACCACTCGATCTGGTTGTTCACGAGCCGCGGGGCGGGCGAGGAGGCGACACAGGCGTAGTCGCCGGTGGTGATGGGACACCGCGTGGGCGGGGTTCGCGGCGAGGACCGCACAGACGATGGCCGGCAGGGCGGCCGCGAGAACGGGTCGAAGCAATCGCACTGAATCCTCCTGGTTTGTCCGGAACGGCATGGGACGTCATGGAATCAGCAGGGTCTGACAATCGGTCACCGGCCTGGATCACGACGTGTTCACCCGGGGTCCGGCGGGACCGAGGAGCGCCGCCTGCCCGCCCCGGGCGCCCGGCCGTGCGGCATCGCCCCGGGTCGGCCGTGCGACTGCGGCCCGAACGGTCCGCAGCAGTACCTCGTCGTCGATGGCGGTGAAGGTGCCGGATCCGGTCGACACCCTGGCGCAGTGCGCGTGCGCCGACCGGCTCGCGGGTCCGGGGCGGATCAGGGTCCGGGGCGGGGGAACTCGGGGGTTGGTGCGGGGCGCCACCGGGAATCGGGCCGTCAGGCAACCCGGCAGGAGCCGGGGACACAGGGAGGGGACCGGCATGAGCAGCACGAACGGTACGGACGGGGAGTGGCTGGACCTGGCGGACGCGATCACGCTGCTGCGGGACCAGATCGCCGAGGCCCAGCGCCGGATCGCCGACCCGGCGGGCGGCGGTGACCAGGGTGTGCGGTTCACGATGGGGGAGATCACGCTGGACCTCGGTCTGGAGCTGACCGGCACCAAGGGTGTCAACGGCGGGCTGCGGTGGAGCGTGATCAGCCTCGGCGGGAAGAAGGAGAGCGCCACCAAGGCCACCCACACCGTGCACGTGAAGCTGACCCCGAAGCAGACGGGCGGCGGCGACGTCGAGGTCCGCGACAGGGAGTAGCCGCTACCGACTCGTCGGGCGGGGACGGTAGGGGACGGCAGGACCGGGTGGGGACGGTAGGGGGGAGCGTTCGTGGAGTTCGACCGCAGGGTGCAGATCCGGGTGGCCCTCAGGGGCGAGGACGGGAATGGGTTCGGGACGGGGTACCTGGTGGCACCCAGGCTGGTCCTGACCGCCGACCACGTCCTGGACGAACTGGACCCGGACGGCGGGCGGTTCGCGGTGACGGTGTGCCGGCCCGACGACGGTGAACAGGAGTACCCGGCGCGCGTGCTCTGGCGCCGGCGCGACGACGAGGTCGACGCCGCACTGGTCGGGATCGACGCCGACTGCCCCTGGCCGGTCCCCGAGTCCCTGTCCGACCTGGTCGCCAGGCCGCCCCAGCGCTACGGGCACCTGATCGGCAACCGCTCCCACCCGGTCTCCCTGACCGGCTTCCCCCGCCTGCAGAAGGACGCCGAGCGAGGGCGCCTGGACGAGCACCTGGAAGGCCGGATCACCCCCGGCACCGGGGCGCTGGCCGGCCGCTACGAGGTCACCAGCACCACCCCGGTGCCGGCCGGCCCGCCCGCCCGTGGCGGCACCCGCTGGTCAGGCATCTCCGGCGCGGCCGTCCTGGCCGACGACGGGCACGGCGGCGACCTGCTGTGCGGCATCGTCCGCCACGATCGCCAGGCCGACGGCGGCACCCGCCTGACCGCCACCCCCGTCCACCACCTCCTCACCGACCACCGCGGCCAACCCTCCGAATTCCGCCGCCTGGTCGCCCAGCACACGGGATGGGACCCGGTCCTCGAACCCGTCGAACCCGCCCCTCTCCTCAAACCCGCCACCGCCGACCGCGACCTGCACTCACCCGCCGCCCTGCTGCGCGCCGACACCGAGGCCGTCGCCTTCCACGGCCGCGACCACGAACTCGCCGACCTGCACACCTGGTGCACCACCGACCCCGCCGGGATCGCGATCCGCGTGATCACCGGCCCCGGCGGACAGGGCAAGACCCGCCTCGCCCGCCACCTCACCGACACCCTCAGCCACCAGGGCTGGGTCACCGGACACCTGCGCTCCGACCTCACCGACCACGACACCCCGCCCGACCTGACCGCGCTGAGCACCGCCCTGCCCCTGCTCCTGGTCGTCGACTACGCCGAGACCCGCCCCCGCCTGCTCCGACGCCTGGTCACCCACCTGCACACCACCCGCCACCGCGTGCGCCTGCTCCTGCTCGCCCGCTCCGACGGCGAATGGCGCACCGACACCCTCAGCGCCAGCGCGTCCGTGCGCCGCCTGCTGGCCGCGGCCCCCGTCGTCCCGCTCGGCCCGCTCCAGCCCGCCGCCCCGACCACACGCGAGCGCGGCGAGGCCTTCCGCGACGCCGCCCGCGACCTGGCGCTCCTGCTGCCCCGCGTCCCCAGCGTCCCGGGCCACGACTGGACGGCCCTCGCCGGCACGCTGCGGCCCGCCGACGACCTGGCCCACCCCCGCTACGACAACGCCCTCACCCTGCAGATGACCGCCCTGGTCGCCCTCCTGCAGCACGGACCGCGCCCCGTCACGACCGCTCCCGGGGACCCGGCGGAGAAGGTCCTCCTGGAACACGAGGAACGGTTCTGGAAGGACAGCGCCGACTCCGACGCCTTCGAGCTCGGCCTGGACACCGCCACCCTGAAGGCCGCCGTCGCGGTCGCCGCCCTGTGCGGCGCAGGCAGCACCGACGCCGCCACCCGCGTCCTGGCCACCCTTCCCGCGGTGCCCGCCACCAGGACCGTGCGCACCGCCGCCTGGCTCGCGCACCTGTACCCGGCCGACCCCGACCGCTACTGGGGCACCCTCCAGCCCGACCGCATCGCCGAACACCACGCCGCCGCTGTGCTGATGAAGGGCGACATCGACCTGCCGGCCCTCCTCACTGCCGCCGACCCCGGCCAGCAGGCTCAGAGCGTCACCGTCCTGGCCCGCGCCGCCATCGCTCACTACAACGCGACCCGCACCACCGACTCCGGCCGCCTCCTCCACGCCCTCGACATCGCTCTGGACACCACCCCTCTCACCCACCAGGCCACCTGGATCGCCGCCGCCGCGCTTCCCTTCGGTTCTCGCATCGTCGCCCCCCTCGCCGTGCGGCTCACCGACGCCCTCGCTCAGGCCGACCGGCGGCTGGTGGCCGACAGCCCCGCCGCCTTCGAACCCGACCTGGCCCTCTCGCTGTCCAGCTTCGGCAGTTGGCTGTCGGAGGCGGGGCGCCGCGGCGAGGCCCTGGCCGCCACCGAGGAGGCGGTGGGTATCTACCGGCGTCTGGTGGCAGGCGACCCCGCCGCCTTCGAACCCGACCTCGCCCGCTCACTGTCCAACCTCGGCATCTCGCTGTCGAAGGCGGGGCGCCGCGGCGAGGCCCTGACCGCCGAACAGGAGGCGGTGGAGATCCGGCGCAGGCTGGTGGCCGACAACCCCGCCGCCTTCGAACCCGAACTCGCCCTCTCGCTGTCCAGCCTCGGCAGTTGGCTGTCGGAGGCGGGGCGCCGCGGCGAGGCCCTGGCCGCCACCGAGGAGGCGGTGGAGATCCGGCGCAGGCTGGTGGCCGACAACCCCGCCGCCTTCGAACCCGAACTCGCCCTCTCGCTGTCCAGCCTCGGCAGTTGGCTGTCGGAGGCGGGGCGCCGCGGCGAGGCCCTGGCCGCCACCGAGGAGGCGGTGGGTATCTACCGGCGTCTGGTGGCAGGCGACCCCGCCGCCTTCGAACCCGACCTCGCCCGCTCGCTGTCCAACCTCGGCATCTCGCTGTCGGAGGCGGGGCGCCGCGGCGAGGCCCTGGCCGCCACCGAGGAGGCGGTGGAGATCCGGCGCAGGCTGGTGGCCGACAACCCCGCCGCCTTCGAACCCGAACTCGCCCTCTCGCTGTCCAACCTCGGCAGCCGGCTGTCGGAGGCGGGGCGCCGCGGCGAGGCCCTGGCCGCCACCGAGGAGGCGGTGGAGATCCGGCGCAGGCTGGTGGCCGACAACCCCGCCGCCTTCGAACCCGACCTCGCCCGCTCACTGTCCAACCTCGGCATCTCGCTGGCGGAGGAGGGGCATCGCGGCGAGGCGCTGGCCATCATCGAGGAGGCGGTGGACATCTACCGGCGTCTGGTGGCAGGCGACCCCACCGCCTTCGAACCCGACCTCGCCGCCTCGCTGTCCAGCCTCGGCAGCCGGCTGTCGGAGGCGGGGCGCCGCGGCGAGGCCCTGGCCGCCACCGAGGAGGCGGTGGACATCTACCGGCGTCTGGTGGCAGGCGACCCCGCCGCCTTCGAACCCGACCTCGCCGCCTCGCTGTCCAGCCTCGGCAATGCGGCTGTCGGAGGCGGGGCGCCGCGGCGAGGCCCTGGCCGCCACCGAGGAGGCGGTGGACATCTACCGGCGTCTGGTGGCAGGCGACCCCGCCGCCTTCGAACCCGACCTCGCCGCCTCGCTGTCCAGCCTCGGCAGCCGGCTGTCGGAGGCGGGGCGCCGCGGCGAGGCCCTGGCCGCCACCGAGGAGGCGGTGGAGATCCGGCGCAGGCTGGTGGCCGACAACCCCGCCGCCTTCGAACCCGACCTCGCCCGCTCACTGACCAACCTCGGCAGCCGGCTGTCGGAGGCGGGGCATCGCGGCGAGGCGCTGGCCATCATCGAGGAGGCGGTGGACATCTACCGGCGTCTGGTGGCAGGCGACCCCACCGCCTTCGAACCCGACCTCGCCGCCTCGCTGTCCAGCCTCGGCAGCCGGCTGTCGGAGGCGGGGCGCCGCGGCGAGGCCCTGGCCGCCACCGAGGAGGCGGTGGGCATCTACCGGCGGCTGGTGGCCGACAACCCCACCGCCTTCGAACCCGAACTCGCCCACTCACTGACCGGCTGGGCCATGCTCCTGGCACACACAGGTGACCTGTCAGCAGCGCTCGGCGCCGCAGGGGAAGCCGTGGAGTGCTACCGGCATCACATCGCCGAAGTGCCCTTCCTCCTTCCGCAGCTCCACACGGCGCTCCACCTCCAGGCACACGTCCTGGACAGGCTCGGACGCCCGCAGGATGCGGCAACGGTCCGGCGCTGGCTGGCGAAGCATCAGCTGCCGCCCGGGTCCCGCCATTGATCGTTCCTGCGATTGACGTACCGTCACTGCTGTCATTCGCAGCGCATGAGTTGCCCCGGGACCGCAGGGACCGTCGCGGCGAGCGAAGCGCGTACCGGGGGCGAACGAACGCGGGCGAGTACTGCTGCCGTCCCGGAGCACCTGTCCGCCCCATGCCAGGCCCTCCAGGCCCGACTCCGGTGAGCGTCGACCGCGCAGCGGCATGTGGCCGGGCGTGTCCGGCTGCACCCGGAGCGACCCGACCGCCGGATCTGCGGCGTGGAGGCGTACTCCCCGTCATATGGTCCGACACGTCACTGCGGAGACCCTGCCGGCGGCCTCGCAGCGGGGATGCTCCTCGGCGGGGCGCCGGGTCTGGGGCCCGGCGGACTCCGGTACGAGGGGCCGTTCCACGAACAGGGCTCGCCCGACGGTGAGTAGCCGGATCCGAAGCGCCGGTGTGGGGCTGGGGCGGTCGGACCTGTACTGCCCCGGGAGCCCGTTGCGAAGCCGTTGGTCAGAGCCCGAGTCCGGCGCGCTCGGCGATGTCCGTGTCGAGGACGACGAGTACGTCGTCGGTGCCCAGGTGGAACGGTCCGGGCCCGTCGGGCGCGCCGGTGGCCGAGCGGCCGGCGGCGATCCACACCTGGCCGGTGGCGGTCCGCAGGTGGACGGCCTCCGGCAGCGGAGTCGGAGCGCCGTGCTCCTCGCCGCACCATTGGATGCGGCACGACTCGATCGGGCCGGCGAGGACCGCGGTCCAGTTGGGGTGCTCCGTGACCGCGACGCGTGCCGACCCGCCCGGCTCGCCGAGGCGGGAGAGGAAGTCGCGCATGGGTGCCGGGTAGAGCTCGAGTCCGTAGTGGTCGAAGGTGCTGCCCCACACCGCCGAGTAGGTGTCGCCGTTGTCCATGGTCAGCTCGACGCCCATCGAGGGCTCGTGCCAGGCGCCGTAGTCCCACTCCTCAGGATCAGTGCCTTCGTTGCCGACCGTCAGCACGAAGTAGTCGACGGCGACGAGGGTTAGCGGACCAGGTCGAACACCGCCTGCCAGCCGTTCACCGAGGTACCTGCCACGCACACATCGGGCAGAGCCCCCATCAGGTCAGGGTCGAAGAAGTTCTTGACGTCGTCCCACAGCAGATCCGGCATCCCGCCATGCTGCACGCCGAGCCGCCCCGCCCGCAGCCCGATTTCCACGACGAACCCCATGGAGGCGCCCCCGTGTCGGCACGACACCGGAGCCCGGGCACGGGCCGCCTCCGACACGGGACGGCCCGGCGGACCGCCGCGCCGTCGGGGGAGCGGGCGGGACAGCCGTCACCCGCGCGCGGTGGAGCCGGTCCATCATCACAGGGCCGGGGCCGACGCCACCGTCGAGGTCGGCGCGGCCGCGCCGACCGACCGCACGGTTCATCACGCCGAGGCCCTCGCCTTCCACCGGCGCCCCCGGCGGTCCTGCCGACGACGTGGGCTCCTGGTGAAGGAGGACCGGTGACGCCGGCCGTTGGCGGGAACCTCACGCGAACCGGTGGTAGACGGCGCCGGCGAGGTCCGCGCGGTCGAAGGCAGCGGCATTGGTGAGGTGGCCGTCGAACGGGCCCACCTTCGCGACCGTGCCACCGCGGCGGAACACGATCTGCAGACCGTGCTCGGGCTCCCAGGCGCACTCGCACTCCACCGAGACGTACACCTGCCGGTCGCCGTGAGCGTCCTCCCGTTGGACCGTCACCTCGCCGCCGGGTCGCACGTGCAACCAGACGTCTTCCGGACCGGCGATGGACACGAAATCGCCCTTGCCGGCCACCTCGGCCCTCACGTCCAGGTAGTACTGGAAGACCGGCACCGACGCGGACCTCAGAGCCGACTCCCCAAGGCCCAGGAACGCCCTGACGGCCGTCTCGAAGTCGGCCTTCGCCTCGTCGTCGTCATAGCCGACTACGACGAACCGGCACAGGGCGTCCCCGAGGACGGGAACAGGCAGCGGCGCACTCGCGTAGTCGTCACCATCGACGGTCACGGGCCCGAGGCCGGGGATCTCCATGTGCGCACTCTACGACCTCCGCCGCGCGGTCCCGGGACGGCACAGCCCCCGCTACGCCCCTGGGGAGCTGATCGGTGGTCGGTTCTCCGAGAGCGTCGACATGTGCCAGGCCTTGCGGCCCCGAGGCCCGGCCCGCGCCACCTGGGCCTCACGGGTCGGGGCGGGCCCATGCGTACGGTCGAGCGGTTCGAGGCCGCCCCTCGGGCTACCCCAGATCCAGGACGCACGCGCTCCACCCGAGGGCCTCGGGCGTGTGCCACTGAGGTTGCTCTCCTGTTGCGGCCATGGCCCGGCCTGCCAGGAAGGCATGGCGGTGGGCCGGTTGGTGTTCCTGAACCCGTGCCCACAGCGCCCGCGCCTGCAGGCGGTGGCCACTGCTGACGAGGAACTCGATCAGGTCCTGGGCGAACCCCCACGCGGTGAGCAGCGTGTCGGGAGCCGCCCGCGTGATCTGCTCGGGGTCGGCGGTGGCGGCGAACCACGGCAGGGCGGTGGCGTGGAGGTGGGCTGCGAACCTCTCCAGTGCCGCCCGGCGCTCCTCGGGACGGGTCAGCACCACGAAGTGTTCACCGGGGATGTCGAGGAAGCTGGAGGCGCAGACGATCGACTCCGCGGATTCGGGGCGCCGAACGGTCAGGTTCGGGTTGGCGCGACGCCAGGCACCCAGGTCCTCGTCGAGGACGGTCAGGCTCGCCATGGTGAACCTGATCGAGTGTCCGGATCGGTTCCACCTGTTCTTCTCCAGTTGGAGCACCTCGCGGCGAGCGGACTTGCCTCGCTCGAGCGAGCGCCGGGACCTGACCCACTCGAACCCGTCGAGCACCCCCGCCAGGTAGGCAGCACCGGCATGGACAACGTCGGCCGGCCTGTCGGCCTCGAGCAGGCGAACGGTCAGGTCGTCGGGCTGGGTGGAGTGCACCCGGGACATGATGCCGTATCCGGCCCCGGGCGGACGCCGGTGCCTGCCGGGGCGCGGTGCGTTGCGTCCGCCGCAGGTACGGGCTTCGTTGCAGGGGCTGTTGGCCTCCCGGGGCCGGGTGTGTCGGAGCGGGCCGTGGTGTCCCGGCCGCCCGGGTCAGGGCTTGGTGTTGCCGTGGACGGTGGTGCGGCCGGGGTAGTGGGTGTCGAGGTAGGCGCGGGCGGCGGTGAGGTCGCCGACGACGCCGACGCTGGTGCGACCGTCCGGTGCGAGGCCGGTCTCGAAGACCTGCCAGTCGTCGCGGTCCATGGCCAGCAGGGCTGCCTCGAGGGTGTGGTCCTGGCCGCGGTCCCACAGCAGGTCCTGGCCGGCGTGGCCCCGCACCACGGTCGTGCGGCCGGGGAACTGCCGTTCCAGGGCGCTGCGGGCATCGTCGAGGGAGCCGACGACCTCGACCTTCTGCAGCCTGTCGCCCGGGTGGGCGGAGACGGTGGTGACGTGCCAGGTGGCCGGTCCGGTGCCGGCCCGGTGGATCGCCGTCTGGAGGTCGGCGAGGTCCTGCCCCCGGGGCGGGGTGCCGGCGGCCGCGGCCGCGCCGCACGCGAGGGCCAGGACGCCGAGGGTGGTCAGCACGCGGCCGGTGGTCCCGTTCACGGGTGCTCCCCTTTCTGCTGCTAGGCGAGTGAGAGCCCGAACTTGGAGACGATCGGTGCGATCGGTACGAACCGCAGGCTGTCCCAGCAGGTCGTCGGCGCTGCCACGGACCCGCAGACGACCGGGTTGCCGGTGCCGGCCGAGATGATGCCTCTGGCCTGCATGTCGGCGCCGCCGTTGACACTGGCGACGACCGGGCCGCCGCTGTCGCCCTTGGCGACGGCGACGGTGGAGTCGTCCGTCCTGGTCGCGGTGTCCAGGTCGGTGCGCCACTGGCCGTTGACCTCGGCGGCGACGTCGGTGGCGGTGATCTTCAGTGAGCAGTGGATGCCGCTCATCGCCCCGCTCGCGCAGACCAGGTCGCCGACGTTGTTGCGTCCGGCGCCGACGACGCGCTTCGCGTAGCCGGTGCCGTTGTCCCAGCCGCCGTCGAAGTACTTCCCGGACGGCGTCCCGTTGATGTCGACGACGGTGGTGTCCAGGCCGGTGTCGGAGTCGGTGGCTGTGCCGACCACCGCTCCGGCACCGGTCCTGTAGGTGCCGGAGGTACCGCAGTGCGAGGCCGTGAGCAGCACGGCGGTCGTGCCCCGCCAGCCGCCGAAGCCGGAGGTGCACCAGCCGTTGCCGGGCGTGGTCAGTTCGGCGCCGGCGCTCCAGGGGCTGGAGTCGCTGTGGCGGGTCGCGGTGGCCACCGACGCGGCGCCGGCCACCGCCGTGACCGGCACGCCGGCGATCGCGGCGGCCCGGGCCGACACCTGTCCGGTCGTCGCGTCGCCGTGGCGGCGGGCACCGTCGGGGGTGTAGCCGACGGCCAGGGCGGACCCGTCCGACAGCGGGCCGGCCGACGTCCATACCGCCCCCTCCTCACCGCGTGCGGCCGCGGCCACCAGCCGGTCCCGCCCCGCCCGCAGCTCCCGCAACGTGTACGGGGCCTCGTGCACGGCCGCGGTGATCCCCGTGGGGGCGGCGGCGAGAACCTTCGTGACGCGGTCGGGAACTCTGCCGTGCCAGTACAGGTCGAGGTGACCGTGCCGCGGGTCCACGGTGTGGCCGGCGTAGCCGGGCACCAGGGCGCGCTCGTGCTCCGGCACCCGCGTGATCTCGTCGGCCAGACGGTCGAGGACCTCCTGACGCGCCAGGACGCCCGTCACCGGACCGTCGGCTTCATGAACTGCACGCACCGAGCCGCTGGCATCGGCACGAGCCGTCGGCAGGAGGAGCAGCAGTGCGGCACCGATCAGGATCGTCGTCATCGAGGGCACCCGAGCAGTAGCCCACGACCCACCACAGGCGCGCCAGCGGACAGGCTGCTTGTCACCCGGACGGGGGAGTTCCTCGACCGTCTCGTCCCCGGCGCCGGATTCCGTGGTGCGGAGGGGAGTTGGGGGCCCGGTCCGCGGTTCGGGCGGTCCGGGATGTCGGGTGCGGGGACGACAGGGGAGGCCCGGATTGAACCTTGGGGGCGGGAGGCGTCTGCGGCCGGGGCGGCAACGACAGTCCGAGTGTGGTGGACGACAACGACGGGCCCCGGGCGGTGGCTCCGGGAGCGGCACCTGCTCCTTAGGCGTCCGACCCGGCGGTCGACTGCGAACGCTGAGCCCTGCGTGCGCGCTGCCGTTGCGGCGACCGGCCGGTCATCCCTTTTTCTGGAGGGCAAGCCGGCGAAAGAGAATGGCATTGGCCACCACCAGTGGGGACGTGATGGGGAGAACGTAGACGGCTGGGACGACGGCCATCGCGAACACGACGACGGCAATGTCGGTCAGCACGATCAGAGTGATGGAGGGGACCGGCACGAAGGGCGCTTCTCACGCCTCTTTTCTCCACTGCGCAGACCTGCCCTACTTTGGCGAACCGCATCGGCACGGCGAGCTTAGCAACAGTGCCGTCGCTGCGACGATCAAACGTTGATCGGGTTTTGCCCGAGGCCGGTCGGCCACGAATTCTTGCTGGTGACAAGGGAGTTCAGTGTCCGAGTCGGCCCGCGAAGGGGCGGCGTCGACCAGGCGGTCCGCCGCGATCGCTGGTCGCCGGGTAGCTCCGGCGCCTGAACGTCGTGGCGCCATGGTGCCTCCCCGGCGACTAGCTCCCGCACGCTGGATGTCTGCTGGCCCTGATTGGGCCGATCTCGGGGCGATGGCCTGGTCGGTGGCGCCGGGGGGCTTCGGTGCCACCGACCAGGCCATGGAATGAGCTTTCTCAACGAACGGTCCGGCTTACGGCCACTTGGTCCCGAGCCCGCAGTGGTTCAGAACCTCTCGGACATTGCTCCCCGGCTTCCAGAACTTCCCCCAATTGGTCGCAGCGTTGTAGACCATGTCGGTGGCGGTCAGGTACTTGGCCGTGGGCGGCACCAGCATTGCGGCCTTTCCTACGATCGCGGCACCGCCGTAGCTACCCGCACCGATCGCAGCCTGTTGTGCGGCTCCGGCGGCTGTATGGCCGCCGCTCCCGACCTCGTGGACCCCGACATTTGCTGCGGCGCCGATGGCGGCCGAGATCAGAACCCCTCCCGCGCCCGCGCAGATGTCGGCCGTCGCCGCTGTGCAGGCCCCGACCGCGATGGTCGCCGTCTGGGCGATTCCCCGCCAGTGGTCCTTCACCGCATTGCCGATGGCACGGGCACCCGCGCACAGCCACGAACCCGGCCCCCCGGGTTCGGCCGGCGTGTCAGTATGTCGATACGGACGAACTGCCTGCCGTCACCGGTCGCGGTCCACCTGTCGCTGCGCTGCCCGGTAGGTGTCCGCCCAGCTTGCAGGAGAGCCTGGCGGCCGGCCGGTACCGTACCCCTGCGTCGGCCGCGATCGTGGCGTACCGACTGGCGCGTAGCGGCGGGGCGGCGGCGGGTCCGGAGGCCGAGCAGGTGCACGAGGCGATCACGACTCTGCCTGTGGCCGCGTGGCCCCGATCGACTCGTGGGAGCGCCGGACCGGCCCGCTGCGGCGGGCCGGTGCCTGTCCGCCGTCCGGTCCTGCGGTTCAGATGGAGGGGGAGCGGGCGGCGTCGGTGAGGTCGTCGACGAGGGTGGGCGAGGGTTGGGGGATCTCGCTGTGGTCCTCGTCGTCGGAGTCGACGGGACGTTGGTGGACGACGGCGGCGATCCAGGGCGGCAGTCGAAGGTCCAGGCCCTCGTGTAGAGACGACCACTGGGCAGCGACATGTATCCCGGCCGGGGTCAGGCTGCTTCCCGCTCCGGGGGCCCGAGGATCGCGCGCAGTTCGGCGGGAGTCGAGGCGGCTGCCAGGTCCGCGAGCCTCTGCTGGGTTCGCTGCATGTCGCCTGCTTCCATCGGACCGCAGGCGAATTCGACCATGAGGTCGAAGCCGGCCAGCTCCTTGGCGTACCGCATCAGGGCCTCGTCCATCGCGCCGTCGAAGTTCATCGCCAGCACCGACGCGCGGCGCAGGCGACGCCGCGCGCGCCGCTCCTTGCGCCTCCACCACCAGTTCGGGTCGGTCCTGGTGGCGTGGTTGACCGCCCACATCCGCCGAACGATGCGGTCGACCGTGATCTCATGCGGCGTCTCCACCACGCTCACTCCAGCCCTTCGCCAGGATGCGACCCGCCGAGCCTACCGGTGCCGCGGCTGTCGGCCGCCAGGCCGCCGGGTGCTCCGCTTCCGCGAAGCGTGCCCGCCTGTCCGTGACGCTTGCCCTGCCAGCCCGCAGCGGGACAGCAGGGCGGATCGCAGCGTCCGGGCTACCGCGCGGGTGGTGCAGGGGCGGTTGTCCGGCCAGCCGAGACGGCCTGGTCGAGGAGGCCGCACGCGCCCGCACCGTCTTGCGCCAGTCGTGGAGATCCAGCGCGGTGATGCGCTCCGCCATGGTGACGACGAGACCGGAGACCGCAGCGACCGCCGTCAGCTCCCCGGCGGTAGGGACAGGCGGCGGACCGCAGGAGATGAGGCCGAGGGCGGAGTCGGCGCCGAGCGCGCACCGGATGTCGCCGTCGATGCCGGCCATGAGGTCATCGAAGGGGTTGAGCCGCTCGCCGGCGCCCCGGATCGCCTCGGTCATGGTCCGGTAGGGCTGGGCGTGACGCAGCGGCAGACGCTCGGCGAGTTCCTCGATCCAGGTGGCTGCCTCGGCGGTGGCCGCCTGGGCGCGGGCGAGATCCGGGTCGCGCCTGACCTGCGGCGGACCGGCGATGGCGGTTGTCATGGCTGGTCAACTGCTCGCGGGACCGCAGGGGGGCGGGGCGCCCGGTGGGACTCATACGGCAGGCGAACTGGCCGCAGTCCCAGCCTCTGACCTGTGCGCGGGCTTCGGGGGTGGGGCAGAACCCGTGGCGGGCCATCCACTGTTCGGAGGCGTCCTGGATCGCGTCGGCGAGCGGGTCGATCGCGGGCGGGATGGGGCACGGGGGCAGGTCCACCTGCAGCGGCTGGTTCACGGCTGTCCTTCGGGTATGAGTCGGTGGGTGCCGAGTGCCAGGACAGGCATTCCAGCGCCTCGGCGGGCGTCGTCGACCGTCAACGATGTCCCAGTGCCGAACTGTCCAAGATCACCTGGGACCTCACATGGACAGCAGGCCTGGCGCTCGGAGACCGTCCAATCCGCCGCTCCGACCGGCGGCGAGCGTCGCTCCGAACGGACGCTGTTCTTCCGGCGGGTCGGCCCTCGCCGAGGCCGAGCGGGTGGGGTCACAGACGGCATGTGCGCCGGACAGAAAGGGCTTGGCGCGGGGGCCGCACATCGACGATGATCACCTCATGACCACCAGAAAGGGCCATGCCTTCTAGCCCCCCGCTTCGCTCTCCGCCGCTCGCGCACCGCCGTCGCTCATCGCAGCGCCCGAACGCCGTGACCGCCCACCCAGGAGAGCCCGCCCGTGCAGAAGACTGCCCTCGTTCCCTACGCCCATCTCCCCCGGGCGTACCACGCCCACCACGTCCTGACCGGCACTGTCGACGTCTTCGGCACCGCCCACTGGCTGCTTGCCGACCGCGCTCCGCAGCCCGGCGGCGATGTCCTGCCCTTCGATGCGCTGGTCGTCTCGGTACGTCCGGGCGGCGACGTCGAACTCACCGAGCTGAGCGCCGTGCGTGCCCGCCGGCCGCACCTGGACCGCCTGCCCGACGGCGGGTTCGTCGTCGCAGCATCCCGCGCCCGCCGGTACGAGGATGCGGACCAGGTCCAGGTCTTCGACGCGCTCGGCCGCGAGGCATCCTCCTTCTCCGTCGGGGACGCCGTCGAGCACCTGCTCGTGGACGAGGCCGGCCACATCTGGGTCGGGCACTTCGACGAGAACCCGGCCGGAATCCGCCGCTGGAGCCCGACAGGCCACATCTACTGGACGTCCGACGGCGCAGGCATCCCTGGCCTCTTCGACTGCTACGCCCTGAACGTGTCGGGCACCACCGCCTGGGCGTGCACGTACACCGACTTCCCGCTCGTCGAGATACGCCCCGACCGGCCCGTGAGGGTGTGGCCGAACCGGGTACGAGGCGCCAGGGCAGTGGCCGTCCACGGCGAGCGGGTCGCCTTCTACGGCGGCTACGGCGAAGAGGTGGACCGGCTCATCCACGGAGAGCTCACCGAAGCATCCGTCGAGCCGACGGACGTCGGCCTGCTCACCCTGCCCGACGGCCGCCTGCCCGGCCGCCGCCGAGCCGTCGGCCGAGGAAGCAGGATCTACGTCCAGGCCGAGCCGTTCACCGCGTGGGACGTGGTTGATCTCAGCAGCTGAGCCCCCGGAGAGGAGTTGCCGCAGCGCGTGCCCGTAAGGGTCCAGACAGTCTTCGACGCGCAAGCGCCCGACGCCTTTCTGCTGCGCTCCCTGCGGCGTCACCTGTGGGCCACGTCTGTGCATCGGAGTTGTCCATTCACGCCAGGTACCGTGCTCAGTCACATGTGCTGCCCGGCACGTGCCACTTCTGCCGGGCGTTGCCGCGGGCAAGTACTGCACTGGCCTGCATCACAGCACCGACGTCCAGCCCCAGTCGCAGCATCGTGTCCCGGTTCAGAATCTCCACCGTCATGGCCTCCCGCCGCTGTGGGACCCCTTCTGGGCAGTGGTCCGCTGCGTCAACGATGCCGAGGTGTCCGGGGGCACGTGTCAGGCCCGCCGCTCTCTGCTGGGGACCCGAGCCCGGTCAAGTCGGCCCCGGCATCCCGGCCGGTATGTTCAACCCCGTGAGCGACGAGTGCATCAGCCTCTGCGGCGCCTCCGAGGCCGTCCCGGCCATCGCGCCGAAGAACTACTTCACCAGATGCAGGGCCACCGTGTTCCTCGAGGAAGACTGCGACGGCGACTACGTGATGGACGCCGGCAAGCAACTCGGCGACCGCCAAATGCTCCGCTCGGTCCAGTTCTCTTGAGCCGGACGCCGCACCCGGGACGAGCGGGCGGACACGCCGCGTCCGGGGCTGAGCGCTGAGCGTCTTCCCTCCGGACCCGCCAAGCCCTCATCGCACACCGCCGCCAGCAGTACCGCGCGTTCGAAGGCCGATCCACCCAGGCGACCGGCCACGCGTCGCAGTCCGCGCATTCGACCCGGCCGGCCCCGCCGAGTACGCCCCCGAACTGCTTTCCGAAGCCGCCGGCCCGCCAGCCACTGCCTGCAACGACACCCTGCCGAGCAGTACAGCGTTCCGGGTACGCGGTCGTGCAGGGCACGCGGTTCGGGTGCGCGGCTGCCCGGTAGGCGCTTCGCCGGCGCGCCGGGGGCCGGTCAGGCCGGGCAGGCGTCCAGGAGGCTGCGGGTCCTGTCCGCCTGGAAGGCGGCCCGGCGCGGGTTGCCCATGGCCAGGTCCAGCAGTGCGGTGCCCAGGTGCGGGGCGGCCCGGCCGAGGTCCTCGCACTCGTCGGCCCAGTCCGCGTCCAAGTAGTCGTCGCCGACAGGCAGATACAGCCCTACGTACGGGGAGCGCAGGACGCTGACGCCGCCGCGGATCTGGTCCATGCGGGCGTCAGCGCGGGCGAGAGCCTCCAGGGGGGTGTCGCCCTCGCGGGCGCTGCCCGTGTGCGGGTCAGCGCCGGTGTCGGTCCGCCAGGATGCCAGCAGCGTCGCGACGGTGAGCAGCTGCTGCTGGGCGAGGTCGACGGCGAGGTCTACCTCGACGGGAGTCAGGGAGCAGACGGTGTCGCCGAAGGGGAACGCCCAGTCGCCAGCCTGGCCGGGAAAGTCGCCGGGAAGGCGGGCGAAGCGATCGGCGGGCAGTACCCGGGCGTCGACCGCCTCGGCGGTGCGCAGGTGCTCCAGCAGGCGGGCGAAGTGCCGGCAGGCGGTGTCGATGGCGGTGATCGCCTCGGCGGGGGTCGTGGGCGAGTCGGTCATGAGGGGTTCCTCCCGGGTCGGGGACGTTCTGGTCGGCGGTGGCCTGAGGGGTCTTGGTGATGGCGTCGGCCCCGCCCTGTGCGGGGCGGGGCCGGGCGGTGGCGCCGGGTCACCGTGCGTCCGCCGCGGGGTGTTGCCGGGCGGGCGGGCCGGTGCCGGGCGCCGATTCCCGCGGAGGCGGGCCGATGTCCGAAGTCGCAGACTCCAGGGGCATCCCCGCGAACTGCGGGGGCACTGCCCATTATGGCGCGACCGGAGCGGCGCTGTCGCTGCCCGTCCGGGCCACGCCGGACGACTACTGGGCCCGGGTCGGGTTCGGGCCGGACCCGGAGGACCTGGAGTCGATCACCATCGCGGCACAGGTCGTCGCCCTGACCGGCCCCTCCGGCCGTTGGGGCTGCTGGGGCGAACGGGACCCGGAGGTCGCCGTCGTCCGGGGCTTCCCGGACCAGGCCGCGCGGGCCCAATGGCGCGTGCGGTACGGCCCGTGCGTCGATGCGGTCGGCGTGCTCGGGTCCTGGCTGCCGCCGGTTTTCGGCAGCCGGCCCGTCCCGGACGCCTACGCCGCCCAACTGGCCACCAACTGCGCTGCACCGCGGAAGCGTTAGGGCGACATCAGGGGGCGGTGGATCCAACCCGGGCTGCAGGTCCGCCCCGTGCCTGCCGGTGAGCGCGGTGGGAGAGACGCGACCGGCGCCCGGGTTGTCGCGGGCAGCTACAGCAGGGGCCGAGGTGGCCGGCGGAGCCTCCCCGGAGGGCGAAAATCTCGTTGTCGAGGGCCACGATGTGCTGTGGGTCCTCTCGGCGAGACTCACATGATGCCGGTCCACCTCCACGGTCGACTTCCGTGTCGACCACGAAGGCAGTCGACCCGGTACTGCGCCTCGCGGCGCCATTCGGGGTTGCGGGCTGCGTGCTGTGCTGCGTAGCTGACCATGCGCAGTTCTCGGGCACCGGCCAGGACGCTGAAGCCGTGCCAGGCAGTGACGTCGTAGCCGTACAGCTCGCAGAATTCCGTGTACTCGGCCTCACTGACGGCTCCGGTGGTCCGAGCCCGAACCGCTGTGGAGACGAGGTCCCACTCGCGTAGGCCCTTCGAGAAGTGTTCGAGGTCCATGACCATGGGACCGGCAGCCGTCCGGACGATGTTGCCGGGCCAGGCGTCACCGTGGATCGGGGTCCACGGTGAGCTGCCGGCGACGCCGTTCTCCCACGCATCGGTGAGGTCTCGGTGAAGGTCAAGGAGCCATTGCCGGTCGTTCCCCGGGAGCGATGTTGCGACCCTGAGCCGCTCCGTGATCCGGACGAAGGGATCGAGTGCGCCGAGCTCGAAGTCGGGTTCGGGCAGGGCGTGAAGTGTGCGCAGGACCGCGGCTAGGTCGGCGATGCTCCCGTGCTCGTGGCGAGGCGCCTCGCTCCAGAACGTGGCCGGCCGGCCGCCGGCCTCGACCGGCTGCTCCAGGTCGAGCGGCTCGACTGCTCTCACACCGTTGGCCGCCAGCCAGCGGGCAACATGCACTTCCCGGACGGCCGCTTCCCACTGGCCCGGCTGGCTGATCCGGACGATCACACCGTCCGGCAGCCGCCAGTGCTCGTTCTCCGCGAGGCGAAGTGGGAGCGCGCCACGCACGCTGGCGTCGATCGCGGCGCACGCCTGCACGAGAGCCGCTCCGGGCGTGGGTGAGATACCGGTCATGCCTGCACGGTAGCGGTGACGCGGTCGTTGAGATCGACCGCGTCAGGGAGCCTGCGGTGGTTCATGGCGAAACGCCCCAGCTCCAGGAGGTCTTCGGCGGTCCGGCGCGATGTCAGCACGCCGTAGAGGGCAATGGTCGGTCCGGAGCGACGTCCTCGCGCGGGTCTCCACGGGGCCTGGTCAACGGCGCCGGTTTCGCTGCCGAGAAGGCCCGGGACCGAGGAAAGGCGAGGCCGTGGCCGACTGGCCTACTCGGGGCTGTCGAATTCACCGGCTGCAACGCCGCGCAGAAGATCTGCGTATGCCTGAGGTGTGACGGCCAGTGTCGGGCCGTGCGGATCCTTCGAGTCCCGGATGTAGTACAGGCGGCCGGATGCGGCGACCTCCACACAGTTCCCTCCACCGCCGCTGTGACTGGACTTCACCCAGGTCAGTCCTGCGGCAGGACTAGGCGTCGGCGGTTCGTGGATCATACGTACTCCGTTATCAGTCGGGCGAGGTGGTCGGACGTCTGGGAGATCGTGAGAGCCTCGGCGGCCACCGTGGTGAAGGCAGCCTGGTAGCGATCGGCCGCGCTGTCGGGAAGCCTAATGCTCCGGTCCATGAGCTCCACCCACACGGAGGTGCCACCGACCGGCGGGTCCATCAGGACGAACGGTGCGGCGAGACCGGGATGGTAGGGGAGATCGGGAGGCAGCACTCGCACCGTAATCCCGGGCTGCTGCGCGGCGTCGAGAAGCCGCTGGATCTGCCGGCGCGCGGCAGCTGGGGCGATGCCCGGGAGGGTCAGCACGGATGGTCCGAGCAGAATCTCCTGTTCCGCGCTGAGCGACTCGACCTGTCGGCGCATGCGCAGGTCCACCAGCTCGGTGACCTCGCGGCGGGTCAGGTCCGGCCGCATGCCCGCGATCACAGCGGTGGCGACGTCCTCAGTCTGCAGACGGCCGGGCGGCACGTGGAGTTCCACGGAGCGGATCCGGAGGGCCTCCTGCTCGTCGGCGAGGTACTGGCCGAAGTCCTCGGGCAAGGTGAAACCACGGCGCCACCAGGCGGGACGCGCCTTCACGGCCGAGTCCGCCTCCCACAGCGAGGCCGCGGCCTCGCGCGCGGAAGAGTCGGCACCGAAGAGGTCGAGCAGCGCCCGAACGGTCGGGGGTTCGAGCCTGCGACGGCCCGTCTCGTACCGGCTGAGGGTACCCGGGTCAATGCCTGTGGCCTCGGCGACCTGCGGACCGGTCAGCCCCTGCCGGACGCGCAGACGGCGCAGCAGGTCACCGAGCTCCTTGCGGGCGGCCGATGTGGTGGCCTGTCTGGTGGGCATGGCGGCAGTCTTCCCGGATCCGCCCTACACGGACAAGGGGCGTGGAGCAATTTGCGCCATCACTTTGGTGAATCGCATTGCTCATTGGAGATTTGACGGACATCCTGGTTCTCGACGAAGCGTACCGGTGTGGTTGCTGTGGGTTCGATCGGCGTGCTCCGGGTTCGGCTCTCAGGGGGTGCCTTCCATGGTCCGTGGCTGCTCGGCGATGCGGCAGCAGCACACGCCCCACAGTGCGGCCAGCGCTTCCGGCTCGGTGTTCCGTGTCCTGCCTGTTCACCATGCACTGCGGAAGGGCGGCGAGCTCGCATGACTCTGCTGCGCTGGCTCGTCGAGTCGGAGAGGTGGTCCTACGAGGCGTTCTGCCTCCACTTCAGCCGGGCCGCCCGGGAGACGGCGGTGGAGAAGGGCAATCCGCGGATCGCCCAGGTGTCGGTCTCGCAGCGGAGCTACACCAGATGGCTGGCAGGCGATCTGAAGGGGCTGCCGTCGCACGAGGCCTGCCTGGTTCTGGAGCACCTCTTCACCGAGAAGGTGACGTCAGCCGAGGAACTGTTCCGGGCGCCTGCGGACGATCCGATGAGCGGAGACCTCGAGCGCCCGGCCGTGCCGGATGCGCCCCCCGACGGAGCGTTGTCGGTGGACCCGGCGCTGGTGCCTCACTGGACGGGCATGCTGCAGATCCTCTCCGCTGCGCACAACGCGTTCGGTCCCTCACAGATCCATCATTCTGCGGTGCAGGAGATGGCGGTGATCCGGCAGTTCCGGGAGCGGGCGGGCGGCGGGCTGGCGGCGGGCCTCATGTCGATCGAGGCGAGGTGGGCGGAGTTCGCGAGCTGGACGGCCGACACGATGGGGGATCCGCAGCGGGCAACCTTCTGGCTAGACCGGGCCCTGGTCCTGGCCCAGCATGCCGACGATCCGGCTCTCGTGTCCTATGTAATGATGCGGCAAGCGCAGGGGGCTGTGGAGCGTGGGCACGCAGCGCTGGCCGTGGCGCTGGCCGGCCGGGCGTGGTCGTCGGCGGGGGACGGGGCCCGCGACCGGGCGCTGTGCGCGGTCCGCCAGGCCGAGGCACATGCGCTCGCCGGCGACGGTACGGGTGCCCGACGGGCCGCGGGGGAGGCCCTGCGGCTGGTGGATGAGGCCGAGCGGATCGGCGCGGCCGGTGACCCGGGGGCGATCGGTCTGCACTGCGTGCCCGCGTACGTCCGGGCGCACGAGGCCCACTGCCTGATGCTGCTGGACGACCACCAGGGTGCTCTGACGGTGCTGGAGGAGGTCCTGGCCGTCTGGCCCGAAGGTCTGCGGCAGGACGGTCTCCTCGCGCGGGTGTGGCTGGCCAAGTGCCTTGTGCGGACCGGCCGGAGTGACGAGGCGGGCGCCGCGGGACAGCAGATCCTCACCGCGAACCTTGCGGTCGGGTCCGGGCGCGTTCACGGCGCTCTGGTGGGACTGGCGAAGCTCGCCGAACCGCTCGCCGGCTCTCCCCCGGAGATGGAGGCCTTCCGCGCCACCGTGGCCCTGATCCCCCGGAGAATGTGACCATGACCTTTCCTCTACCCACCGCCACCAGCGCCGACGAAGCCGCGCGGGCGAGCCGTGTCGCGGTTCTGCCCGTCGGCAGTTTCGAGCAGCACGGTACCCACCTGCCGTTGTCCACCGACACGCTCGTCGCGTGCACGATCGCCGAAGCGATCGCCCGCGCCTACGGCCTGTTCCTGCTGCCGCCGATCACGATCGCCTGCTCCCAGGAGCACGCCGCGTGGCCGGGGACCGTCAGTATCCGCGCGCAGACCCTCATCGCGGTGGTCAGCGACATCGCCGCGTCGCTGCGGGCCTCGGGTGTCGAACACCTGGTCGTGGTGAACGGCCATGGCGGCAACTACGTGCTGGCGAACGTCGTGCAGGAGTCCAACACGGCCGGTCCGCGGATGGCGCTGTTCCCGCGCCGCGAGGACTGGGCCGCGGCCCGCTCCGCGGCCGGTTTGGAGAGCACCGCCCACGAGGACATGCACGCCGGGGAGATCGAGACCTCCCTGCTCATGTACCAGTGGCCGGAGCTCGTCGGCGCCGGCCACGCCACGGCCGACCACGTGGCCGAACGACCGCACCTGCTTGTCCTCGGACTACAGGCGTCCACCGCCAGCGGCGTCGTCGGCCGTCCCTCGCTGGGCACCCCGCAGAAGGGCGAGGCTGTCCTGCGCGCCCTGACGACGGGCTTCGCGGAGACGCTGCGGGTGCTGACAGGCGGGAGCGCGACCGAATCCGAAGGAGAGCCCGATGACTGACAGGAGCATCTGATGGGCGAGCTGGTCCCCAGGTTCCGGCTGCTCGTCGAGGACAAGAAGTGGCAGAAGTTCGAGGTGTTCGACGTCCGCTTCGCCCGGGCCGCGCACATCGCCGCCGAGAAGGAGCGCCGGCCGTCGCTGCGGACGGCCACCGTCAGCCGGAGGACCTTCCGACGCTGGATGCTGGAGGGTGTGCGGACCGCCCCGACCATCGAGGTCGGCCTGGTTCTCAAGCATCTTTTCGCCCTGCCAGTCGGAAGGATCTTCGAGTTCGTCGACCCGGACACCCTCGGCCTCCCGCTGGAGGCCGCCCCTGCTGAACGGACCGTGCCGCCCGGGGGCGATGTTCTCGAGTTCGACGACCCCTGGCAGGTGGGGGACCAGACCCGGCAGCTCACCGCTTCCAATACGGACCCTGCCGTCCTCGCGATGGCCCGCGCCACGATCACGGGCATCGTGGACCGCTACGAGCGACTGGGGCCCCACCAGCTGGTCGGCGAGGCCAAGCTGCTGCGCGGCATGCTCCACACCCTGCTGGCCGGCCGCCAGCCACCCCGGGTCCGGGCCGAACTGTTCCGCCTCGCTGGCCAGGTCTCGGGTCTCCTCGGCTACATGGCCACCAACGTCGACCGGCCGGCCGCGGCCCAGGCATACAGCACCGAGGCGCTGCAACTCGCCGGTGAGATCGACGATCGCGCTCTGCAGATGTGGGCACTGGGCACGCGATCTCTCGGCTACTACTACCAGGGCCGCTATGACCTGGCGGACGAGGCGGCAGCCGCTGGGATCGCGCTCGCACCCGAGCACCCCCAGGCGATCCGGCTGCTGGCCAACGGCCGCGCCCGGGCACTTGCCCGGGCCGGCCACCGCCGGCAGGCCAAGGACGCCATCGACCGGGCCCTGCAGCTCTCAGAGAGTCACGTTCTCCCTCCCGGGCTGACGCCCTGCATCGCGTTCGTGCCGTACTCCGAGGCCCGTACGCTGGCCAATGTGGTCACCGCCCATCTGTCCCTTGGGGACACCGGGCAGGTCCTGGACCGGGCCCGGGACCTCGAGCCGCTGCTGGCCGGCTCCGATTCTGTCTGGAGTCGTGCCTTGGTGGGCCTCGACGTGGCCACCGCCCTGCTCCACCAAGCGCAGCCGGACGTCGAGACGGCCATGGACCTCGGGCAGCGGGCGCTGGGGTCGGGCGCCACCGCGCCGATCCGGTCCGTGTGGCTGCGCGGCGTCGAACTCTACGCGCGCGCCGCTCGCTGGAAGGACGAACCGGCTGTCGGCGGCTTCGCCGAGCAGTTGCGCGCCTTCCGCGCGCACCCCACCGCCGGTACCGTCGCGGGGAGCACCGGGATCCCCGGCGCCGCCTGAACTGCCGGAGGAACCGATCGTGGCCCTGGTATCCGACCACACGGCCTTTCCGGCCGATCCGCCGTCCGACCTCGACGACGCGGACACCATCGTGCGCGCCGACTGGGAGGCCTACGCCGGGCTCGAGCACCTGGTGAACCACTGGGACCGTCCCGGCTGGGACACCCGCACCCGGCGCCTGTACTGGATGCTCACGTTCAACGGGCACCACCAGCTCGCCGAGCGGGCAGCACAGTGCCAGCGTGCTCTCCAGCACCTGGGTCTCGACCTGACACCGCCCGAGGGCCTGCACGTCACGGTCCTGCGTATCGGCGACGCCACCGACGTGCCGGCCCGGACCGTGGACGCCCTGGCCGACCGCGTCCGCGGACTGGGGCTGCCCCGGCTCGTCCTGGTGGCGCATCCCCTCGCCGGGTCACGCGGCGCGGTCCGCTTCTCCGTCACTCCGTGGACCGGCCTTGTGCACCTGCACCAGCAGCTCACCGCCGTTGGGCGTGCCCTCGGCGTCCCCGGAGGAACGGGAACCGGCCGGTGGCGGCCGCACCTCGGTATCGGATACAGCCCCTCCGACCGGCCGGCACCTCCTTTCATCAAGGCCGTCGAGCCGCTGCGTTTGCTCGCGCCGGTGTCCCTGGTCGTTGAGTCGCTCGACCTGGTCGAGCTGCGTCGCGGTACCCGGCAGTACCGGTGGCGGACGCTTCAGCGCGTTGCCCTGTCCTGACGCACGGCCTGGTGTGTCTTCGACCTGAGTTCCTCGCGCAGCGCGGCGTAGGCGGATTCGATGGCGGACTCGTCCTGCGGGGTGAGATCCAGGTCGAGGCTGCGGTAGTTCAGGGCGACGTGTTCGGCCTGCCCGAACCCGGCCACGACGGCTGTGTGCGGTCCGCGGGACAGGCAATACCGCAGCGCCGCCTGTCCGAGGACTGCCGGGTGGCCGCCGAGGTGCTGGCGCAGCGGTTCGAGGACGCGAGCGATGACGGACCTCATCGCCTTCTCGTGCGTCGGAGCCTGGTCTGCCGGACGTGCTGTGCCGGTGAGAAGCCCGCCGGCCAATGGCGAGGTCAGGAGAACCCCGGCACCCTGCTCTGCCGCGCGCAACAACGGATCGCCCTGCCCGGTGGCCGGTAGGACCGCGAGTGGGGTCAGGGCGTTGAAGGGGAGCAGGACGACATCGGGCTGGATCACGGCGAACAGATCGTGGAACCGCGTATGAGCGACCCCGTCCGGTGCCGCAGCCGGGTCCCACGGCGGGCCGACGAGACCGATCGCCCCGATCATGCCCAGATCCTTCATCGTCCGCAGGACCTCGACCGCCGGCCCCAGGTAGCGGTCGTTCGGACCGAAGTCGTGCGACGGCAGTCCGAAGAGGTCGATCTGCTCGACGTTCAGGTTGTCGAGACTCTGCTCGAGCTGATGCCTGAGGTGAGGTCCCGCATAGGGGTGGGGCGCGGAGCCCCTGTGCCCGACCTTACTGCTGATCTTGAGCGTGACACCCTGTCGGCGGCACTCCCGGACCACCTGGCCGAGCAGCCGCTCCGCGTGCCCCTCCCCGTAGGTGTCGGCGACGTCGAAGAGATCGGCGCCGCGTTCGACAGCCTTGCGCATGCCGTTCAGCCACTCGTTGTCCGCCGCCGGACGCGGCGACGGCGGAGCACTGATGGAACGGCACCCCACTCCGAGCGGGTGGACGGCAAGTCCGGGCGCCAGGTTTCGCGGCACCGGATCCAGACGGCCCATCAGGTCAGGGCCCCTGTACGGAAGACCGCCGTCACGATGGCGCCCGCAGGACACGCCGGTTCGACGCTCCAAGCCGTGGCGCAGGCCCCCACGAGGATCAGGCCGCGGCCGCTCTCGGCCCGCCACTCACCGTCCACCGACATTCCCCTCATGAAATCCGTGATCTGCTTGTAGTCACCGCTGTGGTCGGTGACCGTGACAGCGACTCCGCGCTCGTAGCGGGCGATGCCGACCTCGGCCAGCCCGCCGCCGTGCCCCTGCGCGTTCGTGACCAGCTCGGAGACCACCAACGCGACGTCGTCTGCGAGATCCGGCATGTGTTGGGCGAGGAGAACAACGGCAAGGCGCCTTGCCACCGCTGCAGGTCTCTCCTCATCGACCAGCCGCAGGAGTATGTCGGCACACGCCAGCCCGAGGCCACATCGTCCAATCGGGGAAGGGACCGGGAGCGACATCTTCGCCTCCTCGCACGGCCGACGCGGGTGCGCCGTCTCCGGATCTCTACCGTGCCGCTGCCGGTCCGGCATCACCAGGCCGCGGGGTGGCCATCTGATGGCCACCTCCACCTCAAGGCACACCCTGGCAGGGACCGCAAATGCGAACAAACCACCCCCATGGCGCGAGCGTTTGCGCCCGTGCGGTCGGAAGGTGGCCACCAGATGGCCACCCCGCGGCCTGGTGATGCCGCCGCGTCCGGGCCACGGTTGATTCATCACCCCTACGCCTGTGACCGGCTCTGACCATCCGTCGGGCCGTCCCTTCCCGTAGACGACCGTCCTGGAGCGACGACGATGACCGATTCGAGTTGGCGGGTGGTGCCGCACCACGGGCGCACCATCGGGGGCGTCCCCGGACGGGGCCGTCCGGCCTGTGGCACCGGCGACCGCACTTCACTCCCGCCGGCGTCCGGCGTACCGGTCGACGACCGGAGCGCGACACCGCGTTCGACCTGTAAGGCCGGTGTTCGGTGATCAGGCGGGTTCCACGGGCGCGAGCCGCTGCTGCGGCGTTCCAGCTACCGCAGGCGCGGCCGCCCGGCTCTCCCGGCAGCTGCGGCACCGGAGGCTGGCCGGACGGCGGCGGCGCCTGCGGGCCGGGGTCGCCCGCTCTACCGGGGCCTGCTGGCGGCGTCCGTCCAGTAGTCGGTCAGCATCTCGCCGGGCCAGGCGGGTTCGGTGACCTCGCCGCGGGGGCCCATCTCCCGGAAGAACGGCGCGATGTCGATGACCGGTGTGCCGTCGACGGCGTCGAGGTCGGTGACGTGAAGGTCGAGGCCGTCGACCTTCAGCAGGCGGGGGTAGGAGACGGCGAGCCGGTTCGGCCTGCGGTGGTTCCGGTGCACGAACGTCCCGGTCGCCGGCCAGCGGGGGTTGCCGCGTGGGCTTCGGGCGTGGAGTTCCACGTCGTCGGGCGACCCGAGGTGGAAGTGCCAGGTGACGGTCAGGTGGCTGAACTCCTCGAGGCCCTGCACGGCGTCCAGCGGGAAGCCGGGGTTGAGCCGGATCACCGACCGGACGCCGCCCTGGTAGTCGTCGGCCGGCTCGGAATGACCTCCGACCACCACGGCGACAGGCTCGATCACGATCATGCGCTTCTCCTCCCCGGAGCCGCCCGGCGTCCGGCCGGTCGGGCGCTCGTCGCGGCGCGCTCAGCCTATGCCGCGAAGAGCCTCGCGGGCACGGCTGTCCAGCTCGGCGGCCGTGTTGCCGCCCCGGCCACGGACCGGGGACAGCGCGCTGCGCATCTGCCGCACGACGTCACGGGTCCGACCGGACTGGATGCCGGCCATCGCGTCGAGCGCGGTGTGCCAGGTCGCGCACGCCTCCTCGATGTGGCCGCGCTGGGCCTGGACGGCCCCCAGGTACCCGAGGGTCACGGCGTGCGTACGGGCCGAGGCCCGCTGGCGGGTCCGCACGCTGCGCCTCATCTCCTCCTCCGCTGCCTGCAGGTCGCCCAGGGCCCGCAGGGTCAGGGCGGTCTCGTGCGCGAGGCTGGCTTCGGCGAAGAAGGCGACGCGCTCCGGTTCCCGGTCCTGGCCGCGGTCGGCGGCGGCGAGGTCGCGCTCGGCGCGGTTCAGTGCCGCCATCGCGTCCGGCTTGCGCCCGGCTGCGGCCAGCGCGCGGGCGTGGACGACTCCGAGCAGCGCCCGCTCACGGGGGCTCGCGGCCGTGTAGCGGGGGCTGTCGACGGAGGCGTCGGCGAAGCGCAGGGCGATCGACCGGTGGCCGAGGTCGAGCGCCTGGTGGGCCTGGGCGCGCAGGATGTGCCCGGCGAGCGCGGGGTCGTCCGCTTCGGCGGCCAGCGCCAGCGCCAGCGCGAAGCCCTGCTGGGCGCCGCCCTGGTCGCCGCCGTCGAAGGCCATCCAGCCGTCGAGATAGGCGAGTTGGCCGGCGGCGGCGAGCAGGTCGGTGCGCACCCGCTCGCTCGTCGGGCGCGCGGCGAGGTAGGCGGCCACGTCGGTGCCCAGGTAGGCCCGCAGGGAGGGGCGGCCGGCCCGTCCGCCCAGTCTCTGGTCCTGGCGGGAGTAGAAGCCCGCGGCATCCCGCAGGGCCTCCACGTGCGCCTCGGAGACCGTGAGCAGCGCGACGGGAGCCCGGTTGCGGGCGCGGTCGCGGTGCTCGCCCCACCAGGCGGGGCCCGGAACGGTGGCGGCGAGGGCGGAGAAGAGGAGCGGTCGGCGACCGAGCATGTCATCCCTGAGGTTCGCGAGTGCGGACACGGGGTCGCTGTCCCAGCCGGCCGCCTCCTGGCCCTGAGCGGCGAGGCCGATCTCGGCCGGGGTGACCGGACGTCCCAGTCCGCGGGACAGCGCCTCGCACAAGATAGCGGGCGTGCGGCCGCTCGGCCGCGATCCGCGGAGCCACTGCGCGATGTGGGACCGCGTCACCGACAGCAGTTCGTCGGCCCCGGCTTCGGCCGCCGTCCGGCGCACCTGGGCCGCGAGTCGGTCCTGGGACCAGCCCAGTTCCCGGACCACGGCCTCAAGGTGTTGATTGCGGACCGGCGCCACCGTGTGCTCCCTGTGCTCGAAACGATCTTTAACGGCGTTAACGGCATCCACCCCGCCCCCGGCATTCACACCGGGCGTGACAGGCGGTTCGCTCACTGTCATGACGATATGGCCTGTCCTGGCCTTGCGGAGCCCCTGTTCCGCAAGTCCGCACCCCGTCCGGTCCTCACACCGAGCAGCGTGCGGAACCGACTTGACGACCGGTCCGGTCCGGTCCGACTTGTGGACGGTTGTCCCGGAGTGCCGACGGTGACCTGTTCGAGCCCGTCCGGGGCGCTCCTGGCCGCGGAGGCGTGCGTTCGATCGTCACGTCGGCACGCGGATACCGATGGAGGGCGCCGGCGCCCCCGCGCCGGTGCACCCGGCGTTCGACGGTGTGCCGGCGTCCGCGCGGGCCTGGGCGGGGGGTCGTGATGGCGGTCTTCGCGCGGGCCGGCCGTCACCGGGGCCGGGCCGCGGCCGCTCAGGCCGCCGACCGGACCCGGACTCAGGACGTCGCGGTGGCCGACTTCGTCGACGCCTGGCTCCCGTACCTGCTTCGCTGCGCCGAGACGGGTCTCCCGGCGCGCCTGGACGGAGCACCTCCGGCCGTGGTGCGGGCCGCCGATCTGGTCCTCGGCTCCACCGGCCGAATCCGGCGGCTGGCCGCCGAGGAGACGGCGGCGGCCGTGCACCCCATCCTCGACCTGCTCGCCCGCCAGGGCCAGGACCTGCTCGCGGCCCAGCAGTCGATCGGAGCCGAGGTGCCGCTCGACCACCTCTACCGTGCCGACCACGCCAATGTGCTGGCAGCCCACCTGGGCGTGCGACTGTCCGTCCTGTCCGGCGGGCCCTGGCCCGCACGGTCTCGGCCCGCCGCCCTGCACGACGTGGCCCGGGCCGCGCAGAGCCGGGTCGCGCACTACGAGCGCGTGCGGGTCGCGGACACCCCGGACCTCACCGTGGTGCCCGCAGCCGTCGAGCCCCTGGCCGCTGCGGCGGCGGAACTCCTGGACAACGCGGTGCGGCACGGCGGGCAGCAGGCGGGGGCCGTCCTGGAGTGCTCGACCGATGCCGGGAGCGGCGCCGTGTGGCTGGCTGTCACCGACCACGGCCCCGGCCTGCCGCAGGAGACCCTCGCGGCCGCACGGCGGGTGCTGGCACAGGGCGGGTGCGCACCGGCCCGGGCGCCGTGGCCCGGCCTCGGTATGCGCCTGGTGGCGGCGGCCGTCCGGCACCTGGACCTGCGGGTGTCCCTCACCAGCATGCCCGGACGGACCGCCGCCGCCCTCCTGCTGCCACCGGCCCTCCTCGTCCCGCCACCGGCTGCCGCCCCCGTCCCGCCCCCCTTCCAGTGACCCCACCGACCCGAAAGGCCGACCCGATGCCCCTGTCGACACCCGCCTCGCCCGCCCCCGTGTCCACCCGCCCCCACGGCGCCGGCCCTCTCGCACCGGTCGGCCCGGAGGCGCTGACCGCCGCCCTCGCCGCCGCCGGCGTGTTCGCGGCCCTGCACGTGAGCGCGGACGGCCTGCTACTGAGCTCGGCCGGCGACCTGCACCGGGACACCGCGGAGGCGGCGGCCGCCGCGCTCACCGCCGCCACCGCGGCGATCAGGGGCTGCGGCGCCGCGATCGGCGCCTCGCACTCCCGGGACCCGGGCCTCAACCGCTTCTGCGGCGAGTTCGCCGCCCTGACGCTGCTGGCACAGCCGCTGGCCGACGGCTCACTGGTCGCCCTCGCGGGCGACGGCGCGGCCGACCTCGCCGCCATGGACCTCGCGTTGTCCGACCTCGCCTCCGAGGTCCGCCGCAGATCCTCCCGCTGACCGGCCGCCACCCATCACCTTTCCCTGCGACCCGCGAGGACTGCGATGTCCCTCCCCCGAACCGCGACCGCTCCTTCCCGGCGGGGCCGACCGCGCACCGACGGCCCGTACGACCCGCGTGCCGTGGCGGCCTGCTGGCCCCTGACGCCGGTCGGTCTCGACCCGGCCCGGGCGTACGGCGAACCGCGACCCGCGATGCCGCAGAAGCCGGGCGCAGTGGCCGACCGTACCGGCGTCGCAGCGGCGCTCCTGCTCTCGGCCACCGCCCCGCTGGCCGGCGTCCGCGCCACCGCCAACAGCGGCGCCCTCGCCGTCACCTGCTCCTACACCGGTGGCAGCTTCACCCGCACCTGCCCGGCCGTGCCGGGGCGCGCCGGGCAGGAGCAGGACCTGCTCACGAGCGTGGCTCCCGGGGCGCGGACCGGCGAGGCGCGGGTCTTCCTGGAGAGCAGGCTGCACCCCGCACTCGTGGCCGCGGCCGGCGGGTGGCGGGCCTTCGCCCTCCAGGCGCAGGGCTGGCTGCTGCTGGCCGTGGTCCCGGACCGGCCCGGCGAGGGCACCGCCCCGCACCTGAAACTCGTACGCCCCGCCGCCACCGGGGCCGGGGTGTCGAGGGGGGCGGCATGACGACACCGCGCACCTCACCCGCCCAGCGGCCTCCCACGACCCTGTACGCCCTGCTCGGCGTGGTCCTGCTGGCCCTCGTGGCCGCCGGGGTGGCGGCGCTCCTCACGGCGGCGGTCCGCACCGAGGTCTGGCCTGCCCTGCTCCTCACCGCGTTCGTCCTCGTCGCGGGCATCGGCGCGGGAGCGGCGGCCCACGTGCGACCACCGCTCCCCGCACCCCGTGGGCACCGCTCCCGGCGCCCGCACACCGGGGCCGCCGCCCGCCCCGGGCCCGGCGCGCCACCCGCCCCGTTCCAGTCCCACCTCACCCCTCACGGAGGTCCGGTGCCCCCCACCGACACCACGGCCCGCCCCGCCGACACCCCGCACGCCTCCGCGCGGCACGCCGGCGAGCCCGGTCCGGCGCTGCCGGTCGCGGTCCTGGCCGACCGGCCCGACACCGCCGGACAGGTCCGGCAGGAGGACGGCACGCAGAGCACCACCACCTACCCGGACGGATCCATCGTCTGCGTGCGGCCCGACACCGCCGGATGGGACCCGGCGGACCTGGCCGCGCAGCTGCTGCCCGGGGGCACCGAGATGTCCGGGTATCTCCGCGTCGAGGGGTGCCTGCTGTTCGCCCAGGAGCGCCGCACCGACGGCTGGACGGTGCGGGCCGTGCGCCGGCAGAGCCTGCTGGTCGCCGCCCTGCGCGCCCCCCCCCCCCCCCCCCCCCCCCCCCCCCCCCCCCCCCCCCCCCCCCCCCCCCCCCCCCCCCCCCCCCCCCCCCCCCCCCCCCCCCCCCCCCCCCCCCCCCCCCCCCCCCCCCCCCCCCCCCCCCCCCCCCCCCCCCCCCCCCCCCCCCCCCCCCCCCCCCCCCCCCCCCCCCCCCCCCCCCCCCCCCCCCCCCCCCCCCCCCCCCCCCCCCCCCCCCCCCCCCCCCCCCCCCCCCCCCCCCCCCCCCCCCCCCCCCCCCCCCCCCCCCCCCCCCCCCCCCCCCCCCCCCCCCCCCCCCCCCCCCCCCCCCCCCCCCCCCCCCCCCCCCCCCCCCCCCCCCCCCCCCCCCCCCCCCCCCCCCCCCCCCCCCCCCCCCCCCCCACTCCCGCCGCAACGCCCGGCATCCCGCAGGTGCACCTGACCCACCCCACCCACGAGTCCTCGACCGCGCCGACGGGGGAGGGGTCATGAGCTGCGGCCACCGTCCGCCCTGCCCGGACGCCGACGCGAAAGACGCCCGGGCGGCCGTCCCGGTGGCCAGCCACCCGGAACAGGGCTGGGCTCTGCTGTGCAACGGCGCCGTGCAGTTCGACGACACCGGACTGCTGCTGCCCGACGGGGACGTCGTCGCACCGCCGCGCCGCCGCACGGACACCGGCGAGTGTGCCGCGTGACCCGGCCCGCCTCCCCGCGCGGGAGCCTCACCGACCGCCCGGCCGGCCGACAGGCCGCCTCGCGCCCGCGCACGGGCGTCCGCCCCGCGCAGCAGACCGACCGGGCCGAACCGTACGTGCTCGCGCCCTGGTGGCGCGCACGGTGGTCCGAGGACCACGCCCGCCCCGACGTGCGGACCGATACCGCCACGTCCGCGCGCGTGGCCGGTGAACTCCTCGGCGGCAAGGACCACTTCGCGCCCGACCGGCTCGCCGCCCACGCCCTGCGCCGGGCGGACCCCGCGTGGGGCACGCGTGCCGTCACGGCCCGCCGCACTGCCTTGGAGCACGTTGCCCGCCTCGCCGCCGGCGGGACGGCCCAGTTCGCCGACCTCGGATGCGGCCTGACCACCGGCGATCACCGCGGAGCACCGCCCGCGCTGCGTCCGCTGCACGCCGCCGTCCTGCCGGCCGCCCCGGGCGCGCGGTTCCTCTACGCGGACCGGGACCCGATGGTGATGGTCCACGCCCGCGCCCTGCTCCACACGCCGGTGCCCGGCCGCGCCCGGCACCTGCTGGCCGACCTCACCGCACCGGGCCCGCTCCTGGCGGGCCTGCGCTCCCCGCTCGCGGGCCTGGACTGGCGGCGGCCGGTGGCCGTCGTCCTGTCGGACGTCCTGCACGAGCTGACCGATCGGCAGGCCCACGGGCTGCTCCGAGCGCTGGGCGAGGAACTGCCCGCCGGCAGCGTCCTGGTCGTCACCCACCGGATGCCCGCCCGCGAGGGGCAGCGGCGGGCGGCGGTTGCCGCGGCCCATGCCGGGGCCGGGCTCGACTGGCATCCGCGCACCGGCGCCGAGGTCGACGCCCTGGCCTCCACCTGGCGTACGACGGGCCCGCCGGACGGCGCGGCGGCGGCCGAGGGCTTCGCCGTGCTGGTCCTGGAGAGCGGGGTCCGCCGGTGACCACGATGCCGCGCGGGGTACCGGCGGTGACCCTGTGGTCCGGAGAGTCCCGCACCGGCGAGATCGTGCTCCGGTCCTCGCAAGCGACCGCGTTCCGGCCCGCCCGGGTCCTCGGTGTCGGCTACGCGGACGAGAGAGTGGCGGACCGCGACGCGATGGGCGTGCTGATCCAGCGCCGCCTCCAGGACCCCGGCTCGGGCACCGCCCGCCTCAAGCTGGTCCACCCGGCCCGCCAGCACCGGTTCATGGCCGACGAGCGCTGCCAGGGCTGCACGGGCGAGCCGGACCGCACCGCGGCGGGAACGCTGTGGCTGATGCCCCGCCCCGACGCGGCACCCGCCGGGTGGCCGGAGGGCGCGCGGGTCGAGCACCCGCCGATCTGCCTGCCGTGCGCACGGCACTCGCGCGGCGCGTGCCCGGAGGGGCGCCGGCGCGGCTGGGTGTCGGTCCGCGCGGGCGACAGCGAACTGACGCACGTCGCAGGCCCGGTATTCGCCGAACGCGACGGCCGCCCGGTGGAGACCGGGCAGGACGTGCTGAGCTACGACGATCCGCGGCTGGGGTGGATCACGGCGACCCGGTGGCTGCGCACGCTGTGGGACTGCACGCACGTCGACCTGGACACCGAAGCCCGCAAGGCCGCCGGCACGCGCCGCCTCGCGGCCCCGACGGAGGCGGCGCGGTGAACACGACCACGAACACGATCACCGGCGGAAGCGTGGGCGGGCCGGTGGTGCAGGCCCGCAGCATCCACGGCGGCGTCCACATCCACCCCGGCCCCACCCAGCAGTGGCAACGCCCCTCCCAACTGCCCCGCCCCGCACCCGTGTTCGTCGACCGGGCCACCGAACAGGCGACGGTGGCCGCGACCCTGGCCGCCGGCCGCATCGCGGTCCTGGTCGGCCCGGACGGCATCGGCCGCACCGCCCTGGCTGCACGGGTACTGCGCGCACAGGACGAGCCGGGCGGCTACCTGGCCGCCGACCTGCGGCCCGCCGCCGGCCGCACGCCCGCGGCCCTGGAAGTCCTCGCGGGCTGGCTGCGCGCGCTCGGCGCGCCCCAGGTGCCCGAGCGGCTCGACGAGGCCCAGGGCCTGTGGCGCACCCTGAGCGCCGCCCGCCGCCCGGCGGTCCTGCTCGCCGGCGCCCTCGACGACACCCTGGTCGCCGACCTCCTGCCCGCCGCCGAATGCCGCACCGTGGTGACCGCCCCGGCCCCCCTCGCCGACCTGGTGCCCCACGGCGCCGTTCACCACGACCTCGGCCCGCTCCCGCCGGCCGAGGCGGGCCACCTCCTCGCCGCGCTCTCCTGCCGCGAACCGCACCACGGCGAGGGAGAGGGCATGGAGCGGCTGGTCGAGGCGTGCGCGGGCCTGCCGATCGCGATCGCCCTGGCGGCCGCCCAGCTCCAGCTCGACCCCGACCTCACCCCCGCCCACCTCGCCCTCGCCCTGACCCGGCCCCCCGGCGCGCGCCGGCCCCATCCCGTGGAGAACGCCGTGCACCGCGCCCTCGACCAGGCCCACGCCCGCCTCGACGACACCCGCGCCGCCGCCTACCGCGCCCTCGGGGCACTGCCCCCCGTCCCGGTGGACGCCTTCCTGCTCGCCGCCGCCACCGCCACCGGCACCGACCCGGCCACCGCCGCCACGCACCTCGCGGCGCTCGAACGCCGCCACCTCGCCACCACCGCGGGCGAGGGCCCCACCGGGCCCCGCTACCGGCTCCCCGGCCCCGGCCACGACCACGCCGCCGCCCTCGCCACCGCCACCGACGGACCCGCGTCCACGGCCGCCACCGTGCTGCGGGCGATCTCGTGGTGGGTGGACGCCGCCGAACGGGCCGGGACCCTCGCCAGCGCCCGCCGCCCGCTCCTGGTTCCCGACCCCGCCACCACCACCGGGCACCCGCCGTTCGCCGGCGCGGCCGACGCCCGCAGCTGGCTCGACGCCCAGGAACCGCTGGTGCGCCCGCTCGTCGACGCCGCCGCCCGCGCAGGGCACCACACGCTGGTGTGGCGCGCCGCCCTCGCCCTGTGGCCGCTGGTCCTCGTCCGCCGCGACTACCCCCTGTGGCTCTGGCTCTACCGGCTGGCGCTCGACGCGGTCCGTCAGGACCCGGGCGCACCGCCTGCCGCACATCGTGAAGTCCTCAACTCGCTGGCGATCGGCCTGCGGGCCACCGGCCACCACGACCGGGCCCTCGACCTGCTCCACGAGGCACTCGCCGACGCGGCCGGCGACCCGCACCCCGACGCGGCCCTGGCCCTCGCCCAGCACCTGCACGACATCGGCGCCACCCACCTCGACGCCGGGCGCCCCGCGGCCGCGCTCCCCCCGCTGGAGGAAGCGCTGCGGCTGCGCCACGACCTCGGCTACGCACGCGGGGTCGCACTCACCGAGGTCGCGCTGGCGGGCGCCCTCGCCGATCTCGGCCGGGCACGGCCCGCCCTGGCGATGCTGCGCCGGGCCCGGAAGGCGCTGGCCGGTGAGCCGCTGGAGGCGATGCGGGCGCTCGCGTGGACGGGCCGGGTCCTCGCCGGCGCCGGACATCCCGTCCTGGCCGGCCGGGTCCTGGGCCACGCCCAGGACGCCGCCGAGGCGCTGGGGCACGTGCTGTGGAGTGCGCGGCTGCGGGAGTGGCGCGCCCTCGCCGTCGAAGCCGCAGGCCGGCCGGCTGCCGCGCGCCCGCTGTACGCCGCCTCCCTCGAGGCCTACACGGCGGCCGCCTCAGGCTCCGACACAAGGCGCCTGACCGGGCATCTGGAGCGCCTGGCCGCCCCGGATGCACCACCACCCCACGGCCCCGACCCCGTATGAACCAGACCGCCCCGCACTCGCCCCTGATCCTGGAGCAGCTCGTGTCCCGCCCCCGCTCACCCCAGAGGCCTCCGACCCACGGTCCCGGCCCCGCCCCGGAACAGGCCCTCGCCCCCGCGGCGACCGGCCCCGACGGTCTGCCGCCCGGCCCCGGCCCGTCCGGTGCGCTCGGCGAGCGGGCCGGTGTTCCGGCCGGCGCCACCGGGCCGGCGGTCGCCGTACTCCACGACGCCGATGCCGGGGCGCCGCTGCGGATCGACGCCACGGCGGACCCGGTCGACGGCGAGACCCGGTGCACCGCCCCCACCGCCCACGACGCCGACGGGGTCACCGTCTGCGTCCGCGCCCACCTGCCGTCCCCGGTGCCGGCCGTGCGGGTGCCGCTGCTCGAGGGCGGGAGCGAACCCCGCGTCGAGACCGTCACCGCCGACGGGACGGTGGTCGCGGTCCGCAGTACCTACGCGGACGGCACCGTGCTGTGGCTGCTGGAGGGCCGGGTGGGACCGGACGCGGCCGCCCGGACCGTTGTCCCCGGGGAGCCGACCACGCCGGGCCCCGAGGTGTTCGTGCGGGTCGACGGCTGCACGCGGACGGCGCAGCAGCGGCGCACCGCCGGGGCGAGCGCGCGGGTGGTCGATCTGTGGGGTGCGCGGTCGCGCACGCTGGTGCTGGTCACGCCCGGCCGGCCGCAGGGGCCGGCGCCGCGGATCCTGCTGGCGTCGCGCGAGGGCGCCCACCCGGTGGCGTGCGGTACCGGGGCGCTGCGGTGAGCGCGGCCGCCCGCGGCGGGCGCACGGCGGTGCCCGCCGACGTGGGGTCCCTGGCGCTGGCCCGGCTGCTCGCCGGACCCGGCGGGACCGAGGAGATCGCCCGGGCGTTGGGGTGGCCCCCCGCCCGGGTGCAGGACGGCACGCTCCACCTGCAGCAGGCCACGGGCGCGCGGACCCGTACAGACCTGGTCGCCGACTACGCGTGGGCCGGGCACCTGACCGCCCGCCACCTCGGCGCCCAGGACCTCAGCTCCGTGCACGGCCTGGGCGTGGAGGAGCGGCTCCTGCTGCGTCTGACCGCCGCCGGCGTGAGCGACCGGGCGGCCGGACGCGAGATCGGATCGGGTACCGAGGTGGTGCACCGGCGCCGTGAGGCGCTGTTCCAGACCCTCGGCGTGACGAGCGGGTACCAGGCGGTCGGGCTGGGCTGCCTGGCGGGGGTGGTGCGCCGCGCGGACATGCCCGCCCGGTTCGAAGCCGTGCGGGCGCCGGTGCCCGGGCACCTTCACGCCCCCACGGCCCTCGCGCACCGGCAACTGGCCGCCGAGGGACGGGCTCTGGTGGTGGTCCCGCGCCGGGAGCAGGCGGCGCTGGCGGGGGCGGTCGGCGCGCGCGCCGGCGGCCTGCACCGCGTGCTGGTGATCACCGCTCCCGGGGCGTACTGGGAGCACGACCTGGCGGTCCTCGCGGCCGCACACCGTGACGCGGGCCAGTTCCTGGCCGTCGTCGACCGTGCCGAGGCCGCCCGGCTGCCGCTGCCGCCCGGCGTCGCGGCCGCTTCCAGTGCGCGCGCGGTCCGCGCGGCCGTCGGAACGACGTTGCCCGCCGTCCTCGTCGCCACCCCCGACGGCCTGGAGTCCCTCACCCGCCTCCACCGGGACGGCCTGCTCGCACCCCTGGACCTCACGGTCGTCCTCGACGCCCACCAGCCCGCTCTGCGTGACCTGCTCGAGCGTCACGACGGGATCCCGCCCGGTGCCGGCGTCCTGCGTCTGACCGCCACGGCGCGATTCATCACCTGCGACCGGTCGGGGCGCGACGGCTGCGACCCGGCCGTCACCGGCCCGCTGACAGCGGCGCTGGCATTGCGGGCGGCCGCCGACCTGGGCCTGATGCGCGGCTACCGCCTCGCGGCGGCGGCCACTGCCCGCTCCGCCCGGCACATGGGCCCGGCCGCACTCGTCGCCGACCTCACCCGCGCCCACGGCCTTCGGCGGATCGTCGTGCACAGCAGCCGACGCGACTCCCGGCGCCTTGCCGAGGCCCTGGGCAGAACGGGCCTGGCCGCCGAGGTCCTGCCCGTCCACGCCCGCGCACAGGCCCTCGACCGGTTCACCGACGCCACGGTCCCGCGGGTGCTGGTCGTCGACGGACCGATGCCGCCGGGACTGGGCGCCGACGCCCTGGTCCACGCCCTCACCGGCGCCGCGACCGAGCACACCGCCGCCGTCGTCGAAGCCGCCCTCACCCCCGCCGGCCCGGGCGGGGGCCCGCTGCTGCTGGTCTCTGCGGACCGTACGGAGGAGGGCTGGACCGCGCTGGCCGACCTCACCGGCGCACTCGCCGCCCTCGACCCGCACCTGGCCCGGGACCTTGCCCGCGCACGCGAGCAGCACACCGGCCACAACGGTCTGGAGTTCCTCCTGCCCCTCCCGCCCGGAGCCGACGAACAGCGCGCCCGGGCGGTGTGCGCGTGGGCGGACACCACCTGGGCCGAGGAGATGCGCGTCACCGCCGCCCGCGCGGCCGCCGACGGCCGCGCCCGCTGTCACGCCTACTCACCGTCAGGGCGCCCGCTCACCGCCTGGACACCACCGGCCCCCGGCCGGCCCGCCCGTCCGTGGCCCGACGCCCGGAGGACCGCGTGAGCGCCGTCTGCGAGGTCGCGGCCCCGTGGACCCTCGGCCGCCGCGGCGCCCGCCTGCCGATCCCGCACGCCGGTGTCGCGGCACACGGGCGAAGTCCGCGCCGTCGTCGCGCCCACCGGGCCGGTGCCGGTCCTCCGACCGGTACCCGCCTCCCTCCACCCTCATTCCTCCCGCCCCGACCGGACGGTTCCTCTTCCGTGACCCACACCCTCGACAGGCCCCGCCTGGGCTACGTCGTCCTCGGCCGCCACCTGGCCCACCTGCGGGTATGCCAGAACCGCACTCCCGGCGACATCGCCGACCGCCTCCCCGCCTTCCCGCCCCTCACCTCCCGGGACATCACCGACCTGGAGACCGGACACGGCCCGGTACTGCACGAGGCGGCCGCCGCCGACCGCCTCCGTCCCCTCCTGCACGCCTACGGCGCCGGCACGGTCGCCCTCGCCGACTTCCACCAGGCCGCGACCGAAGCCGGACGCGACGCTGCCGGCCGTGCCTGGTCCGACGACGGCGCGGGCGCGGCCCACCGCTACCAGCTCCTCGAACAGGCCGCCCAGTACCTGCTGCTGGCCGCGGTCACGTCGATCCCCGGCCCGCTGCGCACCGACGCGACGGCGCGGGGGATGTGGATGGAGGGCAGCGAGGCACCACTGCCGACGGCGCCCCCGTACCCGGCCCTGCGGATCCTGCCCTCCGACGGCTGCCGGATGTGCCGGATCTACCGGACGGACCCGCTGGCGGACGACACCACGGCCGCCGCGTGGCAGCGGGCCGTCGCCGCCGCCCGCAAGGAAGCCCTCGACCAGCGGATCCGACGTGCCGGACCCGTCACGACCCTGCTGATCGACGAGGCGCTGCTGCACCGCGGCGCGGGCAGCTCACGCACGCACGCCGAACAAATGCTCCACCTCGCCGACCTTGCCCGCACCACCCAATTGCAGGCCCGGGTCGTACCGTTGGACAGCGGCGCCGCACTGCGCTTCGACACCGCCGAACTCGGCCTCGACGGACGCACCGTCACCGCGAACCCGGCGGGCGCCCACACCCGCTACCTGGACGGCGAGCACCACGCGCTCCACCTCGCCCGCGATCGCGCCCACGACCCTGACACCAGCCTCCGCCTGCTGGAGAAGGCCGCGGACGGCACGCTGCGCCGCCCGGGCAGGCAGCCGTGGTGACCCCCCACCGCCTCGAGCGGCACCGCAACCGCCCGGGCACGGCAACGCCGGGCGCGAGCGCCGCGGCACGGGTCGCCGCCCTGTGGATCCCCGGCCTGACCGGCGAGAACCTCACACGCCCGCGCGTGCTGGAGGAGGCGGAACGCCTCGGCCTGGACCCCGGCCACCCGGACCGGCAGGCGCTGCTCGCACTGGCCGATCGGCACCACAGCACCCTGACCGGCGCCGCCGACCGTTTCGTCGACCTGACCGAGGGCCGGCAGGACCGCCTGAAGGCACTGGCCGACTGGGCGGTGCGGGTCCGCTCGACAGGAACGATCGTGCCGTGCGGGCTGCGCACCGACGGCTACGCCCGTCTGCTCGGCGCCTGCGACTCCGGCAGCCGGTTCGCGGCCGCCGAGCACCGCCCCTCCTGGCAGGGCTCGGTGGTCGCCCTCGACGAATCGGCACTCCACCAGTCCTACGGGCGGCCGGACGTGGTCGCCGACCAGCTCGACCGCCTGGCCCGCCGGGCCCGGGCGGGCGCCATCGGCGTGGTCCTCGTGCCCACCACCAACCCGGACGCGTCGCACTGCATCGCGAACCTCGCCTTCGCCGACGGCGGCCCGGAACTGACAGTCGTCGAGCAGCCCGGCCGCGTCGTCTACCTGCTGACGCGTGCCAGTTCCACCCGGCGGGCGCAGGCCGTCCTGGACCGGTGGGCGCGCGAGGGAGAGGACCCGGCCCGGGTACTGGGCCGCCTGACGGCCGCACGCGCCGCCCTGCGCTCGATCAACGGACCGCCGCACCCGGCACCCGAACATCCTCCACCTGCCGGCACCACGCTCCTCCCGTGCCCGCACCCGCACTCCCCGCCCCGTCCCCCTGCACCGAACGGATCAGCTGTGTCCCGCTCCCTCCCCGGCCCGGGCAACGGCCGCCTGGCCCACGACCCCGACTACCTCGCGGCCCTCGACGCGAACCTGTGCCGGCGGGCGAGCGAGTGGCTGCACCCCGTCCGGCCCGACGGTGTCCGCCGGGTGCTGGACCCCGGCTTCGGCCAGGACGCCCCCGAGGTCGCCCTCGACGACCGGGTCGACGCGCTGCGCCGCGCCACCGGCCTGCCGGTCGCCCTGCTGGACACCGACACGCCTCCGAAACGGATCAGCGCCCTCACCGGCTCCGTCGACGGCCTGCCGCGCTACACCGGGATCGTGGCCCGCTACGCGGACGGCCGGAGCGCCGAGCTGCGCCTGCCCTGCCCGCTGGGCCCGCCCCCGCAGACCGCCGGCACCGCCTCGGCCGTGGAGGACTGCGGGCTGTTCACCCACAGCCACCTCACCGTCGACGGCGCACGGGTGGAGGCCACCGGCTGCCGCCAGGAACCGGACGAGCCGGTCGAATGGCGCCTCGCCGACGTCGGCGGATGGAACGTCGGCGTGCGCGGCACGGCCGTGGCCGACGGTGCCGCGGTGCGCGTGGTGGGCGCCGGTCAGCGTCCGGGCCCGGGCCACCTGTGCACCACCGGTGCCACCTGACCCGCACCACCCCACCGCCCTCCCGACCACCTCACCGAGGACCCGATGCCCGCCACCCGTCCGGCCAGCACCCGGCCACCGGTTCCGCCCGGTGCCCGGCTCGCGGTCCGCAGTCGTAGTCCGGCCCGGGGTGTCCGCGTTCGGGGAGCCGGCTCGACCGCTACCTGTCCGCCCGCTCCCTGTCTCGCGGGACCGGGCCGGTGCGCGGTGAGTACCCCGGCCGTCCGTGCCGAGCACCTCCCGGCCCCGCCGGGGACACGGCGACGGTCCCCACCACCGCACACACCCCGCGCGGCCGCGCCGCCGTCCCTGATCGACCGGCACACCACCCGACCCACAGGACCCCGCACATGAACCACGCTCCGGCAGACACCGTGCCCACCGCCACCACCCCGGCGGCGCTGCTCGCCGCAATCCTCCCGCGCAGCCGCCACGCCCTCACCTGGGCCGCCCTGCTGTGCGGCCCCGGCACCGTGAAGAGCATCACCAGGACCGAGAACCTCCCGCGCGCCACCGTCCAGCGCGAGATCACGGCCGCGATGGAGCGCTGCAGCACCCTCCTGCGTCCCCAGGTCGCCGCCCAGTACGCGGCGGCCGACCTGGTCCCCGCCCACCGCCTGAGCCTCACGGGGGAGGATCCGAGGGACCTCGACCACGCCGACCGGGCCCTGCTGCGGCTGCTTGCCCGCCACTCCCGTGCCGACGTCGCCGTCGAACTCGACGTCGCCCAGGGCACCGTGCGCACCCGGGCCGCCCGGGTCCGGCGCTTCCTCGAGGTGGGCACCGATCACGAGGCGACCGCGGTCGGCGCGGCGATGGGTGTGGTGCGGCCGGCCGACGCCCACCCCGGGCTGCCGCTGCCCGCCCCGACGTTTCCCGAATCCCTCGCCCCGGTCGTCGAGGCGATCCTCGCAGCCCTGGCTGGCACATCGCGCGCGGCGGCGCAGGTCCCGCGCGCCGAACAGCAGGCGGTGGCCGCCGCAGTAGCCCTCGGCCGGGCCGGCCACGGCGCCCGGGTCCTGGTGATCGCCGCGGACGGTCCGGCGTGGGACAGCGCGATGGACACCTGGACCCGTGCCCGGGAGCACGTCGGCACGGTGGTGGGCCTGCGGCCCCGGCCCGGCGGGCGCACCGTCGCCGCGCCCGGTGACGAGCAGTGGCCCCTGGCCTGGACACGGCGTGGCCTGCTCGACCTGGCCGGCACCCGACAGCCGGCCACCGTCGTGGCCACACCGACGGTCCTGGGCCTGCTGGCCGACCTGCACCGTACCCCCGCGGCAAGGCCCCTCGCCCCCTGGGACCTCGTCGTCACCACCGACGCCCAGCTCCGCGGACACCCCGTGCCCGGGACTCCCGACGAGCGGGCGCTGCCCGCCGCGTCCCGTCTGGCCCTCACCTCCACCCGCCCGGAGCGCCTTCCCCGCGATGCCGGACCGGTGGTGGTGCGGCGCAGCGCGGCGCTCGCCGCCGAGCAGGGCCGGGTGCGCGGACACCGGCTGCTGGCCGTCCCCCTCGCGGCCGGGGCCGGCACGCCGGACGACGCGGCGGCCCTGGTCCTTCGGGCGGCGCGCCGTCACGGGCTCGGTCGCGTGCAGGTGGTGTGCGCCTCGGAGCGGTCGTCCTGCCTGCTGGCCGGTGCGCTCGCCCGGGCCGCCGAGGCCCTGCCCGGGTGGCGGCGACCGGCGTCCCTGTGGAGCGAAGCGATCGCCGCGGACACGGGGGTCGAGGCGCGGGCCGCAGTGGTGCGGCGGTTCGCCGAGGGCCGGGAGGAGCTGCTGGTCCTGACCGCGAGCGGCCCGGTTCGGGCCGCGGGCGCGGACGCCCTGCTGGTTCTCGCCCCCTACGACGAGCACATGGCAGGCGAAGCCGTCGAATGGGCCCTCGAGGCCCGCGGCCGGCACGACCGGGCGCGCACGCTCACCGTCGTGGTGCCGACGGCGTCGGCGGACGCGGCGGGTCCCGGCGGCGGGGACGCCGCGATGCTGCTGCGGGCGTGCGCGGTACTGGACCCCGGCCTCGCCGACCGGGCCGAGCGGCATCCGGCCGATTCACGGTGGCCGTGGATCGAGGGCACCCCGTACCTGGACGCCTCGCAGCGCGCGCACCTCGACGCGGCCGCGCGCGCCCTGACCACGGGACGACGGCCGTGACCGTCGCCCAGGACCGCGGCGGCCCCGTGCCGGAGTCCGCCGTGCACGTGCCGACCGGGTCGGTCGGCGCGGGCCCGCGCCTGGCCGCCGGGCATCCCGACGACCAGGTCCACGACCGGGCCGCCGGCCGCAGACCGCACGACGTCGTCCCGCCCTCCCACCGGCGCCCGAGCACATGGCCCGCCACCCGGACCGGCCCGCACGCCGCCGCACGACCCCTCGCCCCGCGCCCGGCCGACCGCCACCTTCCGACCCCAGGACACCGCCCATGACCACTCTCCCCGACACCGCCGGACCGACGCGCGAGCAGCGCGCGGCCTTGCCTGCTCCCACCGTCCCCGCCGACGACCACGACATCGCCCTCGCCGCGATGCTGTGCGCGCCCGCCAGCATCGCCGAACTCGCCGCCGTCCAGGGTATGGCGGTCGAGGACCTGAACGCCGCCGTGGCCGGACTTCAGGAACGCGCCCGGGCCACCGGCCGCCCCCACCTCACTGCCCTCTACGCGGCCTGCGGGGACCTCCTCGGCGACGCGCTGCACGGGTGCCGGAGCGATCCGCGCGACCTCCACCCCGCCGACCGGACGCTGCTGCGCCTGCGCGCCCGGCTCACGTACGACGAGATCGCCGCCGAACTCGCGGTGACCCCGGCCACGGTCCGTAGGCGGCTGGACCGCGTCCACCGGTTCCTCGGTGTGACGACCGACCATCTCGCGACCGCCGTCGGAGGGTTCACGGGAGTGGTGCGCCCGTGGGACCTCCGACCGGGCCTCCGGGTGGCGGCGCCCGCCGTGTGCGAGGAACTGGCCCCGGCCGTCCGGATGATCGCCGCCGCGCTGGACGGTGCGCCCCACCGGGTGTCCGCGCAGATCCCGCGCACCGAGCAGAGCGCCCTGGCGGCGGCCGTCGCCCGTGCCGGCGCACGGGAACGGGTCCTCGTGCTCGCGCCGCACGGCCCCGCCTGGACACTGGCACTGGAGACGTGGGGCGCGGCCCTGCGCGACACCGGGACGGTCGCCGGACTGCTGCTGCCAGGCCAGCTGACCCTCACGCGCACGCAGGCCGCGCACCGGTCCGTGGTCTGGACGGCACGCGCCCTGCTCAACCTCGCCGGCACTCGCCAGGGCGCCACCGTCGTCGTCACATCCGAGGCCCTTCCCCTGATCACCGCGCTGCACCGGCGTCGCGGCGGCCTGCGGCCGTGGGACCTGCTGGTGGTCTGCGACGCCCACCGGATCGGCCGCCCCGGCGGGCCCGGACAGGGGCTGTACGACGACCGCGTGCTGCCCGCCACGGCACGCCTGGCGCTGACCTCCACCGCCCCGCCCCTCCTTCCCCCGGCCGCCGGGTCCGTGACCGTCGCGCGCACCGCCGCCGGGGCCGTCACCGGCGGACGGGGCCGGACCCACCGCCTGCTCGCCCTCGTCCCTCCGGCCACCGGCCGGGGAGGTCTCCAGGGCCTGGCGGACCTCCTCATGGCGACCGCCCGCGGTCACGGCCTGCGGCGCGTCCTGGTGTCCTGCGCGACCGCGGTGCAGGCCCGCCACCTGGAACGTGCCCTCGACCAGGCGGCCGCCGACCTGCCCGCCCCGCAGCGCCCCGCGTCGCTGTGGACGGGAACCCTCAAGCCCGGCCTCACCGCCGAGCAGCGGCGACAGACCACGACACGCCTCGCCGACGGCGACGAGGCCCTGCTCGTCCTCGCCACGTGCGAGCCGGTGCGCGCGCCGGGCGCCGACGCACTGCTGGTCCTGGAGCCCGACGACGTGCACGCGGTGGCCGAGACCCTCGAATGGGCGCTCGAGGCACGCGGCCGCGGTGACGCCGCCCGCCCGCTCACCGTCCTCTTCCCGCTGCCCGCCGACAGCGCCGGCCCGGGCGCGGCCGAGCGGGCCGCCGTGGTGGCGCGCGCCTGCGCCCTCCTCGACCCGTCCCCGACGACAGCCACCGAGCAGGATGCGCCCGGCGGGCTGTCCCCGTGGATCGACACGGCCGGGCACCCGACCCCCGGCCACCTCCGACTGCTCCGGGACGTCGCCCCGTTGATGCGCGGGAGCCGGACGTGAGCCGTACGCTGAACGCCCCCGCCGGCCCGCCCGCCACCGATAGCGCCCGCACCGCGGGCCCGGCCGTGGTCCGCGCGTGCCTGGCCCACCTGCGTACCGAGTCCGGTCTCGCCTGGCCCGACCTGGTCGAGCGAAGCGGCATGCCGCCGGACCGGCTGACGGCCCTCCAGCGCGGCCCCGACGCCCCCTCCCGCCCGCAGCTCGCCTCGTACCTGGACGCGCTGGGCGCCGGGACGCACCTGCCCGCACTCTGGGCGCTGGCCGGCACGGCGGGGGACTCGGTCACCGACCGGCTGCCCGGCTGGGCCGAGCGGCTCTCCGGCGTCCTGGCCCGCGCGACGGCCTGGCGGGCCGGAGGCGGCGCGGTGGTCCCCCTGGGCCTGCGCACCGCCCGCTACCACGACCAATGGGCACGGACGGAACCCGCCGCCGTACCCGGGGAGGAGAGCGAGGTGCTCGCCGCACTGGCCGGGGCCGCGCCGCCGCCGGTGGCGCGTCCCACCGCCTACCTGGACGAGGTGCTCCTGCACCGGCCGGCGGGGGACACCCCCACGGCAGCCGAACAACTCGACCACCTCGCCGCACTCACCGAGCGCGTGGATCTGCGGATCGTCGAGGCGCCCGATCCCGGCGGCGCGGTCGTCGAGGTTGTCCTGCCCGGCGGGGACACACTGGTCGTCGAGGCCCGGCCCGACGCAGTGCGCTACCACTGCGGTGCCGCCGCGCTCGAGGCCGGGCGCGTGCTGGACACCCTCGCCCACCGCGCCGCCCCCGCCCGCGCGACCGCCGAGCGGCTGCGCGCGGCCGCCCGGTGGATGCGCGTGCGCACCGCCGCCGGCCCGACCCGGCGCCGACCGCAGCGAGGCAGCCGATGACCCTGCACACCGTCCCCGCCCGCCGCCCGGGTCCCGCCGCCCGGGCGCCGCACCCGGACCGTACGGCGGCGCGGGTCCTGATGACCGGGCCGCGCACGGTCCTGGCCGCCGAGGCCGAACTCGCCGCGGGCACCGCCGCCCGGGCCCTGGTGGTCCAGCAGGGCGGCGACCTCGCCCACGCCCTGTCCCGCTGGCAGCACCACCGCGTGCCCGGCGCCCGGCTGATCGGCGTCCACGGGCCGCACGAGCGCGTCGCCGTCGCCCGCACGCCCACCGGCGGCGAAGGGACCGCCGACCACGTGGACCTGGCCCGCCGCCTCCAGGACCCGGGCCCCGTCCTGGTCGTGGCCACCCTCGCGGGCGCCGCAGTCGTCGCCGACGCCCACCGCGCGAGCCGCCTCGCCCCCTGGCACCTGCTGGTCGTCGAGGACGTCCTCGCGCTCGAGGCGAGCGGTGCGTCGGCGGGGGAGCTGCTGTCGGACGCTGTCGTCCCTGCGGTGCGGCGCCTGCTGCAGAGCACCGTGACCGCCCTCGTCGACCCGGGCGGCCGGCTGCGGGAGGTCCGGCCCGGCCCCCGGTACGGCCGGATACGCGAACTCGGCCCGGCGGTCGCCCGCTCCTGGCGACTGGAGGTCGCACTCAGCACCCCGGCGCGGCCCACCGGCGGCGCCGAACGCCTGGAGGCCGTGGCCCGCCTCGCCGTCGGCCTCACCGCCCGGCCCGGCATCGACAGCGTGGCCGTGTACTGCCCGGACGAGACCACCGCCCGACGCCTGGCCACCCGCGCGCACGCCCTGCCCGACCCCCTCAGGCGGCGCGGCCCGCGCCCGGTGACGAGCCTCACCGCCGCCCAGCCCCAGCGTGAACGCCACCAGGTGCTCGACCGTCTGACCCGCGGCCGACGCGTCGTCGTCACCACCTGCGAGCCCCTGCCGATGCCGGTGGACGCGGTGGTGCTGCTGGCACCCGGCCGCTTCCCGTGGACCGCGCTCTCCGCACTCGAGCGCGCCCTCGCCCACGGCGGACCCGAGCTGATCGTTGGGACCGGGCCCCTCGAACTCGCCGCCACCCATCGCCGTACCCCCGCCACCGACCTCGCCGACGCCACCGCCGTCCTCGGCATCCTGGCCGCCCTCGACCCGCGGCAGCGCCGAGCCCTCGCCCACCCCGGCCCGCCACGACCTGCCGGAGTCTGGTCGCCGGGCGGCCCCCTGGAACGGGTCCACCTGCCCGAAGGGCTGTCACCCGCACTGGCCCGCATCGTTGCCGACGTACTGCTCGCCGCCGACACCCCCCGACCCCCGCCCAGCCGCCGGACCGCCGGACCGCCGGCCCGCACCAACGCCGCCACCTGAACCACCAGGTGCCCCAGCATCTTCCACCCACCCCAGCAAGGGACGTTCCCGTGACCCACTCGCTCCCGATCGAGGACCTCGCGCTGATCGGCAACATGCAGACCGCCGCCCTCGTCGACCGGATCGGAGCCGTGACCTGGATGTGCGCACCCCGATTCGACTCCCCGGCGCTCTTCGCCGCCCTCCTCGGCACCGACACCAACGGCTCCTGGCACCTTGCCCCCGGCGGGGCCGCCCCGCGTCCGGCCGACCGCCGCCGCTACCGGGGCGACTCGCTGGTCCTGGAACAGGAATGGGACACCCCCGACGGCACCGTTCGCGTCACCGACTTCATGCCCGTCGCCGTCCGCGACGGAGCACCCGCCGCCCCCCGGATCGTGCGCATCGTCGAGGCCGTGACCGGCACCGTTACCGTGCGCTCCGTCGTGCGGCCGCGCTTCGGCTACGGACGCACCGTCCCGGCCGTCCACCGGCCTTCGGCCACCGACAGCACCGCCGTGGCCGTGGCGGGACCCGACGCGGTCTGGCTCGAGGGCCTCGACCACGACACCGGCCCCGACGGCGTCCTCACCGCCGAGGCCAGCGTCACGGCCGGTCGGCGCCTCGCCCTCGTCCTCACCCACCGCGAGTCCCACCGCGGAGCCCCGCCCCGCGTCGACCCCGACCGCGAACTGCAACGCACCGTCCGGTTCTGGCTCGACTGGGTCGGCCAGTGCACCTACCAGGGCCCCTACCGGGAGGCCGTGGTCCGCTCGCTGATCACCCTCAAGGGCCTCACCTACGCCCCCACCGGCGGGATCGTGGCCGCCCCCACCACCTCGCTGCCCGAGGACATCGGCGGCGAGCGCAACTGGGACTACCGCTACACCTGGCTCAGGGACGCCGCGATCACCCTCTCCTCGCTGCTCCGCACCGGCTACCGCGACGAGGCCAAGGCCTGGCGCGAGTGGCTGCTGCGCGCGGTCGCGGGCGACCCGGAGAACCTCCAGATCATGTACGGCATCGCCGGCGAGCGCGAGCTCACCGAGTCCGCGCTGGACTGGCTGCCCGGCTACGAGGGCTCGCAGCCGGTACGGGTCGGCAACGGCGCGGCCGGCCAGCTCCAGCTGGACGTCTACGGCGAGGTGGTCGAGGCGCTGCACCTGGCCCACATGACCGGCCTGGTCCGCAACGACCACGCCCACCACCTCCAGCTGCGGCTGATCGAGTACCTGGAGGACCACTGGACCGAGCCGGACGAGGGCATCTGGGAGGTCCGCGGACCGCGCCGGCACTTCGTCCACTCCAAGGTGATGGCCTGGGTGGCGGTGGACCGCACCATCAAGCTGCTGGAGCAGACCCCCGAGGACGCCCCGGCCGGCGGCCAGCTGGAGCGCTGGCGGGAGCTGCGCGACACCATCCACCGGGACGTCTGCGAGCGGGGCTACGACCCCGGCCGCAACACCTTCACCCAGTACTACGGCGGCAAGGAGCTGGACGCCTCGCTGCTGCTCATCCCGCAGGTCGGCTTCCTGCCGCCGGACGACAAGCGGGTGATCGGCACCATCGAGGCGATCCAGCGCGAGCTGTCCACCGAGGACGGCTTCGTGCTCCGCTACCCGACCCACGACGAGTCGGGGAACAACGTCGACGGCCTCTCCGGCCACGAGGGCGCCTTCCTGGCCTGCTCGTTCTGGCTGGCCGACGACCTCGCCATGATCGGCCGGGTGCAGGAGGCGCGGGAGCTGTTCGACCGGCTGCTGTCGCTGCGCAACGACCTCGGGCTGCTCGCCGAGGAGTGGGACCCGCGGCTCAAGCGCCAGGTCGGCAACTTCCCGCAGGCCTTCAGCCACGTCCCGCTGATCGACACCGCGCTGCGGCTGACCGCCTGCGGCGGCGCCTACCTGTCGGCCCAGCCGGACGGCCCGGCCGCCGACCCGGGCGCGGACTCGGTCCGCCTGCCCGGCCAGCGCCGCCGCACCGACGCTCCGGTGGCCGGGCCGTGACCGCCACCGCCGCGTCGGCCGCCCACCGGGAGCACAGCCCCTGGCCGCAGCACTGGAAAGCCGATCCCGAGCACCTCGACCGGCTCCTGGAACAGGCGTCGTACGCGCGTGTGCGGGACTTCCTGCGCGGTGGGAGTGATGCCAACGACGCGAGCGTCCGGGTCGCGTGGGACCTGATCTCCCTGCTCCCTGCGGCCCCGCGCACGGCCCAGGACGGTGACTGGTTCGCGGCGCACGCCGTCGCCGTCCTGGTCCGCGACCACGGCGTGCGCCAGATCGTCCACGCCGACTGCGGTCTCCCGCGGGTCCCCGGACACAACACCCACGACATCGCCCGCGCGATCGCCGCCGGCTGCCGCGTCCTCTACACCGACGCCGATCCGGTGGCCGTCGCCCACGCCCGTTGCCTGCTGGAGCACACCGACACCGTGGCCGTCGCCGACACGGGCCTCGCCGAGGGCCTGCGCCGCCTCCTGCGCCACCCCGCCGCCACTGCGCTCCTGGACCCGGCCGAACCGCTGGCCGTGGTGTGCGCCGCGCTCGAGACCGTCCCGGACTCGGTGGCCACCGGCCTGGCGGGCGCGCTCGCCGCCCTCTGGCCGGCCGGCGGCCACCTGGCGGTGTGCCAGCCGACCACCGAAGCAGCGCATCTGGCCCGCCAGGTGGACGAGCTGATGACCGGAGTGCTGGAAGGCCGGTGGGGGCGCCTGCGCACCCCCGCCGAGTTCACGGCCCTGCTCCGCGACACCGTGCTCGTCGAACCGCCCCGTGTCGTCTCCTCACCACGTCACGTCCACTGCCCGCCCCGCCCCACCGGCCCGGCCCGGACGGCGGTCCTCGGCGCGATCGCCCGGACCGAACCCGCCGGCCGCAGCCACCACACCGCTCCCGGAGTCACCCGTTGACCACCCACCTCCCGGCCGCCCAGCGGCACCCGGCCGACCGGATCCTCGGCGCGCACCTGCGCCACCTGCGCGAATGCCAGCAGGAGCAACCCGCCACCGTCGCCGACCGGCTCGGGATATCTCCTGAGAGCCTGGCCGCCGTCGAAGCCGGCCGCAGCCCGATGCTGCGGCGCGCCGTACGGACGGGCGAGGCCCTGTCGTGGGCTCGGGCCTACGGCGCCGGACGCGTTGCGGCGCAGGAGTGGTTCGAGAGCGTCGACGGGCACGAGCGCCACGTCGCCGCCGGGTTCGCGCCCGAGGCCTACTTCGACGACGGCCCCGCCTGGCCGCACCGCTACCAGATCGCCGAACGGGAGGCCTCGCGGGTCCTGCTCACCGCCGGAGGGCAGGTGCTGCCGGTCCCGCTGCAGACCGAGGAGATCGAGGAGGCGGTGTGGCGGGCGACGCCCGGCTCCCGCCCGCGACGGCGCCCCGGGTCCGCGCTGGGGGCACTGCCGGGCACCGGGTGCGGGCCGTGCCAGGTCCACCGGGCCGATCTGCTGACGGACAGTGCGGCGCTCGCCGCCTGGCGGCGCGAGGTCCACCGCACCCGGCGGGAGGCCTTCGCGCAGCGGATCGAGAACCCCGGCGCGCCGCCCACGATCGTGCTGCTCGACGAGGCCGTGCTCCGCCGGCACACCGGCGGGACGCAGGCACACGCCCGGCAGATGGGTCACCTCGTGCATCTGGTCGAGACCACCGCCCTGGAGGTCCGCGTCGTCGCGTTCGACAGCGGCAGAACGGTCCCGACCGAGCGTGCCCTGCTCGAGACCGGCGGGGAGGTCCTCACCGTCTGCCTCTCGTCCTGGGACGCCGTCTACGAGGACGCCCCGGACCCGCGGCTGCACGACCTCGAGGAAATATCGCTCGACCCCCGGGCCAGCCTCGATCTCCTCCGGCAGGCCGCCCGCGACGCCCTGGCCCGCCCGTGACAGCCCGCACCGACACCCGGCCGGCCGGACAACCCGGCGAACAGACCGACCCGATCGCCGGCACAGCCGACGGTACGGCCCCGGAGCTGTGGCCCCATCAGCGCGAGGCCGTCGACGCGGTCCTCGCCGAGTTCGAGAGCACGGACCGGGCCCTGCTGCCCATGGCCTGCGGAACAGGCAAGACCCGCGTGGGCGCCGAGGTCGCCCATCGGCTCGCGCAGCGCGTTCCCGGCCCCTTCCTGATCACGGTCCCCACACTGCGCCTGCTCGACCAGACCGTCGCGGCCTGGGCCCGCGCCCTCGGGCGCCCGGCCCTGGGACGGATCGTGGCGGTCTGCTCGAAGCCCGGCATCGTGGCGAGGTACCACAACCGGCTGCGGGGCTGGGAAGCCGCGGTCACCAGCGAACCGGACGTCCTCGCCGACCTCCTGCGCGGCGGGCGGACCACGGTGCTCTCCACCTACCAGAGCCTGGACGTGCTGCTCTCCGCCTACCGCCGCCACAGCCTTCCGGCGGTGGCGCTCGCCCTGATCGACGAGGCCCACCGCACCGCCGGATCCGTCGGCAGGCCCTGGTCGGCGGTTCACGACGAGATCCGCCTGCCCGCCCGGCACCGGCTCAGCATGACCGCGACCCCCAAGGTGTTCCTGGGCGGCGACGACGTCATCAGCCTGGACGACGAGAAGCGCGTCGGACGTGCCGTGTACAGCCTGCCCTACGGTCTGGCCCGAGATCGGGGCCTGGTCGCGCACTTCCGGATGGTCGTGCCGCTGGTGACCGACGCGGACGTCGCCTCGGTGGTGACCGCGGTCGAGAACCCCGCCTACTACGCGACCGGCGGCACGCCCGTGACGGCGCGGATGCTCGCCACCCAGATCGCCCTGCTGAGGGCGGCACACCAGTACAGCGTCCGGCGCATGATCACCTACCACGCCACAGTGGCGGACGCGGAGCTCTTCTCCCGGACCCTGTCACTGGCCCTGCAGCACTTCGAGCCGCACGAGCGACCCTCCAGCCTCTGGGCCGGGCACGTCCACGGCGGCCACAGCCCGGCCGTCCGGGACGCCGTCCTCGGGCGGCTGTCCGAGCCGCACCACGGACTCGTTGTCGTTGCCAACGCCAGACTCCTCAGCGAGGGGGTCGACGTCCCGGAGACCGACGCCGTCGCCATCCTCTCCCCGCGCAGCGCGATCGCCACCGGGCAGATCATCGGACGGGCCGTCCGGCAGCAACCGGGCCGGTTCAAGGTCGCGACGGTCTTTGTCCCCGCGAACCCCGAGGAGGGACTGGATCTCGCCGACGGAGCGGACAGTCCGGGGTTCGCGACCGTCTTCAGCACCGCCCGCGCGATGGCCGCCACCGACGACACCCTCGCCGCCCACACCGCGGCCTCCCGCCGCGCACTCGGCGCGGCGGAAAGCATCCCGACCCGCCCCGAGCAGCCCGACTGGCTGACTGTCACCGGCACATCCGTCCCGGAGGGCTTCGCCCGCGCGATCCTGGTCCGGGTCGTCCGCGAGACCTCGGCCTCCTGGCACGAGTACCTGGGCGCAGCCGACCGCTTCCTCGTCGAGGGCGGCTCCCTGGCCGACGTCCCCCGGAGCTGGCGCAGCCCCGAAGGACTTGCCTTCGGGGCGTGGTGGCACGCCACCCACCGGGCGTTCACCGAGGACCGGGTACCGGCGGACCTCCGGGAGGCCCTGGAGGAGGTCGGGATGACCAAGCGCCTGGCCACAGCGGTCTGGGACACGTTCGTCGCCGACCTCACCGCCTACCGCGACGAGCACGGCCACGTCGACGTCCCCGTCAGCCATGTGAACGGGGCTGGGCGCCGGCTCGGCGCACAGGTCCGCAGGGCCCGGGACCGGCTCGACCGCTACACCGACGCGCAGCGCTCGCAGTTGACCGCGCTCGGGTTCACTCCGAACGTGCTCGACGCGGTCTGGGACACGTTCGTCGCCGACCTCACCGCCTACCGGGAAGAGTACGGCCACGTCGACGTCAAGCGTGACCACACCACCGCGGAAGGACGCAAGCTCGGTATACAGGTCGGGTCCCATCGGGAGACCTTCGACGCTCTGCCTCCCGAACGGCAGGCTCAGTTGACCGCGCTCGGGTTCACTCCGAACGTGTTCGACGCGGTCTGGGACACGTTCGTCGCCGACCTCACCGCCTACCGCGACGAGTACGGCCACCTCGACGTCCCCACCGACTACGTCAACGCCGCCGGACGCCCTCTCGGCAGGAAGGCCTCCCGGCACCGCGGGAACAGGTGGAACATCCTGCCCGCGAAGCGACAGGCGCAGCTGAGCACCCTCGGGTTCACACGCTCGCTGCTGGACGCGAGGTGGTCGCGCCACGCAGCAGCCTGGGCCGCCCACGCCGAGGAGTCCGGTACCAACCTGGTCGCCAAGGCCTATGTCACGCCCGACGGCACGCACCTGGCGCAATGGCGGCAGCTGCAGCTGAAGCGCCTGCGTGCCGGAACGCTGCCATCCCACCAGGTCGAGACCCTCGTGCGCCTGGGCCTGATCGACCCGCCCACCGCCACCCCTCCTCACGCCGGGACGGACCGTGCCCCAGACCCAGACCCGGACACGCTCGCCCCGCGCCGCGCCGGGGGCACGTCCACGGATCCCCCGTGAACAGGTCCGAAGGCACCGCCACCGGGCCCCGCACCCCGCCTCTGATCGAATCCTCACCGACCGGACCCGCACCCGCTGCCACCCGGCCGCTGAGGAAGGCACGACGGCCGTACGATCCGATCCCCGCCTGTCGAACAGGCGTGTTCCCCCGGTCGGCCCCGGTCCACCACATACCCGGAGCCGCTCCGCCAGCCTCGGTCTGCTGGCGGATACACCCCTACCGCCTGTACTACCTGGGAGGCTGATGGCGGCCCTGGCGAAGGTAGCTCATCGGTCGGTGGCCTGTGCGGGGGCGCGGCGAGAGATGAGTGCGGCCGCCAGGTCAGCCAGGGATGCCGGGGCTGGCACTGTTTCGAGGACCGCAACTGCGTGATCCGCGTGGAGGCCCCGGGCGAGGACGTAGACCGGGGTTCTGGGCTCGCCGGACGGCAGACGGGTGGCGACGACCACCGCCTCCGGCTTCGGCCAGGCCCGCGGATCTCCCGTGGCGGGGGCGGCGATGGTGATCATCCAGTCCTGGCCCAGGTCGTCGTGGGCACGGCGTTCGTCGCTGCCGAACGGCGCTGGGCCGCCCTCGTCCCGTTCCAGCCGGGCGCGCCACGGCTCGGCCAGAGCGGGGTGCTCCCGGTAGAAGGCGTCCTTGTCGGGGTAGAGCGTCGGCGGCGCGAGCGCGCCGTCCAGCCACTGGTCGTAGAGCGGGTCGCCCGCCCCCGCCTGGTCACACTCAGTGGGGGGCCGGACCTACAACTGATCCGGTCCGCCAACTATCGTCATCAAGACCCGCCACCACAGCCCATCCGGGACACGAAAGTGCAACCGGACGGCTCCGATGCGGTCCGCACTCGCCGCAGGAACCCGACGGACGCGACCCACTGGTGGTGGCGGGCCTCGGCGCTGTCGTAAAGCGTGACCGCGGCTTCTCAATGGGAATGATGAGCGTGGAGCAACACGGGACGAGTCGGTCGCACGCTCCCGGTAGAGTGCGAGCCCTGTCCGCTACGCCCTGCTGGAGCTGATTGTGCGCACGCTCGCTGCCCGTGTCCGAGCAGTTGGTCGATGGGAGTTCAGTTCCCGGGTCGGATCGGGGGTGAATCGTGGCGATCAGTGACGCGACCATCGCGCAGACGCTGTCGACGTACCTCGCACGGTTCCCGAACGAGGGCGAAGTGCTGGCCGAGCCGTTGCGGCTCCTCGGTGCCGGCTCCGGGTTCGCCTCCCGACGCAGCTTCCCGATGCACGTGACGGTCGGCGCGCTCCTGGTCCGCGATGGCGAGGTGCTGCTGATCGACCACCTCGCTTATGGGATCACGCTGCAGCCGGGGGGCCATCTTGAACCGACCGACACGACTCTGCTCGATGCTGCACTTCGTGAGTTGACGGAGGAGACCGGCCTCGACGGACGCTTGATCGCGCCGCTGTCGCCGGTGCCGGTCTACGTGGAGTACGGCCTGGTGCCGGCGCGGCCGGAGAAGGACGAACCGGAGCACTACCACCTGGACCTCGGGTACGCCTTCTTGACGGAGCGCGCCGAGATCGGGCTCCTCCAGGAGACGGAGGTGACCGGCGCGGCCTGGTACCCGCTGGAGTCGGCCATGAGCGTGGTCGGGAAGCGCGTCGCCCGCGCGTTCGGCGTCACCGCGTAGGCCATGAAAGGCGGGTACGACACCTCTTAGGGTCCGGGCCGGAGGCGGACGGCCGTAGCCGGTCGTCCGCCCGCGGCCGGGGCGTGCCTCGGTGGCCGGCCGACGCCAGCCCGGTACCGCCTCGGTCATTCGAAAACCGGTCTGACGTCGCGGCTGCGGCTGCGCTTGAGCTCGTAGAAGCCGTCGGTCTGCGCGATGAGGGCCAGGCCGTCCCAGAGCTTCCCGGCGGCCTCGCCGCGGGGGGCCCGGCGCAGTACGGGGCCGAACAGGGCGGTGCCGGCGACGCGCAGGACGGGGGTGCCGACGTCGAGTCCGACTTCGTCGAACGCCTCGTGGTGGGAGGCGATGATGTGCCGGTCGTAGGCGGTGGTGGTGGCCGCTGCGGCCAGGGCTGCGGGCAGGTCCGTCTCGGCGAGGGCCTCGGGAATGAGGGTGGGGTCGTTGCGGCGACGCTGGTTGTGCAGGCGGGTGCCGATGGCGGTGTACAGCGGGCCGAGGATCTGGGGGCCGGCGTGCTCGGCGGCGGCGGCGCAGACCCGCACCGAGCCCCAGGCGCTCTCCATTAGGGCCCGGTACTCGGTGCTGAGGCCCTTGCCCTCGCGCTGGACGAGGTTGAGGTAGGCCAGCGACATGATCCGCCAGTCGGCGCGGACGGGGCGGACCTTCTCGACTTCCAGGAGCCAGCGGGAGGTGACCCATGCCCACGGGCACAGCGGGTCGAACCAGAAGGGCACCTCGGTGGGGTGCAGTTCGTCGTCGTGCGGCATCGGGTGGGCACCGTCCTTGTCTGGGGTCGTTCGCACGGGGGTGTGGCGGTGGGTCAGTCGAACAGCCCGGCCTGGACGGGCTGGTTGGCCTTGGCGGTGCGCCCGGCGGTCTTGAAGAGGGCCGCGAGGCTGTTCAGGTGCGGGTCGCGGTCGGCGGCGGTGATGAGGTGGCGGAAGAGCTTCGCGGTGACGTCGACGTCGTCGGGTGCGCGGTGGCGGTTGGGCGGTTGGGGGATGCCGTAGTGGGCCAGGAGGGTGTCGAGCTTGTAGTTGGGCAGGCCGGGGATGAGGTGCTTGGCCAGCGGGATGGTGTCGATGAGGTTGGTGCGGGCCAGCGCCGGGCAGTGCTCGCGCTGGTGGTGGATGACGTTCGCCTCGGTGGCGGCGTGCTGGGCCACCAGTAGGTAGGGGGTGCCGGGGGTGAGGCGGCGGTCCAGTGCGCCGAGTGCTTGGGCCGGGGTGGGGGCGTGGGCGAGCTGTTCGGCGGTCAGGCCGGTCTGGGCGGTGTCGGCGGGCGTGACCGGTGCGAACGCGGGTGGGCGGATCAGGGAGGTGCTGTGGCCTCTCTCTTGCCAGGCGCCGTCGTCAAGGCGCAGGGCCTTGGCCGCGACCTCGATGGGCTGGGCCGGGTGGCCGGCGGGGGTGGTCGTCTCGAAGTCGACGATGATGAACGTCGTCGCCCGGAAGTCCGGGTCGCCGGTCAGGCCGCCCATGTGTCCACCGCTTCCTCGAGTTCTTCGGCCGTCGTGTGCCGGGCGTGCTGCCGCGCCGGGACTAGCATGCCCGCGCAGGTGCCGCCGCGGTGGCCGTTCACTCTTCGGTGAGGGCGCGCACGGCCCGGGTTGCGGCCTGCAGGCCGGGCGCGTTCTGGTGGCGCTCGCTCGTCCACCTCTCGCACAGCGCCCGGTACAGGTCGGCCATCACGGGGACGAACCCGGGCGGCAGCGGGGCGGGTCGGGGCCACTGGTGGCGGGGGACGCCGTCGGCGATCAGCCGGCCGACGGGGACCTCGTTGCCGGAGCGCACGTACCAGTCGCGCAGGATCTGCTTGCCGCAGTGCACGCCGTCGAACATCAGGCGGCTCTCGTCCGGGGTGCCGGGGCTGTCGGCGAGCAGCAGTTCCTGATCGCCTGTCACCAGGAACTCGGTCTTGCCGTCGCAGTGGTCGATGCCGACGGCGGCCGCGTGGTCGCTCAGCACGGTGTTGACCGCGACGGTGGTTTCGCGCAGGGCTTGGAAGAGGCGGTTGTCGAGGCCGGAGAGGAGTTGGGCGTCGGCGCGGGTCAGGAAGCGGTTGACCGCCTCGCGGGTGGTGGCGTACTCGATGGTCGGCTGCGGGAGGCGCTCGCCGACGGCGGGGACCGTGTCGAGGCCGAGGTCGGCCGGGCGCAGGTCGCCGCAGGCCAGGCGGCCGTGGACGGAGCTGCCGGGCGGGAGCTCGTTGCGGAAGAGGACCTGCAGCGGCAGGAGGTAGTTGCCCAGCTTGGGGGTGGGCGGGTGGTCGAGCGTCTCCGGGAGGCGGGCGAGGGTGAACTCGATCCGGTTCGGGGCGCTCTGGCGCAGGAAGTGCGTGCGCACGCCGGCCGCCTCCAGCAGCTGGAAGTTGAAGACGGCCATCTGGCAGGCCGCTTCGCCCTTGCCGGGGATCGCGTCCGGCATCGGGCCGTAGTGGAAGACGCTGTAGTGGTCGGTGTACTCGAACTCGCCGACGCCCTCGCGGGTGGCGGTCGGCGGGCGCAGGACGGTCGTCCGCTTGGTCGAGTGCAGAACGGGCACGGTGCTCCTCTCGGACGGCGCTGGCGCCGTCATCGGGTCGGGTCGTGGAGCGGGGGGTCGGCTCGCCGGGCGGCGCCAACCTGAGGTGTCGACGGGGCGCTGCTCACCGGGGCGAGGTGGGCGCCGGCCATGGTGAGCACTCGCATGCCCGCCGCGCGGGCGGCGGCTACGCCGGCGGAGGCGTCGTCGACGGCCAGGCAGCGCCTGGGCGTGATGCCCAGGCGGCGGGCGGCGGTGAGGAACAGCTCCGGGTCCGGCTTGCCGCGGGCGGCGTCCTCGCGGGCGACGACGGCCGCGAATTCGCCGCGCAGGCCCAGCGCGGCCAGGCCCGGGCCGACGAGCTGCCGGCTGGCACCGGAGGCCACGGCGCACGGCAGGCCCGCGGCCCGTGCCCGCCGCAGGAGTTCTGCGGTGCACGCGATGGGCGTGATCGTGTGGACCTCGGCCAGGAGGTGGGCGCGGCTGCGCGCGATGACCTCGTCGTGGGGCAGGACCCGGCTGCCGGGCAGCGCCGCCAGCAGGTCGCCGATGGACAGCCCGACGTACCGGGCGTACCAGTCCGCATCGAGGGCGACGCCGTAGGACAGCAGGGCGGCGCGCAGCGCTTCCTCGTGGCTCTGCCGGGTGTCGGCGAGGGTGCCGTCGAAGTCGAGGATCAGGGCGCCGGTGTCCTCACCGAGCGCGGGAACGCAACTGTGCCCGCCCGGGCACGGCGGCGGGCTGCCCGGGTTCATGCCGCTGCCGTGGTGACGGCGGGCCGGTGGCAGCACAGGCACGCGGCGCCGGGCCCCTGCCAGGGTTCGGTGAGGCAGTCCAGGTCGACGCCGGCGTCGTGGATCCAGGTGCGGATCCGGTCGGCGGCGTCGTACTCGTCGACGTGGCGGCGGTCCACGACGCGGTAGCGGACGGGGTCGGTGGCGGCGAGCCTCTCGAAGAGCGCGGACGCCTCGCTCATGAAGCGGGCCTGCTCGCCGGTGAAGACGCAGCGGTCGCGCCGCTGGGCGCGCTTGAGTGCTTCGGAAGGGTCGTCGGTGACGAGGATGGTCAGGTCGGGCAGCGGCCGCCAAGAGGCGGCGAGGTCCAGCAGGTCGGTTGCGGTGCGCAGGGCGGCGTCCTGGTCGTCTGGGTGCAGGAGCAGGGCCTGGCACACGGCGGTGGTGTCGACGCTGCGGCCCTCCACGACGGCCCGCCCTTGGGCCAGGTCGGGCAGGACGGTGTCCAGATCGTGCCGCTTGATGGCCATCAGGAGCAGGGCCTCGGCCATCGGGGTGCCGCCGCGCAGGAACGGGTCGCCGATGCTGGCCTGGCGCAGCGCCTGCAGGAGTGCCTCGCCGAGGCCGGGGCGGCCGTCGGCGCGCTGGGAGAACTCGTCCAGCATCACCGGCTTGGCCTCGAGGGTCTCGACGGCGCGGTTGGTGAGGTAGGTCTTGCCGACGCCGTTGAGGCCCTCGGCGGAGATCAGCGGGCCGCGGCGGCAGCGCCCTTGATGCGGTGCGGTGGTCATGCTGCGGTGTCCCATCGGGGAGGGCGGGCCGCCGCCGCGGGTGCGGCGGCCCGGGCTGCGGGGGTGTGCGGTCAGCCGCTCCATGCGGCGCTGGCGTGGGTGATGGCGGCGGCGTAGCGGTCGAGGACTGCTTCGTCGTTGTGGTCGGTGAGGACGACGGCCAGGGTGCGCTCCAGGATCTGGGCGGCGCCGCGGCACGGCGGTCGGGCGCCGCCACTGAACATGGGGCGCGTGTCGCACGGGACCAGGCCAAAGGTTCCGGTGGAGTTCGGCACGCCGATCCGGGCGAGGTGTTCGGCGAACGCGCGCGGGCGCGGCAGGCCGATCGCCAGGAGCGGGGAGTGGTGGTTCCACGTCTCGTCGGTGGCCGGGTGGATCGGGGTGAGACCGCGGGCACCGGCCAGGGCACGCAGCAGGTACGTGCTCTGGGCGCGGCGGCGTTCCAGCAAGGCCGGGAGGCGGTGCAGGTTGGCGTGGGCGAGTGCGGCGAGGGGCTCGGCCAGGCGGAAGTTGACGGCGAGGTGCTGCTGGGGCCGGTCGCCGGGCGGCGGGGTGAGCCAGTGCCCGCGAAAGGCCCGGGCCCGGGCGGCGAGGTCGGCATCGTCGGTCACGACGAAGCCGCCCTCCCCGCTCCAGAGGATCTTGCCGTCCTTCATGCTGAAGCACCCGGCCGTGCCAGCCGTGCCGGCCGTGGTGCCGGCGCGTGAGGTCCCGGCGGCCTGGGCGGCGTCCTCTACCACGGCCAGGTTGTGGCGGGAGGCGAAGGCGGCCAGGGCGGCCGGGTCGCCCGTCCGTCCCCACAGGTGCACCGGCACGATCGCCTTGGTGCGGGCTGTGACCTTGGCGGCGGTGTCCGCGTAGTCCACGTCGAGCGTGGTGGGGTCGCTGTCGATGAACACGGGGGTGGCGCCGAGCTGGACGACGGGCGCGGCGGTCATGATCACGGTGAGCGCGGGCACCAGCACCTCGTCGCCGGGCCGGATGCCGGCCGCGAACAGCGTGGCGTGTAGCGCGGCGGTCCCGGAGTTCACCGCGATGGCGTACCGGGTGCCGAACACGTTGGCCAGGTCGCGTTCGAAGGCGTCGACGCACGCGGCACGGGCCGGATCGGGCATGCGGGCCAGCGCCTCCAGCACCCGGGCCCCGAGAGTATCCGCCGCGGGCAGCGTGGGCAGGGGGCTGCTCATGCCCCCACCTGGCCCAGGAGGCGGGGCATGCCGAGCACGAGCGGGGTCATGTTGACGCAGTCCCGGGAGAAGTGGGAGCAGTCCGTGCACGCCGGACGGCCCTCGAACAGGGTCCGCGCGTCCGCGCCGGCGATCGTGCGCCGTGCCTGGGGCGGTGTCGCGGCGATCCGCCGGTCGGAGGGGCAGTCCCACACCGAGCCGTCGGGCTGGACGAAGAACAGCTGCGCCCCGCCGAAGCACTCCTGGACGCGGCCGCTGTCCTGGGTGGCGATCGAGTCGAGGAACTGCCGGGTGTAGCCGGGGCCGGGCAGGGTGAGGTTGCCGGGGTCCTGCTGCAGGCGCAGCAGCTCCTGTTCGACGGCGGGGACGTCGGCGGCGGTGTGGCAGCGTTCGGCGAAGAGTTTGTGGTCGGGGGGCAGGGAGATGGGCTGCGGGACGTAGTAGTCGACGCCGATCTCGGCGGCCAGGCGGGCGACGTTGGTGATCTCCTGGGGGCGCTCGCGGATGACGACGGTGTAGATCCCGACGCGGGGGCCGGGCCCCAGTCCCCGTTCGTCCAGGAGGGTGCGGATGCCGGCCAGGACGTGTCGGTGGCCGACGCGCCCGGACCGGGAGGGCCGCAGCCGATCGTTGACGGCCGCGTCCGCGCTGTCGAGGGACACCGAAACGCCGTCGACGCCGAGTTCGACGAGCGTGCGGGCGATGCCGGGCCGGGTGAGGGGCACGCCGTTGGTCGCGATGACGACCTCGCATCCGGCGTCCTTGATCGTCTTGATCAGACTGAGGGTGGGCAGCCAGTCCAGCGGCTCGCCGCCCGCCAGGACGACCCGCTCGACCGGCGAGTGGGCCAGGGTGCGCGCGAACGCCTCCAGGTCGGTGCGGTCGAGGTCGCGCACGGGAATGTGGGAGAGCAGGCCCACCTCCTTGGGCGGGCCGACCTTGTCGTCCGCGAGCTCGCCGAAGTAGCAGTGCGGGCAACCGAAGGAGCACGGGGAGCGCAGCGCCCACAACAAGGTGATGTCGCGCCCCCGCGGCGGCCGGGGCCGGGTGTCAGGCCGCACGGGTGACCTCCCGGTGGGCTTCGGCGGCGAGGACGGCGTCCTCGACGGCCTTCGCGGCTTCCTCCGGGCCGCACCCGCTCACGTCGACGATCGTGTACCGGTCGGGTTCGGCGGCGGCGAGCTGCCGGTAGAGCCGGCCGGTGTGCTCGATCACCGCGCGGGCGTCGGGCGGGACGGCGCGGCCGATGCGCTCGGCGAAGCGGGCCGCGCACACGTCGCTGTCGCCGACCAGCAGCACGGTGGCGTCGGGCATGGGCCGCCAGCGGCGGGCGGTGGCCAGGATCCGCTCGGCGATCGTCAGGGCGGGCGTGGCGGGGTGCTCGGCATGCAGGATCGAGGTCTGGCACACGGCCACGCTGTCCACGCCGCGGTCCTCCAGGACGACTTCCACTCCGTCCGGCCAGGCTGCGGTCAGGCGCTCGGACTCGCGGAACTTCAGCGCGAGCAACGCCAGCGTCTCGGCGACCGGGTGCCCGGTGCGCAGGCACACGTCGCCGCCGGCGGCGAGGGCGGCGATGACCTGGCCGGGCAGGGAGTCGGCCGCCTGGTCGGTCAGCTCCTCCAGGCGCAGGCAGCGCGGGCCGAGCGCCGCGGCTACCGCGCGCACAGCGGTGCTCTTGCCGACCCCGTTGATGCCCTCGACGCTCACCCACAGCGGCCGCCCCGTCCCGCCGGAGGTGCGGCGGGGCCGGGGAACGGTGGTGGTGTTCATGCCGGCCTCCGGCACACGAACAGCAGCTCCGTCGCCCGGTCGGGCACCGCGATGGAGGAGACCGTGTCCAGCAGCGCCTTCGGCACCCGGGAGGTCAGGTGGCGGTACCAGTCGACCGCGCCGGGGCCGAAGCGCTCCTCCAACTCGGCGGCGATCTCCTGCGGGGTGGGCGGCAGCAGTCCCATGACGTCCTCGACGACCAGGCCGGCGTCCGCGACGGCGCGCTCGACCTCCTCGCGCGACCACTCGTAGACGTGCACCCGGTACTGCAGCGGGCGCGGCGGCGGCCCGAACGCCTGCGGCGTGGACAGATACAGCACCCCACCAGGGGCGAGCGCGGCGCCGGTGAAGGCCAGGCTCTTGACGCCGAGTTCATAGGGCAGGTGCTCCAGCGCCGAGGTGTAGATCGCGACGTCGAACGGCGGCAGGTCCGGCGAGGGCTCGGAGACGTCGCACTGGAGGAAGTCGACGGGGAACGGGCTGCCGTAGTGCCCGCGCAGGGCCTCCAGTCGGGTGCGGGCCTCGGTGAGGTTGTCCGGGCTGATGTCCAGGCCGACGTAGCGGGCGATGTTCGGGGCGTAGCGGTGCAGCAGCGGCAGGGCCAGGCCGCGCCCGCAGCACACGTCCAGGACGTTGGCGCCCTCCGGGGACCGCTCGGCGGCGATGAGATGCTGCATCAGGTTCATCAGCCCCGACGGCTTCGCCTCGCCCACGGCGAGCGCCCCGTAGAAGTCGTCCATCTGGTTGGTGCTGTACGCCCCGATCATCGGGGTGCCGGGTCGGGTGCGGTGCTGCTCGGTCAGCTCGGTGGTCATGCGGTCCCCTCCCAGGGGAAGACGATCCAGGTGTCGTAGAGGGCGGCGATGTGGTCGATGGCGTCTGCGGGCTGGGCGTCCTGCTGCCAGTTGGCCCGGTTCACGGCGAGGACCGCGGTGTGCACGCGGGCGGCGCCGAGGTCGCGGAGCAGGTCCGCGGTGTGGGCGAGGGTGACACCGGAGCCGGCGATGTCGTCGACGAGGAGCACGTCCAGGCCCCGCAGGTCGCCGAGCGAGGCGGGGTTGCGGACGTCCGGCAGCGGGTTCTTGTCCGCGTTGACGCCGTCGCCCATGGTGCGGACGACCTCGACGGTGCGCACGTCGCGGATACCGAGGCGGTGGGCAAGCCACACGGCCGGGACCATGCCCCCGCGCAGGACGGCGACCACGGCCTGCGGCAGCCCGTCGACGCTCACCCGCTCGGTGAGGACTTGCACGGCGGAGTCGATATCGTCCCAGGTCAGGTGGAGAGGCGTGGGCGGGGCAGTGTCGTGCGTCGGCGCCGTCGGCGGCGTGTCCATCGGATCCTTCTCCTCGGTCAGTGGGGCGGTATCTCAGGCCGCGCGGTGCCGGGTGGCGATGGTGAGGAACTGCTGGCTGAGCACGGGGTCGCTCTCGAAGCGCCCTCGGGCCTGCAGGGTCGTGGTGCGGGCGTCCTCCATCCGCACGCCTCGCATGCTCATGCACAGGTGCAGGCCCTCGACGTGGACAGCGATGTCCGGGCTGCCGACCGCCTGGGCAAGGTGGTCGGCGACCTGCGCGGTGAAGCGCTCCTGGACCTGGAGCCGACCGGCATAGTGCTGCGCGATCCGGCCGAACTTCGACAGGCCGAGCACCTCCTCGCCCGTCAGGTAGGCGGCGGCGATTTTCAGGTGCATCGGCAGCAAGTGGTGCTCGCACTTCGACCAGACGCTGACGCCGTCGACGAGGACCATCTGGCCCACGAGCTGCGGCTCGGGGAAGCACGCCGCGTCCGCGGGAGCGGGCGACAGGAAGGACGCCCATGAGGCGGCGGCCCGCCGCGGGGTGCCGACCAGGCCGTCGCGGGAGGGGTCCTCGCCGAGCGCGACGAGGAGTTCGGTGAACAGGGACTCGATGCGGGCGGTGTCGATGTGCGGCCGGGCCGGGGCGGCTTCGATGCCGGCCGGGCGGGCGGCGAGGTCGGTACTCGTCACGGTGCGTCCTCTTCTCGGAAAGGGGCGGTGGCGCCCGATGTGGGGGGCTCAGCGGCCGCTGGCGTTCTCGAACGCGAGGGTGTGCAGGCGGGGGGTCAGGTTCCAGCGGCGTGCGGCGACCTGGTCGGCGATGGCGCGCAGTGTCGCGATGACGGCTTCCGTGGTGGTGCCCTCCGGCATCACCCACACCTCGGCGAACTGGTGCTCCTCGACGAGCTCGGCGATCCGGTCGAGGTCGTCCGGGCCCGACGCGACGAACTTGAACGCCGCCCGGCCGCCGGCCGCGAACGCGGCGAGCACCGCTGCGACGAGGCTGCGGCTCTCGTCCTCTCCGAAGCTGGCCAGCTTCGGAGAGACGTTGAACCGGACCCCGTCGACGAGCAGTTCCGGCATCGGCATGATGGTGCCGTTGGTCTCGAACTCGATCCGCTTGCCGGCCGCGAGCAGTTCGCGCACCAGCGGCAGCAGGCGCCGCTGCTGGAGCAGAGGCTCGCCGCCGGTGATCACGACCAGCTCGACCGGCGAGGACAGTGCCCACTGCGCCAGTTCCCGCACCGTCTTGCGGCTGGAGACCTCGCGCGGGTCGTACCGGCTCCAGTCCCACGTCTGCTTGGTGTCGCACCTGAGGCAGGCCAGGTTGCAGCGCGAGAGCCGAATGAACAGGGCCGGCCGGCCGCCGCTGGGCCCCTCCCCCTGGAAGGTGGGCACCTCCACACCGAAGCACTCGGCGATCAGCAGCGTCCCGTCGGCGGATGCCTGTATGCCGGGCAGGCTCAGCACGGTCACCTGTCGGCCAACTCGAAGCGGGCCCAGCTGCTCGCGGTCTCACGCACCCGGACGGCGGCCAGGCGCGCCGGGATGCCGGGCTGGACGTGCTCGATGAACCAGCCGGCCAGGTACTGGGCGAGGAGCTCCGAGGTGGGTTCGATGGGCAGGACCTCGTGGAGGTTGCGGTGGTCCAGCACGCCGTCCAGGAACACCTTGAACGGCTTGAGGTCGGCGAAGTCGGTGACGAAGCCCGGTGCGACGAGTGCGTCCGCGGGCGCGGCCAGTTCGACCTCGACGGTGTAGCTGTGCCCGTGCTGCCGGGAGCACTGGTGCTCGGGCGACAGCCCCGCCAGCCGGTGGCCGGCCTCGAAGGTGAACGACTTGCCGATGCGGAACGTGCCGGGCGGCATCTCGACGGCAGGCAGGGAAGCGGACAGGGCCATCATCTCCTCAAGGCGGGCGGCACTGGGCCGCATGAAACGGCGCTCGGCCAAGCCCAGCGGGCGGGAGCCCAGCTGTGGTTGGAGAGCCAGCCGAGCGACCCCGGGCAATCGGTCGCCGGTTCTCTACTCGATCGGGCGGAGCACTATCTGACACCCGCTCAGGTGAATCGGGCAGGGCAGGTTAGGTGGGCAAGTTACGGGCGTCGGGTAGGCTCATTGGCCTTCGCAGACGTCCAGTTGAGGGGGCAGGACGATGGAGAACACGGCCTTGCAGCAGGCCAGGGAAGTACGGGGCTGGACCCAGGAGGCGGTGGCCACCCGTGTACACGCCTGGTGCCAGAAGCGAGGGCTGGATCCAGGAAGTTTTGACGCCACCACTGTCAGCCGCCTTGAATGCGGTCGCATCAGGTGGCCGCGGGACGAGGTGCGGCAGGCGCTGCGGGCAGTCTTCGAAGTGGAGACCGACGCGGAGCTCGGCCTCGTCGGCACGCGCCGGCCGCGAACCCGGAACCGCGAGGTGAGTCCGACGCAACGCCGAACCTTCCTGTCCCTGGGCGCGGCGACCGTCCTGCCCGGCACCGCGGCGTCGCCGTCGCGGCTCGGAGCCGACGACGTACGCCGCCTCGACAGCCACACCACCGCACTGGAGGAATGGGACCGCCGTTCCGGCGGCCGTGCGACCCGGCACTTCGCGGGCCTGGAACTGCGGCGGGCGATCGACCTCGGCTCCGCCTCGATGACGCCCACCGTCCGCACCGCCTGGAGCGGCTCCGTGGCGCGGCTGGCGGGCCTGTACGCCTGGACCACGTTCGACGCCGGCGAGAAGGGCGCCACAGCCGCCTTCGACCTGGCGCTCGACGCCGCCAGGGAAGCCGGCGACACCCTGGCGTACTGCCACATCGCCACCAACGCCGCCCGCCAGGCCGTCCACGAAGGTGACGCCGAGCGGGCGCTGGCACTCACCGCGTCCGTCTCCGAACCGCACCCTCCCGCCGTCCTGGCGATGACCTGTGCCGTCACCGCGCAGGCGCTCGCGCTCAAGGGCGAGATCCGCGCCGTCATGCGCTCCGTCGCCGCAGCCGAGGACCACGCCTTCCGAGCCGGCGACAGCGCGCAGGAGGGCTGGCTTCGGACGCTGACGCCGGCCAAGCTGCGTTCCGACCTCGGGTACGCCCTGTACCGGCTGTCGGCGACCACCGGCCACCTCTCGCCCGACGTCGTTCCCCAGCTGCGGCGCACGGCGGATGTTTCGGCAGCTTCCCAGCCCAGGGCGAAGGCGATGGGCGCGGCGCGCCTGGCCACCCTCCTCGTCCGGCAGGGCGAAGCGGACGAGGCACGCCACCACGCCGCGGTCGCCGTCGACCTGGCCGCCGCAGTGGGATCGGCCCGGCTCGATTCCGCCATCGCCGAGATGCGTGCCGCCACCGTGCGGTCGACGTAGCGCTCCTGGATCACGACGTCCGCCCAGGGCCAGGCGCAGCCGGCCGTCCGCGTGCAGGGAGTGCAGGTCGAGGCGGACGCGGTCGGTCGCGGCCCGGCGCCGGGCCTCCTGCGCGACCAGGGTCGTCCGCGCGCGGTCCTCCACGGTCCCGGTGCCGTCCAACGCCAGCTGCCACGTCCCGCGCAGGGCGGCGGTGAACTCCTCGGGGTCGGCCGGCATGTCGACGACCGTGAGTCCCGGGTGCGCGATGGCGACCTCGGCACGCTCGGCTGCGCTGTCGTCGACCAAGACCAGCGACTCCACCGCGAAGCCGAGTTCCCCGGCGATCTCACCGACGGCGACGGACTTCGGGCCCCAGCCCGCTCGCACCACCGTGAAGTCCCCCAGGCCCAGCGGCATGTCCGGGTGAGCGGCGAACACCGCCTCGACGTCGGCCGGGTTGTTGCGCGAGCACAGGCACAGCACCCGCCCGGCCCGCAGCTGGGCGCGCAGCGCCTCCTGCACGCGCCGGTAGGGGCCGCCGGTGTCCACGCTTTCGGGCCCGATCTCGCCGCACACCCCGCCCCACAGCGTGTTGTCGCCGTCCACGACCACCGCCTTGGCCACCGCCCGCTGATCGGCGGTCATCCGGCGCAGTACCGCCTCCGCCCGCGCCAGCACCGCGGCCGGCTCCCCGGCCCGGGCGGCGGCCGCCAGGTGCGGCGCCTCGATCCAGGTCAGGCCGCGGGCCTCGACGGCCTGACGGGCGATCCGCGTCTCGGCAGGCGTCGCACCGGGCGCAGCGGTCAGGAACAGCGGCAGGCCCGAGGTCTGGGCCCAGCGTTCGGCGGCCGCGATCTGGCGTCCCATCCACGGGGCCTCGGCGCGTTCGGTTCCGGGCCGCAGGCCGTACAGCATGTGGATCTCTGAGCCGGCGAACAGCGGGTCCTGGTCGACGACCGTCTCGAAGCCGCGGCTCTGGAGGAGGGCGCGGAGCCTGTCCACCCGTCCGTCCAGGTCGTGGACCTCGGCGACGACCTGGACGACGAGGGGCCAGTGCTCGTCGTCGATCCCGGCGAGGACGTCCTCCTCCGCGCGCTCGGTGTCGATCTTCAGGAGGTCGATCCGGCCCACGGCGCTGCTGCGGATCCAGTCCGACAGGCGGACCACCGGAACCATGAGCTCCTGCCGGTCGGCCGTTCGGGCCAGGGCCGTCGGATCCAGGGCCTCGGCGGTGGCTGCCCGAAGGCCGGCGGTGAGCCCGGGAAGAGCCTCGGCCTGGTGGCGGGCGTACTGCCGCACGATGTGCCGATCGCCCTCGGCGTCGGCGTAGAAACCGGACTGCAGCGACGACCGCGGGTAGAACGTGAGCACGCTGTCGCCGGCGCTCGCTCCGGCCGCGGATCGGGTCACCGTGCCGGTGATCCCGTAGAGGCGCATGTTCGCTTCCAGGGCCCGGGCCACGACGGGGACCGGCTCGAAGGCGTGCACGGTGACCTTGCTCGCCTGCGCGGCGGCGAACAGCGCGAACATCCCGATGTTGGCGCCGACATCGACGACGAGGTCGCCGTCGCACAGCCGCAGCCCGTGCCGCAGGTACAGGTTGCGGGTGACGATCTCGTCGTAGAGCTCGCGCGTCTCGTTCGCATTCGCCTCCGCGATCGGGCGGCCGTCCGGCAGCGTCCCCAGGTCCGCCTCCGGCGCGCCCGAGCCGCCCGCTCCTTCCTCGGGCCTCGGCTGCGGGAGACTGCCCAGGCCCTGCTGGAGGACGACAAGGTTCGCTCCCCACGCCGCCGGCCGGAGCTCCCCTTCCGCGGGCGCCGGTGTCTGGATCTCCTCGGCCTCGACACGGTGCGCCGTGACGGGCAGCCCGACGGCGTTGCCCCAGCCGGACAACGCCGCGGTCATGTCCGCGAAGCCCGTACCTCCCAGCAACCGGACCTCGAAAGCCAGCGGCCGGATCCGGCCCGCAGCCTGTTGCGCTGTCAGGTCCGGCACTGCGGCCAGACCGTGCAACACGGTCTCGACCCGGTCGGCGAACGCCCGCAGGACGCCTTCGTCGGCGACGCCGGGCAGAGAGCTGAACGTCCACTCCCATCCCCCCGGAACGACGCACACAGAGCAGGCGAGCGGGGACAGCGGCGCAGGCGAAGACGGCCCGGACACCGAGAAGTGGAACGCCGGCAGGGCAGCGGCCCCAACCAGGTGCCGAAGGGTCGCCAGCCCCCCGGAATCAGCTGCCGCCCGCGCCGACGGGCCGGACGTCCACCGTGTGGAGAGCTGCCGGATCGAGGACTGCGGAAGAACCTGGAGGGCCTCAACACGCAGGGGCCCCCCAGCCTCGGTGGTGCCGCACGCCACCCGCACATCCTGGCCGCCGGTGCAGACCGCCAGGACGACCGCGAACACCGTCCGCGCGAGCAGGCCGGCATCCGAGCCGTTCGCTGCCCCTGCGAACCCGGCGGGCCGGCGGATGACGCACGAAGTGGTCACCGGAGCCGGCCCCGCACCGGAGGCTCCAGGAGCGGGGTGCGCCAGCAGCCGCCCGAGGTCGACCCGTTCTGTCCGTGGAGACTCCACTCTTCCCCCTTGTCGACGCGTACTTCCCGAACCTCACGCCAACCCGGCGCTCCAGGCAGCCGGGCCGCCTCAGCCGGGGACCGCACCATCAGCGCTGCGGATGCACCGGCCGGCCGCCCTCAAGGAGACCGCCAGCCGGGGGGAGCAGGAAGAGCGCGGACGTCATCCCGAGTGGCCTTGCGGTCATCCAGCGGTCATCCACCTCTCGCGCGCACTCCCGCGAACGCCTCCGCCCAGGGACACTTGAACGGCCGGTCCGACAGCCGAGGGGAGCACCGTTGAGCGAGGTCGGGGATCGACTCGACTACCTCGTCGCCCGCCACGGCGGAAAGGCAGAAGCGTTCCTGAAACGGATAGCCGCCCGTCACAAAGCCTTGGGATTCGGCGGCATGGCGACCAACAAGCAGAAGCTCCACCGCTGGAAGCGCGGCACCCGACCGGACACACACGCGCAGATCGCGCTCGCCGATCTCCTGAACGTCCCCCGACACGACGTTGTGGAACTCGGCTGGCCGGCCTGGCTCCACCGCGCGATTCCCGATGCCCTACTCGCACCGCACCGCGCGACCCCCACCGCGCTGAAGGCCCCACGAAAGGCCGGTGACACCGTGGAACGCCGTCGCTTCATGATCACAGCCGCCGCCAGCGGCATGGCCCTCGCCCTCGCACCCGTCGTCCCAGCCACGGCGGGCACCGGCCGCCGGGTCGGCGACGGCGTCGCCGCCCTTCACGAGCAACGACTGATCGCCCTACGCCACCTCGACGACATCGTCGGCTCGGGCCACGTCTACAACGCCGCGGTCAACGAGTTCGACATGATCGCGGGGGCGCTGCGCACCACGTCCTACAGTGAGGCCACCGGTCGGCGTCTGCTCGCCGCCGCCGCCGACGCACAGCGGGCGGCCGGCTGGACCGCATACGACAGCGGGCACCCGGAACGCGCGGAAGGGCACTTCGCGGACGCAGCCGAGGACGCACTCGCCTCCCAGAATCCGGAAGTCCTGGCCACGACCCTCTCCTTCTGGGCCATCAAGGTGTATTCGACCGGTTCCCCCCAGGAGGCCGCTTCGCTGGTGGAGGCCGCGAAGGTCCACGGTCGTGCGACCGGATCCGCCCGGATGCTCGCGATGCTCCACGCCCGGGCCTGCCGGGCCCACGCCCGGGCGGGCGACGCGCGCGCATCCGACCGGGAGGCGAACGCGGCCCTGGATGCCTACAGCCACGCCATTCCGCTCGCCGACGATCTGCCGTCGCTGTACTGGGTCAACCTGGGAGAGATCTACCAGCTCCTCGGCAGCTCGGCGCTCAACCTCGGCCATCCCGCTCGTGCACTGGACCACTTCCAGCATGCCGCCACCGTGGGCGTGGCCGAGCTTCGGGAGAGTTACGACGGTGACTCCTTTCCTCGTGGGGCCGCCATCTACGAAGCGCGCGCCGCAGAAGCACACCTCGAACTCGACGCCATCGAACAGGCCGTAGCGGTTGCCCACCGTGCCGTCGAACACATGGGCGGCGTGAACTCCGCCCGCGGCAGCACCGCACTGGCCGATCTCCGAACCAGACTGCGGGTACATCAGGGAGTCCCGGAGGTCAGAAGCTTCCTCGAGTTCACCGCGTGACCGGGCGTCGCACCCGTCCCAAGGCGTGGACCGGCAGCTCGCCGTGAATCCTTCAACACTCATGTCCGGTTAGCTGGGCCAAAGGGGCCAGCACACTCGACTGCCCGAGGTCGCCCACCTCGCCTGCGCCACCGCCAAGGCCGGGCGTGCCACTTTGCCTGGTCGAAACCCACACCCGGAAGTCCACCAACACCGCCGCCCTCGTGCTGGGCCACTACCACCTAGTACTCCAGGTCAACGGCCGACGCCACCCTCCGGCGCTGCTCGGCATCACCAACGACCGGCTCACCCGACCCGAAACGCAGTACTCCGCCCACCCCGCCCCGCCGTGGGGCAGGCTTCGCCACGCCCGCACCTTTCGCGCCGACCACCGCCCGAGTAGGAGCATCGCTTGCCGCCCACCCATTCGATCGCCGCCGGCCCGCTCATCTGCCGACAAGGCTGCCCCGCCGGACGCGACCGGCTCACTCGCGCAGTGCAGTACCAGGGGTTCGAGGCGGACGGCCGGTGACCGAGACGAGCAGCATCCCCACCCCGGCCGCTATGGAGGCCCCTGCCCGATCTGCCTTCGGTACCGCGCTCGCCCAGGAGCCCGGCGTGCACGACCCCGCAGTTGTCGAAGCGATGACCCGGGTGCCCCGTCACCTGCTGATGCCGCGCCTGTTCGCTCCGCTCGGCAGTGACCGACCCGCCCGGCGCTGGCGTCTCGTGGACCTTGGAGACGAGCCCGAGCTGCACCTAGCCGTCTGCTACGGGATGGACCAGGTCGTCGTCCAACTCGACGGCCGGCCAACGGGCCCGCTCATGGCCGGGGACGAGTTCACCGGCGTCCCGAGCGGGCAGAGCTCGGGCGCGGGCCTGCTGGCCGTCACCCTCCAGGACCTCCGCCTCGCACCGGAGGACTGCTTCCTGGAACTCGGCGCGTGCACCGGCTACCTGAGCGCGGTTGCCGCCGACCTGACTGGCCGGCAGGCGACCGGCGTGGAGATCGACCGGGAGCTGGCGCGCGACGCCGCCCAGCGGCTGGCCGCCCTCGGCGCGGACGTGCGGATCGTGGTCCGCGACGGACTGCGCGGTGTGCCGGAAGGCCTATGGGACGCGGTTGCCGCCTCGTTCGCCGTCCGCCGCATTCCCGCTGCCTGGCCGCGCCGCCTCGCCCCGGGCGGCCGGCTGCGCACCACCGTCACCACCGGTGCGCCCGGTTGGCACGCCACCGCCCTCGTCCACCGCGACGAGCACGGAACGCTCTCCGGCCGACTCACCGCGGAACTGTGGGGGCACGTACCGGACCGGGCCGGCGGGTGGATCCCGCTGCCGCAGGCGCCGGCCGACGGCGGGCGCCGGCGCTCCGCGGTCCTGGCGCCTCCCGTGCCGTTCGAACGCGGCTTCTGGGTCGCGCTCGCCCACAACCTGCCCGGGGTACGACGAGCCTGGGGCGCCCCCGGCTCCGAGGACGACATCGTGCTGGTCGCCCGGGACGGGTCCCGGGCCGCCGTCGCGCGGGACGGCTCGCGCGTCGTCGAGCGGGGCCCGCGGAACCTGTGGCAGGAGGCCGAGGAGCTCCACGCCCGCTGGACGGCGGCCGGCAAGCCGGTCGAGTACCGGCTGGAGTTCACCGGCCCGGTACAGCGGGTGGTCGGCGGCCCGGGGCTGAGCTGGGAGCTGCCGATGGGCTGAACGCCATCGAGCAACGCACTGTCGATGCCCGCCGCTTGTGCCTGATCCGCCTGCGGCCCACCGCCTTGAAGGAGGCTCCGCGATGACACCGATCCCTGTCCGTCCGGCCACGCCCGCGGACGCCGAGGAACTGCTGCGTCTGCGCGTCGATGTCCTGACCGGCCGTCCGGCCACCGATGCCTGGCGCACCACCTTCCTGGCGGACATGCAGGCCCGGCTCGGGACCGACCCGCAGTTGCTCGCTTTCGTGGCCGACGCCGGCGACGGCACGCTTGCGGCGTGCGCGATCGGCGTCGTCTACCGGGGCTACGAGGGCCCCTCCTACCCCGGCGGCCTGTGGGGACGGGTGCACACCGTCGTCACCGATCGGCCCTACCGGCGCCAGGGACTGGCGGAGGCCGTCACCCGCGCGCTGGTCGGCGCGCTCCAGGACCGGGGCTGCTCCTCCGTCGAGCTCATCGCCACCCACGAAGGACTCCCGCTGTACGAGAAGCTCGGCTTCGACCCCGCCGCCCACTACCTGACGCTACGCCACCCCCTGCCGCCCGCCCCGGCCGACGCTGCCGGGCCCCAGAACGCGGGTGGGGCCGCGTGAAGCGGCGCCGGCACGGGACGGTCGCAGCGGGCGAACCGTCCCCGAGCGAGCAACTCCTGTTCGGCGGCCCCATGCGCTACGACGGCGGATTCGTTCGCCACGAGGACGCCGGCGCGCAAGCAGGCCTGTGGACGGTCGCCCGGCAGATCCCCGGCATGCTGCGCCTGGCCTGGGTGCTCGCCTGGCGGGCCGACCGTACGGCCCTGGTGGGGGTGGTGCTCGCCGAGGTCGCCCGCGCCGCGGCCGCGGCACTGTCCCTGGTCGCCGTCAACGCCGCCCTGGGGCACCTGTTCACCTCCGCACCGGCAGCGGAAGCAATCCGTAGGGTGCTGCCCGCCGTCCTCGTGGCCGGCGCCGCTGCCGCTGCCGCTGCCGTGCTCGCAGCGGTGTCCACCTGGGGGGCGGACCGGCTCAGCCCCCGGATCCAGCGGACCGCGACCGTCACCCTGCTGGACCGGGCCCAGCGGGTGGAGATGGCGGCCATGGAGGACCCGGCGTTCAACCGCCTGCTGGAATCGGCCCGGTTCGGCATCAACTCGGTCCACCGGCTGACCAGCGAGTCCGTCTCGGTCCTCGGCACCGTGCTCTCCATGACCGCCACCGGCGGCGTCCTGTTCACCCTGTCCCCGATGCTGCTGCCCCTGCTCGTACTGATCGCGGCCCCCCGCGCCTGGGGCGCGGCCGTCACGGCCAGACGCCGACGCAACTCGGTGATGTCCTGGCTCCAGCACCTGCGGGCCTCCCAACTCATCGCCCAGCTCCTCACCCAGACCTACACGGCCGCCGAGATCCGGGTGCACGGCGTCGGCGGCTTCCTGCTCCACCACTTCGAGCAGATGGCCCGGGCCTCGGACGCGGAGCAGGCACGCCTGGCCGCGGCCGCCGCCGGCACCAGGATCGCCGCCGCGGCCGCCTCCGGCCTCGCCTACGCCGCCACCTTCGGCCTGCTGGGCCTCCTGGCCTCCACCGGACACCTGGCACTCGCCGCCGCCGGCACCGCCGTCGTCGCGGTGCGCACCGGCGCCGCGGACGTCAGCGGCCTGCTCGCCAGCGTCAACCAGCTCTTCGAGGAAGCCCTCTACGTCGGCGACCTGCAGACACTCACCACCGAGGCCGACGCCCGGGCCATCCCCACCGGCGGGACCGACCTGCCCGAACGCCCCGACGCCATCCACGTCGAGAACGTCACCTTCACCTACCCCGGCCGCACCACGCCCTCCCTGGACAAGGTCAGCCTCATCGTCCCCACCGGGAAGATCGTGGCCCTGGTGGGCGACAACGGCGCCGGCAAGTCCACCCTGGCCCGGCTCCTGTGCGGCCTCTACCAGCCCGACAGCGGCACCATCCACTGGGACGGCGTCGACACCGCCACCGCCGACCGCGCACAGCAGTACGCCTCCACCGTGCTGCTCCCGCAGGACCTCTTCCACTGGCCCCTCACCCTGCGGGCGATCGTCACCCCCGGCCGTCCCGGCCACCACGACGACGCCAGCGCCCTCGCCCGAGCGGCCGAGTTCGCCGGCATGCAGGCCCTCCTCCGGCAGCAGGACCGGGGCTGGGACACCCTGGCGGCGAAGGGCTTCGAAGGCGGCGTCGACTTCTCCGGCGGACAGTGGCAAAGGATCGGCACCGCCCGCACCCACCTGCGCGCCACCACCACCGGCACCGACGGCCGGCGCCCGTTCCTGGTCGTCGCCGACGAGCCGACCAGCGCGCTGGACCCGGCCGCGGAGGTGCGCGCCTTCGACAACCTGCGGCGCCTGGCCGACCACGGGGCGACCGTACTGCTGATCACCCACCGCCTGGCCGCCAGCGCCTCCGCCGACCTCATCTACGTCCTCAAGGACGGCCGCCTCGTCGAACAGGGCACCCACACCGACCTCATGACGGCCGGCACCGACGAGGACCAGCCCACCACAGGCAGCTACAAGGCCGCCTACCTCCTCCAGGCCCGCCAGTACGCCACCGAGCTGCCCGGCCCGCGCCACGCCGCCACCGAACCGGCCGACAGGAACGATCCATGACGGCCCGACAGCGGCGGACCCGAGCGAACACGAACCCCACGACAGCGACCCGACCCGCAACCCCGGTCCGCCCGCCGACGCTGCGGTCGGTTTCCAAGGCCCGGTCCTCTCGCCGCCGCTCCCGGCGCACCCGCACCCCGTCGGCACACGCCACACCCGCACCACCCCGCCGAAGACCGAGCCCGGGTACCGCCACGCGAGCGGCCGCTGCGCGCCGCGCTCACGGGCCGGAGCGCCCGGCCCCTGTCAGCGGGTGACACCGACGACCGCACACCGCCCCGCACCCCACAGCTGCACCCACCCGGAAGGAGACCCACCGGTGGACCTCAGCGAAATCATCAGGCAGGCCCTGCACGTCCACGGCCTCTACGACGAACTCAACCTGACCACGCGCGGACGCACCTGGTCGCGGCACGACTTCGTCCTCGGCTTCGTCGGGGACGTAGGAGACCTGGTCAAGCTGACCCAAGCCGCCGATGGCGTCCGACCTGCGCCCCCGGGCCCCGGTTTGGCACACGAACTGGCGGACTGCCTGTGGTCCCTCGTCGTGATCGCCAAGGAGTACGACATCGACCTCGAGGCCGCCTTCACGACCACCATGCGGCAGCTGGAGACCACCATCACCGGCGAGCTCGAGCAGAGGAGGGAGACACAGTGAAGCGGGTCGGGTTCGACGAACAGGCATACACCCGGCGGTCCCGCACCGGGCCGTGCTTCGTCTGCCGCATGCTGGCCGGAGACCCGGAATTCCGGCACGAGATCATCCTCCGCGACGAGCACCACGTCGTGTTCCTGGACCGGTACCCGACATTGCTCGGCAAGCTGCTGGTCGCCCCGGTCGAGCACCGACAGGACGTGATCGCAGACTTCACCGAGCAGGACTCCGCAGACCTCTGGCGCCTCGTCCACCGCGCCGGCGCCGCGCTCCAGCAGGTCGTGCCGACCGAGCGGATCTACGTGCAGAGCCTCGGCTCGAACAGCGGCAACAGCCACGTCCACATCCACGTGGCCGCGCTGCCGCCCGGCGTGCCGTACGAGGAACAGCAGACAGCCGCCCTCCAGTGGCAGAGCGCCGGCCTGCTGGAGGTCTCGGCCGCGCAGACCCGCCGGATCGCCGGACAGCTGCGCGCCGAACTCTCCGCCCCGATCCACAGAGCCCACCCCGCAGACCGGACAACGTCGGACCACCTGCCCGAACAGCAGAGCGAGAAGGAGGGCCCGGCATGATCGACGGCTGGACAACGATCTCGTCGACCCTCGAGTACACGGGCGTCCGGGTGGTAGTGCGCCGCGACACGGTCCGGCGAACCGACCTGAGCACGGGGACGTACGAGTACACCGAGTCCGCCGACGGAGTGCGCGTCGTGGCCCTCGACGACCGCAGCCGGATCGCCCTCGTGGAGGAGAGCGTCTACGTCTGCGGTCAGCAGCTGCTGATGTGCCCGGGCGGCGGATGCGAGCCCGGGGAGGACCCACTGACGGCCGCACAACGGGAACTGGCCGAGGAAGCCGGCATCCGGGCCACCGAGGTCGAGCCACTGACGACGATGTGGCGGATGCCCGCCGGCGCCCGCACCCGCGAACACCTCTTCCTCGCCCGGGGCCTGACCGTCGGCGAGCACCACCGGGACGCGAGCGAGGCCGACATGGAACTGCACTGGGTACCCCTGGAACAGGCAATTCAGATGTGCAGCGACGGCCGGGTCACCGAGGCTGGCACGCTCGCGGCGATCCTGCTGACCGCGCAGCACGCCGCCGTCCCCAGGCCGCCCGCCGCACCCACCGGGTGAGCGTAACCCGCCGTCACAGCCGTCCGCCCGATCCATCCGCGCAGCGCCCGGCCGGTGGCGACCAGCAGCTGCGGGCCGTGGCGGGCGGACAGCCGGGCATCGAGGGAAGCGTTGCCGTCGCGGACAGCGCCGCCGCGTTGCCGTACGCGGGCGAGCTCGTGACTGCTGCTCCAGGTCGCCGCCCGACCGTTCGCCGGGCACGTCCAACCCTGCCCGCTCCTCCCACGGCACCTTGGCAGTGTCACCCGAGCCGCCAAAACGCGCTTGCTCCTCGGGGCCGAGCCAGGTGCCGACCTCGAGCCGCAAATCCATCAGGTGCCGTCCACCGACGTCCTCGGACGACTGCTGCGCCGTCCGCCGGCCCGGTCGGCGACTGCCGCACGGATCGTGGCCACCGCCGTCACGCGCTGGTTGAGCAGGAACCCGGCTGCCCGGTCGGCCGCAGCTGCAGCGGCGGCTTCAGCCGCCTGCCGGGCAGCGGCTGACGACTCGAACCGGTGCCTGGAGCGCATCACGGCGTCGTGGGCGGCGGAGGCTTCGGCAGCCACTGCGGGCGAGAGCCTGAATCGCCGGACGGCGTCCTGCTGGTACCGGTCGCGTATGCAGAGCACAGCGAGCAGTTCGCTGGCACCCGCGATCTCCTCGTCCTGCGTTGCGTGCCGGGCATGCGTTCTGGCGCTGCGGATCTCCGAGCGCACCGTCTCCCAGACGGTGCGAACACTGGAATAGTCGCGCAGGTCAGCATGGGCGGCCAGCGCCAGGTTGATGCACTCGCTGATGCCGGCCCCGATGGCCCGCCCTCGCGAACAGCCCGCACACGGCCCTGTGCGCCCGACCGCGCCAGGAGCACCGCAGCCGGGACAGGGAACGGCCGCCCGGGCGGCCTCAATACGGACACTGCGGAGCTCCCGTCCGGCCGGAGCCGTGGCTTCCGAAGCCGCCGACCCCGCAGGGGCGGGCGCCGCCGGCCTCTCGGCCGCTCCAGCGGCATGGCGCGATCGGCTGATCGCGCCCTCGACGAGATATCCGCAGGGCACGCACTCAAGACCTGTCACCACGTCGATCCCGCTCTCGCACTCGACCCGCCCGCAGTCGCTGGCACGGCGAAGCCCGATCCGGACCAGCCAGCCGTACGGGCTGGCGATCGCGGTGGCACTGGCGACCCTGAACCGCAGACGCCGCGCCACCCGCCCGCTGTCACCCGCGACGTCCCGCACCGCCGCGCCCACGGCACGCGCAGCCTCCCGCTGCTCCCAGACGGTCATCAGCGGCAGCAGAACCGCGGCCTCCTGGAGCACGCGGTATGCCGCGGCCGACATGTTCAGCTGCGGCAAGGCTGGCCGGGCAGGGCGTCCGGACGTCACCTCCGTCCTGGACGCGGAGGTGCCGTGGGGCGTGCGGACCGTGTCGGGATTCCTCGCGCGCGTACGCGCTCCACCGGCGACGGTGGGGACCCCTGTCTCGGCTTCGCCGGAAACACCGACCGCGACATCAGCCTGACCATCAGTGCCAAGGTGATCGGCGTGAGAGGCGTGAAGGGCTTCAGCAGCGGAGTTCTCTGGGAAATCGGCGCCACCTGCCGGGCCTGGGTGTGCCACCTGCGGCGATGTCCCGGCGCAACGCGGGCGTGGCCGTGCTGCAGGAGCGGCGGTGTCGCGCCGGGACGCAGCGGAGCGCCGCCGGGCGGCCTTCATCGTCGCCCAGTCCTGGGCCACTGCGGGCACCACGATCCCTCCATGCTGGCGCAGTCGGCTGTCGGTCACCCGCCGGACCAGCTGGATCGCCCCGGCGCTCTGCAGGCGTTGGAGGATCCCTGCTGCGCCGGCCGGTGTGCAACCGCCGCCCAGGAGCCGGGCGAGCGTTGCCGCCGCCCGTCCGCGTTTGGACACCCGGCCGGAACAGAGTCGGACCCGCCCGTCGGGTCGGGCCTCCAGGACCAGGAGGAGCAGGGCAAGCCGATCGGTGGGGGCTCCGCGGCCCGTTCGACAGGCCAGCAGTCCTGGTGGAGTCCGGCGGCCGTCCCGGTGGTACCAGCCCGGGGCGAAGAGCCGTTCCACAAGGCGAAGAAGGGTGGCGAGCGCGGGTCGGTCGAGAGCGAGGGGGTGCCGACGGTCGCCCGCCCGAGTCGCTTCGATCTGCTCCGGGACCCCGACGAACAGTCCCTGCACGGTACCGGTGTCACGGAACCGCTGCCGGGTGACGAGCGTGGACGCCCTGCGTTGCCGCTTGAGGGACTCGTGGATTGCGGAGGCGGACACCCCGAGCCAGCGGCCGAGCTCAGGGGCGGCCGACGTGGTGGCGCAGGTCCGGGCGAGTTCGGCCTTGGCGATCGTGACGATACGAAGTAACTGGTCGATGTCCTTCAGAAGCGCCGCTGCGGGTGAGCGGAGGACGGTGTGGACGGCCGCCCGAAGACGCAGCCGCATCGGCTCGTCCAGTCGCAGGGGTTCCAGCCCTACGACGCAAGCGAACAGTCCGTCGTCTTCTGCTGTGATACGGCGTGTTGACGAAGCGTCACCGCCGGTAGGCATGGTAGAGGGCGCGTTCGCGCATGCGTGACAAACGGGAAGGACGTCAGGCATTATCAAGAGGTCTCTGCTCGAGGTGGAGGCAGCACGAAGCCCTGGGGCCGGCTATCGCTCCCAGGGTTGGCATCGCCTGTGGGACCCGCCCGGGACCGGGCGGTACACCGGGTGGCGGGTCCTCGATCGAGGGCGGCCGCCCGGGCCGTCGCCGGACATGACGTGAGCGCGAACTCGGTCATGCGCCGGCGGTGAAGGGAAGGGCGTGCCGCCGGGCTCGGTGCTGGTAACACCGGTGTGCAGGCGGCAGCCCTGCGGCTCCTGCTCCATTCCGGGGCGGGCCGCACGACGTGTCAGCTCATGGTCGACCTCTCATCTCGTCTCGAGTCCTGATGGGCTGGCCCCACCAGGACGTCTGGTGCGGGCGGGAACTCAATGCCCCATGGAGGCGCCGCCGTCGACGGCCAGGACCTGGCCGGTGATGTACGCGGCCTCGGGAGAGGTGAGGAACAGCGCAGCCCGCGCGATCTCGTCAGGGTGCGCCAGGCGGCCCAGCGGTACCTGCGCTGCCAGGCCCTCGACCATCTCAGCACCGAGCGTGTTGAGCATCGCCGTGTCCGTCAGGCCGGGGGAGAGCGTGTTCACCGTGACACCGCGGGGCGCGAGTTCACGTGCCAGGGATCGGGCGAAGCCGATCAGACCCGCCTTGGACGCGGTGTAGTTGGACTGTCCCGCCTGCCCGTGTAGGGCGGAGGCGGACGAGACGAACAGGATCCGGCCCTCGCGGCGCCGGATCATCCTGCGCGCCGCCAGCTTCGCCACCCGATAGGCGCCGGTGAGATTGGTGTCCAGCACTGACGTGAAGTCGTCCTCGGACATCGTGAGCAGCAGTTTGTCTCGCGTGATTCCGGCGTTCGAGACCAGCACCTCAACAGGGCCATGCTGCTCCTCGATCGCGGCGAACACCCCGCTGACCTCGTCAGGTCGGGTGATGTCGCAGGGCAGCGACAGGAAGCCGGCCGGTGCGGGCGTGGAGCGGTAGGTGATCGCGACGCGGTCGCCGGCTTCCTGGTGGGCCCGGGCGATGGCGAGACCGGTGCCGCGGCCGGCGCCGGTGATCCGGACTGAGCGGTTCATTGACGTGTTCCCCCCGGATGCTCTCGGTTCAGCTGGCTTGCTGCAGTATCGGCATGATCTGGCGCTGTGTCCGGGTGTGCTCCAGGCGCCGCGACAGGGCTGCGGCGGTGTCCATCGTGGCGTCGGCCAGACGCTCGGCGCGCCGCTGCAAGTAGGCGTCGGGGGAGAGGAGGCTGACGGATCCGACGAGGACGGAGCCGCGCCACAGCGGCACGGAGAGCATTTCCCACCCGGCGACGGGTGACGGAGTGCGCGCGTACCCCTGGATCTTGATGCGCCGCAGGACGGCGTTGCCCGCGCTCAGGTCGTCGAGGCCGGCGAGCATGACCAGTCCGGCCGCGTCCTGGTGCAGGGGGGCCCGTCGAAGGACGGGCCCCGCGTCCGAGGTCGCGAGCGCGGCCGCGAAGTCGTGGCGGTTCCCGTCGGCGATGTCGACGCAGATCCTGCTGGGCATGCCCAGCAGGAGGTGGCTGTGCAGCGCGACGACCTGGTTCGTGCGGCGCTGAAGGTGCGCGAGTTCCTCGGAGATCGCCGGGGAGCTGGCGGGCAGCGCGGTCAGCGCGTCCTGGCTGTGCCCCGTGGCGCTGGGGTGGGCGATGGCGTAGGTGCCGTAGGTCGGCTGGATGAAGGTTTGTGTGCGCACGCCCGACTGGAGAATGCGATGGGCGGTGGAGCGGGTGAGCCCGCTGTGGGCGATCACCTCGGCGAGCGTGTGAGAACCCGGGCCGAGTTCGATCAACGCCTGCAGCACCAGGTAGGCGCGCTCGGCAGAGCTGTTCCGCTCGTGATCGTGGACTTGAACCTCGTGCGGCGGCTTCGGCATCATCAGGCCCCCCAGGTCTGTGAGCGTGTGCGGCTGGTGAGACGAATGACCAATTCGGATGCCAAGTCGCCCCGTGGCCTTAAAGATGTAGTCGAACTGGCCTCCGTTGGCCAGGAAGGACCCCTTCCGGAAGTTGTACCTACGAAGGCTTACCTGACCAACGACTCGGCCTGGCCGAGCGCAATGCTTGAGCGATGAAAGCGCGCCGCACGGCCGCCGCCGGGAGACTGGGAACCCGTCGGCGGCGATCACCGGCGCCTGGACGAGGGGGAAGCAAGTGACGAGCGCACGGCAGGGGAATGTCGGTGCACTTGACCAGAAGGAGCAGTTCCAGGCACTGCTGGTCAGATGCAGGACCGCGGTCGAGGCAGGCCCTCCGGCGGCAGCCATCACCACCCGTGGGCGGCGTCGTACCGGTCTCTCGCAGGAGCGCACAGCCTCGATCCTCGGGGTGTCCGTCCGGTCCTACGGCGACTTCGAGCGCGGCCTGACCCGCGCGGAACCCGAGTTCTTGGACCGCGTGGCCTCCGTGCTGCACATGACCGCCCACGAACGGCACGTGATGTTCCTTCTTGCCACCGGGCAGGAACCACCACAGCCGTTCACCAGCCAGCTCAGCTCAGTACCGGCCTACCAGCTGGCGCTCGACTCCAGCGTCCTGCCCGGCTACCTCTCCAACCGCTGCTGGGACATCGAACTGACCAACCAGGCGTTCCGGGACATCTGGGCCGGCAAGGAACTGCCGACCAACGTCCTGCGCTACATCCTGATGAGCAAGCAGGCACGTGAGGACGTACTGCTCGACTGGGACGCCGGGTGGGCACTGCCCTTCCTCCGCCAGCAGCGCGCCGCGCTCAACGCCTCGCCGTGGGAACCCGGCCTGGTCGAGCTCCAACGCGAACTCGAGGAAGCGGCCGGCACCGACAAGCCGCTGCGCACGCTGATGAAGCGTTCGATGGACGACGAATACGTCCACCCGAACGGCGACACCCGGCTCATCTACCACCCCAAGTGGGGTCCGACCCGGATCACACTCCTGATGACCCGCCCCCTGGACGCCGCATCGGGACACCGGTTCGTCTGGCTGGTCCCACCCAAGCCGATCGACCAGATGCCCTGACCCGCACGGTCCGGACAAGTGCTTCCCCGACGCCGGACCGCTCCGGCACGCAACCGCCGACCCCCCGAGATGCGTCATCCCGTCATCGGCAACAATGCGTGACCAAAGCGCACTTGTGACGCTCGGCGGCGCTGCCAGCGGCGACGGACCCTACAACAAACGAGGAGACAGTGCCCCGTGTCCCCACAACCGGCAGTACTGGTCGTCGGCCCGAGCAGGGACCACGCAGCCGACCTGCAGAGCGTTGCCGAGACCCGTCCGATCGCCTACCACGACCCTTCCTCGAACTGGGGAGTACCCGACGCGACCGCACCGACAGCGGGTGCCGACGGCTTCGGAGAGGACCCGCCGGCGGGCCTGCTGGCGCTCACGGCAGAAGCCCTGCCGCAGGCCGCCGACCTGGCCGAGGCGCTCGGCGTCCGAGGCCCGGCCAAGGCGTCGGCCGCCGCGTCAGCCGACCGCTCCATCGCGCGGGTCCTGCTCACGGAAGCGGGACTGCCCGTCCCGCGAGGCACCCGCGTCGACTCCCACCAGGACGCGGCCGCCGCGGCACTGTGGACCGGGTACCCCGTTTTCCTGCGCCCGCTCGCGAACCTCGGCCACCACGGCGCGATCCGGGCCGACAAGGCCGAAGACCTTCACGCCGCATGGACGTTCGCGCACACCGCCGCCCTCACGGCAGAGACCACCCCCGGGGCCGTCCTCCTCGAGCAAGCCCCGGCCGGCGACCAGGTCACCCTCCAGACCGTCACGAGCGGGCGGCGAACCTGGGTGGTCGCCGCGGTCCGGTCGGCGTTCACGAACCACCCCCTGTTCCAAACCTCCTCCCACCTCGTCACCGCAGAGGACGTGGACCCGGACCTCGCACAGCTCGCGGCCCGCGCGATCCAGGCCCTCGGCGTCGAGAACGGCGTAGGACACGTGCACATCGTGACGACCGTACTCGGCCCGCTCATCACCGACGCAGCAGCCCACCTGCAGGGCGACAGCATCCCCGAACTCGTACGACTGGCGACCGGCGTGGACCTGCTCCTGGCCGCCATCCAGACCGCCACCGGCCAGCACCCGGCCATCACGCCCACCCACAGTGCGAGCGCGGCCGTCGCCCTGATCCGAGCGGCGTCCACCGGCACCGTCACCGGCCAGTCCGTCGACCCCGAGCAGCTGAACGCACCCTGGCTGGCACGACTGGCCTGGGAGGCACCCCTGGGCACGCCGGTCGAGGCGCTCCCAGCCTCGCTGCTCGCCCGCTGCATAGTCACCGGACCCGATCCCGACACCTGCCTGTCCAACCTCGCGCAGGCCCGCCAAGGCGTCCAGGTGACCGTCCAGCCCGACCACCCGTAGAGCCTCGGCGAACTCGCCCACCCTTCCGAGCCCGAGCGGCCGGTCGCGAACCGCCACCTTGCCCACAGGCAACTCGATTACCGACCGCTCGGACAACCCCTGCCAGCAGGAACCATCGTGGCGCAGACTTCCCAGTTCCACGACGAGCCCCCAGCCCTGCCTCGCCCGAACACCGCAGTATCGAAGGCAGCAGCCTCAGCGCCGCCGGCTCTGCGCTCGGCGCAACCGCTCCACAGCCAGCCGCTGCGCCTCGGCCAAGCTCCGACGCCCGGGCGCAGCGGCAACCGGCGCCGGGGTCGTCTGCGGCACGGGCGCCCGCACGATCCACTGCCGGTCCAGTCTCGCCCCGGCCAGCTCGTACACCTCGCTCGCGGCCCGGGCCCCCACCGCGACGACCTGCAGCATCATGCGCGCGTCCGGGCCGGGGAGCGCATCACGCAGGCGGTAGACAATCCGCCATGCCGGCGCACGCCCTCCCACCGTCCTGATCTCGTTCTGCGACTCGTCGAAATAGAGCTTTCGGCAGTCGGACAGATCCGGATGCCTCGCCATCGCTTCCAGGGGAGCGCCGCGTAGCTCACCTCGGGTGAGCTGGCTGATCCTGATGAGGGCGAGCCGTTGGAGCTGGGAGGTTGGCAGCGCCAGGATGTCGGCGCCAACCTGCGGATGATGGTCCGCGCGGTACAGTTCAGGCCCCTTCGCCTGCATCCGGCCCCCCTTCGACACCTCCGGCGCCACCCGCAGTGGCCTCCCCGGCGGTGGCGTCGTACTCGGCATCCGCAACGAGCTGGGCCAGGGCTTCATTGCTCAGCCCTTCACCCGCCTGGGGAGCGGAGACCAGACGATCCGCGACCATCGCGGCATCGGCCGCGCCCGCTGCCTCCAGCAGCCGCTGAAAGCCGCTGAAGGAGATCAGCACTGCCTGCGGGACGCCCTCTTCCCCGATGACGACGGCGTGCGACGGGTCCTGAGTGAGCTGCCCGACCAGGCTTCGCAGGGTGCCGGCAGCCCGGCTCGGCGAAATCATCTGGGGAGGAGTCACGTTGGCACTCATGCTGTCCATGGACCAACGGTAGCGACCCCTCGGGCCGTGCTCTCGAGCGCACGTCCGCAGTCTCGCGAGCGCGGACGTACCCGCACAGGTTCCCGCCGTCCCGCTCCGCCACATGAAGCTCGACCCTCGGATCCCGCCGAGCGGAACCGAGCACCGCAGCCCTTTGGACCGCATCCCGCTCCACGGGAACTTCACCACCGCCCGAGTGCGAGCCGACCGCGCTGTGCACTTCCCTGGGGCCTCGAATGACAGGCGGTCCGTGGGGAGGCAAGGCATGGGGCAGCCACTGACTGCGGCGGTCACCGCACTCTTCCTGACGGGCGCACTCATGGTCGCTGCCGCTCTCTGCGAATCCAGACTGTCCGCCAACGGACAGCGCAGGTCGCCCGGCCGGCGTGTACCCGCAGTCCCGGTCGTCGTCGCCCAGGCGGTGTGACGTGGAGAGACAAGGTGTCGCGCAGACAACCGACCCTGGGGCGGAACCCGTCCCACCCGATGACACCGAGCTCGTCGAGCTGACCCCCGAACACCTTCACCTCCTGCAGCAGCTGGCCGCCAGCCGTGCCGCACGCCAGGTCGGCCCACCCCCCGGCGCGGAACGGCCTCCTGGCACGCCCGCCCAACTGGGCTCCGGCGACCTCGTCCAGGAGAACGAGCGCCTGCGTACCTACGTCGCGGTGCTGGAGGCAGCCGTGACCCTGCTTCTCGAACCGGAGCCTGCCAACGGTGAAACGGATCCGCCGGCGCCCAGGTGAGCCCGGAACCTGTAGACAGAGCGGCGATTCCGATCGGCGGGAAGCACGGACCCAATCGCCCCGTGCTTCCCGCAGGCCGGGATCCGAGCACCCCCCACATGCCCGGTGGGGCCCGAATCCCGCACGGTTGGCCGAATGCACAACGGTCGCCACAAGGTAACCCCGGGCCGACCAGGAACCGTACCTACCCGAAAGCCTCACAGCTCCATCCGTCATCAGCAGGCAACGACCTGATGCCCCGATGACAGAACCATCAGCTGACCACGAGGAGCAGCAATGGCGATCAACCAATACGGCACCGAGGCCCGGGCCTACTGGCGCCAGTGGCTGCCCAAGCGCTACGCCGCCCTGCCCGACCCCACCGCCTTCTTCACCGCGCTCGGTGAGCAGGTCGAATCCCAGGTCGGCGACCGCTGGGACCGGTACGTCGTCGCGGACACCGCACCGGCCGACGAGACCCACGAGGGGCGGGTGGCCCGACTCGCGCAGCTCAAGGCCCGTGCCGCGAACGAGGCCCTCGACGAGACCGTACGTCTCGAACCCGAGCCCGAGGCCGGCCCCGAACGCGAGGACGACAGCCTGGAGAGCGACGAGGAGTACGAGGCCCGTATGGCCTACCTCCGGAAGCACGCGGAGTGGGTCAGCACCACCGCTGACGCGCTCCTCGACGGCAATCTCCGGCTCAGCGACCTCGACGACCAGCAGTTGCGTCACGTCCTCGACTACATGACCCCGTCCTTCCTGCGCCTGCTCGGCACCTCGGTGGAGGACCAGCGCGCCCGCGGCCGCGACCTGTAGCCACCCACACCAGCCCGCCCCGGCCCGATCACCCTTGACGCGAAGCACGGAGGATCGCATGTACCGGACACCCGATCAGCTCGCCGACCTGGAGAACGAGGCCGCGAGCGGTGCGATCCACCTGCGCGCCCAGACGACCTGGGCCGACAGGCGCTGGCAGTACCGGCTCTACCTGGTCGACCCCGACGCTCCCGGTGCAGAGCCTGGCGAATTGGGGCGACATGTTCTGGTAAGGGTCAACGAGGACGACAGCGTCCACGAGGTCGCCTCACCACGGCGCCTGGCTCACACCGAATGGGCCGAGGACCTGTTCGACCGCCTTGCAGGGGCCCAGCAACTCGGCAACCTGCCGTCCGTCATCATGAGCGCCGACGGTGCCACGAACCCGACGCTGCTCGCCGTCGAAGAGCTGCTGACGGGTGAAGCCTTGTCCACCCCGCCCACGCGGATCCGGGCCGACGCCGACGCATCCAGGCACGGTCCTCCTATGGGCACGGTGACCACGACGCGGGAGGATACGAAGCGGCGCCGCGCCGACTTCACGGCGCCTGACCTCTTCGAACAGACAGGGGAGACCGACGGTGAACCGGTTTGGCGAGCAAGCGCTGGCCCACTGGCAGGAGCATCGCCCGGTGGTGTTGCGCAGCCTGGAGGACCCGCAGGAGTATTTCACGGAGCTCGGCGAGGAGATATCCCGGTCGGTCGAGAGTCTGGCCCGGTCCCTGGCGGCGACGACGCCGACGGGGGAGGGGTACCTGGCCCGTCTGCAACGCCTGCAGACAGCGCACAGCGAGGCGGAGAGCACGGTGCTGCGGGAGGTTCTGCTGCTGAACACGGAACCGGAACAGGAGTAGGGCCTGCGGCGAAGCTGGAGCCGCGCACCGAGCGGCAGCGGGTTCTGGCCAACATGGCCGCAGTCCATGTTGTCCTGCGGCTTCGGGAGGAGGACCGGCCGGCAACGCCAGCCGAGCTGGAGGTACTCCGGGAGTGGACGGGGTGGGGCGCGACTCCTCACCTCTTCGATGTCCGCAAGCGCTACGCCGACCTCTTCGCCGGTGAGCGCGCGGAGCTGCAACGGCTGCTGCCGCAGGAGGAGTACACGAAGGCGCGCGCGTCGACCCTGAACGCGCACTACACCGACCCTGTCTACGCCCGCATCGTGTGGCAGGCACTCGCGAGGCTGGGCGTCGGCACGGGGTCCCAGCTCCGTGTCCTGGAACCCGGCGTTGGCTCCGGCCGCTTCCTGGTCGACGCGCCCGCCGACGCCGAGCTCACCGGCATCGAGGTCGACCCCATCACGGCCGCGGTCGCGCAGGCCCTCCACCCGCACGCACGGATCCTCGTCGAGTCGTTTGCCGACACACCACCGCCTGCCGAGGATGTCGACCTGGTCGTCGGAAATGTCCCCTTCGGCAAGTACAAGGTGCGCGACCCGAAGTACAACCCCGGCCGGCGTCAGCCGATCCACAACCACTTCATCCTCAAGTCGCTTGAGTTCACCAGGCCTGGTGGCCTCCTCGCGCTCATCACCTCCCGATACACGCTCGACGGAAGCGGCGCCGTCCACCGTGAGGCCCGCGAGCGGATGGCCGCCCTCGGAGACCTTCTCGGTGCGGTTGCCCTGCCCACCGATGCGCACCAGGACGCCGCCGGAACCCACGTTGTCACCCACCTGCTGCTCTTCCGGCGGCGTGCGGAGGGCGAGCCGTCCGAGCCGCCCCACTGGCTGGACGTCAGCCCGATCGAGCTTCCCGGCGCCCGGGCCGGGGTTAACCCCGAGCTGGTGGAGATCAACGACTACTTCGTCCGCCACCCCGAGATGGTCCTCGGCACACCGAAGGTGGACGTCGGACGCCACGGGGCCGACCTCGTCGTCCACGCCGACAAGCCCGTCGAACGGGCCCTGTCTGCGGCTCTCGACCAGGTCGTCGCGAGCGCCCGGGCAAACCGGCACACGCTGACTCCCCGAATGGTCTTCCACGGCCCCTTGGAGAAGTACGACGGACTGTTGGAGGTCCGTGCGGACGGCTCCTTCACCGAAATACGCAACGGCCGGCCCACCCCGCACCTTCCGCCCGCTACCCAGGCCCGGGAACTGCGCGAGCTGATCGGGCTGCGCGACGTAGCGGTGGCCTTGCTCGACGAAGAAGCCGAGCACCATCTCGCCACCCCTCGTATGGACCAGCTGCGGGCCGAGCTCAACCGACGCTATGACGTCTACACTGCCCGGTTCGGGCCGATCAACCGGTTCAAGACCGTGGCCAGCACCGCCAAGGACGACACTGTGGCCGACGGCGGCGATGCCACGGCGGCCGAGCGCCGGACCTACCCGCGGATGGGAGGCTTCCGCCACGACCCGTTCGCGCCCTACGTCTTCGCCCTCGAGTCGTACGACGACGACTCCCACGACGCGTCCAAGGCCGACCTGTTCACCGGTCGAGTCGTCGCCCCGCCGGCACCGCTGACCCGCGCCGACAGCGCCGAGGACGCACTTCTCATCTGTTGGGACCAGCACAACGAGATCCGCCTCGACGTCGTCGCCGGCCTGCTCGGCACGGACAGCGAGAACGAAGCGCGCCAGGCCATGGGCACCATGGTCTACGACGACCCGGACGGCGGCCTTGTGCGCCGTTCCGAATACCTGTCGGGCAATGTACGGCGCAAGCTCGCTGCCGCCGAGCGGGCCGCCGAGGGCGACCCCGGCCGCTTCACCGTCAACGTCGAGGCGCTGCGCAAGGTCATCCCGCGTGACCTGGAACCGGCCGAGATCGAGAGCCGCCTCGGCGCGGCATGGGTCAGCGCCAGGTATGTCCAGCAGTTCCTTCGGGAGTTGCTGGAGGACGACGACATCGAGGTCAGCAACCTCGGCGCGCGCTGGAGCGTCAAGGGCGGTGACACCTCGACCCTGCTCTCCCGCACCGTATGGGGCACCAAGGCCCGATCGACCCAGGCCCTCGCCAGCAACCTCCTGAACAATCAGAAGATCGTCGTCACGAAGAAACTCGAGAACAAGCAGATCGTGACGGACGACAAGGAGACCGCGTTCGCGCTGGCCAAGTCCCGCCAGCTGGACGACCGATTCCGGATGTGGCTGTGGGAAGACCCCGAGCGGGCCGAGGCACTCCTGCGCTACTACAACGACCGCTACAACGCCCTGGTCCCCCAGAACTACAACGGCGACCGCCTCACCACCCCCGGCCTGTCGAAGGCATTCACCCTGAAACCCCACCAGGTCGCAGCAGTCGCGCGCATCCGCTCCACCAAGACCGGCGTCGGCCTCTTCCACGGCACCGGCGCCGGCAAGACCCTGGAGATGATCGTCGGGGGAATGGAACTCACTCGCCTCGGCCTGGCGAAGAAGCCCGTCTACGGTGTCCCCAAGGGCGTCCTCGGCCAGTTCCAGCGGGAGTTCCTCCAGGCATACCCCCGGGCCCGTATCCTCGTCGCCGACTCCTCCGACCTCACCGGCGAACGCCGCCACCGCTTCGTCGCGCGCTGGTCCACCGGAAACTGGGACGCGGTCATCATCAGCCACACCGCGTTCAAGAAGATCCCCATGAGCAAGGCCGCCCGCCTGGACTACATCAACCAGGAAGTCGGGCGCCTCGAAGCACACCTGGCCAACGCCGAGGGCGGCGACCGCTACACCGTCAAGGACATCGAAAACCAGATCGCCACCCTCAAAGGCCGACTCGAAGACGAGATCAAGGCTCCCGGTGACTCAGGCGTCGAGTTCGAGCGAACCGGCAGCACCTACGTCTTCTACGACGAGGCCCACACACTCAAGAACCTCCGCGTCATCTCCTCCATCAACGACCTGGCACTCGAAGGCAACCAGATCACCGCGGACATGGACATGAAACTGTCCTACCTCCGCCGCAACTACGGCGGCCGCGTCGTCACCCTGGCCACCGCCACCCCGGTCGACAACTCCCCGATGGAAATCCTCACCGTCACCAAGTACCTCGCCCCCGAACTCCTGCGCGAACAAGGCATCGACGAGGACGACCAGTTCGTCTCCACCTACATCCAACCCGTCAACCGCGTCGAGATGAGCCCGGACGGCAACAGCTTCTCCACCCGCGCCCGCTTCGCCCGCTACGTCAACCAGACCGAACTCAAGCGCGTCCTCTTCTCCTTCGCGGACGTCAAGCTCAAGCGCGACCTCAAACTCGACGAGCCGGCCGTCATCGGCGGGGAGATGCGCATCCTGGAAGTCGATGCATCCCCCGAGCTGCGCACCGTGATGCGCGACCTCGGCGCCCGCATGCAGGGCATCAAGTCCGGCTCCCCGCGCTCGATGACCAACAGGAAAGGCGACGAGGTAGACGACAACACTCTGTGGATCTCCACGGATGGCCGCCTCGCCTCCCTCGACGTCCGCCTCGTCGGCAAGAAGACCGACGCGCCGCAGAAGATCGACGCCGCAGCGGACGAGATCTTCCGAATCTGGCAGCTCAACAAGGACAACGTCTACCACGACGAGAACAACAACGAGGACCCCCACCGGGGAGGTCTCGTACTGGGCTTCTGCGATCTGGGGGTGCCAGGGCCGACCAAGGAGTTCTCGGTCTACGACGCGATGCGGGAGCGGCTGACTGCCCTCGGCATGCCGGGCTCCCTCATCCGCTACGCCCAGGAGGCCAAGAACCAGCGGCAGAAGGCCCAGCTGCAGAAGGACGCGATCGAGGGCCGGATCGCAGTCCTCTTCGGCAGTCGATCCGGCCTCGGTACCGGATGGAACCTCCAGAAGCGCGTCGTTGCGATCGTCCAGATCGACCCGACCTGGAAAGCCACACCGATCATCCAGAGCCTCGGACGCGGCAAGCGTCAGGGCAACCAGAACCAACAGGTCCACCACGTCGCGATCGTCACCAAGAAGTCGTACGACCCGTTCCTGTGGCAGAAGGTCGCCACCAAGCAGGCATTCAGCGACGCCATTCTCGACATCAACGACACCACTCGCATCCTGGAGGCTGCCGAGGACGGCGACGACGGCCGCATCCCCGCCGGCGTCATGTTCGCCGTCGCAGCCGACAAGCCCGAGCTGGAACAGCTCGAGCGCATCGAAGGACTCCTCGGCAAACTCCGCCTGGAATCGCGGATGTGGCACGACGAGCAGTTCGCCTACCGGATCTCCATCGAGCAGGGCCGACGCAGGGTACAGGACCTCACCGCACGTGCCCAGGACGCCACCGACGTGCTGCGACGGCGCACCGCGACCCGTGGTGACGCCTTCACCATGACCATCGACGGCCACCGACACGACGAGCGCCGCGATGCCGGCGAGGCCCTGGCAGAGCGGCTGGAACAGACGATCCGCGCCTCGATACGCTCCGGCAGGCAGGAGGAAGCTCGCATCGGCAGCCTCGGCGGCTTTGCGCTGCGCGCCGTGACCCACCGTACTTTCCTTGGGATGGCCGTCGACATCTACCTCGAGGACACTCCCGCCGAGGTGGTCACAGTGACCGCCAAAGCTCTGCCCGACCAGGACCGCGTCGGCCTCGTCCGTCGGTTGGAGAACAGCCTGGACGCGGTCGCTGCGATCCCAGGACGGTCGGCCGAGCACATCACCCGCATCGAGACCAACATCGAGCACGCAAAGCAGCTGCTCGGCAAGCCGTTCCCGCTGCAGAGCGACCTCGACGATGCGGAGACGCAGTACAGAGAACTGCAACGCTCCCTGGGGGTCCAGCTCGGCTCGGAGGAGAGCGGACCAGAGACCCACGACCCCGAGGTCGACGAACCCGCCTACGTTCCCCCGCTTGAGGCAACCCCCGCGCCCCGGAACGACCCACCGAAGCCGAGGCCCGCAACAGCGGCACCGCCTGACAACACCTCATCCGCTCCCTCCGTCCCAGGTACCCACAGCGAATCCCAGGGCGGCGCACCGACGCCGGCCACCAGTGCCACGACTCCCGCCTACGCGAACGTCACCGCAGCGGTTGTGGGAGAGGACGCGGTTCTGGCCGCGTTCGACGCCTGGCAGGACACTGGCGCTGGCGGGGGGAGCGGTCACGATGAGGCGCGAAGGATGGAGGAAGCAGGTCTCGCGGTTGTGCGCGAAGTGCGCCACCAGCGAAACGTCGCGGACGACGGCAGTGCCGTCGACGGTGACCCCTGGGCACGGCAGGAACTCGAGGAACTGGCTCAACGAACCCAGGACTACATCAACCGGCTCTCCTCGTCGCAGGTCGTGCTCAACGACAAGGGCCGCGCCATGCGCGACCTCACCGAGACCGTGCTCGCCCTCACCAACGCCCACCTCACACGCAGCTCCAAGCATCTCGACCGGAGTCAGTCCCCAGCGCCACCCACCTCCGCCACCACCCCCGACCGACCTGCAGCGAACCCCTCCGCCCCTCCCCTGGAGCACGCGGCCCCGGTAGTACCCCAGGCCAGCGCGCCCGCCTCACGAGCACCCCGCTTGCCACGCAGCAAGCCGCTCCCCGGTCGGGAAGCCGCTCAGCCGTACGCCGACCGGGCCGAGTACTGGGCCGCCGAACAGGCGATGCTGGACACCTACCGATCCTGGGCCGAGCAATACGGAACCCATCTCGCCGAGGGCAGCCAGCAAGAACAGGCCCTCGCAAAGGCCGCGCTGACCGTCCTGGCGGAGAGCGCCCGGGCCCGCCGCGCCCGCCAGCTGAACCAGCCCGGCGAGCTCGACCCCCAGCTGCTCCGCGACCTGACCGACCGGGCCCGCGCTGTCGGCAGCCAATGGGAGCGCGAGTCGCGCGCGAGCCGTACGGTCACTGCCACCTGGGACATGATGAAGGCCGTGCGGGAGCACGCCGATCGCTACGTCGCCACCATCGACAACCCCCACGAAGAGGCCATCGAGGCATGGCTCGCCACCCCGGAACCCATCACCGGCACAGCGCCGGACACAGCGCCATTGCCGGACCTGGCAGCCTACGCCGAGTACACGGTCACCGGCGGCGACGGCATCCGCACGCAGGCCGTCGACGGCAGCGGCCTCAAAGCAGTGCTGCAGCAGCTTCTCGCCGACGGCGCCACCCTGGAACAGCACCCGCACGGGCTGTCCCTCAGCTGGCCCGACGGCAGCCGCTACGACCTCGCCCCGGCCGCGCCAGCGGCCCCTGGGGGCATGGACCCGGACTCTACCGCCCCTTCCCCCGACACGGCCGCCGCCCCCGACGACGCGATTGCCTCCCCGCCGGCCACGGACGAGACCGCCGGAACCGCGCTACCAAGGGCCAGGAACCTCGCCGTCCTCCTCGGTCCCTACGGCGACTCCGGCGAGGCCGTCGCCGGCCGCGAACTCGTCCGTGCCACCACCGAAGAGCTGCGCGCCGACATCTCCCAGCTGTCCACCAGCGACCTCAGCCACGCAGCCGTCACAGCCCTCGCCGAGGCCACGGCCGCGATCGATGCGACCACCACCGGCGACCAGACCCTCCCGAGCAAGGTCTTCGCCGCTTACGACCGCCTGGCCCGGGCCGCGGACAGCCTCGCCGACACCGACGTCCGGGGAACCACCGGCCCGGCGCACCGCCTGGCCGAGCGCGCGCACCGCCACCTCGCGCGCCTGCACGCCGTCCGCGACCCCTACGACCTGCTTCTCGACACTGCCAACCTCGACCCCGACTCCTGGGCCGTGCAGTCCCGCACCGACCCACTGAAGGAACACCCCACCTACTACAGCGACAGCGGACACCACTACTACGCCCGCTCCATCGTCTTCGAGACCTACGACCGCTGGCCCGACTCCCACACCCCGGACGGCAGCGCCGCCCAACGGCTGCGCACCGCGATGTGGGACCTGCGACAGACCCCGGACACCCTGCTGGGCCGTGCCATCCCCGAGTGGCTCGAAGTAGCGGGCATCGCCCTCGAAGCGGCCGCCGAAGCCGACCGGCCGAGCAGCCGCGAGATTCTTCGCAACGTTGCCCGGCATGCCTACGAACACCAGCGCAGTCTCGCCGCACACCAACTCGCCGCCGCCAACGTCGGCCCCTTCAGTTCCGAGCGGCCCTTCGAGCAGGGGACGCACGATCTGACGACGGCACTCGACGCGTGGGCGAGCACCGCGACAGCCCAGCGCCTCGCCGGCGGCGCCGACGATCCGGCCGCCGGCGGGCCCACCGCCGCCAGGGCCCACGAGGCCATGCAGGAGGCGGCCCACCAAGCGCTCCGGCCGACCATCGCCGACGGCACCCTCGACGACCTGGTCCGCCAGAGCACCAACCTCGCCCACGCCTCCTACGCCCTCGCGCTGAGCCTGCCGGAGACCGCCTACCGCGACCGCGCCGACCGCAAAGTCCTCACCCACCTGATCCGCTCCGCCCACGGGTACGCGGCCGGCACCCGAGCCTCGCGTCAGGACCCTGCGGCGGCGGCCCAGATCCTCGCCGTGCTCACCGACCGCGACGGCACCCCGGCGCCCGCTTCCGTCACCCCCGCGTCCCGGCAGCAGACACCGGCCACGCCGCTTCCCGCGACGGTGATCGAACTCGAGCACCACTACCTCACGAGCACGGTCAGGGGTGTCAGCGAGAATGACACCGACGCCCCGGTCCGCACGGCATTGGAACGCCAGGGCTTCAAACCCACCACCCAACCCGGCTCCTGGGCACTGCCGTCCACCATGGGCTACCAGAACCGGGACAGCCGCGTCGTCCAGCTCACCCTCGCCCTCCAAGCCCTCCAGCGCACCGTCCGAAAGATCACCGATCCGCCCGAGCTGCCCCGCGACAGCGACATCACCGTTCCCGACGGCCAGCCCTACATCTCCAAGAAGGAGGCCACCGACGACTTCGCGCAGATGTTCGCCGGACTGTGGCTGGCGAAGGAAACCCCGGCCGGCCGAAAGCTCCTCACCGCCGGTCCCGGCGCCAGGCCGGACGGCGAAGCAGTGTGGAAGGCCGTCGAAGAGCTGCGCCAGGGACCGGTCGGCAGCAGCCTCGACCCCTTCGTCCACCCGGCCCAGGACGTTGCTGCGCGGTGCCGGAACCTCGCTACCGCGGCCATCCAGCTGATCCGCAACCTCGAACGCGAGAAGTTCCGCGCACCCGTCGCACTGCCCCACCTGCGAACCCTCACCCAGTACGCCACCCTCCTGGCCTCCCGCATCGCTGCGACCGCGACCCAGGAAGGTACCTGGGACTCGGTATTCGCCGAGTCCGCACCGGAAGCGGACCACGACCGCGAGGCCCCCTCGACGGCCGAACCGCCCGTGCCGGCCCCCGACGAGACCGTCGATGCCACAGCAGTCGAGAGCGACCCGCTCGTTGCCGGCCCCTACAACAGCGAGACCCTGCAGCAGGCCGCCGCCGACCTGGCTCGCCACCACCAGCGGCTCACCGCGGCCCTCCCCGGTCCGACCGGCGCCATGGCGGACCGCGACACCGCCCTCACCGAATTCCAGGCCGCGTGGGAGCAGGCGGAGCAGCACGCCGCCGACGAACCGAACCTCTCCGCCGCCCTGGACGCCTACCGCCATGCCCACAGCTCGACGACGCTGCTCGCCCAACAGCTCCCGCCGACGGGCGGCGAGGCCGCGGTGCTGGCCCAGCAACTCCTCGGCGAAGCCGAGCGCCACATCATCAGACTCTCGCTCACGCTCCGTCAGGCGCATGAGAACCAGCAGCGGCAGGAGGACCAGCGCGCCCTCGACCATGCCGCCGACCAGATCCGCGTTACGACGGACGCGCCGATACGCACCCAGCCGCTGGCATCGGTCCTCAGCGAGAGTGAGGGACAGCCCGCAGAGGCGGTCGAAGCGACGAACGCCGCCCAGCAGCCGGGAGCCGACGCCCTCACCCGTGTCAGCACGGTCACCGCCCTGCGCGCGGCCGGAGTCGATGTCGAGACGGTCCCCAACCCGGTCAACGCCACCATCTCCTACCGGGTGAACGGCGAGGAGATGTCCCTGGCGCGGGCCGGCGCCATCTTCCTGAACACCGCGGAACCCGTGACCGGGTGGCCCGACTACGTCACCGCCCCTTACTCCGGGGACCCACACTCCGTCCGTGACGTACTCCACCTGCCTGACCACACGCCGGTCGCACGCCTCATCCACAGCCCCCATCTGCAACGGGGATGGCGCATCGAGGTCGACGGCAAGCGGGTTGACGGCACCCACGCCGACCACATCCAGGCCGCCGAAGCAGCCGTCGGCTACCTAATGGAGCAGGGCACACCCCCCACCGCCGCAACCACCGCCCACGAGCAGGCGTTCCAGCCGGACCGGTGGTACACCTACTCCGACTCCACCGGCACCGTGCACGACCGGCCCGGGCACGAGCTCGCGGACCTCGTCAACAGCACGCCCCAGGCCGAGGCCGTCCGCACCCCCGAAGGGGACGTGATCACCTCCGGCCCCGTCGGCTCAGTGACCAGCACCCTCCTCCCCGACGCCCTGCCCGCCGCCGTCGCGGGATTCGAGAACGCGGCCGAAACGCTTCTGCGCGACGCGCTCCAGCACTTCCGTACCGCCGTCGATGACCTCGACCTGCCCGGCCGGCTCGACACCTGGCTCACAGAACGGATCGGCGAAGGCCCCCTCGCCCTCCCCCTCTCGAACCCCGAAGAGCGGCGGTCGTTCCTCCTGGCCATGCGCCACTACTTCCACCACACCATGGCGACGATCACCGCCACCCCGCAACCGGCCGCGGGCGACCCCGGAACCAGCACCGCCGCAACCGCCGCTGCGCCCACTCCCGAGCCGCCGAGCGAACACCCCGGCGCGAACCCGGAAGGCAGCGACGTCGCACAGCACACCGACGACGATCCGCAGCCCCCCGCGGAGCCTGCTGCCGATGCCGAGACGCCCGCGGTTCCTGACGGTGCCACCGCCGTTCCCGGCCAGCCCGGGTACTGGTGGCGCCAGGACCCCGAGTCGCCCTCCGACCCCTACGCCGATTACCCCCGCACCCGCCGTCCCTCCATCACCATCGGGTACGGCGCGACCGCCATCGGCCGGGCCCACGCACCCGACAGCACGGGCGTCATCTGGATGGGCTCCGTGACCGGCGCCGGCAGCGTACGCGGCGACCGCACGCCCAGTGGCACAGCCGCCAAGCTCGCCCAGCGCCATCGGACCATGTCCACCGAGGTCGACTTCGACCGGCCCCGCCCCGCCGAGACCTTGTGGATCGACCACACCGGCCCCACTGCCGAACTCCACGGACTCCCCAGGGAAGGCGACGACGAGGCCCAGGCCGCACGCGAGGCCACCCAGTTCACCTGGGCGCCCACCCGCGACCTGCACGTCCAGACCCGCAACACCAGCCGCTCCACCAGCCTGTACAAGACCAGCCGGTTCGTGGCGATGATGCTGGAGCGCGGCCGAACCGTCGCCGTCCGCCAGAACCCGGAGACACCTCCGGGCCCCGCCGACACCACCGCTCCCGAACTGTGGCCCGACCAACGCCAGGCCCTGCACGGCACCGACATGGCACACCGCAAGGCCCGCTGGTCACCCATCGACCTGGAGCTCGGCGACGAGATCCTCGCCGGGTCGATCCCCTGGTGGCGCCGCGTCACCGCCGTGAACAGCGACGACATCCGCACCTTCGGCAACGAGCCGGACGACTACGCGAACCTCTGGGCGGTGCGCCGCGCAGGCCAGATCCTCACCATCGCCGACGATCCCAGCACCGTCCACGGCACCGCCCGGCCGCGGACGGGCGCCGTCACCGAGCTCACGGACGAGCAGATCCACGACGAGCTCGCCCAGCTCGACCGGCCACTGGCGGACCCCCGTCACGCCATCTACGTGTCCGCGCGCAAGGCCACGCTGACCGCCAGCCTGGAACGCCGCCACACCCTCCGGCGCGAGAAGGAGCGGCTGCGCGCCGAACGCTCCGACCACCAGCGCACACCTGCAGGCCGCAAGAACCTCGTGCTCGACGAAGACGCAGCGCCGCTCGGCGCGACGGCCAAGGACGGCAAGGCCTTCCTGTCCCTCGACCGCGACGGCCACCCCCACAGCGGGCACAAGACCCGCCAGGGAGCACGCAACGCGGCCTACGACCGCGCCGACCTCGCGGCCGACCGTGCCCCGGCCGGCTGGAGGCCCACCGCCTTCGACGACCTCGAGCCAGGCACGGTGCTACGCCTGCCGGTCCGCCCGCCCTCCGACGAGCCCGACCGTGCGAGCCTCTGGTCCGATCCGCTGACCCTGCTCTCGGTCACACGAACCGACACGGGCGAGATCACCGTCGAGGGAATCCGCGGCGACACCGCGCTCACCGAGACGGTCCCAGGACACCTGCGCCGGCACGGTGCCATGCGTCCGGCGGAAGGCGACCTGGAATACACGGCCGACCAACTCGCGCGTCGTGCCGCCCGCGCCTACCTCCGCGAACGGCAAGGCCCGCGAGCCAGCCACGTCATCACCACTCGCATGACCACACTGGTGACCACCGCAGCCACCGCCGTCAAGGCGGCACTGGAGCGGCCACTCGGCAGCCAGCAACTGGCGGAGCGCCTGGACGCGGTGGCCGTCGCGGCGACCGCCGTCGCTGCCGCCGGGGAAACCACCGGGGACGGCGACCTGCGGACCGCCTACACCGAGCTGGCAACTGGTGCAGCCACCTGGGCCGGTCGCGTGCGCGACCCGGGCACCATGCCGCTCCCACCCGCCGCGCCTGCGCCTTCGGCCAGCAACGAGGCTGAACCGGCCGCGCCTCTGACCCCGCCACCGTCCGGCGCCGAGGTCGACCTCGATGTCCTTCTCCCGCCCCAGCCGGAACCGACTGCGCACGAGGACATCGTTGCGGGCCCGCCCGCAGAGGGCACACACCTGCCGACGAAGGCGGACCAGGCAGGTGCGGCCCGGCAGGAAGGAGGGGCCACCGGCCTGCAGGACCTGATCGCCGGGTTCGGCGATCGGGTCCTGGTCGGCCACATCGGGACGGCTGGTACCCAGGCACAACGTGCCCCGTCGGCGGAGCCGCTCCTCATCCCGGTCGACGGTCTGCCAGGATTCAGCATCCGCACCCTCGTCGACAGCAGCGAGGAGCAGCACGAACTGGTCGCACCGGACGGTGGGACCGCGGCCACGCTCCGACGCGGCCTCAGCAGTAACAGCTGGCTTGCCATTGTCGGACACGACTTCACCGATACGACCCTCACCCTCCAAGGGGCAGCTCGCAACGCGGCTCACCTGTGGGCCTTCAACGAGGACGTCCACCTCGGCCCCGATCTCGACCAGCCCTACAACACCTCCGGGGAGTTGGCCGAGGGACGCGCGCGCCTCGGCAGTCAGCGCAAGCCCCTCATAGAGGCCGGCACCCGGGCCTTCGGGTTGGACTACTCCCGCCAGCCTGAACTCCTGGCACTCGAATCCGCCTTCGCCACCTGGGACGACGCCATCGGCCACACCGTCGAGGGCATGCGGGCAGAAGCTGCCACCCTGAGTGCCTTCCTGGACCCGGCAGCCACGCTGCGCGACCGGATCACAGGCGACGCACGCGAAATACTCGCCTTCCCGACCGCCCGCATCCTGCAGGAGGCCACGGCACACCAGGGCCGACTGCACACCACTGCGAACTTCCTGGAGCGCAGGAACCGGGAGTGGATCCGGGCGGACGCAGAGCGCTTTACCGAGATCGGCTATGTCGACAGCGTGAGTTCGCAGATCACGTTCGGTGTTCGCGACGCGGACGGATGGGTCCCGGTGACGCACGGCACCGACCTCATCGGGTCGGTACGCCGGGAGGGGGAAGGCGCTTGGTCGGCCCGGCTCAACGACGCCACCCCGCTGGAAGGACCTCCGTTCCACCGCCGGGCAGGCGCTGCCGCCGCGTTGCACGCGGAAACGACCCAACCGACCGCTCTCGTTCGCCCCCAGATGGAAGGCGAGGTGGTGCGTGCCGAGCAGACCACCGAGGGACGGGGCCCGACCGGAGCCGACGACGCAGACCACGCCGCCGACGGCTTGGGCGCCCACCACGAGTCGCCGGTACACGACGCGTCCGCCGTCGCGGATGAAGCCGGGCCGGAGAGCGCCGACGGCGCGGTGGCCGGCTCGGCGGAACCCACCACCGAGGCCGACGCGACAGCAGGACGGCCGGAGGGGCATGGGGAGGAACCGGACCCGAACGCGTGGAGCAACCGCATCCAGATCGCCACGGCCGGGCGGGCGACGCATATCAGCGGGACCGGCCAGCCGGGCTACTTCGAGGTGGAGGCCGACCTCCGGAAGCTGCTGAAGGCCAACGGCTTCGGTTTCAAGAAGAGCGAGAACCGCTGGACGTACGGGCGCCGGGACCGCAGCGGGCTGCCGCACATCCTCGACGAGATCCGCGCCTACCTGGCGGACATGGACGAGCACGACGCAGCTGCGGCCGCCGCGTCCGCGGCGGAGCAGGTGGACCACGAGTACCCGCCGACGCCGCAGCAGCAGAAGATCATCGACGCGTGCCTCGCCGGCCAGGACGTCGCGGTCCAGGCGCTCGCGGGCACCGGCAAGACCTCGACCCTGCTGATGGTCACCCGCCACCTGCCCGACAAGCGCATCGCCTACATCGCCTTCAACCGGTCCATCGCCGACGAGGCGAAGCGCAAGATGCCGCGCAACGTCACCTCCGACACCAGCCACGCCTTCGCCCGCGCGGGGCTCAAGGGTGAGCCGATCGAGCGCAAGGTCGCCATCGCCCGCAGCCACCCCGGAGCCCGCCGGGACAAGGACGTCGCCGCGGCCCTGGGCATCACCCGGCCTCTCCTCTACAAGGGCGGAGAGGTCGAGCCGGAGGACATCGGGAGGATCGCCATGCAGGCGGTCCGCCTCTACCGCGAGAGCGCGGACGACGAGATCGGGCCGCAGCACCTCGGGGCGTGGGGCCGCACCCCTGCCGCGCCAGGCCTGCTCGCTGCCGCCCGCCGGGCGTGGGCGGACATCACGGACCCCGACAGCGACAAGATCGTCTTCAAGGGTGACGACTACATCAAAATGTGGGCGCTCAAGCGGCCCCGACTGCCCTACAGCATGATCCTTTTCGATGAGGCCCAAGATATTAACCCCGTCCTGAAGCGGGTCATCCAGGACCAGCCGACGCAGACGGTCGTCGTCGGCGACAGCCAGCAGTCGATCTACTCCTTCCGCGGCGCGATCGACGCCCTCAGGGACTGGCCCACCGACACCGTGCTCCCGCTCACCCAGAGCTGGCGCTTCGGCCCCGAGGTCGCGGCCGTCGGCAACGGCTACCTCCGTCTCCTGGGCGCAGACCTGGAACTGCAGGGCAACCCGGCCCTGGACACGACGATCGGCCCGGTGGACGAGCCCGACGCCATCCTGACGAAGACCAACATCGGCGCGGTCGGCGCGGTCTTCGAAGGGCTGGACGCCGGCAAGCGCGTCGCCATGGTCGGCGGCGGCACCGACATCAAGCAGATCGCCCTGGCAGCGAAGGACCTCCAGGCCGGCCGCCGGACCAAGCACGCCGAACTGAGCGCGTTCGAGGACTGGGAGGAGGTCCGCCAGTACGCCGAGTCCAACGAGGACGCCAGGGCCCTGCAGACCTTCGTCCGCCTCCTCGACCGCTACAGCCCCGACCACATCATCGACATGGTCCGGCAACTGGTCCCCGAGGACGCCAAGGACCCCCAGCAGCGCCCGCACCTGACGGTCTCCACCGCCCACAAGGCCAAGGGCCGCGAGTGGGACAACGTCCGCATCGGACCCGACTTCCCCCAGCCCAAGGAGGACACCGAGACCGGAGAGATCGTCCTGCCGGGCGGCGAGGACCTGCGCCTGGCCTACGTCACCGTCACCCGCGCCAAGAAGCGTCTCGAGCTCGGCTCACTCGACTACGTCCTGCACGTGGACGGCGCGATGCCCCCCCGACCCTCCGCCACCGGCATCACCGAAGCGCAGGAGCTCTCCGAGCAGGACGACCTCGCCACTGACCAGGAGCAGCCGGCGCAGGAAGGCCCGACGCCGCAGGAGAACTCGAGCGCGACCCCACAGCCCACGGTCGAGCAGCGCCCCGTCGGCGGACCGCAGGTCACCCTCACCCTCCTCGTCGCTCCACCAGGGCAGATGTTCGTCACGCTGACCCCCGAAGGGGCCGGACCGGCCACCCGTCCCCTCGACGGGATCGGCGCCGGCCACCTGCCGGGGATCACCCTGCCCGTGAGCGTCGTGGCACCCGCCTTGGTCCGGCCGGCAAGCCGGGAGCAGCACCTGGTGGAGGCCGACGAGGTGGCTGCCTGGCTCGCCGCCGCCCTTCCTCCCAGCCGCTTCGCTGACTCGCGGGACAACGAGCCGTTCCGAACGGCACTCGACACCGCCGTCGCCCAAGCAGTGAACGACACGCTCGCCCCCTCCGCCGACGAACTGATCACCTGGATCGCCGACCAGGTCGCGCCGGACCCCGCCCTCGCCCACCACGCCGCGTCAGCCAGCCGGGACGACTACGCGGTCCGCCTCGCCGAAGCCGTCGACCGCGCCATGGAGAGCGCCACCGAGTACCAGCTCTGGGCCTACATCGAACGCGACGGGGCCCGCGAGGAGGTGCTCGCCCTCGCCACCCCACTGGCCTACGAAGCCGCTCTGCGAGCCGCTGATGCCACCGCCGGGGCAACCGACGTGGCCACCGTCGCGCCGACGGCGCCCGCAGCCGAGACCGGCGTCGCAGCAGCGCCCGATTCCGTAGGCCAGCAGCCCGAAGACCAGCCCCACCTCCCCGAGGACGAGCAGGTCGGGCCCGAGCGGGACCGTGCCGCCCCGACCGATCCCGACCGCGAAGCAGACTCTCCCGCCGCCCGGACCACCGCCGCGGTGGAGGACCGCAGCTGGGAAGCCGCCCAGCCCTCGGGCCTCGTCACCGACGACGAACTGAGAGCGGCTCTCAAGGCCATGATCGAACCGCACCGGCTGGCAGACCTGGCCCGTGCCGTCGCCAGCGAGGACACCCAGCCCTGGGTCGCCGAGCACATCAAGATCGCGCGCGACCGCAAGTCCTACCGTCCGATGCGGACCCCAGTGCTGCGCCGCCACTACAGCCAGGATGCACAGGGCTTGCGTATCCGCGTCGCTACTCCCGACCAGGTCCGCGAAAGCCACCTCACCTGGGCCCAGCTCGCCGACCGGGCCTACCGGCGCCTGCCGCACGACATCGGTGCCCGACTGGTCAAGCTGGACGAGCGGTTCAGCGGCGCCGACCTCCGGGACGACCCCGAACTCCAGGGGCTCCTGGACCGGGCGGTGGAAGCGGTCCTCGGCAGCATCGTCCAGGGAGCCGAAGTCCGCCCGCGGCTGCGGCGCTCCGCGAGCACGCTCCAGGCCCTGCCGCCCGGGGCAGCCCCCACCCCGGCCGTGGCTAACGCTGAGGCTCTTCCTGGCCCCGTCGCCGGAACTGTCGGCGAAGTCCCGGTGACAGCGACACTCCTGGGCAGTGTCCGGTCTCCGGTACCTGCTCGCCTCGACGACACGCCCCCGCCGCCCGGAGAGCTCGGTCCGGCCCGTGGCATCGTGTCCTCGCACTGGAACCCCACCGAAGGCGGTGAGGTCCCGAACATCACAGCGCAGCGCGTGCTCGTGGCCGGAGGCGACCGCGCCGACACCGCCGAGTACCTGCGCATGCTGCAGATCGCCGAGCGGCTCGAACCTCTCGCACAGTTCGACGCCAACCATTGGCACCTTCGCAACGACTACCTCGGGCAGGTCGAGACCCCCCGGGTGTGGGCCCGTCAGGCCGCGGCCCTGCGCAACGACGCCAATCGGATCGGCGAACTCGTCCTGGTCGACTACCTCACGCGCATCAACGACGCCGGCTTCGACCCGCAATCGTTGACAGACGCCTTCCTCGCCACAGCAACAGGTCCCGAGGCGCAGACTCGCCACCACGACCGGATGCGTCAAGGCTTCGTGGAGCGAATGGCTACCGCCCGCGCCGCGGCGGAGGAGGACGGTGCCGATCCGGACGCTGTTGTGGACTTCCTTCGTCGCCTCTCCGGCCAGGAACCCGGGCAGGACAACAGTCCACCGCACGCCCTGCTTGCCGTGGTCGACGCCGCCATCGGCACGGCGTACACGGCCTACGCGCGGGCCCACCTCAGCGAGGACGCGCCGGGTTTCGCCGATCACCTTCGCCGCGATGCGGAGCTGACCGCCCGAATCCTGGCCGCGCCGCCGATCTCGCTCCCCGAGAAGTCCCGCTGGGTCGTCGGCGCGGATGTAGAACCCGGTACGGTCATCCGCAGATACAGGGACGGCCAGTGGGACGATCCGCACTTGGTCGAGGCCAACCGCAGGCACAGTGTCGACCTCACACAGGTCCGGGGAGAGGGCGGCTCGTACGGCTTTGGTTGGGGCCGTCACGCGTACGTCGCGGTCGTCGACGCCGGCCCGGATGTCACGGACGCCAAGCGCAAACTCCGAACGCACAAGCATCTTCGCGAGAAGCTTGAGCGCAACCGGGCAGCTTGGCACGAACGCCGCCGAGACCTGCCCACCGATGACACGGCAGTATCGCCTCCTACCTACGGGGAGGGGCTGTTCAGGGAGAAGCACCGCCGGATCGCGATCCGAGCCGCACTGGCGCTCGCTGCCCGGCGCCTCGGACCGGGGCGGGCCGGAACCGGTGAGCCCTGGGTCCCGATGCGGTGCACCCCCGCCGATCTTGTGAAGGGCAACTGGTTCCTCAGCGGCGCCGGCGACGACGCACGGGTCTACCAGGTCGACGCGAGCGGCCTCAGCCGGAACCTGCGCCAGGTCATCGACCCGACGGTCGGACCGGACATCTACCTGGGGCCGACCGAGGAGATCACCGCGCTGGTCCCGGCGCAGGACCTGGTCCTCCCCGGCGAGGACATCCCCGGGGCCGAAGACTCTGCCCAGCGTCAGGCCCGACGACTGGCTGCCGCGTCGAGCACCGAGGGGCTGCTGCTCGACGATCACGGGCGCCGCCTGGTCTCCCTGGACCAGGACGGCGGTACAGGGCGTGTCGTGGACGCGAACGGTCACACCCAGGGCTGGCTCCGCGCCCGAAGCCACCGCAGCGTGCGTCAGTGGTGGGCGCAGGACGGTCGCGGGGGTGCCCCCGCGACCGACCGATGGAGCGACCCGGTGAGCGCCGCCGTCTGGATCGCGTGGCACAGCACCAGGCCGCCGGCCGAGGCGGTAGCGGGCCGCTCGACCCCCGCACTGACGGTCGAGCAGCTTCAGCAGGTCGCTCCGCTCGTCGTCGCATGGCGCACCGGCGACGACCCCCGTCTGGTCGAGGCCGCCACCGCGTGGTCGCGAAACGCCGCCGCCGGCCGCCCGCTGTCCCACGGAGGACTACCGGTCACCAGCGCCCACCTGCACGCACTCGCGGACGCCGTACACGAGGCTGCGGACGCGGCTGCGTCGGACACCGGCCCGGGCGAGCTGCTGAGGCAGGTGGCCGCGGCCCTGCGCGCCGAAGCACAGACCCTCGACGCAGCCTTCACCTCCCTGCCGCCCCTCTCGGAGCCCGACCCGCTGACAGAGGTTCCCGCTGCAGCGCCCCTCCACGGCGCCGAGAGCACGGACGGGCAGCCGAGGGAGGTCCTCGCACACCAACTGGCGATCGGCGACCTCGTACGAGCCCCCTACCTCACAGCCGGCCAGACCGCGTGGGCCCAAGGTCAGTTCGCCGGGTACACGACAATCACTGTCCGCTCGCACGAGGGACCCGTCACCGGGCACCGGCTGTGGATCAAGGACGTCGACGGCCTGGAAATCCCGCTCGTGCCGCTCGGCACCCGGGTGCAGGTCCTCACAGAACAGCAACTCGCCGACGGTGCGGGGTCTCCCGCCGGCCCGGAGGCCTCCCTCCTGCCGGAAAGCCCCACCGACCCGACCCCGGCGGGCTGGCGGGGCGTCGACGAGGCGCCGACGCGGCTGTTCGCCGGCGACATGGTCCGCGTCCGGCACGGTGACGGAAAGGACACCCGCTACGAGAACGTCACTGTCCAGGACGGCCCCGACTACAACGACTGGTACGACACCGTGGGACCCCACGGGCGCTTCTCGATCACTCGGGTGGTGGCGGTTCCGGAACCGGACACCTGGGCACCGCCGCCCACCGAACCGGTCCTTCCCGGATTCGAACTCACCCCTGCGAGCCCACTCGGCAAGACCCCTCCGGCGGCGCCCACCGCACCGGCGGTCAGGGCGGACGGGCCAGGGGCCGCCCCGGCCCCACCGCTCGGCCGGCCGGAGACGACCGAACCGGCCACCGGGCTGTCCATCGTTGAGGTACTGCCCGGTTCCGTGGTCGAGGGAGGCACTCCGGCCGACGGCCCTCTGCTTCCGTCCCCCCTCGCGGGAGCCCCAGACCAGCGCAGCGGCGCCGTACCAGCCCCGCCGGGGGAGGAGGACTTCAGGACCGGCACCGCGCCCTACCGCGCCTGGGCCGCCGGAGACCCGGCGTACTTCCGCACCGCGGACGGCGCGCTGGCCCGCGGCGAGTTCCAGGCCGTCCAGTGGCCCTCCTGCATCCTGGTAGACAGCGACGGCACCTCGCACAGGGTCGGCGTACGCAATGCCTGGTACCGCGACGACGAACCGGTCGTCCTGCCCACCTGGGCCGAGGCCGTGCCGGAAGGCTACCGACCGGCCCGGGCCTCCGACCTCGCCATCGGAGACGTCGTCCTCACCCTCGAGCAGGGCGAAGGGAGGACCGAGTTCGGCATCCCCCGCATCGTCACGAGCCTGTACGTGGGACCTGGCGGGCTGTACCACGTTGATCTTTCCAACCTCGGCACCAGCACCAACGGCCGCTATCTAGGGCTGGCCCCGCGCGCCATGGTCCCGACGGCCGTGGACCCGGACATCGTTGCCCGGGCCACCGCCCGGATGAAACAGCCCGACATGCGCGAGGTCCGGGCCATCGGAAGGCGCGGCGCGGCCCACAATGCCGAAAGGGTCGCGAAGGCGGCGGCAGATGCTGCTGCCGGACGGCTCCCGGACTTCCTCACTCCGTTCCCGGCCACGGACGGCTGGGCACCCGGCGACACCGTGGAGGTCTACACCCGCGCCGGCGTCCACGTCCCCTACGGCCACGTCACCATGGCCGAGAACGCACGTGCCTGGTGGGTCCGGGACCCCGAAGGACACGAGCACCTAGTGCCTCAGGGGCGGCTCCGGGCCACCGCCGCCCAGGGACCCGTACCGGCGCCGGACTGGGCCGCGCAGCTGCCCACCACCAGCCGGATCCTACGCGCCAGCGACCTGCAGCCAGGCCAGATCGCCCGCGAGATCCACCCCCAGCACGCCGGGAGAAAGCTGTTCGGCCGGCCCTTCCTCGTGGCCGGCACCGGACCCGAACGGCTCGGCTCGGCCAATCTGCGCCTCTACACCTGGCTCCCCGAGGACGACCGGCCGCACTCGTTGGCCGGTTGGGACCTGAGAGGCATCCACCCCCTCACCGAATTCGTCGTCGATGCGGGCCCGGACGAGCAGGACCTCACCGCACGCCTGCTTTCCGACACCCGAGTTCAAGCCCACCAGCAGGCGGCAGCTGAGCGGGCGGAGCTGATCCGGGCCACCGCCGACGGCAACGAGATTGCCCCGACAGACCCCGAAACCACCGATGCCCCCGCCCCCCAGGGGTGGCAGGCGGTCGTCGGTGGCCACCTCGCCCTCCAGGGCGGTGAGACAGTCCGTGTCCGCAGCCGCGGAAACACCTATCTCTCCACGCGCATCGGCCCGCTCACCGGCCGGGAGCACTACGAGAGCATGACCCCCGGGTTCCCCTTCGTCTTCCCTGCGGCGGCGATCGTCGCGATGCCGGCCGGTACACCCGTCCCGTACCGTCCGGACACCACATCGGCGAAGCGGCAGAAGCGCCAGGCCGCAGCCGCGCCAACAGGCAAGGAACAGCTCGACCTCGACAGCCCCGCATCGACGGCGACACCGGCTCCCGAGGCGTACGGCCCGCACCCGGTCGCCGTGGCCACCGACGACAGGCCCGAGCCCTCCCCGAGCACGCCGACCTCAGCCACCGGTGATGATGCCTCGCTCCCGTCCCTGGTCCGGATCCGACGGCACCACGCCAGCGCGGCTGCCATCACCGTCGACGGGCTGCGCTTCTCCGCACAGCACGCGCAGGACAGGCACGGCACCGGGAAATGGACCCTGTACCTCGGCGACGCGACACCCATCGCCACAGCCCAGGAAGCCGACGACCTGGTGCCGGCCGCGGTTCGTCGCACCGCAGAGCTGTTCGACCTGCCGACAGACACCAGCCACTGGCCGCAAGCACCGACCACGGAAGACGAACACCACGAGTCGCTTCCCGGTCCCAGGCTGCTGTTCACCACCGGCGGCCGACGCTACGACATCGGCACCGACCAGATCGTGCACATGGCCAGCGCCGACGGCGCCAACCTGGAGGCGGACAGCCGCGAGGAGATGCTGCACGTGCTGCGCCGCCACGCCCTGCCCCGGCGCGGAACCGCAGTCGAACCCAGTAGCCACGTAGCACACTTGGGAGACTGGGCGTATGTCTCCGTGGACCCCGGCACAGGGGGCAGCGAGTACAGGATCCGTCAGTCGGACGGTGCCGTACTCGTCCCCTCCGGCGGCCCCAGGTACCGGCGGGCGGCACCCAAGCCCGCGGCCGACGTCGCCTCAGTCCCCACCGACCGGGCCGAAGCGTTCGTCACCAGGTCCGGCTACCGCATCGTGGGGACCTGGGAGATCGTCGACGCGACCACCAAACGCATCCTTCTCGGCCTCGCAGAGCGCACGCAAGCACCACAGTCCCCAGCAGTGGAAGCCATCGAGCAGGTCGTCGCCGCCGAACCCACCCCCGAGACACCGGCCCGGCCCGCCGTATCGGTGGAGCCGCAGCTGTGGATCGAGCACAGCGGATCCCTCACACGCCTGCACGGAGTGGACGCCAAGGACAGGGAACTCGACCAGGTCCGCAAGGGCGTCGGCGGGTTCAAGCGCGTCACGGCCGACGGCCGGCTGCACTACTGGGAACTGCCGGCTACCTGGAAGCAGCGGGTCAAGCGCGACGATCGCGTGACCTGGCTGGTCGAGCGCCTCGCCGACCTCGGCCGCGAGATTCCCGTCTACCTCGACGCCGCCGACCGGGCGGCCGCACTCGAACACGGCGGTCGCCACAGCATCCCGCTCCAACAGGTCACCTCCGACGAACGTCACCGACTCGAATCCGCTGCCGTCGACGACCGCGCGCGCCGCTGGTCCCCCGTCGACTTCGAGCCCGGCGACGAGATCCTCGTCGCGCGGGGCTGGTGGCAGACCGTTCGCACGGTCCAGACGGCCTCCCTCGACACCGGCGACGGCGCCCCCGTCCGACCCGGACAGGTGATCGCCCGTCGCCGGGCCGGCCTCATCACCGCAGTCGACTCGCAGCCCCCCACCGGGCACGCCCGCCCGGGCTCGACCGATCCGACCAAGATGACCTCCGCCGAGGTCACCGCCGAACTCGCCAACCTCGACCTTCCCGCCGCCGCCCCGACGCACCAGGCCCTGATCGAGCGCAGGCGCACTCTGCTCACCCAGCGCGCCGAGCACCACCGCGGCCTCAACGTCAGCCGCGAGCAGGAACGCGCCCAGCTGTGCGCGTGGATGGCCAGCCCGGAACATTCGCCCCCTCACCTGGTGCGGGTCACCGACGGGAACGGCGACCTGGTCGGCTGCGTCGTGCCTGCCGGGAACGGCTTCGCGGCTATCGACGTCGACGGCGGCTCGGCGATGGACATGATCTTCGGGACGGTGCCGGACGCGGTCGCGGGCGTCCACGAACTGCATAGGCGCCACGAGGACCGGGTACCCGCCGGCTGGAGCTACGCGGGCTGGTCGCAGGTCGCCCCCGGGGAGACCGCGCGGCTGCCCCACCCGGAGATCGTCGGCCGAGGGGAACTTGCCGTCGACCCCGACCGCTGGGGCGAACCGTTCGTCCTGCGCTCGGTCGAACGGGCCGACGACGGCTCTCTGACCGTCACCGGCGAGCGGCACGGACAGACCTTCATCGAGCAGCTTCCCGCCGACACGGCGAACCTGGGCTCCTCCCGGCCCACCGGACCGGCGGCCCCGATCGAAGGCGGTCGCAACTGGCTCGCCATGCAGGGGAGCGACTTCGGGCTCCCCGAGCCGGCCGCCCAGGAACCTGCGGACCCCCTGGCCTCAGACCCCTACGGCACCCCACCGATCCCCCCTATCGGCGCCGCCGAGGACCCACCCGCAGACGGTGATCCAGACCTTCCACAAGGCGAGACACTGTCAGCGGCGGGCCCACCGCCCTCCGCGGTCGCGCCCGCAGCCCAGAACACGCCTGGGCTCCCTGACACGCCCGAGCGGCCCCCCCTCACCGGGAACACCCGGTCACGACTGCCCGGCCTCGCCCTGACGACCGAGGGCGATCAACCGATCCCGCCGGACGGAATGACCATCGTCGACCACGGCGACAGCTACTGGACCGTCACCCGCGGTGACAATAGGTCCTTCACCGTGGCCCGCGACCTCATCACGGAGGGCGAACCGCTGAACCTGGTGGGGCCGGGCGGTTCAGCCGTGGTCACCTCCACCGGCTGGCAGGCGATCTTCGACGCCATTGCGCAGATCCCCACCGACACCCGGAGCGAGGGAACGGCCGCCGACCCGCAGGAGGAACCAGGCCGGACGGACTTGTCCGCACAGCCCGACACACCCACCGACGACGATGCAGGAACCGTCCAGGTCGCACTGGAGCCAGGCGAGTCCGTCCTGCCGTACGAGCGTCCGCAGAACCCGGATGACCTCCTGTATCACCCCCACGCCGCCGAGGACTGGGTGTTCACCAGCAGGGAGGGCTACAAGTACCGCCTGACGAAGGAGAGATACGAGCCCGACACTTGGCGGGTCACCTGGATGCCCTGGTCGCCATCGATGTCGAACGGCGGCTACCGGTGGATCGGCCACAACCCCACCCAGGATGTGGCGTTGGCCTGGATCCGGCGCGACAGCCAGTCGCAGGCGCTGGCGGCCGGCCGATGGGAACGCTGGGGGCACCTGAACACGCAGGTGCCGTTCTCGCCCACGCTGGAGACCGAGGAGATGGAGCCAGGTGTCATGCGCGTGGCGCGCTTCGGGCACCAGGCCATCGCCGCCGACTACCCGTGGGGCTGGGAAACCATCCAGCGCGGCAGGCTGGGCGAGAACCCCAACCGGCGATACAGCGACGGGATCCGCCTCGAACTCGCGGCCCATCAGCTGACCTACCAGGGCCTGCTCGCCGTGCCCGACGACCGCCTCCGGGTCATCAGCACCCACCGCGAGATGGACGAGCCCTGCGCGGAGGGCGGACCCAAGCACCTCGGGTCCTGCGCGTCCAAGGCCAAGGACCGGAGGTTCCTGGTCGAAGTCCTCGACGACAGCGGATCGCCGCTGGGCACCGTGGTCATCTGCCACCAACACCTTGCGCACCGCCTCACCGGCGACGACTTCTACAACCGCGAGACGCCCAGCGTCGCTCACAGGATCGCGGGATCCGGTACCTGGGTCGACTGGCAGGACCGGCTCAACAATCTTGTGTGGACTCTCGTCGGCCCGGCCGTCGACGGGGGACAACCCGTTCCCGACGTCAAGGCCGCGTTGTACGAGGCCGCCCTCGCCGAAGGTGACAAGCACGCCGCCCGGGCCGCCAAGCGGGCATCCCGCGAGCGCGGTGAGACCACGGCCCGGCAGGACCAGGCCGCGGATGCCATGACGGCCGAACGGCTGGCCGATCGGGCCGGCCTGATCGCGCAGGCGGAGGCCGACGAGAAGCAGGAACGTGAGCGCTTCCGCTCCGCTCCCGAACAGGACGCGGCGATCGACGAGGCCGACCAGGACCCGCCCGGTGACGCGGGCGGTGCCGGCATCTCCGGCACAGCCCAGAACAGCACCGAACCGAGCCCCTTCGAGTTCGGGGAGGAAGTCCACGGCCACCAGGGCTTGGTCGGCCGGTTCTTCGGAGTCGACGACGAGGGCCGGGCCCACGTCCAAACGGACAGCGGACTCACCGGGCGGCCGGTGGGCGAGCTGTGGCGTCTGGGCGAGGCCCCTACACCCCAGCTCTCCCGCGAGGCCTGGCCCGCCGCCTTGGCGCAGGCCGCCACCACCGAAGGCATCACCCTCAACAAGGAAGGCGCACGACTCTCACACCTCGACGAAGCCGCCGGCCACGGACTCGTCACAGACACCGACGGCAACGTGATCGGCTGGATCCGGGCACGCACCGGCCCGACGGGGCGCCGCTACTGGTGGGGACAGGACGCACGAGGCGGCAACCCCCACCACATGCAGTGGCACGACGCCATGCCCGACACCGCAGGCATCCCGCAGTTCCGGGCCGCCAAGGCCGCCGCCTATAACCACATCGACGGCCTGAAGAGCGAAAAGCATCCGATCCTTCCCGGCGAAGCCCAGGAGGAGCTCACCCTCACGGCTGCCCGGGTACGCGAGCTCGACATGCTGCGGCTCCCCGAGGACGGCGAGGACGTTCCCGAACCGGTCACATTCAGGCCCGGAGTGTGGCTCCGGTACGTCTTCAGCTCTGCCCAGATGCGAGCCTACGCCGAGGCCGCCCGCAGCGCCGCCGCCGAGACCGGCGACAGCACCAAGGAGAACCGTCGCCGCAAGCAGGTCCTCGAGCGCCTCGCCGCGTGGCTTCCCCTCCAGGCCCACGAGGCGGAGACCCGCCGCGTCACCCTGCCACGCCCGGGCGAGCCCGACCCGTGGGCGACCCCGCACCAGGCCACCCCTCAGGCCCAGGCGCCTGCCGAAGACATCGAAGCGGACACACCAGCCGCCGAGACAACAGATCCGACCCCACCGACGGATCCCACCAGCGGCGAACCCTCCACGACCTCCATTTCACCCCCGGACGGGAAGCCGGTGAACGCCGAAGGCTCCCACCACATCGGCCGGCCCGGCCAGGCAATCGGCCCCCTCCTCGCCGAGGTCGTTGCGGCCGACATGGTCAAGGGCGCCAAGGGCCCGGTCCTCCTCGTCCGGCTGCGCATCTCCTCCGGCAAGTCCGTGGTCCTGTGGAATCCCGAGGGCAGCCCCGTAGCAACGGGCGACCAGGTATTTGTCAGCGGCACCGTGGCTAAGCACTCCGAGTTCGCGGGCGAGCCGCGTACCGAACTTCGCCGCTCCCGCCTCGAACTGGCTGCCGACGCGCACGAGCGGGCCACAGCCCGCCAGGCAGCTCCCGCCGGATGGACCGCGATCAAGCACGACCAGATTCCTCCGCAACTGGCAGTCGGGGACCAGGCGCGGGTCATCGACCTGGACGGCCCGTTCGCCCGGCCCGACACGCCGGCCACGGTCGGCCGGTACTCCCCGCGCATGGCCCGGCCCGCCACCGCCAGTTACAGCACGGTGACAATCGACTCCGTCACCGAAGACCCGGTGGGCGACCGCTACACCGGGTACACCCGTCACGCTCGAAGAATCGAATTCACGGCCGCCGACATCGCCGCCGTCATGCCCAAGGCACCGGGGCTTCCCGTCCCTGCGCCTGCCCTTCCGACCGAGCCCGCGATCAAGACCGTAGTCAAGGCAGAGCCCCAGACGACGGGCGAGCCCAATGCCGCCGCCGACCTACCGCCCTCCGAGCGCCGTCGGCTGCGAGCGCTGCTCCTGGCCCTGCCATTCGGCCGCCGGTCGGCGCTCTGGGCCGCTCGGCTCCGGACGGGCGACGAGGTCCTGACCGACGACAACGACTGGCTCACCGTCGCTGAGGTCAAGTCCCACACTCTGCGCACCACCGACGGCGGATTCCACAACCTCGCCTCCGTCTATGCCATGCGGCGCGACGGCTCGGTCACCACCGCTGCCACCGTCACACTCGTAGCGGAACCGACCGCTGCACCGGCGCCCCCGACAGAACCGAGCCTGGAGGAGAACGGCCCCCTCACAGACGCGGTCACTCTGTTCCGGACCCACGACCGCCTGAGGCAGGCGCTCGTTCTTCTCGAGGCGTTCATCGGAAGGGCCGAGATCACCGCAGAAGAGGCGTCGAAGAGTATCCTCAAGGCTGCCGGATCCGCCTTCGGATCGGTCCCCCCGACGGCTCTGACCGCGTCCCACCTGATCCCACCACCGGCCATGATCGCGGCCGCCCGCACCCTGGCCGGCCACCCTGACGACGCGAAGCGCCACACCGCACAGCAGGCGATGCACGACACGGACCGCACAGTTCGGATCCCAGCACGACAGGACGCAGGGCATCCGAACACCGAAGTTCGGAGGGCCGCCCGCAACCTGCACACCCTTGCCGAACACTTCGTCCGGCGCCTGGAAGCGACGTCCGAAGCCGAGCTCGCCACGCTGGCCGCCGGCGCGGGGGTGTGGGCAACCGGATTCGATGTGGAGGTCCCCGAAGGCTGGGCGTTCTCCGCAGCTCCGGGGTCGCTCGGCGAGGACCAGGACGTGCGCGTCCAGAACAGCGACGGCAGCTACACCATCGCGCGTCTCCGTGAATCCGGCCCGGGTCCCTGGCAGGCCATCGACCTCGCCACCGGGCGGCTGCGCACCGTCGATCCCTCCTCCATCGTCGCACTGCCAGCCGACCAGGCGTCCGACGACCCCAACACCTCCGGTGACGAAGCCGACCCCACCACCGTCCTCAGGAGGGCGGCCTCCGGGGAATGGGGCCGCACGATCGCGGCCCTCGCACTCGGCACCCCCGAGCGGACCACCGACCCTCGCCGGGCGGCACAGGCACTCGACCAGATCGCCACCTCCCTACGCACGCTGGGGGCCGCCGTGCCGGCACCGATCCGCGCGCTCAGCACCACAAGCGCCCGCGCCGACGCCGGCGACCAGCCGTTCTTCGACGACGCCGACCAGCTGAGGGAGCACTACCGCCAACAACCGATTCCCCACGCGCACGACCAGCGCGCCGCCCGGATGCGCCACGAGGAACGCATCCGTCAGTCCGCCGACGCGAACTTCTCCCTCTCCGGGGGCGGGCGCCTGGTCATCATGCGAGCCGGCGCGAGGCCGATCAGCGGGCGCCCGAACCGCAGCAACGACGCAGGCTGGGAGATTCGGCTGCCGTGGTTCCTGACCAAGATCCACAACCTCGGCAGGATCAACACCCGAACACACGCCCAGATGGTCGCCGGCGCACTGGAGTCCATCACCAACGCGGACGGCAGCCCGTTCTCCTGGGACGCACCCGAGGCGGACGAACTCATCAGGGACTTCCGCGACCGCGAAGCCCGTGACATGGCCGAGGCGATCGCCCACACGCTCGCAGCGACCCCCGGCCTGGACGAGGACGGCACCTTCGCCCGCACGGCGGCCCGCCTGCGGGCCCACCGCGACCCGGTCCCCCCATCCCCGCAGAACCCCGTCCCGCAGACGCATACCAGGACTGCCACACCGACCGAGCCGGCACTCCAACCACCCGCAGAAGCAAGCCTCGTCACGACCGACACGCGTACGTCCGGAGAAGCACCCGACACCGGGCGCGAGGCTCCCCCAACCGCGCGAGCCGACCGGATCACCGACCCCGTCCCGGCCGTCGCTGCGACGACCGATCGCCCCGAAGGCACTCTTCCTGCGCCCGGGCCCGGCGCACCCGCTCCACCGCCCAGGCCGACCACACCCCCGGCGCCGTCCGCCCCTTCCGAGAGCGAGCAGGCGCCCTGGCAGATCGTCCAGGGGCACCCCACCGCTGTCCCGGACTCCGCGGCCCCGGACAGTCACTGGCCGAGCGTCGAGGCCCGCGGGCACGAGCACCGCGGCACCTGCCTCTGCTGCTCGCACCGAGGCCCCACGCGCAGTGACCAGTCGAGTGCCGTCGCGGACGCGCTCGACCACACGCACCCGGGCTGGCGCACGACCCCTGTCTTCGCCTCGCCGTTCTGGATGGACGCCGTCAGCCTGCCACGCCGCATCCGGGACGCCGAGGCCTGGGCGCGAGCCTCCCAAGCCGTACTTCCCGACGGCTGGGTCGACACCACAGGGCCTGTCCGCGTACACGGCGCTGAGCCGGCCTACCGGCCGCCGAGCCACGGCAGCGGACGCTACGAGGTGATCACGACGGATCCGGTCCATGTCTCGATCACCCGGGACAAGGCTGGCCAAGGAGTCCTCACCTTCCCGCCCACCCTGGGCATCACCCGGCCCACGGATGCGGAGGCCGCACGTGCACGGCTGACCGCCGCAGCCGAACACGCGGACGACCAAGGACGCGACGCCCTGGACACCGCCTGCCAGGCCAAGACGCTCGCCCCCGTGGTGGACGGCCTGTTCGTGGCCTTCCACGCGGACAACGGGTGGAACCTGATGCCGGCCGGCGGCGCACTCACCCCGCTTCCCCCGGCCCTGCGACGCTTCACCAGCAAGACCGATGCGATCGAGTTCGCAGGCCGGGCGGCGATCCTCCTGCACACGCCACCGCTGGCCGGAGCCACCCCGCCACTCGACTTCGCGGACCCGCACTTCGAGGACGCCCTCGCCCGCCATCTCGCTGGTACTGGTGCGCACTCGTCCACCCTGCAACTCCTCCTGCTGGCCACCCGCGCAGGCCTCGACCGGGAGCACCAGCGCCCCAATTCCCGTTTCGTTCGCGAATGGGCCACCTACGAGCACGATCCCGACCGGGCAGCCCCTCAGGGCGGACACACCTGGGCCGACGAGCTGAAGGACGGCGACTGGATCGCCCTCACCGTCCCCGGCCACCCGATACGCCAAGTAGCCCAGGTCGCCACCGCCGCCACGGACGCCCTTGGCGCGGTCCGGCTCGGCCTCACCATCGACGGGACCCCGGCCAGCCACACCGTGGCCCGTAACACCTCCATCGCGCGTGCCACCACAGCGCAGCCTGCAGAGGGGAGCGCACGGCCCACCCCGACCGGTCCGGAGCCCGTCGTACAGTCGCCCGCTCCGGCCGCAGCCGAAGAACCCGCTTCCGACTCCGACGAGGTCACGACCCGCCCAGCCACTACCGAACCGTCCCCGACGACCGAGGACCCGGCCTCCCTCCTTCGGGCCCACCTGCTCGCCAGGCTCGAGGAGTACCAGGAAATCCTGGAACTGGACCCGGGCATGGCACGCCTGGCACGGGACCCCGCACCCGGCCCGGTCATCGGCGAACAGGTCCTGCACATCGCCGTCGTACTCACGTCCGAAGGAGCGAGGGCAACAGCCTCACTCGGCCACGAACCCGGACTCGACGCACCCTCCTGGACCGCGACCGAACTACGCGCAGCCGACCCGAACGACCTTCTCGAAGCCCTCACCACTCCTCTTGGCGTCTATCCGCGTCCCCGGGCCAGCACGCTCTCCGCTCGGCCGGCACCACCGGACCCGTCCGAAGCCGCCGTCGACGGGCGCCTCCACCAACTCCTGGCCACCGCGCAGGCCCTCCTTGTCAGCAGCCTCAACACAGGTGCACGATCGGAGCCAGCTCGCCGCTACCTCGCCGGACGGGGCGTACCCGCAGCCAGCCCTGTCGCCGCGCATTGGGGCATCGGCTTCGCTTCCGCCAGCCCCGGTACCTACCTGACCGACTCCCTGCGAGCCCAGGGCTACAGCGATACCGAGCTCCTGGCCGCCGGCGTCAGCTCCGAAGGCGACCGCGGCCTGTACGACGCCCTGCGCAACAGGGTGACCTTCCCCATCCTCGACCCGGACGGCCGCGTTATCGCCTTCACCGGCCGCGCCCTACGAGAATCCGACCGCGCCCCGAAGTGGCTCAACACCCGCAACACCGAGCTCTACACCAAGTCCGAAGCCCTTCTCGGCCTCGGTCACCACCGGCAAGCCGTCGCAGCACCCCAGCCCGGTCCCTTCGTCATCGCGGAAGGCGCCTTCGACCTCGTAGCCGTGGGCGAGGCCCTGCACCGAGACGACCGCCCTGCCCCGATCCCTGTCGCGCCCTGCGGGACAGCACTCACCCCACAGCACGTATCGATGCTCGCGGCCATCGACCCCCGTCGCGACATCGTCCTGGTCTTCGATCCCGACAGAGCCGGCGACCTCGCACTGCGGGCCGCCTGGGAACTACTTCGCGGATGGCAGGGCCGCACATTCGCTATCCGCCTGCCCGCAGGCACCGACCCCGACACCAAGCGCGACCCCGGCCACATCTTCGCGACCGAGGGAGCGGACACGCTCCGAACCCTCATGCTCACCCACGTAGAGCCCCTTCTCGACGCCGTCCTGGATGCCGAACTCGCCCCCTTGACCGGCGACCCGGCCCGTGAATGGAAAGCCCCGGAGACGGTAGCCGAACTGATCCTTCGGTCAGGGGACCCCCAGCAAGTCTCACGCCAGGTCCCGCGCCTGAGCGCGATGGGCCTGGACCGGGTGGCCATGGCCCGGGAGATCGAGCGGCAGCTCTCCCATCTCGCCGACCCCACCATGATCGAAAGCTGCCTGCGCGAACTGCGTGCCGCCATGCAAAGCACCGAACCCACCCCCCTCACCGACCGCAACCCTTCGACAAACACCGTGCGAACTCTGCAAGAAGCCGACCGGGCCGAACAACCGACCATTCAGGCCAGCACACGCGAGGACGACGGACCCGCAGCCGTGCCAGAACCCCGACCGGCCGTCCCGACCGCCCAGGCGAGCACCCCAAAGACCGCAGCACCTCAACCCTCGTCGGCCCGCACCACCTATCCAGCAGGCAACCCCGCCGCCCCGGCCATCGCGAACCCGAACAGTCACGACGACCGAACTCCCGAACCCTCCCGCCCGACACCGGCGGGAGACACGGAACCCACGGCCGGCCCCGCTGACCAGGATCCGATCGTCGGCGACCAAGCGGACACCACGACGCACAGGCCCACCCGCCCCCAGCTCCCCCAGCCGCGCGACAACGGACAACGACACCCCCAGGAGGAACCGACTGTGGCCGCTCCGACTGGACAGTCCATCCGGCCTGATTTCGCACCCCCAGGCCCGGCACAGAGCGGTGAGCCGGCGGGCAGCTCCCCCGAGCTCACATACAGCACTGCTCTCGCCAGCGCTACACAGGCGCTGTCAGGGCCAGACCTCAGTCCCCAGCAGAAGCGAGAACTGCAGGAGATCTGGGTCATCAACGCCTACGGCGAGGATCACACGAGCCAGCTCCTGCACGGCGCGCCCGTCGCAGGCGTCTACCCCGGAACCGACGAGCGTCGCCCGAACATCGACGTGGACTTCGACGCGCCGGAACCCGGCCCCCGGGTGGCCGGATTCCCTGCTGAGGCCAATCCACTGATCGAGCGGATCGAGCTCGTCGGGCACCTCGAAACCCGGGCGTCGGAGGACAACCTCGACCCCCGGGTCGCGACGGCGTTTCGCGCCGCAGCGCGCCAACTCCGCCTGGAGGTGAACGGCCGTTCCTCCGGCCGCCCGGGAGCGCCCTCCGTCCCCGACCCGCCGCAGGAGGTTGTGGAGCGGGCGACGCAGGCATTGCGGAGCGGCTCGGTCCCGGCCTTCCCATTGTCGCTCGCGGCTGCGCTGGGGGTCGCATACCCGCACGCCGAGAAGCTCCTCGACCTGCTCGAGCAGACCGGCGTCGTCACACCGCTGGACCCTGCAGGACGCGGGCGCGACGTCATCCCGGTACCGACGCGCGCGGGGGCCGCTGGGCCGGCCCAGAAACCGAGCGCGGCGAACGACCCTTCACCAGCCAACACGGCACGGAACTTCGCGCCACCAACGGCAGACCCCACCCCGGCAGCCGCGCCTCCTACCGGTACGCAGTCCCAGGACCTCGGTCCTGACGCCAGCGACGACCGGCCACACCCCGGGGGAGCAGACGCGACGTCGGCCGCCGCTACACCGACCCCAGCGGGCCCCGGTGGTGAAGACCGGCATTCGAGTGACCAGGCGGACACCGCGACCACCGATCCTCACCTCTCGCCGCCGGGCGGCCGAACACGCCGCGACCCCCACGAGGACCTGAGCAAGGCATCTTTGGCCGGCCATCCCGCACAGCCTGACGCTCCGCCCGCACGCCCGACATCCGATACGACTCCGCCCTCTCCAAGCACGGTACTCGTCGCCCACGAGGCGCTCGACGACCTCACCCGCTCACTGTCACGGAGGGGTCTCACCCACCCCGAGAAGCGTGACCTGCAGGAACGTTGGATACTGAACGCCTATCGCGAGGACCACCAGAACCGCACCCGCCACGGCGAACCTGTCGACGGGGTGCTTCCCGGACCGTCCGGGCGCCGTCAACACCTCGACCGCGAATTCGAGGCACCCGAACCGGCCCCTCTCGTAGCCGGATTCCTCGCCGACTCGGATCCCGTCGGCGAGCGCATGAACCTCGTACGGCACCTCGAAGACCGAGCAGCACGGGCAGACATCCATCCCGCAATCGGGGAGGCGTTTCGTGCCGCAGCGCGCCAACTCCGCCTGGAGGTGAACGGCCGTTCCTCCGGCCGCCCGGGAGCGCCCTCCGTCCCCGACCCGCCGCAGGAGGTTGTGGAGCGGGCGACGCAGGCATTGCGGAGCGGCTCGGTCCCGGCCTTCCCATTGTCGCTCGCGGCTGCGCTGGGGGTCGCATACCCGCACGCCGAGAAGCTCCTCGACCTGCTCGAGCAGACCGGCGTCGTCACACCGCTGGACCCTGCAGGACGCGGGCGCGACGTCATCCCGGTACCGACGCGCGCGGGGGCCGCTGGGCCGGCCCAGAAACCGAGCGCGGCGAACGACCCCTCACCAGCGAAACCGACGACGAGCACCACTACCGGTCCGGGCTCGCCTGACAGCCAGGCAACGCCGAAAACTCCAATGGACCAGCTCACCGACGCCGCAGCCACCGCGATCACCCATGCGGCAGGCGGCGCCCAGAGTGCCGCAGGGAGGGTCGAGAACCTGCGACGGGAGGTTGCCGCGCTGCGCAACCACGTCGATCCGGTGTTCTCCCCGGAGGACGCCCTGGCCACCCAGACAACCGCTTCCCCGGAGAGCCCCGCCACCTTGGCCGAGGCCATCGGTGTCGTCGAACGTGCCGCCGCCTGGTACCTGAACATGCCTCAGTGGGTACAGATCCAGCACGTCCAGGCCGCAGCCCTGGACGCCTGGTCGACGATCAGCGAGCACCTTCAGCGCGCGCCGGGGGACGCCCGGCTCGAACGGCTGGCCCGGGCTGTCACCGCCCTCGGCGCCCAAGGCGTCTCCGCCGCCGCCTTCAGTCTCGCCAACGACCTCACGGCCCGCGGCCACAGCGGCTCCGCAGCCTGGACCGCTCTGCGCAACCTCTACCGCGCCGCCGACGGACTGCGCGCCCGGGTCCTGGGACGCAGCCCCTCACCCCACGACGCTCAGGCCCAGATCGCGATCGAAGGTGACTTGCAGACCTTCGCACAGGAGATGTACGCCTCACGAAGCCAGAAGGTCTCCGACGCGCCGTCTCAGGCCCAGGCCGCTCCCCAGGCGACGGGCGACCACGGGCTCAGCCGGCTGCGGAGCGCCGGCGAAGGAATCGGCACCTGGCTGACGGATCTGGATCGACGGCTCGGCGGTGCCGGAAACCGGGTGTGGGACGGGATCATGTCCCTCTGGAACCGCATGCTGGACGCCCTCCAGGCCGCCACGGCCAGCGGCGACAGGTTCGCAACCGACCTGCGCTCCGTCGGACTGTTCAAGACCCTCTGGCTCCGCGCCGTCGAGACGATCAGCGACCTCCTCGCCGACTTCACCGACCGAAGGACCGGCGGCAACAAGCAGCCCACCCGCATCGACGAACTCGCCCGCGGCGCGCGCCACCGCCTCGAAGAACACCGCGAGCACCTGCGCGGGACGCTGCCGACCGACCAATTCCGGCCCGATGGCTACTACGACGACACCTCCTTCCTGAGCCGCTCCCGCACCTCCCAGACGCTTGGCACCGAGCGGCGCGCGATCCTCCACGACCTCCATCAGCCGAACCTCGCGCCCCACCAGCGGCTCGCGCTTCAGGAACGCTGGATCGTCAACGTCCACCGTGATGACACGCTGGCCCTGGACCACGCGCGAGTCAGCGGCACATCTGACGCCGCCCGGCAGAGCCGACTGCCACTGCCGGACCACGCCGCCCTCCGGGAACCCTCGGAGCTGGTCGCGGGAGCCCGCCCCACCCCCGACCCCATCACGGCTCGCACCGACCTTGCACGCCACCTGGACGCCCGGGCCGGCCAGCTCGGACGAACCGACCCTCAGCAGGCCCAACTGTTCCGGGACGTCGCACACGGCCTGCGCCTGGAGATCACCGGCCGGCCCCAGGCCCTTCCCGATGGGGACGCTCTTCCCCTGGAGAGCATCCGGGCCGCCGCCCGCATCATCGCCGAGGGCGCACCCGCGTCCCCGCTCCTGCTCCGGGACCGGCTCGACATCAGCTACCGTGACGCCGAACGCGCCCTGCGGACCCTCGACAGCCTCGGCGTCGTCGGCCCCATCCCCGCCGCCGACCAGCACAACGCATCCCTGCGACCCACCCTAGTCAGGCCGGAGCAGATAGCGAACTTCGACCAGCGGCTCACCGGCGCCACGGACACCCCGCCCCAGCCGCTTACCCAGCAGCAGCCTGCCAGCCCGAAACCGCTCGCCGACCTGACACACGCCGAGGTCCGATCCACTCTGCGAACCCTTGCCCAGGAGCAACTGCGCCGCGTGGGACCGAACACCCCTGAGGGCAGGAGCGCGAAGAGCCTTCTCGACTCGCTGGACTCCAAGCCAGCCAAACCCACCCGCAACACCCAGAACCGTGCAGCAGCACCCGAAGTCCTAGCCTCGCTGCAGGCAGCAGCCAACACCTCGGCCGTGCACCACGACCCCGAGGTCATGAGGCAACTTGCCGAAGCCGCCCTGCAAGGCACAGCTCCAGCAGGCGTCACGCCCGGGCGCGCCCAAGCCGGCTCAGCCGCCAGGCGTCAGGGCAAGCATGGTGCGCGGCCCGTACAGCAGCAGCAACCGCAGCGGCCGCAGTCGCCTGCGGCTGGGCGCCGCGGCCCGGCGTGAAAGCCCAAGGGAGAGAGCAGAGCAGATCCATGGCGGGACAAATGGGCAATCGCGACCTCAGCGAGAAGCGTGCCAGGCTGGTGGCCGACCTGCTGCAGCGCCGGGCGGACCTGCTACGGACGGGCGCCCGTCCGGAAGGTACCAGCGGCCCGGCCGAGCGGCAGCGGCAACAGGAGGAGGTTGAGGTCGTAGCCGCACAGTTGCGTGAGAGCACGGCCGAGCTCGAGCGTCGCACCACAGCCGGCGGCCCGGCGCCGGTTCCGCGGCCCTCCTCCGCACCGCTCGCCGAACACCAGCAGATCCAGACGTGGCACCATCGGTGCACGCCGCTCGGTGACCGCCGTGAGGAGGCGCGGCACGGCACGCTGTGAGCTTGCTTGCCACCTCTACGACCGGAGAACCGCGGCGGCACCGCACGCGGTGATGGCGCACGCATCAGGCCATCGTCGGACAGCTCCGAGACGCGACGACCTCAAAACAGAGCCGCAGAGCGGATCACGGAGCTTCGGAGCCGAACGGTACGCGGCAGTACGGTCAGTCGGTGCTCACCCGCCCGTTGTCAGCGAGCGACGGGGAGAGCCCATGAGCCGTACGGATCCGCCCAGCGAGCGGCGCTCGACCGAAGCACGGCTGCTCGAGCACCGTCCGCGCGGCGACGTCGCCAAATACCCGTAAGTGCGCGCGCCGCTGTGCCCGAGCCTCGGAACCTGTTGCAGAAACCGATCCACCCAGGTGATGACAGCATCCGGTCGGTCCTGAAGACGGACATCCGGAGAACCGGCTGGACTGCTGTGGACCGGCCTCGCCACTGAATGGCCATCTGAGAGAGGCCGTGAAAGCAGCCAGCCTCGGTGACCAACAGCGGCCCGATGATCGGACGCCAAGTCAGCCGATGGCTGACGGCGGCTCCGCCGACTCAGCCGGCTCGACGGGTTCCTTCGGCTCCAGATCGCCCGGCGGCCCCGCCTCCAGCAGCACCTTGCGGTAGGCCGCATCGGTGCCGAAGGGGATGCGCGACTTCGGCTCGTGGAAACCGTTGACGCATCCGCCCAGCCAGTTGCGGTTGACCCGCTCGATGGCCCGCGCCAAGGCGTCCTGCCACAGGTAGGGAGAGGCACCGACGTCCTCCTGCGAGGCGTACGCCGAGGAATGCGACGTCCACAGGGCGGTGAGCTCCTCCACAACGGACGCGTGCTGCCACCAGCACTGCCGAGGAAGCTGCTCGGTCGTCAGCTCGTAGGCGTCCGAGAGCCAGACCACCCAGGCCACGAACTCCGGCCACAGCGCAGCCTTCTGCACCTCGCCCATCGACCACCACAGCACCGGTGCCCCGGCGGCCCGGTCGGACGGCCCGCCGCCATCACCGCTTTCACCGGTTCCGGCGCCCACGGCGGCCTGGCGCTCCTCCAACGCGGCCAGTCGGACCGCGACGGAGGCCAGTTCGGCATTGATCGAGGCGAGCTCGTCGAACAGCGGGTCGAAGGCGTCAGGCACCGGGGACCCCCTCCGGGTTGACCATGGCGAGTGCCTCCTTGGCGGCTGCCGCTATCTCGGTACCCCGCGGACCCTCGTAGGCCCGAACGAACCGTACCCGGGTCGCCGGGGTACGCCGGTGAACCAGTAGCCCCATCCGCTCCTCGAGCATCCGGATGTCACTGGGCTCCAACGCGGCCCGGCGCCGCACCGACAGCGAGGAGGAGACCCGATCGCCGTCGTCCGAAACGGACTCCGTGTCCTCGTCGAACTCGCCGACCAGAGCCGAGTAGGCCTTGAGCTCCTGCTCGTCGCTCACACCACCCAGGATGATCTTCGCCGTGGCGGCGCCGAACAGCTTGCGCACGCCGGTCTGGCCCCACCGCTCCTCGGCCTGCGCCAAGTTCTGGAGAACGGCCGCGACGAAGATGTTCTGGGATCCGCTGACGGACATGAAACTCGGGATCTGGGGGAGTGGCGCCACGTTCGCGAGCTCGTCCAGGAAGCACCCCAGTGGCGGATCCAGCCGACCGTTGGGCATCCGGGCCGCGACCTTCTTTGCCGTGTCGAGGATCGCCTGCACGAACGTCGCCAGGATCGGCGCCAGCGCACTGCCCTCCTCCTCGTCCCCGATCAGGAACAACGTGCCACCACCCCGCAGCCACGCCTCGATGTCGAAGTTGCTCACCTGCGGCGCGAAGATCCCGGCGACCCGCTCGTCATACAGCGCGATGAAGCTCTGCTCCGCGGTACGCCAGGATGCGCTGCGCTCCTCCGGTGCGGCCGCGTGCTGCGCGGCCAGCGCCCGGGACAGTTCGACCTTGCCGCGACGGGCGAGGATGTCGACCGCCTCGCGTTCGGCCGGCGAGGTCGCCCACTTCAGGATGTCCAGGGCGTTGCGACCGTCGAGGGCGGCTGCGTGCAGCCAGCAGGTGATGAGCATCTTCGCGTTCATGACGAAATACCCGCCGTTCTTGGTGCCCTCGTCGCTCTTAGTGGAGGAGCAGAGTGTCTCCGCGCGTCGCCGGGCGGTCTGGAAGTCCTCGCAGCCGTCGGTCAGAGGCCACTGGAGCTGGTACGGCCAGCCGGACAGCCCAGTGGCATCCAGGGCCATCACCTTGCCGTGGCGCTCGCGCAGCTTCGCCGTGGCGAACAGGACGTCGGTCTTGCTGGACGTCGCGAGCACCGTGCCGGCGAAGTCCAGGATCGCCGGAAGGATCAGCTGCTGAGTCTTCCCCTCGCGCGGCGGGGCCACGATCAGCAGGCTCTCCTCGATCGTCAGCCACAGGGGCAGCTGCGCCGGGTCGGCGGTGCCGCAGAATACGGCGACTTCCCGCACGTCGACGGAGCCGGCAGCCGCCTTGGCCAGGCTCGGGCGCAGCGACGGTACGCGGGACAGTGCCTTGGCCTCGCCCATGGCGTTCTCGAGCTGTTTGCGCGTCGCGAGGCCGCCGGCGCCGTCGGCCAGGCGGCGCTGCCAGCGCAGCCACAGAGCCTTGGCGAGGTAGAAGGCACCAGTGCTCTCGCCGGCGAACAGGCCCCAGAAGGAGACTGGCCCACCCACACCCGACCCGGCCGGGAAGGCCGAGGCCGGGTCGGCGAAGTGGATGAACACCCCCGCAGATGCTGCACCTGCCTGGGTCCAGTTGATGCCGGCCGGCCGGTGGTGGGCCGGGAGGCCTGACAGGAAGGCGGCCAGCCAGATGAGGGCCGATAGGGCGACGAGTGCAAAGATGAGGCCGATCCACCAGGCGTCCCGGCCAAGGCGCAGCCGGGTGGCGGCGATCGGCGAGGCGACCTTGTTCATGCTCACGCGGAACTCCCCTTGTGGAGAGCGATGAGCGGCGCCTCGGAGCCTGTGGTGCGGTTGGCGGCCCGCTCGCTCATGCGGTTGTTGGTATTCGTCAGCCGAACCTCTGTATTCGAACGAATGTGCTGCACCAGTGATATTCGGCCGCCGACCTGCCAGACGGCGCGTCCGGGCGCGCACACGTTGGCGCCGTCGGCGATGGCCTCGCGTGCCCAGGCCGGTAGCTGAAGGTAGTCGGCGGTCGCCTCGGCGTCCGCCTTGTCGAGGTGGTAGAGCACCCGGGTGGCGGTGAGCTTGAGGATGGCCATCGCCTCCGGGGACTCGTCTACGTCCACGTCGCTCAGGTGGTGGATCACCGCCATGAAGGACAGGCCCAGGCGGCGGCCGTAGCGGACGAACTCCTCGAACAGTCGCGCCACGGGCCGGTGGCTGAGGATGTGCCAGGCCTCCTCGACGATCAGTGTCCGCTTGACGCGGTCGTGCGGGCGGATCCAGCCGAATCGAAGCCATGGTCCGATCACCGACATCAGCAGCGGCATCGCCATGCCCTCGCGAGGCAGCCGGGCGAGGTCGAAAACGATCAGGCGCGCGTCGAGGTCGATGCCGTTGGTCGTCGGACCGTCGAACAGGCCGGCCAGGTCGCGGGAGGGGGAGCACAGCTCGTCCATCGCGAGGGACGCCGGGCGCCCCCAGCGTCCGAGCTCCGCAGCGGTTACGGCCTTCTTTCCGAGGTCGGCGGGCTCCGGGGCGGTGAGAGCGTTCAGTACGTCCGAGAGCACCGGCACACGGCCTGCGGCCCCGGCCCCGGTGACGGCGACCTGGTGGGCGACGGAGAGTGCGAAGCGCGTCTCGGCGGTCATCTCCCCGTCGATGATCTCGATCATGGAGCAGAGGATCTTGAACTGGTGCTCGGACGGGATGCGGGGGTCGAGCGGGTTGATCCGCACCGCACCATCCTCGCCGGCGCCGCCGTAGATGAGGCGGATCGGCTTGATGCCGAGCGTGCGGGCGATCGAGTCCCACTCGCCGACCCCGTCCTCGCCCTGCGCGTCGAGAACGGCGAAGGCCCGGTCCTGGAACCGCAGTTGGCGCAGGACGTAGCACTTCTCCAGGGCGCTCTTGCCGAAGCCGCTCTTGCCGAGGATGAGGATGTGGCCGCTGGGCAGCCGCTCGCGCGCGGACGGGTCGTACAGGACGAACGGGTCGTAGATGAACGCCTTTCCGGAGTACATCTCCCGCCCGATGATCACGCCGCGCGGGTCGCCTGTCGGTGCGCCGACCGCCGGGTACAGGCCGCAGGCCTGCGCGGTGGTCGTTCGCAGGGCCCGGCGGCGGGTCTGCCGCTGGCGCCGGAGCATCTCCAACATCTCGGCTCAGCCCTTCAGCAGGCCACCGGCCAGCGGCAGCGTGTTCGCGTGGGCCCGGAAGTGTTCGTGGTCGCACCACTCCAGGCTGAGGTTGGCGCGAGTGGCCTGCGCCCGCAGCAGGTCCCGGTGCTGGCGCAGCCTCTCCGCGGTCGGTGCCGTAACGGTCACCCACCCGGCGAGCCGGATCCCCGCAGCGCCGTTGGCGATGTCGTGCATCGTCGCGGTGGCGGTCCGCCGGTCCTTGGCCTCGCGCGGGTCGTTGACCTTCCCGGCCCTGTTGTCCGCCTGCCCGATCTCGTTGGTGACGTCCGCCATTGCCTCTCGCAGCGCCTCGTCGCTGGTGACCAGGTCCATCGTCACGGCAACCGTGAAGATGATGTCCTGGACGTACAGCAGAAGCGGCGCCAGGAAGTTCACCCCGACCGGGAGGACCGGCAGCTGCTTCCACCATGCGGTGACGCTGTGCCAGGGCTCGGACCCCTCCCAGCTGCGGGACAGCATTACTGCCGGGTCGCGGGCGTCGACCTCCGCCGGCCAGGCGCTCGCCCGGTCCATGCCTCGGGTGTCGTTGATCCAGTGGCTCGGGTCGTAGCTGTGGTGCAGCCAGCTGGCGAGCGCAGGCTCGTCCAGATTGCGCACCCATCGCAGCTGGGCGAGGCCGAGCCGGCGGATGAACTCCTCGAGCTCCTTGCCGAGCACGATCCCGAACCCTTCGTGCAGGGTTCGGTACCGGCGGGCCTCCGCGACCAGCTCCGTGTCGTAGGGGATGCCCACCACGATCAGCAGACGCCGGTCCTCCGCCGAGATCGCCACCGTGCGCAGCAACTGGTCGTAGGAGTCGTGCAGCCACTGCGGGGCGGTCGCATCCCGCCGGGCCTCCGCGTCCCGGGCGTGAGCGTTCGGATCGGTCGGCACCACCCGGCTGACCCACTGCAGCCGGCGCACCCGCCCGCCCGAGTCAGCGGTCGATTTCAACAAGAACTCCCATGCACCGACCAGCGCCTCTTTGTCCTCCGCGTCCAGGCCACCGAAGTTCTTCTGCCCCTCGACCTCGATTGCTGCGGTGAACATCGCCTCGTCGGTCTGAAGCAGGATGGCCAGGTCCCCGTACGCGGTTCGCGCACTGATCCACTCCACGTCCGGGATCCCCGGCGGCGGCGCCACCCTCTCCGGTGTCCCGTCTCCGCGACGCCCGACCTTCGGAGCGATCGACTGGTAGAGCAGCTGCCCGTCGCGTAGCAGGCGGCGGTGTGCACGGCGGATCTCGAACCACTTCAGGAAGGTTCGGTTCTGCCAGGGCGCCAGCGTTGCCCATCCGCATACCCCCGCCGTAGCCACGAACCCGAGCAGCTTGAACGGGATACCGGGTGCCACCCACAGGACCAGCAGCCCGCCAAGAACTCCGGAGGCGAGTACCAACTGCTCGTCCATCTCGAGACGGCGGCCCAGCAGGCCGCGGGGCCGGGGGCGGGGAAAGAGGAAAGTGCGAGGCATTGTCACTCCTGAGGGCCGGTGGGTGAGTGCTGGGTGTTGTCCGCCGTCGTGTCATTCGCCCTCGTCAGGGGGCTCCTCCACCGGACTGCCGTCCGAGAAGGACTCGGTGGGCGCAGCGCTGGTCGATGCCGCAGCCGAACCGGACGGGCCGGAATCCGTTGACGCCACCGGAGTCGCATCCTCGCCATGCCTGTCGGAACCGAATGAGGACGCACCCGATGCCGCCGAGCCCTCCACGGACGCCGCCACCCCGCCGCCCGAGCTTGCATCATTGGCGGCGGTACCTTCAGTTGCACCCTGGTGCGGATGCGGGGCATGAGGCATTCCGGCCGGGTCCGGCCCGTCCGCAGGGTTGGCTGCGGTGGTGGTGCCGTGGTGCTGCGTCTGGTTGGGGTCGCCCTGGTCGGGCGTGCTGTGGTCGGGTGCGCCGGCCGGGTCCGGCCCGTCCGCAGGGTTGGCTGCGGTGGTGGTGCCGTGGTGCTGCGTCTGGTTGGGGTCGCCCTGGTCGGGCGTGCTGTGGTCGGGTGCGCCGGCCGGGTCCGGCCCGTCCGCAGGGTTGGCTGCGGTGGTGGTGCCGTGGTGCTGCGTCTGGTTGGGGTCGCCCTGGTCGGGCGTGCCCGTAGGGCTGCTGCCGTTGCCCTGGTCCGTGGCGGCGGTTGCGCCGGCCGCCCCGCGCTTCGCGGTGGCGTCGACCTCCTGCTCGCCGCGTTCCTGGGCCGCCTTCGCGAGGCCGATACCCGGGGCCGTTTCGCCGCCTGCGCCAGCAGCAGCGTCGATCTCGTCGCCGTCCCCAATCTCCTCGTTGTCTTCGTCGGAGCCGCCGCCGAGCTTCGATTTGATGTCGCCGAAGCTGGACTTGGCGGACTGGGTCATGTTGGAGAGGCCTCCCTCCATCTGTTTGCGCGAGCTGAAGACGTCCTGGACCTGGTCGCCAAGGATCGGAATGAACTTGGCGACCTGGAACGGGAGGTACAGGGCCAGGAACAGCAGTGCGGCTGCGGTCAGAGAGGTCCCGAATGCCTGGGCCACGCTGGCGTTCTCGCTGCTCTTCCCAGCCAATAAAGCGGAGGCAAGGGCCAGAGTCGTGAAGGTGACGTATTTTGAAGCGATGACCCCGGCGATGATTCCGAACCAGTGCTTCGTGTGACGCCAGAGGTCCTTGTCGACCAGGCCGGCGAAGACCGTGGGGCCGAAGACGAGGCCTGTGTAGATCAATGCGTTGCGGGCGATGAGCTCGAGCCAGACACCGAGAATCGCCATCAGCAGGAAGAAGCCGATGGCCAGGACAATCGGTTGCCCACCGGGTATGACCATGAGGAGGGCCAGCATGCTTCCGAGTACCGCGCCGATTTTCGGCAGATCCTGAGTGGCGGGCGCCAGCATGGCGTCCGCGATGCCGTCGAAGGCTTGGGTGATGTAGGCGATGGCCAGGGGAGCGAAGGCGGACGTCATGACGGACAGCAGGAGGTAGCCGATGGACTCGCCCAGTGCCTGAACAGGATTGACGCCCTGGATGGCTCGCTTTGCTACGGCCACGAGCCACAGCACGACGGTCAGGACGACCGAGGCGCCGAAGGCCATGGTGTAGGTCCGGATGAAGCCGGCGTTGCTCCAGTCGATCTGGGTGATTCCCATCAGCGTGCGAGTTCCTCGGTCAGGGAAGTCAAGGAACTGACGACGGAATTAGAGATCGACCGCGCCATGTAGCCGAGGGGATCCTTGGTGAAATCGACAAACTCGTTCGCACCCTTAACTGTCTCGACGGCGCTGCACACCAGGTCGGCGTACGGGACCGCGCACAGGGCGTCGGAGATTCCGTTGGCGCGGGAGGGAGGGGGGATGATGACCGCCATTGTCGCGATCCAGCAACAGACCACTGCGAGAATGATCCGGCGCAGCGGGGTGTCAGCCGACATAAGGAGGCGCATCGAATTCCTTGTCCATCGAGGTGAAGACGTCCGTGGAGGTGGGTTGTTGGCCCGTCGCCTGCAGCGGGGTCGGGCCAGGGGTGACCGAGATCGACGAGGTCCTCCAGTCGCCGTCGCGCCAAACGAGGACGAACGTGTAGGTCGTCCAGGACGCCGAGACCGGGACAGGGGCGCTGGGTGACGGCAGGCCGACGATGCCGCTCATCCACACGCTGACCGTCGCAACCTCGGGGGAGTAGCTCACGACCTTGGAGCCGAGTGGAGATGCCCGCGCGATCAGCTTGTCCGCCGTGTCGGCCGTGAGGCCCAGTGCTGAGTAGAATCGCGCCCCTGCGGCGTTGTCGTCCTTGATCTGGCCAGCTGCGGCATCGGACGCCATGATCGTCTTGAGGATGCGCTCACGCGTATTGGAGTCGGTGAGGTAGCGCGCGCTCGACCGGGCGACCTCGTAGTTGACCGCAGCGGCGATCGCCCCCTCCCGCGACTTGCTGTAGCCGACCGGAACACCTTCGACCAGCCTCGAGGTGGCCGTCTGGCCGGGCGCGGCAGCGCCGGTCAGGCTCGAACCGCCTGCCACATTGCTCGCCTTCGCAGAAGGCGCCGGACTGTCCGGTGCGATGCCTGGATCTGGGCCTCGGCTGATCAAAATTCCACCGATGATCAGAGCCAGAAGAACCATGCCGATAACCAGAAAAGGACCACGGTGCTGACTCGACGGCTTCCTGTTCGGCTCATCGTCCCGAAGGACTCGTGTGCCGGTCCAATTCTTCCTCCGGGGCATCAGATGCCCATCCCGTAGACAATAGTGAAAAGCGTTCCGATGGACGCCACGATGAATGCGGCGACGAGGCTTCCCGCGAGCTCCTTCTGGCCCTGCTTGACCTGGACCGTGTCGTGCTGAGAATTCCCGACCTTCAGGTGGATCACGCCGATCAGAGCCCTGCCCAGCAATATCAGGATAACCGCCGCCATGATGGCCTGGATGACGGTGCGTGCGGTCCCGCCGACGGATGCGAACGGACCCCAGTCCGGCGCGAGCCCGGTGACCAGTCCATCTACTGTTCCACCCGACGGCTTCGGTGACGGGTCAGCCGCGAGGATGAAGTACTTCAGTGCCATGTGCCCACCCTGTTCCCTATTTCCCGCGTGCCGGGAAATCCCATTTAGGTCCCATGCTTCGGAAGCTCGAACGACTGCCAGGAAGGGAGAGCACTCGCCCATGGTCCGACGGGATCAGAATTCACCTAGCCATCTGCCAGCCCCAGGCTGAGGCCCTGGAGCTCGCAGCCTCCACCTGGCCCCGCCATTACACGCACCCGGGCAACCAGGACGGCAGTGAGACTCCGTGAGATGCCCGCCAGAATCCGCAGGGCGGGAACTGTGCGGGGGAAATCCCGGCCCCCGGGAACCTGCTCAGAAGCGCCTACGACTGGCACGGATTTGCAGGCCAGAGTGGAGCGGTGAAGAAGAGCGCCCCGATTCTCGTTGCCGTGCTCATCGTCGCCGTGACCGTTCTGTCGATGCTCATCCTGGGGGGTGGCGGAGCAGCCAACGCCAACACCGCCACCTGCACCACCGCCCTCGCCCCCGTCGGCAACGGTGCTCAGGGAGCAGGGGCGGCGGCACCCGCTGCAGGCTGGGAGCCGCCCGCCGCCCAGGACGGCGCAGCGGTCGTCGTGCCGATCAGCCCCCAGGGCCCCCAGCAGAACCCCCATTGGAGCGAACAGCAGGTCCGCAACGCATCCACGATCACGAATGTCGCGCGCACCCGTGGTCTCAGCCCCCGGGCCGCAGTCATCGCCGTCGCCACCGCGATGCAGGAGTCGACACTGGAGAACCTCGACCACGGTGACCGGGACAGCCTCGGGCTCTTCCAGCAACGACCGAGCCAGGGCTGGGGCACCGCCGCGCAGATCACAGACCCGGTGTACGCCTCGAACGAGTTCTACGACAGCCTCGTCCGGAGCAAGGACTGGCAGACCCTGCCACTGACCCAGGTTGCCCAGTCCGTGCAGCGCTCGGGAATCCCTGACGCCTACGCCAAGTGGGAGCAGAGCGCCGGCGGCCTCGTCAGTACGACCTGGGGGACCGCCGCCGTCACCTCCGTCTTCGCCGGCTGCGACCCCGCCCCCGGTGCGGGCCCGAGAACGGACCCGTCCCCGGACTTCACCGCCCAGAACCCGCGAACCACCGCCCAGGCCATCGCGGCCGCGCGAGCGGCCGCAGCAAGCGGACGCTCGGACTTCCACAACCACTGTGACAACTTCGTCGCGCAGGCCTACGGTTGGGGATCGTCCGGATCCGAGTCGGCGACCGTGCACTGGCAACGCCTGGTTGCAAACGGGGACGCCCGCCCCGGAGACAACTCGCCTCCCCCGGGTGCACTGCTGTTCTACGACTCAAGCAGCATCTACGGCCACGTCGTCCTCTACCTCGGGGCAGACATGATCGCCAGCACCGACATCAACGGCTACGGCACCATCGGCATCAGGCCCCGGTCGGATGTCACCAACGGCATCTGGCACATGCGTTACCGCGGCTGGGCCGCCCCCGCCTTCCCGTCAGCCGGCGGAACCAGCACCCTTCCCGTCCCCGGAGGAACGATGTGACCGACACCCAGGTGCGCATCGGCGCCGACGGCGCCGCAGTCATCGACGGCGACCCCATTGACGTGCCTCCCGGCGTCGACCCGGCACACGTCGTCCTGCAACAGCTCGCCCTCGACTCAGCGGGCTCCGGCGGACCGATCGCAGCCGCCATCCACGACGCCCGAACCGAGCAGCGCCTCAGACTGCAGATCAACCCGGACGGAAGCACCCGACCGCTGGCCCCGGGCGAGCCGCTCACCCCACTGGTCGCCACCCCGGCCCAAACTGAGAACGGCAGCCGCTCCTCCGAGCACGACCAGGAGCTGCACGCGGTGCACGAGGCCGGCCGTGCCCACGAATTCACCAGGGCCGCCGCACAGGCGGACCGCCTGCTCGCAGAACTGACAGTCACTCACGGTGACCGCGACCCGGCCACTCTCACGACCGCCGCGGTACGAGCCGACCTCGCGTGGATGTCGGGCGACTACCGTTACGCCACCGACCTGTGGACCTACATCGCCCAGGGCTGGGCACAGGCCGCAGGACCCACGAGCAGACCCGCACGCTCCAGCGCCCGCCAGGCCGCCGCGTCATGGAAGGACGTCCCCGACAACGAGGCCCTTGTCAGCGGGAAGTCGCTGCTTGCGATGCTCACCGCCATCGCCCCAAGCCCCGAGACCAACGCCACCGTTCTGGCGGTTCGCCGCCGCATAAGCCTCCTCGCGCCGGCGTGATTCGCGCTACCGTGGCCCTTCGGACCGAGAGGGGGGTGCATGGGTGCGTTGGCATTGCTCACGCTCAGGTTCATTCGGTACTTCCCGCACCTGCTCGTCATCGTGGGGTTCCTCACGGCCGGGCCGATGGTGAACATCGACGATCCCGCAGCCAGCTTCCCGAACCTCTTCGCGCCGATCGCCGTGATCGTGGTGGGTGCGATCCTCGCCTTCGTGCTTCCTCCGCGGGGCAGGCCCCGGCGGCGCCGCTGAGCTGGCGGACCAGCTGACGATCCCGTGAGGCGGCAACCGGGTCCGGCGCATTCCGCAGTGCGGGAGGTCGGCAGGCCGGCCCTTGATGGCCGGGGGCCCGGAGTTCGACTGTAGGAGGTGCCGTCGCCCCACGGCGCCCGCGACCGCTTGCCAGCTGACCGCCCACGTGCCGCCAGGACGGGCCCGATCGCCGGAGGCCAGGTATGAGCGATCCCACCACCTCCGGAAGCGCCAACGTCGGTGACACCACCTACAGCTGGCTCTCCACGGCCATCGGCGACATCCTTTACGCGACCAGGGCCTCCGGCTGGCGCGAGCGGCTCCTCGTCGGCCCCCAGGTGCAACGGGTCTTCGCCACCCTGACGCAGCGCGGCACCAACGAGCCACTCGAGCAGCTGCGCCAGGAGCGGCGCATCCTCGAGCAGGCACGACTGGAGGAAGCGGCACGGCAGGATCAGGCCCGGAACGAGACCGAGCACCGAGAACTTCAGCAGGCCCTGGACGCCGGCGCGATCACCCCGGAAACCTACGTCCGCGGCCTGGCAGACAAGGCCGCCCGACGTGCGACACCGTTGCCCTCGATCCAGGACCGACTCGACGACCACCGGATCCTCGCCAGGCTCGAACAGGACCTGCAGATCGGCAGAGTCGGCCCGATCCTCGACTCACCGAGCATCGAACGATCGCCCGGTGCCGCCGACGCTGTTCTCATCGGCCTCGAAGCCGTGTGGCACGGCGCGTCCCGGCGGCCGGCAGCCCAGACAACGCCACCATGGACCGCCCGGCCCCACGGCCATCTGCCCGCCGCGACACTAGCGCGGCAGCTCGCCTGGCTGAAGCAGGCCCTACCGAACCTCATAGACCAGGCGGAGAGCGCCGAGGCCGAAGCCGCCGCACTGACAGCCGACGCCGAGCACGGCCGCGGCCCGACAGCGCGTACCCTCAGCCAGGGCACCCGGGCCAACCACGCGGATGCCGAGGCGGCACGAGAAGCCGCCACCGGCTTCAAGAGCGCCAACGCCCACATTCGCCAGTCCCTCGCGCTCCACCAGGCCGCCGACGAAGCCGAACGCCGAGCCCACGCCGGTCCCGTTCGCCTCCTCCTACGTGGCATGACTCCGGCGGCGCAGCGCCGCGACGCCCGCGAGCTACGGGCCCGGGCCGAGCTCGCAAAGAGCACCGCCGACGACGAGATCACGGCCGCCACCGCCGCGCTGACCCGCGCCCGCACCCTTGGCCCGCAACCGTCCCGCTGGCTCTGGCACCCCACGGCCGCCGGCCAACTGCGCCAGAGGGCCATCGAACGCGACATCCACGATGTCGAAGGCCCGGCAGCCGACCTCCGATCGGCGGCAGTCCGGCTGCGGACGAGGGCAACCAAGTACCAGGAGCTCCTGGAACAGCTCGCCGCCGAGGCGACCACCCGCTCTGACCTCGCCCCGCGCCAGCGGATCGCAGAAGACCTGGAACGCGCGACGCAGCACCAGCAGCAGGGGCGCGGCGCACCCGCGCGAACCGGGCGTCCTGCCGAACGCCGTCCGCGCGCCGGCCGACGTCCCGAGCCGCCCACTACCGGCCTGTCGCCCACCTGACACCGCGCCGACCGGCAGCACGTCACCGCGACCGCACCCGACCGGAGGCCGGCCATGCTGGGCAAGAATCCGGCGCTGAGTATCCGTCCCGTCGTGCTGTCTGCTGTCGTGCTCGAGGCACCGGGCGTGGCGTTGAGTCCCTGTCCGTGATCCTGCTGGCGCAAGCCCGAGTGGAGACCCACGACCTCCACTTCGCTTCGCCGACATGTGTGCTCAGCCACGGTTGGAGCAGAAGTCCACTCGCAACCAATACGTCTGTGTGCGAAATCAATCACATGTTCGCCGGGAATCGGGACTTGACTGCGCCTTGAGAATGCCTATCTTCTGCGTCATCGAAACGGCCAAAGGAAATGGCCGTGAAAGACGAGGCAGAATTCATGAGCGCAACTCAGAAGTCCGCTCCGCGTGGTGAAGGTATCTCGATGCCCTTCCCCATCTCGCCCGACTATGTGAAGAAATGGACCACTTCCAGGGCGATCGTTGAGCTGATTGCCAACGCCCTCGACGAGGATTCGGAGGCCGCTGTCTCCTGGGTCGAAGGAGTCCTGACCATCGAAGACCGAGGGCCGGGAATCGCCCAGGACGCATTCGTGCTCGGAGCGTCCAGCAAGACAAGCAAGCAGATCGGCCAGTTCGGCGAGGGAAAGAAGCTCGCCGCCCTCGTGCTGGCCCGCGACCTCGAGATCGGGGAGATCTGGTTCGAGACCGTGGGATACACGTTCACCCCGAGCATCGAGAACCGCAGCCCTCTGGACGGGCTTGTTCCGATGCGGGGCGACAAAGCCGCCGCGACCCTCGTCTACACGCTGTACCCCGGAGAGCGCACCATCGGAACCAAGATCACCATTCAGTGCCCCAAGCGAGTCGCCGACGACGCTATCGCCCGGGTCCTGCACTTGACGCAGCCCGGCTACGTCCCGCCCCTGGAGCAGGCCCGAGTCATGCTCGGCGGTCCTCCCGGAAGGATCTTCATCGGAGGCATCCTGGTCAGCACCGACCCCCGGCTCTCGGCCAGTTACGACCTCCCGCTCGGCCTCGCAAAGGGCGACCAGAACCGCGACCGCACCATCGTCGACGGCCGCGCGCTCGACCTCTACCTGTCCCAGGCGCTCGCCGGATGCTCCGACCCCCAGGTGATCGACCACTTCGTCACCCTGGCAATCGCCCGGAAGTCGATCACACCGCAGGAACAGTACTTCGGCAGGGTCAGCGACTACAACGTCAAGCTCGCATTTCTCGATGCAGCCCGGCGCGCCTTCCCCGCCGGGGTCCGCCTTTACTACACCGATGAAAACGCGAACGTCGAAGGATCCGACGGAATGGAGGAAGGAGCCTGGCTGATGGACCAGGGCGTTCACATGGTCGAAACCGAATTGCCGCCGTACCAGCATCGCTCGCTGATGGAGCTGCTTGGCGTGGAGCGTCGGCGCACAGCAGTCAAGACGGAAATCCGCAGGCAGGCCAGCAAGACCGCGTGGGTTCCTGTTCGTTCCCTCGCCGCCGCACAGCTGCAGAATCTCGACTACGCCGTGGCTCTATACCGCGCCGCCCTCGGACGCGAGAGCATAGGAAAGGTCCGAGTCTACAGCGAAAGTGGAGACATCGGCTGCCGAACCGAAGGAACCTACGACTCCGGCACCGATGTCATCGGACTCCACCACGCGACCCTGACCGACCGCCAGGCGACCATCGCGACGCTCGTTCACGAGGCCGCGCACCGCAAGGCATACTTCGAGCAGAGCACATACTCCGACCGCAGCACAGGATTCGAGAGGGCGCTCGAGGAGATCGGCGCGAAACTGCTGTGCCTGTGCATGACCCTGGCGAACGGCAAGCTCGTGCTCGAACTCACCGACCCGACCGCGTGGGAAGGAGCCGCCCTCCCCCCAGGAGCGCGGCTCATTGCCCCGAAGGACCGCACCCCGGTCGTCAAACCGAACCGCAAGGCCATCGAGCGCTCCAAGCTCCTGCAGGCAGCCCCCGAACCCCGGCGCCTGCTCGCCGAACTCCTCCACACGCGCATGGACCAGCACCAGGCGAAGACCGGACTGTCCGTGACCCGCCTGATGGCGGGCATCGCCCTCAAGTCGAGCTACTGGAATGTCCTCGACAGCCCCCACCCCGTCGGATGGCGCAGGGCCCAGGGAGTGAGCTGTGTGATCGACTACGACAAGATCACCGCCATCGCCGGACTCGTCGGGCTGAACCCTGGCGTCGTGTGGCTCGCCCACATGACCCCCGAAGCACCCACGTACAACCGTCGCGGGCCGGAGAACCAGACCCGACCGTGGTCGCTCGTCCTCCAGGAGCCCCTGGCCAGGGCGCTTGCGGACCTGGACCGAGCGGGGGGCGTCTACGCCGAACAGATCCCCCTGTTCCGCGCCATGGCCGACGGACAGACCCCTTACGACGCCGAGGGCGCCTGGCTCCAGCCGGTTCTCGCTCTGCTGCACGCGGAGGCGCAACGGCTGCGCTGACCCTGAGCGGTGCCGCCGGGCCCACCACGAGGCCCGGCGGCACCGCCGAAACCCACCACCGGAGCGGATGGACTCCCAGCGCCACCCGGCTAGCGTCCCCACCGCCAAGGCCCACCGAACGGCCCCGTACGAGCAGCGCCCCACAGCTGCAGGCCGCCCACCCCCGGCCGACTGTGCCCGTTGTCGCAAGCCGAGCCGCCATGGTCCAGCGGCACACCGGTCCCGGAGCACCTACGCGCCATTGACCTGCCGTTCCCGGCCCGGCATCACCACAAGCCACACGAACCAGCGAACCCAACACCTGCCGAACCGAGGAGACAACGCCGCATGCTCGACTCCCTCGCCCGACAGATGGCGACCCAGCTCCCTACGATCGCAACTCGAGCATGGACACACGAGAAGGAGTCCTACCAGATCTACAACAACGAGCCCGCCGCTGCCCTGACTGACGGCGCCCGACGAATCCTCGTCGGCAAGGACGGCGACTCAATCATCCTGGCAGGCCACCACGGCGGACCGTTCCCCATCGGGGCCCACGTCTACATACCCAACTGCCAAGCCACCGCCGGCCGGTTCACGGCCGAAGCCCTGCGCACCATCCTGCCAGACCAGGACAAGCGGACAGGCCGCTCCGAGAACGACGCTGAGCGCACCACCCGCCGCATCCGAGCACAACAGGCCATCGCCATGGCCGTGCCCGATTCCGCCGTCGAAGACTTCACCTGGCAGGGCGACCAGGCCCGCTGGCGGCACTCCCGCCACGCCGTCGCATCGGCCACCGTGAACGAAGACGGACACGCGGTAAGCATCGCCGCGCCGCTGACCCTGGCAGCGGTCGAACGCATCCTCCCACTGCTCCTAAGCCCGCCAAGGCGGCGCCCCTGGCGCCAGATCCGGTCGGTATACAGTCCCGTCGGGCTGATGACGCTCTGCAAAATTGGTTCTGACCGCGATTCCGTGAAGGATCTTGGAGTCGGTCGACCCGGTCCGGTCCGTCCGGAGCCACCTGGTTGGATGAACGCATGACGGATTGGTCGACGCTCACCGACGCATGCGGTTCTGCGGAACACGTGCCTGGCCTTCTGGACCGGTTCGAGGCCGATCCGAGCGGTGTGTGGTCCGAGCTGATGGACCATCTATGTCCGCAGCTGGACACAGCCTTCCCGGCCAGCTACGCAGCTCTTCCACGGCTGGCCGAGATCGCGAGCGCCCGCAGCCCGGAGGATCTGACCTGGGTGCTGCTGGCAGCCGGAGCGATAGCTGCCTGTTCGCCTGGGCTGTCGGATCCCGACAGCCCTCTGACGGTTTACTCGGCCCCGCTCGGGGTTCTGCGCCGCCTCACCGATCACCACCTGAGCCGGGCGGTCGAGGCCGAGGAGTACGTGAACCTGCTGCAGACCCTGCTCTCCTTCGAGGGCGTCGAGATCTGGGATCGCTGCCTGGACGGTCTGCAAACCGAGGAGTACGAGGTCGTCTGCCCGTACTGCGGCGTCAATATTTTCGTCGTGATCGGACCAGACGACTACTTCTGCTGCAGCGATGACTACGCGTTGCGAGAGGTGGAGAAGTCGCCCCTCCAACCGGTGCGAACCCAAGACTTGGACGGGCTGTCCGGGAGGCTGTTCGCGCGAGCGATGGCAGACGGACAGGAGAGCCTGGCTCTCGGCATTCCGTACCTGTTCGGGCGGGCCGCCTGCCCGGACTGCGGGACGGACTTCTCGGTGGCGGAGCGGGTGGTTGCCGGTTGGACTCCGTGACCGACCGGCTATGAACCGGCGAGGATCCGGGTTCGCAGTAGTCGGAAACCGGCTCGTCCATACATGGCTCTCTTGATCGTTTTCACTCGATTGACATGCCCCTCGACCTTGCCGGAGCTCCATTCGTGGGTGAGTCCGGCGGTGACGGCGTCGAAGTCCTGGCGGAGGAATGCGGCGAACTTGGCGACCGGGGCAACATCGGACTGTTCGGCCTGGCGGATCCAGGCGGGCAGCAGTTGGCCTCGGCGGTTGCGGACGAGGTCCGTGAAGGCTCGGGCAAGGTCGCAGGCTCGCGCGATGTCCGGGCAGGCGAGGCGGGCCTGGTCGAGGTGCTCGACCTCCTGGGTACTGAGGCGCCCACGGTTGCGCATGATCCAGGAGGTGATCCGGCGCGGGCTCGGGATTTCCGCTGGTGCGGCCGGGGCCGTGCCGGCTTTCAGGGTTCGCAGGTAGGGCGTGAGTGTCGAGTAGCCGCCGCGGAATCCGCGTTCGCGGATCTGCTGGAACAGCGTGCGGCCGTTGGTGATGCCTGCGGCGTACTGCTGCTGCAGGAAGGGCTTGAAGGCGTCCAACTTCTCGGGGCGGCGGTCGCGGGCGCTGTCGAGGAGGTGGTCGAGGCTGGTGTCGCGGTAGCGGCGGACCGTCTTGCGGTCGAGACCAAGGCGGCGTGCGATGTCACTGAGCGGGTGGCCGGCCGCGACCATGCGCGTGACCTCGGCGTGGTGATGGAGAACTCGCTGCACGATTCGCGTGGGCGGCAGGGCGTCAACGAGCGGCATCTGGATGAGGCGGTCGCCTCCCCGTTCCGCGTGCTTTTTCAGGCACGGTCGGTGCTGATGACAGGTCTTCTCGACCGCGTCGGAGAGGTTCTGGAGCAGGTGCCAGCGGTCCGCGATCTCGAGGGTGTCCGGCGCGGCTTCCTTGATCGCTTTCGTGTAGGCGCTGGCTCGGTCGCGGCAGATGATCTCCGCTCCGGGGTGGGCGGTCAGCCAGGCGGCGAAGGTCTCCGAGGTGCGGTCGGGCAGGACGTCGACCACCCGACCTGCCTCGACATCGACCAGGATGGTGCCGTATCGGCGCCCGCGGCGGAAGGCGAACTCGTCGACCCCGAGGACCCGTGGTGCCCGCTCCGGCTCTGGCGGCTCCTCCAGCAGCCCCACCAGGCGGGTCCGGCCCGCAGCCAGGTTCAGCTGGCGGCACAGCCGCTCGCCGGGCCGGCCGCCGAGCTCGACGGCCACCGTCGTCAGCCACTCCTTCAGCCCGAGGCTGGAGCGGCGGTGGCGTTCTGTCAGCCGGTCTACCTGCTCGACGAAGGTTCTGTGGGCGCACGACCTCCGGTCGCAGAAGAAGCGCCGCACCCGCAGACGAACGACCAACTTCTGGCCGGCCAACGGGCGTTCGGACAGGTTTCGGCGGTAGGTCGAGTGCACTCTGCGTCCCCGCCGTCGACAGTTTGGGCAACACGGTGGTCGTCCGCACGCCGCGGCATCAACGAACAGCACCGCCGAGGCGACACTGATGCCCTCCAACCGCACTTCGATCCCGGGAAACAGCACGTCTTCGATCGAGGAGGCCCCCATAGTCGAGGACTGCCCCGAGTGAACGTTCCTGCATTCACGCTCTGACCTGGGCTTTCACGGAATTACGGTCAGAACCAGATTCAGAGAGCCTCATCACCCCCACCCCGGCCTGCAAATCCTCACAAACCAAGTCCGTGGCGGAACCGCCGACGACACCGACCTCTACGACACCACCGAGCTCGGCCACCTGGCCGACAACACCCCCATCGTGCGCCTCCACCTTCCCGCACCCCAGCGCGCGACCCCCGAAGCCCGCCTCCACCTCACCGTGACCACCGGCCTCGATCTTGCCGTCGCCCTGATCCCCGAACTGGCCCGTTCCGGCGCCTGACCCAGGACGACCAAAGGCATTCGTCACGCCCGAACCCGCGGCAGCGGCCGCCCCCGCAACAGCAACCAGCCGGTCACGGCAGCCGCCATTACGCCCCGAATGCGAACGCCGAGCCGCCACCCAAGGCAACAGGATCAAAGATGCAAGAGCTGTCAGGAAGTCGGTACCACGCTCACCAACCCCTGACAACCTGGGCAGGTTCACCGCGGGGCGCCGGCCACCGCAGGCCATGCCAACAGGAGTCGGGCCCCGGGCCCGTTCACACCGACAGTCCGCCGATTCCGATGGGACTCACCGACACAGGGGCCCACGCCCGCCGGACCGCCGACCCCCTGAACGCCCGCTCGAACGGCCTACCGTGCCAACCGCCGCCGCGCTCAGAGCCACAGGCGCCCGGACCGGAGGAGCTCGCCCCGATGCGACAAGCCCACCAAGCCGACGGCGATGAGCCCACCACAAGGAGAGACAGATGAACGCGACCGCCGAACGGGTACGCCTGGCCTCCAACGCCCTGAGCGAGCTGTTCCGGGAATGCCCGACCGACGCCGACTCAACGACCGGTGCCTTACTGCTGACAATCACCAACACTGCGAGCGCAGAGCGGCACTGCATCGAGCTGCACAGACCGACTGGCTGCGTCAGCTCGCCGAAGCCGAAGCCAGCACCGCCCGCGCCACGCACCCCGACCAGCGCGGGCTGTGCGGCCACTGCAACGGCACGGGCCGGGCATCTGCCAACCGCTGTCACGCGACCCGCTTCACCGAGCGAGTCATCGCCCTGGCCGCCGAAGCTGACCTGCACCCGACACGTTCCCAGTCCTACCGCGGTGCGTGACGCGTCTGCCTGGACGCCAAAGCCGGGCCCCAGTCCCTGCGCGGCTCGATTACGGTTGGCGCCCGCAGCGGACGAATCCTACGAGCCCAACTCATCCACTACGGCGGCGCGAAGATCTCGAACCACACCGGTGCGGTCGAAGCCCGTCAGGCACTCGCCGCCTACCCGACCTCGATCGGACACGGACTGCGCCGGTAAGGCCGCCGGGCCACTACGACGACATGGATTGGGCCCCGCGTCAGACGGGCCGCGCGAGCCGTTCCACCCTCCACCACCTACCGCGCTGCCCCACAGACCACCGACCGGCCTGCCAAGGCCCAGGCGAAACGTGGCGACGGCGGCCCTCGACCACCGGGCAGCAGCCGGACTTGACCGGCTCCTCCACACCACTACGGTACGCCCCGCACCACAGCTCGAGCATCGAGACGCCAGAGGCAACAGGTCTCAGCCTCCATCCACCGAGGTTTGGCGGTACCCCGTCTGTCCAGAACCCAGGCGGCCTCGCACAGTACGTGCGCCCGCACCCACTCAGCCATTGAAGGACACCACCATCCATGAATATCAAGCGTCCGCACTCACAGCTGACGGCCGTGCTTGCCGCCCTCGGCGCAGCCGGCCTCAAAGCCGCACTCAAGTGCTCCAGCGGCAATCCCGCCGACGACCAAGTCGTCGTTCCCGCACCGGGCAGCACCTACTTCACCGTCCGCTGCTCCGAGGCGCCGACCGAATCCGACGCCCACCTCACCGGCTACCAGGCCCTGCTCCACGACCGCGCAGGCACAGTTCTGACCGTCGCTTATGACAGCCGCACCACCGGAGACACGGACCCCGCCCCCCTCGTGGCCGGGATCGTCACAGTTCTGCAGAACCACCCCCCTGCCACTGCCGAGCAACTCATCCCGGACACCGACGCACCGGACGAGCGCAAACCCCAGAACACCTACACCGGGTTCGCCGACCCCATCGGCGCCAGCCACACGGGCCACCCGGGGTACTACGTACGGAACGCACCCGTGCTCGCCGTGGAACAGATCCTGCCGCCCGCAGCCGTCGAGCTAGCCCTGCGCAACCCCGAACCCGGCGAAGACCCGCTGCGCGTTCGCCTGGACCTCGCCACCACCGGCCCCTGGGCCGTCCACCCGACGGCCGAAACCGATTGATCAGCCGCTGCCCGCTCTCCCTACCGGCACAACCGGGGGAGCGGGTAGCGGCAGCCTGTAGCCGGTCAAACCCGCCACAGGCAGCCCTTGACCCGCCTTCAACCACCCCCACGGTGCGCACCGTGGCCCTGAGGTCCAACCCAGAGCCGTCCTACCGCGCGCACCGACCTGCTGCGTCCGACCTCGCGGGGCCGACACCGGTGTGACCCGCGCGCCCGGGTGCGAAGCCCGTCCCACTCCCCGGAACACCGGCAGCCACACCACGCCAAGGCGCAGCATCACCTTCTCCGAAGTGGAGTTCCATGCCCCCCTTCCTCGACGACCTCGCCCGCCGACTGCGCGCAGTCCTGCCGGCCCACCCCAGCCGGCACCACCTGGCGGCGCTGCGCCTGGCAGCGCCCCGCCGACCCGGCGCGGAAGTGTTCACCGCCACGTCCAGCCTCGCCCCCACCCTTTCCGAGCCCGGCCAGTACCAGGTCGCGGTCCTTCTGAACGTCGCCGCCGGTCCGGGTGGCGTGCAGGTCAACTTCGACGGTTTCCAGGACCGCCACGAACTGGCGGTGGCCAGCCCCACCGAGGGAAGCCCGCTGCTGATCCTCACGATCACCGCCCAGGACCTTCCGTCCGCTGCCGATCGAGCCTTCGTCATCGGGAACCGCCAGGACACCGATGACAAGGGCGTGGAGTGGCCCGCCGACCTGCGCTCCGTGTCCGTTGGCGATGTCCTGCACACCGTCAGCCCCTCCGGGCATCAGTGCTACCTCGCCGTAGCACCCAGGGGCTTCACCCACATTGATCCACCGCGCAGGGACTCCATCGTTGCGCTGGCAGGAAGCTCGGCGACCTCCCGCGTCTGACAGCCCAGCAGAGCCGGCACACACCTCACCTTCGAACGGGCCCAGTCGGCCCCCCTCCCGACCGAGACGAGGGGCGAGCACCCTGATCGAAACTGTCTACACCCCAATGCGATTCCCTCCCGCCATCGCCCACCGCGGGTCCCTGCGCCGGCAACCTCTGTGACGCTGACCGCGAATCCGCAGCGCCACCCACCCGGTACAACGCCGCGAGACCTCGCCGCCGCGCCCGCCCCCAGCCGCCCGCCGCCCGGCCGAGCCGCTCTGACCGGGGAGAAACTACCCCTGCACGGCTACCGCGCCCCGCGCCCCCTGCCCACGGCTGGAGCGCGGGGACGTCCGACAGCTGAGCGTTTACTGCGACCACCGTCGCGCCCCCAACCGTCACGGCGACCGCCGACACCCAACAGGAACCGCGATACTCCACATCACACCGGTCCACTCACGCGCCGTCCGTGCCTTTGTCGTGATATCGCACCGGCACCTGCCGCCACCCCAGGGCCAGATCTTTGCCGTAGGCGTCGCCGACCACGACAGCGCCCTTCGCGGTATCGCGATCGTCGGGCGGCCCGTCGCACGCCACCTCGACAACGGTTGATGTGTGAGGGCTCAGGAGATCCTTGACGTTCTGTTCTCACCACATCCTTGACGTCGTCAGTTCGTTGTTCCGCCTAAAAGAAGGGGCGGGATGGAGCCGCAGGAGTTGGTGGAGCACAGGTACCGTGCCGTGCTGGAGGTGGTCGACGGGGCGCCGTTGGTCGAGGTCGCGTTGAGGTACGGGGTGTCGCGGCAGTCGGTGCACACCTGGCGGAAGCGGTACCAAGAGCTCGGCGTCGAAGGGTTGAAGGACCGGTCGCGTCGTCCCCGCCACAGTCCGGCAAGGCTGCCGGCGGACGTGGAGGCCCTGATCTGTGAGCTCCGGCGACAGCACCCGCGGTGGGGTGCCCGGCGGGTCGTCTTCGAGCTGGGGCGACGCAACGTCGAGCCCGTGCCGTCACGGGCGACGGTGCACCGGGTGCTCTCCCGCAACGGTCTGGTCGACCACCAGCAGCAGGAGCACAAGCGCAAGTACCGGAGGTGGCAACGGGATGCCCCGATGCAGCTGTGGCAGATGGACATCGTGTCCGGCGTCCCGCTGGCCGACGGAAGGGAATGCAAGCTGGTCACCGGCATCGATGACCACTCCCGCTTCCTGGTGATCGCGGAGGTGGTGGTCCGGCCGACCGGCCGGCACGTCGCGGCGGCGTTCGTTGCCGCGATGCAGAGGTACGGGGTTCCGACGGAGATGCTCACCGACAACGGCAAGCAGTTCACCGGCCGCTTCACCAAACCGCGCCCCGCGGAGGTGCTGTTCGAGCGCATCTGCCGGGAGAACGGCATCGTCCAGCGGCTCACCAAGACCCGGTCTCCGACCACCACCGGGAAGATCGAACGCTTCCACGGCACACTTCGCCGGGAGTTCCTGGACCAGGTCGCCCCGTTCCCCTCCGTCATGGCGGCCCAGGAGGCGATCGACGCCTGGGTCCACAGCTACAACCACGCGCGTCCGCACCAGGCGCTCGACATGGCCACCCCCGCGAGCCGTTTCCGGCCCTCCCGCGCCGACGCGGCAGCCTCCTTGAAGGTCCCAGCTCCCGATGCAGCCCGCCCCACCGCCGGTCGAATCGCTGCCTGAGCCGGTCCAGCGCCCGGTGTCCGCCGGAGCCATCGAGTTCGACCGGGAAGTTCCGCCCTGCGGCCACTTCCCCCTTTTCCCGGGAGGCCAGGACATCTGGATCGGTCCGGCGTTCGCCGGCCGGACCATCACCTTGTGGGCCGACGACCGAAGCATCCACATCACCTCGGAGGGCTACCTCCTGAAGACCATCGCCTCACGAGCCTCCCTGGACGAACTGGACCGGTTGTGGGTCAAATACCAAGGTCGGCTGGCAGGGCCACCACCCGCGGCGCCCGCGCTGCCCCGTCACCGCGGCCGAATCCAGCTGCCGCCCGGGATGGCGGTGGAGGTCGAACGCACGGTCAACCGCGACGGCATCATCGTCCTCGCGGACCGTGACGTGAAGCTGTCCCGCACGCTCGCCGGCGGGCGTGTCACCCTGCGCATGGACGAGCACCTTCTTCACGTGATCAGCGACGGCCGCGTGGTGAAAACCATGCCGCTGCCGATCCTGCCCGGACGGCTGTCACGGCTCCAGGGGGTCCGGGCCGCCGAAGGCCCTCTGCCTCCGTCCGCAGCCACCGGGCCACTTACGGTCCAGCGGCATGTCAACCCAGACGGGCACGTCATGGTCGCTCGCCAACGGATGCGCGTCGGCCCCACCTACATCGGCGAGATTGTGACCGTCGTGGTCGAGGACACCCATTTCCGGATCGTTCACGACGGAGCGGAGCTTGCCGTCCACGCCCGCACCAGCGACAAACCGGTCACACGAATCAAGGCATGGCCAAGCCGGGAGTCACGGACTCCGCGTCAAGCACGTCGTGATGACAAACCGTAAAGCATGTCCTGAGGCCTCACACATCACGCCCTGGAAGTCACCCGCGTGGCCACTGACGGAACCAGCAACGCCTGCTCCAAGCTGTACGCCGCCGCATGGCGTGCGACCTCGGCACTCGGCTACACCCGCCTGGTCACCTACACGCGGGCCGACGAGACGGGAGCCTCGCTGCGCGCCGCCGGGTGGCGCGTCATCGCCCAGCACACACCCCACTCGGGCTGGGACCGGCCGTCGCGCCCGCGCCGGACACTCGGCAGCGAGCACATACCCCGCACGCTCTGAGAAGCACTCTGACCGGACGGCCTTTCCCCGGGCGCCCTTCCTGCCCGGGGTAGACCGACCCGCGCAGTCCGACGGCATGCTCCGATTCTGATCGGCTGCTGTCGGGTGCTGCTGTGCTCCGGTGGTGCAGGCTTAACTTGTTCTTTAACCTGCCGGGCCCTGACGAGATCTCGCGATAGGACGCTCGGCGGCCTCGCGGTCTGGCGATGGTAGGAGCGGGTCTGGAGCCGCTACCGCTGCTCGGATGGGCTAACGTCCTGCCATGACCAGCACTGATCTCTCAGAGGCCGAGGCAGTTCGAAGGCTGTGGGCCATCCTCGACAGACTGGCCGAGGCCTTTGAGGGCAGCTTCACCATCGAGGAATCGGACGAGGACGGTTGGTGGGTTGTCTCCATCGCTCCCGTCCGGCGGGAGGCGTTGGGGTTCAGCTGGATCTACCGAGGAGACGTCATTTTCGGGCTGGACACGAATGGCGTTCGCTGGGAACTGCAAGCGACCGCCGAGGACCTGGACTTCATGGAAGCGGTCGTCCAGAGCCTGGCGGCTGGCCGCGTCCATGCTGTCTTCGCCCCAGGCCGCGCCGAGGTGACCGTCACTTTGGCCAACGGTACACGCGAGAAGCAGCACAACGGGCAGGTGCCGGTCGGATGCCTGCCGCTGCCCTTCTGGCCTCGCTGGGGCAGACGCGTGGACTACCGACCGTATCGGTAGAGTACAGAATCGGACATTCGCCAGACAGCGGTACGGCCCTGGCGTGATCATGTGCGTTGCGAAGCACCCATGATCACCGACCAAGGCCGTGTGGATGAGTCTGCTGGACGATGCCGACCGCGTCGACTCCCTGTCCGTGTTGTCCTGCTTCAGGGCGGACTTCTATGACTGCCTGACCGCCCGGGCGGATGCCCTGTTTGAGCTCACCGACGCGCTGCTGTGCGCCGATGGACCGGTCAAGTCGCTGGTCGACCTGACGCTGACCGCTGAGCATCGACGTGGTCACGGCGCGCTCTACGACGGGCTCAACAGCGGCCGGATTGAGGCGGGTAGGCTGCGTTTCGAACTGGCTGGGCTGCCCCTGCCCCGGACGGATGACGGCCGGATCGTGCTGGCGGTGGACGTCAGCCCGTGGCTGCGTTCCGACGCGCCGACCAGTGCGGACAGGCTGTTCTGCCACGTGTACGGGCGGGCGAGGAGCGTCTCGCAGTTCATTCCAGGCTGGCCGTACTCCTTCGTGGCCGCCTTGGAGTCCGGGCGCACGTCGTGGACCGGGATGCTGGACGCGGTCCGGCTCGGGCCCGAGGACGATGCCACCGCAGTGACCGCCGGCCAGCTCCGCGGCGTGGTCCAACGGCTGATCGCGGCCAGGCACTGGATCGAGGGTGATCCGGACATCCTGGTGGTGATGGACGCCGGCTACGACGTCACCCGGCTCGCGTTTGTGCTGGCAGACCTGCCTGTCGAGGTGCTCGGCCGGATCCGCTCCGACCGGGTGCTGCGGCTGCCCACACCGCCCAGACTGCCGGGCACCAACGGCCGGCCGCCCAAGCACGGTCCCGAGTTCGCCTTGGCCAAGCCCGCCACCTGGCCGGAGCCCGAGCACACCACGACCACTGAAACGACCCGCTACGGCACCGCGACGGCCCGCAGCTGGGACCGGCTCCACCCGCGGCTCACGCACCGCACGTGCTGGCTCGACCACGAAGGCGAACTACCGGTCATCGAAGGCACATTGCTCCGTCTGGAGGTCGACCACCTGCCCGGCGACCGCAACCCCGACCCCGTGTGGTTGTGGTCTTCGACCACCGGCGGCACCGCCGACGACGTCGACCGCTGGTGGCGGTCCTACCTGCGCAGATTCGACCTGGAACACACCTTCCGGCTGTTCAAGCAGACCTTGGGTTGGACCCGGCCCAAGATCCGCACCCCCGAGGCGGCGGACCGCTGGACCTGGATCGTCATCGCCGCCCACAGTCAGCTCCGACTCGCCCGTCCTCTCGCCGCAGATCTTCGCCGGCCCTGGGAGAAGCCCGCTGAGCCCGGTCGGCTCACCCCCGCCCGCGTCCGGCTGGGGTTCAGGAACATCCGCCCGACCACTGCACTACCCGCCAGAGCGCCGAAACCCGCAAATCCCGGCCCCGGACGCCCTCCTGGCTCCAAGAATCGCAGGCCTGCCCCACATCATGACGTCGGGAAGACGCCGTCGGCGATGATCGTGGTCCTGCCGACGGCGGCCTTCGCGCCGGATTCCTCCCCGGGTGGGGACCAGAGTGCCGTCGACAATCAGTACTGTGCCCTTGCGGAACCGGCGCCGGGGCTTGAGTGCGAGCAATGGCCCGACGTGGTCGATGATCCGGCCGGCCGCCGACTTCGACACCCCGAACAGCGGCGCGAGCTGCCTCAGTGTCAGGTTCGTACGCCAGTAGGCGGCGACCAGCAGGACCCGGTCCTCCAACGGAAGGCTCCACGGGCGGCCCCGGCGCACCGTGTCGACGCCCTCGCGGCGGAGCATCGTGATCAGCCTGCGGAAGTCGTGCGGGCCCAGCCCGGTGAACGGGCCTATCCATGACGGCTCCGACGCCGTGATCACACCAGCCACGCGTTGATCATCTCAGTTGCAGCCTTCCCCGCCCGTGGCCGATCCTGTGCGTTCGACCGACGAGGAGTACGTGGTGGGGCTTGTTCTGTTTCCCGGAGACGACAACACGGACAGTCCGGACATTTGCTGGTCCTACACGGGCTTCGGGATGTTCCGGAAGTGGCTGGCGGACATCGAGGGCATCACCCTCGACGGGATGCACGGCTTCGGAGGGACACGTGCCTGGCGTGACGTGTCCACGACGCTGGCACCGCTTCTCGACCACTCGGACTGTGACGGCCCCGATCTCACGCCGGCGCAGTGCGCTGCGATCCTCCCCCGTCTCAACGAGATCGCAGCGATGGCGCACGACCCGGGCGATCCCATCTGGCAGCGTCGTATCGAGGACGTCCGCCAACTCGTAGTCGTCTTGCAGGTCTGCATCGAGAAGGACGTGGACCTGCTCTTCGGCTGACCACCAGTCGACGTCCCTCCTTGTCCAGCCGCTATACGGGACAGCCCTTAGGGCGGGGCGCAGGTACGGCCGTGGCGCGTTCCCCGACCTGAGTACTGGCGCCGCCCCTCCGTCCGGCGTTCGCCGTCTTGTCCGGTGTTTCCAGGCGCGGTCCGCCGGAGGCCGAACAGCGACTGGGGACTGTGCTACGAGGACAAGGCATGCCGAGGGCACGATGCAACCCGCATCCGCGTCACCACGATCACACCAGCCGGCGGCTCACTGGCGTTCGAGTTCTGGCGCAGCAGCCGAGTTGGCGCGCTGCTCGCAGTTGTACGGCGTGTCAGCAGGCCCTGGGCGATGGGGCCTTGACCGGCCACCGGCCCGAACTATTGTGCGTGCCTGAGCGAACGGGATTGCGGCGCGGGCCGCCGCTTCGAACCTGAGGTCGACTGCTTCGACCCAACATGCCTGCGTTCGGGTGCGGACTCCTTTTTTGACGTCCGACGGGGCGCAATGAACGTGTATTCCTAACGCTTTCCTTCTGGCGTATCCAACCTGTCGACGGGATCAACATGTCCGAATCTGGCCAACAATTCGTTCCAACTAAGATGGCTCCCCAGATAGGCCGTGCACGAGGGGCCGGGAGTGTGGATCTCCTACGCGTGATAGAGGATGCAGCGGCCCCGATCGCATCTGCGTTTGATTCGTTGCCCTCCGGCCTGATAGCTCGGGTCGACCTTCATGTCAGCGACAGGGGGCTGGTTTTTTCTATGGCGCGGGTGGCACCCCAGGACCGCCGATTCGTTGCTTCAGTCCTCCGGAACGCGTTCGATCGCCAAAGCTGGGAGGTTCGGCAGGCCACAAGCGGTACCACCGTGGAGGTCGAGGTCTCCCATCCGGACACCGCAGGCTCCCACGGACCATCCACTGCGTGATCTGCCGTCCGGGCGGGCGGATGGGCGGACGCTGCCCGCACTTCTCGAGTAATCGTCCGCCTTGAATCCCCCTGGTCATGCCAATGCCATTGCCATGACCAGGGCGAAGACGGACCCGTCCACTCAGGAGAAATTCCGAAAATGAGGTCTTTCGACGACCACGCCCGCGCCCTGCTCAACGAGGGCGCAGTCTTCTCCATCGGCGTTACCCTCCTCAGGCATGAAGAAGCACTCCAGTTGATCGATCCGTTGGAGAAGTCCGAGAAGGAGGACGAGAACCCGATCGCCCTGATGCGAATCTGCCGCCCGGAGAAGCCCTACCTGTCAGGCAATGAACCGGATGACACCCTCACTGTGCTCACCAGCCTGCCCCTGCCAGGGCCCTTCCCTCCCGGTGGTGTCGACTTCCCTGACAGCCTGACTGTCTGGGCCCGCTCTCTCGCCACAGACACCCGGACCACTCGCCTGGATGTTCTCGGCGGTCCTGAAGGCCTGACGGTAGGCGTGTCCATCACGCTCGGATGGTGGAAGTTGCAGACCGACGGCGCACGCCGTCAGCGCGCCCAAGTCGCTGTCCTTGCTGACGGCACCGTCTTCGGCATCGTCCGGACCCATGGTGAGCCGATTCCTCGCCGATTCAGTCACAACATAGCAATCCGGCGCGATGACCTGAGTCTAGTTCTGTGGCTCATCGGCCAAGCCCTACAGATCTTTCCGGATCTCTACCCCCCCGGAAGCCTGAGACATTGCCGTCAGGGCCTGACCGCCCGAACAGTGCTGCGCCCTGCCCTGCCGCTGTTGCTGGTCGGGGCGCAGCCCTGCGCCGCCTTCTTCCCGTCGCAGGGGGCTCCGCGCCGCGAGCCCGGTCGCCGTGCCCGCTGCCAGCACGGCCCGCCGCCCTGGGTAGCGGGCCGTGGCCCGCCACTACCGGACGTCAGTGCCGATACGGACAGCACCGTTCCCTTTTCCGCGCATGTGCCGCTTCAGGGGCCCACCACTGCCCTGGTGCCTGTTCAGACCCCACCGCCTGCTGCCGTTGCACCTGCCCCTGCCACTGTGAAATCCCGGGGCCGTGAGTACGCCGTCCTGTGCACGCTTCGGGTACTTCTATCGGCTTCCGTTCCTGACACGCTCGCCAGCTGTGTCGAGTCCCGGCGTTCCGACCCGTGTTGCCGTCGGTCCTGCCTGTTCGGGGAGCGGGCGCGGCTGTGCGAGGTCCGACCGACCTTGGCTTCGGCGTGTCCGCGCGGGGTCTCTCTGCCGGGTGCTGGGGTTGACCGACCGTCTGCCACTTCTACGGTGTGTCTTGTTCCGACGTCCGACCCGCAGTGGCCGGCCGGCGGGGCTAACAGGGGCTGCAGTCACCGCGATCGGCGCGCTGGCCGGGCCCGTGTCGGGCTAGACACGGCCCCTGTGCGGCCCCTCAGGCGGACGCGCGCTGGGCCGCCCACCTTCGACCACGCATCGCAGGGCAGGGCAGTGCCCATGTCCAAGCTCCTGCTTGATGGACCCCGAACAGCGGCGTGAGCCGCAGCAGGTCGACTGCGGCACCCGCCCATCCTGCTGACGGTGGCCGTCAGTGGATTCAGAAAGGAAATTCGACAATTGGAAATCTACTACGTGACCGTTTCGAGGACCGAGGGGATTCTCTACTCGCTGCCGGCGATATCTGCGGAGGACGCCGAGGAGAGGTACCTGTCCGACGGCGACGAGATCGGATCGAAGCTGATCACGACTGTCGTCGAGGGGGCCGAGCTGGCCACCGGTGCCAAGGGCGCGGAGCGCGTGGAGGAGCGGAGGAGCAC
>NZ_JBSSXW010000004.1:0-67922 GCF_054031055.1 Kitasatospora sp. cg17-2
GCCTTCGGCCCTTCGTTTCGCCACCGCCCTCCGGGCGGTGGGCGGACCCGCTCCGCGTGTCCGTCGCCTGACCTTCGGTCAGGCCGGCCCGGCTCCGCTCGGGCCTGTCAGTCACTCCGCTTCGCTCCACTCCCTCCCGTGGCTGAGCCCCCATTATATCGCTGAACTGGGATTTTGGCTGACCTCACGACAGGCTGACTAGGGGGAAGGGGGTGCACTGGGGGGCGCGTGCGGGTCGGCTTCACTCCCGCCAGATTGGTCTAGACCGTGGCCCAGACCAATGTTTCGGCCTCACGACGGGTCGGAGTGCGCTACCCTCGGAGGGTGAGCAACGGTCTCCAGTGTATCAGTCTTCGGACGTCAGGTGATCCCGCCGGGGGCGGGGTCCGGACCCGCGCTTTTCGGGCGTTCACCGGAATTCTCGGCCGGGGACTGATATCCTGCCGGATAGTCGCTTCTATCGCGCGCTATTTCCGGTCGCCTCGATTCTCGGGCCGGTCCATCGAATGTATCAGTAGGGTACTGTCAGCATTTCCCGTGTGATCCCTGGTGTGGGTCCGGGAATGGGTGAGGGGAGACACGTCTTCGTGAACGTCGTAAAGCCTGGCTTGAAGGCCGCTCAGTCCGCTACCGGCATCTCGCTGCGCGGGCACCAGGAGGAGGCGCTGGAGGCCATCGTGCGGGGCCTGACGCCCCGTCCGGGGCACCCGGCTCCGAACGGGCTGCGGGTGACGGTGCAGATGGCCACCGGGTCGGGGAAGTCGTACGTCGGGGCGGCGGCCGGCCAAAAGCTCGTCCCGCGCGGGACGGTGCTGGTGGTCGTGCCCACGCTGGACCTGCTGGTGCAGATGGTCGGCGCCTGGCGGGCGGCCGGGCGCTCCGGGGACATGCACGCCGTCTGCTCGCTGGTCGACTCAGAGCTGCCGTTCGGGGTGATGGCGAGCACCAGCCCGCTGATGATCGGCATGTGGCTGGCGAACGCCGCGAAGCACCGCCGGCCTACCACCCTGTTCGCCACCTACACGTCGGTGGGCGCAGTCGCCGACGCCTACGAGTACTGGGCCGAGCGCCAGGGCGAGCTGCTGCCCCCGCTGGGCCTGATGGTCTGTGACGAGGCGCACCGGTCCTCCGGCAGCGTCGAGAAGACCTGGACGGTGGTGCACGACCAGGCCGCCATCCCCTCGGACCGCCGGCTCTACATGACGGCGACTCCGCGGATCTGGGCGCCGCCCAAGCGCCCCGTGAAGGGCCGCGAGGGCGCCTACCAGCCGCTGCCGGAGGAGCTGGCGGTGTCCATGGACGACCAGCGGATCTACGGCCCGCACGTCTACTCCCTGGGCCTCGCGGAGGCCATCGACAGGAAGCTCCTGGCGCCGTTCGAGATCGTGGTCCTGGAGCTGCGCGACCCGCTCGGCGACCGGGCCGCGGCCGAGGCGCAGGGCGTGCCATGGGGCCCCGGTGTCGGCGAGGCGGAGGACGGCAGCGAGGACGAGGTGCCGGCCGCGCGGATCGCCGCGATCCAGGCCGGGCTGCTCAAGACCGTGGTGGAGCGCGACCTCCGGCGGTGCATCACGTTCCACAGCCGAACGATCGAGGTACGGTATTTCTCGGAGACGCTGAATCAGACGGTCGAGAAGCTGCACTTCGAGAACCCGCAGAAATACCCGCCCGAGGTCTGGGCACAGTGGCTTTCCGGTGAGCATGATGTCGACTACCGGAAAGAGCTGATCGGCGACTTCGGAAAGGGCGAGGAGGACGACGGGCTCAGGTACCGGATTTTCAGCAACTGCAAAGTCCTGGGTGAGGGCGTCGATATGCCGAATGCAGATTCGGTTCTTTTGCAGGGCCGGGGCAGCATGGTGGATATCGTCCAGGCCATCGGCCGGGCCCTGCGCATGCAGCCGGGCGAAGGAAAGACGGCCAGCCTGATCGTGCCGGTCTTCCTCAAGCCCGGAGAGGAGCCCGGGGACATTCTGGAGTCCGATTCCTACGGTCCGTTGGTGAAGATCCTGACCGCTTTGCGCAGCCACGACGCCAGGGTGGTGGAGGCTCTCGCGGTGCCGCAGAAGTCCGGCAAGCGGACCAAGGGGCGTAGCGCTGAGGCTGCTGTCGGGCCTGGTGAGAGCATGGTTGGTGCGGGTGGTGGAGGGGCGTTCACGCTGCCGGTGCGGTTCCAGGCTCCGGTGGACGAGAACGTGCTCGCGCTTTTCATCGCCTCGCGGGTGCTGGTCGGTGAGACGCAGTTGTGGCGTGAGGGGATCGGTCACGCGCGGAAATGGTTCGAGGAGACCGGCGGCCTCGACGTCCCCTATTCCGCGCTGGTCGGAGAGAACGGGAATTACCCGTTGGGAAAGTGGCTGTCGGACCGGCGGGGTGAGAATGCGAATGGTGAGCTGGCGTCATACCGGGTGGAGATGCTCGACGCGCTCGGCATGATCTGGTCCGTGAGCGATGCCCGCTTCGAGGCCGGCCTCGACTGGGCGCGGGTCTGGGCGAAGGGCCACGGCGGGTCGTTGGCGGCGCCGGCGCGGGCCTCGGTCGGTGGCTACGCGATCGGGACCTGGTTGTCGGAGCTGCGGGCCGCGGCGCAGGTGCCGGCGGGCGAGCAGGGGGCGCTGGCGCCGGAGCGGCGGCGCGCGCTGGAGGAGATCGACCCGTGGTGGTGCCCGGTGTGGCCGGTGACCTGGCAGCGCGCCTACGCGACCGCCCGGATGTGGTGGCTGGACACCGACGGCCTCGTCGACTGGACCCGGCTGCCCGCGGACACGGTGTTCGAAGGCGAGCAGCTCGGCCGCTGGGTGCAGGCGCAGCGGGCCGGCTGGCCGGACTTGGAGGAGGACCAGCGGGACCTGCTGTCGGCGATCGGCATCGAGGCCGACCTCGAGCTGGTGGCCGCGAAGGCCGCCGCCGAGGCGAAGCCGACCGTGTCCCGCACGGACCGCTTCCAGCAGGGCCTGGCCGCGCTCGCCCAGTTCGCCGAGCGCGAGAGGCACGCGAAGGTGCCGCGCCCGCACAAGGAACCGGTCGAGACCGTGGAGGCCTGCCCCGGCGGCGAGGAGCAGGCGGTCGTGTCGCACTTCGCCCTGGGCACCTGGCTCAACAACCAGAAAGCCCGCCGAGCGAAGCTCACGCCGGGCCAGCTCGCCCAACTCGCCGAGCACGGGGTGGAGTGGGCGTAGCGGGCTGTCCCGGCAGGGCTGGTGTCCGTTGCTCGGCGGTAGGCTGCTGCGGGCTCTGAGGAAGTACTGGAAGGCCGTCACCTGCGGGTGACGGCCTTCCGGCGTTCGGGCCCAGTCAGCGCAGGTCGTTGGGGTAGAACGGCCCGGAGCGGATGATGTGGCCGGTGGTCATGTCGATCTTTTCGACCCACTGGGTGATGGCGGCGTCGACCGCCTTCTGAGCGTTGGCGACCCGGTCGGGGTCGCCGCCGAGGTACCCGGAGAGCAGCAGGGGGTGTTGGCCGTACCGGGTGCCGAGTTCGCGGTCGAGCCAGTTCGAGGCCAGCGGGCGGTAGTCGCCGCGCGTCCCGGCGACCCGCAGGTAGGGCGTGTCGATGAACTGCTCGGCGTCCTGTTGGACAAGCAGGCGAAGGTACTCGAACCTCTCCCACATCTCGGTGTAGGCGGTGGCGTTGGCCATCACGTGCCCGGTGAAGATGGCCTTGAGGTACTCGTGGAGCCGCGGCGCCGAGTCGTGCAGGCCCATGACGGTCTTCGGTCCGAGCAGAGCTGCGGCCGGCCTCTCGACCCTGTGTCGAAGGTCTTGGGCGCGGGGGTCGGTGAGCAGGCTGGCCACCACCGACCATCGGTCGTTCCCGATGGCTCCGACGCCGGCGCTGTGGAGAAGCACGGTGGCTGGCGTACGGCGGAGGTCGTTAAGTGCCGGCTCTCCATTGTCCCAGGTGGTGTCGGCCAGGCGCTCGATGTCGGGGAACCAGTACCGGTCGGTGGCGTCGTCGCCCCAGTAGGCGGTGACCGCGACCAGGGCGGCGAACTTCTCGGTCTCGGCCTCCCAGACGCTGAGCCGCCGGTCGTGCTCGGCATCCAGATCGGACCGCGGGATGTTCGGGGTCTCGGTGCGCAGCGGGTGGTCGGCGATTCGGGCGGCTTCGCGGCGTAGGGCGTCGTGGAGGTTGATGGCGGGGCCCTGGCCCCGGAGTTCGCGCTTGGCGGTGGCGATGGCGATGGCGATGTTATTGGGGTTGTCGCGGTTGCTCTCGGCGAGGGCGGTTACGGCGTCGGCGGTCCGGCTGAGGAAGCTGTCGGCGTTGGCTTCGACGTAGGTGCCCTGGCGGTGTTCCAGGAGTTCGGAGGCGGCGGCGGACAGGTGGTAGGGGTCGGCCCAGTAGGTGGCGAAGCGGCGGGTGGGGCAGCGCTTGAGGGCGGTGCCCAGGGCCGGGTCGTAGGTGGCGGACCAGCCGGCGATGATGAGGCCGTACTCGTCGAAGACCTGGTCGAGGAAGCGGTCGACCACCGGCTCGTACTCGGCCAGCTCCTCGGGGGTGTTGCGCATGCTGGCCGGGTCGAGGTAGTCGCCGTGGAGGTGGACGACGACGCCCTGGCGCTGGGCGTGCAGCGGAAGCATCCCGTTCAGGTCGGACGGGTTCCTGATGACGGCCGGGTTGAGGCCTTCATCGCGCAGCGCGCTCTCGACGAGGTGGTCGAAGTTCAGGGTGATGATCACCCTGATGTGCCCGGAGGCGACCAGCTTGGCCAGGGCCCGGTGAGCGTCCGTCGGGCGCTTGAGGCCCTGCTCCCGCTCGGTCTCGTTCGGCTCGAAGTAGCTGCGCAGCAGAGCCTGGCGCTCGCTGGGGGTCTTGGCCAAGTCGGCCAGGAGGGTGTCGTAGGCGGGCTCGCGGTCGAAGCGGTTCAGGTACCAGTCGTACGGCCCCGTGTCGGTGTCGGGTATCTCCGCGCCTTCGGCAGTGGCGATCTTGCTGATCAGGTCGCACTGGACGCCCCAGGCCGAGAGCATCCCGGAGGACACCGAGGCGCCGGCGCCGAGCAGCACCGCGTACCCGCTGGGTACGGCTCGGAGACCGAACGCGAGATTCACATGGGGTTCCATCGACTGGTCGACCACGGCACGCCTCCTGGGCACGCGAGAGCAGGGTGGCCAGAGCTGACCATCCACCACTAGTTTACGTCACCTTGACGAAAAGGGTGGGTGTGCCGGTTCGGCATTCTCCCCCACGGCGTCATCGCGGTGAACCTTCTGCCGGGACCCCCTTGAACGACCGCTCCACGCCTCTACCACCCTCTGGGGAGGTCTTTAGTGGCGGGTCGCCCGCTGGGTCGGGGGCGGGGGCGTGTCCAGCCGCTTGCGCAGTTCCTGGACGGCCTGGGCGAGGGCGGTGCGGTCGTTGGCGTCGACCGGGCGGTCGAGGAGTGCGGAGACGTCGGCGAAGGTGCCGGCCTCCTCGACTCGACCGGCGTACAGCCGGGTACGCGCGTACGGGTAGTGCGTGTCGATGCCGATCCACCAGCCGTCGGTTACCACGCGGACCTGGGAGTTCAGGTGCCCGCGGAGTATGCGCGCGTGGTCCTGCCAGCCGCACTCGTCGATGATCCACTGCGCCACCGGATCCGGCCCGTACTCGCTCGGCAGCGTCATGTCCGACCCCTTTCCGCGCCTGTGACAGTGCGTCGACCCTATCCCCAGCGGGCGCCGCATAGGCCGGAACCGCAGCCTCGCAGCCTTACCGCAGTGGGTGCCTCGGTGGGGTGGGTTCTGCGGCTTCGGCTACGCCGCCCGGGGTGGGCGTGGAGACTCCCTGGTATGGATGAGGCGACCGTGGGCCAGGACCCGAAGACCGTGGCGAAGAGCCTGGAGGGCACGCTGCCGTGGCTGGCTCCGGCCGGCCTGGCCGTCGAGGCGCTGGCGGCGTTGGACCGGCCGCTGCTGGCCTGGATCCAGGACCCGGAGTACAACGAGTTCGACTCCGCCGACTTCTACGCCGAGCACCGCGAGGCCGGCGACAAGCTGTCGAAGCTGGAGCGACGGATCGCCAAGCTGCCGGTACGCCAGTCCTGGCGGATGGAACGGGTCTGGACTCCGGACGAGGAGAGCAGCGAGGCGTACGAGGCGGCGTACGAGAAGGCGTCGGTGACGATCGGCGACCGCCGGCTGCACCCCAGGGACCTGGACGCCTACGCCTCCATCGCCTACGAGGTGGCGGGCCTCCGCCAGGAGGACGAGGACGGCTTCGACGACGAGGACGACCAGGGCGAGGTGCCCGGCGAGCTGGACGCCGCGCTGGAGTGGGCCCGCGCCGGGGTGTGCGTCCTACAGCAGTCCCTGCCCTGGCCGTTCACCGACGTCCTGCTCTACAGCGAGCTCGACAACCGGCCCGCCCACCGCATCCTGTTCACCTACGCCGACCTGCTGCGCCGCCGCGACCCGAAGGCGGCGGCGGTGTGGTTCACGGCGCTGGTCTACCTCAACCCGAACGACAACCTGGGCGCCCGCTTCATCGCTCCGGACGGTCCCCAGTACCCCGGGTTCTGAGCGGCGCGGAAGGCTGTCACCCTGCGTACGGGGTGGCGACCTTCCGCGTGTTCGGGCGGGCGCCCCGGCGTCGGGCCGCCTGCGGCCAGTCGCTGCGGTGGTCGAGCTCAGCGACTGGCAGGGGAGCCCGCTCGGGGGTTCGGGCAGCGGGGTCGGCCGCCTTCAGCGGGCGGGCGGGCCTGCCTGCATCTGCGGCTACGCCGGAGCGGCGACCGCCGCCGCCTCTCCCGCGCCGACGGCGGTGCCGGGGAGCGCGGTAGCGACAGAGCCGTCGCCGGCGGGGAGCCAGAGTTCGGCGGTGCGCGGCCGGCGCGCGGCACCCCGACCGGTGACGCGGACCTCGGCCCGGCGGCCGGTGAGCTGGCCCCATCCGTCGCCGAGGCCGGACCACCTGCTCGTGGTGACGTCCAGGCGCAGGTGGGCGCCGGGCCAGGGGCCGGGGGTGATGAGCACGGTGCCGGTGCGGCGCAGGTGGGCGGCGAGGCGGTCGAGGGTGCGCGGGGGCAGGCCGGTGGGGGTGGCGGCGAGGACGACGGGGCAGGCGGCGGCGAGCGCGGTGATCACCTCGACGGCGTGCTCGCCGGGGTGGTCGACGACCAGCAGGCGGCGCAGGTCGAGGCCGTAGGCGGCGGCTGCGGCCAGGCCGAGGTCGGGCAGGCCGACCGCAGCGGTCCAGGCATACGGGTCGGCGGTGGCGGGTCCGGCGGCGAGGGCGAGGAGCAGGGAGGTGTCGGCGGCCTCGGTGATCGTGCCCTTGGCGAGGCCGCCCTGCGGCAGCAGGCCGGCGAGCGGGGCGAGGACGGGCAGGACGGCGGCCTGGGCTTCGCGGGCGCGGGTGGCGGGGGACGTCGCTTCGAGCAGGCCGGCCAGGCGCTCCCGACGGTCGGTGCCGAGCCGGTCCGCCGCGGTGGTCGTCACGCGTCGGCCCGCTCGGTAGGTGCCGCGGTGCCGGTTGTAGGGCTGTCGGGCGTGGGGCCGCTCGGCGGTGTGGCGGGGTGGTCGGCCGGGGTGAGGGGCTGGAGGGTGGTGGGGTCGGCGATCACCCAGGCTGCGGCCTTGTCCTCGCCCCAGCGGGCGTGCGCGATCCACGGCATTCCCGGGCCCGGGCGGCGCCGGGCGGTCACCAGGGCCGAGCGCCACTCGCCTGCCGCGCGCAGCCAGGCCAGGCGCCAGCACCGATCCGCGCCGTCCGGGTCCGGGGCGCCGGCCAGCTCGCCCGGTACCAGGACGGCGTCGTGCCAGTGGCCGAAGTGCGGGGGCGCGGTCGGGGGCGGGCCGGCGGGTTCGGGCAGTGGGCGGATCCGTGCTGGATCGAACACGAACCAGCCCCACCCCTGGTCTGCCGTGCTGTCCTCGGCCCAGCGCACGTGCACCACCCACACCGCGGCGCCGGGCGGGCGCCGCCACACCGTGAGCATGCCCGCCCGCCAGTCGCCGCCGAGGCGGAGCTCCACCAGCCGCCATCTGCGGACATCCCGCGTGGCGCCGGGCAGGGTCATCAGCTCCCGCAGTGCCCGCTCCGCGTCGCCCGGCGCGGGGGCGGGGCGCTCGGGGCGGGAGAAGGGGACGGCGGAAGTCATGGGAACAAGTGTTCGACAAAAAATGGAGGTGATCAAACGTCAGCCGCGGATCAACGGGAACCGGCGGTCCGGGGCCGGGCGGCGGGCGGGCCTGCGGTCAGTGGGCGCTGCGGGTGAGCGAGCGCAGTTGGACGTGGACGGTGGCCGGGTCGGTGCCGGTGAGCGCGGCCACCTCGACGGGTGGAAGTCCGAGTACCAGGTGGAGCAGCAGGACGTCCTGTTCGGGTGCGGTGAGGTGGGCGACGGGGTCGAGGAGGCGGGGGCCGGCCAGGGCGCGGACGCGGTGTCGAACGGCCTGCCAGGCACAGGCGGCCGGGCTGGTCGCGCTCAGGACGTCGGACCGGTACCGGTCCAGGTCGTCGAACGCGTCGTGGATGGCCAGTGGGGCGAGAGCGGTGGGGAGGAGGAGCCTGGCGTAGCGCAGGTAGTGGTCGTGGTGGAGGTCGTGCAGGGCGGCCAGGGCGATGACCGGGACCGGCGGCCGGGGGCGGCCGCCGGGGCGCGCGGGTGCGGGCGTCATTGGTCCCCCCGGGGGTGTCGGGGTGCGCGGAGGTGCGGGGTGCCGCGAGGAGCGGAGTCAGGAGGAGTGGAGCCACATCTGCATGAACAGGCCGGGGAAGCCCGATCCGCCGGGGGCTCGTGGGCGCCGCTGGCGGCGGCGGGGGACCCGGATCGGAAGTCCTGCCGCGGTGTAGCCGGCCGGCGGCAGTGGCGGGACGGGGCCGAGGACGGAGGGGAGCTGGTCGCCGGTGCGGGGACGTCCGATGGACAGGCCGTGGGTCCGCAGGAACGCCACGTCCTCCGGCCTGAGCCCGATGCCGGCCTGGAAGGCGCACTCGGTCCCGGGTGCCGCGGCCGGGGCCGCGGGGTCCTGCCGGACGCGCGTCTCCGGGTCGTCCACCAGGAAGTCCCGCATCGGCACCGGCTTGTAGGGGGCGCCGGCGTCCGGGCGGAGCGCGAGGCGCACTCGCGTCTTGCCCGCGGCCCGCTCCCACGCCTCCGCCCAGGCCATGACCGTGTCGGGCGGGGCGCCCATCGCGGCGACGAACGCGGTCACGTGGCCGCGGCGCGGCGACGCTTCGGAGCGCAGGACCGCGCCCAGGCTGCTGGCGGGCAGCCGGCGGCGGCCGTTCGGTGTCCGGCCGGCCCTCTCCTGCAGTTCCACTAGGGAGGGGTGGCCGTTCTTGGCCCGCAGTCCGATCATGCCCAGGCGCAGCTTGGCGAAGGTGTCGATCAGCTGGGGCTTGGCGGCGAGGATGTTGTAGAACTTCGCGGCGATCGCGGCGTTGAGGAACTCCTCGGTGCGGTCGCGGCCGCGCTGTTGCTGGTCTGCCCAGCGGGCCGTCCTCCACAGTCGTTTGGCGGTGCGCAGGTCGGCCCGGCATGCGCGGGTGTAGGCCTCGACGACCTTCCAGGAGGGAACGGTCCTGCCGCTGGCCGCGCGGGAGAGCATGGAGGCGGTGTAGTCGGTCTTCTGCGCCATTGCCGCGTAGGTCAGGCCGCGGAGCCGGCGCTGGGCACGCAGCCACAGCACCAGCTCCGTCAGCTGTTTCGTGACGTCGGCAACGGCGTTCTCGCGCCGTCCCACGGGCGGTCAGGCGATGTCGGGCGCGGTGGCCGGGCCGGCCGTGGGGCGCTCGCGCAGGCCCTTGACGGTCCGACAGGCAAGGAAGACGGCGGCGCCGACAAGTTCCATGAAGCCGAAGGCGGGCAGTCCGGCGACGGCCAGGGCTCCGGCCAGGAGCAGGATGACGATGACGACGACGGCCTCGGCCCCGGTCAGGGAACGTCCGGGGCGATCGGGAGCCGGCTCGGCGGGCACGTGGATCGGGCGCATGTGCGTGTCCTCTGTTCAGTATCAGTCGCGTCCGGCGAACGGACGCGACCGACATGGCTGCACCTACTACGGTCCGGCGGGGGCTTCCAGACCCCCGGAGCGCCGAACCGGTGTGATCCTCTCACCGGTCACCCGACGATCACAATCCGTATCCATCGCTACCGGTCCGATTGATTCACAAACCACCAGGAAATTACCCCGGAGAGCCGTCAAATCGTTGTTGACCGAGATTTGCCACAAGCCATTGACACAGGTCAGAGCGCTGCAAACGCCTTAGTTCAATTCATTTTTGACCATCCCGCATTGCCGACCGGACCACTGGGATGACACCCTGTCGTCGGCGCTAATTTCCGGCCAAAGGTCGGAGATCGTTTCCCTGGCGCAGTGGCTGCACCACGAACAGGGACTGGGCATCACCGCGACTTCCAGCGCGGCGCCCGCGAGGGTGGCGCACCCGCCAGGGTGCGACCACCCTCTACTGCCGCCCGCCTCCCGGCACGACGCCGCCGCCCGCCCGGTGCCCCGCCGGACATGGCTCAAACCCGACGGTGTTCCTCGCCGACGGGAACCGGCGACCACCGACCACGACGACAACGCCGCTCGGCCCCCGGGCCGCCAGCAACGGCTACCGGCCACCCGGGCGGTACCGCCCGCACGGCCACGCCACTGGGATGCACATGGCGAGGAAGCGCGCACGTTGCCCCGCACCCGGACGGGCACCCACCGGGTTCAACGACCGGCCCCAACCGGGGGCACGAGGACAACGACAGCCAGGCGGTCCTCCGGCGCCCCGGCGACGAGACCGCCTCCGCCGACGTCTGCTCCACCCGGCCCGCCCCACCGGCCGTCGGCCTCGACGCGACGGTCCCGCAGCGCCCGGGCAGACGTCGTCCGGCGCCTACGGAGACCAGGTCCACCGGGCACAGCGGGGCGGGACGGAGTCGAACGCCGGGCTCCGGACGTCAGTCGGCTGCCGAAGAACGGGTTCGCAGATCGGCGTGGACGGTCTTGCCGTAGGGCTCCGGGCTGGCGCCCCAGTGGCCGCCGGTGAGGTGGTGGACCAGGGCCATGCCGCGGCCGCACTCGGCGCCGGGGCCGGCGTCGATCAGGCACGGCAGGACGCGTGAGCCGTCGCGGACACTGATCCGCACGCACCGGTCGGTGATGCGCGCGACGGTGACCGTCATCTCCAGCCGGCAGCCGGTCTTCGCGGCGTTTCCGACCAGCTCGCTCACGACGAGCTCCGCAGCCTCGACCAGGTCCTCCAGCTCCCAGCCCCGCAGGGCGGTGCGCACCAGGCGGCGTGCCGCGGCGGCGGACCGCGGCTCGTAGGGCAGCAGCGCGTCCACGCGGTCGGCGGCACCGGAGGGTAGGGTCGCGGCCTCGGCGGCCGCGGTCACCGGGCATCCCCCACCCGTGCGTTCCGGCGCTGCCGGAGTGCGGCCGGTGGGCGGGCTATGGGGCGCGTGGCCACGGCAGTACTCCGCTCTCTTCGTCGGCGGTGACTGCCGCGCCCACCCGACGGGGGCAGGCGGGCGCAGCGGCCCCGGTCCGCCCGCCGGGGACCGGGTGTCCGGTCCGTCGTCGTGGGCAGCAGGGTCGACGGTAGGGAGTGGCTGCGCGAGCCCTCTACGAGGTTGCGCCATCTTGCGGGAAGTCACCCGAGAGTGGCTATGGCCGCGGTGATCAGCTGACGGGCCGCGGACCCGTGGACGGCCATGGATGCCAGGTCGGTGAAGGTGCGCAGGTAGTCGGCGATCTCGCGTGGCTGGGTGATGCGCAGGTAGCCGGAGGTCAGCTCGACGGCGACCTCGGTCTCGTCGAACATGTAGAAGTCCTCGACCGGCAGGTGCGGGCGGTCGGGTCCGGTCGGGACGACGCCGACGCTGACGAACGGGCTGGAGGAGACGGCGAGCAGGTGGCCGAGCTGGGCGGCCATCGTCTCCGGGTCGCACACCGCCGCGCGCAGTACCCACTCCTCGATGAGCAGGCCGAAGCGGTGGCGGCCGGAGAACAGCATGCGCTGGCGTTCGAGGCGGGCCTCGACGGCGTCGGCGACGTCGTCGACCTCAACGCGGGCGCGTTGGATCGAGCGCAGGACGGCGGTGGTGTACTCGGGGGTCTGCACCATGCCGGGCAGGACGCGGCTGGCGTAGACCCGGAACAGGTGGGTGCGGCGGTAGAGGGCGGCCACGGACTCCTGGGCGGCGCGCAGTCCGCCGCGCTCCATGCGGCGCCACTCGGTGTACATGGAGTCGACCGTGCGGGCGGCGGCGATCAGATCGGGGACCTGGTCGTCGGCGGTGCAGGCGGTGCACCATGCGCGCAGGTCGTCCTCGGAGGGGGCGGACTTGCCGCTCTGGATCCGGGAGGTCTTCGCCGGGTGCCAGCCGCAGCGGGCGGACAGTTCGTCGCCGGTCAGGCCCGCGTCCTTGCGCAGGGCGACCAGGCGGGCGGCGAGCGCCTTGCGCGCCTCGACGACGCTGGAGGAGGGGGACGACGACATGGTGCTGTTCTGCCCGGCGGGTGGTGGTGGACGGGGTCGGTCAGACGGCGTACCGGGCGTGGGGAATCGCCCGGTCCCAGACCGATTCGAATGCTCCGGTAACCCTCTTCACGACCGCCGGGTCCTCGGTGGTCTCGTACCCGGCCCACTCGCCGTCGCCGGTGAACCAGTGGAACAGCACCAGGCGCTCGTCGATGAGCCACAGGTCGTTGCCCGGCAGGGCGAGGTCGGAGGCCTTCGAGCGGGGAAGCCAGCGGACCTGCTCGCCGAGTGCGACGTTGTGCCGCTCGGTGATCGCGTGCTCCCACCGGATGTAGGCGGTCGCCGGCTCCGAGACGATCCTCGCGCGGCGCATCACCACCCCGCGGCCGACCGTCTCCCGCACCAGGCCGGCCCAGGCCGTGTACTCCTCCGGCAGGTCGTACGCGTCGGGCCGATCCACCGGGAGGCCGGCGCGCCAGTCGGCGAAGACGGGGTCGTCCATGTAGGAGTCGCGCATCTCCAGGTGGCAGGCGGAGCGCTCAGCGCTCCTCAGCAGGGCGCCAAAGTCCGGCACGCTCGGCTTCATCGCACACCTTCCGCAGGAACGGGATCATCCGCACCGGGATCCGGACCACGCCCTCGTGGTCCGGGACGCCGGTGGCGTGGCCCTGGACCCACTCGGTCTCGCTGATCACGCGGTACATCTCCATGTCGGGCAGCCAGCCCTGGATGACGATCTCCGCCTTCTCGTCCTCCAACCAGACGGTCGGAGAGCCGCCGTTGGGCGTGTCCGGGTCGATACCCCTGAACCGTAGTGCCATGACCACTCCCTCTGCCAAGCCGGTTGCGAGTCCTTGCACCTCCACCGTTCCGCCCGCCTAGCACACCGTCAAGAGCGCGCGGAAGCAATCGGGCGGCACGCGCCGTGGAGCCTGGGCTGCCGTGTCAGAGCCCGTGGTGCGTTCGGCGGGTGGTGACCAGGGTGCGCCAGCGGGCGCGGACGAGATCGGGGCTGTCGAACCAGCGGGCGGGGGAGGGGTACTCGAGGGGCAGGTCGGCCATGAAGTGGGCGATGTCGGTGTAGTAGGCGTAGTCGCGGTCGCGGGTGAGCTGGTCGAGGTCGCGAACGGCCGCGGTGAACGCGGTCTGGTCGTCGAGGACGGCGTGGTGGAAGCAGACGGCGAGAGCGAGGGTGGTGTGGGCGGCGCGCACGCCGGAGGCGCGGACCTCGGCGTCGAGGGCGGCGGCGTGTTCGGGGATGCTGTCGCCGGGGGTGCCGGCGTCGCGGACCAGGGCGGCGATGCGGGTGGTGAGGGTGGTGGCGCGCAGGTCGAGTCCGGTCAGGAGCCGGTCGGCGAGGTCGAGGTCGTCGGCTGCGCGGGCCGGGTCGGTGAAGGCGCGCACGAAGGCGAGCTGGGCCTGGGCGGTGGCGCGCTCGCCGGCGACGGCGTGTTCCTCGGCGTCGGTACGGGCGGCTTCGTAGGCGGCGGCGGCCTGGTCCATCTCGGCGTGGACCCACCACAGGTCGCCCAGGACGCGGTGCTGGCGCCCGGCCCAGCCGAGGGTCTGGGCGGCGGCGAGTGCGGTGGGGAAGTCGCCGTCGAGGCGGGCGAGGTGGGCCAGGCCCCGGCGGGCGGCGGGGGCGAGGCGGGTGGTGCCGGCGGCGACCTTCTGCATGCCCTCGCGGGAGGCGATGGTGCGGCCGAGGTCGCGGTGGGCCTTGGCCCGGTAGTAGAGGGCGAGGTCCGTCAGGTCGGCGGGCAGCAGCCGGCTGTCGATGACTCGGGTGAGGCGGTCGGCGGTGTGGGTGCGGTGTTCGCGCTGGCGGGCGGCGAGCGCGGCGAGGGTCTCGACGAGGGCCTCGGCCGGCGTGTCCAGCCCGCTGCCGGGCGCGGTGTCGGCGGCGGGCGGGGCGAGCGGCTCCCACACGGAGTCCGAGACGTACGCCCAGGCCGCGTCCGCGAGCCAGCCGAGGTCGAGGCGGTGGTCGCGGGCCAGGCGCAGGCCCTGGCGCAGGCACCCGACCAGCATGCTCCGCCCGCCCGCGGCTGCGGCCCACTGCCCGCCCAGGGCGGTGTGGGCGCGGTCGGCGGCGCGCTGCCAGTCCTGTTCGGACCAGCGGTCGTCGGTGAGGTCGTCGGCTCCGCGCAGGGTGGAGCGGACCAGGGCGTGCAGGTGGTAGGGCCACAGGCCCTGGGGGTTCTCCCGCACGAGCGGGCGCTCGGCCAGGCGCAGGGCGGGGGCGTCGTGGCTCATGCCGGCGGCGGCGGTGGCGAGCGGGACGTCGAAGGCGTCCAGGAGCGCGACGGCGCGCAGGACGTGGCGCTCGTCCGCGGTGAGGTCCTGGAGGGAGCGGGCGACGAGGGCGGGGAAGTCGTGGTCGAAGTCGGCCGGCTCGGGGGCGCGGGTGCGGCGGATCTCCAGGAAGCGCAGCACGGCGAGGTCGAGGTGGAGCGGCAGGCCGTGGGAGCGGACGGTGATGACGGCGCGGATGCTGTCGCCGATGAGGGGCCGGCCGTCGGCGGCGGTGAGGCGGCGGGCGAGGTGGTCGTCGCAGTCCTCGGGGCTGAAGTCGCCGATGAGGATCTGCCGCCCGCCGGTGCCGACGCCGCCGTCATCGCCGTCGCCGTTGCTGTCCGGGGCGGTGCGGGCGCCGGGCACCGGCGGGCTCGCCGGGAGCGTGAGGTGGGGCCAGGCGGCGGGGCCGGTCCAGTCGAGCTGGCCCTGCAGGGCGGGGTCGGCCCACTGGAGCCGGGAGCGGCCGGTGACGACGAAGAACGCGTTCGGCATCAGCCACACGACCCGCTGGACCAGGCGCTCCAGGTCGCGGTGGGTGCGGTCGCCGACGTCCTCGAACCCGTCGAGGAGCACCACCGGCACCACCGCCTTCCTGGCGGGCAGGCGGGCCAGCTCCCAGGCGAGCAGGTACGGGTAGAAGGACAGGCTCTCCAGATCGGTGTCGGCGTCCAGGAGGTCGGCCAGGCGGGCGCAGCCGGCCAGGGCGCGGGTGTTCTCGCGCCGCTCGCGCAGGGAGCGCACCAGGGTGGCGGCGACCTGGCCGGCGGTGGAGGCGACGACGCCGGGTAGGGCGAGCTGCTGGGCAATGTCGCTGACGGCGGTGCGGGCCTGGCCGGGCAGGGCCTCGCCGAAGCGGGCGGCCAGTCCCCGGCGGCGCACGTACTCCTCCAGCGGCTCGCCGGGGTGGACGGCGTCCCAGTAGCGGCGCAGGGCGAGGTCGAAGGCGGGCAGGGGCAGGCCGGGGGTGCGGGCGAGGGCCAGGCGCAGGGACAGGACGAGGTGTTCGAAGTCGGTGCCGGCGGAGCGGGCGAGGTCGATGCGCACGGGCAGCAGGCGCGGTGCGGCGGGCCAGGCGGGCTCGCCCCACTGGGCGGGCCGGCGGGCGGGGTCGGTGAGGGCCGCTTCGATCTTGCGGGACAGCGTGCTCTTGCCGATGCCGCCCAGGCCGTGGAAGACCATGACGTTGCGGCGCGGGGCCTCGAGGTCCTGCACGTCGAAACCGTAGCCGGTGATGCGGGCGAGGTGCTCGCCGAGCGCTGCCGCCACCGCCCGCCACTGGGCTCCGCGATCGGTGAACGCCTCGCTGGTGCCGATCTCGTCGCTGTTCGTACTGAACAGCGCCCTCAGATCCCGTCCTGCCATGTCCGGCCCCTCCCCTGATTCCCACGGCCCCGACGGCGGCCGCGCCCTGACGAAGCATCCCCGGGAACCATCATCGCGGTCCCGGCCCGTACTCGGGGCGGCGACGCTGCCGCTGCGCGCGCAGTGCGCGCGTTGCCGCGCGCGCACCGCGCGCCGGACAATGTCGGGATTGTCTCCACACCAAGGCGGTTGAACCATGTCCGACCCCGGCCGTCCGGCCGACTCCCCCGACCCCGGCCCCCTGGAGGGCGCCGGCGGCGACCGGCAGCAGGCGGTGCAGACCGTGCGCGCCGTCGTCTCCTGGTACAGCGCCTACCTGCACGGCCGGCACGGCGCACCGCCGGCAACCGCCGACGAGGACGCGTTCGCGCTTCAGGCGGCGCAGGGCCGCAAGGCGGCGTACGCGGACCTCCGGCGCCTGGAGGCCGGCCTCGGCGCGGCCGAGGTGGAACGCATCACCGCCCGCTATGCCGCTCTGCTGCACGAGCTGGAGGGCGGCGCGTAGAGCGGGCTCGGGAGCGGTCCGGGGCGAGGTGGGCCGAGGCGGGCCGGCTGGAGAAAGGCGGGCAGCAGTGGGCGGGCCAGGGCGGCGATGCGCGCCAGCTCGGCCCGGTGCTGCGGCAGCGCCCTGCGCAGTGCGGCGTGCCGCTCCAGGAAGCGCCGGGCCTCCTGCTCGGTGAAGGGGCGGGCCCGCTCTGCGGCCAGCGCCGCCATCGCGCCGCCGACGACGGGCATCCCGTGCTGCTGGAGCGCCAGCGCCCGCCCGTCGCGGTCCACCACCAGCACCTCCTCGACGGCCGGGCTCGCGGTGGCCGCCCGGACCACATCGGCCACCGCCGTGAAGCAGCGGTCGTGCCCGGCGGCGGCGGTGAACCGCGCCGGGATACCGTCCCGCTGCGCGGCCGCGTAGCGCTGGGCGGTGCCCTGGAGGCTGTCGGCGGCCCTCACCGCCAGGACCAGGACCTTCACGCGGTACCCGGCACGGCGGAAGGCCTCGGCGCCGGCCAGCACATCGTGCGCGCTGCCGGGGGCGGTCTCGACGACCAGGTCGCCGCGCCGCTCGCGCACATAGGCCTCGGCCCACGCGAACCAGGCCTTGTAGTCGGCGCGGATCGCCTCGCCCGCACCGCGCGGATCACGGCGCAGCAGCTCGAAGTAGTCGGGGTGGAACATCTTGAGGTCGTCGCCGACCAGACGGACCGCCCCGGGGCCCATGGCGCGTTTGACCAGCAGCGCCGCCCCGCTCTTCCCGGCGCCGGGCTGGGCCACCACGTAGACCACGACCGGCTTCTCGCGGGGGACGATGCCGTCCAGGAGGAGCGGGACGATCTCGTCGTCGAAGATCTCGCGGTGCTCGGCGGCCGACAGCCGGTGGTAGGCGACGCCCGGCGGGGTGGCGAGGGCCTGGGCGGTGCGGCGTAGCGGTTCGGAGAGCGCGAAGGCGCGCTCGGCGTCGCGGGCCACCGCCAGGCGCAGGTCTCCCGCGAGGGGTTCGGTGTGCACCTGCCGGGCCGCTTCGGCGTGCCGGCGGCGGAAGCGCTCGGTCTCGGCGGCGTCCCAGCGCCGGGTGTGCTCGGCGGCCACGGCGCGGGCCGCGCCGGGCGGACGCTGCCAGCCGGTGGCCAGCAGTTCGTTGGAGTAGAGCAGCTCCAGGCCCCGGCGCACGACGGTGACCCGGTCCGCGAGCCGCTCCGCCTCGACCACGGTCAGGGTCTCCAGCAGCGCCTTCGCGCACCGGTCGTGGTTCTCCCAGGACACGAACCGGCCCGGCGCGCCGGTGGCGTGCACCTGCGCGGCGAACCGGCTCAGGACCCCGAGCTGGCTCCACGCGGGCGCGGTCGCCAGCGCCACCACCTCGATCCGGTAGCCGGCCCGGCGCCAGTCGAGCGCCTGGGCGCGGAAGGCCGCGGGGTCGGCGAGCGCGGTCTCCACCAGGGCGTCCAGGCGCCGGGCGCGGGTGTCGGCCTCGACGTCGTCCTGCCAGCCGCGGGTGTCCGGGCGCACCTTCACCCCGGCCGTGCGCACGTCCTGCACCAGCAGATCCGGGTAGTGGCGGTGCTGCTCCTTGTACAGGTCCGCGCAGATGCGCACCGCGCCGCCGCGCAGGTCGAGCACGGCGTGCAGCAGGTCCGCGAGGACCGACTTCCCGCTGCCGGGCTGGCCGGCGACGAACAGCACGACGGGGCGGTCCTGGGCCACCGCCCCGGTCGTCGAGGCGGGGAGGATCGCCTCGGCCAGGATCCGGTCCCGCTCGCCCGTCGGCAGGACCACCGGGACGATGTCCCGTTCGCTCACCAGCACTCCCGAAAGAAGAGAAGGGGGGTTCTGCGCACGGCGATCGGGCTCGGGACGGCTCCCGGGCCCGCTGCTACTGTAGCGGGAGCGGGTACGTACCCGTACCCATTGCGCGAATTCCCGAGAACCACTGGAAGGAGAGCACCATGGCCGACGCCAACGTCCGCATCCCCGCCGAGACACGCGACCGCCTCGCCGAGGTCGCCGCCGCCGAGCACCTCTCGCTGCGCGCCTACCTCGCCCGCCTCGCCGACTCCCTGCTCACCCCCGCCGAGCGGGCCGAGCGCGCCGAGACCGCCCGCCAGGAACTCCAGGCCTGGAACGGCTACAACCCCGACGCCGCGCACACCGAGGACCTCGACGCCGAGCTCGACCGCCGCCTGGCCCGGGCGAGCGGCCGGTGACCGACCTCCACGTCGTCCTCGACGACACCGCCATGGTCGCCGCCGGCCGCGGGAACCTCCTCGCCTCCCGCCTCATCCACCGCGCCCACAGCGAGCCGGGCTGGCACCTCTACGCCCCCGCCTGCGCGCTCGTCGAGGCCGACCGCGAACGCCCCGGCACCGCCGAACACCTCGCGGCCCTGCCCGCCGTCACCGTCCTCGACCTCGACCTGCCCGCAGCACTCGCCCTCGCCGCCGACACCACCTGGGCCCAGGCCCACACCCGCTACGCGGCCGCCCCCACCCCCGAACGCCCCGAAGGCGCCGTCGTCGCCACCACCGACCCCACCCGCTGGAAGGGCCAGCCCGTCCGGGTCATCGACCTCACCCCCTGAACACCCGGCCCCGCTCACGCACAGGAACGGGAACGCCACGAGGCTCCCACCCCGGCGGTGGGGGCCTCGTACTGCTCCCGGCCGAAGATCCGGCCCCCGCGGTGGGCTGTGCACGAAAGCGCCGGACACCCGTACCCCGCGCACGGCATGATCCCTGGCATGGGTGAGCAGACATCAGCCCCGTGGGTGTACGACCGGGCGACGAACCGGTGGGTCGACCTCTCCCGGGGCGTTGCCGGCCTGCAGTCCGGCGAGGCGGGCGGCCGGTACGTGTGCCGGGCGTGCCGGGAGAACCTGATGCTGCGCAGCGTCAATCCCGGCACCGTGAACAGGCCGCACTTCTCCCACCAGCGCGGCACGGAATGCTCCGCCGTCCCGGCGGTGCGCGAGCAGCTGGAGCTGGACGACCGGATCGTCATCGAGTTCCAGCGGCGGATCACCCGGGCGTGGCCCGGCGCGCACTGCGTGCTGGAGTTCCCGGGCGGCCTGGACGAGGGCGGCGCCGAGGGGCCTACGGGGGTGCTGCCGCCGGCGGTCGTGGTCCGCGGCGGCCCGGGCGGCCGGGACGTGTCGGTGGTGGAGCGGCCTCGCCGTCCGCTCGACATCCGCGAGGTCCAGGAGCGGATCCGCGCGGTACGGGCCCGGTACGGCGCCGGGGTCCGGCATGTGTGGTTCTGGGCCGGCGACGTGCTCCAGTCGGCCCGGCTCGCCGAACTGCGCGTGGCACCACGGGGGCGGCCGAAGACCCGGCACGCGACCATCGCGCCGACCGCGCAGCAGCTGGCCGTCGCCGCCGGCGGCGGCCGGGTCTACTTCCTGGACGGCGCCGAGGTCCTGGTCCCCTACGGCGTGCACGACTTCGAGCACGAGTGGCGGGCCGCCGAGGACTGGGACTTCCCCGACTGGCGGCACGGTTTCCGTCGGGACTGGCGCATCAGCCGGCCCGTGCCGGCCGCGGACGCTTCCCGGTGGGGCCTGGCCCCGGTCGCCTTCGAGGAGCTCACCAGCACCCGCGGGGTGTTCGCCCTCTCCGCCGCGAACGATCTGCTGCTCGCTCTGGAGCAGGCCCAGGGAGGCAGGTGGCGGTACCGCCGCAACGAGGCGGCCCGGCTGTACCGGGAACGCCGCCGACCGCCGCTGCCCGCCGAGCCCCGGCGTTCGACGGCACCGCAGGCCGATCCGGCACCGACGCCCCTTCCCGCCGCCGGGGCCGAACCGGCACCGCCGGCCGCAGCCGCACCGGTGGAGCCGGTGGCCACTGCCGCTCCCGCCCGACCTCTCGAGGCCGTCCGGCATCCCGAGGCGACTGTTCCGGACGGCACCACCCCCCGGGCGCCGGAACCGGAGGTGACGGCCGAGGCGGACTGCGCTCCCGGTGCCGGTCTGCCGACGGACGATTCCGTGTACCTGGCCGCTCCGGTCGAACCGCTCACTGTCCCCACCCTGCCGCCGGCACCACCCCGGCCGGCGGTTCCACCGAAGGCTCCGCCGCTTCCCCTACACCCGCCGACCGTCGGACCGCACAGGACCGACTCTCCGCCCAAGAACAATCGAGGGTGGCTGCGGCGGCTCCTCGACCGCCCCTGATCTCGCCGTGGTCAGTCCCTGCTCGGCTCGCCCAGCATCCAACCGCTGACCGCGGCAACCGGGCCCCGCCAGAAGGGCAGGAGGTGGCTGGCCCGGCCGTCGCGGTAGGTGACGTCCCGCAGGTGAAGGAAGCGGGAGTCGGGCTCCAGCCGCCGGCCCTTGTCCCGGTTCTCCTCGATCCGGTCGCGGGCGACCCCGACAGCCCGGCGCAGGTCGTGGTCGTCCAGCTCCCGGACGAACTTCTCCTCCCAGGCCGCAGCCGGGACTATGGTGCCGGTGACGAGACCGCCGGGCACGATCAGGGTCACCACCACCTCGGACTCGATGTGCTCGCTCGCGGCCCCCAGACGCAGCAGCTCCAGATACGGGTCATGGTGGGCATCCTGGCCGAGCAGGACCCTCAGCACCTGCTGCGCCGCTTCCTTCGCCCCCACCGGCTCCTCCTCCTGCTGCTGGGCCTGCGGGGATCGTGCCCCTGACGACAGGCCGGTATGCAGGCCTGCGGAGGCGGGGCGGAGCGGGCAAGCGGTCGGTCCGAGCGGGGCGGTGCGTTGGCCGGCGGTAGGCTGCCGACGCCCCGAGAAGGCACTGGGAGGCCGTCACCTGAAGGTGACGGCCTCCCAGTTTTCCGTGCGCATCATGTGGCGTGGAGGTTCCAGCCGCTGTCCACGCCCCACGAGGAGTCGGCGGTGCCCCACGTCGAGTCCGGCGAGCCGAGGCCCCAGATCGTGTCCTTGGGTACACGAGTGTTCATGCTGTCCTCCCCGTTCCGTGATCAGGCGCCCCACTGTAGGCGCCGTGACCAGGCATGTCATCACTTCGGCATTTGACCGGGCGCCCTTTCGCCCCCGGTGCTGTCCCAGACCCACGCCACCGTCGAGGCCCCGCTCTGCCGGACCCGGGCGTCTCGCCGGGCCGTAACCAGGAAGTTCGGATGCAGGTTGAGCAGGCATGAGCATCGATGTGCACACCGTGCCCGCGACCATGCCCGACGCGCTGCGGCGGATGCTGCGCCACTTCACCATGGAGGTGCTGAACCACCTGACGGAGGTCGTCACCCACACGCTGGAGGACTCCACCGACTGGATGCGGATGCCGTCCTACCGACTCACCGACGCGGCCGACACCCTCAACCTGGCGGCGACCGGCTTCGGCGCCTACCTGCGGGAGATCGGCGTCGACGACCACGACATCGCTTCCTACCTGCAGGTGGGCCAGCAGCGTCCGAGGGCCGTGGACTCGCCGGCGGGGCGTGACTTCCTGGACGGGTTCCTCGACCGGCCCGGCGGCGAGGGAACGTCGATGCGAGCGGTCGCCGAAATCGTCAGGGCCTGTGTCGACGACGACGATCCGACCGCTCCCGACAAGTACGGGGACGTCGAGGCGCTCCTGTACGCGTTCCGGTTCGCGCGTTCCGAAGACGCCGAGGAGTGGTTCGAGGACCTGCAGCCGGCCGTGGCCGACCGGGCCCGCCGCATCGCCGCCATCCTGGCCGAGGGCACCCCTTCGGCCGGCTCCTGACGTCCTGACTGCGCTGCCGGACGTGAGCGGCGAGCTACCGATCGGGTTCGACGCCGCTGTTCCGCCGGGTGTCGATGCAGGGCTGGCTTCGACTCGCCAGAGGACGGATCCACGGCATCGATGGTGCCGGGGGTTTGCGAGAGCTGGGTACGGTCGGCGGGATGAGGCGTGACCGTCGGCGTGCTCGGGTAGGGTGCCGTCCAGCAGGCAAGAGGGCGCCCGGCCACCACAATTGGCCGGGCGCCCTCTGTTGCTGTGCTCAGCTGTCGGCCTTCTTCATGCGGTCGAGTACCGCGTCGAACACCCTGCTGTCGCCCTCGTCCGCGAACGCGGCGAGCAGGTGCCCGAGGACCTCCTGGCGCTCGATCCGTTTGCGGTCGAGCCGGTCGGCGAGGGCCACGGCCCGGCGATCGACGTTCCGCCTGAGTTCGGCCGGCAGGGCTGCGGACGGCTTCGGCTGCGGTGGCTCCGCCGTCTCGATCGCGTCGTGCAGCGCGTGGGCGATGACCTGCGGGTCGTCCTCGTCACTGAGGGTCAGGTCGCCCGGCAGCAGGCGTACGGTCTCGCGGATGCGCTCGGCGGTGACCTTGTCGGCGCCGGCGGCGTTGACCACCAGCTGGTAGACACCGACCGCAGCCTTGAGGCCGTGCCGGTTCTTGAGCGGGACCAGCTCGCGGACCTGACCTTCGGGTGCCTTGTGGCCGCGGGCGTTGAGGACCTCCCCGAGTTCCCACCCGGCGCGCAGCTTGCTGCACCGCGACTGCTTGATGCCGTGCTCGATACTCGCCCACTCCTCGATCGTGGTGTAGCAGCGGGACGGCTCCAGCTTGTGGGGAAGACGCCGGAAGAGCCGACCGACCGCCATGGTGTCCAGTGACTTGCCCGCCACCCAGTAGGCGGTGGACAGCAGCTCGACCCCTTCGACACAGGCGGCCAGACGCTCCTGCTCCTCCGGGGTCAGGTCTCCGTCGCCGGAAGGCTCGACCGGGTCGGGGATCTTGTCGAGGCCGGGGCGGGCGGCGTCGACCGCTGCCCTGATCTCCTCGGCCATCTGCTGGTCGGCTGCGGAGCGGCGTTCCTCGGCGGCGCGCTCGGAGGTGTGGACCAGCGTCTTGACGGCGGCCTCGGTGGCGTCGTCGTCGTCCCAGCCGTCGATCTCGTACTCGCCGCTCATGCCGCCTTCACCAGCCCGGCGTTGACGGCGATCTGCCGGAAGAAGCCGGCGGTGTCGGTGCGGGGCCGGTGCTGGACGACCGGCAGGCCGACCGCGCGGGACTCCTTGAGGTCGGTCGACCGGATGGGCACCTCGCCGATGCAGCGGATCCGCGGGTGGTTCTGGAGCTGGCGGTAGATCTTCGTGTCGATGTCGCCCATCGGCTTGACGACACGCCCGATGACCAGGCCGAGGATGGCGAGGTCGCCGTCCGGGCGCTCGGCCCTGCGCATCACGGCGATGTGCTGTGCCTGCTGCATCTTGACGGCCTTCATCGCCCATTCGTCGACGTCCACCAGGATGATCGCTGCGTTCGCGGCGGCGGTCTGCGCATCGGTGTCGGTGTCCAGCGCCGGGCGCAGGTCGAGGAGGATGACGTCGTAGAGGTGCAGGACGTGGGAGAGCAGCCGGCGGTAGAGGGTGATGGCGGCGCCCGACTCGCGCATCCGGGACGGCAGGAAGCACATGTCCATCGAGGCGGGCAGGATGTGGATGCCGGGCACCTTGGTCTCGGAGATGAGGGGCCGCGGGTCACCCATCTCCAGCAGCACGGTGGCTTGAGTGGGGCCCTTGTCCTCGTCGAGCAGCGGCACCTTGCACGCCATGGTGGCGTTGCCCTGCGGGTCGCAGTCGACCACCAGGACGCGCTTGCCGTACTCGGCCAGGGAGCCGGCCAGGTTGATGGTGGTGGTCGTCTTGCCGACGCCGCCCTTCTGGTTGCACATGACGATGATGTACGCCTCACCCGGGCGCGGCCCGGGCAAGGCCGGGGCGCCGGCGAAGGGCGCTGTTGCGATTTCGGTCATGCAGGGACGATAGCCACTGGCGCCGCAGCCACGGCGCACCCCCTCCAGACATTCCTCCGACGAACGCCCCTTCGCCGCGGGCACTCCGCCCGACCAAGATCATTTTTGCACAATTGGGCAAGAATGATCTTGGTCGGGCTCCCCGGAAATACAAAAGGGCCCGCTTCTTCCGGCTTCGGCGCCGGAGGAAGCGGGCCCTCAATGTACTGAGGTCAGGCAGAGGCGAGAACGCCCGTGCGGTCGAGGCCGATCGCGTGGCTGACGGTGTCGAACCCGACGGCCTGCGAGGCGGGGCTGTCCGGGCGAGGGGCGATGACGGTGCGGTGCATGCGGTCCTCCATCAGATGCCGGACGGGTCTACAGGAGGGCGAGCTGGTTCTCGTCCGGCTGCGCGGGGGCGTCCTCGGTGTGGGCCTGGGCGCGGGCGTCGTCGTGGGCCGCGTCGTCCTGGTCGCAGATCAGCCGGCCGTCGGGCAGCTCGTGCCAGTCCCGGTCGATGGCGTCGGCAACTGCGGTGTCGGCGGAGTCGTAGTGGGGGAGGAACTCGTCCTCGACGGCGGCGCCGCACACCGAGCAGCACGCGGTCCAGCAGAGCGTCGGGACGGCGACGCCGGCGCCCGAGCGGGCCGCGCCCTCGCGGCGCCAGGCGTAGCCGTTCCGGAGGACGACGGCGTGGGTGGCGGGCTGGAGCGGGGAGCCGTCGTCGAGGTCGGCGGCCAGGGCGTTGTGTTCGGCGGCGGCCATCAGCGCGGTGGCGAGGTCGGGCATCGGCAGCAGGGTGTTCGGGCCGGTGAGCCACAGCTCCCAGGCCTTGTCCGGGGTGCCGGGGCGCAGCCGCTGGTCGGGGTCGGTGGTGAAGAGGCCGCGGCGGCCGACGGGGGTGATGGCGGGGGTGGTGGTCATCTGCGGTGTCTCCTTCGGCGGGTCGGCCCCGGCCTGCTGGGGTGCGGGCCGGGGCCGGGGTGGTGGCTGGTGGTCGGGTGGGGTGGTGCGGCGGCAGGGGGCGGTCGGCTACAGGAGGCCGGCGGCGTGGGCCTCCGCTTCCTGGTCGACGTCCTCGTCCTCGTCGGCTCCACCCTCGGTGTCGAAGTCGGCGTCGGCGTCGGCGTCGGCGGGGAGGAGTTCGGCGATGGCGAGGTCCTGGCCGAGGGCGGCCCACGGGTAGCCGTCGCCGTCCTCGTTGTCGGCGTCGGCGGGCTGTGCCGCGGCCGGGGCGGGACCGTCCAGGAGCGCGGCCAGCTCGGCGACGGTGTGGATCTGCACCGGCCCCTCGCCGTCCCGGCTGAGGAAGTAGGTGCGGCTGTTGTAGCCGTCGCGGTCGGTCGGGCGCGGGACGGCGAGCAGGCGCGCGGTGGAGGTGATCTCGCACGTCGCGCTGCCGTCGTCCGTGCCGGTCCAGTTCTCCGCCTTGGTGAGGGCGCCGTGGCTGTAGTCGAGGCGGGCGGCGCCGGAGGCGGCGCGCTGCGCGGCGTCGGCGCGGACGTCGGCGGCCAGCTGCTCGGGGGTCGCCGGCGGGGGCGTCACGCCGACCGGGCTGTGGTGCTCGGCGCCGAGGCGGCGGCGCAGGGGGGCGAGGGCCTGGTAGGCGTGGTGGTCGGTGAGGGCGGCGGCGAGGGCGCCGGTGGCGAGGGCGAGGGTGATGCGGATGTCGGCGGGGTGGGTGGTGAGGGTGCGGTAGGTGGTGAGGGCGGCGGCGGCGCCGGCGGTGACGACGGCGACGCTGTCGGCGGTGTCGAGGGCGGTGCGGGCCAGGCGGGTGCGCAGGGTGTCGGTCACGGGTGCCTCCGAGGGGGAGCGGGTCGGGTGCCGGCCGGGCGGCCGCGCCGCGCACCACGGCGCCCGCCGTCCCGGCCTGGACGGCTCGGGGGCGGCGGGCGTGGTGGTGGGCAGCGTCAGTGTCCGGTGCGGTGGTGGCGGATCTCGTCGAACCCTTCACCGGCGAGCAGCTCGCGGGCGGAGCGGACCATGCGGTGCTGCCGGCGCACGACGTCCTCCGGCACCCGGCGCTCGGTCGGCCGCTGCGCGTTCCTCGCCAGACATACCGGCAGGGGCGCGTCCACCCACGTCGCCACGACACGGCGGCCGTGCTGGTGGCCGAGCTCGACCAGCTGCGCCCTGTGGTGTGCCTCGGCCGACGTGTTGTCCACCCAGGTCGTCAGGCCACGTCGCAGCCTCATGGCCAGGATCTGGTTCTGCAGCAGGACGGCGTCGGCGGTCGCCTCCTGCTGGCCGGCCGAGTCCGCGACGGCGGCGCGCAGGTTGTCGAGGCTGACGACCTGGGTGGGCGGGAGGTGGCGCAGCAGGGTCGACTTGCCCGAGCCGCTGGCCCCGATCATGACGACCAGGTCGCCGGGTTCGGCCGGTGTGAGGGCGTGGTCGAGGGTGGAGGGCTGGGTGGAGGTCATGGGCGGTCCCTTCGGGTGGGCGGGTGTCAGCGGGTGAGGACGGCGGTCGGGCCCACAGCTCGGGGCGTCTCCAGGGGGATGACGTAGATGTCCACGACGTCCTGGACGTTGCTCCAGGTGCCAGCGGCGTGGCGGATGTAGACGACGCGCTCCTGGGCGCCGCTGCGGTCGGTGGTGTCGTACTCGTGGACCGTGTGGTGCTTGCGGGCGCGGCGGACGGCGGCGTTCACGGTGGCGGTGCGGGCCTGGTTGGGGAAGGGCAGGAAGTGGTGGCCGTCCCTGAGGGTGAACACCAGGGCGTGGTCGGGGCGCGGTCCGGTGGTGACGAGCCGGGCGCCGTAGTCGCGCAGGTCCTGGATGTGGCTGGCGTAGTACTCCTCGGCGGTCTGGGTGGTCATGGTTTCCCTCCGGTGTTCGGTGCGGCCGGGCGGCCGCGCCGCTCACCACGACGCCCGCCTCCCCGGCCGGGCGGGCGGGGGCGGCGGGCGCGGTGGTGGGCAGCGTCAGCGCCCGGTGGCGGTGCGGACGGCGGCCAGGATCTGGTGGTGGTCGAAGGCGAGATGCTGCGGGCTCGGCAGGCAGTCGAGCCGGATCCACTGGACGGACGCGGCGTCGTCCCCGGCGCGGGCCTCGGTTCCCGCGGGCACGCTGACGAGGTAGGCGACGCTGACGTACCGGCCGCGCGGGTCGCGGTCGGGCTCGTCGTACACCCCGATGGGCGTCAGATCGGCGGCGTCGACCAGGACGCCGGTCTCTTCGTGCAGTTCGCGCACGGCGGCGGCCCGTGAGGTCTCGCCGATGTCGACGTGGCCGCCCGGCAGGGCCAGCAGGCCCTGGTGCGGCGGCCAGCCGCGCTGGATCAGCAGAACGCGGCCGTCGGCGCGCACCGCGACGACGTCCGCGGTGTAGCGGATCGTCTCGGCCCTCTGATGTCCGGACTCGGTGGGCACATCGGTGCTGGTGGTGTCGGTCATGGATTCGTTCTCCAAGGGGTGGGCGGGTGTCGGCCGGGCGGCCGCGCCGCGCACCACGACGCCCGCCGCCCCCGCCGGGCTGGCGGGGGCGGCGGGCGCGGTGGTGGGCAGCGTCAGTGCCCGGGCGTCAGCGGACGGCGCTCCAGACGATCAGCAGGATCACGGCCAGCCAGGGGGGGAGCGGCCGGGGCCGGCGCGGTGGGTGCCGGCCCCGGCGGTGCGGGTGGTCAGGTGAGGCTGCGGGCGTCGATCAGGCCCTCGATCCGGGACGCCTGGGCGTGGATGCGCTGGGCCAGGACGGTGAGCCGCTCGGTGTCGGTGGTGCTGACCCCTCGGGCGAGGCCGGCGGCGAGTCGGTCGGCGTCAGCGCGCAGCTGGGCGACGTCGGCGGCCAGGGCCTGGCCGCGCTGGGCGATGACGGCGGTCAGCCGGACGGGGTGGGGAAGGAGGGGTTCGGGCACGGGCGGGCTGCTCCCGGTCGTCGTGGTCGGCTCAGTGGCGGTGGTCGAAGGGGGCTGCGGGGTTGGGCAGCGCGGCGAGCCGGGCCGGGGTCGGGGTCGGCTGGGGCTCGGGGGTGTGGACGGTGATCTGCGGGGCGACGTCGGTGCGGTTGATGACGGTCGGGCGCAGCGAGAAGCTGATGCCGCGCAGGGCGAACAGGCTGACGGCGGCGATGCCCGCGGCGGTGAGGCCGGTGGCGACGGGGCGGCCGGTGTCCGGGGTGGCCTGCCAGACCATGGCGAGCGTCGCGCAGGACCAGGCCGTCCAGGCAAGGCGTGCGACGGCGCCCTGGGTGAGGAACGCGAGCAGCGCGGCCACCAGGCCGACCGTCTTCCAGGCGCCGTACGCGGTGGCGGCGGTGAGCGGGTAGGTCTGGTGGGCGATGAGGTAGGTGTGGATCGGGCCGGTGACGGCGGTGCGCAGGCCGTCGCCGTCGGCGGGCAGGTCCTGCGGCAGGTGGATCGCGCCGACCAGCGCGCCGGCGCCGTTCAGCAGGATGCCGCCGACGGTGCCGAGCACCAGGACGGCGAGGGTGATCGTGATCAGGTAGGCGAGGCCGCGCACCCACGGCTCGGCGCCGGCGAAGTCGTCCAGGCCGGCGGCCAGCTCGCGGCGGCGCTCGTCGAGCCAGCCGCCCGGGGCGCTCAGGGCGCGGACCCGGCGGCCGGCCGCCTCACGGACGCTGACGCTCGGCTGCTCCTCGGAGTCGGTGGTCGGCTCGGTGTGCTGGTTCACGGGGTGCTGCTCCTTGGTGAGGTCGGTGGGGTGTGCGCGGGTTCGTGGCCCGCCCCGGCGGGTGCCGGGGCGGGCGGGGTCGTACGGGGTCAGCCCTGGAGGCGGATGGGCATCAGCAGGTGCTGGTAGTCGCCGCCGGTGTCCTCGCCGCTGTGACCAAGAATCAGGACGGGCTTGGTGGAGGAGGTGAGGTGGAAGCGGGCCTCGGGGGTGGTCACGGCCTTGAGGCAGTCGGCGAGGTAGCCGGGGTTGAACGCCGCGTCGCAGCCCTGGACCCGGTCGGTGAGCGAGCCGACGGAGTTGCAGGGGATGCGGTCGGTGGCGCGGGCGTCGTCGCCGTCGCCGGCCTCGACGAGCAGCTGGTCGCCGTCGACGGCCAGGCGGATCGGGCGCTTGTCGGAGGCGACCAGGGCGACGCGCTTGACGGCGGCCAGCGCCTCCTCGACGGGGACGGTGATGGTCAGCTCCGCGTCCTCGGCCGTGGGGAAGAGGTTGCGGAACTTGGGGAACTCGGCCTCCAGGAGACGGGTTCCGGTGGTGCGGCCCGGGGTGGAGAGGGTGATCTGCCCGTCCGACCAGCCGATGCTGACGGGGTGTTCGCCGGCCAGGGCGCGGGCCGCCTCGGCGAGGAATTTCGCGGGCACCAGGACGGTGCGGGCCGCCGCGTCGAGCTCCTGGGCCGTCGGCCCGGCGTCCTCCTCGCCCTTCTTCCGGGCCTTCCTCACCGGCTCGGCGGCCGGCAGGGTGCCGGTGGGCCTGACGGTGAGTTCGCGGACCGCGAAGCGGTAGCGGTCGGTGGCGGCCAGGGTGAGCCGGCTGCCCTCCAGCATCATCTGCACGCCGGTGAGCGCGGGCAGCGAGTGGTCGGTGCCGGCCGCGACGACGGCCTGGGCGACGGCGTCGGCGAGCGCGTCGCCCTCCACCGTGAGGACGCTGTCCGGGGCGGCCGGGAGGGCCGGGTACTCCTCGACGGGAAGGGTCGGCAGGGTGAACCGGGCGCTGCCCGCGGTGAGGATCAGGCGGGCTCCGGAGAGCTCGAGGTCGACCTCGGCCGACTTCGGGAGCGTCTTCGCGATGTCGGACAGCAGCCGTCCGGAGACCAGCGCGGTGCCGTCGTCGGCGATCTCGGCGTCGACGCGGGTGGTCGAGCACACCTCGTAGTCGAACGCGGCCAGGTGCAGCCCGTCCTCGCCGGTGCGCAGCAGGATGCCGGCGAGGACGGGCACCGGGGGGCGGGTGGGCAGGGCGCGGGCGGCGTGGGCGACGGCGTCGGCGAACGGGCCGGCGAACAGGCGCAGCTTCATCGGGGGTCCTCTCGGAAAGGCCGGGGTGCGGTGGGCGGGGCGGGGCCGGGGCTATGCGTCGGCGTCGTCGGCGCCGGAGAGCTCCTCGCAGGTGGAGTAGCCGGTGTCCAGCAGGAGGCAGTCGCCGTAGTCGTCGGCGTGCTCCAGGACGAGTTCGGCGGTGCCGGCCCACCCGGGGACGACGGCCGTCACCGGGGCGTGGTCGGGCAGGGCGGCCAGGACGGCGGCGAGGTCGCCGACCGTCAGCACTGCGGCCAGGCCGGTACGGCGGGCCGCGGCAGGCCGTGCGTCGCCGCCGGGGACGGGGGCGGGCAGGTGGAGGTCGAGGACCAGGGCGTTCGGGTCGGGGTCGGGTGCGGTGGTGTGCAGGACCAGGGCGCCGTCCCAGGTGGTGGCGCGCACCGGCCAGGCGGCGCGGCGGTCCCACTGCGGGACGCCGCAGACGACCGGCAGGTGGTCGGGCAGGGCGGCCAGTACGGCGGTGAGGTCACCGGTGGTGAGGCGGGCGGCGCTGTAGGGGGTGCCCTCGATCCGCCACGGCGCCCGGCGGTCGACCGGGGGGCGCTTCGCGGCGGCGACCTCGAAGGCCTCGGTGATGGTGGTGACCGCGGCGGCGCCCATCTCCTCGGGGCTGGCCGGGTCGGCGGTGACGGTGACGGTGCTGCTCACGACGTCCTCCAGGCAGGTCGCGGTGTCGGCCGGTCGGCCGGCCCCGTCCCCGGAAAGCGGCCCGCCCGCCCGGCCGGTGTTCGGCGGGGCGGGCGGTGTGCGGGCCGGGGGCGAGGCCGGGCGGCCGGTCAGCGGACGTTGTTGGTGACCGTGCCCTTCCACCCGGCGGACTGCCGGCCGATGGTGACCTCGGTGTGCCGGTGGAACATCGCGAGGACGGGACCGGTGCTGGCACCGTCGCCGCCCGCCGACGCGGACGTACCCGCGCCGGTGCCGGTGGCGGCGGAGCGGAGTTTGCCGAGCAGGCCGGCGACGCCGAGGACGACGGCGGCGACGAGGACGGCGGCCCACTTGAGGAGGTCGCCGAGTGCGTCGGTGTGCGGGGCGACCTGCGCGACGGCGGCGCCGAGCATCCACACCGCTCCGCCGGCGGCGAGGGAGGCGATGGATCCGTAGAGGACGTACTGGCGCACCGCCAGTGACAGGCCCGGGTCGACCACCGGGACCGGCGCCGGCGCGGCGGGGACGGGCTGCTGCTGCGCGGCGGTCTCCGCGGCGGCGGCGAGGGGGTTGTGCACGGGGACGGCGATCACCTTGCCGTCGACCAGGGCGGGGATCAGTGCCGGGGTGGTGGAGGAGGGCTGCAGGGGGACGGCGACGACCCGGCCGTCGAGGGAGGCCGGGACATAGCCGTCCTGGAGGAGAAAGGCGTTGAGGTCGACCGCCGTGTCGGCGGCGGCGGGGGTGGCGGTGTAGATGCTGTCCACGGGGTGCTCCAAGAGGTGGCGGGGGCTTGCCGGGGTTCGGGGGCGCCGGGCGCCTTCCGGGACCGCCGGGCCCGCCCACGCCGGGTGGCGGGGCGGGTCCGGCGGCCCCCGGAGAGGCCGGGAGCGGTGTCGGCTCACTTCACGATCAGGTTCTCGGGGTGGCCGTTGTCCATGTGGTCCACGCACTGCGGACAGTCCTCGCGCCAGCCGAGGTGCGCGTGCGCGTCCTTGGCGTAGGCGTGGTACCAGCACTGCCTGCACTGGTTCTTCGGCGGGTTGGTGGCGGTGTCGTTGCCCATCGTTTTCTCCTTCTGGTGTCGGGCCGCGGTACTCGGCCCGGGCGATGGCACGGCCCCGGAAAGGCCGGGGGTGCGGGTCAGTCCTCGTCGCCGCGGTGGCGGCGGGGCAGGTGCTCGGCGGTGCCGGGGTCCAGGTAGTGGTCGCGGCGCGGTGGCGCAGTGCCAGGCGCGGGTGGTGGGTCAGGAGGCGGCGTTGCTGAGCGCGGTGACCAGGTTGGTGAGGAGCTGGTTGATGGCGGGGCCCGCGCCTGTGGAGGCGAGGGTGAAGCCGAACAGCACGAGGACCAGGGCGGGCCAGAAGCCGACGGCGCGGCCCCGGTAGAGGACGGTGGTGATGACGCCGAAGAGGACGGCGAGGGAGACGGTGACGGCCACGGGGGCTCCTGGCGGGTCGTTGGTGGTTGGGCGGACGAGCGGGCCGGACGGGGTGTTTGTCGGCCTGGCCTGGTGGTACGTCAGGTTCGTACTGCGCCCCGCACTGCTCGGTGCGGGGCCCGGAAGCGAGGGGGGTCGTGGTGGCGCACGTGCACTACAGCTGTTGGAACTGCGGTGCGAACAACCGTGTGTACGGCGAGGGCTGCGACTGCTGCGACGTCGTGGAGGTCCCCGAGTCGTGGATCTGCTGGGACTGCGAGGCGGAGAACTTCTGCGAGGACTGACCGGTGCGCCCTTGCGGGGTCAGCCGCGCAGGCCGGTGAGCGCGTTGCGGAGGCCGCCGAGGCTGACCTTGCGGCCGCCGTCGGCGTTGACGGCGGCGAGGATCTCCAGGTCGTCCAGGTCCTCGCCGTCGGTGTTCTCCAGGACGGCCAGCACGCGGTCGGTGAGGTTGAGGCGGGAGGCGGTCCGCGGCTCGGGGGCGGCGGCGATGGCAGGCACCGGCGCGCTGCGCGCGCCGCCCCGGTTCCCGCCACTGCCACCGCGGCCCCGGCCGCCCCCGCCGCCGGCTTCGGGTTCCTCGAACTTCTCGGGGCAGGCGGCCCGGTATGCCTCCATGCCGTCGAGCTTCCCGACGTAGGCCTCGCCCGCGGCCTCCCAGGAGTCCTTCTCCAGCACGGCGTGCGGACCGTCGCCGTACAGGGCGAGCATCTCGGGGTCCAGGCCCTCGGTCGGCATCTGGGAGCCGACCTTGAAGAACCGCATGCGGGCGGTGGGGTGCAGGCCGGAGAGGTGGTAGCCGCTGCCCTGGGTGCCGGGCCGGTCCTCGTCCGCCTCGGTGTCGTCGAACTGCGAGACGAGTTCGACGGCGCCCGCGTACTTCGGGATCGAGGCGAGCTTCTGCCCGGCCGGGAGCAGGCCGTCGGACACCAGCTGGCGCATCAGGTTCGACGTCCAGCGCAGCAGGATGACCTCGCCCTCCTTGAGCATGGAGCGCAGGGTGTCGGAGCCGCCGAGCTCCTCGAGGTGGCCGGCCTGCGCGAACAGCGCGATGCCCATGCCCAGGGAGCGGCCGGTGCGGCCGATGTCCTTGATGTAGAACGTCGCCTCGTCCCGGTACGGGGCGCCCTTCTCCAGCAGCCGGTTCGCCTCGTCCACCACCATGTACATCAGCGGGTCCGGGCGGTTCATCAGGAACTTCGAGCGCCCGGCCGCCGCGTAGCGGACCTCGCGGGCCCTCATGACGTTCCAGAAGGTCCGCAGCTGGGCGATGGAGCCCTCCTGCGTGTAGACGCACCAGTCGCAGTTGCCGCGCGCCTCGGGGGCGGACTGGCCGCCCTTGAGGTCGGCGTAGAACACGCCGACCCCGGAGCGCTTCATCCCTGCGAGGATGATCTGGCCGCCGGTGGACTTGCCGGCGCCGGTCGTCCCGAACAGCAGCATGCGCTGCGCCGAGCCGGCCTTCGGGTCGTACAGGCGCAGTCGGGTGCGGCGCCCGTTGTGGTGCAGGCCGACCCAGATGCGGCCGGTGGAGTCCATGACCAGGTACTCGGGGCCGGGCAGGACCACGTCGGCGAGCGGGTCCTCGGGGTAGATGGTGACCAGGCCCCGACTGCCGTGGGTCTCGACGGCGAGGCGGGCGGGGTCCTTGATGTCCATCGCGTCGGCGAGGCGGGCCATGTCGTAGCCGATGACATCGCCGGGCGGGGCCTGGACGGTCAGCTCGTAGATGAGCCCCATGTCAGTGCAGTTCCTTCGTGTCGGTGTCGATGATGCGCACGCCGGTGATGACCGTGCCGGGCATGCCCTTGGGGGCGATGTCCTTCACCCACCGCTGGTAGGGGTCGAGCACGGCCTGCTCGGTGGTGCCCACCGTCAGGCGCCGCACCCCGGCGCCGCGGCCCGGCACCTTCTCGACGCGGATCTCCTCCTCGTCCCAGTCCAGGAGCGCGGAGAGCGCGGTGATGGAGACGGTGGGCACCGGCGTGCCGGGAACGGCGGCGCGGATCAGCGCGGTCAGCGCCTTCTCGCCGGTGCGCTCGACGTCGGTCAGCACGGTGCCCGGGGCGACCCCGCCCTCGACGGCGACCCGCTGCGCCCACCAGGTCGACATGGGGTGGTTGGAGCCGGCCGGGGCGAGGGCTGCGGCCTGCTGCTCCTGGACCTGCTGGACGGCGTCGGGGGTGAGGGAGCGCTCGCGGCCGGCCAGGACGCGGGCCGTGCGGGCCGGGCGGAGCTTCCAGGTGGCGAGTGCCCACGCGGCGTCGAGTGCGAGTTCCCACCAGTGCAGGCCGTGGACCAGGCGCTCGGTGACGAGCAGTGCGGCCGCGCCGACGGGCGCCGCGAGGTAGAGGGCGGTGGCGGCGTCGCGGATGCGGCCGCTCGGGAGGGTTCCCGACCAGACCAGGCCCCAGGCGGTGGCGGCCCCGGCGCCGGTGAGGGTGACGGCGAAGGGCAGGGGGTCGGTGGTGAGCGCGCCGGCGCCAAGTCCCGCCGCGGTGGCGAGGGTGGCGGTGCGGCCGACGTAGCCGCGGGCGACGGCGATGCGCCCGCGCAGCGGGCCGAGGGACATCATCGGAGGGGCTCCTTCGCGGGTGCCGCCGGACAAGCGGCGGGGGTTCGGGGTGCGAAGGGGCGGCCGGGCGGGCCCGTCAGGGGGCGGCACCGGCCGCCCCCGGGGTGGGTCAGCGGTTGGCGTAGAACTCGCGGTCGGCCATCTCGCCCTCCTTGTTGGCGATGGCGTCGTCGACCGGCCCGTAGTCGGCCTCGTGCGCGTCCGCGGTGGCCTGGAACAGGGTGGAGAGCTCGGCGGTGGCGGTGGCCATGGCCTCGGCCTCCTCCAGGACGGAGAGCATCACGGCGGCGGCGTCGCGGTGCTCGCCGACGGTGTCCCGGTCGACGTTCATCCCGGCGGCCTGGTCCGCGAGGCGCTGCACCGACTTCGCGCAGTCCTCGACGTACTGGTAGGTGCCGGTGACCTTCTCGGACAGGTGGGCCAGGCGCACCGCGGCGATGGCGAGCTGGGTGACGACGACGCCGTAGCTGACGGCGTCGTGGACCATCTCGCCGGCCGCAGCGAGCGCCCCGCCGGTGGAGGCGACCTCGCCGCCGGGGGCGGGCCGGTCGGTGGGGGCGTCGTGGACGGCGGCCGGCGCGCTGGTGGTGACCGGCGCGAGGTCGGTGTCGGACATCGGGCGGGTCCTCCTTACTGGTCGTGGTAGTCGCGCTCGGCGGGCGCGGCGTGGCCCAGGTCGCGCGTGGTGTCGGCGACCTGCTGGTCGCGGCGGGCCGCGTTGGTCCCGGCGACCGCGATGGCCTCGGCGGCGGCCGGGATCTTCTCGGCGACCGCGTCGGCCTTCGCCTTGACCTCCTCGGCCTTCTCGACGAGGGAGGCGACCATGGCTTCCAGGACGCCGGGCACCTTCAGGTCCAGCACCTTGGCGTGCAGGGCCTCCAGGCGGCCGAGCAGCTTCTCGCAGCCCTCGGCCGCCTCGCGCGCGTCGTCGGCGCCCTGCAGGATCTCCTCCGCCATGTCGGCGTCCGCCTCGATGACGTCGTGGATCGTCAGGTCCGAGTCACCGGCGTACTGCGTGCCGGAGCCCGTTCTGGGCACGGGGATGGTCACGGGTCGTCCTCCAACGGGTGGTGCCGGCGGCATCGGGTTCGGGCGGGTGGTTCCGGGCCGCGTGTGCGGGGACCGGTGCGGGGCGCGCGGCAGCGCGGCCCGGCCCCGGCCGATCGCGGGAGCGGCCCTGTCGGGGTCGGGCCGGTCGTAGCGGCGCACCTTGATGTCCGGGCTGTGGACCCAGCCGGGCGGCGGACCGAATCCGTCCGTGCCGGCCCCTGCGGTGCGGCCCGTGGGGCCGGTGCCGCGGCTGCCGGTTCGGTCGGCCCGCCGCGAGCGGCGGGCGTTCGCCCGTTCCGCACGCTCACGGGCCTGCCGTGCCTTGCGCTCGCGGTGCTCCTGGCGCTTGCGGGCCTTGCGTTCCTGCTGTTCCCGGCGCTTTCGCGCCCGGAGGTCCTGCGGGCTGCCGGGGGCAGTGGTGCCGGGCCTGCGCAGGCGCCAGGGCCGCGCCCCGCTCTCCCCGCCCGGGGTGAACGTCCGCCGGGTGCGGCGGCCGGACCGGGTGCCGGCCGTCGGTCCGGTGCCCGCCGTCCCGGGCGCGGTACCGGTCGGTCCGGGCCGCACGGCGAGCGCGGTGCTCGGCGTCGTCGGCTTCGGCGTGTCCGTCGTGCCGTCCTTCGCCGTGTCCTTGGGCTTCTTGCCGTTCAGGATCCGGTCCACCGCCCGCTTGCGGACCGCGCCGCGGACGGTGGTCGGGGTGGCGCCGCCACCGGTGGGGGAGCCGGTGGGCTTCCAGTTGCCGGTGGTGATCCGGTCGGCGACCCGGCGCCGCGCCGCACCGCGCACGGTGTCCGGCCCGGCCGGGGTCCGCTCGGGCTTGCCCGGTCGGCCGCCCGGTCCCTTGCGGTCGGCGCCCGGCTGCTTGTCCCTGGGACCGTTCAGGATCCGGTCGGCGGCGCGCTGGCGGGCCGCTCCGCGGATCGTGTCCGGCCCGGCCGGGGTCCGCTCGGGCTTGCCCGGCCGGCCGCCCGGTCCCTTGCGGTCGGCGCCCGGCTGCTTGTCCTTCGGGCCGTTCAGGATCCGGTCGGCGGCGCGCTGGCGGGCCGCTCCGCGGATCGTGTCCGGCCCCGCCGGGGTCCGTCCCGGACGCTGCTGACCGTCGTTCGGAGGTCCGTTCCGAGAGCCTTTCCGGGCCCCGGAATTCCCCTCCTGGCGGCCCTTGCGGCCGGAGTCCTCCAGGGCCTTCCTGCGCGCCTCCTGCACCCGCCCGGGCCCGGCGCTGCCCGGCGCACCCGAGCGGCCGTCCTGCCCGCCGCCACGGCCCGTCTCGGGCTTCCTCGGCTGCGGGCCGCCAGGCCCCGTCTGCCCGGTGGAACGGAACGTCGAGGGCACCTGGCTATTCGGCCGGCCCGAATTCGGGGAGGAATTCGGGCCGGAGCCGCGGGAGGCCCGGCCGAATTCCGGACCGGACTGCACGCGGCCGCGCTGCTGCGCCGCCAGGGCGGCCGACCTGGCCTTTTCGAGTTCGGAAGCGGCCTTTCCCGTGACCGCGCCCTGCTGGTCCCTCACGGCTTTGAGGTGCTCCGCGCGGGCCTTCAGGTAGCCGACCGCGTGATAGGCGCCGCGCAGGGCGGCGACCGTGATCCCGGCCATCATCACGGCGGACATCGAGGCGACCCCGGCCAAGGAGCCGGACCCGGCGGCCGGGGCGGCCCCCGTTCCGTGGGCGGTGATTTCCGAACTCCTGCCGAGTTCGGGTCCCTCGGGAACGGAAAGGGACGCGGGCGGGGCGAATTCGGTGGTCAGTGGCGCGAGGGTCGGCAGGCCGTCGCCGGAGCCGTCCTCGCCCACGACCCCGGGCAGGGTCAGGCCGGGGAAGCCGAGCACGGTCCCCGTGGTGTCGTCGGCCATCCGGCCGCCTCCAATCGTTCGTCACTGTGCGTTACCGATCCGGGGCCTCTCGCGTGCGCGCACAGTGCGCGCACGTGGAGACCCCGGACGACGGCATCGCGGCGGATTCGGTGAGCGCGAAGAGTCACCCCGTCGCTCGGCCCGTCAGGAGCCGGCCCGGGCCTGGGTCCACGCGGTGAGCATCCGCACCAGGTCCGCCCAGGCCGTCTCGTCCCGGCCGGCCATCGTGCGGGCCAGGTCCCACAGCGCCTGCGCGCGGTCGGAATTCGTCGCGGTCGCCGCGATGCGCTGATTCCAATGGGCAGCCTGCCCGGGCGTGAGCGGCACGGATTCACGCCTCCTTCAGGAAATCCAGGAAAGTCGCCGCGGGCTTTTCCTGGGAATTCCCTTCACCGCTGCCGTTCTGGTTCTCGGAGAATCCGGCGGCGATTCCGTGCAGGCTCGCCGCCGTGTTCACCTCCTGCATTCCCTGCCCGTTCTTGACTTCGGCCTTGTGTGCCTTCTGGAGCGCCTTGGCGGTCGCGCGCTTCTCGCGCTTGACGGGAAGTTCTACGTAAAGCCGGTTGAAGCTGGTGTCGATCTTTCCGGCCTCGTTCACGGCCGCCCGCAGGTGCTTCTCCAGGGCGGCCATCGGCCGAGTCGCGCGAAATGCGCGGACCTTCGCCTCCAGCGGCTTGTCGCCGTCGATGTGGATGCCCTCCAGGGCCGAGCGGTACTCGCTCAGCAGGCCCTGGACCTCGTTGGCCATCTGCCGCAGCCGCTCGCGCTGCTGGGCGGCGTACAGGCCGGTGCCCTGCGGCTTGAGCAGGTGCTCCGACGTCCACCCGGTCTTGTTGATCTGGGACATGCGGGTCCTCCAGTGGGGAAGTGGGTCGACCCGGGCTCCGGCCGGATGCACGGGTCGCTGCGGTGGTGCTCGGCGCCGTGCCGGGCGCCTTCGCCAGCCGCCGGAAGCCCTGTCGAGGGCCCGGCGACCAGCCGAGATGCCCGGATCTCGGTGAGTGGGACGGTCGGTCAGAGGCGGCGCGGCCGGGGGTGGCACCACCGACAGTCGGGGCCGTGGTCGCTCCCGCGGGCGTGGACCAGGAACAGCGGGGTGACCACGGTCAGGACGACGACCAGGGCGACCAGCGCGAGGCCGGCCAGGTAGAGCAGGGCGTTCATCAGGTGAGCTCCTTCAACCGGGGTTGCGCTCGGTACGGTGGTGCTCGGCGCTTCGGCGCCTTCGGCGGTCACCAGGGCATTAGGCGTGCTCTGGTGGCCACCGGAGAGACCGACAGCCGATCTGGTTGCTCTCTGTGACTTCTGCGGCGGGACCGAGCCGCCGCCGGGCGCCCTGTCGGGGCGTGGCGGGCGGGCCGGTCTCAGCTGGTCTTGCGGAAGCGGCCCCGTGCGGCCTCAAGACGCCGGGCGGCCGTCGCCCGGGACTTGCCGGTGACCTCCTCCGCGTCGTCCAGTGAGACCTGGTCCGCGCCGCCCCGGCGGTGCATGAGACTGAGCAGCCCGGTGATTTCGCCCTCGATCTCGGCGTCCTGGGCGGAAGAGCGCCTCCTGGTCTCACCGCCGCGCTTGGCGAGCGCGCTGCCCGGTCCGGTCTCACGCTCGCTCTCGCGCTCCGACCTGCCGGTCTCACGCTCGCCGGTGCCGGTCTCAACCAGTCGCATCGGCCGTGCGGTCTCACGCGCGCCGGTCTCACCGTGTCCGGTCCCGATCTCACGGCGGTCTCGCGTACCGCCGGTGTCGGGGTCGGTCTCGGGCGAGAGTGCCGCGAGGTCGTCGGTGAGATCGACGTAGATGCCGTCAGTGGTCTCACCGTCGTCCGGGTCGCTCTCGGTCTCACCGGGCCCGGTGCCGCTGTCGCCGTGGCCGTTCTCACCGTCGGCGGTGATGTGGTGCAGGCGCCACATCACCCACGGCGCGATGGCCGCGACCGTCACGATGAGCCACCACAGCGGCTTGCCCTTGTCGGGTCCCTCGGTGTGGACGCCGAGCAGTCCGGCGGCCGCGAGGTGGTAGCCGGCGTTGGAGAGGACCATCAGGACGATCGCGCCGAGCACGTCCCGGTGCCGCCGGAAGGACTGGACGACGTAGACGTCGATCGCCAGCGGCAGCGCCCAGGCGACCTGCCAGGGCCAGCCGGACAGGCGGGCCAGCGCGAACTCACCCGACGCGGTCAGGACGATCGTCGCGGCGAGCGCGACCCGCGGCCCCCAGGTGTCGACGAACTTCTTGCGGACCCTCGTCCTGGCGACCAGGGCCTCGGCCTGCTCGGCCTCCTCCCGGATCGCCGCGAGGCGGGCCTGCGCGTCCATCTGCTGACGGGCGCCGGCGCCGAGCACCTCGCGCACCCGGTCCTCGGCGTCGCCGACCAGGCGCCCGGCCTGCTCCCCGGCCTCGGCCCGGAGCTGGGCCGCGTCGGCCTCGGCCTTGCGGACCACCCCGGACGCCATGGCCTCGGCCCGCGCCGTCACCTCGGCCACCGCCTCCTCGGCCTGGCCCTCGGCGGCGGCCAGCACCTCGGCCGCCTCCCGCTCCAACTGTTCGGCCTGCGTCCCGGCGCTCGTCAGCAGCTCGCCGGCCTGCTCCCTCGCCCGGTCCAGCATCTGCGCCGCCTCCTCCTCGGCGGCCTCGACCGCCGCCCGGGCCTGGACCCGCAGCCGCTGCGCGTCCGTCTCGGACTCCTCGCGCGCCTTGGCAGCCGATGTCCGGCGGGCCTCGGCGTCCTGCTCGGCAACGGCCACCAGGTCGGCCGCCTGCCGCTTGGCCTCGGCGACCAGGTGCTCGGCGTGCGCGGCGACCTGTTCGGCCTCCGCCCTGGCCTGCTCCGTGACCTGCTCGGCGTCGGCGATGGTCTGCTGCGCCCGCTCGCGGGCCGCACCGACGATCCGCTCGCCCTCGGCCTCCGCCTCGGACTGCAGCTTCTCGGCGGCCCGGCGTCGGCGGGCCACCGTCTGCTCGGCCGCGGCGAGGTCGCCGTCGGCGATGGTGCGCAGCCGGGCCACCGTGTCCTCGGCCGCCGCGATCTGCTGCTCGGTCAGCGCCGCCAGGCGGGCGACGTGCTGCTCGGCGGCGGTGCGCCGGCGGATCGCGTCGGCCAGCTCGTCGCGGGCGGCGGTCAGCCGGCTGTCCAGGTCGGCGGCCGACGTCTTCGCCTGCTGCTCGGCCTGGGCCAGGACGGTGCCGGCCTCGGCCCGGATCTGCTCGGCGTGCTCCTCGGCGTCGGCCACCGCCTGGCGGGCCTGGGCGAGCAGCTGGTCGGCATCGGCGCGGGCTGCGGTGCGCAGCTGGTCGGCGTCGGTGCGGGCGCTCTCCAGCAGGGCGTCGATCGTGGCCTGGTCGAGGGCCGGGTCGGCGTCGGTGCGGGGGGCGGGAACGGTGTCGGTCGCCGGGGCGGCGGTGGTCTTCGTCGGGGCGGCGGGCTTGGCGGGGGTGGTCCGGCGGGCGGGGGTGCGGGTGCGGGCAGCCACAGCGGGCTCCTCCTCTTCTATAGGCGCAGCGTCGTGCGCCGCCGCCCCGCGCCCGGTGGTCCGGGGCGGGGCGGCGGTGAAACGACAGCCGACCGGCGTGGTGGTCAGGCCTGGTGGTCGCCGGTCAGGTCCGCGACCTGGCGCAGGTGGTCGCGCTGGCGCTCGACCGCGTTGAAGACCTGCTGGTTGAGCGGGGTACGGCCCCAGCCGTCGTAGTCGCCGTGGGCGCCGAACTCCCAGTCGCTGTCGAGGCCGGCCAGTTCGGAGGCCTCGCGCCGGGACAGGTTGCTGTGGTTGTGGGCGGCGTGGACGTCGACGACGGTCCGGGCCTTGCGGTCCCAGGCCGCGGACGCCGTCAGGGCCGCCTCCTGGGCGGCGACCAGCCGGGAGACGGTCGACCGCCAGTGGGTGTCGGCGGTGGAGTGCAGGGAGGCGAAGATCAGGTCCATCTCCTGCTCGGCCCGGGTGTGGGCGGTCCACAGCTCGGGGGCGCCGGTGCTCACGATCTTCAGCTCGCGGACGTACCGGGCGTCGAGCCACAGCCTGCGGGCGTCCTCGTACTCGGCGGCCAGGGCCTCGCGGGCGACGCGGGCGAGGGACTCGTCGCGCCACGCCTCGGCCGGCATGGCCGGTTCCTTCTCGACGCCCGTGAACGGCTTGAAGGTGAAGACGAGGTCGTTGCCCCCGGCCCTCTCGGTGCCCCGGTAGTTCTGGTGGTGACGGCCCTCGAGCTGCTGGGCGATCTTGGTGTAGTCGTCGAAGCCGATCACGAACATGGTGTCCTCCGTCGAGATGCTGGGACCGGTGGGGTGGGTGCGTCGGGCACCGTCGAACGCCGCCGCGCAGCCCCTGCTGTGCGGGGGGCCGGGCGCGGCGGCGAACGGCGGCAACCGGGGCGGTCAGGGCAGGTAGCCGATTTCGGTGGGGTCGACGCCGTCGCGGACGGCGGCGCCGTTGTCCGCGGCGGCGGCGTCGCGGTCGAGGGCGGTGACCAGGGTGGTGCGGGCTTCGCGGGTCCAGCGCACGCGGGTTCCTTCCGGTGGGGTGGCGCCGACCGGAGGGGCCGGCAGTCGGGCTCCGTTTTCGGGCGCCGGCCTTCTCGGCCCGCGCGCCCGGGTGCGGGGCTGGGTCAGATCAGGTCGAGGGGCAGGCTGGTGACCCCGTCCGCAGTCGTGGCGGCGACGCTCTCGACGTACGTGGCGCCGTCGCCGTGGAAGTGCACGCCCCTGCCGGTGCGCAGGTCGTTGCACTGCGGGCCGGGCCCGATGTTGATCGGGCCGGACGAGGTACCGATCTGCACGAGCGGCCCGTTCGTGGTGGCCTCGGTGACGGTGTTGCGGGTCTCGTGCCGGGTCATGGTGTTCTGCCTCCTCGTGGTGACCGGGACGGTCCCGGTGTCCGTGGCACGGCGCCGGCGGGCACCGACGAACACCGCCGCACCCCGCACCCCGTACTGCTGGGGGCGGGGCGCGGCGGCGAACGACGGCAACCGCTCAGGCCGACGGGGCCAGGAGGGCCAGGCGCCGGAGGCCGGCGACGGTCTCCGGGTGGGCGGCCTCGTGCAGGACGTGCCGCTGCTCCAGGAGCGCGCCGCTGGTGGACGGCTGCTCCAGGAGCGGGTCGGCCCAGCGCGCGACGTCGCGGGCGTCGAGCGCGTCCATGTAGGCGACGTACTCGGCGTGGTCGGCCTCCTCGTACGCGGCGTTCATCGCGGCCAGCTCGGCCTGCCGGGCGTCGTACTCCTCGGACGTCATCACGTGGTCCTTTCTGGTCGGCGCCGCCGGACCGGCCGGCGGCGCGATGGTGCGGGTGGGGGCGGGGCTACTTCGAGGCCGACGGCTCGGGCTCCGCCGGCTGCTCCGTGTGGGAGGGCCGGGCCGGGGCGGCCTGGTCCGGCCGGCGGTGCACCGTGCGGGCGGTGGCCTGTGCCGAGATCCGCAGCATCAGGTCGAGGTCGTAGGTGGAGCTGGGGACTCGCTGGCTGCTCACCGGCTGCCGCCCTTCTTCGAGGTGATCGGCGGGGTCGGGGTCGGCTTGCTGCCCTTGCCATTGCCGCCGCCGTAGGAGCGGCACAGCGCGGGGTCGGTGGTCGTCACTTGGTGCCTCCCTGGCCGGCGGCCTGCTGCTGGCGGAGCTGGTCGGCCTGCTGGCGGGCGCGCTCGGCGGCCTCGGCGGCCTGCCGGGCGGCCTCCATGCGGCGGGCGACTTCGGCGTCGCCCAGGTGCTGGCTGCTCATCGCGGTCAGCCGGCCAGGGGGAGGGAGCGGAGGGCGGCGACGGCGGCGGAGACGGTGACCGGGAGCGGTCGCACGACGCCGGCGGGGGCGGGCTCGGTGTCGGCGAGGTCGTCCAGGTCGATGACGACCTCGCGGACCGCCTCGCTGGCGGCCAACGCTCGGGCGCGGACCCGGCCGACCTTGTCGCGCAGCAGGACGAGCAGGCCGTCCAGGCCGCGGGCGCCCTCGGGGTAGCGGCCGGCGGCGACGTCGTCCCACACGGCGTCGGCCAGGTCCTCGTCCAGGTCGGCCGTGCCCGGGCCGAGGTCGGCGAGCTCCTCGGCGGCCGCCGCGAGCAGCTGGCCGGCGTACCGGGTGTAGAGGTCGTCGAGATCGGTGACGCTCGAGTGGGCGGCGGGTGCCATCATGGTCTCCACGGTCGTGTTCCTCTCGGTCTTCTACGGGTTGGGGTGGTGCGACCGACCACGGCCTCGGGGCTGCAATCCCCGGGGCCGTCCTGCTGCTCAGTGCCGCGTCGAGCAGCCACAGTGGCCCCCGACCCATGTGCGCGGGTCGGGGGCCGCTGTGGCTGCTCGTGCTGGTGGTGGATCAGGCGGCGGGGTGCAGCGTCTTCTTCGGAGCCTCGATGCCGCGAAGCGGGCCGACGGCACCGACGAGCGGCTCCGCCCGCTGGCTGTCCGCGTCCCTGACGGCCTCGATCACGCCGCTCCATTCCTTGGTGCGCTCGGCCGCGGTGCGCTCGACGACCGGCCGGGGGGCGGCCATCAGGTGCACCGGGCCGGGCTCGGCCGGCAGCGGCTTGTAGTGCTGGGTGGCCGCGCGACGCGTCTCGGCCGACAGGGCCTCGAGCTGCTGGCGCCGGCGGCGGGCCAGCCACCGCTCCGGGGTGATGTCGGCCGTCACCTGCTGGTTGCCGCCGGGGCAGCGCTCCCCGGAGTCGCGGCCGTGCTGGACCACCCTCAGGTCGGTCCTACCGACGACGCGGTGCCAGCAGTGGCAGTCCCGGCAGACGATGGAGAGCTGGATGCCGGGCAGCATGTCGATGTCGCTCGGGTTGAGCTTGCTGAGCTGGAGGGGCTCGCGGCCGTAGGTGCGGCGGGAGCGGGTACGGGTCGACATCGGGTCCTCCCGGGAGGGTCGAGGGGGAGAGGGCGAGAGGCTGCTGCTCTCTCCGCCCGCCAGGCCCGACCCGAGGGCCGGTGTCCTGGCGGACAGGCAGCGCAGCACGCTGCTCAAAAGTGGTTCTGGTGTTGCCCGATATGAGGTACGACCGTCCGGCGCTGGGGGAGCTAGAGCATCGACCCCTGGACCCGCCACCGCCCGAAGACGGCTGACACCCGCTGTTTCGCCACACCCCCAGGCTCGTAGTCCTAGGACTGCGGTGTGTGATGAAACAATGACACCCGAATCCCAGGACTGTCAACAGTCCTAGGACAGTGAGTCCTGGGACTGCTGCGAGTCCTGGGACTGTCGCCCTTGTCGCAGTCCTGGGACTGTGATTCACTGGCGTCACGAAAGGAGGTGGTCCCATGTCACCGAAGACACCGAAATGGCGCGAAATTGCAGACGACATCGCTGCCAAGATCGCGTCGGGCGTGTATCAGCCTGGAGACCCTCTGCCACACATCCGGACCCTGGTAGCCGAGGGGTACGGGTCAAAAACGACGATCAATACCGCGTACTCCGCGCTGGAGACGGAGGGGCTGGTCACTACCTCGCGCGGACACGGCACGACCGTGCGATGCCGCCCGCCCCAGAACATCCGGCGCCACCAGGAGCGCTACAACTGGGAGAAGAAACTCGCGCAGTCGCCCATCAGTGAGCGCAGCAACAACGGCGTCATCGAGCGTGACACTGGACTCGATCACGACCAGGTCGAGTGTCACGCCGTATTCAATGCCGAGCCCGCGACCGCCGAGATGGCGGCACGCTTCGGCATCGAGGTGGGCACCCTGATGCTGCACCGAAGCTACTGGCACAGCACTCCGGGCGACTCCGTGGCGCTATCGTTGATCGACTCTTACATGGTCCACGCGGTCGCCGCGCAGAATCCTGAGCTCCTGGACAGCGCGCGCGAGCCGTGGCCGGGCGGCACCCACCACCAGCTCAGCACTGTGGGCATTGAAATCGACCGCATCCACGACGCGGTCCGCGCGCGAACCGCCACGGCGACCGAAGCCAAAAAGCTGGGAATCCCGTCCGGCACAGCGGTCCTGCTCCTTGACAAGACCAGCACCTCCACCGACGGCAACGTCGTGGAATACTCCCACGTCGTTTTGCCGGCGGAGCGCACCGAACTCCAGTACACCGTCCCTCTGGAAAGGTGGGCCACCGCGTGAGTGGGCTCCTCTCGATCGTCACCCCCGTGCACGACGCCGCCATCCCGTTCCTCTCGACCGCCTACGAGTCACTGGCCTCACAAAGGCTTCCGGACGGCTGGGATTGGGAGTGGCTGATCCAGGTTGATGGCGGAGACGGCTCCGAGGTCCCTGCTGGCATCGTCAGCGACCTCCGGGTAAAGGCCGGCGGTAACAGGAAGGGCGGCCCTGGAGTCAGCCGAACCATGGCCTGGGGCCGCAGTAGCGGCAGCCTCGTGAAGGTCCTCGACGCCGACGACATCCTTCCCGCAGGAGCACTCGCCCGTGATATCCAAACCCTCGAGCAACAGGCCGACGTCGGCTGGACAGTCTCCCGCGTGCTCGACCTCATGCCGGACGGCACCCTAGTTCACTACACTCTCGGCGACCCTGAGCCCGGCCGGATGCCCCGCGGAGCGCTCTTCGACTACTGGTCCACCTCTCACCGCCCGCAGGTGCATCCCGCCACGCTGTGCGTTCGACAGGACCTTTTGGCAGTGGCTGGTGGGTGGATGGCACTACCGGCCTCCGAGGACACGGCACTCCTGATGGCGCTGGATGTTCTCGCGGACGGTTGGTTCATTGAGGAGACCGGCCTGCACTACCGCAAGCACCCGGGGCAAACCACCGCCCACGTCGACCACACCGGCGGACCTGAGTGGGCAGCACGAATGGGCGCCATCCGCAAGCACGCTGAGGCGCTGAGGCGCCGAAGCACACCAGCCACTGCCTGATAGCCAGACAGCTCACGGAAGTGGTCAAGCGCGGCTGAGAACGTCCTCCGCTGCCGGACACGCCCAGCAGCGCTTGACAGGGGGGAACCTCAGCTCTGCAGGACTAGGCTCTGCCCGGTGCCCGCGCTGCGGGTACCACCAAGGTCCAGAAACAGCAAAAGCAGCCCAAGATTGGCGTCTTCGGGGCTGCTCAGCTGTCTACTCAGTCGTCGCCGACGGTACCAGGTGTACCCGGGTTCGGGCGAGAGACACCCGTCTCTCGCCCGCTCGGGCTATCCCTGTAGTCCAATCGGTGGCGGCGCCCCTCAGAGAGGTAGCGCCCCCGTTGCTCCACCCCGTCATCCTTCGGCGGAACCGTGTCTCCCCCGCCCGCCCCTCCCAGTCGCTCGGCCGCTCTGCCGTCCACTGGATGCCGCCCACAGTCGGCGGACTCTGTCCACAGGCTCGCCCTGTCATGACTGGCTGCATGTCCACCCAGTCCCCCCGGTCGAGTGATGCAGACCACTCGGTCCTGCGTCACACCGAGTCCGATCCTTCGGCCTCTATGCGCGTGACCCGAAATCTCTCTCGCCCCTGCCCGGCCGCCCAGGCCGGGCTGACCACCAACACCGGATCGGAGGTGTCCAAGTGAGTTCTCAGACCGCCCAGAGCCAGCTCGAGAGCAACTCCATCAGCCAGCGCGGCCCGGTCCCCTCCGTATCGGTATTCGCTCACATGCGCATCGGCCCGACGCGAGTCGTGTACCCGCTGGACCTGCTGATCCTGGTGGAGCTCGGCTTCATGTTCGGGGAGCAGGCCCGCCAGCCGCAGGACGCGGCCCCCCTGATCGTCACCCCTCCCACACTGGTCGAGCGCCTCCAGGGCCAGGGCGTCGTCAGCGCCAACGGCTCCGGTTTGGTCTCCCGGAACTCGGTGTACGAGTCGTTCAAGCGCCTCATCGAGAAGGGGTACATCCGCCGGATCAACCTCCGGTCTGAGGACGGCCGGCGGTCCGCAGGCGTGGCCTACGAGTACTACGAGTGGCCCGCGTACAACCCGGACTACCGGCCCGATGCCGATCCGGCTGATGACGCATCTTCGCAGGTCAGGTCTGCTTCCGGCATCGCCGGAAGCAGCAACGCCGAAAGCAGAGAGCAAACCGGTACAAAAAAGCAATCTCCGCAGGTCAGGTCTGCTTCCGGCGATGCCGGAAGCAGCAACGCCGAAAGCAGAGGCCGCCGACGGACATTTCCGCAGGTCAGATCTGCTTCCGGCAATGGCGAATTGGTTCCACACCTCCAGGAGGAGGTAACTACCTCCTCCCCCATCCCCCTCATGGACACCTCCGGTGGAGTGCCGGCTGCGCCGGGGGAGGAGGAGGGGAGGGTCTTCGACCCGAAGGAAACTGCGGCCGCCGTTCGGTTGCTTCAGCTGCTTCCGCAGCCGTGGTCGGTTGGACGGGCGAAGGCGAAGGCCCTCGCCTGGGCCCTGCTGGACGCGATGGCTGACCAGGGCTGGCCGAGGATCACCGAACTGGACGACCGGTCCCGACGGCTGCTCGTGGGCCAGCTGGTCAAGAACCCCGAGAAGGTCAACAACTACCCCTCGGTGCTGGAGAAGTACCGCATTGCCGACCTGCCGCTGTTCGAGGCCGTGGCCGGTGTGAGCAGCATCCCGTCTCAGAACGGGCAGTCCCGGCCGCCGCAGCCGCCGCAGGAGGATCCGAGCTTCAAGCCGGTCCCGGCTCCGGCCGAGGTGGCCAACCTGCTGGCCGGGCTGCGCAAGCCGAACATCTGACCCTGCCCGACCCGCAACAGCACGACACGGCCACCGGAAGAACCTCGCCAGGCCCCGGCGGCCGTGTCCGGACCCCAGGAGTGAACCGTGGAATCCACCGCGAGCGTACCCACCCAGCACACCCCGGACGAGATCGACTGGGCCGACACCGAGCCGCCGACCGAGGAGACGTCGCCGAAGGCCCGGCGGCGCAGGGCGACGCCGGAGCAGGCCGACAGCGGCTTCGAGCGGGTGCCGCCCGGCGGCCGGGAGAAGGACCTGGCGGCCGAGCAGTCCGTCCTCGGCGGCATGCTGCTGGCGGCGTCGGCGATCATCGACGTCTCCAACATGCTCAGCCCGGACGACTACTACCGCCCGGCGCACCAGACGATCCACCGCGCGATTCTCGACCTGCACAAGCGCAAGGAGCCGGCCGACCCGATCACCGTCGCCCGCGAGCTCGGCAAACTCGGTGAGCTGGAGCGCGTGGGTGGCGCCGGCTACCTGCACACCCTGGTCAACTCGGTGCCCACCGCGGCGAACGCCGAGTACTACGCCGAGGGCGTGCGCGAGCAGGCTGTGCTGCGCCGCTTGGTGGAGGCCGGCACCCGGATCGTCGGCATGGGCTACGCCGGTGAGGGCGAGATCGACGAGATCGCCGCCGCCGCCGCCGCCGAGATCGCGGCCGTGGTGGAGACGCGCGGCCGCGAGGACGACTTCGTGATGCCGCGCGACACCGTCGGCACCACCCTCGACAACATCGAGGCAGCCGGCACCCGCGAGGGCATCACCGGCGTGCCGACCGGCTTCGCCGACCTGAACGCGCTCACCCAGGGCTGGCAGCCCGGCCAGGTGATCATCGTGGCGGGACGGCCGGGCCACGGGAAGTCGACGGTGGCCATGGACTTCGCGCGGGCCTGCACCATGCCGCGCAACGCCGCGGACCAGCTGATCGAGGGCGCCGGGCGCCCGGCCGCGTTCATCACGCTGGAGATGTCGGTCGACGAGCTGAACATGCGGGCCCTGTCGGCGGAGGGCAAGGTCGGGCTGCACCATCTGCGGGCCGGAACCCTGGACGACGCCGCCTGGCAGCGCCTGGCCGTCGCGGCCCCGCGCTACAGCGAGGCCCCGCTCTACATCAACGAGTCCGCCCGGTCGCTGCCCGAGATCCAGGCCAAGTGCCGCCGGCTAAAGCACCGCGTTCCGGAGCTGGGGCTGATCATCGTCGACTACGTCCAGCTCATCACCGCCGGCACCAAGCGGCGCGGCGACGACAACCGCCAGCAGGAGGTCTCCGACATCAGCCGCAACGTCAAGCTGCTGGCCAAGGAGCTCGGCATCCCGATCATCATCCTGGCCCAGCTCAACCGCGGCCCCGAGATGCGTACCGACAAGACCCCGATGGTCGCCGACCTGCGCGAATCCGGCTCGCTGGAGCAGGACGCCGACATCGTCATCCTGCTCCACCGCCCCGACGCCTACGAGAAGGAACACCCCCGTGCGGGCGAGGTCGACCTGATCGTCGGCAAGCACCGCAACGGCCCGACCGCGACAATCACCCTGGCCGCGCAGCTCCACTACAGCCGCTTCGTCGACATGACCCCCGACATGACCTGAGCACCAGACGGCCCCGGGAAGGGGCCTGGCGGCCCCTCTGGCGGCCCAAACCCCCTTCCAGGCTCCGCTGGTCCGCCCAAGGTCGAGATCGGCCGCCAGAAGACGATCTAGGGCTTCCGGTGCGACGTGCGTTCGAGAACGGCCGGTCCGGGCAGCGTTGGCCTGCGGCCGTCCGGAAGGGGCACGGCGACCGCCGACGGCGCCGCCGACCTCGAAGCCGGCATCGCCGTGGCCGACGGCAGCGGCCTTCCCGACGGCCCGGTGCGGACCGGGCTGCGGTGGCCGAGCTCGTCGCTGCCTTCCTTGCCGACGGCGAACCGACGGCCTCGCGGACGTAGGCCACCCCCGAGTGCTGCCGCAGGTGGCCTGCGCGCGTCTTGCGCGCGCGTGCAATCCCTCGGAGTCCCGCCCGTGGGCTCGAGGCGTTCCTCTCGTGTTGAAAGGAAACTGCTATGACCAGCACCAACGCCACCGACATCAACTCGAAGATGGACTCGCTGCAGGTCGCTGCGAGCGCCCTGATCACCGACTACTCGGACATCGCTACCAGTGGCCGCCTCGCCGAGCACCCGGACCTGGTCGACCACCGCCTCGGCCTGGTGCTGGAGATGTTCGCCGCGGTCCAGGCCGCCGTGCAGGCCGAGCGCGCCGGCGGCGGGTGGCCCGTACTGCGGGGGCACCCGGGCGCCGAGCACGACCAGCTCGCCGCCGAGTACGCCCACCACTACTGCGACTGCCCGCACTGCTTCCACGGCGGCGGCCCGGGCGACGACGAGAGCGACATCTGGATGTGACCCGGCGCCGCAGGGCAACCGTCCCCGGGTGGCTGCGCGTGCCCGCGCGCAGCCACCCGTCAGGGGCCTGCGGCGGTCCGGAAGGACGAGTGCAGCGACGGTTCTGGAGTACGGGTTCTAGATATTGGGCGTCGTGGGTGACGCCACCCCTGGCGTCACCCACGACGCCACCCCCGGGCCTGCCGGAGCGGTTCGAGAGGGGGCCCGGGGCGCCGTGGTTCGGCGGAAGGCCGGCCGGGCTCGCGCGTCGCGCGCGTAGCCACCTGTAGGTGGCCTTCGGCGTCCGGGAGGGGCTCGCCGCGACTTCTCTAACTACTTCTCTTAAAGGTGTCCGGCTGGTGGGTAGACCCCCGTCCGCGTGGTGGGTAGACCCCCCGTCCGCCTGATGTACAGACCCCTGCTGTCAGCAGCGTGCCCTCGGCATGCCCCGAACCGGTGATGTTCGTTTGAAATGTGCGATCCGCAAGTTACTTTCACGCTAGAGTGTGTGGTGGAGGTGAGGTGTCGATGAGTGAGGACCTGTTCGCGTCGATCGACGCGCTGCTGGCGCGGCCGAAGCCGGTGGAGGACCTGCCCGTGCCGGCGGAGCGGGAGCGGCTGCGCAAGGCCGGTGACTACACCCAGGAGGAGCTGGCGGCGGCGCTGAAGACCCGGCGGGAGACGATCGTGCGGTGGGAGGCCGGGACGACGGAGCCCCGCCCGCCCAAGCGCGAGGTGTACATCGCGTTCCTGGCGACGCTGGCGCTGCAGCACGGCACGGTCGAACCGGCCGAGTGGCTGCGCCGCGCGCAGGCCGCCGGTCTCGTGCGGCCCCTCGACCCGGCCCCGGCTCCGGAGGCCGCCGCCGTTGTACCCGCGCCCGCAGTGGTCCCGCAGCCGGTCCCGGCTCCGGTTGTCCCCGCTGCTTCGCCCGCCGTGCCGCTGACCCCGCCCGAGCCCGCCCGGGCTGCTGCTGCGGCGCCGTCCGGCGCTGTGGTCGTTGCCGGGGCCGATTACGACCGCGGGCCGGGTGGCGACCCCGTTCTCCATCCGCCGGTGCCGTGCGAGCGGTGCGGGCGTGCGGTGGCGTACCGGGTCGGTGGGCGCCCGCTCCATCTCGGCGGCTGGTGCGCGCCGGCTCCGGCCGGGGCGCCGGCCGATGCCGCTCCGGTTCCGCAGGCCGCGGCTGCCGACCTGGTGGTGGAGCGGCACACCGAGGTGACGGCGGCGGGGCCTTCGCGGGCCGCTCTGGAGGCGCTCGCCCACCACCCGAACATCGCCGCCGCCACCGCCTCGCCGACAGCCCTCACGGCTGCCCCGAAGCCCGCTCCCGCCGCGGTGTCGCCGGAACCGGCTGCCTCGGACGCCCCGGTCGCCGCGTCCCGCCGGGCCCCGGCCGCAGCCGTCGCCGCGTCAGGTTCGGCGGCCGCGCCGAGCCGCTCCGTGGCGTCGCGTCCGGCCGCCGGCTTGTCGCGGGCGCGCAAGGCACCGGCGAAGAAAGCCGCCGCGGCGGAGGGCCCGGCCGATTGGGAGCAGGCCGCGGCCGCCCGGTTCCCGGCCGGCCCGCTCGCGGTGCTGGACGTCGCCCCGGACGGCAAGGCCCTGGTGGCCTACCTCGCCGACGGCACCCAGGCGCCGACCGCGCCGGTCGGCCGTACGCTCGCCGACATCGTGGACTGGGCGCTGGAGAGCCGGCTGGGCTCGCCGCGTCTGCACCGGCACGGCAAGGACGGCGACGCCCTGGTCGTTATTACCGACGCCGCGCTCGCCGAGCTGGGCCTGCCCGCCATGGGCCGGGACGAGAAGAAGGACTTCGTCCAGCGCCTGGGTCAGCTGCCGAAGACCCACAGGGCGGTCAAGGCGCTGGAGAAGGCCGGCTGGCAGCTCACCCAGCGCGGCCTGGGCCCGTGGGCGCGGATCTACCGAACCCCCGAGGACGGCCGCCGCCAGTGCGTGCAGCTGTGCATCCCGGCCTGGGGAGCGCTGCCCACCCGAGACTGGTCCGCCGTCCCGGACAGCCTCGACGCCCCCGGCCTGGCCCGCCTCCTCGGCACCTACGCCACCCGCGTCCTCACCCCCCGCGGCTCCACCGCCGTCTCCGGCCTCGAGCTCGTCACCGCGCTGCGCCCGCCGACCCGCGCGGTGCGCACCGACGCCGGCTGGACGTCGGGTCCGGTGGAGGGCTCCCGGCCGAAGGAGGCGTTCGATGCGGCGCCGCCGGAGGTCCCGGACGTGCACCCGCTCGCCCAGGACCGCGACGCGTTCGGCGAGCTGGTGACCGAAGCATGGGACTGGCACCGCGACCTCACCGACGAGGAGGCGGCGGCGCCGTTCGCGGTCGGCCTCGACGTGAACATGGCGTTCCTCGCGGCGGCGGGCAGGTTGACACTGCCGCTGTCCGGCCCGGTCCACGAGCTGAACCCGCTCTTCGACCCGAAGACCCCCGGATCGTGGCTGGTCGACCTGTCCGGCGTCGACACCGACCCGCTGCTCCCGAGCCCGTTCAGCGCGGACGGCGAGCGTCCGACCGGGCCGGCCTGGTACTCGACGGTGAAGGTCGCCTACGCCGTCGAGCTCGGCGCCCGCCCGCAGCCGCTGGAGGGCTGGCTGCGCCACGAGCACGGTCCGTACCTGGACCCGTGGCACAAGCGCCTGCGCCAGGCCTACCTGGACACGATGGCGGCCCTGGGCGTGCCGCTGAAGCTGGCCGACACCGACCCGGTCGCCTTCCTCGACGCGATGGCCGGCCTCAAGACCGGTGACCCGGCGGAGCTGGCGGTGCTCACCGCGATCAAGCAGAGCGCGAAGGGTGCCATCGGCAAGATGCGCGAGCGCCCGCGCGGGTACGGCTACAAGCCCGGCGAGCGCTGGGCCGCCCTGGACCGCCCGACCTGGGACCCGCTGATGCGGGCCCTGGTCATCGACACCGCCACCGTCAACCTCCATCGCAAGTTGCGCCGCATGGCCGCCCAGACCGGCCTGCACGCCTTCGCCATCCTGTCCGACTGTGCCGTCTTCGCCGCCCCAGGGCCGGGGGCCCTGGACATCCTCACCCGGCCGGACGGCACCCTCACCACCTCGCTCCGTCTCGGGGTGTCGCCCGGGCTGGTGAAGTTCGAGGGCAGCAGGCCGATGCCGGAGATCGCCGAGATGCTCGCCGACGACGTCAACCCGGCCCGGCACATCAAGACCGGCGGGGCCGTCTCCACCGACGAGTAGCTGGCCTCCCGGGTGGCCCGCCGGCACCCGACCGGCGGGCCGCCCGCTCCACCACCACACGAACACGAGCCGCCCCGGCCGGGGCGGCAGGAAGGACCTGATGCCCCGTGGGGGAGATCGATGAGGGCCTGGAGCGCGCCGAGCGCACCCGCCCCATCCCGGTGCACCTGAACACCAGGGTGAAGTTCCTGTGGGAGAAGGTCGCCAAGGAGGACACGGCCCAGCTCGCCCGGGCGGCCGGCGTCTCGGTGCGCACCGCGCAGCGCTGGGTGCATGCCCTGCGGGCCGCCGACGAGGGCGGGTTGAAGGGCGACATCCCGATGGCCAGGGCGAACGCGGTGAAGGTCGAGCAGGCGGTGCGCGCCGCCTGGCAGCCGCGGGTGAAGGCGCGGGTGCGCCGCGACGCCGAGAAGAACGGCTTCGTGCTCCACCTGCAGGCGGCCTTCGGTTTCAGCGCGGCGGCAGGCTCCACCGACGACCCCCGCCAGCGCCCGATCACCCAGAAGATGCCCGGTTCCGTCGCTCAGCAGCTGTATGCCGCCCGGGACGCCGGAGCCGGCCGGGCCGAGCAGGAGCAGATCCTGGCCGACGCCCTCGGTGAGTATTACTTCCGTCAGGGCGGCCGCGCCCGGCGCCTGGACGTCGAGCTGAACGACATCGCCTGGATGGACATCGAGCTGTAGACCGCCCGCCCGGGGCGACGGCCCCGGGCCGCCCCGGCAGCGGGCCACTGCGGCCCGGTACCCCGAACGACACTTCGGCACCCGAGGAGACCCTGTTGAGCACCCGCTACCTGCCGGTCGGCCCGACCGACCCGGAGGTCTTCGCCACCCCCGACTACACCGACGCGGACTGGCACTTCGCCGCCATGTCCGACCTGCGGCCCGGCCCGATCGCCGACGTCCTCGTCGCCCACAGCGAGGACCGCGACGAGCAGTGCGACGTCCAGCTGCTCCTGGACCCGCGGCTCGGGTGCAGCATGCGCGTGCGGGCCCGCCACTGCGTGGACACCTGGGTCCACGAGAGCGACGAGTACCCGCTCACGGAGGTCCGCGACGCCGACCTGGACGGTGTCCGAGGCCTGCGGATCAGCGTCTACGGCCGCCTGGGCCGCCTGGGCCTGGCCGCCGCGCTGCGCGAGGCCGCCGAGATGCTGGAGACCTCCGCAGGGATCCCCCGCAGCCCCCGCTGACCCCGCACAGCGGCCCCGTGTCGCCGAAAAACATGTCCCGGCCGCCCTCGAGCGGCCGGGACTTTCCATTTGCGCGACCCCGCGAAATTCACCGACGGAATTCGGAGAACAAGAAATGAGCGACCACCGCCACCACGCCGCCGCCGACGGCCTGCCGTCCCTGCCGCTGCCCGTCGTCCACGACCTGCTGAGCGGCGACCTGATGATCCCCGCCACCGCCGTCACCGCCCTGCTGCGCGCCGTCGCCGAGAGCTGGAGGGCCTGTCCCTGCGAGGACACCGGCTGCCGGCAGGCCGCGGAACCCTACGCCGCCTCCCTGACCGGCTGCGCCGACCAGCTGGACGTCGAGTGCATCGCGGCCGCCGGACCGGCCGCCGGCCCCACCGGCTGACCCGGCCGCCGCCGGACCCGCCCACCGAGGGCCCGCTTCCCCGCACCGGGGAGGCGGGCCCCTTTTCGCATGCCCCGCACCGAAGGAGACCGCGATGCCGACGCTGCACTGCGCCCCCGCCGCCGCCCGCACCCTGCACTGCCTGGAACGGGGACGGCGGGCCGATGCGGTGAGGCTGCGCCGGGTGCGCCGCGCGCTGGACCGCCTCGCCGCCGACCCGCGCCACCCCGGCCTGCGCACCCACCGCTACCGCGCCCTGCCCGGCCACGGCCGCCGCGTCGTCGACTCCTGAATCGACACCGGCGCCGGCGCCTGGCGGATCTACTGGACCTGGGGCCCGGATCCGGCCGGCCGCGGAACCGGCGACGGCCGGGACGACGCGGTGCTCACCGTGCTGCTGATCGGCCCCCACTGGTAGCACCGGACGGGGCCGCCGTCGGCTACTGCTGGCGGGGCAGCGCGATCCGGTCGATCAGCTCCTGCCGGACCACCACGCTGCGGCTGACGGTGTCCGCCCAGGTCTGGCGCCGCACGTGCGTGACCGGGCGCACGAAGCCGACGAAGGCGGGCAGCGCGTCCAGCGCGTGCAGAAGGCCGCGCCAGATCGCCCGGGCCGGACCGATCGGCGCTCCGGTGTCCTCGTCGACCAGCACGATCCCCACCAGCCGCCCGCCCAGACCCTGCCCGGTGCGCCCGCGCTCGGCCCACTGCAGCACCAGCCACCCGCCCCCGACCACCCAGTAACCGCCGGCCAGCGACCCCCGGATGTCGGTGTCCGCGAGCAGCGCCAGCAGCTGCAGCGCCGCGAACGCCGGCGCCAGCGCCGACAGCGCGGCCAGGTACGCCGTCATCAGCCCGCCCGCGATCCCCACCTCGATCCCCGCCGCCGTCGCCCGCTGCGCCCAGGAGGCCAGGCCGGGGATGCCGGCCCTCCTCGCGGGCGTGGCCAGGGCCGGGACCGGGGAGGGGGCGGTCGCGACGGTCGGGACGGTGGGGTGCCACCAGGGCGCGGCCGGAGGCGGAGCGGGGTGCGGCGTGCGGTCGTCCATGACCGGTCAACGGCCCGGGGCGGGAGCGGGTACGGGCCGGACCCGGGGATCAGGCCGCCGGGGCCTGCGCGGACGCCGGGCGGGCGGCCTGCTTGAGCTCCATGACGGCCTTGTGCCGGTTCCCGACGGTGGCCCAGTACGGGTGGGCGTACAGCCGCGCGCCGGCCTCGGCGAACACGAGCCGCTTCTCCTCGGCCGGGTCGGCGGCCCAGGCGGCCTCGGCGGCGTACCAGCGGCGCTGCAGGTCGAGCAGGTCGGCGGGGAAGTCGGTGATGTCGGACACCGGCCCATCGTAGGTCGCGCGCGCCGTGCGGACGGCGGTCCGGCATCCCGGGAACGGACAAGGCGTCGAGCGGTCCGGTCCGCGAGGACGCCCTGCCGCCTGGCATGTTCGCGGCCGGAAAAACGCAGGTCAAACCCCTGGCCAGCGTCCGGCCGGCGGGTCTACTGTTCCCGGCACGGCGGCCCCACAACAGCACCACCGGGCCGCCGGCCAGCACAGCTGCGCCACGTCCTCCCCGGCGCTGCTGGCCCCAGGGCCGGGCCCCGGCGGACCAACCCCCCTTACGTCCCCGGGCCCGGCCCCATCACGCCCCTCGGGAGCGAGCACCCGCCCGAGGGATCGGCGCGCGGGCGGCGGCCCGCGTCCGGGGAAAGGCGGCGCGGCCCGTAAGCTCCTCTCCCGTGCCCGACGACAATGCTGTTCCCGCCGACCTGGTCGATCTCCAGCTGGCGGCCCGGGCCGCGCAGCGTGCGGCCGCCGAGTTCTCCGCCGCGATCGCTGAAGAGGCACGCGAGCGGTTCCCTGCCCCCGAGCAATGGCTCGAGCGGCTGTGTTGGCCGGCCGATCCGCCCGCGGGCGGCCTGCAGGACGGGCCCGCCACCTCCCTCTGGCCGCAGGAGCTGGTCGAAAAGCTGACGCGGCTGCGGGAGGAAGCCGTCGCCGCGCTGCGGCTGGCGGGCGCGCACCCGGCCTTCGACGAAGCCCGCACCGCTGGCAACTACCCGAAGTTCCTGACCGCCCTGCACAAGCGCATCACCGAGGCCGAGGCCGAAGCGGCCTGACCAGGCGCGCGCCCCGCCCCGCCCCCGCCCGCTGTGCCCGGTCCGCTGGGACGGTCATAGGACAGTCCCATCCTGTTTCCGCAGGTGGCGGCGGTCTGCGGCCGGACCTGGGACCGGGGTGGGACAGGCGCAGACTGGAAGAAGAGCGGGCCAGGAGGCGATTGGGGTGCGGGCGGCGCAGGTGCGGGTCGGGGAGACCTACCTGGTGCGCGTCCCGGCCCGGCTCCCGTACGACCGGTACCCGCCGGACACCACCGACCCGGACAGCGTCCTGCTGCACTGGCGGCGCTGGATCCGCGCCGGCGCCGAGTTCGAGCTGACCGTCACCGACCTCCCGGAGCCGGACGGCGAGCACATGGTCGCCGGGGTCCTGGTCGCCCCGCACTCCCGGGTCCGGGTCGAGCTGACCGACGACCAGGCCGTGGAGCTCGGCCTGCCGCCCGGCGTCGGCTACGTGGTGACCGGTGCCCTGAGCGACCTGACCGGCACCGCGGTCGAGCTCCTGACCACCACCCCGATGACCGTCCCCGCCCGCTGGCTCCACCCGCCGCGCCCGGACGGCGAAGCGGAGCGGCCGTAGCCGGAGCGGGGCCGTGTCACCTGTCGCCGGAGCCGGCGGTCCGGCCGGCCTCGGCGGCGGCCTCCATCGTCGCGACGAGGACGGGCAGCTCGCGGCCGAGGTCGCCGAGCACTGTGCGGGGCATCGCCGCGGCCAGCGCGCAGAGGGCGACCAGCGCGATCCGCTCGCCCGTCGACAGCTCCGGCAGCCCGTCGGCGAGCACACCGCCGGTGACGACGCCGGCGCCCAGGCCGTACGCCAGCTCCTCGTCCAGCTGACCCTCGCCGCCCGGTACGACCTCCCGTCCGCAGGCCTGCTCGACGGCGTCGGCCGCCCGCCCCAGCACCGTGCGGTGCGCCTCCTCGGTCTGCCGCTCGGCGAGGCCGCGCACCCACCCCGCCGCCCGCCGGCCCGCCTCGCCCGCCTCGGCGAGCAGCCCGTTCACCACGTGCCGCTGCTCCTGGTCCTCGTCCCCGAGGACCACCTCGTCCGCCCGGGCGGTCATGTTCGTCATGACCGGTGAACTCACCAGCACCGCCACGGTCACGGCGGGTCGGCGAGTTTCCGCTCGGCATCCGGTGAGTTTCGCCCCGCCGAACTCCCCACCCCAGGTCACAGCGGCGGCCCGCCCCCCAGCCGAGGGAGCGGGCCGTCGCACGGGCCGGGCGCGCTACGCCTGGAACTCCGTGCTCTGCACCCCGTAGAAGGTGGCCTTCGCCGGTCGCACCGTCGAACGCTCCACCGCGTCGGCCAGGCCGGCGAACCCCGGACTGCGCCGCACCACCCCGAGGAACTTGCCCAGGGCCTCCTTGTCCTCCCACAGCTCCTGCGCCGTGCTGATGATCAGCGACTTGATGTGATCCGACTCGCTCACCGCTTCTCCCCTCCGGGTCGTTGGCCAGGCGAGCTCTACCCGTCCGTGATCGACTCCGAACACCACGTCACCGTCGAATTCGCTGCCGCGCGCCATCGCGTCCGTCGGCCACCGGGCGAGCCGGGCCCGGCTACGATGCCGCCGGGGCGCCCGCCGGACCTGGGACGCACAACCACGGGCCATCGCCGGCGGGCACCCTCCGAGGCGGGCGAGAATCTGTAAGCCACCCTGCTGACCTGCGCTCATGTCGCCGATCGCACGGCGCGGTCGCAGCGCGGGCAGACGTGGCGGGCGAGGTCGGGCGGGTACCAGCCCGACCCGGGGCCGCCGGGTGCCACGGCTCGACGGCCATGCCTGCGGTGTCGAGCCCGCAGGCGGTCACCGCCGCCGGGTCGCCGGGCACGTCCGGGTCGGAGCCGGCCGCGTGCACGACCAGGAGCACAGGGTCCTCCGGCTGCTCGACCATCACGACGACCGCCACCACCCCACCATCGGGCCCGGCCCCTTGAGGCCGCACCCGGAGAACACCCGTCAGGACCACCCACGTCGCCCGGGGAAGTGTGTCGGTCGGCTGTCGGACCGGGCGTCTTCACGTCATCCACTGCACCACCACGTCGGCGCCCTGCAGTACGTCGCTGGCGAATGCGACCAGGACTACGGCCGTCAGGCCGCCGGTCGGCGTTTGCCGGAGAGCCCGAATCATTTTCATGAGAATGTCCTTCACAGTGCCTCCTTGGGCTTCGGTTCGGTCCGGTCCGGTTGCCGGACGCGGGAGTGGGCTGTCGTTGCGCTGCGACCGCCACCGGCCACTGCCCGATGTCTATCGGCGGCCGGTGAACCGCACACCCACAGGCCCTACCTGGGACCAGGGGTCCGTAAGCCCCTTGGTCAAGAAATATGGCCTTGAGCTGCGGGAATGCTGAATTCGTGGAACTCGTCCCCGGTGTAGATGTTGGTGAGGTTGTCCGGCTGCCACCGGCCGCCCGGCCGGCCCGGTCGGGAGCCCGACTCGGGTGACAGACTGTCAGCCATGAGTGATCAATCCGGTACGCGTCGGCGTCCGTTGTCCCAGCCGTTCTCGCACCCGCACGGCGCGCTCGACGAGCCGCTCGCCGAGCGGCTCCTGCCCGCCGAACGCCTCGGCTCGCCGTTCTCCACCACCACCCCGGCACCGGACTCGCGGGACGGGGCCGACGGTGGGCGCCGTCGGCTGGGCCATGGCGGCCTGGCCTACACCGCCGACCCGGCCGGGGACTGACCCGCCCGCCGGCCGGCGCCGTGTCTGCCCGCAGCCCCTTCGCGCCGTACGGCGGCCGCCGACCGCGTCCTCGCGGCGGAGGAGGGCCTCGCCGTGCGACCCGGGCCGCGACGCGGCGGGCGCCTCGAGGCCCTGCCGTCCGACCGTTCCGCCCCGGGGTGAATCGGCGCAGGTCGTCGGGCTAGCATCCCGATCATGAGTTTCTCCCCGGGGGGTAATGCGGCGAGTGTCGCGTCGGAGCCGATGCTGTTCGGCGGGCCGACGTGCGCGGTGTGCGGGACGGAGCTGGCGTGGGCCGGCCGGGGCCGCCGGCCGAAGTACTGCTCGAAGGCGTGCTCGTCGAAAGCCGACCGCGCCCGGGAGAGGGAGAAGCAGGCCACGGCTCTCGCTGCGGCCGCCGAAACGCCCCGGGGTGAAACGGCGCTGCCCGAGGGGCTGGCCGACGACCCGGCGGTCGCCGAGCTTCTCGCTCTCGGCGAGGAGCTCGGCCGGCACGACCGACTGCTCCTGCTTCAGCTGGACTGCGCCGCCCGCGACAGCGACGCAGCCCTTGCCCGCCAAGCAGTGGGCGACGTCCTCCGCGCCGCCGACCTGCTGATGCGGCGCCACCGGGAGCTGGCCGAGCGCCTCCTCGCCGAGCACCCGACCCAGGCCCCGGCCCCGGGACAACCCGTTCCGGTGCCCGCCGAATCGCCCCGGGGTGAAACCCGCACCACGTCCGGGAGTGCCCCGGCGACGGCCGGGACGGCGTCGGCCGCAGCGCCCGCGCCTCGCCCCGCGTCCGCCGTCCCGGTCTCGGAGGCCGCAGGCGCCGACGGATCGCCCCGGGGCGAAACACCCCCAGGACACGGAGCCGCCCGCACCGCCGGAACGGCCCTGCCGCGCTCCGTTGCGCCCCGGGGAGAAACAGCCGCCACCGCCGGCGCCACCGAATCCGCGTCCGCTGCGCCCCGGGGCGAAACGGCGACCCCGGCACAGGGCCCGGTGCCGCGCGAGCAGGCCGGCCCGGCGGCGGAGGCCGGGGGGCTCCGGGGTCTGGTCGGCCGGCGCCTGGCCGAGCAGACCGTCCCCGCCCCCGCGTCGGCCGGGCCGGCGGGCCGGGAGGAGCGGACGGTGCCGGTGCCGCGCGACCCGCTGCTGCGCGGCCTGCCCCGCAGTATGGACGTCCGCATCCCGCTCGACCCCGCCGCCTTCGGCCACCACTGGACGCTCGCCGGCTGGACGGTCCAGCCCGACGTCCTGCTCGTCCTCGGCGAGGGCCACCAGGTCGGCTGGGTCGAGCGGGGCCTCGACGGCACCGACGCCTGGGTCGCGGTCTGCGAGGGCTACTTCATCGGCGACCCGGTCACCCTGGAAGCACGCTTGCACGCCACCCCGGAGCACGCCGCCCGCACCGTCCACCAGGTCTACCTCCAGAACCTCTGACGGGCCCCGGCCCGACCCACCGGCACAGACCACACCCATCCACCCGCACCACCCGCCGACCAGGTTTCGCCCCACGCCCAACAGCGGGGCGAAACCCAGGACGGGCCGTCAGCCCCGACGGCTACGATCCCGGGCATGGACAGCGCCCCGCCGACCGCCGCCACCGACCAGTCGGCCACCACCGGCGAGGAACCGGCCCGGCGCTGCGCCCGGCCTGGTTGCCCCCACCCCGTCCCCGCGGCGCACACCGGGCGGCCACGCACCTACTGCTCGCGCTCGTGCCGCAGCAAGGTCGACCGCGCCAGGGCCAAGGCCCGCGAAGCAGCAGCAGTCGCAGCAGCGAGCGCCGCTGCACCGAATTCGGGTGCAGCACCGGGCGGTGCGGCAGCCGACCCGGCCGCTGCACCGGTGGCCGCGGCCGGGGCCGAGGACGTCCTGGCCCGCTGGGGGGAGGACGGTCGGCACCTCCTCGGCACCGCGGAGGCGCTGCACCGCCGGCTGACCCGCTTCCTGGAGGAGACCGCCGCCGGTGATCCGGTCGCGGCGTTCGCGGAGCTGGCGAAGGTGCTGCCCGTCTACGGCACCCGCGCCTACATGGCCGCGCAGGACATCCGGGACAAGGCCCGCTGGCCGCACCTGGACGAGCACGAGCGCCTCGTCGCCCGCTCGCGCGAGCGGATCGACCACTGGGACCACGACGACGACGGCCCGGACAACGACGACGGTGTCGCGCCGGAGGGGACAAACGCCTCGCGAGGCGAAACCCCGGCCACCCCCGCCCCGACCGAGCAGCCGCCCCCTCCCGCCCCCGAGCCGGAGCCGGAGCCGGCCACCGGGCCGGTGTCGGCCTGGCGCTCGGTGGCCGAGGCGGCCGAGCAGGCCCGGCGGGCGGCCTGCACCGACCCCGAGATCCGCTTCGACTTCCCCGACCTCCTCGACGACCTCGAGCCCACCTTCGGCCCCGGCTGGGAACTCGGCTCCTGGCTCACCCCCGCCGCCCACGGCGTCCTCCAGCTGCGCCACGACAGCACGCCGGTCGGTTGGGCCGCGCCCCTGCCCGACGGGCCGTGGGGACAGGCCGGCTGGATCGCCCTCCTCCACCGGCCCGGTGGCGCCCGGCTCCTCGTCGACAACCTCTCCCGCCCCAAGACCCACCCCACCGCGGACCTCGCGCTCGACGCCGTCCTGCGCACCCACCGGACCCGGCCGCCCTTGGTCATGGCTCGTGACGCCGGTTCGTCATGACGTCGAACAGCACCTGCTGATCATCCGGGCGGGCGTTTACCGGAACGGGCCCCGTCGGCGGGTGCGGAGCGGCATAGTGCGGGGGTGACCGCGACTCCCTCCCGCCTGGACCCGCCTGCCCGCCGACGCCGCCACGCACGGCTGATCGCCGCCCTGACCACCGCCGTCGGCGCCTGCGCCGAAGCGGCGGGCAAGGTGTACGGGCCGATCGCCGCCGCGCCGCCCGGGCAGGAGGCGGTGGTGGTGGACCCGCTGCCGGTCGTCTACCTCAGCCACACCGCGGCTCCGCTGCTGGAGGCGGCCCGGGCCGAGGACGAGGCCCGCTGGCCGGACGCCGTCGCGCGCGAGCACGAGCAAGGCCTCCGCACGTTCGCCGCCCGGGTGGCGGTCGCGCGGGCCCAGGAGCTCGTGGAGGAACCCGGGCCAGCCGGGCCGGTGCCGCTGCCGACCGCGGAGCAGGGCGCGGCCATCGACCTGGCGGGCGCCGGCGACGAGATCGCCGGGCTGTGGCGCGAAGACCCGGCCCAGGCCCTCGCCCGGGCGGGCGAGTTGGCGGCCGGCGGGGAATTCACGGCGGCCGAGGTCCTGGACACGGCGGTCGACACGGCCATCGGCGCAGGGCTGCTGGCGCTGGTCGACGCCCGCACCGCCACTGACCCGAGCCTGATGGCCGAGCAGTGCCTGCAAGCCGTCCCGCACCTGGTGCTCGCGGTGGCCCTGGCGTCCGCCGACCCGGACTGAACGCGACCCGCACTGCCCCGTGCCGCCCGTACCTCGTGCCGGCCGGGGCCGCGCCACCGCGCCGCTCGGCCCCGGCCGGGACCTGATCGGCCGGAGCCAGGGTCCCGGCCTCTTCCAGGTCCGTAAGGACGGCCGGGCTCGGCCGGATCGACGGCGCCGGCCGCGTGGACGGCGGGGCCGTCCTGGTCGACGGCGCCTTCCTCGTGGACAGCGACAAGCCCGAGCACCCGCTCGCCTGCGCCGCAGCCGGCCTCCGCCCGCTGACCGGACCTCACCAGGACGCAGGGCCACCATGGTGGTACCGGGCAACAGCCTCCAGCAGGGCCTGCCGCGCGTTCCGCAGCCGTTCCTGCTCGGCGGCCAGGGCGTCGGCCGCCCACACCGGCAACGGCCGCCCGAGCGCGGCTTTCTCCAGTGCCCCCTCCAACGCGGCATCGGCCTGCTTCCAGTCCTCCAACTGCCGGACCAGACTCCGTACGAAGACGTCGACGGCCCCGGCCGGGTCCCGCCTGTCCTGGCGGGCCTCCTGGGCCACCTCGCCCAGCACGTCCTCGTCCAGGTCCTCGAACGCCGACTCCCACCGCGCCGCCACCAGCCACTGATGGCCGTCCAGCACGCTCCGCAGCCCGTCGTCGACCGACTCCTGCGACCAAGGAAGCGGGGACCGCGGCGCCCGGCCCACGACGGCGAAGGCCCGGCCGCCGACGCCCGGCCCCAACCCGGCGCTACCGCGCCGCGGGCGGGGAGTGGAAGTGCTGCTCACCCCCGCTCCAACGCCGCCGCCACTCGATTCGTCACCCCGCGCCGCCGACCCAGCGGGGCCAGGCCGGCCGATCCGACGTGCCGAAGGCAGGCCCGGGGTAGTGTCCGATCAGAGCCTGAGCCGCCGTCACGGCGCGCTGGCGAGGCGAAATAGCCCGCTGGAGTTCCCCGGGTATCTCCCCGGGGCCGTCCCCGGGTGATGCCCCGGGGGGAAGCATTCGCCGACCTTTCGACATTTCCCCAGCTCATCCCCAGGATTCGGGCCGCCCAGGGTTGCCGACAACCCTCTCCCTTCCCTTCTTTGAGCTGTTGGTGGTTGGTGGTGCAGTTGGGTAGGTCGGGATCGGGTTCACCGCCGGGTCCAGTGCTGCCCACCCGCTCCATCGCCGCTGGGGCCCTCCCCCCTCCCGGCCGGGGAGGCTGGGCGCCTCCCGGTGGTCGGCGTGCGGCGGGTGGGCGGCGGCGAGCGGCGGGCGGGGCGGCCCCGGTGTCGGTGGTGTGCGGTACAGCAGAGAAGATCACCACCACGAACCACCAGGGGGCAGGACATGGACCACGACCAGGACGACGGCCACGGCGGCCAGGGCGAGCGGCACGACGGCGAACAGCCGGCCCGGCCCGGCCGGGTGCACTTCCGCCGCTCCGCCCTCAACCCCAACGGCAGCACGGCCCCGCTGCGCGCCGACGTCCTCGCCGCGCTGGGCGTGCTGAAGATCGCCACCTACAAGCAACTGCACGCCCTGATCGCCGCCGACGAGTACCGCGCCCACCACCGCGTCGAGCACGTGGCCGAAGCGGTCCGGGACCTGACCAAGCACAAGCTGGTCGACGTCCGCGGCACCACCTCGCCGCCGGGCCGCCGCCCCGCCCCCAAGACCGCCCCAGCCGCCGGAGGAGACGGGGGAGCCGGGGGAGGCGAGGGGGCCGCGAAGCCGAAGCCGGGCGGGCCCGGAGCGGAGAAGATCGTCGGCCTCACCCCGCTCGGCCTGGCCGCCGCCGCCGAAGCCCTCGGCGACGACCGCGACATGGGCGGCCACGCCCGCGGCGCCGGCCTCACCGGCGCACCCCACGCCATGCTCGTCAACGAGCTCGTCATCACCGCCGTCACCGGCACCACCACCCACGGCGCCCCGCCCCGCACCGACAAACGCCAGGCACCCCCACGCCGCGCCCTGCCCACCGGTCCGCTGCCCGGCGGCATCGAGGCCTGGGCCACCGAGACACCCCACACCATCACCGGCAAGGTCAACGTCATCCCCGACGCCGTCGTCCGCCTGCCCGAGCTCGGCATCCCGGTGGCCTTCCTGGAACTCGACCGGGGCACCATGACCGACATCCGCAAGGTCGCCGGCAAGCTCGACAACTACAAGCGCTACTTCGACCGCACCGTCCACGACGGCGGCCAGGAGCGCCTGGAGGTCGAGGTCCGCTACAACGCCCCCGAACCCGCCTACGGCTACCGGCCCCGCCGCGCCGTCCGCCCGCCGGTCCTGTTCGTCCTGGACCAGGGCACCAGGGGCAGCCGCCCCCGCTACAGCCCCGAAGCCCTGGAACAGCGTCTCGAGGAGCTGCGCAACGCCACCCGGGAGCACTGGCAGGGCCACACGCACGAGCAGGAGGGCGTCACCTACGCCACCTTCGACGGCAGGATCCCCGTGCTCGGCACCACCGTCGAGCGGCTGCGCGAGCACGGCTGGCAAGGGCCGATCTGGTGGCGCTTCGGCCGGCCCGGCCGACACTCCCTCACCGACGCCCTCAACGACGAACCCGACTGGGACCTCATCGCCCAGCGCCGCCAGGAACGCGAGGACCAGGAACACGCCGAGCAGGAGCAGGCCGCCAAGGCCAAGCAGGACGCCCGGGACGCAAAGCAGCGCGCCAGGCTGCTCGCCGCCCGCGCCCACAACGACCAGATGCACCCCTGCCACACCTGCCACGGCCCCCTCGGCGGCGCCCACGACTCCGAAGACGAGCTGGACGAGAACGCCCACCCCGACCGCCTGGAATGCCCCTCCTGCGACCGCCAGCGCCGCACCGACAAGCGCCGGCCCATCGTCCTGGACCTGCCCACCACCCGCGCCCTGCGCCGCGCCGAGAGGCACGGACCGCCCAGCGACGACCCCTGGTGGAACGTCCGCCTCCTCCACTCGAAGCGCTGGTCGAAGGACGACCGAAGCAACGGAGGAATTCCCCACAGCATGACCCAGATCCCCCACGGCCGCTCAATGCCAGATCGGTACTGAGAACACCGCTACAACATGCTACGCATTCCATAAACGAGAAGAGCGCCGAAAAGCCGAGCGAAACGGATTTCCACAGGCCATCGAGCACACACTCAAACCATGACCACGAAAAAGACCCAACAGGAAACCTGCCCACTCCACAATAAATACACGGCACGCAACCCCGGAGCCTGCCCCCTCACCCAACACAGCACAATCCAAGACCACATCCTCGCCCTACTCAAACACCACACCGACCAACCCCTCGACCTCCGCCGCTGGCCACCCCACCGACCCACCCGCCGCGCCATCCGCACCCTCGCCCACCACACCGGCCTCCACCCCCGAACCCTGCGCCGCCACGCCAGAGGCACCCGCTGGGCCGCCGACCCCCACACCCGCGCCCTGGTCGACCTGTGGACCAGGGAGACGTTCTGCGTCGACCGGATCATCACCCGCGAGGCCCGAGACGCCCGCTTCGACGCCCTGGCCGCCCGCCGCCGCGCCGCGGCCACCCTCCAGGGCCAGCTCGAAGCCGAAGCCCGGCGAGCAGCCCTCCGCCGCTACCTGGACGGCTGACCCGCCCGCCGGCCGCAGCCCTCCGCCCCCTGCAACGCGGGTGCAACGCGGAGTGCAACGCGAGGTGCAACACGGCGCCTGCGTTGCACCCCTGACCTGCGTAAACACCCGTCGGACAGGCCAGAGAGCCCGCGTTGCACCCCCGCGTTGCACCCCGCCCCCGCACCCAGCGGCCGGCCCCGCCGTTTGGCTACGCGTCCAGCTACGCGGTCAGCCGCCCGTTCGGGTAGGCGATCAGCTGCGCGTACAGCCTCCACCAAGCCCGGCCCCGCTAAGCCATCAGCGCTGGTCAGAGAGTCGCCCGGCGATTCTCACCAGCCCGACATACCTTCCTGCGCCCTGTTCTGGTGATGAGTGGTGTCGTGGGTGGGGGTTGGCGCTGGTCGATCGGGTGGGTCGCTGCGCTGTGCCTCTTCTCCGCGTCCGGCTGATGCCGGCCGCGCGGTTCGGAGGTGGGGCGGGGCGGCCGGGGGGGAAGCTCCGCCCCGCCCGAGCACGGTCCGCCCGAGGCCTGCGGCAGGAATCCCCGACAGGCGAATTCTGAAACACTCGCCGCTAGCGCCCGAGAAACTGAAGGCCAGGAATTAGGCCGGAGGGCTGATAGAATCAGAGCGCAGAGTTTCCG
>NZ_JBSSXW010000006.1:0-9696 GCF_054031055.1 Kitasatospora sp. cg17-2
GCCGCGCGACTACGTCGCTTTCGGGCCTGGCGGCCCGTCAGGGCCGGGCCCGCGTCGCTACGCTCCGCTACCGTTGACGATGTGACGCGGATTTCGGGTAGAAGGCCCATCGGGCCTGACGGCCCGTCACCGCCTCCCTGCGGGAGGCGGCCCGGCGCAGCCGGGCGGGGGGTGTGCACCGGTGCTGCTCTATGGACTGAAAGTCGCAGTTTGGTGCACCCCCACGTTTCCGCAGCTCAGGGGCCCTTTTCTGAAAGTCGCAGTTTGGTGCACCCCCCACGTTTCCGCAGCTCAGGGGCCCTTTTCTGAAAGTCGCAGTTTGGTGCACCCTGCACCCCCTTTTCCACAGGACATACCACCCCATAGCGGGCGGTCGCGGGAGTTATCCACAGGGCAGATGCACGGGGGGTGCACCCCCCGTGCACGGGGAGGTGCACCCTCAGGTGGCGCCGACTCAGGCAATGGGGAGAGCGGCGCCCCTGAGGGGCCCTTAGGGGCGCGCGCAGACATGCGTCGGCCCCACCCGCCAGAGTAGGGGGGTGGGGCCGTCTGATGGGCCACCAGGGGCCGTGTGGGGGGTGCTAGACGGCGGCGGCGCCGTGCTCCCGGCAGGGGCCACAGACGGTGCTGCCGCTCGCGCTGCGGTAGGCGCGGCCGCAGTCGTCGCAGGTGATCAGCAGCAGCGGGCGCTGCCCGGTGGCGCGGGCGGCGGGGCCGCTGGACAGCGGCGGGGCGGCGGGTAGGCGCTCGATGAGTGTGCGCAGGTAGGACAGGGGGCGGGCGACACCGGGCCGGTCGGGGCCGAGGTAGACGTGCCAGTCGGCGGCCGTCCACGCGCCCGCGCCGCACGTCTCGGTCATCGCGGCGGCCAGCAGCTCGACGGCGCGCCACCGGTCGCGGTCCCAGTCGTCGCGGCTCTGCCCGGCGGGGCCGGTGAACCAGCGCAGCCGCTGGACGACGTCCTCGGCGGCCGCCCACCACCAGCCGGTGTGCTCGGCTCCGGCGGGGAGCACCGGGGTGTCGACGACGAGACCGAGGGAGGGCAGGAGCGTGAAATGGTCGACCGCCCGCAGGCGCCCGGCCCGGTTGGTGGCGTCGCGGACGTCGGCGGTCAGCCGCAGGTGCTTGTCCGCCTTGAGGTGCGGGCGGTGCCGCTTCACACTGCCGACGGACATCCCGCTGAGCCCGGCGAGGACGTCAGTGCTGGCCGTGCCGGTCCACCCGATCGAGGCGTAGGCGGCGAGCAGCTGGCCGCAGGCGCGGTCCCGCGTCTGGGCCGACCCGGCCCACTTGGCGGGGGTGATTTTCGGGCCGGGGCGCAGAGGCCGGCCTTCCAGCGTCGCCCCGGTGGGGGTGCGCCGGTCGGCCTCGATGAGCCCGGCCTCCTGGAGGTGGCCGAGGTGGGTGATGGTGGCGCGCCGGGCCAGCCCGGACAGCTCCGCCACCTGCGCGACGGTGAGCGTGTCCGGGCTCGGGTGCTCGGTGAGCGCGGCGTGGACGGTGCGGCAGGACGCGCAGTCGCGCGGCCGGATGCCGTCGGTCGTGGGCACGTACAGGGCCTCTCCGGCCGGGCCCGGTGGATCGGGGGACGACGGTCCCCTACCATCGGTGCCAGACCTCTAACTGGATCGAGGTCGGCAGCGAGCTTCCCGGCCTCCACCGCGCCAACGGTGGGGATCAGACTGGGGGGCTCTTTTGCCGTTCCTGGGGTCTGTGGTGCGTGATCAGTAGCGCAGAGACTACGCCCCGCGACGGGTGGGGGTCAGTCGCCGGTCCGGGGGCGTCTCTCGCGGATGGTCAGTAGGGGCGGGGCGGGTAGTCGCCGTCGGCCACGCACCGGGCCCACCCGTGGGCCCAGGTGGACAGGTCGCTCAGCATCACGCGGGACAGCTCCTCGTCGAACGCGGCGCGCCACTCCTCGGGGAGGGCGTCGCGGACGTCGGTGAGGGAGGCGTTGGGGGGCAGGTCAGCCACGGTCGGCCCCCCGCTTGGTGCGGACGGTGGCGCCCGCGTCCCTGAGCCACGCGGTCAGCGTGTTGGGGCTGATCTGGGCGAGGCTGCTGATCCGGGAGCGCTGGGCGCCGGTCGCGTCGGCGGCCACGGCGGCGGCCCGCAGCGAGGGGACGAGGTCCTCGGCGTCCGCCAGCAATTTCGCGCGCGCGGCGCCGATGCGGGCGACGTCGCGCAGGGCGGCGGCCTGCCGTTCCTCGGGGAGCTTCGTGTCTTCCATGGTCAGAGCATACAGGGGCGGCGCATCAGATAGGGAAGTTGTATCCACTGCGATTGTGTGTCACAGTGAGTGCAGCGCCGGAAACGGAGCGGCCCCGACCGGGGGGTGCAACCCCTGGTCAGGGCCTTGATCACCCATCTCTGATCTCGACAGAGGAGGCGATCCGTCATGGATCGTACCTACGCCGGGGGCACGCCCGTGCCGCCCCCGCCCCCGTCCCCGCCCGTGCCGCCGACGGTCCCGCCGGCCTCCGTGCTGCGCGACCGCATCGTCGACCTGTCGGCGCAGATCGACCGGCACGTGGGTGGTGCCCGGTGAGCCGCGCCGAGGCGCTGGCCGCCATGGTCCGGGCGCACACGACGGCCTGCCACTACGCCCGGCTGGCGGCCGAGACCCGGGACGCCGAGACGGCGGACGACGCCCGGCTGATGCGGGAGGCGGCGCTCGCCCTCGCGGAGGAGCGGCTGGCGCAGGCCCTGGGCGGTGACCGGTGAACGCCCCCCGCCCCCGCCGCCTGTCGGTGGGCACCACCACGGTCCTTGCCTGGGTGGCCGCCCTGCCGATCGGTCTGCTGGTGGCCGTGGCGGTGTACCGGGTCGGCTGGCCGGAGCCGGTGCGCTCGGTGGTGTCCCTGACGGCGTGCGTGACCGCCGTGCTGATCGCCCATGGGGCGGTCTGGGAGATCTGCCGCCCCTCGGCGGCCGCCGCCCTGTGGGATGACGACCGGGACGACTGACGCGCCCGTACTACTCGCTACGCCCGTACCACCTGGTACGCCCGTACTGCCCGCTATACCCGTACCGCCCGCTAGACCCCCGATCCATCAGGCCGGGCCCGTCGGGGGCCCGGCCCCATCCGAGAGGACCACGCCATGGGCTGGAGCCGCAGGGACAAGGACCGCGAGGCCGAGCGTTTCGAGCGCGCCGAGCACGACGGCATGAGGGCCACCGCCGACGCGGTCCGCGACCTCCTGGCTCAGGAGGCGGCCGGTAACCAGGACGGCGCCCGCGACGCCGAGCGCCGCGCCGACGCCGGGTTCCGGGACATGGAGGACAACCGGACCCGCGCCGCTTTCTGGCGCCGCTGACCCCCACCCCGTTCACGGGCCGGGCCCCGGTGGCACCCGGGGCCCGGCCCCTACAGCCCCTCTGGGAGGGCTCTGATGACCGTACAGACCATGCGGCGGGCCAGGCTCGCCGCACCCGCCCTGACGGCCACGGCGCTGTCCGCCGTGCTGACCGTCGCCGTCGTCACGCTGTGGCTCGGCCCGGTGATGACGGCGCTGCTCGCGGCCGTGATCGGCCTGGGATTCGACGCGGCGTGGCTGGCCGCCCTCGCCTACGAGCGCCGCTTGGCGGCGCAGGGCGATCACGACTGGCGGGTGACCGCCGTCGGGTGGCTGCTGGGCGCCGTCGCGACCGGGGCGCTGGTGGCCCACGCGCTCACCTCGACCGCCCCGGCGGCGTGGCTGGCCGTCTCCTGGCTGCCGCTGGCCGCCAAATCCCTGTGGTGGCTGCACGGGGTGTGGGAGCGCACCGCGCTCTCGCCCCGGGCGCAGGCCGAGATCGGCCGGGTGCTCCAGTCGGCCCGGGACGAATCCGCGGTGGCCCGGGCGACGCTGACCGCCCGTACCCGGGCGGAGGAGTCGCGCATGGCCGCCCTCGCGGAGGCCGGCGCCCGGGTGGCCCGCGCTCAGGAGCGCTCCGCCCGGCGGCTGACCGGGGCGTGGGACGCGCTGGCCGAGACGGCCGACGCCGACCGGGGGCTGGCGCTGGAGCGGGTCTCCGCCCCGTCGGCGGCGGAGCTGTGGGAGGCGCCGCGCTGGACGCCGGTCGCCGCGCTGCGGCCCGGATCCTCCGCCGGGGCTCCGGACGGCCTCCGCCCGGAGACGGCATCCGCGCAGGTGGGGGCGTCGCCGCAGGCGTCCGTCCCCCGGCTGTCGGTCGCCGCCGCCGTGCGGGAGGTGACCGCCGCCGGGCTGGCCGACCAGTCCGAGGTGCACGCCCGGGTGGTGGCGCTGACCGGGCGGGCGGACGTCCCGCTCGCCACGGTGCAGCGCGAGATGCGCAACGCCCGCGCCGCCGCCCCCGCCCGCCCCGCCGCCGCCCGCATCGGGTTCGCCCCGGCCGAGAGGAACTGACCATGGCCCCCCGGTACGACCACGAGCCCGAGCACTACACGACCGGCGAGACGCTCCGGCTGGCCGCGCTGGTCCTGCGGGCCGCGCTGAAGGGCGGCCCGACCGCCCGGATCGACCGGCGGATCGCCGAGATCCAGACGGCCGCCGTCGCCCGGGAGATCGACGCCGCCGAGCGTCGCGCCGCCCGCCGGTAGTCCCCGAACCGCCCCCGCCGCCGCGCCTGCGGCGACATGATCCGGGGCGGGCCCGACCGGGCCCGCCCCACCACCCGGCACCACCCCACCAGAGAGGACCGATCATGACCGACACCACCAACCCCTGGAGCAGCGAGAGGCCGTGGCTGACCGCCGACGCCGTGGTGATCCGCAGCGGCAGTGTCCTGCTGATCCAGCGCGCCGACGAGCCGTACAAGGGCAGCTGGGCCCTGCCGGGCGGCTACGTCGACGAGGGCGAGACGACCCGGGCGGCGGCGGCCCGCGAGCTGGAGGAGGAGACCGGCATCGTGGCGGACCCGGAGGAGCTGGCCCAGGTCGGCGCCTACGACGCCCCCGACCGCGACCCGCGCGAGCGGGTGGTCTCGGTCGCCTACCTGCTGGAGGTGGCCTCCGGTCAGGAGGCCGTGGCCGGGGACGACGCCGCCGCCGTCGCCTGGTGGCCGCTGGACGCCCTGCCGCCGCTGGCGTTCGACCACGCCCTGATCGTGGCCGACGCCCTGAAGCTCAGCCGCACCCGCTGACCGACCCCTCGGGGCGGGCCCGCCCGGGCCCGCCCCACCCCTACCTGAGGAGATTCGAGATGACGTTCCGAGCCGGTGACCGGGTGGAGATCACGGAGTGCGAGGCCGACCCCTGGGCGGCCGGGAAGTCCGGCCGGGTCCTGGACGACCTGGCCCCCGGTCAGCTCGCCCCGTCCGACCTGACGGGCGGGCGGTGGACCGTCAGGGTCGACGGCCTGTTCGGCCCGTCGGCGCTCTGCCGTTCGTACGAGATGCGGAAGGTGGGCTGACATGACCGAGCAGACCCGTCGGCCGCTCACCCACTACCCGGCGTTCTCCGCGCCGAGCGCCCTCCAGGCGTACGCGGACGCCCCGGACATCGGGCAGGAGGAGGCCGCCGTGGCCGAGCTGGCCCGGACGATGGAGGGCCCGCACAGGCCGGCCGACTGGGGCGAGGCCAGCCAGTCCGAGCGCCGGGAGGCGGCGCTGCGCCTGGCGGCGCTCCACGACCGGCGGTGGTGGAGCTCGCGGACCGAGGCGGACGGCCAGCTGGCCGAGGCGGCCGCGTACGCCCTGATGCAGCTGGACCGGATGCACCCGGAGGAGACCGCCGGGCCGATCCCGGCCGACTCGATCGAGTGGGACGCCCCCGGCGGCAGCAGGGCCTACGTCCGCCAGGAGTACCTGTTCTGGTACTCGGTCCCGCCGGGGTGCGGGCCGTGCCCGCCGGAGGACCCGTGCCCGTGGCACGCGGAGCACGGCACCCGCTGAGCGGGTGACCGGGACGGAACCGAAATCCGGGTGCACCTGTCATGGGTGGCACCGACACTGACGCCCTGTAGCGCAGTGATCACCGGGATGGCGCACGACCCCGGCGGGCCATGGAGTGATGGCCCGGCCCGCCGGGGGTGCGTGATCCCTACACGAGGGAGAGGGACCACGGTGGACATGCTCGCAGCGGAGCTGACGACGCATCAGATCGCATTCAGCCTGATCCAGGTCGGGGACGGCTCGGCGGACGGTACCACCCTGTTGGTGGAGGCCGGGGTGGTGATCGGCGCGGGGCTGATGGTCTGGCACAACCGCGCACGCCTGGCGCAGTGGGCGGGCACGCAGGTGGCCCGCGCGGCCACCGGGGTGGGGCGGGTGGCCTGGCGGTTCCTGTCGGGGCGGGAGATGTGGGGCCGCCCGCGCAGCAACGCGACCGCGTGGAAGCGCGGCACCGTGTCGACGGACTGGCGCCACCACCCGGCCGTGGCGGGCCGCCAGCCGCACCCGCAGATGGTGAAGTTGGCGTCGGTGGCGGTCGCGCCGGCCTCCGGGCAGGGCCGGGCCGCCGCGTGGCTGGCGGAGGCCGCCGAGAGGGCGCTGCGGCCCCGTGAGGAGGGCGCGGCGGGCGAGTGGCTGGTGTCCGTCGCCCGGCGCGTCGGGGAGGCGTGGCGGGGCGCCGTGGGGGCGCGGAGGGCGGTGTGGGGGGCGCTGCTGGTGCTGCGCGACGCCGGGGCGGCCGGGGCGCGCGCCGCCGGTCGCTGGCACATGTGGCCGTACGCGGGCCGGGCCGTGGCGCGGCTCGGCGCCCTGGCCGGTGCGTACGGGCTGGCGACCGACCCGGTGGGGACGGTGCTCGGGGCCTACATGGCGTCGGTGACGCTGGCCATGGCGTACGTGACCGGGGAGCACGGGCTCGGGTGGTGGCGGGCCCGGGACCGGACGGACGCCGAGATCTACCAGCCCGCCCTGTGGCTGGCCATGGCGCCGATCCTGGGGCTGGAGGACCCCCGGGCGGCCCAGGCCCGGCAGGCGGCCACGCTGGCCTTCCTGACGGGCGGCACGCCCCAGCTGCCGGTGCAGGCGCCGACCGCGCAGCTGATGGGGGAGGCCGAGCTGCCGCCCGTGCCGCCGGTCGAGGACTGGATGCTGTTCCCGGCCGACGCCCGCACGCAGGACGCGCAGATCGTGCTGCGTCTGCCCATCACATTCCTCGGGACGAAATCCGAGCAGGACACGCTCGATTCGCTCGTGAATTCCCGCGTGCCGCTGGGTGAGTGGCGCTCCCGCTGGGAGCTGGCGGGGGATCACCACTGGGTGGTGTGGAGCCACCCCAAGCCGCCCAAGAAGCGCGCTGAGCTGCCGCGATCCGTGCCGTGGATCCCGTCGGCCGACCCGTACCGGGTGATGGTCGGGGCCGGGCACGACGGGCCGGTGTGGGTGAATGTCGAGACCGAGACGCCGCATTTCGGGGTGTCCGGGGAGACCGGTCGCGGGAAGTCCACGGTGCTCTACATTCCGGTGGTGCATTTCCGTCAGCACGGCTGGCTGGTGGACATCATCGATCTCAAGTGGGATTCGATGCTGGAGACGCACGGCAAGTCCGGCGTCCGGAACCACACCGACGTGCGCAGCGCGGTCATGGCGCTGGCGGAATTCTTCGTCTCCATGAAGTCGGCCCAGATGGCACGGGCGACCGGTCAGCAGGTGACTCCCCGGGTGCTGGTCATCGACGAATTCAGCTCGTTCATGAAGGCGGCTTACATCTGGTGGATGTACGGGGTCAAGGGAAAGGGCAAGCCCGCGTTCCACGCCTGGTTCCAGATGATCCTGATGCAGGGCCGGACGGGAAACCACCGCATCATTCTCGGGGCCCATCAGTTCTCGAAGGACATTTTCGGGGACACCGAGACCCGGGACCAGGTCGGCACGAAAATCATCGTGGGCCCGGCGTCCGATCCGAAGTGGGTGGTGACGTACGGGTACGCCAAGCGCCCGGAATGGGACCCGGAGATCAAGGGGCGCGGCGTCGTCGGTGTCACCGGCGGGAGTGTCCAGGAATTCCAGGTGGCCTACATCACGCCGCAGGTGGCCGGATATCTGGACGCCTGCGCGCCCGCCCCGGCCTGGTTCGACCGGGGCGAGTACGCCCCGTGGATCACCGAGGCCGGAATGGAGAAGGCGGAGGCCGAGGCGGCCGTCTCGGCGTTCCTGCCGGGCTCGGACATGATGGGCGCAACCTCGCTGCGCGATGACACCGTCCCGGGGGGTATCCCCAGCTCAGGGCAGGTTGCGGGGGGTGTCGCAACCCCGGCGGCAACCTCGGCGGCAACCCCCGCCCCGGCGCCGCAGGCGGCCGTCCAGGGCGACGGCCAGGGCGAGGCCGGCGCCTGGGTCCCGCCGGTCACCTACACGCTGCGGGAGGCGTGCGAGAAGGGAATTCTCCCGGTCAGCTGGAATGGCGCCAAGACCCTCAAGAGCCGCACCAAGGATCTCGTCCAGTTCCCCGACGGGGCGCCCGGGGAAAGCGGCATGGAGTACACCGCCGAGGCGCTCCAGGAATGGCACACGGCGGCCTCCCAGGCCCGCCGGGCCGGGGGAATCCCGGAGCAGCAGCAGCGGCTCAAGAGCGTGGCGTAGAACGCCATTGAAGGGCCCCGGCCGACCCCGGCCGGGGCCCTTTCCCATGCCCGCCCGACCCGCCGGAGGAAGGGCCCTCTACCCGAAATCCACGACACATCGTCAACGCCCCCGGAGGGAAGGGACGGGGCCGCTACCCGAATTCCACGACACATCGTCAACGGCCCCGCCGGACGGGGTGCCGCAAGCGCCCCGGAAAGACGCCCCACCAGTCAGCTGAAAAGGCACGGAAAGACGCCAATAGAGCCAATTGAAAAGGCATCAGAATGACGCAGATTCAGGCTACTGAAAAGGCAAGAGAATGCGTCTCGCAGGGGTCTGAATTCGGCTAGCTCAAGAGGCATGGGGGGCCATTTGGGTGGTTTTGGGCGGCCCGGTTCACCCGGCCGGACGCACCTCTGGATCGAGCCAGCTCGATAGGCATGGCGCGAAAGCGGGACCACGGGGCCGAATCAGGCCGGATTGGTTTAGACCACTCGGCAGTGTTGTTTAGACCAATTCTCGGGAGTGGTGACGCTGCGTAGTGCAAGCCGTTTCAAGATCAACAGGAGTCCATGACCCCAAGTGTGGATCCGGCCATAGGGGGCAGTGGTCGGACCACTGGTGTGGACGCGTCAGGAATGCGAGTGATTACGAAGAATCACAAATGTCATGGGCAAAAGAATTGACGCTCATTACCTGAAAGGTGGAGAGAAAGGCCCGGAAGGACACCACCCCGCCCCCAGTCAGCAAATTCGGAAACCACCTCTCGGCCGGACTCCCGAAAGCCCCCGCCCCGCAGGGGAGGGGCCCTCTACACGAAATCCGCGTCACATCGTCAACGCCCGACGGCGGGCCGCAGGCCCGAGGCGCCGCAGGCGCCCCCACCGAGCCCCCACAACCCTTGCCAGGCAAGGGAGGAGAGGGGCTGCTACCCGAAATCCGCGTCACATCGTCAACGCTCCGGCCGCAGGCCGGACAGGAGGGAGGGCCCTCTACCCGAAAAACACGTCACATCGTCAACGCAAAACCCGGGCCGCAGGCCCGGAGAACCCCCGGACGGAAAGGCGCCGCAGGCGCCGAAACAGGCCAGCGAATTCCCCGCCAGGGGAATTCACCCACCCCCACACCCCCCGGCGCAGCCGGGGGGTGCACCTACTGCCGGTGACGCCGTAGGCGGCACCCCGGGCCTGACGGCCCGTCAGGGCCGTGCCCCGTAGGGGC